>JARULA010000001.1 GCA_029688995.1 Marinilabiliaceae bacterium ANBcel2
TTTATCCTACTCGTTATCATCACCACTCTCATTCTTCTCATTTTTCTCCTCTTCCTCTTTATCCTTTTTATATTTTTCAATAGCCTCTGCAGTTATAAGACCTTTTTCTTTAAGAATTTTATACCATGAAAAGATCTTTTTTATATCAGAAACATAAACACGCTCCTCATCATAATCGGGTAGTACTTTTTGAAATTCACTTTTAAGAGTTTTACCGTCCGATTTAGGATCTACATCCATATCACTTTCAAATATTTTTATAAAAATATCTGAAAGAATAACATCTCCTTCATCTGTATAGATTGATATATCCTCTAACGCACTTATACGCGATGTTGAGTAGGCCGGAGACTTTTTGCCGTCACGAAGAGACTCAACTATAATACTGTTACGAGCTTGCGAAACAAGCTTAAATAGTCCGGGCTGACCGGAAATTGCCAAAATATCTTTAACCATAACTCTCTATTTTTGCTGCAAAAATACAATATTAGCCGAAACCCCAAACACTTTTTAATAAAAACAGTAATCAACAAACCGGGCAGTAAGTTTATAAAAGCATACATGTAGTTTCCCGGAAGAAATTGATAACCAATTATAAAACATATAGAAATAGTTGAGAACATCAAACTCTCAAATGTATTAAGAGGTCATTGAACAGTTATGACATATTTAGAAGTATTTTATGAAGATTTAGCACCTGGGGAACAATTAGTTGTTTATCATCAGCATAAAGTACAAAATCACTCTTATCAGTCCGTTCTTTATCACTCCATTGATTATCTATCCGCTCTTTTACGGTTTTAGTTGAACTGCTATCGCGATTTATAACACGACTAACCCGAATCTCTTCAGGAGCAGATACTGTAATAATAAAATCCATATATTTATAACCGCCACCTTCAAATAGTACAGCAGCTTCATTTAAAACATAAGGCGCAGTCTGTTTCGAAGCCCATATCTGAAAATCGGCACGAATAACAGGATGAACTATTTTATTTATCTCTTTAACCAAACCTCTATCTTTAAAGAGTATCTCTGCTACTCTTTTACGATCAAGCTCTCCATCGGAATATATATCATCGCCAAATATCCTCTTATAAGTTTTAATGATAGAACTATTACTGTTTATAAGTTTACGAGCACGTAAATCAGAGTAATAAACAGGAACCCCAATAGTTTCAAAAATATAACAGACTGTAGATTTTCCACTGCCAATACCTCCTGTTATACCAACTTTTAAAGGTCTCATAACAAATAATTAATTAGGTTAATGGTCACTCTTCAAGTAATTCAACACTTCTTTTTCGCTCAATAAGATATTCAACAAAGAGAGGTACAATATCAACAGATCTGATATTTTCGGGAGTTTCCTTAATCTCAACCCTTAATCTATTAGGACGATCTTCACGTAAAACAGTACTACCATCAACAATTAACCTAAAATCATTCTCTGATATATTTTCAAATCGGCTTATTACAGCTCGAAAGGTAACTTCGGCATTTGGTGGAAATGTTTTTATACGAAGCGAATCGGGCAAATTTAAAACCTCAATAGGAATTGAGTATGAATGCTCCGAAAAGGGTTCAACAGGTATATTAACATCAACTTTTTCAACTATATATTGCAGCCTCTCATCTTTGATGATCGCCAAGGTGCCTTCATATGGCGTACGCAAAGGTTGATCATAAGTATAGCGAGCATATACCGCCGATAAAGTCTCAATAAGTGACCGCGGACCCAAAACCAGGACTGAATCGGGATTTATAGTAATATCACCGGCGACGGCATGTTGAGTTTCAAACTTTATATCACCTTTTAGCTTAACAGGAAATGTTTCCTGATGTTTCTCTTCAACATTAAGAAATATTGTATCGGGAACTATACTTAAAAGCTCAATGCCTAATAAAAGTTGCTCCTTAACCAACTCCTCCTGCTCTGAAGTGGTAATATAGGCATACTCTCTATTATTGCGAACCATACGATTCATGGCAGAAACATCTATACTTACAGGAATAAAAGGGTTGCTAAGATATTGACGCACTAAAGTGTAACCCGTAGCAGAAACCTCCATGGTAACTCTATCTACAGATGATTCTGTAATAATGTCCTCTTCGGGAGTATTTACATAACGTACCGGATAAGAAAATGTGGTAGTATAATTATCGCGCAATGCATTAAGAAACCAAAATGCTGATGAAATTAAAAAGAAAAGCAAAAAAACAATAAAATCACGATTATTTTTTAACCGCTTAAAAAAAGCTATTAAAGAACTATCGGATACCCGGATCCAACTTTTTTTCAATTTTTCTTTAAAATCGTGCATTCAATTATAGTAATTTACGTAAAAAGCCAATGTTATGCATAAAGATATAACATCGGCTTTTAAAAATAAAATAGATTAAACAGGATATTTTAATGCACCTTATTTTCTAGCTGCATCACTCATATCCATAATAATTGCAGATTTATCAATTTTAATTTTAACATCGTCTGCAATCTCCATAATAACATCTTTCTCTTTAACCTCGGCAATACGACCATAAATACCGCCTGTTGTAATAACTTTATCCCCCTTTTTAAGCGATTCACGATACTTTCTAAGCTCTTTTTGCCTTTTCATTTGTGGTCTTATCATAAAAAAGTAAAAAACCACTATTATTAATAGAAATGGTAATAAAGACATTAACGGACTACCGGTATCGGCAGCTTGTGGAGGTAATGATAAAAATAAACTATACATATTCATACTAGATTAATTAATTTATATTTCAAAAATGCAATAATAGATTGGCAAAAACAAATATGAGCATGATCAAAAAAGCCTAATTAATTAAGCCTCTTCCTTGTTTTACAATACGCTCATCACCTTTAAAGTCATTAACGATCTTGTCAAGCAGCCCATTAATAAATGTAGCACTACGTGGTGTAGAGTAATGTTTTGCAAGTTCAATATACTCATTTAAAGTAACTTTAACAGGAATCTCGGTAAACTCAGTCATTTCACCCATAGCCATCTGCATAAGAATAATATCCATAAGTGCAATACGGTCAAGATCCCAGTTTTGTATATTATTTTCAATTAAATCGAGAAATTCTTTACGGTTAATTACCGCTTTTCTAAAAAGAGCAGTAACAAAATTTTTATCATCGCTATCTTTAAACTCCTTTTGGAGTATCTGCTCATCACCCCTCTCCTCTTCAAACTCTTTAATGGTTTTAATAACCATGCTTACAATAAACTCCGATTCATCATTCCAAAAAATACTCTGCTCCTCTAATTGATTATAGAGATCTTCGTATTGTCCAATAACTTTTTCAACTAATTTAACAACAAATCTTTTTTGAGAGTTATAATCACTCTCCCCGGACTCCATATATCGGTTGTATAAATCGGATTCTAAAATTTTCGAATAGAGAGAACGTATCAATTCGGGATTATTAACCCAGGAAATGCCTGTAGCTGATTTAAATTTTAATAGTGAAGAGTTGGAGGCTAACTGATTTAAAACAACATTATCAATAAAGCGTCTGTTTGGGTTAAGATCAGCAAGTGAAGGGCGTTTTTTGGTTTTTCCTCTATCAATACGGTCAACAGCAAATGCATGAATTTCAACGATTAACAGTAATAAAAGATGATAAAGCTCATAAGATTTATAAATACTGTGAAACAACTCTTTTTCAACTTTTTGCAAAGAAACATCTTCTTTGTGATAATAGGCATACATACTCTGCATAACCTTAACTCTTAGTAATCTTCTACTTAACATTATCGAAAGAACTTTTTTAATCTAAAAACTACACATTATACTAAGACAATATTATAACTTAATATGGAGACAAAAATATAGAATTTTAAATTCTTTACCTATAATAAGGTTTAAAAATATAAGATAACTTTAACTTAAATAAATATTAAGTATAAAAAGAGTTTACAAAAAAGTCAAAATTAAAATTTACAAAAAATCACAACAAAAACTATTATGTTTAGTTTTACAAAAAGCGGTTAAATAAATAAAACATTAAAAAAAAAATGTAAATAAACTTTGGGTGATTTAAAAAATATTTCCCACTTTTGAATATTGAAAATCAAAAGCGCTTTTTTCTAATTAAAAAAATGATAAATTGAGATGGAAGGATTCGACAAAAATGACGGATTTGGAAAGAATGAAAAAGAAGAGATCTTTTCAAAAGTAGTAAGAGCGGGAAAAAGAACTTATTTTTTTGATGTGAAAGCGACCCGAAAAAATGATTACTATCTAACATTAACAGAGAGTAAGAAAAAATTTGAAGAGGATGGTCGTTTTTACTTTGAAAAACATAAAATCTTCCTGTACAAAGAGGATTTTGATAAGTTCATTGACGGACTTCAAGAAAGTGTGGACTTCATCAAAAAGGCCAAGGGTATGTTTGATGATGAAAACAAAGATGAGAACTACGGTGAAAAAAAGGAGAACAGTGAAGAGTATGCAACTTCAGATGTTTCTAAAGAGTACACTGATATCGAATTTGAAGATCTTAATAAGTAAAACAACCGATTCTCAATATTTAAAGCTGTCTGAAATTTCAGGCAGCTTTTTTTTGGGTCAAATACCAACATTTAGGGATTGATGGGTTACTATTTTAACCGTAATTTTGCCTCTTCTTTATGTAAAATACAGATAAAGTAAGTTAGATTATTATGGTATTATCACAACTGACAAACGGAGAAGAAGCTGTTATAATTAAAGTTAAAGGTCATGGTGCATTTCGCCGTCGCATTTTAGAGATGGGTTTTGTTAAAGGTAAAAAAGTTAAGGTAATTAAAAATGCCCCTTTAAAAGATCCTATTGAATATCAAATTCTCAATTATAAAGTATCACTGCGAAGAAGTGAAGCTGAACTTATTGAGGTGATAACAATGGAAGAGGCCATAAAAATGAGCGGTCACGAATATCATGGCACCCAAGATGATACCATTATAGAGTCGGCAGTAAAAAAAAGGGGTAAAGATATTCATATTGCCCTTGTAGGAAACCCTAACAGTGGTAAAACTACTCTTTTTAACAGTGCAAGTAACTCATATGAGCATGTAGGAAATTACGGAGGGGTTACAGTTGATGTTAAAACAACAACGTTTGAACATAACGGATATACATTTCACATATCAGATCTGCCCGGCACGTACTCCCTCTCGGCTTACAGTCCGGAAGAGATCTTTGTTCGCGAACATATCGCAAAAAACAAACCGGACATTGTTATCAATGTAGTTGATGCATCGAATTTAGAGCGGAACTTATATCTTACCACTCAGCTAATACATATGGATGTTAAGGTAATTATCGCCCTTAACATGTTTGATGAATTACAACAGCGAGGCGATCATCTCGACTACAAGCTTTTGGGTAAAATGATGGGAATGCCTGTTGTCCCAACAGTAAGTTCTAAAAACAAAGGAATAAAAAAGCTTTTTGATAAAGCAATAGACGTATTTGAGGATAAAAGCAAGACTTCACGAAGAGTAAAGATAAATTTTGGAGAAGCTATAGAGAAATCTGTAGAAAAAATTGAAGCACAAATTCTTCAGCACAACGAATTGCATGTTGAGATGTCTGCCCGTTTTTTAGCAATAAAGCTTCTTGAAAATGATAAAAGCTATAATAAGTACCTTAAAAAAGAGAAGTATAAAAATATTACCGAAGAGGTAAAAAAGCAGAAGTTGCGCCTTGAAGAGTATCACCATGAAAATGCAGAGACTGTAATTACCGATGCCAGATATGGTTTTATTGCAGGAGCTTTAAAAGATACATTTAAAGAAAACCCGATTAAAAGAAGACGTAAAACCGATGCTATTGACTCTGTGATAACTCATCGCCTGTTTGGATTTCCCATCTTCTTTATTTTTATGTGGCTAATGTTTCAGGCGACATTTGCTCTTGGGGAGTATCCTATGGATTGGATTGAAGCAGGTGTGGGGGCATTATCTGAATGGCTGCATGGAGTTATGCCCGAAGGCTCTTTTAAAGATATGCTGATTGATGGTGTAGTTGGAGGTGTTGGAGAGGTGATAGTATTTTTACCAAATATCCTTATACTATTCTTTTTTATCTCATTTATGGAGGATACGGGTTATATGGCAAGAGCAGCCTTCATCATGGATAAGGTGATGAACAAAATAGGATTGCATGGAAAATCATTCATACCTCTTATTATGGGATTTGGATGTAATGTGCCGGCAATTATGGCTACACGTACCATTGAAGACCGTAACAGCCGCTTACTAACCATGCTTATTAATCCTTTTATGTCGTGTAGTGCACGACTTCCTGTTTATATACTATTTATTGCAGCATTTTTCCCGGAATATCCCGGAACAATGCTATTTATACTTTACGCAACAGGTATTGCACTTGCTGTTTTAGTAGCAAAAATATTCAACAAATTTGTTCTTATTAAAAAAAATGTTCCATTTGTTATGGAGCTTCCTCCATATCGCATGCCAACCTTAAAGAGCACCACACGACACATGTGGAATAAAGGTCAGCAATATGTAAGAAAAATGGGAGGAATTATTCTTATTGCATCAATTATAATATGGTTTTTAGGTTATTTTCCCAGAGAGAGTAGTAACCAGAAACTATATAAAACAGAAATTGAACAGATATCAGCTCAATATAACTCTAAAATTGAAAATAGTGAGGATAATGCCAGTAAAGCAGCCTTAATAGAGCAAAAAGAGGATGAGGTATCAATATTAAAGAATCGCATACATACCGAACAGCAGGAGGAGAGTTATATAGGCAGACTGGGAAAAGGGGTTGAGCCGATTATGAAACCTCTTGGTTTTGACTGGAAAATGGGAGTAAGTTTAATTAGCGGTATTGCAGCTAAAGAGATTGTGATAAGTACCATGTCGGTACTATATCAATCTGGCGGAAAAGAGCCTGATGATACAGAGTCACTTATTCAAAACATTAAAAATGATACCTATGAAGATGGCTCTCCGGTATTTACCCCTGTTGTTGCATTGGCCTTTTTAATGTTCACACTAATATACTTTCCATGTATAGCGGTTATTGCAGCAATTAAAAAAGAGTCGGGAGCCTGGAGATGGGCAATTTATACAGTGTTATATACTACCGGCTTAGCATGGCTTGTTTCATTTGGAGTATATCAAATAGGAAGCTTATTGTTTTAATATTTAAATAGCAATGTTATGGTACAGGATATTTTAACATATATAACAGTAGCTGCAGCATTTATCTATAGTGCTGTTAGCTTTTACAAATTATTAAAAGGTAGTAGCAGTAGCTGTGCAGGAGGCTGCTCAACAGGTTGTAGTGCTAAATCTGACTTACTAAAACATCTTGAAAAGAGCAAATAGCTCTAATTAATATAAGTTTAAGCAAACAATTGAATAGATATCGAAAAAAAGCAAGGAGAATTAAATACTCCTTGCTTTTTTGTTGGATAAAAGATCTTTTTTATACCGCTAATTTTACTATCTGGTCTATTTCAAATAGTTATCCAAAAAATTAACCTTCATGCGATAAAGATGGCTACGTGCATTACCTGCTGAAATACTATGATCGTGATTTGGATAAACAAACATATCAAACTGCTTTCCCGCCTCAATTAATCGATCGGCATACTCTGCAACATTTTGAAAATGGACATTATCATCAGCTGTGCCATGAATTAAAAAGAGACGCCCTGAAAGATCATCCACCATATTTATAGGTGCATTATTTGAATATCCCGAAGGGTTCTCCTGCGGCCTTCTCATCAATCTTTCGGTATATCCGGTATCATAATATTTCCAGTGTGTTACAGGTGCTACAGCTATACCGGCCTTAAACATATCACTTTTACTCATACTTAATGCAGTAACAAAGCCTCCATAGCTCCACCCCCATATAGCAATATTTGACTCATCAATATAAGATAGTGATGAAAGATATTTTGCTGCAGATATTTGATCATCACTCTCTAACTTACCCATCTGCATATAGGTCTGTTTTCGAAAATCTTCTCCACGAGCTCCTGTTCCCCGACCATCAACGGATACCACAACATAGCCTCTATTTATAAGATACTGCTCCCATCCTACACCCCATCTATTAAGTACCTGCTGGGTGTTAGGACCGCTATATTGAATCATTACCAAAGGGTACTCCCTTGATGAATCAAAGTCCGGTGGAGTTAACATCCAACCATTTAACTCAGTTCCCTCATCTATATTAAATGTAAAAAACTCTTTCTCCTGCAGATTATACTCCCCAACTTTTTTAGAAAGCTCTTTATTGTCTGCCAACACTGCACGCAGCCTATTTCGCCGACTATCATAAACATTATAAACTGGAGGTGCTGATACTGAACTCTGCTCCATTATATAATAACTGTAGTCACTACTAAAGCTTGCTGTAGCATGCCCTGTGTGACCTTTATCACTTAACTGTTTAAGATCATTACCATCAAGCGATACAGAATAAACTTCACGAGTAAGAGGAGACTCTTTAGCGGCCTGAAAATAGACTACTTCATTATCTTTATCATAACCTAAAAAGGAGGTTACATCCCACTCCCCTTTAGTTATATTGTGACGATGTATTCCATCCATACCAAAAAGATGAATATGGTTATATCCATCAAGCTCTCCAACATATATAAAGTAGCGATCACCATCAATAAAATGAAAATTTTGTAGTGACGAACTACTTATATAACGATCATTTTTATCGGTAAAAAGAGTACGGGATACACCTGAAGCTGGATTGACAATATTAAGATCTAGACGGTTTTGGCGACGATTCAAGATTAATACAGCCAATTTTGACGGATTGGTAGTCCACTTAATAAGGGGTACATACTTATCTTTGGTATCTAAATCCATCTCCTTTGTGGTGCGATTGTGAAGATTAAATACGTGCACCAACACTTTAGAGTTATCCTCACCTGCCTTTGGATATTTATAAGTATAACTGCCGGGATAGAGCTCATATTGATCATTAGAGGGGTTAGACCCCTGATAGAGTGGAAACGAATAAGAGTTCACCTGTGACTCATCAAACCGAATAAAGGCAAGATCACGACTATCAGGCGACCAATCAAAAGCTCGTGTAAGGTAAAACTCCTCTTCATATACCCAATCGGCCAAACCATTAATTATATAATCTTTTTCCCCATCATCGGTAACCTGGGTTGTACTTTTAAACCTTACATTATATATATATATATTGTTATCACGAACATATGCAACACGGTGTCCATCGGGAGAAAAAAGCGGTACCATCTCCCCTCCATGCTCAGATAAAGGTTCAACCTCTTCTCTTTGAACATCCACAATATAGTAATCGGCACTATATGAGCGGCGGTAAATCTGTTTTCTGTTATTCCAAATTAAAGCTCTAGACTCATCATCACTAAAGACATACCCATCAACACTCTCTAAATCAACACCATCTAACATTGCCACATCAATTATCACATTACTGCGTTCGCCCGAAGAGTACTCATATCGTGAAATAAGAGTGCCCCCCTCCTCCAGTTTAGAGTAGTAATCTCCATTATTCATGGGTTTAATATCACCAATAGTACTATGACTAAATGTACCTTTTGAAACAAAATCATCCAGCGTAAACTCTTTTTGTTCACCAACTATAGGTTGAGCCAAAAAGGTTACACACAATATAAAACATCCAAATAGTTTCTTCATATCACTTCTATTACAAAATCGGTTTATTTCAAATTATTCCCTTAAAATAAAATTTTATTATAGAGCAAAAATAAGAATATTACTTTATGATACACTATTTTTATTGGTCGCCTTAAATAACTATCTTTGCATGTTAAAAAATTTTGACAAAACAGAGAACATAATGATAAAAATAACACTTCCTGACAATTCAACACAAGAGTACCCCGAAGGGATTACCGGCTATGAAATAGCCAAAAATATTAGTCCGCGCTTAGCCAAAGAAGTTTTAAGCATAACTGTTAACGACCAGCTTTGGGATTTAACACGCCCAATAGATAGTGATGCTTCAATAAAGCTTCATAAATGGGAAGATGAAGAGGGCAAACACGCATTTTGGCACTCTTCGGCTCACCTTTTAGCAGAAGCAATTCAGGAGCTCTATCCGGAAACAAAATTTGGTATTGGTCCGGCCATAGACAATGGCTTCTACTATGATATTGACCCGGGCAATAATAATGTTATAACCGAGGCAGATCTTTCAGCTATTGAAAAAAAGATGATTGAGCTGGCCCGGCAAAAAAACAGTTACAACAGAAAAGAGGTGGGCAAAGAGGATGCTTTAAAAATATTTAGCAATGATGAGTATAAACAGGAGTTAATTAGTGAGCTTGAAGATGGTACAATAACTGTATATCAGCATGGAAATTTTACCGACCTTTGTCGCGGACCACATCTACCACAAACAGGAGCAATTAAAGCTGTAAAAGTATTAAGTGTTGCAGGTGCATATTGGCGTGGTGATGAGAAGAGAAAACAGCTTACACGAATATATGGTATAACATTTCCAAAACAGAAGATGCTCGAAGAGTATCTTGTTCAACTTGAAGAGGCTCAAAAAAGAGACCACCGTAAAATCGGCAAAGAGCTTGATCTTTTTACATTTAGTCAAAAAGTGGGTCAGGGATTACCTTTATGGATGCCCAAAGGTGCACAGCTAAGAGAAAGGCTTGAAACTTTTTTAAAAAAAGTACAGCTAAAATATGGATATGACCCCGTGATAACTCCGCATATAGGTCAAAAAGAGTTATATGTAACATCAGGGCATTATGCAAAGTATGGGGCAGACTCGTTTCAACCAATAAATACTCCGGCCGAAGGTGAGGAGTTTTTATTAAAGCCTATGAATTGTCCTCACCACTGTGAAATATTTAAAGCGCGTCCCCATTCATATAAAGATTTACCTATAAGGTATGCTGAATTTGGAACAGTGTACAGATATGAACAGAGTGGAGAACTACACGGTTTAACTCGTGTAAGAGGCTTTACACAGGATGATGCACACATATTCTGCAGACCCGATCAGCTGAAGGATGAATTTAAAAAAGTGATAGATATTATATTTTATATCTTCAAAGCTCTCGATTTTAAAGATTACACAGCGCAAATTTCATTAAGAGATTCAGAGAAGGTAGAAAAGTATATTGGATCGGATGAAAATTGGGACAAAGCAGAAGAGGCTATTGTTGAAGCATGTGAAGAAAAGGGATTAACAACAGTTGTAGAGAAGGGAGAGGCTGCTTTTTACGGACCCAAACTTGACTTTATGATAAAGGATGCACTGGGTCGTAAATGGCAACTTGGAACAATACAGGTTGATTACAATTTACCGGAAAGATTTGAGCTTGAATATACCGGGAAAGATAATAAACCTCACAGGCCAATTATGATTCACCGCGCACCATTTGGAAGTATGGAGCGCTTTGTAGCAGTACTTATTGAACATACTGCCGGAAAATTTCCATTATGGTTGACTCCCGAACAGGTTGTTATTATGCCTGTGAGTGAGAAATATAACGAATATGGGAAAAAAGTTTTAAATTTCCTGAATAATTCCGATATTCGCGCCGTTTTAGACGATCGTAACGAAAAGATAGGAAGAAAAATTCGTGATAACGAATTAAAAAGAATCCCATATCTCCTTATTGTAGGAGCAAAAGAGGAAGAGGAAGAGAGCGTATCGGTTCGACGACAGGGAGAAGGTGACAAGGGTACTATGAAAAACAATGAATTTGTCTCTTTTATAAATGGAGAGGTTGAAAAATTACTTGAAGAAATTGAACAATAATTTTTTACTCTATAACTATCATTTTTTTATATATTTGCCTCACAATTAGAGAAAGAGTATATTAGAGATAATCAATTTAAGTATAATTAAAGTTAAGGAGGACTGAACTATAAGACCAAGAAGAAACCAGGGGCAAGCCCAAAAGAACGAGGTTAACTACCGTATTAATAACAGGATTCGCGTACCTCAGGTGCGTTTAGTTGGTGATAATATCGAAAATCAGGGAGTTTATCCTACACCTGAAGCTATTAAAATAGCTGATGAGATGGAATTGGATTTGGTTGAAATATCACCAAAGGCCGATCCTCCAGTATGTAAAATTATAGATTACCAAAAGTTTCTTTATCAACAAAAAAAGAGACAAAAAGAGCTAAAACAGAAAACTGTAAAAGTTACGGTAAAGGAGATTCGTTTTGGTCCTAATACTGATGAGCATGATTATAGCTTTAAATTAAATCATGCAAAAAAATTCCTTGAGGATGGGTCAAAAGTTAAAGCTTTTGTATTCTTTAAAGGAAGAAGTATTTTATTTAAAGATAAAGGAGAGATTCTTCTTTTACGGTTTGCTCAGGATTTGGAAGAGCTTGGTAAAGTGGAACAGCTTCCGCGCCTTGAAGGAAAGAGAATGACGATGTTTATCACTCCCAAGGCAAAGAAAAAATAGTTTTGTTGTTCATTAATCAACTAAATATAGGGAATAATGCCAAAAATGAAGACGAATTCCAGTGCTAAAAAGAGATTTACTCTCACTGGAAGTGGTAAAATTAAAAGAAAGCATGCTTTTAAAAGTCACATCCTGACCAAAAAAGCTAAGAAGAGGAAGAGAAATTTAACCTACTTCACAACAGTTGACAAAACTGATGTTAAAAATGTTAAGCAGATGCTTGCAATGAAGTAGAGTAATATCTCACTTAAAATTTATTTGTAAAACCGGAATGACTTAGCAAAAAAAGTTCTCTTTAGAGACAAGAGGCGCTAACCATTCGAAAACCAGAAAAAATGCCAAGATCAGTAAACAAAGTTGCTTCAAGGGCACGAAGAAAAAAGATTATTAAGCTAGCCAAAGGCTACTTCGGAAGAAGAAAAAATGTTTGGACAGTTGCGAAAAACGCATGGGAAAAAGGTCAGCAGTATGCTTACCGTGACAGAAAAAAGAAAAAAGGTCAGTTTAGATCACTTTGGATTCAAAGAATAAATGCTGCTGCACGTCAGGAAGGATTATCTTACAGTAAGTTGATGGGACTTTTAAATAAGCAGGAGATTCGTATCAACCGCAAAGTTCTTGCAGATCTTGCAATGAATCATCCCGAAGCTTTTAAAGCTGTAGTAAAAAAAGCTAAGGCATAGTTAAACTAAAATATAATGAACATTAAAGCGTCACCTATAAAGTGGCGCTTTTTTTATATATTTGTTGATAATCTTATTATAGATTCAAATCAATATTAAATCAAAAACGATAATATGAAAATAGCATTAATAGGATACGGAAAAATGGGTAAAACCATCGAAAAAATTGCAGAATCAAGAGGTCATGAAGTAGTTGCTCGTGTAGATCCTCATAATGGTGAAGATTTTAATGCACCCGGACTCTCAAAAGCTGATGTTGCAATAGAGTTTTCTATGCCCGATGCTGCATACAACAACTACATTGAATGCTTTAAATATAATTTGCCGGTAGTATCAGGTACAACAGGATGGCTTGATAAGCTAAGTGACATTCAAGATAAGTGTAAAAATGAGGGACAAACCTTTTTTTATGCATCTAATTTTAGTGTAGGTGTAAATATCTTTTTTGAGCTGAACCGCCATCTTGCAAAACTGATGGATACTCAAGACTCTTATAATGTGGAGATGACCGAGGTACACCATACACAAAAGCTTGATGCCCCAAGCGGAACAGCTATATCACTTGCTCAGGATATAATTGAAAATATTTCACGTAAAGAGAAGTGGGATTTAGATAAAGAGTGTGACAAAAAAAGTATAATGATTAAAGCAGAGCGTGAAGGTGATGTACCCGGAATTCACACAGTAAAATATGAATCGGATGTTGATGAGATTGTAATTCACCATAGCGCAAAAACTCGTCAGGGATTTGCTCTGGGAGCAGTTTTGGCTGCCGAATTTGCTTCAAAAAACAGTGGATTTCTTACGATGAAAGATATGCTTAAACTGTAATTTCAAAATGGCTCCCTCAACTTATAAATAAATTTATTACAGATGAAGAACATATCACCTATCACCAAGATAAGATTTATTGCTGCAATAATAGTTTACCTTCTGGTTGTTATATGGATAGGAAATTACTGGTTACTACTGGGTGTGCCAATAATTTTTGATGCCTATATAACAAAAAAAATACCCTGGGGATTTTGGAAGAAGGGTAAAGAGGGGAAAAAGCCTCATGTTATAATAGAGTGGTTAGATGCTCTTCTTTTTGCTCTTGTTGCAGTATATATTATCAATATATTTCTCTTTCAAAACTACAAAATACCAACATCATCTCTGGAGAGAACTATGATGGTAGGTGATCATCTTTTTGTAAGCAAATTGAGTTATGGACCACGTATGCCACTAACACCGGTATCATTTCCGCTGGTTCAAAACACTTTTCCGATTATTAACACCAAGTCATATACCGAATGGCCCAAATGGGACTATCGCAGATTAAAAGGGTTGGGAGAAGTAAAACGCAATGATATTGTAGTTTTTAACTTTCCTACAGGCGACACAGTTGCATTTAACAGAACAAACCCCGATTACTATATTACTATACGGGAGTTAGGTTTAAACAAAATTGGGCAGGATTACACCCTTATACAAAACAGAGAATTTAACAATGAATATGAGAGGCGGATGTTTGTAAATCAACTGGGGCGTGATATTGTTGAAAACAATAATGATGTATTTGGTGATGTACTGTACCGACCAGTGGACAGGCGTGATAACTATGTAAAGCGTTGTATAGCTTTACCAGGCGATAATTTTGAAATTAGATCGAACAAAATTTACATTAATGGCGAACTATACCAGGAGCCGGAAACTGTTCAGCACAACTATCATGTAAAAACAGATGGGAGCAGTCTGCCCCAAAGATTTTTTGAACGACTGGAGATATCAGAGGATGACAGGCGTGATGCCGGAAGAGGGCCTCACTATGTTATTCCGTTAACTGAAAGTATGAGAGAGAGGGTTGAGAATATAGAAGTTATTGAGAGTGTTGAAATTGATGAGCGACAGTCGGACAGTTCAGGAATGCAGGTTTTTCCATACAGTGAAAACTTCCCATGGAGCAGGGATAATTACGGACCGTTAACCATACCTGCAGAGGGTGAAACTGTTGAGCTAACAACTAAAAACATTCTGCTTTACGAAAGAATTATTACCGCTTATGAAGGTAATACCCTTGATGTAAAAGATGAGGATATTTTTATAAACGGAGAGAGAGTAAACAGCTACACATTTGAAATGGATTACTACTTTATGCTTGGTGACAACCGTCATAAATCGGCCGATTCACGCTACTGGGGTTTTGTGCCTGCCGACCATATTGTAGGCAAACCAATTTTAGTGTGGCTATCATTAAATAAAGACAAAACATTTCCTGGAAACATTCGCTGGGATCGCTTCTTTAAAATTGTAAGTCGTGACTAAATTTTGGCGTAAATCCGGATGGATTTCTCTTTGGATTGTTTTAGGAGTTGGAATAGCTGATTTAACCTATCGATACGGTTTTGAACTATTGGCTGTACCCACCTCTTCGATGGAAGATACTATAAATCCGGGTGAGTATGTTTGGGTAAACAAACTTGTACCGGGTCCCAGAATATTTTCGAACAACCCTTCTCTGTATCGAAGATGGGAAATTTTAGACTCACTAAAACGTAACAATATTGTTGTGTTTAATTTCCCCGAATCGGATACAGTAATTGCAGATAGACCAGATGAAAGTTACTACATGCTAAAAAGAGAGCTGCCCGGTGACAGTCTCTATAAAAACTGTGAAAAAGAGCTTGTTCAATTAAAGGTTAATCGCCGGCCACGCATGGTAAAGCGAATGGTCGGACTGCCAGGGGATACCATCGAGATAAGAAGAGGAACTCTATATGTTAACAACAAGCCCATTAAAGAGTCTAAAAACACAATTAAACCATACAGATGGCAAGGTAATGAGAGTCAGTTTAACAGATTGCAATCAAGGCTCTCTAAAGAGCGAAAAGAGTACACACAATATAGTCACCAAATAATTCATCTCTCGAACCGGGATTTAAAAGAGATAGGCCGACTGGCAGAATATTGCGAAGAGGTGATTTTACAGCGCGGTGTACCGGATAAAAATGTTTTTCCTTTTGAACGTTTAAGAGGCTGGAATGCTGATAATATGGGACCAATATATCTGCCCCGCAGTGGCGACAATATAGAGATCACTCCCGAAAACATATCACTATATAAACGAAAAATTGAAGTTTTTGAAAATAATCCCAAAATAACAGTAAAAGGGAACTATGTTTTTATGAATAATATTCCAATTAGCAGTTACACCTTTAAACTCAATTATTACTGGACAATTGGGGATAACCGCCCTAACTCTCTCGACAGCCGCTATTGGGGTGCTGTTCCGCAAAATCATATTGTTGGTAAAATAAACAGATAACAGAAAAAGATCTATCTTTTAAAAGGGTTCTCATCAAATTGGGAACCCTTTTTCTCATCAAATGAACTAACCTGGTCCTCTCCGTTTCCTCCTCCAACAGGTTCCTCATCACCCGGATTAACAGGATCATCATCTGTAGGAGAACCAGAGTTTAAAGAAACCATACGATCCAATAAGACTGAATCAAGAACCGGGGGTATATATCTTTTTTTTTGTCTATTTTCACTCATAATATTAAAAACAGTGGGTTACAGGTTATGCAAAAATAAACAAATTTTATTAATAGAGCACAACTTTATAACTCTCTTTGCTACTGGTAGTTTTACACCACAGGGCAACAATATATGAGCCCGGCTCCTTTTCAATGTTGGTAACTGTTGATTTGGTGTAACCCTGAGCAACTGATCGCCCGCCCATATCAAAAAGAGTATATTTGTATTGATTACTACTGCCTTTATCTTTTAAATCAATAACAATACTACCCTTTTTACTATAGACATCAGCATTAATATGATTGGCAGTGCTTTTAGTTTCTACAAGTGATGTTGAAAGATCTTTGGTAAAAAGAAGCGCAAAGCGTTGGGTATTACTCCCTGTTTTTGTAACTGAAAAATCATATATTACCGACTCTTCCATCACAATCTCTTTATCTTTTTTATAATCAATTAAAACCACCTCTTTATCTTTTAAGTAGTCAGAATTAATCATCAAACCATACTCTCCAGCTTTATTAGCTCTATACCCAAAAGGGACTTCAACCTCATTGTCAAATGGCAAACTGTTAATTGAAAGTTTTGTATCATCAGCAATAGAGAATATCTCTAAAGGATTATTTCCACCTCCAAAACGTTTTTCTGAATCATACTTATCTACCTGGGGAAGAGCCTCCTGGATAAATGCAATAACACTGTTATCTTTATAGTGCTGAGATGTTAATGTTGATATCGTAATATGTTCAGGCTTCTCTCTTCTACTGGACGATTTTAATGTTGAGGATTCATTTAAAACCATTGCTTGGGGCTTTATGGTAAAAACTCCACCCTCAATACCATTTTTTACACGTATTTGAACTCCACTATTGGAAGGAATAATACTGCCTCCAACACCCGCATTACCATTATACGGATTATGAACATCCTGCTTTATATCCCATGACCAAAATTCATTTTCAATTTTATCTTTATCAAACTCAATTAAATCCCAATCTATAGCAGCAGTAAAAGGGTTACCTATAAAATTCCATCCCCAACCCTTTCCGTCGGTCCGTACAACCTCTTTCTCAACAGTTTTCCGGTTAATCTCTCCACTATAAACCAGATCAATATCACTGTGCACTGTATATCCAACCCCCAACTCTAAAGGATCTTCCCAGTTTATCCAGGCTCCTTGAGGATTATCAAACTTTTTAATAAAAAACCCAAGTCCCATTCCGGCCCTTGTAACTCCACTTACAGGAGAAGCTAAAATATATGGACCTCTCTCATCAACATACAATGACTGCTCAACCTTTACTTTATCAGGATCAACTATTAACTCCCCTCCAAATGGAAGATAGGAAGCATTAGCCTTTTCAGGGTTACTTTTAAGATTAAAAAGACCTGTAACAGTAAGTTCTCCACCATTTTGAGTAAGACTTGCCTCAGGCTCTACAATTAAATCATGCACTTTAACATCATTCTCTAAAATCGGATAATTTTCAGATGCAACTTTAGGAATAGTTACTGATTTACCCGGGATAAACTCACTCTCCCCTTCCCAGTTTTCGCTTACAAACCAGTTACTGTCAACGTTGCCTGTCCAGATAAAAGGGATATCTGTTTCAAAATAGATTTCCTCCTCATAAGTGATCCAAAAAGCATTAGAGAGTTTTATTTGCAATGTGTAAGAGTGCTCTATCCACCCCTCCTGGTTATCACTCACTATAGAAAAACATTTAAAATCTTCATCAAAACTAACGGTATAATCCTCAACAATATCCCCATCCCCATTTTTAAGAATGAAAAAATTGTTAACATTTTCATTGCTTAGCTCAATTAACTCATCTTCTTCTGCTGCTGCAATTCCATACTCTAAACTACGACTAAAACTAAAAAAGAGCTCATCTTCACTTTTAAGAGCCAAAAACCCATCTGCAGGATAACTCTCCTCTAAACTCCGAGTCCGTCTATCAATAGTAATTCTAACAAAATCACTTTCGATTCCCTCATCTTCATCTTCTACTTGGAGATACAAATAATATCTATCTCCAAGTAATAAGTCGGTAATATCTATCTCAGTTTCAAAAAGATTACCAGAAAAATTATCGTTTCCATCAAAAATTTTATCAGAAGAAGGATTAGTAAAAGGCTCCTGCTCCTCAAAACTTTCGGAGACCATATAGTAAACTATATTACCCGAAGAGACCTCCCCGCTTAAAACAATATTATCACGCTCTGCAGCAGGATTAAGTTCAGGGTAAACAACCCATTCTATACCATCTATCGGCTCCTCTTCTGTAATAAAGCTCCAGTTGCCTACAAGCTCATCCCAATCAAAAGTGGCTCCGGAAACCCCTTTTACCGGGTTGCCGTCCACCTTTGTTAAACTAATTGTAGTATTATAATCAAATTCGCCGGCCTCAAAAATCAATGTATTACCTTCAATACTAAAAGGACTATCCCAACCAGTAGCAAAAGAACCCAAATTATCAAATATAAATTGACCTCCTTCAAATTCAATATCCTCATTAAATACAATTTTTAATTCACCATCGACAGGGACGTCTTCTGCACCATTGGCCGGTATAAGCTCAACTATTTCTAATTCTCCATTATCTGCTTTTGCACTATAATTTAATCCAAAAATCACTATTAAAGATAGTAGTAAATATCTCTTCATATCAGTTCCCTTTAAAAAATTCCATTCTACCTTGTTTCCCTTTAATACGAATATGATATATAATTGTTCAAAAATTGCTACGAACAGTACCGTTTTATTGATGAACGCAGTAATTTTATTGATTAATAAAGTTAATGTAGAATCAACAACTTAACTGAATTGTATATAAATCAAAAAATGATACTGCTACAAAGTATTGCTATAACGTGCTACTATAACATCATTTTTTTATAGGAGTTAATTGTGCAAGATACTGAAAATGACCATCACTATAAAGTAATTCAACTTTAAAGTTATGCTGCAGGGCATAGTATTCAAGAGTGTGATAATCGATAAATAACCAGGGAAAAGGCTCGCCTTTAACAGTGTTGTAGCTCATTTGATAGATCATCTCACCATAATATTTATCATTAAGGTTAACAAGTATAGAGCCATCCTGATCAGCAAAAAGATAACTTATATCGCTGCTATCGAATATAATTTTACCGCGAGGTGAGAGCAGCTTTTTAGCAATAGAAAAAAAGGATTTCAAATTATCAACTGTACCAACAATACCAATTCCGTTCATCAATAGAAGAAGAGTATCATAATGTGGTTGGTTAAAACTCTCCGGTTCAAAAAAGTTATGATGTAACACTTTTTTAACCCCTCTGTTTTGCATAATATTGCAGGCAGCTTTTGATATTTCAAGAGCTGTAACATCCTTATTCATTCTTTGAAGAGCAAGGGAGTGCGACCCCATACCTGCACCAATATCGAGAACTCTTCCGCTGCATTTTTCAACTGCTATCTGTTCAATTAAAGGCATTTGATGATACTCTCGAAAAAGATACTCGACATCAATTATATCATCTTCGGCTATATCGCTTGTTACATTAATAACACCACCCCTTTTATTATTATAATAGTAATCACTCCCTGCCAGTCCGACAACATCACTTTCACCCATTTTAAATCACTTTTTTCTTTATATATAACCTAATTAGTTAGTCTGCTATCACCACCTCTACTCCATTCTCTATAAGAACTTCACGCTGATAGTATGAGACTCCCCTATCGGTAATTAAAACATCAATTTCATTTACGCTGCATATAACGGCCAAACTCCTTTTATTAAATTTTGAAGAGTCGGCGACAACATAAACTTTGCGTGCCATCTTAATCATAGTGCGATTTAATGCTGCCTCTTCTAAATCGGGAGTTGATAACCCCAAATTTATATCTATACCATCAGCAGCTAAAAACACCTTATCACAAAAAAACTTTTTAAAGTTATCAATTGCCATGGCGCCAACAAGCGATAGAATAGAGTGTCGCATAATTCCACCGGGCATAATTACGGTGATATTATCCATATCGGCAAGCGGACCGGCAATATTAAGAGCATTTGTGATTACGGTTAAGCCTTTATAGCGTGATAAATGATTAACTATTTGTCTGGTGGTAGTCCCACTATCAAGCATAATAGTCTCATTATCATTGATAAAACGGGCTGCCTTTCGGCCTATTGCAGATTTCTGCTTTTGATTAAGATCATTTTTATCGCTATGTTTAAAATCAAGGGTTACCCTGTCGGTTTTAATAGCTCCGCCCCGAGCACGCACTAACATATTTTTCTGTTCAAGTGCAGTTAAATCATTTCGTATGGTAACCTCACTTACAGCAAAATGGTTGCTAAGGTCAGATACATTAACCTGCCCATTGTCATCAAGTAATTTAAGAATTAAAGCTCTGCGACCTATAGTTGTGGTAGGATCAAACTTTTTCATCTATCTTAAATTTGACAATAGTATTGTTTAATGTTTCAGCAAGATCTTCAAGACGATTTGCTGCCCGATTAATCTCATCAGAGTTGGCAGCATTTCGTTGTGTAACCTGATTAAGCTGCTGAATTGCATTATTGATCTGTTCAACTCCGGAGAGCTGTTCAAGAGAAGCTGTTGTTATCTCTTCAACCAATGAGGCAGTCTGCTCTATCTCAGGAGCTAACTCTTCAAATTTTGTTCTTGTTTCATCAGAAGATTTTCTGGTAACAGAGGAGACACTGTTTATTTCTGCTGCAGCTGTCTGACTTCGTTCTGCAAGCTTGCGAACCTCGGCTGCAACCACAGCAAAACCACGACCTTCGGCACCTGCTCTTGCAGCTTCAACGGCAGCATTTAGAGCAAGTATATTTGTCTGGAAAGCTATATCTCCAATTACAGAGATCTTATTGGTAATCTCTTCAAGGTTTTTGGCAGCTTCATAAGAAGCTTTGTTGCTCTCATGCATACTTTCAGCAGCCTTGCGTGCAATAGATCCTGTTGATTTAGAGTTATCTGTGTTAGCCTGTATATTTGCATGCATCTCTTCCATAGAGCTGGAAACCTCTTCGGCTGCTGATGCCTGCTCATTAGCTCCATTTGCCAAATCCTGCGACTCCTCTACCAATTTAATACCAGCCTCCCCTATTTCGGATGCGCTTTTTGCTATATCGCTGATAAGATTTCTCAAACTGGTTACCATATTGTTAAGTGCAATGGATAACCGGCCAACCTCATCCTTTCGTGAAGTATCAAACTTAATAGAGAGGTCACCTTCTGCAACCTTTTCAGCCTGAGCAACACCAAATAGTATAGGTCGAGTAATAGATTTTGGAAGAAAATAGGATACCAGTCCGCCAATTATAATTATCCCCCCAACTGCAAAAAGAACTATTGAAGAGACCATGCTAACAATTGTTGTGGTTTCGTTGCCCATTACTCCCATCTGATCCTGACCCAGATCAGCCATAGCACGAATATCCCACATAATATCCTGTGAAAGCTCAAATTTTTCCAGATCTTTTAAACGTGCCTCCTGGTAAAGGGGTATGAAATCGTAAGCCAGCTCAACGAATTGATCAAGATCATCGGCAAGTTGAACAGGATAATTGATCCCGGCAACAACACTTTCTAAAACCTCCACATCATCCATCACTAAGCCTATTGATACACCAGATCTTTCAATAACACCACCCTGTAAATCAGCCAAAATTTGTAACATTAAAGATTCAGCCCCTCTAATAGTTGAGTTTGAAGAGTAGTTTTGAGATAAAGAGACTATATCACCCGACAACTTGTTCAGTTGATCTATAGCCTGAAACGATTGAGACTGTAAAGGCATATAGTTGCTGTTAAGCTCTTTATAACTTTCAATCTTAGATCTTAACTCCTGCAGCTCTTCACCTCGCGAATCGGCCAACCCCTCATCTATTTCTATTAAAGTTTCTAAAGCTAAATCAAAACGATCAATCTCTCTATCAGAACGAAATGCAAAATAGTCATCACCGGTAAAATCATAAGAGCTGGAAAACTCAGAAAGTCGCCACCACGACTGCGCAACTCTGATACCTTCATTTACATAAGGAATATAATCATTCGAAAGTGCCCCTATACGGCTGTCAACTCTTAAAAGATTATAAAATGTATAGGCTCCGTTCACAAAAGCCAAAATCAAAATTATACCTAAGGTATAGCGAATCTTGGAGTTAATATTAAGATTTTTCCAATTCATAAATACAAACTTTATATACTTTATAACTACTTTTTAAACAAACTGTAAAACTCTTTTTTAAGGTTGTATTAGATAAAAATAGTGTTTTTAAAAGTTAATTAAGAATTATATCTAACATTTTAACAACCTTTTAAAACCTAAAAAGCTATAAAACCATATATTTTAATGAGAATCAATCTGTTTAGATGTTACCCCTGCAAGGACAAACTCACTGCTATATTACATTAAGAGGTATTAACCGAAAAAGAACACTTTATAAGAAAAGATATATAGAGCAATAAAAAAAGATGAGGCAAGAATCGACCTATAAAAAACTTTTAAAGGAATTGATTCAATAAACTTATTAAAGGATACTGAAAAATACTATTTTTATGGTTCGATAAATCAAACCCATAAAGTCAAAAACTAATTTCAAGCTATTATGAAATCAAAAAATCTAATAAAAGTTAAAAATTCGGTTGCTCTATCTTTACTTTTAATTTTTATATCACTACTCTCATCATGCGGTAATAGTGAGGAGATGAATATTGCATTTTTATACAGCACCGATGAAACAGAGCGCTTTGTTATTGAATCGCAATTTTTTGCAGACAGAGCAAGAGAATTGGGGGCTAATGTTGTTGTTGATCATGCCGGTAATAATGATGCTGTTCAGCAACAGAAAGCCGAAGAGATGATTCAGGATGGGATAGATCTACTGGTTCTTATCTATATAAATGAAAATACCGCTAATGCTATTGTTAGAGAGGCAAAAAGAGCAGGTGTTAAAGTTATGGCTTTTAACAGACTCCTAAACAATAGTGATTTGGATATGTTTATCTCAGCCAATAATTACAATATGGGTGAGGCTTTTGTAAATTACACGGTTGAAAAAGTTCCACGCGGCAACTATATAATATTTGGCGGAGATATGTTCGACCGTAATGCTGTAGAACTTATGGACGCAGTAGAGAGAAATCTTGAACCTCATATCGAATCGGGTGATATAGATATCTTATATAGATCGTTTACCGAAGATTGGAGTGGTGCGAATGCGGCATTTGCTTTGCGTCAATTTTTAAACAACAGCAATGAGCATCCCGACGTTATTATTTCTGCATTCGATGGAATGTCAAGTGCTATGTTAGATGTTCTGCAGGATTTCAACTTAGATGGAGAGGTTATTATTACAGGGCAGGATGCCTTAATAGAGTCTATACACAATATAAGAGAAGGCAAACAACACATTACAATGTATCATCCCCATATTGAGATAGCACATACAGCAGCAGAAGCAGCAGTTGCAATGCTTCAGGGTGATAATCTGGAAGAGTTCAATATAACCTATACAGATAATCAATATAAGGATGTACCTACAATTATGATAAACTCTGTTGCTGTAACAATAGATAATATAGATGAGGCTCTTATTGAGCAGGGACACTATACAAGAGAAGATATATACAACTAAAAAACAAACCGATAACAGACCTTCAATAATTTGTAGATAAAAAGGTTTAAAAGCGGGATATTTAGGTAATATTCCGCTTTTTTACTTCTATAGCAGGATTTCCACGATAAATAGTGTATGGCTTTGTAGAACGCATGGCAACACTATTTAAAGCTAAAACTGAATGAGTGGCAACAGTGACCCCGGGAGCAACAACGGATTTAGCACCAAGCCATGCACCATCTTCAATTATCACTGGCTTTACCATTAACCCAAAATGTTTGTCATTATAATTATGATTCCCGGTAACCACTATTGCACCTTGCGATATGCAGCAGTTACTGCCAGTTGAGACAGTTGCTAAACTATCGATCCATACATTTTCTCCAATCCATGTATAGTTACCAATAACAATATTCCATGGATATTTTATATTTACACCGGGCTTTATTACAACTCCTTTTCCTATCTTCGCACCAAACAGACGCATTAAAAAGACCTTAAGAGAGGAAGAAGGATTTAAAGGGTTAATAAAAAAAAGCGCATTGGTTATAAACCACATTGAACGAACAGCAACATTACGCCCCGGTTTATACCAGCTGTTATTATATCGTGAAAGATCACACTTCATTAACAAAATAGTTTTAACAAAACAGAGTTATTGAATTTATTTTAACAAACTAAATTTTCTCTGTCAAATATAAGTAAAGAGATTCAATTAATGGGAGATTTTTTAGCACTACATAAAGGAGAGATTGCAGCAATATTAACAGCACTATGCTGGACCTTTACCAGTATGGCTTTTGAATCGGCGGGTAAACGTGTGGGATCACTATCTGTTAATCTGGTAAGGTTAATTATTGGTTTTTTTATGCTGGGATGTTATAATCTTATAACAAAAGATATTTTTATTCCGGTTCATGCAGGAACCCATGCTTGGATATGGTTAAGTTTATCGGGTTTTGTGGGGTTTGTAATAGGAGACCTTTTACTTTTTAAGGCTTTTACTGTAGTTGGAGCAAGAATCTCAATGTTAGTAATGTCACTCTCTCCTCCCCTAACTGCACTTTTTGGATGGCTTATAATAGGAGAGACTTTAAGTCTGCCGGCAGCAATTGGCATGATAGTAACTATATGGGGTATAGCACTGGTGATTTTAGGACGATCAGCAAAAAAAGGTCAATTTGGATTCAAATATCCCATTAAGGGAGTATTATTGGCATTTGGTGGTGCTGCCGGCCAGGGGCTCGGACTGGTTTTGTCGAAGCTGGGAATGCAGGAGCAGGATCCGTTTTTATCAACTCAAATAAGAATTATTGCCGGAATAGCAGGTTTTTCACTTCTATTTACTCTAACTAAAAGATGGCATCAAATAGTTAATGCAGTAAAAAACCGAAAAGCAATGATTGCTATATTTGCAGGAGCCTTCTTTGGACCATTTTTAGGAGTCTCTTTAAGTCTGTTAGCAGTACGTTACACTTCAACCGGTATTGCCAGTACATTAAACTCCCTTTCGCCTGTAATGATAATACCATTTGCAATGTGGATTTTTAAAGAAAAAATAACAATAAAGGAGATGATAGGAGCTGTTATTGCCGTTACAGGTGTCTCTCTCTTTTTTATATTTTAACAGAAGATGTTAAAATAAAAAGTATTACCCCAGCATCATTATTGCAATACCTATTAAAATCCCAATTAAAAGAAAAGCCTTTCTACCTATATTCACTTCGCGAAACAGAAGAGCTCCAAAAGCAAAAGCCACAACTACACTACCACGGCGCAATGCAGCAATTACTGAGATTAAAGCTTCGGGAAAATCGAGTGCATAGAAATAGAGAAAATCAGCAATCACTAAAAAAAGACCGATTAATGGAATAGAGTTTCGCCAGATAAATTTAGGCGGACGTGCCTGCGATCGTCTAATTATAACCACTAATGGCAAAAGTAAAACAACCTGATAGATAGAAAACCAGGCCTGAACAGCTAATCTGTTAACCTTTTGAATTAAGAACTTATCATATAATCCACTTACAGCAGCAAAAAGAGTGGCACCTACAATAAACCATATCCACTTATTATTTGAAAATGAAATACCCTCTTTTTTACCTGCAACCGAAAAAAGAAAGAAAAAAAGAAGTGTTGTAATCAATCCCATCCACTGTAAAAGTGTTAACTGCTCATTATAGATCAATATGGCGCCAATAAGAACCCATACAGGAGAGGTGGCTCTAATTGGACCTGCTATAGTTATTGGCAGATGCTTTAATGAAAAGTAGGAGAGTATCCATGAAGAGAGTACAAAAACAGTTTTTAAAATAATTAAAAGATGCTCTTTTAAAGTAATATTCTCTATATAGACAAAACTATCCACTCCAATATCACCTGTAGATGAAAGAATTATCAAAGGCAGAAAAAGTAAAGCACTACTAAATGTTCCATACAAAAGTACAAGCCAAACAGCATTATCACGTAAAGAGTACTTTTTTATCACCTCATAAATCCCAAGAAAAAAGGCTGAGAATAGTGTAAGCAGTAACCAAATCATAAATAAGAGTTGTTTTAACTCACAAAATTACACTTCTTTTTTATAAAAGATTATTAAATAACTTCACTATTGCTTAACTTTATAGATAAAGCAAAGATAAGGGGGTAAATGAAATATTGTATATTAAAAAATGGTAAGGTTGTTACCGAAAAAGGTATTGTCAAAAAAGATATATTAATTGGCAATGGGAAAATATTGGAGGTTGGCAATAATATTAAAATTTCGTACCCTTCGGTAAAAAAGCAAAACCTGCAAGGATTCTATATATTACCCGGATTAATACACTATAACTGCCCATTTTTAAGACGCAATACCGCAAAAGCTTCATCATCGGTTTACGATTCAATATCACAGGGGGCAACCTGCTTATTTGACACATTACGAGCAAAAGGCTTAAGTGATACGGCTGTTTTTAAACAACTTCCGCTATTTAATAATGCGATTCCTGCGGGGAGCTATGCCTTGCATCTTTCAGCTGAAACTTGCAACAATATGAAATACCAGATGTTTAAAAAGCTGGTAATAATGCATGGATTATCCTCATGTGCATTAAGATGGAAAACAATCGAGAAATTTATTAAAGGTAAATTCAAAAAAGTTGCTGCAAGAAGTGCTGAAATGGATATGCTAATCCTATGCAAAACTGAAGCAATAAAGGATGCAGGCATGATTGAAAACTACACCTACTTTAAATCATATCTAAAAAAATTAACAGCAATAATAGAGCAGGTACGAAAATATAATACAACCATACTCTTTTCGGGTATAACAACAAAAGATGAAGTAACAACAATATTAAACAGTAAATATAGTAAAGTATATATAGCAGTAACTATACCCGAAAATGAGACTAAATCAACAACAATATTAAATAAAAATGATATTTTTGACCGGCTATACAAAAATCCGGCTATATTACTATCTCCCCCACAACTCTCTCAAGAAGAAAACTCTTTTTTAAATCTCTTAAACAACTGTAATCAAAAATCTTTTCTTACAAAATATATTACATACAAAAACATAAACGAACAGCAGCTAATTAAGGTGTGCGATATGTATGCAACCAGAATGGCTAAACTGTTAGGACTTTATCCCGGTAAAGGCCTAATTGCACCGGGTGCAGATGCCGATTTTATAGTTTGGGATCCTTCGTTAACTCACAAACCAACTACATCTTCACTGCTACGACAAGATATTCACTCACTTATTTTAAATGGAACTGTTGTATTAAAAGATAATTTGGTTCTTCCTGAAGATATTTCGGGAAGATATTATTTTAGAAATTACAGCAACTAAATGGGAGAAAAAAACAAGGGCTGCCCAATACTTTTTGGACAGCCCCTTAATTTTATAAATAAAAATATTTTAAAAAAAGTACTCTAATCTATCCCAATACCGATATTAATATACCTGCTGCAACAGCAGAGCCAATAACTCCAGAAATATTAGAAGCCATGCAGTACTGTAATAGATGATTATTACCATCATGTTTTAAACCCAGCTCATTAGCTACTCGCGAAGCCATAGGAACCGCACTTAAACCGGTAGCTCCTACAAGAGGATTTATCTTCTTTTTAGCAATAAGGTTATAAACCTTCACGGCAAAAATACCACCAGCAATTGAAATTGCAAAAGCAATAAAACCACCTACAATTATTCCTACAGTACGAAGATCCAAAAACAGATCATAAGTCATGGTTCCTCCCACTGCCAATCCAAGAAAAATGGTGGCGGTATTCATTATAGGACCTGTGGCAGCATCGGATAACCTCTTTGTTATTGAACCAACCTCTTTAACAAGATTGCCAAAAAAGAGCATTCCAAGCAACGGTACAGAAGAGGGTACAAATATTGCAATTATAATTCCCAATACTACTGGAAATATAATTTTAACCAGTTTGATATTTTTAATCTCATATTTAGCAGGATAGAGCTTATCCTGCTGCTTCATATTAATTTTAAACTCCTTTTTACTCATTAATGCATTAGCAACTAAAGGTACAATTACCGGCACCAGTGCCATATAGGAGTATGCTGCTATAGCAATAGGTCCTAAAAGATGAGGAGCAAGCATAATTGTAGTATAAATAGCTGTTGGTCCGTCAGCACCACCAATTATTCCAAGAGCTCCGGCTTCCTGAATAGTGAAGCCCATTGCTATGGCACCAAAAATTACTGAAAAAATACCAATTTGAGCAGCAGCACCAAAGAATGCAAGTCGGAGATTACGCAACATAGGACCAAAATCTGTTAATGCTCCTACCCCCATAAAAATAATGGGTGGTAAAAAGCCGGTCTTTATAAGTGAATAGTATAAATAGTTCATTATACCATATTCACTGGCTATTTCAAACAGATTCATATATCTGCCATCACCAACCATAATAGCCTCTTCGGGCACTACTCCCATACCTCCTCCCAAAAGATTTGCAAGAATAACCCCAAAACCTATTGGTACAAGCAACAATGGCTCATATTTTTTGGCAATACCCAAATAGAGAAGAACTCCCCCTATTGCCAACATCAATAAAGCAGCGGGACTTTCTGCAATGGGACCAAAAGCGGTCATTTCATATAACTGTTCTAATATGTTCATCAACACAAAATTTAATTTATTAATTTGCCTGACAAAAAAACTACTTTACATAGGCTATAACATCATCCTCTTCGATATCATCACCATTATTTACGGCAAATTTCACAAGGGTTCCGGAACTATCAAAACGAACAGCATTATAAGTTTTCATAGCTTCAACATACCCTGCAATATCACCCGCTTTAACCTGCGTACCAACTTCGATAGGTTTTTCTCCCGGCTCTTTGGTAAGGTAAAAGGTTCCTTCAAGGGGTGAAATTAAAGGCTCTCCTTCACCGTTTGAATTACTGTTATCGGTTGCAGGCACAGAAGAACTCTGTTGCTCGGTTGTATTTTGTACAGTGGCATCGCCATAAGAGACAGTAACTTTAAACTGTTCACCATTAACATCAATATTCATGTGTGAAGGAGTAGCACCTTCGGGTAATCCGGAAGTTGAAGCCTTTGGTTGATCAGCCTCTTTCTCTTTAGCCTCAATCTCGGCAATCTCATTATTAAAGTTCTCTTTAGCTTTGCCCGACTTATAATTACGGTACTGCTCGGGATGCATCGCCAACTCAAAAAGCTCCTCATCATCCTGTCCATAATCCCATCCATTCTCATCCATCTCTTTTCTAAAACTGTCAAGAGCATCAGGATAGGGATCCTGAGGATGTCCGGTATAAAATTCACGACCTTCCTCTTCAGCCTTTTTTAGTAGTATAGGATCAAGCTTACCGGGAAGTTTTCCACTCTTACCAAGAATCATATCCCAAATATTATCAGCTATCATACTCCAGCGCTCTTTTCCTTTCTCAACCTGGACTACATTCATTAATGCAATATTTTTAACGTACTGACTAAATGGGGTAACCAGTGGAGGATATCCAAGTCGTGGCCATACATATTGAACTTCATCAAACAGCTTAATTAAAAGCTCATCCAAAGAAAGTTCGGGCTTACTGTTTTTCTTTTTCCACTTATTTAAGCTAACAAGATTCTTTTCAAGATCGGCCATCATACTTCCCATCATACCCCCCGGTAATCCGGGGCCAATAAGAAGTGAGTTCATAAGACGATTTTTGGGATTAATAAAATAACCCAGAAAATCATCAATAAACTCTTGTGTTAAGCTACGCACTTTCATGTAAGCTTTCATATTAACCTCTGGTACGTCAAAGCCGGCATCCTTAAGCATAGCCTGAACAGTTAAAAGATCTGCATGACCTGTTCCCCAGGAGAGAGGCTCCATGGCAACATCAACATAATCAACACCTGCACGACAAACCTCAAGAATTGTTGCTACCTGAAAACCCGGTCCGGCATGACCGTGATAGGTCATTGGAATATCTTTATGCTTTTTACGTATCTCCTTAACTATTTGACCGAGCCAGGCAGGCCGTGCCACTCCCGCCATATCTTTAAGACATATCTCTTCTGCACCTCCTTTTATAAGCTCATCAGCTAAATCTACATAATATTTTACTGTATGCACCTCAGAATATGAAATACTCATAGCTGCCTGAGCAACCATGCCACCCTCTTTTGCATATTTTATAGAGTCAAGGATATTACGTGAATCATTTAATCCACAAAATGATCTTGCAATATCTGTACCCTGCTTCTTTTTAACTTTATACATAAGCTTTCGAACATCAGCAGGAACCGGAGTCATTCTTATTCCATTAAGTGCTCGCTCAAGCATATGTGTCTCAATACCGGCATCCTTTAAAGGCTTTGTCCAGGCTCTTACAGCTTTATTGGGATTTTCACCAAAAAGAAGGTTTATCTGTTCAAAACCTCCTCCATTGGTTTCAACTCTTGCAAAACACCCCATATCAACAATATGCGGAGCAACTTTCTCCAACTGATCAAGCCGGGGAACATATTTCCCCGATGATTGCCACATATCTCTGTACAACAGAGAAAATTTTATCTTTCTTCCCATAATATTATAATTTTATCTGTTTGCTTACTTTTTTTTCAATTTTATCTACTCTCCCCTTCCCTTTTGTTACAACATTAACGGCAGCAACAATAGCAGCAGTTTTAGAAGCACCAATACCAGCTTTAAAAGCTGCTGCAGTTTTATCTATTCCGCTATCGGGGAAAAATTTATTAACAAAAAAAATAGATCCCTTACCAATTAAAACCACAAATAAAAGAATGATAAAAACAGTTATCATTCCCACACCTAAAAGAGATAAAGCTTCCTGAAAATAGTTATCCATATCTACATTTTTAAATATTTAATCACATTAAGCTATACAATTACAACATCCATATATTATTATGGTTGTAATAACTTCCTGTATCACCATAACACTACAATATTATGTAGAGAAAATTTTAATTAAAATGAGGTAATTGCTAATATCTTACCAATAAATTATGGAGTAAAAATATTACTCTATCACAATAATAGTTATTTTTAATGATTTTTAAAAGTATAGCTATTTTTTTTTACAACTCAAAAACAGAGTGTAACAAATTGTAAAGAAAACAAAACAGAGAGATTTATTGTTTAAAACATGAGGGTAGATAAAAAAGGTGGATAGATAAAAGAAAGCTAAATAAACAACAAAAGGCAGTGCCAAAACACTGCCTTATGCCATCCAAAACCAAAACTTAATAAGTACAAAAAGCATTCAGAATTGCATTTAGGCAACCATGAAACATCAACCTTTTGAATTATTAATTCAAATATATCGGTTTAATATTAAAAAACAAAACTTTTTTCTTTGAATTAAAAAATAAAAAATTCACTTTTTCCATTTAAGAAAATCACCTTATAGTAACCATATAAACATTACCAAACCAGTTGACAATGCTATGTTTCAATTCAGCTAATTTATATTAAAGAGAGAGAGAGTTTTAACAAGCAGCTACTCTCGTTGATTTGCTATCTCATAAATTAAGAGTCCGGCAGCCACCGATACATTTAACGACCCAATATCACTTTTAACGGGAATGGAGACCATATTATCAACCATTTTTGCTACCTGTGAAGAGATGCCTTTATCTTCAGATCCCAATACCAGGGCTACAGGTTTATTTGCGTAGTTTGGCTTACGATAATCAGTTTCACTTTTTTCAAAAGCACCTACAATAGAGAAATCATTAGACTTAAGAAACTTCATCACATACCACATCTTTGGCACACGACATACCGGAATGCGAAAAAGGGCACCGGCCGAGGTTTTTATAGCATCGGCGTTAACTGCTGCACTACCCTTTTCGGGAATAATAATCGCATCTACACCGGCGCACTCAGCAGTACGGGCAATTCCTCCAAAGTTACGAATATCGGTTATACCATCTAAAACAAGGTAGAAAGGCGTTTTACCTTTCTCTAAAAGCTCTTTAGTTAGCTTTTCATAGTTGACAAAATCAATTGGAGAGACAAAAGCTGCTACACCCTGATGACTTATTTTAGTTAGTCGGTCAATTTTTTCGACAGGCACTTTTTGAATTGTAATATTGTGCATCTTAAGAAGAGTAGTAAGCTCTTTATAGAGATCTCCTGTTAATCCTTGTTTTACAAGAACTTTATCAATACTCTTTCCACTATTAACTGCCTCAATAACAGCTCTTATACCAAATATGGCATTTTTTTTTGACATAAAATTATCTCTCTTTAAAAGTTTAATTTTTTATAAAGATAACAGAGATTCATACTCCTCAAGTTTAATATGATACTCTTCCCATCTCTCCATCTCCAGGGTAAGCTCTTTTTTAGTATTTTCATACTCAATACATAGCTCTTCATAATTATCCCCCTCATCGGGATTACTAAGAATTGCATCCAACTCAGAAATACGACTCTCTAGCATCTCAATCTTAGCCTCACTACTATCAACAGCTTTTTGTGTTCGCTTAATTTTACGATTTATCTCTCTTCTTTTCTCATAGCTACTCTGCTTATCCTCTTTTTGATTTTGAAAAGAGTTGCTTTCTGCAACTTCAACACTCTTTTTCTCTTTTGCCTGTCCGGCTATCTCAAGCTCTTTTAATGAATCAAGCTTCTTTTTTTCAAGAAAATCATAAATACCTCCAATATGTTGATGCACTTTCTTATTTGAAAACTCATACACCTTATCGGCAAGGGAATTTAAAAAATCACGATCATGAGATACCAAAAGTACAGTACCTTCAAATTTTAATAACGCCTCTTTTAATATCTCTTTTGAGCGCATATCCAAATGGTTGGTAGGCTCATCCATAACCAAAAAATTAACAGGCTCAAGTAAAAGCAGAACCATAGCTAACCTGGTTCTCTCTCCGCCTGACAATACAGAAACTTTTTTATCTACTGTCTCTCCACTAAAAAGAAATGCGCCCAGCAGGTCTCTTATTTTAGTACGAATATCGCCGCGAGCCACCTTATCAACTGTCTCAAAAACTGTAAGGGAATTATCCAATTTATCAGCCTCATTTTGTGCAAAGTAACCAATCTTTACCTGATGCCCCAATTCTATAGTGCCACTATACTCAATTTCTCCCAAAATAATGCGGGCCAAAGTAGTTTTTCCCTCTCCGTTTTTACCAACAAACGCAACTTTTTCTCCCCGCTCAAGTTCAAAATCTATATTATCAAGTACATCTACCTTTGGATAACTTTTTGAAATACTACTACCCTTTACGGTGATCTTTCCGGAATGAGGAGCAGGAGGAAACTTAATTTTAATAGAACTTGTATCAAACTCATCGATCTCAATTCTATCCATCTTATCCAACTGCTTGATACGTGACTGAACCTGTACAGCCTTAGTAGCTTTATATCGAAACTTTTCTATAAAAGCTTCGGTCTCTTCAATTTTTTTCTGCTGATTTTTATATGAAGCAATCTGTTTTTCACGTCTCTCCTTTCGAAGCTCGATAAATTCACTATAGGATGCTTTATAGTCATATATCTTACCCATGGATATCTCAATGGTTCTATCTGTTATATTATCCAAAAAAGCCCTGTCGTGAGATATAAGCACAAGTGCACCGGAATAACTTTTAAGATACTCTTCGAGCCATTGAATTGATTCTATATCGAGATGATTGGTAGGCTCATCCAATAATAGAAGATCGGGCCGGCGTAAAAGAATTTTAGCAAGCTCAATACGCATCCTCCATCCCCCACTAAACTCAGAGGTTGGTCGCTCCAGATCGCTCTGCTTAAAACCCAAACCTTTAAGTGTGGTTTCAAGGTCCGATAAATAGTTATTACCACCCAAAAGGTTATATTGATCACTCTTCTCGGAGAGTAGATCTATAATATTTAAATAATCATCTGAATTATAATCGTTACGACTATTGATTTCAAAGGTGAGATTATCAATCTCTTTTTGAAGTTGTACAATTCTGCTAAAAGCCTTTTCAGCCTCCTCCCTTACCGATGTTGTATCAGAATATTTTATATGCTGAGGCAGATAACCTATTGTTACATCTTTTGGGGCGGCAACATTGCCAAAAGAAGGCTCATTTTCGGAAGCTATAATTTTTAAGAGAGTTGATTTACCTGCACCATTTTTCCCTACCAATCCTATCCTGTCTTTATCAGTAATTAAAAAAGAGACATCATCAAAAAGTCTAAATCCTCCAAAATCAACGGTTAACTGATTAATTGCAATCATTATTTCCCTCTTTTTCTCTTCTTATTAATAGCATATTGAATATTAAGTCGAACACTATTTTAGTTACCTGCCATTATAACTCTTTGAGTAGTTAAATCGGGCTTAAACCTAAGCATATGAATGCCTCTGTTATAAAATCCACTCCAGTTCGAAACTCTTTGAAATTTAAAATTAAACTGAACAAGATCCAGATTACACTCGTTAATACAGATATCCAGATTATCTCCATATTTAACAAGGGCCTGAATAAAGTACCCGGCTACATCATAACCCGAAATACCATATCGTGAATATCCCGATGAGGTGCTGGAAAACTGAAAATAGGGAGAGATTGCATGAGGTTCGGTATAATACCACTCTCTATATTTGTTAATAAATTTGTTAGTATAATCACAATCATAATCAAGAGCGTACGATGTAAATATTGTTCCATTAAGCTTATGAATATGTGCAGGCTCAACGGTCTCGTATCGTAACCAATCCGACATGCCGAAAAGTCTAATATCTGCCCCGGTGCGCTCTTTAACTCCTGAAAGCACAGGAATAATACGTGCTACATCGGCTGTCTCTTTTGAAGGAACTACAATGTAATTTATCTCATCTTTTTTAATAAGTGCCTGTATCTCCACCAAATCATTTGATCCGGGAGAATATTCCCTAAAATTAATAGAATCACCATCTAGAGTGTTATGCGAAACTTTTTGCTTTAATTTATCAACAAAATTAACAGCATCCTTATCTTGAGAAGATGGTAAAATAACAAGAATATTGTGACCTGCTGCCTGTTTTACAATCTCATTGGCCATAATATCATATACAAGAGAATCGGGTGTATTGATATGATATAGATAAGGGTTATTGCCAATTTCATTGTTAGTATTCGATAATGGATAAATTAGAGGAATAGAGTGCTCTTTGCTAAATTCTGAAACAGGTTTTAAATCACGGCTTTCTGCCGGACCAATAATAAGATCAGACTTTTTAAGTGACGGGTCACGCAATGCCCTTTGAATAGAGCTGCGACCACCATATATATCATAAACTGAAAGATCCACATTAATTCCCTGATTTTTCAATGTATCTAAAGCAAGTAAAACTCCTGAATAGAATTCGGTAAAAATTCGTGAACGAGAAGCTGCGCTGCGAACCGACTGTGAAAATTCCAAAGTATCATTTTCATTGGTTAAATACTCATTTGTCGATTTAGCAGCAAAAGGAAGTAACAGTGCAACCCTCACCGGCCGTTCATATCCAATGTATTTTTGCTCCTCACACTCTTTATGTTCGGGTTCTACTACAAAATCATCAAAAAGTGGCTCATCTTCTGGCTCAGTCTCAGACAAAGCGAGAGCAGTACGGTTAGCAAACCAGGCATCAGTGGGAATATGTAAAACTGCACCGGTTTGTAAATCGGCAAAATCAACATCGGGGTTCACCTCTTTTATCACCTCTATATCAACATGATACTCCCTGGAAATTCCAAAAAGAGTTTCCCTGCGACGAACCTCATGAGTTATAAAAAGACGTGACTCATCACGCTGACTTACAGCCTCCTCACTAAACAGATCGGGTCGCGGAACTCTTAAACGATAACCAACACGTAAATCATCCTCAGAAACACCGGGATTAGCCTCCTTAATATCTTCAACACTTACCTGATAGCGCCTACTAATTGAGTAAAGAGTTTGTCCACTCTCAATATTATGATAAAGATAATCTCCACTTTCGATAAACTGACTTGAAGAGGCGCTTTTTTGAGACTCTTTACTCTCTTGACTACTCTCTGCAGAAGCTCTTCGCAGCTCAGCTTCTCTCTTTTGTTCATCACTGACGGGAATTCTTATTTCGGAACCTACCGATAAGACCCCGGATCTAAGTGCAGGATTTAGAGCAATAATATCTTCTACTTCGGTATCATATTCTCTGGATAGTGCATAAAGTGTTTCACGTGGCTGTACAGTATGGTATATATATGATTCACCCTTTTCACCCGATGAATCGGCAGCTTCGGTTGAATCATTATCTAAACCTCCAACTTTATCAACCGGAAAGCGTAAAACTGCACCTTCAACCAATCCTTCTCTTGTATTACTATTATACTCATAGATAATCTCAAGGGGAACATCATATTTACGGGAAATATAAAAAGCTGTTTGGCCCTTCTCTACAGTATGATATAGAAAATCTCCTGTACTATCACGCTCTTGATTAGTCTCATTTCTTCCGGATATAACAGGAATTCGTAAAATTTGACCAACTTTTAGTGATTCAGAGATATCATCATTAGCATCCAGAATCTCCTGCATAGTAACACCATAATCAACACTGATACGATACAAGCCTTCACCACGCTCAATAACATGAAGATAGTACTCTTTACCATCAAGGACTATACGCTGTAAGTCACGATCATTATCATGCTGTGCATTTATACTGCCCTGAAAAAAAAGTAGAGTAGTAAATAAAAGAAACAGGAAGCAATCTATTTTTAAAATCTTCATTTGATAAATCCATATTAAATTTAAAACAGATATTATGTCAACTCTTACATATTAGTTTACAAACAAAGTACCAAAGATAAATATTTTCTATACAAAGGCATAATACAATGAAAAAACCACATCGCAAATTTTATACGATGTGGTTCTTCTACGGAGTCATAACTAAACTTACATTCTCAGTTGAGCCTCAATCTCTTTTATCTGACTCTTAAAATCTTTATCGGTCTCAATAAGGTTTGTAATGGTTTTACATGCATGCAGTACAGTAGCATGATCTTTTTTACCAATTTTTGACCCTATGGCCGACAAAGATGAGTTTGTCATATTTTTAGAAAAATACATAGCAATTTGTCTTGCCTGAACTATCTCCCTCTTTCTTGTGCGAGACTGTAGATTTTCGGGCTGCAGACCATAATAGTGACAAACGGTTTTTTGAATAAAATCTACAGAAATCTCTCTTGTAACCTTTTTTACCAGTTTACTAACAACATCCTGAGCTGTTTCAAGAGTTATCTCCTCTTTATGTATCGTTGATAAAAAGAGAAGAGATATTAATGCTCCCTCCAATTCACGAACATTATGATTTATATGACTGGCAAGATAGTATACAACATCATCAGAGACAGTTATACCATCTTTATAGATCTTATGCTTCAATATATCAATACGTGTTTCAAAACCCGGAGCCTGCAAATCGGCAGGTAAACCCCATTTAAAACGTGATAAAAGACGCTCCTCCATACCTTGTAAATCAGCCGGACGCTGATCACAGGTTAATATCAACTGTTTGCCCGATTGCTGCAAATGATTGAATATATGAAAAAATGTGTTTTGTGTACCGGTTTTGCCAGCAAACTCCTGAATATCATCGACGATTAAAACATCTATCATCTGATAAAAGTTTAAAAAGTCATTTGTAGTATTTCCACGGATAGAGTCGGTATATTGAGTTTGAAATTTATTGGCACTTACATATAATACAGTTTTGTCAGGTGAGTGGGTTTTAACATCTACACCAATAGCCTGAGCCAAATGAGTTTTTCCCAGTCCGGAACTACCATAAATAAATAGCGGATTAAATGCGGTTTTACCCGGGTTTTTAGCTACAGCCATACTTGCTGAACGAGCTAACCTATTGCAATCACCCTCTACAAAATTATCAAATGTATAATCCGGATTAAGCTGAGGATCAACATTCAACTTCTTAATACCTGGAATAACGAAAGGATTTTTGATATCTGGCTGTCCCTCCTTTTTTGAAGGAGCCACGGCTCTGTTCCTCAAATCTGAACGATTAGAGGTAGGAAAGTTTAATGTTGAGTCACTTTTGTTAGAGGTCCCCTTATCCATAACCACACTATATTCCAACTTTGCCTTTGGACCAATAACACCACGAAGTGCTTTACTGATTAATCCGATATACTGCTCTTCAATAAATTCATAAAAGAAGAGGCTAGGGACCTGAACGGTTAAATTTCCACCTTCAAGTTTGAGCGGTACTATGGGTTCAAACCATGTTTGAAAAGCCATTGGGTCAATGGATTTTTTTATTATATCCATACACCTGTCCCAGACTTCTTGATGATCCAGTTTCATTTTTAACAAACTTTCTTTTAAATATTATGTTTTACAAAAATCCTTGGTGGCAAAACAAAATTTGTGAAAAAAAACTGAAAAAAAAAATGATATTGCTGTTGCTTTTGTCAAAAAAAGTTACGGCATTAGTTTACAAGAGTTTATACTTGATTGCTGCAACCTTCTGTTAATAAGAATGTTATCAATAAATTAAGGTTTAACACAGAGGTCTTAAACTATTGGTAAAAAGAGGATTGTAATTTTTTCCAAAATCTGAAAATGTTTTTAAACATGAAAAGGAAGAGAAATTATCCTATTTAACACAATAATAAGATTTTTACACTACCTCTAATTTAAAGCATCTGTTTTTTCAAGTGCATAATCAAGTTTAATAGGGGCTCCATTCTTAAAAGCCACAACTTCGGCTTTAGGAAAATCTTTAGAGTAGAGGTTCTTTAATTTTATAGCATCACTATAAAGGGAGGTCTCACCAACTGTATAAATATAAAATCTGCCTGATCTTCTCTCTGCAATAATATGATCATTTTGTTTGTCCAGCATCTCACCTCTTAAGCTATCTTGAGGATTGCGTGATTCTTCAAGTTTAACCATAAATTGAATTCCCATCTCCTCAGCTTTATCCTTTGAAGGCTCAATATATACATTACGTCCAAAATTAAAAGCAGAAAAATTAACATAGCGCTTAGGATTTTCACGCAAATCCATCAACACCCTGTCAAGATTAACAACTGCACTATTCAAATTTAAATAGAGTTGCGGATCATTAAGTAAAAGTCCGGCTGATCCATACCCTCTCTCAATATCATTTAAAAGCGACGAGATATTATTCATTAATGTATCTGCACTCACAGTTAAACCAGAAATATTACTTTGCGTTAGCTCTGCTGTCAACTCTGCTAAATTATTAATGGTCTCTTCAAGCTGAGGGGTTTGTCTCTCAATTGCAGAGGTAATCTTATCAATATTTTCAAAAGAAGTGCTAATATCATCGCCGGTCTCTTCAAAATTAGCGATTACAGAATTTAAGCCAGAAACAGTATTATAAATATTATCCTCATTATCTTCGGCAAAGAGAGCGTTTAAATTATGCATAAAAGTATTGAGCCCATCTAAAAGATCTTCCGTTTTATCCTTAACCGGCATAAACTCTCTTTCAATTTGCCCCATAAAGTCATCAATAATTTTTGTTTCAAGAGTGTCACCACGTGATAATAAAACCGGACTATCCCCAGGAATAATCTCAATTACTTTACTATTCATAACTCCCGGGGTGTAGATTGCAGCAATAGAATTTTCAGCCAAAGCTATACGCTCGCGCATATTAAAAGTTACTATAAACCTACCGGGCTGAGAAGGGTGAATCGAAATGTTTTGTACAGAGCCAACAGGATAACCTTTATATAGAACACGGGTTCCCTCATAAATTCGATCAACTCGCTCATATACCCCGTAATATACATCTCCTGTCAAAAAAACACTTTTACCTTTTAAAAAGTTAAAACCCCAAACAAGAATTGAGAGTGCCACTATCAACAAAACACCAATCTTCGCCTCTTTTGAAATATGCATTAGAAAACAGTTTAGATTCGTTATTACTAAAAGGAACTACCCACTACCGAAAAGCTTAAATCAATTATTAATTTCTCTTGCTGACTCTACTGGTATTCTTTCTCCATTTTTAAATGCAACAATAAAACTACCAGGAATTTTCTCTCTAACATCTGACAAGCTCTCCTGGATATCTTCATAACTACCAGCCAAACCTGTTGTATATCTGTAAAGATCACCCTCTTCATATACCCATACATCATCAAAAAGCTCAAACGGTCCGGTTCCATCATCTATAAGCATCCCCGATGAAGCAACCTGAATACGAAACTGCACCTGATCTTCATCGAAAAGGTCATCAACCTGAACGTCTCCGGGAGTAAGATCTTTATCCCGAGATGGTCGTCCGGCAATATGGTTGCGATCATCATAATTAAATTTATACTCGCGAATAGCCCTAAAAATAGCTGAAGCTATATATACCTGTCCCATCTCAGAGGCAAGAAACTTCTCTTCATTAGCATTGCTTAAAAAGCCAACTTCAACCAAAACACCCGGCATTGCAGTTTTTCGTAAAACCAAAAAACCTGCCTGTTTAACACCTCTATTAAAGCGTCCAACACGATTTTCAAACTGATCCTGAATAATAGATGCCGCAGAAATGCTTTGATCAAGATAAACATTTTGCATCAACTCAAAAATTATATATGATTCAGTGGAGGTTGGGTCAAAACCCTCATATTTAGTAGTGTAATCCTCCTCTAAAGTAATTACAGAGTTTTCTCTTTTTGCTACTTCCAGGTTTTCGGCAGAACGGTGCAAACCCAAAACAAAAGTTTCGGCCCCATAAATATTAGGATTACTAATAGAATTTGCATGTATAGAAACAAAAAGATCAGCTTTGGCTTCATTGGCAATGGCTGCTCTCTCATCTAAAGGAACAAAAACATCCTCTTCACGGGTAAAAACAACATTTAAATCGGACAACTCTCTTTTAAGATACTCTCCTACCTTTAAACCTATTGATAAAACAACATCTTTCTCCTTAACTGTTCGTCCTCTTGCTCCCGGATCTTTTCCACCATGACCGGGATCAATAACAACAGTTTTAAAACGATTTTGATCAACACCTTCACCACTTGCAATAAAAGAAAAGAGAGCAAACCCAATACAAATCAAAACCAACTGTCGTATATAACTAACTCTTTTAATCACCATCTGCAATGATTATAATTAAAATTTCAAATTATCTTCAAAATTAATAAATATATGTACTCACAACTAAAAAGAGATCATTTTTTATGCCAAACCTAAAACTAAAGATCGCTACATATGTAATGTGGCAATATATTTGCTTACTACTATATATTCTTAAAAAAGAGAAATTATTACACTAAGGGATTTATAAGACCATTTTTTACCTTATTTTTGTGGCAATATTCAAAAAAGCCTCTGAATTTTGACTTATTACAGTTACAATTATAATCATCTAAAGGAAAAAAGAGTGGTAGTATTACTATCAGCCATTTTTCTACTAATCTCTATAGAGATTAGTGGTATAACATATAATAATTCAGAAAAGAGTATAGGTAATCCTGAAAACGGTGAAGTAACAACGGTAGAGCAGGAAAATTATTTTGAAGAAGTTTCAGGTGATGAAGAGCAAATAGAAGAAGAACCGGCAGAACCGGCAGAACAGAGACAAGAATCATTTATAGAGTCAGAGGTCACATACACAGCAAGTGACTCAACACTTTTCGACAGAGGAAAAGTTTACCTGTACGGAGATGCCAGAATCACATATCAAAATGTAGAGCTGACAGCCGACTACATAGAGTTAGACCTAGATCAGGATCTTGCATACGCAGCCGGAAGAAAAGATTCAGCAGGAGTAGAAACCGGATTACCGGTATTTACAGATCCAAGCGGGGAGTATGAAATGCGCACCATTACCTACAATTTTAAAACTGAAAGAGCAATAATAGAACACGTAGTTACAACGCAGGGAGAAGGTTTTGTTGTTAGTGACAGGGCTAAAAAGAATGCCGACAATACATATTATATAAAAGATGGTAGATATACCACATGCGATAATCATGATCACCCACACTTTTATATTAATATGACAAGGGCAAAAGTTATTCCGGGAGATAAAATCATTACCGGACCAGCCTACCTGGTTATTGAAGATGTTAAACTATACCCTCTTATAGTTCCATTTGCATACGTACCCATGACAAAATCATACAGTTCGGGAATTTTAATGCCTTCATACGGAGAAGAGAGTAACCGTGGATTTTTTCTTCGAGACGGGGGATACTACTGGGCAGCTAATGAATATTTTGATCTTGCACTAACCGGTGATATATACGGAAATGGATCATGGGGAATAAGAGCTTCATCAAATTACAGAAAACGATACAGATATAGTGGTAATTTTAATATTCAGCGAATTACAAATATCCATAGTGAAAAAGATTTGCCTGATTATCGTGAAACAACCGACTTTTCTGTAACATGGTCACATCGGCAGGATCAAAAGGCAAATCCATACAGAACATTCTCGGCAAGTGTAAATTTCTCTTCAAGCTCTTTCGACCAAAACAATGTAGGATCGGTTATTAATCCTGAAGTATTGGCTCAAAACACAAAAAGATCAAGTATATCATATTCAAGACGATTTCCCGACTCTCCTTTTAATTTATCATTAAGTGCTCTTCATTCTCAAAACAGCAGAGATACTACAATTAATGTTACAATACCGGATATGACACTTACCATGAATCGTATCTATCCCTTTAAAAGAGATGGACGTATAGGCGATGATGCATGGTACGAAAATATTAGTTTGGGATATACTGCTTCTATGCGAAATCAAATACAGACACATGAAAGCGACTTCAGTGTTAGTCCGTCCAGTCTGGCCAACGATTGGCGCAACGGAGTAAGACATTCAATCCCTATATCAATGACTATGAATGTGTTAAATCATTTTACACTAAACCCAAGTATAAATTATACCGAAAGGTGGTACTTTAGATCGATGGAACAGGGATGGGATGAAGAGAGACAAGAGATTGTAACAAAAGATACCACATCAGGATTCAATCGAATATATGACTACAATTTTGGAGTGAGTACATCAACAAAGCTATACACCTTTTTCACACCCAACCGAAGAATTTTTGGTGACGGAATAGATGCAGTACGTCATGTAATGACGCCATCGGTTAGTTTTAATTACCGTCCCGACTTTGGAGACCCTTCATATGGCTACTACGATTGGTTTGAATATTATGACAGAGCAAATGATCGCATTGTTCACCACGAATACTCCCCCTTTCAAAACAGCCTTTATGGTGTGCCGGGTCGTGGAGAGTCAGCTTCTATGGGTATTAGCTTAGGAAACACGGTGGAGATGAAAGTGAGAGATGAAGAATCGGAATCGGGAGAAAGAAAAATTAACATATTAGAATCTTTAAATTTTAGCACATCACACAATTTTATGGCCGACTCATTAAACTGGTCAAGAATTAATATGAGTGGCAGAACAAAAATATTTGATACAAATATAAATTTTGGAGCAACATTTAATCCCTATGCACTAGATACTCTGGATACAGGAAGACCTGTAGTAGTTGACAACTCAGAATGGGGCAGAAACAGAAGATTAGGACGACTAGAAAATGCAAATTTAAGTTTTAGCTTTAATCTTGGCCCCGAAACATTTAGAAGAGATGAGAGAGCTGAAAGTGATAATGGAGATGAAACAGAAGATGAAGATCCATTCAATAATAATGGCCAACATCAACAGAGCCAGGGGGCAATAGAGCCTGAAGCTATGACTGCCGGAGATGATGGTTATGTAGACTTCAATATGCCATGGAATATCTCCATCAGCTATAATATGCGACTTGTACAAGACGAATTCAATAAAAGGAAAATGCAGTATAACCATAGAGTTACAGCCGATGCCAATATTTCAGGACGATTAAGCTTAACCCCTAAATGGAATATTAATGTATCTACCGGATATAACTTTGATCGCGGAGAAATCTCTCACACCAACCTTCGAATAAATCGTAATCTTCACTGCTGGAATATGAGTTTTAATGTTGTTCCCGTTGGCAGATACCAATCATTTTTCTTTTCAATAGCAGTAAATAGCAGTCTGCTCCGTGACTTAAAATATGAGAAGAGAAGTCATCCCAGAGATAATCCAAACTGGTTTTAGTAACTAAGAAAAACACTTTAAAAAGATGAAAAAAATTATTCAAACAGAAAATGCTCCTGCAGCAATCGGTCCGTACAGTCAGGCTATCGAAACAAACGGAATGTTATATATCTCGGGACAAATACCTGTTAATCCGGCAACAGGAGAACTGGTTGACAATAATATTAAAAACCAGACCAGGCAAGTAATGGAAAATATAAGAGCTATATTAAAAGAGGCCGGATATGAGTTAACTGACGTTATAAAATGTACCTGCCTTCTCTCAGATATGAAAGATTTTAAGGCAATGAATGATGTATATGGTTCTTACTTTATAATGAATCCACCGGCTCGTGCGGCATTTGCAGTAAAAGAACTACCAAAGGGAGCTTTGGTAGAGATAGAGGCAATTGCAGTAAAATAAAATTAAAATAAAGAACTTTTATAACTAATATTAAACCTGTAGTTTTTACTGTTAAAGTGCGTTGGATCTTTTACCATATATTTAATAACTATTCCAAGCGCACATAAAAAAACACCCGGAAATGTTCCGGGTGTTTTTTTGTTTGAAAACGTAGAATATTATTATTAAAGTAAAGCTCTTTTTATTCAGCTACAACCTCAAATTCTATAGAGATCTTAACATCACGATGCAATTTAATAGTTGCACTGTATGTTCCAACCTCTTTAACAGAATCCTTAATTGCAATGTTTTTTCTTTCAATAGAAAAACCTTCTTTTTCAAGTGCTTCAGCAATTTGAATACTTGTAACTGATCCAAAGATTTTACCGGTACTACTGGCTTTAGCACCAATTGTAAGTTTTTTTCCTTCAATCTGTTCAGCAAGCTCAGCTGCTGCTGCTCTTAGCTTCTCCTCTTTATGGGCTCTCTGTTTCTGATTTTCAGCATTAACCTTACGTGCCGACTCAGTAGCAAGAACTGCAACACCTTTGGGTATAAGAAAATTTCGTGCATACCCGGGTTTCACAGAAACTATATCATCTTTATGACCAAGATTGGTCACATCCTCTTTTAATATTATCTCCATCATAATTAAAGTCCTCCTTTATTATTTCATCAAATCGGTTACATAAGGCAATAAAGCAAGGTGACGTGCTCTTTTTACAGCAGTCGATACTTTACGTTGATACTTTAAAGAAGTTCCTGTTAAACGGCGTGGTAAAATTTTACCCTGCTCATTTAAAAACTTCTTTAGAAAGTCAGGATCCTTATAATCAACATATTTGATTTTATTCTTTTTAAATCGGCAATATTTCTTCTTCTTGATTTCTACCGACGGAGGAGTAAGATATCTGATTTCACTTTGATTTTGTGCCATGGCCTATTTTTCCTTTTCTTCTTTTTTATTATTTCTTCTTTTTTCACTATACTGAATTGCATACTTATCCATCTTAAACGTTAAAAAACGGATAACACGCTCATCACGACGATACTGAACCTCAAGATTCTCAATAAACTCAGGCTTTGCTTTAAACTCCATAAGAGTATAAAACCCTGTAGATTTTTTCTGAATAGGATAAGCCAATTTGCGAAGGCCCCAATTTTCTTCGTTTACAATTTCACCTCCTTCATCCAGGATCAACTTCCTGAACTTCTCTACCGCTTCCTTCATCTGAGTATCAGACAAAACGGGAGTTAAAATGAAAACGGTTTCATACTGATTTAACATAGTTTGTTATTTAAAATTAAACTCTAAAATTTGCGATGCAAAATTAATAAATTAATTATTAATATCTGTAATAGAAATACTATTTATTTTAAGATAGGCGAGCATTAACATCTTTTTCCAAAATATTTCATAAACTGAACCCGCTCAAACATCTCACTATTTGAAGGAATCATTGTACGGCCATACTCTCGAATATCTTTAAGAGTATCAAATCCCTTCTTATCCATCCACTCCTCAAGATAGTGGGAAAAATCCAACAGATAGTCGGGGCCATTTTTATAAAGAGCAGAAACAATTTGAACAGCAGAAGCACCAGCCACCAACATTTTTATCATCGATTCAGGTGAATGGATTCCTGTTGAAGCTGCAATATCTGTTTTAAGTTTACCCGATAGCAAAGATATCCATCTTAATGGTAAAGTGTAATCACCGGGATTAGAGTAAACCGGTGCAGATATCAACTTATTGTTCTCCAGATCAATATCCGGACTGTAATAACGGTTAAACATAACAAGAGCATCGGCTCCCGCCTTTTCAAACTGCGAAGCCATATGGGCTGTATCGGCAAAAAATGGAGACATCTTCACTGCTACGGGAATAGTCACATGTTTCTTAACCTTTTGCACTATATTTAAGTACTTTTCAGTAATAACAGCTGCACTCTCATCTACTGAATCTACAACACGGTGAATGTTTAACTCAATAGCATCGGCACCAGCTTTTTCTAAATTTTTAGCATAAGAGAACCACTCTGCCGAAGAGCGACAATTGATACTGGCAATAACAGGAATATCATTACTCTCTTTAACTCTGTTAATAAGCTCAGTAGTATTCTCAAGCATTTCACCTTTAAGTTGATAATCATAATAGTCAAAAAACTCCAGATTCGCCTCCTGACTACCCAGCTGATTTTTAAATGTCTGCTTATACTCTAGGAGAATCTCCTCCTCAAAAACAGACTTAAGTACTACAGCAGCAGCTCCACTTTTTGCAAGTCTGTTAATAGAATCCACGCCGGAAGTAAGACCGCTGCTTCCAACTATAAATGGGTTTTTAAGATCTAATCCACAATATTTAGTTGTAATATCTGCCATAATTCAGAAGTTTTAGCTATTAGCTTTAGAAGTTAGGTAATTATGCATAGATGCCGCAGCTTTTCGTCCATCACCCATAGCAAGAATAACTGTTGCACCACCTCGTACTATATCACCACCTGCGAAAATATCGGGAACCGATGATTGAAATGTATCGGGATCAACCTCAATTGTTCCCCATGAGGTTACTTTTAAATCGGGCAGCGATTGTGGTATTAAAGGATTAGGCGAAACACCAACACTTACCACAACAGTATCTGCATCAATAATATATTCAGAACCTTCAATAGGTTGAGGTCTTCTACGACCACTCTCATCGGGCTCTCCAAGTTCCATTTTTTGAAGACGTACCTGCTTCACCTTGCCATCTTCGGTTCCTATATATTCTACAGGATTATGAAGATTTAAAAACTCAACACCCTCCTCTTTGGCATGCTTAATCTCCTCTACCCGTGCCGGCATCTCCTCTTCGGAACGTCGGTAAATAATCGTTGCCTTGTCTGCTCCCAAACGTAAAGCGGTACGAACAGAATCCATAGCAGTATTACCACCACCAACAACAGCTACCTTTTTCCCTTTCATAACAGGAGTATCGGTACCGGTAGTAGCAGCACCCATCAAATTAACCCGTGTTAAATATTCATTCGAACTTAAAATACCAACAAGATTCTCACCCGGAATGTTCATAAAACGGGGTAATCCGGCACCACTACCGGTAAAAAAGCCTTTAAAGCCCTCTTCTCTTAAATCATCAATAGTAGCAGTTTTACCTACAATAAAATTAGTTTCAAACTCCACTCCCATCTTCTTTAAGCTATCAATCTCTACATCTACAACATTATTGGGGAGACGAAATTCAGGAATTCCATACTTTAAAACTCCACCAATCTCATGTAAAGCTTCAAATACAACTACCTTATAACCAAACTTCGCCATATCACCTGCAAAAGCCAGTCCGGCAGGACCAGATCCTATAACCCCAATTTTAATTCCATTTGATTCTGCAACAGCAGGAATAGAGACATTTCCGCTTTTTTGTTCATAATCAGCAGCAAAACGTTCAAGGTAACCAATTGCTACGGGATCCTTTTTAAGTTTTAAAGTATAAAAACAGCTGGCTTCACACTGCTTTTCCTGCGGACATACACGTCCACAAACTGCAGGTAAAGTATTTGTCTCTTTGAGTGTGTGAGCGGCTTTAAGAAACTCTCCACACTCAATATTTTTTATAAATTTTGGAATATTTATCTCTACGGGACATCCCGAAATACATGTAGGATTAGCACAGTCGATACATCTTGAAGCCTCACCTACAGCTTGCTCGTGAGTTAGTCCGCTATTTACTTCAACATAAGAACGACTTCTTTCGCCCGGATCAGCTTCGGGCATCTTAATGCGTTCTATTGTTGTTCTCTCTTTATTCTTTTTACTTTTTCTTAGCTCTTCTCGCCAGGCAGCATTACGCTCCTGTTTCAAATAATCTGTAAGATTAGTCATTATTTACGTTTTTTAGTTGCAACACAACTATAGTCATCATTAGCTTTTTGTTCTTGATCTTTATAACCTTGTAATCTTGACAACATCTCATCAAAATCAACTTCATGAGCATCAAATTCGGGTCCGTCAACACAAACAAACCGGGTTTTACCGGCTACGGTTACACGACAGGCACCACACATACCTGTACCATCAACCATTATGGTATTTAAACTGGCAATAGAAGGTATATTATGTTTTTTTGTGGTCATAGAAGCAAACTTCATCATTATTCCGGGTCCAATTATTACAGCCTGATCAACCTTCTCGCTGTTTATCACCTCTTCCATCCCTTCGGTAATTAATCCTTTTTTACCATAAGAACCATCATCGGTCATTACAACAACTTCATCGGAATACTCTTTTATCTGCTCCTCAAGGATAATAAGATCTTTTGATCGTGCTGCAATAACAGATATAACCTTATTACCGGCTTTTTTCAAAGCTTCTACTATAGGCAACAAAGGAGCTACACCAACACCTCCACCACATGCAAGGACGGTTCCAAACTTCTCGACATGAGTTGCCTGCCCTAAAGGTCCAACCAAATCAGTCACATAATCACCTGCTTCAAGTTCAGCTAACTTTTTAGAAGTTACCCCTACAGTTTGAACAACAAGATTAACGGTTCCCTTTTCAATATCAGCAGACGAAATAGTTAGCGGAATACGCTCACCCTTCTCATCGACCCTTATCATAACAAAATGTCCGGCCTTACGAGCTTTAGCAATTCGTGGTGCCTCAATATCGAGAGAAACCACATTGTCTGAAAAAAACTTTTTACTAACAACTTTATACATATTATACTCCTGATTTGACGCAATGATTATAATTTATACAAAAAACATACAAAATTAATCATTATTGTTATCATATACACATTATTAGATATTAAATTGAATGTTTATATTAATTCTAAATTAGAAAAAAACGCATCATTTAAACAACCAGGCAATCCTTTAAAGAGATTTTATATATAAAATTGATATAATCTTATATTTTTGCAAAAAGCAAAATAAAAAGAGCTATGGCAAAAAACAGAAAAGAGAGAGAGGGAGGAATGGTATTCAGCACTAACCCGGATTATGATTATCATAATGAGGAGAGTGAAGAACCTGTCACTCTTCGGCCCGGGCAGCAAGACCTTAGAATAATACTTGATCGTAAACAGCGAAAAGGAAAATCGGTTACTCTTATTTGCGGCTTTATTGGAACAAAGGAAGATATGAAGAGTCTTGAGAAAGAGTTAAAATCAATTTGCGGTGCAGGGGGATCAACAAAAAACGAAGAGATTCTAATACAAGGTGATTTTAGAGATAAAATAGTTGATTATCTTAAATCAAAAGGTTATAAAGCAAAAAAAGCAGGTGGCAATTAACATTTTTTGCTAAATTTACGCCTTAAACAGCTCAAAATTTTATGTCGGCAACAATATTTAGTCATCTGTTACTACCTTATTTAATAGCTATGTTTTTAGCTATTAACATGGGTGGAAGCGGAACAGCACCATCGTTTTCAACAGCATACGGTACAAATCTTATAAAAAAGGGTCTTATTCCCGGACTGTTTGGAATTATGGTTTTTATAGGAGCTATTGCTGCAGGAAAAAACACCTCGCTAACAATTGGAAATGATCTTCTTCCAAGAGAGATGATGGATTACACCCTGGTCTCAATAATCCTTCTATCTGTTAGTCTGGCACTCCTTTTTGCCAACATAATGGGAATCCCCCAATCTACCAGTCAGGCTACAATTTTATCTGTAACAGCACCAGCACTCTATTTTAACACACTCAACACAAACAAACTATTTGTTGATATTCTTCCCACCTGGTTTATATTACCAATAATATCTTTTGTAATATGTTTTTTAATAGGTAAGTACATATATAATCCCATAAGAAAAAGGGGACTGCTTTTTAAAGCAAAAACTCACAATCATCCAATTTTAAAAGGACTTATAATTTCAATGTCTCTATATGTAGCATTTAGTATAGGAGCCAACAATGTTGCAAATGCAGCCGGACCAATTGCTTCAATGACTATTAATGAACTGGATATGCATCCTACCGAGCATAACTTTAAATTGATAATGATTTTATCAACTCTAATTGTTGCTCCAAATTTTGGTATTGGAAGCTCTTTTTTTGGAAGAAAAATAATGCAAAACACAGGAAAAGAGATCATTCTTTTTGGTAAAATAGAGGCTATAATTATTGCTTTTGTAACAGCAAGTCTTTTACTAATGGCGTCAGTGATTAAGGGCGTTCCAACTTCTCTTGTGCAACTAAACGTTGGAGCTATTTTAGGTATAGGAGTTGCTAAACTGGGAGCGAAAAATATTTTTAGAAAAACTGAGGTTAATAAATTCTTTGTTATATGGCTAATTTCTCCATTAATATCATTTTTTACTGCATTAATTCTTACTTGGTTAGCAGATACTAACGGATTATTATAAAAAAAGCGGAATAACAAAAAAAGTAAAGGTGTAATAGAGAGGGAAAAATTCACGGAAACTTTTAATGAAAAAATCTCTAAGCATCAGTTTTATCTGAAACAATTACTATAACCTGTAAATATCAACAATAAAAGAGCTTAATTCATAATTCACACCTAACAAATAAAAGATTACTCATCAAAAGTTCCGTGAATTTATTATGCAAAAATACAACAATTTTCCGCTTAGCCAAAGTCAATATGGAGATTGCTAATAATTAACTAAGTTAACCACACAGATCATAAATCTCTTCAAGCACTCTTTTTCTTTTAGTATTTGTTAATTCAAGAGAGTCTAACAGCGAATTATCCTTAACAATTTCACGACATAAAACTATATTCTTTTTTAACAATTTAGATTTATGAGCCTTAGTTAGCCGGGTTAAAGTGGTAACAGGAAATATCCCAAACTTTTCTATAAGTGCTTTCAAGCTACTCTTTTCAGGATAATCCCAGCTCATCATATCAAGACCGCTACACAATCCAAACGAAAGGGCATCCTCTGAAAAGCGTGTATTTGTAACAACCCATCCATGATAATTTACACTATTCTGCTTCAACTCGCTTTTTCTTTTATCAATTATATCATTTACACGAGATCTTATATATAAAGGCACCTGAACGCTGGAGAATTTCCCCCTGCTATTATAAAATTTACACTCTACAAAATGTTGATGAGTCTCTTTAACTGCAACAACATCTACCTCATGACTAACGCATTTCCCTTCGGTATTAACTCCTACCTCAACACTATATCCCATGCAACGAAAAAGGTGACCAACAAAATGCTCAAAAGGGTATCCACTGGGCCCCAGCTCCATAATAGCAGTTTTTAAACTATAACGAGCAGCCATACTTCGCCGTTTCTTACGAAGAAGAGAAAAAGCTCGTTTATATATTTTACCGGTATTCATACCATCCTTAACCCATAGCGATATGTCATCGGTAACATTTTCTGCAAGCTGCGCCTCGGCACCACTTCTCTGTAAAGATCGTCTGAGTTTAGAAGGATCAAAAATCTCTTTCTCGCCTGAAGCTTTTATTATATACCTATTTTTTTGCATATAAAATTAAATAAACGAATAAAAATCAATTAAATCGTGCCACTAAAATACCTTTAACATTATCAAGCGGCTTTAAATACTCTTGTAACTCAACGGGTGTAATTTCTACCTCATCATTTCTTAATGAAGCATGAAGTAAAAAGAGCTGCTCATTTTTTAAAAAAGCAAGTCCGGTATGAGAAACATCCAATCCATCAATAGATGTAACCAAAGCAATAACATCTCCAGATTTTACAGAATTGCATATGCTGTTTATCTTCTCTTTTGGGATGTATCGCATATCAAACTGCGATATCGCTTGTTCACTATTTTTAAATTTATCTATATATGAACTATCCTCTTTAATACGGGGATAAGCATCAGGATTTGATGAGATAAAATTAACATTGGTATCTAGCTCTTTATCACCAACAATATCACTTATTAAAGTGATATCATATCTTTTTTTATTAACCTGAAGCCATTCAGAAAAATAGTGCAAACGGTCAAAATAAGAGAGCTTTCTACCTGAGAGAACCTTATCGTCACGATATCGTAAATTATAGAGTGCCCGCGACAAAAGATCAAATTCACACTTATTGTAATATGCAATAAAACCAAGAGCCAGAGAATTTTCAACAAAAGTAACACAGTCCATACCCCTCAGATTAACAGTTACTCTTTCATTTTTAAAATTATCCAGGGTACCGGCAACATAAGGGGTGCCAATAAAAAAAGTTCCGGCAGCAACAATATAATCACTCACCGTAGCAGAGCTAACATCTACATTTTCAAAAATAAAATCGATTGCATCAAAAAAAATAAGAGAATCTTTTGGAGTATAATCAACTGTAACATTATCAGGCTTATCTTTAAAAATCAAATCGTCATGCTCACCGGCATTTAAAAAGTTACTACTACAAAAGCCTGAAAAAAATAGAATAGTTATAACTAAATAGCGCATAATAAATATTAATTACATATCAATTTTAGTAAAAATAGCAAAATACAAAAAAGTTATTCACATTTAGTTGCCCAAAAAGAAAAAAGTATCTTTGAACTGCATAATAAAATAATCGCCTTAAGATATTTCTATTTACTAATATCTTTAAAGCTTTAACATTTATAATTTCTGCTAATTATAATATAAAGATTACTACTGTGGAGAATAGAAAAGAATCACATATAAAGCTTACCTTCGATTCACGTGTAAAGACAAAAGAAGCAGATAAGCGATTTTATTATGAGCCTCTCTTAAGCTCACATAAAAAAAGTGAGATAAAAAAGATCAGTTTTAACGGGAAAGAGATATCTATGCCTGTTTGGATATCAAGTATGACAGGAGGATCATCTAAGGCCCGGGAGATGAATAAAAATCTTGCAAAAATTTGTAGTGAGTTTAAAATGGGAATGGGACTGGGATCATGCAGGATTGCACTTGAAAACCATGAACACTTTGAAGACTTTAACATACGTAAGTATATTGGAGAGCAACCTTTTTATACTAATATTGGGGTTGCACAAATTGAAAAGATGTTAAAAAATAAAAGTTGTGATAAAATAGCTCAACTCATCTCAAAACTGAATGCAGACGGATTAATAATTCATGTAAATCCTCTTCAGGAGGCTTTCCAAAAAGAGGGTGATTCATTTTATCACCCACCTATAGAAACAATAACAGAGTTTTCAAAAAAATATAATATCTCACTAATTGTAAAAGAGGTAGGTCAGGGAATGGGGCCCGAAAGTTTAAAGGCTCTTTTAAAGCTACCACTTGAAGCAATTGAGTTTGGAGCTTTGGGAGGCACAAATTTTACCAAACTGGAGCGTTTACGGGAAAAAAAAGGTGACAACGATTTTAACTGTCTGGCTAATACAGGCCATACTGCTGAGGAGATGACTTTTATGGTAAATAAAATAGTGTCGGATAACCTAACTGCCAAAGATATTAAATGCAAAAAAGTGATAATTTCAGGAGGAATAGAGAGTGTTACTGATGGCTACTACCTTATAAACAAATCGACTCTGCCTGCTGTTATGGGTTTAGGAGCTACTTTTTTAAAATATGCCGAAAAAGATTATAACTCATTATATAATTTTGCATCCGACTTAAAAAAGAGTTTAAATTTGGCATACAATTTTCTAAAAGTAAAACCGGAGTAATTTTTAATTTAAAAAAGGAATTGGACAATATAACTAAATGGATATTAAAAAATTAACCGAAAAGTATAACAAAGCTGTACCACGTTATACCAGTTATCCACCGGCCAACTATTTTTCAAATAAGTTTACCCCCGAGGATTATAAAGTGGCTGTAAAAGAGTCAAACTTGCTATCACCACAAAATGTATCAATATATATTCACATCCCGTTTTGCTCAAAACTCTGTTTTTACTGTGGCTGCAATACTCTAATTTCACAAAGCCTTAAATTAAAAAGAGAGTACATAGATGCTTTAAAAAAGGAGATCACCGTAATAAGCCAATGGATTAAAAAAGATCGTACAGTAACACAGATACATTGGGGAGGTGGTACTCCAAACTCATTAGAGAGCGATCAAATAATAGAGATAATGGAGCTTCTCAAAAAGAGCTTCTCCATCTCTAATAATGCCGAAATTGCAATAGAGTGTAATCCGGCATATCTTAATAAACCATATCTGTTAAAACTTTTAAAAGCAGGATTCAACAGAGTTAGTCTGGGTATCCAGGATTTTAACTCTGATATATTAAAAGGAGTTAACCGTGACAAATCGGAACTGCCCGTTGAGGAGCTTATAAAAATTATACAGAAAAGAGGTGCAGGTGTTAATCTCGATTTTATTTATGGCCTGCCCCAACAAACAACAGAATCGTTTAAAGAGACAATAAAACAGGCTGTTGCCTTAGAGCCGGACAGACTGGTAACTTTTTCCTATGCGCATGTACCGTGGGTAAAACCTCATCAATCGGTACTTAAAAAAGAGAGTATCCCCTCTCCCAACGAAAAACTTGAAATGTTTTCGGCAGCATGGGATGTAATAACAGATAGTAAAAAATATATTCCAATAGGGATGGATCATTTTGCAAAAAAAGATGATCAACTAAGCCATGCATACAAAAACAATAATTTGCATCGAAACTTTCAGGGGTATTGTACTAAAGAGACGACCGGACAGGTATATGCGTTTGGAGTATCGGCAATTAGTCAAACAGAAAGAGCATACGCTCAAAACACAAAGGAGATAAGAAAATATATAGACAATATTTCTCAAGGAATTCCTGCAACTGAAAAAGGGCTCTTTTTATCAAAAGAAGAGCAAATTGTAAGGGAGTTAATAACTGAATTAATGTGCAATAACAAATTGGTATGGAAAAATGCTGCAGATCATCTCTCTTCAACCCCTGAAGAGTTGCAAAGAATAACACAATACTCTCCTGAAAAGATGAAAGAGTTTGTAGATGATCAGTTAGCAGAAGCAGATTTAAACGAAATAACAATTAAGGAGGCAGGCCGCTTTGTTGTTAGAAACATTGCTGCAATCTTAGACCCTAAACTAAACAGTATGGATAATTGTTTCTCTAAAAGCATCTAATAAACAGAAATTCAATTATGAGCAACAAGAATGGATCGGTAATAATAACAGGAGCAGGACTAACAGGATTAACAACAGCGTTTTATTTAAAAAAGGCAGGAATAAACTTCACTATAATAGAAAAAAAAGGTCGCCCCGGAGGTTCTATTAAAACGTATAAAGAAAAAGGGTTTATTTTTGAAAGTGGTCCAAATACCGGGGTAGTTTCACACGCCGAAGTGCAGGATCTGTTTGATAATCTCAAAGGAGAGGTAGAGTTTGAACCAGCAAATAAAAAGGCAAAAAGAAGGCTTATATGGAAAGGGGCACGTTGGCACGATCTACCCGGTTGTATAAAAGATGGTGTAAAAACGCCTCTCTTTGCATGGAAAGATAAATTCAAATTACTTCTTGAACCCTTTAGAAAAAAAGGTTCAAATCCCAATGAAACATTAGAAGCTCTGGTAAAAAGACGAATGGGGGCATCATTTTTAAATTACGCTGTTGACCCATTTGTAATAGGGATATATGCAGGTGATCCGTCCAAACTTATAACAAGACACGCACTACCCAAATTATATCAACTGGAACAAAATTATGGCAGCTTTATAAAAGGTGGAATAAAAAAAGCTTTCAAAAAAAAGGATGAGAATGAGAGAAAGGCTACCAGAACAATGTTTTCGGTAAAGGGAGGATTAAATAATTTAATAAATGCGTTGGTTAAATTTATAGGTGAAGAAAATATTATATATAACTGTGAAAATTTAACAATATATCCCGAAAATAGAGACTATTCAGCTAGCTTTAGCAGCAACGGGGAAGAGAAAAAACTATTTGCTAAGTATGTTATATCAACTACAGGGGCTCACGAGATTCCAAACACATTTCCTTTTTTAAACCAAAAGGAAAAAAATGATATTACTAATTTAACCTATGCAAAGGTATTACAGGTAGCGGTAGGATACAAAAACTGGAGAGGCTTGCCTTTAAAAGCTTTTGGCGGACTGATACCACATAAAGAGAAGAGAAACATTTTGGGGATACAGTTTTTATCTTCTTTCTTATCGGGCAGAGCACCTGAAGATGGAGCACTGTTATCAGTCTTTTTAGGTGGGGTGCGCAACCCTGAAATAACTGAAAAGGATGATAATACCATAAAAGAGATTGTTATGCAAGAGCTAAAATGTATGTTATTGATACCAGAAGGAGATGAACCAGATCTTTTTAAAGTTTTTAAACACACGCATGCCATACCACAATATAGTATTACAACAGAACAAAGATTAAAAAGAGTGAAGAAAATTGAGAAACAGTTTCCCGGACTATTTTTAGCAGGAAATTTAAGAGATGGTATAGGAATGGCTGACAGAATAAGACAAGGCACAATTATCGCAAAAAAAATAACCGGATAATTATACCCGCATATTAAATTAGTATGCAACAAGATATAGAAAAAGAGAGCTAAAACCAGCAACAAAAAGCAGACAAATCATAAAATATTTGCCAATAAAATTTTGCAAAGTCAATTTTACACTCTATTTTTGCAAGCGTTAAAACAAGGGAGAGATGGCAGAGTGGTCGATTGCGGCGGTCTTGAAAACCGTTGACCTTCGCGGGTCCGGGGGTTCGAATCCCTCTCTCTCCGCAGAAAAGAAAAGTAAAAACCTGTAAGTGTTGACTTACAGGTTTTTTTCAATACACAACAACAACCGAAAATCCCAAAGAATTTCTTTAGATTTTTTAAACAAGGGAGTTATTTATATTTGGGGTTAAAACCAAAGTCGCTTAGTCCTTTCCTCAATTAACTCCTGGTACTCAACTTTTTTCTTTTCAGGTAAAAACGAATCATCTATAAAATCAAGCACTTTAGGCATGGCTTTTTGAAACCTCTTATAGATATTGTTGACTTGCTTTTGGTTTAATTGCAGTTAGAAACACTTGTTACTCATCATCCTCTTCTTTAAACGGTATCACAGAAACAGCACCAATACAATCTTTACAACAAGCTAAAAGCAGGCCCATTCGGTCATTCGCTTTCAACTTCCAGTTATCTACGGCCACATCAAGCAACCACCCTTCCGGAATCAGACCATCAAAGAAAGGAAACATCGTATTCGACGAGTAAGCCTGCTCAAATAAAGGCAAAGTTTTACTTACAGGCCATTTCTCCTCCTTTGATAGATATTCTTTGTCATAAGAGAAACGATAGCCTGTTTCGGTCTCTTCAATGACACCGGCAAAATGTTCCTTGTAATAGACCTTTCCTTTTCTATGCATCGTTCAATTCTTTCGATGAAACAGGGGCCAGTTCATGACCAAACAAAGCAAGCACTTCATTCACTTTATCCATCCTCAAAGTCTCTTTACCTTGTTCCAGGTCACGGATAAAACGCAAACCCACTCCGGCACGTTCAGCTAAATCCTGCTGAGTTAACCCAAGCTGTTTTCTGCGTTGTTTTACAAATTGTAATAGATTGAGCATAGTTTATATCTTTTGAGGTATAAATATAGTGAATGATTTTATTTTATAATTGTGTGTTTATACCTTATGGGGTATATTAAAACATAAGAGACAGTTTAAGAAAAAAGGGATAGTTTAAAATATCGTTTTTTTGTTTCCCTTAAAAAATAGCCAATTTATTTTATAGAGCCCTGGCAAGGGCGACCGTTTGATAACATACACAGGAAATAAACAACCTAAGCCTCGGGAGGGGTGCCCGTATTTTTCAAATTAAATCGCGTATCAAATTTAGTCTATAAGCATGTACCATTTTTAGTATATAGCGACATCTTATTCTATATTAAATCATTGGTGGTGGTGTTTGGTTAAAAAATTGAGGTTGCTTCACTACGTTACCAATGACAGATTTTGTAATAAGCAAGAAATCAGTAAAATACTAGTTGACCCCCTATGTTTGTGTCATATTCCCATTATTCCCCAAAATTTTATTGGGGTAGGCCCTCAGAATGACACCCTCCAACCTCTATTTTGGAACCCAAACCGAGACAGAACCTCCTTTACATCGAAATTCAGCCCATCCATCCTGGTTGGTGATTACCGTTTCGCTTATATGTTCGGTAATGTCAAAGTAGGTAGTGTCAGGAGAACCTGTTTCCATCTGTATGGTGCCTTCTTCGCCATTGCTGAGGATCACTGCCATGCCGCGGGAATCTTGTTCCTGCCCTGTACGTGTCCATCCAATGCAATTGGGATCATCGAAGTAATCATTCTGGTTACCGTAGGCATATTTCTCGCGGACGGATAGAAATTTGTCGATCAGCCATTGATGCGAGTCCATCCAGATTTCGTATTCGTTTCCATCCTTGCCAGTTCCTTTGTAATGGGCACCATAATAATCAGCCGCAAAAACACAGGGATATCCACCCCTACGCAGAAGTATGAGGGCATAGGCCAAAGGTTTAAACCAGCCTTCGACAACGGATTCAAGAGATTGCAGTGGTTGGGTGTCGTGGTTGCTTACCAGTGTCACAGCGAGGTCTGGATGTTCCAGTACTAGCGAGTTGTCAAAAATGGTTTGCAGGTCGAAATTTTCACCTTCTCTTCCTGCCCGGGCGAAGTTATAGTGCAGGGTTACGTCAAATAGCATCATGCTCCCGTCAGTTACTTCGATAAATTGGTTTAAAGCTTCACTATTGCCTGACCAGTATTCTCCTACTGCAAAAAGTTTCCGGTCACTTTTTTCCCTAATGTGGTTTAACCAGTCCAGGAAAAAGTCAGATTTTACATGCTTGGTGGCGTCAAAGCGGAAACCATCCACGCAGGTTGTTTTCAGGTACCATTCGCCCCAATAGAAGAGCTCTTTTTGAACGTCCGGGTTATTAATATCAAGATTACACCCCATAAGGTAGTCGAAATTTCCTAGCGATAAGTCCACACTGTCATCAAAAGATTTCCCCTCAAACAGATAAACAGCGTCAGTTTTTTCGTCTAATGCGTTATAGTCAGCTGCGTTAAAATGCCACCAATGCCATTTTAATTCAGAGTATTTCTCTTTTCGGCCCGGAAAATTAAAATGAGTCCATACTTTTATGTTTTGTTTTTCTCCAATGGCCTCATGGCGGTTTTGGGGATTAAATGGGGTGGCCTGAAATTCTTCTGTCTCATCGGCTCCCACCTTGTGATTAAAAACCACATCAGCGTAAACCTGCATCCCTGCTTTTTGAGCTGATTTAATGGCTGAAAGGTATTCTTCTCTGGTTCCGTATTTTGTGCGTACAGACCCTTTCTGGTCGAATTCGCCAAGATCAAAAAGATCATAAACCCCGTAACCCACATCATTTGCCCCGTTGGCACCTTTGTAAGCCGGGGGAAGCCATAAAGCGGTAATTCCGGCTTCGGCAAGTTTGGAAGTGATTTTTGAAAGGTTTTTCCACAGGCTGCCATCAGCGGGCGTGTACCAGTGGAAATATTGCATCATAACACCGTTTTTTGCAGACATTTTTGATGTTTAAATTATTACAAAATATTTAAAGGTAAGATAGTGATAATTAATGAAATATGCGTTTTTTAGCAAGTCCTTTTTAAGAATAGCCCGTTAAGCTGTAAGTGTCTAAATTTCAATTAGTTGATAATTGCGAGGCGTTTGTAATAATAAGCAGATTGTCAACGTTATGGGATTCATCTTAAATCTTATATCTAAAAATCTAACAGTCTATTGTTTTAACTCTCGAGAGTTAAATCGCCGGCGTTGTACGTCAAAATTACATCTCCTGGTAAATCAACGATTTGCTTCATAAAGGAACGTAATAAGCTGGCAGGATCTTCATCCGGAGGTTCAAATCCGGCAAAGAGCAGGGCAGATAGTGTCATTGCTTTACTGATAGCTTCAAGAGGGGAATCGGTAGGTAAAACCACAATTTAGCTTCAATTCGTTTTCCCTGTAATATTAATGATCAAAAGTTAAAATGCGTCCATATTCCGATAACAGCTAATTCTTCGTTGGTTTCATTTCTATTCCAGATGTATTGAAAGTGGGGTGATATATGGACCCATTTGTTTAATTGGCGTCTGATGTATAGTTCTGTAATCTTTTCTTAAGACTCCTTCAACATTGTTTACGGTTTCAAATATCACTTTTATGGCTGTAGCGGGGTTGTTTTCATAGGCAATTACAACCATAAATTCATACCGCAAAAAGCCATCAATGATGTAATTAAACAAATGCAAAGCCGATTACAAAAGTTAAAAGACCCGCCCCGGCCAATAACTTATTTGTGAAAGAACTGAGTCCTAAAAAATATAAAGTTGAGAAAACAATTATTGATTTAAGTATAAATCCGACTAGTTGTGAGGTAAAATTTGCCGTGATGTAGTTGGGCGATTTATTTGGCAACCACAATTTTATTCTACGCTTTATGAAATTAGATATTATAAACCCAACCACAACAAAAATAAGTAAGGTTGATTTAATTCACTTTAAACTAGTGAATTACATCATTATAGAATTGAATTGCACTTTCCATTTACTACTTTTTATCCTCTTCCAATTCTTTTTCAAAAGTGGAAATGCTTTTGTCTAACGCAGTTTTTAGTTGGTCAATTTCTTCCTTTAATTCTTTTTTTTCCTCATTACCAGCATCTTGAAATTTATCCATTTTTTTGTATAGCTCAGCTGTTTGCTCGTCAAGCTTTTGTTTTTGAGCTTTCACTTGATTCTGAAGGTCTTTGCTCAAACTTTTATATTTTGATTCTACTTTATCTGCTTTTGCTTCTATATCATCTTTTATCGCCTCAGTTTGTTTGTTAAGTTCCTCCCAATTTTCTGCGGCTAAGTCTTTAGAAACATCTGCAACATCGCTCATTTCCTGCTTTACATCTTTCAAAGTAGTTTCCTTTTTTTTGTTAGAAGACAAACCGCAAGATGCTAATATTAAGGCTAATACTATAATTGTAAACAAGGACTTTAACTTGTCAAATCCTTCCTTAAATGAATCAGAGACAGATAAAAATGCATCCTTGGTATCTTCCCATTTATCTTCCGCTGCATTTTTCAAATCAGCATATTTGCTTTCTAAATCAGATTTTTTAGATTCTAATTCCTTGATAGTTTCTTCATATTCGGATTTAGCATCTTCTTTTACCGACTCTCTTTTAGCCTTAAACTCATTGATTTTTGCTGAAACTTCATCAATAGATTGTTTCGCTTTTGCTTTGAATTCTTCTTTGTTCATTTTGTTTAAATTTTAAATGATAATAATTGTTCCTGCTCGTAAAGCGTTTCGGATTTCGCTTATTTTATATTTTTGCTAAGCAATACTTGAATTTTTTTTTAACCTTCTCATACCATTTAACTTCAGATGTATTAGTATCTTACTTTTCAGTATAATTTTTTTCGCCAATCAATAAGCCAAATGGTTTAAGTTCATTAAATTGTTCGCAAACTACTTTTAACATAGCCGCAAAAGGGTTTATTTTGATTTAATTTCCAATAATTTTTGGGCTTAAAAAATTATCAGTTAATAACTGTAAAGACCCAAACAGAATAGCAATATACAATGCAATTCATAGTAGATCAAGGGTCAACGCATTTAAATTTTTATAATATCCAGTAAAAATTTATTATCCCATCCGGCTCTCACTCTTTTTGATTTAAGACTTCCTTTGGATTGATCTTTTTTTAATATGTTCAGAGCCATTTTTTGTATTAAAGCAAAGTTTTCAGCAGACCGTCCATTTCTTTTTCGTTGGTAATCTTCATTAAAGACCATGTCCAAAGTCCAATGTAAGGAATTCTCCACACCCCAATGCATCCTTATGTATTTATTGAAATCAATGTATTAACCTCATAAACGCCTGTAAAAAGATCATAATTTCCATCATTATCGATATCTGCAAATCGTATAGTAACAATGTAAGGTATTTCAAGGTAAGTCTCAGCATCCGATTTCAGATAGTCTTTAAAAGAGAAGTTTCCCTCTCCATCATTTATAAATATTGATATTTGACCTTCTCCTTCTATAGAGTTAAAATTATCTGCAAACGAAATTGATCCACTATCAGGTAACGGCTTAGGGGGCTCATGTTCCGAAGGCATTAATTTACTTATAAATAATTCAGGTGTACCACTGCCTGTGATATCAAAAAAAGTAAAATCAATTAAATAATCATCGAACTTTATTTTTTCACCATCGGCCTTTAAAAAACCTTGTTTTTCAAAAAAACCATTTTCATCTTCTTCATAAATTTTTATTTTTAGTTCTTAATGAAACGTTCAATAATACGCTTAATTAATTGAGGTGAACTCTCTTTTAAAAAATCACTATGAATTACTTCTATTCCAGGATATTTGTCAACAATATAATCTTGTATAAATGAAAAAGAACTGGCACTAATTTTCACATCATGAGTATTAAAACTATTATAAACTACTGCTCTTAAATTTAGATTATTATTAACACAATAATCTATACTCAATATAGTATGATTAATGCTTCCTAAATGAGATGAACTAACAAGAATTAGAGGCAATTTATTATTTAGAATATAATCAGCTGTTATTATGTTATTTGCCAATGGCACACAAAGTCCGCCTGCGCCTTCGCTTAATATTATATCATATTTTTGCTCTAAAAACTTAATGTTTTCATTAATCTTTATAAGATCAACCGATTGTTTGTCAATTAAGGCTGAGAGATGTGGAGATGCAGGGAATGAATAAACCATAGGACATGTGACTCCCTCTATATCTTCAGGAAAAAGATCGGCATTCATTATTCTGCGATGAGCTATTATATCATCTGCAATACCTGTAGAACCAGTTTGAACAATTTTTGATGTTATACAATTAATACCTGCGCTTATAAGTTTTAAAGCAATTAATCCGGTAATATATGTTTTACCGCAATCGGTATCTATTCCACTTATAAATATCTGTTTATGCATTTTATTAAAATTAATATTATGAATAAGGTGCTATAAAACAGGCTGCATTAAAGCTATTTTTTAACGGCTATTACTACTAAAGGGTGGTAAGTAAGGGTTACATGATTGAGGTCAGCCGAAAATTTTCTGGCATAATCTCCAGTAAATTCTTTTATTGAAGATTTACCAAACTGAGCTCTTCTAACTCCATTAACTCCGGTTTTTTTTAAATGATGTAAAACTTCCAAAGGGTTTTTAAAAGTTATCACTTCATACCACTCTTTTGAATAGATAATATCAAATTGTTTTGATAACATATATGTAAGCTCATTTAATGTATAATAGCTTAAACCTATATTCGTAATTGATGAGATTTCATAAAAATTGTCTTCTCCAAAAGAGCTAAAAGCAAATACTCCCCCAGAATTTAAACTTTTGCAAACCTTTTGAAAAAAGGACTTTTGATGGTTAAACCATTGGATTGTGGAGCTAGAAATAACGGCATCTAATTGTGATGGAAAGTCGATTGTCTCCGCATCTCCTTCAAAAAAAACCAGAGGAACGCTATAGCGTTTTGCTAAACATTCAATCACCTGCCGTGAATAGGAAGTTATATCGTTACACCACATCTTTTGAAAGCTAATATGCTTAACAATTTTTTCTGTTAAAAATCCGCTACCACAACCAATTTCCATTAAACGTGATGAGGGAGGCATATATAAGGAAGAGATTTTGGAAGCTAAAAACAGAGCAATATCTTTTTGCACAGCTGCTTGCTGATGATATTCGGTCAATGATTTATTAAACCGTCTTTTTACAATACTTTTATCGATTAAATTCTTCAATACTATCTTTATTTTAGGCTTTTTAAAATATCATCCCAACAACTAAATTGTAAAAAGGGATAATGAGGCATGTCAATAATTTTGTAGAATGATCTATTATGCCAGTAGTTCAACTGATTTTTGCAAGAAAAGATTAAATCTCTTGTTCCTATTAAAGAATAGTCGAAAGAGAAATCACATACAGTTTTTTTTAACAAATGATTATAAATAACCGACAACTCCTCTTTTTGATTTTGAATAGCTCTTCTATTAAATATTACTGATTGATTTAATGTTTCTTTTGATGATCTCCCCAAAATGCGATCGTTAAAACTTTCACGATTTTTTTGGTTCCATTGTTTAAGGGTTGCTCTAAAAATATCAGGATCAATTCCCTCTTTTATATCTACAGGATTGCAAGTTCCATTAATAGCTACTGATTTTTGAATTGACAAAGAACTGTTAGACAATACATAAGAGGCCACCCAAACGCCCAACGACCAGGCAACTACATATATAATTGAGTACTCTTTAAAAAGAGAGGCAGTAAAATCAAAAACTCTATAATCATTTAACTCAATCAAATCATAATCACCAATTTTCAAATGGTTTACTACACAAGAATCCATCCCCCAGCCATTAAAAAAAATTATAAGTCGGGAATTACCTTTATTTTTTAACCATTTTTTTTTCATGAATAATATTCATTTAAAAGTTGATATATATACAGTAATTGGTTACAATTTATACCTGCATTAAGAGAGAATCGCAAGCGGGCTAAACCTTTAGGAACCGTTGGGTGACGCACTGGCAAAACGTTATACCCGTTACTAAACAGGTGTTTTGATAAATTAAGAGCCTTTTCACTAGACCCTACTATAAAAGGTATAATATGATTCTTAGAACCTGTATTTAACATTGTGCCAAACCATATTGACATATTTTTTAATTTTTCGCGCTCATCTTTCATGGTTTGCATATATTCAAATATAAATAGAGACCAGGCCATATTAATTGGTGGTAAAGCAGTAGTGTATATAAAACTTCGAGAAAAATTTATAAGATACTCTTTAAAAATATGCTTACAAACAACATATGCTCCAACAGATGCCAAAGCTTTCCCAAAAGTGCCCACAATAAAATCAACATCCTGAATAGAGTTATACTCCTCAGCACAACCCAATCCATTTATTCCACGAACACCAACGGCATGAGCTTCATCTAAATATAAAAAACAGCCATATTTTTCTCTAAGCTCAACTAACCTTTTAATATCAGCAACATCACCATCCATGCTAAAGACAGTCTCACTTACTATAAAGACCTTATCATAATACCCTCTTTTAATAATGAGTAGCTGCTCTAAATGATCATAATCCAAATGCTTATATCTAACAAAGTCGGCTCTACTTAATCTTGCACCATCAATAACACTTGCATGAATTAACTTATCTGCAATGATTAAATCTTTATTATCAGGTATTGAAGATAAAACACCAATATTAGCATGATAACCACTATTAAAAAAAATAGCCCCTTCTGCATTATAACTTTCTGCAATAAAACTTTCCAACTTAGAATGAAGATTAAGATTTGCTCCTAATAATCGTGAAGAACCCGAGCCAAAATGACTCTCTTGACAAAAAGACAGAAAAAATTTTTGATGCAAAGTTGAGTTATGGTTAATACCAAGATAATCATTAGAAGATAAGTCAATTAACCCCTCAGATTTTTTGTCAGGTAAAACCCTATAATTACTCCTCTCCTTTAATTTATTAAGCTGTAAAATATACTTCTTCATTTCAACAATAAACACTATTTATTACATTACATATACCTTGAGTAAGTTTTCTCAACTCTTCTTTTGAAATAATAAACGGAGGCATAGTATATATTAAACGACCAAAAGGTCTAAGCCATACACCTTGTTTTAAGCACTCTTTTTGAATTACAGCCATATCAACACTCTCCTTCATTTCAACAACTCCAATAGCTCCCAAAATTCTTACATCAGCTACTGCATCATTATCTCTAAGTGTCCCCAGAACCTCTTCTAATTGATTAGCAATGGCAGATATATCATACTTACATTTCTGTAACAATCTAACACTTGCCAAAGCAACTGAACACGCTAAAGGGTTTCCCATGAAGGTTGGACCGTGCATAAAAACCCCCGGATCCCCATTAGAGATTGTATGGGCAATTTTACCTGTACAAAAAGTAGCTGCAAAAGAGAGGTACCCTCCAGTAATAGCTTTACCAACACACATAATGTCAGGAGAAACATTAGAAAAATCTGATGCAAACATTTTTCCGGTTCGCCCAAATCCTGTGGCGATCTCATCAATAATTAATAACACACCATATTTGTCGCATAACTGCTTTACCAAGTTAAGATAACCGGGATGATAAAAGCGCATCCCCCCTGCACCTTGAACTATAGGCTCTAATATAAATGCTGCTAACTGTTTATGATTCTCTCTAAAAAATAGTACTAACTGCTCTTCATCTAATTCAAAATTATCATCATAAAAAGAACATCTAGGCGATGGAGTAAAATGTTGAATATTCAATTTATTATTAAAAATATGATGCATGCCTGTAACAGGATCACAAACCGACATAGCATGCCAGGTATCTCCATGATAACCATTTTTTATTGTAGCAAACTGTTTTTTAAAATCCATACCTTTAGAGTACCAGTACTGTAAAGCCATTTTCATAGCCACCTCTACCGCAACAGAACCTGAATCAGAATAAAAAACATGCTCCAATCCACGAGGAACAATGCTTAAAAGCTCTTTTGCCAATGTAACAGCAGGCCGATGTGTTAATCCACCAAACATTACATGAGACATTCTTTCTAACTGAGTAGTAATAGCCTCATTAAGACAAGGGTGATTATATCCATGTATAGCGGCCCACCAACTTGACATGCCATCTATAAGAATTTTTCCATTTTCCAGATATAGATAAACACCTTCGGCCCTTTCAACTAAAATATTTGGACTCGATGAGAGAGCCGATGAGTATGGATGCCAAATATGTTTTTGATCAAAGGATAATATACTATTAGTTTCCATTATCAATTTTTAATCCTGCATTAGTAATTATTTCTATATCTTCATTAATTGTTAAACCCGTTGAAGTAAGATAATTTCCAGTAAGAAGAGCACTAATTCCTGCTTTCAACATTCGATGCTGAAAGTTTTTAGTTTGTACTCTCCCGCCCGCTAAACGTAAATTAGCTGATGGTAAAACAAATCTAAAAAGTGCAATTGAAGTGATTATCTCTTCCTCACTTAAAGGCGGCATATTCTCTAAGGCTGTTCCTTTTATTGGCTGCAAAATATTAATAGGAACAGAAGTAATGTTTAGGCGACGAAGTAAAAATGCCATTTCAATGCGTTGACTCATCGTTTCTCCCATACCAATAATAACTCCTGAGCAAACTTTCAAACCAACTTCTTGAGCACATTTTATAGTATAAATTTTCTCCTCAATTGTATGTTTAGATACCAATTCAGAAAAATAAGAAGGTGCTGTTTCAATATTACAATGATAACAAGAGACATTAGCCTCATTCTTTAATCGGGATAATTGAGCTTTAGTAACCAACCCCATAGATGCACATAATTTAACTGAGCTTTTTTTTGAAATTTGCTTATAAATAGAAATAAGCTTATTAAGGCTATTATTATCAACAGATCTACCACTAGTAACCAATGAGTGGCGATTAACCCCCTGACTAGAGTTTACTATAGCATCATTAACAGCATCTTCATCCTTAATAATTTCATAATAATCAATATTACTTTTGCTATAGACAGACTGAGAACACCATTTGCAATCCTGTAAACAGTTTCCTGATTTAGCATTAGTTATGGAGCAAAGCTCTATTATATCACCTAAAAAAAAATCCCTAATCAAATTAGCTGCACTATATAAATCCTCTTTATCCAGTGTGCTACTTAATTCTAAAACTTCGTTAAATGTTAATTCCTCACCATTTAATACTCTCTTTTTTAAAATCTCTATCATAAAAACAGTAAAAAAACCCACATTCTGCTTTAACGCAAAACATGGGCATATGTAATAAAACAATACTTATAACGAGAGATATATACCTCTATATCTCTATCAACAAAGAGCAATTCAAAAAACAGAACTAGCTCCCAAAAATTAAAAAAATCATCATCATCTTTTACTATATCATCATCTTTCGCAAAACCAACTTTTTGCAAAATAGATATAACCCTATTATTCTTGAGCAATGAGGCTTCGCAAACATCAAAAGATAATTGAGCAATATGAATAGTCTTCTTCAGACTGGAAAATATAGCATAACTCCTTCTGCTCCAACGAGAGAAAACCACTACATCTCTATTTTCCAGATAAATTTTAATCATTATGCAAATTTAATAAAAAACAAAACCAAAAAGTAGAAATTATAATTTGTCATCTATATATAGAGTTCACATAATAATATAACAAAAGAAAAAAATCTAAGTTTGTAACTTTTTGATTTAAAACAGGCACAAAACATTACAAAACATTACAAAAAGAATAAAAAAAGCACCGATTTGTAATTCTGAATTATTTTTTTGATATTTGTCTTATGTTTATCTAATATAAATAAAGCTAATATTAATTTTAAAAACAGATATTATGAGCAAAATTAAAATTGCAGTAGTAAGTTACGGTAACATTGGAAAATTTGCAGTAGAAGCAGTAAATGCAGCTCCTGATATGGAGTTGGCAGGTGTAGTACGTCGAGCAGGCTCAGCAGGCAACAATCCGCCTGAACTTGCAAATGTTAAAGTTGTGTCAGATATATCTGATCTGGGAAAGGTAGATGTTGCAGTTCTTTGCTCTCCTACAAGAAGCATCCCTGAAGTAGCCAGCGCGATTTTGGCTAAAGGTATATGTACAGTTGACAGTTTTGATATTCACGGTGATGAAATGCTTGATTTGCGTAAATTGTTAGATGAAACCGGCAAAAAGCACAAAACAGCATCTATTATTTCAGCAGGATGGGATCCCGGAAGTGATTCTGTAATAAGAACTCTGCTAAAGGCTATGGCTCCAAAAGGATTAACATATACCAATTTTGGACCGGGTATGAGTATGGGGCACTCGGTTGCTGCAAAAGGTAAAGAGGGTGTAAAAGATGCTTTATCAATGACTATTCCAACAGGAACGGGAGTTCACCGTCGTATGGTCTATATTGAAGTGGAAGATGGTGCTGATCCTGAAAAAGTAGTTGAAAACATTAAAAGTGACAGCTACTTTACCAAGGATGAAACACACATAATTCCTGTACCTTCGGTAGATGAACTAAAAGACATGGGACATGGCGTAAAGTTAGAACACAAAGGAGTTTCGGGACAAACGCAAAATCAAATATTTGAGTTTAACATGAAAATTAATAATCCGGCACTAACTTCTCAAATTTTGATATCATGTGCAAGAGCTGTTATTAAACAGCAGCCTGGAGCATACACAATGCTTGAGGTACCTCCAATTGATTATCTTGCAGGAGACAAAGATGAACTTTTAAAAACCTTAGTATAATTATAGATAAAGGTTATACTCTATAAATAGTTAATAAAAACCTTCTTTCAAAAGCAGGGATTAGAATTAAACTAATTCCTGCTTTTTTTAGCTTAAAAAATATAATGATTATGTTGTATTGGATAAAAAAAGAGCTATCTTAACTTAACATTTTTAAATTTAATTTAACCGGTATGAAAAAATACTGCCGGATCATACTCTATTTACTCCTTTTAACATGCTTTCCTGCTATACTAAGTAGCAACAATAAACATTTTATGAGATTTACTGTTGCTGACGGGCTGTCGCAAAGCTGGGTAAAATCAATATATCAGGACAGTAAAGGATTTATGTGGTTTGGCACTAATAACGGATTAAATAAATATAATGGAAAAGAGTTTAAACATTATAAAGTAGGATCAAATCTTAATGAAGGATTAAGGCACTCAGCAATTAACGATATAACAGAAATCTCTTCTACAAAACTGTTTATATGTACCAATTTAGGGGCTGCTACATATAATTATAAAACCGACAGCTTTACCACTTTTGCATATCTTAAAAATATAAGGATAAAGCAAGCTATTAAAGATTCAAAAGAGAATTTATGGCTTGCTACTGAAAACGGATTATATAAAAGACCTTGCAGCAAAGACACATTAATATCATTTAAACATGACCAAAATGATTACTACTCAATAAGTAACAACAATATTCAGGTAATATATGAAGATAGTAACTCAAATATATGGATTGGAACTTATAACGGATTAAATATTTACAACAGAGAAACAAAACAGTTTAAAAGGTATCTACCAAATAAAGCTAACAGCCTTAGTATAAAAGGTAATATTATTACCGCAATTTATGAAGATAAAGAAAAACGATTATGGGTTGGCACATCTTTTAGCTCTTCATACCCTAAAACAGGATTGTACATTTTTAAAAATTATAACGAATTACCAGTCAATAAAGAGGCTCTATTCTTAAAAGTACTGTCCGGAAATATAAGCACTATTTTAGCTGATAATAAAAACAACTTATGGATTGGTAAAGGAGGCGGAGAAGGATTAACAGTATTAGATCTTACATCTCTGTTTATAAATAGACGAAATAATACTATTCAAGAAAAAAAGTTAATCTATAATAATTATTATCACACTCCCTATAGATCAAGAAGAGTATCGGACAACACAATATCCTCTCTTTATATGGATATAAATAACGATATATGGATTGGAACTTTTGCAGGAGGAGTTAACCTTTTTTCGGAAAGAATAAAACCATTTGGAAATATGGGGATCGGACTTGAACCCAAAAAATCACTGCAAAGTAATATTATCAATGCTATTTATGACATTGGAGATTATATATGGATAGGAACAGAACAGGGGCTTAATAAATATAATAAAAAAGAGGGAGCAGTAGATACTGTTGATTTGGATGTACCTGTAACTAATAAACTTGAATCAACGCATAAATGTATTTATGCATTAGAAAAAGATAAGAAAGATAATTTATGGGTTGGCACATACAACGGTGGGTTACACAGGTATAACAAGAAAACAGACAGTTTCACCAACTATTTGCCGGGAGAAAAAGAAGGAGACATTAGCAGTTCAAACATTTTGGATATAAAGGAAGATAGCACAGGGAATATATGGATTGGAACAATGCGGGGCGGTCTTAATAAATATTGTTATAAAAAAGATTCTTTTACTCTATATATGCATAACCCTAATGATAATAGATCAATAGCCGGGAATAGCATCAATTATATAGTACCTACAAAAGATAAACTTTATATATCTACTTATACTGCACTTAACATTTTTGATATTAAAAAAGAGACTTTTGAACATTTAATGCACGATCCCGGTGACCCTACAAGCTTAAGTCCGGGATACATCCTTTGTATGCACCTTGATAGCAATGATAATTTATGGATTGGAACAAATACCGGACTAAATCTATACAATAAAAAAGATAAAACTTTTAAATTATTTAATGTTATAGATGGGCTGCCCAGCAACACAATTCAGGCAATTACAGAAGATGAAAGCGGTAATTTATGGCTAAGCACAAATCAGGGATTAACAAAATTCCATAATGGCACTATAAACCAGGAAAACCCATCTTTTAAAATTTATACAACCGAAGACGGATTACCGGGGAATGATTTTTCGGTAAGAGCAGTACATAAAAACAGAGAAGACACTATTTTTTTTGGTTCAACACAAGGATTAACCATTTTTAATCCCGAGAATATTAAAAAAAACAGTATCGCTCCTCCTATAATAATCTCCAACTTTAATTTGATTCATCCATCAAAACCTTCATTAAATCTTACAACTTATGACATATCACAACTAAAAGAGTTAAAGCTATCTTATAACCAAAACAATTTTACAATAAATTTTGCTGCACTCAACTATATTAGTCCGTCCAAAAACCAATATAAATTTAAATTAAAAGGTCATGAAGATGAGTGGAGAAAAGCAAAAAACCTCAATTTTGCAACATATACCAATATAAGCCCCGGTAGTTATCAATTTATGGTAAAAGGATCAAATAACGATAAAGTATGGAATCCCTCTCCCGCAACACTAAATTTAAAAATAGTTCAGCCTGTATGGACAACATCATGGTTTAGAATTTCTGCATTATTAGTATCTCTCCTTTTAATAGCAGTAATAATTAGATTGAGAGTTAAAATTCTTGAGAGACAAAATAAAGTGCTTGAGTATCATGTTACCGAAAGGACAAAAAAGCTCACCAATGCCAACCAAATGCTCGAAGAGAAACAGAACGAAATAATTCAGCAAAATGAAGAGCTTAACAGACACAGATTTCATCTTGAACAGCTAATTGATGAACGCACCGCAGAATTAATAGATGCAAAAGATAAAGCAGAAAATGCCGACCGCCTTAAAACTTCTTTTTTGGCAAATATGAGTCATGAGATACGCACTCCCATGAATGCAATAATTGGTTTTTCAAACCTTCTATTTCAAGAAGATTTGAGCGAAGAGGATAAAAAAGAGTATATTAAAATTATAAATGACAACTCAGAATCCCTTCTCAGACTAATAAATGATATATTGGATATAAGTAAAATTGAAGCCGACGAGGTCTCTTTAAAGAAAGAAAGATTTAATGTAAACTATATTTTAGAGGAGCTGGAAAAATATTATCAACTTAATAAAAAAAGAAAGATTGAAGTGAAAATAACCGAAAAAGATAAAAACCTCTTTTTATTTAATGACCCCATTCGATTACGACAGGTTATTTCAAACCTTCTCTCAAACGCAGAAAAACATACCGAGTCGGGATATGTTCATTTTGGATATAAAGTTGTTGACAATTCTGTTCTATTTTTTGTTGAAGATAGCGGATCAGGCATTAATAAAAAAGATATGATTAAAGTATTTAATCCTTTTTATAAAAGCAGAAACTTAAAAGGCAAATTATATCGGGGAACTGGAATAGGCTTATCAATATGCAAAAAACTTGTTAAGCTAATGGGTGGAGATATCTCTGCCGTATCGGAGCCCGGCAAAGGATCTCGCTTCACTTTTACTGTACCATTAACCTAACTCATTAATTTAAGATTATATTTAATCACACCTTCCAAATATCTTTAATGCAGCGCGAACTTTTGTAATAAACTCTTTATCTGCCGGCAGCTCTTTTAAACGCATTGTCCAGTTACCATGGGCAATCGAAGGTTTATTCATCTGGGTTTTAGATCCCAGCCCAAGCAGATCCTGAACAGGTATAACTGATAGAGTTGCAGGAGAAGCCCAGGCCATTCTCATAAAAAGATCATGAATATTACTTGCTCTTGGTTTAATTCCTGTATAGAGTTGAATTCTGTTTTTACCCTCTTTTTCCAACTCCTCTTTAAACCATCCTCTTGCTGTATTATTATCATGTGTGCCAGTATAAACAACACTATTATAATTATAATTATGAGGTGAATGAATAGAGGCTCCTGTATCATCATTAAAGGCAAATTGCAAAATCTGCATTCCAGGTAGATCATACTCATCACGCAAATCATAAACCTCTTGATCAATATCCCCTAAATCCTCAGCAATAAAGGGGAGTTTAGGATAATAATCACGTAAAGCCGAAAACAGCTGATAACCTGGAACCTGAACCCATTCTCCATTTTCAGCAGTTTTATCCCCGTAAGGAATTTCGTAACATGACTCAAATCCCCTAAAATGGTCAAGTCGTACTACATCAAAAAGCTCAATATTTCTTTTAATTCGGGCTATCCACCATTTAAAACCATCCTGCTCCATAGCTTCCCAGTCATATACAGGCATATCCCAAATCTGACCGGTTTCACTAAAATAGTCAGGAGGTACTCCGCCGGTAACTAATGGTAACTGCTCTTTATTTAATTTAAAAAGATGAGGATTAGCCCACACATCAGCATTATCATGAGTCACATAAATAGAAACATCCCCTATAATTTTTATATCATGATAATTAGCATAGCGTTTAAGAGATTTCCATTGACTAGCAAATATGTATTGTCGAAACTTATAGAGATCTAATCGCTCTTTATATTCATTTCTGTATCTATCAAGGGTCTCCTTAACCCTTTTTTTTATTTTAACAGGCCAGGATGTCCACGGCTTATTATCGAAAAGCTCTTTAAACAACAGAAAAAGAGCGTAGTCATCTAACCAATAGGACTCCTTTTCACAAAAATCCCTGAATCTTTTGATTGGTTTTTCTAACTTTTTTTGACGAAAGCTAAACCAGGCTTTAGATGTAATCTCCTCACGTATCGATAGTGCCTCCTGGAAATCAGCCTCCATACCCGATTTTCTTCTCCATCTATCAAGCTCTTTACGAGATATTAACCCTTCATTAGCAAGTTGCTCAGGACTAATCAACATAATATTTCCTGCAAAAGCTGACGGACTACTATAAGGTGACCATCCATTCTCACTTGCAGTTTGAGTAAAAGGAAGAACCTGCCAGTATGAGTGTCCCGAAGACTTTAATATATCAATAAAACTAAAAGCCTGAGAACCAAAATCTCCTGATGCAAAAGAACCTGGTAGTGAGGTAACATGCATTAAAACACCTGCCGATCGGCCTCCTCTTTTCTGTTCGGCATGTAATATGCCTGCCGGACTGTTACGAAAAGCACGCTCAACATTTATCACACCCTGAAAACAGTGCTCTTCACCTGTAAAAATATTCTCCCAGTCATCAGGAGCTTCTTTGGGCAAAAGAACCGATGTATCTTTCCAATCCAGTTCACCGGGAGGGACAACATCATCTGCAGATTTATTTAAAGAGACAAGAAAAACAGGAACTATTGTCACATGCCATGATCTGTTATAGTGTCTTGCAAAAGCAAGTATATGATTCTGGTATTTCCCTTTAACAGTAAGTGGAATATACTCTCCATACATAAAAAGATGAGAGTTCTCTTTACGATAATGAAGCATCCTGTGAGTTAACCATAACTTTATATAGCCGTTTTCTCTCTCATTCATTAATCCATCCAGAAAGACTTCAGGATCTCTCATTTGACGATCTATCATAGATCGCAATAAAATATTTCTTAAGGCATAATCAACATGCCTGCGGTTATCAGGATCAACAAGAGTAAGATCCCACAACTCGGTTCCCTGATAAATATCGGGAATTCCCGGACACGTAGTTTTTAATACCAACTGTGACAATGAGTTAAATATCCCATATCCAGCTACTTTATCCTGAAATGGTAAAAAAGAGTTTAAAAATGAATGGCGTACATCCAGTATATTACTAATAAAGTTAAGAACCGCCTCTTCATATTTTTTATCAGGAGAGCTCCAGTTGCTATTATCTTTTGCCTCGCGCAGAGCTTTAATAAAATACTCTTCGATACGACCCAAAAAACCGTCTGTAATTTTTTGATTAAAGGGTAATATACCTATTAATGTTTGATAAATAAAATACTCTTCTGTTAACGAGGGAGCCTCCTTACCGTTAACAACTAATTTAAAAGGACGGTTTAATTCAATCCAATTCTCTACAAGAGATGACCACTCATCTGTAAGCTCACTTAAAACATTTAAACGAGCTCGAACATCTTCTCCACGTTTTGTATCATGAGTAGAGGTGGTATTCATTGTTAAAGGCCACTTTTTAAAACGGCTCTGCATAAAGCGATGAAACTGATCAGTTGAAATACCCGTAGCAACAGGAGTATCACCTACTTCATTATGGGTTATAAATGCATTATACCGGTACATAGTTGTATCCTCAACTCCTTTGGCCATTAGCGGACCGGTAAATTGCATAATGCGTCGTAAAAATTTTACTGCAGCACTATTACGCCTCTCATCCTCTAAATCACCATCTAAAAACAATTTTTCAAGCAAATTTAGTAGCTCTGTAACATCGGGATTAATTTTACGTGCATCATAAAAAAGCTTTTGCAATAGAGCGCGATTACTCTTTTTAAGGGGCAGTTTCTCAAAATATATACGATAAACAGGTGCAGCTAACAGAAATGTTGCCAACGTATCTTTAATATATTTACGTTCAAAACCATCAAGTATATCCTTATTAAGGAGTTCACTTTTAATAAAAAGATCGGTAAGATTGTTTAATTCTCCCCCCATGCGCTTCTCTAAAACAAATCTTTTAGATTCTTTTATTACCTGTTCGGGGGCTTTTTTATCACCTGTTAATCCGGTATATGTTTCTACTAACTCTTTAGTACTATTCTCTTTGGTAAAAAGATTATTAACTGTTGCCAAAAAATCATAACCCGAAGTACCTTGTACAGGCCACTTCTTACGAAGATTTTCTCCCTCTTCAAGAATCTTTTCAACCACTATGTATTTGGTTCCTCCTGCAAGCTTACGCAAACGCTTTAAATATTCAACCGGCTTATATAAACCATCAACATGATCAACCCGTAACCCGTCAATCCACTGTTTTTTTAACCAGTTTGCAATAGTAGAATGATATTTATCAAACAAGTCACGATGATCCATCTGTAAACAGATAAGGTCATTCACAGTAAAAAACCGACGATAGCTTATCTCCTTTTCGGTGGTTCTCCAATTAACCAATTTGTAAAACTGATTATCAATAATATATTTTAAAACATCAGGTTGACTACTTATCTCTCTGGCAATGTTTTGCATAAAAGAGACAACTTCAATATCATTTGATGTAAGAGAATCTAATTTAGATTTGAACTTTTCATACCCCTTACCTAAAAACTCTCTGGAAGGCTCTTGAGAAAAAGCATCAAAAGAGTTAATCAATTGGGCAAGCGAATTTGGAAGAGAATCGGCAAATTTCTCCATCAAAAATTTAAATGTGGAAAAACGTACAGGATAGTGATCGTCAAAATATGATATCGTAAACTGCTTCTCATGCCATTGAAGAGTTAAGTCTCCTTTAATAACAGCATCATATGTTGGTTCACCTAAGAAAGGAACAAGCAACCGTCCATCTCCACTCTCACTCTCCCAATCAATATCGAACCATGATGAATAAACTGAATATGGCCCTTTTTCAAGAAGATCGTTTATCCAGGGGTTGAGCGGACTATAAGACATATGATTGGGAACAATATCCTGAATCCATCCTATACGTCGCTTTTTCAACTCCGAAATGAGCTGTTGAAATTGCTGCTCATCACCTATCTCTGAATCTATTGTGGTAGGATCAATAATATCATAACCATGCATACTTCCGGGTTTCGCAGTGAAAATCGGACTGGCATATATGGCACCTGCACATAATAGATTAAGATAGTCGGCCTGATCTAAAGCATCCTGAAATGTGAAAGTTTTATTAAACTGTAAACGATAAGTTGAAACAGGATTATACATATATCAATTTTAATATTACTTGATTTAATTTATTAAATATTGAAAATTCAACGCAAAACAACAAATGATTGGGCGGAAATCTTAAAGTTGCCACTCTTTTCTAATTTAAAACCACCTGATCCTCCCCACTCAATATTCGATGAATCTATTACCACCCTTCTTTCTATTGAATGATCTTTATGCAGATTACCCTCAAAAATTTTATCCCCAAAATTAAAAAGGTGATAAAGATTTTCACTATCTGAATAACAGGTAAAAATAAAAAATGATTTAAAATAGTTATCTATTTGTATTGAATCAGTATTAATATCATAAATTGAAGCCCTCTCTTTACGAAAAGAGATAAGGCTTTTATAAAACCTCATCATCGTTTTCTGTTTTTCACTTAAATGGGACAAAGAGGTTAAGCATGATGATAAAAAAGTTTCCCTGTGTTGAGGATCAACAAATTGAGCTGATCCAATAAAACTTTTAAACTCCTTTTTTCTTCCCTCTCTTACTGCTTCTATAAGCTGCTGGTCGGAATGATCTGTAAAATAATAGAAAGGGGATTCTTCTGCATACTCTTCCCCCATAAAGAGTAATGGAGTAAAAGGAGATAATATGGTTGCCCCTGCACAAAGCTTTAAGGCTTCAAAATCTACAAGCATACTCAACCTCTTTCCATCAGCCCTATTACCAATTTGATCATGATTTTGAGAAAAAACGACAAATTTTTCACGCGGAATATCATCTGTTTTACTTCCAAAAATTTTTTTTCTATACGGTGAATAAATCCCGTCATAGACATAGCCACTGTTAAATGATTTAATTAAATGATCTGCAGATCCAAAATCAGAGTAATAACCCTGTTTTTCTCCCGTCACCAATGAGTGAAGAGAGTGATGAAACTCATCACACCATTGTGCATTCATATTATATCCCCCTTCAGCAAATGACTTAATATATTTAGTATCATTTAAATCACACTCTGCAATCAAAAAATATGGAAAATCTTTTTCATAACTTAACTCCATTACCCTTTCTTTTAAGAGTGCAAGAAAATGGTGAGCTCCAAAATCAGTAATAGCATGAACAGCATCTAAACGTAAACCATCAATATGAAAATCACGCATCCAGGTTAAAGCATTATGTATAAAAAAATGACGCACTCCATCGCACCACGAATCATCAAAATTTATAGCATCACCCCAAGGGGTTTTATATTTATCGGTAAAGTAAGGGCCAAATTCTCTCAAATAGTTGCCTTCAGGACCAAGATGGTTATATACAACATCCAAAATAACGGCAACTCCCCGATTATGACATTCATCAACAAGCTTCTGCAACTTATTTGCTCCTCCATAAATGGAATGAACAGAGTATGGATAAACTCCATCATAGCCCCAGTTATAATGACCGGGAAATGAAGCAACAGGCATAATTTCTATAGCATTAATGCCCAAACTAACAATGTGATCCAATTTTTCAATTACTCCCTCAAAAGTTCCCCCATCACTAAAGGTGCCAACATGTAGTTCATAAATAATAAGATCCTTTTGATCGATCCCCTGCCAATTGTGATCGCTCCATTGAAATTGATTTATATCAATAATTTTTGAAAATCCGTGAACGCCATTATCCTGACATAACGAGGCAGGATCGGGAAACTCTCTTTTACCATCAACTCTAACTTTGTAATAGTTATCACGATAATTGAGTTTTTCTCCATACCAAAATCCATATGAAGTTTTACTTAAATCGTGCTTATCCCCATTCTTAAAAACAATTTCTATCATATCGGCAAAAGGAGACCAAACCAATGCATTAAGCAATTTATTATTATCAAGCCTTAAACCCGGAGAGATATCTAAAACCGACTCTTTCATGTGTATATAATTTGTTTTTCAGTTGCCACATGGAACTCGCCATAATAGTCATACCCCTGTGTGATAATTGGTTCTCATGGCTCGTTTCATAACTTATATTTTAACAAAAAAACCTCACTGCTCTATTCATCTATACATTTTAAAAGAACCACTGCCTGTCCGTAAACATCAATATTATCAGATGGCTTTAAAATATACTCTTCACTATTTTCATCAAAGAAGCTCTCTTTTGTATCCATTATTTTAATCCACTTTTTACCCCACCTTTCATCAGGAAGAGAAAATTGTACCGATTTATAATATGAATTGAACATAATATAAAAACTATTGTCAACCACAGGATCACCCGAATCAGATTTTGCCCTTACACCTTTACCCGATAAAAAAACTCCCAATGATTTTGCAAAAGAGGAGTTCCATAACTCTTCACTCATATTGCGCCCATCGGGTGAAAACCACTCAATATCGGTCACTCCTTCGCCCCTAATAGGCTGATATTTAAACCATTTTCTACGACAAAACACAGGGTGACGTTTGCGAAAATGAATTAAAGCTGCAGTAAACTCCAAAAGATCTCTATCACAATTTTCCCAATCGAGCCAAGAGAGTTCATTATCCTGACAATATGCATTATTATTTCCCCTTTGACTCCTTCCCAGCTCATCACCGGATAACAGCATCGGGACACCTTGTGACAAAAACAGGGTAGCTAAAAAATTTCTTATCTGTCTTGCTCTTAACTTATTAACCTCATCATCATCTGTAGGTCCTTCAACCCCACAATTCCAAGAACGGTTATGATCTTCACCATCGCGATTATCTTCACCATTATCATGATTATGTTTTTGATTATATGAAACAAGATCTTTTAAAGTAAACCCATCATGAGCAGTAATAAAATTTATACTGGCAGTGGGTGTACGCCAGTTGTCAAAATAGAGATCTGAGCTACCTGTTATTCTATTTGCAAATTCGGGTAACATCTCATCTTCACCTTTCCAAAAATCTCGCATACAGTCACGATACTTGGCATTCCATTCCATCCAACCGGCAGGAAAGTTTCCTACCTGAAAACCATCTTCACCTAAATCCCAGGGCTCTGCAATAAGCTTAACCTGAGACAATACAGGATCTTGATGAAGAACATCAAAAAAGGATCCCCATTTATCCACATCATCAAATTCACGTGCCAAAACAGGAGCCAAATCAAACCTAAATCCATCTACATGCATCTCTAAAACCCAATATCTCAAACTATCCATTATTAACCTCAATATAGTTGGATGAACAGTATTTAAAGTATTACCTGTACCTGTATAATCAACATAAAACCTCTGCTCTTCGTCCAACCTGTAATAAGATACATTGTCAACCCCTCTAAAACTCAAAGTAGGACCAAGATGGTTCCCCTCAGCAGTATGGTTATATACAACATCTAAAATCACCTCTATACCAGCCTTGTGGAGATCTTTAACCATCTGTTTAAACTCCCATAACTGCTCCCCATTTGATCCTGATGAGGAGTAGCGTGCATCAGGAGCAAAAAAGGCAATGGTATTATATCCCCAATAATTTGTTAACCCCTGCTCAACCAATCGACGATCGGCAACAAATTGATGAACCGGCATAAGCTCTACTGCATTTATTCCCAACTTTTTAAAATATTTAATAGATTCGGGATGAGAAACAGCTGCAAAAGTACCTCGAATATTTTCCGGAATAGATGGAGCTAACTTACTAAATCCTTTAACATGCATCTCATATATTATGGTATCATGCATTGGTAGTAATGGATGACAATCATCCTCCCAGTTAAAATTATCATCGGTAACAATACACTTAGGAATAAAGGGAGCAGAGTCTGAATCACTAAAAGATTGATCCTGCTTATCACTAGAAACATCATAACCAAAAAGAGCATCATCCCACTTTATAACACCTTCTAAAGCTTTGGCATAAGGATCGATCAACAACTTATTAGAATTAAAGCGACTTCCTTCATCTGGCTTATACGGACCATGGATACGATAACCATATTTTTGTCCCGGTTGTATTCCGGGAATATAAATATGCCAATTATGATGAGTTCTCTCAACAACCTTTATACGAGTCTCTTCATTATTAGAATTAAAAAGAGATAATTCTACACCATGAGCATTGTCAGCAAAAAGAGCAAAATTAACTCCCTTACCGTCATAATATGCTCCTAAAGGATAAGGTTTACCGGGCATGCACTTAATATTAGATTCCATAACCACACATAAAAAAATGATTAAAAAACAATATAAATCAACTAACAAATAAGATGAAAGTGATTATGGATATAATTTACACCATTTTTAATTAATAAGCTCGACAAACAGAAAAAAAAGAGTTAAAGCCTACTATAAAATTCGTTATGTAATATATAAAAATAGATAGTAGAGTTTAAAAAAAACAATATGACGGACAGAAAGGGTTAGGGTTAAGAGAGTATAAGTCTGTCCGTCATATTAAACGTCATCCGTCTAAACACAATAACTTTACAAATAAGTCTATTGCATATAGAGGACAACAGATCTATTCTTAGCTGTTGCTACATGAAGGCGCTTTTGGCAGATTCCATCGATTTCAATTGAAAGATGAATTTTTCAACTTCACCTAATAAAGAAGGATGAAAGCATCTACTTAACAGTTGCAAATATTTATCATCGCATCTCTTATTCAAAAATACAAATTTAATTATAAAAACAACAAAAAAACAAATGGTTATTTTACAAAATATTTAGCAAAATCAATATATTATATTAAATAATTTTACTGTTAAATGTTAGCCCGGCTACAAGTAGTAACAGTAACAAAGATCAAGAGTAAGGAAAAACAAAAATAAAAAGCTATTTTTGTATTAATTTCGTAATCATATTAATCCTAAAGGTCATGACAAAACTTCGCCATCTACTTATTTTATTTACAATTTTTACTTTTTTTATGACAACAGGTTTTTCAGGCAAAGCAGAAGAAGAGAAAAGCTTTTTTAATCCGGATAAAAACATATCACCGGCAGATGATTTCTATCTTCATGTTAACAACAACTGGCTTAAAAACAACTCAATGCCCGATCATTATAGCAGATATGGAGCTTTTGAGCAATTAAATGAAGAAAATGAACAAAAAATATATGATCTGGTAATTAAAATAAAAAATGACACAGAGGCCAGCGAAGGAAGCAATAGACAAAAAATAAGAGATTTTTATATTTCGGCTCTCGACACACAATCTTTAAACAGAGAAAGAGACAAGCCGTTAAAGCCTCTATTAAAAATAGTTGATAACATAAAGAGCAAAAATGATATTGCCGAGGTTACTGCCAAACTGCATAGCATGGGTATAAGACCATTTTTTGGCATGGGCGCTTCACAAGATCGCCGCAACAGTGAGAGGATGATAGCTTATGTTAGTCAGGGCGGACTAGGAATGTCGGATCGTGACTACTACCTTAAAGAGGGAGAAAGAAACAGAGAAATAAAAGAGGGGTATGTTGATTTTATTGAAAAAACTTTCAATCTGGCCGGATATAGCAGCAAAGAAGCAACCAACAAAGCAGAAAATATTTTAAAAATAGAAACAGCACTGGCAGAGGCATCAATGGATAGATTAACATTAAGAAATCCTTTGGCAACTTATAATAAAATCACTACAACCGAGCTAAAAGAGATCTCTCCACAATTCAACTGGACAAAATATTTTAATAGCAGAGGAGTCTCCTTTGAAACCTTAAATGCCGGTCAGCCCAACTTCCTGAAAAAAGTCTCAACACTATTAGATGAAACACCAATAGAAAAATTAAAGGATTATATAAAATGGAATATTTACAACAGCTCTGCTACCTATCTAAGTTCCGATTTTAATGATGCCTCCTTTGCTTTTTATGGTAAAACCATGACAGGAACATCAACACAAAGAGAGAGATGGAAAAGGGTTCTTAGTGTTATAAATAGCAATATTGGAGAGGCGCTCGGACAAGAATATGTTAAATTATATTTTCCCGAAGAGAATAAAGAGAGAATGACCGATTTGGTTGAACATTTGCGCCTATCCTTTAAAGAGAGAATTAAAGATTTGGAGTGGATGGAAGAGAAGACAAAAGAGCATGCTCTGGAAAAGCTTGCATCTATGAATGTGAAGATAGGGTATCCCGATAAGTGGACCAGCTATGAAAAATTATCGATAAAAAAACAACCATATATAAAAAATGTATGGGAAGCAAGATCTTTTAATATTAATGAAAACCTAAAAAAAATTGGAGAGCCAGTTGACAGAGATGAATGGTTTATGAATCCGCAAACAGTTAATGCGTACTACCACCCTGTTATGAACGAAATTGTTTTTCCGGCAGCAATATTACAGCCTCCATTTTTCTATCCCAATGGAGATGATGCAATCAACTACGGAGCTATAGGAATGGTAATAGGCCATGAAATGACTCACGGTTTTGATGATCAGGGAAGAAGATATGCAAGTGATGGAAACATGACAGACTGGTGGAGTGAGAAGGATAGCAAAAGATTTGAGACTAAATCTAAAGTACTGGTAGAACAATACAATAACTATGTAGTACTTGACTCCCTAACAATCAATGGAGAGTTAAGCCTGGGAGAAAATATAGCTGATCTGGGAGGTTTAAGCATTGCCTATCAAGCTCTGCAAAACAAACTTGAAGAGGATGGACGTCCTGATAATATTAATGGGTTAACACCTGAACAACGCTTTTTTATCTCTTATGCAAAGGTGTGGAGAAGTCATATTCGAGATCAACGCCTTATGCAGCAAATAAACGAAGGTCCACATTCACCAGGAGAAGCCAGAGTTAATGGAATTGTTTACAATATGGAGCAATTCTATGAAGCTTTTAATATCAAAAATGGTAAAAGGTATATAGAGCCCTCTAACAGAACTAAAATATGGTAAAACAATCTCTGTTCTACGCTTTTAATTGAGCAGTAAGCGAGCATATTGCATCTACCCATTTAGAATCACTATTTAAAGATGGTACAAGATCAAAATGCTCGCCTCCTGCTTTAATAAAAACTTCTCTTGCTTCATCTCCAAGCTCTTCTAATGTTTCAAGACAGTCAGTAACAAATGAGGGAGCAACTACTAAAAGTTTTTTAACTCCCTTAGCAGGAAGATTTTTTACAACCGTGCTGGTAAATGGTGAAAGCCACTTATCATTTCCCAGTCTGGATTGAAATGATACTGAATATCTGGTATCGTCTAAACCAAGCTTTGAGGCGACCAGTGAAGTGGTCTCATATATTTGATGCCGATAACAAAACTTATGAGCTGCTGATTTAACGCGGCAACAATCGCTGGTTTGCAAGCAATGACTTTTTGTGACATCATCTTTTAATATATGACGAACCGGTAATCCATGATAACTAAACAAAATGTGATCATAAGTCGACAGGTCAAATCTTAAAAGTGAAAAACAAAGAGCATCTATATAGAACTTATCACTATAAAAAGGAGGAACAAAATCTATATCGAAGCTAAATTTACCTCGTTGCACTTGCTTCTCAACAGAACCGGCAGCAGTTCCATAACTACTTCTTGCATAATGAGGATATAAAGGCAAAACTATAAGTTTTCTTAAATCAGACTTTTCCCTGTTAATCTGTGACAAAATTTTACCAATGGAAGGATTACCATAGCGCATTGCAATATATACAGGAAAATCAACTTTCTTGGCGACTGAGTTTTGCAGCTCTCTGCTCTTAACAATTAAAGGAGCTCCCGAATCACTCCATACAGATTGATATTTACGGGAGCTTTTCGCTGTCCTAAAAGGTACAATGATACCATTTACCAAAAGATATCGTAACGGCTTAGCTATATCAATAACTGCAGGATCCATCAGGAACTCCTGTAAATATTTTTTTACATCATTTTTATCAGGTGAATCGGGAGATCCAAGATTCACCATTAACAGAGCATTTTTTGACATTAATTCATTTTATTGTAACTGCCTTAAACATCCACTGCTCAACAGAGTTAAAATCACAATTAATAACCGATGGAATTTTATACATCCATTGATCAATTAGATTAATCTCAAGGCTTGAAATAAGATCTGTAACAACAAACTCCTCAAAATTATACATCCACTCATAAAGTTCATTATCACCTTCATCATAAGTTTCATTAGTCCAGTCGGTACGATACATCCACTCTGCAACCGGACTGTAATCTTCGTTTATCTTATTATCCTCTTCTCCAAACATCCAACCCTCTATTGATTCAAAAGACTCAGGAATAAATGAATCTTCATAAACCATCCACTCCTCTATCTCTTCCATCGCCTCAAAAACAATAGGTATATTAAAACAGAACGAATAAATTGCCGGTTTTAAATAGTTCAACTCCTTACACTTTTGCTGACCATTTATAGAAACCAATAAACCGACAGAAAAGAGAATTAAAACGAAACTCCGAAATAAAATAGATTCAGTTTTCATAGTGGTTCCTCAGATTAAAAGTTAATTAACAAAGGGGAAAATAGCATTCCGGGAACAACACTCCTTTATCTTCTCTCGTAATTTAAAGAATAAATTTCAAAAAAACAAAAATATCACCTCTTTTTACGAGACTTTTTTCTCTTTCTTTTTCCGTTTTTAAATTCGGTTTCATTATCAACTGCTTCATCTATCAATTTTTGCCAATCATGATCAGCATCAACCGAGAGATCTATTGCAGCCTCATAATCATCTTCATCAAGATCAAACAATGGTATTGGTTTGCCTGTATATGATTCTACAGCTTTCAGTTTTTCCTGCTCACTTATATCACAAAAAGAGAGTGCAATACCTCTTTTACTTCCTCTACCAGTACGCCCAACACGATGAACATAATTTTCAGGATCATCTGGCATGTCATAATTGATTACATATTCTACCCCTTCAATATCAATTCCTCTGGCACTTACATCGGTTGCAATTAAAACATTAATATTACCACACCTAAAATCCTCTAAAACAGCACTTCGCTCCTTTTGAATTTTATCGCCGTGAATTGATTCAGCAAAAATATCAACCCTGTGCATAGCCTTAACAACACGCTCGGCGCGCACTTTTGTTCGTACAAAAACAAGGAGTTTACTTTTCGGGTTACCCTTAATTATACGTTCCAAAAAGAATCGTTTATCATCCATTTTTACATGAACAACCGAATGATCTACATTTTTAGAAACCGGATCTTTGGGAGATATATGAATTCGAACAGCATCTTTAACTAACTTATATGCAAGCTTTTTTATACTCTTATCAATTGTAGCCGAAAAGAAAAGTGTTTGACGTTTAAAAGGCAACCTCTTTACAAGTTGTGTGATATCATTAAAAAAACCTTTCTCCAACATATGATCAGCCTCATCAACAACCAATACTTCAACTCTGGAAAAGTTTATATCACCCTGCGAGGCCAAATCGAAAAGACGTCCCGGTGTTGCTGCAAGTATATCCAGCCCTTTGTTTAAAGACTCTTTTTGAGGGTCCTGACTAACACCCCCATATAAAGCAAAGTTTCTTAATGATGTGTTTTTGGTAAGAGAGCTAAAAAGAGAGTTTACCTGCGCTGCCAACTCATGAGTAGGCACCATAACTATACATCTTACCTCACCAGCTTTAAGTTTTCTTTCTCTTTTTAAAAAAGTATCGATAACAGGAATTGCATAGGCGGCAGTTTTACCTGTACCGGTTTGAGCTATCGCAAGTAAATCCTCTCCTTCTAATACAGCAGGTATAGCTTTATATTGAATGTCGGTAGGACGTTTAAAACCTAATGTAACTAAATTATGCAATAGATTTTTATCCAAATTATATGCAGCAAACTTCATAATTTCTTATTTCTTTTATTTCTTATGCTGCTGCAAATATATATTAACTATATTTACTTAAGTGAAACAGAACAATAATAATTTTAAGAGATATAAAATAGATTGTTAATTAAAAAGAGAACGTGACGTGAGAAAATGGCGTATCGAAGATTCTGCAGAACTATACAATATTAACGGATGGGGATTAGACTACTTTTCTATAAATGAAAAAGGAAATATCACTGTTACCCCCGAAAAAAAGTGTCAGGGAGCCGATATAAAAGAAATAATGGACGAATTAACAGTCCGTGATATACCCGGGCCTCTTCTGTTAAGATTTCCGGGTATTTTAAATAACAGAATTGATACAATCTTTAACTGCTTTAAAAAAGCTGCTGAAGAGTATAAATATAAAGCGAGCAACTACCTGGTTTACCCTATAAAAGTGAACCAGATGAGGCAGGTTGTGGAAGAGATTGTAAGTCACGGAAAAAAATATAATATCGGACTCGAAGCGGGGTCTAAACCGGAGCTTCATGCGGTTCTTGCAATTAATACCGAAATAAACTCTTTAATTATATGTAACGGATATAAAGATGAAGATTATATTGAATTAGCCCTTTTAGCCCAAAAAATGGGGAAAAGAATCTTTATTGTAGTAGAAAAACTCAATGAGCTTAAACTAATAACATCAATAGCAAAAAAAATTAAAATTAGTCCGAATATAGGAATCCGAATAAAACTCTCAAGTAGCGGTAGTGGCAAATGGGAAGAGTCGGGAGGTGACAGAAGTAAGTTTGGCTTAACCTCGGGTGAGTTAATAGACGCTCTGGAATATCTTGACAATAAAGGATTAAAAGATTGTGTAAAACTTATTCACTTTCATATAGGAAGTCAAATTAACAAAATAAGAAAAATTAAGACTGCCTTAAGAGAAGCTGCTCAATTCTACATTCAGCTCCACAAGCTGGGATGCAATATTGATATTGTGGATATAGGGGGTGGTTTAGGTGTAGATTATGACGGAACACGTTCATCAATGAGTGAAAGTAGTATTAACTACACAATACAGGAATATGTAAATGATGCTATATCAAATTTCACAATTGCAGCAGACAAACAAAACATACCACATCCACATATAATTACAGAGTCGGGTAGATCTCTTACTGCTCACCACTCTGTTTTGGTGTTTGAAGTTATGGAGGCAACCTCCCCTCCTATGTGGCTGGATGAGGATTGTACAGATGATAATGATCATGACCTTGTTAAAGAGCTTTATGACCTGTGGAATAATCTTAATCAAACAAAAATATTGGAGACATGGCATGATGCACTTCAAATAAGAGAGGAGGCTCTTGACCGCTTTAGCCTTGGAGTGTTAGACCTTCCAACAAGAGCTAAGGTTGAGAGACTGTTTTGGTCAACAGCACAGGAAATTCTAGAAATGGCTTCCAGCTTAAAACATCCGCCATTTGAGCTGCGAAATCTATCAAGACTTCTTGCTGACAAGTATTTCTGTAATTTTTCACTCTTTCAATCACTACCCGACTCATGGGCCATAGATCAAATATTTCCAATAATGCCTTTGCACAGATTAAATGAAAAACCGGTAAGACAAGCTACTTTTCAAGATATCACTTGCGACTCTGACGGAAAAATAGACAATTTTATTGCCACAAGAAATATTGCTCATTACCTGCCTGTACACACTTTAAAAGAGAATGAGCCATATTATATTGGTGTCTTTTTAACGGGTGCATATCAAGAGATACTGGGTGATTTACACAACCTTTTTGGAGATACAAATGCAGTTCACATATCTGTAAACAAAGAAGGTTATAAAATAGATCAAATAATCGATGGCGAAACTGTTGCCGAAGTATTAGAATATGTTCAGTTCAATCCCAAAAAGCTTGTTCGTACAGTTGAAGGATGGGTTACCAGCTCTGTAAAATCAGGAAAGATTTCTCCGGCCGAAGGAAAAGAGTTTTTATCTAACTACAGATCGGGTCTCTATGGTTACACCTATCTTGAATAATAAACTTAAAAAATGGGCTGCAAAAAAAAATGTTAAACAGCCCATTTTAATATAACATAATTAGCTTTTATACATTAGCTACTTTAATAATATCAGCAAATACACCTGCTGCAGTAACATCAGCACCAGCGCCATACCCCTTAACCAGCATGGGATGATCTTTATAATTTTCCGACCAAATAGAAATTATATTATTACTCCCCTCCAAATCAAAAAAGGGATGGCTCTTATCTATCTCTACCAATCCAACTTTAGCCTTTCCTTCATCCAATATAGCAGAATAGCGTAACCTTTTACCCTCTTTAATAAGATTTTTACGCCATATTTCAAACTCTTCATCTAACTCTCCCACTCTCTCCATAAATTCATCAAGAGTAGGTAAATCGAGATATTTCTTAGGCACAAAAGGTTCTACTTCAACATCACTCTGTTCCAAAACATAGCCCGACTCACGAGCTAAAATTAACAATTTACGAACAACATCTGTACCGCTTAAATCAACTCTGGGATCCGGCTCACTAAAACCTTTCTCCTTTGCCTGAACAATCACATCCGACAACTTATCATTCTCCGAAATCGTATTAACAATAAAATTAAGAGTTCCTGATAACACAGCCTCCAAGCGTTCAATCTTATCACCACTTTTAACAAGATCATTAATAGGTGCTATAATAGGAAGTCCTGCTCCTACGTTAGTTTCAAAATAAAATTTTATCCCTTTTTCTGATGCAGTCTTTTTCAATTTACTGTAGGCTTCAAACGAAGAAGAACTTGCAATTTTATTTGCTGTAACAACCGACACATTCTCATCTAAAAGTGATTGATACATTGAAGCAACCTCTTCACTGGCAGTACAATCAACAAAAACACTGTTGGCAAGATTCATCTCAATAACCCTGTCTCTAAATAGTTGAGTATTTGCAGGGATCCCCTCTTTTTCAAGATCGTCTATTACTGTTGAAGCATCCAGTCCCTCCCGATCTAAAATCATTGATCTGCTACCACTAACTCCAACCAACCGAATTCTTAAACGATTCTCTTTTTGAAGCTTTTCGGCCTGACGGGCAAGCTTATTAAGTAGTTTACTACCAACAGTACCTTTGCCTGCAAGAAAAAGATTCAAACGGGTATATTCTGATAAGAAAAAGTCCTCATGAATAGCATTTAAAGCCTTCTTAATATCTCTGTCTTTAACCACAAAAGAGATATTCAATTCAGAGCCCCCCTGTGCTATAGCATACACATTAACTCCGTTTTTACCCAGACTGTTAAACAGCTGCCCCGAAATACCGGTAGTCTGTTTCATATTCTCCCCGACAATAGCAGCTACCGACATATCATTATCCACTACTACATCATTAATCTGTCGTAACTCTATCTCCCTTTTAAACTCATGTGAAATAGCATTAGTAGCAACAATGGTATCCTCTTTACGAATTACAACACTAATGCTATTCTCTGATGAAGCCTGAGAAATAATAATAATATTAATATTATTTACCGCAAGAGCTGAAAAGAGCCTTTGAGAAATACCGGTGACACCAACCATGCCAATACCATGAAGAGTTAAGAGTGACACCCCTTTAATTGAAGATATTCCTTTTATAGGAGGGGTTTTGAAGGATGATTTCTCATTGCTTATCACTGTCCCGGGAGCTTCCGGGTTAAATGTATTCTTAATTTTAACCGGAATCTCTTTTTCATATACCGGTAATATAGTTGGCGGGTAAATAACCTTAGCACCAAAATGTGACAACTCCATTGCTTCGTGATATGACAGCTTATCAATACTGTATGCACGACTAATAATTTTAGGATCGGCGGTCATAAAACCATCAACATCGGTCCATATTTCAAGTACTTCGGCACAAAATGCGGCTGCAAGAATCGAGGCAGTATAATCGGAACCGCCACGCCCAAGAGTAGTATTCTCATTAAATTTGTTACTACTTATAAAACCCGGAAAAACAGAAACAGAGCCCAATTGATGCTTCACTGCATCTAAGAGCCTGTTAGTATCTTTAAAACAGACCTGATTGCGATTCCCCTCAAAATTGGTCTTAATAAACTGCCTGCTGTCAAACCATCTCGCATCCAGATATTTTGAAATTATTTTAGATGAGAGACGCTCTCCAATACCCTTGATACTCTCGAGGCTTTTACGACTAAGCTCCCGCACATAATAAACCCCTTTTAATATTACCTTTAACTCCTCAATATCTTCTTTAATAAGAGTCTCAACATCACCCGTATCTTTATTAAAAAGTTGATTTATCAACTGATAATGAGTGTCAATAATCTCCTGCATTAAAACAAAACAGCTTTTATCACCTTTGCCGGCAAACTCTGCTGTACTAATAAGCTTATCAGTAACTCCGCTCAATGCAGATACCACTACAACAACCTTTTCCTCAGAGGATCCAATTATATCTTTAACCTGTTGGATAGCTTCAGCTGATCCCACTGAAGATCCCCCAAACTTTAATACTCTCATTAACAAAATATTTTTAAAGTTGATAAAAAACAAAATTACATAAAATTAAAGATTAACAAAACCCCATATCAAAACCATTTTTTTAGTTAAAACATATAACTTTATATTATAATAATTTGTATAACAAGATGATATCAAGAATGATTGAACTTCTTATTCTATTTTTATATGTTTGCAGGAGCAATTTAAACTCTACTAACCTTAAAATTATTCGAATTTAAGTATGATTTAACTGTTAATATTTATAAAATTGCATAAAGGTAGTTTTTATCCATATTTATAACCCAAAGGCATAATTTAAGATGATGCCTTACACCAAAGCCCATTAATCATGAAAATTCTAACCCGTTTTCATCTACTAGCTTCTATTATAACAATAAATTTGGCAATACATTGTAATGCTCAAATAGATAAAACATTTTGGTTTGTTGCTCCTGAAACAACAATAAGTCATGATCAGGATCCCGGTGTTATAAGAGTAACAGCTTTCGAAAATGCTGCTACCGTAACAATTTCAATGCCTGCAAATCCCAATTTTGAAACCCGCACTTTAAATGTAGAACCACACTCGCAAGAACGTTTAGAGTTTTGGGGAGATGATTTGTGGATGATTGAAAATGGAACCATGAACCAATCATCAACAGGAGAACCTAACGACTGGGAGAACTGGACTGCGGGAACACCATTTAATAAAGGCCTTTTAATTGAGTCGGATGAAGAGATTTCGGTCTATTATGAAGTAGCAAACATGTGGAATCCCGAAAGATTTAATTTAAAAGGGAGTAATGCACTGGGAGAAGAGTTCTATATTCCCTCACAAAATATCTATAGAAATGTAAGGCTTAGCGTTAGAGCCAAAGAGCAGGTAGATATTGTAGCCACCGAAAATAATACCGAGGTAACAATAACAGTTACAGATGATGTAGAGGGGCACGATGCAGGTGATACATTCACAATAACCCTTGATCGCGGAGAAACCTACTGCCTTAGATCTAAATCACGAGAGATTCCCAATCATTTAGGAGGTACACATATTAAATCTAACAAGCCTATAGCTGTAACCATCTCGGATGATTCAATCCAAAGACCCGGATATGGAGCTTATGATCTTGTGGGAGACCAACTGGTGCCACTAAACATTATTGGAAATGAATATATAGCAATTAATACAACATATCAAACCGGGTTGGGCAATGTTACCGATCAGCTGATTTTTGTTATGGCCGTTGAAGACAATACAACTATATTAGTTGACGGCGATGAAGAAGCCAATCTCGATAAGGGAGAAATGCAGATGATAAACATCTCTAACAATGCAATCTATATCGAGGCTACCGATCCTATATATGCTTATCAATTTGCAGGAGTTGGCGGAGAGCTGGGAAGTGCACTTTTACCTGCTATTGAATGTACAGGTTCAAGGGAGGTGAGTTTTGCCAGAATATATGATTTTGATTTCACAATACAGCTGATGACCCAACAAAAGTATATTAACGATTTTGTTATGTTGGATGATGAGGGAAACATTCAAAATCATCTTGATGATTTAGAGTGGCATCCTGTAACTCATTCAGGAGATCCCGGTAGTGATGACACCTGGTACACAGCAGTAAAAAACTTTCCTTCTGCAGCTGAAGGCGGACTGTCAACATCGCCATATACAATAAAATTTGACGATGCAAAACAGACAGATGGACATGGTCTGTTTCACCTAAGTGTAATGGATGTATACGGAGGAAGTCTAAGTTACGGATATTTCTCTTCATACAACACTATTCGAATAGAAGGTCCCTCAATAGCCTGTCAGGGAGATCAAATTATTTTATCGACCAATCAGGAAGGAATTGTTCCATTATGGTTTCATGAAGATGATCCCTATGAACCTTTCTCCAGCGAAAACTCTGTAGTAATAGATAAACCGGGCTTATACTGGGTTGAAACTGACTATGCAGGATGTATTGCAACAGATTATATTGAAGTTGAATTTAATATGCCCGAATTTTCTCTTGGAGACAATATAGAGATATGTCCAGGTGATGACCCTGTTGAACTTGAAGTAGAAGGTTTCAATCAAAACGAACAATTTGAATGGATAGTTAATGGCAATCCGGTTGAAGATAACAATAGTAATTACCTTGCTATATATCCCGACCCGGGGTCAACTACCAATGTAAGTTTAACAGTAACCGACGATCTGGGATGCTCATTTACTGATGAAGTTGAGGTTACAATATATGAAGAGCCTTATGTGGAATGGTCATTAGATAATGATGAGGTTTGCCTTGGAGAAAATATAGGAATTACAACTTCAATGGATTTGAGTTATCAATGGTTTATAGATGATGAAGAGATTGAGGGAGCTGAATCAAGTTGGATTGAAGCAAGTGAATCCGGACCAGGAGAATATAGAGTGGTAGCAACATCTGAAAATGAGTGTATTGAGGAATTCTCACGCGAAATTACAGTAAACCCTCTTCCCGAGCCTCAGCTTGAAGATATAACTCTTTGTCAGGGAGAATCAGCAATATTTGAACCGAATGCAACAGATGGTCAAACTTATGTAAGTTATGAATGGTTCAACAGCTCTACTAACGCTACAGTGGAAGTAACAGAACCCAATGAAAATGTGCAGGTAACAGTTACAAATGAATATGGTTGTAGTGGCGAGGCAGAAGCAATTTTTGACTGGTACACAAGAAACGTTTTCACTTTTGGAGCTGATACTTCGGTATGTGTAAGCGGATTGATCGAAATAGAGATTGACGAAACCTTTAATGATTATAACTGGGAATTCATATCCGAAGGAGCAACAGAAAGCGAAACTCTTGATGAAAACACAAATCCATCGGCCAGTAATCATATACTTTCAATTGAGGAGGCAGAAGAGAATCATTCGGGAACATATTCGATAACGGCAACCGACTCACACGACTGTCCGGTAGAGGGTCAATTCAACCTTGATGTATTACCTCCTCCTACAATTTCACTTATTGACGATTTTAAAGATTATGAAAGCTTTTGTGAAGGTGATTCTATTAGAATTGAATCGGGTGAATTTAATGACAGGGAATTTATTGACCATGAATGGTCGGTAAAATATGATGAGGATGATGAGTATGAATACATATATAATGATGATGGAGAGTTACATAAAGAGAATTGGCTGGTAATAACAGATGGCGGGTACTACCAACTACTTGCAACACAGGCAAACGGATGTTATGCAATTGGTGATGTAGAGATAGGAACAGTACCCCAACCATTTTACGAATTAAGCGGAGCAACAGTATGCCCCGATGAGGAGGTAGAACTCTCTATCGAGAACTGGGATGCTACCGGAGGTGAGGATAATGATTATGTTGACGATCCCAATGAAAAGAATTTTGAATGGTGGTATGTTGATGACCATCTAAAAGAAGAGGAATCTTTAACCGTAAGTGAAGAGGGAACATACAGATTAACAGTTTATAACTCAAACGGATGCTTTCTTACCGAAGAAACAACTGTTGAATGGCACACCCTTCCCGATATAAATATTAATAATGAAGAGATTTGTGACGATGAAAATTTTACTCTTTCTCTGCCCAATGAGCTTACAGAAGAGGTTGATTCATACACCTGGAGCCAAATAGACGGACCTACATGGTTCGAGGATCAAGATTGGGATATTGATATTAGCGATGCGGGAGAGTACGAATTCACTCTTTCAATAACTGATAATAACGGGTGTCATAATAGTGAGAATATGTTATTAACAATATTATACTCACCTGTTTTTGAGCTTCCAACGGGAGAATTTTGTGATGGAGAGACCATCGAAATTGAAGTTGACCCCTCTTTTGAAATTTATCAATGGAACGGAAGTACAGCCGAAGGACAGGATAATACCTATATTCTAAATGAAGGAGATGAAGATATTACCTTAACCGTTATAAATGATCAGGAGTGCAGCAATACTCTTCAGGAAAACATTACTGTACATCCCTTACCCACTGTAAATTTAGGAGGTGATATAGAGGTGTGTGCAGGAGAAGAGGTTGTTTTATCAATCATAGATGATAACTATTCAAACATTTATTGGTCAAACAGAGAGAGTGACGTCACCTCAATTAAGGCTCAAAGAGGAGTAAACCATGTAACTGTAATAGACCAATATGGCTGTAGTGGGTATGATGAAACAGAAGTAATATGGCACCCTTCGCCCGATATCAGTCTGGGCGAAAACATACACATCTGCCCTGTTAATCTTCCGGTAAATTTGGAGGTGCCGGGAGATTTTCAAGATTGGGAATGGCATATAGGTGAAGAGATATATAATACCAGGGAAGTTGAAGCTGCAATTCTTGACACTGTAAATGTTTTAAGAGTTATGAATGAGCATAATTGCTGGAACCGAACCTCAAAAACAATCTCTCTTGAAGCTCCTTATCAATTCAATCCGGGAATCGATATAGAGGAGTGTGAACCGGCAGAAGTTATGCTTGATGCAGGATCACACACTCTGTTTGAAATGCCTGAACAGGATGAGGATTTATATGCCGAAATATTAAGTTATAATTGGTATAATACAAACAGTAATCACTCGTTATCAACTCAACAGGAGTTAAGAGCTACTGAGAGCGGAGAGTATGTTGTAGAGATTTTTGATGGATGCTGGCATCTTACCGATACTTTTGATGTTAAATATTACCCCACACCAGTAATAACACATCTCGATACAACTCTGTATGCTCAAGCAACAATATTTGTTAATGATGGCACAGAACCATACAGGTATGCTATTAATGAAGAGAGCTGGCAAAGCAGCAATACCTTTTCAAATTTGAATGAAGGGGAGCACACTGTTTGGGTTGAAGATTCACACGGATGCGAAACCTTTACCGTGTTTGAACTTAATTTAGAGTATGATATAGAGGTACCCAACTTCTTCACCCCCAATAATAATGGTTTTAATGATACCTGGAAAATAGACGGACTCGAAAGTATGCCTGAGTCTGAAATTTCAATATATGACAGATATGGAAAACTATTAATTAAGTATAATGCATCAGAAGGCCCATGGGACGGAACTTATCAAAACCGACCTCTTCCATCTGATGACTATTGGTATGTAATTCATCTTAAACCCCTTAATAAATTAATAAAAGGAAACGTTACTATATTACGTTAACCCTTAAACCCTTAACTAAAGCCTAATAATGAATAAATTTACATTAATACTGATTATTAGCATATTAATCCCTACACTAACCTTTTCCCAAAGGCACTTTGTCACAAATCAATATGTACATGAACGATTTATGATGAATCCGGCAGGAGCAGGAAGCAACAAGGAGTGCTACAGTGCAAACGGATATATTTATAAACAGTGGTTCGGCGTTGACAACTCACCTGCTACGCAGATTTTAACATTTCAGGCTCCTTTAAAGTCAATGTTAGGATCGGGAACATATATCTATAATGATATAAATGGAAATAATAAAAAGATGGGATTCAATCAGGCATTCTCTACCGATGTTACTCTTGCAAAAAATGCTTTGGGCAATGAAACCACTTTATCTTTTGGATTGGCAGGGATGGTTGAACAAACATCAGTTGATCAACAAAACTTTACTGGAGGAGATATAGCAGACCCTACAATCACGGGAGGGGTTGAAAGCGGAGTGGGATTTAATGCTTCAACAGGTTTTATTTTAACACACAATCAACACAATTTGGGATTTGCAGTAACCAATATTCTACCTCAAAACAATTCTATGTTTGATTCAGAGTGGGAACCCGATCTTCCTCCCGACTTTCATCTTCATGCAGGAACACTATTTAAACTGCCACGCTATGATGTTTTTGTTGAGCCCGTTTTTTATTACCGGCGTGATACCGAATCAAACAGCAGAATGGATATGAATTTCAGACTTGACATTCCAACCTATGATGATGAACTCTCATTCTGGGGAATACTTGCATATCGAAGAACTATGGATGATCAACTGGGAAAAGATCTCGCCACGGCAGTAACATTAGGATTAAATTACAAAAGATTAAATTTTGCTTTTGAATATCTGCAGGGATTAACATCAGCACAAAGCCGTTTTGGAAATGCTGTAATGATCGTTGCAGGATACAGATTTTGCACAGGAGACCGGCCTCCAGCAATGCCTTGCCATGAAAGAGATCAAATGCTAAAAGCAGGACAATAAAACTATTTTTATAATTAAGACTAAACTATAATGGTGATTAAATTAAAGAGTCTGTTTTTAACAACACTATTCTTTGTTACAACAGCGACTCTCTATACTCAAAATATAACAGTCACAGCAAATAATGATATAATAAAAGTATATAAGGCACACACATCAGAAGCAAATATATTGAACAACGACTATGGCATATCAGATGGGGTATCGGGGTTAAAAATTGTCTCTCAACCCGAAAACGGATATGCCTATATTACCGATGATAATAGAGCGGGATATATTCCTGACCCCTATTTTACCGGACTCGATGAATTTACCTACGAAGTATGTAACAATTACGGAAGTTGTGATATAGCAACAGTATTCACCGAAGTGATGGATTACGACTTTAAACCTATAGCAAGTAATGATACCATTCAAATATTTAATATCACATCCCTAAAGGCTGATGTTTTAGATAATGATGATAATCTTTATGACATTCCTATTGTTTTAACAATAATAGAAAATTTCAACTATAGCACTGCAACAGTTACTGAGAACCTGCAAATAGAGTTTGCAATCAACACCTATTTTACCGGAACCGATTCATTAAAATATAGAGTTTGTGATAAAGATAATGATTGTGATGAAGCATGGCTTTTTGTCATTATGGGTGAACAGGAGAGTGATAGGGAAGATATATTTGTTCCGGGCGGTTTTTCTCCCGATGGAGATGGAATTAACGACACATTTTATATTCCCGAGTTGCGACATGTACAAAATATCTCCATAACCATAGTAGATCGTAACGGGTTTACAGTATATAAAAGTAACTCCTTTTCAGAATGGGACGGATATGCTAACCATGGAAGCTATAGTGGTGATTTACTTCCGGCAGGGATATATTATTATAACATTAAGGTTGAGGGACTTAATGAAAGTTTAAAGGGTTATATCTATCTAAGTAGATAGGATAAGAGAAAAAGTTTAAAATGCAGTTAATTATTAAAAAGATAAAGATAGCAACACTCACCCTTATTATATTAATAATAGGAGGAGAGTCATCCTGTATAGCTCAATTGAACAGTAATATAACACAATATATTAATAATCCGGTATGGTTAAATCCTGCATTTGCCGGAACCAGAAATGCCTTAGCTGTAGATATTACAACACGCCAACAATGGATGGGTTTAGATGGAGCTCCTTCAACATATTTTGTTGGTACACATGCTCCCATAAACAGAACTTTAATGTCAATAGGTGGTGCTGTTATAACCGATATTGCCGGACCAATAACTAATCATCAACTATCATTTTCATACTCCTATCTGTTAAGAGTTAATGAACAGATGTTTTTATCGGCAGGTATTAACGGAGGTGCGGTTAACCACTCATTAAATCTAAGTGATTTAGATATCATTGATCAAAATGATCCCCATTTTCAACAAAGTATAGAAAATGAATTTAAACCATTAATAGGTGCAGGTGCTGTGCTATTTACCCCTCGCTGGTATGCAGGTTTCTCCTCTCCTCAACTATTATCAAACGAAACAGATTATCCCGAAATTAGTTCCTTAACATATAATGCAGGAAGAGTCAATTTTTTTACAGCAGGTATTAACTATACATTTACTCAGGATATCAGGTTAAGGCTCTTCTCATTAATTACCCTTGCTGAAAATCATATAAACAGTTACGATATAGGGGCAAAGGCAGAACTGCTAAATAAAATATCAGTGGGTTTTAACTACCGCCACAACAATTCAGCAGCTATTATGGCGGGATACAGAATAAATGAGAATATTGAAATAGGCTACTCTTATGATTTCCCAATAAATGACAACCTGCACAATATTAGTAATCAGGAAATCACTCTCTCTTTTGATTTTTATAATCTAATTATACCCAATCGTGATCGTCAGTTTATTAGAAAAACCCGTGAAGATGAAGATGCAAGCGAATCGATACGCTTCTTTTAACTAAACCCTGCTGCCGGTCCAGTCAACAATATCGCTAGTATATTTAAAATGGTTGCACTTTCCAAAAAGAAAGTCACAATCACCCTCTTTGCATATCATTGGATGATTACAAACAAGCGCATTATTCAATAACAAAAAGTTAACTGCTTCGCGAGCATGATTACCCCATAAAAACCATATTAAACCGGGGTTAACTTGATTAATGTAGTTAAAAAGTTGTTTTCTAAAATAACACCAGATTTTTGCATGGCTTGCCGGACTATCAATTTTGCAGGTAAGGGAGGTGTTTAAAAGCAAAACCCCCTGGCTTTCCCAATATTTAAAAAGTTTTGAAGGGGCAAGTAGTTGAAAGTTCCCATATAATCCCATCTGCTCCCTTATCTGGTTAAAAGTTAAATACTCTCCTTTCTCTGAATAATAGAGAGATCTAACTATGTTGCGCAGACTTGCATTTGAGAATTTATCACTCCAACTGTTAAGAGTGGCTACTTCAAAAGCTCTACCTGTAGCAACACCTTTTTGAGGATAGGGATCCTGACCAACTATTACAATTTTGGCCCTGGTAAGATCGGTATGCAAAAAACGCAACACATTTTCTCTATTAGGAGTAAATGTATCACCGCTTATCTGTTCATATATTTTGTGCAGCTCATCAACAATTTGTGATGTCAAAAAATTTTGCCACGAAGAGTGAGCATCAAGTTTAAACATATCTATTCAACAGGAAGCTGGCGTTTAAATGATTCATCAAGTGATATAATTGTCTCTGTAGATGCAATCCCGGGAATAGATTGCAGCTTATCGTGTAAAATCTCTTTCAAATGTTTATTACTTTTAGCATAAATTTTTATAAAAACAGCATACTGCCCGGTAGTATAATGACACTCCACAATTTCGGGTATCTGTTCAAGCATAGAGACAACTTTATCGAACAGACTTGCTTTTTTGAGAAAAATCCCCATATAAGCACATGTATGGTATCCAACAGCATCAGGATTTAAAATAAATTCTGATCCTTTAATTACTCCGGTATTAATGAGACGCTGAATACGTTGATGTATAGCAGCCCCTGAAACTTTACATTCACGTGCAACCTCAAGATATGGAACTCTGGCATTTTTTGTTATTAACGCTAATATCTTTTTATCTAAATCATCAATATAGAATTCTGAAGCCATAAAACAACAGGTGTTTAAGTTACAAACTATAACTAATTACTCATTTTAGATTAATAGTTACACAAAACTGGTTAAAATTATATTTTTTTAAAAGCAAAATGCAAATATAATATAGAAATTTATTTCTTATAGCTATTGCACAAGCAACTTTGTTGTTTTTACCGTTCCATCATCGAAAAGAAGCTTCAAAAAATAGATTCCCTTTGACAATTCACCAACAAAAAGAGAGCTGTCAACAACAGTTAAAAACTCTTTTTCAAAATAGATTCTGCCGTTAACATCTAAAATATTAACAACAAAACCTCCTTTAGAAGTATAGTGATTAAATACAATATTTAAATTACTACCAACAGTAACAGGATTAGGCCAAACCTCAAATGATAATTGCTTACTGTTTTTTAAAATGTGATCGATAGTATTCAACTCACCCGAATCCTTTTCAAAAGGCCCTATATTAACAGTTTCATCTTCACTAATTCTGGAGAAACCATAAAAATCACTACTCAACCATAAAGGAACCAAAGAGACTAATCCACTCTCACTTATTACCGAAGAGGCAGAAAAAGTAAAGTCATAATTGGCAGGATCATTAAATTCAGGATCTGCATCAATATTACCCTCTCCATCGAATCCGCCCTCTACCACCGAATATAATACTTCATTTGCATAAAACGAGTTAAACATTTGTGCACTGTTACTCCATGATATAGAATTATAGATTTTAGAGTTAGAACCAAAAAGGGCTCCCCCCATATTGCCTGCACTATTATTATACCATAAAGAGTTGTAAACTACAATTTCACCTTCATCTGAAAAGATAGCTCCCCCATTTTGGTTACTGCTATTATCTAAAAACAGAACATTTGCAAATGAAGGAGATGAATTTTGATCGGCCCATACAGCACCTCCCGAACCTTCAGAAAAATTATTAACAAAGAGAGTATTTAAGATCAATGGAGAGGCATTTTCAAACAGTGCAGCTGCACCACCCCCTTCACAGGCATAGCCTTTCTCGATGACAAAACCATCTATTACGGTATTATCAGTAATAGGATCAAAATCATATTCTGCTGAAAACTTTAAAATATTTCTGCTATTATCATCAAATTTATTGTGATCTCCAATCTCTCCACTTAACACAGTTAAATTTTGGTTCCAGTCACGCTCCTCAAGGGTATCTTCATCGCCGTTAAAACCACCAAAGAGCTTAACTCCTTCGGGGATTTCGAAAGATTTTGCACGATCGGTTGCATCAGGAGTATATTCTCCTTTTGCTACCCATATCTCTTCGCCATAAATGGCATTATCTAATGCATCATGCAGCAACATTGCATTATCCCAGGAACTACCATCTCCATATCCATCAACTTTAACTTTAACAGGATATCCACGCGAAACAATAAACCTTGAAGAGGGAGACCATCGTACCTCTCCGCCTTCATGATAACTGCAAACCCTTACATTAACTTTACTGCAGGGAGTTAATCCTTCAATAAGGCCCTCCATATCATCTATCCCCTCAACAAAATATCTGTGATCATCAATATAGTATTCAATTGAATAGCCTATAACATCATCGGGTGCAGAACCATTCCACTCCCATAAAACAGAAGTCTCTGTAATGCCAGAATCTATTATCTCCATCAACATAGGAGCACTAATTACAGCGGTTGTAACTCCATTTTCATACGGACCTACCGATATGGCTGCCCCATTTATCCGTGACTCACCTAAATAATCATACTCAAGCCAACTGGGAACCTCATTAAAACCATTGTCAAGTGCAGGAGAAAGCTTATTTAATCTAAAGTCTCCCGCTTCAGAATTTATAAAAAGAGGATCCCTTATCAAAGCATTTTCACCAATTCCGCTTGATGAAAGTGAATTTTTAACAACATCAATATTACGAAGGTCATTATAATCACTCCCGGCACTATTTTGCCAAAAGATAGAGTTGTAAATTTTAGATTGAGAATTACTGTTAGCATATACTGCTCCTCCCAAATGGCCCGAACTATTCTCATAAAATAGAGAATTATATATAACACCCCGATTATGAAGCCATATAGCACCACCATTAGAGGCAGAACTATTATTTGTGAAAATAGTATTGGCAAAAAGTGGTTCAGAATTAGAATCGGCAGATACCGCCCCCCCATTAGAAGCATAATTATCACGAAAATGGATATTTTTTATCGTTGGAGATGCACAAACAAGATAGAGAGCTCCCCCTTGATTTCTATTCCCTGAGTTTAAATTAGCATATCCTCCCTCAATAGTGAATCCATCAATAAGAGTATTATTATCAACAGGAATAGAAGAAGTACCTGTCATTTTTACTATCTGATATGAGCGACGGGTATTCTCTAAATATCCACTTAACACCGACATGTTATCTATATGGTTGCGCTCGGTTACATCTTGTTCATCACCCCTAAACCCACCATATAGCTTAACTCCGTTTGGAATTTCAAAAAACTGACTTCTATCTTCTCCATCATCAGGTTTATAAACTCCTTCTAAAACCCATATCTCATCACCATACACAGCCATATCCAAAGCAGTTGTCAAATCAATAGTGCTACTCCATGAGTCACCGCTTCCTTCACCATTGGGAGAGACAAAAATCGGGGTATCTCTTTTAATGGAAAATGAGTAAACAGGAGACCACACTTTTGAATCATCGCTATACAGAGCACAAATACGCCAAATAATATTAGTTGCAGGAGAAAAGCCCTCTATAGTCACCTCCAATCCATCAATACTATTTTCCACAAACTCCTCCCCATCAATTGAATAATGAATCTCATAAGAGATAATATCATTTGGTTCTACCTCGCTCCACTCCCATGAAAAGAGTATACTATTATTATCCGGGTCAAAAAGATAGTTCTGCTCTGGTTGGATTGCAATGGGTACATCTACACCCCCTTCGAAAATGCCGATATCTACATATGGACCTTCTATTCTGTTATTACCGGCAAAATCGGTATCCAAAAAAGAGGGCAAAAGATCATTACTTCCGCCATCAACACAAGAAGATAAAAGATTAACACGAAAATCACCCTCATCAGGATTTACAAACTGCGGGTTTAAGCTACTTATTTGTACTCCCGAAGCCCCACCTTCAACAACAGAGTAGCGCAAATCACCACCATAAACCTGTGAAGAGGAATATCCCGCACTATTATTCCAAAGAACAGAGTTAAATATTTGAACTCTCTCATCGGTTGAGGGATTATCAACAGCTCCTCCTCTATTAGAAGCACTGTTGTTATAAAAAATACAATTAACAAAAAAGGCTCCTCCTGAAGAGAAGCGGGCAGCACCTCCATAACGTGATGCACTGTTATTTTTAAACAGAGTGTTATAAAAGTGCGGAGCCGATTGATCTGTGCCCAAAAGAGCGCCACCATCATAACCGTGATTATTCTTTATAACACAATTTATAAAAAGAGGTGATGCATAACTTAACCTAACTGCTCCTCCTCCTGCACTATTATTGTAACCATCAGAAATAATCAGACCATCGATAACAGTTTCGCTATCAAATCTTTTTTGGGGAGTCCCAATCATCTTAACAACATTATAACTATTACCATATGAACCCAGGTCTCCGCTTAAAACGGTTCTGTTTGTTACATGATCACGATCACTCAAACTCTCTTCATCCCCATTAAAACCACCATATAAATGTATTCCCGGAGCAAGTTCAAAACTTTTTGTTTTATCTCCACTATCATCAGGAGTATAACTTCCCTTTTTAAGCCATAGATGATCTCCAAAGATATAGTTATCAAGAGCTGTTGACAAACTGCTGGCATCTGACCATGAAACACCATTACCGGCACCATCAGGTGCAACATAGACGGGATGATCTCTTTGAATCGCAAATTGAACAGGTTTTGAAGTGGTGTAGTAACCAAATTGATCTTTCACTGTAACAAAAAATTCAATAAGAGATCCTGTTGTTAAGTTTTCAAGCTCAAAAAGAGTATTTGATAAACCGGATACTATTATCGGGGTTTCATCATTAATGCTATATTGAGCAATATACTCTATAACTCCTGTTTGTGCATCATAATCCCACTCTACGGTTATCTGAGCCAGATCCGATTGAAACCAGGAGCCATCTTCGGGATTAACAACAACAGGATCTATAACCGCTCCCTGAAAAGGTCCCATATCAACAGAGCTGTCAACTATTCTTGGTTCTCCCCGGTAGTCATAATCTAAATAGGGAGGGACAGCAGTTACATTTCCGGCTCCCATCGCAGGAGAATCACTTAACAGACGAAAATCATTATCCTCAGGAGAATAAAATTCAGGTGCCCCCTCAATATTACCTGAGCCTGTAATAGCGTCATCAAAATATGTATATGTAACATCACAGCCAATAAAATCTACTCCCCCACTACTACTATTATTAGAACCTATACTATTTACAACAAAAGAACCCCCGTTACCATAAAAAGCCGAGCCCTCAACTGCACTATTACCATACCACAATGAGTTTACTATATTAACACTCCCTTTACTATATATTGCTCCTCCCTTATAAGTGCTTAAATTATCAACAAAAAGAGTGTTAACAATATCAACATCCCCATCTTCATTCACAAAAAGTGCACCTCCATTACTATCAGAGCTGTTACCACTAAACTTAACATTTGAAATAATAAGTTTACTTTCAATATTAATAGTAAGAGCTCCTGCCGAAAACTCTTCACTACTATCACCTCCTGTAATTTTAAGTCCATCAATAACAGTAATCTCATCACTGCTTACTGTCTCTAAAGATTTAACATCAAAAACAGTATGCAAATTACCACCAGAGTTTATCTCTCCCGAAATAACAGTACGATTTAAAAGATGATTCCTCTCACTTTTAGAGCCTTCAACACCACTAAACCCACCATATATCCTAACTCCTTCGATTAGCTGAAAAGATTTGGAAGAGTTGCTCCATGAAGGTAGATATATGCCTGATTTCAACCACAATTCATCACCATAGATGTAGTTATCGAGAGCCTCCTCCAATGAGGTTGTTGAGCTCCATGAAGTGCCGTCTCCGGTGCCGCTCGGACTAACAAAAAGGGGGGTGCCTCGCTTTATTGTAAAGCTGCTCCATTGCGAAGAGATCCTATTATTATGATAATCAACACAAACAACACGCCACTCAACATTATCCATTCCGTTAAATCCACCTACCTCTTTTTGAAAATCATTAATATCTGTAATTTCTTCCTGAAGCTCTCCGTTAACTCTATACTCAATATTATAATGGGAAGTTTGTTCAGTTCCTGCAGGTTCTCCAATCCATTTAAAAAGAAGAGTGCCGGTTTCCAAATCAACAAATGAGTTCCCGGCCGGAGAGATTATTTCAGGTGTATAAAGTCCACCTTCAAAAGGCCCCAAATCAACATCACCTTCAACAATCCGTTGCATACCCCTGTAATCATAATTGAGCCAATCGGGAACAACTCCATTTATACCACTATTTATTGCAGGCGAACTGTTTCTTAATCTAAAGTCATCACTTATAACATTATTAAACTCGGGGTTTTTATCTATATTACCCTCTCCCTGATGGCCGCCATCAACTATTGAATAGGTAATATCAATATCGCTAAGAGGAGTATCTCCATTATTCCATACTATTGAATTAATAATACTATTTGAGATATTTCCATATAGTGCCCCATTATGATTTTCAGCACTGTTGCCATACCACAAACAGTTAATAAACTCAGATGGGGAAGATGAATAAACAGCACCACCACTTCCACCTGCCTGATTATCTGTAAAAAGTGTGTTCACAAATAGAGGGTGAGAACTATTTGAAGTATAAACAGCTCCACCTCCTCCACCTGAACTGTTATTGCGAAACCAAACATTGGCAATTACAGGAGAAGCATATTGAAGATATAGTCCCCCTCCCTGAGGAGAAAGAGATTCCGATAGTTCTGTAGCCTCACCATTTTCAATAATCAAACCATCCAACCTGCTTGAAGAAGATATAACATTACCATCTTCTCCAATACCCCTTACAACATTATTAACTCTTCTCCCCTCTATTAGTCCGGATAAAACAGTAATATACCGATACCAATTTCTCTCCTCCAGACTATCTTCATCGCCACTAAAACCACCATAAATTTCAACCCCCTCTTTTAAAACAAAAGAGGCATCTTTACTATAACTGTCAGAGGGCCGGTAAACTCCTTCAGCAACCCACAGCTGATCGCCAAAAAAGGCGCTCTCTAAAGCAGTATATAGGTTATTGTAAACATTATCACGCCCCTGCCAGGCAGAACTTTCGGAGCCATTACGTACATAGATAACATCGGCATCTATTGTCAGGAAAGAGAAAAATCCCAAGACCATAAAAGCTATGGACCTGTATAACTGTTTCATGGGTTAGTATTTATTATAAAACAGCATAACTGTTTTAGTTAAGGGCTAATTATTTACTACATTATAAAAAAAACAATATCTAAACAGATATTAAACAAAAATATCCATTTTTTACGTTTATCAATAATAAATGTTACATATATAAATTAAGACAACTATTTTTTTTGCTTATTTTGTATTTATGAGAAAATGGATCCCTTTAAATATTTCTGTGAATATAAATATTGAGCGAAACTTATCAGCTCTTGCAACAAAAGAAGAGTATGCTGTAATCCTTACCAACCGTTTTAAAAGCGAGTCGGGCTTTTACAAAAATTTTAGTACCACAAAGCTTTTGGCAGGCATAGGTTCAGTTGAAACAGTCGAATGCAAAAGAGAGAATATCGCAACAAAGATCTCAAAGGATGACTGGTACATGGGATTTTTCAGCTATGATATGATTTTTGACAATAAAAAGAGAAAAAAGAGCAGTAACGAAATCTGTTTCCCTCCCCTGCTATTTTTCCGCCCAAAATGGCTTATTCAAGAAGAGAATGGGAAATTAATGCTGGGATATGATAAAAATATCACTCAACAAGAGAGAGAGTTATTTATTTTAGAACTTACAGCTGATCAAAATAAACACACCACCACAAAAAAAGAAGAGAATAAGCTTCGAAACAGCAAATTATTAGAGTGTGAAGTGACCGAAAAAGAGTACATATCAACGGTTAATAAAATTAAAAAAGATATACAAAGAGGAGATATATATGAGCTCAATTACTGTATTGAATTCTCAGGAAAAAATAGAAGTATAGATCCTGCAAGCTGTTTTGAAAACCTTCAAAAAATATCCCCTATGCCCTTTTCGGCATTTATAAAATGTAAACAAAACTATGCTCTTTCAGCTTCACCAGAGAGATATTTGACCAAAAAAGGAGATCAAATAGTAAGCATGCCCATGAAAGGAACTGCCGCAAGAGGTGACAATAAAATATCTGATAAGAAGAACAGAAAAAAACTGGAGGAGTCATTAAAGGAGCGCGCCGAAAATGTTATGATAACAGATTTAGTTAGGAACGACCTGTCTCAAATAGCACAAAAAGGATCGGTAAAAACAGAGGAGCTATGTAAGTCATATAAATTCCCCGGGGTTTTTCAAATGGTCTCTACCATCTCGGCAAAACTAAAAGAGAATAAAAACTGGTATAATGCAATAGAGGCTACATTTCCAATGGGCTCAATGACTGGAGCTCCCAAACCCAATGCAATAAAACTAATTGATAAATATGAAAAAAAAGATCGCGCACTCTTTTCAGGTGCTGCAGGTTATATAACACCCAACAAAGATTTCGATTTTAATGTTATGATACGTACACTCTTTTATAATCAGCAAAACCAAAAGATATCATATTTTGCCGGAAGCGCCATCACTGCGCTCTCAGATGCAAAAGAGGAGTATAAAGAGTGTTTTTTAAAAGCAGAAACAGTAAAAAAGATCCTGTAATAATATGAACAACAATATAAAAGAGGGCTTAGAAAAAAAGTTTAAAAGATCGATAGTTGATCTAAATCTTAAAAAAAGTGATACTATTATTGTGGCTTTTAGTGGAGGGGCAGACTCCACCGCACTTTTACATCTCCTTATAAAGGAGGGGTATAAATGCATAGCAGCTCACTGCAATTTTTCGTTACGCGGTAAAAGCTCCGATAATGACGAACTTCACGTAAAAGAATTTTGTGATAAATATAAAGTGAAGTACATCACTACAAAATTTGATACTAAAGAATTTGCAAAAAAAGAGAAGCTCTCAATCGAGATGGCAGCAAGAGAGCTTAGATACAGATGGTTTAACAAACTTCTAAAAGAGAATAATGCCCACTATATTGCAACAGGGCATCACGGAGATGATTCAATAGAGACTATCCTTATTAATTTATGCCGGGGTACAGGGATAGCCGGACTAACAGGAATTGAGAAAAAACAGAAAAATATTATTCGTCCGCTTCTTTATGCACAAAGCAGTGAGATTGTTGACTATTGCAAAATAAACAACCTGCTTTGGAGAAATGATCACACAAACAATGAAACGGAGTTTGTAAGAAACAGAATAAGACACAACATTATCCCTGAATTAAAAAAAATTAATCCATCCTTTTTTAATACAATGCAAAATAGCATTAGTTATCTAAATCAAGTAAAGGAGATTTTCTATTCAGAAGTAGAAAGAGTGAAAAATGAGATTGTAGCAGGAGCCGGTGACTCACTTCTTATACCCATAAAGCTCCTTTGTGATCATCCCCAAAAAGAGAGTATTCTTTTTGAAATATTAAAACCTTATAATTTTTCAGGAGATAAAACAAAGCAAATTATTAAAGGCCTCAGCGGAATCCCGGGAAGACAATACTTTTCTAAAAGCCACAGAGTTGTAACTGATCGCTATAACCTTATATTAACCCCTGGCGGAGAAAAGGATGACAACAGCTACTTTATCGAAGGAAAGGATAGTTACATCAACACTCCCGTAAAGCTGAAGTTATCTTGCTTTAAAAAAGAGAGTAGCTTCATATACTCTAAAGAGAGACTAAAAGCACACTTTGACAGTGACCTTATCAGTTTTCCTCTAACAATAAGAAAAGTGAAAAATGGGGATAAATTTCAACCCCTTGGTATGAACCAATTTAAAAAGGTAAGCGATTTTTTTATCGACAACAAATTCTCACTCGTTAAGAAAGAGCAAACCTGGCTCCTTCTCAACGGTGATGATATTATATGGATTATCGGCCACAGAATTGATGAGCGCTATAAAGTAAAACCTTCTACAAAAAACATTCTTGAAATATCGGTTATCGATACCAACGCAAACATTTAAAGCCTACTCAGCAACATTTTGACGCACCTTAGTGAGGTAACGCTGCATTCCGGCAGAATCCCTGCTATTAATCAACTCTAAAAGCTCCTTTAACTCTTTACGAATCTGCTCTACCTGTCCGGTAGTATAAGGATTAAAAAGAATTTCGGTTAAAAGATAATCATCCTCAGACAATAACCCCTTTGCAATTGCCATATGTTTTCTAAATGTTGTTCCGGGAGCTTCCTGCTTTTTCATACAGGCAGCAAAAACAAGAGTGGAGGAAAAAGGTATAGAAAGGGAGTATGCAATAGTTTCATCATGCTCATCAAATGAGTATTGATGGATGTTCAGACCAAGAGATTGAAAAAAGTCTTTAAAAAAAGCTTTCCCCATATGATCCGATTCAGATATGATTATTGCATGATGCTCACTTAAATCCTTTAAATTCGCAAATGTAGGTCCGAACATAGGATGAGTAGAAACATAACGGCGGTTACTCTTCTCGTAAAACTCTCTAAAACCTGTTTTAACCGATGCAACATCACTCAATATACACTGTTGAGGCAAGTAGGGCAAAACCTCTTCAAACACCTCAATTGTACATTTTAAATTGACACTGTTTATCACAAGCTCAGGATCAAACTCCTTTATCTCATTTAATGTTGTTAACCGCTCAGTGTTAAACACATACTTTAACCTCGATTTATCTACATCATAAATTGCAACATCGTGCTCAAGACAGAGCGCATCAGTAAGCCATGTACCCATCTTACCGGCACCAAGAATACAAATTTTCATTTGAAAATATTTTGTTTAAGTTATTGTAACAATATCAAACCGCAAACTACCCAACCAATACTAATCTTGCCCGCCCTCTTTCAACTCTTTGTTCATTATATCACTTTGACGAGAAATGGACTCCTCATGAATAGACTCAAAAATTTTTGTAGCAAACTCTGAGTCAAGTCCTCTTTCTGAAGCTCTTGTACACCTATCCTTCATAATCTCATCATATCTACGTGACTGCAAAATAGTGACATTATTCTCTCTTTTATAATGTCCAATTGCATCTGAAATACGCATACGCTCTTTAAGCACATCAAGAAGTTTATTATCAAGTTCATCAATCTCTTTTCTTAGCTCATCGAGAGTATTACGGGGTTTATTTCCGATTTTAGGTTTACGCAAAACAAGTTTATCAAGCATCAACTTAAGATCGTGAGGAGTAACCTGTTGAGAAGCATCACTCCATGCTTTTTCAGGATTAATATGGGACTCAATAATTAAACCATCAAAACTTAAATCCATTGCTTCCTGACAAACAAAGGCAAGTAGATTTCGATTGCCGGCTATATGACTAGGGTCGGTAATTATAGGCAAATCGGGTAAACGCCGGTGAAGCTCAATAGGGATTTGCCATTGAGGATCATTTCTAAACTCAGATTTATCATATGTGCTAAACCCACGATGAATTGCTGCAATCTGCTTTATACCGGCATTGTTGATACGCTCCAAAGCACCAATCCACAAATCTAAATCAGGATTAACAGGATTCTTAACAAAAACAGGAATGTCAACACCCTTTAATGCATCAGCAACCTCCTGCACTGCAAAGGGATTTGCCGATGTACGAGCACCTACCCATACCATATCAACCCCATGTTTTATTGCTTCATAGACATGGTGTGAGGTAGCAACCTCAACGCCAACATACATACCGGTCTCTTCTTTAACCTTCTTAAGCCAGGGCAGCCCAACTGTGCCAACACCTTCAAAAGCCCCTGGTCTTGTTCTCGGTTTCCATATACCGGCTCTAAAAATTTTCACTCCGGCTGCTGCAAGAGCTCGTGCAGTATTTAACACCTGATCTTCGGTTTCGGCACTACAGGGGCCTGAAATAATTACCGGTCGTTTAATCTCCAATCCGGGAAATTTAATAGGATTAATAACTATTTTTGACATGACTCTTCGATTTGGATATTTTTAATTCGATTAATTGACTCTTTTAAAAGTTGTGTTGAGGAGCAGAGCGAAAGTCGTAAATATCTTTTCCCATTCTCACCAAAAATAAAGCCTGGAGTTAAAAAAACATTTGCTTTATTCAAGATCTCTTCGCTTAATGCTTCAGCACTAATTATATTATCGGGAATTTTAGCCCATATAAACATACCAACCTGATCGGGATCATAAGTACAATTAAGCAAATCAAGTATTTCACCAACCAGGGAACGACGCTCAGAGTAAACACTGTTTATCTTTTTATACCACTTATCATCTAAATTAAGGGCTATAGCAGCAGCATCTTGCAAGGGTCGAAACATCCCCGAATCCATATTACTCTTAACTCTTAAAATATAGTTTATAAATTCTGAGTTTGAAGCAGCCATTCCTATTCGCCACCCTGGCATATTATGAGATTTACTAAGAGAGTTCATCTCAATAACAATGTCTTTAGCCCCCTTAACTGATAAAAGACTACTGGGATTGGGATTTAAAACAAAGCTGTATGGATTATCATTACATATTAAAATATTATGATTTTTACCAAACGCAACAAGCTTTTCCATTGTTATTAAATCAGCTTTGGCTCCTGTTGGCATATTAGGATAGTTTACCCACATCAATTTCACTTTTGAAAGATCCTCTTTTTCGAGAGACTCTAAATCAGGCTGCCATTTATTATCCTCTTTTAAATTATATATCCTTACTGTAGCTCCGGTTAAATTAGTAACTGCACTATATGTAGGATACCCGGGATCGGGAATTAAAACCTCATCACCCTTATTTAAAAAAGCCATAGAGATATGCATTATTCCCTCTTTGGAACCCATTAATGGCAATATTTCTGTTTCAGGGTCAAGATCAACTCCATAACTTTTTTTATACCATCTGCTAAAGCCTTTTCGAAGCTCGGGAATACCTTTATAGCTTTGATATCCATGATGAGCGGGATTCCCTGCAGAGCTATAGAGTGCCTCCAGAACATCGTCAGATGGGGGATTGTCCGGACTGCCAATACCGAGGTTAATAACATCTTTCCCCTCTTGTCTCATGCGATCAATCTGTCGCAATTTTACCGAAAAGTAATACTCTTTTACTGTACTTATTCTATCAGCTGGTTTTATCATAACTAATTTTTGATTTTATGAGATAGCATTAACATTTTTAACGTTTTCTCCGCCATTGGTTTCATAGAGAACATCTGCACCCCTGTAAACTCCAAGCTCACGTAGTTTACGGCATAGCGGACGAATAGCATTTAGTGATTGAATATAACGATCATAATTGTGAAACATCACATCGATATAGAAGAGATACTCCCATTCACTACCTATTATTGGAAGCGATTGTATCTTTGTAAGATTAATATTGTAAAAAGTAAGAATAGTTAAAATCTTTGACAAACTCCCCTCCTCGTGAGGCAGAGAAAACACCAGTGAAGACTTATTAAAAAGACCATCCTCTATCCTCCTGGTCTGTTTCTCTTTATCGGGTGTACCTACTATCAAAAATCTGGTGTAATTATGCTTATTTGTTTCAATATTTTTACCAATTACCTCAAGACCATAAAGTTTTGAAGCCAAAGAGGAAGCTATTGCACCAACTCCCTCTGTTTGATTATCCGTTATCAATTTTGCACTTAATGCAGTATCCTCGGTCTCAATTAACTTAACATGAGGATATTGACGCAAAAAACTATGGCACTGAGCAAGAGCCATAGGATGAGAATGAACTTCACGAATATCAGACATTGTTTGTCCGGGTAGAACCATAAATTGATGTTTTATCCTCAATTTATGCTCACCCAAAACTTGCAGTCCTGAATCCTTAAGAAGTGTATAATTAGCCAAAATACTTCCTACCAAAGTATTCTCAATAGCAACTATTCCCTCTAAACTGCGATCTCTGTCTATTTTGTCAAAAAGCTCATCAAAAGAGACGCAAGAAACTGTTTCAACATCATAATTTGAATAAAAAGCTCTTATTGCAATATCGTGATTAGCCCCCGGCCAACCCTGCATTGCAACTTTTTTTACCTTTTTTTGTTCACCACTCATGTTACTGTTTTTATTTCTAAACATTTTAGATATAGCACAAAAAAAGTCCCGCCTTAATGGGGCGAGACTTTAATATTTTTTTATTCCTGCTTTTATCACTTCTCAATCAGGCAAATACCAAGACCACCCCTTTTTGGCTCCAAACCAAAAAAAGAAAAAAAAGAAGTAATAAAAATAAGAATGAGTACGCATTATTTTATACTTTTCGCTATTATATGTGTACAAAATTAATGATAAAAATGATACAGGACAAAATATATTATAAGTTTTTATTACATATCCAGAAATAAAATCCTATTTTTAAACTAAAGAGATAGAAATAATATGCAAACACACGCACAAAAGATAAGACTGGGAGTATTCCTCTTTATAAGCTCAATTCTTGTAATATTTTTAATAGGATATTTTACAGCAAGAGAGTTTTTTGAAAAAACAGATACCTATTATATTGCATATAAAGATGTTTCTGTTGGAGGTATGGAAGTTGGCAGTCCGGTACAATATCTGGGAATAAAAACAGGAACAATATCAAATATTCACATTGATCCCGATGATATAAACACTGTAATAGTAGAAATTTCTCTTAAACATGAAACACCAATAAAAGAAGATGCAAGAGCTGATATTATAACAATGGGAATTACCGGTTTAAGAGGAATTGAGATAAGAGGAGGTAGTAATGAAGCCGATCTTTTAGAACCCGGAGAGTTTTTATCGCCGGGAGGATCTCTTACAGAAGATATAACAGGAAAAGCTGAAGTTATTGCCGAAAAGGCAGAGATGGTTTTAAATAATCTTCTTCAAATTACAAGGTATGAAAACATTGAAAAAGTAAGTTCTATTCTTGACAAATATGAAAATTTAGCAACAAATACAAATCATGCGGTATTAAGAATCGACTCTCTTGTTGAAAATAACAGTAAAAATGTTACAGAAACCATAACATCTGCAAAGGATATTACTCAAATTGTTCAAAAAACCTCAAAAAATCTATATGAAACTTCTGAAACAATAAATCAGGGACTTAATAATGACACCCTTAATATTATTATGACAAATATTTTTGAACTATCCGAAAAGCTTAAAGAGACCGAAATAAACCGTTTAATAGAAGATATAGGAGGAGTAGCAGCACAAACACACCAGCTGCTCATAAGACTCGATGATGATATTAACAGAGGAAGTAGAGATTTAGTGGAAAGTCAAAAGTTGTTAAAAGAGACTCTCCACAACCTAAATGAAGCATCCAGAAAAATAAACAGTGATCCCTCTATATTAATTCGTGGTGCTTCACCAAAAGGGATCCCCGACGATGAACTCCAATAATATTAAATATGATATGACAATGAAACGCACATATTACTTTTTACTAACAATTTTAATAGTACTTGCAAGTGGCTGTCGCTCAAAAGAATCTGCCCTAAAGAATTACTACCTTATTGAGTTTCCTCAATATGATAGCGAGCAGAGTGTTGACTCCCCGTTTATTGATGCATGGTGCATAGTTGATGATGCTAATATTCAACCTCCCTACAACAGCAGCAGAATAGCCATCAAAAATCAATCACATCAAATAAATTATTTTCAAAATCATGAATGGGCAGTACCCCCTTCAAACATAATAACACCATTAATTAAAGACTATTTAAACAGTAACAATATCTTCAACAAAGCCGATAGCAGATTTTGGCAGGTACATCCCTCATTTAGATTAACAACAAATATCAAAAACATGGAAGTAATATCTAAAGAGGGAGTCTATTCAGCACACCTTAATATTGAATTCAATTTAATTAGTATTTATAACGAAACAGTACTAATATCGCACTCTGTGGTAAAAAAAGATGAGAGTGACAGGCGCAATCTAAATTCAATAGCTTCAATTTTTAGCGAAATGATATATAATGAGTTAGCCATTTTTACAGAGAATTTAATTGAAAACAGGGAAGATTTAAACGAATATATAATTCGGTAAAAAAGGATATAATCAAATAATTTTCTAATGGAGGAAAACTCACCTAAAAATAGTAATTTCAGCTTTAACCAAAACGTTTTATTTATAAAAGACCGTTTAGAAATTGATAATGCTGCAAAACTTGTCAGGGAAGCATTAAAGAGATTATCTTCAAAAAACAGACCCAACCACTTAATAATTGATCTATCGCAACTTAAAGATGCTGACAGTGCAGGTATTACATCTATTTTCTATCTCAAAAAGGAGTATGAAAAATGTAATATTACTACAGAGATTAAATATGCTTCAAAGAAAATAAGCGAAAAACTTGAACTATTTAAACCTTCGAATTATCAACATATTGAAAAAAACAAAACATTTAATTTATTCTATCTCTTCGGTGAAAAAGCTTACAAGTTTTTGTCAGAGGAGATTGTTTCATTTTTTTTATTAATTGCCAACATCTCGTTTTGGTCTTTTACCGACCTGTTTAAAAAAAAACAGCGAAGAAAAGGAGAAACAGTAAATCAGGCAGTTGCAATTGGAGTAAATGCTGTTCCAATAATTGTGGCTCTCTCGTTTATTATCGGACTGGTTTTGGCGTTACAATCAGCATCACAGCTTCGTAATTTTGGAGCTGATATCTTTATCGTCGATCTTGTTGTAATTGCAATGATGGCCGAGATGGGTCCTCTTATCACAGCTATATTGGTAGCAGGACGAAGCGGGTCGGCAATAGCAGCTGAAATAGCAACAATGAAAGTAACCTCCGAAACCGATGCCTTAAAAACAATGGGTATAAACCCTCTTAGATTTGTTGTTATCCCAAAAGTATATGGAGGGGTGATGACAATGCCATTTCTTGCTATGATTGCAAATGTATGTGGAATAGCAGGGGGAGCTGTTGCAGCATGGGCATATCTGGATATTACTCCAGCTATGTTTATTACCAGAATGTCTGAAAGTATCTATCAAAAAGATATTTTAACCGGAGTTATTAAAAGTATTGTTTTTATTATTACAATTGTAATTACGGGTACCTATTTTGGATTAAGAGTTAAGGAGGGAGCCAGAGGTGTAGGCATAGCAACAACCCAATCGGTAGTTGCAGCCATATCACTGGTAATTATTGCAGATAGTATTTTAGGGCTAATCTTTTATTAAGGGATATTAACATGGTGCAGGAAAAGATTATAGAAGTTAATAATTTAACAGCCTCCTTTGGTAATAAAGAAGTTTTAAAAGGGGTCTCTTTTTCGGCATATAAAAAAGAGATAACTGTAATAATTGGGGGCAGCGGTTCGGGTAAAAGTACAATACTTAACAACTTGCTACGTTTGTATGAGCCTCCTGCTAACTGTGTAAAAATTTTCAACAGGGATGTTACAACTTTAACCGAAGAGGAGCTCACCCGCTTTTATATAAAAACAGGAGTCTTTTTTCAAAATGGTGCTCTATTAAATTCTCTTACCACAGGTGAAAACATTGCTCTTAATCTTGAACAACACTCCAATCTGCCATCCGCTATAATAAATGATATAGTAAAAATGAAACTAAAACTGGTAAACCTTGAAGATGCCTTTAACCTGTATCCATCACAACTAAGCGGTGGAATGTTAAAAAGAGCTGCACTAGCAAGGGCTGTTATTATGGACCCTCCATTACTCTTTTGCGATGAACCGGGGGCCGGACTTGATCCTGTATCTCTTGCAAATTTAGATCAGTTAATTATTGATCTGCGTAATAAAATGAATATGACAATAGTTATGATCACGCATGAGGTCTCATCCATTATGAGAATTGCCGACAAAATAATCTTTCTGGATAAGGGAGAGATTATTTTTGAAGGCTCACCAAACGATGCAGTAAAGTCAAACATTAAAGCAGTAGAAGACTTTTTTGGTAAAGGCAGAGGGATGTAAAGATAAAGTAGTCTCTAAAGAGTCACGCTAATCAGGTATTTCACTAAGATTAAGCCATCTCTCCTCCTTACTATCGAGCTCTTTTAAAATCTCCCCTAACTTTAATGATACCTCATTTAACTCCTCACCACTTAAACTTCCCGAACTCAAACTATTTTCCAATTCAGCCTTCTCTTGCTCCAACTTCTCTATATCTTTCTCTATCTGCTCAAACTCCTTTTTCTCATTAAAACTCTTTTTACGAGGTCTTTCTTTAACCTGTCGCTTTTTAACTACTGATTTTTTCCCCTTCTCACGATTTTTCTCTTTTATTTTCTGCTTAGTATGTTGTGCGTACTGACTGTAATTTCCGGGAAAATCTTTTAATTTACCGCCACTCTCAAAAGCAAACACCTTATCGACAACTTTATCCAGAAAAAAACGGTCGTGAGATACTATAACAACGCACCCTTTAAAATTTTGAAGATACTCCTCTAACACATTAAGAGTAAAAATATCCAAATCGTTTGTTGGCTCATCCAAAATCAAAAAATTGGGATTACGCATTAAAACAGTCATTAAATAAAGACGCTTTTTCTCTCCTCCGCTTAGCTTATTAACATAGAGATAATGCATCTCATCGGGAAAGAGAAAATATCTTAAATATCTGGAAGCACTCATCTGAGTTCCGTCAACAGCCGAAATTACTTCGGCAAGATCAGAGATAACTTCAATCACACGCTTATTTTCATCTAATTTAATCCCCTCCTGCCGGTAATATCCAAACACTACAGTTTCACCTCTCTCTAAAACTCCTGTTTCAGGTTTTAATGAGCCTGTGATAATATTAAGAAGTGTACTTTTACCTGTTCCATTCTTTCCAATAATACCAACCTTTTCGCCCGGAGAAAACTTATATGAAAAATTATCTATAAGCTGTTTACCGGCAAAGCCCTTGGAAACATTATGCAAATTAACAACCTTTTTACCTAAACGATGTGACTTTATATCTAAGTTAAGATCTTTCTCTTCTATTTGGCGAGAAGCTCTCTCCTTAAGATCATAAAAAGCATCTATACGATACTTTGCCTTGGTACTGCGAGCTTGAGGTGTTTTGTTCATCCACTCCTGCTCTTTGCGCATAAGGTTACGGGCTTTCTCAACCTCGGCATTGGCCGACTGGCGCCTCTCTTCTCTCTTCTCAATAAAATAAGAGTAATTACCCTGGTAACGATAGATTGTTTGATCATCAAGTTCGTAAATAACATTACACACCTTATCTAAAAAAAAGCGATCATGGGTAACCATTAACAGGGTAGCTCTATCTCTTTTCAGGTACTCCTCAAGCCATTCAACCATATCCAAATCAAGATGATTAGTTGGCTCATCCAAAATAAGAAAGTCAGGTTTATTTATTAAAGCTGCAGCAAGAGCAACACGCTTTGCCTCTCCACCCGATAATACTTCTGCCGACTTATTATAATCCTCAATCTTAAGACGTGATAAAATTTGCTTTACCCGCTCTTCAAAATCCCATGCATTTAGTCGGTCCATACTGGCAACCAACCTGTTAAGCTCCTGTTGATTATTAGAATATAATGCCGCTTGATATTTTTTAACTGTATCACTTATTTCACTTGCACTATCTAAAACGGCATCAATAACATTTTTACCAGAGTCAAATTGTGGATTTTGATTAAGATAAGCCACTTCTATCCCCTTGCGTATCACAATATCACCAGCATTAGGAGATGTTTTGCCGGCAATTATATCTAACAGTGTTGTTTTACCGGTGCCATTACGAGCTATAAGTGCTGCTTTATCACCCTCTGATAAACCAAAACTTATCTCATTAAAAAGATCAATCTCACCCCATCGGTGAGTGAGTTTCTCTACTGAAAGAATATTAGCCATAAACTGTTTACTACTTTTTTACATCATTACAGGAGTTGAAACTTTATCAATCTCTTGAAGTTCTTCGTCACTAAATTCAATACAATTTAAAGCTCCCAAATTATTATCAAGTTGATCAACCGAACTTGCTCCTACTAAAACGGATGTTATTGCAGAACTTTTTAAAAGCCAGGATATTGACATTTGAGCCAAAGATTGACCACGATTTAATGCTAACTGGTTCAATTGCTGTAAAGCTTTTAACCTGTCAACAGTTAACACCTCTTTTTTTAAAAAACCATACTCTTTTGCTATTCTTGAATTTGAGGGAATCTCTTTTAAGTAACGATTAGTTAATAGCCCCTGTGCTAAAGGAGAAAAAGCTATAGTTCCTATACCTTCGTTTAAATTATAATCTAAAAGCTGATCCTCTACCCACCGGTTTAATATATTATAACGTGGCTGATGAATAATAAAAGGAGTGCCCATCTCTTTTAAAATAGTATGGGCTACCTGGGTCTGCTCTGCACTGTAATTTGAGATTCCTACATATAAAGCTTTTCCCTGACGCACTATAAGATCTAAAGCTCTCATAGTCTCCTCTACAGGTGTATCAGGATCGGGACGATGACTGTAAAATATATCTACATACTCCAAATTCATCCTTTTTAAGCTTTGGTCCAGACTGGCAACCAGATTTTTTTTAGAACCCCACTCTCCATACGGGCCGGGCCACATATAGTAACCTGCCTTTGTAGAGATAACCATCTGGTCTCGATAAGGTTTAAAATCACTCTTTATCATACGACCAAAATTCTCTTCAGCTGAGCCGGGTTCAGGTCCATAATTATTGGCAAGATCAAAATGAGTTATACCTTTATCAAAAGCAAACCTTAAAATATCTTTAATAGTATAATAACTATCTACCGACCCAAAGTTGTGCCATAATCCCAAAGAGATTGCAGGCAGTTTTAACCCGCTCTTACCACATCGGCGATAAATCATCGAGTTATACCTGTTTTTATCAGCTATATAGTTCATAAAAAAAGGTTTTAATTTATACATGTTATTTTATTAATATACAATCTATTAAACTATATTTAATTTTCACCACTACTGTAAAATAGTATCTTTTCTTCGATTATATTACTGCACACTTCACAAAAGCCATCAGCACTATTGCGGCGCATTAAACAATCAAATGATGGACGATAAACCCCTTCACTTACATAACCTCCCCCTTCAAACAAGCCAGTTACATTACGATAAGCAGGTACATCGGGTGTTGGCACCGGAGTCTTTTCATCTATTAAACTAGTCCATTTTTTATTAAAATCCACCAATGTTGTTAAATTGGGGTACCAGGGCTCTATCTCAAGATTTATAAAGTTTTCATAAGAGACCTCATCTTCAAAATACTCATCGCCTAAACCTGCCATTCCATGCCCCAATTCATGAACCAAAACAGTTTCTGCATCACGATGACCTGCAGCAACAATTGAAAAATAGTTATATATACCTCCACCCCCATATTTTTCACTATTTACCAATATGGCAACATGATCAAATTTTAACGGTAAAACATAATCATAAAGATCCCATACCTTAAAAGAGTTTAAGTAACGATCAATCCCTAAAATATTGTAACTGCTGCTTAACACGCTATTGGCCCATTTGCCATTAACAGGATCATCAACACCCTTATCTTTAGAAGGAAGAGCAAGAGCTTTAATACGAATTCGATCTCTGTAACGACTATATGGAGATACTGATAAAAGAGCTTTCTTCATACGCCGTGCATCATCATAAAACTTTGACATCTCTTCTTCGCGGTACCCTTCGGCCACAAAAAGAAGATCAAAATAGTTATCTTTTAAATCATCACCATGAACAGTTTTTAAAGGATACTGGTTATAAGTTGACATGGATATAGGTCTGCTTTCACAATTTACCACTTCGGATATAAGAGGGTAAAAAAGACCCTGACTGTCACGTCCCTCTACTACTAACTTCACTTTTTTACCGGGAAAGGGCATTAAAAGTGTCTGCTGAAAAGCTCTCGATTTATCTCGTGCAACACTCGTACTTCTCCACTCTTCAAAGAGTGTAGAAAAACCCCTTTTAAAAAGAGTATCTCCATTTTTAGAAATTAACATATAACGATACTCTCCAAAATCAAATGGAGAGAGAAACTGCACAGGATTTAATGTCGCTCGATTATACCATCTCAAATCACTAATATAGGCCGATTGGGAATTATCATCACCAGTAAAAACCATATCTACACGTAATGTTTTATCAATAAACAACTCACCATTTTGGTTAACTAAACCCCATATAGGCGATATCAATAGTATCAAAAAGAGAAAGAGTAAAAGAAAAAAAGTGTTCCGCATAATATCCCTATTCATTTGAAAATATTTTAATTATGTTTTTCACCAAATGATAAGCGGTTTTGCAAGATAATAATAGTTTAATTAGTTTTGACAAAAAAGCAAAATTAAGATGATTGAAGAGATAATTAAAGAGTCGTGGCTTAGAAGATGGCTTCAAAGTCAACTTGAAAATATGCACATGCCCGATTGGGTCTTTTTATCGATTGATTTTTCAGTAAGAGCAATAGCTCTATATCTTATTAGCAGCCTTGTTTATTTTGTTTCAAAAAAGGTAGCTCTATACTACCTGGTAAAGCTTTTAAAACGCACAAAATCGAAATTTTGTGAACTTATAGTTTCCCGTCGTGTACCACACAGATTCTCACATGCTTCACCGGCAATTATAATATTGCTTCTGTCAGAATCTCTTTTTATAGATTTCCCTGACACAACTGATTTTATAAAAACAGTATCTCTTGTTTATCTAACTTTGGTTATATTTTGGAGTATTCAGGCCATTTTAAAAGCGCTCGAAGACCTTTACAACACCAAACCCTTTGCAAGCGAGCGCCCTATAAAAACCTATATGCAGGTTATAGTGATTCTATCATACTTTATCTGTTTTTTAATTCTGCTGGAAATCATATTTAACATTCAGGTCACAAGAGTATTTGCCGGTCTTGGCGCTATGGCGGCAGTATTAATGCTAATTTTCAGAGACTCCATACTTGGGTTTGTTGCAGGAATACAATTAACCGCAAACAAAATGGTACGTGTTGGAGACTGGGTCTCTATGCCTGGTTATAATGCAGATGGAGATGTAATGGAGATAACCCTTAATACTGTTAAAGTTAAAAACTGGGATCAAACAATCACCACTATACCCACATACGCCATGGTTTCAAGTCCGTTCGTCAACTGGAGAGGGATGGAAGAGTCGGGAGGAAGAAGAATTATGCGTAGTGTAAATATTGATATCAGAAGCGTTAAATTTTGTACTAATGAAATGATTGAAAAGTATAAAAAGATAGAACATCTTAATAGTTACATAAATAGTAAACAAAAAGAGATAGAAGATTACAATAAAAAGTATAATGTAGATAGTTCTGTTTTAGTGAACGGAAGACGAATGACCAATTTAGGAGTGTTTAGAAAGTATCTTGAAAATTATATAATAAGACATCCCCGCCTAAACACTGATATGATATATCTTATAAGGCATCTTCAGCCCTCTGAGAAAGGAGTACCACTCGAAATATATGTTTTCAGTAAAGAGCAGGCATGGGTAAGATATGAGGAGGTACAGGCCGACCTGTTTGATCATGTACTTGCCGTTATATCAGAATTTGACCTTAAGGTATTTCAACTACCATCGGGTGATGATGTAAAAAGCGTTATAAATTCAATAGGATCTAAATAGCATTTTGAGCAATCTGCTTTATTACTTCAACAGATTTATACATACTTTGAACAGAAATAAATTCATATGGTCCGTGAAAATTGTGTCCACCAGTAAATATATTAGGTGTTGGCAAGCCCATATATGATAATCTTGCACCATCGGTACCACCTCGCACCGGACGAATAAGAGGCTCTACCCCAACATCATTCATCGCCTCTTCAGCAAGATCTACAATATGATATACCGGCTCTATTTTCTCTCTCATGTTAAAATATTCATCAACAAGCGAAAGCTCCATTGTGCCTGCCCCAAACTCAGAATTTATTTTTTTAACAAGATGCTCAATCTCTTTCTTACGATCTTCAAATCTCTCTCTTTTAAAATCTCTTATTAAAAATTTTATCTCAGTTCTTTCAACATTACCATTAAAAGAGCAGAGGTGATAAAAACCTTCATACCCATCACTATGTTCAGGAGTTTCATGTCTGGGAAGCATTGCTACAAACTGATTTGCAATACGCATTGAATTTCTCATCTTTTTACGAGCATATCCGGGATGAACACAACATCCATGAATCACAATTTTGGCTGTTGCAGCATTAAAATTTTCATACTCCAATTGACCTATTTCACCTCCATCAATAGTATAAGCATAATCAGCACCAAACTTTTCTACATCAAAGTGATCTGCTCCCTGACCAATCTCCTCATCGGGTGTAAAGCATATTCTCACTTTACAGTGCTCAACAGTGGGATTTTCAATAAAAAACTCCATTGCAGAAACAATTTCTGCAATTCCAGCTTTATCATCAGAACCTAAAAGGGTATCTCCCGAAGTTGTTATCAAATCATCTCCGATATATTTTTTTAACTCAGGAAACTCATCTACCCTAAGTTTTATATTATGATCTTTATTAAGAACAATATCCTCACCCCTGTAAGATTCTACCACTTTTGGGCGAATTTTTTTACCGGGGTAGTCCGGACTGGTATCCATGTGGGCAATAAAACCTACAACGGAACCCTCCTTTTCTCTATTAGAAGGAAGGGTTGCTGTTACATAACTATTTTCATCAACCTCTACATCCGACAACCCAATCTCCTCTAATTCACGCGCCAACTCCTGAGCAAAAATTGCCTGTCCGGGTGTACTGGGATTAAGCCCTGTGTTATAATCACTTTGTGTATCAAAAGAGATATATTTAAGAAATCGTTCTATCAGATGCATAAACAAAATTTTAATGAACAACTAATATGATCGCGCAAATAGAACTCTGCGTTTTGAAGGCTTTCCTGATACCATACATTTACCTTCCTCTTCAGGTGAATCAAGAGGAATACATCGAATTGTGGCCTTTGTCTCCTTTTTTATCAACTCCTCTGTTTCAGCAGTTCCATCCCAATGACAAAGAAAAAAACCACCCTTCTCGTCAAGCAATCGTTTAAAATCTTCATAACTATCAACACTGCGGGTATTATCCTCCCGGTACTTCAACGCTTTATTATAGATACCGTTCTGAATTTCATCTAAAAGAGCCTCTGCTTTAGCATCTATACCCTCTAATGAAACAACCTCTTTTGAGAGAGTATCTCGACGTGCAACCTCAACTGTTCCATTTTCAAGATCGCGCGGACCAATAGCAAATCTTAAAGGAACACCCTTAAGTTCATATTCAGAAAATTTCCATCCCGGCTTTCGTTTATCATCATTATCATATTTAACAGAAATACCTCTCTTTTTTAAATTGTCCACAATTTTATTAGCTACAAGATCTATCTTTTCAAGATCTTCGCTCTTACGATATATAGGAACAATAACTACCTGGATAGGTGCAAGTTTAGGAGGCAAAACCAATCCGTTATCATCAGAGTGCGACATAATCAATGCGCCCATTAAGCGAGTTGAAACCCCCCATGAAGAGGCCCAAACATAATCAACCTCACCTTTATCATTGGCAAATGTTACATCAAAAGCTTTTGCAAAATTTTGACCCAAAAAGTGAGATGTTCCCGATTGCAAAGCTTTTCCATCCTGCATTAATGCTTCAATGGTTAATGTCTCCAATGCCCCTGCAAAACGCTCACTGGCAGTTTTATGCCCCTGTACAACAGGCATAGCCATCCAGTTTTCAGCAAATTTAGCATATACCTTAAGCATTGTTTCAGTCTCAGTTATTGCCTCTTCTTTTGTTGCATGGGCAGTATGCCCCTCCTGCCATAAAAACTCGGCAGTACGCAAAAACAACCTGGTGCGCATCTCCCACCTAACAACATTAGCCCACTGATTAACCAAAATAGGAAGATCCCGGTATGATTGAATCCAATTTTTGTATGTATTCCATATAATAGTCTCTGAAGTAGGACGAACAATATACTCCTCTTCTAAACGAGCATCGGGATCCACTTCAATACCTTTACCATCCTCCCCTTCCTTTAATCGATAATGAGTAACAACAGCACACTCTTTAGCAAAACCATCAACATGATCAGCCTCTTTACTAAAAAAAGATTTAGGAATAAAAAGAGGAAAATATGCATTAACATGACCTGTCTCTTTAAACATATCATCTAAAACCCTCTGCATTTTTTCCCATATGGCATACCCATAAGGTTTTATCACCATACAACCTCTAACAGCAGAGTTTTCAGCTAAATCGGCTTTTATAACCAAATCATTATACCATTGTGCGTAACTCTCATTACGACTTGTTAACACCTTTGCCATAAGTATTTAAAATTAATTTTATCATGAACAAAACACTCCTCAAATTGCTTAATGGTTTATATAGAAGGAGCAAAAAAAGAGAAGACAAAAATAAAAATAATAAAAGGAATATCACTTTTAAAAAAAACTTTATATTCAATAAAACATAAAAGAGAGCATATTCGTATTCACAATAGTTAAAATATTAAACTTGTTGTAAAATAAATAGTCTAACTATATAAAGATATTAAATTTGTAAAGCAGTTAATATCTCAATTTAAAAGTTAAATATCAAAATTTAACACTATTTGGTATAAGTTTTGATCTACTACTATAAAAAACCAACGTTAAGGAGGTGAAGATTATGAAAGCAATTCAGTTAATATTGGCAATGGTACTAATGTTATTAGTGGCATCTTGCAGCTCAGGACGAGTTTCAAGTCAGGGAGGATACCACGATGATATCTATTATGTACCCGGATCAGCCGGAATAAACGCCGATCAGGCTTTTTCTCCGGTTCCATCGATGACCCGCGATCAGGAGGAGGATGAGAGAAAAAATATAACTGCTCAACGACGAGAATATGAAAGAAGTTCTCAAGCAACAAGAGATCAAGACAACAGGGACTTTTCTCAAATTCAGGATGAGTATGCAGGAATCCTTAGTGACGACAATATGCAAGATACAGATACTTTAGTCTATTACAACGAAGAGACAGGATATTGGGTTGATGGATTCAAAGGATCACGTAGCGATAGAAATTATGCCGAAAGAATTATAAGATTTCATGGTCCCTCAATTAGAGTCCCATACCACTCCCCCTTCTACAGTGAGGTAGTCTATTTTAACCATTATGATTGGAACGTATATGTTGATGGCCGTTATGCCTATGCAGTTCCAACATGGACAAACAGGTGGTACAATAGTTATCACTATGGATACGGACCAGGCTTTAGCTTTAACTGGTTTCACAATAGAGGAAGATTTAGTTATGGGTTTGGATATGGACATGGATTTGGGTGGCCCTACTACAGCTATCATCATCACTGGCACAGTCCATACTACAGTTGGCACAGTCCATACTATAGCTGGCACAGTCCATACTATAGCTGGCATAGACCATACTATTACAACAGATCAGCACCACACTATGCATCATATGGAATGCGAGGAAGTGGCCTGTCAGCTGAAAGCCGTAGTACTGCTGCAGGAGTTGCAACAGGTGGAGCAGGTACGAGATTAGAGACCAGAGACTCGGGTAGCAGGTCGGGAACAGTTAGAGAGAGACCTCAAAGTAGTACTGATAATGTCACCTCCAGAGCTTCAGCACAAAATGGAGAATCTACAACAAGGGCTGAATCAAGAAGAACTGATGGTAGTAATGAACAAACAAGAACAGCTAGATCTACCTCGGATAACAATGAACCCAGACAAACAAGAAGAAGTTACACACCTTCATATAGTGAAGCAGAAAGCAGTACAAGGCCAACATACAACAGAGCCTCCTACACACGGGTAAGTAATGCAAGATCTACCCAACAAACAACAGGAACTGTTCAATCATCTTCACAGACAAGGAGTGTAAGAAGTTCTGCTACTCAAAGCAGTAGAGATTCGCGCACTGTAAGCTCTTCACCATCAAGGTCAGGCAGCAGTGTAAGCTCATCCAGATCAAGCAGCAGTAGTGGAACAGCTACTTATCAAAGGGGAAGCAGCTCTTCACCATCAAGATCTCAAAGCACATACTCTGCACCCACAAGAAGCAGATCTTCTTCAAGTCAGAGTTCAGGCACAATAAGATCAAGAAGTAGTAGTCCGTCATCATCTTCTTCAACCACAATAAGAAGCTCTTCTTCAAGCTCATCAAGTAGCAGCAGTTCTAGAAGTAGCAGCAGTTCTAGAAGTAGCAGCAGTTCTAGATCGTCAGGAGGAAGAAGATAACGTGTCGATGCTATAACAAGCCCTTACTCATGTAAGGTGGTTAACAACCCGCCCATCAAAAAAATAATGGAATCAAGATTGCCTGAGCAGAAAAACTGCTTATTAAAAGAGTTGCATACCTTCTCTCAGGCAAGCTCCATTTAAGCAACTATTTAAACAAATTATCCGCAAATGAAACGAGCCATGAGAATCGTAAGATCGACGAAGTCAAAACCTTCTCACACAAGAGAATCGAAGATCGGCGTAGCCAATGACTATGATGGCGAGTTACATGTGACCTTTGAACAAACAAATTATAGACACATGAAAAGAGCATTTATAAAAACAGTGTTAACAACAATACTGGTGGCAGGTTCATCTATAAGCATTGCTCAAAATATGGCTGATGCATTGCGATACTCACAACATAGACCGTCAGGAACAGCAAGAGATCTCTCACTAAGCAGTGCTACAGGAGCATTAGGAGGAGACTTTAGCTTTATAACAACTAACCCTGCAGGTATAGCTGTTTACCGCAGTAGCGAATTTACTTTTACACCTGCTCTTAATTATACAAAAACAGACTCTTATTACAACAACCTTCATAGCGATGATGATAAATACTCATTTCCATTTCAGCAAATTGCATTTGTAGGATCCTATGCACCACAACATGAAGTGAGTTCCGGGTTAATCAGCACCCATTTTGGTATTGGATACTCCAGAACAAATAGCTTCAACAGAAATAGCTTTATTAGAGGAAGTGAAATATACTCCTCATTACTGGATCAATTTGTATGGAATGCAAATGAAGGTAAATGGAACGATTTTTATAATGATTTGGCATACAGGACTTTTTTGGTCGATGAAGATCCTGACTTTCCCGGAAATTATATGCATGCTTTTGAATATGTCGATTATGACGAACCTGATCCACTATGGGGAGCTTCTGATGGAGTAGATCAAAGCAGGTATATAAAAGAGAGAGGAAGATCTGGTGAATATAACTTCTCTTTTGGAGCAAACTTTAGCCACATGCTATACATAGGGGGATCACTGGGAATACACTCCTTTTCTTATGACAAAACCAGCACCCATTACGAAACTGTATCGGGAGGGATAGAAAATTATTTCCCTGAATATTATGATTTTAGATATAGTGAAGGTTGGAACGGACTAGAAAAATATTATTTTGAAGAGGAAATAGATGTTCAGGGAACAGGAGTTGATGTAAAAGTAGGAGTTATTTATAAACCTACAAATCAATTAAGATTAGGTGCAGCTATACACACCCCCATATTTTACACTTTTGATGAAGAGTACTCTACAGATATATATGCAGAATTTTTTGAAATTACAGAGCATAATCTTATAAGCGGAATTGAAACATATCCGGATGATAAAGAGTATGGAGAATTTTCTTATAAATTTAGAACTCCAATGAAATTTACCGGAAGTGCAGCTTATACTTTCAGCAATTTAGGATTTATAAGTGTAGATTATGAATATGTTGACTACTCTACAATGACCTTTAAAAGTAAAGGGTCTGGTATTGATAACATACATAGCTTTACAGAGCTTAATGATAATATAAAAGATACTTTTGTAGGAACCCATAATATAAGAGTTGGAGGAGAGTATATTGTTTCAAATCAAGTTGCCTTAAGAGCAGGTTACGGATGGTTTGGGTCACCATATAACAGTAATCACTTTAAGAGTGATGACAAGCATTACACCATATCAGGCGGATTGGGTTATCGCATAGATAATATGACAATTGATTTTGCATATATGCTTAGAAATCAAGAAAATTACATTTCATTATATGATGCAGGACATGTGCATGTAGATGATAAACCACTTGCCAATATTGAGACAAAGAACCATCAGGTTGCTATCACCTTAGGATGGAGGTTTTAAGAAGTGCCAATTTATATTGTGAAACAACCTATGCTAAAGCAAGAGATTAGACAATATTTTTTAATCGTAATATTTCTACTTTTGCTTTTAGGTTTTACCTCATGCTTAAGGTCCAATTTAAACAACAATAATCAATATAGTGAACGAGTTATTACTGACATGCTCGACCGCGAAGTTGTTATTCCGGAGAGAATTACAAAGATTGTAGCCGTAAATCCGGGAGCTCTGCGACTTATGGTATATATGGATTTAACCAAATCAATTTCAGGAGTTGAGGATATTGAAAAACGACCCGGCAGAGCTTATGCTATGGCCAACCCTTCACTTACAAAAAAAGAGATTATTGGTCCGGCAATGGGAGGAGACCCCGAACTAATAACCTTCAATAATCCCGATATTATATTTACCACCTTTTCAACCAAAGGAGAAGCTGACGATTTAGAAGCACAGACCGGCATACCGGTTGTAGGGTTAAATACAGGTGATTTTTATACTAACCGTAAAACATTTTACAATTCTTTAAATATTATAGGAGAAGTAACAGGAAGAAGCAAAAGAGCAGATTCAATAATAGCTTTTATAAAGAGGGAGATCAACGAACTACAAAAAATAAACTCTAAATCATCTTCGAACAAAAAAAGTATCTATATTGGTGGAGTATCATATAGTGGGGCGCGCGGATTAACATCTACTGTTCCAAAATATGAAAGTTTTGAATTTATTAATGCAAAAAATGTAGCTGCAAATTTAACCTCTTTAAAAAACAACCCTTCAAATACCGCTTCAACAATTGATCTAGAGCAACTTATTTTATGGAATCCCAACTATCTTTTTATAGATGCTGCCGGATTATCTCTAACAAAACCGCAAATAAAAAGAGAAACTCCCGCAGGAAAAACCTTGCAAGCCATAGAAAATAACTCTATACATACATTAATGCCTTATAATTGGTATTCAACAAATTTTGAAACTATATTAGCAAACAGTTGGTTTGCAGCATCAGTTTTACATCCGGATATAGTTAGCCAAAAGAAATTTGAAAAACGAATCAGAAATATTTTTAATGTTATGCTGGGAAAAGATGTAAGCAAAGAACTTAAAGAAATGTACCAGGGATGGATAAACATAACAAAAGAGTAGTACTAATATTAATTTCGGCTACAATAGTTTTAGCACTCTTGTTTATAGCAGGATTAACAACCGGAAGTTCAGACATAGGAATAGATAGAGTTATAAAAGTATTAACCGGCAAGGGAAGCTCTACAGAGGTTCAAATTATCAAATATATACGTCTTCCACGTATTATAGCTGCTATTTTAGCAGGTGCAACTCTATCGGTTTCAGGTGCAGTAATTCAAACAGTAATTCGTAATCCGCTGGGATCTCCCTATACATTAGGACTAAGTGCCGCATCAATGTTTGGAGCCGCCTTAGCTATAGTTTCTACCGGAGCACTGGCTCAACAGGGAGTTGCACAAATTTTAAGTGACAACCCATACATAATATCACTCTCGGCATTTATTACAGGAATGTTATGCGCTCTATTTGTAACTGCATTTGCCGGGTGGCGAGGAGCATCTCCCGTAACAATAATTATGGCCGGGATAATTCTTTCAGCTCTCTTTAACTCCGCCACATCACTGCTTCAATATATCTCCAGTGATGTAGAGTTATCCTCAATAATTGCATGGATGTTTGGAGATTTAGGTAAAGCAACAGCAGAAAACACTATTATTATGGCAGCAGTAACAATTCCTGCTCTAGGTTGGTTTGTTCTAAAATCATTTAAAATTAACACACTAAATGCAGGAGATGAAACAGCTGCTAGTCTGGGCATAAAAGTTAAAAAACTTCGTATGCTCTCTGTAATGCTCGCATCGTTATGCACTGCAGTAACAGTTGCCTTTTACGGAGTTATTGCATTTATAGGATTAATTATTCCGCATGTTACCAGAAAAATAACAGGAAGTAACGAAATATCGGTAATTACAGGCTCTGCTATATTTGGAGCTATATTTCTATTACTTTGCGATATTGCAGCACGTACAATTACAGCTCCCATAGTAATTCCTGTAGGTATAATAACTTCATTTATAGGGGCTCCATTCTTTTTATGGTTACTCCTACGAAAGGGGAAATTGTAAAAGCTTAATAAAATGTTTATTATTAATGATGCTTGAATATAAAAATATAAGTTTTGCATACCACAAAGAGATGGTATTAAAAAATGTTTCAGGAATAATAAACCCCGGAGATTTTCATGCTATAATAGGTCCTAACGGATGTGGTAAAAGCACATTAATTAAGTGTCTCAACAACATATTACATCCCAATAAAGGAGAAGTATTATTAAATGGTACACCTATCAAATCATTCAAAAAAAAAGATTTGGCACAAACCATTGCCTATGTCGCTCAATCATCATCCAATATCTTACCTGTAAAAGTTTTTGATACTGTAATGCTGGGAAGGGTCCCTTATACCGAATGGTTCCCGGGAAAAAAGGATAAAAAGATAGTAGATATGGTAATTGATGAGCTACAACTTAATAAAATGGTAAACCGTAACTTAAATGAACTAAGCGGCGGAGAAAAGCAGAGAGTACATATTGCAAGAGCGCTTGCACAGGAACCCGGGATTTTACTATTAGATGAGCCAACATCAAATCTCGATTTAAAGTATCAAATAGAAGTTATGGAACTGCTTAAAAAAATTACCACAAAAGGTATTAGTGTTATACTGGCAATACATGATTTGAATTTAGCAATTAGATATGCATCACATTTCACCCTAATAAAAAACGGCACCATCACCGGTCAGGGCAAAAGTGATGTATTAACCCAAAATCGCCTTGAAGAGCTGTATGAAACAAAGATAAAAAGAGGCAGAATTGATGACAGGCTAATTATTATGCCTTCTTAAAAAAACATTATAAAATATTGAGCAAGATGCAGATAGAAGTTACCCCAATAGGATATATAAATAACAGTATTAGAGATCCAAAAGATGGATTCAAAAAAAAAGATAACGAAAGCACAATAGAGTTACTACCACAATATAAAGATGGATTGAACTCATTAAATGAGCACTCCTATGCAGATATAATATTCTATTTTCACAAATCGAAAAGTTATAAATTAATAACCCCTATATATACCGGAGAAATAAAAGGAGTATTCGCTTCTCGCAGTCCGAACAGACCCAACTCAATAGGCGTCACAAGAGTTAAAATCACAGATATTTATGATAATATTATAAAGGTAACAGGTTTAGATGCTATAAACGGAACACCTTTGCTGGATATTAAACCTTGCGACACCTCTTTTTTAAATGAGTCTAAAACAGAGGAAGAAATCTACAATGAACGTATAAAACAGAACCCCAGAGCATTCATTATAAAAGATATTCGGGCAGAGAAAAAGGAAAAATTATTAAAACAGGCAGGGCAACTACACGGGCATTACTGTCCGGGTCTCTCGTTGGGGGTATTGGCATCAATAAAAGCAGTAAACCTGTTAAATCAGTTCAGTGATGGAATGGAACAGATAATTGCTGTTACCGAAACAAATAACTGTTTCGCAGACGGGGTACAATATATAACCGGATGTTCATTTGGTAACAATGCTCTTATTTTTGAAGATATTGGAAAAACTGCATTTACTTTAACAGCCCGTAATGGAAAAGGGGTTAGAATATCGGTAAAGAAATCAATAAGAGATATTGAATCTCCACTGTTCAGGAGATTCAGAGAACTTTTTAAAAAAGTAGTTGAAGAGAGAAGTGATGATACTAAATTAAAATCAGAGTTTAAGCAAGTCTCATCAAAATGCTCTTTTGAGATACTTACACAACCATTTAACAATCTATTTAAAATCGAATATGTCGATATAGAGTTACCACGTTATGCTCCAATTTTTGATTCAATAATCTGCAATAAATGCAATGAGACAATAATGAAATCAAGAATCACAATAAAAGATAATAAAGAGCTATGCCTAAAATGTGCAAAAAAAGAGTATAACTCTTTAACCGGAGATGGTATAATGAGTTGCAACAAATTTTAGATTTTAAGCTATAAACTATTATATACCAAAGAGACTATCTTCTCAAGATTTATTTTATCGACATTATCAAAATTGCTTAACAACTTACTATCAACATCCAAAACAGCAACAGCAGATCCATTTTGATCTTTAACAGGCACCACTATTTCAGAGTTGCTTAAAGAAGAACAGGCTATATGACCCGGGAAATCATGTACATTATCAACAATCACACTCTCCTCTCGATTTATGCCGGCCCAGCATACACCTTGACCCTTTTGAAGTTTAAGACAGGCTAACGGACCCTGGTACGGACCTACAATTAACTCTCCCTCTTCTAAAAAATAAAAACCTGTCCAAAAAAAATTGGCCATTTTATAATGAAGTAAAGCAGCTACTGTTGCCATACGTGAAACCGGACTCTCAACATCTTTAACAAGGTGGTACAACTGTTTATAAAGGCGTGAATACCTGCCATCCTTTCCCTTTAAATAATCTTCCTGCATAAAAGTTTAATTATATATTTTATATAAAAGCATGAAAATATCTCTTTGGTATTAAAAAAGCAAATAGTTCGGTTTCATAAAAAAAAATGGAACCGAACTATTTATAAAATCACTTTTACAACAAAAAAATATTTAGGTATTTGTTTGCTTAAATATAGTCGAAAAAATCAACCAACATAACTTCCTTCACGATCCTTCAACATCTCCTGAAGCTTACGTCTTGTAAAGAAAATACGGCTCTTAACAGTTCCTATAGGCAGATCAAGATCCTCTGCAATCTCTTTATACTTATAACCATCTGTATGCATTTTAAAAGGAATTCTAAAATCATCACCCAGTCTGTTTATAAGACCACTCATCTCAGATACACTCTGAACCATATCCGGAGTCTCTGAGGTATAACTGCTTTTATTAGCAACCCTTAAAGCATCATCGGTACCATCAAAAGTGTTTCGTGTTTTTTGGTTTCGACGGTAATTGTTAATGAAAGTGTTTTTCATTATTGTAAAAACCCATGCTTTAAAGTTGGTATTTGCAGTAAACTGTTTACGATATGTTAAAGCTTTAAGAGTTGTCTCCTGTAAGAGATCTCTAGCATCATCATCATTAGATGTTAAACTCAATGCAAAATATAGCAACTTATCCTGAAGTCCTAATAAATTATTATTAAACTGTACTGTTGTCATAGCATCAAATTTTAAATGGTTTTGTATAACAAATATAACAAGAAAATAAACAAGTGCAAAACAGCAGTAATAGAAAAACGAACTTATGTAGAACAATTCTAAATAGCCACAAACACAAAAGATTAGGATAGAGGCGGTTATAAATATCAAGATACTTTAATCTAAATTACAACAATAATAAAGATTAAACAACACTACAAACAAAAAAAAATAAAAAAAGCAAATATTAACGCAACCAGCCACTATATATACATCGTTTAAATAGATATAAAAATAATATAAAGCAAGGGGGATTATAAAATGAGGTTTTTTAAGGTGGTAATATATTTTGCTATAATAAGTGGAATAAGTATTTGTCACACCAAAGAGAGTACAGAAGAGCCTATAAATACGACAAACCATTTGAGTGAAACCGACTCAACTGCTCAAAAAAATAACTCCTTAACAGAAATTAGAAAAGGTAATAAATCTATTACTTCATGGACAACTGAATACGTTTACGAACAGGATCAACTTCAATTACCGTAACTGTAACATGCTGATGGAGAGAAACTATCTCATTAGGATCAGAAACAAACCGGTTAGCCATTTCACTTATATGTACCAGTCCGTCCTGTTTAACACCAACATCTACAAATGCACCAAAATTGGTAATATTAGTGACTATTCCCGGAAGCTTCATCCCCTCTTTTAAATCTTCAACAGTTCTAACCTCAGGAGAAAACTCAAAAACTTTTATAACTGAACGGGGATCACGTCCGGGTTTATCCAGCTCTTTCATAATATCGGTGAGTGTGGGAATACCAATAAAATCGGTTACATATCTGTTTATATCCACTCTCTTTCGATGAGATTCATTATCAATAAACTCCTTTACAGTAACACCACAATCCTTAGCCATCTCTTCAACAATAAAATAGGATTCGGGATGAACCGCACTATTATCAAGGGGATTATCACCACCTGCAATACGAAGGAAACCGGCACACTGTTCAAAAGCTCTTTTGCCAAGTCGGGGAACTTTTAAAAACTCTTTACGATTATTAAATCCTCCATACTCTTTACGATAATCAACAATATTTTTTGCAATTGTTTCACCCAGACCTGAAACATAGGAAAGAAGATCTTTGCTGGCAGTATTAACATCAACTCCCACCAAATTTACAGATGACTCCACAACCCTGTCTAAAGCTCTTCTAAGATTGCCTTGATCCACATCATGCTGATACTGTCCCACTCCGATAGATTTAGGATCTATTTTTACCAACTCTGCCAAAGGATCCATCAAACGCCTTCCTATTGAAACGGCACCCCGAACAGTAACATCATATTCAGGAAACTCCTCTCTGGCACGTTTGGATGCACTATAAACCGATGCCCCATCCTCGCTAACAACAAACACCTGAATATCGCGATTAAACCTTATTTTTCTTATAAAAGCTTCAGTTTCACGTGAGGCTGTTCCATTACCAATAGCTATAGCCTCTATACTATATGCATCAACTAAAGAGCTAACCTTCTTTTTAGCCTGTGAAATCTCTTTTTGAGGAGGATGAGGATATATTGTCTCATTATGTTCAAGATTGCCAAACTGATCGATGCATACAACTTTGCAGCCGGTTCTATAACCAGGATCTACAGCCAAAACTCTTTTACGGCCCAAAGGTGATGATAATAAAAGCTGACGTAAGTTCTCAGCAAAAACATCAATAGCTTTCTGCTCTTTCTTCTCACGTATCTCTTTTGTAACCTCATTCTCTATTGATGGAGATATAAGACGTTTCCAGGCATCTTCAACAGCCATCTCAACCTGCAGGGTTAAAGCATTATCTCCCTTAATATAAAATCTCTTTATTATATCAAGAGCATCGTTTTTATCGGGAGAAATCGAAACCTTAAGATATCCAAGATTTGCACCCCTTTGCATAGCCAAAAATCGATGAGAAGGAGAACATGAAGCCTTCTCACTATAATCAAAATAGTCCTTAAATTTAATCCCCTCCTCTTCTTTGCCTTTAACGACAGAACATATAATATGTGCCTCCCTTCTAAAAAGATTGCGAACAGTTTCACGCACTCTTCGGTCTTCATTAATCCTTTCAGCAATAATATCACGAGCACCCTGTAAAGCACTCTTCTTATCTAAAACATTATCATTTAAAAATCGTAGAACAAAAGAGTCTAAATCGCCTCCATCCTGTTGTTGAATAAAATCGGCAAGGGGCGTTAATCCACTCTCGGCAGCCTTAACTGCACGGGTTTTACGTTTTGACTTAAAAGGAAGATAAAGATCCTCCAGCTCGACTAAAGTATGTGCACTATAAATTTTACTCTCAAGATCTTTGGTAAGTTTATCCTGAACCTTAATAGTTTCAAGAATATATAAACGACGCTTTCTAATCTCTTCAAGCTTATCTAACCGCTCTTTAACAGTTGCTACAGCAACCTCATCCATGCCACCTGTAATCTCTTTACGATAACGACTTATAAATGGAATTGTAGCTCCTTCACTTAAAAGGCTGACTGTATTTTTTATCTGTTCATTTGAAAGACTCAACTCTTTAGCTATAATATCAATAAAATAGTGCTGCATCAATTACTTTTTATCTCTTTTTTTGAAAAACTTCTTTTTACGAGTAAATCTTTTATCTCCACCCCTTCTTTTCAAAGGCTCATATGCCGGACCACTATCGAAGCCTTCTGGCAAAGGAGATTTGAATATATCCTTATCTATTAACTTCTCAATATTAAAAAACTTCTCCTGATCGTATTCATTAATAAAGGTTAAAGCTACACCGGTTGATTTAGCCCGGGCTGTTCGTCCAATTCGATGAACATAATCTTCAGCATCACCGGGGACATCATAGTTAATAACCAAGTCTATACCTACCACATCTATACCGCGAGAGATTATATCAGTAGCCACCAATATTTCTGTTTTGCGGTTTCTAAAACTTAACATAACCTCTTCTCTCTCTTTCTGATCAAGATCGGAATGGATAGCGCCTGCATTAAACCCTTGAGACTTAAGAGTTTTATATATCTCTTTAACTTTTAACTTAGTAGAAGCAAAAACAATTATACTATTCAACTCTTTACCCTTTAAAAGAGCTGATATAAGTGATATCTTTTGATTATCGTATAGAATATATGCAGCCTGTAAAATATTTTCGGCCGGCTTAGACATAGCAATATTAATCTCCTCAGGACTTTGCAATATCTGCCGGGACAACTCTCTAATCTTAGATGGCATTGTAGCCGAAAATAGTAGTGTCTGTCTTTGTGTCGGCAATGTTTTAACAATATGCATAATGTCATCAAAAAAGCCCATATCCAACATACGGTCCGCCTCATCCAAAACCAAATATCTAAGATTTGAAAAAGTGAAATAATCCATATTAATATGCTGAATTAATCGGCCTGGAGTTGCAACAACTACATTTGCGCCCGAGATTAAGCCCCTCTTTTGTTGCTCCCACAAACCTGCATCACTACCTCCATATACAGCAACAGAGGTTACAGGCAAAAAATATGAAAAGCCTTGCATCTGTTGATCTATTTGCATTGCAAGCTCACGTGTAGGAACCAAAATAAGTGTTGTTGTCTTATCCTCTTTTTTTGCTAACAGACGATCAAGAAGAGGTAAAAGATAGGCAGCAGTTTTACCGGTTCCTGTTTGTGCACAGGCTATAAGGTCTTGCCCATTCATAATTACCGGAATAGTTTGTTGCTGAACAGGTGTTGCATCCTCAAATCTCATTGCTTCCAAACCTTCCAGTATATCATCGGAAAATCCAAACTCTTTAAATTTCAAATTGGTAATTTTTAAATTTATAAACAGTAATATTATTACACTTTAAAATTACGCAGAGTATTTTACTCAACGTATAAGACCAATCCTTTAAGATACTCCCCTTCGGGATGATAAATACTAACGGGATGGTCGGCAGGCTGACTTAACTGATGAATAACCCTTATATTGCGTCCACTTTTAGCGGCAGCAGAAAAAACCATAGTACGAAACGCCTCCATACTTATAACCTGTGAACAGGAAAATGTAAAAAGTATCCCTCCTGAAGATATTATCTCAAGTGCCTTTGCATTAAACTTTCGATATCCTTTAAGTGCATTTTTTACAACCTTCAAATGTTTTGCAAAAGCAGGAGGATCCAATATTATTAAATTATAGCTCTCTTTACAGGTCTCCATAAACTTATAGGCATCCTGAGCAAAAGATTTGTGACGACTGTCACCGGGAAAGTTAAGCTCAACATTTTTAGATGTTAAATCTACTGCTCGTTCCGAACTATCAACCGAATGAACCAAATTAGCTCCTCCACGCAGAGCATAAAAAGAGAAGCCTCCGGTATAACAGAACATATTCAGGACAGTACGATCATTACTATATTGCTCAAGTAGTCTTCTATTCTCTCTTTGATCAATAAAAAAACCGGTTTTTTGTCCCTTCTCCCAATCAACATAAAATTTAAGACCATTTTCAAAAGCAACATTCTCTTGCGATCGGCCTATTAAGTAGCCGTTACATGGTTCCACTGCCGATTTATAAGGAAGTGTGCCCTCTGACTTATCATAAATTGCTTTTAATGAATCGCCAAAAATAGATTGAATCGCTTTAACCAGAATACTTTTAACTCTATACATAGCTACAGTGTGCATCTGCATAACAGCAGTATCACCATATATATCGACTATCAAACCGGGGAGTCTGTCACCCTCGCCATAAACGAGGCGATAGGCTGTTGTATCATCATTATCTGTTAAACCGGCAATTTTACGAAGCTTTAAAGCAGATTTTAATCTCTCTTCAAAAAAGGTGTAATCAATTTCAATATTTTTAAAAGTAAGCATGCGTACTGCAATTGAGCCAATCTGATAGTGCCCCTTACCAATAAAATTACCACTATTGTCATGAACAATTACAACATCCCCTTCCTGTAGTTCTCCCTCAACATTCTTAATTGCACCGGAAAAAATCCAGGGATGATAACGTTTAAGGCTCTGCTCTTTGCCTGCTTTTAAATTAATAATAGGTATCTCCATTTTATCTAACTTTTATACTGCAGGCTGTTTATATCAACATTAGAGAATTCTCTTTTCAACTCTTCATAAATTTTGAGCGCAATTAGAGCATCTGCTGCTGCATAATCTATTTGGCCGGAAGTTAAAACATCGGCCTCCCAGTTACTTAATCGCTGTCGCTTAGATACCCGAACATCCAGAAGCAATCCCGCAAGAGCTTTTAAACTATAAACTTTTATTCCCAGCTTTTTGGCCACATCCTGCAACTCTATAAAACACATAGGCCAAAACCTAACCATCTCATTTAATCCTCGTAAATCATCCCGTATTCCTACTCCAACCTTTAAAACAGATTCATCCTCCAAAAGATTTATAAGCGAGGGAAGCAGTCCGGTTTTATTTATTCTAAAAAGAAACACCTCATCATTAGTGGCAAGCTGAAGTAAAGATATTTTATTCCCTCCACCTTTTTTAAAACATGGTTTCGTCTCAGTATCAAATCCCAAAACAGAATATCCACTCAACTTTTCAACCAATCCGTCAACAAGATTAGCATCTTCTATAACTGTAACTTTTCCCTTAAACTCAAAACGGGGAAGATCAGCTATTGCCTCTTTACTAATGCTGGTTACCATATAAAATTCTCTTCTTTACTCTTTTTTTCGATAATTATGTTGCATTTTTGAGATAAGCCAATGGCTGGTATCTCTCTTTTTGCTATTCTCCTCTTCATTTAACAGATCAATATCATCTACACCTGCCTCATCATCAGGAACAGTTATATCATCATCACCATAATATGCTTCATGAAGTGCCCGTAACACATTAACAACTCTTTGACCCCAATAGGTTGTGAAATTATCAGTTAATTCTACAAGAGCATCATTCATAATTTCAGTAACAGCTGTGCGATAATTCATTAAAAAATCGGCAATATCCTGATAGATATCAGCAAGATTTTCAGAGACAGTAGATGTTAATGGCAGATCACTACGCTGCATATCGGCGGTAAAAACTTCAAGATAGTCATCGAATCTGCCCATAATCAATAAAACACGATTGCGTACTGCCTCATAATGCTCCTCGTCAACAAACTTCTCGACAGGATCCTTAAGCACTGTTTCACATTTAGGCAACATAGTTGCCTTTAAATATAGAAGCGGAAGAATTTTTAGGGCTTTATCAACAAACAACTCTCTCTCAACCACTTCGACTGACTCAAGCCAACTACAAAACTCTTTCCCCACAGTAACAAACTCCAAAACATTTGGCGAGTAAACGGGATGCACAAAACTATCTTCCATCAATATATATTAAATTAATCATCGCAAAGTTAGTAAAAAGAGATAAAAAACAAGAGAATCATACTCCTCATACCTTTAACTGAGCTACCGAAAGAGCATTTATATAAATAACCTCTCTCTCTTCAAGAGATCTTACTACCTGCCACACCTCATCTTCATGATAATCAACCCCGTTAATCAACTCCGATAAAAAAAGAGGTCCCTCTTTTAATCTCTCCAAAAGAGCACTCTCAATGGCATGGTGCTCCTTAAGGCGATTTCTCTTTCGTTTAGACCGGCACACATCACACCCTCCACAATCAAATTTAACAACCTCACCAAAATAGTCGAGCAAAAATCTGCTGCGACAAATATTTTTTCCTGAACCATATTTAATTACAGCATCTACCCGTTTTTTATACTGTTCTAAACGATATGAGTAAACATGAGGATGAAGTGCAATCTTTTCTGGTTTTTGTCGACGCTGCAAAAATGTGATTAAAGGTGTTTGTCGTCTCGGAATATAGTGCAATACACCTAACCTGCTCAATTTCAATATAGCCTTATAAATATCATCAAAACCAGAATTAAGACGGCTAGCTATAAGAGTCTCATCTATAGAGGCGTACTCGGTGAATAATCCGGTATAACTGCGCAACAGAACCTTTATTAAAGGATCCAGCTTAGCATTAGCTACCTGAAACTTATAAAGTTCAAAATCATCCATCAAAAACATTATTTTTGATGGAATATCAACATCCTCGGAGTAAGAAATATAACCGGCTCTTTGTAATATTTTTAAACAGTTATATACTGTTAATATATTAAATCCATAGGCAGCACAAAAACGTCCAATATTAAAATCAAAATTTTGGTTCTCTCCCGATCCTTCAGCAATCTGAAAAAAGTTTCCCAATGAGTTATAAACGCTCCGTATAACCTCTTTTGGAGGGAAAGTTACAGTTACTCTTCTGTTAAGATTGGTAATATCGGATGGAGACCACAGCAAAACGGCATACGATTTTTTAAGATCGCGACCGGCTCTTCCTGCCTCCTGAAAATAGGCTTCAAGCGAGTCGGGTGGTTCGGTATGAATAACTATACGAACATCCGGCTTATCTATTCCCATCCCAAAAGCATTAGTGGCAACCATAGCTCTAATATCTCCTATCATCCAATCATTTTGCCTTTGATCCTTAATTTTTTGAGAGAGACCGGCATGAAAATATGATGCAGATATACCACTCCTGTTTAACGTTTCGGCATACTCTTTGGCCTTCTTTCGGCTACGTACGTACACAACGGATGAGCCTTTTACTGAGTTTAAAATAGCAAGCAAAGCTCCCACTTTATCTTCGGTCTGCTTTACGATATATGAGAGATTTCTTCTCTCATAACTGGTTTTAAAACAGTTACTTTTTTTAAAAACAAGCTTCTCCTGGATATCTGTTACCACTTGTGGTGTAGCAGTAGCAGTTAAAGCCAGTACCGGAACATCTTCAATGTGAGTTTTTACATCTGCAATTTTAAGATATCCCGGACGAAAATCGTATCCCCATTGAGAAATACAATGTGCTTCATCAACTACTAACAAAGAGATAGAAAGATGTTTTAATTTCTCTAAAAAAAGAGAAGTTTGAAGGCGTTCAGGAGAGAGATAGAGGATGGGGGTTCCGCCATATATGGCATTATCAAAAATCGTATCAATCTCTCGAAACGAGAGCCCTGAATGAACAGCATATGCTTTTATCCCTTTTTTTCGCAAATTAGCTACCTGATCTTTCATCAAAGCTATTAAAGGAGTGACAACAATTGTTACACCACTCATCATCATTGCAGGAATTTGAAATGTCAAAGACTTTCCTCCTCCTGTAGGGAGTAACCCAAGAGTATCCTTTCCCAGGAGAACCGATTCAATGATCTCGAACTGCATAGGCCGAAACTGATCATATCCCCAGTACTTTTTTAAAATATCTTTTGCTCTATCTATCACTATTAAATAAAAATAAAAAAAGTGCTGTCACCATAGACAGCACTAATTTAATAAAATCGATATCAATTTAATATCAATTTAAAAACTCAAGCTCTCGAACTTTAACTGCAAGTGCCGATTTTATATCCCCATCACGATTTTTAAACCCTTCGCTTTCGGGAGTACCTTCAATTAAAACTTTTTTGCCTTTTTTTAAAAAGTCGGCAATTTTTGATTCAGGGTCACGCCACATACTGGCCTTAACCCATTCGGTCTTCTCCACTTTTTTGCCCTCTTTGTCTTTATAATCCATCGAGACAGCAACATTAAAATTAATTACCATACTTTCCCCAACGGTGCGGGTCTCTGCATCATTTCCAAGTATCCCGCTTAACATCAATTTAAGCATAACATTTTTTTTGAGTTAATAATTAAGGATTTAAAACGGTCAAATTAAAACAAATAAAATATAATGTCAACCACTTTATTAATAGGTAAAACTGCTTCCCCCCAAAAACTCTCTTAAAATTGATGTTGGCGGTATTTCACAAGCCGCCATAGGCTTAAAGTACCTAAAAAAACGTAACAGTCGGTTTGCCTCAGAGTATTCAACCTGATTGGGCTGAACTTCAAGCAATATAGGTTCAATAAAAGGTTTTAACACAGCAAACTCATATAAAAGAGCGGTATTAAACATAATATCAGCCTCCTCTTGAAAAGGGAAAATATGCTTCTCCTCGCCCCTCCTAACACTGCTCCATCTTCCAATAGTTTCTCGGGCTGAATAGTTTCGATACTTATAATCTCTTATAATACGTCGCACCAGTCGATTATCAGTTGTAGGAATACGAGTTTGGTCATCAATATTGATTGAAGTTAATGCAGAGACATAAATCTTAAATTTTAACTGTTGGCTAACAAGATGTGTTAAGTGTGGATTTAAACCATGAATCCCTTCAATTATAAGTATGTTATCTTTTTGCATCTGCATAACATCACCATTAAAAAATCTCTCTCCTGTTTCGAAAGAGAATTGAGGTATCTCAACCTCTTCACCATTCATTAGTTTAACAAGATGATTATTAAAAAGTTCCAAATCGATTGCTTCGATTGCTTCAAAATCGTAATCTCCATTTTCATCCAAAGGAGTATCAACCCGATTAACAAAGTAGTTATCTAAAGAGAGAGTTAAAGGTGTAATGCCCAGTACCAAAAGCTGTATTGCAAGTCTTTTACTAAAAGTTGTTTTACCACTTGAAGTTGGACCACTTATTAAAACAACTTTTAAACGCGATTTTTCGCTTGCAATTTTATCAGCAATATTTGCTATCTTTTTTTCATGCAGTGCCTCTGAAACCTTAATTAAAGTTGCTGCTTTACCGTTTTCGGCAGACTGGTTAAGATCACTAATTTTTGTAACATTTAAAATTCTATTCCATTGACTATACTCTCTAAAAATATCAAAAAGCTTATTTTGAATAACAAGATCTTCAACTTGTGAAGGATCTGAAGTCTTGGGAACCCTCAACAACATCCCCTTATAATATTTATTCAAATCAAAAACTTTAAGATAACCCGATGAGGGAACCAAAAATCCATAAAAGATCCCTACATGATTGTTAAGACAATAATAAGAGGTGTAATATTGGCCTCGATGACGAAGAAGTTCAGATTTATCAAACATTCCCTGACTCTCAAACATCTTAATCACCTTTTCAGTTTCATCATTACGCTTTTCAAACTTATAATCAAAAGCAATCAACTCCTCCATCTTTTTATAGATATTGGTAACCATATTTTCGGTCAGCTCACCTTCAATCTTATCCAGTTCACAATAAAAACCTTTGCTCACCGAATGCTCTATTCGTAAGACAGCCGAAGGATAGAGAGATTTTACCGCTGCTGATAAAACAAATGAGAGGCTGCGCACATACATGCGCATACCATCGGGATGAGTAATATCAATAAATTTTACTGTTTTAGATTTAAAACATTCATAGTTAAGCTCACGTAAACGGTTATTTACCATTGCCCCCAAAATAGGATTGGATAAGTTCACACCAAGCTTTTCTGCAATATCTTTTAAACTTGTACCTCGACTAACCGATATAGATTTATTATTATTAAGACATTTTATAATAACTGAATTCTCCATTGTTACATTGTTTTAGATTTTCAATGTAAAATAGCAATAATTTAAACCATTAAGAAAAGAAAGAGAATTAAAGTTATTTTAGATACTCTCCGGTATAACTATTGCTGTTTTTAGCAACCTGCTCAGGAGTTCCTGTACAAATAAGCTCTCCACCCTTGCTTCCGCCATCCGGACCAATATCAATAATATAATCAGCCGATTGTATAATATCAAAGTTATGTTCAATTATTATAACTGTATTACCCTTTTCAACCAGACGATTTAATACATCAAGTAGTACTCTGATATCTTCAAAGTGCAATCCTGTAGTTGGTTCATCAAGAATATAAACTGTTTTACCTGTATCTTTTTTAGCCAGCTCGGCAGAGAGTTTTACCCGTTGAGACTCTCCTCCCGAAAGGGTTGTTGAAGACTGTCCCAATCTAATATATCCCAAACCCACTTTTTGCAACATCTTAATTTTACCTTGAAGTGAAGGAATATTTTCAAAAAACTCAACAGCCTGATTAATTGTCATGTCCAAAATATCACTTATCGATTTCCCTTTATAGCGTACCTCCAAAGTCTCTCTGTTATACCGCTTACCACGACAATCGGGACAATCAACCATCACATCAGGTAAAAAATTCATTTGGATAACCTGGGCTCCACCACCTTTACATGTTTCACATCGCCCCCCTTTAACATTAAAAGAAAAACGACCCGGTTTATACCCCCTGATTTTGGCCTCAGGAACTTCAGCAAAAAGTTTGCGGATTTCATCAAAAAGCTTTGTATATGTAGCAGGATTTGATCTTGGGGTTCTCCCCAAAGGGGACTGATCAACATCTACAACTTTATCAATATTTTCTAACCCGTTCACCTTATCATACTCCAAAGGCTCTTTAACACCATTATAAACAAATCTGTTCAAAATAGGATAGAGAGTTTCATTTACAAGGGTCGACTTTCCACTACCCGAAACACCGGTAACACAAATAAGCATACCCAAAGGAAATTTTACATCAATCGCTTTTAAGTTATTTCCCCTCGCACCTTTTACTTCAAGGAACTTTCCACTACCGGCCCTTCTTTTCTCAGGTATAGGAATACTCTTTTTTCCATTAAGGTAATCAGCTGTTAAACTATCAAAATTGATAATATCTTCTGGAGCTCCCTGAGCAACAACTTTTCCGCCAAATCTTCCGGCTAATGGTCCCATATCAATAATATGGTCACAAGCCATCATCATATCCTTATCATGCTCCACAACAAGCACTGAGTTACCCGTATCCCTAAGCTGCTTCAACGAATCTATAAGTCGGTGATTATCCCGTTGATGCAATCCAATAGAGGGTTCATCCAAAATATAGAGCACATTAACAAGCTGAGAGCCAATTTGCGTAGCTAACCTTATCCTTTGACTCTCTCCACCCGAAAGAGTCATTGCACCCCTGTCAAGTGCCAAATATTCTAATCCGACATCAACCATAAAACCCAGCCTCGATTTTATCTCTTTAAGAATCTCAGAGGCTATAATTTTTTGACGGTTAGATAACATATCTTCAACACCATTTATCCACTCCAATAATAGACCTAAATCCATTGCCGAAAGCTCGGCTATATTTTTATCGCCAATTTTAAAACTTAACGCCTCGCGGTTTAATCTACGACCTTTGCATTTAGGACAAACTCGTCGCGTAATATAGCTATTGGCCCACCTTTTAGCTTTAGCTGATGACTCTCCTCCCTGCTGATCATAGATATATTTAATTACACCATCAAAACTCAAAAAATAGTTTGACGTAGTACCAAGAGGTGTATTTTTAAGTGTCAATGGCTCATTTGTTCCATGAAGAATAGCTTCGAGAGCCTCTTCTGGAATATTTTTTATAGCAGTACGCAATGTGAAATTAAATTTTTCGGCTATCGCTTCTATCTGCCAAAAAATAAGAGAGTTTTTATACCGTCCCAAAGGTGCTATACCTCCCTTTTTAATACTAAGAGAGCTATCGGGAATAATTTTTTCCATGTCGGCAACCTCAGTCACTCCCAAACCTTTACATTTACTGCAGGCACCCTGAGGTGAATTAAATGAAAAAGAGTGAGGTGCAGGCTCACTGTATGATATTCCCGTTTCGGGACACATAAGTGAACGGCTAAAATAACGTGCCTCACCACTCTCCTTATCAACTACCATAATAGTATCACGCCCCTGCTTCATTGCCACATCAACCGACTCTCTAATTCTTTTAATATCACTCTCTCGTATCTTTAGTTTATCAATTACAACCTCTATAAAATGATTTTTATAACGATCAACCTTCATACCCCGGGTTATCTCTTTTATCTCCCCATCAACGCGAACATTTAAAAAGCCTTTTTTTCCTATCTGTTCAAAAAGCTCTTTATAATGCCCCTTTCTTCCTTTGACTGCAGGTGCAAGAATGTAAACAGACTTATCACTGTAAAAAGAGAGTATAAGATCGAGGATCTGACCATCGGAATATTTAACCATTTTTTCACCTGAAGCATAAGAGTATGCCTCACCAGCTCTTGCATATAAGAGTCGTAAAAAATCATATATCTCGGTAATTGTACCAACTGTAGAGCGGGGATTTTTTCCGGTGGTTTTTTGTTCTATTGAGATGACCGGACTTAAACCTGTGATTCTATCAACATCAGGCTTTTCCATTCCTCCTAAAAACTGCCTTGCATATGCCGAAAAAGTCTCAATATAACGACGTTGGCCTTCGGCATATATTGTATCAAAAGCAAGAGAAGATTTTCCACTACCACTTAAACCTGTTACAACTACAAATCGGTTTCGTGGTATTGATACATCAATATTTTTTAAATTGTGTACCCGGGCTCCCAGAACATCAATAAATTCAGTATCCTCAATTCGTTCTAATAACTTCTCTTTCTCGTCATCCATAATAATTGTCACTTCTTCTCATTCACTTTAAAAGCATCCTCTTTAGGCATTTTAATAATATATTTTTCGCCAGATGCAACAGTTAGTGATGTAGTTCTAAGCCACGGATTCAAATCTTTAACCTCTTTATATGTAGCTCCATGTTCCTGTGCAAAATCTGCAATATCATCAATAGTTTCGGTAATTTCCATATCGTATGTCGGGATAACAGGATATAGATCTTTCTCTGTAAGATTAAAACCATACTTTTGAGGATCATTTAATATCTCCTTAATTGCAAGAATTCTAAAAATATATCTTGAGGTCTCCTCATTTAATAACAGTTCATAATAACAATCACTTTTTTGTCGATCAATTTGTCTGTTCATCCCTCTACGACCAGCATTATATGCTGCTGCAGACATAGTCCATGAATCATATCGCTCATAAGAATCTTTTAAATAATCAGCTGCAGCAACAGTACTTTTTTCCAGATGATAACGTTCATCAACCTGATTATTAACCACTAAGCCATAATCCCGTGCTGTTCCGGTCAAAAACTGCCATATCCCAACTGCCCCGGCAGGAGAAATCACTCTCTCCATAAAACCACTCTCTATTAAAGCTAAATATTTAAAATCATCAGGCAGATCATTATCCTCAAGAATTGGCTCAATAACAGGAAAATATCGATTAGCACGTTTTATTAATAACAATGTTTGTGACTGCCAGTAGGTATTAACAAGCAGCTCCCTGTCAAAGCTCTCTCTTACGTATGTACGTTCAAGTGGAACTCTCTCTCCTGCAAAATAAAGAGAGTCGGGCATAGGCAGAGCATAAATCGAATAGCGCTCTTTAAAATTATCAAAAAAATCCCCCTCTTTTATCTCTTCCTCTATATTGTCGGCGGGTGATGACTGCACAAAAACATTAAAAACTAAAACAACTGCAATTACAGAGGTGGATATCGATAACAAATTAAAGGCACCTCTTTTAACTTTACTATTCTCCATTTCTACTATTCTCCCTATTTAATATTATACTCTCTACACTTTTATAATAAGCACGCGGCAAATATACAACGATGTTATAAATCCTCCGCTTACTATTCAATAAAAAATTAAATAACTAATTTTGAACTCTACTTATAGAAAAACAAAATGGAAGAGAAAAAGATTAGAATTAATAAGTTTTTAAGTGAGGCAGGATATTGTTCAAGACGTAAAGCAGATGAACTAATTGAGCAGAATCGTGTGAAAATAAACGGAATAGTGCCAGAGAAGGGAACCAAAATCTCTTCGTCAGACAAAATAGAGGTCAACGGAAAAGAGATAAAAGGGGTGAAAAAAGTACACACCTATATAGCCTTTAACAAACCACCCGGGATAGTATGTACCACCGATCAAAAAAGAGAAAAGGATAATATTATAGCTTATATTGGTCATCCCGAAAGAATTTTCCCCATTGGTCGTCTCGATAAACCCAGTGAAGGATTAATACTTTTAACCAGTGATGGTGATATAGTAAATAAAATATTGCGAGCCCGAAACAGTCATGAAAAAGAGTATATTGTTACTGTTAATAAGCCTATAACAAAAGAGTTTATATCACGCATGCAAAACGGAATCCCAATTTTAGGTACCGTAACACGAAAATGCAAAATTAAAAAAGAGGGTAGCCACATTTTTAAGATTATATTAACTCAGGGATTAAACCGTCAAATTAGAAGGATGTGTGAATACTTAGGATATAAAGTAACCTTTTTAAAAAGGGTAAGAATTATGAATATATCTTTGGATGTTGAAAAAGGAAAATGGCGCAATCTTACAACCAAAGAGTTAAAGGAGATAGAAAAAATAGTGGCAAACTCTTCCAAAACCTACAAATCATAAAAAAAGGAAGTATCTCTATTTTGTCAAATATGATGAACCAAAAGTAATTATTTTTGCAAAAAGAGATAAAAAGAGGAGTTTAAAAGTAATGCCCGCTATAGATATAAAACAAGAGATTATAATATTAATATTAAAATCGCGCAATTTGGCTCCTGTAATCACTAAGAACAGACCCACAATCAGGAAAAGCATCTCCCTGCCCGGACGATAATTTTTTCTAATCATCGTATATGCTAAAAAAACAATTTTAAATCCTCCACCGGCCGAAAAAAACATAGAGTGGTTTAACCCTAAATCAGTAAACTTTAAAATGAATCCTAAAAAGACCAAAAAAAGTCCGGTAACAAGCAGCCAACTACTATCTTTCATACTGTTTAAAAGTTAAACCATTCCTGCAAATCCCATAAATGCAAGAGCAAGAATCCCGGCAACAACAAGAGCTACAGGAGCTCCCTGCATTCCCTCAGGAATATCCATTAAATCGAGCTGTTCTCTTATACCGGCAAAAGAGATTAATGCGATACCAAAACCTACAGCCGAAGCCATAGAGAAAACAACCGCTTCAACCATATTATATTCATTGCCAACAGACATTATAGCAACACCTAATATTGCACAATTTGTAGTAATTAAAGGCAAAAATACTCCCAATGCCTGATATAGTGGCGGACTAATTTTTTTGAGAACTATTTCAACTAACTGAACAAGTGATGCTACAACTAAAATAAAAGAGATAGTTTGTAAAAAAGTGATTCCAAATGGTATCAAAATAAGGTTTTGAATAAAGAAAGTTACAATAGTTGCAATTACCATTACAAAAGCTACTGCACCTGTCATACCAACACCTGTAGAGATCCTCTTTGAAACTCCAAGAAAAGGACAGATCCCTAAAAACTGAGCAAGAACAACATTGTTTACAAAAATTGCTCCTATTATAATTAAAAAATAACTCATCATAACTATTAAATTAAGCTTTAGTCAATCTGTTTAATACAGCAATCAAATATCCTAATCCGATAAAGGCACCGGGAGCCAATACAAAAACCAACATACCATACTCTTCGGGAAATAGAACAAACCCAAACAATTGACCACTTCCAAAAAGCTCTCTTACACCTCCCAACATAGTAAGTGCCATAGCAAATCCCAGTCCCATTCCGGCTCCATCAACAACCGATGATACAAGATTATTTTTTGAGGCAAAAGCTTCAGCCCTGCCTAAAACCAGGCAGTTAACTACTATAAGCGGAATAAAAAGTCCCAAAGCCTCAAAAAGTGCAGGGGCATATGCCTGCATTGTCATCTCAACAATAGTAACAAAAGTAGCAATTACAACAATAAAAGAGGGGATTCTAACTTTTTCAGGAATAAACCCTTTTATCAATGATACTACCATATTAGCCATGACTAACACAAAAGTGGTGGCCAGCCCCATACCTAAACCATTAATTGCAGATGATGTAACACCCAGAGCCGGACAAAGTCCCAAAAGAAGAATAAATACAGGATTCTCTTTAAAAAAACCCTTAGAAAAATTTGTCCACTGTTTCATGCTTCATCAATTTATATTAAAAACATTAACTTTTAAGATTAAGAAAAACTACTCCCAATCACCACTATCAGTAGCCCCACTGGCAGCATCATCCCGATCAAGATATGTGCGGTATGCAACCTCTATGGCATGCAAGAAAGCACGAGAGGTAATAGTGGCAGCGGTAATAGCATCAATTGCTCCTCCATCCTGTTCTACCAACATATCGGTATCTCCGGGATTTTTACCTATAACAGAGCGACTGTCTCCCCCTTCATCTCCTGCAGAAATGCCAAATAATGGATCAAGCAATCTTCCCTCCTGGGATCCATCTTTATCAGAAGGTTTAAACCAATCATCCATCTTAGTCCCCAGTCCGGGAGTTTCACGATGATCTAAAACCTGATAATCGATCACTGTCCCATCTGGTGTTAAACCCACCATTATTATTATATCCCCGCTAAATCCCATATGAGACCTTGTCTCAATAGCAGCACCAACCAACTCTCCATCCTTTTTAGCAGGGAAAACTTTTAATATAAAACCCTCATCAGATGTCAATTCATACATCTCCTCAGCAGGATCATTATCAAATTCAGGAACAACCAATTGAATAGCGGCCTGTTGGCGCTCTTCGGCAGACATCTCTATTGGCGTTTTAGTAAGTTGATAAATTAATCCCAACGACCCTCCTGCAACAGCAGTGATAATAACAAGGGTTATAACCATATTAGGCAGTGTAGATTCCCGTTTAGCCATTATATTCAGAATTTATAATATTATTCTACAACTTTTTCCCCAAATCTTTTGGGCTTTATATATTTATCTATAAGGGGAACAAATGCATTCATAATCAAAATCGCAAATGAAATACCCTCAGGATATGCTCCCCATGTGCGTATTGTAACAGTTATAACTCCAATACCTATACCATAAATCCACATTCCTTTAATTGCCATTGGAGAGCTGGAATAGTCAGTTGCCATAAAAATAGCACCCAACATTAACCCTCCCGAAAGTATATGAAATAGAGGGGTAGCATTAGCAGTAGGATCAACCGCATGCAACACTCCTGTAAAGATAGCTGTAGATCCAATTACAGCAACAGGAATATGCCATGAAATAATCTTCTTCCACAACATATATCCAAATCCTAAAAGAAGAGCTATTGCAGCAACCTCACCAGCGGAACCTCCCGAAACTCCTAAAAAAAGTTCTTTATAAGAAGGAATTTGAGCTACTATTTCACTATATGAGCTCCCACTTGCAAGTCCCTCTTTCATAATTGCCAAAGGAGTTGCACCGGTAGATGCATCAATATAACTTCCTCTCGAAGCTACGGGCTCGGGCCAACTTGTCATTTGCACAGGATAAGAAATTAAAAGAAAAACCCGGCCAACCAAAGCAGGGTTAAATGGATTTTGCCCCAATCCGCCAAATGACATCTTACCCATTCCTATTGCAACAATAGCACCAATAATAATTAAAGCCACAGGAAAATTTGATGGTAAATTAAATGCCAGTAATAATCCGGTAACCGCAGCTGAACCATCAGTTATTGAAGGTTTCTGCTTGAGGATATATTTAGATATAATATATTCGGCAAGTAAACATGTTGCAACCGAGGTTAATGTAACAACAAGAGCTCCTATCCCAAAAAACCAAAAAGAAGCGGCCAAAGCAGGCAGTAATGCTATTATTACTCCGTACATGTTTTTATTAACCGAATCGCCGCTATGTACATGAGGCGAATGAGAAACAAGTAATTTGCTCATAATCTATTTAATAAAAATATTTTCTACTTTTTACTTCTTAATATATTGCCAGCTTCAGCTTTTCCAAAACGGATATAATCGAGTAATGGCCGGGATGAAGGACAGGTAAAACTGCAAGATCCGCACTCAATACAATCCATTATATCCTCTTCAATAGCTCGTTCAAAAAGCTCTTTTTGTGAAACAGTCATTAAAAGATAGGGAGATAACCCCATAGGGCAAGCCGAAACACATTTAGCACACTTAATACAATTTTGAGACTCTTTTCGAGATGTAATCTCTTGGGGCAGCAATAATAAACCAGACATTCCTTTAGCAACCGGAGTATTAAGTTTAGGTAGTGCTTTACCCATCATTGGTCCGCCCGAAACCACTTTTACCACATCATCAGGTAAGCCACCTGCAACTTCAATTAAATCTTCAACAGAAGTTCCTATACGAACAAGGTAGTTTCCTGGTTTTTTAATTGTAGGTCCGGTCACAGTTACAACCCTCTCTATAAGAGGCTTCTTTTTTTGAACAGCTTCATAAACAGCATAAGCAGTTCCAACATTATGAACAACAGCTCCTACCTCTACCGGCAGTTTTCCTGAGGGTACCTCACGTTGGGTAATTGCCTTAATTAACTGCTTCTCACCTCCCTGAGGATATTTCACCTTTAATGGTTGCACCTCTATTCCTGCATAATTTTTTGAGAGTTCAATCATCCTTTTAATGGCATCAGGCTTATTATTCTCGATTCCAATAACAGCTTTTGTGACTCCCAAAGCTTTCATAAGAATAGTAATGCCTGTTAAAACCTCCTCACCCTTCTCCACCATTATACGATGATCACCTGTTAAAAAAGGCTCACACTCAACACCATTAATCAAAAGAATTTCACAAACCTTACCCGGTGGAGGTGATAGTTTAACATGAGATGGAAAAGTTGCTCCACCCAAACCAACAATACCAGCTTCACCAACTCTTTTAATTATCTCAGAGGGCGAAAGGGAGATCTCTTTAATCAATATATCTGAGGTGTCTATAGACTCATCCCATATATCACCTTCTCTTTTTATGGTAACAGCTTTTTGCGTATAACCCGATACAGAAGGGATATCTTCAATCTTTGTAACCATTCCCGATACAGATGAATGGATGTTAGCCGATACAAACCCTCCGGACTTTGCAATAAGTTCTCCTGCCATCACCTGATCGCCTCGTTTAACCAGAATTTCTGAAGGCGCCCCTATATGCTGAGACACCGGAATCGAAACAGTTGCCGGAGCTGCAACTCTCTCTATAGCACTGCTTGCTGTAATTTTGTTTTCATTGGGATGAACTCCTCCGGTTGTAAATGTTTTTAACACTGTTACACCTCCTAATTATATGTTAAAATATTATTCTCTTTTTACTAAAATCAAACTTTCACACTCTCTGCGTCAGCTTTTTGTGCTCCCGGCTTTTTTCTGGGCGGAAAATTAATCTCATGAATAGCATTAGTAGGACAAACTATAACACATTTACGACAAAGCTTACACTTCTCATAATCTATATAGGCAAGATTATTTTCTACAGTTATTGCATCAAAAGGACACTCTTTTTGACATTTTTTACACCCTATACAGGCAACTGTGCAAGATTTACGTGCTACCCCACCTTTATCCCGGTTAACACAACTAACAAAGATGCGTCTCCCTTTAGGCCCTTTTTTGCGCATCTCAATAATATTTTTTGGACAAGCATCAACACATGCTCCGCAAGCAACACAATTATCCTCAATTACAACAGGTAAACCCATTTTTTTATCCATATACATGGCATCAAATTTACATGCACGAACACAATCTGCCAATCCATAACATCCATATGAACAACCGGTCTCTCCTGAATAGAGTGATGCTGCAACTGCACATGACTCAGCTCCCTGATATCTATTAACCTGAGGTCGATTACTGCAGCTTCCATTGCATCGAACCACTGCAAGCATGGGGGCTGCTTTGGAAACCTCTTTACCCAATATGGAGGCAACTTTCTGCATTGTTTCATCTCCTCCAACAGGACAATTCAGTGACGAGATATCATCGGCCTTTACCAACGCTTCAGCAAAAGCCCTGCATCCGGGAAAACCACACCCCCCACAATTAGTTGCAGGTAAAACCTCTTCAACATCATCAATACGGGGATCCTCAAAAACCTGAAATTTTTTAGAGGCCAAAAAAAGTATAAAAGCTGCTATAGCTCCCAAACCTGCCAAAGATACTATTGTAATAATAACAACATCCATAACTGCTATCTACTTAACTATTTGGTAATTGTAAAAATAAAACTCCTTTTCATAAACTTATTTGCCAAACGGAGAATAAAAAAATAGGGAACCAACACTAAGAGTGCCGCTGCCCCAGCCAAATTTTCATTATCAGTTATATAATAAGTTATAAACATTGCAATCATCAATAAAATAACAGGAAGAATATATGCCCACCATACAGCTTTAAGTCCCTGATCTCCTTTTCCAAATAAGGTAACACTATCTCCTTCTTTATACCTCTCCTCTGTTTTAACATCTATAATGCGATCTCCCGAAGATGTCATGCCACATATACTATTAGCCTGACAGGAAGCACAAGCAGATTGTCCGGCAATTTTAACCTGAACCAAATCGCCCTGAACTTTAACAACAGTACCGGAATGTTTTATATTATCCATAAAAAGGAAACAATAAAAAGAATATTTATAAAACAAAAGTATGTATTCTCTTTTAAATCTTTAATCTGAAACAAACAATTTCAAATAGTTTTTACTTATTCTAAATAGTATTTTTTTAAGATAAGTGACATCAATAGTTAACAATACCTTATATTTTTGCAATCTTCATATAGCAAAAATAAATATACTTTGATACATCAACTAATCATACTCCAATTAATTTTCTCTTTTGCAAGTTTAGTTAACTGTTTGTTAAAAATTCGGCTGTCGTGATGCTCCAATAGAGGATCTTTCTCCAAAACAGCTGCTGCAGAATTACGCCCCGAACTTAAAATTGCACCATCTCTGGATAAATTAGAGATTTTAAGTTCAAACGGTAACCCCGATTGTTGAGTACCTTCCAAATCACCCGGACCTCTAATTTTCATATCGGCCTCAGCAACTTCAAAACCGTTATTTGTTTGTGTCATAATCTCCATCCTTTTACGAGTCTCCTCTCCCAGCTTATACGAGGTCATCAAAATACAGTAACTTTGATCTGCACCTCTGCCAACGCGTCCACGTAATTGATGCAACTGCGATAAACCAAAACGCTCAGCACTCTCTATAACCATTACCGAAGCATTAGGCACATTAACCCCAACCTCTATAACTGTGGTTGCAACCATCAATTCAGCTTCACCGGATACAAAACGAGCCATAGCCGCCTCCTTTTCACTACTCTTCATTTTGCCATGCACCATCTCAATTTTATTATCGGGAAAGGCCGTTTTCATATATTCAAACCCTTCAGTAAGATTCTTAAAATCAAGAGACTCAGACTCCTCAATAAGAGGATATACAATATAAACCTGCCTCCCCTTATTAATCTCCTCTTTTAAAAATCTGTTAAGTCTGTTTCTATGATTATGAAAATAGTGCATTGTTTTAACCGGCTTTCTTCCGGGTGGTAACATATCTATAACTGAGACATCAAGATCTCCATAGAGAGTCATTGCAAGTGTACGTGGAATTGGTGTAGCAGTCATAACCATAACATGAGGTGGACTACAGTTTTTTTTCCACAAACGACTTCGTTGTTTAACTCCAAATCTGTGCTGTTCATCAACAACAACTAATCCAAGTTTCTCAAAAACAACTCTCTCTTCAATTAATGCATGAGTACCTATTAAAATATCTATCTCTCCATTACGCAAAGAGGTGTCAATTAAATCCCGCTCACGTTTTTTTACAGAGCCTGTTAATAGAGAGACTTTTAAACCAATATTGCTGGCCATCTCATTAATTGAATTATAATGTTGCGAGGCCAAAATTTCGGTCGGTGCCATCATACAGGTTTGATAACCATTATCAATAGCAATAAGCATTATCATAAATGCCACTACAGTTTTGCCACTTCCAACATCTCCCTGAAGTAACCGATTCATCTGCCGGCCACTGCCCAAATCACGACGCATCTCCTTTATCACCCTTTTTTGAGCATCGGTTAACTCAAAGGTTAAAAACTCTTTATAAAACCTATTAAAATAATTCCCAACTTTTGAAAAAAGAAACCCTTTATTGTTATACCGTCTCTGATTTTTCATTCTTAAAATATTGAGCTGAATATAAAAGAGCTCTTCAAACTTAAGACGATATATAGCTTTTTGAAGCGTAATTGTATCAGGAGGAAAATGGATTACCCTTAAAGCAGTATCCAAATTCATCAATCGGTTCTCATTAATAAAACAGGCTGGCAAAGTTTCAGGGATTTTACCATTATACTCTTTAAAGAGAGTATAAATCAATTTTTGCAGAGCCCTTGAGTTTAAAAAACTCTTTTTCATTTTTTCGGTAGTATTATAGTAGGGCTGCATACCTGTGCCGGCAATAGTATTGCTTTGACCTTCCCGATCAATCTCGGGATGAACAATATTTAAAGAGCCATTAAAAAGGGAGGGCTTACCAAAAACAATATATGTATAATCAGGATTTATAGTACGCTTAAGATGCTTTAATCCTTTAAACCATACCAATTCTATTTCACCTGTACCATCAGAGAATTTAGCACTCATTCGTTTACGGCGACCCTCTCCCAAAGTTCTTAAACCAAAAATTTTTCCTTTAACCTGAATATACTGCATTGTAGGATCAACATCCCTAACTTTAAAAATGGTACTGCGGTCGATATATTTATAAGGGAAATGGTAAAGCAAATCCTCATAAGAGACCACCTTAAGCTCATTTTTAAGTATTTCAGCACGTCTGGGACCAACTCCCGGTAGGTACATTATATTTAAGGTTGAAAGCTCTGACATAATAATACTCAAAAATAGTATATTTACATGAAATTTAAACAATATGAATAGTTTTCAAACCAAACGATACCTCCAATATATATTAAAACCAAATCATTTTAAAGGTTTTGGCATTCACTCTCCTTTTGCATTTAATCTTGTAGGCAATATAATGCAACAATCACACCCATACTACCATTTTAAAACTATTGATGCATGGAGAAAAGCTTTGAAAAGAAGTAAAGAGAAGATCTTAATAGATGATATGGGGGCAGGTTCATTGATTACCAATAAAAAAATAAGACGAGTATCAAACATTGTCAAATACTCCTCTCTGCCCAAAAAATATGGAGAACTGATTTTTAGATTATTATGCCAGTTTAATTCAAAAAGGATAGTAGAACTGGGAACATCAACAGGAATAAGCACTCTTTATCTTGCACTACCCTGCTCAAAATCAAAAGTAGTGACAATTGAGGGTTGCAACAATATTGCTACAATAGCAGCAGAAACATTTAAAACATTTAATATATCTAATGTAGAACTGTTAAACGGGCCTTTTGAAAAGGAGTTTCCCAAAGCTCTTAATGATTTTAAAGAAGTTGATTTTATCTTTTTTGACGGCAACCATACAAAATCAGCCACATTAAACTATTTTAAAGAGGCTTTAAAATTCAAACATAATAACTCAGTATTCATTTTTGATGATATTCACTGGTCAAAAGAGATGGAAGAAGCATGGACAATTATATGCGCTAACCCCGATGTAACACTATCGTTGGATCTGTTCCGACTGGGTATTGTTTTTTTTAGGAAAGAGTGTACAAAAGAACATTATAGAGTAAGATTTTAAAAGAACTTAAACCATGATAGGCACAGACTGTCAAACTAAAAAATTTTAAAGAGCATAAAAAAAATGGATGATAACGTTATTGAGATAGAAAAGATTGAAAAAAATTATGAAGTAGGAACTCAAATAGTTAGAGCCTTAAGAGGAGTTTCAACAACAATTAAAAGAGGAGATTATGTAGCTATTATGGGACCGTCCGGATCAGGTAAGTCAACCCTTATGAATATTATTGGTGCACTTGACACTCCATCGGTAGGGAATTACATTTTGAATGGAACCGATGTTAGCAAGCTTACCGATGATGATTTGGCAGCAATAAGAAACAGGGAGATTGGATTTGTGTTTCAAACTTTTAATCTGCTACATCAATATACCGCTCTGGAGAATGTTATGCTCCCCTTAGTATATGCAGGAGTGAAGAAAAAAGAGAGAACCGAAAAAGCAAAATGGGCGCTGGGTAAAGTGGCACTAACAGATAGGATGATGCATAAACCAAATGAGCTTTCGGGAGGACAACGACAAAGAGTAGCCGTTGCAAGAGCTCTTATAAATAATCCTTCAATAATTCTTGCTGATGAGCCTACCGGAAATCTGGATTCAAAAACTTCGGTAGATATAATGAGACTGTTTGAGGAGATACACAATGGCGGTAACACCATTATTTTAGTAACACACGAAGAGGATATTGCACAACATGCACACCGTATATTAAGATTACGAGACGGAGAGATAGAGCATGATGATCGCAATGAAAATATTACAAAAGTAAACAACTAATAAAGAGTGTAAATCAAAATTATGAATCATAAAAAGAGCTCTGTTTACACAAAAACGGGAGATAAAGGTACAACCTCTTTACTGGGAGGAACAAGGGTTAATAAAGATAACATAAGACTTGAAGCATACGGAACCGTAGATGAGCTAAACTCCTATGTAGGGTTAATTAGATCTTTTAAAATTGACAATGATAGCAAAAATACCCTTCTTAAAATTCAAGAGCAGTTATTTACTATTGGTTCATATCTCGCTACCGATGAGCATGTGTCAAGTATGAGAGAAAAACTGAACATTGATGAGAATGAAATTCTCTACCTTGAAAAAGAGATGGATAGAATGGAGGGCAATCTGCCCAAACTAAATAACTTTATCCTTCCCGGAGGTAACATCGCAGCTTCACAATGCCATATTGCACGTACAATAGCACGTAGAACCGAACGCAGAATTGTAACAATGGCTGCAACAACTGAAATAGATCTAATCATAATCAAATATATAAATCGATTAGCTGATTACTTTTTCGTATTGGCAAGATTTTTATCAAATTATTTTGATGATAATGAAATAAGATGGGAGCCGCACTTGCATGATTGATTTTTTTTTATAATTTCGCGCAAATATGTGTAAGAATTAAATTATTTTAATAATATATTAAAAAATAGTTATGTATTGGACTCTTGAATTAGCTGCGAAGCTTGAAGATGCCCCATGGCCTGCAACAAAAGAGGAGTTAATCGATTATGCAATAAGATCGGGAGCTCCTTTGGAAGTTATTGAAAACCTGCAGGAAATAGAAGATGAGGGCGAAATATATGAAAGTATAGAAGACATTTGGCCCGATTACCCAAGCAAAGACGACTTCTTTTTTAATGAAGATGAGTATTAACTCTCTCCCACCTACTATTGAGTAAAAACAAACCCTGTCGCTACCGGTCAAAATGAAATTCACTATAATCTATCCGGTCGACAGGTTCAGGTTGTTTCTCATGCCTGATAAATATATCAGACATCTGTTTTGGCCTAAACTCATCAAGCCATCTAAAATTACTTAAACGTGTCTCCTCCTGTGATACCAAAAATACAGGATTTAATCTTCCATCAGGATGAGTTCTTAATGTAATACCGGTAACCTGTTGATCTTCGAGATGAATAGTCATATTACTTGATTCAGCTCTATTAACACCTATTATATGTTCATCCTCTTTAGGATAATATATTGTTTGACCACTCCCATCAACATCGATACGATAAAGCTGATTATCTTTAATATAACCTGTCATATTATTACCCTTGATTTGATTATACATATCGGTACCCTCAGGAGCAATAACAAATGAATTTTGAATAAGCTCAGCTTTATAGAGCTGATTTTCTCTGGTATATAGATGAATTTCATCAGCACTAAGTTGATTATGATGAGCCCAAATAACAGGATCATAATAAAAGCTATTAATAGAATCCTTTAAACTATAAACCATAGAGTCGCATCTACCCTGAAAATCCTGACGAAAGAACTTCACATTTCTGTATGCTCTTAACATCTGAAAATCAGTATCGGGTATGGGGTCAGAACGTAATGTGTCGGCATGTAAAAAGAGAGTATCTGAAGCTGAAATCTGTAACAAAAGAGCGCTATCGGTTGCCAGTGCCTTTTGAGATATTTCATTGTAGTACCCATAATTACCCTTAATAATAACATGATTAGTTGTATCACGCATCACCATCCGTGAAAACACTTCACCAAAACCACTATTACGATCATAATAGATTGTGTCGCCCGAGAGGGTCTGTTCTTTACCTTCAATATAGCTGTTTTTCTCTAACCGAGCTATATCGTTTTGAGTATCATAAAAACCAGATTCGGCATAGATAAGATTATCATCACTTAAAATTCTGGTAGGTCCGGTAATTTTTACAATCTCAGGGATAGTATAATAGAGTAAAGTATCAGATAAGATCTTATAATCGGGATTAACTAAAACAACATCTTTTTGAAAATGAGCCTCCTCGGTGCGCGGATAGTAATATGCTTTTTCACTTGTTAGTACATTTTCGGGACTCTCAATTTGCCCACCGTTAAAATAGTATGCAACATCTTTTCGCCTGTCATAATCGAGATGTTGAGTAGTTAAAACGATATCACCATTAACCATTTTAACGTTATCGCGCATCTCAGCAAGGTCGCGATTACCATAATAATATAAGATATCTCCGTAAAGATGAATTGAATCATCCTGAATTACATGAATTGACCCGTATGCGTGTACATGATTAGAGTCTCTGTCAAAAAAAGCACTGTCGCAATGCATAACTGTTTGGTGATGCCTAAATTTAACATCTCCAAAGAGAGCCTGAACATTACCCTTAAAACGTTCAGACCTCTCCATATAATCAGCATGGTCGATATGAATTGTCGTTGCTTCTCTTTCACCAGAAGAGGAAACAATAAAACCTACCAATAAAAGAGCTGCTGACAGAACTAAAAAAAACCGCATTTTGTCTCCTATTTTCTCCAACCCTCATAATCAAAATTACAATCTATCCAGTCGGCACTGATAGAAATATAGGTCTCCCGTTGACGTCTCTCAATCCACTCCTGAAACTTCTCTTCACTTTTTTTATTCTCAAGAAGATTTTGTAAAAGTTGATAATCCTCAGATATATTAGCACGATGGGGTTCATAATGATTCTTTAACCTTACAACAGCAAAATAATCTTTTCCTAAACGGTCATCCTTCATTTCAAAAGCACTACTTACCTCTCCCACTTCCAAATTCTCAATTTGAGCAGTAATAGCAGGAGGAAGATGTTGCAGCTCAAATTTACTTGATTGCGTTTCGGGATTAATCATTAAACCACCGTTAAGTCGGGTATCTTCATCCATAGAATACTGCATAGCAGCTCTCTCAAAGCTCATATCATCCTCCTTAATTAAAGAAGCCAGCGAATCGGCCTTTGCTTTTGCAGCAGTACGAGCTTCAGTTGAAGGACGAGGTCTTAAAAGAATATGACGAACATTTATACGATCACCCTGACGAGCTATAAGCTTTATTAAATGAAAACCATATTCAGTCTCGACAATTGGAGACATTGCACCAGGTTCTCTTAAATTAAAAGCTGCCCTTGCAAATTCTGTAACAAGTTGTGCTCTAGACATAAAACCTAATTCACCACCTCTCGAAGCAGAGTTTTCATCTTCGGAGTAGAGAACCGCTAAGGTAGAAAAATCTCTTCCCTCTTCAACCTGTCTTTGAAAATCTCTCAAACGACTTTTAACCCTCTCCTCCTCTTCAATACTAACTTCGGGAACAACAGTGATTTGTTGAACCTCAAATTGAGCGGGAACCATGGGAAGCTCTTCCTCAGGAGTATTACGATAGAAAGTTCTAACATCCCGGGGAGTAACCCTAACATCTCTTGTAATTGATCGCTGAACCTCCTGAGTTTTCATTTGATCCCGCACCATACTTCTCTGCTCTCTTTGAATCTGATGCAAAGGTTTATTAAGCCACTCCTCAAGTCTCTCCTGCGATCCTGCACGATTAATAAATTCATTAATCTGACGATCCACAGTTTGAATAACCATATTTTCATTAACCTCTACACTATCAATTTTAGCCTGTTCCAGCAGCAAATTCTGCAATAACAGTTCTTCAAAAATATGACACTTTAAATCACCGGGAAACTGTTGACCCTGCATACGAGCCTGTTGATACTGATATTCAACATCCGAGCGTAATACGGGATTATCGCCTACAACAGCAATAACTTCATCTATAACTGCTGACTGTGAAAAAAGAGATCCAACTGAGGTGGAAAAAATGAAAAAAAGAGCAAAAAGAAAACGATTCAATAAAAACATATTTAAAAAAAAATTTGTGTTCAAAATTAAAAAAAACTAATGAAAATTAACGATTTTATTTTGTAAGGCCTCCTCATATAGCTCCTTACTCATTTTATCAATAAAATCTTTTCTCTTCTTATTTAGTAATATAGCCTTTATCCTGTCTTCCACATAACTTACAGGAGCATAATCACCGGCAAGAACAAAATTATGGATTGCAAGATAATAGTTATATTGAGAATCACTATACTCATAAAATGAATAGCGACGCAAAAATGAACTAACATTATTTACAGATTGGGGTAGCAAATGAATAACTCTGTTAAAGGGAATCCATCTATTTGTATACTGCTCATAGGTATTTGCATATTGAATAGCATATGCCTCGATATTAATGAGATCCTCGTTCATGTCGGATTGCGCCCACTCTTTAACAATATTCTGATTTGGGGCATCCAAAGGAATTTTTAAAAAAACCCCTTTAAATATATTCTCCTGCAGAGTGAAATTATCTTTCATCTCCTCATAATAATTTTCTATATCTCTGGTGGTAATTAATGGAGCATGCTTTTGTTGCAACAGCTTTTGCTGGTACATATGAACCAAAAGGGAAGTACGATACTCATCAAGTAATCTTTCCACATCCTTCTCTTCCTGAGTAAGATTAGACTCAGCCTGTAATAAAAAAAGCTTAGTCTGCACCCATCTACCTATATAATCTTCTGCAACAGCCACACTATCACTGTGACTTATATTTTCTGGTATTGCACTTTTAAGCTCTCCAATAGTAAGAGAACTATTACCAACAGTTACAACTGGTTTATCCATAGGATCCTCATCAACATTGCAACCTGACAAGTATATTGCAGATATAGTTAAAGATATAACAATAACAACTCTGCATACAATATTGAAAAAAAATATATTCATCTGTAATACCAGTTATTCATAGATTAAAGTTCCTCTATTAGCGAGTAATTAAACTCTGGTTCATATTTATCTCTTAACTCATTCAACCATTTTTCTTCAACAAAACGACTATAATCATTTATTACATCCACTTTCACCTCACTAAAGTTGGGAAGATAATCCTTTTTAATTTCACCTGCCCATAACATAACCCCTTTTTTATGCTTAGATAAAAAATTATCCTTTGGCAAATCACTCACAATAAAAGGATTGTCAGCCTCAGATATAAATGAAAAAACTCCTTGATAACATTCATAGCACTCATCTGCTATCTCCATATCGTTCAATATTTGTACCAAATTTTTCTTTTTTAACTCATCTATTTCTTCAAACAGAGTTTTATTCTCATCAACATCACATAAAACAAGACACTGTGTTCCCTCAAGAGCAACAGGCAAAAGATATTTTGAACTATTATTCTTAAAATAATTATATAGTGCAATGCTATCATTTCCGGCATTTTCCCAAACCTCACTGCTTGTTATCTCAAAAACAAGCAGTCCATCATAATACTCATTTAACCGAAATCTGTTCTCGCTCTTTTTTTGCCACTCATTATCACTAATAAAAAACTGCTCTTGCGCATTAACATTATATCGACTGTTTGTTAAAAGATCTTTTATCTGATCTTCCATCTCATCATATGAAGGTGGATCAGTAATACTCAATCTTTTAATTATATGCCATCCAAAATCGGTTCTAACTGGCGAAGATATCTCTCCATCTTCCTCTAAAGCAAAAGCTGCTGATGTAAATTCAGGAACAATATCTGATTTTGAAAATGGTGGCATTTCACCTCCTGCATCAGCAGTATGCACATCATCTGAATACTCTTTTGCAATCTCAAAGAAATCGGCACCATTTTTCAAAACAGTATATAATGAATCGATCTTATTCATCGCCTGCAACTCTTTATAAGCAGGCTCATCCTTAGAAAAAGCTTTCATAATATGAGCTACAGATATATCTCCGGGATTCCTAACTCGCTCATGAACCTTAATCATATGATATCCATGTTGAGTTCTTACAATCTCAGAAACAGAGCCGGGAGGAGTATTATATGCAACTTTTTCAAAAGGATACACCATTTGAAAAGCAGTAAACCATCCTAAATGACCATTGTTTGATGAAGCAGAAGGATCTTCCGATACCGATGAGGCCAATTCATTAAAATCTTCTCCAGCTCTAATTCTGTCTAAAATATCATCAGCTCTATTCCATGCAGATAAGGTATCATCGGGAGAGGCATCTCTGGGGACTCTAATCAAAATATGGCTGACATCAAGGTACCATAAAAACCTGCTATAAGCCTCATTAGCCTCTTGTTCAAGCAATTCCTCATCTAACACAGAAGAGTTCTTTAACTCAGACTTAAAGCTATTATACTCATTAAGGAAAGATGGCAATGTGTCCAATCCCTGATTAACAGCCTCAACAACTTTCAACTTATAGTTTATAAAACGATCAGCAAACTCTTCAGGGGATTCATTCACATTGGGCAGATGGCTGTTTTTATTATACATATATGTAAATTCGCCCAGAGTATACTCAAGAGTATCAATTTTAAGAACAACCTTCTCTTTTTGACTACTCTCTGCAACAACTGATAACTCAAAGAAAAAAGCTATCAAAAAAAATGCAAGTAACTTCATCTGTACAAAGTTTTAACAAAAAAGGGAATATGACATCATATCATTTTCCCTTAATTAATAATGATATTTTATCGTTACACTATTCTATCGTGAATAATTAGGTGCTTCACTGGTTACTGTAACATCATGAGGATGAGACTCAGCAACTCCTGCATTTGAGACTTTTGTAAACTTAATTTTGTGAAGTTGCTTAACATCTGCAGCTCCACAATATCCCATACCAGCACGTAAACCACCAATAAGCTGATAGATTACTTCATAAAGAGTTCCCTTATATGGTACTCTGGCAGCAATTCCCTCGGGCACTAATTTTTTAACATCATCTTCTACGTCCTGAAAATAACGATCTTTTGAACCTTGTTGCATAGCTTCTACAGATCCCATCCCACGATATGACTTAAATTTACGACCGTTATAAATTATAGTTTCACCGGGCGACTCTTCCACCCCTGCAAAAAGCGAACCGGCCATTACCGAATGAGCACCTGCTGCAAGAGCTTTTACAATATCCCCGCTATATCGTAACCCCCCATCAGCAATTAACGGAACTCCTGTACCTTTTATAGCCCTGGCAACATCATAAATAGCAGAGAGTTGAGGCACTCCTACACCGGCAATAACACGTGTTGTACAAATAGATCCAGGGCCAACTCCAACTTTCACTCCATCAGCACCAGCATCAACAAGATCTTTAGCTGCTTCAGCAGTTGCAATATTTCCTACTATAATTTCAAGATTACCATATCTCGATTTAGCTTCCTTTAAAGTTTTAATAACACCTTTTGAATGACCATGAGCTGTATCTATAACAATTGCATCTACATTTGCCTTTACCAATGCATCTATTCTATCAAAGGTATCCTGGGTCACTCCAACACCAGCTGCAACCCTCAATCTGCCCTTTTCATCCTTACAGGCCAAAGGTTTATCTTTAGCTTTAGTTATATCCTTATAAGTAACAAGTCCGATAAGCTTATTATGCTTATCCACAACAGGTAATTTTTCAATCTTATGACGTTGTAGAATTGCAGCAGCACTTTCAAGGTCGGTAGTTTGATTTGTTGTTACCAGATTCTCGGTGGTCATAACCTCATCAATAGTACGACCAAGATTGTTTTCAAACCTTAAATCACGATTTGTAACAATACCAACAAGATATCCATTTTCATCAACAACAGGAATACCTCCTATCTTATACTCTTTCATAAGATTAAGTGCATCCTCAACTGTACGCCCTTTCAATATTGTTACCGGATTATAAATCATCCCATTTTCGGCTCTTTTAACAACTTCAACCTGACGTGCCTGCTGTTCAATAGTCATATTTTTATGAATAACACCAATACCACCTTCACGAGCAATGGCAATTGCCATTGCCGATTCGGTAACAGTATCCATTGCAGCAGAGACTATAGGAGTATTTAATTTAATATTACGGGAAAACGGGGTGGCCAGACTAACATTTCGGGGTAACACCTCGGAATAAGACGGAACCAATAGTACATCATCAAATGTTAATCCGTCCGATACTATTCTATCTTCACTAAACGACATGGGCAAACCTTTTGGAATTATTTTATATCTTGCAAAGTTAAAGATTTTTATTGACAGGAATTATTATTAATGGTATAAAATATATATTAGTGCTGTTAAATAGTTGAAAGAACATTACAATTTAACTATAGAAAACTTCCTGCATTAACCGGAATTTATATTTTTGTTCTGTAATTCAAAACAGTAATTGAATGATGAAATATAATACTGCTATATTATTTTTGGCAATCATAATAACCTCAGGATGCGGACCATCGAAGGAAGAAAGAGCAATTATACGCCTTAACGAAATTGAAAAAATCAAAAATGAAGGGAATTATAACCTTGCCAAACTCAAAATAGACACGCTTTTAAACAAGTATGGAGATCTTGAGGAGCAATCATCCAAAGCCTCTTCTATTTTAAAATCGATAAAAATAACCGAACAGCAAAACAGCTTACAATATCTTGACAGCATGTATAAAGTGAATGATGAGATTCTTAAGCCTATGATGAGTAATTTTATTATCTCAGATGAATATGGTAGTGAGAAGATACTCATTCATCGTCGCCAAAGACCTGAAAACAGCTATAACAGGACTTTTTTAAGAGCTCATCTGAATATGAAAGGTGACTTTTATATATCAAGCAGATATCATGGCGAAGAGTGGATAAATCATAATCATATAAGAGTATATTTTGGCAATGAATCTGTAATATCTCAAATAATTCCTGAAGAAGATAAATTAAACAACAGAAAATTTGAAGATGACCATTATAAATGGGAAATAGTAAACTATAAAGATGGAGCAGACAACGGTATTATTGATTTTATAGCCTCTAATCACGAAAAGCGTTTACGTGTACAATTCAGAGGTGATGGATATGAGTATATCATAATGGAGAAGTTTGATCGAAAAGCTATATATGAAGGGTATGAAATTTCATTTATATTACAAGAACAGTCACAAATAGAGAGAGAACGCAAAAAAATTAAAGCTGAAATAGAGAGATTAAAATCACAATAAAAAAATACCGGTTGGTTTTACCCAACCGGTCACAATCTGTTTTTATAATAAATTTAAAATGGAAGCTCATCCTCTGGTTCTGCAGGAGGGATATCGGTCTCCTTATATGGTGGAGGAGTCTCATCAGATTTAGAAGGAGAATTCTCTCCTTCAATTTTCCAGGCCTGTAAATTGGTAAAGTAGTTAACCTTTCCATCTCTCTCCCATCGCTTTCCTTTAATATTAAAAAGAACCTTTATATTATCCTTTAAATTATACTGATCAATCAAAGAACACTTATCCTGAATAAGTTGAAATTTAACAAAATCATTCCACTCAGGGTTTCTTTCATTTGCCACCTCAATTACAAACTCACGTTTTTGAAAATTTGAATTAATTGTAACAGTATCCTCTTTAACTATTAATGTTCCTGATATTTCAAAACTCATATTATCTATTAAATTCTTATTCTACAATAACTATTTTATCAATCGTATCACCTGCCTTAATATCATCTATAATATCCACCCCTTCAACAACCTTTCCAAAACAGGTGTGATTACCATCAAGATGAGCAGTATTATTACGACTGTGACAAATAAAAAACTGTGACCCGCCAGTATCTTTTCCGGCATGAGCCATACTTAACACTCCACGTTCATGATGCTGCTTTTGACCATCTGTTTCACATTTTATTTGGTATCCCGGACCACCTGTTCCAACTCTTGGATTACCAGGTTCCCGGGAAAAAGGACACCCACCCTGAATAACAAAATCAGGAATTACTCTATGAAAAGTTAATCCGTCATAAAACCCATCTTTTGCAAGTTTTATAAAATTTTCTACTGTTACGGGAGTATCATCATGATACAACTCTGCTCTCATAACTCCTTTTGGAGTATGAATCTCTGCTTGCTTCATCAATTATCTCTTTAAATAAAATTATAACATTAAAATAGATCACAATATATCAAAAATAACAAATCATTACTTAACTTTGCAGATATAAAAAAATGATTCAACTACCTCAAATATATAAAATAAAAATCTCTATTGAAGGAATAGAACCTTTAATATGGAGAGAAACAGAAGTTCCGGCCGATCTGTTTTTGCATGACTTTCATAAAGTTATTCAAACAGTTATGGGATGGGATAATATTCATCTGCATCTTTTTTTAAAAAACAGTAAAACTTTAGGCTTAGCTGATGACGAGACTGAACAGTCAAAAAATTTTTTAGACTATACATCTGTAAGATTAAATGATATTTTAAAAAAGAGTGGCGATTCAATAATATATATATATGATTTGGGAGATAACTGGAGGCATAATATAGTATTGAATAAGATTATAGATAAACCTGAAAAAATATACTATCCAATCTGTACAGATGGAGCCAGAAACTGCCCTCCGGAAGATTGCGGAGGAGCTCACGGATACATGGAGATGCTATCAATATTAAACAGCCCCGGGCATCCCGATCAACAAAACATTTTGGAATGGCTTGAAGAAGAATGGGATCCCGAAGAGTTTAATAGTAATATTATTAATGAGCTTTTACTGGAAGATGATTTTGGTTGTATGCCAATAATAGAGTAGCTACTATTTTTTTCGTAAAACAGCAGCCCATCCACCTCCTTCACTCATATTTATATCCAACCATACATTCTTATCTATAGCAAAAAAGCTGTATAATATTAAAAAACAGCATACAGCTTAAATCTAGTTAACTTTACAAATTAATAATCTTTTTACTCGATATCAAGTAGCTCTACCTCAAAAATTAAAGTCTCATTAGGCCCTATAACATCTCCTGCTCCCTGGTCACCATAAGCAAGATGAGGAGGGATATAAAGTTTCCACTTTGAACCTACCGACATCATCTGCAAACCTTCGGTCCAACCGGCAATAACCTGATTAACACCAAATACAGCGGGCTCTCCTCTTTGAACAGAACTATCAAAAACCTGACCATCAATTAAAGTTCCATGATAATGCACCTGAACTCTATCTCCTGCACCAGGGGTCCCCCCACTACCTTCTTCAATAATCTCATACTGCAATCCGCTCTCTAATTGTATAACCTCATCTCTTTCAGCATTCTCTTCTAAAAAAGCGGCACCATCTCCAGAAGCCTTAGAAGCTCTCTCTTGCGAACCTGCTTCACGTTCCTGACTGGCACTATTAAAAACCTTATTTACATATGCATTTGCAGTTGCTTCATCAAAATAGGAAAAATCATAAGCCAACTGGTTAATAAAAGCAGTCTTAAATATTTCTGAGTTAAACCCATTAAACTGACCATCTCTAAAACTACCATACTCTTCATTTATATCTACATCAGAAAATAGGGCTGCTACTGACTTTTTATCCAATGAGTCAAAAACTGAAATCATAACCATCTGTTCATACTGCTGGGCCTCAAGATACCCCAAAGCATAACTTACACTATCTGTACGATTTTCAAGTTCCACCTTTCCTGACCCGGGAACTCTGCGACTGCATGCCGATGTAACAATAAGAATTAGAGCAATTACAACCAGCAAATTATTCAATTTCATAAAAATAAGATTTTAATAAATTAGTATAATAAATAGTAAATTCAAGCTTAAAAAGTCTGCAATATAATAATTATGGACCATTTAAAACCAGGACTAATGACAATATTTAAAAGCTCTTAACATCTCGCGCTTGCCGTGCGGCCCGGCTATTTTCTCAACGTAAAATCCCACTGAAAGCAACCTGCGCCTGACAACTCCCTTGCAACAATAGGTAACCAACACTCCCCCATCACTCATCATAGAAAAAAGTAAACTAAATAGATCCTCACTCCACATTTCGGGCTGTTTGTCAGGAGCAAATGCATCAAAATAGATAAGATTATAACTCTTATCACTTTTTAAATTAATAAGATCAATCTCACTCTTTTTTAGAGAAAAAGAGTTGTCTAAACTAACCACTCTATTCCATTGGGAATTATGCAAAGTAAAAAATAGATTTGCACCTTCTCTTTCGTTTAATATATCAGGATAGTTAATTTTTCTAATTAACTCTATCGGCAATGGATATTTTTCAATTGCATGGTAAAAAAGGGCTTGTGATTCATTTTTGTTTAACAATGTAAGGTACGCATTTAAACCTGTACCAAACCCCACCTCCAAAATTGAAAGTTGCTCCCTGTTACTAAACAACTTATAACCAGAATTAATAAATACATGTAAAGATTCACTAATTGCTCCGTGAATAGAGTGGTAATGCTCATTTATATCTGCACGATAAAGAGTTGAACTCCCATCCTTTGATTCTTTAATCTCTGCATTAAAAATATCTTTGCTCAACTTAACTCGCGTTACTATATTTTTTTATTAAAAGATTAACTCTGGGTTGAAGAAACCAAATACCTACAGGAAAAAGCATAATTAAAACAAAGTCGGTTACAAAATCATCAAAATTTGCTACTCTCTGTAACTCAGCACTTTTAATCACTTTAGCAGCAAAGTAGAAGCAGTAAAACTTACTAACAATAAAAATAAACTGTACCGGCACAATATATATTAATGCAGCAATTAAAACATTTGCCATTGAGAATTTACCCATACCCAATATAGATGCTCCCCAAAGCCAAAAACCAAGCATTAAAACAACTAAAACCACCGGAATAACAACAAAAAACCTAAAGACTCTATTTTCAAAAGAGCGATTAATGCCGGCAATTTTATATAAAACATTACCTGCACTCCATAACCACAGATATAAAACAAGTTGAGAAATAACTACAGAAACAGGAATAGTAAAAAAAAGAAGAGTCCCATTTATTGAATTAAAAGATAAAATAATCCCAAAAGTAGATATTAGAATAGGCAAAATAAACCCTATTATAAAAAAGTGCCAGTGCTTAGCTTTTAAAACTCTATACATATCAGAAATAAAATAGTCAAATCATAAATAAAACCTAACAACAACAATATTTAACGTAATAACTCAACCGAAGTTACATTGATAAATCAACAAATTTCAAAATTAAATTAAAAGATCAACAGTGAAATCAAAATCATTAAAAAATTTGTAAAAAATTGAACCATATTGTTGACCTATAAATTGGAATATTTATTAATAGTTGCTTAAAATGGGTAAAAGAGAGTTGATAAAAGCCTACCTTCTTTTGTATTGGAGTTGGCAACAGTTTTTATAGTAGCAAGATGAAGCAATATCGAACTATTTTTATATACTAAACGTTTGATATAATTATATTTTTTATAAATTTCATATGAAATAAAAGCATCAAATTATGAAACAACTATCAGATATTGGTTTAATCGGACTGGCTGTAATGGGAGAAAACCTTGTTTTAAATATGGAGAGCAAGGGATTTAAAGTTTCTGTCTATAACAGATCGACCGATAAAGTGACAAACTTTATCTCAGGCAGAGCTAAAGGAAAAAATATAGAGGGAGCCTACTCACCCGAAGAGCTTGTTAAATCGTTAAAAAGGCCTCGCAAAGTAATGTTGATGATAAAAGCAGGAGAGGCAGTTGATAAAACAATTGAATCTCTAATCCCGCTTCTGGAAAAGGGTGATATAATTATTGATGGGGGCAACACTCACTATCCAGATACCGATAGGAGAACAAAATATGTAGAAAGTAAAGGATTATTATATATTGGAACAGGTGTATCAGGAGGTGAAGAAGGGGCATTAACCGGGCCATCTATTATGCCTGGAGGATCACATAAAGCATGGCCTCACGTAGAAAATATCTTTAAAAACATTGCAGCAAAAGTGGAAGATGGCACACCTTGTTGTGATTGGGTAGGAGAGAATGGAGCAGGACATTTTGTAAAAATGGTGCACAATGGTATTGAGTATGGAGATATGCAAATTATAAATGAGGCATACCACATTATGAAAGATATTCTAAAGATGTCACATGATGAGATGCACCATATTTTTAAAGAGTGGAACAGCGGGCCGCTTGACTCCTATTTAATAGAAATTACTGCAGACATATTAGAATTTAAAGATAGTGATGGAGAGCCTCTGGTAGAAAAAATTGTTGATACTGCCGGTCAAAAAGGAACGGGTAAATGGACTGCCATAACTGCATTAGATCTGGGCATTCCTCTTACTCTAATTGGTGAAGCAGTTTTCTCAAGAACCCTTTCAGCCTTAAAAGATGAACGAATTAAAGCCTCAAAGATTCTACATGGTCCAAAACCAGTTTTTAAAGGCAATAAAAAATCTTTTCTCAACGATCTTCATGATGCAGTTTATGCTGCTAAAATTGTCTCATATGCACAAGGTTATGCTCTTATGTCAGCTGCAGCAAAAGAGAAAGGATGGGGTCTAAACTACGGAGGTATAGCACAAATGTGGAGAGGAGGTTGTATTATACGCTCAGTATTTCTCGATAACATAAAAAATGCTTATGACAATAATCCAAAGCTAACCAATCTTTTACTAGATCCATTTTTTAAAGATGTAATAGAAAAAGCACAAAGTGGTTGGAGAAATGTAGTAACAACGGCAGTATCAAACGGAATTCCGGTTCCGGCAATAACAACAGCTTTAAATTATTATGACGGTTATCGAAGCAGCCGCCTGCCAGCAAACTTACTGCAAGCGCAACGTGACTATTTTGGAGCTCATATGTATGAGAGAAGAGATAAACCTAAAGGTGAATTTTTTCACACCAACTGGACAGGGAAAGGTGGAACAACATCATCAACAACTTATAATATTTAAAAAGAAAAACTCTCTAATAAAACCCTATACTTATTAGAGAGCAAAAATTTCTTTGAATAATAATAGGATATTCACATATCCTATTATTATTCAAAGAATAAACAAAGACTCTATTTTTTAGGTTCACTACTCAAGTTAAAACGAAGAGTGCCAGCTTCTATCAAATCTAAATGATCAATAAAGTAACCATCTACTTTTTCACCATTTAACTCTATTGATTCAATAAAAATATTCTCCTCACCACCATTATTAGATTCAATCACCAACTTATCATTAGAGTAATATCTCTTATCAAGATGTATAGTGACCTTATCAAAAACCGGACTGGTTAAAGCATAAGAAGGGTCACCGGGAGTAACCGGATAAATTCCCATCATACCATACATCAACCATGCACTCATAGTACCGGTATCATCATTACCTGGTAATCCGGCAGGACCAACCCCATAATATTTTCTAATAAGATCACGAACATTTTTTTGAGTACGCCACTCCTCTCCTTCAATAAAACTAAAAAAGTATGGATAGCCCATATTCGGCTGATTACCCATATCCAAAAGATCTTCACTGAATGCTCTGTCTAACTGATCGACAAAAGCCTCTTCGGTTTCAAACAATCCTGCTAATCCTTCAATATCATGAGGAATAGAGAAAGAGTATTGCCATGAGCTTCCTTCATGAAAACCATGCACCTCCTCATAACCTTCACCCATAACAGGATCAAAACCTTCCATAAAAATGCCATCTTCTTTAACAGGACGCATCAATCCATACTCAGGATCAAAGTAACGCTTATATCCCAAAGATCTCTCATAAAAGATATCAGCTTCCTCTTCATAGCCCAACTCTCGAACAAACCGTGACAATGAATAGTCAGCCACATAATATTCCAATGCCTGAGCAACAGAGTTGTCATACGCCTCAATAAAAGGAACATAATAATTTTCTGAATAAAAATCATTATCAGGACGTATCCGGTTTTTAGCTCCTTGGGTAGTGGCCGACTTCATCATAGCTTCAAAAGCCAGATCAATATCAAAATCACGTAATCCCCTCATATATGTATCACCAATAACTATTAATGCAGGATCACCATTCATAACATCAGTCTCTCTACTATAGAGCTCCCACTTGGGCAACCAACCTGATTCATTATACATATCAAGCATGGAGTTAATCATCTCAATCTGTTTTTCGGGATATACCATAGTTAAAAATGGATGAACAGTACGGTAAGTATCCCATAAAGAAAAGACAGTGTAACGATCTCTCCCATCTACTGTGGCAATCTCATTTGACTCCATTGCAGGATACTCTCCATTAACATCCTGAATAACATTAGGATGTATTAACAGATGATAAAGAGCAGTATAAAACATCTGTTTATCATCATCTGTACCACCTTCTACTTCTATTCTGGACAACTCCTCATTCCACTTATCAAAAGCATTTTGTGCAATCTGCTCAAAATCAAGCCCATCTTGTTCTACACTCAAATTTTCTCTTGCATTTTCAATACTTACATAAGAAACTCCTACTTTAACCTCTATCTCTTCACCCTCTTCTGTATCAAAAGAATACCAGGCTCCAATATTCTCGCCAGCCATTTCTCTGGAATATCGATCATAAATTTTAAACTCTCCACTTGTCTCGGACCAATTGTGACGATGACCTCCCAGTCTGCGATGCTCTTTCCAATAGCCTCTCTCATCAGCAGGACGATCAAACTCCACAACAAAATAGACAGGAAATACAGCCTCAGGATTGTAACAGAATGTTCCCAACAGCTTATATCCCTCAATTTGAGTGTCAGAAACCATCTTAACATAAGCTCCTGTTTCATTTGTTAACCCCTGCCCCAAATCAAGAAGAATATTTGATTTCCCTTCGGGAAAAGTGTAACGACTTCTGCCTGTCCGCATAGTAGCAGTAGCCTCAGCTCCAACACCATATCGGTCAAGATAAGCCGAATAGTAGCCCGGATTAGCCATCTCATCACTCAAAGTGGTGCCATACTCACTATAATCAACCTCCAATTCACCGGTAGTAGGCATCAAAATAATACTACCTAAGTCGGGACACCCCACTCCACTCAAATTAACATGAGTAAATCCCGACATAATTTCATTATTATAAACATAGGGATTTGAGCACCAATCATCGGTATTAGAGTACTCATTGCCCTCATAGGGTAAAACATTAAATGGCACTATAGAGACCATACCCCATGGCATAACAGAACCGGGAAATGTTGCCCCATAATTAGATGTGCCAATAAAAGGGTCAACAAACTCTGCAGGCTTATCTGCAAAAACTTTTGTACTACTACATGATGATACTAAAAATCCAATTAGTAATAAAACAAGATTTTTAACCACACAATTTCTTTTCATAAACCTATATTTTCAAAATTATTAAAATGCATCCACAAGAGATATAACAGTTAGTTTCTCTTCAAAATCAGTTATTGTCTCTTCTGTTTCAAAAACAATAACCTTTTTATCACCCGGTATTAAATCAAAGTAGTTATCACTCCACCATCCACTATATCCATCAATATTTAAACGGGTATGACGTGATAAATAATCTGATGACAGGGTAACCCGATAACCTTGGGTACTCTTTACAACATCAATATCATAGTTAACTGGTTGCAGAGCCATCTCCTTAGGAAGTGAAAAGTAGTGATAAATATCAGACAGGTCATAGTTATCAACCGAAGCACTTATTGATAATGCAATATTGTTAACCGACAAATCATTAATTAACTCATCAACACTGCTCTCATAAACCAGATTACCTCTATTTGACTCAGCCTCAAAATCTACCTCTATACTGCTAATAACTGAACCGTTAAAATCTACCAAATCTATATAAAGCTCACCATCAACCAACTCTCTAAGATCAGATATTACAAAAACCTTAAGATTATCATCCTCTATAGTTGCTGATAAAGCTAAAGGTTCATAAATCCTTCTTACATAATAGTGCAAAGGTTTCCAATTACCATAATAGTCACGTGACGACCAGGAGGTAACGGGCCAGCAATCATTAAATTGCCAATATAGTGTTCCCATACTATAAGGCATTGCCTCCCTGTGAGCAGCAATTCCATCACCAACTCCCTGGGCCTGCATTATCTGACTAACATAGACAAACTTTTCAAAGTTCTTGGGCTCAGGATACCAGCGCTGCATATACTCCTTAATAGTCTCGTTACCAACAGGATGTTTTTGATGTGAAAGCATTACATCCGACCACAACTCACGATCCTCAGCAATAGTAAACTCTTTTATAGTGCTCCAGGCAGGGAATGATTGAAACCCAAACTCACTCATAAAGCGGCTCACTTTCTCGCGATACATCTCAAAAGGCTCCATTCCCCACCATACACCCCAGTAATGATTATCTCCTTTACGGGTAGCAATTTCATGTCCCCATCCATATAAAGGAGAAGAGGGCCAATAATCACGACCGGGATCTTTCTCTTCTAAAACCTGAGGAATCAATTCATGAAAAATAGTTTGATAATCATTCCATACAGTTAGGCTATCCTCTTTACTATAATTAAATCTTGTTTGCCAGTTCCAATCAAACCAACCATTGTATATCTCATTATTACCACACCATAATGCAATGGAAGGGTGGTTACGCAACCTTTCCACATTATATTCTATCTCATTTTTAACATTTTCAAGAAAATGATCATCACCGGGATACATTGCACAGGCAAACATAAAATCCTGCCAAATCAAAATACCCTTTTCATCACAAAGATCATAGAAGATTTTATCTTCATAAATCCCACCTCCCCACATGCGAAGCATATTATAATTGGCTTTAACAGCATCCTCAAGTGCACTTTCATAATCTTCATATGTTAATCGAGAAGGAAAACTCTCTAGAGGAATATAATTAGCACCTTTAGCAAAAAAGGGCTCCCCATTCAAATAAAATTCAAAAGAACTCCCATATTCATCAGGATTTTGAACAAGCTCAATAGTTCTTATGCCAATACGCTCACTTACCGTATCGGCTCCGGTATCACAACTAATTGAAATATCTACATTATAAAGGTAAGGTTCACCCATTCCATTAGCCCACCACAATTGAGGATCAGCTATCTCAAACTTTACATAAAACTCATTTAATCCCTCATCTACAGAGACTGTTTTAGTAACCGATGTAAAAAGGTTGTCCGGACTGGAAATTGTGATCTCTAAAGGAGATGAATCACTAGCTTCAACTCTAACCTTACCTTTAACATATGCATTATCATCGTCTATACCAGCGGTCTCTAAAAATACATTATCGATTCGGGCCTGATTCCACATTCTCAAATAAACAGGTCGCCATATACCGGAGGTAATCAAAACAGGCCCCCAATCCCAGCCAAATTGATACTGAGCCTTACGAGAATGAACTCTCTCATCCTCGGGTAGTTCATAAGGTAATTTAGCGGCTTGCTCTATATTATATTTCTCTGGTGATTTAAAAATTATTTCTAAATTATTCTCCCCTTCTACCAATAGATCTCTCACCTCTTTACTCCATTCTCTAAACATATTATCGGTATCCATCAAGTGGTCACCGTTCAAGTAAACAGAGGCATGAGTATCTAACCCATCAAAAACCAAGTCTATATTATCATTTACCAAATCCTCACGGGTAACATCAAATAGCGATCTGTAAACCCAATCTTTTTTACTGATCCATTGAACAGAATCCTCATTGGCTCTATAAAAAGGATCTTCAATAATTCCATTGTTAAAAAGATCGGTATGAACCACTCCGGGCACCTCGGCATTATACCACTCCGAAGATTCTCTCTCCTTAAACTCCCAGGAATTATGTAGATGCTTTTTTACAACCAAAGCAGGCTCACTCACACATCCGGTAAAAGCAAAGCCCATAACTAAAAAACAGACATAAATTAATGCACTTTTCATCACAATACGTTTTAATCTATTTATTAAAATCGATAAGATCCAAATAGGGTACATCTACTCTATCGGCCCACAAATCATAATTGGGTTTATCTATCATATAAAACTCCAAAACTCCTCCCGAAACAATCTCCTCATGAGTTATCCATGGTCTATCTACAACTACACCATTTAACTTAACTTTATCAACATAAATGTTTTCATCACTTATATTGGGTGCTTTTATTCGAAAATGGTTATCATTATATAAATTAATTTTCACATCAGACCAAAGTGGTGCCCCAAACAAATAAACTCCGGTAGCAGGGTTTACCGGATAAAATCCCATAGAACTTAATACATACCATGAAGACATCTGTCCACAATCTTCATTACCACAATGACCATACGGTTCAGGAGCATACATAGTAGTAAGTATTTGTCTTACAATCTCCTGAGTCTTCCATGCTTCACCGGTATAATTATAGAGATATGCTACATGATGACTTGGTTCGTTACCATGTACATACTGACCAATCATGCCGGTACTAAATATAGGGAGTTCATCCTGCGGATAAGGATCATAGGTAAACATGCTGTCAAGTCGTACACTAAAGCGATCTGCTCCCAAAGTATCTCTTAAAGCCTCGATGTTTTGAGGAACAAAAGAAAAATAGTGCCAGGCGTTACTTTCGCAATAGTGATCGGTATAATCACGAGGCACAAACTCTTCAAGAAATTCACCCCTATCCCAACGCGGACGAAGAAATCCTGTTTCAGTATCAAAATGATTTTTCCAGTATGAGGAGCGCTCCATAAAATATTCATAATCTTGCATCTCCCCAAGAGCTTTTGCAAATATGGCAATACACCAATCATTGTAAGCATATTCTACAGTTTTTGAAACTGACCAGTTTTCATGATCAAATGAGAGGGGAACATATCCATATTTACGATATTTTTCTATAGGAGGATGATCCGACATCGCATTTGACTTGCACGCCTCAAAAGCTTCATATGGATCAAAATCACCAATTCCTTTAAAGAAGGCATCAACAATTACCGGTACAGCATGGTAACCTATCATCATATCTGTCTCATTTCCCTGCATCGACCATACAGGAAGCAAACCTGTTTCACGATAATGGCTAAGCATAGACTCAATCATATCCGGAACTCTTTCGGGATGCATTATAGTATATAATGGATGAGCAGCCCTAAAAGTATCCCATAACGAAAAAGTATCATACTTTTCATAACCTTCAACTTTATGATAATTGCCATCAGCTCCTTTATATTCACCATTAGCATCACTATATAAAGTTGGAGCTAACATTGATTGATAAAGTGTTGTATAAAAAGTTCTCTTCTTAACCTCATCATCACTCTCAACTATAATTTTTTGAAGTTGCTCTTCCCACACATCAGAAGCCTCTTGCCGCAATAAGTCAAAATCCCAGCCGGGAGCTTCATTTTCTATTGCAGCCAAAGCACCCTTTGTGCCGGCACTAGAGATACCAACCTTAACCATTACCGACTCATTCTCTTTTGTACTGAATCGTACATCCACCTTAGTATCAACAGCTGTAACCTTATCACCCTTAACTAACTCATTATCATCATAAAGACTGACATTTACAAAAGGTTTAGAAAACTGTGCGGTAAAATAGACTCTTTGGTCGGGAGCCCAACCTGTAGAGTATCTATAACCCTCAATTGTAGAGTCATCAACAACTTTTATATGTGTTTTAACAGCTCTATCCCAATTTAAAGCATAACCAAGATCTATAATAAATCCTGAATTATCATCTTCAGGAAAGGTATATCGATGTATTCCAGTCCTCCTTGTTGCCGAAAGCTCTGCATTTATTCCATAATCTTGAAGATAAACCTGATAATAACCCGGTTCGGCATGTTCATTATCATGATCAAAAAGTGAATAGGGACGATTACCATTTTCGGGAGTTGTTTTAACTGAGCGACTATTTACAGGGGTTAATAAAATATCATAAAGATCTCCTGCCCCGGTCCCCGAAAGATGTAGATGACTAAAACCAGTAATTATAGAGTCGGGCCAATAGTAACCAGCAATACGATCCCAGCCTGAATATCCGATATCCGGACTCAATTGTACCATTCCAAAAGGAACTGTAGCACCGGGATATGTATTACCCTCACCTTCGGTTCCCATAAAAGGGTTAACATAATCTGTCAACCTGTCACTATGTTTGCTGGTTGAACAGCCTTGTCCAACCAGCAAAACTATAGAGATAAATAAAAAAGTTTTAATTATCCTCATTAGTTATTATTTATAATATAGATGCTTTTTAAAACTCAAAAATAATCTCATCAGAGAAAATCCAGGGACGATTACCTGCCCCCTGATGCCAATTAGGCAAAACAGGTTTGCTTATAGCTTCAATCTTTGCATATCTAAAAGAGTCGTTAACATCAAAAATATACTCCACTATATCAACATCAGTCTGCCCCTCCTGAGAATCGTTAGTATGAGTTCCCACAACACTATAAGTTTCATTATCATTTGATATAGAAACCCTTATCTCTTTAGGAAGCAGAATCCATGATCCAACATTTTGCATAAAACTCAAACGTACTATCTCAACATCTGTAACTTCTCCAAAATCTATAACTGCCTCAAGGTTACTATTAAATCCAAGCCAATTTCCATCATGAAAATCTAAAGTTCCTTTGTAACCATCAATAAGAGTTAACTCTCCCGGCTCAGCATAAGGTCTTGACGGACCGGATATATATTCAATAGCAGGATAGTTGTCATCACCACTATGGTAATGTGCTCTTATAAACTCTCTTGACATAACCTCACTGGGGACCATACCTTCTTTAAATGCTCTTGCTTTTAAATGAGTAGTTTCATTAAATGTTAGCTCCCCCGTATAAATAGAAGAGTTTTGATCAGGTTTACTACCATCTGTTGTATAATGAATCGACACATCTGGAGTATTACATAAAATCTCAACTCTCTTCTCTTCTGAAAACAGATCCCTATCATCATTAATATAGGGAACAAATACTAACCTTTCTTCAATTGGATCAAGACGATACTCTTCAGGAATACCGGTATAAGGACGATGCTCTTCAGCTCTTCCCCAGTCCTTGTTTGGAGTTTTGCCCATCTCAAATACAAGCTCTCCCCCGGCAACAATCTCTTCATGCTTAATATAAGAGCGCAAAAACTCCTCTCCATTTAAAGTTGCCGATTGAATATAGAGTGCATCATCGGTACGTCCATTAGCCTTAACAACAAACTCCTTTTCATTATCGAGATGAATTGTAGTCTTTTCAAAACGAGGAGAGCCAATTACATAGTGACCACTACCAGGCGCAACAGGATAAAAACCTGTTACCGAAAAAATATACCATGCTGATAACTGTCCACAATCTTCATTACCACTAATTCCATCAGGCTGATCAGTATATAAAGAATCAACAATCAAAGAAACCATCTCCTGAGTTCTCCATGCATTACCTGTATAGTTATAAAGATATGCTACATGGTGACTTGGTTCATTGCCCTGAGCATACTGCCCAATTAAGCCTGAGATATCATGAGCATTGGGATTTGTAACAACAGGCTCCTCATTAAACATCTCATCAATCTTATCAGCCATAGCATCATCACCACCATGCAACTCCATTAATCCGGCATTATCATGAGGCGCAAAAAAAGTGTAGTGCCATGAATTTCCTTCTGTAAAATCACCCGATCCCAATATACTACTCTCTAAAGGATCAAATGGCTCTCTCCAACTTCCATTAGCTTTTCGTCCACGCAAAAAGCCAACTGAAGTATCAAAAACATTGCGATAATTTTGAGATCGGTACAAAAACTCTTCATATTTATCCATATCACCCATCTCTTTAGCCATTTGAGCAATACACCAATCATCAAAAGCATACTCAACTGTTTTAGATACACTGTTACCTTCCCTGTCAAAAGGAATAAATCCAATATTTTTATAATCATCTAACCCTATATGGTCTTCCATAGCCGAGGTAAGCATTGCTTCAAAAGCCAGCTCTGCATCAAATGATCTGTCTCCTTTTTGGTATGCATCCCAGATAACAGGTACAGAATGGTACCCTATCATTGTGCCGGTTTCATTACCCATTAATTCCCAAACAGGGAGCAAACCATTTTGCTTATACTGAGTAAGCATAGTATTAATAAACTCACTATTGTAGTGAGGCGCAGTTAAAGTCCATAGGGGATGTGTAGCACGAAATGTATCCCAAAGAGAAAATAGAGTGTACATATTATGTCCATCTATATTATGTATCTTTTTATCCATTCCTCGGTATCTGCCATCCGCATCAGTAAATAGATAAGGTGCAATATGAGCGTGATACATTGCAGTATAAAAAGTACGCTTTTGTGCATTAGTTGCACCATCAATGGTAATTTTACCCAAATAATCGTTCCATTTACTACGGGTATCACTATAATACCTATCAAAATCCCAGTGAGACGCATCATTTTCGAAGTTCACCCGTGCTCCCTCCTCGTCAACAGCAGAGATGGCTGTTTTAACAATTAATTCATCTTCATCAATTGAGTCAAAATCCATAATTATTTTAACATTTACTCCTTCAGCTTTTTCACCGGCTGCAAGAATCTCCCCATCCTGCATAAGCTTATAATCAGAAAAATCAGAAGAGAACTGCATTACAAAATAGACAAACTGATCGGCAGCCCAACCCTGCGACCTTCTTAAACCAACAATCTCATTATCGGCAGTAACTTTTATATAAGACTCTCTTGTTTGATTAGAGATGCCATGCTTTAAATCTACAATAACAGAGCGCTTTTCATCATTATTAAACCTATACCTGTGAATACCTGCTCTAGGTGAAACAGTGAGATCTACGCCAATTTCATAATCATCCAAATAGACAGAATAGATACCTGCACTAGCAGACTCTCTATCATGAGAAAAACGGGAACGATAACCTTTATCGGGATCCTCTTTGGTTCCAGACTCCCATTTATGCTCACCGGTAAATGGCATTACCATAATATCACCCAAATCAGCACCACCTGTACCACTTAAATGTGTGTGTGAAAAACCGATAATAGAACTATCCGAATAGTGATAACCACTACACCAATCCCACCCTTCTATTCCGGTGTCCGGACTAAGTTGTACCATTCCAAAGGGATATGTTGCCCCGGGAAAAGTATGACCATGTTCATCTGTACCAATTATGGGGTCAACATAAAATGCAAGTTCGCTTGTACTTCTACAGGAAGTAAGAGCTACAATTACAAACAATAATAAAACTGTGCACTTTTTCATAAAACAAAATTTTATATGTGTAAACTATGAATATTCAAATAATATTAAAATTAAGATATGCAAATATTAACTATTACTCCATTTTTTTCAGGATAAAAGTAATCTTTTTATAAAAAATAATAAAAGTTTTTTGCAAGTTTTTACTTTTTGCCAAAAGAACCACTATTTTTATGCATTTAATAACACAAAAGAAAAAATATTTAAACGATGAAAGCTGCATAAATAAATAATGAGCAACGCTTATCTTTAATTTAATAAACAAATAATTACTCATTTAAATTCAACCTTGCTAATGACTTAACCAAAATAGATAGAGAAATATTAAAAACAAAGTACATTTTTAATAATCAAAAAGATTATATATAAATTAATTAAATTTTATAATAATGAGAAACAAAACATTTTTTTTGACAATTATCTCTCTATGCCTCATGGCATTAACAGTTAAAGGAGATGAAAAAGAGCGAATGCAATGGTTTAAAGATGCCAAACTTGGAGTTTTTATCCATTATGGAATTTATGCAGTTGATGGGATTGATGAATCATGGTCCTTTTTTAATGGCTATATCTCCCATAAAGATTACATGAAACAACTGGATGGTTTTACTGCATCAAATTATGATACAGACCGGTGGGCACGTCTTTTTAAGGAAGCGGGAGCGCAATATATTATAATGACCTCTAAGCATCATGATGGGGTAGCTTTATGGGAAAGTGATACAGATCATCTTAATGTTGTAGATCATACCCCCGCAAACAGAGATCTGGTTACTCCATTTATGAACTCAATGAGAGATCATGGCATGAAAGCCGGACTATACTACTCATTAATAGATTGGTCATATCCAAACTATCCTGCCTTTACAAGAGATAGTGTTAGGTATCATAATGATCCTGAAAGATGGGAGGAGTTCAGATTATTTATGTTTAAACAGCTGGAAGAGATTGCTGACAAGTTTGATCCTGCTGTCTATTGGTTTGATGGAGACTGGGAACATTCTGCCGATGAGTGGCATTCATCCAAAATAAGAGAGATGATACTTAATAATAATAGCTCTGCAATAATCAACGACAGATTAAATGAGTATGGAGATTATTCAACACCCGAGCAGGGAATGCCTGTTGCTCAACCTGCAAACAAGTATTGGGAGCTGTGCCTCACAACAAATGATTCATGGGGCTACCAGCATCAGGATGTTAACTACAAAACGCCATATCAGGTAATATGGACTTTTGCAGACTGTATTAGCAAGGGTGGAAATCTTCTGTTAAATGTTGGCCCTAAGGAGGATGGAACAATTCCTAAGCCTCAAAAAGAGATATTAAAAGAGATGGGAAGATGGACAAATAAACATAAAGAGGCAATTTACGGTACCAGAAAAGGTATTCCAAAAGAGAACTTTAACGGACTCTCATCTACATCTGCAGATAATAAAACAATATACCTGTATATTGACTACACCCCAAACATTCCAATAAAAATCAAAGGCTTAAAAAGTGAAGTGAAAGATATAAGAGTTGTTGGAAAAGATAACAATATCGATTTCAATTACAATAGAAATAGTAAAGAGCTAAGTTTTAAATTTGCAAAAGAGTTGGCTGATGAAAAATTAACTGTTATAGCAGTTGATTTAGAAGAAGAAGCAAAACTTGAAACACCTTCACAAACATTAGCTGAAGACCTTATAGATAAATTAAAAGAGGATGACAGATGGTATAAAAAGCATAAACATGTTTTGCAGAACGCCAAAGAGGGAATCTCTCCTATACATTATGCAGGAACAACTCTTTTATCAAAAGATGAAGAGATTCTTTATCTGGTAGTAGAAGGAGATCCTCATGGACCTGTAGTTATCAAAGGATTAAACAATAAGATCAACAGAATATGGGTAGCAGGACATGGAAGCCAACTTCCGCATGAAGTTATGGGTGATATCTACTGGAGTAGTTTCCCCGGCACTGCATATATAGATATTCCAAAAAGGGTACAGGATGAAAAGGCAACAGTAATAGCTTTACTGTTAGAGGGTAAAATATCATTATATAGTGAAGAGGGACATGCCATAGAGAGCAATTAAAAAACAAAGCTGAAATTACTAAAAGAAAAAGAGGGGCTGTCTATAACAAAACAGTCCCTCTTCCTTTTTATTAACCATAAACCTAAACTCTTATTCCCACACTAGCCATGCAGAAACCAACCAGTGATTCAAAAGATCACCATCGGCCTCCTGAGCTTCAGGAATACTAAAAACAAATTCATTAGAGCCTCCATAATTCAAATTGTTTAACTCTACAATCTCAGGTTCAACTATACTGCCTGGACACCAGTTAGAACGAGAAAGATCACTGGAGGCTATCCTCTCCTGAATAATTCGCTCGCGATACTCTCCCGCACTGCGATCCAAATATCTTGCAGTATCCTCTCGCAACCATACTCCTGAACTTGGGTTAAATCGACGAAAAGAGGCACAATCATCACGCCAGGGAGTAAAAGCCAATACCTCATCACCATTAACTTTAACAATATTCTCTACAGGCGTAAACTCATCTCCACCCGAATGTCCTCCATGACCAGTTGTAACATAGTAAAGTTTAACATTTTCAGCATCAGCAGGTATATCAGCATCAATAACAATATCTTCCCGAGCAAAAACATCAACATGATGCTGTCCTCCAATATAATATACAGTATTTAAAAGCGATTTAACCTCTGTTTCAACTCTCTTCGCACAAGGATATGGAGACTCATTCAACTCAAGTTCGGCTGAAAAAACAAACCCCTCATCAGTCCAGGTATCAGCCCAAATGCCAATCCAAAAATCATCATCCATCAAAGAGATCCTGTCGGTAACATCAGCCTCCCATGTTACCTCCTCTTCCCATGCAGGTATATATACAGGACGTCGATTTTGAGTGCGCTCACTAATAGCTCCAAAAGGAGTCATAAATCTCATCAACTCAACAACAGGTACAAACTCATTCTCATGAACTGTTCCAGGAAAACCTTCAAGAGAGTATTCTGTTGATGGAAACTCCTCATCACCCTTATAAATGGAAATTAAGTTATATTTTTCCTTATCAGAGACAATAAAAGCAGATCCTGATTTATCCCATGGATCTCCCCCCGATGAAAAAGTAACTCTAAGAGTCGCTTCTACATCTCTCTCATAGGGAGGAACCGCAACCCGTTTCAAAATTATCCGTCCATCCTGAATTTTTACTACTTCATCCGACTCAAAGTTTGGATTATCATAAGTTCCCGGAGAAAAATGAACAAGCTCATTCTCAAAAAGAGTGATAGTTTTATCTCCATACTCTTTATAATTAGAGGTACAACCGGAAAAAAAAGTTGCGACCAAAACAGAAACTAACAAAAAGTTTTTCAGCATCATATCTTTATTTTTAGATAAAATTAATTTGAAGGCTCAGCAACAACACTATTCAAAACTAATGCTGCAGCTCCTAAAACAGCAATATCGTTATTATCAGACACTACTACTGGCGTAGCATCCAAAACCATCTGGTGTGGGAATTTATCAAAAACTTCTCGAATTCCGGGCTCAAAAAATTTATATGATTTAGCCAAAGAACCTCCAATAACAATTATATCAGGAGCACATGAACATATTATTGTAGTAAGCAAATTCCCTACATGATTACCAAGAACTTTAAATATTTCTAAAGCTTTAGAGTCTTTAGATTTTGCCAATTGAGCACATTCAGCCCCTTCGGTATTATACTCATTAACAAAAAACTTTCCACTACAGTAATTTTCAAAATCTTTATCCCGATAGCTAATTCCGCCAAACTCACCGGCCATAAATTTATTTCCGGTATGTAAAACTCCGTTCACTATAACTCCTCCACCAACACCGGTTCCTAAAGCAATTCCTACAACATTAGAATATCCAAACGCTTTTCCAAAATGCTTCTCACCTAAAACAAAACAGTTTGCATCATTACCCACAAAAACCGGTATATTAAAATGTTTCGAAAGTTCAGAGCGTATATCAAAATTTTTCCAAGACGGAATATTTGTAATATTAAAGATTACACCATTTTTATCATCTACTAATCCTGGAACACCTACACCTAAACCTACAACATCATCATCAATAACTTTAGAGATACCATCAACCAAGTCATTAAAAATCTCACTTCTTGTACGTTTTGCCAAAGTAGGAACTGTAACCGACTCCTCTACTTTATTATTACAAACTTTAGCAATTTGCATTTTGGTTCCACCAATATCAACACCAATATATGATTTCATAGTTATATTTTATTCAAATTTTATTTAATAGCTAACTAACAAAAAGACCTTCCTTAGACATTCTATCAAACAGCTCTTCCGCAACAACAGCTATTCCACCTTTCAATCCAATTTCATCTCCCATCAAAGACATCTCAAATCTTACATTATCACTTAAACCACTCATAGCATAAACATTAACTGCTTGTTGAACAGGAGTAGTTAGGTATTGACCTGTTTCAGCCATTTTGCCTCCCAAAACAATCATTTCGGGATTAAAAAGCTGCATTAAAATTGAAATACCTTTTCCTATTTTTTTTCCTACCTGAGAAAAAAGCTGTATGGCGAACTGATCCCCATCATTAGTAGCCTTAACAACCGAATCGAGAGTTATATCATCAACACTTTTTACATCATTAGTAAGTAATGAGCTTTTACCGTTTTTTAAACCATCAATAGCATTTTTAACAACAGCAGTTCCGGCAGCAACAGTCTGTAAGCACCCTAACTTACCACAAATACACAATTCTCCATTTTCTTCAAGGGGTATATGGCTAAACTCTCCGGCAAAACCATCAGCCCCTCTATATAGCTTACCATCTAAAATAAGCCCTAATCCAACTCCCCAGTCAAGCAGTAATACCAGAACATTCTTCTTTCCTTTTGCAACTCCAAACCTCCATGCAGCAAGAGTAATCGCCTTGGCATCATTTTCTATAAACACAGGTTTTTTCAGCTCATCCTCTAAAATAGATTTTAAAGGTTTTTCTCCAAAATTGAGATAAGTCTCATTAATGCCTTTTTCATAATTCACCAGGCCTGGTAAACTAACCCCAACACCTGCCAAAATAGAAGGATCATCATAGTTTTTAGCAATAAATAGCTTAATCTCCTCAACTAAACGAATTAAAGTATCGGGCTGATTATCAAGCTTAAGATCAAAAGTAAAAACATTTGAAACCCTCTCATGGGAGCTATTATAAATTGCCAATCGTGTTTGATACATATTCATATCTACTGAGAGTATATGAAAAGCATCACTATTTAAAGAATAGAGTTCAGGTTTTCGTCCTCCCCTGGATTTTCCGTAGCCACTTTTAACAATAATCTCCTTTTCGATCAAATTATTCAAAATCATATTACCATTAGGAGAACTAACCTTAAGTTTGCGACAAATATCAGCAACAGACTTAGGGCCGTCAAAAAAGAGATACTTTATCACCTTCAATGATAAAGTTATTTTTTTATGCTGCAAGTCAAAGAGCTTACTAAGCACCTGACTATCATCAAAAATCAAAGATTTCATAAGTCAAAATATATGATAAATAGTTATTTGCAATGTAAAGTAGGCTTATTTTAATGAAACAGACAAATCTTTTTGTGATAATTTACAAAAGTAAAAGGTTCTTTATATCATTTTTTATTAAAATAATAGATTCAAAAGTTAATAAAAAAAGTATCTTTGCTATTCTGACAGGTAAAGTAGGTGAGACATAATATTTTTATTACCTTCAATTTTAAATTATGACATCTAAAGAACAGATAACACTGGAAATTTGCGCCTTCTCAATAGACGCACTCTATAATGCTGAAAATGCAGGTGCACATAGAGTTGAATTATGCGATAACCCAAAAGAAGGCGGAACAACTCCATCTATAGGCTTAATTAAGCAAGCTTGCTGCAGCTCTAAAATAGATATTTTTCCTATAATTAGACCACGAGGAGGAGATTTTAACTTTTCAAACGAGGAGTTCAATCAAATGAAATTTGATATAACTGAAGCAAAAAAAGCAGGTTGTCATGGCATAGCTACAGCAATAGTTAATGCAGAGAATCGTATAGATAAAACAAGATTAAAAGAGTTGGTTGATATAGCTTATCCTCTTGAGGTTACTTTTATCAGAGCTTTTGATATAATATATGACCCGTTTGAGGCGTTAGAAGATATAATAGATAGTGGCTGTAAACGTCTGTTAACCTCTGGTATGGCTACTACTGCACTTGAAGGAGCAGAAACTTTAAAAAAATTAATCACTCAGGCTAATAACAGAATCTCAATTATGCCCGGATCAGGTATAAACAGTAAAAATATAGAAAGTTTAATAAAAACAACAGGAGCCAAAGAGTATCATGCATCAGCCCGATCAATGGTACCTAATACTATCGCAAAAGCAGATAGTTTTGGTTTCGGAAATAAAACAAGCAATAGTAAAGAAGAGATTAAACAGATATTAAATAAAATAAAAAACCGTTGCAAAACGGCATGAGTTAACACAATTTACACTTAAGTATTATGAGAAAAATTAATTTTTTATTAGCATTATTAACAGTTGCACTGTTTTGGCATTGCACAAGCCATCCGCCGATATCAGATGAAGAGATTAATGTTATCCCTTTACCTCAACAAGTAGAACCCGGTAACGGATATTTCATTTTATCTGAAAACACTTCTATTGTTTATGACAATTCAAATGAAGAAGTAGCATCAGTAGCTCAATTCATCAAAGAAACATTTGCTCCTGCAACAGGATACAACATCGAGTCAGCTACCTCGGGACGCCGTAACGCAATCAGGTTGGTTATTGACCAATCCATATCAGGAGAACCCGGTGTTTATGAGTTTGAATCTACACCACGAAGAGTTACAATAACGGCACCCGATGCAGCCGGACTCTTTTACGGTGCTCAAACTCTTAGGCAACTACTACCTGTTCAAATTGAGCAACTAACAGTACAAACAGATGTTGAATGGAAAGTTCCGGCTGTGGAGATTTATGATGAACCTTCGTTCCAGTACCGAGGACTGCATCTGGATGTTGCCCGTCACTTTTTCCCTGTAAGCTTTATCAAAAAATATATCGATTTGCTTGCATTTCATAAAATGAACAAGTTTCACTGGCATTTAACCGAAGATCAGGGTTGGAGAGTAGAAATTGATAAATATCCCCTACTTACTGAAATATCAAGTCAAAGATCTGAAACCTTAATTGGCCACGGTGGAATAGAGCCTTTTGAATACGACGGAGAGCCTTATGGCGGATATTATACAAAAGAGGAGATGAAAGAAGTTGTAGAGTATGCAAAAAAACGACATATTACAGTTATTCCTGAAATCGAAATGCCGGGCCATACTTTAGCAGTGTTAGCAGCTTATCCTGAGTTAGGATGTACCGGAGGACCATACGAAGTTGCCACCCGATGGGGAATCTTTGATGATATTTTTTGTGCCGGAAATGAAGATGTATTTACATTTCTTGAAAACGTACTGCTTGAAGTTATGGAAATATTTCCAAGTGAATATATTCATATAGGAGGTGATGAAGCACCTAAAACCAGATGGGAAGAATGTTCTAAATGTCAGGCACGCATAGAAGAGGAAGGATTAAAAGATGAGTATGAGCTGCAAAGCTATTTTATACAGCGAATGGAGAAGTTTTTAAACTCTCACGGACGACAAATTATTGGCTGGGATGAAATTCTTGAAGGCGGATTAGCACCGGGAGCTACAGTAATGAGCTGGCGAGGTGAGGATGGAGGAATTGAATCGGCACAAATGGGGCATGATGTAATTATGACTCCCAACTCACATCTATATTTTGATCACTATCAAAATGATCCTGATGAAGAGCCTATGGCTATTTGCTGTTTTTCTGATCTGGAAAATGTATACTCTTATCATCCCGTACCCGATGTCTTAAACGAAGAGGAAGCTAAACATATACTTGGAGCTCAGGCCAATCTTTGGACAGAGTATATGAAAACCAGCGAACATGTTGAATATATGGCGTACCCAAGAGCTGTAGCTCTATCTGAAGTAGTATGGACCAACCAGGAGTTAAGAGATTATGATGATTTCTTAAGAAGACTTGACGTTCACTATGATAGATTAGACAAATTAAATGTAAACTATTTTGATAAAGATAGATAGTAACAATTTATAAATCATTAAAAGCGGTTTTCATTACTTATAATGAAAACCGCTTTTTTTATAATTCTATAATAAAAAAAGATTGAATTTATTTATCTTCCGCATAAAAAATTAAGCAGAGATAAACGAACCATGAGAATCGCCAAATCAACAAAGTCATAATATTCTCACACAGAAAAATCGAAGATCGGCGCAGTTATTAACTATGATGACGAGCTCCACATGGTTACTTAAAATCAAATTATAGAGACATGAAACGAGCCATGAGAATCGGCAGATCGACGAAGTCAAAGAGTTTTCACACAGGGGAATCGAAGATCGGAGTAGCCAATGATTATCTGGCGAGTTCCATCTGGCAACTAAAAACACAAATTATAAACAGATGAAAAAATCATATAAACCTTTAAATTCAGTACTAATAAAACCGGCAGGACCCGACTGCAACCTTAATTGTTCATACTGTTTTTATTTGGAAAAAGCTGAACTTTTTAATAAAGAGAAAGTTCACAGAATGAGTGATGAAGTTCTTGAAGAGACCATTCGCCAATCGATGCAGCAATCAGGTGACTCTATATCTCTAACCTGGCAGGGAGGGGAACCTACACTAATGGGACTAGATTTTTATAAAAAAGCGATTAAATTAGAACAGAAATATGGAAAAAGAAAAACAGTAGGGAACGGACTACAAACAAATGGAGTGTTAATTGACGAAGAGTGGGCCGAATTTCTTGCTCAATACAATTTTTTAGTAGGATTATCAATCGACGGACCACAACATATACATGATTATTATAGATTAACTCAAAACAATAAACCATCCTGGGAGATTGTAAAAAAAAGCGCCAAACTACTAATTAATAAAGGAGTGGCTGTTAATGCAATGTGCTGTGTAACATCATATTCAGCCAAATATGCAAATGAAATATATAGCTTCTACAAAGAAAATGGTTTTGAGTGGATGCAGTTTATTCCAATAGTAGAAACAGATAAAGATAACCCCTCTAAAGCAGCCGAATTCTCTGTTACAGCAGAACAGTTCGGAAAATTTATGATAGAGATATTTGATCTATGGCTTAATGATTTTAAAGATGGCAAACCAACAACCAATGTAAGGTTTATAGACACGGTATTCCACACCTATGTAGGTCTTCCCGCACCGGAATGTACAATGAATAAAGAGTGTGGTGTTTATCCAACAGTAGAACATAACGGGGAGGTCTATTCTTGTGATTTTTTCGTTGAAACAAAATGGAAACTAGGTAATATTAAGCACAACAAACTAATTGATATGCTTAATTCAAAAAAGCAAAATCAATTTGGTCTTTTAAAATCAAAAATACCAAGAAAATGCAGAACCTGCAGCTGGTATAAACACTGCTTTGCAGGATGTACTAAAGATAGAATAAAAGATCCTCAGGATAGCGGAATGCCACGATTTTGCAAGTCTCAAATTATGTTTCTAGAGCATGCCGATCCAATATTGAAAAAGCTGGCACAAGAGTGGAAAAATCAGCAGGAAGATATACAAAAGGGATCTGTACCTGGTAAATACTATAATGCATGGGACGACTTTATTAAATAGATAATAGGCCACTATTCAAACAAAAAAAGTAGGCTTCCAAAAAATAATGGAAGCCTACTCTGTTTTTATAAAAATCAATAGAGTTTAAAATAATCTTTATGGTCGATTAGCAATCTCACTACCAAAATCTGAAGGAGTGTTACCCATATAAAATTCAAGATGCCCTCCAGCCTCAATATCAGAATGCATAATATATGATTTAGAGTACTCTTTTCCATTAAGTTTTACTCTTTGTATATATTTATTTGCATCACTATTATTATGAGCTGTAATAGTAAAATCACCATTTTTTACTTTAACTGTAACCCGATCCATCAAAGGACGACCAATAATATATTTTCCACCTGCCGGCTCAACCTGGTAAAAGCCCATAGCCGACAGAATATACCAGGCCGACATCTGTCCAACATCCTCATTACCACACAATCCCGAAGGAGTAGTATCGTACATTGTAGTCAAAATTTCATGAACCCTCTCAGCACTTTTCCATTGATACCCGGCATACTGATAAATATATGCAACATGGTGACTAGGCTCATTACCATGAGCATACTGCCCAATAAGTCCGGTAATATCAGGTGAAGCTTCATCTCCCAGATCACCCTCTACAATAAAAAGAGAGTCCAGTTTGTTAACAAACTTATCACCTCCACCATGCAGATCTATTAAGCCATTTACATCATGAGGAACTAACCAGGCATATTGCCAACCTGTTCCCTCGCAATAGTCATCACTGCGATGAACAGTTTTAAAAGGATCAAATGGTTCTCTAAACCTTTCACCATCAGAAGAGAGTGCTCTTAAAAACTTAGATTCAGGATCAAAAAAGTGTTGATAGCTTTTACTTCGCTCCATAAAATAATCATAATCATCGCTATACCCAAGCATATCAGCAACCTGAGCCAAAGACCAATCAGCTAGAGCATATTCTAAACTCATAGCAACAGTCTCCTCTGTAATATGCTTATCAAAAGGAATGTAACCATACTTATCATGCAAGTCAAGTCCGCGCTCATCTAACAAAGCAGAGACTTTCATTGCCTCATAAGCTTTCTCAATATCAACATCATATCCTTTTAATATGATATCAGCCAAAACAGGAATGCCGGGATTTCCGACCATCGTATTGGTCTCATTTCCCATTAAGTGCCAAACTGGTAGTTTCCCCTGCTGATCATAAATATTAAGCATAGTTTGAGCTACATCCTCAATCATCTCGGGATGAATTATTGTCATAAGAGGCTGAGCAGCTCTATAAGTATCCCATAAAGAAAAAACGGTATAATTTGTATAAGAATTATCATTATAGATTTTATGATCACTTCCAAAATAGTCTCCATTATGGTCATGAAAAACAGAGGGAGCAATCATGGTGTGATATAAAGAAGTGTAAAAAATGGTTTTATACTCCTCATTATCAGTCTCTACAACAATTTTATTCAACTGCTCGTTCCATGCATCATCAGCTTCAGCAACAACCCTGTCAAAGTCCCAGTGATCCAATTCAATTGAAAGATTCTCCTTAGCATTATCTATACTAACAGGTGAGAGACCAACCTTAACATATACTGATTCATTCTCTTCTGTATCAAAAAGAGCATGCCCATAAGCACGTTGAACATTCACCTCACTACCTTCTACTCTCTCTTTTTGATCAAACAGATAAAAGTCATTAAAAGGTTTTGAAAAAACAGCAGTAAAATAGACCTTTTGATTTTCGGCCCAACCTGTTGATTTTCTATATCCCGACACTACAGAATCATTCTCAACTGTAATATATGTATCTACGGGCAAATCCCATCCTATACCATGCTCAAGATCAATAACAATTCTTGAATCATCCGAACCGGGAAAAGTGTAACGGTGAAATCCGGTTCTTTCAGTTGTAGTTAGCTCTGCCTTAATTCCAAAACGATCAAGAAAAACTGAATAATAGCCCGGTTTGGCAACCTCATTATCATGACTAAAATAGGAATAAATACCTGTTGATTCATCAGGCAGAGTTCCCCGCTGATTTTTTATTTCTCCCAACACCGGCATAAATGAAATATCTCCTAAATCACCAATACCTGTACCACTTAAGTGCATGTGTCCAAAACCAATAATGGTAGAATCAGAATAGTGATAACCCGAACACCAATCCCATCCCTGTCCATGTTGAGTAGGCCCAAGCTGAACAAAACCATAAGGAACGTTAGCTCCCATAAAAACATGACCATGCTCATCAGTTCCAATAAAAGGATCAACATAAGAGGTCAAACTTTTCAGCTCTTTTGTATGATCACTACAGCCACTTAAAAAAAAGAGTATAGCAGGTAAAACAAAAATAAATCGAAAGCATCTCATCTCAATATAATTTAATTAAATAGTTAATCTACAATAATCTCATCCACAAAAAGCCAGGTAGGCTCACCACTCCCGGGATGATTAGGAGGGCAAACACCAAAATTCTCAGCAACAACTCTTATATAGCGAGCTTGATATGAATCAATGAACGCCTTGTAATCGATAGTCTGTTCACTCTCATCCTCTTCTTTGATAGGCATTTCAGCAACAGCAACTTGCTGAAAACTCTCCCCATCTTTAGAAAGTTCAAAAATAACACGGCGAGGAGGAAAAATCCAATCAACACGCTTTTGAAGAGCTCCCAGAGCCAAACGATTAATTTCTTTAACCGACCCTAGATCAATTTCAGCCACCATATCAACAGCATTAAACCCATGCCAAAACTCAGTAACATTTAAAGTACCCCTAACACCATCGGTAAGGGAATTTGGACCATCAGCCTGATAATAACGACTCACAGGATGTTCATATTTAACATCTCTGCCTGTAGCCTTGTGAACATCAAATGACTGTTTTGAAGGAGAGATAGATAATATGCGTCCATCTTCTACAACTATTGCCTTTAAAATAACAGAGTCTTCAATAATTAAAGGCTTAGAATACTTATTACTTGATTGTGAAGGTTCTGAACCATCAGTTGTAAAATAAATCTCAGCCCCCGGGATTTCCGTTTCAAGATTTACCGTAAGAGTACCATCTTCAACAACAGGAGTAATAATAACATTAGTATTACCCTCATGATAATTTAACCCACGTTTATCAAAATAACGAAAATGAGCCCCCCTCATTCGTTCATTAAAGCCTTCCCACTCTCTACTATCCGAAGAAGACCAAACTACTTCAGAAAGAGCAAGTAATCTGGGTAAAACCATATACTCGAGATGAGATACAGTAGGAATAAACTCAGTCCAAACATTAGCCTGCGATCCCAAAACATGAAGAGCCTCCTGCTCATTTAACTCTGATGGAACAGGTTCATAATCATAAACATCCTTCAAAGTGTTCATACCACCAATTGCCAATGGCTCCCCTTCTGGTCCGCTTTGATAATGGTCAAAATAGCAAGGACGGCCAGGAGTCATAATAACATCATGTCCCATTTGTGCCGCCTCAATTCCTCCGGCTTCACCTCGCCAACTCATCACTGTAGCACCCGGTGCTAAACCGCCCTCAAGAATCTCATCCCAACCTATAAGTCGGCGACCATGTGACGCTAAAAACTGCTCTATACGTCGAATCATATAGCTCTGTAGTTCATCTACATCAGCAAGTTGTTCCTCTTCGATCCTTTGCTGACACCTTTCACACTCTTTCCAGTAAGATTTATCAACCTCATCGCCACCTATATGAATATATTCAGAAGGGAAAAGATCTAAAACTTCAAGCAAAACATTCTCTAAAAACTCAAAAGTTCCTTCATATCCCGGACAATAACTTGATTGGATTCCTTCAGGATAATTTCCGCCAGTAATAACCATTTGGGGCTCTCTAGTACATGAATACTCTGGATAAGATGCAAGCGCTGCAACTGAATGACCAGGCAACTCAATTTCAGGAACAATCGTTATATTACGTTTTGAAGCATAATTCACTATCTCTTTTATCTGCTCCTGAGTATAGTAACCTCCATAAGTAGCCTTTTCATCCTCCTTAGGAGGTTCACGGTCAAGCCAGGGCGTTTCGAACCTGTCAACGCGCCAGGCACCGGTCTCAGTTAAATTAGGGTACTGTTTAATTTCAATTCTCCAACCCGGATCATCAACAAGATGCCAGTGAAAAACATTAAATTTATATCTGGCAAGCAGATCAATAAACTGTTTAACAGTCTGTTCCCCAAAAAAATGACGACTCTCATCTAACATCATGCCCCTCCAGCCAAAACGAGGATAATCTTCAACTTTTAATCCGGGAACAACCAAATCAGCATTAGTACGATAAGCAGGAAGTATTTGAAAAATAGTTTGCACCGCCCAAAATATCCCGTTATCGGTATTAGCAGAGATCTCTATTTTATTCGAAGATACATTTAAACGGTACCCTTCATCTCCTAAATTATTATCATCAATTATCTCAAAAACAATATGTTTATCACCCTCACTATTATATTTAAGACTATACTTTGATATATCACTTAAATAGTGGTTAAAATAGTTAGCTATACTTAGTAATTCCGGATCACTGCTATCAAAAATAAGCACAGTGCTATCATCTATAACAAACTCCTCGTGATACAATTCACAATTTACAGGAATGGGAATTAAGGGCAGCTCATTATTACTAACACCCGAATGAGAGAATAAAAAAACAAATACAAAAAAAGAGCAAAACAACTTCATACAAAATAGAGTTAATAAATTACCATAAAATTAAAAAGTAATAATGTCATACAAACAACAAATATAACAAATAATGGTCGTGTAGTAACATAACCACACGACCACTACTCTATTTTTAATTCATCTCTATTTTACTCTTGTATAGCCCACCATAAAGGCGTTAAAACTGCATCATCTCCATTAAGCAACGAGACAGCCTGCTCATATCCGTCAGGATTACTATTTCTTAATCCCGAAGGATAAGGCAACCTTTGAGGTAAATGCCTTATACTGGCAATATGACTGGTTGAAGCAGTCAGGTCGGGTAAATTAGTAACCGGATCTTCCACAACAGGATTCTCAAAGAACGGTAATCCTAAACGTCTTTGATCATTCCATGCTTCAAGAGGAAGCCATGGTAGCTGAGCTAAATATTTTTGGGTTATAATTTTGGTTAGATAATCATTGCTCACTGTTCCATCTTTATATAGATGATTCTCCGGATAAGAAAACTCATAAGTACCTTCATCCCCGGTATAGCCATCTATATAAGAAAGTGTAACAGACTCAGGCTCGTCGGTATGGGTAAAGCTAACAGAAGTTCCTACTCTATTATAACTTTCAGAAGCAAGATAGTCATCGGCATATTCGCTTATATTCCAATAATTAAAACTGGCTCTTACTCCCTCTTCATAAGCCTCCTGGGCACTAAGAGGCACACTCCAGCCTCGAACGGCTGCCTCAGCAATTAAAAAGTAAGATTCCCAGTCGGCAAAAAAGATACGCTCTTCATCACTTGTTCTAAATCTACTTGCTAATCGGGGAGTACCTCCAATAGTTTGTCCATAATCACTAAGCTGAGTACGTGCTCCTTTATCACCTAAAGATCCAAAAGAGGGTGCATTCCAATGACCTGTAACATCAAGTTCTAACAAAACCTCATCATTCTCATCCAACAACTCTTTTTCTGTATCATCAGATGGCCCCTGCGAATAAAACTCCGGGTTATCAAAATCACCTGGTATTACATAAGCTTTATAAGCACGAGGATCTATAGTTGGATGCAATCCATCATACCAAAATCCGGCAGAGGGATCATTTGTTAACATAGACAGATGGTCTTCAAATTTAAGCCCCATATATCCTTCATCTTTTATATGAGCTTGAAACTCTTCACTAACAAAATTGTCAGAAGGTATTCCTCCAAGTCCGATATAAAGATTATTAACAGTAGGAGAAAGCATAAAATAGTTCCATGGGCGAGACATAACTCCGGTAACATCATCCCATCCATCTTGCTCTCTTACTTTAAATATATCATCTGCTGTAGAGATAACCCCATCTAATGAAGCTGCAGCTTCTTCGAAATGAGTTTGAGCTAATGATGGAGCTGCTTCGGAGACTCTCATTGCAAATCTCATACGCAATGAATTACCATACTTAATCCACTTATTGTAGTCATATCCATAAGCTGCATCAAAATCTCTTATATTATCAGGACGAGGTGCATCAGGATCAATAGTTGCTACAGCATCCTTTAACTCATCAAGCATATAAGTATAAACATCCTCCAAGTCAGAAAACTCAGGATTTACACCACTAAATGCATCGATTGGCATAGGACCAAAATTATCAGCATATTCACTCATCAAATATGCTCTCCATATTCTTGCTATCTGCTTTTGATTTTCGGTATAAGGCATATCACTGCCAACCTCTTGTTTCTCTTCAGCAACAGAAATTGCAAGGTTAGCACTTTTTAACCATCCCGACAAATCGTTATAATAGTCACTACTCCATCCATCACTATATCCACCTAAAGCTATACCTCCAGGATATCTATGCATACGTGCAGTAGTAAACCAGTATAATACAAAGGCCCTCTCTGCAACATGAGGATTTTGCTGTGCTCCAATAATTGAGTTATTCAGTAAATATTCTACCTGAACCTGATCAACACTGGCAGCTTTAGGATCAACATTTACCTCATCAAAATCATCGGTACATGCTCCTAACACAAAAATGCCTGCCAGTAATACTATTGTGATTTTTATTAATGTTTTCATATACTATACTTTTATTTTTTTAACAGTCTTTTCTAAAAACCTAATGTAAGGTTAAACATAAATGACCTTGATGTTGGTGGTGCGGTATTTTCAAAACCTACAGCATTAGTTCCGGTTGCAAAAACACTTTCAGGATCTACACCATTCATTTTACTGTCTATTAGCCACACATTATTTGCAGAAGCTCCAACACGAGCATTCTGAATAGGTGCATTACCTAAAAATCTGGCCGGAATATTATATTCAAGAGCGATAGTACGTAAACGGATATTGGTTGCATCATAAACATTAGCCTCGTTAATACCAAGGTTTCCTGTTGCACCAGTAATACGCTCCCAATAAAGCTGTTGTGTCACTTCCCTATCATTAGCAACATACCCTTCACCAGTATCAATTACTCCTTCTACAACCATATCTTCCCGTTCTCCGCCCGGCGCTGTAACCGCGGCAGTACCGGCAGACTGCATAGCATGATTTGTTCCTGAAAACATTTCACCGCCAATACGAGCATCAAGTAACATACTTAATCTTAAACCACGATAAGTAAATGTATTTGTTAAACCAACTAAAGCATCAGGTTGCTGACTACCAAGTCGGTGAGATTCAGTTGTACCCAATGGCAACCCATCACTATCAAGAATCTTTTGTCCGTAAAACTGACTCTCTTCATCTTCTACACGTTGAAACTGTGTACCATATATCTCTCCATAATTTCCGCCAACATCAGCAACAATTCGAAGATTGTCAAACCCACCAAGCTGATACTGAGTAACACCCTCGGCAAGCTCTTCGATAGTATTACGGTTATAAGAATAGTTAAGTCTCATATCCCATCCTATACCGGCAGACCTCTCATCTAACAAGGTTCCATATACTTCCAGTTCAACACCTTCGTTTTGAATATCACCTGCATTAATCTTTCGGGACGAGAATCCACTCATTGGATCCATAGGCAGATTAATTAACTGGCGGGTAGCATTAGTTCTATACCAGGAAAAATCAAAACCTAAACGATTTTGGAAAAAAGCAGCTTCGGCACCAAGCTCATAAGATTTGATAAGCTCACTTCGAACAGACTCATCGTATAATACATCTCCCATATCTGCAGTGGCATTTCCAAAAGGATCATTATCTATAGAATAAGTATTGTAAAGTTCATATGGCGCTAAATCATTACCAACCTCAGCATAAGAAGCTCTTACCCGGGCAAAAGTAAGCCAAAATGGAACACTTCCACCACGATGATTTATCATATCGGTTATCACCCATGAAGTACTAAAAGAGGGATAAAAATATGATTGATTATCTGGATGCAGGGAAGAACTCCAATCATTTCTAAATGTTGCATCAAAAAATAGATAACCGGCATAGTTTACCTGGCCTGTACCATAAATAGAGTTGATTTTTTTATGACGAAAGGTCTCATCAATTTCAGGTTGACTCATAGCATTGTTTAAAGAGAAAAGATTGGGGACTTCCATTTGACCAGATGATCCACGAAGTCCTTCCCACTGCTGCTCCATTAGATTAGCTCCTAGCGATCCGGAAAAACCAAAATCACCAATGACATTATCCTGACCCGCAGTAATAAGAGCACTAAAGTTATTCTCAAAGAAGGTATCTTTACCCATCTCAAATCTACCTGTAGGAGTTAACGGACTACCAGCATGAACACGGCTTTCGGTATTGGTAGTGTAGCGGTCAGATCCCGCCCTAATCTCAGCACTCATCCAATCTGTTATATCATAACTTAAAGCAGCATGCATAACAAACCTGTCACGAGTATCCTCATTTGTATTATATCTTCTGGCCCAGTATGGATTAATTTGACTTGATGTACCATACCAGGTCATTTCTCCCAACTCATCTACAGCATCACTAAACTGACGTACATCCATAGAAACTGGCAACAGATACATAGTTCTAAAGGGATTGCCATCATTATGTCCTAATATTGGACGATTGGTAGCGGTAGCTTGAATAAACTGTACTTTAGTATCTAATTCCCATCTATCTTCCGGACCAAAGACACTAACAAAGCGAGTATTCAGGTTATTTCTCTCTAATTCAGCCCCGGGAATAACACCACGATCATCCGTTCTGGTAAAAGAAGCATAAAGTGACGAGGAGTTAATCTGCTGCTGAAAAGAGATATTATAGTTTTGATTTATACCTGTATCAAAATAGTTATCAACATTATCATAATATCTCATGGTAACATCACGATCTTCCCAATCCTGAACTGTTTGACCTTCAATTCTAGGCCCCCAACTTGAACCGGAATCATAATTATAAATTCCCTGCGACCCTTGTCCAAAAGAGCTCTGCATATCAGGAGTAGCTAAAACATTTTGAATACCAAGCGAAGATGAGACAGTTATGCCAAGTCCCTCAGTTTGTCGTCCCCTTTTGGTTTCAATAAGTATAACTCCATTACCTGCACGAGAACCATAAAGAGCTGCAGCTGAAGCACCTTTAAGAACACTCATACTCTCAATATCTTCGGGGTTGATATCATTTAAACCACTACCCATATCGGCAGAAGGGTTCCAATAATCGGTATTTTCAACTCCGGCAAAGTTATCAATAGGAACACCATCCACAACAATTAAAGGCTGATTATCTCCGGTTAAAGAGCTATTTCCTCTCAAAACAATTTGAGAAGATGATGCCGGTCCTGAACTGGAACGAATAACCTGCAAACCGCTAATACGTCCTGATAATGAATTTGCAACATTTGTCTCTCTCGCCTCTAAGAGTGCCTCCCCGCCAATTTCCTGCAAAGAGTACCCCAAAGCTTTACGGTCTCTCTTAATACCGAGAGCTGTAACAACTACCTCTTCCATCTCCAAAATGTCAGGAGTCATAGACATATCGATAACTGAACGACCTTCAACCTCAACTCTTTCGGTAGCAAAACCAATAAAAGAAAAGATTAAAACAGCATCTTCAGATGCACGTAATGAGTAATTACCATCAATATCAGATACAGTACCTACAGTAGTGCCTTCTACTGAAACTGTAACACCCGGCAACGGTTCTTGTTGATCATCAACAATCTGACCCGAAATAGAGTGCTGAGCCTGCTGATTAAAATCAACATTCCCGGCAGCTGCACCAAACCACGCAAATAATAAAAACGTGATTAAAAACAGTGTTGGAAATTTAACCTTCATAACAACATTTTTTTTCATAAAAATTAATTTAAAACAATCTAAAAACTAACAACAAAAACATTTCTCTAGGTTCTTGACATTTTTTAAATCAGTTAAACAATAAAAACAATAACATCTTTAACACTATGTTTCAACACCATAACTAAAATAATATTAAAAAGAATTAAAGACTAAGTCAACTTTATAACTTATTCACAATTCAAATATCAACTTTTTTATTTAAAAAAACAATTCTTTTATAAAAAAGTACAAAAAGAAAAAGAACGCTTGTTAAAATTTGTTTACAAAAAATAGTGATTTTTATTCAAAAAATAAGATTATCCAAAAAAAAGGGGCTGCTATTTAAAGCAACCCCTTATACTGGCAATATGACTGATAAAAGTACTCAAGTCGGACAAATTAATTACTCAACAATAATCTCATCTAAAAACATAAAAGAAGCATTACCCGATGCATTATGCCACGCCGGTATAGATCCGGGATTACGAGCAACAATTTTAAGATAGCGCGCTGTAACCTGCAAATTAAAAGGGGTAGAAAATGTTTCTATAACAGCTGCACCTTCTTGAGGATCTGTATCGGTTTTAGCAACAGCAATTTTCTCATAACTATCTCCATCTTTTGATATATAAAACTCAACAGCTGAAGGCATAAAAATCCAGGCTCTTATGCTTTGTATAAAATCAACAGATATGCGAGAAATATCTATTTCTTGCTCAAGATCAAGCCTAACATCAACATCCTGACCTGCATAGCCCTGCCATCTACCATCATCAAACCTATCAGACCCTTTCAACCCATCCGTTAATCCACCCGAACCACCACCCCTATAAGCAGGGCGGGCACTGCTCACCTGGGCTCGCACATCGGGCTTAACTCCTAAAGCTTTATGTGCCAAAATAAACTCGGATGAAAGAGGTGTTGAAGGCTTATTAACCATAGCATTAATATAAACAGGTTTATCAATTTCAAACGGCTCATTATACATTTGACCGGTAAACCCTGCCGGATCACTTCCATCAACTGTAAAAATAATATCTCTGTCATTTAATAAGGTAGAGAGCTCTACCAAAAATGCTCCCTCTTTGGTTCTCTCTATGAGTTCAATAAAAACATAATTTTCCAGATTAAGTAACTCATTAGCCATCATATCATACTTTGCAAGATTAGTTTCAAGATGATGAGCTCTGTTTTCTGCCATCCAATAGTGCACATAATCCTGTTTAATAGTATGCAGTTCTTCAACCAATTGATCCCTTAACTCTAAAACTTTATCTATTTTATCTATACAACCACTATCATAAGCATTTTGAATTTTAATAACAGCAAGGTTCTTTTTAGCAGCAAAGGCAGCACGTCGAGCCGCAAATTCGGCCGTCTCTACAACAATACGGCTATGCTCTGAAACAGAAGATTGGTAGCTGTTTAAATTAGATGATAAATTTAAAGAAACTTTTAAAAACTCTTTACTTGCCTTCTTAATCGATTCTATCTCACTATCGGGATAAAAATCAAAAAAGCTTCCCCAAAAAGAATCTGAATGCAAGGGAGAAGGCACATTAATTTGACGCAGCTTATTAAACTCCATTAAAGTTTTAGAGACAGATTTAGGAGAAGTCTCAAAAAAGAGAAGATCCAAGGTATTATTGAAATATTTAAGACGACTGCCAAGTTCCTTACGAGCCAACTCCGGATCAATCTCAACAATAGGATTCCAGCTACATTCAGCTCCCCAAATAAGACCATGCCAATTATAATTAAATAGATTTTCACCATCATCGTCCCAGGCTGTATTCATCATACCCATAGCATCATGCCTATTGCCATCTCTTACATAGTTGGCAATATTAATAACTGCACTCTGCAAATCAGGATATATTTGACTCCAGCAACTAACTCCGGGAGCAACCATAAAATCGAAACCTGAATCAGCAAAAGGAGTGATTGCATCATCAAAACTCTCACCCGGATGATATCCCCAGGATAAAATAATCAAATCACGTGGCAGCATATCAATAATATCTGGATTATTAACTGCTATATCGCCCCACATCATCACCCTTTTATCATACTCTTTCAAAATATCATTAAGTCTGTTAATATGTTTAGCATACACAGTCTCCATTCCCAATGAATCAACATAATCGGATGCTTTGCCCGATCCCAGCTCTTCTGTTTCATCACAATTGATATTAAAAAAAGGATGCGAGTATGCTAAAGCTGACTCTCCAAGAATATCCTCCAAAAACTGATAACTTTTTTCGGTTCCGGGATTAATATTCCATCCATTATCATCTATATCATGATAAAAAGGTATGCGCAATATCTTCTCCATATGACCAAAAGCTTGCTGATTACCAATTAAATCAACATGATATTTTTGCGCATACTCCTCTAACTTTTTTATTTCTTCAACCGTTAATCCGTCAGCAGGAGCGATATCGGGGTAGCTATCAAATCGTAGAGTGTGCTCAGTATATAAATTAAAATAGTTCTGTTTATAATGAGCCATCTTTGATATAACTTTTTTTAGATAATCTATAGATGGAATAGGACCACGACTTATATCATCCATCCAGCCACGATACTCCATTGCAGGATAATCTAAAATAGTTAAAGAAGGGACACTTTTACCTTCACTGTTGCCTCTAACAATCTGCCTTAAAGTTTGAACTCCATAAAATAATCCCTGAGATGTTTGAGCAGTAATGGTTATTTTATCATCAGTTAAATCTAAATAATACCCCTGCTCTCCAATAACTTGAAGCTTATCAGAATCGGGAATTGAAACAAACCGTCCTAAATTATCACTTACATCATCAACCACAACCAAATGAATTGAAGCCCTGCGTGCTCTATTTTCAAGCTCCACAAAAACATCCATCCCTTTTTCAATCTCCTCTTTAAGCTGCTCATAAGCAAAAAGATTTTCGCTAGTTTTACTGTTTATCCATACAGAAGCTCCATTCTCAAAGCAAAAAAAACCGTCACTATGTTCAATACTTATAGGTGACGGTATCAACTTTACACTATCGTTATTATTACCACAAATTTGCACTGCATTAAAAGTAGTAACAAACAGAACAAAAGTTACAATAAAAATCTTCTTCATAAATCTTCTATTCTAATATTTAAAATATAAAGCGCACATAACCTTACCAATACGGATATGTGCGCTTTTCCCAAAAGAGCTTCTCAATATTCAATCTGCTGTACGGCTGTTGGACCGGTAAATCTCTCTTCTCGAAGTTCATCAAGTATAGGATAATCTATTCCCGACAACTCATTCTCCCACATTTTAAGCATTTCAAACACAACGACCTCATTCTCACCCTCTTTTAACCAGGGAGCAGGAATGTATAAAGTTTGTTGAGGCCCAATCTGCCAGTAACGACCAACATGGTGACCATTAACCCACAAACTACCTTTACCAAACTCTCTCATATCAAAATATGTATCCTTAACCTCGTCAAGAGTAAATGTTCCTCGGCGAACTAAAGGCCACTCAGTTTCAAGGGCACCCTCACCTGAAGCAACAAATTGATAATTATCAAAATCCTCAAATGGATACCCGTAAATATTCCATCCGGTAATCTCTTCTCCGGCAAAATAAACAGACTCAGTGATTCCCTTTCGATTATCATTAAGGAATGTTCCAAAATTAATTCTTCCCAAATTCTCAATAAAAAGAGATATAGTAGAACCCTCTTGAGGCACCTCTACATAAATTGAATCTAACTCTGTTTGACGATCAACTATACCCAAACGTTCACCATCCAAAAGAACAATGCCATAATCACGCAACTCATTAATTTTCAACCATCCTTCGCCCTTAGGAAGTTCTGACTCATATAAAACATAACCATATCCCTGATCTATATCTTCAAAACTTAAAGGTCGCTTAGATTGTATCACACCGGGACGATGCTCTTCAATTAAAGCAACTTCATTTAACTTAAAAGCATCTACACTCATGGATGTTTTTGGAGCAGGAACATCAGGAATATAATAATCATCAGGAGCATACTTTTTAACAAGATCACGGTATGCATAAAATTTTTCAGTTGCATTACCTGCCTCGTTTATTGGTGCATCATAATCATAACTCTGGGTTTGAGCCTGAAAAGGCATATAAGTATCATAATTTGAACCATTCATAAATCCAAAATTAGATCCCCCATGCGCCATATACATATTTAAAGATATTCCATAGTAGAATATAGAATCAAGATGATTAACAAAATCTTCTACAGGAGATGTATGGTGCTCTTTTCCCCAAACGTCGAACCATGCAGGATACCACTCTGAAACAAAATATGGGCCACCACCATTTATACGATCCTGAACTTCAATCACTTCAGCAGGTGCCGCTCCACCATTAACAGCCGCATAAGTCCCGGGTAAATGACCTGCATCAATAGTATAAGGTGGATCACATGTAAATAGCTCCCCCTTAAATCCTGCCTCTCTAAATATATCTTTATTTATTTGAAGATACTCCTTATCATCACCATAAAATCCATACTCATTTTCAATTTGAACAAGAAGTATGGGACCGCCATTCTCTATAAGCAAAGGAGTAAGTTCTTTACCAACCTCCATAACATAACTTCTATAAGCCTCAATAAACTTAGGATCTTTACTTCGAACCTCCATATCTTCCTCTTTAAGCAGCCACCAGGGATAGCCACCAAACTCCCATTCGGCACAAACATATGGACTGGGTCTTAACATAACCCATAAATCCTCTTCATGAGCTATTCGAATAAACTCTGCAATATCAGCATTACCGTCAAAATTGTACTCCCCCGGGTAAGGCTCATGAACATTCCAAAACATATAAATACTTATAGCATTCATTCCCATTGCCCGTACCATTTGCAATCTATCTCTCCAATACTCCTGAGGAATTCTTGACGGGTGTATTTCACCGGAAAAGAATTGAATAGGTTCACCATCCAAAAGAAAGTGTCCATCGGCAATTGCAAATTCATGTTTAGGTTGAGATGAGCATGAACTAAACATCAAAATCAAAACTAAAGCTGAAATAAAACCAAAAACATATTTTTTCATACAGAGAAAAATTAAGTAGAAAAATAATATAGAAAATAAATATATAAACAGTTTCAATTATAATCAAAAGTGCTGCAAATGATTAACTCATCTGCAGCACTTAATATAAGCTTAATTAATAAGCATTAACACACAATATTTTGTGATTAAAACTACTCTAAAGCACCCTCGTTTGACCTAACCGGCCAGTAAGGATTTTGATAAATAACAGAAGTTTCATTATCATCAGGATCTTCAGCAGTAATTTGAAAATGTTGAACTGCTATAGGCTCAAGATAATGAGCTTTAGCCCATCTGTAACCATCACGTACATGATTATCATCCCTCAAATTTATGCGATAAGGACGTAAATATTCACTCTCACTACGAGAAGAGACATTTGCAGTACCATCATCTTCGGGCTGAATAAGATCTATATCTTCATCAATATACCACTGCTCCATTGGTCCCCATAATTTGAACCCTTCAATAATATATGGATTATCCATCAATTGATCCATAGCTCTCCAGCGTCTTAAATCATTATAACGCATACCCTCAGCTATAAACTCAATACGACGCTCTCGTCGAATGTTATAGAGAGTTGCATCATCTAATAACTGACCGGCTGAATAGGCAGCGAAATCATTTTTTGCCTCTTCTGAGATATCAGTGGCAGCAATAGTCACATTATAATCGGGTTCAATACCAGCTCTTTCCCTAATAGCTCTCCAGTATTGATCAGCTTTTGAGTCAATCTCTCCGTTAAGAAGATATGAAGCCTCAATATAGTTCAAATATGCCTCAACACCTCTAAAAACAATAGAAGCAGAAATGTCAACATTATGATCTTCTGTACGAGAATGAAGATAGCTCATTCCCTTTTTAACAGCATAACCTGTAACATATCGTTGCTCTGAGGCTATGGTGACTTGAGGGATACCCTCCTCAACCGGGTCGCCATCGGATGTTGTCGCATCAGTGTATCTTAATTGGCCAGGGAGTTTCATAAATAAACGTAATCGATCATCCCTGTCAGTTATTACATCCTCTAAATAATCATCTCCTTGATAACCTGAATTAGCATAATAAATGGGTAATCCATTATTCATAAGAACATTTTCAACTAAGCCACGAGTATAGCCGGTATTACCTCCGTTACGGTTTAAATAATGACTAACATTATGACTAACACCCAAAGATTCATCATAATCACGCCATAATAGCACCTCACTAACACCATGTAAATCCTCACTGATATACATATTGTAATAAGAGTTGTTAGATAAATCATATAGATTATCATCATCATTAGGAGTTAATTGAACATAATCTGCAACCTGTTCAGAATACTCCATAGCCTTCTCAAGAAAGAACTCAATTTCTCCATCTATTCCATTCTCATAAGCAAAATCGGGATGATGTTCATCACCTGGCCATCCAGGACCACCCGGTACATGAGCTGTACCCCGATGGTAAGTTAACCACGACCCTTCAAACAAAGCTACTCTAGACAAAAACAGTTTAGCCGCATATAGATTAACCCTGTTAGTTCCACCCGGAGGATCTTCACTTAAAAGTTCAATCGCGTTCTCGAGATCTTCTATAATAAAACGTGCAACTTCATTTCGGGGCTGACGAACAGAAGCATCTACCAGCTGATCCTTATCATCAACAAGAGTCTCTCTTAATATTGGAAAATCACCCAGAGCCTGTAACTTATTAAAATATTCATAAGCCCGTAAAAAGTACATCTCTCCTATATAGTGCTCAATATTATCCGGATTACCAGTAAGCTCATCATCTTCCCAACGTGGAATCACAGTTTCGAAAAAATAATTACAATTTCTTATTTCACCAAAACCCCATGCACCACCTGAAGAACCAACTCTATATTCACCTGGAACCCAACGATTAGCATAACCAGAAGAAGCCTGATTATCGGTATGATTATCATTGCCAAAAGTTCCGGGACCCCATCCTGCATGAGTAGGAAAATTATATCTGGCCACGGCATAAGCAGCCAAATCTGATTCACTCCAGAGATAATCATCAGGAGTTACATCCGATAGCGGTGCACGGTCTAGATAGTCGTCACATGAACTAAACCCGGCAATAATAGCAACCGCTAAAGTAAATTTTAATATATTTAAAAATCTATTTTTCATAACTGAAATCCATTTTAGAAGGTTAAATTAACACCTATTGAATAAACCTTTGATAAAGGATAGGTTTTTCCATCACTCCATCCAGCCAATCCAACAGTTTCTGGATCGAATATGTCGGTCAGACTGGTAAATGTGAGAAGATTTTCACCCGCAACATAAAAACGTGCTCGCTCTATTCCAAAATTACCTGTAATATCTACAGGAAGAGTATATCCAATCTGCAGATTCTTCAAACGAATATATGAAGCATCTTCAAGATATCGAGTTTGAGTTTGTCTGTTTTTTGCTGAACCCATTAAAGGTCTGGGATAGTATGCATCTTTATTTACATCTGCAAAACCTGCCTGTACCATTGGTGAGTCTTCATCCCTGAAAAAATCCATATGATCGGTAAATCCGGCAGCCTGCCAAATTCCACCTTCAGCACCCCAGAAATATGATCCTCCGGGCTGGAAGTCACGTTTACCTACTCCCTGCCAAAACATTCTAAAGTCCCATCCAAGATAATCAGCAGAAAAGTCTAAGCTAAAGCGGTAGCGCGGACTGTTATTACCGATAATTTTGCGATCACCGGGGTCGTTAAGAGTATTAGAACCACCATCAATTCGTCCATCTTCATTAATATCGGCATACATAATATCTCCGGCTCCCCAGTTGCCCCCAAGAGAAGACTGGTCAACAGTCTCTAAATGTTGATCCATCTCTTCCTGAGTTTTGGCGATACCAACTGTAGTGTATCCCCATATTTCACCAAACTTTTGACCATCATACCACTGATTCAAATTACCTGTCTCATTTGGATACCTTGTCACTTTTTGCTGATCATCAGAAAGTACACCTCTAACTGTATAATTTAAAGCTCCAATATTATCTCTCCACGTTGCTTCAAGCTCAAATCCGGTTGACTCCATATCTGCATTATTGATTTGAGGTACACCGGTACCTAATATAACTGGCATTTCTGGAGCAGGCCCAACCATATCTTCGGTATAACGCTTAAAGTAATCAAAACTTAAATTCAACCTGTTGCTAAACATTGCCATATCAAAACCCATATTCCATGTCCTAACAGTCTCCCACCCTAAAGCAGTACTAACCAGGCCGGGTGCTGAAGAAGTAGTGGGTTGTTCTCCGTTAATTAACCAGCTACCACTATTTACATTCACAGGCATCGACTGATAAAATGGATACCAGTTTCCGGTATTTTGATTACCCAACTCACCAACAGAAGCTCTCACAGTAAAGTTGTGAACATAATCATCAAACGTCCAAAAATTTTCACGTGCAACATTCCACCCTACCGAAGCTGAAGAGAAAAGATTCCATCTTTGATCATCAAGAAAGCGGGATGTGCCATCATAACGAGTGTTAAGCTCCAACATATATCTATCATCATAGTTATAGTTAAGCCTACCAAAGAAACCTGCTGTTGACCAGTGTTGATATTGCCCCTCATCTGCTCTGCTATCATCAGTTGCAGTATTTATAGTGGGCAGATTCGGAGTAATAAGATTAGTTCTGGAAGCTGCAAGAGTTCTGTATCTCATCAACTCAGAGTTGAAACCACCCAAAACTTTAAAATTATGAACATCATTTAAACTAAATTCATAATCGGAATAGATATTATTGGTAAAGAAATTATTTTTACTATTGTACTCCGAAACAGAAGTATGTCCGGGATTATTCCACCCAACACCAATCTCATAAGGATTACCATCGACATCATGAGCATAGGCGGGCAAAACACTTTGATGACGATGATAGTTATCTATACGCATATTTCCTTCCCCATAAATATTCCAGCCCTCGATAGGAGTAATTACTATCTGACCCTGAAGATACAATTTATCTTCCTGATCTTCCCAACGTCCGCCATCTCTTAACTGATTAATCTCACTACCCGCCATATAATATCCATTAGGATCATGCACAGGAATATTTGGCCAGCGACGGGCAATATTATGATAAAACAGATCATTCATATGAGTTGGACGCTCATAATCCTGACGCACAAAACGTGTGGTGAAATTAAGATCAACATACTTATTTATATCAGAATTGATACGTGTAGAAATACTATATCTTGAGAGTCCGTCATTTGCATGACGTGCCAATCCGTCCTGCTCAAGAAATCCAAAAGAAGTTCGATATTGTGTATTTTCGGTTCCACCGCTAATACTTAAATTGTGCTCCTGATTAAATGCAGCACTTTTATAATGCTCGTTAAACCAATCGGTATTAGCATTTGCTCCACCTCCTTGATGATACTCAGACCAACGCGTACCATCCGGTGTAGTACCATCTATATCTTCACCGGCCTGATATTGCTTAATACGCTCTATAATATCATCAGAGAAAACAGCACCTCCACCCTCATTTAAAGTAGCCTCATTATAATACATGGCAAAGGTGCGTGAATCCATCATTGTAGGAAGACCCATAGGAGCATTCCAGCGAAAACTGCTACTGTAATCAACAGTTGTTCTGCCATCATGTCCACCTTTTGTGGTAATTAAAATAACTCCAAAAGGAGCACGTGAACCATAAATTGATGAAGCTGCTGCATCCTTAAGAACAGTTATATCTTCAATATCCTGCGGATTAAGAGTATTAATATCTCCCTCCATACCATCAATTAAAATAAGAGGAGCTGCATTAGATCCTGCACCAATAGTACCAGCACCACGAACATTAATATTCATGCTTTGGTTAAGCTCTCCTCCCATCCCTGCAGTTGAGACATTTAATCCGGGAATAGCACCTTGCAAGGCCTGTGTAACATTAGATACAGGTCGTGACTCCAGAGCCTCAGCATCAACAGTAGATACTGATCCGGTAATATTAGCTCGTCTTTGCGTACCAAATCCCACAACCACCACTTCATCCAATGCACTAACAGCATCTTCTAAAGCAATATCTATAACATCTCTATTATCAACTTCTACTGTTTTTGTCTCCATGCCAACAAAAGAGATTACTAAAGCTTCTCCCTCCTCTCCTGTTACATTAAGAGAGTAATTTCCATCAAAATCGGTAACCGTTCCTGTTGTTGTCCCCTCTATAACAACAGAAGCACCCGGAATAGGATCACCCTCCTGATCGGTAACAACTCCCGCAACCGTTCGCTCCTGAGCTTGCAAACCAGCAAAGCTAACAGCAACAAAAAAGAAAGTCAGTGCAAGCTTCAAATTCAGCTCTCTTTTGCTGAATAGAGCTCTGCGAAAAAGACTCCAATTAAAATACATTTTCATAGATACTTTTTTTGTGTTAAACAATTTAAGATTGGTATATAATTAATTCAGACACAATTCAGAATATTTAAAATAATCAAAAAAGCGTCCGATCTTTTATACTTTTTTTGCTTAAGTACAAGCAAACATACGAATTGCAATGCTAGAAACAAAGTATTATGTCTAATTTAACACTTTGTTTGCAGCTGCTATAAAATCCCTAAAAAATTACAAGTTAAATAGCCTCATTAGGCCAGGGAACAAGAGTATCAGTTCCCTTAATAAATGGTCGCTGGGCGTTAACATCACGTAAAAACTCACTGAGCTTAATGGATAACTCTTTAGCTTTTTTAGCCTTAGCAACTGAATAATCAATCTGCTCACCTATATCGGTTTTTAAATTATAAAGCTCAAACTCCCCGGTGCAATACCAATAGATCAATTTCCAATCTCCTTTTCGTATAGCACTGTAAGTACCGATACCCGGACCCTGAGCACCCCAACGATTAGGATAGTGCCAAACCAGACTTCTATTTGAGCTGCTATTACATCCATTCAATGAGGTAACAAAACTTTCCCCGTCTATCTCCTGAACAACATTATTGAACGAAACACCTGCCATTTCAAGTATCGAAGGATAAAAATCCTCTGCATTCACAAACTGTGAAGAGATGCCCCCCCCTGAGGTAACACCAGGCCATTTAACTATCATAGGTACACGAATTCCTCCTTCATAAATAGAGCCCTTACCACTACGTAAAGGTAAATTATGAATGTGTGGTTCACCGCCTCGACCATAAGCACTTAATCCGCCATTATCAGAATAAAATATTATTATGGTATTTTCCGAAACTTCAAGCTTATCGAGATGATTTAAAATATCATCCAGACTTTTATCAACACCTTCAATCATAGTAGCATAAGCAGCTTCTATATCACAAATACCCTTCTGCGTGTATTTATCAATAAATCGAGAATCTGGTTGAATGGGATCATGCACAGCATAGTGAGACATGTGCAAAAAAAATGGTTTTTCTTTATCTACAGCAAAATCTACCGCATCAAGAGCATCACGAGTTAAAGCCTCTGTTAAAAAAATATCTTTACCATGATAATGCTCCATTCCTGGAATTCCCATTGGAAGAGTATGCTCACCCTTTTCAGCATTTCCAAAAAATTGCATTCCATAATAACTCCATAACCCGCCTCCACCATGTCCGGCAATATTAATATCAAATCCCAAAGAACAAGGGTCTTCGCCCGGCGTACCAATAGCACCCATATGAGCTTTACCTGTATGAATAGTAAAATAACCCTCTTCGCGCAATAGCTGAGGTAGCGTGTTTGCTTCTACAGAAAAATCAATATCACTTCCAACAGGTTGAAGCGAATTAACATTCCATTGGGGAAGATCAATATTTTCAACACTTCTGTCGGTAGACTCATTTTCAAACAAAGTCCAGTTAGTAACTCTATGCCGAGCAGGATTTTTACCGGTAAGTATGCTCACCCTCGTAGGTGAGCATACACTGGCAGCATAAGCATTTGTAAATTTAACCCCCTCTTGAGCTAATCGCTCCATTGCAGGAGTTTCATAAAGTTTATTAAAGTGGGTCTTCTTATACCAAAAGGGGACAGATGTATCCTGCCAGCCTAAATCATCAACCAAAAACATAACAATGTTGGGAGAAGTCTCATCTTTGACATCAATACTATTATTGGTATCACAAGATGCTAAAGCTAAAGCAGCAACAACCAACGAATTATAAGAAGACCAACCTTTCATAAAAAAAACAATTATAAAATTTTTAATTAAAATAAAGATCAAGCCAATCTGAGTTATCTCGATTTGTAACAGGTTTTATAACAAATCGAAACTCTTTTGGCTCAGCTGTCACGATATATTGAGACATTACTCCGGGGCCACATGTAGCAGTTCCCAATCCTGTTTGCTCTTTATCAAGATTAACAGTGGTTGCATTACTTTGAGCCGGTAGTTTATTAAAGTGAGTGGCACCCTCAAGCTCCTCTTTATTATATGGCTGGGCAGAGAACTCAAAATCTATATCAGAGGTGACAAAAATACCGTTACCATCACAATCAGTTAAAGCCATCCACCTGGTATCCATTCTATTACCCGAAGATTGAGGATTAACAAAGTTAACATACATTCTATCTACTGTGGTACTGTAAAAATCAATTATACCGCTTGCAGCACGATCGGCATAAGTATCATGGTCACCTTTGCCAAAATAGTCAACATTATTAAATGAAGGATCCATATCAAAAGTTATACCTGTACGGGCAAAAGTTTTAACAAAAGAGGTGTCAGGATTAACATGATTATCAATAAAGAGAGTGCCGTCGGCTTTTATTTCATAAAAAACAGTAGCATCTATCAACTTCTCATCTCTCTCGTTATAAAATTCCTGAACAACCTCAACGGTTAACCCGTTTCTACCATTAGAATCAAAATCTACCGATGAAGCTACTGGGGTTAAATTATCTAATCCTGAACGACGCCAGTGATGCCCCCCGTTCCAGTCACGATCATCATTATCGGTATGTGCTCGATGAAATTCAAGTACCAAAGGAGAAGTCAACAGCTCTTTTCCCCTGTAATTATATGATAAAAGTTCACCAGTTTCAGGAGAAAATGTCAACTCAACATCTCGATTTGAAACAGTATAATCATCAACTCTAAAACGGCGACCTCTTTCACCTGTAAGGGCTATTTCGCGATTATCTAAATGAGACACTACAAACTGATCATAAGCAACTCGATAACCTTCAGGTATAAAGGACTTTTCATAATTTGAAGTCCAATTTAACAATATAAAAAGCTCATTCCCATTTTCAGGATCAACAGGAAGAGATTCTGCCAGTTGAATTTGTTTAGTGTCGCCAGGCATACAGTCAACTATCATTTCTCCATTTGACAATATATCACCTCTATCATTCATTACCTCCCATTCAAGTGTGTACTCATTTAAGTTTGTAAAATCATACCAATTCTTAACCTCTACAAGCATATTTTCAGAATCAATAAGCTCTGATTTAATATATTGATAGACCTTCTCAACCTCTTTTAACTGAGGAAACACAACACGATCGGACGATATTAATCCGTTAGCACAAAAATTCCCGAAAGAGGGTACATTTTCTGGACCATAATCTCCTCCATAGGCGTAATACCATCTACCATTTTCATCAATTTCAATAAAAGTTTGATCTACCCAATCCCAAATTAAACCACCCTGAATTCTGGGTTCATTTTCAAAAACTTCCATATAATCAGCTAACCCTCCTACACTATTACCCATAGCATGAGCAAATTCACACATAATATAGGGTCGGTCAGGATTACTTTCAAGATAGTCGGTAAGCTCATGAACCGGACGATACATGCGGGCAAAAATATCACTATGATCAGTCTCCCGGGCCATTTCATATTGAACAGGACGTGTTTGCTCTACAGTTTTAAACCACTCATAAGTCTTCTTAAAATTGATTCCATCACCTCCTTCATTACCCATTGACCAGATAATAATAGAAGGGTGGTTTTTAGACCGATGATACATACGTTGATTACGCTCCAAATGTTGCTGAAACCAGGCTGTATCCTTAGCAAGAGTCTCTGGTCCGTACCCCATACCATGCGACTCTACATTAGCCTCATCAATTACATACAAACCATGAATATTACATAGCTCATACCATCTTTTATCATTTGGATAGTGAGCACTTCGCACAGCATTAAGGTTATGTTGTTTCATAAGCTTAATATCCTTTAGCATTATCTCTTCGGTGACAGTGCGTCCCATTTGAGTATGCTCATGTCTATTAGCACCCTTAATAATAATAGGCTTTCCATTAACAAAAAACTGACCGTCTTTCACCTCTGAAGTTCTAAATCCTACATGAGTGCCGGTAATATGACTTTTACCCCCCTTGTCAGATTTAAGCTCAACAACAAGATTATACAGGTTAGGATGTTCGGCACTCCACCTTTTAACATTCTCAATTATTTTAGGGTCGAAAGAAATAGTTTCCGCACTATCACCTGTTAACTCAACGTCGGCCTGCTCTTCAAAAACCAGCTCTTTATTATCATCAAATAGCTGATAAACAAGTGTTCCTTGTCCGGCAAAAGAGCTATTAACCAAAACATCCAACTCAAAAACACCATCCTTATACTCTTCTTTATCAAGAGAAGAGAGAACCTCAAAATCGGCAATATGAATATCAGGTGTACTATAAAGATAAACATCACGCTCAATTCCACTTATTCTCCAATAATCCTGACACTCAAGATAAGAGCCGGCACTCCATCTGTAAACCTCAACGGCAATTACATTTTCATCATCCGTTAATTTATCTGTGATATCCCACTGAGCAGGAGTTTTAGAATCCATATTATACCCAACCTTTTCTCCGTTGATCCACACATAGTAAAAAGAGTTAACTCCTTCAAGGGTCAATACAACACGACGATTTTCCCACTTCTCAGGAATAGTAAAAGTTCGACGATACGAGCCAACCTCATTATGCTCATAAGGAACAATTGGAGGAGTAGGACTATCCATATCAAACATTTCGTGAACAAACTCATAATCTTCATTAACATAAATAGGAAGACCATAGCCCTGTCTCTCCCAGTTACCCGGAACAGTAATCTTTGCCCACTGTCCATCAAAAAAATCGGGTTTGTAAAAATCTACAGGACGATTATCCGGATTTCTTACCCAGTTGAATCTCCACTCTCCATTTAAATCCAGATAATATTCAGAATCTTTGTATGCGAGATCAAAAACATCTTCTTTATCACCATAAGGCAAAACATAATAATGAGGGTCAATCTTATTTTTCCCCATCGAATATTGGCTTTGCCATATCGGCAACTCCCCGGCTCCAACCGAGGTAGCAACAAAAAAAACTAAAATAAAATTAATCAAATACTTCTTCATATTCCCAACTATTTAAGTTTATCTTACATTTATTCAGACAATCAAAAAGCATTATCATGTAATACATAATGACGCGATAAGACAAATATACTGTTTTTTTTTAAATCTTAATTAACAATTATCTCATCTATAGCAACACGAGAATTTTGTCCATCACGTGCATGAAACTCATCGGTAATACCAGGGTTTTCAATCTCTATTTTCAAATACCGACCAGAAAAATTGTTAAGATCAAAGTCGTACTTTCGTTTAAATATTCCTTTAGAAAACCTCTCTTGACTCTCTATTTTTAAATCATCAACTACCGAATAACTATCACCATTATCAGAAACTGAAACAGTTACTCTGGAAGGAAAATGAGTTACTGCACCATAATTATTTAAAAAACTTAACTGAAGAGTGTTAAAATCGATAACAAAATCAAAATCAATAATAAAATAGCCATCTGAGTTGTACATATCAACATACTCTCCATCTGTAATCTTTTCACTACCAAGAAGTCCATTTGTTAAAAGATCTGCATTAGCAAAATTTGATTCAACATGACGACCTGTAGCCTTATTAAACTGAAGGTTTAAAGTTAAAATCTCACCCATCATTTCACCATCAATAAATGTAGCTGCCCGGGGAGTCATTCCCTCACTCACAACAAATCTATCCAAATAGAGTTTAGATCTACTATCGGGTTCAGTTCCATCTATAGTATACCTAATCTCAACATCATTACGAATAGAACTTAAATCGACAACCAACTCTCCATTTTTAGGCTCGACACTGTGAAAAAGGTTAAACATAGACTTATCGGCATAATTAATACCTTTATAATCATAAACCTTTACAAGTCTATCCAACCTGGTTAAAAAGTCGTCCCAATCCTTATTTTCGGAAGTGCTCCAGGCCGATTCTGCTAAAGCAGCTAAGCGTGGGAAGATTAAATATTCAGCTTCTTGCGGACTACCAACAAATTCGGTCCACAAACAGGCTTGAATACCTTTAACATTTTGATGAAGTGAAGATTCCATGTAATTTTCAGGATCGTAATCATAAACATCAAACAAAGTATTATTTCCAAAATAGGTATATGGCTCAAACCACTGTGGCCCTTGATATCTTATAAAATAAAGTCTGCGAGCCGGAGTCATAATAACCGAATGTCCCATCTCAGCAGCTTTAAAAGCCTCTTGCCCCATACCTCTCCATCCAAAAACAATTGCATCCTCAGGCATAGGACCGGCTGTTATTTCATCCCATGCCATCAACCTGCGGTTATTATCTTTAAGATAACTATCAATCCTCTTAATAAAATAGGCTTGCAACTCATCCAAATCTGCTAACTGATTATCCTGCATACGTTTAGAGCACAGAGGGCAACTATCCCAATATTCTCTCCAGGCCTCATCTGCACCAATATGCAAATAACGAGAAGGAAACAGCTCAAACACCTCGTCTAAAACATTCTTTAAAAATTTAAACACTTCATCATTACCAGCACAATAATTAATAGAAGCTTTACTACCACCAATGCCGGGCAATACATGTATATCGGTATCAACTACAGGACATGTTAAATGTGGAAATGCGGCCAATGATGGAATAGTATGCGCAGGCATTTCAATTTCAGGAATAACCTCTATATGTCTCTCGGCAGCATAATCAACTATCTCTTTTATATCATCTCTACAATAATAACCACCTACAGTAACAGGTTCACCGGCCAGCTGGTTATGCCTCATAGGAAAATGACCCTCCCTATCAACCCTCCATGCTCCAATATCTGTAAGCTCGGGGTACTTTTCTATCTGTAACCTCCACCCATTATCATCTATAAGGTGAAAATGGAAATAGTTAATTTTATGAAACGAAAGATAGTCAAGCAGCTTCAAAACATTTTCCTTAGGCATAAAATATCTTGATGCATCTAGCATAAACCCACGATATTGATAACGCGGACTATCCTCAATGTAGAGAACAGGAACTTTAAATTCTTTTTGAACAAGCCTGTCACTAAAAATAAAAGGGGGAAGTAACTGTATCAACGAGGTAATACCATAATCAAATCCCTGCTTACCCGATGCAGAAATAACAATCCTGTTATTATCAATATTGAGATGATACTCTTCGTTACCCAAATCACTGTTTTTAGATAAAGTTACAGAATTAAGAGCATCATCACTACCGCTCTCCACACTATAATTATAGTTAGCCGCTACACGAAACCTCTCTATAACATCATCAAACAGAGACTTATCTCTATCATTTTCAACTATCCATCTGGTATCTTTATCAAAAACAAAATAGCCGTCACCCTTCTCTACAACTCTGGGTTGAGGAATTATTGAAACTTCAGATTTTAACGACCATAAAGTAAATATCATAAACAGAGATAATAAGAATATCCGCTTAACATATAAACTATTAACATCAATTCTATTGCTAACTCCTAAGTGATAAAACATAAAAAAAACCATATATTTTTTGCAAAAGTCCTTTGCTAAAAAGGGCTTCTCGTTTATTAAATTCATCTGAGAATAATTTAGTTATCTTAATAATAAGATGGCATTTCCATCTCTATATATTTATTGAGTTATATATGAACTAAAAAGATTATCATTTCAACTTATCTTCTAATTCCATCCTAAGCTCATCAAGCAAATCGGGATACCTTTTTGAAATATTATTAGTCTCACCGGGATCTGACTTAAGATCATAAAGCTGATCCTTTTTACTAAAGCCTGTTTCAATATGAGTTCCCCAGGGGACAATCTCGGGACCGTCATTTGAAGGGATAAATTTAAATCCATCATTTCTTATATAAGATAACTCATCTCTTATTGCATGTTGAACCAAACTGTATCGGCCGTATAAATCAATACCCATTAAAGCATCCCAATGATTTTTGCTATCGATTGCATCATCAACACTATACTCCTCATCTAAAAATGAAGCAAAAGAGGCAAAAAAATCAACCTGACTAAATAATGCATTATTAACCCTGTTTTTCTCGATCCCATTTGGCCAGCTTACCAAAAAAGGAACTTTAGTTCCGGCTTCAAAAGCACTATATTTGCCGCCTCTAAAATCTCCCCACGGCTTATGCTCTCCCAACATTTCACGCGCATAATCAACATATCCGTCATCTAAAACAGGACCATTATCAGATGTAAATATTACTATAGTATTATCCCTTAAACCATACTTTTCCAAAACATCGAGTAAAGCACCAACCGACCAATCTAACTGAACCATCATATCTCCACGCGGACCATAAGAGGTTATACCCTGAAACCTCTCATGCACAATTCTAGGTACATGAATATCAATCGTAGAAAAATATAAGAAAAAAGGTTCATCCTTATGATTTGTAATAAAATCAACAGATTTATCCACAAGATTATCAGCAATATCTTCATCTCGCCATAATGCAGACTCGCCCCCTTTCATATAACCTATACGACTTATTCCGTTGGTTATAGTATGATTATGACCATGAGACCACATCATTTTCAACTTCTCCGGATTATCTATACCTGTAGGTCGATCACCAATAGGCCCTTTGTTAAAATCAAAACTAACTTTGATGGGATCATCTTCATCAAGATTCTCAACATAATGGTTTTTAACATACACAGTAGGCACTCTATCATTGGTAGCAGGAATAATATATGAATAATCAAATCCTGTTTCTAACGGACCGGGAAAAATTTTACCGTTCCAATCAGGGCCATCCTCTCCTCCCAATCCAAGATGCCACTTACCAACTACTGAAGTAGCATAACCGGCTCTTTGCATCATCTTTGGCCAGGTATCTCTGTCGGTAGATATCAAAGAGGGAGCATCCCCCTGAACAACTCCTCGCCCCTCTTCTCGCCAGGCATACTCGCCGGTTAAAAGCGAAAATCTTGAAGGGGTTGAAGTTGCAGAGGTAGCATAAGCATTAGTAAATCTAATGCCCTCCTGGGCAATTCTATCAATATTAGGAGTAGGAATTTTTCCACCATAAACAGCAACATCTCCATAACCAACATCATCGGTGTAAATTAATATGACATTCGGACGCTCTTCATCAGTAATATCCCCTTTAGAGCAACTTAAAGCCATTGAAGCCCCGATGCCACACAACGAATACAAAAAAAAATTATTCATAAATAAGAGTTACAAATTAATCTACATGTTTAGTTCAAACTCACCATCCAGAACTTTTAGAGCCCTTTCATCCTCATACTTAATAGTAAGATTGCGTAACTCTTGCTTCATCATCTCTATAACCTCTTCATATTGCTCATCTCCATAAGAATTTCTCATCTCATTAGGATCTTTTTCTAAATCATAAAACTCCCACTCATCAATATCATAATAAAAACGAATAAGTTTATACCTACTATCGCGTATTCCAAAATGTCTTTTAACCATATGCTCAGCAGGATACTCCTGATAATGATAATATATAGACTCTCTCCAGTTATCAGGTGTCTCCCCTCTTAAAAGAGGAAGATAAGATGATCCTTGAATATCAGCCGGAATATTAACACCAGCAATATCAAGAAAGGTTGGGGCATGATCAATATTTTGAACCATAGGGTTGATAGTTCCTTTACTAAAGCCCATATTTTTAGGAGTTCTAATAATTAATGGAGTGCGTAACGACTCCTCATACATAAATCTTTTATCAAACCAACCATGCTCACCCATGTAAAATCCTTGATCAGAAGTATATATAATAACAGTATTCTCAAGAAGCCCCTCCGATTTTAAATAGTCATATAAAACACCAATATTATCATCAACTGCTTTACAAGTTTTTAAATACTCTTTTAAGTAACGCTGATACTTCCACTCAGCCAACTCTTTGTCATCTCTATCTTTACTGTAGTAATCTTCAATGATATCAGCGTAAAAATCATCCCAAATCTCTTTCTGCTCAGGCGTCATACGTCCATATTCACCTAAAGAATCGCCTACATTATACATCGAAAGAAGTCTGCTCTCCTGAGTTCCATCATAAATTTTCAAATCATATAAAAGATCCATGTCATGATGACTTCCTATACGCATCTCTGCAGCTTCAGCAGCTTTGCGTCCCTCATAATCATCATGAAAATTATCAGGAATATCAAAAACCCGATCCTCCATATAGTCCAAATCAGAAAGTTTTGGCATCCAGTTACGATGAGGCGCTTTATGATGTAAAAAGAGGGTAAAAGGCTTATCTTTCTTCCTGTTCTCAATCCAGTCAATACTTAAATCGGTAATTATATCGGTAACATATCCATCACGCCTCACTACACCATCCTCGGTAATAAAATCAGGATTATAATAGATTCCCTGACCCGGTAATATATCCCAGTGGTCAAATCCAGTAGGAGTGCTTTCAAGATGCCACTTACCAATCATGGCTGTTTGATAGCCGGCATCTCGCAATAACTTGGGAGCAGTTTGCTGACTACCATCAAAGTAATCCTCATTATTAACCTTCCCATTTATATGGCTATGTTTACCAGTTAACATATTTGCCCTACTGGGACCACAAATAGAATTTGCAACAAAACTATTTGAAAACTTCACCCCTTCATCTGCAAGACGATCTATATTGGGCGTATGACCAAACCTATCATCAAAAGCACTAATCATCTGTTCGGTATGATCATCAGTCATAATATAAATGATATTCAAAGGGGCTTCACTTTTTTCACCATCACTACAAGCTGCCAAAATAGAACCTGTTACAGCATACACAGCAGCTTTTTTAAAATAAGTAGAATTTTTTATTAAACTCATAATCTAAAAAAATTAAAAATACAACAACTTCTAATTAGTCCAAATCTGCCGAATAGTCAGCAGTTCCGGAAATTCTTGATGGCCATCCCGGGTTTTGATATATAGTTGACCTTTCAACATCGCCCTCCTCTGATGCCATTATAATTTCGCTAACAGGAAGAGGTTCAAGATAATGTGCCGTAGGAAATGTATAACCTTCATAATACTCTGTACCGGGATTAAGTCTCAAAGGCTGCACATAATCACCCATTCCGCTTTGAGTTACCACATTTGAACTAATATCATCAGCGTCATAATGCTTATACATCTCTTCCCATAAATTTATACCCTCAATATTATAATTAACCATATCATCCAAAGCTCTCCATCTTTTTAAATCCAGATAGCGCATCCCTTCAGCAACAAATTCGGATCTTCTCTCCCTTCTTATGTTGTAAAGAACCGGGGAAACAAGCTCACTTCCCGAAGTTTTAGCAAGATCTGATTCTTTTGTAAGATCAGTTTCATCTATAGTTAATTGATAGTCTTCATTTACACCAGCACGTATCCTTAACTCTCTCCAGTAGCCATCAGCTTTATCATCAATAACACCATGTCGCTCATAGTATGCCTCCATATAAATTAAATAGGCTTCTGCAGCTCTAAATACAGGAACCGCAGTAGTGCCACCTCCAGAAATATCCTGACCATCCTCATAACTAATCCACTTTTTAAGTTCATAACCTGTAGCCGTTCCCTGATTTCCAACAATATAAATTGTAGGCAAATAATCTACAATAGTATCATTAACAGTTTCGCCGTTAACTTCAATCTCCTCTACAACAAACCCGGCATCTTTAACTGAAGCTACAAGTCGTTCATCTCTATTTTTTAAAGCATAATGAATCATCGCATCACCTTGATACAAATTATCTACGTCGGCGTATAGGGGACGACCATCCTTCAATAAAAAATTCTCAACAAAACTACGTGTTAATCCTGTTCCTGCACCGGTGCGTAGCAAATAGTGAGTAGCACTGTGAGAAGATATCCCAGATAGATAGTGTCTGGCTAAAATCACCTCCTCAATACCCTCTATCCCACTGGTTCTATTAAACAACTCCTGATAGTTATGGTGTAGAGAGCGATGTGATGCAACTTCATCGGCAGCTTTATATGCAATCTCAAAAAGATAATTATACTCATCTTCTATAGTTCCGGCATCAAACTGAAAATCGGGATAAACATCATGTCCGGGCCATTTTTCATTACCCGGTACAAAAGCAGTACCCTGATGATATTTAAGCCATGTTGCTTCATATAAAGCAACACGTGCAGTCATCAATAGAGCAGCATCTCTTGATAAACGACCAACCTCCGGAGGGGACTCTAAAAGAATATCTGCAGCCTTTTCTAAATCATCAAGGATAAAACGGGCAACTTCATTACGAGGAGCTCTTTTACTTTTTTGAACCAACAAGTCAAAATCATCACCAAGCTCACTCTTTAATATAGGAGCATCTCCTATTGTAGTAAGCAGCCTAAAATATTCATATGCCCGAAAAAAAAGAGCCTCACCAATATAATGTTCTATTAGTTCTTCTGAACCGGCAATCTCATCATTATCTAACTTTTCATCAATTATATCTAAAAAATAATTTACATCCCTAATACGTTCAAATCTCCACTCAGAATTACGGGTTAAAGGTGTCTGTTTTTCACCGGGGTATAGATTGTTATTGGGCGAATGAGAAGCCTGATTATCACTATTATTATCAACAGTATAAACACCACCGTGCCATGTGCTCATGCCAGGAAACAATGAATAAAAAGTATTATTAAACATTGCAAGATCTTCAACCCGATTAAAATATGCAGCATCTGAACCAAAGTCCAAAGGTTCCTTTTCTAAAAAATCATTGCATGAAATCAAAGAGAAAATCAAACAAATCAAAAATATATTTAGCTTCATCATAGTAAGATTTTTAAAATTTAAAATGTAAGAGACATTCCAAATGAATATGTTGCATACATCGGATATGCTTTCCCAGGGCCATAAGCTCCTCCACCTACAGTTTCAGGATCAAGAATTTTCAAATCGGTATATGTCCATAAGTTCTCACCTGAAAAGTAGATTCGTGCATTTTTAATATAATCAGATAAAAATGAGTTTGAAGGTAGAGTGTATCCAATTTGAATATTCTTTAACCTTAAATAAGAAGCATCCTGCAAATAATAGTCATTAATATGACGATTATTCCCGGTAGTTCTTAAACGGGCATAATATGGGTCTAAATTGGCTCCCAGAGGGTCCCCGGCAGGACGAAAATAATCAAGATGCTCTTTAAATAGTGTTCGCTGCCATGGAGCTGCTATACCAAAAAAAGTAGCACTATTGGTTAAGAAAACATCCCTTTTACCAACTCCCTGAAAAAATGCTCCAAAATCAAATGCCCTATAACGTGCATTTAATCTCACTCCATAAAGATAACGAGGAGTGCTATTACCAATAACCTCCCTGTCTCCGGGATCATCAACAGAATTACCACCTATATTAACACTACCCGATTGAGTTAAATCTTTATACATAAAATCTCCTGCTCCCCAATTTGTACCTAAACTAGTTTGAGAAGTGTGAGATAGCCATTCATCCATCTCCAAATCTGATTTAGCAATACCTTCTACCCTAAAACCCCATATATCTCCAAGTTTTTTTCCTTTAAAGTATCCGTCAATAGAGCCGTCCGGACTGTCATAACGAGTTACTTCACTTTCATTATCTCCTATAGAAACAGATATATCATAACTAAAATCGGTACCAACTCTATCTCGATAAGTCGCTTCAAACTCCCAACCTCTGGTTCTTAATTCCGCATTATTTGTACGCGGCGGTGTAGCTCCGTATATATTAGGTAATGGCTGAGCAGGACCAACCATATCTTTAGTATATCGTTGAAACCAGTCAAACGATCCATTAAAACGGTTCTCAAAAAAGCTCACATCTAACCCAATAGATGAACTTTCAATCTTCTCCCAGGTTAAAGTAGTAGTATAAGGTGCAGGAGCAGGTAAAACCATAGCATTAGAATTTCCTATAACAATGCCACCCAATGAGGGGTTCATAGATTGATAATAGGGATAAAAACTATGAGTATTTTGATTACCAAGCACTCCATAAGAAGCTCTTAATTTAACCATTTCCATCCCTCTATCCTGAAAAATATGACCAAAATGCTCTTCTGACAAATTCCAACCAACCGAAAAAGAAGGGAAATAACCCCACCGTTCATCATCAGGAAACCTTGATGCCGCATCAGCTCGAAAATTAACCTCAGCCATATAACGATTTGCATATACATAATTGATACGAGAAAAAAGCCCAACATTTGACCACTCTCCTTTTTTCTCGGACATCATTGGATTAATTCCATCAGAAGAGGGCAAAAATGGTTTATCATCTAAAAGAATATCATCCGAAGAAACTCTCACAGTTTCTCGATAGAAATCTTCAGTTTGAGCACCTATCAAAAATTTAAAAAAATGGTTATTCAAATTAAGTTCATAATCTGTCCTAAAATTAGTGCTTAAATAGTTAACATGACCATGAGCTCTCTCATAGTAACTTGTTCCTGCAGGTGGCTGGCGTAAAAAGTTTCCATTTGCAAAAATTACTGAACGATCTTGCACACCTTCCAAAACAGGAAAATACTCGGTAGAACCATCAGGAAGAGTTGTTGTTAACCTGGCAAATTGACGATACTCTTTAGGGTTTTCAATACGACTACCTATATCGGCATAAAACTTCCAGTTTTTAACCGGTTCAAATTCAAATTGAGCCTGATTATATAAAAGAATATTGTCTCTTATATCTCTACCTCCCTGGGTAAGTGAGGGAATTAGAGATTCTGGATTATACTCTCCATTGGGAAGATATACAGGAACATTAGAAGCCCTTCGCCCAAGATTATGAAAAAAGAGATCGTCAAGAGCAGATGGTTTATCATTCTCTGTTGATACCATGCGTGTATTCCAGTTCAAACTCAAATTATCCAGTATATCAACAGTAACTCTGCCATTAAGAGAAAACCGACTAAAATAATCATCAGCATAAGCAAAAAGTCCATTCTCTTTTAAATAACTACTGCTAAAGTAGTAGATAACATTATCACCTCCTCCGGTTAAGCTAAGATTATGCTCTTGAGAAGAGACAATATCATTAAGGTGAACATCATACCAATCGGTATTCCCAAAAGCCTGTTGCCCTCCAAGCCAAACATTTTGTGTAGAATGAGGTTCGGTTCCATGCTCCAAATCACCTTCTTGATAAGCTAAAATACGACTCAACTGAGCCTGCCCAAATTGAGCTCCTTCTCCTGCATTCATAAAAGCATCATTAATCATAAGAGCATACGTATATGAATCTACAGGATTTGGAGTATTTAACGGAGTGGCTAATCTTAAATTTCCACTGTAATTGAGCTCTGTATCCCTACTGCCCGATTTAGTAGTAACCAATATTACTCCAAAAGGTGCTCTTGAACCATAAATTGCAGCTGAAGCGGCATCTTTTAATACAGATATACTTTCAACATCATTAGGATTTACCGAAGATAAGCTGCCTTCCATTCCATCTATTAAAACAAGTGGAGCAGAACTAGATCCCTCATCAATTGTTCCCAATCCACGAATATTTATATTCATCTCCTGACCTGGTGCACCCCCCAAATCATTAGTAATATTTAAACCGGCAACCACTCCCTGTAATCCATCCCCAACACTAGTAACAGGCCTCGACTCTAAAGCTTCATTATCAATTGTACGTACAGCCCCGGTAGCATTAGCTCGTCGTTGGGTGCCAAAACCTACAACCACAACCTCATCCAGACTTAAACTATCGTCCATTTTAATTTCAAAGTAAGTCTCACTACCAATCTCCACTATTTGGGTATCATAACCAACAAAAGAGATCTGCAGCTTAGATTGCGTATCTGGTACTACAATAGAAAACTCCCCATCAATATTAGTTACAGTTCCTTCAGTAGTTCCGGAGATAACAACAGAAGCTCCGGGAAGTCCCACACCATTTTCATCCAAAACAACTCCAGACACAGGAATACCCTGTGCAACAGCCTTTACTGCAGAGAAACATAAAAACAGCAGTATAACAGTTATCAATTTTTTCATCATAAAAATATTTTAATCTTCAGTAGTAGCTTTTTGTTGAAAATTTAACTCATACATAATAGTACTGTCACGAGTTGTTATATATTGAGTAACAACTCGTCTTCTAACATCAACCTCTATATCAGGATTTGGATGTCGTGGTGAAACATCATAATCAATAATAGCATCACCAACTCCTGAAATACGATCATTCTTTATCCAGGTAGCCGGTATAGAAGCAAAAGGTATTGGAGGAGCTTCCCATCTGGCATTGGAAGCAATTTCAATATATAATCTGTTTTTATAACTGGGTAATAGAATTAAATCAACCTTGTAGAGTTTGGCAGTTTTTCCTTCATAATAAACTGTATCAATTGCAATATCATCAACCGTTCCATCAGGTTTAAAAATAGTATCTCTCTCGAGATAATAATAGATATATGTTGTATCAACAGGATCAGGATTGGTAAAATTATAATTGTATTCACCTACCGAATCAGTAATACTAACAATTTTCAACTCAGAGGCTAAACTTTTATCTCCAAACTCTTTAACGCTATCATCGCAAGAATGCAAAGAGAGCCCAAGAATAAGAAAAAAGAATAAAATAATTTTCATAATATTTTTTTTACTCAATTATTACTTTAATTGCTGCCATATCACTAGCCAAATAGATATTTAAAACATATACTCCTTTATTAAGGTCTGCCACATCAATCTTTCCGGCTTGAGATACACTCTTAACTTTACGACCCGAAAGATCTATGAACTCAATTTTCTCAATATGTTTCTCTTGCTTATTTAATATAGTGATATAATCACTGGCCGGATTTGGAAAAATCTTCACCCCCTGGGGCTGCTTATCTACCTTAGATATTGATACCGGAGTAAGATCTACCTCGGTCACTAATGTATCTACATTGCTATTTATTGAATAGCTGGCAGCTTTTGCCAAACTATAAGGATGAGAAGTTTTAACATCGTTTCCCATATCCCAATACATTATACCACCCAAATTATTATCCTGAACAAACTCTGCACGATCAATAACCTGATTATATCCGGTAAAATATCGTAAATACCCATTAGCATCAATGGCACTATTATCCCCGGGATGATAATCACCGTCGAGCAAACCATTTCTTACCCCTATAGGTGCTGCTCCAAGCTGATTATTAGTTTGAGGATCATATCCACGTGAAGTAGTTGTAGCATAAGACATTACAATTTTATCTTTAGAATAACCATGGGAAATAAATCTGTCATAAGCATCAAGATATGTACTCCAGTGAAATACATGATTATTGGGTCCATATATCTGAAAAGGAAAGTAATCTACATCATCCATATAACCTTGAGGCAGTTGCCACGAAACATAGTGAGGGGTTACAGTTAATATTTTACCCTCAGGCAACTGATCCTTAACCGCTGCAATAGTTTTTCCGTAATCATCCCAACATTGTGCCGAATAACACCACTCAAAATCCAAATCAATCCCATCAAACTCTTCTGCTATCTCAGCCATTTGCAAAGCAAAAGTTTCACGAAAAGATGGATCCGATATAGCCTGCTGCCAGCCTTCAAAGCCAAGAATACCCATCCTTATGGTATATCCACGATAACCATCATAATGAGCGCGCATTAAATTAACAAAATGTTTATAAGAGTATGAATCATAACCTGGATTCTCTTTATCGTTATAATTCCAATAAGAATCAACTGTTCTCAAAATATGAGCCTCAACAATTCGGTCCGGACCGGGCATTGGGGTCTCTTCCATAGCAGCTGACATGTGCTGACTACTACGCTGAGAGTTCCATATTACTGTTTCATCAAATTTTGCATTGATATTATAACCTACAAATGCATCAACATCTTCAATGCCTGACAATTTATAATCATTATCCTCCTGGTCATTATTGACTGCAAAAGTAGGTTCGCCGTTAAAAGTAACCTGATAAACCTGATTTTTAGTAGTAGAAAATGCAGTGACACCAAGATGAATCCACGTCCCAGTCTCCATTTGATTAATACGACTATAATCAACTCCATTAACACGGACTAACACTCTTTTTTGATCTTCATTTCCAAGTCTAATAGAAAATCCCTCATCATCATTACGCTCTTTTCGGAAAATATATGCCCCTTCGTCCCACTCTTCAATATATATCCATGTAGAAAAGGCATATCTTTCAGTAGGATTTAAAACATCAGGACCTACATTCATATATGAACCATCACCATTGAGAGACAAAACTCCCTCTCTTCCGTTAAAGCTATCTAAACGCTCTCCATTAACAATAGTTCCCTCATTATAGGGATAAGGCATAGTAACCTCTCCTGAAGGATCCCCTTGCAGATCAAGAATAATTAAATCGTTTGCTAAAAGATACTTATCAGAATCGATCTGGCGATCACTCCATCTTGCAAAATTCGTATAGGCAACCGACTTTCGATATACAAAATACTCATTATCATCAACAATTGATCTTGTAACCCCGTCCGAAGAAAATATACCATGATAATTGAATTTATAATCAACAATGTTATCACATAACTCCTGATCAAACTTATAATATGCTATAAGGTTATCCCAGTTAGGATGATGTTTATTTACAGTATTTCTCCATAAATGAAAAAAAGTATCTTCAATGGCAACCGACCAAATTCTAAGTTCATCAATTCTACCTGCAAAACCTTCTCCTCCAACATAAAAACTACTAAAAGAGTCGGGAATATAAAAATCTATAATTTCTGTTTGCTTTAACTCATTGTTAACATATAGTTCAACCTCATATCCATTATATAATATTGTAATATGGCTCCATTTATCAACACCTATTTTAGAAGAGTATAATTCTATTACATTATTACCCGAGACAAACTTTATGGTATTAGCACTACTTAACCTGGCAGAAAATTCTTCATCACCTTCTCCTCTTTTATATATAGCCGACTGCGAATTCCATTCAGAAGGATTAACCCAAAACTGCAAAGTAAATTCTTGCAACTGATTCAATTCATTAATCACTCTTAAATCGACCTCTCCTTCAGGCTCAAGCTCCAAAGAGTAGTTTTCTACCTGAGAATAAGCATTAAAAGAAATTAATAAAAATATTAAAAGGGGAAAACACTTGTATAGCATAATTTAATTGTATTAAAATAATTAATAGATTATTCCGACTTCATCTTACAGATTTGATAAAGCCGGAATAATAAAAATTTAGACTATTGTATCGAAACCTTCACAGCTTCCTGATCTACCCTAACAATGTAGAAACCTCTATTTAAAGGAATAGTCAAAGAACCGGAAACTGTTTTAACAGCATCTATTTTTTGACCGGTAATTGAATATATTTCAATAAGCTGACCTGCACTCAGATTATTTAAATGCAAATTGCCCTCTGTGGTATAATAATCTAAAGTAGAAACTGCTCCGGGTATGCTTACATTTGTAGGATCTCCTGCAGATAACTGAATCTCCTCCATTTCAACAGGCTCTCCCTCAGGATTAGCAATAAATGAAATCTCTTTAATCATAAGCGCTGTAGTGGTAAAATCAGATTCTCCAAAGCGTAAAACATATCGCAATGGCACACCCGACTCTTCATTTGCAACAAAATCATATTCACATACAATCCACTTATCAGGGTTATACTCAAAAACCTCAGTCTCTGTAATAGGATCAAACTCTACACTGGCAAAATCACCACTCCGGAACTCACGAGTTGGAGCATCAGACCCATCAACCTGCTTGTGCATTCCAGTATAGGTATAACCCAAAATATCAAAAAGCTTATTTGATGTCTCTATCTCATTTTGATGAATATGAAAAACAACTCTCATTCTAACAGTTGCATGCTTTTCTGCATCTTCCTCATCAACACCTTGATCAATGACTCCGGCAATACTTGGGGTGTTGTCCGGATCGGTATAAAAAGAGAGATTAAACCAACCTGGCCAAAAACCTTCATCACCGGGCTCCCCATACTCAAAACTATTATTAGGCCCTTTCATCATCAAAACCTTACCAACCTCTCCCCCAAGATCAACAATTTGAAAATAAGTTTGAAGAATTGATCCCATATTACTACTAAGATCAGTAGAAGTTTCAAAAGCACCTCCACCAACTGCAACAAATCTATCATTCCAATAATCAGTAACAAACTCCCATGAATTAGGAGGATTAGCAGTAGCGAATTCAGCATCTAAAGTAAATTCACCAACCTCCATTTGACTAAAATCATACCCCGAAGGAGTGATGTCCTCTTGTGCATAACTTTTATGAAAAGTAAAAGTTACTCCAATGATTAAAATAACAGTAAAGATTTTTTTCATAGCTGTACTTTTTAAATTAAATGAATAAATCAACTTATTAAAAACATTGTTCATAATGCTTTCACAAGTAAAAGTACAGCATAAAACAATTTTAAGTTATCAAAAAAGTATTTATAATTTTTATACTTGTCTTAACAGTAATCAAATGTTAAAATACTGTTTAACAAATAGATTAAGATAAGACAGAATTAAAAAAAACAGACAATATTTAAAACTGTTAGCTATTAATTTGGCGATACTTAACAGGAGTTACTCCTTGTTGCTGCTTAAACATGGTGCTGAAATAGCTCTGACTGGTAAAACCTAATTGATGAGAAATTTCAGAAACCGGCATATCGGTTTCTTTAAGTAAATTAAGAGCATAGCTAATACGGTAACGATTAATATAAGAATTTACGCCGGTATCCAGTAGTGATTTAAATTTAGAATAGAGAGTTGCACGACTCATTGCCATGTTACTTGCTATGTAATCAACAGAAAGATCAGGATTACCTATATGCTCTTCAATAAAAGCGTTAACCCTTGTCAAAAACTGCTCGTCTGCATTACTAAAAGTGATCTTTTTAGAAACAGACTCATCAATACTACCAGCATAATGCTCCTTTATCTGTTTTCGAAAAGAGATAGTATTATAAATAATTGATAATAAAAGATCAATACTAACAGGTTTAACAAGATAGTTATCAGCACCCATTTTATAACCCTTAACCGAATCGGCCTCACTACTGCGAGCAGTAAGCAAAATTAAAGGGATATGACTAATTTTAATATCACTTTTTAATTTCCGGCATAACTCCCATCCATCCATTATAGGCATCATAACATCACTTACAACTATATCGGGATTGTTTTCACGGATAATATCTAAAGCCCGGTTACCATCAGAGGCAGTATAAACTTTTTTAAAATACTCGGAAAGAGACTCCTTCATAAACTTTAGCAGTGCTAAATCATCTTCAACAACCAAAATATTGTATTCTTTAAAAACATTCTCATCATAACTTAAAGATGAAGATAATTTATAGTCATAATCGTCTATATCATTGCGATCATAAATATTTACACTCTCACCTCCTTTTATACTTTGAGTCAAAGGCAACTCGATGCGAAATTCTGCACCTCCAGAAGATTTATTTAACGCTTTTACAGTTCCTTTATGAAGTTCAATTAACATTTTAGAATAAGCTAAACCAATACCTGCTCCACCACTTAAAATATCACCGGTATAAAAGCGATCAAAAATTTTTTCTAACATACCTTCAGGTATTCCGGGCCCTTGATCAATAACCGATATTATAATTCGGTTAATCTCCAAAACACGTGTAGAGACAATAACCTCAGACCCATTAGGAGAAAATTTAAGTGCATTATTTAAAATATTGTAAAACACCTTTTTACACTTATCCCTATCTATATCAACTTCAACAGAATCGCCAGGATAAAAACTGATAGTAACACCACGTGCATCAAATTCAGACTTAAAGTCAGTAATAATCTGTTTTAACCACAAATTAAAATCAGTTTTGACAGGATTAATAGAAGACTCCTCTTTTTCAAAAGCGCGAATATCAAGAATTTGGTCTATAAGATTCTTAATATAACTCAAATTCCTGTTCATCAACTCAAAGACCGAAAGTTGAGCTTGAGTAATAGCACCATACTTACCACGTAAAATCCTTTCTAGAGGTCCGGAGATTAAACTCAAAGGAGTTCTAAGTTCATGAGAAATATTAATTAAAAATTTAATTTTTTGCTCTTTAACAACATTGTCATGGTTTGCCATCTCAATCTGCATCTTATCATGAGCTCTACGATATGCAAAATATCTAAACAAAAATAGCAGCATCAAAATAAATAGAACAGAGATAGTTAAAAACCACCATGAAAACCACCATGGTGGGAGCACCCTAATCTGTAACAAACTAAAAGGCTCCGACCAGCCGCCATGAGATGATTGCACCTGAACTTTTAAATGATAAACTCCATGTGACAAATTAGGCATATCAATATCCATCGTCGCTGTTTCAATATAATCTCTATTAACACCCTCAACCTTGTAACGAATATATTTAGTATTAAAAAAATTCTCATCCGTAACAAAAAGTCTCACACTAAAAGAGTTATAGTCGAATGGGAGCTCAACTTCACCGGTAGACTTAAAAATATTGAATTTATCAGAATCAATTAAAGTCCCATCCTCACGTAGCTCAATAATTTGAGGAGTAGAAGTATAATCACCTATATCATAAGTTTTATCATCTTCAATATGAAGCAATCCTGTTACTCCACCTTTAAAAAGTTCCCCGGTTGATGTACGCAAAACTGCCTTAGGTAAATACTCGTTCGACATCACACCATCAGAAGAGCCATAAATTCGAAAAGATTTCAGCTCTTTATAATAGCATAAAAGCTTGCCTGCAGAACCAAACCAAATCCTATTATCATCACCGGCAATAAGGCTATTAACACTTCTAAAGAGTCCTGACTCAACTCTATCAACGCTTTTATTGACTGAATCAAATGTATAAAGACCTTTAGAGGTACCAATCCAAATAAGTCCATCCTTATCAACAGTTGCACTTAAAAGATCCCCAAAAACTTCCGACTCAATATCTATTAAAAAGTTTACCGCTTCATTTTTATAATCAAACTCATATATTCCCAAAGCACCATACAAAATATAACTGCCACCATACTCTCCTGCAACCATAAGTTCTCCTTCAGTATCCCGCAGATTAGAGTCTGCTATTTTACTTATAATGCGCTGTTCAGGATCATACCTGTATATCTTATCTTCAAAAATATAGATACTCCCACTATTATACCTTAAACTAACACCGATATGCTGTTGACCCGGTATATAATCAGAATAATCAAAGAGAGAGAGAGAGGATATAAATCCGCTCTTTTTATCAAAAATTTTTAACCCCTTACCATAACAATTAATAAGCAAGTGACCTTCGTCAAGCTTTGTAATAGCATTAACTTTTAAATCATAACTATCACCAAAGTGTGTAAAATCACGATTTTCATAATTAAACAGATTTACTCCTCCTCCGTCGGTACCAATCCACAAACCATCATCATCTTCATACAATGACAGCACAGTAGGGTTAGATAATCCAAAAGAAGCATATAAGGGGGCATGAGTATAAGAACTCATTCCTACCTGTCTTATTCCAAAAACACCACCTCTTAAAGTACCTGCCCATACAGCAGAATAGTTATCAATATAAATATGTGTAATAGAATTAACAGGAATAGAGGTGCGATCCTCAGGAACATTTTTTATAAAGGAGAACTCTTCGGTTTCAACATCAATTATATTAATTCCACCACCATCTGTGCCGGCCCAAATAAAATTGTCCACCTCATCAATAGTCAAAATTATATCATTACTTAATACAGAATTCTTACTATTATAAGAAGCAATCTCTTCTCCATTCCAGTTAAATACTTTTATACCTTCATTATAAATACCTGTCCAAATACGTCTAAATTGGTCAACATGAATATCTGTAATAAGATCTTCTGATAAAAAATCAGATTTTGAAAGCTCTCCCGAGTTAATATCCAAAACAAAAAGTCCTCTCCACCTGTTAGCAAGCAAAACAGAACTATTTTTCCACTTAACCATCGAATAATTTAGTGGAATAGAAGCATAGTGATCATCAGTTTTAAAAGGAATAATAGAAAAATCCTTGACTTGTGTATTATAAAGAGCTACATGATCAGAAGAACCAAAATAAAGAGTATTTCCCATCTGCATAAAGTTGCTATAAACAGCATTTTTATAATTTTCAGATGTGGTTACACTCTCAAAAGAATCACTATAAGGTATATATTTCGCCAATCCTTGATCAGTCCCAACCCATATATTACCAATATAATCCTCTTCAACAAAAAAGATATAATTGCCCGGCAAACTACCTTTGCGGCTATCATCATCATAAAAATAGTTACGCATATAAGTACCATCATACCTATTCAATCCATATTTTGTACCTATCCACAACAAACCTCTTTCATCTCTCAACACATCAGTTACTGCCGACTGGGACAACCCCTTATCGATAGATATCTGCTCAAAATAGTATGGATTGCCCCCCTCTGCATTTGAAAATAATAGTATAACAAAAACAGAAATTAAGATTCGAAACCAATGTTTTTTAGACAAGAACTTTTTCACAAGAATTAGAAAATTTTAAATTTATTATTACAAATTTAAAAAAACCCGGCGAAACAATATTCACCGGGTAATTTAACTTAATTTATAAAGATATATTTAATCTACAAAAACATCCAACTCAAGAATACCAACAACTGATGCCCCACCTGGGGGTACAAGATCTGTTAATCTTATATAACGAGCTTTATACGCACTATCAAAAAGAAGATCACGGCGACTGGGATCATTACGGATATTTCCAAAATCACCACTATACACTTGCATCCACTTCTCTCCATCCCTACTAACTTCAACAGTATAAGATTCTATATATGCTTCAGGAGCATTAGGAGTATAAGCCAATCCGGAAACAGATAAATTCTCCTTCATATCTATAGTAATACTATTTGATGAAGCTCCCTTATTTGAGGTCCAGCCCACCTGATAGTCACCATTTACAGCTTTTGAAGCTTCAACAGACTCACCTGCACCATCAACAGCACTCCAATTATCTTTAATTACACCAATTCTATACTCCGAGACCGGACCTTTACGATCGCCCGAAATAGATCTGGCTTTAAGATAACCACCATCAGGAAGTAATAGAGGTTCTTTATAAAGAGAAGAGTTGGCATCAGGTTCAGAACCATCTAAGGTATAATATACAGTTTGTGACAGATCTACTGCACCATGATTTCTCCATGAAAAATTGGTACCAACACCCAGGGTTATCTCTCCATCATCACCAAATCCAATAACAACAGGCTTAGGCGGCTCATCATAATAGTGAGCAGAAATATGAGAAATTGCAGGTGCAATCCTTGACTTATTTATAATTAACCTTAACCTCTCAGTTTTTACTTCAGGAAAACGCAAAATTCGCTTATAACCAACAGTTTTACCCTCAGCAACAACCTCCCATTCACCATTAATATAAGCTTCAAGATGATGCTCCTCTATACGTTCACCACGATGAGCAATAGCCTCCTGAATCATAAATCTATTAACAGCTTTAGGCTCTGAAAGAGTTACCTCAATTTGGCTTTGAGTTGAAGGAGCCTGCCACCAGGTTTCTGAGTTTCCATCAAGAATCTCCGAAAATTGAGTGCTGCCATCATCAAGCAAACTACTGCCATAAACCTCTCTTATACGTCGCCCTGTTTCACGCAGCACGTTAGCATCCCTGTCAGAAAACTTTCCTTCGGTATTGGGCGGTATATTAAGATGTAGAACACTATTCCCTCCAACAGATCTCTCATAAATATCAAAAACATCATCGGCACTTCGAACCTGTTGTTCATCATCATTTCTCCAAAACCATCCATGACGAATTGATGTATTTGTCTCAGCAGGATAGTAATGAAAATAACGAGTATCCTCGGTAATATGCTCACGACCGGCAATGTTTTCTCCCATCATATCAGGCCAATCATAACCCTCCGGATTATCTTCCAAAGGAATAACGTTATACTCGGCCTCACGAGTTGCACCACCTTCATTGCCACACCAGCGTACATCGGGTCCTTTACCAAAAATAACAGCATCGGGAGCAAGAGTTCTTATAAGATCAAACCATGCATCATAGTTATACTCCTGACCGGTTCCGGGCTTAGGGTGGGCACCATCGAACCAAACCTCATAAATGGGACCATACTCAGTTAAAAGCTCAAACAGCTGATTTAAAAAATATTCATTATAATCATCAACCTCATAAGTAAAGGTACGCTCATCCTTAAAAGGTCGTCCATCTACCTGACGCGGAATGGTTCTTTGAGTATATTCACTATCATTCCCATACAATCCATCATCAGCTTCAATTTGATAGAGATCAGCAGGAGAAAGATAAATACCAAGGCGCAAACCATACTTTTCACATGATTCGGCAAGCTCTCTTAAAACATCACCCTGTCCATCTTTCCATGGCGAGGCAGAAACCGAATAATCGGTATATCGAGTTTGCCATAAACAGTACCCCTCATGATGTTTAACCACCATAACAACCCTTCTGATTCCTGCCTCATACATCAATTCACACCATTGATCTGTATCCAAATCGGTTGGTTCAAAAATTGCAGCATCCTCATGGCCGGTGCCCCACTCTCTACCGGTATATGTATTGGGACCATAATGAATAAAACCCAAAAATTCATCTTCGAACCATTTCATTTGACGAGGATGCGGAACAACACGACCAGAAAACTCAATTTTTTCCTCTATAGTGGCACCTTCGGGTACAGCAGCAGTTTGAACATAATAACTTTCACTGCCTGAACCACAGGCAGTGAAAAGCAAAAGACATATAAAAAGATAAATATATTTAATAATCATACTAAATAATAACTAATTATTATACGTCTAACTGAACATCGTCCTTCTCTTCTAAAAGTCTTACACCAGTTGACCCACCTTCTTTCAAACTAATATCAACGGGAGTATTACTCTTCCATGATCCACAAGTAAAGTCAGGAATATCAATTGAATTAGACCTGTTTTTAACCGACCATGTACTTAAAGGTGCAATTACACTCCATGATGCCGCATCATATACATCCTGATCTAACGGCAATCCATTTCTCAGGCAATCAATAAGTCTCCAATCCATCATAAAATCCATTCCCCCATGACCTCCAACTTTACGAGCCATATCACCAACACGTTTAACTATTTCAGGAGTATATTTCTCTTCAATCTCAGCCATCTGCTCATCATTAAGCCAACTATGACCGATAGCAACACGAGCAGGAGAAGGCCATTTTCGAGCAAAAGCTTTAGAACCACTTATCAGGTGAATTCGAGAATATGGCCTGGGTGAAGCAACATCATGCTGAATTACAATAGTACGACCTTTAACTGTACGTATTGTAGAGGTGTTCATGTTACCCTTATATGATTTTTCAGCAAAAGGTACAAAGAAATCATCCTCTTTAGCAAGCTCATCTACACGTGGTCCAAGATTATAATCATTTGACTCCATAGCATTCATATAATCAAAACGATCACCACGGTTGATATTCATTATTTGGCTAATAGGACCCAAACCATGTGTAGGATAAAGATTTCCTTTTTGTGTATTAGCTTTTAAACGCCACATATCGGCATAACCATCCTTATTAGTATGCCAATCAATTAAATCATGTATATAGGCACCTTCCCCATGAATAATATCACCAAAAAATCCATGACGCGCCATATTAAGCGTTAGTAGCTCAAAAAAGTCATAGCAACAGTTTCCAAGCATCATACAATGCTTTTTAGTTCGTTCACTAGTTTCTACAAGTTGCCAGGCCTCTTCGACAGTCAATGCAGCAGGTAATTCAACACCCACATGTTTACCATTTTCCATTGCATATACACTCATGGGTGTATGTGTTTCCCAAGGGGTACAGATATAGATAAGATCAATATCGGGATCCTCACACATGCCTTTCCAGGCATCTTCTGTACCACCATAATCTTTTGCTCTGGACAATCCATACCTATCTAAACGTTGTTGAACATTTTCAACTCGATCACTATATTTATCACCTAATGCTGCTATTTCAACACCTTCTATATTCATCATCCTTTGAACAGCCCCGGGACCTCTCATCCCCAGACCGATAAACCCAACTCTAACAACATCCAATGCAGGAGCTCTGTATCCGCACATATTGAACCGTTGTGTTCGCTTTTCCCATCCCGGATGAACACCATTACTACTACCCGATTTACATCCCGTTAACGAGGTAGCCATCAACCCTGTTCCAAGAGCTGCTGTTTTAAGAAAATTTCTGCGATTTGCTTTCATCTCTATATATATTTAGTTAAATTAATTAAAAACGGATAATCTGATTAATTCTAACATCCCCATGTGAAGTGTCAATTTTTAAACTCTCTGCCGGATTATTATCTGAATTTATATGATCTAAATAAGGTTTAACTGTACCATCTTTATAGACAACTGTTATATTGTCAACATCGCCTATTACAAACAAGTTAGAACACTTTTTGCAATCGGCATTATCAATAATATAGGGAGTTTCGGATTTTTCAAAAGTATAATATGATAGAAGATTTCCATCATACATTACCTCTTCAGAATCAACCATGGAATCTTCAGGTACATCCACTTTAAACTGATCTAACCGAACATCTACTCTCTTATCAGAGGTGTTTATATAACGTACATATCTAATGCTATCCTCAATATCTAAAGGAAGCTGCATTTCACCATCGCTATCTCTTGTATCAATTTGCTTCCAGGACACATTATCAGATGAAATCTCAATAGTTCCTTTCTCTGAGACCAATGCACCGCCCAAATTAACATGAACATAATTGGCATGTATTCCCTGTGGGAGAGCTATTCCAATATAGTCGCCCGACTCAAAACCAACAACCTCAAGAATTGGTTGTATATTAACAAACTCTCCATCCCTTTCAACACCTAATTGAGATAAAAGCTCCACATTAGTAATTACATTATAAAACTGAGCCTCGTCAAAATTGACAAAATCCTCTCTTCCTGACAAGTCAGAAATAAAGTTTTTACCTTTTGCAACAAAAAGATTTTTTGTGAAAGGGGTAACAACGGTACCGCCGGTCTCACAACCGGTAGCCCATGGATCAGGCTCGCCTTTCTTGCGCTGCATTTCACTATAATAATCCATCTTATCAAAATAAAAGAGAACTTTATTGGCTCTATCCACCTTCTCTTTACTACTATTGGCTGCAATCATAAGCATTACATTCTTTCCGGCCATTCCTAAAGCCTCAAAAGAGTATATCCAACATTCAGTCTCGTCAAAAAAATGGGGATTAATAGATGGTAATTGCTCTTTTAAAATATTCCCGGATTGAGCAATAGCCTCAAATTCAGCAAGAATTTTATCAAAATCACTATCCGTAATAGTTTTATTTACACCATACTCCTCTAACGCAGAATCCATATATGGCTTAATCTCGACAGACTCTTCTCGTCGATACCTATGATTATTGGGTCCCTGATCACTGTTATGATTGGCAAATACCTGAATCTCATCTGCAACTTCAGGAAAAAGTGCTGCTATACCATCTCTCCATGATTTATCAGAATTAAATCCATCCATATTCCAGGTATAATCAGCAACTCCGAACAGTCCGATCTTTGAGGCTGCAGGTTTATCCATAGGATTAGATGTAAAACCTGACATAGTTCCTTTATTATCGGGGTCAAGACCATATGTTCTACCTATTAACAAACGTGTACGAACATAATCACTCACAGGCCAGTTCCACCATATAAAAGCATTGCGATCAATTCTATTATTAATCCAATCCATACTCTCCCTTGTTATATCAGCACAAACAGTATTGCCGGTCCACATAATTCTTATATCCTCATCAAGTTCACTACCCAGTATATCAAGGTAATCACCACCCGACCAGGCTCTGTTGTATTGAGTAGGGCACATAATCAAAGGCGTTACATCCGGTTTCTTTTGAACAAAATTTCGATTCAAAAAATTCAACATCTCAGTCTGCTTAACCGGATCTGTACCTTCACCACTTATATCATCAAAAAAAACAGCAAACGATCTCACACCCAAATCATACATCAACTCAAACTTTTCAAGACAAGCGACAAAATCATCAATTATGCCATCACCTGTTTCATCGGTCCAATATATATCTCTACCGGGATGAACAGCCCAAACAAAGTTAACTTTGTTTTTATCAGCTGCTTTAACAAGTTCCTTCATTCCCTCGGCCATATCTTCAGGATATGGCTCTCTCCATTTATCAGAAAATCCATGATATGGATCATCCTTTGGCCCATATATATATGTATTAAGTTTATATTTTCCATAAAACTCAATTTGCCGTAATCGATCATCATGACTCCATGGCTCTCCGTAAAAACCTTCGACTGTTCCCCTAAACTCTACATCGGGATAATCAATAAGCTCTACCTGGGGAATCCTTTGTATATTATCTGCTTTATATATCAACTGCTTAAGAGATTGTACTCCATAAAATAGTGCCGCGTTATCATTACCATAAAGAGTTATTCCTGATTGAGAAACAGATAAATAATAGCCTTCGGGTATATCCGGAACTAAGTCGGATTTACTTTTAGGCAAATCTTCGGCAACAGCAACCTCTACGAGAATATCAAAACCCTCAAAAAGTTCAGTTAAAATATCCAAAGCCCTGCTCTCGAAACCTTCTTCAACAATCCATTGAGTACTTCCGGGAACAATATCTATACTATTACCACTATAAGTTACTTGCTGTGGAACAGGATATATTTGAATCTCTTTTTGAGCAAAAAGAGAAGTCACGGTAACAAAAGCAAAAAGCAATAAAAGAAATCTATTCATAATATATTCTGTAAAAGAGACAAAATGGGAGCCACCGCCTAAAAAAGATGGCTCCCATAATTAATTTATAACTGCTGCTTGCTTATATCTATTAATTGATCAACATCATCACTATTAACAGGTACAAACATAAATTTATACTCATAATCTTTATCAGGCGACATTATATATTGATTTAACGGACGAGCACCCCAGCTATTTACGCCGGCAACACCTCTTTGTCCGTAATCAATATTCCATCTCACAAAATCACGCTTTTCAACATCAATAATATTGGCCACCTCAAGGTGTACCGGACCATAATCAGTACCTGTACGGGCATCAAAATCTTCAGTTAAGTATGGCATAGCAGTCATCTCAAATCCATCACGATCGTGCTCCAAATTAACAGCCATCAAACCATTTCCCCGATCATCCGATAACAAAGCCCAACGCACATCAGTTTTATTTCCATTCTCCTGAGGACGAGTATATGGTACCATTTGATCATCAACGCTTCCTTGATAAAGATCAACAAAAGATGAAACATTACGATCAACATAATTCTCCCAGGGACCACGGCCAAACCAGGTAAGATTACTAAAGTTGCGATCTACCAATAAATTCATTCCTACTCTTGGAAGATCCGACTCCTCTGTTTTAGATCCCTGCAATCTATTAGCTACAGCAATACGACCATCACCAAATATTTCATAGGTAGTTTGATAAACTGTCTCTACATCATCTAAAGAAAATTCTGTAAATATAGTTACAGCACCATCAGTGGTTTGTTCTACCTCTATTTTTGAAAGTTGTGGATTAAGCGTAGATTTTTTCCAATTGATGTTATTTTGATGCATGCCACTTCCAAAATCATTATCTGTAACAGCTCTCCACATATCGGGCCGTGGTCCGTTTCCATCATATAAATACTCTGTACCATTTACATTATATGAAGTCATAAAACCTGACTCGCTATCAAAGATAACGGTTACATCGCTATTGTAAATAGTATAAACTCCCTGCTCCTGGGAATAATCAATATCGGGTACTTCAAAAGAAGCCGGTTTAGCATCAGCTGCTCTATTCATTTTAAACTGCTCATTAGCAATTACAAACCCCTGCGGAACCATTTCACTCTCATCAAGAGTATAAGCCTCTACATGCAAAAAATATTCAGTTGCAGGCTTAATATCGAAATCGGGCAATGCTACAGTAACAGGATTACCAACATGAGGTTCACAAGCTATCTCGGGCAGGTTCAAAGAAACAATCTCCTTACCATCGGCTTTAATATAAGCTCTAAAACCTAACTGATCTAAATTAGTAAAATCATAAAAATTCTCGATCAGCAATCTTATAGAGTGATTACCCTCATTAAGCAGTTGAAATCTAACAGGTTCATGAGCTTTTTTCACCTCATGCATCCCCGGTTGAATACGACGATCAGGAAAAATAATACCATTCATTAAAAAATTACCATCGGTAGGCATATCCTCATCATAATATCCACCATAAGCAAAATAAACTTCACCATCCTCATTATACTTTGCAAGACCCTGATCTACCCAATCCCAGATAAATCCACCCTGCAATTGAGAATATTTATTAATTTCATCCCAGTAATTTTGGAAATTACCCATACTGTTACCCATTGCATGTGCATACTCAGAAGGAATAAATGGCCGATCAATATTTTTCTCTCCGAACCACTCAAAAGTTGAAGGATCAGGGTATTGTGGAACAATAATATCAGAGTTCCAGTCAAATCCAAGCAAAAAACGACCTCCAGTTTCAACCCTTTCATACTGAACAGGTCTTCTGGTACGATCGGCCTCTTTTGCAGCTTTATAACCTGCATAAAAAGCGGGTCCGTTACCGGCCTCATTACCCATAGACCATGTAGTAACCGAAGCATGATTTTTAGTGCGCCCAATCATTCTAACAATACGGTCAACATGAGCCATCTCCCAATCGGGATAATTAGAGGGAGAAGCATCTCCATAATAAAAACCATGAGATTCTATATTAGCCTCATCAACAACATATAATCCATATTTATCGCACAACTCATACCATCTTTCGGGGAAAGGATAGTGAGCAAGGCGAACAGCATTAATATTATGTTGCTTCATCAATTCAATATCCTTTCTCATAACCTCTTCGGTAAGATAGTGTCCGGTTTCGGGATTATGTTCATGAATATTAACACCTCGCAAAGTAACAGGAACACCATTCACTAAAAGCTGACCTCTTTTGATCTCAATAGTACGAAAACCAATTTTTGACGAAGTGCTTTCAAGAAGATTACCATTTCGATCTTTTGTAGTAATTAAAAGTGTATAGAGTTGAGGAGTTTCAGCGCTCCATTGTTTAACATTATCAATAACTGAGGAAAAGTCAATAGTAGCCTCCTCTGTAGGAGAAAGAGCTATTCGACCATTCCCCATAGCAACAGTTAAATCATCCTCTCCAATAACTTTATATTCAACATTAACCTTCTCTTTTGAAGTATAATGATTTTTAATATCTACAAAGAGTGATAGCTTTCCATTAGTATAGCTATCATCCAAAACAGAAACTACTTCAAAATCTCTAATTCTGGTTTTAGGTTGACTATATAAATGAACCGAACGTGTTATACCACTAATTCTCCAATAATCCTGACACTCAAGATAACTGGCATCGCTCCAACGAAAAACCTCTGCAGCAATTACATTCTCCTCTCCCGGAACAACATAATCGGTTATATTAAATTCAGTAGGAAGCTTACTTCCCTGACTGTATCCTACCATCTCTCCATTAACCCATAAATAGAAGGCCGACTTGACCGATCCAAAATGAATAAATATCTCTTCACCATTCCAATCCTGCGGCACATTAAAAGATTGACGAAAAGAGCCTACAGGATTATACTCCTTAGGTATCCGATCAAGATCTGGCCCATCTTCTAATTCTGTTATTGGATCAAATCTATCATCAGCAAACTCATAAGGATGATTAACATAAATAGGTACATCATGACCCTGTACCTCCCAGTTACCGGGAACTTTAATAAGATCCCACCCACTAACATCAAATTCCGGTTTATAAAAATCACGAGGACGATCGGCTGGCCTGTCAGAAAGATTGAATCTCCAATCTCCATTTAAACTTTTATATCTTGAGTTTAGCTTATCTCCTGTAAGTGCACTTTCCTGACTTGTATAACTAAAAAAAGTAGTGCGGGCATCTTCTTTATTACGTTCAATTACAAGAGGATCTTCCCAATCCTTTTTTTCTCCTGCACATAAACTACTAATTATTATAGCTGAAACAGCTATAAAAAGAGATCTGATTTTGTTCATAACTATATAAGTTTATCGGTTTAATATTTTAATCCAGTGGAAAGGGAAACAGCTCAGAGGGAGTTCTTCCATTTTCCATAATATCTGCAATTTGGGAGGCTATTTCGGGATAGTCGGCCGAAAGGTCATTTTTTTCGGCAGGATCTTCAACCAAATTATAAAGTTCTACGTCCAAATTCCCTTCAAAAATGCCATATCTTACACCTTTCCAATCTCCCATACGAACAGCCTGGCGACCTCCCATTTCATGAAACTCCCAATAAAGATATTCATGACTCTTCTGCTCTTTCCCTAAAAACTCGGGCAACATAGATATTCCATCAAGACCTTCAGGAACATCTAATTGCGCTATCTCACAAAAAGTTGGATACATATCCCAATTAGCCGAAATATGATCTGAAACTCTTCCGGGTTCAATTACTCCGGGCCAACGAACAACAAAAGGGACTCTTATTCCTCCTTCATATAAATCACGTTTATAACCTCGCAATCCCCCATTGCTGTCAAAAAAATCAGGATCATTACCCCCTTCTACATGAGGACCATTATCCGAGGTAAACAATACCACTGTATTATCATCTATACCCAACTCTTCAAGTAAGTCAAGCAAACGACCAATATCATTATCAAGGTGGGTAATCATAGCAGCCAGAGCAGCCCTGGGATGCTCTTGAGCTCCATAATGCCCCCCTCCCCAGGGATTAGGCTCAGGATATTTCCCTATAAATGGCTCTAAATACTCATCAGGCAAAACCATCTCGGCATGAGGTATTTTATATGGCAGATAAAGAAAGAAAGGTTTATCTTTATTACTCTCAACAAACTCAAAAGCCTTTTTTGTCATCTTATCATGGGTGTAGACAGGCTTATCATACTCAACACGCTGATCATTTTCCCATAAATAATCCAAATAATAGTGGTGAGCATGTCTTTGACAGTTAGCACCAAAAAAATAATCAAATCCCATTTTTAAGGGATCACTAACAGATCCCGGATACCCAAGTCCCCACTTGCCAACAGCACCGGTAGCATATCCTGCATCCTGTAACTCATGGGCAACAGTTCTTGTATCGGCAGGCATTGGATGCTGCCCTTCGGGTTCTATTTCTTTATTCCCTCTAATAGGAGTATTACCTGTATGAAGTCCGGTCATCAGTGCACTGCGCGAAGGCGCCGAAACTGTACTACCACTATAGTGATTAGTAAATTTTATCCCCTCCTGGGCAATACGATCAATATTTGGTGTAGCAAATTTAGTTTGCCCATAACTACTTAAATCACCATATCCTAAGTCATCAACAAATATGTAAATAATGTTAGGATCTTCAGGAATCGATTTTTCAGAAGTGTCACAAGCAGCTAATGATAAAAGACCAAGCGCCGGAGCCACTGATGAATACTTAAACAAAGAACTCTTCATAACTATACAATTTTTTTATATATAATAAAGCATACTACTCAGTAACAACTAATTCACCATCCAGTATCTTTCTGGCCCGCTCATCATCATATTTAATTGTTAAATCTCTTAATTCGCCCTTCATTTCTTCAATTATATCCTGATATTGAGGATTATCAATAGCATTATATATCTCATTGGGATCATTCTCTAAATCATAAAACTCCCACTCATCTATATCAAAATAAAACCTAATAAGCTTATAGCGTCCGTTATGAATCCCAAAATGACGTTTTACCATATGTTCGTTTGGATATTCATAATAGTGATAATATAATGCATCACGCCAATTATCAGGATTTTCACGATTTAGCAAAGGCATAAGTGAACTACCCTGAATATCCCCGGGAACCTCTAAACCTGCTATATCTAAAAAAGTGGCGGCATAATCAATATTTTGAACAAGCTCATCAACAACAAACCCCCTTTGATATCCTTTTGGCGGTCGCATCAAAAGAGGTGTTCTAAAGGACTCCTCATACATAAATCGCTTATCGTACCAGCCATGTTCTCCCATATAAAAACCTTGATCAGAAGCATAAACAACAAGGGTATTATCAAGCAACCCCTTCTCCTCAAGATAATCAAGCAATCTGCCAACATTTTCATCAAGCGATCGTGTAACAGCCAGATAATCCTGCATATAACGTTGAAACTTCCATTCACTAAGCTCTTCATGAGTCATATCAGATGCCTTAAACTCATCTATTATGGGATCGTAATGAGCATCCCATCTTTTTCGTTGCTCATCATTCAAACGAGCAAGTGCACCGTCCCTGTACCAATCACCATAACGAGTAACAATTTCTCCTTCATGATCGGCCATTTTTAAATCATAGACAATATCCATATCATCCTTACGGATACTCATTCTTTGTTCAGCGGCAGCAGTTCTCCCTTCATAATCATCCCAAAAAGTTTCGGGAATAGGAAACTCTGCTCCTTTGAACTCATCCAGATGAGTGGTATCAGGCATCCAAACTCTATGCATCGCTTTATGATGCACCATTAAACAAAATGGAGACTCCTTACTCCACTGTTCATTTAACCAATCCATACTAAAATCGGTTATAAGATCTGTAACATATCCCTCATGAACAGTATCCTTACCCATTTCAATAAATACAGGATTATAATAGTGCCCCTGTCCAGGCAGGATATTCCAATAATCAAAACCTGTAGGATCACTTTGAAGATGCCACTTACCAATTAATGCAGTTTGGTAACCTTCATCCTGTAAAAGTTTCGGAAACGTTTGCTGACTTCCGTCAAAAACATCAGCATTTGTCATTTGACCATTAATATGACTATGTTTACCGGTAAGCAAAACTGCCCGACTTGGAGCACAAATAGAGTTCGCCACAAAGCTGTTAGCAAACTTAACTCCATCGTTAGCTATACGGTCTAAATTGGGAGTTTCAATATAACTGTTATCATAAGCACTTAAAGTTTGATATGAGTGATCATCGGTAAAAACAAAAAGAATGTTGGGATTATCAGGTTTACTTTCTTGAGGTTTTTGGCAACCTGTACCAGCAGCAATTAAAGCGAGAGACGCAGAAAAAAGTGAATTTTTCATATAGAAGAATTAATTTTAGAGTTGTAAAAAAAGGAGGATAAAAGTATTACATAATACTTTTATCCTCCGTAAAAATATCCATTTATTTTTTTCTATACAACAAGATATTAAAATATGAATCAAACATATTTTTAAATAAATAGTTAGTTATCTCCATATACCAACAAAGTAGTTCCATCATATCCTACAGCCTCAACCCGTGTATAATCATCACCATAAGGAACAATTGTAAATTCATTAGCAGGTCCGCTTCCTGTGCCAACCATAGTGATATTACTTAGAGTATCTTCTTTATAACTCTTAAAAGCAACTACATTTTGCCAGGTAGAGTGATTTACCCTTAAACCATTTGATACAGATTGAACACCCGAACCATATGCTCCGCTAACATCTCTTCTGTACTTATAAGCTTTATAACTATTACCACTTATATACTTAATTGTATTATTAAGTTCGGGCTTAGGATACTGACTTATATGAGAAATTACCTCATCTATCATAGGCTGTGTAATAGTTCTACGAGCATTGGAGTAATCTCCAATAATCTTGTCTATCTCTTGTAACATGCCAATATCAACAAAAAAGTCAGTTAAATCAAGTTCAACAGCATCACAAACATGTTTAACCCAGTCGAGTTGAAGCTCACCCTGAGACATTCCAGACTGGTTAGTAACTCTTACAGCTTCAAAAACATCTCCATAAAAATAGGGTTTATGCCACGGATTATCCTCACCTGCAATATGAAAAAAGAGGTGCAGCTGCCACATAGGAGCTAAAGCAACAAAAACATCACCACCCCAAACATTATCACCACCGGCACCATAAGAGCGATCCGGACCTGCCTGAATGTTCCACTCCTGGTTATTAATAAAAGCATTATTAAAGTAGGCATCAAAACGACCGCCTATTATACCACCCGAATTTTCATGTTCAAGGCGCAAATATCCATCGGGATGCATAGTAAACTGATTCCACATAGCAAATATATTATTGGTAACCTCGGTTGTACCAACCCACATGAATCCAGGTCGAGTTTGATTAACATGACCAAATTCATGAGCAGGCCCCCAAATTGATCTAACCAAATTATCGGGATTAGCAATACTTGACATAGTACTTGTATGAAAGGCAGCACCCCAACCGTCGGCATGCATAAAACCTTCCCAAATAACGCGTCCAAGCATATGATTATCGGGCAAACGATCATATTTGGCAAGCCCCATCATAGTTTGCTGTGAACTTACAATACTATCATATAATAGTGTTAAATCTTCAAGGCGATTATATGAATAGCTTTTTAAATCATTAACACTATAGGCCAACTGAACTCTCTCTCCCATAATATCAAGGATATCACTAACGGCACCATCTAAGAGGACCTTACCATCATCATTATCATGCTTAGAAATATCAAATACACCGTTAACATCACCCGAGGCAATATGAACTTTAACTTCTGGAGCCGTCTCATAACTTAAAGTGTAATAACTGATATAACCGTTACCTCGACCCTCCATCTCAATAATATTAACTCCTTCATTTAAAACATAGCTATTATCATCACCAGCTCTTCCAAAATCCTTAACTCTAAGTGAAATACGTTCTCCATTAGTCTCTCCAACAAAAACAACAACCTCCTCACCTTGACGGAAAAACATCCCGGTAGGGTTTTCGAACTGACTGTAAGTACTTGTTTTAAGCTCATTGGCTAAATCCCAAACAGGTCGGTAGGCACGATACTCCTGAACTCTATACTCATCATCATATTTACCTGATAACATATAGGCTGCTATATTTCTTAAAAACCCATTTTCAATATCAGCAATATCATCAATAGTTAATCCGGGTTTCAACTCAGAAAATGTTATATCAGTAAAATAGTCCAAATCCTCTTCAAGTGCATTAAGACTCCTGCTTTCATAAACTTCGAACTGCGCCAGTGAAACATGATAGGCTCCATCATGTGAATATGCATCAGTAACCGTTACCTGTATCTTACGAGGCTCAATAACGGGAGAATCAAAATAGACAACTTGTGGATCGCTGCTATTGGGAAGATCAAACTGAGCAACCTCGGCAAAATCATTATCACCGTCGGTTAAAACTGAAACTGTTCCGGTTTTAAAAATACCGTTAGAACCACTTTGACGTGGATAAAGAACAATATAATTAGCCACCTCTGCCTCATCTGGATCAAGATGATACTCCAGGGTAATATCAGGCTCATGTGCCATGCCACCCCATGGAGAGTGATAAAGTGAGGTGCGGTCACCATCTATGGTATTTTCAATACCCTGACCGGATTGAAAAAGATTAGAAGGATATAATTCAGCATTAAGGACTCCTATCTGCTTATCTCTTTCAAACTGATCAGCAGTTTCAGGTTCATAACTATCTGAATCAATAATTTGTTGATGAATAGTTAAACTATCTTTAAGCTCACCGTCAACCTGACTATAATAGATATAACCGGTTCTCTCATTCTCTCCAGAGAGCAAGTCAACAGTCACCTCATAGCTTCTTCGAACCGGATCAACGGTAACGCTTTTAAGCTCATCGGAAACCGTAAGCCATGAATCCGAAGCAGTGGCCTTTATATCTACATTAGATATCACATCAACTTCAATAGTTTTTTCTCTAAAATCAGTTGTTCTATTTCTTCCCTGAACTGCTATAGAAGGATTTACACCTGTTTGAGTAACCTCAATTGTGTCACTCAACTCTTCATGACGTATAAATATTTCACCACTACGACTATCAAGAGATGCATTCTCCTGTACCGAAACAGCAATGTTACTGTTATCATAAAAAAATTGTGCCTCTATCCAATCGCTATCTATATCAAAATCAAGGGTCTCAGCATTTGTCTCAACACTAATGTAACGAGTAGAACCTTCAGCTAAAAAACCAATAGCTTTGTATTGTTCAGAAACTTGTAAAGTATTAACTATTAAGTCATCATCATCATCACTACATGATAATAGAATACTAAAAAGAAAAATCGCAGCTAAAATATTTTTTAAATAATTCATAACATAAACAATTTTATTCAACCTTATATCTCTATTTTTCTCCATAAACAAGTCTGGCAGTTCCATCAAAGCCTACCGCCTCAACCCTGGTAGCATTAGAGGGGTAAGGAATTTGAGTATATTGATAAGGATACTCACTACCTGTTCCAACCATGGTAATATTTAATAACTCATCAGAAGAGTATGTTTTAAAAACAGTAGCATTTTTCCATACAGAGTGATCAGCTATAATAGACCCATCATTATACTTAACCCCTTTATTAAAAGAACCTTCAATATCTTTACCATATTTATATGCTTTATAGCTATTTGCACTAATATATTTTATATAGGTTGCCAAATCAGGCTTGGGGTACTGACTAATATAATCGACAACCTCATTAATCATTGAAGAGGTGATAGTTTTACGAGCAGAAGTGTAATCATCAAAAACTTTATCAACCTCCTGCAGCATACCTATGTCAATAAAAAAGTCACTTAAATCCATTTCAACAGCATCACACACATTTCGCACAAAGTTCATTTGCAACTCTCCATGAGAAAGATTCCCCTCATCACTATTTCTAACTGCCTCAAATACATCAGCATATATATCAGGTCGAAACCATGCATTACCTTCCCCGGCAATATTAAAAAAGAGATAAAGCTGCCACATTGGAGTTAATGCAACAAAAAAATCACCACCCCAAATATCAACAGTTTCACCACGAAACTCACGCTCTACTCCACGATAATCTGAGTCAGGACCTGCTTGTAGTCCCCACTCCTGATCATTAATAAAAGCATTGTTCAAATATGCATTAAACCTGCCACCAATAGTTCCTCCAACATTCTCATGCTCAAGGCGCATATCATCAGGAGTAAATGAGAACTGGGTCACCTTAGAAAAAATATTATTTGTCACCTCGGTTGTTCTAACCCATAACATACCGGGACGAGTCTGGTTTACATGACCGAACTCATGTGCCGGACCCCAACTCTGCTTTTTTAAATTATCAGGGTTTGCAACAGTACCCATTGTGTTATCATGAAACGCAGCTCCAACACCATCAGCATGCATAAATCCCCTCCAAATAACCCTTCCAAACATACTATTTCGAGGTAATCGATCATATTTATGAAGTCCCATTATCTCATGTTGATCATAAATAATCTTATCATATAATTTAACAAGATCTTTGAGGGTATTATAACTGTGCTCCTTTAAAGACTCAACGCTATAAGCAAGATTAACATACTCCCCTTTTAAATCCAGAATACCACTTACGGCATTATCTAAAATAAGAGCTCCATCTTCATTACTATGTAGAGTAACATCAAAAAGTCTGTTAACCTCTCCCGAAGCAAAATTAATTTTTACATCAGGTGCCAATAAGTAGTCATCGGTATAATAATTTATATAGGCATTGCCATTGCCCTTCATCTCCAAAACATTGATTCCCTCACTTAAATGATAAGTATGGTCATCCCCACCGGGACCAAAATCTTTGACACGCAGACTAACATCATAGTCTTGAGCACTACTTTTAAAAAGAATTACATCTTCACCTTCTTGAAACCAAATTCCGGCAGGATTCTCAAACTGGTTATAGTGGTTAGTTTTAAGCTCTTTAGCCAGACTCTCCAAGGTACGATAGGCACTAAATGTCTGCACTCTATAGCCGCAGCAATAACTATCATCGAATAATGATTGTGCAATGTTTTTTAAAAAAGAATCATCAATACTATTAATATGATCTTTAGTAACAAAAGATTTTAATTGAGAAAAACTACCATCAGTAAATAATTTTTTAACCTCTGAGAGATTTTTTTGAGGGGCAGAATTAAAAAGTTCAACAAGAGCTAAAGAGACGTAATAATTATTGTCCCCAGAATATGCGTCAACAATTTTTACTCGAATAGTCTCAATGTCACTTAAAGGAGTGTCAAAATCGAAAATAACAGGGGTATTACTTTGCGAGGCCTTAATAGTGCCTCTCTTTGTAAAACCGGACTCACCAACTGACTTAACAGATATTTGAGCCTCTCTAATTATACCATTAGCGCCTGAACTACGTGGCGTAAGGGTAAGATAATCTATTGGAAGATGCGATGATTCAGGATAAATATCAATTATCACTTGGCTTTGTGAAGGTATTCCGCTCCAACTGGTATGAAAAAGAGAAGAGTGAGAACCATCTATAAGATTCTGAACAGTTTGACCATTTTGATGTATATCCTCAGGTAATGCAGTAATTTTTTTTATGGTAACCTGCCTATCACTCTCAAAATTGTGTTCATTAGCAGGTATATAACTCACATTACCGGCAAATATGTTTTGAGAACTAATAAGAACTAATACAAAAAAAAATATAACTCTTTTTATCATAACTGATTTTAATAATGTACAGTAAAAAAAACACCTCTGCCACACTACAAATAGTGTGACAGAGGTGTAAATATTAATTATAATAAGACTCCTCTGCTAGCTCCTCTAAATCAACAACCCGTGCATCCATCTCAAATATCTCGAAACGACTTAAATAGGTCCAGTTATTTCCACCCGGATTATCAATTATCCTAAAACGAAAATGTTTAGACTCATAATTTCGTCCAAAATTTAAAGAATGCATAGTCTCCTCACTCAAAGACAAATCTTCATCAGATGTCCAAACAGTCTCCCACTCATTACCATCTTCACTTATTTGAATATCCCACTGAGAAGGCTTCCCCCCATCCTGAGAACCGCTACGGTGTGCATATCGCAATCCTCCTACAGCTTGCAACTCCTCAAAGGTAACCTCTATCCAGTGAGGAAGAGGTGCTACACCTGAAGACCATGCAGAGTGCCAATATGTAGCAAAATTGCCATCCAATAAAGCAGACTTAGGTCCTTCAGAAGATTCCTGAGTAAAAGTATCTATCATATCCTCAGTCAACTCGATATCTTCAGTAGTATTAGGATCATAAGTAACATCAGTAGCTCTTCTAATCGGGCGTACTTTTTCTGTTTTATACACCTGTGGATTCCCCTGAACAGCCTCATTGAAAGTCTGTATTTCAAACTCATACTCATACCTGTTCAACAAATTATCAATAAACATTGAGTCGGAATATACACTTGCATTTACTCTCACAGTGCGGTCTGATTCGGGTCCTTTAGGAAAACGAGCTTCCAAATAAAAATAGTTCGAATCAGCAGGAACATCCCATGTTACAACTGCACCACCAACAGCAGGTTCAACCTTAATATTATCGACCATTGATGGGGCAGGATATGTTATATCATCATCATCAGAGCATGCTCCAACAAAAAGCATACATCCTGTTATAAATAATGCCAATATCTTTTTCATCAGTTCTAATTTTAAATTAATTCACAATACAGAATAAAATAGTTACAATTAATAACCGGGATTCTGTACAAGTCTTTCATTTCTATCAACCTCTCCTTGAGGAATAGGTAAAAGATAAAAAGCAGGAGATCTAAATCTTCTTGGAAAAGGAACAGTTTCAACACGGAAAAACTCCTCATCAGTAACACCGTTGATATTCATTCCTTCTGCCTGATCATCTAGATATCTATCGGCCAACATCCAGCGCCTTAAATCCCAAAATCTTTGGTTTTCAAGATATAATTCAATTGTACGCTCTTGTCTAACTATATCTCTAAGAGTAGATTTATTATCAGCACCACCAACAGCGCTCCATGCCTCATCAACACCGGGAATACCAGCTCGTTCTCTTACACGGTCAAGATACTCTTTGGCAGTTGCAAAATCTGACCCAGACTCAATAAGAGCTTCGGCATATAACAGGTAAAGATCTGCAAGGCGAATTTTTGGCCAGGGATATTGCTGAGAAGGAGCAGATAAGCCTGGTTGCTCAAGACGTGGATGTACACCTTTCTTATTAAGATATCCCGTTGGCGAATAGTTATTACTACGCCCCTGGATACCATGTGCATCATCCCTTCTAAACTGCATAACAACTCTTTCTACAGTCTCTCCATTTTCATCACGTATAATCTCATAGTAGCTGTTATGATATGCTACCCATGCTTCAAAACGTGGTTCTCGGTTTAAGTTAAGAACCATAGTGTTACCAAGCGGACCGGCATCTATTTCATACCTGTTATCATAATCAAATTCCGGATCTACATCTATAGGTAATCCGTTTTCTGTATAAAAATATTCAACCATAGTAAGAGTTGGAGCTACACCATTCCATGCACGACCCTGAATAAAAGGGGTAGATTTGTTTTGCAAATCATATGGACCTTCGGGACGAGTATCTGCCCAAATAATCTCTCTGGAATTTCTATCCGCAAAAGTCATACGCAAACTTCTTTCTGCCTCATCTTCAGGGAAATTAAGGTTTACAGACTCATTATATTCATACAATTGATGTCCCTCCTCTTCAGCGTGAAGAATAGCATCTAAAGCAGCATCGGCAGCACGCTCCCATTTTGAAGGATCATATTGAGTACTTATAAGTTGTGTTCCTTCATCATCAACAAAACCATCATAAAAACTGGTTCCATCTTCGCCTCCACCATTAAAGAGAGGTGATGCAGCAAGATTTAATGCACGCGCTTTAATAGATTTAGCTACAACACTGGTAGCTCTACCATAAGCACTTGAAGCAGAATAACTTGTAGGCAAATCCTCTGCCGCTTCATCTAAAATCTCTGCAATAAAATCAATTACATCATCAAAAGGAACTCTACGAGGAAACTCCTCATGAGGGATATTGATATCTACAACACCATCAATAATAAGAGAAGGCCCATAGCTGCGAGCTAATAAAAAATGGTAGTAACCAATTAAAAACTTTGCTTCAGCCTTATAGTTATCTTTATTTTGCTGTGACAATCCGGGTGTTTGATCTACTCCCTCTAACAACAGGTAGCATTGACGAATACCAGAGAAGAGAGTATTCCAATATGATATTACCGGATTTGACGCAGTAAAATCACCCTTAGGAAAATTCGCAAAAAGCTCATGCTCAAATGCGGTAACAATCTCATCAGCGGTCATAAAATCCAGAGATGTAGGTCCGGTTCTCGGATTGGGCATATAGCTATAGCATGAATATAAAAAATTCTCTGCCGCATAGATATTATTGAAAGCATCCTCTTCGGTAGGCCTTTCATCGGGCACTACATCCAGATAGTCGGTACATCCGGTGAAGTTTATCAATAATACAATTAAAAATATATATTTAAACAATTTCATAATATCTCAGTTTTATAATGTCATCTGAATTCCGATATTAAACACTCTTTGTGTAGGATATCCCAATCCATTTCCTCCACCCTGCTCAGGATCCCAAAGATCAAAATCTGAGAAAGTAAGAAGGTTCATTCCACTAACATATATTCTCATAAAGTCATGAGTATAGCCTATCTCAGCATTTTTAAGCTTTAAGAATGATGCATCTCTAAGCCAATATGAAGAGTTAGCAGTATTATTAGGATGATTTAGCTTACTTAATCTGGGATATTCAGCATACACATTTTGATTTTCAACACTCCAGTAATCATCAGCAATAAACTGCAGAACATTTCTAATTTCACTTGTTCCAAATGGATGAAAATTATTAATAAAGAATGATGAACGATCAACTCCCTGAAAGTAAATTGACCAATCAAAATTTTTATACCTGAAAGAAGGTCCAAAACCATATACAATTTCGGGAATTGTAGGATGTCCCATAGGAATACGGTCATCACTATTTACCATTCCTGTACCAGTAATATCGGAATATTTAATATCTCCCGGCATTACAGTACCACCCAGTTGCTGCAAAGGGCTATTCTCTATTTCGGCCTCATCTATAAATAATCTCTCGGCCTGATAACCCCACAAACGATGAATTGGCTGACCTACACGAGATAAATTAGGATATTGTGTATAGAGAGGTTCGTCCATATCTAACACCTTATTACGTGAGTAAGTAAATGTACCCTTAAGTTCCATTGAAAAGTCATCGCTAAAATTGTGATGCATATCCACAGCCAAATCAAAACCTTTATTTTCAACCTCCCCTAAGTTACCATAAACACTGGTGTTAGCAGTTCCAAATGAAGTAGGAATTACACCCCTCTCAAGAAAAATGCCTTCCCTGTTCTCTTTATAAACATCAAAAACAACGTTTAATGTATTAAAAAGTTCCATATCAAAACCAAGATTAACCTTAGTACCAATCTCCCATGAAATATCAGTGTTTTCGTAACGATTATAAACCGGACCGCTACGGCTGTAGTTCATATCTATACCGGTAGTATAGCCGGCACCTGTAAGATTGATGTCTGACATATAAACAAATCTTTGACCACCTATTTGATCATTACCAACCTTACCCCATGAACCTCTTAATTTAAGAAAAGAGACAGCATGGCTAAGTGGCAGCCAATAATCTTCATTACTTGGAACATAGCCTGCAGCAACAGATGGGAAAAATCCAAATCGTTCTCCCTTCGCAAAGTTCTCACTTCCGTTATAACCAAAATTAAACTCAGCCATATAACGATTATCATAATCGTAGGTAAATCTTCCTGCCAATCCCTGGCGACGACGTGGCAATGATTGAATTAATCCATCAGGATTATTTACCATATACTCCTCCTGAGTATAAAGTCCCATAGTAGAGATACGGTGATCATCAAAGCGACGGTCATACTCAATTTGAGACTGAAAATAGATAGTTCGATCTCCACTAGTACCGGTACTGGTTCCCAAAGTAGGATCCTGAACATTACCTACCTGTTTAAGATCATACTCATATCCATCCTCATTATTTCCACGTATATCGGTAGCTTCATACTGATTAACACCTCCCGAACGATTTACAGTAGTAGAACTCCAGTTTTTAAACGAAGCCATCGACTTAAATGTAAGTCCTTCGGTTATAAAGTCAAGCTTTTGCTCTCCATCTATTGTAGCAATTACAGTACTTTGAAAACCTTCGGTATAACCTTTAACCATTTCGGCAAAAGGATTTCTATATCCATCATTAAACCTTCCACCAGATTTTCCACCATAAGCTATATGATCTGTTCCATCTGGAAGCATATGATTAGGAAACATAATAGGGAAATCAACAGGATTTGCCTCCATAACAAGCCCAAAAACCTGAGGAGCTCCAATTGCAGGTCCCTGATTCTCACGAATTCTTGCATTTAATCGCAAAGAGAGACGGGTAGTTTCAGATAAATGAGCATTTATATTATTTTGAAAAGAGTAGCGCTGAACACTAACGTTGTTATCGTAAGAATTAAGATCATGACTTTCTAGAATACCGTTATCTAAATTAACAGCAACATTCATAAAATAATCCATTCTTTGTCCGCCACCACGCACATTTACATTTACATTTTGGTTATGCGCATAATCTTTAAAAAGCTCATTATACCAATCTACATTAGGAAAAAGGTAAGGATTATGTCCTTGTCTTGTACCATCTATTTTAGTCTGTGAATAAGGAATCTCACCGGTTCCACGACCAATAACAGCTTCGTTATACATATTCATAAACTGAACTCCATCAACAAAGTCAGGCACAGATGTTGGTCCGGATATAGAGTTTTCAACACGCACATTAACACTTGCTCTCTCTAAATCAGCACCACTTCGGGTAGTTACAATCATAACACCATTTGCACCACGAGTACCATATAGAGCTGTAGCAGTTGCATCTTTTAAAATAGAAAAGCTCTCAATAACTTCAGGACTCAAAGCATCAAGATCGGCCTGAGAAACCTGAACACCATCAAGAATAATTAAAGGATTTGTAGCACCGCTAAAAGTGGAAATTCCGCGAATATAAAAATCTGCTCCATCAGCACCCGGCTCTCCAGATCTTTGAGTAGCAATAACTCCGGCTAAACGACCTGCAAAACTGGTTGACAAATTACTTGAAGGTACGTCAAGTAATCTGGGCTCTGCTGTTTGCACAGAACCAACAACGCTAACACGTTGCTGTGTTCCATATCCAACAACAACTACATCATCAAGCTCAATATCTCCTGCAGACAAAACAACATTAATCTCATCCTGATCAGCGACAACAACTTCTTCACTTTCAAATCCAATAAAAGTAAAAATAAGAGTTGAGTTAACCGGTGCACGTAAAGAGTACTCTCCATCAGAATTAGTAACGGTTCCGGTAGTTGTACCCTCAATGGTAACACTTGCACCCGGTACAGGTTCTCCCTCATCATCTGTAACAGATCCTTCTACTAATCTTTCAACAGTTTGCTGTTGCATTAAGTTAGAGCTCTCTTTCTCTTTAATTACAACAAGCTCTTCAGAAACTTTACTGTGTTCAAGATTTTGATTTTGAAAAACTGCATCAAGAACATTCATTAAATCCTCATCTATAACATTAAGAGTAACATTATTAGCTGCTGCTACCTGCTCATAGTTATAGAAAAAAGAGACTGAAGTCTGCTCCTCCAGAGCATCTAACACCTCTAATAACTCCAGATCCACAACCGATAGTGTCACCTTTTCATGTTGTGAATAAGTTGATGCCGAAACCTGTAAAAAACAGGTCATAAAAAAGATAAAAGAAAACTTCATCACTAACCAAAGCTTTTCCTTTTTCCTGTTATTCAGGAAAAGACATTCACATTTTTTTTTCATAGTTTTGTAATGTGTTTAAAGTTCAAAATTACTCCAACACACAAATTGGAGTGTTTTACAATCACAGCCGGTTGATATTGCCGTATCGACCGGCTTTTGAATTAAATTGAGTTTCATTTCATACAATTAAACAGTTAATTATTAAGACTTTTAATTACTATATTTTGATTTGTTTGAGTATACTCAACAGGCAAAACCATAGAGATAACATTCAACACTTCTTCTATGGTCTCTTTAGAAAACCGGCCACTATAGCTCGTTTCCAGAATAGATGAATCGACCACTTCAACATCAACATTGTACCTTCGCTCCAATACGGTTACCAAATCCCCAAATGGCAAATTGCGAAATGTAACATCCTCGCTTTTCCAGGAACTAAATATTAAAGGATTAACCTCTTTAACAATACGTTCTCCCGACATCTCATCAGCAACATATTGTTTGCCCGATGTTAAAGTAATATTTCTATCAACATCATTACTAACCGAAACAACACCTTCATTTACTGTTGCCTCAAAATATCTTCCTCTATCAGCAACCATAACATTAAATGAGGTTCCCAGCACTTCGATTTTACTATGTTGAGTATATACATAGAAGGGACGGTTACTATTTTCAACCTGAAACCAGGCCTCTCCATCTAACTTCACAATTCTATCACCACCCTCTTCTTCGATATTATAAGCAACTGAAGCGCCACAATTCAAATATAATTTTGAACCATCGGGAAAAAGATAATAGTCTTCTACCTCATCAGCGGTAACATTAACAAATTGTATTGGCTCTTCTCGATTAAAAAAAGTGACAAAAGAGACTACACTTAAAAGAGTAGCTACTATAAAAACTGCAGCAAATCTTTGCAGATTATTAAGTTTAAGCAGAGAAGTTCTTTTATTTTGCTGATTAATCTTATCTCTTATTTTATTGTAAAGAATATCATCACTATTATAATCATCGTCAATACTCTCTATATCATCGAGTAAAACTCCTCTAACAGAATCAAAATTTTGCTCATCATCAATAAGGTTGTAAAACCTAATCAATTCTGAATAATTAAGATTGCCAGACTTAAACTTTTTAAATAATATATTGAAACTCTCTTTACTCATTACAAAATTTTCAATTTAAAACCCACAGTTCAATGTTTATGATTTTCTTTTACAAGTAATACGGTTACAATAAAAAAAATACTCACTCCTTTTTTATATTTTTTTACACTTTTACTAAAAACATTTAAGCATGCTTAAAACATTTTTTTGGGATGTAAAAAAAATTAACATTTGTAACAGAGCAAAAATTAGGGTGATATAATTAACATAAAAATGGATAATAAAAGATCATATAATCGCAGACATTTCATCAAAAACAGTGCAGGAGCTATAGGTACAGCCGCCTTAATCTCATCAGGGCTGGCTTTACATGCATGCAAAAACAGAGAAAAAACACCTCCGGGCTATATAAACTTTTTAAACAAAGCTGTTGATGGCAGAGGGCTTACAGCGGGTATAGTAGGGTGTGGAAATAGAGGCACCGGAGCTGCTCTTGATTTTATTAACGCAGGAAACGATCTTAAAATAACACATTTAGCCGATGTATTTGAAGATAAGGTTTTTGAGTGCAGAGATAGACTATATAAAGAGACCGGAGAAAAAATTACAGATTTAGCATGCTTTTCAGGCTTTGATGCTTACAAAGATATTATGAGCAGCAATGTGGATGTAGTTATTTTAGCAACTCCTCCATATTTTAGACCTGCACATTTTCGTGCTGCAATTGAAAGCAGAAAGCATGTATATATGGAGAAACCTGCTGCAGTAGATCCCGTTGGGTGCCGATCAATTATAGCTACTTCACGAATGGCCGAAAGAGCAGGATTATCTGTTGTCACAGGTACAATTAAACGTCACCAACCTGATTATATGGAAACATATAAAAGAATATATAACGGAGCAGTAGGAAGAATAACCGGAGGTAATTGCTACTATAACCAGGGCAGCTTATGGCACAGAAAAAGAAGAGAAGAGTGGTGCGACATGGAATATATGCTAAAAGACTGGGTTAATTGGAGTTGGTTATCAGGCGATCATATAGTTGAACAACATATCCATAATCTTGATGTAGTGAGTTGGTTCACAGGAGATCTGCCCGTATCAGCACTGGGATTTGGGTCACGTCAAAGAAGAAAAACAGGAGACCAGTATGATAATTTTAGTATAGATTTTAAATACAAAAATAACATGCATATACATAGTATGTGCCGACAAATTGATGGCTGCTCTAATAAAAATGAGGAGTTGCTTCGAGGAACAGAGGGAACAACTAATTGCGTAAATGAAATAAGAGACAGAGATAATAATGTAGTATGGAGATTTAACTATCCAAATAACAACTCGCTAAAAATTAGTCCGTTTCGTCAAACTCATATCGACTTTGTAACTGCCATACGCACTAACAATCCAATAAATGAAGCTGAAAATATGGCAAACTCAAATCTAACGGCAATAATGGGAAGAGTATCGGCTTACACGGGTCAGGAAATAACTAGAGAAGAGATGCTTGCGTCAGAGTTAAAGCTTGGACCCGACAAAATTAAATTTGGGAAAGTAAATATCAATAAAAATATAGCGATACCTGGTGTTTAATATTAAACAGGCATCCGTAAAAAATCAGAAGATTTTACTTCTGAAGATATATAGTAGTGCATATTCTCTCTGGTTATAATATCAAGAGGGAGATACTTTATAGGTTTCACATCGTTTTGAAACATAAGGTGCTCAGCCAGCAAATAAACACCCCAGTACCCCTGACCTTTAGGATTTTGATTAATAATAAAATCAACATATCCCGAATCAAGATGTTCAATATTTTGATTGATTAAATCATAACCTACAAGCAAAATATTTTTATAACAGTTATCCCTAAGAAAGTTTGCAATAGTGTGTGCCCTGGATGTAGTAACAAAAAAGCCGGATATGTCTTTATATGAATCAAAAAGAGTTTTTATCTGTTTATAAAAAATTCTCTTATTGTCACAATTGCTAAGCTCAGCATGTACTGTATTATAAGAAACTAACTTATGTTCCTCAAAAAAATCTACAAATCCTTGCTCTTTTTTAATAAGATGAGAGGAGTTTTGATAGTCCTCATCAATATGAGCGATAATAAAAGTTCCGCCCGCTTTTTTACAAATATGAAGTAGTTTCGCAGCTAAAACACCACTTTGATATGAATCCTGACCAACATATACCAACGGTTCATAATCGGGGATATGAGTGTTAAAAAGAGAGAAGGGAATATCCTGTCTTCGCCACCTGCTTTGAAAACTAAGAGATTCACGATAAAAAATGGGTGCAGTAAGTATTCCACTCACTTTTGTGGCAGTAACCTTTTCGGCTGCTCTCTTAAATGATTCAGCATCAAAAGGATTAAAAAGATATTCATTAATATCCACTCCATATTGTCCCAGCTCCTTCTCAGCCATCTCAACACCTTGCTTAGGAGCCTCCCAGTAATTGTCATAACGTGGATCAGGGATTAATGCAGCAATATTATATTTATTACTTGAAACTAAAGCACGAGCCAAAACATTGGGTTCATAATTCATCTCCTCTAATATCTTAACAACTCGTTTATGAACAGTGTCAGAGACTCTCCCACGATTATGGATAACACGATCAACAGTGCCTACCGAAACACCGGCCTTAGCAGCTATATCTTTTATTCTGGTAGGCTTAAATCTGCTTCTGTTATCTGAATACTCTTTGGCCATTATACAATTTTGTATTAAAATTGAAACTAAATAGTTTTAAGAGTGTTAGCAAAATCATATATATCCTCTTCAGTAGTATCAAAAGAGGTCATAAGTCTGACTTCATTACTCTTTTTATCCCAAATATAAAAAGAGTAACACTCTGTAAGCTTAGAAAGCTTTCTCTCGGGAATAACTGCAAAAACAACATTCACATTAACCTTGTTAGTAATCTTCACACCATCTATTCCGGAAATATTTTCGGCTAACAACCTTGCCATACTGTTGGCATGAAAAGCATTTTTATACCACAAACCATCCTCAAACAGAGCTATAAACTGAGAAGATATAAATCTCATTTTACTATGCAACTGAGTGGTCTGCTTTCTAATAAATTTAATAGCATTATTAAGATCGGGATTTAATATAACAACAGCTTCGCCAAACATTAAACCATTTTTAGTTCCACCCAATGACAAAATATCAATCCCGGTTTTAGAGGTTAACTCACCCGGCTCACAATTAAGTGCTGCACATGCATTAAAAAAACGGGCTCCATCAACATGAACAAACATATTATTATTGTGTGCATAATCACATATAGCTTTAAGTTCCTCAAGCGAATAGAGAGTTCCTAATTCGGTACTTTGAGTAACAGATATAATTCGAGGTATCACATGATGCTCTATAATTTCATCATCAATATATTCCGAAATAATATCAGGAGATAACTTTCCATCTGCTACAGGAATATGAATTAATTTAGAAGATGTATGTTTTTCAGGTGCTCCACATTCATCAGTATTAATATGAGCTGTAGAGGCACATATAACAGCTTCATAAGGTCGCAAAGCAGCTTGTAAAGCAACAGTGTTGGCACCGGTTCCATTATAGACAAAAAAAGCTTCACTATGTAATCCAAACCCCCTTTTAAATAGCTTATCGGCCTTTTGAGTAACAGGATCATATCCATAACTAGGAGTATGTCCACTATTAACAGAAATTAAAGCATCCATTACTTTATTGTGTACACCGGCGCAATTATCACTGGCAAAATTACGAACATCAGGTATTAACGTTTCCAACATAACAATTAATAATTTAAGGCCTTGCCTGTGGCTGCAATAAATATGGTATCCCTATTCAATATCTCCTGTGCTTCAAGAAGAGCATTCATACTAATCATACCGGTAACAAAAGAGGCGTCCGGACCGTGATACTCTTCTGAAACAGATTGAAATCCAAAAAGCTCAAGATCTTCAGGATTAGTAGTTCTAAGATAGATCTCAATTACTGCATCCTTACAGTAGGTAAAAGGCTCAAAATATTTAGCCTTTTTATACTCATATTTGTAATTATGCATCAAGGCAGTAATATCGGACAATACTGCCGATCCGGTTGGATTACCTCCTGCACCCTTCCCAAACATAAACTGCTTATCATAAGCCAACCCTTTAATTACCACACCATTAAACTCCTCATCAACACTGTAAATATATTTTTCGGGACCAACTAAACGTGGTAACACAAAAAGAGTTATTCTATTATTTGATAACCTCTCTACCTGTCCGGCTAACTTAATTTTTAACCCCTTTTCTTTAGCATAATTAATATCAAAATCTGATATATGTGAAATACCCTGTCGCAAAACATCTTCAGGATTAACAGCTATACCAAAACTATGCATGGTTAAAATAATTAGCTTATATAAAGAGTCAAACCCGCCAACATCAAAAACAGGATCCGCTTCGGCATAACCAAGCTCCTGAGCCTCCCGTAAGGCAGTATCATACTCTTGATTATTATCAAAAATCCTTGACAAAATATAGTTAGATGATCCATTTAATATTCCGGTAACCGATGTTAGCAAGTCATTATCGTAATACTCCTCCAAACTTCTTACTATAGGGATACTACCACAGGCAGAGGCTTCATAAAGCAATGAAACATTATTTTTCTTTTGCAGCGCAATCATCTCCTCCATATTCTCTGCAATCATCTTCTTGTTGGCAGAAACAACATTTTTACCACTCTCCAAGGCACCTTTAACAATAGTATATGCAGCCTCATGATCATTAATTAATTCAACAACCGTATTTATACTATCATCCTTTAATATCTCATCGGGATTATAGCAGAAAAAAGAATCGGGTAAAGATCTCTCTTTCCTGTTTTTAACGCATATTTTAACAATCGCATCGTCAAGAGCAGGACTTTTTTGCATAACCTCATACAAGCCCTGTCCTACCACACCAAAACCAAAAACTCCTATCTTAAGTGATTGTCTGCTCATAACATAAATTTTTAAATAATGTTCTTCAATTATAACACCCTGAAAACACTACATGTATTTTCAGGGTGTGTACTTCACATCCACCATTAAATTAACCAAACCTATTTATGAAGTTCTTATTTTATGACCATATAAAGCATAATACAATATATATAAGAAACATGGTAAACAGATCCAATAAGCTTGCTGAGACCCTACCATATCAGTTAAAAATCCATACAATGTAGGAATTACAGCTCCTCCCACAATAGATACTACAAGCAATGACCCACCGGCTTTAGTAAACTTTCCCAAATCGGTCATAGCAAGAGGCCATAAAGCTGGCCACATTAATGAACAACCAAGAGCAATTAATGCTACAAAATAGATAGACACCTCAGGAGGTGTAAAAACAACCAATATGGTACCGGCTATGGAAATAAAAGAACAGATTATAAGTGCTAAAGATTGACTCATATACCTGGGTATAAGAATAATACCAGCAAGATATCCAATAACCAAACCAACGGGACCTATCCATGCATACATTTCAGGATTTCTTAAGCCCATAGCTGAAGCATAATCAACTAATGTTCCCAGCGAAATAGTCTCTACACCAACATAAAAGAAAAGAGCTACTACACCAAGCAACAGATGAGGAAATTGCATAATTGAGGTTTTATTAGCAGCATACGGACAATCATCAGCACTTCCCTCCTCTTCTCCTGTAGCTTTAACCTCAGGCAAAGGAGAAAAATAGGCTAAAACACCCAATAAAAGAAAAACTGCAATAATTATCCCAAATGGTAAAATAGTATCTGAAAAGCGCACATCCAACACATCTTTACCTATAAGAAAAGCTAAAAAAACAGGAGCGATAGGCCAGGCCAATTTATTAGCTATACCCATTATACTCATTCGGCGCGCAGCACTTTCTATAGGCCCAAGAATAGTAACATACGGATTAACAGTCGCCTGTAACAAAGTGTTTCCCATACCACTAATAAACGATGCAAGCAAAAATAGTGGAAGACTTTCTAACCTGCCCGAAGGAATATAGAGATAAAAGGCAATCGCAAAAAGAATAAACGATAGTGTCATCGTTTTTTTATACCCAAATCGTTTTATTACAAAAGAAGCAGGATAACCAAAAATAAGAAAAGCAGAAAAAGTGGCAGTCAATACCAGGTAAGACTCTCCTGATGATATTGAAAGCTCCCTTTCAAGTAATGGAATCAAATAGCTATTGATACCCAGGGCAAAACCAATAGCAAAAAACATTGTTCCTACAATAAACAGAGGCAGAATATAATTTCTTCCCCGCTGCATTTGTGCTTGATCACTCATGTTATCAAAATTTTAATTTAAAGTTATAAATAGATCATTCAAATTCAATATCACCAAAATAGTCGGGTTGATGAAAATCGGGTTCGGGAGTTCCGATTTTTTTCCAACTATAAAAATGAGGCTTAGGTAAATCGTCACCACATTTATAAAAATTTGCATATCCCTTTTTACCGGCAAGGCTTAAAATTTGACTATTGCAAAAGAGTTCGACCGGAATTTTTAATTGTAATTGCCACAAAACTCCTTTACCAAAAACTTCATGCTGAGCTGTTTTTATTGTAGAAAAAGAGTCGATTTTATCAATAAGCTCTAAAGATAATCTCTCCCTACTGTTTCTATCTGATCCATATGCAGCCAAGCATGTACCTAAACTATTAAATTCAAAATTATAATAGCCGGAATCTTCTTCAAAATTAATAAAAAATTCAACACAACTATCTTGATAAACAGGATCATTATGATTATTAAATCTGGCCAAAAAATCAGATTCAAAAACATTATAAACCAAAAGCACAGAATCATTTGAATGAGCTGCTTCAAAAGAAGCAGCTACATCTCCACCATGACCATCCCATGATAATACACTAATAGGTTCTCCACTTTTAAAGTTACTTCTATCAGCCTTTTCTTTAAAAAGATTCCATTCACAAAAAGGAATATTCATAAAAACAACTATTTAAATTAACCTTTTTTATTATCAGCATAAATGCTCATAACTATATCTCTTAATTTTTCACTATTCTCTTCAAGTTTTTCAACCAAACGAAACTGAGCACGAGCACGTTGCAGGTTATGTCCGGGAAAACCAATCTTATAGTAGTTGTCACCATCAATATGATCGGTTAAAAATCGCATTCCTATTATATAAGGAAGTAACAAACTGCCCTCAGCTAAAGATTCAGCTTCTATTTTTGAAAGTTGATCACCAGCAGCAGAGATAAAACCTTTTGCAAAACTTTCAAAAAATGAGAGATTAATATCTATCTTTGATAACTCCTTTTCATCCTCCTCAGCAGTATTAACAATAGTACGTATTGCATCTCCAAAATCAAAAGCAACATATCCCGGCATAACAGTATCTAAATCAATAACACATTGAGCCTCATCCTTACTGTTCAACAATACATTATTAAATTTTGTGTCGTTATGAGTGGTTTTTAATGGTAACGCCCCTTTCTCTCCCAAATCATGAATCTTACGCATTGAATCAATACGCTCTTTAACAAAAGAGATCTCTCTTTCTACATCCGCGACTCTTCCAGCAGGATCAGAAGAAATAGCTTTCTCCAGTAAGGAAAAACGTGAAACAACATTATGAAAATCGGGTAAGATCTCATGAAGCCTGGTAGCATCAAGATCTGATAATTCAGCAAAAAACCCTCCATAGCCTTTACCTCCCTCAAACGCCTGCTTATCAGTCTCTACCAAATCATAACTATTTGTATCAGCAATAAAAACAAAAACTCTCCAATAGCTACCCTTTTCATCTTTAATATAAGATTTCCCCGATTTAGCAGGAATTAATGTAAGGACATCACGTTTTGGATCGGCCCCGGGCTTCGAAATGGCTTTTTTTTGGAGGTGATCAGTAACAATACGAATATTCTCCATTAAATTATCTACATCCTGAAAAATAGAGGTGTTAATTTTTTGAAGGATATAACTATCCTTTGACAAATCACCATTGGTAACTAAAAAAGTATCATGTATATGTCCGGAACCAAAAGGTTTTATTTGATTAGCTACGCCTTCAATCTTAAACTCATTTATAATTTCTTTTAAATCATCAGTACTCATATTACTATTTTTAAAACAATTAAAACTACTCTTTACACTTTACAAAAATTTATATAAGTGTTCGTGCACAAAACCAACACTATATAAAACAGAAAGATCAAAAAACTCAAACAAATCCTCAAACAACTGTTAATTAGCAAAATCAGACAGCTTAACATTATTGTTTATAATATGCTAATTTAAATAAATAACTAAACTTTTCAAACATTTCACTAAAAAAGTGTGTACGTACACACTTTTTTAGCTTAAAACATCATATTTTTGCAAGACAGCACGTAATGAACAAGTTGCCCTGTAAATATGATTTTCAACAGTACGAGGTGAAATATTGAGCATCCGGGCAATATCAAGTGATGATAACTGTTCTTCACGTTTTAACTTAAAAATCTTTTGTTGCTGTACCGGCATTTTTGCAATCTCTTTTTCAAAAAGATTGAGATAATCATTATAAATCAACTCCCCATTTACCATATCATGCTCTTTTGAATTATTTAGAGCAGCTTGTTGATTAGCCTTAAACTCAGAGCTTCTTTTACGCAAAATATCATAAGCCAAATTTGCCGTAATTTGAAACAAAAATGAACGCAGGCACTTTTGCGGATCTATAGAAAAACGTTTTTCCCATAACTTTACAAAAACAGTTTGAACTAAATCATCGGCATCAGCTTCATCTTCAAAAAATGTCATTGAAAAACGTTTTATTCTATTGCTATATAGATCAAAAACCTTTCTAAAAGCAGACTCTTCCCCTCTTTTAATACCAGATGATAAAAAATACAATATTTCTTTCTCTCCCTTCATAGACAAAATTCTTTTAACCTTGTAATAACCAATAAAAGTTATTGTGTACTACATACTGATATAACCACTTAACAAATATACACTTTTTAATACTTTTTTTACAAATTTTCAATCAAAAAAAATATTATTAATATAAATAAGAGAGCTATTACAAGGTTAAAAGATTCTACTCAACCGTTTTCCAGGTTTTACCTGTTATATTCTTTTTATTAGGAAAAACAAGAGAGGCAATTAAACTTAAAACAACACTAATCCCCATTCCTGCCAATCCGTACATTATAAATGAGAGATCACTGCTATTCTTAATTATCACCAATGATGTCAATCCGCCTGCCAAACCGATCAATGCCGAAATAGCACCCACACGCGGAAAGAAAATACCAATAAAGAAAAGAGCTCCTAAACCACTAGTCAACAAACCTAAAAAAGTATTAAACTGATCCCATAAAGAAGCAATATTCCAGGTAGCCAAAACCAGAGCCATAAATATACCCAAAACACCTACTATAATTCCAGACCATTTAGCAACTCCCATTCGCATTTTTTCAGTTGATCCTTTATGCAAAGTTTTATAGAAATCGGAAGTAATAACAGCTGACACGGAATTAATATTAGATGAAAGAGTTGACATTGCAGCAGCAAAAACAGCTGCTATTAGCAAGCCTGCAAATCCAACCGGAAGTTCGGAAACTATAAATTGAGGAAACACGGAGTCGATATTTGGATTTGTTGCAACAAGGCTTGCAGGATTAGATTTATAAAAAGCATATAGCCCGGTTCCCAACAAAAAGAAGAGAATAGTGACAGGAATGGTTAAAATACCATTAAGCCAAATACTACGACTGGTAGCCTTTTCATCTTTAGTAGTCATATATCTTTGTACAACAGATTGATCACTGGAGTATGTTATTAAAGCATTAGCCAATCCGCCAAACAAAACAACCCACAATACAGGCTGGGAAAAGTCAAATGCAAAATCAAATGCATGAAACTTATTATTTTCAAGTGAAGCAGTCCAAAAAGTTGAAAAACCTCCTTCTACTCCGGTAATCATAAATATAAGTGCAAAAATAGCTCCGCCAAGTAAAATAAATCCCTGAATAACATCACCCCATACTACCGCTTCAATACCTCCACTGGTACAATAAATAATTGTAACAACACCCATAATTATTATTGCAAAGTATATGTTAAATCCTGTTACAGCAAACAAGGCAAGAGAGGGAAGAAATAGAACTATTGCAATACGGCTAACCATAAAAAAGACAAAAAGTGATGAAGCAAAATATCTTACTATGCGGTTAAAACGAGCTTCGAGATACTCATAGGCAGTATCATAATTTAAACGTCTAAAGAAAGGGAGATAATAGCGTATCACAACAGGAGCAACCAAAAATATAGAGAGATTAAAAACAAGCATTCTCCAATCTGTAGCATAAGTTTTACCAGGTATAGCAATAAAAGTAATAGCACTTAATGTTGTGGCAAAAATACTGATACCTGCAGCCCACCATGGAATTCTACCTCCAGCTTTAAAAAAGTCATTAGTTCCTCCATCCTTTTTATGAAACCAAAAACCTAAAAGCAACATTGCACCAAAATAGAGTCCTAAAACTACATAATTAATCAATCCAAATTGCGCCTCCATACCAAGAGAGAGCTCTACAAACCCTGACGAACGAATTCCGGGTCTCTCTTCACCACCTGCAATAATAACACTATTACCTACAGCTGATGCTGTAAAAACAGCAACGGGTGAAAATTTATAACTATCCAGTGTAAACCATACATCTGTAACAGTATTATAAATCAAAATCTTATCACTAAAACCGGCATGATTTATCCACAAACTGTCTCGTTTATTTACAGCCTCTTTATTACCAACACTAATTTCAAGTAATGATTTTTCTACTTTATTAAAAATAGTACCATCATCTCCTCCCACAAGCAAAACATGAGTTGCACCAACAGGCACTGCCTGGGCCATTGCTAATGGAAGTGGATTATCCTCGTCAAGTAAAATATCACTTTTTTGAACCCACCTGTCATTTGAAGGTATATATTTATATACTGTAGAATAAAAGGTTGTTAATAAGTTGTCATCCTCTTTAGCTCTTCCACCAAAAAGATAAAGAGAGATCTCATCTCCATCCTGTTGTGAGGCCATTGCAGCACCGGATAATGGACCAGGTAGATTCGAGAGTGACTCCCAGCCACGATCGGGATTAGACAAATCCATTCTTAAAAGTTTATCTGAAAAGCCATCATCATTCTCTCCACCGGCAACATAAAGATGAGATCCAATAACAGAGGCGCTACTGTTTTTTAACGCAAAAGGGAGTGAAGGATACTCCTCAATTTGCACTTTTTCTTCACTATATGAAAGTTTTAAAACAGCAGGCGAAAGACCATCAGGAGTCTCTCCCCCTATAACCATAAGCCCACCGGGAACAGCAACCGATGCTCCTTCTCCTATCGGGTCGGGCAATAGAAAATCTTTATAAACAAGAGAAAATTCATTATTGTCTCTCTTTAAAACAACAACAAGGTCAGAAAAAGCTTTTGATCCATTCTCCCATGGTTTTGCCTCAGGAAAGTGTGATCCTCCGGCATATAAAAAATAGTCATCTACAAAACCTGAATAACTACCTGCAAGACCTTCGTTCAATTCATCAACTCCCAGCTGATCTATAGTCCATATCTCTTTTTGTGACAATCTATTAACCCCAGCTTCACGACCATCTGCTTCAAAAAAAGAAAAAAGAAAACAAAGAAAAACTATTACAACAACATTATCTCTCTCTAACCTCATCTCTAAAAATTTTCACGTGTAAAAAAGTATATTATTTATAAATGCATCAAAAATCTTCAAGGGTTTGCCATACCTGCATCAACCCTCTGGGAACATGAAAACAGCCTTTCCATTTACCCCCTTTAAGCGGCAAAAGCACCTTACCCTGACGGTTAAGATAACCATACCACTCACCAAACTCAGGATCGGAGAAACGAGCCCATGTATAGTCATGAACCTTATAAAACCATTTTAAGCACTCCTTATTACCGGTAAGTTTATATCCTTTTATTAAGCTGATTAATGTCTCTATATGAACCCACCACAATTTTTGATCCCACTCAAGTTGTTGTGGGGGGGAGTTTTTAATATCCATAAAGTAGAAAATACCACAAAACTCCTTATCCCAACCATATTCAAGTGTACGCAAAACAATTTCAACAGCCTGTTTAGCAAGTTCAGGTCTATTTAAACGAACAGACAGATCCATAACAAACCACATAGCTTCGATTGCATGACCGGGATTTAAAAGACGACCGTCAAATGTGTCAGAAAAAGAGCCATCCGGATTAACATTTTCTAAAATCAGCCCTGAATCTCTATCATAAAAAACATCCATAACATCATTCAGAACTCTGTCAATAGTACCATCAACAAGATTCTTAGGTAAAAGATGTTCAATCTCTAATGCGAGATTACACATAATCATTGGCAGAGAAAAATTTCTTAAAGGTCGTGTTCCTGCAACAGCCTTGGAATATTTCCCCTTAGGATTTCCCTCTCTTAAAAGAATATTATCAAAAGTAGCCTTAGCTATATTAGCATATTTTGACTCCCCGGTTGCCTTATATAACTGACCAAAACCCATGGTAGCAAAACAGTCGGAGAATATATTATATGGCTGAATCAAAGGTTTGCCTTCCCTGGTTAACGAAAAATACCAATTGTATTTACCATCATGTCCATTACTATTTAAGAATTGAGCTCCATGTTTTGCTATCTGCAACCATTCATCTTTTTTCTCAATTTTATTATAAAAGGTTGAAAACATCCAAACCTGACGCCCCTGCAGCCAAACAAACTTGTCGGTATCAAAAACATTTCCATCTCTTTTAAAACAGGTAAAATACCCCCCGAACTCTTTATCGGGGGAATATTTTTCCCAAAATGGAATAACATTTTTTAAAAGCTCATCTCTATATAGTTGTTTAATTTTTTTAAGCTCCATCAAAAACAGTTTTAATAACTACTTAGAAAAAAGATCTCCCATTTTAAGACTGTCTACATCTTTACAAAAACTAATATACTCCTTTTCACTCATATTTTTAACAGGTAATCTAAACCCACCAAAATCAAAACCGAGATATCGCATATAAGCTTTTCCGGTAGCTATACCACCATATTTCCCCAAAAGCCTTATCATGTCAATGGATTTTTGTTGCAATTTTTGGGCTTTATCAAAATCACCATTATCAAATTGCTCAATCATCTTATAGTAAAGAGGAGCAGCATAATTAAAAGTGCTACCCACAGCACATCTACAACCCAACACAAGGGCAGATAACATGTTTTCATCACGTCCCCACATCATATTAAATTTCTCATTTTGAAAATTTTTACAGCTTAAAAAATCCATAAAATCTTCATGAGTATATTTGATACCTGCTAAATTGGAAATAGATAAAGAGGCCTCTTTCAAAAAATCAAACATGGCAACATTGCATCCTGTTAAAACAGGAATGTGATAAAAATAGAGTGGAATATCATTTACTACATCACCTATCTTAGCGCAAAATTGAGCCAATTGAAGAGCATCTGCTGGTTTAAAATAATAAGGAGCCATAAGTGCAATTGCATCAACACCTGAATTACGAGCATGCACAGCATTATCAATAGACTCTTTATAAGATGTTCCTCCAACAAGAGCAATAACCTTAACATCACTCCCCGATGCAGCATCAACCCATGCTTCTGTAGTTACCCGCTTCTCGTCTTGTGATAAAGAGACTCCTTCTCCGGTAGATCCATTAATAAAAACCCCGACGATTCCGTTTCTTTCTAAATATTTAAAATAATCTCCGATTTTATCCGGAACAATTTCTCCCTCACCATCCATTGGCGTAAATGGCGCAGCAATTACACCTTCTATTCTTTCCATATCTATATTGTTATATCATCAAACAATCAATTTCAAATCACAATAAAAATGTATAATCAGATTAGCTATTTTTACTGGCTTAAAAGTTCATCTATTAACACCTTTTGAAAGTAAAGCTCCCTTACACCCTCATAAACAATACCTACACTATTGTCATCAACCATAGACATACAAGAATAGCCAAAACCATGATTCTGATTCAAAAGAACCTGATTCTCTTTAGGCCATGTGTGACCACCGTCAATGCTTACCTTTATTGTCATATCAACCCTTGCAGTTTTACTATCCGGGTTTGAAAATAAAAGAACTTGCTGCTCCTCACCATCAATTACAGTATAATGATCAAGTAAACTAGCCATACAATTTGGTTCACGTAAAGCTGAATTTGATGAAGGATGAGTTGTCCATGTTTTACCCATATCATTAGTTATAGCAACAGCACGACCATTACCTTCACCTTTCTCAATTCTATTGATATCATCTCTCATATTAAGCATCAATGACCCATCATCTAACTGAACAACCTGCGCTTCGGTAGTGTTAGGCTTTGCACCTGTTCCTATCTCCCAGGTTTCTCCACCGTCTTTACTATACACAATAGTTGAATGACTAACATAATCGCCCCCATCTATAGCCTTCTCTCCAATATCTTCTTTAAACTGGGCAGCAAAAACAATCGTGCCGTCATCCATAGTAATTCCACGACCCGGACCCATAAACATCAATTGCCATTCGGGATCTTTAATTTGGTCGGTAATATTAATTGGATCTGACCAGGTTTTACCATCATCGGTACTTTTAACCAATACAAATTGTCCTGTCTCCTCGGGGGACATACCAGGTTGTGAATGCCACCATAACATCTTATCGGGAGACATTCCACTTATCCATAAAGCTGCAGCCCAAAGCGTATTAGTATTAGGATCATAAAGAACTGCAGGATCTCCTATACCATTTCGTCTTGGAGGGTGTCCACCCCATTCTCCCATATCCATAATTACTTTCATAGGCTCCCATGTTTGACCTCCATCGGTACTACGGCTCATACCTACATCAATATCTTCCTGCAAATCTTTACTATTATTATAACGGTTATCATAAACAGCTATAAGAGTTCCCTCAGAGGTAGTTGTTAATCCGGGAATACGATATGTGTGACAGTTATCCTGACCGGCAGCTCGTAAAACTTTGGCAGGACGATAAGAGTAAGGATCATTATTATCTACAATATAATATCCATTAGACAGTGTAGCTTCAATCTTTTCTATAACAAAGGAATTTACCAAATCTACATTAGAATTGGCTTTGGCATTAAAAATAAAGGTGTGCTCACCGGCATCAAGAGTGTAATCTCCATTTATCTTCAAAGATCTGCCCGTTGTAGAAGTTTCACCAAAATATTGATATTCAGGATCATTATCTTCATCTCCCTCTTTTAAAAGGTAATGTGCCGACAATGAAGATAAAACATCATAATCAGACCCCTTTTTAAGCTTAACAGTTAAGGCCTCCAGACTCAAAGGAGCTTCTTCTCTCTCTATTTCAAAAGATATTTGAAACAAATTATCATTATCTCTCTCTAAAAATAGTGGCACTTTCTTTTGTACAATATCTCCACCGGAGACACCTGTTGCTTCAGTTGCGCATGAATTCAAACCTAAAGCAAAAACAGATATTATTACTAAATAAAACAACCTTTTCATTCTCATAAAAACTTTATCATAAATTAAACATAACTATTGGCAGAAGATTATTCCCTCTGCCAATAGCATAAAATATATTTTAATAACCCGAAGTTTGCTCAAGCAACGGATCATCATTTAAAGTGTTAACATCTATCGGCCATAAAATTTTATGCGCTTCAGATGCCTGATCAAGTACAGGCTCTGTACCATCGCCATAAGTTGCATACGGTGAAAACACTAACGGGGTTCCATTATCATCTGCATGCATACGCAAAATATCAAACCATCTTTTATTTTCCCAAACAAACTCTTTATCACGCTCAAACAAAATAGCAAGTTCATTGGCAGCAAATCCCTGATCACTATACCCATGTAGAGCCTCATCATAATTCTCACCATAAGCACGCTCTCTTATCTGATTAATATAGGGAGCTGGATCTTCACCCTTAAAATTAGCAACCTCTGCTAACATAAGTAAAACATCGGCATAACGATAAACAGGAACATCATCGGCATAAACACGATTACCATCATTATTAATCAACCCTTTAAATTTACGAAGAACAGTACCGGGGTTTACAAGTTCGTTATCATCGTCTAAATCGTAATAATCATAAAAGGTAGCATCTCTTCTTTGATCTTCTTCGCTATAGCTCTCAAAAAGTTCAAATCTATATTCATGACGCTGCAATCCGTTGTTTCTTAAATCCAAAACATCATCAAGCTGATTCTTGTCTCTATCATATTTTAACCCTCTGAACATATCTGCAGAATATAACATATGAGCAGCAAAGTTAGTAGCCTCTCCATCTCGAAATCGAATAGCAAATATGATTTCATCATTCCCTTTATTGTTATAGTCAAAAACATCGGCAAATGAAGAGAGCAGTGAAAATTGATTCTCAACCGCTTTTAAAGCAGCTTCAGCCACATCGATATCAGCAGGATTTGCCTGATAATCACCAGTGGAAACTTTAGCTGACCACATATATATATCAGCTTTAAGCATCAAGGATGCATATTTATTCCAAACAGCTCCACCATCGGTCATAGTAAAATCATCACCAAAATTATCAACCGAACGCTGTATATCATCCTTCAAAAAAGCCATAATATCAGATGCAGAAGAGCGAGCAGTATATAGATTTTCAGCAGAAGTTTCTCCTTCTAAAACATCAATAGTTTGAATTAAAGGAACACCTCCGTAAGTACGGTAAAGCCAAAAATAGTGATAAGATCTTAATCCATATAACTGACCAAGAAAATAACCTCTTGAATCATCATCTAAAAATGGAGTTTTACCTTTATCAGATACCTGAGCAATAGCATTATTTACCTGCAATATCCTATTATAAAAGTTTCCCCAGTTAGAAATTTGAGCATTATCGGCTCTTAAATCCTGAACTTTTAATCCCGACGCATTCAAACTGGTATTAGTTGAAGAGGTTCCATCCCTATGAAGACCTCCACGAGCTTCCCCCATCAAAAAATAGGTGTATAATCCTCCACGTAGATTATTGTGTAATCCGTAAACATATCCACGAATCTGCTCCTCGCTCTGCCAGAAATTTCCACTTCCGTAATGATCTTCTGGAGCCAGATCTAATGTTTCGCATGAACTTAAAAATAGAAGTGATGCGAAAAAAAACATTATATATTTAATCTTTTTCATAACTGAAATTTTTTCTTTATTGTTTATGTTACTTATTTAAGCCATTTACATCATTAAAATCTGATGTTAGCACCAAATATAACAGTACGAGGCAAACCATAACCACCAGTGGCTCCCCATGTACTACTAATTTCTGGAGAATACAGTTCTGAAGCGGTTAAATAGCCAAGATTTTGTCCTGTAACTGAAAGCTCTAATGCAGCAATGTCATTACCAATTAATCTTTCAACAGGAACATCATATCTTAATGAAATCTCTCTAAATGCAAGGTAGCTACCATCGTAAACAAACATACTTGACGGACGGGCATAATTTCTTTTTCCAAGCTGATCGGCCCACATATATCTTGGATAGCTAGCTGTAGGATTATCAGGAGTCCAGGTGTCGGCAGTCTCTTCAATAGAGTTGTAAGTACCCTGCATCATACCCATAAACCAGGGACGGATATTATCCATCTGAACAAAATCAAGAGCATAATCCATACGTGCCGAAAGAGTAAAATCTCTATATACCAAATTGGATGTTATCCCTCCTGTATATTTAGGATTTACATTACCTTGATAAACCATATCATAATCGCTTATAGTTCCATCACCATTAACATCTCTCCAAATTACATCACCGGGTAGTATTGGAAGACCATATGCTTCACTGTCATAAACCTCGGGACCATAAACAGGAACTCCGTTGCTTCCGTTATTACCTGAAGTAATATCAACGCGATCAGCAGCTATCTCCATTACATGATCTTCATCCTTAAAGATACCCTGAGCTTCGAATGCATAAAGAGCACCGGGTCTTTGACCTTCCTGATAGCCACCGACCCATATTTTATCTCCTGTATCAGGGTCATAAACTTCAAAAGCGCCCTGACGGTTTCTTTCTAATCCGTTATCCGGTAACTTCTCAATAGTATTACGATTAAATGCCATATTAGCATCAATATTCCATGCAAGATCACCACGCTCAAGAACTCTAAATCCGAACTCCATTTCAATACCACGGTTTCTAAACTCTCCGTTATTGCTTCGAATAGAGGTAATTCCAGAACTTCCCGGCAGAGGAATATTTGCATACTTATCTGTTGTTAACCTGTTATAGTAAGTAAAGTTAGCATTTATAGCATTATCAAATAGTCCAAAATCTGCACCAACTTCAAATGTTCTAGATTTCTCCCATTGCAGACCCGGATTAGGAATAGAACCGGTTAAATAACCAATATTTCCATTATACTCATTAGTATTATAACTACCCTGTAGTTCATACGGTCCAATACCAGAAACATTTCCATTTAATCCATAACTTGCTCTAAGCTTGGCAAACGATATAATATGAGAATAGTCTCTCATAAAATCTTCGCGACTGGCAACCCATCCACCAGAAATACCAGGGAAGAAACCCCACTGATTATCATCCAAAAGCTTTGAATATCCATCATTTCGGAAAGTAAATGTCATAAGATACTTATCGTCATAATCATAGTTTACACGACCAAAGTATGACTTAATTCTTTCACGTACATGCCATGAGTTAATGTTTCGCATTCCCTCATCGCTGGATGTATAACTTAAATCTCTAAAACTATCGGTAGGAGCTCCTGAACCAGAAGCAGACAAGCCTTTATTATATGTATCATAATACTCATATCCTAAAAGCGAGTTCACATGATGATTTTGACCAAAGTCAAGCTCATAATTTAAAACAGCATTGTATGTCTGTCGAATAGTTCTATTAAAGCTGGCAGAAGAACTACGAGAAGTATTAATATTACCCGGAGAGCTAAGAAAATCTCTATTAAAAGATTCCTGATGAGACTCATCAAACATCAGGTTAGCATTTACATCAAAACTTAACCCTCGAGCAAGATCAAATGAAAATCCCTGAATCATAGTAAATTTATTTGATCGGTTGTGTCGCTCAAATTTATCTGAGTTAACTTTTGGATTACCATCACCAAAATTTGGTCCCAACAACATTTCTCCATCATCGTTATAACCTCTCATGGTAGGGGGCAAACTCAACATACGACCAAAATAATTAGCCTCTGAGTTATTAACTACATTCTTCCACTGAGCATCATTAAAAGAAAAAGAGCTGCTTGATTTTAACCAGTCACGTATCTGATAATCACCATTAAAAGTAAAAGTTAAACGGTCATAGTAAGTGTCAACCGGAATACCTTCATCGGAATGATATCCAATACCGGCATAATAATTACCACGATCATTACCTCCTGTTACAGAAACGTTATACTCCTCTGTAACTGACGGACGATTAAAGGCATAATCAGACATATCAAACTCGTTAAAAATAATCTCTTCACCTGTAATGGGGTCAATCATAGTTCTCCATCCCCTATCTTTTAAAAATGCAAGATCGTCGGTATAAACCATAGGACTCCAAACTCCCAAAGTTGTTTGATTACCATCTATAGGATTACCCTCAGAATCAAAATATACATTTCCAATACCATAAGGAGTGGTACCATTTAATGTTCCCTGAATCCCTGTTCCATGTCCGGTATTTTCTCCATACATATTACCGGCATGTTGAACACCGGTTCTGGCCCAATGCAGATAATCAGGAGCATTCATAAATTCATAAGGAGGGTTAAGATAATTAAGTCCGATCTTTGAACTAACACTAATTTCTGAAACACCCTCAGAACCACGGCGGGTAGTAATAAGAATTACACCATTATTGGCACGTGCTCCATATAAAGCAGTAGCACCGGCATCTTTAAGAACCTCCATCGACTCAATGTCATTAGGATTAATATCACTAATGTTACGTACCTGTCCGTCAACCAAAACCAACGGGGAACCAGAACCATCAAGATTAGTTCCACCTCTTAACACAATATTAGGAACAGCACCAGGTCGTCCCGAAGTTTGAGAAACTCTTAATCCTGAAACAGCACCTGATAAAGCCTGTGCAGGATTTGAATGTACACCTTTAGTAAAAGTTTCATCATCTACAGTGGTAATAGAATTTGTAAGCTTCGACCTCAATTGTGTACCACCATAACCTGTTACAACAACTTCATCTAACTCTGTTAAAGAAGAGGTGATTTCAACATCAACAACTTCTCTCCCCTGAACGGGAACAATCTTGGTTTCATAACCAATAAGCGAGAACTCCAATTCACTATCCTCATCTGGAACACTAAGCGAATATTGTCCATCAACATCAGTAATAGTTCCTTGCGAGGTTCCGTGAACAACAACATGAACACCCGGTACCGTCTCGCTGCTTTCTGCATCGGTAACAGTACCTGTTACGGTATTCTGTGCGTTAATCGCGCTACTTAATAGTAGTATAAAACTAAAAAGCAGCGAAATTTTAAAAAAACAGGACCTTTTCTTCATAGCTTTTAAAATTTTTAATTAAACTTGTGGTTGAGTTATGTATTACATAAGTACAAACATACATAGCTTCTTTAAAAAAAACAAATTTTAACCATTTTTTTTTATAGATTTGTAATATTATGGATAGAGAAGAAATTAAAAACGCACTAAAGACAATCGACACCAGAAGTCTGGTTGACAAGGTCGAAATGAACATTATCAGCCTATTTGTTGATCAAAAACTAAAAGTAGGAGATCTTATACCTAAAGAGGTAGAGCTTGCCGAGGCAATGGGTGTAAGCAGAACGGTTGTAAGAGAATCCTTAAACCGTCTAAAAACAATGGGGCTAATTGAATCCATTAAACATAAAGGGACTATTATAACAAGCCCTGACATACCCAATGTTTTCAAAAAACTGCTTATTCCGGCAATAATGGACACCAACACCTTACGTAACATCTTTGAAATGAGATTAATTATTGAAGTAGGAATGGCCGATTTTGTTGTAACAAGAGCTACAAATGAAGATATAGAAGAGCTTAGCCAAATTGTAATAAGAGAAAACTCCCCATCAAAAGATACACTATTTGATGTTGAGTATGAAATAAAATTTCATAGTAAACTCTACTCAATAACTCAAAATGATACACTTAGCGGTTTTCAAAGCATGCTGTTGCCAATTTTTAGCTATGTTTATTCACAAAACATAATAAACAAGACAGGAGCTACAACGAGACAATATGCATCTCATAAAGATCTGGTTAACATTTTAAAAGAAAGAGATGCCGATAAATTTCGAGATGCAATGCGTAATCATCTTGAAAATCATTTTGGTAGAACAACTCTCCCAATATAAAGCAGAATATTTCAACCCAAAGATTAAAAAATTTAAAAATTAACTACTTCTACTTAAAAATTAGAATTTTCACCACATATTTTTTAACTTAAATTTTAACAGCTAAAACAAGTTTAACAGTTAAATCAATAATCCAATAACTGATTATACCATTATTTTACGTGTTGCCACAATAATTAAGTCAACTATATTACACACTATTTAAAATGGCGGCTTTATGGATATTAAATCAACTGAAGATTTAAAACAAGTAGCAAAATCACATCCCAAACAGGTGAACTTCAAATTTGCTCATCTCAAAGAAGTTGAAAATAATGAATGGAGCCGAAAATTCAATTTACTATTAGATGAATGCGGTTGTAGCTCAGGAAGACAATATATAATGTATGCATCTCCACTATTTTTGGGTGCCCTTATATTATTGGATTCAGCAACTGAAATGAGCAGATATTATATCATAGCTATAATAGCAATAGCAGCAGTAATAGCAGGAGTTGCCGGCAAAATAGCAGGTTTAATGCAACGAAACCGAAAACTAACCAACCTAATCAATGAATTTCTTGCCGAAGAAACCAAAAAAGCAAGAGTTTACTAACTCGACATATTCAACTAAAAATTATATGAAATCACTCCATTTCAATAACTAAAAAAATTAGGGGCTGTCCAATGTTTTTTAGACAGCCCCTATAAATTTTTCAACCTAATTGCTAAACAGGTTAGCCTATAAGGATGAAATATCATTACGATTAATCACCACCATATCCGGGATTTTGAGCTAAATCAGGAGAAATATCTCTTTCCCTTTGAGGAATGGCAGAAATTATACGATGATCATCATAAGGAATCTCGCCAATATCTGGATGTATAATTGAGCGTTGATGACGAACTAAATCAAACATTCTGTGATTCTCTCCAAACAACTCTCTTCTACGCTCATCCAAAATATCATCAATATCTATATCAGAAACTTCTGCATACTCATCAATCCTATTAGCACGTAATTCATTATAATAATCAACAGCATCATAAGCCTCACCAGATACACCACCCAAAAGAGCAGCCTCGGCAGCTATCAAATAGACCTCTGCCAATCTAATAATTTTTGGATTATTAATATACAACGGATCTGCAACACCTTCACGCCCCTCATACTTGATGGTATAATAAGCCTCATTAGATCCTTCATCGGATTTGAAAGCAATAGATTGTGAACGTATATCATCACTTTGCGCTACCAACCAATCCCTAAAATCATCTGATGCAGCAAATTCGGCATATCCATCAGGATTAGTATAGTACCCGATAGAATTACGTTGAGCACTCATAGTAGAAGTAATAAGTACCTCAAATAAAGATTCGCTGGTACCTTGTTGCTTCCATGATGAGATAAATTCATCAATCTCGAATAAACTATATGGACTATCGACAATAACATCATGAGCATTAGTTAAAGCATTATCATAATCCTCATAATACAAGAAAACTCTACTTAGTAATGCTTTAGCAGCCCAGTAATTAATCTTACCGGAACCATCTGCTTCTTCTTTACTTAAATAATCCAAAGATTTTTGAAAATCTTCAATTATAAAATCATAAGTTTCACGCAAAGTAGATCTTCTAAATTGAGCATCTACTTCTACCCTCTCATCAGCAATTACAATACCAGAATTGGCAGCATCCAAATCAGAAGCAACTCCGGGAAGCTGAGCATATATTCGAGCCATATCAAAATGAGCCATAGCACGAACTGCGTATAACTGACCAATTAGATCATTAAAAGCCTCCTCTTCATCTTCACCAACTTCAATATTATCAACGTGAGCTAAAAGATCATTTGCTCTGGCTATTGCATAAGCAAATATCTCATAAAATCCAGCTGCAGATCCACTATTAGGATGCATCTGATATCGGGCAACCGGTTGAAAATGGTTAACAGCATCTATAATTTGACCATCACCACCTCTTCCATCAGCATATATACCAAAATCACCAGGATAAGAGTATTGATCAATAAATGTTCTATAAACACCATTTACTGCATTATTTAAATCCGGTACAGTTGTAACAGCCTCTTCTAAGGGTAAACTGGATGATGGAAACTGTTCCAACTGATCACTGCAAGCCGAAAAAGCAAAAACAACTGTTAATATTATTAATATTCTATTCATAATAATCTAAATTAAAAATTAAAATTGAACATTAACACCAAAAGAAAATGTCCTTGCCAATGGAGTATCAACAGTACGATATCCATTTAAAGCTACTTCTAACTCCATATCATCAGTCGCCGCATACAGGAAAGGAAGATTGTGTGCTGAAAAACTCAATCGAACTGCATCAACACCTATTTGCTCATAAAATCTCGCCGGAAGATCATAATTAAAAGTTAACTCTTTTAACCTAACAAAATCAGTAGAATAAAGATGTCTTGAAGACCATAAATCAGGTCTTAAAGGATTCACAACTACAGGGCGCGGATTGTCAACAATATCTCCGGGTTGAGTCCAGTAATTACCTGCAACATCCTTAGCTAAATTAAAAGTTGCATTACGTGCTCCATCATGACGTGTAAAATAACCGGGGTAATCAAATAACTGACCTCCAAACTGATAAGTAAGTAACATATCTAATGAAAAACCGTTCCAACTGAAAGTATTACTTAAACCACCGGTAATATTTGGATATGCAGCTCCTTGATTGCCGCGCATTGCCTGATTGTAATCATAAGTCAAATTACTTTCATCAGTAGATCCATCGGGGTCTATAAGAAATTGAGCCAGTCCCGATTCTGGATCAACACCATGATAGGTCGGCAAATAAAAAGAGTACAAATCTTCACCTTCACTGTATATATAAAGATTTCCGTCACCCATAATAATATCCTCTCCTTGCGGCAACTCCTCAACTTTAGCATCAAGAGTACTAAACATTAAAGAAGCATCCCACTGCACTTCTGAAAGAAGAAGATCATATCCTCGAAGTTCTATATCTACACCAGTGTTAGATATCTCACCAAAATTCTGTAAAGACTCCTCTACGCCAGTAAAATAAGAAGATGGTACATCAAGCAACAAGTCAGTTGTGTACTTATTATAATATTCTGCACTTAAAGTAAATCTATCTACAAAAGTAAAATCAAAACCTAAGTTGAAGTTTTTACTCATCTCCCAACCCAAATCAGCATTTTCAGCCTGATCTAAAAAAATTGCAGGCAATCCGCCATATTCAGACCCCAAGTAGTATAAACCTAAATGGGCATAACTGCTCCCGGGTAAATTACCATTAGTACCATATGAAGCCCTTACTCTACCATCACTCACAAAATTGCTACCAAAAAACTCCTCTTCAGAAAATCTCCATGAACCACTAAAACTATAAAAAGTTCCCCTTCGATTATCAGAACCTAAACGTGAAGATTCATCACTTCTTAAACTGGCTCCTAAATAGTACCTGTTATCATAATTATAATTTGCATTTGCAAAAAATGACTGCATATACCTTTTATAGAAAGCACTGGAAACATTTCTGGGCTGAGCATTAGCCAATTCTCTTAATAATTCATTGGAATAGTCAGAGGCTGACATAAACTCATATGTATTTTCATACTTTTGAGATTCAAAACCAATGAGAGCATCTACATTGTGAACACCATCAAAAGCATTAACATAATTAAAGACATTAGAAGTTGTTAAACTAGTTATATCCTGATTTTGACGTTCCCCTAATCCATTAATGCTGGCACCATCCATAGAATTAGGGCCCCAATAATTAAAATGCTTCACTAAAGTATAATCAACAGCATTTGTTGTTCTAAATGAAAGCTCCGGTAAGATCTGGATAGTGGCAGTTAAATTATTTAATGCCCGATAAGTCTTATTCTCAATAAAAGCTTCCTCTTTAGATAAGGCGCCAATAGGACTCCCAACTGTGGTATTAAAAGAGCCACTCATATTGTAACCACCATCTTCATCATAGGCCATTTGTGTAGGATCGGCAGCAAAAAGCAGCGACAATGGACTTCCGGTAGAAATCCCCTGCTCCTGATCGGTCTGATCTCCTCTTCCCAGCTGATTGGTATAAGCTAACTGAGTTTTTACACCAAAGGTAATCCAGTCTCGTGCCTGATTTTCAAGATTTAAAACTCCTGTAAATCTTTCAAATTCACGATTACGTACAATACCTTCAACATTTCTATATCCTAATGAAGTATAAAATGTAGTATTTTCATTACCTCCACTAGCCGAAAATTGATACTCCTGATCGGAACCTCCATCATATATATAGTCACGCCAATCAGAACCTTCATTTGCACTTGACGGACTTAACCAACCGGCTTCAAATCGATTAGCCTCGGCAAAATCACGAGCAGCATCAATAATTGCTTCATTACCATAATTTGCACCCCCTGGAACTAAAGCATCTTCTTGATATAAAAAATAGCCTTCCAGTGCATGCTGATGATATTGTGCATATTCGGGTCCACTCATCAATTCAAAGGAGTTTGTCGCCATATCTGACCACCCAATATTGGCCCTAAAATTAAATTGAGTTTCCCCTTCAGAACCCTGCTTAGTAGTAATAATAACCACTCCATTTGCAGCTCGAGAACCATATAATGAGGCGGCAGCAGCATCTTTAAGTACAGTCATAGACTCAATATCATCAGGATTTAATGTAGATAGCACATTGCTGGATGCTCGCAATCCAAAATCTCCAGTTGTGATGGGAACTCCATCTACTACATATAACGGACTGGTAGAACCGGTAATTGAACCAATTCCACGAATCTGCATTTCTCCAGCAGAACCAGGATCACCAGTTGTTGATGTAGATCTAACCCCTGAAATACGACCAGCTAATGCCTTGTCAACAGACTCTGCTCTAGATGAAAGAATCTCATCTGTTTGCACATTAGAAGCAGAACCGGTAAAAGAGGCACGAGTACTAGTTCCATAAGCAACGACAATAACCTCGTCCATGGCAATGGCATCACTGTCAAGTGTAACATCAATGGTAGTGCGACCTTCTATGGTCTCTGTATGGGATCTCATCCCAACAAAAGTAAAAACTAATGACTCGGCATTCTCCGGAACATTCAGGCTATAACTACCATCTGCCTGTGTTACTGTTCCAACTGTTGTTCCCTCTACAAAAACAGATGCTCCGGGTATAGGCATACCATCATCACTACCGGTTACAGTACCGGTAATATTAACGGTTTGTGCATAAATCACACTAACTCCGAGAAACATCAGGAAGGAAAGTGTTAATAAAACTTTCTTCATAAAGTTTAAGGTTTATAGTTAATAAATAGGAAAAAATATATAGTATCTGATAATTAAGATTATATATCAGATAAAATATTCATCAAAATAAAATTTAGATAGACTACCTCTAATTGACTTTTTAACTTTTTCTAACTAAATGTGCTACAAAAGAATTATTTTTTTTGATTTTTAACAAACAATATCAAAAAAAAATAATTGAAACATTTACAATTAGAAAGCAACTCTAAAAATCGTCACTTAAAACGAATTACAACTTTCAATATATACAAAAGTAACTATTTTTACTTACAAAAAGAAACCATATCAAATTTTAATTAATCCGAGACAAAAATTCATCCATTTGTCCACTTATTACAAGAAGGGATAATTCAAGCACTTTAGACTGATACTGAGCATCTAAGAGACGGTCAACAGATTCCAAATAATTAACCTGAAACTCACGAAATTCAACGCCCGATAAATTTCCGAGCTCATATCTTTCTAAAGCAATTTCCAAATTATTTATTGATACAGTAAGATTATTTTGTTCAAACTCTATCATCATCAAATTATTAAGATAAAGATTATACATAGTATGCACCTCCTCCATAACTTCTAATTTGATATTTTCTAAACCGAGCTCGCGATTATGCTTTTCTATTTTGGCATTATCTATCAATCGGTTAACACGCATACCATCAAAAACATTAAAAGAAGCCTGAAAACCATAATTATGGCCATGCGATTTATTAAAAGTCATAACTCCTGCAGGTGATTCTGATCTGTTATATGTATATCCGGTAACAAAATCAAGTACCGGAAAACGTTCTGAACGGGCAAGACGCAATTCTGTTTTGGAAAGGTCAATACCTTTAAGCGCTGCTCTTATATCTGAATTATTTTCAACTGTCAAAAGCTCCAGATCATCTATATGCAAGGGTTCACCAACCTCTATAGAGTCATTAATATAATCACGACAGTCAAAACTTTGATTCATCAATCTATTGAGCCTGATATAATAGTTATCAAGAATCTGCTGCTGACGTACAACATTAGAACTGTCGGTATTTTGATCTAAACTGGCATGTTGCAATTCTAAGCCTGATGCAGCACCTAACTCAACTTTCTCCTCAATAATAGAAAAACGCTCCTTTGAAAGCTTAAGGGCTTCCCGGGCAGCTTCAACCCTTTTATTTTGAACTATAATACGGTAATAGTAGTCACTAATATCTATAACTAAATTCTCAACAGCTTTTCGTGTCTCTAACTCTCTAATAGACAAATTCAACTTTGTTCTGTCATAAGCAGCAAACATTCCCAATCCGTCAAAAATACGCCATGAAAGATTTACCCCACCACCTAAAGTTTCACTCTTTACATCAGTAAAAGTATCTTCCAGCTCTTCACCTCCAATATCTCTTCTGCGTGTAGTTTCGGTTCTCGAGCTTTCAGTACGCCCCGAAGCGGTAATTGATGGCATAAAAGGCTCGTATGTGTGATTATTGGAAACCATCTCTTCACGGTTATGCTCAATTTGAAGGGCAGGATTATTCTCAAAACTTTCTTGAATAATCTCTGAAAGAGTAAGAGAAAAAGGCTCATATTGCTCTCCAGTAAGATGAGATGATATAAAAAAAAGAAAAACAGTTAGCACGCCCAATATTTTATTATTAAAATATTTAATTATCATATTACGACACACAATAGATTTGTTATTAGTTAACATTAGAAACAGATTTCGATTTCTCCGATATAAATGTGTATATGACAGGTATAATAAACAGAGTTAAAAAAGATGCAAATAACAACCCTCCAACAACAGCAATACCCATAGAAACACGGCTTTCAGCTCCAGCGCCCCATGCAAGAGCCATTGGTAACACACCCAAAATAGTAGAGGCACTTGTCATCAACACAGGTCGAAACCTTGCAGCTGCAGCCTCTCTTATAGCATCACCAAGAGCAAGGCCGGCCGCTTTACGCTGATTAGCAAACTCAATCATCAAAATAGCATTCTTTGCTACCAGTCCGACCAACATAATAATACCAATCTGACTAAAAATGTTTAGTGTTTGTTCAAAATACCATAACGATATTAAAGCCCCTACCAATGCCAATGGAACTGTAAATAGAACAATTAACGGATCCCTAAAACTTTCAAACTGAGCTGATAAAACAAGATAAATTAGTACTATTGCCAACAAAAAAGCAAAAATTAAACTTGAAGTACTCTCAACAAAATCTTTAGAATCACCGGCAAGATCGGTACTAAAAGTATCATCCAAAACCAAATCGGCAATACGATCCATCTCATCAAGTCCATGCCCCAAAGTAAAACCTTCAGCTAAACCTGCAGAAACAGTTGCAGAGACAAAACGATTATATCGGTATAACTGAGGAGGAGTACTGCTCTCTTCAAGAGTAACTATATTATCAAGCTGAACCAGCTCCCCATTATGAGCAGGAACATATAAAGAGGTTATATCAACAGGTCTGTTCCTGTCATCTCTCTCCAGCTCACCTATAATCTCATACTGCTTTCCGTTCATAATATAATATGCAAGTCGCTGTCCCGACATAGTAAGCTGCAATGTTTGTGAAATATCACGAGCCGAAACCCCCATTAAAGCAGCCTTTTCCCGGTCTATATTAACCCTCACCTCAGGTTTGGTAAACTTTAAGTTAACATCATAATTTTGAAATAAACCACTATTAGCAACCTCTTCCATAAAAAGAGGTAAAAACTCTTTGAGTCTATCTAAGTTTTGTGCCTGCAAAACATATTGTACAGGCAATCCTCCCCGACGCCCTCCAAATGTTTGAGGTTGTGTTACAAAACTGCGAGCCCCTGTAAGATTACTAATTTTACGATTAAGATCTGTAGCAATCTCCTGCTGAGATCTCTCTCGTTCATCGCTATCACTCAACTCAACTCTAAAAAATGCACTATTATTACCCCACAACCCAACAATCTGAAACAAGTTTTTACTTTCAGGAACCTCATCCAAAACCAAATCGGCAACCTTATCAGTGTATCTAAGGGTATAATCATAAGTTGCACCTTCGGGAGCTGTTGTATTAATTCTAAATTGCCCCCTATCTTCCATTGGTGCCATTTCAACAGGTAGCACCGACCATAAAAGAGAGATAAAAAAGATAACTCCGGCAATTATCACAAAAGTCCAATATCGATTAGCCAAAAAGCGATTTAACGCATTACGATATCCGTTAGCCAAGCTATTAAAAAAAGGTTCTGTAAAATTATAAAACCAGTTATGCCCCTTATTTCTCTTCTTTAAAATACGGGATGAAAGCATTGGTGTTAAAGAGAGGGCAACAAAAGATGAGATAACAACAGAGCCTGCAATAACAATACTAAACTCTCTAAATAATCTCCCGGTAACCCCTTGTAAAAATACTATCGGAAAAAATACTGCCACCAAAGTAACTGTAGTTGCTATAACAGCAAAGAAAATCTCAGCAGCACCCTGTTTTCCGGCATCAACAGGATCCATACCCCGCTCAATCTTAGCATAAATATTCTCCATAACCACTATGGCATCATCCACAACCAGTCCGATAGCCAAAACAACAGCAAGAAGAGTTAAAATATTGATGGTAAACCCTGCAGCATACATTATAAAAAATGCACCTATCAATGAAATAGGAATAGAGATAGCAGGAATTAAAGTTGTACGCCAATCCCGTAGAAAAAGAAAAATTATAATAATAACCAATATAAAAGCAATATATATTGTCTGCTGAACCTCATTAATGGAGTCTCTTATATATTCAGTATTATCAAATCCCACCTCAGCTATAATATCTGCAGGAAGATCCTGTTTAAGCTCTTCAAGACGATCAAGAGCATCATCAACAATAGAGATATAGTTTGCTCCCGGCTGTGGAACAATAACATTATTAACCATTGGCGTGCCATTCATCTTTAAAATTGAGTGCATATTTTCAGCCTCAACCACAGCACGCCCAATATCAGAGAATCTTATAACACGATCATCATCCCTGTAAATCACCATGCGGTTAAACTCTTCAATTGAGGTAAATCTCCCCATGGTACGAATAGTTAATTCAGTATTATCTCCTTCAATTCTCCCTGAAGGCAGTTCAATATTCTCACGTTGAAGAGAATTTCGAACATCTACAGGTGTCAACCCATAAGCAGCAAGACGATCCGGATCCATCCACATGCGAACAGCAAATCGTTTGGCTCCCCATGTCATCACATTACTAACATCCTGAATGGTTTGTAACCGCTCTCTAAAATTAACCTCGGCAAATTCAGTTAAATCAATTAAACTGCGTGATTCGCTTCGAAGAGTAATTGAAAAAATAGGTTGTGCATCGGCATCGGCCTTTGCCACAGTTGGCGGATCGGCATCGGGCGGCAAACGTCTAATTACACCAGAAACCTTATCTCTTACATCGTTGGCAGCAGTTTCAAGATCTACCTCCAGCTCAAACTCTACAGTAATTCGACTACGGCCGTCCTGACTCGAACTTTGAATATTTCTAATACCGGGAATACCATTAACAGCATTTTCAAGAGGTTCTGTTATCTGGGTTTCTATAATATCTGCATTAGCACCTGTATAATTTGTTGAAACTGAAATAATGGGTGGATCAACACTGGGAAAATCTCTAACACCTAAAAATGTGAAGCCGATAAAACCAATAATAATAATGAACAGACTCATTACTATTGCTAAAACCGGTCTTCTTATACTAATCGAAGATAAACTCATCTCTCTATTTTAATTCTTCTCTAAATAATTATAAAAAAAGACTCTTAGTCAAGATTGGTAAAATTAACAGGCATACCTGTACGTAATTGTAAAATACCACTTGTAATAACAGTATCCCCTGGCATTAACCCCTCATCTACAACTACATTTTTCTCTGTTCTGGTGCCGGTTTGAACTCCAACCTGCTCAGCAACACCGTTACGACTAACAAAAATGAGGGCTCCATCCATTTGTGGAATTACTGCCTCACTAGGCACTTTCACAATATTCTCTTCCCTACCTGTTACCATCCTTATATTGGCAAACATCCCCGGAAGCAACTTATGATCTTCATTTTGATAAAGAGCCCTCAACGAAAGTGTCCTGGTTTGTTTCTCAACAGATGGATTAACAGCATATACCTTAGCTGCAAAACTGTCATTAAATCCTGAAACAGTAAAATAGATATCATTTCCAATCAAATGTTCGGACTGGTATCTTTCAGGGATCGAGAATTCAACTCTTAAAGGAGAGAGACTTGTTAATGTAGTTACCGGTGTTCCCGGTTGAATGTAAGCTCCCGGACTAACCATGCGAAAGCCGGCAACACCATCAAAAGGAGCTGTTATCTGCTTTTGGGATAAACGGGTATTTAACAGTTTAACCTCAGACTGAGCAACAAGATAATCTGTATATATCCTGTCAAACTCTTCCTGGCTAACAGCTTCACGATCAAGCAAAACGCACTGACGATCAACCATTTGCTCTAAAAGATCACGTTGGTATTCTGCTCTTTCAAGCTGTGCTTTATGCTCTTCATCAACAAGGGATACTAAAAGATCGCCTTTTTTAACATCCGAACCCTCTTCAAAATGAATCGAAGAGACCATTCCTGAAATCTCTGCAGTAACATCAACCTTATCACCGGCAATTAGTGATCCTGAAGATCTAATTACATTTTCAATCTCATCTGAACTTAATACCACTCCGGTTACCGGTAAAGATCTCTGCGTTGAGACCGTTTCATTTTCATCTGAATCAAATAAACCAAACCTGGGTATAAGTAGTACCGATATAATAATAATTGTAATAACAATGCCGGTTATACGCTTTACGGATACGCTCATTTTATATAGATATTTATAATTAAAAAGAAGGAGATGCAACTAGTGGCAAATCCTTCTTTAAATAGACGCATAAAAAGTAAAAAAGTTTAATTTGATAATATATAAAAGATAGTAATTAACAGTACTATATAACCTTATCGGCCTCCTTATAAGGGATTACATCAACTATAGTGCTTTCAACAATAGAGGTTATAACATAATCGACCATCATGCCTGAGAGTGAGTGTGATAAATTTTCCAAAGCTCCCTGTAGATCATTAGCAAGGATAAGCATTTGATTTGTAACCTGTTTCTCTTTTCCTGCCGACTCATCAACCGAACTATACTTAATTTTACATTTATACCATCTATCACCCTCACCATTCATAAAAACATCGGAATATATCGCCTTTTTAATATCTGTTACCTGAAACTCACCACTCACAAGCTGCTCTAACTCACTATTTATCCTACATTCAGCATCAGTAAAGGATACTGCATCAATCAAGTAAACTTCAGAGACTTTCTTATCCTTACCACTCTGCTCATCTATTCTAACATACTTAACCTTACACTCAAACCATCTGTTCATTATAAAAAGTTTAATTAGTTATACATTTAAAAAAAGACAAAGATAAATAATACGTGTAATCGAATGCAGAGTTGTCTTATTTAAAAAAGAAGAAGCACAAACCACCATTAATTTTTTAGTTATGGATAATAAAAATATACGAAGAAATCTCTACAGGGTTTTACGTAAAACAGGAATACCAAGGGATAGAATTGCCGAAGATGCTACTTTTTCCTGTGACTTAATGATGGATGAAACAGATATGACATGTTTTCTCTACTATCTTGAAACAAGGTTTAATCTTGAAATAGATAATGAAAATCTGCCTAAAATAAAATCTATCAACTCAACAATTAACTATCTAAAACAGCAATATGCTTAATCGATCTCCTCAAAACCAAATGATGCCTTAACTGCAGCATGATTAGAAGGAAACCTCCAGGGAGATTCATCAACAATCTTAACCGAAGAGGCTCTTAAACGAGGAGCATTAGAATGAAAAATAAAATCAACCCGATTGTGCAAGACGTCTCTGTAGCGGGGCGACCAGGTATAGCCGGGATTTTTTAATACATCAGGGTAAAACTGCCTGTAAACATCTACAAATCCTGCTTGCTGAACTGTTAAAGTAGCAGGGAAATCGACAACCAACCCATATCTGTTATGCTTATTATCAGATGTCCAGTCAAGATGAGAGCCGGAATTGAAATTACCTGCAATTATTACAGGCACTCCGCTATTACCACTCATTAAGCTCTGAATCTCCCACATAATATAACGTATCTCAGCTCCTCTGGTTTCCATCTCCATTTCAACTATACTATCAGCTACCGCTTCACCCTGAAGAATATATGATTCTAAGTCGGGCTTCTTACTCAATAAAAGGGGACAAAATATTAGATTATCATCATCAGATACTTCAATTGTAACAGCAGCAGAATTTTGGGGCCTATAAATATTGTGAGTTTTTTTAAAGGGAAAACGGCTAACTATGCCAAGCTTTTCACTTCGATGATAATAGTAAAACCCTAACTCATCAGCAATTTGAGGACCCGATTTTTCAACATCCTGAAGAGCTACAATATCAGCTCCAGACTCTTCAATAATTGATGCAACTCTATGAACACCGGCAAATTTACCATCTCTATCTCCACCATTCCATATATTCCATGTCATTACAGTCACAGAGTCTGCCGAACCGGATCTTCTGCGAAATTTAACATCTGATTTATGTTCTCTGTAAATTGTTTTCACTTGCTCACAACTTAGAGAGCGCCCCCACACAGATAGTTCATCTATATAACCATTAAAGAGCTCATAAATCATACTCCCGGCAAACGGGTCAGCTCCTATAGCAATTTCCCTGTTTTTAAACAGATCTCCCATGTCACGTAAACAGTAAATAGCAACATTTCGACCATTATAATATAACCGTACCTCATCATCAGATTTATTAACAGAAAATCCTAAAAGATGCCACTCACCATCATTAACAGTCTGATAAAGGGCCATCGGATTATAATTTAACACTTTATCCCCGTCAGACATCCACCAGCTCCATCCTCCACATTCTGTTTTTTCAATACGCCAACCCGAAACACCTGAACCATCATCAGGCGTTAACTGGCTAACAAGAGAATAGTTGTAATGATCATAAGAATCTCCCTTAACCCAAAAAAAGAGAGAAAACCCGGGATAATCTTCAAATGAGTTTTCAGGGCTCTTTTCAATTATCAAAGGCTGCCTGTTAGCAGCATGTGCAGATATATCAAATGCTTTATCATAAACCCCCTCACTATAAGATACATCTCGATCGCCTTTAAAAGAGACAGGCAGTGTTCCTCTATTTTCTATTTTACCATCAAATCCAAGATTTATAAGAGACATGGAGGGCAACTCATCAGACTTATGAGAACAGTTGTAAAAAAAGATAGTGCAAAAAGCCAATAGAGTTGTATATTTAAGAGAGTTCATAGCAGATATCAATTTTTTATTAAAACCATCCATACTGTTACATTATTTAAATATACGTAAAAAAAGAGAAACAGTTATAGGGTAGTGCAAAGCCTGCAAAACACAAATTAAAGCACCTCTTTAAGTCTGTTAATCATAGAATCAACCTCAAACTCAAGCTTTTCGGCCAATGTCTCATAGTCGGGATGCATTTTTTTAAATGCAGCTTCAGTTTTAATAGCAAGGCTATACAATTCTGTAGCCTCCATGGTTCCCACAATGCCTTTTAAAGAGTGAAGCAACCTTGCAGCACTCTCAATATCATTCATTTGAGTTAATTCACGCAGATAGTTACCAAAACGAAAATAGTCATGACAAAAACCTTTCAATAATCTTTTATAAAGATCAACTCTTCCTCCCATTCGCTTGATACCAGCCTGTACATCAACCCCTTCAATTTCGGGAAAGTCATAAATAATGGAAATGTCCTCTTTTATCTCACTGTTTTGATAATCAAAATTTGCATCAACATAATCACCAAAAACCTGTTGATACACAACTTTAAAAAGACTTTCAGGATCAATCGGCTTTGCAACAATTCCGGTCATTCCTGCCTGCAAACAGAGCTCTTCAACATCACCAAATGCCTCAGCAGTCATAGCTGCTACAGGTACAGCCTGCCAACCTTTTACCTGCTTAATTTTTCGTGTAGCCGAATAACCATCCAACCCAGGCATATTAATATCCATCAAAACTATATCATAAGGAGACCCTTTTTCATAATAACCTGCAAGATCAACAGCCTCTTCGCCTCCGGCAACAACATCTGTTATAATATTAGCCATATCAAGTAGTTCTACAGCCAAACTCCTATTGCTTGCTGTATCATCAACTACAAGAGCTTTAATAGGCCCTCTTACTTTAAGCAACTCCCTGTAAACTGGTTTTTTTTGTACCGACGACTCCTCATCTATAATATTACCTGTTAAAACATCCATAATACAATCAAAAACCATAGAATAATTAGCAGGCTTGTTTAAAATATTCAAATCCAAATTTTTATATGCTGTTTCGGTAAATGGTGTAGTTAAAAAAACCATATCCTCATACGCATCTTCATACTTTCTAATATTTTTAATAATGTAAGAGGGAGCCTCTGAGCCAAATACAGAAGGGTCAATAAAAAGCAAACGATATGGCTCTGCTGATTTAACCCTGTTAAGTTCATTAAATAATGACTTTTTATTATAACAACGTATTACCGAAAAACCAAAGTCAGATAAAATCTTTTTAAAACTATTCACTGATGATCTGTTTATATCAGCTATTATAACAGACTCTCCTGCACCTTCAAAAGCATTTCGCATCTGTTCCTTCTTTTGAACAGTCTGCTTATTCAAGTGTATGGTAAATGAAAAAACAGCTCCTGAGCCATATTCACTATCAACCCAAATCTCTCCATCCATTAAATCAGTTAAACGTTTACAAATTGCCAGTCCTAATCCACTACCACCATATTTTCGGGAAATAGAAACATCTGCCTGTGAAAATGATTTAAAAAGATTTTCCTTCTGCTCCTCTTTTAAGCCAATTCCCGTATCGGCTACCGAAAAAAGAAGTTCTACCTTACTTTTAGTTTGATTCTTTACTGACACAGCAACAACAACCTCTCCTGTCTCAGTAAACTTTATTGCATTATTAACTAAATTAACCAATATCTGCTCAATACGAAGAGGGTCACCCGTTAAACTAAAAGGAACATCTGAGGCGTAATCAAAAATAACTTCAAGACCTTTCTCATTAGCTCTAAAGAGAACAATATCAGCCAAATTTTGTAATACCAACTCCAAATCAAAATCTATACTTTCCAGCTCTAATCTTCCAGCCTCAATCTTTGAAAAGTCTAAAATATCATTAATAATCCCCAAAAGTGAACGCGAAGATGACTGTATCCTTTTTAAATAGTCATAATTAACCGAAGTATCACTCTTTTCAAGTCCCAGGTGAGTCCATCCAATAATAGCATTTAAAGGAGTTCTGATTTCATGACTCATACGAGCCAGAAAGTCACTTTTTGCCTGAGTGGCAGCTTCAGCTGCTTCCTTTGCTTTTTGAAGCTCATCTTCACCCTCTTTACGAGCAATAACAATCCCAAGTGTTACAGCAAAAGCTTTAAAGATAGTTCTATGAGAATCGTTCCATCTGTTTTTTAATGTACGATATCCAAAACCTATAAAACCCCAAAAATTATCATGAACAAAAACCGGAATAAGAATTGCTGATGAAGAGTGCATTAAACGCAAAAACTTTTGTTCGCCGGAATTTAACTTATTTTGCTTAACAATAATCTCCTTTTTCCCTTTTAAATCGTGATACCAATCGGTTGATATATCTTCATAGGTAAAACTTTCAAAATCGGAGCGCACTACTCGTTCAAGAACTGCTTTGTCCCACTCAACCAAATGATCGGTCTCTAATTTACCGGTTTTAATGTTTCTGCGGTTTTTAAACACAAATGCTGTATCAACATCTGCACCTTTTCCAATAATTCTCAATGCACTTAACATTGCATCTTCAAGCACCGGAGTTACAATAAGCTCTTTAACAGCCTCTGAGACGCCCTCTAAAAGCTTGTCTCGCATCATAAGCTCAGACATTGCATCTTTTTGAGCTGTAATATCAATAATTACACCTTGAAGCGTAATACGCGTTGACTCACCGTCATATACCGGAAGTCCCTTTTCATAAACCCATTTACGATTTCCAACCAAATCTCTTATACGATATTCAATCTCATAAGGCTTTTGACGTACTACAGCATCTCTAAGAACATCTTTAACCTTATCTACATCCTCCTTTTCAACAAAAGGCATAATAGATTGACCTTCATCAATAAAGGCCTCAATACCCAAACCGATAAGCTTTTCAACACCTCCACTTATAAAGAGCATTGACCTTCGCGAATCATTTAAACAGTGATAAACCACGCCTGGTACATTACTAACAATGTTTCGGTAATTCTCCCGGCTCTTCTCTAAATCTGAAAGAGTCTGGCGCATAGGTGTAATATCAGTTGAAACACATACTATAGAGCTAATTTCACCGGCAGAGTTAAAAATAGGAAACTTATTGGAGAGAAAAATTCGTCGTCCGCGTGTTGAAGGAAAAAACTCCTCCTTCTGCAAAGGACGACCTTTAACTAAAACCTCGTTATCACTTAATGATAACGGTTTTGAATACTCAATGGAAAAAATTTCAGAATCACTCTTACCTATAATTCTATGAGCCTCTATACCAATAATCTCCTCCATTGGTTGATTAACAAGAGTATATCGACCCTGAAGATCTTTTACATATATTATTGAAGCGCTATTATTAATAATATCATTCAACAACTTTCTGTTCTCTTCAAGCTGCGTATCTTTAATATTACGGGATTTCTCATCACGTTTTACATTGCGTATAAAAAAAAGTGCCATAAAAAACCCGCCACCTACAGCAACTATCATTATTGCAGTAAGAAAATATAAACTGTAACGAGCCAACTTCTCCATCAGGCGATTTTGATGAATATTAGCTTTCTCTCCTGCTTCTTGAATATTTATGGCAGTCTCACTCATATTTAGACGGGCCTCTTCAAGCTCCTCAAGAGATTTTAAAAACCCAAGCATAACATGACGGTAATCATTCAAATTGGTACGTAAATTCGATATTACCTCATTCTGCTGAGAGTTAGGGGGTAAAATATCGGATGGAGGTAGCAGGTTTTCTATCTCCAAAAAAAGATGATCTACCGAATCGGCAGAGATAAATTGACTGGGGAAACTCCATATCTTCTTTTCAATCTCTTTTAAATGTAAAAGCTGCAAAAGCAGTTCATTATGAACACCGGTTATCTCAGCTTCCCTTACAGATCTGGGACGAGGATAAGAGTGACCTGCTGCCAAAAATATCTTTTCAAAAAGCTCATTTAGTCGGTCCTCTGTATCAAAACGATTCTGTTTTAGCTCAACAAACATTGATCGATAATTAACAAAGTCATCAAGCCATAATTCAACCTCGGCCAGCTCATTTTTGCTTTCACTAAACAGCTGACCTAAAGCAGCCTCTTCAAGAGATGATTCAATCTGAAATACTATACTATCTACTCTATAAGCACCAACGGTATCACGCTCTAATGAATATTCATTTGAATAGATTCGGGCCAGATAAATCTGGTGAAGAATATTATCAACCCTCTCTGTACTTTTTATCCAATCATGAAGCATTCTAACGCCCCATAAAGCCGCTCCTGAAACCACAACTAAAAGTAAAAGATTTATAACAAATCCTTTAAATACTTTTTTGCTTATAGAGCCGTTATTATGCTTATCAAATAAAAAGTTCGTCATCAATCAATTTATATAAATATCCCTTTTATATATTTGTAAAGAATTAGGTTCGGGATGTTATCACTTTAAGTTACAAAAGTGGTAAAATTAATTAATTCCTGAAAACAACCTGAAAAAAAGGAGACAATCAAAATATTTTATTGTAACCCATTATATAAATTAGATGAAATGCAGGAGCAGTTACTTGGTAAAGATATAGATCAGCTAAAAGAGATAGTCACTAAAAATAATTTGCCCGCCTATAGTGCAAAACAACTTGCCGAATGGTTATATAAAAAAAGAGTGCAAACCATTGATGCAATGTCAAATATATCTAAAAAAAACAGAGATATACTAAAACAAAGGTATTGTACAGGATATAATCCGCCGGTAAATAGTCAGGAGTCGATTGATGGAACAAAAAAATATCTGTTCCGTTTGCAAAACAGTTCAAAGGTAGAGGCTGCATACATACCCGAAGAGAAAAGAAAAACATTATGCGTCTCATCGCAGGCAGGATGTAAAATGAACTGCACTTTTTGTATGACAGGTAAACAAGGGTTTAATGGACAACTTACAGCCGGAGAAATAATAAATCAGATACTATCTATACCAGAGAGCGAGGAGCTAACCAATATTGTTTATATGGGAATGGGAGAGCCAATGGACAATATCGATGAGGTGATAAAAAGTATAAAAATTATCACTTCGGAGTACGGAATGGAGTGGAGCCCACGAAGAATTAATGTCTCTACAATTGGCATTATTCCTGCTATTAAAACATTTATTGAAGAGTGTGAGGCTCATCTCGCTATAAGTATGCACACACCATTTCATGAAGAACGAAAAAAACTAATGCCAATTGAGAGTAAATATCCAATAACCGAAATAATAGAGTCGTTACGAAATTATGATTTAAACAGACAACGTAACATCTCATTTGAATATATATTATTTAAAGATTTAAATGATACTCACGAACACATTAAGGGAATTACCAAACTTTTAAATGGGTTAAGATGCAAAATTAACCTCATAAGATTTCACCCCTTTCCCGGTTCCAACTTAAAGAGTTCCTCCCCTGAAAAGATTCGATGGTTTAGTGAGCAATTAAACAAGAAAGGTATTACTACTACAATTCGCAAATCAAGAGGGGAAGATATTTTTGCGGCGTGCGGACTACTTTCAGCAAAAAAGAACTAATTTACAGCAGCATCCCCAAAGCATATCCGATCTTCTCTTTTAGAGGTACCTTCTCTAATATGGCCATATCAAAAGCTTATCAAACATTAAATTGCAAAATGGAGCAACTCTTTTCGACAAAAGTAAAGTCTTTAAAAAGAGTCTCTCCATTTGAATGCGATATTATTATCTGGATAAAAAAAAAGATTCAACAATCCAGCGAAACAGGATTGTTGAAAAAGCGTATTAAAATTATTTTATAGAACTATATAACCCTTCACAAGCATCTTCAAGAAGATCCAAAACCAACTCAAATCCGGCAGCACCCCCATAATAAGGATCAGGAACTTCATCATAGTTACTGTCATATGCAAAATCCATCATCCTTACTATTTTAGCATGTGAGTTAATATTTGAAGAAAGACTCTTTAAGTCAGCCATATTTTGATTATCCATACCTATAATATAATCAAAATAATTAAAATCATCAAGAGATACCGGACGACTGATACTGGTTAATTTATATCCTCGCTTTTTAGCATGTGTCTGCATTCTGGAATCGGCAGGGCGTCCTTCATGAGCAGAAATAATTCCGGCAGAATCAATCTCAAATCGCTTCTCTTCACCTTTTTTATAAATCAGATTTTTCATAACAGCCTCAGCTGAAGGAGATCTGCAGATATTTCCCAAACAAACAAATAAAATTTTAGTTTTTTCCATCATCTTTTAAAACATTATGATTTATAATTTAATTATTAACTAATAAACCGTGCAGATAATAAACTTAAAAATTTTATTTTATCAAAAAAAACTTCCCTGTTAAATGATTTAACAGGGAAGCATAAATATATTTTATCTGTTAACACCGCATTAAAACAACGGTGTAACATTGCAATCATCAAAACAGCTCCTTATTAGAACCCAAATTTATATATACAAGTATGCTGATACTCTTTTCCTGGACGCAAAACAGCATCCGGGTAATTTTCATGATTTGGAGAGTTTGGGAAAATTTGTGTTTCAAGTGCAACACCACAATATTTATCTATAGGAGCACCACCTTTTCCTTTCTCAGAACCATCAAAATGATTCCCAGTATAAACCTGTATTCCCGGCTGATCGGTATAAACCTCAAGAGATCGACCAGACTTAGGATCTTTAAGAGTAGCAGCTCTAATTAAACCCTCTTCGGCGTCAGAAATCACAAAATTATGATCCAGCCCATCAACCATTTTTATCTGATCAAACGAACTATTAACAGCATCACTCACAGGCTTTTCTGACGTAAAATCCATAGGAGTTCCTTTTACATCAGCAATTTCACCATTACAAGTTTCAAGAGCCGGATCGATAGGAGTAAACTGTTTAGCATTAAGCATCAAAAGGTGATCCTCTGCACTTTTACTTAAATCTCCTGATAAATTAAAATAGGGATGACTGGTAAGATTTATTACAGTAGGCTTAGAGGTCTCTGCTAAATACTCAATTTTAAATTCATTACGATCATTCAAACTGTAAACAACCTTTACTTTCAACTCTCCGGGATAGTTCTGATCACCATCCGGACTAACAAGTGTTAATTTAAAAGCAGAAGTACAACCATCTTTATCGATCTCCTCTACATTCCAAACTCGTTGATTAAATCCTTCAACGCCTCCATGTAAATGGTTAGGTCCATTATTTACATCTAATTGAACTGTTTTTCCGTCAAGAACATATTGTCCTTTAACAATTCGATTAGCATATCTCCCACAAAGAGCTCCAAAAAAGAGATCTCCGTTAAGCGCTTCTTCAACAGTATCATAACCAACAAGAACATCAGCAATTTCACCTGTTACTGAAGGCACTTTCACAGAGATCAAACGCCCTCCATGAGCCGCAAATTTTATTTCAACACCATTATTATTCTTTAACGTAAAAGAATCTGTTGCTTTATTTGGCATATAAAAATATTTAAATAGATTCCAGACCCTTTAAAAAGAGCCTGGAATATAATTTATTTACCTAATTTTTGAACCTTTAGTTGCAAAATAGATTAGATAGACATAATAGATAAACAAACAGCTAATTGCAAAGACTACTGAACCTGTAAAAGCCTGAACCGCTCCCATAGCAGGGGTCAATATAGCGGCACCAATAACAGCAGATGAGATCACACCTGAAGCTACCCCTGCAAGAGGCCCAAGGTCTTCCAATGCCAAATTGAAAATTGTTGGCCACATAATAGAGTGAAACAAACCTGTTCCAAGAAGTAACCACATAGCTAATAAAGGATTACTACTTCCTATAGATAGAGAAGCTGCCAACAATACAATACCTCCTACAGAACAGAGTGTCAAAATTTGTCGTGCAGTATATTTTTGAAGAATAAAGATACCAAGCAGACGTCCTACCATTAATCCACCCCAATAATATTTAAGCATATCGGTACGTTGAGCAGAAGAAAAATCCAGACCAAGCTCTCTGGTATAATCTGCAAAGAAACTGGGAATACCAATTTCAATTCCCATATATACAAATATTGCCAGTGAACCTAACCACACATGGGTATATTTAAATGCACTTGACTTGTACTCTTTTGGTGTTTCCGCATCATCATGTTCATCACCCTTAATTTGAGGTAACTTAAGAAAAAACATAATTACAAAAATCACTGCTGCAATACCACCAATAATCATAAATGGTTCCTGTACCTGAACTGGATCCATTCTGGCAGCTATATCAGAGTCTGTAATAATAAGCATTGACACAAACATAGGTGCAATAACTGTAGCTACTGAATTCAAAAAATTTGTAAGTGTTAAACGACTCGCCGCAGTTTTTGCAGGGCCTAAAGCATTCACATAAGGATTCGCAGCTACCTGAAGAAACACAATACCAATGGCAAAAACAGCTACTCCAAATAGAAATGGAATATACCCCAAAGCCACTAAAGGAATACACATAAAAATTCCAAGAGCAAGCAAGCCTATCCCAGAAATCACACCATTCTTATAACCAATACGATGAATTAAAAGTCCAACAGGAATAGATAGAGCATATGCACCAAAAAAGAAGGTGTTGGGAAGCTGTTTTAAAACTTCTCCTTTATCTCTTGAATCAAGATCGAAAGCCTCTTTAAGAAAATCGATCATAGAGTTGTTCATGGTGGTCATAAACCCAATCAAAAAGAAAAGGGCCGCCATAATAATCAACGGAAATAAATACTTATTCTTAGCCATAATAAAAATTATTTATTTAAAATTACACTTCTAATTTTATTGCACCTTCGGGACGAATAAACAGTTTATGACATTTTCCTTTACCATAAACATGCTCAAGTGTCTCTACATATTTGTCCACTAAATCTTCAGGAACAAAAGCCTGAATGGTTCCTCCAAAACCACCACCGTGAACTCGCCATGCACCTTTACCTTTAAGCACCATTTCACTCAAGGCTAAGGCCAAAGACATAACCTGTTCATCTTTATGAGTAATCTCATAAACATTTTGATTATACATATATGAACTATAACCCGACTCCACAACCATCTTCAAAAATGATTGAAAATCTTTATTTTCAAGAGCCTTAACCTGATCGACAACTCTTTGATTGTCACCTTGAAAATGTATAGCACGTAGAATAGCACGATCACCGGTTTTCTCTCTTATTTGAGGAATTTTATCAACAATCTCTTCCAATGAAACCTTTCTCAACACATCGGCACCCAACTCGGCAGCAACAGATTTCATTTCCGTAGGCAAAGAAGCATATTCAGCCTGAGAAGCAGCATCATCATGACCTCCACCTACATCGGTAATAATAAGAGAATATCCTGTAGTTACAAAATCAAAATCAATTGGTTTTACAATAGGATTGGCAGGATCTTCAAAATCAATTGTAATTAATCCTCCTACCGAACAAGCTGTCTGATCCATTAAACCACAGGGCTTACCAAAAAAATTATTTTCAGCCCATTGTCCAATAATTGCATTCTCAACAGGATCCATTTTTCCATCATTAAACAGATTGCTAATAATAGCACCAATTAACACCTCAAAAGAAGCAGATGAACTAAGCCCTGAACCTTTTGGCACACGACCTTCAACGCAAGCATCAAAACCACCAACTTCATACCCGTTTTCTTTCATCTTAGTGGCAATACCCTTAACAAGAGCAGAAGATGTAAAAAACTCCTTCTCATCTGGCTTCATATCGGTTAACTCCACCTCAAACTGTGGATACCCTGCCGACTTTATACGAATGGTATTAGTTCCATTGGGTGCAGCTACAGCAATATTGTCAAGATTAACAGCTCCGGCAAGAACTCTTCCGTAGTTATGATCGGTATGATTTCCACCCACTTCGGTTCTGCCCGGAGATGAAAATAGTTCCACATCATCTTTCCCAAATGTGGAAAGAAAATCATTCATCAAAGCAACATAACGATCATATTGCTCTTTCAAAACCGATGTATCATTACCATATAATTTAACAAACATCGGATTATCGCCTTTATTCAACTTATTAATAAGTGATTCAATTCTATCCATTTCTTACTTATTTTAATTTATAATTCAAAATTCAAAATCATTTTTACAACTATTGCACACCAAAATATTTATAATAAATCTTTCACATATACAGATTAAATAGTTATACCCATATTTAAAATTCTCTCAGTACCGGCTGCAGCTTTAGGGATAAATTTATACAAGTAGGCTCCCTTTTTAGATTCAGTAGTATTCTTTTTATTTAAGCGCTCCAAAACTTTAAGAGACAAAACCTTTTTTCTGAAGTTGCCGGGATCCAATTCTTGTTGAAAAATAGCTTCATACAGTCGCCTTAACTGCATCAAAGTAAATTGGTCGGGTAATAATTCACGGCCAACTAAATGATAACTTGCACGCATTTGAAGTTTTTTCAAAGCATTCTCTACCATTTGTGAATGATCAAATACCAGCGAAGGGAAATTACTTATTGGAAACCATTTTGCCCCTTTGGCATTAACCCTTTCAACATCCTGCTGAAAAAGAGGTATTAAAGCGTAAAACACCATTGAAATAACTCTTCCACCTGAATCTCTCTGTGGCAGAGAAAATGCATGAACCTGATCAAGAAAAATATCGGCAAGTCCGGTATTAATTTCCAACACACGCTCAGCAGCCTGCTCCAAAGATTCATCAACACCACAAAAACCACCCATTAAAGCCCACTTTCCTTTTTCCGGCTCCACGGGTCTGGGATGCAATAATAGCTTTAATTCATAATCCTCATAGCCAAAAATAACACAATCCACGGCAACATAATTCTTTGGTGCATCTACATAATATTTTTGACTACTCATTTTTAAATGCTCTTAAATTATTAAAATCTATTAACGATCAAACCTATTGAAGCTCAAATTACTAAATGAGATAAAACCCTTCACATTTTGACAAAACCAAAAATAGAAAAGTAATTTCTACTTTTAAAACATTATTAGATATTTTTTTAAATTTTATTTAGCGTTACACTCAAATATCCTTAACCGTACAAAACTAATTATGATTACCTTATTAATATTTAACCGGCTTCTTTTATAATTTCTTCTCTATATTGAAACAATATATCTATATTTGCAGTTGAAAATGGTTTAGATGTAACATAAAATAGAATCTGTTGCATCTGATTAAAAAGGGAATCCGGTTAAATTCCGGAGCTGTCCCCGCAGCTGTAAGCTTCAATTTCCTGTTAAGGATTATGTTTTTGAAATTACTCAAGCCACTGTGAAACAAAAAACGGGAAGGCATCAAAAACAGGAGCAAGCCAGAAGACCTGCCATAAAAGATTTAATTCGTAGCTTTCGGGTGAAAAAGCTAAGATCAGAATAACTTTTTTCTGCTCTTTTTATTTTCACATTTCCGTTTGTTGCGAATGATTAAATAAGTTTTAATCATTTGTAACCATGTTAAAAAAGAAATTTATATCTTTTTCATTACTAATATTGATGGCCGGTTATAATACTGTAGCTCAAAACAGCATAACTGATATAAGCCATCAAATAAAAGAGGTGACAGTTCATTCATCCCGCCAAAAAGAGTATGCAACAGGAGCAATCACCGAGACCCCAGATTCAATCCTGCATAGTGCTATGAGAACCTCCTCCCTTGCCGACCTATTATCAGCAACAGGCAGTGCATCAATAAAATCTTATGGTGCAGGCGGGGTAACCTCTCTGAACATTAGAGGAGGCGGCAGCTCGCATACTGCAGTAATGTGGAATGGTGTTAATCTGCAAAACCCTATGAATACAGGCGTAAACCTGGCTGCAATACCCCTCTCTTTTAATAACAAAATAGAAATACAGCATGGAGGTGCCGGAACGCTATATGGGAGCGGAGCAGTATCAGGAGTTATACATATAAACAGTGAGAACCTTTTCTCTCGCTCAAACTACACAAATGTAGAAGCAGGATATGGCAGTTATAACACTAAGATGGGGTCGATCTCTTTTAAAAGAGGAGATGAAAATAGAGCCTCATCATTTGCATTTACAGCAAAAACAAGTGACAACGACTTTAAATATAAAAATAGCTCAAGGATGGATGGGCGAACCGAAACACAAAGCAATGCCGGATTTAAACAGTATGGATTTACACAAAACAATCAGATAAAACTTACAGATAACTCAACTATATCAACAGCTCTATGGTACCAATATAACGATAAAGAGGTGCAAACCATGATGACCAGTAGCAGGCCAAACAATCAAAATCAAAAAGATCAAAATTTGAATGCTATTGCAGACTATAAATATTACGGTAACAATTTTAGATTAAATTTTAAACAGGCATTTTTATGGAATGAAGTTGATTATACCGATAAAGAGATATTATCAAACAGTGCACTTAACCGTTCTATTTCATCGGTTACTGAATTTGAAGCTACATTTAACCTGAGTAGTGGAGATAGATGGAGCAGTGGAGCAAACTATACGCACGAAAGAGGGAAGTCAGAAGCCTACAGAGAGAATGGAAGTAGAGATAGATTATCGCTATTCTCTTTTTATCAGCTTAACCGGATAGATGATTTAACAACAGTATTAAGCATACGAAATGAGATGAGTGACAGCGAGATTCATCCGGTAGTATTTGCCGTTGGAGCCGATTACAATATAACCGATATATTTTCATTAAATAGTAATATATCGCGCAACTACAGAATTCCCTCATTTAATGATATCTTTTGGGCCGAAGATGCCTATTCAAAGGGGAATCCTGACTTAAAGCCGGAGTACGGATGGTCGGGAGATGGGGGTGTAAATTTAGCACTCAACATGTCCAATACCAGTTTGGAACTATCTTCAACCCTCTTTTACAGCAGAACAAAAGATCTTATTGTATGGCTGCAACAGGGAGAAAAGAGGTTATGGACTCCCACTAATAAAAAAACCGGACACTCTAAAGGTTATGAATTAAGATTAAAGAGCAGCACAAAGCTTAACAGCTCTCTTTTAAATATTAGAGCATCATATTACAACACCTTCTCAAAATTAAAAACAGATGATCAATGGGACAATCAACAAATGATCTATGTACCTCGTCACAGAGCAGCTACCAATATTACATTTAGAAGAGAAAATATTTCAGCCGGCTTTATTTTAAATGCAACCGGCAAAAGATATTATGACTACCAAAACAGTCTGGACAGCTACATAAAAGGAGATCTCTTTATTATGAAACAGCTCTCTATGTATGACAAAAATGCCCAATTAAACTTTAGGGTAAACAATATATGGGATACCGAGTATCAGCTAACTGCATTTTACGCTATGCCTTTAAGAAACTACCAGTTAACCTTAAATATTAATTTTTAATAACTTAATACAAACAACTAAAGAACCAAAACAATGAAAACTATTAAATCATTAATCGAAAAAAAACTGTATCAACTAATCATTATTGCACTTTTAATAACATCATGCTCAGATGATGATAATGATATTCGTTATGAGAGTGACGGACTTTTAGACTATGGAGCTTTAATATTAAATGAGGGAACTTTTGGAAACAGTAATGCCTCATTAAGCTTTGAAAGCTTTACTCATGATACAGTTATAGGAGACATCTACAGAGAAGCTAACGGTGGAAATATCAGTATAGGAGATGTTTTACAGGATGCTGTAATAACAGATAATCTTGCTCTGTTTGTTTTAAATAATAGCGATAAAATAGAGGTAACAAACAGTCAGGATTTTACCTGGAAAAAAACTATCGATAATCTCCACAATCCGCGCTTTGCAACCACGCATAACAACAAACTATTTGTTAGTCAGTGGAGGTCTGCCGAAGGATCGGTTGCAGTAATTGATTTAAACAATTTAGAGATTATAGAAAATATTGAAACAGATCAATATGGAGCCGAAGGCATACTATCACACAACAACTATATCTGGGTAGCAAATAGTGGCGGCTTCGGCACAGATAACACTATTTCGGTTATAGATCCTGAAACATACCAGGTTGTTAACACTATAAAGACAAAAGATGAACCAACTCACTTTACAGTAGATAAAAACAGTGATATTTGGGCTGTATGCAGTGGTAGTCAAATATGGAATCAGGACTGGACCGAGATAATCGAGGAGACTCCTTCATATCTAATAAAAATAGATCCTAACTCTCAAGAGGTTGTAAGAGAGATAAAAATTAGTGATAGTAAGCATGCAAATCATATTGGTATAAATAAAGATAAATCAATAATCTACACTATGAATTCTCTCGGGATATTTAAGATGAGAATCGAAGATGAGCAGCTCCCTGTTGAACCCTTTATTGGTGAAAGTGGATACAGCTTTTCGGTTAATCCCTTTAACGGAGATATCTATTTAACAGATGCAAAAGATTTTGCTTCACCCGGCACAATATCTATCTACGATGGCAACAGCGGAGAGCTAAAAAGAACAATTACCGATAACATAGGATTAATTCCTTCTAAAATAATATTCCGATAATAATTTTAACCATCTTATCCCGCCCATCTATCAAAATAGTTCCATTTCAATAAATTTTGAAATGGAGCTATTTTTATTCACTTTGAGCTGTAAATGCATTTTTAACATGTTCAATGCTCAATTTGTCATCATCAAGGAGACAAAAAATTAGATCAAATCTAATATCCTTATCGATTTTATGATATTTTACAAAGCCTTCGGCAGCATGAACTAAAAATTTAATCTTTGATGCCTTAATAGAGTCACGAGGATCTCCCCATCTCATATTTTTACGTGTACGAACCTCTACTATAACAAGATCATCTCCATCCACTGCAACAATATCCAACTCCCGGTGCCTAAATCGCCAGTTACGAGTAAGAATACTATACCCCTTTTTAAGCAAATAGTCACAAGCAATATCCTCTCCTTTTTTCCCAAGTTCATTGTGAAGAGCCATATATCATCCTATATGTGCAAAGTGAGAACTCTGACCGGTAACATCAATTTTAACTTTTGCTCCCATAATTACAGGCTCATTTTGTCTGTCATGACCTGCATTAAAATTAGAGATCACAGGAAAGCCATACTCCTTAACTGCATCTACAATAATTCCATGTGCATCTCTTCCAAAGGGAGTCTCCCCATCGCTCATCTCAGTCATCTGACCTATCACCAATCCTTTTAAACCCTCAAACTTACCTGCCAGTTTAAAGCCCTGAATCATCCTGTCAACATGATATAACTTTTCACCCAAATCTTCGAGAAATAAAATTTTTCCTTTAGGGTCAAAATCATACCTGGAGCCTTTAAGGGAGTTGAGCAGTGTTAAATTGCCCCCTACAAGTTCACCTTCGGCCGAACCTGTGCGGTTATATGAATTATAAGGCAGGTTATAATCAGGAATATCACCCTTTAAAAGATTCCATAAATTGAGAACACCCGTATTCTCAATATCTGGTTTTTCAAGATTTAGCGCCATTGGTCCGTGCACCGAAACCAAACCTGCCTCCTTTTGTAGCTTGGAGTGTAAAACCGTAATATCACTAAAGCCTATAAGCCATTTAGGGTTATTTTTAAGAGGCGTGAAATCTACCTTATCACAAATCCTTAAAGTTCCATGTCCGCCTCTGGTACACCACACAGCTTTAATATCTGGGGAGGATATTACCTTATTCAAATCATCAATCCGCTCTTGATCGGTTCCTCCAAACTGATTAAAAGAGCTCAACACATTATCTCCTGTAACAACTTTATATCCCAACTCTTTAATAAAGTTAGAGGCTCTCTCAACAACAACAATAGTGGTTTTTCCCGAAGGAGTAATTAAAGCAACCAAATCATCCTTTTTTAAAAATGGAGGATATATCATAAAATAATAGTTTAATTAAGAAAAAAGCTGATAGCAATGATTATAAATCTTTACTTATCTTTGCGAAGATATTAAAATGTTTTTTTTGCATCAATTTAAACTACAATATGACACAGTTTAAAAGAACATTAGTTACTACAGCTTTACCTTATGCGAACGGACCAGTACATATTGGACATCTTGCAGGTGTCTATATTCCGGCAGATATATATGTTAGATATCTTAGATTAAAGAAAAAGGATGTACTTCTAATAGGAGGCTCAGATGAGCACGGAGTGCCTATAACATTAAAGGCTCGTGATGAAGGGGTAACTCCGGGAGATATTGTTGACAAATATCATAATTTAATAAAAGAGTCTTTTGAAGAGTTTGGAATCTCGTTTGACATCTACTCACGAACAACTACCGAAACCCACCATAAAACAGCTTCAGATTTTTTCAAAAAGCTTTATTATAAAGGAGAATTCATTGAGAAGGAGACAGAGCAATATTATGATGAAAAAAGCGATCAATTTTTAGCTGACAGGTATATAACCGGAACATGTCCGCACTGCAACAGTGAAAACGCCTATGGAGATCAATGTGAAAGCTGTGGCACCTCATTAAATGCAACTGATTTAATAGATCCAAAATCAGCAATATCGGGCAATATCCCCATAATGAAAAAGACCAAACACTGGTACCTGCCACTTGATAAGCATGAACCATTTTTAAAACAATGGATATTAAAAGATCATAAAGAGTGGAAAAGCAATGTTTACGGTCAGTGCAAATCATGGCTCGATCTGGGCCTGCAGCCAAGAGCTGTGAGCAGAGATCTTAACTGGGGGGTCCCGGTTCCGCTAAAGGATGGAGAGGGGAAAGTGCTTTATGTTTGGTTTGATGCTCCCATAGGATATATCTCGGCAACTAAAGAGTTAACGCCTGACTGGGAAAAATATTGGAAAGACAAGGAAACCAGACTGTTACATTTTATTGGAAAAGATAATATTGTATTTCACTGTATAGTGTTTCCATCAATGTTAAAAGCCGAAGGCTCATTTAACTTGCCCGATAATGTACCTGCTAATGAGTTTCTTAATCTTGAAGGAAATAAAATCTCCACATCAAAAAACTGGGCAGTTTGGCTACATGAATATTTAAGAGAGTTTGAAGGTATGCAGGATGTTTTACGGTACGTATTAACAGCCAATGCGCCCGAAACTAAAGATAATGATTTTACCTGGAAAGATTTTCAGGCACACAACAACAATGAGCTTGTTGCCATATATGGAAATTTTGTAAACCGAAGTGTAGTATTAACTCATAAATACTATAAAGGAGAAGTTCCCAAAGCAGGAGAGCTCAAGGATTTTGACAGGGAGACTCTAACGAAAATGAAAGAGCTGACACAAAAAACCGAAACTGCTCTTGACAACTTTAGATTTAGAGAAGCTGTTCGAGAAGCTATAAACTTAGCTCGTCTTGGCAACAAATATCTTGCTGACACAGAACCCTGGAAACTTATTAAAACCGATAAAGAGAGGGTTGCAACCATTATGAATGTTTCACTTCAAATAACAGCAAATCTCACAATTATCACCGAACCCTTTATGCCTTTTACAGCAGATAGGCTTCGTAAGATGCTAAACATTCCTTCGGCCGACTGGAGTGAATGTGGTAATCCGGAATTATTAAAACCCGGACATATTATAGGCAAGGCTGCTTTTTTATTCAGAAAAATTGAAGATGACGAGATACAAAAACAGTACGATAAATTAATCGCATCAGAAAAGGCCAACAAGATTGCAAATGCCGATGTTAAACCTTCAAAAGATAATATCTCATTTGAAGAGTTTACAAAAATGGATATCCGAACCGGAACTATTTTGGAGGCAGAAAAAGTTCCAAAAACAAAAAAGCTTTTAAAAATAAAAGTAGATACAGGGATAGATGAGAGAACGGTTGTTTCAGGTATTGCACAATTTTTTGAACCCCAGGAGATAAAAGGGAGACAAGTAGCTATCATGGTCAATTTAGCTACCAGAAAAATAAAAGGAATAGAGTCGCAAGGAATGATTTTAATGGCTGAAGATGCAGACGGAAAACTAGTATTTGTTAGCCCATTAAATAACGTAAAAAACGGATCTGAGATAAAATAGGTAAAAGATATTTAATCTATACAATAAACTAAAAAAGGAGCTTTTTTATTAAGAAGCTCCATTTTTAACAATCTATAAAATCATAAAATGTTAATTATCTAATCTAAATACCCAGGCATCGTTATATTCTGTCTGAGATCTAATTCGTTGCATCGAGCTAATCATAGCTTTTCTGTTATTTCCCGACTCAACAGAGATTCGAAAACGTGAGGAATTTTCACTTTCAACTACAACAGCATCAGAAAAACCTCTGTTTTTATACTGATCTATTGCTAAATGAGCTCTCTCTCTTGTAGGGAAACTGGCCACTATCACATGATATCTATTATCTGTAGCTAAACTTTTACCGGCATTATGATTAGATGATGTAAGAGAAGGTGTTAATTTTTTTATCTCTAAACCCACTGATGAAGGTTGATTATCGTGATTATCAACATAAGAGTAGTTAACCGATTCAAATATTGATTTAAAACCTGCCTCATTAACAGATGGAGTTTTAAGTTCAAATGTAGCAAGAAACATTAAACCACCTACCATAGCAGCTACACCACTCCAATACCCGACAGTTCGACCCTTTAAATTTTGTGATAGCTCTATACTTTTATCGATATTAACAGAAGGTTCATAATTGAGTGGTTCAAATCTGAAAGATGTAAGCCCAAATGATTCAGGTAAAAAAGAGCTACCTTCATTTGGCGTAAAAAGCAGATTGCCTATCGCATCCCCTTTTAGTCTGCCTATCTCTCCTAACTCTACAACTTCCCCCCTGTTAATACGACTTTTTACATTAGTTACAAAACTCTCAATAATTTCCAAAGCCTCATTAAAAGAGACACTCTCTTTACGGGCAATATAATCAGCCAACAACCCGTCATTATGATAAAGGCTGCGATTAAAACCAATCTCTTTTGCAGGAGGGGTGAAAAGTGATTGTGCCTGATTGTGTTGCACAGATTTGTAATTGGCTACAAATCCGCCTAATCGGGGGACTATAACGCAATCATTATAGTGAAGCAACTCTGATATATATATTTCAACAAGTACCATAATTACAAATATAAACAATTTAAAAACTTAAAGCACCCATTAATTATAAACAGACGTTGATAACTTGTTAATAAATTGATAAAAGGAGAAAAACAAGCAAAACATTACAAATTATCACTATATAATAAGTAATTTTACTCTTTAATTTAAAGTAATAATAAAACCTTATATAATAATGTCAAAACAGATATTGGTTACAGGTGGTACGGGCTATATTGGTTCTCACACCGTAGTAGAGTTGCAGAAATCAGGATTCGAAGTGGTTATAGCTGACAATTTGTCAAACTCGAAAGCCGAAGTGGTAGATTCTATAAAAGAGATTACAGGAATAGAGCCACAATTTGAAAAAACAGATCTATCTATAAAAGATCAATCTGATGCTCTTTTTAATAAATATAAGAAAATTGAAGCTGTTATACACTTTGCAGCATACAAGGCAGTAGGAGAATCGGTAGAGCGACCTTTGGAGTATTACAATAATAATATAAACTCTCTTATTAATATATTAAGTAATATGAGAGAGCACAATATAACAAATATGGTGTTCAGCTCTAGTTGTACAGTATATGGCCAGCCCGATAAATTGCCTGTAACTGAGAAGACACCCCGAAAAGAAGCAGAATCTCCCTACGGAAACACCAAGGCAATATGTGAGGATATTATGAGAGATTTTTGCAAGGCAAACACCAATATAAAATGTATTGCTCTAAGATATTTTAATCCAATAGGAGCTCATGAATCTGCATTAATAGGAGAACTTCCTGTTGGTGTTCCAAATAATCTGGTTCCATTTATAACACAAACAGCTGCAGGTATAAGAAAAGAGCTATCTATTTTTGGAGATGATTATAACACACCCGATGGTACTGCAATAAGAGATTATATAAATGTTACCGACCTCTCCAGAGCACACGTAGTATCTATTGACCGTTTAATTAAAAACAGGAATAAAAATAACTACGAATATTTTAATGTTGGAACAGGCAACGGCTTGTCGGTAATGGAGCTTGTAAAAACTTTTATTAAGGTTACGGGCGTTAAATTGCCATACAAAATTGTTGAAAGAAGAGAAGGGGATATTGAAAAAATATGGGCTGATACATCATATGCAAATAAAGAGTTAGGTTGGGAAGCAACAAAAACTACCGAAGAGACTCTTTTATCGGCATGGAAATGGGAGAAAAAGATTAGGTCATTATAAAAAAAACAGTTCTAATGCAAAAAAGCATATTAATTACAGGAGGTGCCGGATTTATAGGCTCACATTTAGTAAGATTATTTGTTAAAAAATATCCCGATTATAAAATTATAAATCTGGACGCTCTTACCTATGCAGGAAATCTGGAAAATCTTAAAGATATTGAAAACGAACACAATTATCAGTTTATTAAAGGAGATATAACCGACCCTGCTACTGTTGGCCGGATCTTTGCAAATCATAATATAAAAGGAGTTATACATCTCGCTGCAGAATCCCATGTTGACAGATCTATTGCCAACCCTCTGGAGTTTATAAATACAAACATAATCGGTACTGTAAACTTGCTTAATGCAGCAAGAATGCAATGGAAAGATGATCCAAAAAATCATCTCTTTTACCACATTTCAACCGATGAAGTTTACGGCTCTCTGGGAAATGAAGGGTTGTTTACCGAACAAACCCCTTATGATCCGCGAAGTCCTTACTCTGCATCAAAAGCAGCATCAGATCATCTCGTTAGAGCATACTATCACACATATAACCTTCCTGTTGTCATTAGTAATTGCTCAAACAATTACGGACCAAACCAGTTTCCCGAAAAACTACTCCCCCTGGCAATTAATAACATATTTAATAACAGAGAGATACCAATATACGGAAAAGGTGAAAATGTTAGAGACTGGCTCTATGTAGAGGATCATGCAGCAGCAATAGATCTTATTTTTCATAAAGGAACTATAGGAGAGACCTATAACATAGGTGGATTAAATGAGTGGAAAAATATTGATCTGATAAAGCTTCTATGTTCAATCGCCGACAAAAATTTAAATCGCAAAGAAGGAGCATCAGAAAAATTGATAACATTTGTAAAAGATAGAGCAGGTCACGATAAACGGTATGCAATAGATGCCTCTAAATTAATAAATGAGCTCGGATGGGAGCCTTCCGTCACATTTGAAGAGGGCCTACAGATAACTGTTGAGTGGTATATCAAAAATTATGATTGGATAAAAAGAGTTATATCGGGAGAATATGAGGAGTATTACAATAAACAATATGGCATTTAATTAATAACTAGGATCACTATTATTGTAAATAAAAAGAGCTGCTTAAAATGAACTAAGTTCATCTCTGAGCAGCTCTTTTTATTTACAATATCATTTTAAGCTTATCTTTAACTTTTTCGGCCAACATTGTTTTACTCTCAATATGATTTAAGATATCTTTAACAGCAGGATGTGAGGTGAATTCACCTCTAACATTTTCAAAATCCTGAAGACGAATATCATCCTCACCATCAATACCAAAACCTGTTTGTGCTTTCAAAGTAAACTCCTTGCGGGCATCCTCATACATCATCCTGTCCAACTTAACAACGGCATTAAGCCACTTATCAACATAAGATAAAATATCATCCGGGGTAGCTGATTCAACATCAAGCAAGGCTTCACTTTTTAGTTTTGAAACAATCCAGTTCCATGCCCACTTAAAATAGTTCTCTTTAAAATATTTAAATTGATGGTTAACCTCATCAAATGAACTAAACGAATTATATTCCAAATCCTCGATCAACTTATTAACAGAACATTTAGGTGTTATTAATCCAGAGAGATCAATCCATTCACCCATGCCAAACTCCCCATCAGATTTTAAAATAGCATTCATCTCATCTTTTGATGAAAAATCATTTAGCTCCAGCTTCTTAACCAATCCGTTACCCAAAAATTTTGTTATTCCAAGTTGATAAAGCTCAATTCCCCGCTCCAACGAAGAGGATGTAATCTTAACACTATTATACATATAATACTCAGAGGTAGGACCAGAGGTTGCTTTTAAATCTTTAAGAATATTAATTCCACATATCATTTTTTGAATAGAGTAAGGACTCAATAAGTTAAAGATAATATTATCAAGCTTCTCCTTTTTCTTCCTTTTATCTCTTGTAGGCCATTTTCTGGCATCACGTATTGTTCCAATACTACGTAAATTAACACCGGGAGCTAAAAAGCTTTCATCTCGATTTTCAATTAAATAAGAAAATGGCAATTTAGATGTATCCGGATTTCGATAGTGCCTGCCCATTACAAGCGAAAACGCGCCAATTTTTGCAGGCCACAATAGATAAGAATCACTGGTTGTTTTACTACCTCTTTCAACTACTCCCTGGTGAATAGGGCCAAGTTTATACATGTGATTACTTTGATTAGAACCACTACCGGCATTCAAAAAGGAGTAATATCCGGCAATTAAAAGAGTAGATTTATGATGAGAAACTGTATATGGGCCACCAAAAATAGAGAATGCCTCACCATGAAATCCCTGACAATTAGCGAAAAAGAGAGAGTTTTCGGCCGAGTACTGCTTTGCCAACATAGAACCCTCACCAACAAAACATCTGTCAACCATCGAAGATTCAGTTATAATACTACCCGAAGCCATAATAAAATTCTCAGCAATTACTCCGGGGCCAATATATGAATGATCCTCTCTGCAGCTGTTAACAGAACCGTTTATTAACCGATAAACACCTTCTATAATAGCATAATCTCCTATCTTAACATTTTTAATAGTCCTGCTATTTATAATCTCAGCTCCTTCGCCAATATAGCCGGTTTTAGAAGAAACCTGCAAAGTGTGAGAATTTGCAAGATGTAACATCTTTTCTATAAGAGCTGGCCTATGACGGTAAAAAGCCATAATATAGGCTGATTGCGCAGATAAATTGTCGGTAATAGAGATCTCTCTTCCACCGGCTTCATTTAAAACAGCAACTTTAACACCATTGCCAAAAGAGGATTTTTCAGTTACAGATAGTGTATCAACACTCTCTACAATAGCATTTTTAGCTATATGATAGTTAGATATATTATTTCGTATCTGATTTATATAAACATCATCTTCTATAATGCAGTTATGAATCACAGCATTATAGATACCTGCACGTTTAAATACACCTCCGGCACATTGAAACTCTTTTTTAAGAGAGCCAATATAATTACTCCCCGAAAAAGTAACATTTCTAATATTCGCAACAAAAAAATCATCGGTAACAAATAGTGTTTGCCAATTATCACTATAACACCCATTCTGTTTCAAGTGAAAAATCTCTTCAGCTTTAAGATTTCGAAATTTCATAAAATATCAATTAAAGGAACATTACGAAAGTAAGAAAAAGTTAAACTGTCAACTTTTTACCCAAGAAAACAAAAGTATTCAAAAATAAAACAACACTTCATAACTCTATTCAAAACAAAACGTAATTAATCGACTTACACATCCATTGTTTATGTCTAACAAAAAACAGCAAGAGATTAAAAGAGATTTCGAAACAATACATAACAATATATACCTATACTAAAAATCAATTTATAGATAAAATTGCTCTATATGGTTTGGACGGAACAAAATAAAACAGTAGATTTGCAACCGCAAAAACAGAGAAATGCCGAGGTAGCTCAGGTGGTTAGAGCGCATGATTCATAATCATGAGGTCGGCGGTTCAAGCCCGCCTCTCGGTACACTAAGAATCAAAGGGTTGCATTTTATGCAACCCTTTTTTATTTGCCGTTGTAACACGTTTGTAACGCAAAACTACTTTTAGCACCGTTCTTTTAATCTCTCAAGTATTTTTTTTAAAAAACAGATGGCTTTTGTGGCACTAATAAAAAATTATCTATTATCCATCAATGCTAAACCACATTTACCATACCCCTAAATAGAGGCAATTCATAAACCTTGCTCATTATCAGCAAGTAGAATAAACGTCCTGCCGGATAAAACACAGGGTAATTATTTTCGTAACATTTGAAATATTACTTTACTATAAAAACAGAGGCAGATAAATTCCTTAAAGATTTTTTTCCTTTTTTTTGTAATTTAAAACTTTTATATTGTAACTCTTAATAACTCTAACATTATAAAATAATGAAAAACCAACTTGAAAGAATTGAGCTGGAATATATGATTAAAACCTCACCGGGAATACTTTTTAACAGACTTAGTACTCCGAGCGGTATGAGTGAATGGTTTGCCGATGATGTTTCAATAAACGGAAAAACCTTTATATTCAAATGGGAAGGGAGCGAACAATCTGCCGAACAAACTCTAAAAAAAAACAATCAATTTGTCAGATATGTATGGCGGGATGATGAGCACCCCGTTGGAGCCTGGTTCGAATTCCAGATAAATGTTGATGAACTTACTCAGGATGTAGCACTAATGATAATTGATAATATTGAACCCGATGAAAAAGAAGATGCCATAGAGTTATGGGATAGTCAAATTGAAGTTTTAAAACATGGCCTGGGTTCAGGATAATTAGTAAACATTAACCACTCTGTAATCTTTTAATCCTGTTATTTAATTTCTTATCATTAAATTTGTATCCGAAGAACTGAAAAGTTTTTCGGATTGTTTTTTGCTGTATAAAAATTATACTGCTTTAATAAAAAAGCAAAAAATAAGAGTGCAAAACAAGTTAAGTTGTTCTGGATGAAGAAACTGGATCTTTTCATATTACGCAGCTATATTGGTCCGCTTGCAATAACATTTTTTATCTCCATGTTTATATTGGTAATGCAATTTTTATGGAGATATGTTGACGATCTAGTTGGCAAAGGTCTTGAATGGACAGTTATGTTAGAGCTGCTATTTTATGCATCCTTACAAGTTGTGCCAATGGCCCTCCCCTTAGCTATCCTGTTAGCCTCGTTAATGACATTTGGTAATTTAGGGGAGAATTATGAATTAACAGCATTAAAAGCAGCAGGGATATCACTCCAAAAAATAATGAGACCCATTACAGTTCTCACCTTACTTATATCAATACTTGCTTATGCATTCTCAAACAATGTTCTGCCGGTAGCAAACCTAAAACTGGTATCGCTACTTCACGGTATTAGAGAAACCAATCTTGAAATGGATATAAAAGAAGGCGTTTTCTATCAAGGGGTGGATGACTTTAGCATAAAAGTAGAAAAAAAGTCAAGAGACGGAAATATGCTTTATGATGTTATGATATATGACCACCGTGGCAGGCATAATCAAAACACCAATGTAACTTTGGCAGATTCCGGTCAGCTTCAAATGTCTGAAGATCGAAGAAATCTTGTTTTAACTCTTTACGACGGAGTTAGATATGATGAAAGAATAAATCCTAATGAACAACAAAGACAAAGAAGATCGGACAACAGAATGTTTAGAACCGACAATTTTAAGCAGCAAACAGCAATAATGCAGGTCGAAGGATTTGATTTCTCAAGAACCGATGAAGAGCTTTTTAGTCAAAGTGACAGGATGAAAAATATATCACAATTAATAAATGATATAGATTCAATAAACAGAGAAAGAGATGTTTTTATTCAGTCTCTTGAAGAGAGGGCGGCTCTTTTTCATTTTAACAGACTAAGACAATCGCGCAATGAAAGAGTATCAATAATAGATTCAGCAAAAATTAGCAGTACCGATTCACTTTTCAATATAGTTAGCGCATCAAACAAACATATCGCAATACAAAACGCAACAAGAACCATGCGTGATCAAAAACAGACTATAGATGACCAAATGAGATTTATAGAGAGGGAAGATGAAAGACTACGAAGGCACACCATGGAGCTACATCGCAAATTTACACTCTCAATAGCCTGTCTTATATTTTTCTTTATAGGAGCCCCTTTAGGTGCCATTATTAGAAAAGGAGGTTTGGGAATGCCCGTAGTTATTTCAGTTCTCTTTTTTGTAGTTTATTATATTGTAGATACTATGGGAGCAAAATTTGCACGCGAAGGTGTATGGCTGGTAGTTCAGGGTATGTGGCTATCTACTCTGGTGCTGCTACCAATAGGAGCCTTCCTCACATATAAATCGGCAACCGATTCAAACCTCTTAAATGCAGATGTCTATTACTCCTTTTTAAATACGGTAAAACAGAATATTATAACCAGAATAAAGAGAGTTAAGGGTTAAACTGTAAACAAATTATCAATATCAACGTTTATTATTATTTATTAAATATATCCATGCCTACACAAGAAAATTTCAAATTAAATAGTATAGAAGAAGCTATAGAAGCTATTAAAGAAGGAGAACTGGTAATTGTTGTTGATGATGAAGATCGTGAAAATGAAGGAGACTTTATTGCCGCAGCAGAATTAATAACTGCCGACAAGGTCAACTTTATGGCAAAGTATGGTCGGGGATTAATTTGTGCGCCAGTAACAGAAGAGAGGTGTGAAGAGCTTGAGTTAGACCTTATGGTAGGCACAAACACTGCACTTCATGCAACCCCATTTACCGTTTCTGTTGACCTTATAGGTCAAGGATGTACAACAGGTATCTCAACCTCAGACAGGGCAAAAACTCTTAAAGCGCTTTGTAATAAAGAGACTAAACCTGAAGATTTGGGCCGGCCCGGACATATTTTCCCCTTAAAAGCAAGAGAGAGAGGGGTAATAAGAAGAGCAGGACATACCGAAGCCTCTGTAGATTTGGCAAGACTTGCAGGATTGTGCCCTGTAGGGGTATTAGTGGAGATTATGAATGATGACGGTACAATGGCGAGATTGCCCGAGCTTATGAAGATAGCTGAAAGATTTAATCTCAAAATAATTACCATAAAAGACCTTATAGCATATCGCTTACAAAAAGAGAGTTTGATTGAGAAAGGAGAAAAAGTACACCTGCCAACAATGCATGGTGATTTCCAACTTATCCCTTTTAAACAAGTTTCTAACGGTCAGGAACACATGGCCCTTATAAAGGGTACATGGAAAGAAGATGAAGACATACTCGTTAGAGTACATTCAAGCTGTGCAACTGGTGATATCTTTGGATCGTTGCGCTGTGAATGCGGAGAGCAGCTTGCCAAAGCAATGCAAACTATAGAAAAAGAGGGTAAAGGAGTTGTTGTTTATATGAATCAGGAAGGACGAGGGATCGGACTTATGGGTAAGATAAAAGCATATAAGCTTCAGGAAGAGGGGTATGACACAGTAGATGCCAATGTTGAACTTGGTTATGACGCTGATGAGAGAGATTATGGCGTGGGAGCCCAAATATTGAGATCATTAGGTGTAAAAAGGATGAGACTAATGACCAACAATCCTGTGAAAAGAATTGGTCTTGAAGGGTACGGATTAGAAATTGTGAAAAATATACCAATTGAGATAGAACCAAATAAGTATAATAAGTTCTATATGCAGACAAAAAAATGCAAAATGGGACATAACCTGCAGTCACTTTCACTAAAAAAGATAAAATCTGACTAATTGTCATTTTTTATGACATCCTTAAAGAAAAAGGATTTAAATTAATGCCATTTTAACGTGATTAAACAGTAATATGTATATGGCATACCCTTTGATTGTTTTATAGCGAATTTGAAAACGTAATTTGAAAACATTATAAAACAATCAATTAAAAATGGGAAAAATTATAGGAATAGACTTGGGAACTACCAACTCTTGCGTTTCAGTAATGGAAGGTAATGAAGGTGTTGTTATCCCAAATAGTGAAGGAAAAAGAACCACACCTTCAATTGTGGCTTTTGTGGAAAATGGTGAGCGCAAAGTAGGTGATCCTGCAAAACGTCAAGCCATTACAAACCCCACAAAAACGATATATTCAATAAAACGATTTATGGGGACTATGTATGATGATATCCCCAATGAAATAGGTCGTACTTCATATAAGGTTGTTAAAGGCGAAAACAACACTCCAAGGGTTGAGATCGATGACCGCAAATACTCTCCACAGGAGATCTCTGCTATGGTTCTTCAAAAAATGAAGAAAACTGCAGAGGATTATCTCGGCCAGGAAGTTTCTGAAGCAGTTATTACTGTTCCTGCATATTTTAATGATGCACAACGTCAAGCAACCAAAGAGGCAGGAGAAATTGCGGGATTAACTGTAAAAAGAATTATCAACGAGCCAACTGCTGCTTCTCTGGCATATGGATTAGACAAGCAGGATAAGGATATGAAAGTAGCTGTATTTGACCTTGGTGGTGGAACTTTCGATATCAGTATTCTTGAACTTGGAGATGGAGTATTTGAGGTGAAATCAACCAATGGCGATACACATTTGGGTGGTGATGATTTTGATGATGTAATAATTGACTGGTTGGCAGAAGAGTTTAAAAAAGATGAAGGTATTGATCTTAAAAAAGATCCAATGGCACTTCAAAGACTTAAAGATGCTGCCGAAAAGGCAAAAGTTGAGCTCTCAAGCGGAACCTCAACTGAAATAAACCTGCCATACATTATGCCGGTTGATGGAATCCCAAAACACCTTGTAAAAACTTTAACAAGAGCTCAGTTTGAACAGTTGGCCGATACTCTTATACAAAGAGCTCTTGAACCATGTAAGCTTGCTCTTAAAGATGCAGGACTATCATCATCAGATATTGATGAGGTTATATTGGTAGGAGGATCAACAAGGATTCCTGCTATTCAAAAACTGGTTGAAGATTTCTTTGGTAAAAAACCTTCAAAGGGTGTTAATCCCGACGAAGTGGTTGCAATTGGAGCAGCGATTCAGGGTGGTGTATTAACAGGTGAGGTTAAAGATGTATTACTTCTTGATGTTACTCCCCTATCTCTTGGTATTGAAACTATGGGTGGGGTTATGACCAAACTTATAGAGTCAAATACAACTATTCCATCTAAAAAATCAGAAACTTTTACCACTGCTGCAGATAACCAGCCCTCGGTAGAGATTCATGTATTGCAGGGAGAACGTCCAATGGCTAAAGATAATAAAACAATAGGCCGATTCCATCTGGACGGAATTCCGCCTTCGCCAAGAGGGGTTCCACAAATTGAGGTTACATTTGATATTGATGCCAATGGTATTCTAAATGTAAATGCTAAGGATAAAGCTACCGGCAAAGAGCAAAGTATTCGCATAGAAGCTTCATCGGGTCTTTCTGAAGAGGAGATTAACAAAATGAAGCAAGAAGCAGAAGCTAATGCCGAAGCTGATCAAAAAGAGAAAGAGAGAGTTGAGAAAATCAATACTGCCGATACTTTGATTTTCCAGACTGAAAAACAGCTGAAAGATTATGGAGATAAAATTCCGGCAGAAAAGAAGCAGCCTATTGAGGCGGCATTAGAAAAGCTAAAAGAGGCTAAAAAGAGCGAAGATCTTGAAGCTATTGATAATGCAACCAATGAACTAAATACAGTGTTTCAAGCTGCTTCACAAGATATGTATAATGCAAGTCAACAAGCAGGTGAAGCTGCAGGCGAAGAAGAAGCAACAGGCTCATCAGATCAACAATCATCCGAAAATAAAAAAGATGATGATGATGAAGTAACCGACGTTGACTTTGAAGAGGTAAAATAAAAGATCTCTAAAAGAGAATTAAAAATGCTGTAACCGAAAATCGGTTACAGCATTTTTTAATTATTCCTATATAAAAAATTACTCATTATCAATCTCTTTAAGCACCTTTTCAACTTCCTCCTCGGTCTGTAACAACTTTTTTCTACACAAGTATATTAAAAAAGAGACTCGCTTTACCTTAGCAGAAAGATCATCCACATCAAGTTCCTCTTCTTCCATCTTACTTAAAATATCTTCTATCTCTGTTACTGCTTCTTTATAACTTAACTCTTTATCACTCATAATTAAAATATTTATAATATAACGCCTTATAAAAAATTCTATTCAATCTTACTATTTACATTACCATCACGTAAACGAGTAGTTATCTCATCACCACTTTTCAATTCAGCTGAATCTTTTACTACTTTCCCATTTTTGTAGGTAATGGCAAAACCTTTTTTTAAAACAACTTCGGGATCATTCAATTTATTGTTACGATCAAGAAAAAGTAGTCGCTCCTTCTCTCTTTTAAATATACCCGAAATTTGCGAACTAAAAGTGGAAGTAAAATTGCCTATTCTCTTTCTCTCATCTTTAAAAACAGACCCCGGTAATCGATTAACAGTTGATTCATAATCCTTTAACTGATTTTTACACCTCTCACCAAAAGAGTTAACCTTAACAGGTAACTGACCAGCAAGTTGCATCAATCTATATTTTCTGTTATGCATCAACCGGTTTATACCAGGAACAAATGAGTATGAAAGTTTATTAAGCCTTTTTCTTTCCCCGCTTAAATAATCAAATACTTTAAACTTAAGATCGGCACCGGCAGAATTAATTCTCTCAAGATAACTTCCTGCTCCCGTAATTAAAAAACCTGCAACAGCAGTTGGGGTTTTTTGACTGGTATGGGCAACAATATCAGCTACAGAGTTATCCCTTTCATGCCCTATGCCGGTAATAACAGGCAAAGGAAACTGAGCAATATGGCTGGCAATATTATAATCATCAAAACAGAGAAGATCAGTAGAGGCTCCTCCACCTCTTATCAAAACAACAAGGTCGAAGAGATCTACATAACTGTTAACTCTTCCAAAAGCATTCACAACTGAACCAACTGCCTGATCTCCCTGCATTACAGCAGGAAACAGTTTATAATAAAATTTAATTCCATGCTCATTACTGTCTAATTGATGAACAAAATCCTCATAACCTGCAGCAGAAGGCGATGAAATAATAGCTATACGTTGAGAAACTATAGGAAGAGGAAGTTCTCTGTTCATGTTTATAACTCCCTCCTTTTCAAGCCTTTTTAAAACCTCTCTGCGTTGCTGCTCCAAATCACCAAGAGTATATGCAGGATCAATATCTTTAATATTTAAGCTTAATCCATAAAGTTCCTGAAACTCAACAGATACATTAAGCATAACCTTTATACCCTTAGTAAGTTTTTGCCCTGTAGAATTCTGAAAATAAGGCTTTAACATTCGATAAGTATAACTCCATGCAATGGCCCTTGCTTTAGCAGTTATATTATCCGAAGCCTCATCACGTTCTACAAGATCAATATAACAGTGACCTGCCCTACTTTCGGTAAGCGATGCAATTTCACCTCTAACCCATATAGTACCGGGAAATGATGATTTCAACTCTCCTTTAATCTTAATATTAAGCTCCCGAAGTGTTAATGCGTTCTTCATCACTACCTTGTTTTTACATTCCTAAAAAATATCGATCGGGATTATCATGAAAATCTTCAGGATCATTTAATCTGCCCCTGTTCTCTTCAAACTCACGAAAACGCTCCTGCTCCCTGGCATCAAGCTGATCAGCCTCCTCGGCAACACCATTCTCATAGTTTAAACGAGATGACTGATTACCCAAACTATCAAAGAAAAACCAGGGACCATGCTGACGACCTCTGTTATACATTCCATAAACTTCACGCCGGCCATTTTTATAATATACTGTATAGGAGCCGTGAAGCTCTCCATCACGAAAAGTTGCTTCTAATCGTTTGTTGCCATCCCGAAAGTAAACTTTCTCCTTTCCATCCTGAACCCCATCTTTCCACTCTTTAACAGAAGCCTTATTACCATTTGAATAATATACTACCGATATACCGTTACGTTGGTTATTCTTATAATGCTCCTCAGCAACCAGACGTCCTCTGTCACTATACAACTTCCATTTTCCGGTTTTCTTTTCTCCTTTAAATGTCCCTTCAGCAACTTTTTGTCCATAACGGTTAAACAACTTAGCATCACCATACTCACCCTTTTCATCATACTCTATAACAGCCATCTTTCTGCCACTAGGATAATAACGCACCATCTCTCCCACAGGTTTATCATCTACAAAAAAAGCTGTGTACATAGTTTGCCCATTACTATATTCACGCTCCCAATGTCCCTGTCTTAATCCCTGCTCATCTTTATAATTAACAGGATGATCATTTTCGCCGGGAGATATAGTACTAGCCTCCTGCGACAAAATATCTGAAACAAAGATGCAACTCAAAAAGAGTAAAATAAAAATCCTCATATTAAACACCTCAATTTAAATTTATTTATTCATAAATGATAAAGGAAGCAAATCTACTGATTTTTCAAACTTCAAAATTCTATTTTTACCTGCAAGAATTAAAGGAAAATCACCATTACGCATTGCGACTTCAGCCATAACTTGTCTGCACTCACCACAAGGGGTTATAACTTCATCTGTTAACTTCTCATTTTTTAAAGCAACTACAACCATAAGTTTTATTGAGAGATGTGAAAAGTTTGCCCCCCAATTAGAAAGAGCCACCTGCTCAGCGCATATCCCTGCCGGGAAGGCGGCATTCTCCTGATTGTTGCCCGTAACCACCCTATTATCATGCAATAACAGAGCAGAACCAACCTTAAAGTTTGAATATGGAGAGTATGCATTACCGGCAGCCTTAATAGCCTTATTAAGCAGCTCATATTCTAAAGAGTTAAGCTCATTTAAATTATCAAACTCTGTAACAGCAATTTTTAATATAAGCTCCTTCATATTTTACTATCAATAAAAAAAAATCACAGCTATAAAAAAAGATTATGCAATCTTCAACCTCCACATCCTCTTTAAAAAACCTGTTTTACCTCAATTTTATAATATCCCCGCTATCAGGCTCCTCACCTTCTTGCAAATCATTATAGCGATATAATCTATTAAGCCGTACACCATACTGTTGAGAAACATCAAACAGTGTCTCCCCCTCTTTCATTCGATGCTCCGGATGGTCGGGATGTGAGTTGCGACGCTTTCGCTCTATATAAAGAATTCTAAATTTACTAATATCTGCATCACGCGGCAAATCATTATATTCGGGAAGTTCCCATTCCCGTAAATCAAACATATCTGCAATTATTTTAAAATTATCGCCAGGCAAAAGCTCAATATACTTAACACCATTATTATATGAAACCGGACGTCTTTCATATGGATCTATTATAAGATCTCCTGAAGCATCATGTCTTTGAGTAGCTCTTCTTGATCTACGAGCTGTTTCACTAATATCCTGATCCAGCTTATAGAGCTCATTATCTTCTATAATCTTAATTAATAGTCGTGCATAGCTGGGGTTGGTAGCATACCCGGCACGACTCAATTCATGAGCCCAACCTTTATAATCGGTTGTAGCCAACTCAAACAGTCCGGCATAACGGTCACGACCGGTCAAAAACTCCGAATGATCTTCAAAAGAGCTAAGTGGATTATCATATTTTCTAAAACACTCGTTACGTGCATCATCATGATGATAAGTGCGCGCTCCCTCCCAATCGCGATGGCATTTAATTCCAAAGTGGTTTTTTGCATTTTTAGCCAGATGGCTATTACCACTTCCCGACTCCAAAATGCCTTGTGCAAGTTTTATTGATGCCGGAATTCCGGTTCTTTGCATATCATTTACAGCCCACGCCTTATAGGTTTCTATATATTCAGCAGTAGTGATGCGACTTCCACCATAAACATTATTAAAGAAAAAGAGATAAATAAAAGAGGTGATAACAAGGGAAAAGATAGATTTACCGGCCATGGTTAATTAGTTCTTAATGAAAGATAATATATAAGATGTACAAATATAAAAATATCAATAATGGAAATGGTCTCTTACTTAAAAAAAGTTCCTGACTTAACTCTATACCCTTTCAAAAAATCATTGGTTAGCATTCTTTTTTTTCCTGCCGGTTGAAGCTCAATAATTTTTAATGCTCCATTAGCACACCCAACTATTAAATTACCATCTTGAGAAATAGATAGCTCTCCTGCAGCCAAATCATCTCGTTTTACAATTGAGGAGCTAAAGATTTTAAAATTTATGCTGTTCTCCTCATCAGGAACATACATTAAAGTCCATGCTCCAGGGTACGGACTTAAACCGCGAATCTTATTTTGGACAGTTTCAACATTACTATCCCACTCAATTTTACAATCATCACGAAAAATCTTAGGAGCAAACTTTAACTCTTTAACCTCGATACTTTTTTGAGATAGTGTTTCTACTTTATCTGCAGCAATATCTTTTACAGTTTCAACTACCAAAAAAGCACCCTTCTCCATCAATTTATTATGCAAAGTTCCTGCGTTATCATCATCTTCTATCGCAACAGTCTCCTGCTTTATAATATTTCCTGTATCAATTTTATGATCGATAAAAAATGTAGTGACACCTGTCTGCTTCTCTCCATTAATTAAAGCATGATTTATAGGTGCTGCTCCCCTGTACTGAGGTAACAATGAAGCATGTAGATTAAAAGTTCCCTTAGAAGGCATACTCCAAACAACCTCGGGTAACATTCTAAAAGCTACCACCACCTGTAGGTCGGCTTTATACTTTTTCAATTGAGAGATAAACTGAGGATCTTTTAAATTATCAGGCTGTAAAACAGGGATATTAAAACTTTCGGCAATAAGTTTTACATCTGAAGATTTAACTTTACGGCCCCTCCCTGCTGGCTTATCAGGAGCAGTAACAACAGCAACAACATTAGCTCCACTATCACACATTTTATTTAAAATGTATGATGCAAATTGGGGAGTTCCCATAAAAACAATACGTAAATTTTTCATTCAAAATAACAATTTTGTTTTAAGTAGTCGATATTATCTACATCCCATTACAAAAATTGATAGTCTGACCACCAAAAGTCAGGAGGTCAGACTATCAATATAGTAGTTACATAATTCCTTTAATAGTTTTGAGTGTCTATCTCAAAATGATCACGCGAATGGTTACAAGCAGGACACTCCTTAGGAGCTTTATTTGCTTCATGAATAAATCCACAATTACGACATCTCCATCTTACCTTCTCATCACGCTCAAACACTTTCCCATTCTCAACATTTGCCAAAAGTGCCAAATAACGAGCCTCATGCTCTTTTTCAACCTTAGCTATATTTTTAAAGGCGCTTGCAATCTTAGGGAATCCTTCTTTGATTGCTATCTCTGCAAATTCAGGATAAAGATCTGCCCACTCTTCATTTTCTCCATCGGCAGCTGCCTTAAGATTTTCAGAGGTAGAGCCAACTTTTCCTGCGGGGAAAGTTGCATTTATCTCAACCATTCCGCCTTCCAAGAATTTAAAAAATCTTTTAGCATGCTCAAGCTCTTGATCTGCAGTTTCTAAAAAGATGGCCTCAATTTGAAGATAACCCTCTTTACGAGCCTGTTTTGCAAACATAGTATAGCGACTACGAGCCTGAGACTCACCTGCAAATGCTTTAAGCAAATTCTTTTCAGTTTCTGTTCCTTTCAACGATTTTTCCATAATTCATTACTATTTTAAATAACTATTCGAAAATAGCTTTAAGATAGTTGAGAATGAAAATAAATTAAGCAATTAACAAGCTATCTATATAAATAGATCCCATTCTCTTTAATTTCAACGATCCTTCTTTTATAAAGTGCTCCCAAAGATTTTTTAAAATTCTTTTTACTTATACTTAAAATAGATTGTATCTCCTCGGGTGAACTTTTATCGTTTAATGGCAAAAAACCATCACTACTGTTGAGTTTTTCTAAAATAAGTTCAGAAATATAATCAATTTTTTCATAGCCGGGCTTTTCAAGCAAAAGATCAATTTTATCATCCTCTCTAATCTTATTTATATAACCGGGAAGTCTATCCCCAATTTTTAACTCCTTAAAAACCTGATTAAAATAGAGAATTCCCGAATGGCTGTTATTGATCACTGCTTTATAGCCCAATTCTGTTTTGCCGGCAATAATTAAATCAACCTTTTCACCAATACTATATGGGGGAGAAACATTATCAAGATATCTCGAGATCTTAGATGAAGCCACTATCCGTTTTGACTCATCATCCAAATAGAGATAGACCAGATAAGATCTTCCTCTCTCCATCTTTTCTGCCTGTTCTCTAAAAGGAACCAACAAATCTTTCATCAATCCCCAATCAAGGAAGGCACCAAACCTGCTTACAGCTATAACTTCTAAAAAAGCAAACTCTCCAGTTTGAGCATACGGTTTCTCGGTTGTTGCAACCAAACGATCTTCAGAGTCGAGATAAACAAAAACATCCACCTCCTCTCCCACAACCATCTCTTCGGTTACATATCTGTTTGGAAGCAGTATATCTCCCAAAGTATCCCCATCAAGAAATAATCCTACCGAAGTTTCACGTAATACCGATAGACTATTATTGCGACCAATCTCCACTGCCATAATACAACTCCTATTTTTCTTCGATAGCTGCCAAAATCTTATTTTCTATCTCTTCGGATAATTCAGGGTTATCAAGCAATAGATCCTTTACTGCTTCACGTCCCTGTCCAAGCTTAGTATCCCCATAGCTAAACCAACTTCCGCTCTTTTTAATAACTCCTTTATCAACTCCCAAATCAACAATCTCTCCTGCCCGGGATATTCCCTCTCCATACATTATATCAAACTCAGCTTTTCGAAAAGGAGAAGCAATTTTGTTTTTCACAACCTTAACTCTCGTGTGATTTCCAACAACCTCATCCCCATTTTTAATCTGCGATGCCCTTCTTATATCCATTCTTATAGAGCTGTAAAACTTAAGAGCATTTCCCCCCGTTGTAGTTTCAGGGTTACCAAACATAACACCAATTTTTTCTCGTAACTGGTTTATAAAAATACAGCAGGTATGTGTTTTACTAATGTTAGAAGTCAACTTACGCAATGCCTGCGACATTAATCGAGCCTGAAGTCCGACCCTACTATCACCCATCTCTCCTTCAATCTCAGCCTTGGGAGTTAATGCTGCAACAGAATCTATAACAACAAGATCAACTGCTGATGATCTAATAAGCTGATCGGCAATCTCTAACGCCTGCTCACCATTATCGGGTTGAGATATCAATAGTTCAGCAATATTAACACCCAGCTTTTCGGCATAAAAGCGATCAAAGGCATGTTCAGCATCAATTATTGCAGCAATACCACCCAGCTTTTGAGTTTCAGCAATAGCATGAATTGCCATTGTTGTTTTTCCGGATGATTCAGGGCCATATATCTCAACTACACGTCCTCTTGGATAACCTCCAACACCTAAAGCAATATCCAGAGTTACAGAGCCTGAAGGGATAACAGGAACATCTTCAACAACAGAATCTCCCATGCGCATTATAGCTCCCTTACCATAGGATTTGTCAATCTTATCCATTGTTAATTGCAAGGCTTTAAGTTTTTCCTGATTCACCTTCTGCTCTTTTTTGGTATTATCTTTCTTAACGGTATCTTTACTATCTGCCATATTCAAATTATAATTTTTATTATTAAATAGACTACTGCTTATTTATATATTTAGCAAACAAAATTAAGAGGAAATTTTGAAAATTGCATCTTATATAATCTCCTTTATCTGCTCAGCATGATTTTTAGTCTTAACATTACTTATAACAGATGATATAACACCATCTTCATCAATTAAAAAGGTAGTTCTAAAAACACCCTCTTTAATTTTACCAAACACCTTTTTCTCACCCCATACACCATATTGTTTTATTATTTCTCTGTCTGTATCAGCAATTAAAGAAAAATCCAGATTATGCTTATCAGAAAATTTTTTATGCGATTCTATTGAATCCGGACTAACACCAATTATTACAAAGCCACTTACTTTTAAAGATTCATAATTTTCATTTAAATTACATGCTTCAGCAGTACAACCCGGAGTATTATCTTTTGGATAGAAATATAATATAACCTTGTTACCTTTAAGCTCACTTAATATAATTTTTTCACCATTTTGATCAATTCCCTCAAAAAGAGGAGCATTCATTCCTTCTTTTAAATGTGTCATAAACAAAAATTGATTTTAAATATAATCTTACAATTTAATAATTGATAAATATATAAACAAATAACTATTAGTTTAGATTAAAACTAAAAGCTCAAACAATATCGATATTTCATCTCCTTTGATTAAATTTGATGCATAAAAATTGAGTCAAAAAAAAACAGTAAAAACAAGTGCCATAACATAATGCTAAAACTTTTATTCTATTGCTTAAATGGTAAATCTGTTAACAACAGAATTTATACGGGAAACACCATAAGATATGATAACTCAAACCGGGTTCTCTTTAATTATGGTATAGCAGGTGATATACTCATGAGAATATCCATAATTGTCATTGCCATTTTTTTATCTCTCCCTTTAAATGGGCAAAACAGTGACTACTCAATAGATGATGCAAAAGAGAAGTTAGAGGAGCAGCAGTACCAAAAAGCTGCAAACATTTTACGTTCCCTTTTAGATCGAAACGACAGGAATCATCAATACAACTACTACTATGGGATCACACTTTACCATTTAAGAGAAAAATTAGATGAAGCTTCAAGAAGGCTGAGATTTGCATCAAACAGAGCTCCCGCAAATGATCTATATTTTTATTTGGGGAAAATATATCAAAGATCTTTTGAAACAGAGCTAGCTGTAGAAAACTTTAAAAAATTTTTAGATAACGAAAGAGGAAGCAGTGATAAAACAGAGATAGCCGAAAGAGCAATAGAAGATTGTATCTCGGCCGAAGGACTTATAAATAAATATTTTGATTTAAAAGTTATAAGTAAAGATACGATTTCAAGAGATGAGCTGTTAAAACATTATGATATATCTGAAGATGCCGGCACTTTAATGAAAGCTAAAGATTTTTTTACCGGAGGGGTAAATCCCGAACAGATAGTGTTTAGAACTGAGAGGGGTGATGAGGTCTTTTTTCCGGTAAGAGGAAGCGATAAAAGTTATGATTTATACAAAATAGTTAAACTACTCGATTCCTGGGGCGAAGCTCAACCTCTGGGAGAACCTCTTAATTCGGAGCACAACGAAATGCACCCATTTCTATTAATCGATGGCACAACTCTCTATTTTAGCTCCGACCGTCCGGGAGGTATGGGTGGAATGGATATATATCAATCATTTTATAATCCCGATTCAGGAACATTCTCAGAACCTGCAAATCTGGGACCTCCATTTAATTCGCCTGATGATGATTTTTTGTTAACTCCCGACATATATGAGGGGAAGGCTATGTTTGCTACCACGAGAGGAGTGCCTGAAGGAAAAATTGTACTTGTAGAAATAGTATGGGATGAAACTGTGATTCGGAATTACACCGAAGATATCAATCAAATAAAAGAGTTATCTCAACTTCCAATTCAAAAAGATGCTGTTCCAAGAGCCAGCACAACTTTACATGCAGCACAAGACAAAAGAGAAGATGAGCCTGAAACCGAGATCTATTTCAATATAAATGACACAATTATATATACCCGTTATGACCATTTTTTAAGCAGCGAGGCACTAAGGGCTTACAAAAAAGGTGAAGAGAGCAAGCAAAAGAGAGATAGTCTTCAGGAGTTAATGAATAAAAAGAGAAGGAACTATGCTCAAAGCTACAACCAGGAAGAACTACAAAACATTATCAATAAAATTGTAGAGTTGGAGAGCTTAACATATACAATTGATGATAAAATAAAAGACCATTTTTTTAATGCTCGTCGCATAGAGATACAACATATCGAAGAGTTAAAGTCGAAAGGTGGATACACTCCGCATGCAGAAAAAAATAATCGGCAACCATTAAGCAGAGATGAACTTACTCCAACACAAAAGTTGTTAAATGAATTAAACAAAGGAGAGCTCACTTTCTATTCGGATGATGAGTTTAAAAGAAGAAAAGAGAGGCTGGGTGAAATGTACAATACACTTTTTGCTCCGCATAAAGTGAAAGAGTTGCAGCGACTCGACTCTTTATATGTATGGGCAGGAATTCTCTCTTTAGAGTCGGCAAGACTACTTGAGAGAACAGGAGATGTCGAGATAAGACAGCCAAGCTTAAGAGAGAGATTGCAAAATGATATATCATATCAGGAAGAGTATGATCAAAATGTTCGTGAAAAAGTTCAAAGATCAGAAAGATTCAAAAGAGCTTCACTTGATCTTTATGAGCAAGCCTTAAATGAGAGGTATTCTATATACTACTCAAAAGCAATGGATATTGGAGCAACATCTCATCAAGCAGGAAGTGAAGATATGGTGAATCAAGCCAGAAGTAATTTTCAAAGAGCCGAAAGCGAAATAAACAGAATCCAGGGGAATAATCTTGAGAGATTAGAAAATTTACTGGGCCTAAAAAGAAATAGTGTAGACAAACTTGAAACCTCTTTAAATATACAAGCAGCAGGCACAAGCAATATAGGAAGTAGTGAAGAAAATAAAAGAGCCTCGTCACGCTTTTTAAACTCAAATGAGTTGCAGCGCTCTTATCCTGCTATTCACAAACAGGGAGAATTAAACAGCGATAAGATAAATAGTGAAGAATCAACAGAAAAAATAGCTGATAGTGAAAAGCTCTCAATAGAAGAGACCATAAATAAGCCTGTTTATAAGATACAAATTGGAGCTTTTAGAAACAAACCAGATCAATCTGCTTTAGATAAAATACCAAAAACTATCTCCATCAAAACAGAAGGGTCTGATATTGTAAGATATTACAGCGGATCATGGAGCAGATACAAAGAAGCAGAAAAACATATAAACGAAATTGAAGATGCTGGGTTTACTGGTGCATATATAGTAGCTTTTTTAAATGGAGAGATAATTTCAACACAAAAAGCAAAGGAACTCGAATAATTTTCTTAATTTGAAACAAATTTTAATCATATGGTACCATTAGATAAGCCCAGCGAACAAGATAATTTTGGGAACCGGGAAAGTGAAGAGAGAGTTTTAATTTTACACAACGATAACATTAACACATTTGATCATGTTATCGATGTGCTGGTTAATACATGCAGTCATGATGAACTACAGGCAGAACAGTGTGCTCTTATAACACATACTAAAGGATACTGTGAAGTTAAAAGAGGCCTATTCATCCAACTCGAAGAGCTTCAAAACAGACTTACAAATAAAAATTTGTATGTAACTATAGAATAAATTATGACAGTTATTGCTCTATTAATTCTTGCAGGAATAATCTTATTAATCCTGGAATTTTTTGTGTTCCCCGGAATTACTGTATCGGGGGCAGCAGGGGTTATTATGATAGGTAGCGGAATTTGGATAGCATACAGTGGATATGGAACATCAACAGGAAATAGTGTTTTAATAAGTTCTATAGTTGCTCTTATAGTTGTTTTTATAATATCGCTACGAAGTAAAACGTGGAAAAAGCTGATGTTAAACACAGAGTTAACAGGGAATTTTGAATCTGTAACTGAAGGTACAATATCACCGGGTGATAGAGGAATTACAGTAACAAGACTTAACCCAACAGGCAAAGCAATAATAAATGATGAAGAGGTTGAGGCGCGTTGCCCCGGTGAATTTTTAGATCCACAAACAGAGATTGAAGCAGTTAAAGTCTTTAAAACATATATAATTGTTAAACCAGTAATAAACTAAAATTTTATGGAACACATTGGAACCCTGGGACTGATAGGAATAATAATTGTTTTCTTTTTTCTGTTCCTTTACTATGTACCAATAATTTTATGGTTCTCAGCAATGGTTACAGGTGTAAGAATATCCCTGTTACAGTTAATGCTGATGCGCATAAGAAAAGTCCCCCCTCCTGTAATTGTAAGAGCAATGATAGAGGCTCATAAAGCAGGATTACCAGATGTTAAAAGAGATGAGCTTGAAGCTCACTATTTAGCCGGCGGACATGTTGAAAAAGTTGTTCACGCATTAGTTTCAGCATCAAAGGCAAATATTGATCTGTCCTTTCAAATGGCAACAGCTATTGATCTTGCAGGAAGAGATGTTTTTGAAGCAGTGCAAATGTCGGTTAACCCTAAGGTAATTGACACCCCTCCTGTTGCAGCTGTTGCAAAAGATGGGATTCAACTTATTACAAAGGCAAGAGTTACTGTACGAGCAAATATAAAGCAGTTAGTAGGTGGTGCAGGTGAAGATACCATACTTGCAAGAGTTGGAGAAGGAATAGTATCATCAATAGGTTCTTCAAGCTCTCACAAGGCAGTTCTTGAAAATCCCGATTCAATATCAAAAGTAGTATTAAGTAAAGGATTAGATGCAGGTACTGCATTTGAAATATTATCAATTGATATAGCTGATATTGATATAGGTAAAAATATAGGAGCTGAGCTTCAGATTGACCAGGCCGATGCAGATAAAAATATAGCACAGGCAAAAGCTGAAGAGCGAAGAGCTATGGCTGTTGCCGAAGAACAAGAGATGAAAGCAAAAGCCGGAAGAGCCAGAGCAAATGTTATACAAGCTGAAGCTGAAGTACCTAAAGCTATTGCTGAAGCATTCCGCAACGGAAACCTGGGCGTTATGGACTATGTGAAATATAAAAATGTAGAAGCTGACACAGCTATGCGTGACTCTATTTCAAAGCCATCACAATCATCCACTACTACTCCTCCACTAAATAAAAAAGATGGAAAGGATGATAAAAAGAAATAGATTTTAATCTATAATCATAGAAAATAGATCAGAGCGAAAGATTGTTATAATCTTTCGCTCTATTTTAAAATCGCAGTTACAATCTCTATCGAGATCTCCTCATTATCTATTCTCTCTTCAATCACAGACTTTAAATTATTTAATTTATAATCATCTACATACTCGTGAGAAACTAATCTTATAGATATCTCAACAGGTGAAACCTTATAAACATTAACATCCCTTACTATTCCATATTCTGTTTCGAAACCTTCTAGCTTACTAACAATATTATGCTGATAAACCATCTGTTTAAACCCAAAAACAAGAGGAATACATAAAAGAACAACCAACAAAAGGGAAGATACCATTCCTTTATTTAAGAAACTTAACGGACTAAAACCAAGGAGCATAAAAGTAATTGAAGCTGCAAGTACCATCCCGGCCAAATTAGTTGCAAATAACAGGGCAGCGCCTGAAAAAACCGACCAGTCGGCCCACCCAATTCCAATTCCTGTAACTGCCAAAGGAGGAACAAGAGCTACGGCAATAGCAACCCCGGCAAGTGTTTTAGCAACCTCTTCACGCGCATGGGCATAAGCACCTGCAATACCTGACACAATAGCAATACCCAAATCAATGATATTGGGACGAGTTCTTGCTACAATCTCATGACCGGCTATATTTATAGGAGTTAACAAAGTAATTAAAACTGCAAACAAAAGAGAAACTGCCAATCCTGCAAAAATAGTTTTAACACTATTTGTTAACAACATCTTATCTTGTCGCAATGCTCCCATACTCAAAGAGATAATAGGAGACATTAATGGGGCAAGTATCATTGCACCAATAACAACAGGTGTAGAATCAGAGAAGAGTCCGAATGTCGCCAAAATAGTTGACAAAGCCATTAAAACAAGATATGAACCTTTTAATACTGCATTACCACGCAATATCTCAAAAAGATCTTTAAACTCTTCATATGAAGCATATCTTATTAATGGAAGCTTTCTATTGGCAAGAGCATCAGCTGCATCACCAAACGGCAAAGCATTAACCTTAAAAACCTCTTCATTATTTGCACTATTTTTAGATAATTGCAGATTAGAACCGGGAAAAACATCAACAACCTTCTCCTCTACCTTAAAATCCAGTTTTTCGGCCTTACGGCTCTCTGTATCGATTACATAATCCCGCTCCCCTTCAGGAAAAGTAATAACCATTGAAGAGCTTTTAAAATGAGCAGCAAAAGGAGGGAATTTATTTTTAATAAAAACTGAACGCAAAGAGAAGCTTAAAAGTTCAAAAATACTTCTCGGACTAACAAAAAAGGTGTGAAAAAGCTTATCATCAACAGATGTATTATCCATTAATAACCGTGTTAAAAATGAGCTTCTGCGATGCTCAGAACAGATAATTCCAGAGACTGCTGTTTTAAGCTTCTTCTCTTCACTTATATATACATCAGCTTTAAAAGGTTTATAACTGAAAAAAGTTTTTACTCTTTTAAAAAATCGATTTAACACCCCTTTCACCCTCTGGTAATTATCTCCGGTAAGCTCAAATGTTTGACCGGTAATAACACTCTTAAAAACAGGCTCTCCATTACAATATAGCATATCAACTTTTACAGAGCCGGCAGTCTCTTTTAAAAAAGAGACTGCTTTTTGAAAATTTCGATCAACTCCCATACCCATTGCAAAAGTTGATTGGGGATGTGGCAAAAAAGCAAATTTAAGGTCACGATTTATAATGGAGGGTAACAAAGATTTCAACTGCTCATCCGAAATATAAAGTAACACTTTCTCTCCACCTGCTAAAGATTGTATCTTCTCGGGTGAAAAAACATCTGAACTGGAAATTAACTCCTCAATCAGCGAGAGCTGGGAATTTTCAACTTCATCTTTAAATTCTGCATCATAAAAAAACCGAAATTTCATATTTAATAATTTAAAAAAATTAAATATCAACTGAATGAATAAATGCTTGAATAGCTTCTTCAGCAGAATCTTCTCCCAGCTTAATCAATTGATCAGCTTTATGAAAATCAAATGTATTGGCCGCTTTATAAGGAATATTTATTAAGATATCGGGTTTATGTTTATCTATATTCAAATTGGCAATACGGTGAATCATGGCAGATGAAGTAGAGCTTAATAGAGATATATAACCAGGACTCTTCTTTTCACCCGATGCTATAAGTCGGGTTATACTTTTTAAAAACCCATTCTCGGCAATGCTATGAGAAAAGAATTGACTTTGAGCAGACTCCTCTTTCTCACTATAAGAATCATCGGGAGCATATAAATTAACAACAACCAAGAGATCATCTGCAAGACGCACCGCATGCTCAACAGGTATAGGATTTAAAATTCCTCCATCAACCAAAACTGTCTGCTTATAGTAAACAGGAGTAAATACAGCCGGAAGAGCTATTGAAGCACGAATAGCTTCATAAATACTCCCTTCGTTAAATATTACGGGTTTTTTATTAATTATATCTGTAGCAACTACTACAAATGGTATTGGAATATCTTCTATGTTAACATCAGGGAAAAAGGGTCTCATCTTCTCAAAAACTCGCTCTCCCTTTAATAGTCCGTTTGAAGAGATTGTAAAATCCATTAAATCCCACACCAACTTACGATTAAGAGTCTTTACCCATTCACTGTAATCCTGAAGTTTTCCCATGACGTATAACCCGCCAATCAAAGATCCAATAGAAGATCCTGCTACCGAAGAGATGTTAAAGCCATACTCCTGCAATTTATTAATTGCTCCTATCTGGGCCAAACCACGTGAGCCTCCGCTTGATAGCACTAAAGTTACAGGACGGTTTTTAAAAAGCTCCATCAGCTCCTCCTTTATAATTAAACTTCTATTTTAATTAACCTTGTATATTAATCTTTAATACGATTAAACTTCATAGCCTTTAATATCCAATTGGGCAATGATTTTTCGGGTCGCCTTTTTTTAATATCAATATACCATCCAAGTGGTTTTACTATCGGCAACTTATGAGTCTCAACAAATTCAATGGGAGTACCGTCAGGATCGGAAATATATGCAAACTGACCTGCAGCTTCTCCCATATCAAAGCTATCTCCAACATCTTTGGCACTATTAACTGTAAAAGGGAATCCCTTCTCACCACTCTCTTTTTCAAGAAGATCCATTCCTATAATATCGAAACAGAGATGAATAAATCCCAATTCTCCCCATATTCTATTTTTGTATATTTTTTGGGGCTTTCGATCAATAGGCTGAACAAGCTCAATTTGAGTTGGACCAAATAATTTGCTAAAAGGCCCTTTGCGAATTTTAGAATGCTTCAATAAAATACGGCGATAAGTTTCGTCTCCACCTGGCAGAGAGGCAAAATCTTCAAAAATTCCGGTTTTATCATATACAACTTCATCATACTCTAAAATATCAGCATAAACCTTTAATGAAGTATCTATATCAGAAACCCCAATAACAGCACCGGCAACCCCTGCTGTAAAAGAGTTTGCCTTACTAAAAAAAGAGCTCTCCTGGATAACTTCAAATATATTATTATAGGGATCTTTAAGATAATAGTGTCTCTCTCCATTAGGGCTCTCGGATATATCACCCAAAAACTCAACACCCTCTGCCTCATGATATTTACGGGCTGCATCTATATCCCGACTCTTTATTTTACAAACAAAAATACCGCAATCACCCATTTGCACATTAAAAACAGGAGGTTTGGGTTCAAGCTTGGTATGCTGCCATATCTCAAAGCCACCACCCCCTTGCATATTCACAGCTAAGGCAGCATATCTTTCACATTGTTGATTGTTGGTATAAGGCAACATCAATTTTGCTGTGGCAGTATCTTCAAACACACTAATATCCATACCAAACATCCTGCGATACCACCTCCATGCTTCTGCAGCATCTTTTACTCCAATACCTATCTGCTGAATTCCGGTAATATTTTTTTTTCTCATCATCTTAATATCAATTTATTATATAATAGTGCTCAATAATGCTCAATTTTTAATCTTATCCACAATATTATGATACAAAGCAGGTAAAAATTTTCTAATATATACCATTAATAGCTCTCTATTACCAACTAAAAAATCCTTTCGTCGTTTTTTAACTCCTCTTACAATCTTTTTTGCACATAAATCGGCAGGCATGCCTTCGGCCTGACCGCTATCCATTTTGCCATATGCCATACCATTACCTGTAATAGCCTTCTTAGAGATATCGGTTTGTACTCTGCCCGGGGAAACAATTGTAACATAAATACCATGCTTTTTCAACTCCCCTCTTAAAGATTCAAAATAGCCCTGAACAGCATGTTTAGAGCCGGCATAAGCAGTGCGTAAAGGAAATCCAAACTTGCCTGTTATACTACTAACTACAACAATATGACCACTGCCTCTTTTAATCATATCGGGCAAAACAAGTTTAGTTAAATCTACCATCGAAAAAAAATTGACATCCATAACATGCCTGTCAACCGCTAAGGTAGTCTCCTCGGCAAGTGAGCGCTGACTTTGACCGGCGTTATTTATTAAAATATCAACACCCACTGTTTTAGAAATCACTGAATGATAGGTAGCATTAAGAGATTCACTATCGGTTATATCAACAGGATAGATAAGACAGTTATCGGTGAACTGTAAACACTCTTTCTGCACCTGCTTTAATTTTTCACTACTTCTTGATGATAAAATAAGATAAGCATGCTCTTTAGCCAACTGAAAAGCTAAAGCTTTACCAATACCCGATGAAGCACCGGTTAACCAAATAACCTTGCCTTTAAGTTCCTGCATTTTTAATTATTTACAAAAACATTAAATTTAAAGCTTATAAGATAAATCAGCAAATTAAATAGATGAGCTTTTATTTTAAAAGCTCATCTCTGCTCTAATCCTTATTCCACTATTATCGGTAAAGTCCTGATTACGATATCTGCCCGAAAGCTGCTGAACATATTCAACACGTAACACCTTAAGAATATTGGTCACCCCAAAACCAATTTCAGTATAAGGAGTAGAAAAATCGGTAACATAATGGTCGGGCAGATCAAAAACACCACTATAATCACTGTTTAAAGATCCAATATGACTCTTTAAAGAGACAATTTCACGCAGTTGCAAATCCCTTAAAAAAGGGATTCGATTGAATAGAAAACCTCCTCCGTTAAAATGGAGATGAGTATTGGAGTAAATATTATTTGCAAAAGCAGCATGATGCAAAAGATTATAACTATCACGGGCATACCCCAAAGACATAGAGCCTACAGGTTGATTTAACAACTCATAAGGAGCATCACCATAAAGATATCCAGCCTCAAAAATATAGTTCATAAAAGCAGGTCCCAAATTGATGCGTCCCTGAATAGAGCCGTGAATTTGAGTGAAATAATCGAGATCAACATTACTATTAGGCAATGAAGTTTTTCCAACATCTACTCCAAAATTAACAACCGGAATAGTACTTACATAGTAGATACGATCAAAGAAAAATTTATCATAATGCTGTCCAAAAGGAAGGCGCAGGTTAGCCATTACTCCTTTCATTGAGTAGTTGCTATAGTTTTCACCGTTACGATTAAACTGAATATAAGGGGTATCTGATGATCTGTTATAGTATGGAGAGATTTCAAGCTGCACATCATTATCGGCATTATACTCTAACCGCATATTATAGTTTTCAACACCAATAAGGTAGGGAGTTCGCTCTCTTGCTGTAAAAAGAGCAATAAAATTACTGGTTCCGCGATTATTTGGATTATTTTTGATAAACCTCATATATTTATCATGAGATATCAATGAGTAATCATCGGCATAGTTAAAACGCAAAATAAACCTATCTGTAGGCCCCGGTTGCAAATCAAAATTAAAACCATACTTAACCTCCTTACTCTTATCTCCATAACTTAAAAACCCTCCCACCGAAAAACGATCATTAAACTCTTCACTTGTTCTTAAAGGTATAGAGAATCTGCTTCCTTCAACATAATTATTACTGTAGATATCAAAAACAGGTCCCACATCAATTTTACCTGCATTCATATAGCCGGTAAGGGCTAGCCCACCTATAGCATCGACAAATTTTACTGCATTAAGATCTCTTAAAGCATCAATTTTCACATAGGCATCTGTTGAAATATCGTCACTGGTAAAATCGGTATGATATCTCCATTGAGAAGGATCACTCTCAAACATCTCCTCAGAAGTTGAATATCTGACAGTCCGGTCGATTAGCCAATTACCCGAAGATATCTCGTCAACCCTCTCTGAACCATATTTTGAAACAGTATCACGTGATAATCTCAAAGACATATTAAGTCTTACCTGCTGCTCATCATAAAACCAGGTACCGTCATCAAGCTGTTTATATCTTACACCTCCTCTAAAACCGTTAATAAAATTGAGATTAGCTTCACCTGGCACATGAACATTAATCTCGGTGAGAGCAAAATTTTCACCCTCTACTATAAAATTACCGGCAAAAAGAGGATTATATCTGTTTTTTGGAGCAAACGATAAATAGTAATGCTCCTTACCATCAACAAAAATAGTATCATTGAAAAAGTAGTCATAATAGATATCTCCGCGACTACTTATAGGGGAGACAAAACCACGATCAAATATTGAAATATTTTCTCTGTAAAAATCAAGATCAACTACAGTATGTTGCAAAATGTAGCTCTCTATAAAAGGTATTAGACGGGGGAAAATAGCTTCAGTATCTTCATAAACAGTCTCATCACTACCCGACAAAACTCTCTCTCCCTCCTGCGCAATATATATGGGAGAAAATCGTAACTCATCTCCATCCTCTCCCACTGAAATCTCTTCAAGATTACCTGTTAACCTTTGAACACGCGAAGCAGTATCAAGAGCAAGATATACTGATGTGTTGGCCAGACTGTTAAAACGTTCTACCTGATTAACCCGTCTTCGATTATCTCTTCGATTATCACGAACCTGCTCCATTATAATTTCTGATGCCGAGCGATCGGGACGTACAGTTACTTCATCAATTTCTGTAACCTCACTCTGCAAAAAAATCGTTATTTCAGAATGGCTGTCACTATCAAGTGAATACTCCCTGCCAATATAACCAACCGATGAAATCTGCAATGTATCTCCCTGTGGAGAAGATATGGTAAAATAGCCTTCTATATCGGTCATAACCCCTTGAGTTGTTCCCTTCACTACAACACTGGCAAAAGGCACAGGCTCCCGGCTATCCAAATCTTTAACATATCCGGTAACTGTTTGGCCGGCCACTCCAAATGAGAAGAGAAATAGGATAAAAAAAAATGCTATTTTATTCATACAGGTTTACGACAAAATCACTCTACTTCTTCATCATCCAATAAAGTCCTTTTACACCTATTTTTATATCATCTAACTTTAATAGAACAACTATTTTTTCAATATAAGCTAATGTTCCCCAGCCTAAAGCGAGATAATAAAGCCACGGGTAAAAACCAAATACAAAAAGAGTAAAAAAGAAAACTCCTTGCATATATCCTGCCAAAACACATGAAAAAAGATGCAGACCGGGAATTTTTTTAAATCGCAAAAATGAAACTATATAGCTAAGAATAAAAACTGCTAAAAAAAGATAGAGCATCCATGCATGTGGCTCAATATCATTCCATTTAAAGATAAACAGACCTAACAGAGCCATAATATAAGTACATATATCTCCTAAATTATCAAGAGCTGCCCCAAAATTTGTCTGTAATTTAAAATAGCGTGCAATACTTCCATCAAGAATATCAGAGATTAAACTAATACATAAAAGAATAACAAACCAGGTCTCTTGTTGTGTAAGAACCAAATAGAAGAGTACCGGAAAGGCAACTATTCGATAAAGACTTAATGCATTTGGTACATTAACTATATTTTCTCCTTTAACTGTAATCTTTTTCATGTGTATATAATTTGTTTTTTAAGGTCACATGGAACTCGCCTTAATAGTGATTGTTTACGCCGATATTCAATTATCCTGTGTGAGAAAATTTTGACTATGTCAATCTGGCGATTCTCATGGCTCGTTTCATGTGTATATAATTTGTTTTACACCTTAAGAGAGACTTCAACTAAAACCACTCTTTATTTTGCCGCAACTTTTTTATCGTGATCGAGAGTTTTAATAAAGTATCTTATCATTTTATTTACCGCCTCATCAGAAATTTCATAACCATTAGTTGGAATGATTTTATCTCTCTCGGTTGTTTCAAACTTTAAATTAGTATCGATATAACCACCGGTAAAAGACATACCAATAGCAATTAACCTTTCAACCGAATCCATCTCCTCATCTTTAATATCTTTATCAGGCACTATGTTAACAGGTAACAGCTCATTTATTGTTTCAATAATCACTCTGTTTTCAGTTGATTTTTTAGAGTTAAAATTTAATATTACAGGGACATTATCAGACTCCAGAGTCTTTTTTAGATAAAAAACGGTTGTGTCAACAGGAATTAAATTTTGTGTTCCTTTAGTATCTACTCTCACACGAACAGTTCTGTTAGGATATCTTGAAGCTATATTAAAAATTCGTTTTGAGAAATCAAAAATCCCATAATCGGTTTTGGTAACACCATCTTCTTTTCGTCCTACCACCTGTGATAAGCGTAAAATATAGGCTTGAACACCTTTTTCCTCTATAAATTTTCTAACAATATTTTCGGCATACCTTTTAGATAGCTCATAATAATTTCTAAAAGATGAGATATCTTCGTTATCATAAAACTTCTCTTTAAACACCCCATCAATTTTACCGCAAGAGTATGCAGTACTTATAAAAAAGAATCTGGATAAAGATGATGAGTTTTTAGAAAAAATAGTTAAAGAGTTTTCTACACCTTTTAGATTTGTAGTAAAAATCTCACCTTTAGATTTATGATCATATTTTAAAGTAGCAGCAAAGTGAAAATAGTCAACATCAACCGAAAAAATTTCAGAGAGTTCATCTCTTTTTAATGCAAAATTTTCATCATTTAATGAGTAGCTATATACTTGAAGTTTTTCATCTCCGGTAAACTCCTTCTCATTAAGTTCGGTTAAAGCATCATACATTTTCTGTTTGGCAGAATATTTTTCATTCCCCCTTACCAGAGCAATTATTTCATAATCATATTTTAATAATTCATTAATAAAGTTTGATGCAACATATCCATTTGCCCCATTAATTACAATTCGTCTCATAGTTTCCGGTTTTGTAACACTGCTTTATAGCAATAAAGAGTGTATGGCTCTAATAAATTCAGATTGATAATTATCTGTTGAACTTGCGAAAATAATAATTATATTACTAATCTGACAGTTTCAGTTTATAAAGATGTTAAATGTAGAATTAAAACGACCTCATTAACATATGAAATCACCTATTATAAAAATATTAATAAAACAGCAATAACACTTAACGGAATAGTTAAGTTGTCAGATCCCCGCCAGCTAAACAGCTCTGCAAGAGTGCTCACAAAAGCAATCACCAAAGATATATACAGAGTGGTTAAATTAAAAATTGCCTGATTAAAAAAGAGAGCTATCATTGAGATGACCAGACTGGTAATAAAGAATGCTCCGGTACCAAGCCAGGTTTTTTCTAATTTATACCCAAACATAACTATTCGTCCGTTATGCTTTTTAATATTAATCCCCAAAATAGCAGCCATTGGGTCACATATAGCCAAAATCAACATTGGTAAAATATAAAGAAACTTATTTTCCAGCTCACAGGAAATTAAAAATGTAAAATATATAGATAAAGGAAGAAGATAACTACCTATCGATTTTCGTTTAATATCATGAATAGATTTAAGATGCTTGCTATATTGAGTAATAAAAAGAGCTCCAAAAAAAAGAAGAGCCAAACCAAACACATACCAGTGAGAAGGGAAAATATATGGAAAAGGGATGGTAGCTAAGGTGGCAGTAAAATGAGCAAACTTACGGGTTATTTCACCTTTAATCTTTAGTCTGCGATAATTTAACTCATTAAAGACTAAGAGAATAATAATACCAACTAAATAAATAAACGATATAACAACTATATTATCCATTACTAAAATAATTAAAAAGCTATAATCCTAATAAATATATAGAAAAACCAACCCAGGCACCACCAGCGATCAAACTATCAAATCTATCAAGGAAACCTCCATGCCCGGGTATTGCACTACTAAAATCCTTAACCCCAAATACTCTTTTATAATATGAGGCTGCCAAATCACCTGCAAATGCAAACAGAAGAATTCCGGCGGTTATTACTACCAAATTAATCAGCTCTCCTTGATAAAGCCCCTTTAATAAAAATGAGCTTATAAATGCAATTATAGCTCCTCCTGCTACTCCTTCAGCAGTTTTGTTCGGACTAACAGAAAGGGCTATTTTTGTTTTACCAAAAAGTTGACCCGATATTTGACTAAAACTATCAAAAATAGATAAAATTAAAAAAGAGAAAAGTATCACTTCACTGCTTAATCTACTAAAACCAAAAAGAGCTACAGATAAAACCAAAAAAATAAGAAAAGAGGTATAGAAAACTTTTTTCTTATTAAATCCACCCTTTTTAAACAGATTAAAAAGTTCAAAAGCAGAGATAGTTATAATAAATAAAAGAAGAAGTTGAAAAAGCGTAGGCGCAAGCACAATACTAAAAAAGAGAATATTGATTATAAAAAAATAGGTTATAAACTTAATATAACTATTGCGTGCAGTTTCGGCATCTTTTTTTCTATTAATAAAATAGAACCCTACTCCCCCTAAGATAAAGTAGATCAAAATAATAATATAAATAGTTTTTATCATCTTAACTCATTTTAATTTGTTATCATTAAAACTCCTAGTATTACCATTGCAAGGGCATAAATATATCTCACACTGTTTTCAGAGGAGTCGGCCTTTTTATATCCTGCAAGTAAACGAGGGCCTAAAAAGGCTCCAAGAGCAGAACCTGCAGTTAAAAACCAGACCAGCGTAAGATCTATTTTCCCAAGTAAAAAATGCGCCCCAACAGCAAAACAGGTATTAATTAAAACCACAAACAAAGAGGTTCCCACCACCAATTTGAACATTATTCTCATTGAAAAAAGACCTGCTAAAACCGGAGCAGTGCCACTTGTTCCAAAAGCACCGGTTATAACTCCTGCTCCAAAACCAAAAAAAAATCCTTTAACTCTTTTTACAACTGTATGATTAAAATCTTTTACATTACAAGAGCCTTCATCTGTTTTATCATTTTTTCGTACAGTGGTAAGAATAATTATTAAAGCTATAAATACCGAGTAAATTCCAAAGGCAGACTTAAGTTGTGAAGAGCTCATAATTACGGCAATACCTGTACCTGAAAATGCTCCGGCAATTCCGGCTATTGAAAAAAGCAAGCCGGTTTTAAAAGAGACATGACCTTTACGGTGATGAGATAAAACTCCAACTATACAAACAGGCAGGGTTGCAACCAAAGAAGTTATTACAGCTATTTGAGCATCCACTCCAAGTATCAATGTTAAAACAGGTAAAAAGAAGAATCCGCCTCCCCCGCCAAGGATGGTGCCAAATAATCCTATTACCAATCCAATAAGTGGTAATATAAAATAGAGAGGTTCTATTTGACTATAAAAAAACATCTACTCTTATCAATTACATAAAGAAATATCAAAATAATCGGCATCACCATCTATAAGCAGTTCAAAACTATTAATAAAAAAAGTCGACTTCTGGCCGGTTCTTAAATTATAAAACTTAAACTGCCTGGGATAGACCTTCCCATCTATCTTATCAAAATCATTATAATCTATAAATTCTATATATGACTCCTTTGCACCGGCACTGTTATAGTACTCAAACTTTGTTAACAATCCACTCTCACGGTCAACATAAGCCATTTTAAACTCCTCTTCTCCATTTTGATGTATAGCGATTCTGTCACATTCACTATTGCCACACTCTTCAACACCTGAAAACTCAAATGTATAACCATTACTATATCTCTCTTGAAACTGATAAAACGAAAAACTTTGACCCATAATTTCCATTTCGGTCTGTTCAACTTTTAACCTTTGAACCCTACCGCTAGCAGGCAAAAAGAGATCTACGAAATCTCGTTTATCCTCACAATCGGAGAATAAAATTTTTGTACCGGCAACATCACCGGGAGAAATCAACTCAACCATTATAAAATTCTCATTATCAATTTTCCCCAATGAAAGCTTCAACTCTCTTTTGGTAATGTTTCCACGTCTCTCTTTTTGCTCATAAAGCAAATCAACAACAACATCACTATAGGCAATCTTTTTTACCGAATTCAAAAAAAGGGTTTTTGCCTGGCTGTTTTCAGCAGTAACATCAAAAAGTAAAGAGAGTAAAAATATAAACAAAAGCGTTTTTTTCATGTGTCTATAATTTGTTTTTTAGTGGTCAAATGGAACTCGTCAATCTAGTAGTTGGCTACTCCGATCTTCGATTCTCCTGTGTGATCTCTTTGACTTCGTCGATCTGCCGATTCTCATGGCTCGTTTCATATTTTAGGATTAATTGTAAAATAAAATATTACTCCCCGTTAGATCTCAAAAAACGAGGTTTGGTAACAGTAACTATTGCCGGAATCAATAAGAATGCACTAATTAAACATGCAAATATGGAAATAACTATTAAAATACCAAAAAAGCGTAAAGGGGCAAAACTTGAAAAAACTAATACCGAAAACCCTATTATTACAGACATAGCATTAAAAAGAATTCCACGCCCGGCAGTACTCAAGGTTTTATAAATTGCAGTATCGTTATCTTTAGAGAGGGAATATTCAATTTTATACCGCCACAAAAAATGTATGGTATAATCAATTCCCACACCTATCATAATAGAGGATAAAAGAGCTGTAACCAGGTCAAGAGCAATACCTAAAAAACCCATTGTCCCAAAAAGAAACATGACCGACAACAACATTGGCAAACTTCCCTTAACTCCAGCGGCAAGCGATTTAAATATAAAACTCAAAAGGATGAAAATTATCAAAAGAGCAAGAATCAAAGAAGCAATTTGGCCGCGAATAACCATATCAGCCATCTGAATTTTTGACAGCCCTGGTCCGGCAACCGCTACTACCATTGAATCATCCTTTATTATATCATTTAAAGCATCCAAAACAATCTTACCGGTATTATTGCTTCCATCGGTCATACTCACCAAAATGCGGGAATACTCTCTGTTAAAATCAATCAACCCCGACACCTCCTCTTCAAATCCAAAAAAGGAAGCAAGCTCAATATATTGACGAGCCTCTTTCTCAGTAGAAGGAAGCGAGTTATACCCCTTTTCATCCTGACTGTAAAATCCTTTACTCAACTCCCTAAAGAAGAGATCTGGTGAAAGAATATGTCCTATCTGCGGAATTTCTTCTATCTCATCAACATATTTAGTGACTCTGTTTAAAAAAGCGGGAGTTAAAACATCGCCCTTAAAAAGGACTGAAACATATTGTGACCCGCCAAATTTTTTATTAACCAGCTCTACACCTTTACTAATATCGGAGTTACCTGCAAAATATCCTTCAATATTAGTATCTACCTTTAAAAAAGAGATACCTACGGTACTTAAAAGAGTAACTACACCAAACCAAATTATAATACGTTTAGGATATAGAGCTATCCACCGAGAAAAAATCTTGAAAAATCTAAAAACAATTACCCGTTGTTTGCCTCTCTTAAGCTTTAACTTCTCTTTGGCAGGATATAGACTAAGCAAAACAGGAATCAAAAAAATACTTATCAAAAAAGCTATTGCAATACCAACAGAAGCAAGAACACCAAGCTGAGCAGCAGGTTTCATCTTATGTGCAAGCAATCCCATCATCCCACCTATAGTAGTTAAAGCGGTAATTAAAATAGGTTTACGCAAAGCATAATATATCTCAATGGAGACACTCTTTAGGTTATTGTGTTTACCGGAATAGAACTTCTCCTGGTATAAATTAATAAGATGAATTCCGTAATCATTAGCAATAGCAATAAGCATAACAGGTAGTAATATCGAGACCAAAGAGATCTCCCAACCTAAAACTGACATTACTCCAAAAGAAAATATAACTGACAAAACTACAACCGAAAAAGGAAGCAGAACCCCTCTCCACTCTCGAAAGGATAGGTAAAGCATTACAACCATCAAAATTAATGAGGCAGGAAGCAAAATAAAAAGATCATTACCTATATATGACTTTATAGAACTACGTAAATATGCCTGTCCGCCCAAATAAACCTCTTCAAATCCCGAATACGTTTTGACCACTTCATTTATACTATTTACAATAGTATCATCTTCTATATCATTTGATTTGGTTAATATAATTGCAGTAGATGAGAAATCATCAGAAATAAAGCGCGAAGCGGTATTGTTATTAAGAAGTCTCTCTTTTACCTCTTCAATTTTAGTTGTATCATCAGTAATATCAGAGAAAACCTGTTCAAAAAGAGTTACCCCACCTTCATTTTTTATTTCAACAACATCCAGTAACGAAGCACACCCCTCAACTCCTTCCAACGCTTCTAACTGAGAAGTAATTTTTTCTAATCGTTCAAAACTCTTTTTATTAATAATATCATCTGCAGTTAAAATAAGCATCAGTCTTTCGTTTCCCCCAAATATCGTATCCAGCTTCTCCATGTATGCTCTATTACCAACCTCATCGGGGATGTAATCATCAAAGCCCGGATTAATTTTTAGTTTGGGCAACTGCGATATTGAAAGTATTGTTAATAACAAAATAACAATTATAAAAAGAGCTCTATGCTTACTTATCAATATATTCATCTATAATAAAATAATTAAAATAACTTGCCAGATGAAACCTCCGTTAGCAAAATATAAATCTTATTGTTATACGCTAAAAATCAGCATAGCTAAATTCTTGCTTATAAAACTTTCACAATTAAAAATTTTGCAAATTAATGGACAGTCACAAACGGAATAAAAAACAAAAGTAAAATAAAAATTAGGCTTTTAAACGGCAAAAACTCAAAAAAGATTAAACTGCTACCTAAATATTTTATCTCCCATAAGTTTAAAATAGCGATCAAAAACAAAACGGTTTGACAAAACAATACTAAAAAGAAGATTTAATATGCATCCGGCAAAAAATAGAAATAATAAAGAGAAATTATTTATATTTGAGAGCTGATATAATAAACAGATACAATAATAGTTAAAAACACTTTGGATTTATGAAACGATTAATGTTCCTTTTTCTAGGATTATTTTTGTTAGCTCCTATCTACATTGATGCTCAAGAACAGGCTATCGGACTCCGTTTTGGGGGTGGAAGTCATGTAGGTACCGAAATATCATTTCAAACACCTTATAATAATGACAGATTAGAGGTTAACCTGGGATTTAAAAGTTCCAGCAACTGGAATTTTTGGAACCTTACAGGTATTTATCAATGGGTTATGCCTATTGATGAAGGATTTTACTGGTATCTTGGATTAGGGCCTTCACTGGGAAACAGCTCTTATGATGGACGCGATGATAGCAAAAAAGATGGTATATATTTAGCTGCAGCATTAAATGCAGGTATTGAATATAACTTTGCTGATATCCCCCTACAGCTTTCCATTGACACTCGTCCAGAGCTTGTATTGATGGATGTTGACAGCAGAGGATGGTTTGGATTGGCTCTCTCAGCACGATATAAATTTTAAAATAACAATCGAAAAAAAGGCTGCCACAATTCAGGGCAGCCTTTTACATAAATAATCAAAAAACTAACACTGTAAAAATTTAAAATGCAAACCGTACACCTCCCATGTAAATAGCTCCAATTTCATCCATAAAAGCAAATTCCCGACTTTTATCATTCAAAATATTACGGGCATTTAAAAACAGATTAAATCCTTTACTAACTTCATAATCGGCCTGTAAATTCAAAATAAATTTAGGGTCAATCACAAATGTTCCGTTTTGATTTTCAAAAGTTTGTTCTCCATAATAGTAACCATAGCCAGAGAGGTTTAACTTATCAGTGGGTTTATATAATAACCCTGCCATTCCCCAAAAAAGAGGCGTACTTCTGTTTTTTACCCCATCTTCATCCTCTTCGGGAAAATAGTACGAAGTTGCATAATTATACATTTCAGAGCTTAAAGGTAAATCTATTTGATGTTGTAGAATACCACCAACAAGCTCTTCAAAAAGCATCTCAGCCTCATTAAACTGTTCATCAATAATATCATTATTAGTTAATGTCATCACATTATCTAATTTTGTTTGCTGAAGTGTGGCATGCATTTTAGCAATCAGCTTATCTGTAATGATCCAATCCAAATTAATAGTTGCTCCAATTTGTGTAGCTTCAAGATTAAGATTTTGATATGCTATATTAGCGCGAGTACTGGGCATAGGCGCTAATGCAGGATCCATAAATTTAGCAACATATTCATAAGTAACCTTATCAGAAGCCACTGGAAAAGTTATAGCTGAACTTTCTGCAAGAAGCGCCCCATAATTTTCACTTTTAGAACCAAACAGTTCAGTTTCTAACACTACATTGTTAAAAGGTCGAAAACGGTAACCTATCTCAATCATATCGGATGTCATCAAATCATACTCTTCGGAACCTGCAAAATGAATAAAAGACGGTGGCATTCTTCCTTCTCGATTCCATAAATAATCTGAATGACTATTAACAATAAATGAAGATCTGTTAGCTCTTGAATATACAGCTCTGATTAAATGATTATCACCCAATGGCAATGTTCCCGCAAATTGCCATGAAGGATACCACTCATCGGGATAATTATACTTTTCGGCACGTAAAGCAGCCACCAGCCTTAGTTGATTAAAAGCTAAATAATCTATGCGCAGACTTGTAGCAAAGGTATTCAGCTTTTTCTTTTCATTAAGATATCCCAACTCACCACTAGCTAAATTTGGAGAATCATCATAATATACACTTTGATAAGAAACACCTGGTCGTAAATTCAACTCTCCAATATGAAAATCATAATCTAAAGATGAATTAAATTGTCCCATATCAACCTCAAAGCCAGTTTCTCCTGCAGCAAAATCCTGCGTACCAAAAAGGTAGTTAGTTTGAATATTCACTCTCCCTATTGATCCGGTAAAATCAACATAAGCAGTTGAAGACTCACGCCCCGAAAAAGAAGATGGGGTATCTCCTGCCGGAGTTGTTAAAACTGAAGAGTTTTGATAACCAAAGCTAAGATCATAGCTATTATCACCCGATAAATATTGAGTATAAACATTAACTCCAATATTTTCTCGTGCTATATCCGGACTAGAAAACAGTTCATCAGCCTCATATTCGGGACGCTTCACCGGTTGAAGTCCGATAGGAGTTTGATTATACAAACGATCATATTCATCAATAGAATAAAATCCTTCAGAAAGGTTATCCTCGATAATAGTACCATTACCATCAGTCAATACCATATTACCGGCATCAAACATATATACCTCTTCCCTGTCTCGTCCCCGATGCTGAAAATTAGTAGTTACAGCACTGCTTAAATTATCACTCCACACACGCCTTACAGCAATATCTCCGGTATAAGTATCCTGAGTTCCACCTCTTAATGTTCCGGATACCAAAGGAGAATCAGAATTAGCTATACCAGTTATAATATTAATCACTCCATTAACAGCATTTGGTCCGTATAACGCACTTGAAGGACCCCTAACAACCTCAATCCTTTCAATATCCTCAAAACCAATGGGTAAACTTTCCCAAACAATAGCTCCATGAGCATAATTAAATACCGGTCGACCATTTATCATCAAAAGAGTATTAGTATTCTCAGAGTAGAGCAGCATATGATTTTGCGGAAGATTATCAAGGCCTCGTAAATGAACATCAAAATTGCCATTTGTTTTTTCTCTCACAATAACGCCGGGAACTAACCTTAAAGCCTCTTCTATGGTAGTCGCTCCATAATCTCTAAGCTCTTCTTTTGTAAGTACCGATGAGGAAAGAGGTGAACCAAAGGCTCCCTCTTCACGACGAGAGGCAGAATAAACATTTCGATTAATAAGAAGCTCAATAAGCTCTTCCATGCTGGAAACACCAACAATTTCCATAGCATCCATAAGCTCTTCAAGACTTAAATCGGCTAAATCATCAATTGACATCTCAAGAATTTCTTCCCGAGTCAATTCGGCAGTATTAGGTTCCTGGGATAAACAAGTAAAAGTTATGGTAAAAACCATAAAATAAAGAAGTATATATTTCATCTGTATATATTTTAAATAATTAATCATGATATATTAATAAATCATTGCGGATCAACTCCTAATGTTAACAACCTTCTCGAACATACCAATCCATACTCCTCAATAGTTTCAGCACAAATCTCAAAAGTGAGATTTCCATCCATCATTAAAAAAGTAATTCCTGCCCCTTTTCGACATAAACCCTGACGATCTCCAACTATTAAAACAGGCTTATCCCTTTTTAAAGAAACAAGCTGCGAAAGTGAATCACTTTGCCGATCAGAAAGAAAAACTATATGAGAATTTTCAACTTCATTTATTGAATTAGCTTCACGAACAACTAAATTGTTGCCACCAATAGTTCTGGAAGTAGCTAATTCTCCTAATGCATCGGCTATATCACTATCTCCAATTATTGTAATAATAAAATCATTACTATTATTTTTCTCAGGCCAACCAATGTTTTGTCCAAAATTAAAAAGGAAAAGAGCCTTAAATTTTGCCATTTGTGCATTTGCAGGCAATCCCAACAGTAATAGTATACCTAACAATAAATAAATTTTTTGCATAAAATCAGATTTTAGTTAGTAATTAATATTTAAAAATAGTTTAACATACAAACAGTTTAAAACAATTAAACAAAATATTCTATTGGTAAAATATACAACAATACGTTTACATTAATAACATATAATAGAATATTAAACAGATCATATTATAAAAACAACATAAAGAATAAACAATTGATAAACAATGAATTAGAAGCAGGAATAATCGATTATGAAGTGCTCCGAATTAAAACCGCAAAATAGACCTAGCAAATATTATAAGCACAGCTTTTAAACAATAATTGCTTTTTTATTTACGACCTATTAAACAAAATGATACGACTTTAATCAAAGAAAAGCTTATTTTAGTGTAAAAAAAGAGATAATTCATCAACCACAATATTATCGCTATAGCCTAATTACGAGAGTTAATTGTTTGGTTTTTATTTTTCTAAAATCTAAATTTATATATTATCTGTTTAAAAATTTTTAATATGAAAACTTCCCTTATAATTACTACCATATTGCTCTTATCTTCAATTTGTATTAGCCCTGTTTTTTCTCAAGACTATATCGAAGGATATGTTTATGAAGATATAAACCAAACCGGATCGAAAGATCCCGGGGACCTGGGCATTGCAAATGTTATGGTATCAAACCAACATGAGGTTGTTTTAACTGACTCTGAAGGATGGTATAGGCTTCCAATTAAAGATGAAATGATTGTTTTTATAACTAAACCATCTGAATATGACTTTGTCCTCAACAGTTTAAACCTTCCGCAATTTTACTATATACATCATTCGCAAGGCTCTCCCAAATTGGAGTATCCGGGAATAGAACCAACAGGTAAGCTTCCGCAATCAGTCGATTTTGGACTAATAGCAAGTAAGAAAAAAGATGAATTTAAAGCTTTGGTTTTTGGTGATCCTCAAACCACCAATAATCGTGAAATGGATTATTTTAGAGATGCTTTTATAAATGAGTTTGTCGGGCATGATTTAAATATGGCTTTTGTCTTAGGAGATATCATGAATAATAATTTAAGTCTATACACCCGTTATAATAAGCTAATGTCAAAAATTGATGTTCCAATAATAAACATATTTGGTAATCATGATATTAACTTTGATGCAGACGGAAATAGATATGCCAGAGAAACTTTTAAAAGTCATTATGGGCCAACCTATTACTCCTTCAATGAGGGCAACGCCCATTTTATTGTATTAGACAATATCGATTACTTAGGTTATGATGAATCTGGCACCTCCAGCTACGTGGGGAATTTACGTGAGGGACAATTGGAATGGTTATCAAACAATTTAGAACATTTAGATAATGATCAACTCATTGTGTTAATGGCTCACATACCATTATATGCACCCGGACGGGATGAGTCTGCAAGCCTTCGCACTAATGACAGAACCCAACTAATTGAGCTGCTTGAAGATTTTAAACATGTTCTTTTTATGGGAGGTCATGTACACACAATCTCAAACACATTTTTGGGTTCAGAGTTTGGGCGAAAGCAGGATAAACCAATCCACCAGCTTTTGGCAGCTGCTCCATCAGGCTCATGGTGGGCAGGTCCTATTCAAAAAGATGGAATTCCGGTAAGTACGCAAAGAGATGGTTCTCCAAAAGGTTATCATATTATCACCTTCGAAGGACTACACTATCAGGATATGTATCAAGCAGCTGGTCTTAGCACAAACTATCAAATGAGGATAGAATCTCCTAAAGGAGCTATTGCTCTAAAAGAAATAGATGAAATCAAAATCAAGGTTAATGTTTTTAACAGCAGCAAAAAATCAAAAGTTAAATATAGGCTTAATAGCGGTAATTGGGTAAAAATGGAACAAGACGGACTTCAAAAATCTACTTTTTTTACCGAAATGATAAATAATCACAATAATAAATTTAGCAATTGGATTAGACCGGTTAAAACCAGAAATATTTGGAGTAGTAAGCTTCCGGATAATATAAAACCAGGAACTCATCAACTTGATGTACATACAACTGATATGTATGGAAATGAATATAAAAAAACAAAAATCATAGAGGTGCATTAGTATATCTTTAACTACTTAGGCTTAATAAAAAACAAAAAATAAACAGATGAAACGACCACAAATTCTTAAACTAATAATATCTATCGCCCTGCCAATAAGCTTGGGAGCTATAGCAGGAATGTTTACTTCGCAAGCAGTACCAGAGTGGTACTCTACACTAAACAGCCCTTTTTTTAGTCCGCCCAACTGGATATTCAGTCCTGTATGGACATTCTTATACATTATAATGGGCATATCACTGTTTATAATATGGCGAGAACCCGTTAGTATAAAACGCAATAAAGCAATTGCTGTCTTTATAGCACAAATGGCTCTTAATTTTGCATGGAGTTTTATCTTCTTCTATTTTAAAATGATAGGTATTGCATTAATTGAAATAATCCTGCTTTGGATAACTATATTAATAATGCTCTACCACTTTTATAAAGTTAAACCAATAGCAGCATATATGAATATACCATATATACTTTGGGTAACATTTGCAGCTATACTAAACGCCGGTTATTATATATTAAACTAAATATAGAATGTAAATCACAATCTAATAATACTCATCCCAACTCTTAATGGAGATATCCTCCATACCCATTTTGCAAAAAGAGGTTATAAAAGCTGAAGCCAATCGGGCATTAGTAATTAATGGGATATTAAAATCGACACTATTACGTCTAATTTGATAGCCATTGCGCAGTTCGGTTTTACTCAAATTTTTAGGAATATTAATTACTAAATCTATCTTTTTCTCACGTATATAATCTAAAGTATTAGGAGTTTGATCAGGCTGATCGGGCCAATGCAAAAGGGTTGCAGATACCCCATTTTCAATAAAAAAACGTTGAGTACCTTCAGTAGCAAAAATATTATAACCTTTTTCTTGTAGTAAAAGTGCGCTACCAAGCAGCTCTATCTTATCGCGGAGCGGACCGGAAGAGATCAAAACATTTTTTTTAGGAATATTATATCCTACCGAAAGCATTGATTGTAATAAAGCATCATAATAGTCATCCCCTATGCAGCCGACCTCTCCGGTAGAAGCCATATCAACACCCAAAACCGGATCGGCATGTTGCAATCGGGAAAACGAAAATTGGGGAGCTTTCACTCCAACACAATCAAGTTCAAAAAGATTCGTTGCTGGCATTTCCACAGGTAAATTAAGCATTACTTTAGTAGCTATATCTATAAGATTCACCTTTAAAACCTTTGAGACAAAAGGGAAACTACGAGAGGCTCTTAGGTTGCACTCTATCACTTTAATATCATTATCCTTAGCCAGGAGCTGCATATTAAACGGACCGGAAATATTGAGTGCCGCGGCAATTTGACGAGAAATGCGCTTAACCCTGCGAATAGTTTCAATATATAATTTTTGAGGCGGAAAAACAATCGTAGCATCACCCGAGTGTACACCGGCAAACTCAACATGCTCCGAGATAGCATATGCCACTACCTCCCCTTTATTAGCTACAGCATCAACTTCAATCTCCTTGGCCTGTTCAATAAACTCAGATACCACAACCGGATATTGTTTAGAGACATTCGCAGCTAACTCTAAAAAGTGCTCCAGCTCATCATGATTGCTTACAACATTCATAGCAGCACCCGAAAGCACATAGGATGGACGAACTAAAACCGGAAACCCAACCTCATCTACAAAGTCAAAAATATCCTCTACAGAGGTAAGCTCACTCCATCTGGGTTGATCAATATCAAGACTATCCAACAAAGAGGAGAACTTTTGTCTATTCTCGGCTCTATCAATATCCTCTGGTGCAGTTCCCAAAATTGGCACATGCTGATTATTTAAACGGGTAGCAAGAGTATTAGGAATTTGTCCGCCCACCGAAATCACAACTCCTTTGGGAGCTTCCAAATCATATATATCAAGTACCCGCTCAAGAGTTAGCTCGTCAAAAAAGAGACGATGACACACATCGTAATCAGTACTAACAGTTTCGGGATTATAATTTATCATAACCGAACGAAGCCCTTGCTTGTTTACACTCTCAACGGCATTCACACTACACCAGTCAAACTCAACACTACTACCAATGCGATAAGCACCTGACCCCAATACTACAACCGATTTGCCGTCACGCTCAAACTCCACATCATTTTCATCACCATTATAAGTAAGATAGAGATAATTAATCTTAGCAGGAAACTCTCCGGCCAAAGTATCTATCTGTTTAACCACAGGAAGAACAGATCTGTTTTTTCGATGTTGACGAACATCAGCGATAGCCCCCTCTATTTCACTTACCGGAGCTTTAAGAACCAATCGGGCCAATTGAAAATCGGAATATCCCATTTGCTTGGCACGCAACAATAGCTCATCGGGGAGCATTTCAATACTGTTATAGCTGTTCAAGCTATTTTTAACATCATGAATATTTTTAAGTTTTGTTAAAAACCACCTGTCAATTTTACTTAAATTATAAACCTCTTCTACAGTCATTCCCTGCTCCAGAGCTTCAGCAATATAAAAAATTCGTTGATCGGTTGGTTCACTTAACTCACTAACCACATCACTGTTTTTAAGTGGCTGATTAGCTACAAAACCGTGCATACCCTGACCAACCATTCGCAAACCTTTTTGAATAGCCTCTTCAAAAGTACGACCTATAGCCATTATCTCCCCCACACTTTTCATGCTTGAACCAATGTTACGAGATACACCGGTAAATTTGCTCAAATCCCAACGTGGTATTTTACATACAATATAATCTAAAGCAGGCTCAAAAAATGCAGAAGTCACCTTTGTTACCGAGTTCTTTAACTCAAATAAACCATAACCCAGCCCTAACTTTGCCGCAACAAAAGCTAAAGGATAACCCGTAGCCTTAGAAGCAAGGGCACTGGAACGAGATAAACGAGCGTTAACCTCAACCACGCGATAATCTTCAGATTTTGGATCTAATGCATACTGAACATTACATTCACCAACAATACCAATATGACGTACAATTTTAATAGCCAGCTCACGCAACTTATGATACTCCGAATTACTTAAAGTTTGTGAAGGAGCTACAACTATACTTTCACCGGTATGAATACCCAAAGGATCAAAATTTTCCATATTACATACAGTAATACAGTTATTGTAGGCATCACGAACAACCTCATACTCTACCTCTTTCCATCCTTTAAGTGACTCTTCAACCAAAATCTGGGACGAATATGAAAATGCATTATCGGCACGTAAACGCAGCTCTTCGGGAGTTGAACAGAAACCACTACCCATACCACCCAAAGTATAAGCAGCACGCACAATAATAGGATATCCAATATTTTCCGCAGCCTTTAAAGCATTCTCAACGGTATTAACAGCTATACTTCTGGGAGTTTTTACATCAATTTCGCCCAGCTTATCGGCAAAAATTTCACGATCTTCGGTATCAATAATACTTTGAACCGGAGTACCTAAAACCTCAACACCATACTTTTCTAAAACCCCCTGCTCATAAAGCTTTACTCCACAATTCAAAGCTGTTTGTCCGCCAAAAGCAAGAAGAAGCCCGTCAGGCTTCTCTTTTATTAAAACTTGTTCTACAAAATAAGGTGTAACAGGAAGAAAGTATATCTTATCGGCCAGTTTTTCTGAAGTTTGAACTGTAGCTATATTAGGATTAATCAATACAGTATAGATATCTTCTTCTTTTAAAGCTTTAATGGCCTGGGAGCCCGAATAGTCAAATTCTCCTGCTTCTCCTATTTTAAGAGCTCCAGAACCGAGAATTACCACCTTTTTTACATTTTTATTCATAGCAGAACGAGTTAATTTTTGCAAAGTTAAATCATCTAAATCAATAATTAATTATAATAATAGGTTTAAATCAATAAAATAACTTGCATAAGCTTAAAAAATAACTGCGCTATTATTAGTAACTTTATAACCGAAAAATATATTAGTAACCTACTTACAAAACCTGATTACTGCATGACAGAAGCAAAAAAGATAAAGCTTGTATTAGAAAACGGAAGCATCTTCTATGGAAAATCCTTTGGATACTTAAAATCAATATCCGGAGAGGTAGTTTTTAACACCGCAATGACAGGTTATCCCGAAAGTCTTACCGATCCCTCATATAAAGGACAAATACTGGTTTCCACTTATCCCCTCATTGGAAATTACGGAGTACCTTCTAACCAAAAGGAAAATGGCATACCAAAATTTTATGAATCAGAACAGATTCATGTAAATGGATTAATAGTATCTGATTACTCTTTTGAATATAGCCACTGGAACGCCACTGACAGTTTGGACAAATGGCTTAAACAGGAAAAAGTCCCCGGTATTTATGGCATAGACACTCGCTCTCTCACCAAATTACTGCGCGATAAAGGACCTTTACTGGGAAAAATTATAACCGAAGAGCAAGATGTGGATTATTACAACCCCGATAAAGATAATCTTGCAGCTCAAGTATCTACACCAGAAAAAATAGTATATGGAAAGGGTAAGCATAAAATATTACTAGTAGATACCGGAGCCAAATATAATATTCTAAGATGCCTTTTGCGTCGTGACACAACCATTATAAGAGTACCATGGGACTACGACTTTGCAAAAGAAGAGTACGATGCGATCATGCTTTCAAACGGACCGGGAAATCCTGCTATGTACCAAACCACAATTAATAATATACGCAAGGCTTTAAAAGAAGAGAAGCCAATTTTTGGAATTTGCCTGGGCAATCAATTATTGGGAATAGCAGCCGGTGGATCCACACAAAAGCTAAAATATGGTCATCGCGCTCACAATCATCCGGTTAAACAAGTAGGGAACAATACATGCTACATCACCAGCCAAAATCACGGTTTTATATTAGATACAGAATCACTGGGAGAGGATTGGGAGCCTCTTTTTATAAATATGAATGATGGCACTAATGAGGGAATTCGTCACAAAAAAAAGCCTTTCTTTTCAACCCAATTTCATCCCGAAGCCTCAAGTGGTCCAACAGACACAGAATTTTTATTTGATGATTTTATAAAACTGATAGAAACCTCAAAAAAAGCAAACAGTTAAAAACACTGTTACTCTTCTTGCAGCTCTTTTTGTCTCTTTTTTGAAAGTTTAGAGACAACTAAATCATAAGAGTTTTTTATCCACTCTTTTATTAAAGAGTCAGAAATGGTGCCTTGAGGATTTATACTATTCCAATGCTTTTTATTCATGTGATATCCGGGTGTTACATCCTCATATTGAGCTCTTAATTCAATAGCTTCATCAGGATCACATTTAACATTAATAAAATCAAATGAATAAATATCAGTTAAACAAAACATTTTATCCTTAACTGAAAAAACCAAAGCAGAATCATCAAAAGGCATTTTCTCCTCAGCTCCTTTAAATGAGAGACAATAATTTCTAACTTCTTCAATATTCATAACCATTGATTTTAAAAGGCATCAAAAAACCTTAATTGTAAAACTATTTAAAGTGAATTGCTCTTGACAAAATCAACTATCTCATCGACATATCCAAAAGCAAGCGCTATAACAGTATCAGCAGCTCCATAATAGACAGCAATTTTTTCATTATCAGTTAATGTAGCACATGGAAAAACAACATTAGGAACATCACCTGTTAATTCATAAGCTTCATTTGGTGCAAGCAAATAGGGCTGACTTCGATATAGAACTTTTGATGGATTATTTGCATCCAAAATAGCAGCTCCCATAGAATAACGAAATCCGCGACATGTATTTATTACTCCATGATAAAACATCAACCACCCATCTGATACTCTTATGGGAACAGATCCCGCTCCAATCTTAGTGCATTGCCAGGCACTTTTCTCAAAATCAGCAACCTTCATTACAGAGCGATGTTCACCCCAAAACTTCATGTCAGGACTATAACTGATATATATATCCCCGAAAGGTGTATGACCATTATCACTAGGTCGGCTTAACATTGCATACTTTCCGTTAATCTTCTCAGGAAAAAGAACCCCATTACGATTATATGGCAAAAAAGCATTCTCACATTGGTAAAACTCCACAAAATCAAAAGTATATGCAATACCGATAGTTGGGCCATGATATCCATTACACCAGGTAACCCAATATCTATCTTCAATAAATGTAACTCGCGGATCATATTTATAATCCGATTCTATCATATCGGTATTTCCCGGCTGCATTTGAATAGGCTCATGATTTATCTCCCAGTTGATTCCGTCTTCACTAAAACCTGCATAAATATTCATCTGAACAGACTTGTTATCTGACCGAAAAACGCCGGCAAAACCTTTTTTAAATGGCACTACCGCACTATTAAAAATACTGTTAGAACCAGGAATATCATACCTGCCAACAATAGGATTTTTTGAATAACGCCATAAAACCTCTCGTAATCCTTCGGGCCTGTTCTCCCAGGGAATTAATTGCTCTTTATCCATAACACATTATCTATAAAAAATACAATTACACGAATCATGCTAAGATAGAATTTTTAGCAACACTTTAAAAAATAGTTATTCCCCTACGACATGCATTTTTGTAAAAGCAATAAAAAACAGATCAGGTATAATACTTTTTAACTAACCATTTTTACTTTTTTATCATATTTATTACACCATAAGTAGAGTCGGCCTCATATTTAATTAAGTAAACACCGGTGGGCAATGCAGAAACATCTACAGAAACCTCTTCTCCTGGGTGATTAAAAGCTTTTTCCAAAATCTTTTTTCCGGCTGTATTAAAGAAGGAAAGACGAAAATATTGAGTTAGTTTATCACCTGTGGTAACAAACAGCATACTTTCTGCAGGGTTTGGATAAAGATAAATTTCACTCTCTACCCTTGAAAGCTCAATATTAGTTCCATAGTAAACTAGCTCAAAAGATTTACTCATAGATACGCATCCGTTAACATCAGTAACCAGTACAGAATAGGTGCCATCTCTCTTGGGAACATATATGCGGGTATCCCCATCTTCAATAATTTCACCATCTAAATACCATTGATAATCATGTCCCGAAGAAGCCTCTAAAAACCCATCTTCCTCATTTAAAGTAACAGTTGGAGCAGGAACACATGTTAAAACTTCTTTAGACATAGATTGGCATCCATTTGCATCGATAACAAGTACCGAGTGCCAACCACTCAACTGTGCTTCATATGTTTGTCGGGTAGCACCATGTATGGGCTCTCCCTCATAAAACCATTGAAATAAATCACCATGCGAAGCTTTAAGTAAATTTGCTTCAGAAATAATCTCAGGTACAGGATTACAAACCGTTATAAACTCTGAGGTTGCCTCACAACCATTTTCATGGATTACTGTTACTGAATATTCACCACTCTCTTCAACCAAAAAAACTGATTCCTCTTCTCCCTCAAGCGGCACCCCATTCAAATTCCAATTAATCTGATGGTAAGATTGGGTGGACAAAAACAACCCATCATCCAACAAACGTGGTTGCGGATTAGACTTACGAGTAACAGCTATTGGTTTGGTAACACTTTTACACCCTTCACCACTGGTTATCTCAACCTTATAATTGCCACCGTCTATAATTTTTAGTTCATGAGTGGTTTCTTCGTTTATATAGTTGTTTTCCCGAATCCATTGATAGCTCCATTCAGCATTTTGAGTAACGCTTAGCTGTGCGTGACCCCTATCACAAAAAGAGTTGTTTTCACCATCCATAACTATTGTTTCATCGGGAGCCTTAAAGGCTTCTATCGAAACGTCGTTAGAAAAGGTGGCACAATTATTAGCCTTATTTGTAACTTTAACCTTATAATTACCACTCTCAACTGCATTTAATGATGCCAAATTATTATCTGTAATAACATCTCCATCTTTTTGCCATTGAAAAGAGTAGTGAGATTGAGATTGAGTATAAAGTCTCAACGCCTCTCCTTTACAAAAAGTGTTATCAGAACCATCAATAAACAAATCTGCCGACGGGGTAGATAGAATACGAATTTGCTCTACTCCTGAAACAGATTGACAATTAAACTCGTTTGTCACAACAACTCTGTAATCACCTCTGTTTTTAGCTTCAAATAAAATTTCATCAGCACCCTCTACATCATTGTTATTACGAAGCCATTGATATGAATAAATTTCATTTTCGGGAGCCTCATTAGCTTTTAGTACAGTACCTGAACCTTCACAAATTTCTTTTTCTCCTTGTAAAATAACAGATGCAGAAGGAACAGGGTTAACCTCAACCTCAAAAGGCTCAGAGTATCTTGAACATGCTCCTTCAAATCCAACTTCTACCACATACTGGCCAGACTCTATAACTGTTAAAATATTGGTATCTTCTCCTTCTAACAAATTACCATCTTTATACCAATGATACGTTAACCCTTGACCAGAATTGGCAACCAAATTAAGACTCTCGCCATCACAAAGCTGATTGCCGTAATCTGAGCTGATTGTAGCTTCAGGTGAGGGATTAACCAGTAATTCAACAGGGTTTGAGCTTGAAAGACAGTTACCTTTTTTTGATGAAACAGTATAATGATAATCGCCTTCCAAAAATGCTTCCAACTCAAGGTTGGTTTCACCTTCCAGGGCCTCATTATCAAGATACCACTGGTACGAGACATCCGTTTCATTATCCGGAATGGATAAAGTAACAGAACTACCATCACAAAATGGCACTTCGCCTTCAATAGTAATATCATAAGTGTCGGGATAATCAACAACCTCTATTTCTACTTTATTGGAATTTTTAACACAGCCCTTAGAGCTGGTCTCTTTCATATAATAGACTCCCGTTTTATCGGCTACCAAACTATTATCTGTTTTTCTTTCAATGGGAGAGTCATCCATGTACCATTGAAATGTGCTGCTTGTATAACCCGACCCACTAAGATAAGCAGTGCTGCCCTGACAGATTTCACCGGCGTCTTCATTTTTAATTTCAGGCTGGGGAAGCGGATTTACTCTTAGTTCAAGAGCTTTTGTCGTTTTAGTGTATGGAATATCATTGTCGGTGATAAGCACCCTGTACATTCCAGGCTCTGTGGCTATAAATTCCCTGTCAACGGCATTTTCAATATCCTCACCATTTCTTTGCCATTGGTACGAAAAATCAGAACCAAAACCTAGATTTGCAGTCATCGTTACCTTTGTTCCGGCACAAACTTCATTCTCTTCCATAAAAAAATAAGCATCGAAGCCTGGAAAAGGATCTATAACGCCCCAAAACATATTGCCTGTTCCAACTAAATTTTCTAGAGTTTTGGTGCCCATGGTTACTTCCGTCGAAAAATATCCTGTTCCCACAACATTATACTCATCTATTACTGCCAAAGAATTCAATTCATCACCAATAAATTGTCCATATTCAATTTCATTTTGGTCGGTAAATTTTATTATAAATCCAGCTTCATCAAAGATCTCTCCGGCAATATAAAAATTATCATTTTCATCTATAACAAGGGACCTGCCTGTAATAGAAAAATCATCAATATGATCAATATCATCAATAAAAGGAAACACATCTTCCCACTCTATTACTCCATTGGAGTCAAACTCCTTAATAACTATTAACGGATTAACATCTACGTAGTTTGCAACCAATAAATAATTACCATTGACTCTCTCTTTTATCGCAAAAGGGAGCTGTTCTAAGTCATCATTCAAAATAGAAAGTGTGCCATCAGAGCCAACCCTTAATAGGTTTTTGGTCTCTTCACCCTGCCAAACTATGTTCCCACTACCATCATCCACAGCATCTCCGCTGCCAATCTCATATGTGTCATTAGATGTAGTTATTGCAGTAAAATTATCAGCTGAAACTGTCATTAATATAGAATTATCATCTGTAACTGTTGCAGCTGTTATATTTGTCTGTGAACTAATTTCATGAATATCTGTAACACCTTCAAGTTCCCCTTCATAAGTAGTGTTTTCTCCAATAGCTTTTAGTTCAATACTCATATCGGATGCCACATCAATAACAAATAATTTTGGAGTATCTGAGTGGTAAGTAGTTCCGTCAACTTCTATCTCCCCCGAAAATTTTCCGTAAACAAAAACGTTATCCGAATCACCCGACATAACTCCGTTAACAATTATAGAAGAGGCATCATCAGTTGTAAAACCATTCAATAATGATGTTACTACACCATTAGAGCTTATATGGGTAATAAACATATCATTTTCAGAGGTAGTTGAGGCTATTAAACCGTCAATATTAAAATCTTTTTCATAAACACCTACCGCAATTATACCGTCCAAACCAAACGGGGAGACGCCTTTTAACTCATAAACATCATCAATATCACTTAAATGAGAAGAAACACCCCAAAGAACTTCTCCATCCTGGTTCGACTTTATTAGAAACATATTGAGAGGCATTTGAGAAGCTTCGCCATTGGTTCCGTTATCTTCAAGTGCGGCAGTTAAAATAATAGACTCTCCCACAGATAGTTCATTAACAAAATCGCCGGCAATATAGAGATCATTACTGTTATCGGTTACCACATAATGACCTAAAGAGTATATACTCTCTGATGACTTTAAAAATTGAGCATGACTGCCATGCCAGAAAAACAAAATAATACAGAACGAAAACAGGGAGCGTAAGTAAAACATCAGCTATATAAATTTAAATTTTAAACTATTCAACCTCTCAACTCTTGACTGCTCTTTGGTTTTTATCTATCAATCAAGATTTTTTTTAAAAAAAACACAATTCTTTTTTCAAGATTCAGAGTTAAACGACACTAATAATGTGTAAGTGACAAGTTAAATAAAATTGCATTTACACTTTTTTGTTGCTTAACAGATGCCAATTTGAAAATAAAATAATAAATAATAATACCCACTATGAATATTTACCGCATAACTATTCTAACAGCAATAGTTTATCTCTCTGCATTTAACCTGTCTGCACAAGAAAGAAGAAAGGCTGAAAGCAAACAAGAAAAAATAAGAGAAACGTCAGTATCGATGACACCACCACAAAACTTTGTTCAATCTGAAGAATTTACAGGTTTTATGGACGAGGCATCGGGTGTTTCTATTATTGTTTTTGATAAACTTGATATTGCCAGTTCTATTTATGCAGCAAAACTGGACGAAGAGTATTTTAATTCGCAAGGATTAGAGCTTAAAAGAAAAGAAATGATTGAATCAGATAACCGTAAAGAGTATCTGTTTGAATGCACCACTGTAATTGAAGGAATACCAATGTATCGTCTCTTCTTTATAACTGGTGATACAAGCCACACAATCATCTCGGTAACCAACATATTAGCAGAAGTTTACGATGAGATATATACCAAAGTATATAAGTCTCTATTAAGCATTAAATATGAAAAGTAGAAAATTAATTTTATCAGGATTCTTTATAATGCTGTTTGGATTATTATCGGCCCAAAACCAAACCACCACTTATGAAGTAACCTTCCGATCAGAAAATCAAAATATGTGGAGTGATCCCGATTTTGAGATAAATATAGATGTAAATCTCTTTGATGTAAACTGGAATCAGTCAGGCGGGTTTGATGGCATAAGATCTATTGTAGGACAAAAATTTGGAGCCGGATTCAATGCAGCTACATCAGGAAATATGGGAATGGATTTCTATTTGAAAAATATATCGGGAGGTACTATTGAAGAGGTTAACTACCCGGTTAAAATTGATTTTACCGTTCCCGAAACCAATTCTTTTAAAGCGGGAGAAACAATTACAATTGAATCGGACTTTATTATTGACCCTTCGGCCAGCATGAATGTCAATTATCCCATTAATGGAAAAACCGGTGCAAATGTCTCTTTTGACATGAACAACAACATCTCCGTCGAAGGCTGCATGTCTGGTTGCGGATCCACCTCAAGAAACATGCCTGTTAATAGCGATATGGATCTGTTTCAGATAAGTTCTAAACCTGGAGAAACATTTTATCCGGCACTACAGCCACCAACCGATCTGGAATTTCTTTGTTACACTCCTCCATCAGTAATTCCCTATATTAAATATGATGATAATCCCTTGGTAGATCTGGGAGGTTCAGAGTTTTTCACTGGATCCCTTCAACTGCCAAATGTAAGCATAGAGAACTTTGAAAGGAATCCGGATAATTCACTTGTTGGAACCGGCAACTCTCATTATATAAACTCCAGCATAGATATCACCCGTACATTGCTAAGTTTCTCGCCCTATCGGCTTGAAAACACAATTGCACCACCCATCATTGGTTGTGCAGCGGGATTAAAATATAAAATAATGTCGGCAGAGGTAATGTTTGATGCAATCAATCATCAGGAATTTAAATTTGAGCCCTCCATTAAGGCAAAAATTGAACTGCCCTCGAAAGTTGAATACAGAGTTTTAAGCGGAAACAGAACTGTTAAAACAGGAATCAGTAGTGTAATTGAATATAAAGTGGGGCATACACTAGAAATAAAGTTCCCCTGCAACTTCGAGTATCTCGATTTAAAGCCAGAGTTTCAATTAAGAAATAAATTTACCAACCATACTTTTGATGTTTATGATGTGAATTTAAAAATGGAGGCTTTGGAATTTGGTATCGAGTTTCAAAGAATTACTGTAGTTCCATCAATAGAGATTTGCCTGCCCATTGTTGGATGTTCATCCACTCCGGCAGTTGTTTTTAATCCGCCTGATTTAATGATGGGACCTTTATGGTCCAGAACTTTTAATATAGGAACCATAACCCGCGACTGGCATAAGGACTCCTGGGAGTTAGGGGGTTTTCAAAAACTTGAAGGAGAGTCGTTTAGAATTAGTCCTGAAAGATTCACCGTTGAACTGGAATCTTCAGACATTAAATGTAATGGTGCAAGCACTGGTAGTATAAACCTTAAATCCTCAAGAGAAGGCTTAAGTTATAAATGGTCTGATGGTTCTAATGAAAAAAATCTAACCAATGTAAAAGCAGGTAATTATTACGTTAAGGTGATTGATCAAAACGGATGTGAAATCATCAAAAGTGCCAGAATATCTCAACCAGAACCACTGGTTCTCGATTATAACACTCAGGATAACAAATGTTATAACGATGAAACAGGAAGCATATCCCTTAATGTTGAAGGAGGAACCGGCAATTACACTTTCGAATGGACAGGAGGCTTTGAATCACAAAACCTCACAAACATAGCTGCCGGCGACTACGAAGTTAAAGTTACCGACGAAAAAGGTTGTTATATTAATGAAACAATTACAGTAAAACAGCCCACTCCTTTAACTTCAGCTATTACAGATATTCAAAATCCTCTTTGTAATGGAAATAACAACGGATATATAAAAACAAATGTAGAAGGTGGAACCGGATCATACCGTTTTGAATGGGATAACGGATCATCTCGTTCAACCCTTAATAATATTGGTGCGGGATCGTATTCAGTAACTGTTTATGACGAAAATGAGTGCTCGGTGCAGTTGTCTGCCAATTTAACAGACCCCGAGGTTCTTGCAGGTAATTTAACTGTAGTAAATGAGGTTAGTTGCTACATGGGAGACGATGGAGAAATTAAGCTGAACATTTCAGGTGGTTCCAAACCTTACGACATTATTTGGTATAGCACACAAAATACCCTTAGCAACACTTCAACTCAAATTTCGGGATTACATGCCGGAGAGTATCGTGTTGAGGTAACCGATGCCAATGGTTGTTTCTGGGAGAGTTCTGTTAATTTAGATGGTCCCAAAGATCCTTTCTATATTAACTTAACAGAGTACCACCTAACATGCCACAACGGAGCCGATGGTGCTATTGATGTTGAAGTGGTAAACGGAACTCCTCCATTCAGCTATCACTGGTCTGATGGAAGCAGAGAAGAAAATGGAGTTGGACTTACAGCCGGCAGACACTCAGTTTCTGTAACCGATGCATCAGGATGTATAGCTGAAGCCAGGACCGTTTTACTTGAACCACGTAAAATTTCAATAGAATCGATTATAAAGGAGCCATCATGCATAAATGCAGATGATGCTGAAGTAGAAATAATTCCTTCAGGTGGTAACGCACCATATTCGGTAGAATGGAGCAGTGGGCATTCAGGCTTTAGCATAGAAGATTTAAAATCGGGATCCCTTACAGCAACGGTAACAGACAATTATCTCTGTGTTGAAGATTTTGAAATAGAAATTCCGCAATCACTAAACGAATGTATTACTATTCCAAATGCATTTACACCCAATGATGACGGAATAAACGATACATGGGAGATTGAAGGCATAGAGTTTTACCCCAACTATAACATAAAAATATTTACAAAATGGGGCGAATTAATTTACTCTGCTTCGGCAGACGACCCTAACTGGGACGGAACCTTTAAGGGTAAAAGATTGCCCTCGGCAACCTATTATTATGTAATTGACTTAGGCGATGGAAGCTCGCTGCTAAAAGGACTGGTAACTATTATAAGATAATAATGAAAAAGCTTAAAAATTTATCACTAACACTATTGCTGCTCTTTATTGCAGGTAACACCCTAAAAGCTCAATGCAGCTTTGAGGTATCAATAAGCAAAAACGATGTTTCATGTTACGGAGAAGCAAATGGAACAGCAAAAGCAGAAGTTACAGGATCTACAGGGCCATATAATTTTTTATGGTCAAACAATAATGAAACTACCGCAGAGATAGAAAATCTTAAGGCACAAACCTACTTCGTTAAAGTTACAGACAATAACGGTTGTGAAGTTATTGAATTTGTGACCATCGAAGAGCCTGAAAAGATTGAAGTTTCATTGGATACCGATCACGTAATGTGTAACGGAGAAAATTCCGGAGAAATTCGTCTGACTTCAACAGGAGGTACGGGCAGCCACGATATAGAGTGGTCGAACGGTCCTACTACAGCAATAAACAGCTCTCTCTATTCAGACGATTATGATGTTACCGTAACTGATGAGAATTATTGTGAAGTTACAGTAAGTGTAACAGTTAATGAACCACCGGTTTTACAATTAAGTTATGAGGTTAATGATGCACTCGGATATGGCACCTCTGATGGCTCTATTGACATTTCCATTGAAGGGGGCATTGCACCCTACCAGTATAAGTGGAGTTCAGATAATGGATTTACAAGTAAGAGTAAAGATGTTCAAAATCTAAAGGCAGGCAATTATGAGGTGATAGTCACCGATTATAACGAATGTACAACATCTAAAAACATTGAAGTAAACCAGCCCAATCCTATTGAAGCCAGCTTTGATATGACCAATGTACTTTGTAAAAATTATGCCAATGGTGAAATAGAGGTGACTGTTACCGGAGGTGTCGCACCATATAATTACCGATGGTCTAACTCCAGTATTGTTCTTAACCAAACCAGTGATCATATAACAAATTTAAGTGCCGATACTTATTCCCTGAGGATTACTGACTCAAATGGAGTATCTATAACAAAAACAGGGATTAAAGTTGAGCAACCCTCCAAAATATTGGCAAGCTTAACCTCTAACAAAACTTCTTGTCATGATAGTAATGACGGTAAAATAGAGGTATCTGTATCTGGAGGTACGGGTAATTACTCCTATCTATGGGATTACAATAATTTAACAACCCAAAATATTGATGGAATACCGGCCGGCGACTATTCTGTTCGTATTGTGGATGAGAATGGTTGTTCCCTAACAGCTAAAGCAACTATTACACAACCCGAACCATTAGAAATAAACGGCTCCATTAATCCAATAACATGTGAAGACCAAAGCGATGGTGAAATATTACTTTCTGTATCGGGCGGCAGTTCAGACTATCTGTTCAACTGGAGCCATGGAGAGACAAGTAAAGATGTAAAAAACCTTTCGGATGGAACATACAGAGTTACAGTTACTGATGCCAACAACTGTCAGTTAGACAAAGAGTTCTATATTGAACCGGGAATAGGTAACTGTATCTCAATCCCCAATGCTTTTACCCCTAATGGAGACAATATTAATGATACCTGGGAAATTAAAAACAGCCACCTATATCCATCAATGACGGTTAAAGTATTTAGCAGAGAAGGCAGTGTTGTTTTCGAAAGTAATGGTAATAATAAGAGCTGGGATGGCAAGCATAACAACAGAGATGTTCCCTCGGGTACCTACTATTATATTATCGATTTTAAAAATGGAGATGAACCATATACCGGAACAGTAACTATTGTGCGATAAAATCAATCATGCTCCTTTAAACCAATAACTAAAAAAATTATAGTGATGTGTAGTTTTATAAATTCAAAAAAGTCGTTTTTAAAATACCTGTTTACAATAATGGTATTTGGTGTAGTCTCATCATCAAGCGCACAACAGGTTATAAACACCACTCTTTATAATCAAAATCGTTTAACCTACAATCCGGCTTACGCAGGCATGTCAAACGACATACCCGTTACAGCACATGTAAGGCAGCAATGGATCGGTTTTGATGACGCACCCCGTTCTCAATTTCTATCATCTCATGCATTTCTTCCTCATGAAATTGGATTTGGAGGTATGATATTTAACAACATTTCGGGGCCAACCCGCCAATCAGGATTAAACGTAGCCTTTTCAAAGCACCTGCAAATTGATGAAAGACACCATATCTCATTAGGTATTTCAGGTGATTTATATCAAAATGTTTTTGATCAGGGAAAACTACAAACAGCAGATCCTAATGATCCGGCACTAACGGGAGAGATAGAACAAAAATTTGCTCCTGATGCTTCAACAGGATTTTTTATATATGCCGACAAATATTTTGGAGGCTTTTCGGTAGTTAATATAATCGAGTCCAGATCGGATGTTTTCACCACCAATGCCCAGTTTGAAAATCCACTACCACGCACTATGTATCTAACAGGTGGTTATGTTTTTGATATTGATGAGAACTTTAAATATCAGCCGACAATTCTGGGAAAGAAAACTGCAGGATTATCTGCCCAATTAGATTTAACAAACAAAATAATTTATCAGGATTTTCTTTGGGGAGCCCTGGCATATAGAACCAACAATGACATATCAATACTTTTGGGAGCTAAATATGGTATTATGGAGTTAGCTTACGCTTATGATTTCACCACCAGCGAACTTAAAACCTACAATAGTGGTAATCAAGAGATTATGCTTCGACTTAATTTGGGTAACTGGTATGCCGAACGCGAATTTATGTGGTGGTAATATTGATTGGCTGGTTCCGAAAGGAGCCAGCTTTTTTATTTAAAGCAATCATAAAAATTGCTTTTTGAAGAGAGCAATTTTTACTATATTTCTTTAATTACATAAACAATATGGAGAAGCTTTTTCAAAAATCATATCAGAAACTATATCAGGTACCAACTAAGTTTAAGAGATACCTGGCAGACAAGATTGACTGGAACAGCCGCCTAATAGGAATAAAGGAGCTCGCGGAGCCGGAAAAACAACTCTATTACTCCAGTATGCCAAAAAATTTTTGCCGCAGGATAATCAAACTTTATATGCCAGTCTGGATGACCTCTATTTTACAAAAAACACCCTTGTTGATTTTGCCGAACAATTTGTCATTCAAGGCGGGAAATATCTGCTTTTAGATGAAGTACACCGTTATCAAAACTGGTCTCAGGAATTGAAAAATATCTATGATGATAATCCGAATCTTAAAATTGTTTTCACAGGCTCTTCACTGATACATCTTAATCAGGCCAAAGGGGATTTAAGCCGTAGAGCTGTTATGTATGAGTTGGCCGGATTATCCTTCAGGGAGTACCTTAATTTTACTCAGGGGACTAATCTTGAGCCAGTCGGCTTTGATCAATTACTAAAAAACCATACTAACCAGGCATTGCAAATTCTAGAAAATATACGTCCGCTTGCCCATTTTTCTGATTTTCTCAAACATGGTTATTACCCTTACTTTAAAGAAGCACCCAGACTATACCAACAAAAATTATCAGAAACCATTTCGCTGGCGCTAAACATTGATTTACCGTCCTTTCACGATATTAGTTTTGGTAGTGTGGAAAAGATAAGATTACTCCTGTATATTATTTCAGACTCCGTACCCTTTAAACCTAATATTTCTAAACTAAGTGAACGCACAGGTATCAGTCGTAACAGCTTGATACAGTATATTCGTTACCTGGAAGAAATCCGGGTTATAAAATGTCTGTATGCAGATATCAAAGGAATCGTTGTATTACAAAAGCCTGAGAAGATTTATATGCACCATCCAAACTTACAGTATGCATTGGCTACAGAGAACCCCAATATCGGAAGTGTGAGAGAAAGCTTATTTATCAATCAACTTGGCAACCTTGGACCAATTAAATATACACCTGATGGAGATTTTGCCTTTAAAAATTTAGTCTTTGAGATTGGTGGACGCAAAAAAACAAATAAACAGATTAAACACCATGATAACTCCTACGTGGTAGCTGATGGGATTGAAGTGGGTCATTTGCACAAAATCCCGTTGTGGTTGTTTGGATTTTTGTATTAGATTGATGGCTTACCTCTTATAGAACAACTCTTATCCTATGCAGGGAGATAAAAAAAAGATCCCCCCCACTGAGCCATAGCTCATAGGGAGAGACCTTATAATTTCTGCTGATTATTATCTAACAGCTATTTACTCTTTAATCAGCCTGATGATTTGACGCTCACCATCTTCCTGTTCTATAATCAAAAAATATATTCCACTTGTCAGTGCTCCTGCTGAAATGACTTTCCTGGCGGTAACCCCAGGCTGAATAACCATCATCCTGTTTCCTTTAATATCATTAATTGTAATACTCTTTGCATTCCTTATATTCTCAATAAAAATATGATCCTTAAAAGGATTAGGATAGACTACAACATTCTCTGCCATCAAATCTTTAATACTGGTTGCAACAATAAATTCAACAGTAATGGAATTATCTTTATCCATAACAAGTGTTTCCATTGTTCGGGCAGATTCAACATCACCAGTCCAACCCTCTAACTCCCAACCCTCTGAAGCTATGGCTTCAAGAGAGATAACAGATCCATCTTCAAAAGTCATTGTTTCCGAATACGAATTTCCGTTCACTTCCACAGATCCTTCACCTTCAACATCTATGGTAAGTGTATATGTGGCTATAATACTGGCTGATGCATCAGGTGCATCAATTAGCGATATAGTATAATTGCATGCATCAGCACCTGTAACCTCTACCGAAGAAAGTGCCACCTGAATATCCTCTCCCGCATAACTTTGGGTAAATTCAGCTGCAATACCTGTGAGGATTACCTCATCCTGCCCGATTATTCCTTCCAAACTCAACTGATTATCATAAATAACAGCTGCTACCGTACCATCATAGACTTTATCCTCTACCTCAAATGAACCGATAATACTCAATTTTACAGAATCTATATCTCCTTTAACCTCTACAGGTGTCGTTACGTAATATCTTTCTGCATCTCTTCCTTCAAGCTCAATATTTGAAATAGTAACTGTCTTATCGGTGCCGGCATTGGGATTATCAAAGCTTGCCTGATAACTCTTGATGGATACACGATGATCGGCATGCAACCATTTACTAGTGGCCCAGTCATCTACAGTTGCATCAGCCTTGCCGTCATATTCCTTATGAACAGTTATATCAGAAAAGACTACTTCTCCTTTGAGGGTTTTAAAAGTATAAGGCCCAGACCAATAACTGCTTTCCTTTCCGCAGTGCGACTGCACCCAGAAATCATGACTGGTATATGGTGCTAAACTATCAATGGTTAATTCGGTTTCAGTTACTTCCCTTTCAACATCTCCTCTACCTGGGACAAAACCCTCCTCGCCCCACTGGATATTCCAGGATGATGTACTTTCATCCTCCCACTTAAGAGTGGCAGAAGAAGAACAGATATCAGAGGCATCCAGATTTCCAGGAAAACTACAGTGGGGATAATTATGATCCCATGCTTCTCCCTGCCATTTTAGATACGGGTAGGTATCATCCTCCTTGATGCCCCAGACCTCATTAAAGTCCCAACTTTCAAAATTCATCTCCACAAGCATCTCTTCGGTAGTCAATCCTTCTCCGCCTTGGGAATAATCCAGTCCGCTGCTCTCTGTATTCCAAAACGAATTTTCAATATTTTGGGAATTGTCCTCACCAATCAATCCCCCGCTACTATCCTCAGCCTTAACAATACTGGTGCTATAACAATTTTTAATATATGGCAAACCCCATGAAGCAATAGTGCCACACAACCCCCCTACATTTTGGGAGCCAATAACAATCCCGGTACTGTAACTATTACTAACACGAGTTGCACTTCCCGCAAGTCCGCCTACTTCATCGGTTCCGGAAACATTTGCCGTGCTAAAGCAAAAATCTATATTGCCAGATGAAGAGTCCCCACGAAACATTCCTACCAATCCACCCACGGTAATAATACCGGACACACTTCCGGTGCTGTAGGTGTTATGGATAGTACTGTAATCAGCCATGCCTGCGAGAGCACCAATATAAGCATCACCGGCTATATTGGCATTAGTGACTCCCAGACTGGAAACTTCAGCATTATCTAAATACCCAAACAAACCCTGATAAAAACCCGGTCTGTTTATGAAAAGATTATCAATAATGAGGCTGTTACCATCATAGTTACCTCGAAAAGACCTAGTTAGCATTTCGCTACGTATACCCACTGGTTGCCATCCTCTTCCATTATCCCATGTTGAGGTTTCTTTGGCATCAATATTAGAAGTCTGAAGGAAGTACTTGCCAGAAAAATCATTGCCGCCATTTGTCTCCCTTGCCATCCACAACAGGTCACCCAGTGTGGCTATCAAATATGGATCAGCTTTAGTCCCGCTTCCCTCCGGGGGAAGTACGAATTTTACCTCATCACCATAAAATGTGCCATTTTCATTAACTGCATAAGCCCGCACATAATATACCGCTCCCCGTTCTAAACCAGTTATTTCGAAACTAAACGTACCTTCAGAAACTTCTTCAACACTAGAACTTTCATCACCATGAACAGGCATCCCCGTAGTATTCCAGTAAAACCCGAAATCAGTTACAGCAGGCTTTCCTTCAAGGATAAAAGTTCCATTAAGTATCGCGCTTTCCCCGGTAATCTCTGTAGCAGGATTGGTTACAACCACTGGGAGAAAATCGTTTTCTGCATCCGGATGAGGAGGGTCATCAGAATATTGCCACGACAGATACGGATAGCCATTGTTTCTGTCATTACCAATGTTCCATATGCCCTCATCACCAACACCCTTCAAATCCCATCCTGCATAGAGGAAAATATCAAAATCCTTCATTTTAGCGGAAGGAAGGCCTTTCCCGCCATTATTATCATCAGCGCCAGAAGCCTCATCATCCCAAAAAGTGAAGTTAATGTCTGCATAATCTGCAGATCCGGTCAGGGGTGCAAAAATCGTTTCACCCGATACTAATCCGGCGTTGTAACTATTATTAATAACAGATTCTTCAATAGCTACACTTGCCAGTCCACCTACATAATAAACGCCTGTTACTCTTCCAAGATTATAGCTGTTACTTATTTCAGACCCCATCAGATATCCTGTAAGACCACCTGCAATAGTTTCACCTGTAATATCAGCTAAATTGAAACTGCCAATAATTTGTGAAATCATCGCATTTGATATTCCACCAACTGCAAACTCACCTTCAATCTTACCGGTAACATAACAGTTTCTTATAACTGACATTTCTGCGACTCCGGCAATTCCTGCTACTAAGTCTCTTCCCTTTATATCAACATTAACTCCGAGTTTTGAGATTTCAGCACCAATTAAATATCCGAACATCCCGATATTATTAGTATTGGGACGGTCAATGTTAAGATTTTTTATTAAATGGCCGTTCCCGTCATAATTGCCGCTAAATGGATTTCTCGAATCATTACCTATCGGATCCCAACCCACACCATTGTGCCATATCATAGTTGATAAAGCATCTATATTTTTCGTCTGAATAAAATATTGATCCTCAAAAGTATTTCCGTTATTTGTTTCCTGCGCAATCCACAACAGATGAGTGAGCGTTTCAATCAGGTAAGGATCTTCATTAGTCCCCAACCCTTTGGGACCTGCAGCAAACTCAAACTCCTCTCCATATTCAACACCAGCTTCATTAATACTGAATGCACGTGCAAAATATGTTTGTCCGGGCTCCAACTCCCCAACATCCATACTATAAGATCCTACTGCGGATACTGGACCGTTTTCAAGAACTTCGTCATTGACAGTTGGCATACCCGTTGTGTTCCAGCAGAACCCGTGCCTCTCAGCGGTTGGTTGTCCTTCAAAAGAAATATACCCATTCAATGTCACACTGTTTTCAGAAATCCCTCCGATAACCTCGGTAAAAACTATCGGAAGATAATCATTGTCGACCTCAGGATGCGGCGGATCATCGGGGTACTGCCAGGCAAGGTAAGGATATCCGTCGTTTCTGCCATTCCCGATATTCCATACACCTGCGTTACCTTCTCTTTTGATGTCGTAGTATGAAGTAACAAAGGTGAAAATATCCTTCATTTCAGGACTGGTAATACCATATCCGTCAATACTGGTTTCCTGTTCTGAAGCTTCGATGTCCCAAAAACTATACTGTGCATCTTCATCCCCGGAACCGGTTAATCCCCCGGTTCTTTCGTGGCCTGCAACTTTGCCGGCATTGTACACGTTTTTCAGACGGGAAGTAGATCTTCCTGCAAATCCCCCGATTTGTTCATTACCTTTTACAGAACCCAGGTTATAGTTATCATAAAAATCAGAACCAGATGTATTACCTACAACTCCACCCACAGCGTTATCTCCTTCCACTACTGCCAGGTTATAACTTTCTTTTACTTTTGATGCTGAATATATGATCCCTCCAATACCACCAACACTGTAAACTCCTTTTATTGAACCATTTGTAAAACAACTATTCAGCTGCGATCCTTCAACTGTCCCTGCAATACCTCCCACTTGATTTCTTCCGACAATATTTGCATTGGTTAATCCAATGTTTGATACTTTTGCATCCCGAACTCCTCCAAACAATCCCACATAATCCTCATCGGGGCGGTTTATATACAGTCCGTCAATCTCATAGCCATCTCCATCATATATACCGCGAAATTCAGAATTCCACCTTCTCCCCATCGGCTTCCATCCTTTGCCATCATTCAGGTTAATTGTTTCAGAGGCATCTATATCAGAAGTCTGTAGAAACCAGGTATTGGTAAATAATCTTCTGTTGTTTGTTTCCTCTTCCAACCACAATAAATTGGCTAGTGAATTAATAAGATAAGGGTCAGTCTCAGTACCAGAGCCATGTGGAGGTAACCTAAAGGATAATTCTTCTCCATAGACTACTCCGGCATCATTTATGGCATAGGCACGTACATAATAGACATGCTCCGAAGTCAAATCTTTCATCTCATAACTGAACTCGCCTCTTTGAATTGCATCTTTCACCAGCTTGTTATCATCTATAACAGGTGTGCCGGAAGTATTCCAGCAGAACCCATATTCTGTAGCAGAAGGTTTCCCAGGGAAATAGACACTCCCGTGCAAAGTGGCACCGGTTGATGTTCTATCAGAAATCCCTTCTGTTGACAGGATGGGATAAAAATCATTATCCGCTTCAGGATGTGGCGGATCATCAGGGTACTGCCAGGCAAGGTAAGGATATCCGTCATTCCTGTCGTTGCCCATGTTCCATATACCCTCTTTCCCAGTTTCCTTCATGTTCCAATCGTTCGAGATATAAATTAATATATCCTTCATCTCCTCTGTCATTTTTCTTTCACCTCCACCATAGCTTCCCCACTGCGAGGTAGTTTCAACATCCCAAAAGCTAAATTTTATTTCTGATCCAAAGTCAAAACCGACCAATCCGCCAGGCCTTGATCCTGATACTTCTCCTATATTATATACATTACTGACAACACTTTCATTTCGAATCGCTCCAGTAATTCCTCCCACATACATGTCTGCAGTTGCTGATGCAGTATTAAAACAATCAGTTATAGTTGACCCATGGCGCACCTCCCCAGCCAGTCCGCCTACATACCGTACACCACTTACCGTTCCCGTAATATAACATCTGGCAATTGTAGAAGAACCGGCACGACCTATTAATCCGCCACTATAATTTTCTCCTTTGATACTGATATTGATTAGTCCGAGATTCTTTATTTCAGCATTCTCTGTGCTCCCGAACAATCCTATGAAAGCATCATCAGGCCGATTTATGTAAAGCCCGTCGATAGTAAAACCATTACCATCGTAGTTTCCCTGGAACTGATTAAATTGAAGACCTATCGGATCCCAACCCAGACCATCATTCCAGTCAAGTGTTTCAGAGGCGTCAATATCTGCAGTCTGTAAAAACCAGTTTCCGGAAAAATCATTTCCACTGTTTGTCGTCTCTGCTATCCACAATAAATTAGAAAGCGATTCAATTATATATGGTTCAACATCAGTCCCTAATCCATCAGGAGCTTCTGGAGTTTGTGACCATACCGGAAAAGCATGCAAAGTAAAAATTAATCCAATAAAGGACCATTTAAGAATAAACTGAGTAAACATTTTTTTCATAAGCTTTAATTATTTGGTTTTACAAAGGTTTATAACAGCTACAATTAAGAATTAACAAGAAAAGTTATAGGGTAAGCAATTACATTCAGAAAATAATAATTATACTTTCTGCTACAGACAACTTATATGCAACCTCTACGCAATATAAGTTATATTATTATCGGCTTTGTAATATTAAACTATTTGTAAAAAAGGCTAGGACGGCCAGGATGGTTAAGTAAGTTAGGAAGGTAATTTGATATATCAAAATGATCCATTAGTAAATATAATAAAACCAGATATAATTCAAAACACTCCAAAACAACGTTTTAGCTAACCCTCTAAAATTGAGAAACATAATCACATAAAAACATTACATGTTAGAAGCAATATAAATAAGAAACAATACTAACAAACAAAAGAAAATTAAGCATTATGCATATTGTTAAATTAAATCTAAAACCATCCCATTTTTTACATCTACATAGTTACCAAAAATTCCATTTATAAAAATTGAAGCCACTCCCTTACATTTAATGTAACCTTACCTCTTATAGAACAATTTTTAAATAGACTATCTTCTTTTTAAGAAACCAAATTTTAAATGCTTTTTTTGTGGGCTCAACTGCACCTTGGCTAAAACGGTTCAAAATATGCCAGTTATTTCGGTTTGATTATGCCAGTGATTTCAGTCAAAATGTGCCACTAATTATGGCATTTTTGCAATCACCATTTCGGTTCGACTTGTGCCAGTTTGAGAGATCAAGATAAAGCTGCTATATCGCAAATTAAAAAGCGTTATGGCCAATACACTTGATCTTATGGATTTTGTCTTATCCTGATATAGGTTTACACAAATAGTGTAAATTAGCACCGCACAAATATCATGGACAAGACAGTTGTGGATGTGAAATTTTTCCTTTACAAATTGTCTGAAATTTATGCGTAGACCCAACTTTTGGATGTGGTCCACTTTTTAACGTCATCCGTGATCCTTAATGACTAGAACAGATGTGGTGGAATATGAATCAAAAAGAGCCTGTAAATCTAATGATCTACAGGCTCTTTTTTAGTTTTAGTTTTTCTATCGTCGGGGTGGCAGGATTCGAACCTGCGACCCCCTGCTCCCAAAGCAGGTACACTAACCGGACTGTGCTACACCCCGAAAAACTAACTTAAATTTTTATAACCCGCTCTTGCGGAGAGAGGGGGATTCGAACCCCCGGTACGGTATAACCCGTACGCCGGTTTAGCAAACCGGTGGTTTCAGCCACTCACCCACCTCTCCAGCAGTGCCGCACCATTGTGCGATTGCGAATGCAAATGTAGAAATTTATATCGCTCCTGCAAAAGAATTGATAAGAAAAAAATAAAGATTTTTAGGTTACTTATTGTAATTGGTTCAAAATCTGCAAAATCAATCATCACAAAGATTTTTCCCCTATTTTTATTATATTTGAATTACGTATAACTATAAAATCGATTTTTTATGTACACAACAGGTGAAAAGCCCGGAAAGGGCAAATACAAATGTCTTAAATGCGGCAAAATAGTAACTCTCGAAAATGATTCTGACTCACTTCCAATTTGTCCGGTTTGCAAACATGATAAGTGGGAAAAACTTTAACAAGTAAAGCCATTTTTACGGGCTTCACGATCTTGTGAGGTGGCACAACCTATTCCGCGTTTTGCCATCTCCTTATTTCCTCCAACATGAATACTGGGAAATTTTCCGTTCTTTCTAAAAATCACATTTAACGCAAGTAAAAATGCTGTTATTCCCATCAAGATAATTGCTACCAATAATATTTTCCAAATCATAACGCACCTCCTTTAAAATTTCAAAATTAACTCAATTTTGTCTTTTATTAAAATTATATCTATTTATAACTAAACAAACAATAGTTGCAAACTGTTTGAGAAAGAAGTTTAAAGTAATTAAAAGGAGGACAGACCGGCGGATTAAATCATTAACTTAATTACTTTTGTATGCAGATAAGAAAAACTGTGAATCAAATGCCGTTGACATCTGACATAGATCTTAGTTTTGAAGATTTTAAAAATGAGGTTTTAAACGACTATAAATTAGCTCATTTAAGCAGACAAATGAGTAATATAGCCCGAAAAGAGGTGCTTTCGGGAAAAGCAAAGTTTGGAATTTTTGGTGACGGAAAAGAGGTGGCACAAATTGCTATGGCTAAGCAATTTTTTAATGGAGACTGGAGGTCGGGATACTATCGTGATCAAACTTTTATGTTGGCTACAGGAATGTTAACTCCTGAAAGGTTTTTTGCAATGGTTTATGGTCAAACAAACACAGATTTAAATCCCGATAACGGAGGTCGCTCTTTTAATAACCATTTTGCAACTCGACTAATTGACAATAATGGAGAGTGGATTGATCAAACCAAAATAAAAATTTCCTCAGCCGATATTAGTCCGACTGCAGGTCAAATGCCCAGGGCGGTCGGACTGGCTTTGGCATCACGCATATACCGTAAAAGTAAAGAGCTTAACTTATACAATAAAAAGTTTAGCAATGGAGGTAATGAGGTGGTTTTTGCTACAATTGGAGATGGAAGCACCTCTGAGGGGCACTTTTTTGAAACATTAAACTCGGCAGCGGTAAATCAAATACCTATGGCTGTTTCGGTATGGGACGATGGTTATGCAATATCGGTTCCGGTTAAACAACAAACAGTTAAAGAGAGTATCTCTAAAGCTCTTAAAGGGTTTGAAAAAAGTATCAACGGAAAAAGCGGAATACATATAATAAGAGCCAAAGGATGGGATTATGCCGGCTTATGCCAGGCATATGAACAGGGGATAAAAAAATGCAGGGAAGAGCACACTCCCGTTCTATTTCACATTGAAGAGCTAACTCAACCTAACGGCCACTCAACATCCGGATCACACCAAAGATACAAAAACAGCGAAAGAATTGAGTGGGAGCAAAAACATGATGCTATTTTAAAGATGAAACAATGGATTTTATCTGCAGCAATAGCATCACAAGAGGAGTTAACTCAAATTGAAGCGGCAGCTGCTAACGAGGCCCGCATAGCACAAAAAAAAGCTTATAACGACTACCTAACCCCTATAATTCGCGAAAGAGACGAACTTGTTAACCTGGTTAAAAACAAAAGCTGTATATGTGATAAAAGCAAGGATAAAGAGACCAGTTCTATTATAGATAATTTAATGGGAGTGCACGTTATAAACCGAAAAGAGGTTTTAAGTTCGGCACGTAAAATATTAAGAAATGTTTGCGCTTCGTGTAAAAAGAGTAACGGACTAAAACCGGTATTAAAAAAATGGGTTAATAACTATCGTAATAACGGATATAATCTCTACTCAAAATATCTTTACGATGAGCATGAGAGTGAGACTCAAAATGTAAAAAGAGTTGACCCAATCTATAGTAGTGAAAAAAGTAGTATTCCCGCGAGAGAGATTCTACGTGATAATTTTGATGCGATTCTGAGTAAGGATCCCACAGTTGTTCTGTTTGGCGAAGATGTAGGTCAACTAGGTGGTGTAAATCAAACCTTAGAGGGATTACAAAATAAATATGGAAACTTAAGAGTTTTTGATACCGGATTAAGGGAGACAACAATTGCAGGAAAAGCAATAGGTCTGGCCCTTAGAGGTTTTAAACCAATTGCTGAAATACAATACTTTGACTATCTATTATATGCACTGCAAACAATAAGTGACGATGTTGCGACTTTGCATTATCGGACTAAAGGCGGACAAAAAGCTCCTCTTATTATAAGTACGCGTGGACACAGGCTTGAGGGGCCCTGGCATGCAGGATCGCCTCTAAGTATGATAATTAATTCAGTAAGGGGGATGTATGTATGTGTTCCTCGTAACATGACTCAGGCAGCAGCATTTTACAATACTATGTTAGCATGGGCTAACCCGGCAATTATTATTGAACCCCTGAATGGATATCGCCTTCATGAACCCAGACCCGAAAACCCGGGTGAATATACTCTTGAGCCGGGAATACCAGAAATAATTAAAGAGGGTAAAGATGTCACTATTGTAACATACGGATCGTGCGTAAGAATAGCTGTTGAAGCTGTTAACCAGCTTAAAGATATTGGTATAAATGCAGAATTGATAGATGTTCAAACACTTTTGCCATTCGACACCTATGGGATAATAAATAAATCACTTGAAAAGAGCAGTCGTATTATATTTTTTGATGAAGATGTTCCTGGTGGAGCAACTGCATATATGATGCAAAAAGTAATAGAGGAGAGAAAAGGATTCTATGATCTTGACATTGCCCCGGTTACTGTTACTGCAAAAGAGCATCGCCCGGCATACGGTACCGATGGAGACTATTTTAGTAAACCAAATGCTGAGGATCTTTATGAAGCTGTGTATGATTTAATGAATGAGCTCACACCGGGAAAATATCCCCCCATATATTAATAACTCAAAACAACTTATATAAATAGAAAAATCAATTAAAAGAGTTACTTTTTTAATATGGGAATAGAAAAGATAAACCGGGACCATTGATTTTCACAAGAGTCAACAGAAATGTCTCCATCCATTAATTCAACAAGCTTTTTAACAATAGAAAGCCCCAAACCACTCCCTCCGTGATGAGATGAGATCTCTGTTTCGGCCTGAGAAAATCTCTCAAAAATAAAGGTCCGTTTATCTGCGGGGATACCTATTCCTGTATCATAAACTTCAAAAAAGATTATACCATCCCTGACCGAATTAACCCCAAATACAATTTTTCCTTTTTTAGTAAATTTTACAGCATTATCAAGTAGGTTTATAAAAATTTGATTTAGCCGATGCTCATCAGTTTCAACAATAAGATCTTTATGATGCTTTTTTACTATAAGACTCACCTCTTTTTTATCCAAATCAACCATTTTTTTTCTATACAGAATAAAAATCCTATCCAATACCTTATTAACATCTACGCTGTTATACTCAATGTCAAGCTGACCGGTCTCAAGCCTTGATAAATCCAAAATATCATCAATAATCCGCATCAAACTCTCTGCGCTGCGATTAATTATATCTGAAAATGATTTTTTTGTGATATTATCAAGAGTATCATCAGTTGTTAAAAGTGATGTAAAACCCAATATCCCGTTAAGAGGTGTTCTTATTTCATGACTCATATTAGCTAAAAAGGCTGACTTTAACCGGTCATTCTCTTCAGCTTTCTCTTTAGCATACATAAGTTGATTGAGAATTGATTTGCGTTCGGTTATATCATGCACTATCAAATAAGACAATGATTTACCCCTTACCATAATTTCACTATGAAAAACCTCAACATCTTTTATTGTACCATCTGCAAGCCTTTGCTTACCTTCTATAACATCACCTCTTAAACCTTTTACTCTGTTAAGAATTATATCAACCTCTTTTTCATCTTTTACCGACAAATCATGTATCCTCAATGATATTAAAGTATCATAATCATACCCGTAAAAATTGACAGCTGCGCGATTAGCATTTATAATAGCACCAGTATCGGGATCAATGATTAGGTGAATTGCAGTGTGCTCCTCAAAAAGCGATCGAAACTGCTCCTCCCTCTCCTCTAAAACCTTTTGGCGATTTCGCTCTTTCGATTGATCTCTAAAAACAATTACTACGCCGGTAATATTACCACTTGAATCAATTATTGGGGCACCACTATCGGCAATAGGAATCTCCCGATTATCCCGGGAGACTAAAATGGTATGATTTGCTAATCCAACCACCAAACCACTTTCAAGAACCTTGTCGGCAGGTGATTTAACCACCTGACGACTATCTTCATTTATAATATTAAATACATTATGAATATTCTCTCCCCTTGCATCCTCCTCACGCCAGCCTGTTAATTTCTCTGCAACATTATTAAGCCTTTCAACCACCCCCATACGATCAGTTGTTATTACCCCATCTCCAATACTATAAAAAGTTGTTCTAAAGATAGCCTCCGACTCTTTCACCTTTCTCATTGCAATTATACGATGTTCTTCATTACGCATCAACATTGCAATTAAGAAAAACCCAAAAGGAAATATAAAAAGTACCGGCATCCATATATTTTTGATTATCTCTAATCCCATGGGCCATGGAAATATTAACTGACTAAGAAGCATAAATAAATGAATTACTACACCAATTAACCAGAGCATTATGGGTTTAACCTCTTCAACTCTTCTTTTATAATAAATATGAAAAAAGTAGCCTGTTGCAGTACATAAAATCAAAGTGGAAAGACCTGGAAACATTCCAACTCCACCTAAATTTATACGATAAGCAGATGATATCAAAAGAGAAATTAAAGCAGGAATACCACCACCAAACAGCCCGGCCAATCCTGCAACAATAGAACGACCATCATAAATAACTCCTTCATCATAAACAAAAGGAGCCATCATGCCTGCTACAGAGATTAAACCAAACCAAATTCCGGTAAAAACTTTATATAGCAACAAGTTCCTGGTTCTATGCTGTATAAAAACACCGTAAAGAACCGAAAGAGCAATTAAAAGAGCAGCATTTTTAATCAATTCTGCTACCATAAATATAAAAACATCAGTTATTACTTATACAATATACTATATTTATTGATTAAAAGTTTTTGTTAACCTGCTTTTTATATCATGAAAAATAACATAAACCCCCGGCAATAAAACTAATGTAATAAAAGTTCCTGCAAGTAACCCCCCGGTAACAGCTAATGCAAGAGGTTGAAGTAACTCTGATCCCTCTCCTATTGCTAATGCTAATGGCAACATACCTAACACTGTAGTTAATGTAGTCATTAAAACAGGTCGCAACCTTATACCCCCGGCTTCAGCGACAGCCTCCTCTACAGTGGCTCCACCATTATTCATAGCATTATCAGCAAACTCAACAAGCAATATTCCATTATTAATAACTATTCCAATTAAAAATATTACTCCCAACAACACCGGCGCAGTTAAAGCTATTCCACTTAACCATACAATTAATGCCACTCCTATAATAGCAAATGGTAAAGTTGAGATGATTATTAACGGACTAGAAAGTTTTTCATACTGAATAGCCATTACTACAAAAACAAAAAAGAGTGCTAAAAAAATTGCCAAATTAATAGAACGATTTGTCTCTTCAATAGTATCGGCTTCTCCACTAAAAACCAATCCATAACCATCGGGTAAATCATAATTTGTGAGTCTGTTACGTACATCCTCATTAACTTCGCCTACAGTTGCTTCATCTCTGTTAACAGTAATATTAACCCGAACTATTCTCACCTGATTTAAACGCTCAATATGAGCCGGGGTCATCCTGTTCTCAAAAGAGGCAACACTGCCTAAATTTATATAGCGGCCATCAGCTGCCAATAGTGGAATATTTTCAATGTCGCGAACTGAACCTGTTATAGAGCGGGGCATTCGCACCCTAATGTTATATTCAAATCCTCCGGTCACATATTTTGAGGGTACTGCTCCATCTATTGCTGAATGTAAAGTTTGCCCTATATCACCAACCGACACACCCAAATCGGAACTCTGTTCATCATCAGGAATTATAACAACCTGAGGTATCTGCTCCTCCCTGCCTATTTGAATACTCCCTATTCCATCAACTCCTTCTAAACGAGATAAAATATCTCTTGCAGTTGAGTCAAGAATATCAAGATCCTCCCCGGTTACACCAATAACAATATCATCATCAGCTAATGAAGTTTGAAGTCCTTCAATACGCGGCCCCCGTATCCTCTTTTGAATAAGAGGAAGTGCAAGCTCATCAATTTTATCAGAAAACTCTGATGTCCATTTTTCAGCACTATAACCTCTTCTTTCTCCAGATGGGGTTAACTGTACAACCATATCAATCATTCCGCCTCTTATAGACAACTGACCTCCTCTAAAATACCCGCCAGATGTAAAGTACCAGTTATCAATATGTGGCATCCTGGCTATCTCTTCTTCAATCATTTTACCTACCTCAAAAGTGGGTTCGGGAGGTGTACCCAAAGGAAGAGTAAACCTCATGGTTATTCTGCCATCATCAACAGGTGGAAAAAATCCGGTTCCTCGACTTTGAAGAATAAAAAGGCTGCCTACAAATGCAGCAACAAAAAGAGTAAGTAGAATATACCTGCGTTTAATAACTACAGGAATAGCTTTTTTATAAAATGATGATAATCTAACTATCGGCTTATGCAATAGAGCTCTATTACCATTTAATACCGATATTTTACCTGTAAAGAGAATTGTTAAAACAGGAACTAATGTGACAGCAACAAACAGAGATGCCAAAATTGCAAATGATATAGTAAGAATCAACTCTTGAAATATAAGAGCAGCCATACCTGTAATTAAAAGGAAAGGCAATACAGCAGCAAGATTGGTCATTGTACCTGCAATCACAGCCGAATAAACCTCACTAACACCTTTTGCTGCAGCCTCTTTAATTGAAGTTCCTGACTTTTCCTGATACCTAAATATATTCTCTAAAATCACCAGTCCGTTATCAATAAGCAATCCCACACCAAGAGCAAGTCCTCCTAAACTCATTACATTGAGGGTTAATCCTCCTGCAGTCATCATCAAAAAAGCGGCTAAAATTACTATCGGAAGAGTTAATCCAATAATAACAGATCGTCGTACACTTCCTAAAAAAAGGTAAATAACCACCATTGCTAATAACCCGCCAGCAATTGCAGCAGTAGCAACCGAATTAACCGAAGATCGAATAAAAAAAGATTCATCCCGTATCGATTCATACTCTACCCCTTCAGGAATAAAGCCCGAACTACTAAGCTCATCAAGCCTCGATTGCAATCCATCTATAATTTCCACGGTATTGGCTTCGGGCTGCTTCATTATTGTAACCTGTACCGCTTCCATCCCTTTAAAACGAGCAAAAAGTCTTTGCTCCCTGTGACTATCGTCAACAGTAGCTACATTTGTTAACTTAATACGTTGATTGGTTCCCGGTAAATTTATAAGGGTTGTTGCAACTTGATTTGCATTTTTATATCGGCTTTCGGTTCTTGCCAAAACATCATACTCTCCTGAGGTTATATTTCCCGAAGCAATATCAACATTGCGGGCTGCTATTGCTGTTGTTATATTATCCAATGTTAAACCATAAGATCGTAACTGCTCGGGATCAACTACTACATCAATTTCTCGCTCTCTTCCTCCTGCAACATCAACCGAACCGGTTCCGGGAACAGTTAAAAGCTGGGGAACAAGTTGATGATCTATCCAGTCACGCAACTCAACAGGTCCCATAACTGAAGAGCTAAAAGCCAATTCATAAATAGCACTCTGTGAAGGATCCATCTTCATCAATCTGGGGGGGTCAATTCCATCGGGAAGCTCAGCTCTTGCACGTTCAAGTTGACGAGCAGCATCTTGCAAAGCAGGGTCGATTTGAGTGCCCGGCTCAAAATACATCTCAATATATGATCTACCCTCCGAAGCTCTACCATGTATCTCAGCAAGATTTTCGGTTGCCGATAAATTCCTTTCTAAAATACGGGTAACCTGCTCCTCAATAACCTCGGGGGTAACTCCGGAATAGTTAACAACTACTCTGATATGAGGAAAATCAGCTTCGGGTAATAAGCTTACAGGCAAACGCCCCTGAAACAAAACCCCCAAAACAACTATGACTGCTGCCAAAGAAAGAGTAGCAATTGGTCTTTTTATTGCTTTAACAGAAATATTTTCTCTACTCTCTAAATCCATATCTTCTGAATTTACCTGTAACATTAACCTTTTGATCATCCTCTAACATATCCAAACCACCGGCAACAACCTGCTCCCCTGCACTTAATCCCTCAACAATCTCAATCCATCCATCTCGTTCAACCCCAATTTTTACATCTCTTTTTTCAATCAGCTTCTCTTGATTTACAACAAATACAGTAGTTTTTTCACCATTATGCTGAACCGACTCTGAGGGAAGAGCTACAACATCACTTCTATGATCAGTTATAAAATTAACCCGCCCAAGATAACCCGGACGGACAGGAAAATCATCATTTTGCAAAATCTCAACTTCAACAGTAAATAATCGGGTAACCCTATCGGCCGAAGGATAAATGCGTCGAATAACCCCATTTAACTCTACCTGATCGTATACATCAAATGATAACAACAGAGAGTCTCCCTTTTGTAGCCCAACTACATCTTTTTCAGACAAACCGGGACGTAATACAAGCAGATCATGATTTTCTATTGTATAAACCCTCTCATTTTGAGAAACGGTAGTACCCATTTCAACCAGCTTATCTGTAATAACACCATTAATGGGAGCTCGTATTTCACCATAACTAACTTCTGTTTGCCAAAATTCCAGCTCAGCACTATTCTGTTCATAACCCATTTTTGCCTTCTCAAGCTCTTCGGCACTAACAGCATCATTATTATATAAGTATTGAATTCTGTCAAAACGCTGCTTTGCCTCATTATATGTTGCAAGGGCATTTCTCAACTGTGACTCTTGTTTGCGAACATCTATATTAATTAACAACTCATCTTTATCAACCATATCTCCCTCCTCATAATTAAGAGTAATAACTTCACCATTTATAGAGGAGTTAACATAAACACGCCTATAAGCAGTAACAGGTGCTGCTGCAACTCTATATGCTGATAAATCCTTAATTTCAACATCTGCAACATAAACATTTTGAGCAGACTCCTCTTCATAGGTGCTTCTACCATTTTTACATGCATTAAAAAAAGAGAGCATTAAAAGAGATATCAATAAATAAGTTAGAAATTTTATTGCCATAACAATATTGTTTAAACTTTAATATAAATAACACAAAACAAATCGAATTTTGTTTAAACAAAATTCAAATATTAGTTGCATGTAATAGTATTAAATGTATAAAAAAATCACATAAAAACTTTGTTAAATTTGATCATATGGTTGCCAATGGAAAATTTCTCTTGTATATTCATATATAAATGAATTCTATTTTAATCTTTATTAAAGTGGATTATAGCAGAAAGATGTGCCATGATAATGGCCCCCTGACAAAGCCAGAATCTTCTCATACAGGGGAATTTAATATAGACAAAAACCTGTAACTATTATGACGAGCTGCATGTAACCAATAAAAAACAAATTTAGAGAGAGATGAAAAATATTGATTTAAATATATTTAAAAACATCCACACAGGACTTCACCCGGCAAAGGGGCGAGTGCTTATAGCAGAACCTTTTTTAGAAGGGCCCTACTTTTCAAGATCGATTATTCTATTAACAGAACATACAAAAGAGGGGTCAATCGGCTTTGTTCTTAATAAAGCAACCGATATATATCCTGATGAAATAATTGAGGATCTTCTTAATTTTAGGGGTGAACTGTTTGTGGGCGGACCGGTAGCTTCTAACACTCTTCATTTTATTCATACTTTAGGAAAGCTTATACCGGGATCAAAAAAAATAACCTCTTCGATATATTGGGGTGGAAGTTTTGAGGATGTAAAAGAGCTTATTAATGAAGGTACAGCTAGCAGATCATCTGTTCGTTTTTTTGCAGGATATTCGGGATGGGCTCCCGGACAATTAGAGCATGAAATAGCCGAAAAATCATGGATTGTTGCTTCGCTTGAAGATGCTATGATTATGGATGTTCAAAGTGAAAATTTATGGAGAGACAGCCTGAGTAAACTGGGAAGCAAATATAAAACATGGACAAATTTCCCCAGCAACCCCACTTATAATTAAAGATGATCATCGCGAATATAATTATTAAGTAGATGATAAAGCTCTTTGGATTTTTCACAATAAAATCTTCGCTCCCTTAAAGCACCTACCCACTTTATCCCCACTATTACATTGGTCAAAAAAATTTCATCGGCCTGCATCAACTCTTCAATTGAAGCCCCGCTATTTTCTATAACAGGAATTCTGTTTTTTGATGCTATATCAACTATTTGTCTGCGCATAACTCCATCAACAGAGCCACTTGAAATCAACGGAGTATATATTGTGCCGTTTTTTACCCAAAACAGAGAAGAGCTAACCGATTCAACAGCACGCTCTTCACTGTTTAATATTAATACATCATCGTAAAGATTCTCCTTAGCATACAAACCCGCCAAAACATAAATTTGAGAAGCCCCATTTTTAAAAGAAGAGAAAGGGGTGTGTTGCTTTAAAATATCATTATATATATCCACCATAACTCCCTTACCGGAAAAATCATAACCAGTTTGATTTAGCGAGTTGGCCTCAATAATCCATGAAGCAGCATTCGAGATAGGGGTGTAAGTCCCCTCACCACTTCTAAATACAGTTATTCTAACTCTGGCATCATAAAATATTCGGCTTTTCACAACCAAATTACAAATTTGCTCCTTTAAACGGTTACGAGATGGAAAACCCTTTAATGAAAAACGCATCACACTCATTCCAAGCATGAGCCTTTCATAATGATGATTCCAAAACAGGGGCTCTCCTTTGTGAACTCTTACTGTTTCAAAAACAGCATCGCCATATCTAAAAGCTCTATTTGTAGATTTAAAAACAGGGGTGTTGCTATTTCGCAATAACCCATCATAAACAAGATAGGAGCGACTATGCATAAGAAAAATTTAACCAATAAACAGTAGCTTGTTTATAAAATCAATAATTAAAGAGGGGTCATAAAGCAAAGGAAATATTAATCCGTACACAGCCCCCCAAAAATGAGCATCATGACCAATATTGTCAACCTGCCGGGCAGCCATATGTTTTGAATACCATAGATATAATACACCAAAAACTATTCCCGGTATTGGAATAATTGCAAAAAGATAAAGTAACCGATAGGGATCAAAAAATATAGAGGTAAAAACAACTGCTGAAACAGCTCCAGATGCTCCTATAGAGTTATAGGCCGGATTGTTTTTATTTTTAAAAAGTGAATAAATCGAAGAGACAATTAAAGAGGAAAAAAAGAGCATAATAAACCTCATCTCAGCAGAGCCAGATAAATAGTGATTAAAATATGTAATAACCGAAAAACTAAAGGAGAAAAGCACAAACATGTTAATAAGTAAATGCATCCAATCGGCATGCAAAAATCCGTGAGAAATTAATCGCACATACTCCTTACGATGAATAACACTCCAGGGATTAAACTGATAACGTGCCATAATATCGGCACGGTTAAAGGCTATAATACTAATAATTGAAACTGCGGCTATAATAATAAATGGAACTGTCATAAAACTATATATTTATAAAATAAGTTATATTATATGTAAATTAATTAATGTAAAATGCGGTAAATCATCTCTTTTAAAAGATCTCCGCCAAAAGTACCGGCATCTCCATACCCTTTCGACTTCATATCGTATTCACGTAAAAGAGATATTATATGAGCAACTTTTTTTCCGCTATAATTTTTTGCTCCTGTTTGATAATCTCGTACAAAGAAGGGATTAATTTTAAGTTTGGAGGCTACATTACCTTTACTTTTATCTTTAATATAGAAGTAGGTCAACAATTTGCTAAAATAGTTAAAAAGAATAGCTGTTATTGCCGGTATTGGAAACTCTTTGGGATTAGCTGCAAATGCCTTTACAATTCTATTACTTTTAACAATATCCTTATTAATCAATGCATTTTGAAGCTCAAAAGGGTTATACTCTTTATTAACGCCAATATTTTTACTTATGTCATTAACTGTAATATTGACTCTATCAGCACCTAAAGTAACAGATAGTTTATCAATGGATAAAACAATATTTTCAAGATTGGCTCCTAAAAACTCAACAAGCATCTGTAAAGCTCTGGGCTCTATTGTATATCCTTTCTCTTTAAGGTAATCGGTAATCCATTGACCAACCTGATTGTCATACAATTTTTTACATTCAAATATAACAGCCCCGGGAACCTTTTTTAAAGCAGTATAAGCTTTTGTTCTCTTATCCAGTTTTTTATACTTATAGCAAATCACCAAAATAGTAGATTCTGCGGGAGATTTAAAGTAACTCTCAAGCTTCTCGATATTATTTAAATGCTGAGCTTCTCTAACTACAATAAGTTGCCGGGGAGCTGCTCCCATTGGAAACTGTCGGGCTAAATGAATCAGATTTATAACATTAGTATCTTTGCCATATAAAACTGTTTCATTAAAATCGCGCTGCTCTTTTGTAAGAGCCTTCTGCTGAATAGTATTAGATAATTTATCAATAAAATAAGGTTCATCACCCTGTAGAAGATATACCGGAGCAAATTCACCTTTATTTACCGACTGTAATATCTGTTCAAATTTCATGTGTCTATAATTTGTTTTTCAGTTGCCACATGGAACTCGCCATAATAGTCATACCCCTGTGTGATAATTGGCTCTCATGGCACGTTTCATCTGTTTATATTTTATTTATTTTATTAGTCAAATAGAGCCTGCATAAAATGTTACTATCATCTATCTCTCTTTATTACTTTATGATAAGTTTAAAGTATTAACTATCAAATTTAAGATGCTTCACCGATTTACCATTATTGGAAATCTCCTGCAATGCCTTAACACCAACTTTTATATGAGTCTCTACAAAATCTCTGGTTACTTTTTTATCACTCTCCTCTGTTTTTATTCCGGTTGATATCATTGGCTGATCTGATACTAAGAGCAAAGCTCCGGCAGGAATAGAGTTAGCAAAACTAACAGTGAAAATTGTTGCTGTCTCCATATCTATTGCCATTGATCTTGTTTTACCCAAATACCTTTTAAATCGTTCATCATACTCCCATACACGTTTATTTGTAGTAAATACGGTTCCGGTGAAATAGTCACGGCCAAAATCTCGTATCGATGAGGATACTGCTCTTTGCAGACTAAAAGCTGGAAGTGCAGGAACCTCTGGGGGCAAATAGTCATCTGATGTACCATCGCTACGTATTGCGGCAATAGGTAAAATAAGATCTCCCAGTTTATTTATATCTTTTAATCCGCCACACTTACCTAAAAAAAGTATTGCTTTTGGATCTATAGCACTAAGCAGATCTATAATTGTAGCTGCATTAGGACTTCCCATTCCAAAATTGATAATTGTAACTCCATTAGCACTACAATTGGGCATATTATAACCTTCACCAACTACCGGAGAGTCATACCATTTAGAAAACAAATCCACATAGTTTTGAAAATTTGTAAGCAAAATATAGTCATCAAAATCACTCAAAGCCCTGCCTGTATATCTTGGCAACCAATTTTTAACTATCTCATCTTTAGTTCTCATAGCAAAATATTTTAACCTTCGAAAATAAGATTATATATTTTAATTATCATACTCTTTTTTAGTAAATATTTATCTTTATTTCCCTTAATTTGTATTATTAAGAAGAATAAACAGTGTGTCAATTTATGCAAAAATTAAATCTGCCCTCATTTAAATATAGATTAAAAGTTGAAGGTGAAAAAAGCAAAATATTTGATCCAATACGAAAAAAATTTGTTGTTTTAACTCCTGAAGAGTGGGTTAGACAACACTTTTTAAACTATATGACTCTTTTAAATTATCCCCCATCACTAATTGCTGTTGAAAAGCTGGTGACGGTAAACAATCTTAAACAGAGAGCAGATATTGTAATGTTTAATAAAAAAGGCTCTCCTGTTTTAATTGTTGAGTGTAAAGCTCCCACAATAAAAATAACAGATGCTGTTTTAAATCAAGCTGCCAGATACAACATAAGCCTTGGAGTTAAATACTTAACTGTTACAAACGGAATCACTACTTATTGTATTAAGCTAAAAAGAGAAACAAATGATGTCTCAATATTGAAATCAATGCCCAATATAGAGGATGTAAACAGTAGCTGAAAAGAGGGAGGACAAATTACTTATCACCTATTTATAAGCTGAAAAAAGAGCTCATCTACATATTTACCTCTTCTCTTTAACCACTCTTTTTTTACACCCGATTTTTGAAATCCGGCACCCTCGAAAAGCTTAACACTTAACTCATTATCTGCTCCAATATTGCAATATAGTTGATGAAGACCCAAATAGAGAAAAGAGTACTCTATAAATAGTCTAAGAGCCTCTGTGGCAACCCTACGATTGCGCCACTTTTTATTTATCATTATACCTACTCCGGCTCGGCTATGAAAGGGATCAAAATCAAAAAGATCAATCATGCCTGCCACCTCATTTTCTCCTTCTGCAATATAGTCTATCATTAATCGTAATTGACCACTTTGATATAAATCACGACTAACATCATTTGCATAAATTTTTAACTGGTTATAGCTAAAAGGTGTTAATGTATTGCTAACACTCCATAAACTTATATCATTCTCCCATTGATACATAATATCAGCATCGGCCGGCTCTACAGCCCTTAAAAGCACAACATCACTTTTTATCATCTCTATTAATAATCTGTTACTCCTTATTTTCTATTTTATTAAGTTTTATTTGATCAATGTAGTAAGCCCTTCCTCTTGACCCATAAACATCACGCACTGGTACAGTAAATTCTGTTTCATACAGATCATAATGTTCAGCCTCTATCTCAAGATAATAATCTTTCCCTGATGGTAAAACCGCAACAAACTTACCTGTTATGGCATCCGGACGAAAAACTCCTTTTAAAAAATTATTTTCAGAATCATATATTCTAACTAAAGCTGCATCTACCGGTTCATTATACTGATTATATACATGAGAGGCAACAATAGATACCCGACGCCTGTCACTCTCGGGATATGTAATCAGATAGATATTAATTCCCTCTGTATCATCTATACGACGGGAAGCAAAATAGACCCTTTGATCGTCGGGAGTAGGCATATAAAAAATATCATCATCAGGAGTGTTAACAGGATAACCAATGTTTTGAGCTTCTCCCCACTCGCCGTCATCTTGCATCTCAGAGTAAAAAATATCAAATCCCCCCATCGAATTATGCCCCTGAGAAGAGAAATAGAGGGTTTCACCATCGGGCGAAAGATAAGGACTATCTTCATTAAACCGGGTATTAATTTGTGGACCTAAGTTGACAGGGTAACCCCATCGACCGTCAGGAAGCTTATATGAAACATATATATCAGTGCCACCATATCCACCAGGTCTGTCACTAACAAAATAGAAAGCATCACCATCAAATGAATAAACTCCATGAGTCTCATTGTAAGATGAGTTAACAGGAGCAGGAAACGGTTCAGGCTTTAACCACTCCCCAAAACGTCTTGTAGTTTCATAAAGATTACCAACTCCACCATCATCCTGGTATAAAACCAGTCTACGACCATCAGCACTTATACTTACTGTAGACCTGTTCCCAAAATATATTCCTGGAATATCCAAAAGCTCGGCATCACTCCACCTCCCTTCTCGCCAATGAGATACATAAATATTCTCAAAATAGTGCTCTTCATCGCCAACTTCTTCAACAGGTCGATCTGAAGTAAAATAGATGGTTGACTCATCAAGAGAAACAACAGGACTATGCTCATTATAAGAGGAGTTAACAGCATCACCAAGTGGGGCAATATCGAAATCAACAGGATTTTCTATAAGCTTGATGGCGTTATAACAATAATTTAGCTCACGCTCTATAGCCTCTATACTATATTGTGGAATATTCTCACTATTCTCTTTCAAAAAGGAGAATAGCTTCATAGCTCTCTCAAATTCATAATGTAAATGTAGAGCCTGACCTAAGTAAAAACGGGCTTCATAGGCCTCTCGTGAAGGAGACTCTTCCCACTCAAAACTCTCAGCGGCTTTTTTTAAAAGCTCTAGCGCTAAATCTTCCTTTCCATCAATATTTAAAAGAGCTATTCCTGCTATTAAAACAGCTTTAGGATACTCATCTACAGCACCAATATAAGGCTCAACTCGTTCAAAGGCCTCGCGATACAATCCATTTCCTAAAAAAGAGCGTGCCTGATTTATATCACGACTCTGTGCTCGTATAGAGTCAAGGGAGATAAAACAAAATAAAAACAGTACTGTTAATAAATATAGTTGTCTCATATCTATTCTATTATTAAATGTACATCTTAATTACTAATTAAAAACCAGAGTGTTAATAAAAATACAAAAAATATTATAACTGTATATAAAATCTGCTATACCAAACAAATAAGAAATTAAATAAAAACAGAATTAATATAAGGCTAACTCTGTAACTAATCAAAAAATCGGTGCAGTTAATCAAATTTATTAACTTTGCATTTTAAAATTGTGCTTTTGTTAAGCTATCTCATGATAGCTTAAAGCACTTACTTTTTTAATTTAAAATTAAATTGATGCAAAACTTAAAAATCAAATTCATACTTTTTACATTAACAATAACAGCAATGTTTAGCTCATGCAATAAAACCAACGAATTATCTTTGCCCTCTGTTTTCTCGGATAATATGGTTTTGCAACAAAATAGTGATGTTGCAGTATGGGGAAAAGCAAAACCCGGATCTTCTGTTACTATTGAAGCAGATTGGGGAATAAAAGAGAGTGTTGAAACACAGCAAGACGGGAGCTGGTTTGTCAATCTATTTACAGTAAAAGCAGGAGGTCCTCATAAAATATCTATCTCTAATGCCGACTCTGTTATTACTTTTAATAACGTAATGTTAGGAGAGGTATGGCTTGCTTCGGGTCAATCTAACATGGAGATGCCCTTATCGGGATGGTTGCCAAATGACCCTATTGACAACTCTGAGGAGTTAATTTCAACTGCAAATAACAGCGACATAAGAATGTTTACAGTTGAGAAAACTGCTTTAACAGAACCCCGAAATGATGTATCAGGAAAATGGGAAACAACCACGCCCCAAAGTGCTGAAAATTTTAGCGCCACAGCATATTTTTTTGCTAAAAAACTTTATGAAGAGCTGAAGGTTCCAATTGGAATAATACATAGCTCTTGGGGAGGATCTGCAGCAGAGGCATGGATAAGTTGTGAAATGTTAGCCATAGATAGAGATTTTGGAGATGTAATTAAACAAATTAACAGTAAGGAATATGACAACGAGATTGGTAATCAAACTCCTTCAGCTCTTTACAATGGTATGATATCGGGAATAACCCCATATTCTGTTGCCGGAACAATTTGGTACCAGGGAGAGACCAATGTAGGTCGATCTAAACAATATATGCGCCTAAAATCAATGTTAATAACTGATTGGCGAAACAGATTTATGAATGAAACCATGCCTTTTTACTATGTACAACTGGCACCGTGGCATTATAATGACCCCGAAGGGAGGTCTTCGGCTCATTTAAGAGAGGCACAAAGAAGAATGTTGGCAATTCCCAATACAGGCATGGCTGTAACTCTTGACATAGGAAATCTTGAAAACATTCACCCATCCAATAAAAAAGATGTAGGTAAAAGATTAGCCTCATGGGCTCTTTTCGAGCAGTATGGTATTGACACCCCTTTTACCGGCCCGCAACTAAGCAATGTAACAACATCTAACGAGAAAATAACTCTGCACTTTGACCATACTTATGGAGAACTAAATATAAAAAAGGATATTACGCCTCAATTCGAAATTGCAGGTGAAAATGGTGAGTTTGTTACAGCCAACACCACAATTGAAGATAATCGTATTATACTATCCTCAAACAGTGTATCAGCTCCGGTAAATGCCAGATATGCATACAGAAACAACTCTGAAGCATCTCTTTTTAATAAGGCTGGTTTTCCGGCTCCATCATTTACAACAGAAAATGATATTAACGAGTAAGGCTCACCACATGGGTAGAACCTGACAAAGAAGATGTACAAAACATAAGATTTCCCGATGGCAGCAAGTAAGAGACAGACTCAAAACTGCTGCCTTTTTTATATTTAAATAGTTTGGCACATTGCCTATTACTATTTGATTTATAAGAAGTTATAGCAACACTATTTATAAAGGCAAGCAGCTGAGATAAGGGATAGTCATCAACATTAAAAATAAGACTCCTGTTTTTAAATGGGTGCTGAGTTAAAAACTTATCTTCACTCCAACACTTCGCATCACATAACGATAAATATTTCTCAATATTGTAATTCTTAAACACAGGATTATTCTCAATACAATTTCTGCTATCGGCTATAACCAAACTCCTTTTTTGTTTAATAGATTTGTCAAACTCTTTTTTTGTGAAAAAATTAAAAAAACGAAGTTTAACATAGGCAACCTTAGATAAAATAGATATAAAAAAACTAACCAGGGACAATTTAGCATTAAATAAAAAGGCAGAATTAAATCGATTAGAGGCATGAATAGTATAAAATAGCTTCATGGCATAAAAAAAATTGTATATATACTTTTTATCTTTAATAGTACTCTCTCCCTTAAAATGAAGAATTGAAATATCAGGATTATAATAATTAACAAAACCTTTTTTTATTAATCTCCATGACAAATCAATATCCTCACCATACATAAAAAAACGTTGATCAAACCCTCCTGTCAGTTTATAGGCATAACATGATATTACCATACATGCCCCTGAAAGAATCTCGACAGGAGCAACTTCTCTTTCGTTAACCTGTGCTGCATAGTATCCGGCAAAAAATTTAGAGCGGGGAAATAATGCAGCAACTCCTGAAAATCGGCAAAAGGAACGAAAAAGCGAAGGGAAACCTCTTTTAGACTCTTTCAAAAACTTTCCCTTCCCATCCTGCATATAAACCCCCATACCTCCACAGTCAGGATAAGACTCCATAAAAGATATTATCTTACCTGTAAAATCTTCTCCAACAACAGTATCGGGATTAAGCATCACAAGATATCTCCCTTTTGCAATTTCAGCTCCTGCATTACAGGCAGTTCCAAATCCGGGATTAAAATCATGAAATATAAAACGAGCTTGAGGAAACTCCCCGGGGAGCTCTTTTTCTATCTTATCGCTACTGTTATTATCTACAACAATTACTTCAAATCGTTTATCGCTACACCTGTATAAAGAGTTTAAACAAAAACGTAAAAAATTTACACAGTTATAACTAACTATAACAACAGATAAAACTATATCCCGATCATTACTTTTTTCCATTTTAAAAAAGTTTCTCTAAAACTTTTTTAACCTCACTTTTATCAGGATCAATATCGAACACAAAAGAGGGTTCAATAGCAAACATCTCTTTTTCTGATTTTATAAGTTTTTCACCTCCACCTGTAATGTTTAACATTACATTTGCATCTAACGGTACATTCCCGCTATTTACTTCATTTATTAATGTTGCAGTGGCAACAGCAGCAGCCGGATGAATATCTATACCTTCTACAGATTCAAACAGTTCGGCGGCAGCTGCAGACTCCTCATTTGATGCAATTAAAACATCACCATCGGTAGCTTTTAAAGCATCATACAACCCTCCTGCAATTGAGTAGGGAGGCTTACGATTAGAGAGTACTTTTGCATCAATCTCTTCAACCTGCTTACGTGCCTCATCATCATCAAATGGAAGCAGTTGGCGTGAATCGGCTTTCCATGCATTATATATAGGAATAAAAGGTCTGTTTTGCGAAACTAGCAATTTCATTGCATGGCGACCAAAGCGGCCATCAACAATTAACCTTTGATTAGCCTCCCATGCAGCAATAGCTCCGGTACCACTTCCGACAGCCTGAAAATAATAGTCGGGTATTTGTCCTATAAACTCAGTAGCAGACAATACGGTTGTTCCCATACCATCTCTTCGTGCAATATTTTTAGCACCACCTTCGGCAATAAAGCCGGGCAGACTACAAGCTATATTTGATAAATGAATTGCATCAAAGTAGTCTCCTCCACTACGGGAGCAGATAAGTTTAACATTATCTTTCACCGGCTGGTCGAACCACATAGCATTCAGGTTATCCTCGGGAACACATAACAGTAAAGGGATACCATTATCGGAACAAACTCTTGCAAAAGCACGTGCGGTATTTCCTGCAGAGGCTACCACAAGTACATCCTTAAAATCGCTGCTCATCCTGCCGCAAACCGAATATGCCTCGGTCTCTTTAAAAGAGCAGGTTTTCATATTTGCACCCTTCTCGGGCCAGTAACCACTAAATGTAATATATAGATTGTTTAATCCTAAATGAGATGCCAAACCTTCACTTTTATAAGTAACTGGAGCAGATGAACCTTCGGGGTACCAGTTTATGGGAAGCCAATCGGCAAATCTTAAAACACCGGCAACAGGATCTCTAAAGTTTATCTGCACCTCTTCATAAACTGCCGAAATAAGTGATGGCTCCTCTTCTCCGGGAGCCTCTAATGTCCATCCCTTATCACTAAATTGTTGCCCTGTTTTTATTGACTGTAGTAGATAATGTGTTGCTCTTGAATGTGAACTCATACTATATTTTTTATATAAAATGTGATATTGTAGAAAAATACAAAGATATATAATGTTCTAATCAATAATAATAAAATGTAAATATGACAAAAAATTGACCAATTAGAACAATAAAACTATTTTTGTGTAATTCACAAACCTGATATAAAATGATGAGATATTCAACAACCATTTTAATTACTGCATTTATAGTATTAATGAGCTCTTGTGACAAACCGGATACCGACTTGTCGCATCCGCGAAAAAATAAGATTCCAGATATAGATAGACTTTCTCCCGAACTGTTATGGACTCTGGGAAGGATGGGTAATTACTCTGTTTCTCCAAACGGAGAGATAATTGCTTATACTGTTTCATTTCCCGATATTAAAGAGAATCGTTTTTACTCCGACATATATACCGTACCTGTTAATGGAGGGGAGCCAACGAGAATTACGCGATCAACTTATAATGAATCGCAGGTAAACTGGAGGCCCGACGGTGAAAAAATCAATTTTTTAAGTAGCGAAAACGGCTCAACACAATTAATGGAAATAAATCCCGATGGCTCGGGGCGTAGAGCTATTACAGATATAGATGGAGGAGTTAAAGGATATAAATATTCGCCCGACCTTTCAAGCCTGCTTTTTGTTAAAGATGTAAAATTGGAAGAGACTCCTCAGGAGAGGCATTCAGATTTGCCCAAAACTAAAGTCCGTATAGAGAATGACCTTATGTACCGACATTGGGATAGATGGCATAACTATCACTATAGCCATATTTTTATAGCAGATGCCACAGAAAAGATTATTAAAGAGGGTAAGGATATAATGGAGGATGAGCCTTTTGATTCACCATTGAGACCTTTTGGAGGAATGGAGCAGATAACATGGTCTCCCTGTAACGAAAGAGTTGTATATACAGCAAAAAAACTAAAAGGTAAAGATTATGCAACCTCTACAAATTCGGATCTCTATCTTTATGACATAACATCTAACGTCACAATCAACCTTACCGAAGATATAAAAGGGTATGATAAAAATCCGCTTTTCTCTCCCGATGGAACAAAAATGTTGTGGGAAAGTATGGAGCGCGACGGGTATGAGTCGGATAAGAACAGACTAATGGTTATGGATATGGAGTCGGGTGAATATACCAATTACTCATACCGCTTCGACCATAATGTATCATCACCCATATGGGATGATAGCGGCAAGTTTATCTGGTTTACCTCAAACATACACGCTACAGAACAGATATATCTAATCGACCTTGAGTCAAATGAAATAAACAGAATTACCGAAGGTAAACATAATTTTTCACGGGTTACACAAGTTGGAGAGAGTTTAATTGCAGTTAGAAACAGTATGAATGCTCCTGCTGATATTTTTAAAATAGATATGAGAGAAGGCTCAACTTTTAACTTAACAAATATAAATCAAGAGCTTTTAAAGGGAGTGGAAATGGGTAGAGTTGAAGAGAAAAGAGTTACCACCTCTGACAATCAAATTATGTTAACATGGGTTATCTATCCTCCCGATTTTGATCCTGAAAAGAGATATCCAACTATATTATATTGTCAGGGCGGACCCCAAAGCGGACTAAGTCAGTTCTGGAGTTACAGATGGAATTTTCAAATGATGGCAGCAAACGACTATATAATCGTTGCCCCTAACAGACGCGGGATGCCGGGATTTGGAACCGAATGGAACGAACAGATTAGCGGTGACTGGGGAGGAAGAAATCTATTTGACTATTTAGATGCTATAGATTATATGGCCGAAAAACCTTATGTTGACAACAACCGTTTAGGCGCAGTAGGTGCTAGCTATGGAGGATATTCGACATTTTGGCTTGCAGGAAATCATGAAGGGAGGTTTAATGCATTTATCGCTCATGGTGGTGTTTTTAATCTTGATATGATGTACACAACTACCGAAGAGCTCTTTTTTGTAAACTGGGATTTGGGCGGACCTTACTGGGAAATGCCCGATAAGAGATATGAATACTCTCCCCACCTTTTTGTTGACAACTGGGATACACCTATTATGGTTACACATGGAAAAAAAGATTACAGGGTTCCTTATTCACAAGGAATAGCTGCTTTTAATGCAGCAAGAGTGATGGATATCCCTGCCAAATTACTAATGTTTCCTGAAGAGACTCACTGGATATTGTCACCTCAAAACGGAGTTTTGTGGCAAAGAGAGTTTGCTAATTGGTTAGATAAATATTTAAAATAGAGTGTTGGTAAAAATATGAAAGTTCTTTGTTTTTATACATCTGAATTTAGTTTTGAAACAGGTGAGGCGAGTAATGAAAAAGTTGCCGAAAAGGCAGAGTCTGCTAAATATCAAAACTGCATTACAGCATTCATTCAGGCAGAGGAGAGTGATGAGGAGTACGATTTAAAAAGCAGAGAAAAAAAACTTGCCAATCACCTTAAATGGGTGGCGCGTAATAATAAAACAAAAACAGTAGTTCTGCACTCATTTGCTCATCTCTCCTCTTCTAAAGCTTCAATGGAGTTCACAAAAAAGTTATTAAATGCTACCCAAAAGAGATTAAAAAACGGTGATTATAAAACATATCAAACACCATTTGGCTACTTTTTAAATTTTAATATGATGGCACCGGGATTCTCAATGGCAAGAATTTTTGCCGAACTATAATCAAAATAAGAATCGTAAGAAAACTCTTTTATGATAAAATATACAATCAAGCCGGGCTATCAACACCTTTTTAATAATATTAGTGATGATTTTCATAAATGGTTTAATGAAAATGGAGAGACCATATATAAGATCAGAAATGAGGTGAAAATCATCAAGCATAATAATGAACTGTTATGCATTAAGTCCTTTCAACGCCCTAATATTGTAAATACCATTGTTTACTCTTTTTTTAGACCATCAAAGGCAAAAAGGAGCTACCTATATGCTTCAAAATTAACCGATGCTAAGATTAAAACTCCCGAGCCTGTTGCTTTTATAGAATTTTATAATAGGTATGGATTTATTGATAAAAGCTATTTTATCTCAAAATATTATAAGCATAGCTTCTCGATGGATGCGGTGCTCAAAAAAAAAGAGTTTAATAATGATAAAAAGAGAAGAGAAGAGATTATAGAGAAGCTAACAACCTATATTTATCAGAATTTACACAGTAAAGGGATTTTACATCTCGATTTGGGAGGGAATAATATACTGGTTGATAATAGCAGTGATAAATTAGAGTTCTCACTTATAGATCTTAATCGCATAAAATTTAAAAAGCGCCTCTCATTTAAAACCAAAGTAAAAAATATGAGCAGATTACAGGGAGGGGTATATGAGCTTGCTGTTATTGCTCAAACATATGGAAACCTTGCAAAAGCTGATGAGGTTGAAGTTATTGAACAATTGGCAAAAAATAAGAACAGACTTAAAAGATTTCGTAAATTCAAGCGAAAATATTTAAAACCTTTTAAAGGATTAATAACCAGAAAATAACAGATTGACTCTATTTTTATAATTATAAAACTTTAAACACAAAACAGCACAAAAAATGGGACAAACACTTTTAGTATTAGCTGCCGGCATGGGTAGCAGGTATGGCGGATTAAAACAGATGGATGAGTTAGGGCCCTCAGGTGAAACCATTATTGATTACTCAATTTATGATGCTATAAGAGCAGGTTTCGACAAGGTAGTATTTGTTATAAGGGACTCTTTTAAGGATGCATTCATTGAAAGATTTGAATCAAAATTAAAAGGTAAAATTAAAACCGAGTATGTATTTCAAGAGCTTGATAAGCTACCCCAGGGATTTACTGTTCCCGAAGGAAGAGAAAAACCCTGGGGAACAGGGCATGCAATGTTAATGGCAAAAGAGGTTATTGATACTCCCTTTGCAGTTATCAACGCTGATGATTTTTATGGAGAAAAAGCATACATGCAGGCATCTCAGTTTATAAAAGAGAGTAGCAGCGCAAATGAGTATGCTATGATAGGTTATCTATTAAAAAATACACTTTCAAAACATGGAACTGTTTCAAGAGGAGTATGCCAGGTTGATGATAACAATAATTTAACAGATATTGTGGAACGCACAAAAATAGGGACAGAAAACAGTAAAATATATTATTACGAAGGTGACAGCAAAACCGAACTAACAGGTAACGAAGCTGTATCAATGAACTTTTGGATATTTAAGCCTCAATTTATGAATCACCTTCAGTCAGAGTTCGAAAACTTTTTAAAAGAGAAGGGGAGTGAGCTAAAATCAGAGTTCTATTTTAATAGTGTTGCTGACAAACTAATTAAAAAAGAGAAGGGAATAACAAAAGTTATTAACACCGATGCCAAATGGTTTGGTATAACATATAAAGAGGACAAACCCATTGTAAAAAAAGAGTTGAATAGCTTAATTGAGCAGGGCGACTACCCTAAAAAATTATGGTAAAATAGTTGTTAGCCGGAGTTGTTTGCATAATAGCAACAAACTTCGGCTATTCCACATTTGCTACATAAAGGTTTACGTGCTTTACATACATATCTGCCATGTAAAATAAGCCAGTGGTGAGCAATTGAGACAAGGCTTGAGGGGATATGCTTCATAAGCTGTTTTTCAGCATCAAGAGGATTTTTAGCATTTTTTGTAAGTCCGACCCTCGCTGCCACTCTAAAAACATGAGTGTCAACGGCAAGAGCTGGTTTTTCATAAATTACCGAAGCTATCACATTGGCCGTTTTTCTACCTACTCCGGGAAGCTTTTGCAATTCATCAATATCAGATGGAACACGCCCGCCAAACTCCTCCACTAATTTTTTTGCCATTTTATAAAGATATTTGCTTTTACTATTAGGATAGCTGCAGCTTTTAATATACTCAAACGCCTCTTCGGCATCACTAGAGGCAAGTGAATCAGCATCGGGGAAACGGGAGAAAAAACCGGGTGTTATTTGGTTCACTCGCTTATCGGTACATTGAGCAGATAAAATAACTGCAACAAGAAGTTGATAAGGATTTTCATAATTTAGCTCTGTTTGAGCATCAGGCATATTCTCCTTAAACCAGTCCAATACCCGACTATACCTCTCTTCTACTCTCATCACAACAAAAATCTATTACTATTACCCAATAACAATCAAACTAAGCGCCATAACAAACATACCGGCAAATAAACCATATACAGGCAAATGATGTTCTCCATACTCCCTTGCAGCAGGCAAAAGCTCATCAAAACTAATAAAAACCATAATACCGGCAACAGCGGCAAAAATTATCCCAAACATCAATGGTCCCATAAAGGGCATCAAAAGCGCAAAACCAACCAAAGCACCCAACGGTTCTGCGAGTCCGGATAAAAAACTATATTTAAAAGCCTTCTTTCTACTACCTGTAGCATAAAATATAGGAACTGAAATAGCAATACCTTCAGGAATATTATGAATTGCAATAGCAACGGCTATAGCAACACCAAGGTTTGGATCGGCTACAGCAGCAGTAAAGGTAGCCAAACCCTCGGGAAAATTATGAATTGTAATAGCCAAAGCTGTTAAAACACCCATACGCATAAGCTTTTTCTCTTTAATTTTTTGCTTTCGCTGCTCCTCGGTCATATCCTCAATAAGATTAATTTCGTGCGGATTCTCCTTTTTGGGAATAAAGCGATCAATTAAAGCTATTAAAAGCATTCCACCAAAAAAAGCAGCTACTGTCACCATCATGCCAAAACTATCGGAGTTATAATATTGGGTTAGCTCCTCCCTGGCTTTAAAAAAAATCTCAACAAAAGAGACATATATCATAACACCTGCCGAAAATCCCAAAGCAGATGATAAAAATTTAGTATTTGTACGTTTAGCAAAAAAGGCCATTGCACTACCAATTCCGGTTGATAACCCCGCAAAAAGGGTCAACCCAAAAGCAAATAGAAAGGTATTTAAATCCATATCAGTCATAGTAGAAACAGAGTAAAATCATAAAAATATTGTAATGGTTTTAAAAAAGATTATTTTTACAGTAAGTATAATATCAAAAACTAATTTTTTAATTCTAAAATAGTAAAACTATGCTAATATCAAAACTACTGGTATCGCTTTTGTTCGTGGCATTTGCACTAAATCACATCAATGCCGGGAATGACGAAAATGGAACTTACACAAACCCAGAACAATATGAGATTGTTGATTTAAAAGAAAAAAGTGAAAAACCGCGCAATATTATTCTTTTTATTGGTGATGGTGTTGGAGTTTCTCAAATAAATGCTGCTTTAACAGCTAATGGAGGTAAACTAAACTTGAATCATATGAAGCATATTGGGTTTAGTGAAACTCAAAGTGCTGATAATTATGTAACAGACTCTTCTGCAGGGGGATCTGCAATAGCAACCGGACAAAGAATTGATAATGGAGCAGTAGCAATGGATGCAGAAGGAAATGAGATTCCAACTATACTACAATATTCTAACGAAAATAATAAGTCTACAGGTATTGTGGTAAGTTGTGCAATAACTCATGCAACACCCGCTTCGTTTTATGCACATCAACCATCACGCAACAATTACGAAGAGATTGCTGAAGATCTGTTAAGTAATGATATAGATATTTTTATTGGGGGCGGACTCGAACATTTTAATCAAAGAGAGGATGGAAGAGATTTAACAGTTGACTTAGCTAATAAAGGCTATACAATATTCTCTTCACTTGATGATGGTATTATGGATACTCAAAAACCAATAGCAGTTTTTACTCATGAAGGGCATCCTCCCCGTTTTAACGAAAGAGGTGATCTTATTCCGCAAGCGACAGCCAAAGCCATTGAAGTGTTAAATAAAAATGAGGAAGGGTTCTTTTTAATGGTTGAAGGTGCACAAATCGACTGGGGAGGACATGCCAACAGCACTTCATATATAATTGGAGAGATGCTTGATATGGACAGAGCAATTGGAGAAGCTCTTAAATTTGCAGCTGAAGATGGGGAGACTTTAGTTATTGTTACATCTGATCATGAAACAGGAGGAATGGCTCTTCACGGAGGAGATGCTGAAACAGGAACGGTAACTGCCGAATATACTACAGGCGGACATACAGGGGTAATGGTTCCTACGTTTGCATACGGACCCGGAGCTGAGCTGTTTATGGGAATTTACCACAACACCGAAATATTTTTTAAAATGATGAATCTTTTTCATTTTGATTATTAATTAAATGATCATTCAAACTAAAAAGAGGTGATGCATATTAATAATGTATCACCTCTTTTTATAGTGTAGCTATCTTAATCTAAATCTTTTCATAACCTTCTTCGATATCCTCATCACTTCTACTCTCTTTTTCCTGCTCCTCAATATTGTCACTTATTGAACAACTAACCCCCATATCTTGCAAGTCCTCACTATCTAAATTCCCATCTGTTTTAAAATAGCTTATAATTTCAAGTAATTGAGTGGCTCTAGACTCCATCTCCTGAGCCGTTGAAGAGAGCTCTTCACTTGAACTGGCAGATGTTTGGGTAATCGAATTCAACTCCTGTAATGCAGTGTTTACCTGAACGCTACCATGTTTTTGCTCTTTTCCTGCTGCCGAAATCTCCTGGAGTAGTGATGATGTGTTTTTTACCTCAGGCATAATAGCTTTAAGTTTCTCCATAGACTCTCTGGTAATTCCTAATCCATCATTTACGGTACGCACAATTTCATCAGCAGCCTCTTTACTTTTATCGGCCAGTTTTCGAACCTCACCGGCAACTACAGCAAAACCTTTACCATGTTCACCTGCACGAGCAGCCTCAACCGATGCATTAAGAGCAAGAATATTTGTTTGAAAAGCAATATCATTAATTACATTAATATGCTCAGCAATTAATTCATTTGCAGCAAAAGCCCTCTCCGACTTTTGATTAACATCTTCAATACCTTTTGTGGCCATAGCAGAGATCCCTTCAGTTTTATCAGCATGATTACTATTTTGCTCAATACTGGCATTCATCTCTTCCATTGTTGAACTTATCTCCTCCAAAGCAGAGGCTTGCTCATTGGCACTTTCACTTAACGACATAGCCGATTTGCTCAACTCCTCACTAACGTTATCAAAACTTGAAGCCTCCTTGCGTAAAAATCCAATAATATCTTCTAGTCGCTCTTTCATCCTTTGAAGTGCAGCTGCCAATCGACCAACCTCATCAGTTTGTCCAAGCTTTATATCAGCTGTTAAGTCACCATCAGCAATACTTTCTGCCATAGCAATTCCTCTTCGCAATCCTCTAACTGTAAAATGAGTAATAGCAAAAGCAACGCCAACACTAAAGAGTAAAATAACAATTCCTAAAACCAAAGTAACTGAAGCAACACGAATAGAGACCTCTGTTGATGCCTCTTCAAGATCCTCAATCTCTTCAAGTAAGATGTTTTCAAGATCATTTAAAAGTAACCCTATTCTATTAAGTTCCTGCACAGTAGTACCATAATAAACCTGCTGAATATCTTCAGGATCGGCACCTGTAGCAATCATCTCATCAATAGTAGCTGCTGATTCATGCAAACGCAAATGGGGTTCATCTATCTGATCAAAAATCTCACTTAACTCAGGAATTCGCTCCTCTAATTGAGCACGATCGGCTCCCTGAAACCAACGACCAAAAGCACAAGCATGAGGATCCAACTCCACTGTTATCTGATTACGATCCTGATCAAACATCTCAACGGTCAATTGTTGAGCCCATTGAAGATGATCTATAAACCTATCTTTTGAATTTTCAATTTGATGGCTAAATTCTACAAGTTCAGCATTATTCTCATTTATCCTGTACAACGAAAGCAAATTATAAGTTGCATATCCTCCCATAAAAAGAATAATAATGCCAAATCCAAAAGTGAGCTTCTTACCAAAATCAAGGTTTCTAAACCCGGTAAATTTAAACATATAAAAAAATTGATTTGTTTTAATTAATAATACAACAATAAGTAAAAATTAAATTACAAAGGCTGTGGGGCAAGGTGTAGATTATAAACTATAAAAATGAATAACACTTAAACAACCAGGTTAGGGAAGAGAAAAATAGATAATTCAAAAACCAATCTAACAGAACTTACTTTTAAATCTAAAGAATATTTAATTGAACAACTACTAAGAAATTTCTTAATAAAGTAACCAAATAAGAGACTTTTTGTTGTTTACTTATGGTGCTAAATTAAAAAAAACATATTAATCATCGCCGTAATAAATGTTAAAAAAACCGGAAACTGTTTAAACATAAGTGCTTAAAAATTTAACAGCTCTTCTATCTTTTTTTGCGATTATTATAATTTAAAACAAGTAGCGATGAAGCAATAACAATCATACCTGCTATAGAAATAATATCAGGATCTTCATTAGAGAGTAAAATCCAACTCAACAGTGCCCCTGAAACCGGAATTAAAAACTTCCAAACATTAAGCTCCGAGATCTTAACACCCGTACGTCTAATAAGGGTAAACCATATGGCAAAAGCCGCAGCCGATAGAAAGCTAAGCCATCCAAGAGAAAAGTAGTAAACCGTAGGAAATGATCCAAAATTAAAACCTTCAATGGGAAGAGAAAACAAAAAGAGAGATCCTCCCCCAACAATTAATGAGTATGAACTTAAAACTACGGGAGAGACCTTTTTAGACCTTTTTAATATCAATACATTTGCAAAACCACCCGAAATATTATTGAGCATAAGCAGTAAAATTCCCAAATACTCATACTCTCCACGTAATTCAACAGTTGTTCGTCCCAAAGTAATAATAACTATCCCTATCACTCCTAATAAAATACTAAAAGCTTTTAATCTGTTCATTCGTTCATTCTGCAAAGCAAAATGTGCTACCATAGCAACAAAAAGTGGCGATGAACCTACAATCATAGCACCCAAAGCACCGGGCACTAAATCTAATCCAATATAAAAGAGCCCGTACTGAAAAAATATTTGAATAAAAGCTATTATTGTGGCGAAGCCCGGACTGGTTAATAGTTGTTTTTTGTATTGCCGGGGATTGTTATACCATAAAAAAAGAAGTACTCCCGATAAAAAAAATCTTATACCAGCAAACTGCAAAGGAGTATGATATTCTAATCCGGTTTTCACACCAACAAATGCTGTAGACCACAACCAGCAGGCAACAATTGCCAAAAAAGGGGTACTCTTAAATATAACGCTCATCTAAAAATAATTTAATTAAGGTGATGGCAAGATGTAACTTCAATTTTCCAGCCCGAATAATTGAACAAATAAAAAAAGCCGTTTATACAGCTAAAAAGTGTACAAACGGCTACAAAGTTAATTAATTATTATTTGACAGATTACATTACCGCTGCTCCAATCATATATGCAGCTGCTAATGCAATAATTGAATATAATTCAGGAAATACAGCAAGAATAAGAGTCTTACCTGCAACATCATGTCCCGATCCAATAGCTGAAATACCATTGGCACAAACCTGTCCCTGACGATACGAGGAGAACAGACCAACAACTCCAACAGCTAAACCTGAACCAAATACTGCTGCTGCCTTAATCCATGTAACATCTTCGGTAAGCAACCCAAAAAAGTTACTCATAAGAAAATATCCAGCAAATCCGTAAAGTCCCTGAGAACCCGGGAGAGCAGTTAGCAACAGGTATGATCCAAATCCATCGGGGTTCTTTTTCATCGCTCCAACTGATGCACTACCTGCAATAGAACATCCAAACGCACTACCAGTTCCGGCTAATCCAACCATTAAGCCAATTCCAATGTAAGCTAATACAATAGGTTCCATGTTTTCTCTTTTAAATTGTTATAACTGTAATTATTTTTCTCTCTGTTCGGCAAAAGGGGTATATCTTTTCCCGCCACCGGTAAAACCGGCATTTTTATAAAACTCTACAAAAGTTAAACGTATAGGGTGAACAAATGCTCCTAATCCTGCCATGAATAAAGTCATACTATGACCTATGAGCAAAATTATAATCATCACAAGCGGTCCAAAAATGATGTTGTCCGGACTAAGACTCATGGCTAGTTCATTAAAAACAAACCCAAGAATTGCACTGGAAACTCCCAAAGCAAACAATCTTATATAGGACAACAAATCACCTACCAGTCCGGTAACCATACTATAAACATCCCATAACCCGTTTAAAAAATTCATTACTATATGACGTTTGGGATCATTAAAGAGCAATATAAGAGCTCCCGAACCAATTAATACACCATTTTGAATATATCCACCTGTTGTATCTTCAATTGCGCCCGACTGACGGAGCAATACGGTTATAGTGCTTCCAATAATCAATAGTAGCCATCCAACTGTAGAGTATGCATAGGAGAAACCCTTAAACATCGATATATTAATAATTTTAAGTACCATACCAAATATTATTTGAATGGCTCCCAAAATTAATGCTAAATTAAACATGCTATCGGTATCAACCATATACTCTCGCACTCCTGACAGCCAGGGTATATCACTCTGAATTAAATCAATACCAAAAAAAGTTCCTGTAAGCGCTCCAAATAAAACGGTTGCACCTCCAAGCCATTGAGCCAATGAGAGGATTCTTTTCATATGGGGAAATTTGGGCTTTAAAAAGAATGCTGTTAGTAAAATCAACAATCCATAACCTGCATCTCCCAGTGAAAACCCAAAAAACATCATATAAAAAGGGGCGAAAAAAGGTACAAGATCAAGCTCCTTATGATTGGGTAGTTCATACAAATCACCTATTGGCTCAAAAAGTCGGGCAAATCTGTTATTTTTAAGTAGTACAGGAACCTTCTCTTCCTCTGAAGGTTGATCAGCAATATAGAGTATCCCCTCCTGATCAAGAAAGTTGTTCAAATTTTGAACTTTTGGCTGAGGCACCCAGCCCGATATGTGCATCACATGCTCTTCAACCTCCCCTGTAGTTTGATGAATAGCATTATTCTCATCAATCTCTCTCTTCAATTCCAGCAAATACTCTTCTAATTTATTAAGAGAGTAACGAGCAATCAAAGCTAATTCATGTTCTAAAAGTTCTATCTCACGATTTAACTTTTTCTGCTCTTCCCTAATAGAGGAGAGAGATCGCTTAGGCAAATGAAGTTCATCAACTCCCGGCAAATCAATAATATCTTCGGGCTTATGATAACGCTGTTCTATGATAGCAAAATACCTAAACCCTGCATGATCACTAATAACTTGTATGTAATAATCATCTTCCCATTGGGGATTATACATTTTTTGACGACATACATGAAATCGTACCCATACTCCCTTTTCTTTTAACTTTTGCACCAATTCATAAGAAAAATCCCCCCAGGGCTCAAGCTGATGAGCCTCTTTTTCAAGATTGTTCTTATGCTGTTGCTTCTGCTCAATTTGTGATTCTATATTACGAACCTTCTCTAATACCTCCTTACCCGACTCAAATCTGGGAATATCACCTTCTAACTCTTCACTGCTCTTATCTATATCTTTAAGCTGCTTCACAGTACGACCAACATCACCTGAAAGACGATAGAGATCTTGCAGCTCCTCGGTAGGCTCCTGCTCTTTTGTTTCTATATGTAAAACACCCAGATTTTTAATCTTTGTCAAAAAAGATTTATAATCAGCGTGATACACCAGAAAAGAGTATTTAAGCATTGGTACTATCATAATTATACCTCCTGTTCCTGACGTGTTTTAACAATCTTTTGAGCCGATTTGGAAAGATTCTCTTCATCTTCAAGGAATCGTTTAATCTTTCTCATGGCATCTTCAAACCCGGGAATCTGCACTTTTTCATAAAGATTTACTTTTTGAGTAGTCTTTTTGCGTGCATGATCTAAAAGCTCCATTTTTCGCAACCAAACCTGTCGCTCTAACGACACCTGAACAAGCTCTCTTAAGATTTCAATTCCATCGGGAAACCAAACAGGCTTTGTTGAAGGATTATAAGGTGCTATATCAAAATGAATCTCCTCTAAAACCGGAGTTAATACACCTGCAATTTTTTTTACTGAAAGATCAACATCTTTTACCTTGATCAATGATGAATCAAATTCACTCCACAGGCGAACCATCTCATCATAATATTGCAGCTTATCCTCGAGGTTTTTTCCCAGCTCCTCAAACTTATATTTAGCGCGCTTTACTTCACTGCGCAATGCCGACTCTTTGTTTTTAAGTGTAGGCAAGGCTCTCTCACGTACCTTTAACTGCTTTTCAAGATTTTGCAGTGAAGTTTTATTATATTGAAATTTTATTGCCATTATTTCCGGATTAAAAAAATTTAAAATTAATTTTTATGGTTTACCGGAATTTATTTCTCCCAAAACTGTTCGGTAAACTCCTGCTTAATGCCAACCTCTGCCTTTTTAAAGTGCTCACGAAACAATCCCCAGGCAATATCTAACATGGTATCGATATCCAAATTGACGTCAATAGCAAGTAGTTTTTCAGAATAAGCTTTAGCAAAATCAAGTGTACGCTCATCATAGTCGGTAAGATCAAAACCATTCTCAAGTTTGGTTTTAGCATTTGCAGCATCGGCAAAGAGTCGAATTGCAGCATTCATAACCTGAGGATGATCTTCTCGTGTCTGCTTTCCAATAACCAGCTGTTTTAATCTTGATAGAGACCTAAATGGATCAACAATAACTTTTCCTACATCGGTATCTCGTCGAAGAAACAGCTGCCCCTCGGTAATATATCCGGTATTATCAGGAATTGCATGAGTAATATCACCTCCCGACAAGGTTGTAACAGCTACAATTGTAATGGATCCTCCTTCGGGAAATTGAACAGCTTTTTCATATAAACGGGCCAAATCAGAGTAGAGAGAACCGGGCATACTATCTTTTGAAGGAATTTGATCCATCCTGTTTGATACAATACTTAATGCATCAGCAAAAAGAGTCATATCGGTTAAAAGCACCAAAACATTCTCATTATGGTCAACAGCAAAATACTCAGCAGCTGTAAGAACCATATCGGGCACAAGCAAGCGCTCCACTGGGGGGTTTTCGGTGGTATTAACAAAGCTTACAATACGGTCAAGAGCTCCTGCATTCTCAAAGACACTTTTAAAATAGAGATAATCATCATTTGTAAGCCCCATTCCACCAAGAATGATTTTATCGGCTTTTGCTCTAAGGGCTACATTCGCCATAACCTGATTATAAGGCTGATCAGGATCGGCAAAAAACGGAATTTTTTGACCCGATACCAAACTATTGTTCAAATCAATTCCTGCAATACCTGTTGCAATTAACTGCGAAGGCTGCTTACGCCTGACAGGATTAACCGATGGACTACCAATATCACGAACCTCCCCTTCAACTTCGGGACCTCCGTCAATTGGGTCTCCATAAGCATCAAAAAAGCGACCTCCTAACCCTTCGCTCACCTTAAGCTGCGGGGGACGACCCATAAAAGTCACCTCAGCATCTGTAGGAATACCTTCGGTTCCGGCAAATACCTGAAGAGTAACCTCATCACCCATAAGTTTTACCACCTGAGACATGCGTCCATGAACCAAAGCAATCTCATCATAACCTACTTCAGAGGCTCTAAGGGTAACTGTAGCTTTGGTTATATTAGTCAATTTTGTATATATTTTTTGAAATGCCTGACTTTCCATTATCTATTTTTTTCAGGGTTACACATTACTCTCACTCACACTGGGTTTCATCCTCTTTTCCAATAAAGATTTTAGCTCAGATTCATTCTTGGTAAATTTATCAGATTCATAGTCTGAATAGTTCATCTGCTTATAGATGTTTATTACCTCTTTATAAAAATCAGAAACATCTTCAAATCCTTTAAACTCAAACTGCGAATCAGCAACCTCCAAAACACTTGATAACATATACTTTTGTCGCTCCATAGAGCTTGATGCATCAACCTTATCAAAAGCATCCTGCTGTAAAATTACAAAGTCTATAAGTTCCGACTTCCAAAACATATCATGAAACTCAATTGGAACTCCGTCATCACCAAGTATATTAATCTGTTCCATAACCTCTTTTCCCCTTAAAAGAATATCTTTAGCCTTAAGAACAGAGTCAAGCCACCCTTCTCCAACATTTTCCTTTAAATTCTTTTGCACTTCGGGATACTCCAAATATTTTGAATAACTCTCAATAGCATCAACAGCAGGATAACGTTTACTATCGGCACGATCCTGTGAAAGACCGTAGAAACAGCGAGCAACCTTCCTTGTATTTTCGGTAACAGGCTCTTTAAGATTACCTCCTGCCGGAGAGACTGTTCCAATAAAGGTAATAGATCCGGTTTTATCATTTGGCAGATAAACAAATCCTGCACGTGAATAAAAATTAGATATAACAGCCGATAAATCCATTGGAAAGGCATCAGGACCCGGAAGCTCCTCCAGTCTGTTTGACATCTCACGCAATGCCTGTGCCCATCGAGATGTAGAATCGGCCATTAATAATACACGTAAACCCATTGACCTGTAATACTCAGCAATTGTCATTGCAGTATATACAGATGCCTCACGAGCAGCCACCGGCATATTTGAGGTGTTTGCAATAATTGTTGTTCTCTCTATCAACTTTTTACCTGTACGTGGATCATCTAACTCGGGGAACTCTGTAAAAACCTCCACAACCTCATTAGCACGTTCACCGCAAGCTGCAATTATAACAACATCAGCTTCGGCTTGCTTTGATATAGCATGTTGCAACACAGTTTTACCTGTTCCAAAAGCTCCTGGTATAAAGCCTGTTCCCCCTTCAGTAATAGGATTTAAAGTATCAATACATCTAACACCGGTTTCTAAAAGCTTAAATGGACGCGGTTTATCAATATATGAACGAATAGGTAACTTAACCGGCCATTTTTGAACCATCGTTAATGAGTGCTCTTCTCCTTCCCCATCAACAACAACAGCAACAGTTTCATCAACGGTATATTCTCCCGCTTCAGCTATAGATTTAACCTCATAGTTTCCTTCCATTTTAAAGGGAACCATAATTTTATGAGATATTATATTCTCCTCAACCTCACCAAGCCAACTCCCTGCTACTACTTTATCTCCCTTTTTAGCTAAAGGTTTAAACTTCCATTTATTTTCACGATTAAGCGGATCGGTATATTCTCCCCTTTTGAGAAAGATACCATCCATCTTATCCAAATCATTTTGCAGACCGTCATAATTTCGCGAAAGAATGCCGGGACCGAGTGTCACCTCAAGCATGTAGTTCTCAAATTCCACCTCACTACCGATACGAACTCCCCGGGTACTCTCAAATACCTGCAGATAAGTATTAATACCCTGCACTTTAATAACCTCGGCCATGAGTCGTTCATCTCGATGCTTAATAAAGCATATCTCATTTTGTGCTACCGGTCCGTCTGCCTTAACTATAACCAGGTTAGCTACAATACCGGCTACTGTACCTGTGGTCTTTTTATCTCTTTCCATAAGCTAATGTAAATTCTTCCGGAAACTGAAAATCTGCCTCCAGATCTTTCAGCAATTGGTTAAACATTTCTTTTCCTTTTTCACTATCAAGCTTCATCCACCGCTCTACAATAAACATCTTTTGCAAAAAGGCGAGTACTTTCTCAATTGTAAAGTAGTTAAAAAAGGTAATCTCATCAAAGTACTGCCATTGATACTTATCAAGTTTCAACTCACGCTCGGTAATATTATCAATTTCAAAAATCTGTATCAACTCCTCTATATCATTCACCTCGTTTGATAATCCAAAATCGCGCATACGACTTTTTTTCAATGCCGATACAACCTCGTCATCCCCAATAAGAGTATCACTAAACTCAACATCATATTTTCGGCTGTTTAAAGCCGTCATAATATTAGAAATATTGCGCTGAAAACTACTAACATCACGTAAATAACGATTGCTACATGAAGACATTAAATCGTTATATCCTTCACTTAAAATATGTTCAGCCCGGTAATAATTGTCAATTTGTTCATCTCCGTGGAAACGATCAAGAAAGTCGATCATATATTCAGGTAACAAATCTCCTCCTGTCATCTCATAACTTTTTCGATCTTTCATCTGTTCCATAATCTCATAAGAGAAGTTTCCACGATCATCCCACTTCTCTTCAGAGTTAAAAAGCTGATTTAATAGATTTTCATTATCAAAAGAGAGGTAAAGCATCTCAATCAATTGATAATCCGAAGGATGAACTTCCTCAAAAAGATAGTCTCTAAATTCTACCGAAGAAAACGCTACCTTACTCTCATCGGGTAAAATATCGGGTAATCCTGCTACTAAAGCGTAATAGTTTCTTTGCATTACTTCATCACGTTAATAATTATACAACCTACTTCTTCTCTTCAAACAGAAGTTCGCTGGTTTTAGGACGAAGATACCCTTTAAAATAATTTATAAAATCCTGATCAGTAAAACTTAAAACATAACTACCATCAGAAGGACCAACTTTAAAACCTGATTTTACATTACCTGAAAAATCAAGTTCAACCCCTTTATTTAATTCATCGGCAAGTTGATTTTTAAAATAAGTTTCAAGTTTATTTCGATCTTTCTCGGGTAAAACAACTTTAATATCAAAATCATCTTTTTCAATCCACCCTTTAATAACAGTAGTTATTATCTGCTTTAAAAAATCTTCATTTTTAAAAAGTTCTTCAACAGCGGGCTTAACAGCTTTCATGGTAACAAGCGATGAAAGGTCCTGTTTAAGGGCATCTACAGACTGATTAATGGACATTTTAAGCTCAGAGTCAACATGATTCTTTAATGTATCAGCTTTCTCTTCAGCTTCACTGATTATTGAATCTGCTTTATCACGAGCATCCTTTTCTATAGAAGCAGCCTTCTCTTTAGCCTCTTTTATTAAGACATCTGCATCCTTACGGGCCTTTTCCAGACCCTCGTTATAAATTTTCTCAGTTAACTCCTGAAGTTTTGTCTGCATAACCGATATATTTAACTTTTTATTTATTTTTGATAAAAATAGATTATTTGATTGATACCTACAAAACAAATAGTCTCCACAATATAGTAAATATTAATGCGTAATTAATTGCCAACTAATGGAAAAGCCTGTTGCAAGTAAGCTTTCTCAAATGTATTAATTCTTTTTAAAAAAAATCAAAAAAGAATTATTAAATGACAAAAACAGTGCGTGAGATGAAACAGAAAAGAAAAAGAATAAATCTTTTCAGCTAACTCTTTTAATTATATAATATCCCAGTTTAGCATCATGATCCTTTATAATATCTCTCATATTTAAGCCTTTGGTAAGATAAACCGAAATTACATCTCCGCCAGCAGCCAAAAGATAAAGCAATCCAAAATAAAACCATCCTAAAGAGCCATTAAAAAAAGAGAAAATAAATGGAAATGCACCCATAATAAATAAAGGGGCAATAGCACCGGCACGATAAGCCGCCACAGTAATCTCGCCTTTACAATGACAATATGGAGAATAAGTTTTTGTATCAATTCCAAACGAAATATTTTTAAATCCACCTTTTGCAAACAGTCCAAAGATAAAAGCATGAATCAACTCATGCACCAATATTCCAAGTAGCATTATTAGAAGAACTAAAAAAATCCCCTGTATAGTAATTCCCGAAAAAAAAGTTGACCAATGTAATGCAAAAAAAAGAAGATGAGCTAAAAAGGCAACAGGCCATATATAACGACTAATTATTTTTGTAGCTTCTACTACAGAGACTGAAACCTCCTCATATTTGAAATCATCTTTATTGTTATATATCTGCATAAAGTATTATTGCTACTTTTAATCTATTACTAATTCTATAAGAAATATATTGACTACCTCAAATGTAAAAAAAAATCACTTATTACTTTTTACTTCCAGGGATAAAGCACAAAAAAAGGTTGCTTCAAATATAGAGAAACAACCTTTTTAAAGGTAAACAGATACACTATTTTTTTTCAAATTAATTGGAGGCTATATCTGAATCATTATAAATATTCATCTTTTGCAATCGCAAATCGGCAAGTCGCTGTTCAATTTTTTTCATCTCTTCACTATATCGCTTTTTCTTTCGCTCTCCTTGCTGATAAATAGTACGAGCCTTATCCGATTTCTCTAAAAGTTCTTCCATGTAATCATCATAATACTGTAAAACCTCTCTATACTCATTATCCAAATCTTGAATATCCCGACGCAATTTCCCGGCCTGAGATCCGGATGTCGCATTCATATCTCTCTCCAACTCTCTACGCTTACTGTTATAGATTCTCGACTCTTCGCGCATCTCATCAGTAGCTCTTTGAATTTTTATTGAAGTGGAATCAATTATATCTCTTCCCCTGGAGAGCAAAGTCTCTGCTTCTCTAACATTTTCTGCATAAGATTCATAAAGCATTATAGTACTCTCAATTTGACGATTAACTCTTCTCTCTTCAGGAAGCTCCTTTTCATTTTCTTTGGCCAATAAAGAGAAAGTGAATGTCATAAACAAGATAAGAACCGTAAAGCAACTTTTTAGTGGTTGACTCATCAAATTTTTTGTATTTACTTTGTCTGTACTCATAATGATAAGGTTTTTTAGAGTGTAGGGTTTTACATTTTCATCCATAAAATTATGAAAGAAAGAAGTGGGAGTCATAAAAAAAGGGGTGTTATATGATTAAAGGCTAAATATTTATGACGAACAAAACAATAGAATTGATTAAAACAATTAAACAAGAGAGCAGAATTAATATGTTACAATATAGTTGCTAATAAAAGGCAACTGATTAATACCAATTTATATAAGTGACATAAAACAACTAAATTATATAAACATGAAAAAACTTATCTTACCACTATTAATTATTTTCAATCTTCAAACGGCATGCAGCCAAGAAGTTATAACCCTTCCAGAGCCCGATATAACAGGAGGAATATCTTTAATGCAAGCTCTTAATGAGAGACAAACTTCAAGAGAGTTTTCACAAAAAGATCTTACTTTACAGGATATTTCGGATCTCTGCTGGGCAGCATGGGGATATAACAGGGATGATAAAAGAACTGCGCCTTCATCTCAAAACAAGCAAGAGATGGAGCTATACCTCTTTTTAAAGGAGGGGATATATAAATATAATGCATCAGAACATTCGTTAATTAAAACAAAAAAGGGAGATTACCGATCGCATTCCGGACTACAAGATTTTGTAGAGGATGCACCTTTAAATTTTGTTTATGTTAGCAATATGGAGAGTGCGGGATATGAATCACCCGATGAAATTACCTGTGAAACACTTACACCGTCACATGCAAATACCGGATTTATGGCTCAAAACGTATATCTTACTGCTGCAAGTAAAGGGCTCGGATCTGTTATTAGAGGGTGGATAGATGCTGATGACCTGCATAACATAATGGAGCTTGACGAGATGCAGGTGCCTTTGTATGGACAGACTGTAGGATATATAAAACAGTAATATGTTTTTTTTAGCCACAGACATTAATTAACTTTGCAAATCAATTAAAATAAATAAAGAGATGATGATGAAAAAATGGAAACTATTAATGATGCTAATGGCATCAATTCTTATTTCGGGAGTAATATTTACTTCATGCGATGATGAGGATGATCAGATAATTATAACATTCGAAAGTGCCCCTGAAACCGCAGAGGTTGGAACAGAGATAGAATTCTCCTACTCCGTAATTAGTGACAGGCGCCTTGATGAAATAAACTTTTTTAAAGAGGGTAATATAATGTCTGAGATGACTATCGATGACCTGGGAGATAACTACTATAATGGTCATTTTTCATATACTCCAACAGTGGAGGATGCAGGCAAAAATATTCTTTTTTCGATAGAAGTGTTCGACAGAAGAGACAACAGAGAGATAAGAACATTTAGAATAGAGGTTGAAGAGATGCCCTCAGATATTGAAACATACTCAGCAAAGCTTCTTGGCAGTCATAAAAACACTGATTACGGCTCATCATATAATAGTAGCGACAATTTAGTATATATTCTAAGTGATGCAAGAGAAAACTCAGAACTGATTGATTTTATCTACTTTTATGGAGCCTCTAATTTAGCAACACTTGCATCACCCGATGACAGTGATGCAGCATCAGTTTTAACTATGAGTGATTGGGAAACTCGTAACTCAACAACTTTGGCTTTAACTGAGATTACCAAAGAGCAGTTTAACAGCATGGAAGATGACAGACTTATAACAGAGGCTGCTGAAGATGCTTCTGGAACAAAGGCTAATGAGTTAAGTGAAGGTGATGTTGTCTTTTTTGAAACTGCTGCCGGTGTAAAAGGGGTTGTTTTAGTAAAAGGGATATCTGAAGGTGATGATGGATATATGGAGATTAAGGTTAAAATTCAGAAGTAGTTTTAATGAATTAACAATCTAAAATGGCAATATTAAAAAGGGTTACTTCTTATAAAGAGGTGACCCTTTTATTTTTTTACATTTATTAATTATGTTTGCATTAATTATTATATAATTATACGCTAATGAAACGCGCTTCTTTAAAATCAATTGCAGCCGAAGCCGGCGTTGCAAAAACAACAGCCTCACTTGTGCTTAACAATAAAGGTGATCAATATCAAATTAATAAGGAGACACAAAAGCGTATTTTAAATGCTGCTAAAAATCAAAATTATAACCCCAGCTACCTTGCCAAAACATTAAGTTCGGGCAACACCGGAACTATTGGAATTATATGTGAAAGGATAAACAGCTGGTATCTATCTAACCTTTTACACCACCTCTCGTTAGAGCTTAACAGTATAAGCTTGCTGTTAATACCATGTATAACAAACCAAACAAACAGGGTGACAATAATAGAGGAGCTTATTCAACGACAGCCCGAAGCAATTATTGTTACAAATAATTTAGATTTACAATATATAAAAAAGAGCTCAATCCCTTATTACGGCACTGTAATATCGCTTGTTGAAACCCCAGGTATTAATAAGGTTAATAATATATATTCAAAAATTGAATCACATATCAATATTTTACTTCACGAGAGTATAAGGTTATCAAAAAAAGCTATAGGTTTTATAGGTGAAACAGATAGCGATAACAGAGCATTAGATGCATACCTAAAAAGTTACATTGACCGTTTTGAGATAAAGACAGATTACACTGAACTAATAAAAACAGACAACAATATTGCAGATGCAGTATTAACTCTGCAAAACAAAAATGTTAATGCAATTATATTCGAATCAAACAGACTGTTAACAATCTATCTCAATAAAATAAAAAAGAGAGGTTTAAAAGTGGTTCAAAATGTTCATCTTTTCTCAATAGGTTATAATCCCCGGTTTTATCATTCAGAAGCACCTATTGGATCAACATCAATTTCGGCTGAGGAGGTTGCCAAAAGGATTACCAAAATAGCTGAGAGCAGAAAAAGAAGAGAGGAGTATGAGCCAACAGATATAACCCTTACCCCTCTCCTAATTAAAAACTACAGTTAGTTTTGTTTTTTAACAGATACATCTGCTTACTCTTGAAAAAAAGAGTCACAGGTACAAATCAAATTTCTATCTCCAAAGGCATTATCAACACGTGAGACTGTAATCCAAAACTTATCCTTTTTTAAATATGGCAACGGAAAAACAGCCTTTTCTCTTGAATAAGGAAACTCCCAATTATCACTTACAGCCACATAATCGGGATGTGGCGCATTTTTTAAAACATTATTCTCCTTGTCATACTTACCTGTGTTAACCTCATCTATCTCATTCAAAATTGAGAGCATTGCCTCTATAAAACGATCAAGCTCTTTTAATGATTCACTTTCGGTTGGCTCAATCATAAGTGTTCCGGGAACGGGAAATGATAAAGTGGGAGCGTGAAAACCATAATCAATTAACCTTTTTGCAATATCAGTCTCGGTTATTCCCGACTCTCTTTTAATTTCACGACACTCCAAAATAAGCTCATGTGCAACGCGACCATTTTCTCCTTTATAGACAATCCCATACCCATCTTTAAGCTTTTCGGCAATATAATTAGCATTTAAGATAGCTATTTCAGAAGCCTTTTTTAGTCCGACCTTACCCATCATCTTTATATATCCGTAAGTGATTGGTAAAATGCCGGCACTGCCCCATGGTGCGGAAGCTACCGTTAACATACCCTCTCTTCTATTATCTACAACCGGATGAGCCGGTAAAAATTTTGTTAAATGCTTGGCAACTCCAACAGGTCCGACTCCGGGACCTCCTCCTCCATGCGGTATAGCAAATGTTTTGTGCAGATTAAGGTGGCAAACATCTGCTCCTATTCTGCCCGGACTGGTTAACCCGGTTTGAGCATTCATATTGGCTCCATCCATATATACCTGTCCGCCGGCCTCATGAATAAGTCTGCAAATATTAGCAACTGATGACTCAAAAACACCGTGGGTTGAAGGATAAGTTATCATTATGGCAGCAATTAGATCTCTATTTTTTTCAATTTTAACTTTAAGATCATCTATATCAACATTGCCATTATTGTCACATTTAACAACTTCTACCTCCATTCCGGCCATAACAGCACTTGCAGGATTAGTTCCGTGTGCTGATGAGGGAATCAATACCTTCTTTCTGTCTCCTTCACCTCTGCTTTCGTGATAGGCCCGTATAATCATCAAGCCTGTGTACTCTCCCGATGCTCCTGAGTTGGGCTGCAAGGTAACATCTTCAAAGCCTGTTATAATTGACAGATCATGCCGCAACTCACGCATCATCATGTGATAACCCTCGGCCTGATCAACAGGAATAAAAGGATGGAGTTGAGAGAACTCGGGCCATGTAATAGGAAACATAGCAGTGGCAGCATTTAGCTTCATGGTACAAGAGCCAAGGGAAATCATAGAGTGAGCCAACGAAAAGTCTTTTCTCTCAAGTTGCTTAATATAACGCATCATCTCTGTTTCGGAATGGTAGCTCCAAAACACCTGCTGATTCATATAATCAGATTCTCTTTTAACACCCCCCTCTATTGAGTGTGAAGTTTTAAAATTAAGCTCCGGTAAAGTGACTCCTTTACATTGTGACAAAATCAACACAATATCCTTAATATCATCTTCGCAAGTTGTTTCATCAACACTAATACTAAACTCATCTACTCCAGAATAGAAAAAGTTTATACCTTTTAAAAGTGCCTGCTCTTTTATATCTTTTGTAGTTAAATTATTGGGTAAGCGAAAGCGTAAAGTGTCAAAAAATGAATCATTAAGAGAAACATAACCAAGAGAGTTAGCAGCTTGTTTTAATGTCGCAGCATAACCATTTATCTGCAATGCAATATTTTTTAACCCTTGCGGACCATGATAAACAGCATAAAATCCCGACATCGTTGCCAAAAGAGCCTGAGCTGTGCAGATATTAGAAGTGGCTTTTTCTCTTCTTATATGCTGTTCACGAGTTTGTAAAGCCATTCGTAAAACCGGCTTACCATTTGTATCTTTAGAGACTCCGATAATACGACCGGGCATAGCTCTTTTTAACTCCTCTTTAACGGCAAAATAGCCGGCATGCGGACCGCCATAGGCCATTGGAACACCCAGTCTTTGAGCCGAACCAAAAACAATATCAGCTCCCCATTCTCCCGGTGGAGTTAAAAGTGTTAACGCAAGCAAATCAGCAGCAATTGCAGTTTTACCACCATTTTTATGAACCTTCTTAACTATTTTTGAGTAGTCAGCGATATCTCCATTCATCCGTGGATATTGAGCAATCATTCCAAAATCTTTATCCACCTCAAAAATATCATCGGTTATATCTCCAAACTTTAATTCAATACCTAATCCCTCTGCACGGGTTTCTAAAACTGCACGGGTTTGAGGCCAAACTGAAAAGTCAACCACACATCTGCTAACCCGCTTTTTTCGCTGCTCGCGACTACGGTTATTATACATCATAACTAAAGCTTCGGCTGCTGCAGTAGCCTCATCAAGTAATGAGGCATTAGCAACATCCATTGCAGTGAGTTCAGTTATTACTGTTTGAAAATTTAGAAGCGCCTCTAATCTGCCCTGAGATATCTCAGCCTGGTATGGAGTGTATGAGGTGTACCATACAGGATTTTCTAAAACATTCCTGATAATTACCGAAGGAGTGATTGTATTGTAATATCCCATTCCAATATAGGACCTGAACATCTTATTTTTTGAGGCAAGCTCTTTTATTCTACTTAAAAAATCGGCTTCAGAAATACCATCTCCAATCTTCTCAAGTGAAGCCCCCTTTATGGATTGCGGAATAATCTCATCGATTAATTGATCTACCGAGGATACTCCAAGGGTATCAAGCATTATTGCAACATCCTTTTTATCTGGTCCTATATGACGATATATATAATCACTCGTTCGCATTATATTATTTTTTTCAATTAAACTTTAGGTTAAAATAACAAAACCGACAATCATAAAAAAGGATTTTCACTTCTTTCCTTACCAATTGTAGTTGCCGGTCCGTGACCACAATATACCGTCACATCATCAGGTAAAATCATCAATTTCTCATCTATGCCCCGAATAAGAGAGGCATGATCACCACCGGGCAGATCGGTACGACCAATACTGCCATTAAAAAGTACATCTCCTGCAAAAAGCTGAGATGAATCCTTATCAAAAAAAATAAGACTACCTGGAGAGTGACCCGGAATATGAATTGCTTTTAATTTACTATCACCAAAACATATACTTTCTTCATCATCAATAAATTTTTCGGGGATTGGAGGATCTTCCTGCATCTCTACCCCAAAACTTAAAGCATAAGAGCGGGTTTGCTGCAATACAGGCAGATCTTTTTTATGCATCTGAGGAAGCAGCCCATATTTACTTTTTATATATGCTGCGCCAAAAAGATGATCAAGGTGTCCATGAGTAAGCAAAAGCTTAACCGGTTTTAAATCATTACTCTTAACTGTCTCATCCAACATCTTATTCTCCTCACTATCCAACATGCCGGGATCTATAATAACAGCCTCTTTGGTATGATCAAAAACAATATAGCAGTTGCTTTGGAACTGACTAAAAGTTAAAATCTTAATATCAATCATAATCAATCTATTTTATATCAGAAATTCCATTTAACATTGGTACAAAAGCACAATCGCCATACTCTTCTTTCTCAAAATCATGCTCTCCAACCCTTTTTATTCTGGTCATCACCTGCTTTGGTGATCCAACAGGCAAAACCATATAACCACCAATCTTTAATTGTAAAAGTAATGATTCGGGAACATCTCTACATCCTGCCGTAACCAAAACTCTATCAAACGGAGCATAATCAGGTAATCCCTTATTACCATCACCTAAAAAACATTTTATACGATTATAACCCAAAGCTGTAAGTACTTTTTGGCTTTTTTTAAAAAGTTTACCCTGCCTTTCAATTGTATAGAGCTCAACCCCCATTTCACCGAGAATTGCGGACTGATACCCGGAGCCTGTACCAATCTCTAAAACCTTAATGTTATCCTCAATCATTAAAAGTGTAGTTTGACTGGCAACTGTAGATGGCTGCGATATAGTTTGACCCGATCCTATAGGAAATGCACTATCTTTATATGCAAATTTCAAAAAAGAGCTGTCCATAAAAATATGACGCGGAACATTTGAAAAAGCTTCAAGTAACCGTTTATTATAAAACCCCTGGGTTTTTAGTACTTCAACAAGCCGCAAACGCAACCCTTTATGTCGAAAAGAATCTACAAATTGCATAAATACAAATATAAAAAATCAACTCAATATTCCTTTGACAAATAGTATCTTTAAATAATAGATACTATTATTATTAATATAACGTTTAATTATATTAATAATGACATAGCAAGTTTGAACAAAACATTTTAACTGCAAATGATAGATCGATTTAAAAATATAAATTATATAATACCGGTTGCACTTATCATAATTTTCGACTTTTTATCATTTTTGATAATTTACTCTATATTTTCAGACATCATAAATTTTCATAATATATTTGCACTATTACCACACTCCTATCCAATTGAAATATCAATTACAACTATTCTTATAATTATATTTTACCTGTTTGGTTGCTATAAGAACAATCGCTTAAATGAAGCCAAATTTTCGCAAAAAAAGCCAGCTTTCATTATAATATCAATATACTTAATTACATTAATAGAGGTATCACTTATTAGTGAAAAAGTCTCTCTCTACCCTAAACTTCCAGTTAAACTGCTATTTTTATCAATAGGCATAATAGCAGCTGTTTTAGTAACCCGATTATTAGTTCATCTTATTTACACCTCTTTACTAAGAGCAAAACTGCTAAAGTATAATGTTATTATAGTAATTAACAGTACAAATTTTCACTCTAATTTAAAAGAGGTGCTTCAATATATAAAATCAAATAATTTCAATTTAACAGGTTATTGCAGCAGAACTAAAATAGAGAATATAGATCTTAAATATCTTGGCTCTTACGAAAAAATAAACTTTCTTATTAAAAAGCACTTAGTAAACGAAATTGTTGTATTAAATTATTCTGATAATATAAAAGATAATGAAAAGCTACTAATGACTATTAACACAAAAAACATTATAATAAAATTGATTAGCTCTAAATCATACATCAATACTCTTACAAAAACCAAAGATGCAATTAATGAGATGGAAGTTATATCTATTCATCCGGAAACATCTTCACTACTATCACGCTTTAGTAAAAGAGTTGCAGATATAATAATAGCTGCTGTAGGACTAACAGTTGCATTAATACTATACCCCTTTATTGCTTATAAAATAAAAAAAGATTCCCCCGGAAATGTTATATATAAACAGAAAAGATTAGGGAGAAACAGAAAAGCCTTTACTCTCTATAAGTTTCGAACAATGTATAACAATGCGGAAAAGGATGGCCCTAAACTTGAAGATCAAAATGAAGATACCCGAATTACAAAGTTTGGACTGCTTTTAAGAAGAAGTCACATGGATGAGCTTCCGCAATTTTGGAACATATTAAAAGGTGAAATGTCGGTTGTAGGACCAAGACCTGAAAGAGAACATTATGCCCGGTTAATTGAAAAAAGAAGCCCCTATTATAATTTCATCTATAATGTAAAACCTGGATTAACTTCGCTTGGAATGTTAAGGTTTGGTTATGCTCACAATACAGATGAAATGGTAAACAGATTAAAATATGATATTTTATATATTAATAACCAATCTATTTTACTTGACCTAAAAATAACGGGAGAAACACTTCTTTACATTATTAAAAGAGTAATTTACTATGCTTTAGGCAAAAAATAAGGTTCACTCTATTATAGAAAATAGATTGAACCTTATTAATTGTTAGGAGTGATATGTTACAGGCAAAAAAACTTTTCCTGACTAATATGGCCAGACTGAAACAGTGTTTGTAAAATATAGAAACCTCTGTTAAATGAAGTAGTATTAATCTCTCCTCTAGAGCTATTAACAACTTTTTTATCGATTAACCGACCATTTACATCATAAATCGATAGCTCTTCTATAGTATCAGTTGATTCAATATTTAAAACATCATTTGCAGGTAAAGGATAGAGCAATAACTTATGATTACCTTCTTCTATAAAGGCCTCCTTCAAATTAACACTTAAATAATCTGTAAGCTCATTTTCACTAATCATAAGATACTCTCCAGGTTCAAGTTCAAAACTGTGAGTGTCTCCATTATTAACAACCTCAATAGGAGTTTGAGAAAAATATTCGTTCCAGGAGCCAGCTCGACTAAATTCTATTTCAACATTTCTCGGCTCCACATCAAAATTTGCAACTATATAGACCTCATTATCCTGATCTCTTAAAGTAACTCGTTTAATCTCACCACGCAAGTCATAATCGAAATCATCGGTTGCAAAAACAGGCTCGTTAACTTTCAAATGGTTTATAGTAGCATAATGACTATATAGCGATTCTCGGTCATCATCATACATATAGTTCCACAAAGGCGGTTTAGGAGACAATCTATGAGGATCATCAATACTAACATCATATCCACGCTCCCCAAATTGCCAAATCATTTTAGGTCCGGGAATTGTCATAAGAATTAAAGCAGCAGCCTCGTTTCTTTTTAGGGCATTAGGAAGTTCACGAACCGAGTAATTACTATCTTCATATCCCCACTCCTGAGCTTTAAACATAACCCTCTCTTCATCATGACTCTCCATATAAGTAACTAAATTGGGTTCACTCCATCCCCGCTCACTATACACGCCCCAACTTAAATCACTTTTGCCCTGCTCATGCCATCCCATAACAGCTTCACTAAAATTATGATTCATATTGCCCCACATCAATATTCCATGTTCGGCCAACTCTTTCTCTTCCGGATTATCTGAAAGATGTTCAAAAATAATAATAGCATCATCCTTAACCTCTCTTAATTGATCGACCATTCTTTTTAAAAGTGTTATACGATCGGCATCATATTCACTAGCCCATGAATCAGGACCATAAGAGGTGTTAGTAAACCCTTTAGTAAAATCAAAACGATAACCATCTATTTTATACTCTTCAACCCAAAAAGCTAACACACTATCAACAAGTGCCTGAGTGTACTCACTCTCATGATCAAAGGGATAACCCCACTGTAATCCTGGATTTTGAATATTATTTTCACTTAAATACCAGGGATTATTATCAGCAGCACGATCATTATCACTATCAAAATAGAGTTGCAACAATGGAGAGTGACTAAAAGTATGGTTAAGAACTATATCCATTATTACAGCAATACCCCTTTTGTGACACTCATCAATAAAAGCTTTATAATCATCAGAAGTACCATAAGCTTTATCAGTAGCAAAAAAGAAAGATGGATTATAACCCCAACTGTCATTACCCTCAAATTGATTAAAAGGCATCAGCTCAATAGCATTAACACCCAACTCTTCGAGATAATCAAGCTTATCTTTAACAGCATTAATTGTTCCCTCCTCAGTAAAATCTCTGATGAGCAACTCATAAATAACAAGATCTTCATTAGCAGGCACCTCAAAATCATCTATTTCCCATTGATACTCATCAAAAGAGATATTAAAAACCGATGCCAGTCCGTCGGTATACTCAGTTGGATAATCTATCAAACCGGGATAAACATCCTCCGTAATATATCTATCATGCCACGGATCTAAAACCTTATTGGTATAAGCATCTGCCAATCTAAGCTCTCCATCTATAAGATATTGATAAACATACTCTTTGTCAGACTCTAAACCATCAACTGTAAGCCAAAAAAACTCTTCCGACTTGTACATCTGATAATCAGGGTCTGGCTCCCAGTCATTAAAATCACCTAACACATAAATATAATCCGTGTAAGGAGCTTCAAATACAAAGGTGACACTATTTTCATCAATAATATTAACACCTTTTTGAAGGTTATCCGGCATTTGCTTTTCTGTAACATCTTCACGGATATAAAATGAAATTGAAGCAGATTCAACATAATCATCTCGCCATGCCTCAAGAGTAATAGTGTGTGCTCCCTCTTTAGGTGCTACAGCTATATATTCAAAAGACTCGTCACTGCCCTCATATAAAAGATCATCATTCATAAAGAGTTTATACCCATCTGCCTCCATAACACTACCGGAAATTTCAAACTCCTCATCGGGTAAAAATAAAGATCCGGATTGAGGCTTATTTATATGAGCTGTAAGAGCTTTTTCATAAACAGTAATAAAAATATCATTTCCACCTGAATCCTTGCCTTCAAGATTGCCTGTAGAGCTGCGAAAAACAAAAGCGAGCTGCTCAATATCTTCATTATCGGGAACACCATAAAATTGACGAATGTCAGCTATCTCCATTTTATAGAGATCACCTTCAACAAGCTCCAGTTTGGCCTTGTTAATATTCTCATCCCATTCGGCAATAACATATTTCCAGTCGGATGAGTTACTGCTCTCATTGGTAATAACTCCGGTATGAGCATATATATCTCCACTAAAGCCAGCGAGAGCTCCGGTTCCTTCAGCAGCATTAAAATAGATGGTAACGGGCTCTTCAAGAGTTACCAGAGAGGGATCGGTTGTAACCACCTGTGCAAAAAAATTACTAGGCAGAAAAAGTAAAAAGATAAAAAGTATAAAATTTTTCATACACTCTATATAAAATTATAAAAAGGGACACACTCTCAATGATGTGCCCCTTTATATTTGATTAAGAAACTATTATTCTGCAATAATTTCTCCTGTCCCTGAACGGAAATCTAAATTAATAGTATGAACGCCGTCATCAACAGAAACTCTATCCTGATCATCACCGGTTCCTCTGAACTCAATATTTCCATCAAAAATCATAAACTCACTCTGCCACCAATCAGAAAACCAGGCATGCCAGGCATACATTCTCAGCTCATCTTCCTGAAGATCAATTGTTAAAGTTAAAATCTCTTCACTATTATCAACTGTAAATAAGGCTTCAGCAAAAGATGTGTCCCAGCTACCTACAGTATTCCCTATAAGATAAACTTCAGGATTAGCTACTGATATTAGTTCTTGATCCATATCAACAACTACCATATAGTAACCAGATGTTTCAGGAGCATCAATATTATCTCCTCCAAAAGAAAACTCTCCTTCTCCTAAATCCTCATCCATTCCAAAATCATTTCCCCAGCCTCTTTCGGGTGCAAACTTAAATCCACCAGTCCCGGCATCCATCCATACAATTTTCCAGAAAAGATGCTCATTACTGTGAACCTGAATCATAGGAAGATTAGTGTTATCCCAGTCCCAATCTCCTACAGTTTCACCTATCATATATAGTTCCTCAGATACATCCTCTGGCTCTGCAGTTATTGTAATATGCATCTCATTAGCATCAATTACAACTTTATAAGATCCTGCTTCGGGAAAATAAAAATGATCAGTTGATTCGACAAGCGAACCCATTTTTCTCCAAAGCTCTTGATCCTCTTCACCGGTAAAAGTATCCTCTACCATATCACTTCCGGGACCATAAGTTTTAAACTCTCCTTTATCTACTCCGGTAATGGCAAAAGAAGCATCCTCTTCAGCTGAAACAACAACTTCCCAAATTGAGCCTTCAGCATCAGCATCTCTAGATAATGCTCCATTTTTAGTCAACTGTGGCCAATCAGTTCCCTCACCTGACAGATAGAAACCATCCATAAGAAGAATATCTCCGGTTCCTCCCGGTATATCATATTCATTATCAGAACATGATGTGGTAAATAACGCTACTCCAACAAAAAGAAAAGCGTATTTCATTACTGATAATATATTTTTCATTTTCATACAATCACTGTTTTAATTCATCAAATTTGTATCTATTAGCCCATTATGATTATTGTTGAGGCTCTTCTAGTAAGTTTGAGTTTGCATCGCTGGCAAATCTTGGTACAGGTAGTGTAGTAACACCGCTTTGAGAAGATTTCTCCCACCATGCATCCTGAAACTTTCCATATCGAATAAGATCCTGACGTCGGTGTCCTTCTAACCACAGTTCGCGTCCACGCTCATCCAATACATCTTGAAGCGTTGCATTGTCTATAGGATCTACACCTGCACGTTCTCTTATCTGGTTTATATAATTATCACCACTACCCTCTCCGTTCAATCTAATCTCTAATTCAGCTTTCATTAACATAGCATCAGTTAAACGGAATATTGGGAAATCGTTACTCAAGCTCTCTTTTGCATTACGAGTCACCTCATACTTTACCGGACGTGCACCTGCATATTTAACAGCATTATAACCATGATCTGCTTCATTCATATGTAATGCTGGCAGATAAGGATCAATATTTACCTGATTATCCTCACCGGGATTTTCATCATCTATTAAAGGTTGATTAGCAGATGTGTACTGTGGTCCCCAAATCATCCAGGATTCTCTTCGCAAATCACCCTCTTCATAAAGATCAAATTGGTGTTCAGTGGCAGCAAATCCGTTCCACGGACTAACAGACATGTCAAATGTGTGAACATGAAGATAGTGCAAAGAACGCATATGCAAACGAAATCCTTGTATATCATCTTCATGAAACTCTATAGAGAAAATTGTTTCACTACAATTTTGGTTCTCTTCTCTAAAGGGCTCACTAATATCTGTTTCAAGAATATAAGGACCTTTAAAAACTTCATCTAAAGCATCTGATGCTTCCTGCCACATAGCTTCTCCTGTATAAACTTCAGCATTCATATATAATTTAGCTAAAAGCATATTTGCCATATACCTGTTGGCCAAATACTTCTTATCTGCTGCCTCTAATATTTCAATATTATTTTCAAGAGTTTCAATTAAATTATTAAATACAGATTCGCGAGCCAGTCTGTATGGCTGCTCTGGTGCATCAACAAAAGAAGTGAAATATGGCACATCACCGTAATTATCCATTAATAGATAGTAATAGAATGTACGCATTGTTTCAACCTCAGCCATTGTCTTTATAATTTCATCGGTCTGTTCCATTTGCCCCATCACATCAAGAATCTCATTACAACGACCTACACCGTCATAAAGAACTTCCCACATATTCTCCACAACATCTGCATCATCTGACCATGTATGGCGGTGTATAACTCTCCATTTTCCACCATCATCCCAGTCTCCTCCACGTGTTGGAGCGGTAAAACCATCTGAACTTATCTCCTGAAAAAGGAACCAAAAACCCCAGTCATCAATTAAGTCACTTAATATACTGTAAGCATCAACCGACAAGCTAACAACCTGCCCTTCATTTTCAGGGTACTTATCCTGAGGTATATGCTGATAAATATCTTCTTCAAGATCGGTACATCCGAATCCAAAAAGAATAGATAAAAGCAAGGGGAATAATATTTTTCGTTTCATATAATTTCAATTTAAAACATTAAACTAATTACTGCTTAAAATGTAGCAGATACACCAAATGATATTGAACGAGACTTGGGATAGGTATTGTATTGATCAATACCATATGCCATACCATCAATAGTAGTTTCAGGATCAAGTCCTGTATAATTTGTCAAAGTGAAAAGATTGTTTCCCGATAGAGAAAACTGCATATTTCTCAACCAATCAATATTATCGGTGTTTAAGCGATACCCCAGTGAAACATAGTCTAACCTCAAGAAAGAGGCATCCTCAACATATAAATCACTAACTGCAGGTCCGGATACTCTTCCAGCCTCATACCACTCTACTGCTTCAGGCAACACATTACGATTTGGAAGGTTTCCTGAATAGTCAAATAGCATTTGAGTTGCATTAAATACATCATTGCCTACAAGGGCACGCATTGACATATCAAGACTCCAATTCTGGAAAAATGTGAAATGGTTAGACCACCCAAATTCTGCATCAGGAAGTGCTGTACCGGCAACCTTACGCTGTGCATGACTAATCTCATCGGTAACACCACCATCAGCAGTATAATACATAAAACTACCACTCTCATCTAATCCGGCATATTGAGGCAGATAAAAACTACCTGTTGATTCTCCAACAATAATACCTGTTGTCCAGTTAGAACCACCAACAAGACCACGACCCGAAACCCAGCCTTCCTGACGAACTCCGGTAGCAGGGGCATATTCACCCAGACTGGTAATTTCCTGAGTATTTCGTGAAAAAGTTAAGCTAGTGCGCCAATCAAAATTTGGCATATCTACTGCATAAACCTGCAAATTCATCTCTATACCTCTGTTTTCAAGCTCTCCTGAATTTGCCCATATTCTGGGAGCAGGATTTGGAGGCATAGGTACAGAATATTCTCCCAAAAGATCAGTTGTCTCTTTAATATAATACTCAATAGAACCACTAATTCTATTGTTAACAAAACCAAAGTCAACACCAAAGTTTAATTCTGAAGTCTGCTCCCACTGTAATTCAGGATTTGCAACCTTAGCAGCAGAATAACTTATTACATCATCTCCTGTTCCTGGATCTGTAACACGTGAGCCGGGCTGATAATATAGTTGAGCATTATACTCACCTATCTCCTGGTTACCTGAGATACCATAACTGGCACGTACCCTTAAGTTAGATAACCAATAGTAATCCTGTGCAAAATCTTCTTCCGAAATCGCCCATGCTGTAGACACAGTAGGGAAGACTCCCCACTCATTATCAGAGCCGAACTTAGTTGAACCATCTCGACGAATCGATCCCGTAAGATAGTACTTGTTTTGATAGTTATATTGGGCACGACCAAAAAAACCGACCAATTGCCACATACCTTTATATGAACCAATACCATCACGGGTTACATCAAGTAAGGTTCCAAAATTATTATACTTTATAAAATCCGAACTGGGATTTGATCCCCCTGCATTAAAACCATCATAAATAGCTTCATGCCATGAATAACCACCTACAAGATCTAAATTGTGATCCTGAGCAATCGTTGTATTATAATTGAAATAACTCTCAATCATCTTTTCTGTTGTATTGGAATAACTCTTTTCGGCATAACCACGCTCTGTAGCAACATACAACTCGTTTGGTCTAAAAAAGTTGCTTTGATGATCATTTCTAGTATAACCTGCATTAACAGTTCCGGTAAATCCTTCAAAAAACTCAAATTCAGCCTTAAAATTACCTCTAAATCTTTTGGCATCTCTATTATCAGAAATAGCATCAATTACTGCCAATGGATTTTCATAATCATGTCCACGATTATTATGAAAGTATGAGCCATCCTCGTTTCGAACAGGGTCAGTTGGATTGCGTTGCAGAGTTTGAATTATAACATCCTGCTTACCATGTCCTGAATAGCTAACATATTCATTCTGCTCAAAAGTACCACTCGCGCTACCACTTAAGGTTAAACGATCATTTATAGCGCTATGAGAAAAATTAAGAAGTGCATTAGTTCTCTCCTTATTTGTACCTTTTATAGTTCCCTCCCAATCATTATGAGTTAATGAAGCATAATAGTTACTACTCTCATCTCCTCCTGAAAAATTCACATTATAATTTTGGGAAAAGCCTGTACGAAACAGTTCGTCCTGCCAATCAACATCAGCGCCATTATCAACGAAAGAGTCGGTTAAATTGTTATTCTCAACAAAAGAGCGATACTCATCGGCAGATAATACATCTAATGTATTAGCAACCTGATCAACTGTGAAATTAGCACTAAAATTAACTGTTCCTTCACCAGCATCACCACTCTTTGTTGTTATTAAAATAACACCATTTGAGCCTCTTGACCCGTATATTGCAGTAGAAGCTGCATCTTTCAACACATCAAAACTCTCAATATCCTCAGGAGAAACCGTTGTAGGATCTACACCAGGAACTCCATCAATAACATAAAGAGGCTGAGTATTTGATTCAAATCCTGAAGCTCCTCTAATGTTTACAGAAAAACCAGCATTAGGGTCACCTCCCTGACGAGTAATCATAACTCCGGAAGCTTTACCTTGTAATGACTGTATTGGATCGGTCAATGATCCTCTGTTTAAATCTTCAGCTCTAACCTGACTAACAGCGCCAGTTCGATCCGAACGACGTTGCACTCCATAACCTATGGCAACAACCTCGTCAAGACCAACAATAGCTGAACTAAGTTCAACATCATAAACTGAAACTCCCGATTCAACAGTAATGCGTTCAGAATCAAAACCTACAAACGAAAAGTTTAAAACGTCACCTACTTCAGCAGTGAATGAGTATCTCCCGTCAACGTCTGTAATAGTACCGGTTTGTGTCCCCTCTACTACAACCGTTACACCGGGCAGAACCATACCATCTTCTGCATCAACTACAGTTCCGGAAATGGAAACTTCCTGTGCTAAAAGTCCAAATGGAATAAGACATCCCAATAGGATAAACAGGAATTTTTGTTTAAATAACATCTTCTTCATAAAAACAAGATTTAGTTAAAAAATTAAAATTTAGATGATTTTGCTTTTCATCTTTTAAAATTTTAAAAGATGAGTTGTAACTGAACACATTCACTCCTTAATACACCTTAATTATTTCAATCTGAAATTTGATAATTCTATGACAAAACTAATAGAAAAAAATGCAATAATAAACACTTGTTAACAATAAGAAGGCAATAATTAAACAAATTTTAACGCAAACGAAATCGCAAACGTTTGCGATTTCGTTTGCAGGAAAACAGCCTGTTGTAAAACATCTTTTGACAGATAACTGTAAAATTAAATTCTTATACTCTAATACCTTATTAGCTACCATTATGAAATTATTAATCAAACAAAAAAAGACCAGTTTTTTTTTCTATTTTTATATGTTAAAAAGTGCATAATGAATTTTTCAACAAAATATACCTTCAACAAATTGTAGAAATACCAATCTATTTATGAAGCAGTCACATATAACAATAAAAGATATAGCCAGAATATTAAATGTATCACCTTCAACAGTATCACGAGCCCTTAAAGATCATCCCGATATTAGCGAAGAGACAAGAAATTTAGTTAAAACCTTTGCCGAGAAAGTTAAATATCGCCCGAATGCACTTGCATTAAGCCTTAGAAAACAAAAAACTAATACTATCGGACTAGTAATTCCGGAGATAGTGCACCACTTTTTCTCGTCTGTAATTTCAGGAATGGAAGATCTTGCTCACGGAAAAGGATATAATATTATTATATGTCAATCAAATGAAAATTACTATAGAGAGGTTATCAACCTGCAAACACTTCTCGACCACCGAGTTGATGGAATAATGGTCTCGCTTAGTAAAACAACACGTAATTTTGATCACATACAAAATGTGCTAAACAATAATACTCCTCTAATATTTTTTGACAGAATTTGCAGTGAAATAGAGACTGATAAAGTAATAACTGATGATTTTGAAGGAGCAAAAACTGCGACTAAGTATCTTTTAAGTAAAGGAGCTGATAAAATACTTCACTTGGCAGGTCCAAGACATTTAGATATTGGAATTAATCGTGTTAACGGATATAAAGAGGCACTTAAGGAGTATAACATAGAACCCAAAGAGGAGTTTATATTAAAATGTGACACACGTGAAGAGGTTTTTACTTTAAAGCAGCATTTTTTAGAAATTGCTCCAAAAATTAACGGGATTTTTGCTGTTAATGACAGTACAGCTATTGCAGCAATGCAAATTCTGCAAAAAAACAATTACAAAATACCTGAAGATATACAAATCATGGGCTTTGGAGATGGACCGGTTGCAACAATTGCATCACCGGCTCTTTCAACTATAGAACAAAAAGGATATGAAATGGGGTGCGAAACTGTGCAACTATTAATACACAGATTAGAAAATCCTGAAGCCCACATTAACCACCAGGTTAAAATAATAACTCCAAAACTTAAAAAAAGAGATTCCACCCTATAACTAATCAACCGAAAACGATTGCAACAGTAAAAAAATGTTACACTTCCAAAAAAAACGTTTAACCCTTTTTTGCTTCGCAAACGATTTAAACAAGAGCATTCAACCAATAAAAGTGTTACTGTCAATTTAAAGAAGTCTAAAATAAAAAGCTTTATATAATTCTATATAATACTTTTGTAGATGTAACTGAACATACTTTACTCTTTAAATAAAAAGATATCCTATAATATATTTAAGTGTAATCTTGTACACTTTATATATTAAACGATTTCAATCTGTGCTTTATAACCTTTTAGAAACAATAGACTCATAAAAAAGAAATCAAAATGAGTTTATTGTTTAAATAAGGGGGTTAAAAATTTCGATAAAGTGCGCATGAGTTGTAAATCAAGATTAATTACAAGACTTCTCATGCAGCTTTAATTTGGTCAATTATTTTTAAGCAAAATGGTTTCAAATGAAAAAACTACCAAGATTATCAACAGCACAGATATGGAATATGAGCGTTGGATTTATGGGAATACAGTTCGGTTTTGCCCTTCAAAACGCCAATGTAAGTCGTATTCTACAAAATTTTGGAGCAAATGTGGAGCATCTATCATGGTTCTGGCTGGCAGCTCCAATTACAGGAATGCTGGTTCAACCAATAGTAGGTCATTATAGTGACCGCACCTGGACCAGAATGGGACGACGCAGACCATTTTTCCTTGCTGGAGCAATATTTGCAGCTATAGCTCTAATTTTTATGCCTAACTCGGGAATGCTTGCAGCATTTATTCCGCCAATGTTCGTTGGAGCAGGAATGCTGATGGTTATGGATGCATCTTTTAATGTTTCAATGGAACCCTTTAGGGCTCTTGTGGCCGACAAACTCCCAAATGAACAACGCACTAAAGGCTTTTCGGTACAAACCACTCTTATAGGGATAGGTGCTGTTGCAGGATCAGCAATTACATATGTTTTAGCCGAGTGGCTGGGTGTTGCAAAAACTGCACCAGAGGGTTCAGTATCTCCAAATGTAATCTACTCGTTTTATGTTGGAGCAGTTATATTAATCTGCTCAATTATATGGACAGTAGTAACAACTAAGGAGTATTCTCCCAAAGAGCTTAAAGATATGGGGGTAAGCGATACCTCCCATGAAGATCTAATAGAAAAAGAGTCGGGCTTTACGCAAATTTTTAAGGACTTTGCAAATATGCCAAAAACAATGAAACAGCTTGGTGTTGTTCAATTCTTTTCATGGCTTGCTCTTTTTGGAATGTGGGTATTTACAACACCGGCAATTGCTCAACACATATATAATCTTCCAGCTCACGACACCTATTCAGAAACATATAACAATGCTGCAAACTGGGTAGGGATTCTGTTTGGTATCTATAACGGAGTAGCAGCAATTTTTGCATTTGCTCTTCCGGCAATAGCAAAAAAAATTGGCAGAAAAAGCACTCATGCAATTGCATTAACAATAGGTGCTATAGGTATGATATCAATATACTTTGTAAGTAATCCTACTATGTTAATATTCCCAATGATTGCCATTGGCATAGCGTGGGCAGGAATACTATCAATGCCATATGCAATTTTATCCAGTTCACTGCCGGCAGCTAAATATGGTATATACATGGGACTATTCAATTTCTTTATTACAATGCCACAAATTGTAAACGGACTTTTTGGAGGACCAATAATCAAAAGAGTTTTCGACTCAGAAGCAATTTTTGCACTTATAATTGCCGGATGTAGCCTGTTAATCGCAGCAATTTCATTAAAGTTTGTTGATGACGATGGTGAATAGAGTTTAACTATTATTCATCGATACATTAATCTTTGTATATCATACAGACAGTAACTCTCTGTACGCATATATTTATTAACACAATTTATATGATTAAAGCATGTTTATTTGATTTGGATGGTGTTATTACCGATACTGCCAAATATCATTATATAGCCTGGAAAACCCTCGCTGATGAATTGGGTTTTGATTTCACTCCTGTAGATAATGAACAACTTAAAGGCGTAAGCAGAAAAGAGTCGTTAGAGATATTATTAAATATAGGTAATATACTTAAATCTGAAGAGGAGAAAGAAAAACTGGCAGAATATAAAAACAGTTTATACCGAACCTATATTTTAAAAATGACACCAGAAGAGCTGTTACCCGGTGCAAAAGAGTTTTTATTGGAATGTAGAAAAAACAAGATAAAAACTGCATTAGGTTCAGCAAGTAAAAATGCACAAACAATTATAGAGAGGTTAAAGATAAGTGATCTCTTTGATGCAGTAATTGATGGAACCCATACTTTAAAAGCTAAACCAAATCCTGAAGTTTTCTTAAAAGGAGCAGAAGCTTTATCGGTTAAACCAGAAGAGTGTATAGTTTTTGAAGATGCTGTATCAGGTGTTGATGCTGCAAAAGCTGCAGGAATGAAAGTTATAGGTATAGGATCCCCTTCTATATTAAATAAAGCCGATTTTACTATTGACTCATTAGAGGAGATCTCATTAAAACAAATTCTTTAAAGCCGATAATAATGAAAACATATATTAAATCCGATTCATGGAAAATAATTGAAGAAGAATTCAACCCGGATAATCAAAGATCTTCAGAAAGCATTTTTAGTCTGGGCAACGGACAAATGGGACAAAGAGCTAATTTTGAAGAGAAGTATAGCGGCTCTTCATTACAAGGTTCCTATATGGCAGGAGTTTATTATCCTGATAAAACAAGAGTTGGCTGGTGGAAAAATGGCTACCCGGAATATTTTGCCAAGGTTATAAACTCTCCCAGCTGGATTAATATACATATACGGATAAATGGAGAGGAGCTTGATTTAAAAAAATGTAAAACAGAGGATTTTATTAGAACCCTTGATATGCAAAAAGGTCTTTTAACAAGATCTTTTAATGCCACTCTTAACAATGGAGTTAAAATTAAAGCTGAAGCTTCAAGATTCCTAAGCATGAACGATCCTGAGTGCGGATTAATAAAATACACAATAACTCCGCTTAATTTTACAGGCAAAATTGTTGTAGATCCATTCATAGATGGAGATGTTGAAAATGAAGACTCAAATTATGGGGAGAAATTTTGGAATATAGAAGAAACCAAAAGTGATAAAGATAAATCTTCATTAATTGCGCAAACAAAAAAACTTGATTTTAAAATTGCATACTGCTCAACATGGACTATTAATGGTACAGCAGATGTAAAAGCATATAATACATCAGTAAAAGCAGGCTCTATCATTGAAGTTCCTGCAGTTGAAGGCAAAACCATTGTTTTTGAGAAATATACCGGAATAGCAAGCTCTTTAAACCACAACAGTAACTCTTTATTGCATATTGCAGAAAAAAAAGCAACAAATGCAAAAAGCAAAGGATTTGATCAAATGGAAAAAGAGCATATTAATAGATGGGCAGAAATATGGAAACAGAGTGATATAAAAATAGAGGGAGATATTAAAGCTCAACAAGGGATAAGATTTAATATATTCCATATAAACCAAACATACACTGGTGAGGATGAGAGATTTAATATTGGACCTAAAGGTTTTACCGGAGAAAAATATGGAGGCAGTACTTACTGGGATACCGAAGCCTACTGTATCCCATTCTTTTTAGCAACAGCTCCACCACATGTTACTAAGAATTTATTAATTTACAGATACAAACATCTACAAAAAGCTATTGAAAATGGAGCCAAATTAGGTTTTACCAACGGAGCAGCTCTATATCCAATGGTCACAATGAATGGAGAAGAGTGTCATAACGAATGGGAGATAACTTTTGAAGAGGTTCACCGTAACTCAGCAATTGCATTTGCTATCTATAATTATATAAGACATACAGGCGATGAACAATATTTAGATAAGTACGGATTAGAAGTTTTGATAGCTATATCTCGTTTTTGGGCTCAACGAGTAAACTGGTCAAATAAAAAGAAAAAGTATGTAATGTTGGGAGTAACTGGTCCAAATGAGTACGAAAACAACATTAACAACAACTGGTACACCAATCAAATGGCAGTATGGTGTCTTAACTATACAATCGAGTCTCTTGAGAAGGTAAAAAAATCAAACAGCAATCGTTATAATGAAATAGTAGAAAAAACAAGCTTCAACTTTAAAGAGGAGGTATCACTCTGGAATGAGATAGCAAATAATATACACCTGCCGTATAATAAAGAGTTAAACATATTTATGCAGCAGGATGGCTACATGAACAAAATTCAACAAACATCAGATGAGCTACCTCAGGAGGTTCGTCCAATTAATCAACACTGGTCATGGGACCGAATTCTTCGCTCCTGCTTTATAAAACAGGCTGACACTCTTCAAGGAATATATGTACTCGAAGATAAATTTGATACTGAAACAATACGAAGACATTTTGATTTTTATGAACCGCGAACGCTCCATGAATCTTCCCTCTCACCATGCGTTCACTCTATATTAGCAGCAAGAACAGCAAAAATAGAAAAGGCTTACGAGCTATACCTTAGAACCAGTCGGCTTGATATAGATGACTATAACAATGAGGTGCATGAAGGGCTGCATATAACCAGCATGGCAGGCACATGGATGTCAATTGTGGAAGGATTTGGAGGCAAAAGGGTAAAAGAGGGCAATCTCCACTTTAACCCGGTTATCCCCAAAAAGTGGAGTGAGTTCTCATTCAAGATCACCTTTAAAGGTGATGATATGCAAATAAAGGTCGATAAAGATAAAATATCAATCACATCATATTCAAAGAAAGAATTTAATATATATGTTTATGATGAAAAAATAACAGTAAAACCTCAAGTTACAGTTTCATTAAAATTAAAACCTAACTATTATGCATAAAAAGTTAACTTTTCCTATCATAGTTTGCATGCTCATTGCTACAATAAGTGTAAGAGCTCAAATATCTGAAGTCAAAAGAGTTGAACCATCTTCGTGGTGGATAGGGATGAAAAATCCCACTGTACAACTATTAATACATGAAAAAGATATTGGAAAAACTCGTCCTCAAACCGATTATCCGGGAATTAAGATAGAAAGGACTACAGTTGTTGAAAATCTCGACTATCTGTTTATTGATTTAAAAATAGATAAAAATAGCTCCCCTGGTATTGTTGAGATAAATTTTTTGAAAAATGAGAACATCCGGCACAAAGCTTTGCTAAATTTAAAAAAGAGAGAAGAGGGTTCAGCAAAAAGAGAAGGTTTTAATCAAAGCGATGCAATCTATCTAATTATGCCTGACAGATTTGCCAATGCTAATCCCGACAATGATATGATTCCCGGAATGCTGGAAGAGCCAGATATGTCAGAGCCCTACGGACGACACGGAGGAGACCTTCAAGGAATTATGGAAAACCTTGATTTTATTGAAGAAATGGGTTTTACCTCAATATGGCTTAACCCGGTTCTTGAAAATGATCAACCTGAAGCTTCATATCATGGATATGCAATTACAGATTTTTACCAGGTTGACAGGAGACTGGGAACTAATAAAGAGTATAAAAAACTGGTGGATGAATGCCGGGAAAGAGGAATAAAAATGATTATGGATATGGTTTTCAACCATTGCGGCAGCAAGCATTGGTGGATGGATAACCTCCCCACCGAAGATTGGATTTTTCAATATCCCGAATTCACACGTACAAATTATCGACTAAGCACTGTATCAGATCCCTATGCTTCGCAAGCAGACCTTGATCTTACAACAAAAGGATGGTTTGATACTACAATGCCGGATATGAATTTGAAAAATGATTTAGTATTAAATTACTTCACACAAAAAAGTATTTGGTGGATAGAATATGCAGGACTACAAGGAATAAGGATGGATACATACCCATATCCCGATAAAGATGCAATGGCTGAATGGGTTAAAAGAGTAAAATATGAGTATCCAAATTTTACAATAGTAGGAGAATCATGGATTTCTGATGCATCAAAACTGGCTTACTGGCAAAAGGATTTTCCTAACAGAGATGGATATAATTCATATCTGAAAAACTTGATGGACTTCCCACTGGCCGAGGCATTAGGAAGTGCCTTTAATGAAAGTGAAGGCTGGGGAAGAGGAGTTGAAAGATTATATGATGTACTGGCAGATGATCATCTATACCGATACCCGGATCACCTGGTAGTGTTTGCAGAGAATCATGATTTAGGACGTATTGCCCATTTTTATGATGGTGATATCAAAAAAGTAAAAATGGCTATAGCATTTTTAGGAACTATAAGAGGAATTCCGCAGTGGTATTATGGAAGCGAAATAATGATGGGAGGCGATGGCGGAGAATCACACGCAGCAATTAGACAAACCTATCCCGGAGGTTGGCCGGGTGATGAAATAAATGCCTTTACAAAAGAGGGAAGAACAGAAGAACAAAACAAAGTTTTTGATTATCTATCGGCTGTACTAAACTATCGAAAGTCAAGCGAAGTGCTACATACCGGAGACCTTCTTCACTTTTTGCCAGAAAATGAGACCTATGTCTATTTCAGGTATAATGAAAAAGAGGCTGTTATGGTAATGATGAATAATAGTGAAAAAAGAGAAAACAAGATAGAACTATCGAGATTTGCTGAAATACTCAATGATTATAAAGGCGGAAAAGAGATTGTTTCGGGTAAAATTTTTGAGACATTAAATTATATCACTATTCCTGCAAAAAGTGCGTATATAATAGAGCTAACAAAATAAACACACCTAAACTACATGTTAAAGCAGTCTTTTGGCCTTTCCAAAAGACTGCTTTTTTTATTCAATAAATTAACAATATTGGTATTTAAATTAAAAAAAAATTAAATTGCATTAGCAAAATAAAAAAACCTTTAATCCCTTTAAAAAACCTATAGGTTTATGTCAAAAAAAACTGCAATAATTAATCTCCTCATCGTAATTATCTCTATAACAAACTCTTTTGTTTTATGCGGTAGCACAACTAAATTTATCAACTATTTCCAAACCAATGAAGGAGTTACAGTTATTACAAATGATGGTTATTTAAATATCAGTAAGCCATGGGGTGAAGTTTTTAAAATTTCATTTTCAAAAGACTCTCTATTTCAAAAACCAAGCGATGCTCTCTATTTTAGGCCTCAAAATTTTAGTAATATTGTTAGAAACAGTAGTGACAGACTGGATATAAGGTTGGGGCACAAAAATGTAACTATAAATAAAAAGCCTTTTAAAATAAAAATAAAAACAGGAGAAGATTTAAGAAGAGAAGTAGTTATTCAAGGCCCTTTTAACAAAAACAGTAAGTCGGGAGTCTCATTTGATTTAACAAGTCGAGAAAGAATTATGGGAGGAGGAGCACCCACAAGCCATCTTGACAGAAGAGGTCAAAAAATTCAAATAGGCAGGAATTACCCAAGTATAGATAGAGATACTCAGGATCATCTATTCCCTCTACCCCTTTTTATCTCTTCAAATAGCTATATGATATTTTATGACACCACTCAAAGAGCAGTAGCTGATATAGGGAGTAGTAATAGTGAAGTGTTCAGATTAGAAGCAGAGGAGAGTTTTTTTAATATCTATATATTTACAGGGGAAAATTTTAAAAACCTTATTAAAAATTACACCGATATAACAGGCACTCAACCCCTTCCGCCTTTATGGGCTTTAGGAACAGTATTTAAAGGAGATTCTTTTATATCACAAGAAGAATCAAAGAGAACAGTTAACAATTTACATAAAAACCATTACTATCCTGACGCGGTACTTTTAAGTCATAAACGCTCATACAGCGATCAAAACAAAGATCATATTCCCGGCAATTTTAATTGGGACAATGAATCATGGCCTCTACCCGGCAGATTAATCAGGGAATTCAAAAATGAAGGGATAAACACTATTCTATATACCTCTCCCTATATCTCTAATCTATCAAAAAACTTCTCTGAAGCCGAATCAAAAAAGTTGTTAGCAAAAAATGATGATAACACTCCGTTTTTAACAACTATAGAGGAACAGCAAGCCGGAATTGTTGACCTGTTAAATATGCCTGCAACAGATTGGCTATGGACAAAACATGTACCATTAATTGATCAGGGGGTTGCAGGTTGGTGTGCACTTAGTAAAAACTTACACAATTTATACTCACATAAATGGCAAAAAATTTTCAATATAAAATATCGTGCCCTTCATCATGACAAAAGGCTCTTTTTTATGAATAGCCAGGGATATGCCGGGAGTCAGCGATACTCTATATTTCCATATTTAAGGCATACCCCCGATGGATGGAATGGTTTACAAGACAATATATCATCAATGCTGGCAATGGCAATGTGTGGTCTTCCCTACATGCACTCTACGGTAAATGCTCCGGACAAAGAACTTTTTATAAGGGAGCTGCAATATGCTACATTTTCCCCACTATTAAAAATTGATGCAAAAGCACTTCTCGATATAGAAAATGAAGAGAAAAAGGAGATAATAAAAAAATATCTTAATCTTAGAAAAAAGCTTATTCTTTACAACTACACAGCAGCATATAAACAGACAGAAAAAGGAGAGCCTCTGGCACGTCCTTTATGTTATGAGCACCCCCATTCATACTTGATTGATATTGCTGACACATATTTTTGGGGAGATGATATGATAGTCTCGCCTGTTAACTCTCCCGAACAAACATCAAAGAGAGTAGAGCTGCCTGTAGGAAAATGGTTCCATTTTTTTAATAACGATATTTATGACGGAGGAAGAGGTGTGAATATTGAAACCTCAATCGAAGAAATTCCGGTTTTTGTCAAGGCAGGATCTTTTATTCCTATTGTTGAACCTTTCAATACAGTAGATGAGTTAAAAACTGACAATATCGACATTTACTATTACCACCATCAAGAAATAGAAAAGTCACAGGGTCGATTTTTTATCGATGAAGGATCAAAAGTGTACTCAATAATGGCAGGAGATTATCAACTTTTCGATATTACTCTTAATTTTGATGGCCGAGATCTCAATTTTAATATCTCACACAATAACGGTATATACCTGGGAAGACCCGGCAGAAGAGAAATTGATCTTGTAATTAAAAACTTTCAAAGATCACCTCGTAATGTAAGAGTTAACGGTTCAAGCATCGACTATCGCTTTAGATTTAGAGATAGAGAGCTAAGAATTCCATTTACAATGGGAGAAGAAGATGTCCATATAAGAGTAAGAAAAGACAATTAATTTTAACAACTAAAATTAAAAAAGATCATGTATCACAAAAACAAGAGAAGAGGGTTAACATTTAAAGCCGCATTAACCTGTATTATTACTGCCACATTAATATCATGTGAAGCTGAAAAGAGTACTGATATCAAAAAATTTGGTCACAACGTAATTGAGGATATAAATATTTTATCTTCAGATGAGTTTGAAGGGAGGGCACCTGCAACACAAGGAGCAGAAAAAACCATAGAATATATAACCTCAAGATTCAGTGATATTGGATTAAAACCAGCAAACAGTGACTCATACCTTCAAGAAATACCATTAATTGAAGTAACCGGTTCTAACTTTTCAGATCTTATTATATCCGGCAACGAAACCAGCATATCCCTTAACTACCTTGATGATATGGTTGTTGGAAGCTATCGCCTGCAAGATGAGTTAGAGCTGAAAGAGAGCGAATTGGTATTTGCAGGATATGGGATTGTTGCACCCGAATATAACTGGAATGATTATAAAGATTTAGATGTAGAAGGAAAAACCGTTGTGGTTATGGTAAATGATCCGGGGTTTGCAACTAAAGATGATTCAATGTTTACAGGCAGTGCTATGACCTATTACGGCAGGTGGACATATAAATTTGAAGAAGCTGCCCGTCAGGGAGCAGCAGGGGCACTTATAATTCACCAAACAGAACCGGCAAGTTACGGATGGGATGTGGTAAGGAATTCATGGTCAGGGACACAATACGGAGTTGTGTCAGATAATGAGAACCTGCTGGAAGCTGAAGGATGGATAAGTAAGGAGTCAGCAAAAACCATTTTCGAAAGTGCAGGAGTTGATTTTGAAGAGTCTCTTAAAAAAGCTTCTCAAAAAGATTTTAGTGCTATAGATCTTAATCTTTCGGCAACAGTCTCTTTTAAAAACAGCTTTAAAGAGTCGGTCTGCAACAATGTTATAGGCTACATTGAAGGAAGTAAATATCCCGAAGAGACAATAATATACATGGGGCACTGGGATCACCTTGGAATGGTTGAGACGGAAGATGGTGTTGATATATACAACGGTGCTGTGGATAATGCTACGGGTATTGCCGGACTTTTAGCTATGGCTGAAAAATTCAAAGAGGGCAATACTCCTTCGCGTTCAATTGTTTTTATGGCAGTAACTGCCGAAGAGTCGGGGCTTTTAGGTTCAAGATTTTACTCAGACAATCCATTATTTCCGTTAGCAACAACAGTAGCAGGAATTAATATGGATGCGCTAAATGTTTACGGTCCCACAAATGATGTAACTACAGTAGGATACGGATTTTCAGAAATGGATAACTATCTGAAAAAATATGCAGATAAACAAGAAAGAGTTGTAAAGCCCAATCCATATCCCGAAAGAGGATACTATTACCGCTCCGACCATTTTAACCTTGCACGAAAAGGTGTTCCAATGATCTATGCAAAAGGAGGATCCGATTATATTGGTAAAGATGAGGAGTATGCTCAAATGGTAAGTGAAGATTATAATGCCAGGTATCATGATCCATCTGACGTAGTTCATGATCTTTGGTGTTATGATGGCATCTATCAGGATTTATGGCTCTTTTACTATATAGGAAAAGATCTTGCCAATAGTGACTCTTTCCCAAATTGGGCTCCTGATAGTGAGTTTAGAGCTGTAAGAGACAAAACTGTTTCAGAAAGAAGAAGATAACATAACCACAAATAATGTTTGTTATATATGTATATTTTTATATATTTATCTATATTTGCAAACAAACAGACATTATTTAAATTATGAAAAATCAAAAAATTGTTGTAATCGGAGGCTCCGCTGCAGGTCCAAAAGCCGCAGCAAGAGCTCGCCGATTAAATCAAAACGCTGAAGTAACAATATTTCAAAAAGGCCCTGACCTTTCAATGGCATCATGCGGATATCCCTATTATGTTGGCGGTTTTTTTGATGATAGAAACAAACTCCTTTGTACCCCAACAGGAGTAGTAAGAAGCCCTGAATTTTACTGGAATGCAAAAGGAATAAAAGCAAAAATTAATAGTGAGGTTACAAAAATTGACCGGACTAAAAAAAGGGTCTATTACATCAATCATATTACAAACGAAGAGGGTTCAGAATCGTATGACAAATTAATTATAACAACCGGAGCAACCCCAAATATTCCACCAATCCCGGGTACTAATCTCAAAGGAATTACAACCCTTCAATCAATGCAGGATGCCGATTACCTTAGAGCAATAAGGGATAAAGGAAAAATTAAAAAAGCTGTTGTAATTGGAGGCGGACTAATAGGAATTGAAACATTAGAGGCGCTTCACCTTGCAGGTATAGAACTTACTATGGTTGAGCTTCTGCCACAGCTACTTACCTTTCTCGATTGGGAGATGGCTAAAATTGTAGAGAATTACCTTAAAACAAAAGCAAATGTTATTACCAAAAACGGCGTAGCAGAGTTTTTGGGCGAAGAAGGAAAATTAACAGGTGTTAAGCTGCAAAACGGCACAGTAATCCCTTGTGAACTTGCAGTAGTAGCTATTGGAGTTAAACCAAATACAAAACTGGCACAACAAGCCGGTATAGACACCGGAGCTAAAGAAGGTATATTGGTCAACAGTTATATGCAAACTAATGACAGGGATATTTATGCTGCCGGAGATTGCTGCGAAATCAAAAATCTTATAACAGGAGAAAATGTGCTGGCCCCTTATGGAGACCTTGCAAATTTAGAAGGCAGAGTTGCAGGAGAAAATGTTATAAATGAAAATAAGGCTACATTTCCCGGAACTATACAAACAGGAATATGTAAGCTATTTGACTACAGTGTAGGAATAACCGGTTTATCACAAGGGAAAGCAAAAGAGTCAGGTTTTGACTATGAAACAATTGTAAATGCTAGCTCCGACAAACCCAAATTTATGAACGGAGAGATTCTCATCACAAAAATGGTAGCTGATAAAAAATCAGGAAGAGTTCTGGGTGCACAATGTATGGGAACGGGTGATGTGAGCAAACAGTTAGCAATTTGGGCTACTGCAATAAAGGCTAAACAAACAGTTGAAGATCTTGTAAATGCAGATCTCCCCTATGCTCCTCCATTCTCTCTGGCTATAGATCACAGTATAGCCTGCACACACATTATACAAAATAAAATTAAAGGTCTGTACAAAGGAATATCTGCAGCTGCAGTCAAAGAAAAAATAGATAAAAATAAAAATCTATTTCTGTTAGATACACGTGGTGCTGATGAATATGAACAAACACGACTTGGAATTGGGGAGACTCTTATTCCAATAGGCATGCTCAAAAAAAAAGCCGATAATTTACCTCTAAATAAAGAGACCGAAATTATAACATATTGTCAAATATCCTTAAGAGGATATGAAGCTGCTGTAATGTTGCAAAACATGGGATATAAAAATGTAAAGGTTATGGAGGGAGGAATTGTAGCATGGCCTTTTGAAAAAGAGAAATAGAAAACTAAACATAAATAAAAGCTGCCTTTATATTTCTTTTTTTTCAAAAACTCTTTATCTTTGCAGCTTAAAATAATTAGACACAATCTGTTATGTATTTGAATCAAGAAGTAAAAAAAGAGATCTTTGCAAAGTACGGGAAGTCGAATACTGACACTGGCTCACCAGAAAGCCAGATAGCATTATTTACCCACCGTATCAGGCATTTGACTGAACATTTAAAGTCAAACAAAAAAGATCATAGCACGGAGCATGCTTTGATTGCAATTGTAGGTAAACGCAGACGTTTACTTGATTATCTCAAAAACAAAGATATTGAGAAATACAGAGCAATCATCAAAGAGCTGGGAATACGTAAGTAATCCCAACACTAAAAAGGCAATTTCAATTTTGAAATTGCCTTTTCTACAACAACTCCCCTCTAATACTTCTTTCCTTCAACAAAATAGATAAAACAAGATTGTTGTCTGCAGATAATACCTATCTTTGACAGGAAAATAATTGAAAACGTTATGATTAAGCCAATTGAAAAACAAATTGACCTTGGTGATGGAAGGTCTATAGTAATTGAAACCGGCAAAATGGCCCGACAGGCCGACGGTTCAGTAGTAGTTCGCATGGGAGATACCTACCTGCTTGCTACGGTAGTTTCAGCACAGGAAGTAAAACCAGGCACTGATTTTATGCCTTTATCGGTTGAATATAAAGAGAAATATGCATCTGCCGGACGTTTCCCCGGAGGATTTCAGAAAAGAGAGGCTCGCCCCTCAGATTATGAAATATTAGTCTCGCGGTTAGTTGACAGGGCGTTACGACCACTCTTCCCCGAAGATTATCACGCCGACACATTTGTTACAATAAATTTAATATCTGCAGATTCTGAAAGCTCTCCAGATTCGCTTGCCGGACTCGCAGCTTCGGCAGCTTTAGCAGTATCTGACATTCCCTTTAACGGTCCCATTTCTGAAGTAAGGGTTGCCCGCATAGAGGGAGAACTTATTATTAACCCAACGGTTTCTCAAATTAAAGAGGCCGATATGGATATAATAGTTGCTGCATCCTACGACAACATCATGATGGTTGAAGGTGAAATGCAGGAAGTTTCAGAGAGCGAACTGCTTGAAGCAATGAAAGTTGCTCACGAAGCCATTAAAGTTCAATGCAAAGTACAGATAGAATTAGCCGAAGCCGTAGGCAAAACTGTAAAAAGGGAGTATTGTCACGAAGATAATGATGAAGAGCTTCGTGAAAAAATATGGAAAGAGACCTATGACGAGGTTTACTCTGTCGCTAAAAAAGCTAATCCCAATAAGCAAGAACGCTTACAAGAGCTAAAAGATGTATTAAAAAGCTGGATTGAAAAAAATTACAGCGAAACCGAAGAGGATGAAATACCATCTGAACTTATTAACAGATACTTTCATGATGTAGAGAAAGAGGCCGTTCGAAAAATGATGATAAAAGAAGACATTCGTCTTGACGGTCGAAAAATGGATGAAATTCGCCCAATATGGTGCGAAGTTGACAATTTACCGGGACCACACGGTTCATCTCTCTTTACCAGAGGAGAGACTCAATCTCTTACAACTGTGACTCTTGGAACAAAAATGGATGAAAAAATTATTGATGATGTATTAAATAAATCAACAGACCGCTTTTTACTTCACTACAATTTTCCACCATTCTCAACAGGAGAGGCAAGGCCAAACAGAGGTGTAGGCCGTCGCGAAATTGGTCACGGAAACCTTGCACTAAGGGCTCTTAAGCCAATAATGCCAGAGGAGTCTCCATACGTCATCAGAGTTGTGTCAGATATCCTTGAATCAAACGGATCGTCATCAATGGCTACTGTATGTGCAGGAACTCTAGCATTAATGGATGCCGGAATAAAAATAAAAAGTCCGGTTTCGGGAATTGCAATGGGTCTTGTTACCGATTCCGAAAGCGATAAATATGTAGTGCTGTCAGATATTTTAGGAGATGAAGATCATCTTGGTGATATGGATTTTAAAGTAACCGGAACCGAAAAAGGAATAACCGCTACACAAATGGATATAAAAGTTGACGGTTTATCCTACGAAGTTCTGGAAAAAGCTTTAAATCAAGCAAAAGAAGGACGTATGCATATCCTAAATAAAATGAACGAAGTGCTTGATGCCCCAAGAGAAGAGATGAAGCCTCACTCGCCAAGAATTGAAACAATTAGAATTCCAAAGGAGATGATTGGTTCAGTTATTGGTCCTGGCGGCAAAATAATTCAGGAAATACAAGCTAACACAGGTGCAGTTTTAGTTATTAATGAAGAAGATGATCAAGGAGTAATTGATGTATCAGCAAATAACAAAGAATCTATCGATAAAGCTTTAAACAAAATAAATGCAATAGTTGCTGTTCCTGAAATGGGTAAAATATATACAGGGAAAGTAAAATCGATTGTTCCTTTTGGAGCTTTTATCGAAATATTACCCGGTAAAGACGGACTCCTTCATATATCAGAAATAGACTGGAAAAGGGTAGAAAAAACCGAAGATGTATTAAAAGAGGGAGAAGAGATAGAAGTAAAACTAATTGATATCGATCCAAAATCAGGAAAACTAAAACTTTCAAGAAAAGTTTTATTGCCAAGAGATAAGAAATAACCGCAAGTTAAAATTCTAAAAAAAAGGATAGCTCTCTAATAACAAGCTATCCTTTTTTTTGTTTAATAATTGAACTATTTTAGCTCATTCTAAAAACAACTTTAATAAAAAATAAATAGATAAAATGGGCCATGCGAATCGCAAGATCGATAAAGTCAAAGCTTTTCTTACACAACAAAATTGAAGATTGCCGCAGACAATGACTATGATGGCGAGTTACATGTGACCTTTGAACCAACAAATTTTAGACACATGAAAACTAAAACAGTCCTAATAATTGCAGTTATATCTGCGCTAATATTTGCCGGATGCAGACAAAAAAATGAAGAACATAAAATCAATTATCCTGAATCAAAACAGGTTGATGCTACAGATGATTACTTTGGATATATGGTTAAAGATCCATACCGATGGCTCGAAGATGAAAACTCTAAAGAGACAAAGGAATGGATTGAGCAACAAAATGAAATTACAAACAGATATCTTAACAATATCCCTTTCAAAGATCGAATTAAAGATCGTCTTTCAGAGGTATGGAAATATACCCGACAATATGCCCCCACAATTAAAGGAGACAAAAAGTTCTATTTTCGCCATGATGGAATAAGCAATCATGCGGTTCTCTATGTAAAAAACATTGGAGAGAGCGACGAAAGGGTACTTATCGATCCCAACCTCTTTTCAGAAGATGGAACCACATCACTGGCAGCAACATCTATATCGAATGATGGTAATTATATTGCTTATGCAATAAGTAAAGGGGGATCAGACTGGCGCGAGGTTTTTATTCGTGATGTTAACACAGGTGAAGATTTGGATGATCATTTAAAGTGGGTTAAATTCTCAGGATTATCATGGGATGATGAGGGGTTGTTTTACAGCAGGTATGATGAACCAAAAGATGGAGAGGAGTTATCGGCAAGCAATGAATTTCAAAAACTATACTATCATAAAAAAGGGACAAGTCAAGATGATGACATTTTAATTCATAAAGATGATGAAAATCCTCAAAGAAACTTTAGTGCCGTTGTTGATGACAACAACAGATACCTCATACGTTTTTCTACAAGATCAACACAAGGGAATCAAATAGATATTCACAATTTACAAAACAACAGCCAAATCTCTGTTGACTCCGACTTTAACACCGAAAGCTCATATATTGGCTCATTATCAACCAACAGACTCCTTTTTGTAACTAATGAAAATGCCTCAAGAAGAAGAGTGGTTGCAATAAATCCATCAACTCCCGAGTTGACAAACTGGGAAGAGATTATACCCGAAAAAGAGGATATATTAAGAGGAGTGACTCTTACCGAAAACTATATTGTTTGTCATTATCTTAAAGATGTAGAGTCAAATCTAAAAATATATGATCACTCAGGAGAGTATCTAAAAGATATTGAACTGCCAGGGGCCGGATCAGTTTCGGGAATAAACAGATATGAAAATAGAGATATAATCTATTTTAATTATACTTCATACACAAACCCAACAGAAGTTTTTGAACTGGATATTAAGAGCAACAACCTAACAACAGTTTTTAGTCCGAGCACCAACTTTGAAACAGATGATTATACAACAACTGTTGAGTTTTTTGAAGCCGATGATGGTGCACAAATACCTCTCTTTATCACTCATAAAAAAGATATAGAGCTCAATGGAAACAATCCTGCCCTACTATATGGATATGGCGGATTCAATATCATCCAAACCCCTGGTTTTGACATCTCATTAATACCATGGCTCGAAAACGGAGGAGTATACATAAGAGCACACATACGAGGAGGTGGAGAATATGGTGAAGATTGGTATAGAGCAGGAACAAAGAAAAACAAACAAAGAGTCTTTGATGATTTTATACAGTCAGCAGAGTATCTAATAGAAAATGGATATACAGTAAGTGATAAGCTCGCAATAATGGGTGGAAGCAACGGAGGTCTGCTGGTAGGTGCAGTAGCTAATCAACGGCCCGATCTATTTAGTGTTGCACTTCCAAATGTTGGAGTAATGGATATGCTCAGATATCATAAGTTTACTATTGGCTGGGCATGGGCAGGAGACTACGGAAGAAGTGATGATAGCAAAGAGATGTTTGAGTATCTATACAGCTACTCTCCACTGCACAACATTCCAAAAGGAAATGGATACCCTGCCACATTAGTCACAACAGCTGATCATGATGACAGAGTTGTACCTGCCCACTCATATAAATATATTGCAGCGCTTCAAAACAGCTATTCGGGTTTAAACCCAACGCTCATAAGAATAGAGACAAAAGCAGGACATGGCGCTGGTAAACCGGTATCAATGCAAATTGAAGAGATAGCAGATAAATGGGCATTTACACTCTATAATATGAATGAACATTTTAAATAATAACATATTTAAGATTTGTTTAACAATAAATTGAGAAAAAGTTTTATTTTTTATATTAAAAAGAGTAATATAAGCTTGAATAATCATACTTATATTGTCTATATTTGTAAATAAATAATAGAAATGGCTTTAAATTTATTTCACAAAAAGAGACCCTTTGTTTTATTTTTTGAAAACATTGTTATATTTGTGTGAGAAAGATTTTTAAAGTATGTTCCAGAACAAATAATTAAGCTAACATTATGAAAAGAAAGAAAATGAAAATTTTTACTTATCTAACATTAGCCGCCGTATTGGCAGGTTGTTCAAGTTTAGATAAGATGAAAAGAAATGCAGAAGATGTTAATTATACCGTAACACCTGAAGTTTTGGAAGCTCACGGTGGTGAGGTTGATGTTAACATTAGAGTTCAAATTCCTTCGGGATACTTTGACCGCAGGGCTACATTAGAAGCTACTCCGGTATTAGTTTATGACGGTGGTGAAACTGAGTTCCCAAGTTATACACTACAAGGTGACAGAGTAGAAGGAAATGCTCAGGTTATCTCAAGATCTGATGGAGGACAGGTAAATTATGAAAATACTGTTCCTTACAATGAAAACATGAGAGTTTCTGATCTTGTTATTAGAATTACAGCCTCAAAAGGTGATGATCAGGTTGAGTTTGAGCCTTACAAAGTTGCTGAAGGGGTAATCTCTACTTCAGAGATGTATGCCGAAGAAGGTATAAAAAGTGCTATTGGAGCTGATGGTTTCGAGAGAATCACTCCTCTTTCAAAAGAAGCTCAAATCTTATATCTTATTCACAGATCGAATGTAAGAAATAGCGAGCTTAGAAAAGATGAAATTAAAGCAATAAACGACTTCATTGAAGAGGTGAAGGAGACTGAAAATAAAAATTTCAAAGGTGTTGATATCTCTGCTTATGCTTCACCCGACGGACCAATTGACCTGAACACCCGTCTAGCTGAAGCACGTGAAGAGTCAGCTAAAAGCTATCTTGCCCGCCAGCTTAGAAGAGCAAGCGTAGAAGAAGCCTCTGACGACAGTTTCTTTGACCTTAGAAACACTCCTGAAGATTGGGAAGGATTTAGAGAACTTGTACAACAAAGTGATATTGCAGACAAAGATGCAATCATCAGAGTTCTTTCAACACATACCGATCCTGAAGTAAGAGAAAGAGAGATTAAAAATATGGCAAGTACCTATGAGGTTCTTGCAGATGAAATTCTTCCAAAACTTCGTCGTGCTCAAATGAGTGTAAATGCAGAAGTTATAGGAAAATCTGACGAGGAAATCTCAAATTTAGCATCCTCTAATCCTTTAGAATTGAACATAGAAGAGATTCTTTATGCAGCAACTCTAACAGATGACAAAGAAACGCAACTTGAAATATACAGAGCAGCAGCTTCTCAGTTTGAAAATGATTGGAGAACTCATAATAACGTTGGGTACATCCTTTATAAAAAAGGAGAATTAAACAATGCTAAAACAGCTTTTGAAAGAGCTAACTCAGTTAAAGCAAATGAGCCGGTTGTAATGAACAACCTTGGAGCAATTGCTCTTCGTGAAGGAAATATCGATGAGGCTGAAGAGTACTTTGATGCAGCTGCAGGTATTGGTGAAGAGCTTGATCACAACCTGGGTGTTGTTGCAATAAGTAAAGGTATGTATGACGAGGCTGTTCGTTACTATGGTAACAGCACCAGCTGTAACGCTGCTCTTGCAAAAATTCTTGCAGGAAACTACGACTCAGCTTTATCAACTCTTAATGCCAATCCACAAGAGGTTGGACTTAAATACTATCTTAAAGCTATTATAGGTGTTCGCACAAACGACTCTGACATGATGTTCGACAACTTACGTACTGCAGTTGAATTAAATGAAGAGTTAAAAGAGTATGCTGCAACAGATATGGAATTTGCACAATACTTTGGAGATGCAACTTTCAGATCAATTGTTCAGTAGTCAACTACCTAAAAACATATAATTAAAAGAGGCTGTCCAAAAAGGGCAGCCTTTTTTGTTTGTTAGTTCACAATATCTTAATTTTATAGTAAAAGAGAAGATAAAGCATACGCACTTCTATAATAATAGCAAAATAGATTTGAATATATTTACACAAACAACATCAGCATTATATTAACCTAAAAAATATAGCTATGAAACAGAAAAAAGTAGCAGTTATTTTAGCAGGATGCGGCGTTTTTGATGGAGCAGAAATTCAAGAAACCGTATTTTCACTTCTCTCTATTGAAAAAGATGGAGCTGCCTATGAAGTATATGCTCCTGATATAGAGCAGAAACATGTAATCAACCACATCACAGGGCAAGAGATGTCCGAAAAAAGAAATGTCTTAACAGAAGCAGCCAGAATAACCAGAGGCAAAATCCAGCCGCTCACTAAATTAAAAACCTCAAATTTTGATGCACTAATTCTTCCCGGAGGGTTTGGAGTTGCAAAAAATCTTTGCACGTTTGCTTTTGATGGAGCTGACTGTAAAGTTAACCCTGAAGTAGAATCAGTAGTTAAAGAATTTCACAAAGCAAAAAAACCTATTGGAGCTCTTTGTATCTCCCCTGTTCTATTAACTAAAATTATTGGTAATACAAAAGTGACTATAGGAAACGACCCCGATGCATCACAAGCAGTGGAGAAAATGGGCGGGACTCATATTACAACAACACATGCTGAGGTAGTAATAGATAAAGAGAATAAAATAGCAACAACTCCCTGCTACATGCTGGATGCTACAATTTCACAAATTGCCGAAGGAGCAGATAAAGTGGTAAAAGAAACACTTGAATTAATACTTGATACACCATTAGATGAGTCAATAGAGCGATAAAACATAAAAAACTTAAAAAGAAAAATGGACCCTGTGAGATATTTTAACAGGGTCCATTTTATAATACTCCTGCATCCATCCGCTCAATGATATGTTCAATCATCAAATCCTTACGATCGGGTTCGTACTCATCCTTTAAATTAGCTCCAAAAATGCGTGCAATACCTTGCCAAAAAAAGGCAGAAACTCCCCCTTTATACTCACGAATTATCTCATAGGTAGTATCACCGGTTTCACGATCAATTAACCGCATTAAAAGTCTGCCCTGACGAAATGAGAGACTTCTTAAAGAGTCTTCATACTCATCAAAAAGTTCTCTTTCGGTATCTCGTACAAGACGCCGACGCTCTCTTCTGGTTTCAGCAGCTTCTACATCTTCACTAATATCTTCCAGTTTTTGAGCCGCTAAACGCGCAAAAGGAAGAGTTAGTTCTATATCTCTTATTAACCTATGATACTGCCTATACTCTCTCTCATCTCTAAAATTAAAAGGAGCAATCACTTTAACTTCTTTAAGCATCACCTCAGGAATAGTATCACCATTAACAACAATCGATTTAAAATACCTATCGAGTTTGTTACTCTCTATTACTTTATCTGATTGCGAAAAAAGAGGCAACCAAAAAAGAGATAGTATTACTATAAGTGATATACCACGTACCATATTTATTGCCTTATAAAAACCTTTTCATTTTTAGATTGTACAAAGCAGATGCCAATAAATAGTTAAAAAGTTTATATATTATCTCTAAGCCATTTAATCTCTTCACCCCATATATCAGGATTAGGCGTCTCTAATATAACAGGAACAGTTGCAAAGCGTTCATCCTTAATAAATTTAATAAAAAACTCTTTGCCCAAAAAGCCTTCGCCCAGACTGGCATGGCGATCAACCTTTGAGCCATGCGGTTTTTTACTATCATTAAGATGAATACCGGCAAGATAGTTGGCTCCAATTATATCATCAAAACTATCCCATATTTTTCTATACTCCTCATCATCTATCAGGTTATATCCTCCTGTAAACGCATGGCAGGTATCAATACATACCCCAACTCTTGATTTATCCTCAACTTTATCAATAATTTCTGCAATATGAGTAAAATCATAACCAACATTACTCCCCTGTCCGGCAGTATTTTCAATAACAGCCATAACAGATGAACTCTTCTCCAATGCAATATTTATTGATTCAGCAATTCGTTTAAAACAGTTATCAAGAGAGATTTTATTCAAATGACTGCCGGGATGAAAATTGAGCTTTTTCAATCCCAACTGTTCACATCTTTGCATCTCATCAATGAAAGCTGATCGAGATTTTTCAAGCGCAGCAGTTTCGGGATGCCCTAAATTAATAAGATAACTATCATGAGGCAAAATCATAGAGGTATCAAAGCCCTCTTTTTCGCAATTCTCTTTAAAATTAACAATACTCCTCTCGGTTAAAGGTTTTGCAACCCACTGCCGTTGGTTTTTTGTAAAAAAAGCAAAGGCATTTGCCCCAATGGCAGCTGCATTCAAGGGAGCATTTTCAACCCCTCCTGCCGCACTCACATGCGCTCCAATATATCTATTATCGACCATTACAATTAAATTAATATTAACAAAAACTGAACATATCTAATTTCTCTTTAAACAAATATAATTGAGAAAGTATAAAAAATGAACACTACTAATAATTTAATTATTTTTGTAAAAAGAGATCATATTAATGAGAAAACTAAAAATAACAGAACTTAACAGGCAATCTATAGAAGAGTTTAAAAAATCTCCCAAGCAAAATATTGTTGTTATATTGGATAATATTCGCAGCATGCATAATGTTGGAAGTATTTTTAGAACTGCTGATGCTTTTCGCATTAAAAAAATATATCTATGCGGAATAACCCCTACCCCTCCTCATAACGACATCCACAAAACAGCCCTTGGAGCCGAAGATGCCGTTGAATGGGAATATTTAAAAAGCGGAGAGACAGCTATAGAGATTTTAAAAAATGAAGGTTTTATTATAGCTGCGGTTGAACAGACCAGCAAAAGTGAAAATATGCAAAACTTCACTCCCAATAACAATCAAAAATATGCCATCGTTATGGGTAATGAAGTAAAAGGAGTTCAACAATCAATAATAGATAAATGCGATATTAGTCTGGAAATACCCCAATATGGCACTAAACATTCACTAAATGTATCAGTGGCTGCAGGGGTCATTTTATGGGAAATAACAAATAAGCAAAAACCCCGGCAACTATAATCCTATATTACCACTCTTTTTGTATATTTAGTTATTAAAATAGCGAGAAAATATATGTTAGATAAAACTGTAAAACTGCCCACCTATATAAAGTTGGTTTCTATACTTTTGGGAATCATTCTTATATTCGTTTTAATGCGTGAAGCAAAAGTAATACTTGTTCCACTGCTTATTTCCGGGTTTTTAGCAATTCTAATAAGTCCGTTAACATCATGGCTCGAAAATAAAAAATTCCCTTCAGCACTTGCAGCCATTATTAGTTTAATAAGCCTTATAGTTATACTATCGGGGTTTATCTACTTTTTTTACAATCAAATTTTACGTTTTTCACAAGACTTAGAAGGATTAGAAACCAGATTTAGCCAACTTGTTGAAGATTATAACAATTTTATTTCTACCCATTTTGAAGGTGCTGTTCCAATCTCCATGGATAATATAAAAGATGTTATATTTCAACAACTCTATGAAAATGTGGACACTTTAACTCAGGGAGTTATAGCTACAGCAGGAACTATTACCATGGCATTTATTGTTCCGGTTTATATCTTTCTTTTTCTTTATTATCGTAAGTTTTTAATCGATTTTGTTAAAAAAGCTTTTAGCTCCAAATATACAAGTAATGTAGAACATGCAGTGCAAAAGGTAAAATATGTAATTCAAAACTATATCAAAGGGTCATTTATTGTAATTTGTATATTGGCAGTACTAAACAGTATTGCATTGTATAGTCTGGGAATCAAACATGCACTGCTATTTGCTGTTTTTGCAGCTTTTTTAAATTTAATACCATTTTTGGGACCATTTTTAGGTGCAACACTGCCTATCGCTTTTGCCCTGTTAACAAAAGATTCACTTTGGTATCCCTTCGGTGTTTTTTTGGCATTCTATGTAATACAACTATTTGAAAGTAATCTTTTTACACCGAGAATAGTGGGCAGCAAAGTCTCTATGAATCCTTTAATGACTATTATTGCTCTGTTTGTTGGAAATTTTGTTTGGGGCCTGGCAGGAATGATTCTCTTTATACCGGGAATAGCAATATTAAAAGTGATATTTGACGAAATAAAAGGTATGGAACCATATAGTTTTCTTCTTGGTAGTGTTAAAAAAGAGGAGAGTAATTCAACCAAACAAAAAAAACTTTCCAACGGAATAAATAAAATAATTGCTCAAAACAGAGGAAAGAAAAAAGATGATTCTTCACGCAATAAATAGATAAAACTTGACAGATTTCCATAACTTTTACAAATGAACTTTCACAAAGCAGATTTGTTTAAGAAAGTAAATAGCACCTTAAAATATTAACTCATAAGAGATATCAGATATGACAAAATATGATCTATTAATTATTGGAAGCGGACCAGGAGGTTATGTTGCAGCAATAAGAGCTTCGCAGCTTGGATTTAAAGTAGCAGTAATAGAAAAAGCTGAACTGGGTGGTGTATGTCTTAACTGGGGATGTATTCCAACCAAATCTCTCCTTAAAAGTGCCCAGGTTTTTAATTATATTAAAGAAGCAGAGAGCTACGGAGTTAATATTAGCGGTGATGTTAGTGCAGACTTTAATGCGATAATAAAAAGAAGCAGAGAGGTAGCCTCGGGAATGAGTAAAGGAATTGAATATCTCTTTAAAAAAAATAAGATTGAGGTAATTAAAGGAAGCGCAAAGCTAACAAAAAATAAAAGTATTGAAGTCACAAATAAAGAGGGTAAAACCGAATATAGTGCCAAAAATATTATTCTTGCAACCGGAGCACGCAGCAAACAACTTAAAGCAGTTCCAATTGACGGAGAAAAAATTATAGGTTACCGAAAAGCTTTAACCCTTGAAAAACCGCCTGAATCTATGGTTATTGTAGGATCAGGAGCAATAGGCAGTGAATTTGCATACTTCTATAACAGCATAGGTACAAAGGTTACACTTGTTGAGTATATGAAGGATATAGTACCTCTTGAAGATCAAGAGGTTTCAAAACAGCTGGGACGCTCATTTAAAAAAGCAGGAATAAAAGTAATGACTGGCTCAGAGGTTACATCGGCCGACACCTCAGGGAAGAAAGTAAAAGTAACAATAAAGAATAAAAAAGGGAAAGAAGAGGTTGTAGAGAGTGATATTGTGTTATCAGCTGTAGGTGTTACACCTAATATCGAGGAGCTCGCACTACAAGAAGCGGGTGTAGAGACCGAAAACGGTAAAATAAAAGTTGATCCCTTTTACAAAACATCTGCCGATGGCATATACGCCATTGGAGACATCGTTGCAGGACAGGCCCTCGCCCATGTAGCATCTGCAGAGGCAATAACATGTGTTGAAAAAATGGCAGGAAAAGATGTAAAACCTATCAATTACAGTAATATCCCCGCCTGCACCTATGCCAGTCCGGAAGTAGCTTCAGTTGGCTTAACCGAAGAAGCTGCAAAAGAGGGCGGTTACGAACTTAAAATAGGTAAATTCCCCTTTACAGCCTCCGGAAAGGCAAGCTCTTCGGGAAAGAGAGAAGGTTTCGTTAAATTGATTTTTGATGCAAAGTATGGAGAACTTTTAGGGGCTCATATGATAGGAGATAACGTAACCGAAATGATAGGAGAAGTTGTAACGGCACGTACTCTTGAAACAACAGCCAATGAGATAATTAAATCGGTTCACCCCCACCCAACTATGTCAGAGGCAATAATGGAAGCTGCAGCAGCTGCATATGATGAAGTTATACATATATAAAATATTTATTACTGCCAAACGTTTTATAAATTGAGTACCCATTAAAAAACAGTCTCATTTTAGATTATAATTATGAATCGTGCAGTATATACAGTAGCAATAATAGCTTCTCTTTTAATATTAAACAGCTGCTCCACAAGCAAAAGGATGAAAAGGGCTGAACAGACCTATAATTCGGGAGAGTATATTAAAGCTATTGAGATGTTTGACCGAATTTACAGTAGAGAAGATAACCGCTACTACAGGGGTATGGCAGCATTTTATATGGCAGAGTCTTATAGAAAAACAAATCAGGCCTCCAGAGCAGCAATGAATTATGGCAGAGCCGCCCGCTTTGGTTATAATGAGAGAGATGCCCTGATTTTGCAGGCAAGTCAACTTCAAAAAAATGGCGATTACGAAGATGCTCTTGAAATTTTACTGGAACTACAGGAAGATTTTCCGCGTAATGCTGAAATAAATAGGGGGATTGCTTCATGCAGACTTGCACTTGATCCCGTAATTGTAAATTATGAAGTTGAAGCTATGAGAGCCATAAACTCTCGTCAAAGTGATTTTGCACCTTTTATATCACCATTTGATCCTGGACAGCTGTTTTTTTCATCAATGAGATATGAACGCACAGTTCGAGACAGAGACTTAAGCACTATTACAGGTCAGGCTCCTTCAAAAATATATACAATATCTCAAGACTCCCGAGGAGATTGGCAAGAGGCAGAACCGCTATTTACCACAGAAGCTGAAGATTATATTGAGGAGGGAAAATTTTCAATGACTAGTGACGGAAGAGAAGCTTTTTTTACCAGAATAATTAATGATGAAGATGAAAATCAGGGTACACATATATGGACAATGAGACGTACAGGAGGAAGATGGGAAGAGCCTCAAAAAGTTAATCTAGGCCCCGATTCTCTTATTTATGCGCATCCTGCAATTTCTCCCGATGGAAACACTCTTTATTTTGTTTCAGATAAGCCCGGCAATATAGGTGAGAAAGATATATGGAAAACAGAACGAAGAGGCAGCGAATGGGAAACACCTGTAAATATGGGTGCTGCAATAAACACAACAGGCAAAGAACTATACCCCTATATAAAAAATAACAATACTATCTTTTTTAGCTCAGATGGCCATACGGGATATGGTGGTTTAGATATCTTTGTAGCTGAAAAAGGAGAAGATGATGAGTGGGAAGTCTCTAATTTAGGACAACCAATTAACTCAAGTGGAGATGATTTTGGCATAACATTTTTGCCAGGAAGAGATGCGGGCTTCTTCTCAAGTTCACGAGATAGCCGAAGAGGTATTGATAATATATACCGATTCGAAAAACCTGTAATACGTATTGTTTTAACAGGTAAAATAGAGAGTGAAAACAGCAACACTCCTCCTAAGGATGTCACCATCAGAATTATTGGAACTGATGGAACCAATAACAGATTAGCCCCCGGAGATCAGGGAGAGTTCAACCTGATACTAAATCCAGGAGAGGAGTATCTTATTTTAGCTACAGCCCCAGGTTACTTTAACAGCACCGAAAAAATCAATACCAAAAATATTGAAGAGAGCAAACAGGTTAATGTCAGGTTAAATATGCAAAGTGCAGCACAGCCTCTTACTATGGAATAAATCATTATACTCTTTTGTATTAGTTGATGATACCAAAAGATTATATTATTTTTGTCATCCTAATTATTCAAAAATCAGCAAGGTGAGTATAGAGTCAAGATATAATAAAAGAGGTGTCTCAGCTTCTAAAGAGGATGTGCATAACGCAATAAAAAACATTGATAAAGGAATCTTTCCCGAAGCATTTTGCAAAATCATTCCCGATATTTTAGCAGGAGATCCTAAATACTGTAACATAATGCATGCCGACGGAGCAGGCACAAAATCTGCACTTGCTTATATGTATTGGCGTGAAACAGGGGATTTATCTGTTTGGAAAGGTATTGCCCAGGATGCAGTAATAATGAATGTTGATGATCTTTTGTGTGTAGGCGCAACTGATAACATACTTCTCTCATCAACAATCGGACGTAACAAAAGCCTAATTCCGGGCGAAGTAATATCGGCAATTATAAACGGTACCGAAGAGGTTCTTCAAAATTTAAGAGATAACGGAGTTTCAATATGGTCAACAGGTGGAGAGACTGCCGATGTTGGAGACCTTGTTCGTACTATAATAGTTGACTCCACCGTTACCTGCAGGATGAGACGGGATGATGTAATAACAAATAAAAATATTAAGTGCGGTAATGTAATCGTTGGTTTATCATCATCAGGGAAAGCTACTTACGAAGATTTCTACAATGGAGGAATGGGTAGCAACGGATTAACATCTGCACGTCATGATGTTTTCTCAAATATTTTAAAAAAGAGATATCCCGAAAGTTATGACCCTTCCCTCCCATCTGATTTGGTCTATTCAGGCTCATACAATCTTACTCAAAAGATAGATGGTGTGGAACTTGATGCTGCACAGCTTGTTCTCTCTCCAACACGCACATACGCCCCGGTAATAAAAAAGGTGGTAGAAAATTTTCGTGATAAAATTAATGGAATGGTTCACTGCTCCGGAGGTGCTCAAACAAAAATATTACATTTTACTAACAATTTACACATTGTAAAAAACAATATGTTTAAACCTCCAAAGCTATTTGAGGTTATTCAAAAAGAGTCAGGTACACCATGGCAGGAGATGTATAAAGTCTTTAATATGGGACACCGTATGGAGATATATACCGATGAAGAGACAGCGCAAAGTATTATAGAAATTTCAAAATCTTTTAATATAGATGCTCAAATTATCGGTTATTGTGAATCATCATCCTCTAAAAAACTCACCATAAAAAGTGATTACGGTGAATTTATTTATAATCATTAGCTCCTCTAAAACTAATTGTTATATTACTAGAGTGAGAAAAACAGGTTCCTGATAATATATTTTATATAAAAAGATGCCAAAAACAAACACATTACTTTCAAAGCTTGAATCGATTCGAATGCGATTTGAAGAGACAGCACAACAAATAACCGATCCTGAAGTTATTGCTGATACCAAACGCTATATTAAGCTTAACAAAGAGTATAAAGAGCTGGAAGAGCTGGTAGAAGTATCAAAAGAGTATAAAAACCTGCTTGAAAATATTGATAGCACAAAAGATATTCTAAAGCAGGAGAGTGATGAAGAAATGAGAGAGATGGCAAGAGAAGAGTTGGATGAGATGGAGCAAAAATTGCCCGAGATGGAAGAGGAGATCAAAGTTCTTCTTCTGCCTTCTGATCCTGAAGATACTAAAAATGCTGTTGTTGAAATACGTGCAGGAACCGGAGGAGATGAAGCAGGAATTTTTGCAGGAGATCTCTTTAGATTGTATTCAAAATTTTGTGAAAAAAACAGATGGAAAATAGAGGTTACCAATATTTCTGAAGGAACATCAGGCGGTTATAAAGAGATTGTCTTTAATGTTACAGGTAATGGAGTTTATGGGATATTAAAATATGAATCGGGAGTTCACAGGGTACAACGCGTACCACAAACCGAAACACAGGGCAGGGTGCATACTTCAGCAGCATCAGTAGCAGTTTTACCTGAGGCCGAAGAGTTTGATGTAAAAATAAAACCCGAAGATATTAGAAAAGACACTTACTGTTCTTCAGGTCCGGGTGGACAATCGGTTAACACAACTTATTCAGCAATACGATTAACACATATTCCCACAGGAATTGTGGTAACATGCCAGGATCAAAAGTCTCAACTTAAAAACCTTGATAAGGCAATGGCTGAGTTACGTACAAGAATTTACAACCTGGAACATCAAAAATATCTGGATGAGATATCCTCAAAAAGGAAAACTATGGTTTCTACCGGAGACAGGTCTGCAAAAATACGTACCTACAACTACCCACAGGGAAGAGTGACCGACCATCGTATCAATTTAACTCTCTATAACCTACAGGCAGTTATGGATGGTGACCTTGATGAAGTAATTAAAAAGCTTCAGATGGAAGAGAATGCAGAAAGATTAAAAGAGAGCGACCTAATTTAACACTATTACCATATCTACTATGACATCAAATGAGCTTTTTGAACAGATAAAGAAAAAGGAGAGTTTTTTATGTATAGGCTTAGACACAGATATACGTAAAATTCCCCAATCACTTCTTGATACCACCGATCCGGTTTTTAACTTCAACAAAGAGATTATAGATGCAACTCATGATTTAACCATTGCATATAAACCCAATCTTGCATTTTATGAAAGTCTGGGTGTTAACGGCTGGAACTCACTCGAAAAAACAGTTAACTATATACGCTATAATCACCCTGAGATATTTATAATTGCTGATGCAAAAAGAGGAGATATTGGCAACACATCTAATCTATATGCCAGAGCATTTTTTGATGCCATGAACTTTGATGCCGTTACAGTTGCTCCATATATGGGAGAAGATTCGGTAAAACCCTTTTTAACCTATATCGACAAATGGGTAATATTGCTTGCCTTAACATCAAATAAAGGAGCTTCAGATTTTCAATATATGAGTGAAAACGAAGAGAAGCTATATGAACGAGTAATTAAAAAATCATCAAATTGGGGTAATTGTGAAAATATAATGTATGTGGTAGGCGCCACTAAAGCCACCATGCTTGCAGATATTCGAAAAATTATACCCGAACATTTTCTACTGGTTCCTGGTATAGGTGCTCAGGGTGGAAGCTTGGAAGAGGTTGCTAAAAATGGGATGAACAGGAAGTGCGGACTGTTAGTTAACTCATCAAGAGAGATAATTTATGCGGGATCGGATAATGATTTTGCTAAAAAAGCCAGAGAGTCGGCAATAAACAGACAAAAAGAGATGGCAATGCTACTTAAAAAGCATCTCTAATCTATCTCTAAAATAACGGGATAAGTATCTAATTTAATTTATGGTTGTAAAATAGTTTACATTACCTTAATTTTAATGAGTATAATCATATAGATATGAAAACCCGCAGCCAGTTAAAAAAAGAGCAGGATAGACTCCTTAAAATATTGCAAAATGTTACTCCGCTAATCAAAAAATATCCAAATGTCAAGGAGATAGGCATAGGTATTAAGGAAAAAAATGGAGAGTTAACAAAAGAGCTCTGCATTAAAATAGTTGTTTCTGAAAAAATTAAAAAAGAGAATCTTAATAATCGCGATATAATTCCCTCTCACATAGAGGGTGTTGTTACTGATATAACAGAAGAGGAAGATAAAGTGCCACTGTGCAACTCAGTTGACAAAAAAATTTACCGTCCGGTTATAGGAGGAGTAATGATTAACAATATAAAAAATGGGAACAGCACACGTGGATTTGGAACACTTGGATGTTTTGCAAAAAGAAATAGCGATCAAAGCTGGGTTCTTTTAAGCAACCATCATGTTCTCTACTCATCTAAAGGTGAAGATAACGATCTTATTGGGCAGCCCTGGGTTAGGGAGTCGTTATGTCAAAAGCCTAATATAATTGCATCAAACTGTAAAGGAGATCTCGCAACAGATAGTGCAATTGCCGTTATAAACGATCAAACAGAAATTTCAAACTCAATAGCAGAAGTTGGCAATATAAAAAACGGAGCTACAGCTCAACCGGTTATAGCAGAACAAGTTATTAAAAGAGGTGCAAGAACAAAATTGACCAAAGGTGTTGTAACATTTTACAATCCAACAAAAAAAGAGATCACAATAACAGCAGATAAAAATTATAGAGTGTTTGCCTATTACGGAGACTCTGGGTCGGTGATAATTAATAGTAACAATGAGATAACAGCACTCCTTTTTGCAGGGAGCAGATTCTCTGATAAAATATATGCAAAAGAGATATCAGCAGTAGAAAAAGCTCTCGATATAACTATAACAACTACAAAAAACTGCTTTGGTCAAAAAAGTGACGCTAACAAAGATGAGATATACCATGAGCTACACTTCGAATGCGACACTCACCCTACAACTCACTGGCCGGCATCACTTTCAAAACATTTAAAAGAGGTAAAAAACGGCTCTCTCTTTTTAAAAATAATATCACAACATGAAAAAGAGATATTCTCATTAATCAATAATAACAGAGCTGTTATTCGTACATGGCAAATTAAAGAGGGCCCTGCTTTTATACGAGCTATAGGAGAATGTGTAAATAATGTAAATCAAGATATACCTCAAGATATAAACAGTGTATCACTTTACAATCTTATTATAAGCATGGCAGCTGTACTGGAAGAAAATTGCAGCAGCTCCCTTAAAAAAGATATTCAAAAATATAGCCCCCCCTTTTTAGATATAATTTATAAATCAAAAAATTTAAAAGAGTTTATTGCAGCAGTAGAAAAAGCAAAATGTCCGGATGATTCATCCAATTAAGACCAATATCATTTAACTGTTTTAAAATGATAGAAAACTTTCTGCATTATATCTGGAAAAAAAGATTATACAAAACCGGAAGTCATCAAACTGTTAATGGTGAACCTCTTGATATAATAGATCCCGGAACTGAAAACATTGATGCCGGACCAGATTTTTTTAATGCAAAAGTTAAAATTGGAAACACCACGTGGGCAGGAAATATTGAAATACATAAAAAGGCGTCCGATTGGTTTAAACATTATCACCATAAAAATGAAGATTTCAATAATGTTATTCTCCATGTAGTGTGTGAATATGACACAAGGGTATTCAATTACAATAATATTGAAATTCCAGCCTGGATAATACCCTATGATATCACCGACATGTATAATCATCAAAAGCTCTTTAAAGAGCAGTTATGGCTGCCCTGTTCTAACAAAATTGATACTATAGAACCAATAATAATTGATCAATGGTTAGAGATAATGTTAAAAGAGAAGCTTGCAGCTAAAAGCAGTAAAATAAAGCTACTATTAGAGAAAACCATAAATGACTGGAATGAAGTTTTTTATATATTACTGGTTAGAAATTTTGGATTTGGGCTTAACAGTGAGCCTTTTGAACAATTGGCACGAAAAACACCCTGGAGAGTTGTAGCAAAAAACAGTGATAATTTAATACGCCTTGAAGCACTCTTTTTAGGACAAGCCGGCTTTTTAAATAAAATAACCCCCGATGATAAATACACCGACAAGTTATTAGCTGAATATAACTATCTCTCAAAAAAGTATGCACTTACACCTTTAAAAAAGCATCACTGGAAATTTTTGCGACTGCGACCATCAAATTTTCCGACTGTCAGACTGGTACAAATGGCTTCACTCTTTTATAAGCAGAGGGTTAATTTAACTCAGGTTATATCAAAAAAAAGTAGTAATGAGTTACTATCTCTTCTTGAATCTTCACCAAAAGGATACTGGGAAGATCATTATATACCGGATATTTTAGCTTCACAAAAAGAGAAAAATTTGGGAAAGACCTCGCGTAAATTAATTATAATAAACACATTAATACCTATAACATATGCCTATGGTGAATTGCGCGCTCTACATGATTTAAAAAAGAAAGCGCTTACTTGGCTTAAAGAGTTACCCTGTGAAGAGAACAGTATTATAACAAAATGGAAAAGCCTTGGATTAAATCCGCAAAATGCTGCAGATAGTCAGGCTTTAATATATCTACGACAAAAATATTGTAAAACAAAACAGTGTTATAAGTGCAAAATAGGACAAATGGTTATATCTAAATTCCCGGTTTAAAGAGAAAACGATTATATATAATTTATTAACACCAAATCAGCGATGTTTTTATTAAATTTGTCTATGCATTTAATCAATATTTATAAAATATGCACTTTAACAAAAACAGGAATCATATAGAAGATCATAATAGCTATAAAGGTTTATCAATAAATAAAGGCGAAGATCAAACTCCTTCTCTAAATCCCGATGCTGCAAAAAAATTTTTATCAAAAAAGAGAAAAGATTTAACCTTAAAAGAGTATGTTGATGGCATTTTAAGTGGAAATATTACCATATTAAGTCGTGCTGTCACATTAATTGAGAGTTCCCTGCCCAGCCACCGGGAGATGGCTCAAAAAATTATAATGGAGTGTTTACCATATTCAGGAAAGTCGGTGAGATTAGGCATTACCGGTGTCCCCGGTGCCGGTAAAAGCACGTTTATAGAAGCACTTGGCTCACACCTCATTAACCAGGGATCAAAACTGGCTGTTTTAGCAATTGATCCCAGCAGTGAAAAGACAAAAGGAAGTATATTGGGTGATAAAACACGAATGGAGAGACTCTCATCAATGGAAGGTGCATACATTCGCCCTTCACCTTCGGCAGGATCACTTGGGGGAGTTGCACGAAAAACACGGGAAACGATTATTCTTTGCGAGGCAGCAGGGTATGATAACATCTTTATTGAGACTGTAGGTGTTGGACAGAGTGAAACTGCAGTGCACTCAATGGTTGATTTCTTTTTGCTTATTCTTATTGCAGGTGCAGGTGATGAACTACAGGGTATTAAAAGAGGGATTATGGAGATGGCCGACGGCATTGCAATTAATAAAGCCGACGGAGAAAACATAAAAAAAGCAGAGCTGGCAAAATCTCAATACAGCAATGCCCTGCACCTTTTCCCTCCCTCCCCTTCAAGCTGGGCTCCAAAAGTAGAAACTTGTTCATCTTTATCCTCGTCAGGGGTCGCTGATGTTTGGAAAATGGTAATGGAATATGTTACTTTAACACGTAAAAATAACTATTTTGAACAAAACAGAAGAGAGCAATCTCAATACTGGATGTATGAATCAATTAATGAAGCGTTAAAAGAGAACTTTTACCAAAACAGTGAAATCAAAGAAAGGTTAAAAGAACTCGAAAAATTGGTGGTAAACGGAAAAATAAGTTCATTTGAAGCAGCAGGAACACTACTTGAAAAATATTTTAAAATCAAATAAACACCTGAAATCTAACTGATAAATCTATTCAGGTATATTTTTAATACAAACAAACATAACAATGATGAAGAAATTATTATTTGGTCTGGCTTTTATCGGATTAATCACAGCATGTTCTACCGACAGCTATAAAATCACAGGATCTTTTGAAGATGCAGAGTCAGGCACAGTTTATTTACGTAAAATTGAACAAACCGGACCTGTAGATGTGGATACTGCCATTATAGAAAACGGTTCATTTACATTTGAAGGTTCAGTTGAGCATCCTGAGCTACATCTTCTATACTATGAAGATAATCAGGCTCCTGTAGTTTTCTTTCTTGAAAACGCTAATATAACAATCAAAGCTGTTACAACCGACACCGAAAATGCTGAGATATCGGGATCAAGGTTATCAACTCTATTTCAAAAGTTCAATGATGATGTCCCTCACATGGAAAAAGTTGAAAGTATGAGAGAAGAGTTTTTTCAAGCACAAAACGAGGGAGATCAGGCTACAATGGAGAGCATAATGGCCGATATGGAAGTGATTGTAGAAGATCAAAATCAATACTATAAAGATTTTGTGAAAGATAACAGTGATAATGCTCTGGGTGCATTTCTTGCTCTTAACATGGCGCAAGCAATGACAATGGAAGAGCTTGAAGAGGTGGTAACTGAATTAAGCAATAATTTAGAAGATCACCCCTATGTAATACAGCTTAAAGAGATGATGGCACCAATGCAGGCTCAGCAAGCAATGGAAGAGAGTCTTAATATAGGGAGCGAAGCACCGGGTTTTACATTAACTGATCTGGATGGTAACGAAGTAAATCTTGATGATTTTCGCGGAAAATATGTTTTTGTTGACTTTTGGGCAGCATGGTGCAGACCATGTCGTGAAGAGAACCCTGTATTAAAGCAAGCTTACGACCGATTTGGAGGTGAGCAGTTTGAAATAGTAGGAGTATCTCTTGATGAAGAAGAAGCCGACTGGCGCGAAGCTGTTGAAGAAGATCAAATTAACTGGACTCAGTTACATGACCCAACCGGAGTTGTTGCTGAAAGCTATGCAGTACAATCTATACCAAACACATGGCTTTTGGATAAAGATGGCAATATTATGGAAAAGCAAATTAAGGGTGAAGAGCTTATTGAAACATTAGAAGAGCTTTTGAATTAAGCTTTTATTAACTAAAAAAGAAAAGAGCGGATAATATTTAGCACCAGCTAATTTATTATCCGCTTTTTTATTTAAAAAATATAACAATGTAGTAAACAGCTAACAGGCTATCCAGTACAAGTAATCTTAATTTAAACCCCTTACAAATAAGATTATTTTATATAAAATGATTTTTTTAAATAAAAAAAGCGAATAATTTTGTTGTTAAGTAATAACCTTTAAAAAGATAGAAAAATGGCATATGTAATTAATGATGACTGTATTGCTTGCGGTTCATGCATCGATGAATGTCCTGTAGATGCTATTAGCGAAGGAGATATCTATGTAATAGATCCTGAACTTTGTACAGATTGCGGTAACTGCGTTGATGTTTGTCCAACAGACGCTATTCATCCTGCTTAAACCAAAAAATCTGTTTTCACAGTTAAAAGATTAAAGGGGAGCCCATAAATTGATGCTCCCTTTTTTATTTTTTTATAACCAGACTATTAATATGAAAAAAAGTGGGGTTGTATAAACAGCCCCACTTTAAATTCTAATACAATTGTATTATCAAAATATCACTACTTTATAATAACAACCTCACTAAACTGTAAACCATTTATATCCTCACCACGAATAATAAAAGTACCGGTTAAATCGGCCACATTAACAGAAGTGGTATTTCTCTCTAAAGCTACTCTTTGACCAGTAACATTAAAAATCTCAACAAAACTCATCTCTACAGAGAAGTTAACAACATCTGTAGCAGGATTAGGATAAATTGAGGCATTGCTCTCATACTCGGGAGTAGAAATAAATGTCTCCAAATCATCAGCAGTTACTTTATATGCAGCAATACCATTATTAGGAGCCATATAGTATACAACAGCACTATTATCAGGTAAAATATCAAGCGCCATTGGATATCCATGACTGGCATTAGAATCATCGCCGGTACCAATTTCCGGGAATGTGCCATAATACTCAGCATTTTCCAAAGACCCATCTATCATCTCAAATAACTGAAATGCCATTTTGGGATCATGAGTCCAGTTAGTAGCAGCGGCTGCAATAAACTCACGATTGTTAATTTCAAAATATACAACTCCTCCGGCTCCTTCACTGGTTGTTCTTACAGCCTCTTCATCATCTGAAAATGTAGTAAGCAAATTTCCCTCCATATCTGCAATAAGAGTATGGATACCATGACCATTAATAGCAAAAGCATTATCATTAATAGGATAAGCCATAGCAGCAAAACTCAAATTTACAGGTCCTTCACTTGCAGGAATTGCTTCCTGGAGCTCTATTACAACAGGATCATCTTCAAACTGATTATCGGTAATATTCCAGCGAGTCACAAAAGGAGAGGATGATACTCCGGCAAGCATATATCCATCATTTAAATCACCATAAAAAGTTATATGATCTCCCAAACGGTTAAAAGGAAACTCCTCATCTCTATCAACATTTTCCCACTCTATTAAGGTTTCAACATCATGAGTAGCAGGATCAACTGAATAAACCTTAAAATGTCCTGAAGGCTCCTCAGTATCCTCATCAATTGACTGAGTATTGGTGGCAAGATTAGAGATCAGCAACATACCACAATCTGTTGATGATATGCCATTAAGAGCAAATGTACCCCCAGATACATCCTCACCAGAAAAAGTAATTGTCTCAGCCTCAATCTGATTTCCAGTTTCAGCATCTAAAACTACAATACTAATACCATCTTTACGAGAAGCAATGTAAATCTTTCCATCCATATGAGTCATAGCTCTTTCAGTAGTACCACCCATCCATGAAGGCGCACTGGCATAAACAAACTCATCCCAATCAGGATCATACTCTCCGTCACCGGCCTGTCCATGATGCCAAAGCTCTTCCACTTCAACTGTGGGAGTCTCAGCAAAAGCCAAACTAAAGGCAAAAAATCCAATAAATAACAAAGTAAACTTTTTCATAACATTTAAATTTAAATTAACAAACAAAACATTTTGTATGTTGTATTACACATTACTAATGTATAAAACATTTTCTATTTTATCCACACAAATTATATTTTTTTTATTTATTAGTCAATAGTAGTCTATTGCAGCAATAAACTACTATTGACTAAAATAAACTATTCAACAATTTGAATTTTAGAAGTAACCACCTCGTTAGTTGTAACAACTGTTACAACATACATTCCCTGAGAAAAACTGCTAACATCAATTTCAACATTATTAAGACTAAAAGAATTATTATAACGCAACTGTCCCATAATATCATAAATTCTTACCTCCTCAATAATCTCTTTAGATTCAATATTCAATACACTTTGCACCGGATTAGGATAAAATTTAACAGGTTTGGCCACCTCAATTTCAGGCACAGAAACATCAATATCTTTAGGCAAAATAAACCGCAAATTGTCAAAATATATTGTTCCTGATTCAGCTCCTTCTGAGGTAGAGCGAAAATGAAATCCATCCAGGTAAAAATCTTCTCCATCTAACACACCATTTCCATTAACCCATCCATAAACAGGATCAACAGCAAGGTCAAATGCAACCCTTTTCCAACCCTTCCAGTCAACATTAACCCATTCTGTCCCTTCATACTGTCCATCGCCATCGTTAATCATTATTCTAAACTCAACCTGCGATCCATCCCCAAAAAGATAAACCTCCAAAATGTCATCAGCATTAAATCTGTTAGAATTTTGTGCAGAACTTGGAGACAAATAGAGTCGAATATAGTGTCCACTGGTAGATTGATCCCACCCAAAGCTCAGCTCCATACTACCATCACTATCCAAAGAGTAGTTGGCAATATGAGAATTAAATGTGCGCCCTGTAATTTCAGTAACAATACCAGAAGTAGAACCAGACTGCTGTGGTTCCCACCATCCGGTAATACTACTGTCGAAAGCATCTATTACAACAACATCTCCACGCTCCTCGGGCTTTTCAAAAACAAACTGAAAAGTTTTCTCATCAGTAACATTACCATAAGCATCTTCTAATCCGGCTGCCACTACAACCTCATAATCTCCCTCAACAGATAAATCCTCTTGAGGATAAAAGTGAATAACAGTAACATCACCTACTTCAATATGATCAACCAAACCTGATATCTCAACATTACCATCTAACGCAGTAAGGGTAACAGCATCATCGGAAACAGTAGCTCCGGCAATAAATTCATCATACTCAAGACGTATTATAGGACGGTACTCAGAAACAACATATTCCGTCCCGGGAGTATGACTTATTAATTCAGGAGGCGTAGTATCTTCCTCGGCAGTGGTAAACTCCAATATATAATCTCCACCCTCATCACCATCACTATTACCATCCAAAAACTGACCGGTATTTAAATTTTTAGCAACACCTCCGTCAATGGTAATTGTATAATCGGTTAAAAATTGCAGATTCTCAAAAGATAGTATCAAAGTAAAATCATCTTTCCATTGAAAATTCAGTTCAATATCATTATCAATGGAAACACCATTTTCAACCGACTCCTGATCCATTTTTCTGCTAAACTCAATTTCAATATTACTACCGGGCATTAAACTTTCAAGTTCATCCTGAGGCGAAACAGATTTAACAGTTGCAGGTATAATACTGGTTAGCTCAACATCCAAAAAAGTAAGATTATCTGCTGTTCTTCCATTTGGATCGGATAAAACCTCCACACTTCTGGTTTTACTCTGATAATAATCTGAACTAAAAGTAACCTCAACCTCCTCTAAAGGAGACAATCCGGATATCCAGTAAAAACCATTACTCAATTGATCGGGATCATCTGAATAGTCTTGAAAAAGTGATTCATATGTATCGGTAACATAAACCTTTTCATCAATTTCAACCGTTATTCCATTAATGGGCTTACCGGTATCTTCATCATAAATAATACCTGTAACAACACCTATCTCGGGTCTATCAATATCATGAAATTCCAAAAAAGATCTAAAAGCGGAGAGAGCCTCTAACTTTTTCCATTCAGAATTCAAGTTTAGACGCTGCTGATCGGGATTAGTATGAAAGCCTGCCTCACTCAGTAAAGAGGTCATATCGGTAGTACGATTTACATGCAGATATGGCCACTGATTTTGATGATGATGCTCAGCGCCTAAATAAAAAACTCTATCTGCAAAAAGTCCACGCCTATCAATTCTCATCGCTCCGGTAAGATCATGATCCAGTATCTCTCCATAAGCAGCACCTCCTTGCGGATCCTTTTCAACCGTCTCTCCTTCACTTCGCCATCCGCCATATAACATAAGAGTACTATTATTTTGAGGAGCACCTGCATCACTATGAATAGAATAATAAAAATCGGCTCCCAACTCATTGGCTAAATCGGTGCGACCTGAAAGAGATATATACTCATCATCGGTCGCCCGTGCCATATAAACCTCCTTTATATCAGTCTGACCTTCAAACATGTCACGTAATTCTAAAGCAACCTGCAAAACCTTTTCAGCTTCGGAGTAGTTATAGAGCCCCATATTTTCTTGTTGAGAATGCCCGGGATCAATAAAGAGAGTCCAGTCGTCCAGACCAGATATTTGTGGTTCATCATTACCATTTTCACAGATAGCGGAGAGTGAAAAAAAGAGAAATAGTATTATAGTAAGTAAAATTCTTATTGATATCATCACATAAATATTTTGGCATGTTTAACAAAAAAGCATACTAATTCAATTCTAACCTATAAATTGAACCATCCTGAGGATTGTCAAATAAAAGATATGCACCATCAGCAGAAACATGAGGGTTTAATGATAAAAAACTCTCATCCTCAAACAATGAACTATAATCTCCGGTTTTAACATCCACAGAGTAGAGATCTGCTGCAGTAATAACTTTTCCGTCATCATCAACTATAGTAACAATGATGTAATCTCCGCAAGGCATCCATGCTGCCTGTTCTCCCAAGCCAAGATAACGTAAATCCGATCCGTCCGAATTTGCAATATAGAGCCCCTTTCCACTCACCTGAAAAACAGTAGAGCTACGATCGGGAGATAAACGACGATTAAAAATATAGCGACCTTCAAATTCAGGAAAGTCAAAATCTTCAACCTCCTCTAAAATGCTACTTTTTAAAGAGTCATCTCTCAGAGCAACACTTTTTACACCGCTTTCAGTATCAATAGTTACCCTGGAGCCATCCTCACTCCATTGAGGCAATCCTTTTAAATCACGACGTTCAGAAAACAGAACCTTCTCCTCCATCGTATTAACATCATAAACTTTAATATTATGATATCTTCGACCATCTATTTTGGAAACTGTGCGGGCAACAATTTTTTTAGAATCGTGAGACCAACTATAACCAAACCCCGCTCCCTTATCTGAACTAAGCTCTCTAATATTATCACCATTAGAGTCGCTTATCCAAATTCCTTCATGTTTTTCAAATGTAAAGGCAATAAGTTTTCCATCAGGTGACCATGAAGGATTCATCACAAGACCATTATCAAAAGGAACAATTACTACTTCTGCAGTGTTAACAACTTTGGGTTGCGCAATTAAAACAGAACTGCATAAGATAAAAATAGACAAAACAAGATTTTTTTTCATAGATTTACTCTTTTTCTTAGGTTAACATTCATTAGGTAAATAATTTGTAATTAGTTATTTAGTTGATAATTTATTGAAAAAATCTCCCCCGAATTACTATGAGCTACTATAACTTTATTGGATTTGGAAACCGAAGGATACATCAAAACAGATTCATCTCCGGTAAGATCATAAATATTACCACTTAAAAAGTTAACAGCCTGCAACGAAGAACCAGTGATAAAATGTCCGTCATCACGAGTAATCATACCGGCAACTATTCCGGAACTTAACCATACAGGTGCTTCCAGATGCCCAAATTCGGCAACCACTTTTCCATTAAGGTCAGTAACAAAAGCTCCATGACCGACTGCATAAGCAACGATAAAATTTTTACAGGGCGAGAGATTAGCGTGTAAATAAGCTCTGGCATTTAAAGGATCAAGCCTCCTGTGATTAAAACAGTCTTCATAATAAAAGAGTCGCCCCCTTTCTGTTGCAGCATAAGGATAGCTGAATGAGCCCTGTTTTAAAGCTTTATAGTCAGGAAATACCGATGAAATATTAAAATTTAAAATAGATCTGATAAATTTTCGATAATCACTCTGCTCAAAAGCCTTCACTCTACTACCAGGCAAATCCAATAGACACCTGTTATTATCAAGGCTATATACACGAACAACCATATCTCCATCATCTTTAGATGATGATTCCTCACTATAAAAAAGATAGTTGCTGTCGGGTGAAAAAACAGGATTGCGCCCTGATGCACGCCCATTAGAAATCGAAAGCACTTTATCACTGTCAAAAGAGTATAAAAACAGACCGTTACGATTTTCGGCAGAAAAAACAATCGAACTACCATCAGGCGAAAGCAAAGGATAAAAGGCTCTTTCAACTCCCGGCAAACTTATTTTTTCAGGATTATCGGTAGTTAAACTTTGCCCCTCCAAATTAAGAGTGCAAAATATAGTTGCAATTATAAATAAATAGAGCATAAGCAATAGTTTTTTATTTTAATTTATAACCTTTATCGTTTCACGACCATAAGCAGAATCCAGAGTTATTAGATATACACCCTTAGGCAAAGACCCACTATTAAAACGTGCAGTGTAACTACCCTTACCTCTTTTACCATTATAAAGATCTTTAACTACTCTACCGGTTATATCTGTTATATAGAGACTTGCCTGCGTAGCCCCGGGCAACTCATACTCTACAGTAACCTCTTCTCCCCTCATATATCCGGGAGCAAAAACATTTAAGTTACCACCTGTTTCAATATCAGAAAAAAAGGTGGCTAAAAGAGAGACTGAGATAACTTCGCTCCAATCTGTGGAACTGCTTTGTCCATACCGAGCTCTAACACGTATATAGTATAACCCCTGATCCAGATTATCAAAAACTGCGCTATAAACACCTGCATCAACAGTCTGTACCTGCTTATTTAAAGCCGGAAAGGTCTCTACGGGAGATATTTCAACATTAAATGCTGAAGCATAAATATCCTCTTCCCACTCAATACTCAAATAATCCTCTGCTATCTCTTCATTATTAGCAGGCGATATAAATTGAGGAACAACCGGGGCAATTTCAACAGTAGAAAAATAATTAGGCGAAGACCACGCACCTGTATAGTCTCCCGAAACAGCAGCCATACGTATATAATAATCCTGGTAAGTTGTTAGAAGTCCGGGAACAATTTCGAACCCATCACCTTCAATCCCTTCCTTATCAACAACAAGATTGGTAAAAGATGAATTAGTAGAAATTTGAATATTATAAGTAACATCTCCACCAAACTCTTCCCACTCTACAGTAAACGATGGCTCCACATCACTCTCGTTGTTTTGTGGATAAGTAATAACAGGTGAGGGCTCAGAAACATAGGTGAAAGAAAAAGTTTCAGAAACCTTATCTTCTGCTCCTGCCTTACGTGTTGCAACTCTCCAGTAATATACAGAGGAGTAATCAAGAGAAATATTATCCCCTCCCAATGAGTTATCTGTAAGCTCCCTACGATATACAACATCATTAAATGCAAAATCTGAAGCAACCTCAAAAATATAGTACTGTGCTCCATCTTCATGACTCCATGAAAAAGAAAAAGGTAGATGCACTATACCCTCATTATCAGGAAAAATAAGATCTACCGACCTATTATCGGCAGGAGTCTCTCCCATTAAAACTGGGGGAAATTCGTTGCCAAAACGATCCAAAGCAGAAACCCCTATAACATAATCACCATTATCTAAATCATAAGGCTCCAAATCAAACTCAGTACTATAGGAAACACCTAAAAGATAATCACTCTTACCCAAAACCCCTTCTTTATCAACTTTTTCAGCGGGAACGGCATATACAACAAAACGAACATTCTCAATTTCAGGAAAATCCCACTCAACAACGTCAGAAGTAATAACTATATTTTCTGGTAAAGGTAGGTTTTGATGCTCTTTCCAGTTAATTGCAGGCTGGAGTGCCTGATTCTTAAACTCATGAGTTGCCAAATAACCTATAAAACCATCCACCCCAAACTGTTGGGCTCTAAAGAAAACCGACCCAGGAGCTCCATTTCGATCATACTTTCTATTATAAAAAATCTGATCTCCCCATTCGGTGGGAGCAGTTTTAAGGGGATCAATATCTAAGGTTGCCTGATACTCTATCATAGATAATCCATTCAAAAAAGCGTAATCATCAGCAGATTTTAGTTTATCATATTCAGGGGCATAACTTGATGAAGATAGTCCACTTAATGAATGACTGGAATAAAAATGACGTCTAAACCTATTTGAAAGATCGGACCACCATTCTGAAAGCTTAGAATATTCTAATCCCGAAGTATTTGTCTTCCAGTATATTTGAGGAGAGATATAATCAACTGTACCTTGCTCTAACCAGGCAACAGGATCACAATAGATAGAAGAGTAAGCATCAAGAGCATTGGTTGTGATGCCTTCGGGCAATGGAACCCCTCTTTCAATTGCAACATCCTCACGTGTAGTCCATATTCCAAAAGGCGATACCCCAAATGTTATCCACGGCTTAATATCCTGAATGGCATCATATACATCAGAGACCATTTTGTCAACATTCCCTCGTCTCCAGTCATGTAAATCTACACCATCAGGCTTATAAAGATCCTGAGAATATGAATCTAAATTGGTAGGTGTTCCACCATAAGCATAAAAATAATCATCAAAAACAATCCCATCGACATCATATTCAGTAATGATTTCACTAACAATATCTACTATCCTCTCTCTTACTCCAGGGTTACCGGGATCCAAAATAGACCCTCCATCTTCATACTCTAAAACCCACTCGGGATGTGTCTCACGGTAATCACCAGGACTCCCTTCATATTTCCCAACAGATGATTCAAACCGATATGGATTTAACCATGCATGAACCTCCATACCACGCTTATGAGCCTCCTCTACCACAAACTCCAAAGGATCATATGCAGGAGTAAAATCATCATCCATAACTCTTTGGTCAGCAAAATATGAGGACCACGGCTCATAAGATGATTGATAAAAAGCATCACACTCTGATCGAACCTGAAAAAAAATTGTATTCAAATTAGCATCCTGCATACGATCTAAAATAGTCAGCATTTGATCCTTTTGCTGATTAGCAGCCCAGGTTTGGCCACCCGATACAGGAAGGGTAACAGCTGGCCAATCGAGACCCCATACTGTTGTAAGCCATACAGCACGCATCTCTCTTTTCGGCGATTCAGCCGAAAGTGTAAAAGAACAAATCAAAACTCCAATTAATAACGCAAAGCGCACCCCAAATAATCTCATATACTTAAAAATTTGATAGTTAACTAAACAATAAAAACTACATTGATATTACAACTTTACCACTTCCGCTATCATCACCACTATTTAAATAATAGAGATACACCCCCGCAGAAAGCGAGCTAATATCAACTTCCAAAGTTTTATCTCCGACTGAATCAATATTAAAACTCTTTTTTAGATGAGACTGACCGTTAAGATCAAAAAGCTCAAAATCTATCTTCTCATAAAAACTTCCTTCTATATAAATTTTATCAAATGCAGGATTTGGAAATAAAGAGAAAGAATCACCGATCACTGTATTGTCAACAAAAGCGGTAGGAGGACCATCAGTGGGGTAAAGGGCACTCAAATTTTTAAGCCAAAACTCCCCCTGATAAGTTTCATCACTCTCATATTGAGAGTCTCGTTCAATTATTAATCTAATACTTTTAAATGATAAAGGGTAATCAGTTTGAGATATATCATTAACCCGTAAAGCTGTTTTAAACTCCTGAAGATTTGAAGTAGAAAATTTAGGAACAGAAGTAATTCCTGCAGAATGATCAACAGTAAGCATAAAAGAAGCATCGTAACCATTTCCGGTAGCTTCCAATCTAAGTGAATCGGGCATACCAAACATTAAAATATCATTAGTAAGTGTAATAGAAGCGGTTCTGTTATAATAGGTAAAATCGTACTCAACCTTCATCATTTCAATCTCATAATCGGGATGTTCATCAACAGAGAGAGTTACATTGTCAATCCAGCTGGAGGATACCTCCCAACATGAGGGATCCATAAAATCATCTAAAACAATAAACCCTTTACCAACCTCTACATTAATATTACAGAAATCTTCTAACAACTCTGCCTCGTCAAAGACACGAACTTCAAAACTGCCGGTTTTAAAACATTGTAAAACACCATCTTCCGAAACTTTACCAATAGATTCATCAGAAGATTCAAACTCTAGTAAATCATTATCCATTAAATATTTATCACCATTTATATCAAAACCATAAACCTCAAACTGATACTCATTTCTATTATCTATAGTGATTTCTTCTACCGAAAATGAAAGGTCGGCAGCAGGAATAGTTTCAAACTGCACTTCACGAGTAACACCTTCCCAGCTTGCCGTTACAACAGAGCTACCATATCCGGTCGCCCTAAAGATCCCATCCTTATCAATATCTCCGGCATCCCCTTCTATAGAATATGTTACTCCTTTGGCACTCTTATAGTCAACAACATCTCCATATTCATTAAACGTAGAGCCTTTCAACTGAAAGCTATTTCCAAAAGGGACTCTCACCGCCTTAGCATTCAATTTAAAATCAACTGCATCTCCTTCGGGTGCCTCTGATACAAAAACTAATGAATTGGCAACTCTTCGCTCATATCCATCAGATGGAGTATTTACAATTTTATCATGCAAAACCATTGCAGAAGATCCACCTCCATCAAGATTAATAGCATTAGCAGCTCCCGAAAGTTTCAATAACTCAGCAAGCATTTTTGTACTAACACCATTGGACTGATCAGATCGACCATCAACAACCATTAAAAAAAGCCTCTCCTTATCCTCACAATAACCGGCTGCTGTTCGTGGATGAAGTTGCACCCAATCATTATCCTGTATCTCTCCGTTAAGCAAAATAGTTCTATCTCCTCCAATCATTTGATTAAGCTCAGGAAATATATCTTTACTTGAAGCAGAAAGTGAAAGTTCAACACTAATATTATCACCTGTTGATAATTGCGATAAAAATTGGGCTGCATCACCATGCCCCGAAAGAACAATCTTATCAGAAGAGAGAAGAGTAGAGCCAGAATCAAAAACATCAATAACCTCCAAATCTATAGTGTTATTAGCACTCCACTCACCATTAACAGGTTTGGCTACTACTTCGATACCATAATCGTTAGTTCTTGTTGTTCTACCGTTATAATGATTAAATAAAACCAGTTCATCACTACCGCGATTATCATTAACTCTATCAATAGCAATTGCATCAGAGTTATAATAGAGAGCTCCGGAATAGGAGAAAATATCAATAAAAGGGTTTTTATTATGATCAAATGCAATTACGGGTCGACTGCTATGAGGAACCTTAGCTAAATGACCATTACTCATGTGCCCATTAACGGGCATCCCTTGATCAGCTCCGCTGCCAATAGAATAAAAATCACCATTGATTGCAGCAAAAGCATTATATCCGGGTTTACTTATACGCTCAATAGTTTTTGATGGCGCTTCAAGATTACGCAAAGAGTCATGACTTAATGCAGAAACAACTTTAAGATAAGGGTTAGAAAGTTCAATCTCAAGCACATTAACCAAAAGAGGTATATCCGGTAAAGAGTAATATGTATGCATAGAGTTTAATCCTGCATCATGACGATAAATCAAAGTGTCAACACGATGCAACTCCTCTTGAAAATAGATACTGTCACGAGTAGCATTAAGCTGAATAAAGAGTAAAAGAAAAAAGAGAAGAGTAAAAGTTTTTTTCATAGAGTAATGTTTTTAGTTAGTTAAAAAGAAAGAGAGAGACAGAATCAGAGTTTAAACCCTGACTCTGCACTCACTTTCACATCCATGCATGATTACATAACAAAAAGCTTTTAAAATTATCGTTCTGTAGGATCTACAGCTAAACCATAAACATTAACACCTTCAAGATAATATTCAGGCTCAGCATCCGGGTTACCAAGTTCAAGTCGCTTAATACCAGATTGCAAATCAGGATCTTCAGAACCGGAAGGTCCACGATATGCCCAGTATAAATACCCCGAACCATCAGGATTTACGTCTATGGCAAAATCAGTTATAAAGAGAGATTCAGCCACTCCTCCTTCACCCGAATCTGCACCGGGGCGATCAATAATAACTGCATTATCACGACTATCGGGATTATCTATATTGTGTCGTGTAATTCGCTTGAGATCCTGATCGGCAACATATATATGACCATTCACCTCATCGATAATCATTCCTCTAACCCGAACACTAAAATCTCCGGCACCCTGATAGATAGCTCCTGCTTCGGGATGAGGCTCTGTATCCTCAACAGGTGAACCTGCAATATCGGTATCTTCAAAGCGGAAAACACCTCTGCCGGTAGAGTTCTTAGCCCACCAATATACTCCATCATCACGCTTAATTATGGGACCATTTGTATTCCCCCAGGCAATGCCCGATCCATAATAACCAAGCCAGTTGTTTCTTACATAATAATCATACTCATCCAATGAGAAAGAAGCATTTCTGGTGTCTGACGGGATACGGAAAATGCCTTCACGCCTGTCAGTCCAATAAATCATATTCTCCTCTTCATCAACAAAGCCATAATAAAAATCAAGGAAAGTGTCTCCTCCAAAATTTTCAATTACAGTCTCACGACGACTGCCATCATGAGAGATAACAAAAATCTCACCATCACCGGCATTCTGATGATCGTTAACAAAGCCTGTATATGTTCCGGCATCAAAAACATAGAGCCAGTCATCACTAAACTGCAAACTTAAAGGATGTTTTCCCGAACGATATCCAAAATCAAAAGGATTATTTAGTTCAGGATCAAGATCTTCAATCAATTTTTTAGCCTTAATATTACCATCCTGCTCTGCATAGAATAGTGTACGGGCAGGTTCATTATAATTAACATTAATATTTGTTGTAACAGTCTCTAACTCATTATCGCCAACAGTAACGGTTAATCTAACTCTCTGACTACCAATTGAACCAAAAACCACCTCAGGATTATCTGCAGTTGATCTACCCTCTTCATCTATATCATCTCCAGTTGTTCCGGCAGGAAAAACCCACTCATAATGAACCTCCTCAGCAGCAGGATTATCTACAGAAACATCAAAGGTTACTGATGACTGCTGATAAACTAACACCTCATCATCGCTTCTGTAGTTAACAATAGGGACGATCGGACTAATAAATATTCTCTGTTTTTGAATATACTTTCCATCATCTATCGATAAAACTACATCATAAGTTCCCGGTTCTTCATAAATGTGAACGGGATTCTCTTCATTAGAAGTATTACCATCACCAAAAGACCACTCCCAGGATGATCCTTCGACAGATTTGTTTTCAAAATGGATTTCCGATCCAACTACATAATCGATAGAGGGACCATCAACTGTCATCGCATAATAGCTAAAACTTATAGTTTGTCCTGGCATCTCCTCAGGCTTAATATCATCTTCGCAGGATACTACTGCTAAAGAGACTATTAATGCAATGCCACCAATAAATATATTTTTAATCTGTTTCATAATCATTATAATTTGATATGTACTACAACAATTCTATGGTTGCACTTCGCGAAAAGTTTTCAACCCCATTTCCATTTATTACAGAGAACTGCGCATCAAGATAATAGATGCTGGTTCTATTAAATCTGTATATCTGATCACGGGAGTCAAAAATCATATTTGGAAAAGAGACCTGAGAAAAATAATCAAAAAGAATCTCTTCAGAACTCTCTTTCATATCCATCTCATACTCCTGCTCACCTGTATCGGGATCGGGCAATCCTACGGCAACCTCCTCAAAATAAGAATTAAACTCCTCTTCATCTACAATCTCATTATCTATCACAAGAAGCATATAAAGCATATCATAATCAAACTCGGGAAAGACTGTCTCATAAAATGAATCAATAATATAACCTGGTACAATATTTTCAACATCTTCCTGAGTTAATTCAGTCGTCTCCGATTCGGCAATACGATCACTTCTTAATGTATGACTTGTAGGAAAAGAGTTCTTAAAAATATAGGCCATATCTTCTTCGCTATATAAATCGGAAGAAAAATCATATTCCTTTATTTTTTGTCTTTCTCTTGCTACTCCAGAAGAGTCATATGCAAAGGTGTGAACCGACTCATTACCCGACATGCATGTAAAAGTATATCTAAGCTCACGCTCAATACCATACCATACACTCAACAACTCTATATCATCCTCTCTGTCCCAAAACTGAGCTTCAAACTCAACTTCATCACCAGCACTAACGGTTGTTGAAGGCACTTCCCAATATACACTAGCTGCAAAATGACCGGGACGCGCTATATCATCTATCAAATCATTTGTTTCACACGAGAGAAAAACAAACGCTCCGAAAAACAAAATCATTAAACTATTTACTATATTTCTCATCTGCATAATATTTTATATTTCAAAATTGAGATTATCGCTCATCTTAGTTTTGAGGAGCCCATATCATGGGCTTTTTAAGCCATTCTGGATTACGAAATGCATCAAGACGAATCAACTCCTCTCTATTATACCTCTCTTCTGTTTCAGGATCATAATTTATTCTCTGCAACCAATCATCACTTCCTCCCCAATATGGTTCATATAAATTATGAGGTCTGGATAAAGAGGGATAAATTATCACGTCATCAAAACGAAGATCATTATCATTATTACTATATCCGTAACGCCTCATATCATTCCACAATTCGGGCTGCAGATATAGCGCTTTATACTTTTCCTGCATTATATCCCGAATCGTTATATTTGAAGCTCCAGGCACAAGATCAGCATTATCGAGATATTGATCAATCTCTTCGGAGGAGACCTGCAGACGATTCATGTGGTACCTTATCCCCTCTCTCATCTGATCAGCCGCAACACCCTTATCACCACTCCAGTAGGCAGCTTCTGATGCAATAAAATGAAGTTCACCACGAGTGATAAGAACTATTGTAGATGTATCAGTTGTAAGAACTGATTGATACATATCAGGATACTCCTCAATTCTATGTGTAGCCGGCATACCACTATTGCTATCAAGATATCTATATGTTGTATCTACCCCGGCAGCAGCATTTCCACGTGGTTTCATGATATAGTGTAACCTTGGATCATCTGCCTCCTCTGTATCAGAGTCAAACCCCATTAAATCCTCAACAAAAAATCTTGTGGGAATAGCACCATTAAGATTATTGGCACGACTCTCCCACGCATTAATAGGAGCATTATTACGCCCCCACATATTATTCTTTTCAATACTTGATCCTCCGTCAAATTTATAGCCGGGATCTTCCCAACCATCAAGAGCAGTCATAGCATAATCAAGAATTTGGTCAGCAACAGAGGGATTCTGTGTCATATTTGGAATTTGACGAAGAAGTATGCGTGCTTTAACAGCATACGCTACCTGTGTCCATTTCTCAAGATCACCACCAAACACACGGTCAATTCTTTGATCCAGCAAACGGTTATCTTCACTTCGAGCCCTGTCACTCTTTAATAAAGCAATAACCTCATCCGCTTCCTCCTCAAGCCACTCATATATACTCTCCTGAGTATCATAGGCCGGAGAACCTGAAAGATATGCTTCACTTAATGGCATATCACCAAAAACATCTGTTGTGTATTGTACCGACATCAATCTTATAAGTCGTGCCAACGCAACATAATTATAAGAATCCTCTTCTCCTGCAAGAGTAATAACCTCATTCACATTAGCTCCAATATCAAAAAAGTGACGACGCCATTGTGGATGACGATTCATTCCAAGAAATTCCCATCCACTTTTATAAGCAAGAGCAGTTGCCTGACTACGTCCTGCAGTTGTTAAAGTTTGAGACAGATATGCCCCATATTCAGCATGGTCATAATTCTGTAATGCTGAATAGAAAAGCACCACAGGCATAATCTGACTAGGCGGAACCTCATCTATACCATCCGGATCTCTGTTATCACCGAGGAAACTATCATCATCACATCCGGCAAAACAGACTCCTATTATTAAAACCAGTAAAATATATTTTAATTTCATCATAACTACCATTTTTAGAATGTTGCATTCAGATTAAATGAAAAACTTCTTGTATTTGGAACATTATTATAATCTATTCCAAAAGTTCCTGCTCCTCCGGCTGTTCCGGTGTAATTTACAACAGGATCAGACCCTTTATAAGATGTAAAAAGTAACAAGTTTCGTCCGGTAAATGAGACTCTCAAGTTCTCTATTCCCATCATCTCTACTCTATCTGTTAAATCATATCCAAGAGTAACATTTGCCAGGCGAACAAAAGATCCATCTTCTACAAAGTTTGATCCTACAGTGGCAACATAATCCATATGAAAATCCTGATCATAAATAACAGTAGAGGTATTTGGTATAAATGACCCATCGGGCTGCTCCACAACACCTTCTATAAGAACCTGCCTGTTACGATAATCCTCCCATGTTTTAGCCTGTCCATTGGTCAATAAATTACGATGTGTTACATTGGCAACATCTCCTCCTTTTCGCATATTTAACAACGCGGATAATGACCAGTTGTTATACTGGAAGTTATTCTGCAAACCAATTGTAAAATCGGCCTCTCGATTACCAATTAAAAGAGATGGGGATGTATCTATTCTCGGGTATCCATTATCATCAACAATAATGTCTCCATTATCGGTTCTCAAGTAATCTGTTCCGGATAAAGCCATAGTTGAACCGCCTAAAAACGAAGTTGCTGCAATATTTCCATGACGACCTTGATAATGATATATCTCAACTATATCATCGGGTAGATCTTTCACCTCTCCAACATTACGACTAAAGTTGGCATTTAAATCCCAATAAAAATTACCACGATCAAAAAGAGTTTGGTTAAGTACCATCTCAATACCATGATTACCAATTGTTCCTTCATTTCGTGTTTGCAAAATGTTTCCTGAAGCAGGAGATACTCTAACCTCAACAATTTGATTATCAACTTCGGTAGAATAGTAAGCTATTTCAAATCTTGTTCTATCATTAAACATACGTGTCTCCAACCCAATCTCCCACGATGTTGTCATCTCAGGTTCCAAAACAGGATTACTACTGCGTGTTGGATCTACTCCATAACCTTCATCTGGCAAAGGCAGCGTTCTAAACCACTGATTAAGACGATACAAAGGAGCATCTTTACCTACTTCAGCCCAGTTACCCTGTATTTTACCATACTCAAGCCAGGGTATCCCTAAATCAAACAGCTCAGTAAAAGTAACACCACCACTAAATGAGGGATAAAAGAATGAACGATTATCTTCGGGAAGCGTTGATGTGTGATCTTGACGACCGGTAAAACCAAACTGTGCCAGACCAAGATAATCGAACTTAAGTTCACCATAATATCCATAAGTATTCTTCTCGGTACGACTCATTGTAATATTCTCTCTTCGAATATCTAACAAATTCATAATACTCTCCCACTCGGGAACATTAAAATGGCGACCTCCCATACCAATAGAGCGTCCATCTGTTTGCTTAGCATCAATACCAAGTAAGGCCTCCATACTCAAATCATGTGTAAGATCCATGCTATATGTAGCCATAAAACCAGTGTTAAGAACACTGCTATTACCATCATTATAAAAATAAGATCCGAGATAAGGATAATCTTCGGCTGTAGGCTCCTCAACGCCCAGCTCATCAAGTGAAAAACGAGGAGTTGTTACACTATGACTCTCCGAGTTGGTTAAATCATAACCAATTCGTCCGGTAAAAGCCAGATTATCAATGGGCTCCCAATTTACAGTAGCCTGTAAAAGAGTCCGGGTTGATTCACTACGACCTGTATCTTCATGGCGACTCCATAACGGACTAATAGGTGATTGCCGTATATTGTTTGAGTTTAAATAGGGTCGGCGAATAGTTCCATCAGGATTTTTATAATTGGTTATATCATCATCAATACGCCAATTATAAATTGATCCCATACCAGCACCAAAACCTCTTGATTTTCTCTCTACAATATTGGCCATAAAACTCATACTAACTGTTTCAAAGGGATTATAATTAGATTGAAGCATTACACCCCAGCGCTCAAGATAATCATCAGGAACAACACCTTCATGATCAACATAAGTGAAAGAAGCATAAGTATTAAAAGTCTCGGTACCACCAGAAATAGAGAGATCATAATTTTGATATACCCCGGTCTGGAAAAAATTCCCAACATTATCGTAGGTCTCTACACCATCAGGAACTAAAGGTCCCCAGCCCCCCATACTCTCTTCATTATAAACTCCTCTACCTCCGGGTAAAAACATATTTTGAATTTCGGGAACACGAGTAGCCTCATCTATTCGTAAAGTAGTACTAAGTTGAACACGAACATCTCCCTCAACTCCCTCTTTTGTAGTAACTATAATTGCACCATTAGCAGCCTCCTGACCATATAAAGCAGCAGCAGCTGCCCCTTTTAAAACAGTAATGTTTTTAATATCATTAGGATTAATTTCAGCTGCCTTAGAGGCACCACCCGACACATGCATTCCATTTAAAATAAAAATAGGTTCATTACTCTGTGCAGGATTTACCGAAGATATTCCTCGAATCAAAACCTGAGAGTTAGCCGAAGGAGATCCACCTGTTGCAGAAACATCCAACCCGGCAATACGACCCTGCAAAGCATCTACAAAATTAGTTTCACGTGCCGATGTTATAGCCTCCGAATCAATAGTTTGAACAGCAAAATTAAGCTTTTGTCTTTCAGATTGAACTCCCATTGCCGTAACAACAATCTCTTCAAGTCCCAAAGCTTCATCAACCATCTCAACATCAAGTTGAGTTTGTCCATCTACATTTATAGTTTGAGTCTCAAATCCAACAAATGAGAATATCAATGAAGCATCGGCAGCTACAGTTATAGAATAATTTCCATTCATATCTGTAACAACTCCTTGTGAGGTGCCTTCTACAACAACATTAACTCCTGGCACTTCATAACCCTGAGGATCGGTAACTGTTCCTGAAACAGTTATCTCTTCTCCCTGACTATTTAAGGCATCGTCCAACCCTAATGCAGTTCTATCATCTGCTTCTGCCATCTGCGTTCCGAAAAAAACACCCAAACATAAAACTTTAATAAAAAGTAAAATTTTGGATAACCCGGAACCAACTCCTGATACCGGAACTTCATACTTTTCTTTCATACTTATACTGATTTACAATTAACAATAAGTTTTTCTATTTTTTTTAAATTCAATAAAGCTGATACTAAGTCATACAAAACATATCTTTAAACAGATTAAAAAAATCGACATTTAAATTAACAATTAATTGCGAATTTATAACAAACAAAAGTTAAAAACAATACCTCCTATTACAAAAAAAACACAATCATAAAGGCACTTTCAAGTAAATAGACTTGCAAAAGTAAGATGTCATACATGTTTCAAGATTACAAAAAACCATTCAAAAAGAAAATGTTAAAAACAGAAAAAGAGAAATTTTAACATTTAAAGAGAGAATCTAGTCAATATTTTTCATACCTGGAATAAAAAGGTGATCTACTAAAGCATCAAAATGCTCACGCGGAACATTATCAACTAACTGAAAAGAAAAACCTGTACCAAAAAGAGTGGCACCACTTAACTGCGGAATTATCTTATCGTAATAACCTCCTCCCCGGCCAAGCCTGCCACCACTCATATCAAAAGCCACTCCCGGAACCAATACCATATCTATTAAAGAGAGGTCCTCTAAAAGCTCTCCTGCCGATTCAAGTATTCCAAAATGATTACCTTTTACCATTTTGTCAACTCCTTCAAAAAAACGAATTTCTAAGGATTTACCAACAACGGTAGGAAGATAGAACCTCTTTTCTAAAGCAAAAGAGGTATATAGAGGGCGTAAATCCGGTTCATCCAAAAGAGGCCAAAAGACCAATATATTTTTAGCAGATCTAAAAAAATTACTGCCACTTACCATATCAATAAGAGCTGTGCTCTCCTCATGGCGAAAACGCGAGCTCATATTTTGCCGCTTACTTTGCATATATTTTCGCAGCTCTCTCTTTTGATCAGCAATAATAACCATAACCGGGAATATTAATATCAGGGACGGTAGCCTGAATTACGAAAAAAAATATGAGTATCCTCTATCTGCATCATCTCCTTTAAAGAGATTTCACTATTTCGGCTCATATATGATTCAACTATTTTATATCCAAGATAATGACCTGTTCTACCGGGTGAATCCTGCCCAAAATAGTATGTAAAGGGGCTCTCTCCTATATACCTACGAATAGTCATTCTATCGGTAGAAAAAAGATGGTCTCTTTCAACAATAGTGGACCACATCTCTCTTTCATAAGATTCAACCCAGCCTGTCTGTTTTGAACTGTAATTAAAAAGAAGAGAGTCGGCAATTTCAGGTACCATCTGTTTGGTGAAATAGAGTATTTTACCCTCATAAATCATATTACTCACCAAATCATCTATAGAGTCATTTTTAGGAAATTGAGACATCGCAATAGACTTCATAATATCGGGAACAACTTTCTCGGGAATCATACCCCTTCTTAAATAGACCGGAATCTCAAGCCACTCATAAAATGGACATTCAGCGCCAAGATACTTCTCAATGCTAACCGACACCCATGATGAATCTATTACAACCGATTGATTAAACCCTGAAATATGCATATAAACATCAGGAATATCATTTTCAGAGAAATAATATTTATAATACTTAAATGCTTTTTCCAAATCACTATAAAGCCAACTAATATCATCATATACAGACCTTACACTGTCAACCACCTCTTCATTATATTCATACTCAATAAACATCTGCATATTGGTCACAAACCCCTCCTGATCGGGATAGCCGGCTCCAATAATACCGGCTCCATAAGCATCAAAAAAAGAGCCATACTTCTCCATAAAAAAATCCAAATAATTCTCTAAGCTATCAGGATCTTTTGAAAAGAGATCGTCATAAAATGGCTCCAGCTCAAATTCAACTTTAACATGAGAAACATCAGGTGGCCGTTCACATGAGCATGAATTAAACATTGTTACACCACAAAACAGAAAAAGAGAGTAAAATTTAATTGACCTAAGCAAACTGCTATGCATACCACTATTTTAAATATAAAAACCTAAAGTTAAATTATACAAACCAACACTATAAAACTTTTAATAGAACATTGTTGTAGTAAGTTTGAGTCAATTATAATAATTTTTGATTTAAAACACGAGCTCTTTTCATTAAGTTTGTATATATTTTCACCATATGTTACATCTAATCTACAACTCAAAAATGAAAAAAGCAGCAGTAGTACTTATTTTAATAATTACAACCGGGTATATTAACGCACAAAATAAGGGCGATTACAGGTTTTCATTACTATTAACTCCTCAAATATCATGGATGAGCTCCGATAACGCAGATGTATCTGGTAATGGGTCAAAACTGGGATATAATTTTGGAGTATTAATTGACCGTTTTTTTGGAACTAACTATGCCATTGCAACAGGATTAACCATAAATACCACCGGAGGAAAATTAAAATATTCACTTGAAGATGAGATAAGCAGAGATTTCAGTTTAAAATATATTGAAGTGCCGCTCGGACTCAGACTGCGGTCAGAGGATCTATGGAGATCAAATATATATGGTCGATTTGGCCTCTCTCCGCAAATTAATATTCAAGCTCAGGACAGTGATGGAAACAGCATGAGCAGCAATGTGAAAAATTTTGATATAGGTTATCATCTCGGTGGAGGGATTGAATATTCAATTGGAAGCAGAAATGCTATTATGATAGGGCTACTCTATAACAGTGGATTTAGTGATACTACCAAAAGGTTAGAAGTTTCAGATAAATCTGTTTTGAACAGACTGGTTTTTGAACTGGGATTCATATTTTAAAACATACAGGGATGCAACCATTAAAAATTACACTTGCACAACTCAACTATAAAATAGGAGATATCTCATACAATAAAGAAAAAATTATTAATACAATTAAAAATGGCGAAATAGAAAAAAGCGACCTGATTATCTTCTCTGAACTTGCAATATGCGGCTATCCCCCCATGGATCTTTTAACTAAACAAAGTTTTATAGATGAGATAAACAGCGCATTACAAGATATAGCTAACCACTGCAAAACAACAACGGCACTAATTGGAGCTCCCTCTTTAAATCCCGACAAAAAAGGGAAACAACTTTTAAATTCGGCATGGATGCTTAATAACGGGGAGGCTAAAGCTGTCGTTCACAAAACATTGTTACCCGATTATGATGTTTTTGATGAATACCGATATTTTCAACCAAACAAAACTTTTAAAATAGTACCTTTTAAAGGGCACCGACTGGCAATCACAATTTGTGAAGATATTTGGGATGATCAACCAACAAAAAACAATTTTGAACGAAACCATCTCTATACACTCTCTCCAACACAAAAACTGGCAGCTTTAAAACCCGATATGCTAATCAACATATCAGCATCACCATTCTCAAAAGAGAGATATAAAATACGAGAGAAAATAATAGGTGAAAAAGCATCCAGATATAACACGCCTCTCTATTTTGTAAATCAAACCGGAGCCAATACAGATCTTATCTTTGATGGAGGTTCGATGACAGTTAACAACAGAGGAGAAGTAACAAACAGTCTGGGATATTTTAAAGAGAGGTGTGTAACCATATCATCTAACGAAGTAAACTCTCCTGTAAAAAAAGAGCAGGCAAACAAAAAAAAGCGCTATCCAAAAGAGTGGTTTATATACAATGCTTTAATAACCGGAGTTAAAGATTACTTTGTAAAATCGGGTTTTAAAAAGGCTGTAATAGGGTTGTCGGGCGGACTGGATTCGGCGTTAACTGCAGTAATTGCAGCAGATGCCCTTGGCTGTGAAAATGTACACGGCATTCTTTTACCATCTCAATACTCAAGTGAACACAGTATAAAAGATGCAAAAGATTTAATAGAAAATCTTGGTATCACCGGGGAAGAGGTTAATATCGAAAAGATCTTTTCATCAGTAAATAGTGCCCTTTACAAAACATTTGAAAATTGTGATGAAGATGTTACCGAAGAGAATATTCAAGCTCGCATTAGAGGTACTCTCTTAATGGCATACTCCAATAAATTTGGACATATACTTTTAAACACCTCAAATAAAAGTGAGGCAGCAGTTGGATATGGCACTCTATATGGTGATATGAACGGCGGATTAAGCGTATTGGGAGATCTCTACAAAAGTGAAGCTTTTACACTGGCCGATTATATAAACAGAGAAGAAATAAGAATTCCGGTTAATACATTAAAAAAACCCCCATCTGCAGAACTTCGGCCAAATCAAAAAGATAGTGATTCACTGCCAAATTACAACACGCTCGACAAAATCCTCTATCTCTATATAGAAGAGAACAGAGACCTCAACTCAATTATAAAGGAAGGTTTTGAAAAAGAGACAGTAGAAAAAGTTATAAATCTGGTAAACAAAAGCGAATATAAACGATATCAAACAGCTCCTGTTTTAAGGATTTCTGAAAAAGCTTTTGGTGCCGGACGAAGAGTTCCAATTGTTGCAACCCTTAAACCATAAGCAAAAGTTGTTTAAGTTTAACTTTTTTATATTTTTGTATGTTTTAAAACAGTGTTTTATAACACTATTATGAACTATGGTAGCAAGAAAGAGAAAAAAGGGACCAGAGCCATTAATAAAAGATATCTCAATTCTTTATGATGTACTGTCAAAAGAGGAGAAAAGCTATCTTGAAGAGCATCATACCACATTAACTTATAAAAAAAATCAGATAATTTACAAGGAAGGAGAGATGCCTACCGGACTGCTATGTCTTGGAGAAGGAAAAGTTAAGGTTTTTAAAGAGGGAATAGGTGGCAGAGATCAAATTGTCAGACTGGCAAAAGCTCCGGGCTTTATAGGGTATCGCGCTCTTTTTGCTGAAGAGCCACACATCGCTTCAGCTGTAGTTATCGATCCCTGTACAATATTTCATATCAGTAAAGATGTTATCAACAAACTAATGTTGAACAACAACAAGTTGTGCACAAACATTATTAAATCATTTGCAACAGAGCTTGGCTTTTCACGTTACCGCACTGTCTCTTTAACTCAAAAGCATATTAGGGGAAGACTCGCCGAAAGTCTTATGTTGCTCAAAAAAATATATGGGTATGAGGATGATAGCAGCACTCTTAACATCTATTTATCACGTGAAGACTTAGCAAACTTCTCAAATATGACAACTTCAAATGCTATACGCACCTTAACAGCTTTTGCACGTGAAGATATTATTTCGGTGGATGGACGAATTATAAAAATCCTTGATGAAGATATGCTTGACAAAATATCTAAACTGGGATAGCATCACCTAACCTGACTGAACCTTAACACTACTCTCTAAAATAGATTCGTTTAACACGTCTTGATATACCTGTAAGCACCTCATAGGGAATTGTATCAAGTTGCTTGGCAACCTCGGTAACGGGATAACCATCACCAAAAAAAAGAACCTCATCCCCCTCTGAAACAGCAAGTCCGGTTACATCAACCATGCACATATCCATACAGATATTTCCAACAAAAGGAGCTTTTTTTCCTAAAATAATTACATAACCTTTACCATTGCTAAGATGTCGATTTATCCCATCGGCATAACCGGCAGGAATAACAGCAAGAGAGCTGCCGGCCTTTAACAATCCAGCTCTCCCATAACCAACACTCATATCCTCTTCCACACGTTTTATTTGAGAGATGTAACTCTTTAAAGAGACTACATTATGCAACCGCCTGTTTTCAACTGAACTTATTCCATAAAGAGATATCCCGGGTCGAACCATATCATACTGAGCCTGAGGAAACCTCTCAATCCCGGCAGAATTAAGTAAATGCATTAATGGTTTATAACCCAGCTCATAAGATAGTTTAGTACTAAATCGCTCAAAAAGATCAATTTGTTTACGGGTAAACTCATCGTGCCTCTTCTCATCAGCAGCAGCTAAATGAGAAAAAACCGATGCCACTCTTAAAAAGGGATACTTCTTAATCTCTTTAGCAACTCTCTCTGCTTCATCACAATAAAAACCGAGTCGCAGCATGCCGGTATCAATTTTAACATGAATTTTAGCACTTTTAACTCCCTGACCGGCAACTGATTTAGAAAACTTTTCAAGCATCGAAAAACTATATATTTCCGGCTCCAGATTATAGTGTAACAGCTGCTCAAAACTTTTTATTTCAGGATTCATCACAATAACAGGCACCGTAATACCTGAGCGTCGCAACTCCACACCTTCATCAGCAAAAGCCACTCCCAAATAGTCAACCCTGTTATTTTGAAGCACAGCAGCCAATTCTGAGAGTCCGCTACCATAACCAAAAGCCTTAACCATAGCTAAAACCTTAGTGTGCGCACTAAGCGATTCTCGTATTACATTAAAATTATTAATTAAAGAGTCAAGATTGATCTCCATTACAGTGCTGTTCTTTTTATCCTCTAAACGCTCACTAACCCGTTCAAAAGAGAATTTACGAGCCCCTTTTATCAAAACCGATTCATTTTTAAATGAAAGTTGAGAAAGAGATTGTAGTAGCTGCTCTGTATTATAAAAGAAGGTATCACAGCTTCTAAAATGGGATGAGTAAGTCAACATTTGTGGTCCAACGCCTATAAAGCGATCTATCCCGTGATTACGTATTAATGTAGCAATTTTTGGATAAAGCTCACTATTTTCAATCCCGGTTTGATACATATCTGAAAGAATCAAGGTTCTTAAACCTTTTCTTTTTTCAGCCTGTTGCTCTAAAAATTGTAATGCCACCTCAAGTGAGGTGAAATCAGAATTGTAAGAATCATTTATAATTAAAGAGCCGTTAACACCCTCCTTACGCTCCATACGCATAGCAACCGGCTCAAGCATAACTATTCGTTGCGAAATATAATCGAAGTTAAAACCCCGGCTCAACATCACTAAAATAACAGCCAAAACATTCTCTACAGATACTGAATCACAAAAAGGGATAGTAATATGAAACTTTTTTCCTCTCCATTTTAAAAAGAGTTCTCTACCATTATCTCCCGATGAAGATATAAGCTGTAAATCAGCACCATCAACTCTACCCCATGATAACTTCATTTTATAGGGATATAAACGTTGTACCGAACTATTTATGAGTTGATTATCGAAAGGATAAAAGATAAGCTCGCAATCAGCAAACAGCTCAAGCTTTTCATCAAGCTTTTGTTGCAAAGAGTCAAAATTCTCTTGATGAGCCTGACCAATATTAGTAATTAACCCCATATTGGGAGAGATTATTTTATGTAATCGCTGCATCTCACCGGGTTCACTAATACCAGCCTCTATTAATGCAAAGGTTGAGTCACTGTTTATATGAGTTAAAGAGACGGGAACTCCTATCTGACTGTTATAGCTTCTCGGCGATTTAACTATATTTTCACTATCATCCAAAACCTGAGCAAGCCACTCTTTAACTACGGTTTTTCCGTTACTGCCGGTGATTGCCAGTAGAGGAATTCCAAACTGTTTTCGATGAAAAGCAGCAAACTTTTGAAGAGCTGATAAAGTATCGTCTGTCTTGATAATTGTAACATCTTGCATAGCAATAGAAGGGTTATAACTGTGATGAGTCACAAAAGCAGAAACCCCCTTTTGATATAGTTCCTTTATATAGTTATGTCCGTCACCATGCAAACTTGTAAGCGCAAAAAAGAGAACTCCTTTGGTGTCATAAACCAAACGACTGTCAAAAGCAACACTCAAAAGAGTGTTATGATTGTTGCAACATAACTCGCCACCAATAACACGAGCCAACTCTTCGGGAGAATATCCGCTTTCCATTATAATTCCTTTAAATTTTTATCTTTGCAATAATGGATAACTTTAATTATCAATGATTACCTTTACAAAGGTAACTAAAAATGATACTCAGTAAATAGTTATGGAAAAAGAGGCTTTGCTAAAAATAATATTACAGGATGTAAAGGAACTGCACTCATTAATTGAAACCTTTAAAGGGTATAAAAAAGTTCCTGAAATTTTTATTAAATTATCAAAAAACAAAACCGGGGCGATAGCCGAGGAGCTGGAGATGCTTGAAACAATAAACAAGTCGGGCACAGCCACTCAAGAAAGCAGTGTACAAAAAGATAAAACAGCTTCTCAAAAAAATGCTACACTTAATGAAGAGATAAAAGATGATTCAGAGAACTCCTTAAAATCTTCAGATAAAAAAAGTGTTGCTATAACCGAGAAAAAAGAGGATTTTAAAGAACAGATACATATAATAGAGGAGCAGCCAGTAGCGAAAGAGCAAAAAACTCCCAAAAAAGAGATTGAAGAAGCAACAGCCCCAAAAAAGGAAGATCCAGAAAATAGAACCAGAAAAGAGGCATCAAAAAAGGGGGTAGAAGAAAAAGCTGACCAGAAGAGTTCAACAACATCAAAAGAGCAGAAAGAGCCTCCCCAAAAGCAGAAAAAGAGTGTAAAAACAGAGCAGAACTCCTCTACAAAACAGTTAGGTGATAACAACAGTTCAAAAAAGGTAATAGGAGATATTTTAAATCAAGAGAAAAGATCCTTCAATGAAATTTTATCACAAAGCAGAGAAGATAACTCTCAAAATTCAAAAGTAAAAACACCAATCACAGATCTAAAAAAAGGAGTTGGTATTAATGATCGCTTTTATTTTCAGCGTGAACTTTTTGGAGGAAGTACCGATTTATATAATCAAACAATAAATGAACTAAACAATATGAACAGTTATGAATCGGCCATTGCTTTTTTATCTGCCAATTTTAACTGGACCGACAATGACGCTGTCGCCGCATTTAAAAATATATTAAAGCGACGATATATGTAATTCAATTATAACATGAGTAAATTATATATAGTCCCAACCCCTGTAGGCAATCTTGAGGATATAACTTTACGGGCGTTAAGAGTGTTAAAAGAGGCAGATTTTATTCTGGCTGAAGATACCCGTAACACCGGCAAGCTGCTAAAACATTATGAGATAAAAACACCCATGTTTGCATATCATAAATTTAACGAGCATAAAATAACAGAAAAAATATGTAATAGAATATTGAATCAAGAGATGGGAGCCTTAGTCTCAGATGCCGGAACACCGGGGATATCTGATCCGGGATATCTCATAATAAGAGAGAGTATAAAATCAGGAATAAAGATAGAGTGCCTGCCGGGAGCTACTGCATTAATCCCGGCAATTGTAACTGCCGGATTACCAAACGATCGCTTCACATTTGAAGGTTTTTTGCCTCATAAAAAAGGGAGAGTAAAAAAATTATCCTCACTTGCACAAGAGGAGCGAACAATGATCTTTTATGAGTCTCCTTACCGCCTTATAAAGACAATTCAACAGTGCATCAACTTTATGGGAGAAGAGCGCCGTGCAGTAGTATGCCGTGAAATAAGCAAAATACATGAAGAGATTAAACGCGGAACCCTTAAAGAACTTTTAGAATGTTATCTGCACAATAGACCAAAGGGTGAGATCGTTTTAGTAATTGAAGGAACCAATAAAATAAAATAGAATGATACGTATAGTAACTTTAGCCCTCTCAATTTTAATGCTGTGGAGCTGTTCCTCAGGACCATCTAAAACAGAACTGCAAAACAGAGCAGATTCATTAACTGTTATAGCAGCCAAAAGAGATAACCAAATAAACTACTTTATTGAAACCGTAGCCGATATCGAAGATAATATAAGAAAGATAAAGGAGGCGGAGCAGATAATATCAGTTAGAGCCGACTCGGATGAGCTAATGATAGGTGACGGTGACCGTATAAATGATGATTTGAACCTTATATATGAGCTTATGGTTCAAAACAGAGAAAAAATAGAGTCGTTAGAGAAAGAGATGCAAAATGCAGGAGTTGAAAATAAAAGATTAAACCGCTTAATTGCAGGGTTAAATGAGCAGCTAAGAGATAAAAGTGAAAGAATTGCAACTCTGCAGCAAGAACTAAAAGAGAAAGATTTAAAAATAGACACCTTAAGCAATGAGCTGGAGTATCTCAGTTATGAGATTGACTCGGTAAGAGAAGCAAAAGAAGAGACTGAACAGCGTCTTAAAGAGAGTGATGAGAGGTATTACAGTGGATGGTATGCAGTTGGGTCAAGAAGAGAGCTTAGAGATTACGGCATAACATCACGTGATGGATTTCTCTTTTTTGGAAGCACACAAGTTTTACAGGATGATTTTGAAAAGCAATACTTCAATAGAATAGATATTAGAGAGACAGACTCAATAGAACTTTACAGCAACCGGGGAGAATTATTAACAAGTCATCCCGAGGAGTCCTATAGTTTAATTGAAAATGAGGAGGGGCTATTAATATTAAATATATCTAACCCTGAGCTTTTCTGGAGCATCTCACGTTATCTGGTAATTCAGGTGCGCTAAAATAAGGTTGTCATTTAATTCACTCTTTAAAAGCGTTGATGGGGAGTTATAAAAACATATTCTTTGATCTGGATCATACTTTGTGGGATTATAAAAGAAATGAGCAGTTGACAATAAAAACTCTTCTTGCAAAGTATGATTTAAAGGATTTTAGCACAAACATCGATAGTTTTTTTGCTATTTACACACCTACAAACGAATTGCTATGGGAGAAACTTCAAAAAAAAGAGATAAAAAGAAGTGATCTTATTATTAACCGCTTCTCAATTACATTCAACAAAATGGGGATAGATGACCCTCTATTAATTAACCGGTTTGCTACTGATTTTGTTGAGCTTAATCCATATCAAAAATCACTAATACCATACACCAGAGAGCTTTTAAACTATCTTTATCCAAAATACAATCTCTATATAATAACTAACGGATTTACCTCTACACAAGAGATAAAGCTGGAAAAAAGCGAAATAAAAAAATACTTTAAAAAGGTATATACATCAGAAAAAGCAGCAGCATCAAAGCCATCAAAAAGCTTCTTTCAATATGCTATAAAAAGCAGCAATGCAAAAAAAGCTGAGAGTCTTATCATCGGAGACAGTCTGCACAACGATATTGCAGGTGCAATAAACTTCAATTTAGATTATATCTATTTTAACCCATCCAATAAAACCTGCTCCATTCCTATAGATCCTAAAAGGGCTATAACTTCATTAAAAGAGCTATTTAAACTACTGTAGAACAGGTGTCTCTCATAAAAAAAGAGAAAGCAGGTAATTCTGCATTTAAAATTCAGGAGGACGCTCAGATTTAGTATCAAATTGAAATCCTTCATCATTATCAGAGCTATCTGAAGGACTGTTCATCTTTGATCCAAGTGTAACGGGAGCTACAGACTCTTCAACACCAAATCCTCCGGTAAAAGTATCACTCTGAAAATCTTCAAATCTAATAACCTCGGGACGAAATCTTAACCGCACATCTCCGGTAGCACCATTACGATGTTTTGCTATAATCAGCTCTGCCGCCCCAATTAAGCTTTGACCATGCTCATCTTCAGTTATTCCATAATATTCAGGACGATGAATAAATAATACCATATCGGCATCCTGCTCAATAGCTCCCGACTCTCGCAAGTCGGCAAGCTGAGGGCGCTTACCTTCACCTGTTCGGGCTTCAACCCCTCTGTTTAGCTGAGAGAGAGCAATTATAGGAACATTAAGCTCCTTGGCTAACCCTTTTAATGAACGTGATATCATACTAACCTCCTCCTGTCTGTTACCGGGATTCATTCCGCTAGCATTCATCAACTGCAAATAATCAATTATAATAATTTGAACATCATGCTGCTTTTTTAAGCGACGACACTTGGCTCTTAATTCAAAAACAGAAAGCCCGGCTGTATCATCAACAAAAAGAGGCGCGTCAACCAAAGTTTCAATCTTGTGGTGTAACTGCTCCCATTCAAAAGGGGCAAGATTTCCATTTTTAATCTTTTCAGCAGGCAGTTCGGTTTCTGATACAATCAAACGATTAACAAGCTGAACATTTGCCATCTCCAGAGAAAAAAGAGCTACAGGCTGTTTATACTTTACAGCCATATTACGAGCCATTGAGAGAACAAAACCGGTTTTACCCATAGCAGGGCGAGCTGCAATAATAACTAAATCGGAGGCTTGCCAACCCGATGTCATACGATCTAATTCACTAAATCCGGTAGGAACACCACTTAAACCATCTTCCCTTTTACCGGCAATCTCTATCAACTCAAGCGCTTCACTAACAACTGGATTAATTTGAACTGCATCTTTTTTCATGCTACCCTGAGAAAGCAGAAACAGACTATTTTCAGCTTCCTCTAAAAGATCATTAACATCCTCCGACTCATCATAAGCTTTAGTTTGAATAACCCCCGAGATTTTAATCATCTCGCGCTGCAAATATTTTTGATAAATAATACGGGAGTGATATTCTATGTGTGCTGCCGAAGCAACTCGACCGGTTAACTGTGTTATATAAAAAGCTCCTCCCACATCTTCAATTCGCCCCATTCGTCTAAGCTCCTCTGTAACAGTTAACATATCAACGGGCTCCTGCCGGCCAAAAAGATATGTTACAGCCTCAAAAATAAACTGATGAGCCTCTTTATAAAAACAGTCTGCTTTTAATATTTCAGAAACATTGGCAAACGCATCTCTCTCTAAAAGCATCGCACCTAACACAGCCTCTTCTAACTCGATAGCTTGTGGTGGCATTTTGCCTTCTCCTGAATCCTGAATAATATAGTTCTGTTTGCTTCTGTTGTTATTATAACGAGCACCTGCCATTTTACATTGTTTTTAAAAAAGTGGATAACAAAGTTACAATTTATAAAGCAATTTACTTTTCTTTGTATAGTATCAAATTTGTTAAAAACATAGAACCCCACAATGATAGTTTTTCCAAATGCAAAAATAAATGCAGGACTCTTTATTACCGAAAAACGGCAAGATGGATTTCATAATATTGAGACTCTCTTTTTACCTGTTTTTAAGTTATATGATATTCTGGAAGTTATAACTAATCATGACTCAACCGATGATAAGTTTACATGCTCGGGGATTCCCGTTAATGGTTCTTCTAATAACAATCTTTGCATTAAAGCAATTAAATTATTAAGAGAAATAGAGGAGATTCCTCCTTTAAAAATTCACCTCCATAAGGTGATTCCTTTGGGGGCCGGACTGGGAGGAGGGTCGTCTGATGCAGCATTTATGCTTAAACTACTAAATCAACAGTACAACTGTAATTTAACCAACGAAAAACTTGAAGAGTTAGCAATCAGGTTGGGTTCCGACTGCCCCGTTTTTATTAAAAACAGACCGGTAGCAGCAGTGGGAAAAGGTGAAATTTTTTCAAAGGCTAAAGTAGATTTAAACAACTACTATTTAACAATTATAAAACCCCTAAATATAAATATCTCCACTGCTGAAGCTTATAAAAACTGCACTGTAACAAAACCTAAAACTCCTCTTAAAAAGCTTACAGAACTCCCTGTTGAAAGATGGAGAGGTAAAGTTATTAATGATTTTGAAAAAGAGATAACAAAAAAGTATCCCGAAATAAAAGAGATTAAAGAGAAAATGTATAAAAACAGTGCTCTTTATGCATCAATGTCGGGTAGCGGCTCTTCGGTATTCGGACTATTTAAAAATCCCCCTGATATTAAATGGCCCAATAACTATTTTGTTCATAATGAAAAGATATACTATTAAATATCTGTAACCGAAAATAACCCCGCTATTTTAATCATCTCCTGCTGCAAATACTTTTGATAAATAATACGGGAGTGGTATTCAATATGTGGTGGCAAGGCAACTCTATCGGAGATTTTTGTTTACTGCATCTCCATTATTATAAATTTACTTCTTCCCGCTATCTGATAAAGGAATAGTAAAACTAAAAGTGCTGCCACGATTTAAAGTGCTCTCAATATAAAAAGCTCCACAATTTTTTTCAATAAACTCCTTCACCAAAACCAGTCCGAGCCCCGATCCCTTTTCTCCTTCAGTTCCTATACGTGAAGAAGATTCATTGCTATTTTTTAATATAGCATCTATCTCTTTACCGGAAATACCTATACCGGTATCCGATACAGAAAACCTAACACTATCACCCTCCTTCTCAGTTTTTATTAATATTTCACCACCACGTGGAGTAAACTTAACAGCATTCATCAATAAATTGCGAACAACAATTTTTAACATATTAACATCACCAAAAATTTTATAATCACTGCATAAAGAATCATTGATAATCAATCCCTTTTTCACGGCACTGTTACGAATAATATCAAGAGTCTCAACAAGTATCTCATCAATAGAGGTATGCACTGGCTTATAATCTATCTCATTGACTTGAGATCGCGCCCAGTAAAGAAGATTATCCAACAGATTATATACAGTCACCGAAGAGTTGTAAATCAAACGAGCATATTTTATTACCTCCTCCCTGTTATTATCAGTTTCAACCAAAAGAGAAGAGAACCCCATAATTGTATTGAAAGGGGAGCGCAAATCATGAGCAACAATAGAGAACAGCTTGTCTCTGGTATTAAGCAGCTGAACCAGCTCTCTATTTTTATCCTGCAATTCACATGCCTGATTTTCAAGTTCTTCGGACTGCTCCTCTATAATTTTTTGGCGCTCCTCCAAAACTGAGTTTATCCGGTTAAGCTCAACTGTACGCTGTTTTAAAATAAGATTATTACTTCTTAATTTTGCTGTTTTTCTTGCAATCTCATCAGCCAAAACAACTTTTTGTCTGTTCAACTGCTCAGTTCGTAATCTAATAACAAGCAAAACAGTTAAGCCCAATAAAAAAGCAACAAGCAGATAAAACCAACATGTTCGCCACCATGGAGGAGTTATAATAATGTCAAGAGTGACTCCCTCTCTGTTCCACACGCCATCATTATTGGCAGCAATCACAGTAAAACTATACTCTCCCGGATTAAGATTGGTATATGTCACAGATCTGCGACTACCCAAATCTATAAATTCATTATCAAAACCCTTAAGCATACATGCATATTGATTTCTTAAAGGATTCATCATATTTAATGCGACAAATTCAAAAGTTATAAAGTTTTGATCATAACTTAAAACCACCTCGTCAACCAGACTTATATGCTTATCAAGTATAGAGCTCTCACCATACTCATCAACCTCCTCATTAAAGAGAGAAAATTTTGATATTACAACTTCGGGCGGTTCATTATTAAGCATTACGTTATCAGGATTAAAATAACTAACACCTTCACTACCGGCAAAATAGAGCATATCTTTATTGTTAAAATAGGATGCTCCTAAATTAAAACCATCGGCCTGCAATCCGTCGTTCTCACCAAAGTAGTATGTATCACCTGTCTCCATATTATATTTATGAAGTCCGCCCTGGGTAGAAATCCACATATCTCCATTTTGATCCTCCTCAATTGCGGTAATATAATAGTTGTTCATATTACCGTCATGACGTTGAAAGCTCTCATCCTTGTAACAGTAGGTGTATAGCCCATAATTTGCACCTATCCATATCTGATCATTACTGTCAATAAAAAGAACCAGTATTTGGTTACCATGCAAAGAGCTCTTATCACTCAAATCGGGATTACCCAAAAAAACTTCAAACTGGTCACTCCCTTTTGACAGGTAGTTTAAACCATAGGCAGTTGCTACCCATAAACCACCGGATGAATCAACAACCAAATCATTAACCCAATTAGAACTCAAGTTATAGTTTTTATGATTGTAATTGATAAACTCCCCATCTTCTATATCAAAATAGTCAACTCCCGCTCCTTGCGTTGCGAGCCATAAATTACCACCTTTATCCTCAGCTGCAGCTTTAATATTATTATGAGATATTCCACTATTTGAAATGCGCCAACTTTCAAAACTTTTATTATCAAAATTATAATTATGCAACCCTCCATTATACGTTCCTACCCACAAACGATTTTGTGAATCATTTAAAATAAAATGAACACTCCCCATTCCCAGTCTGCCCGACTCATTCTCTGTCGATGAGATTCTCTCTATAGCAACATCATCCCAGTTAAAAATATCAATACCACCATTAAAGCTACCAAGCCATAAATTCCCTTTATGATCTTCTCCTATAGCTGTAATATTAGGATCGGATGTATGCCAAAAGAGCCAATCAGAGTTATTATAATTATTAAACCCCCTTTGTGTATGGCTCACATAAACACCGTTACCATTATGAAAAGAGTAAAAATTCCCCTGTTTATCCTCAAAAATACCGGCAATATTAGGCGGAACAGAATAGTGCCTGTTTGGATCATGATAATAACCATAAAAATAGTCATCCTCCTCAACATATAACTTAAACCCACTATAGTCACATGCCCAAAGTCTCTCTTTACTATCCTGATAAAATTCAAAAACAAACCGTTCGGAACTATTATGCAAATAACGATTAACTTTACGATTTGCAGTATCTATTCGGGCTATTCCATCATTTTCAATAGCCACAAAAAGATAGTCATTATAGAGTTGCATATCCAAAACAGCAAAATCTGTCTCTGCAACATCCAAATCCGACCCTCCATAATGATCAATAACCTCATAACGATCATCCCTTGATACTCTTATAACCCCTCCACCATTAAAATGAGATATCCAAACACATCCAAAGTTACAAAATTCAACACCTGATATATCACCATATGAAGAGGTATATATTTCCTGAAAAGCCCAATCATCTTTATTAAATTCATAAAGAGTATTTTCAACAGCAGTAATCAAAGATCCTGAAGGAGATTCAGCAAGCATTCTAACATAAACATCAGGTAGTGCCGCTGCAGACTCATCAGTTGCTACCGGAACAAAAAGATCTAACTCTCGGTTGTATAAAGCAATTCCAGAAGGAGAGGCAACCCACACTCTGTTTTGTGAATCGATCAGCAAATGATTTACCTGATTGCCTATAAGCGATATCTCTGACTCGGAATCATATCCCCTGTATACAGAGATATCATAACCATCAAACCTATTAATACCATCTATTGAACCAATCCAGATATAACCGGTTGTATCCTGATCCATAGCAGTAACATAACTACTGGCAAGATTAGAATAACCTACAATACGTGAAAAATTAAAATAAGGAACATCAACAGCAAAAGCAGGTTTGCATAGAAACAAACCTGCAAAAAAAAGCGCCAAACAAACATAAATCTTTTTCCTCACAAGTATAAACCCTTTGTAATTGCTTATACCTCTAATGGACGATTTTAGTTATAGTAAAATGGCTTTTTTTTTAAAATTCAGCACTTTTGGGAGTTCTTGGGAAAGGAATTACATCCCTGATATTGCCCATGCCCGTTACAAACTGTATCATGCGCTCAAACCCCAAACCAAACCCACTATGAGGAACAGCACCAAATTTACGTGTGTCCAAATACCACCACATCTCCTCTTTGGGGATATACATCTCATCCATTCTCTCAACGAGCTTATCATAACTCTCTTCGCGTTGAGATCCACCAATAATTTCTCCAATTTGCGGAAACAGAACATCCATTGCTCTTACTGTTTTATTATCTTCATTAAGCTTCATATAAAAAGCTTTAATATCTTTAGGATAATCGGTAAGAATAACAGGCTTTTTAAAATGTTTTTCTACAAGGAACCTTTCATGCTCACTCTGCAGATCGGCACCAAAACCTTCAATTTTATAGCTAAATTTACCCTTTTTATTAGGCTTGCTGTTTCTAAGTATTTCAATAGCCTCTGAGTATGTAATGCGTACAAAATCATCACTTAAAACAAACTTCAACTTCTCAATAAGATCCATACTTCTCTCATCGGCCTTTCTATTTTTCTCTTCATCCTTTAATCGTTGACTCAAAAAGCCAAGATCATCGGTACAGTTCTCCAAAACATAACTAATAAGGTATTTTAAAAACCTCTCAGCAAGATCCATATTATCATTAAGATCATAGAAAGCCATTTCGGGTTCTATCATCCAAAACTCAGCCAAATGACGAGTTGTATTAGAGTTTTCTGCTCTAAAGGTTGGTCCGAATGTATATATATCAGCCAATCCCATAGCAGCCAGTTCTCCTTCAAGCTGACCCGATACAGTTAGATTTGCAGCTCTTCCAAAAAAATCTTTTGAAAAATCGATCGCTCCATTATCATCTTTGGGGGTGTTTTTAAGATCAAGTGTTGTAACCTGAAACATTTCACCGGCACCCTCAGCATCCGAAGATGTAATAATTGGAGTATGTATATTAACAAATCCGTTATCAGTAAAAAATTTATGCACAGCAAAAATCATCGCATGACGAATACGTGCGATAGCACTAAAAGTATTAGTACGAAATCTTAAATGGGCATTCTCTCTTAAAAATTCCAGAGAATGCTTTTTAGGCTGAAGAGGAAATAAGTTTGGATCACAATCACCAATAACTTCAATTTCAGAAGCTAACAACTCCATGCTCTGCCCCTTCCCTTCTGATTCACGAAGCTCTCCTTTAACAGCTAAAGCAGCACCAGTGGTAACACGACGCAACAACTCTTCTCCTATTTTCTCTACATCAGCTACAACTTGCAAATTATGAATAACCGATCCATCATTAACTGCAATAAAATTAATCTGTTTATTACCACGACGGGTTCTTACCCACCCTTTAACTAACAACTCTTCTCCTTTTTTCTCTTCATTGAGAATATCAACAATTTTTGTGCGTCGCATATCTTTAAAATCAATTATAACAAATAGATTACTTTTAATTTTATCTCTTATATGGTTTTAATAACCTGCAAAAATAGTGAATTGTTTATTAAAATGTGCCAGCTTTTAATTAAAAAAGGGCTGCATGAAAAAAAATCAATGCAGCCCCTTTAAAAATTGATAATAAAAACTATTTTTTAGGCTCCAACTCAACCATAAGATGGCCTTTGGCTATTTTCTGCCCTTTAGAAACATGAATCTTCTTAATTTTTCCATCGAATGGCATAGCTACTTTATTTAACATCTTCATTGCTTCTAAAATCAAAATAGTTTCTCCTGCCTTAAGCTTAGCACCTTTCTTCTTTTTTAATTCAATAATGGTTCCGGGAATTACCGACCTAATCTCATTAGGATTAGGTGGCACATAAGCTTTTCGTTGCGCATATTTTATTGTGAGCAAAGTTTTATATCTCCTGGCAAGAATAGGAAATTCAACCAACTCCAGTTTTTTTTCTTCCATAACAAAAGATATTTTTTAAAATGGCGGTATTCCATGTTTTTTATAAGGTCTTTGATCACTTTTATTTCCAGAGACATCAATTGCATGAAGTAAGAGCTGACGAGTTTCTGAAGGCTCAATAACTGAATCTATATAACCTTTTGCAGCAGCTACATATGGATTTGCAAACCTTTCGATATACTCCTGAACCTTAATGTCACGCATAGCATCAGGATCATCAGCCTCTTCTATATCCTTTTTAAAGATAATATTGGCAGCTCCTTCAGGACCCATAACAGCAATTTCAGCCGAAGGCCATGCAAACATAAAGTCAGCACCAAGATGTCTTGAGTTCATAGCGATATAACCACCACCATAAGCTTTTCGAAGAATAACTGTTATTTTAGGAACAGTAGCTTCGGAATATGCATAAAGAACTTTGGCACCATGCCTTATTACACCTGCATGCTCCTGATCAGCACCCGGAAGATAGCCTGGCATATCCTCTAAAGTAATAATTGGAATATCAAAAGAGTCACAATAGCGAATAAACCTGGCAGCTTTATCGGAGCTATCACAATCAAGAACTCCGGCTAAAACAAGCGGCTGATTTGCAACAAATCCAACAGTTTGCCCATTCATCCTTCCAAAGCCGATAACTATATTGGGGGCAAAGAACTCCTGAATTTCGAAAAAGTCAGAATCATCCACTATCGCCTTAATCACATCTCGTACATCATAAGGCTCTTTTGGATCGGATGGAATAATATCCTCAATATTTCCTTTAAATTTAGGATCACAAGGAGGAAATACTTTAGCCTTTTGAGTATTATTCCACGGAATAAAGGTGATAAGTTTTTTAATCTGCTCAAAACATTCCAATTCACTGGCTGCATAAAAATGGGCGTTACCTGTAATTTCGGCATGCACACGAGCTCCTCCAAGTTCCTCCATCGAGATCTCTTCTCCCAACACAGTTTTAATAACATTGGGACCTGTGATAAACATCTTTGAGATATTATCTACCACAAACACAAAATCGGTTAATGCAGGTGAATAAACTGCTCCTCCGGCACATGGTCCAAGAATAACTGAAATTTGCGGAATAACACCTGATGCAACAGTATTACGGTAAAAAATTTCACCATAACCTGCAAGAGAGTTAACTCCCTCTTGAATACGCGCACCACCTGAATCATTAATCCCTATTAAAGGAACCCTCATCTTAAGGGCATGATCCATAATCTTTGTGATCTTACGCGCATGCATCAATCCAAGCGACCCTCCTGCAACAGTAAAATCCTGTGCAAATATACATACAGGTGCTCCATAAATAGTCCCGGTACCTATAATAACACCATCACCGTGCAATTGCTTTTTGTCCATCCCGAAATCACGGGCTTCATGCTCAACAAAAAGATCGTACTCGGTAAAAGACTCATCGTCAAGAAGTGCCAAAATTCTGGAACGGGCGGTCATTTTACCCATTGCCATCTGTTTTTCGATGGCCTTTTGACCACCTCCCAACTGAACCTTTTCTCTTCTTTTTCGAAGATCAAGGATGTGTTTTTTTAATGACATACTCTTTAGTTTTGGTTAATCTATTGCTTGTCTTTTATAGATGAATTTAACAAGCCAATTAAAGTACATAATTACAAATTTATACCTCAACGGCATACTTTTTATACAAAAATTTTCAAACAGCAAAAGCTAATGCGCTGATTTAGTGACAACTACTTAGGAGCCTTATAATATAAAATAGCAGCAATTCCTGCAAACATAAAATTAGGAATCCATACAGCCAACCACGGACTCATATTACCGTTAATGGCAAATGTTGTAGAGATTGTTTGAAAAAGAATATATCCAAAGCTTAAGGCTATTCCAACTCCTATATGCAATCCCATACCACCCCTTACTTTTCGCGAGGCCAAAGAAACACCCATTATAGAAAGAATAAACGCAGAAAAAGGAGCAGCACCTCTTTGATACTTCTCAATGATAAATTCTTCAACATTCCCCACTCCCCTGTTTCTTTGTTCTTTAATATGTTCATCCAGTTCACGATTTGTCATAGTTTCATAAAACCTTCTCTCTTCCCTTAAATCAACAGGCTTAACATTTATCAGTGTATCCAGACTTTCACCTTCGGTAATTCGCTGCTCCCCTTCTGAGAGGTATTCGCGTTTTACCCAGTTTCTTAACTCCCAAAGCTCTGTCTCTTCATCATAAACTGCCGAAGAGGCTTTAATCTTACTTACAAGATCTTTATCCTCAATATATTCAATACTAAAATCATCAGCAACATCTCTCAATGAAGAGTAGCGGCGAACATATATATATGTATTGGGTTCTATCTGCATATGAATATTATTAAGCCCAACTTCTCGCGTTCTGCGCACATAGGTACTTTCAAAATCAAGCCTTACCTTATTGGCAGGTGGAATTATATATGCACTTAACATAAAAGAGAAACTTCCAATAATAGCAGCTCCAACAATATAAGGCAACATCAATCTTCTAAAGCTGACTCCACTCGATAAAATAGCAATTATTTCGGTTTGATAAGCCATTTTTGAGGTGAAAAATATAACCGCAATAAAGACAAAAAGAGGAGTGAAAAGATTTGCAAAGTATGGTATAAAATTGAGATAATAATCAAAGATTACTGCATCTATAGGTGCTTCATTATCTATAAAATTATCAATCTTTTCGGCAAGATCAAAAACAACAGAGATACTAATTATTAGTAAAATGGCAAAAAAGAAAGTACCTAAAAACTTTCTTAAAATATAAAAATCAATTTTTTTTAAAAAAAATCTCTTCATCACAAATGTAATTTTATTTCTCTCTTATCTCTGCTTCTTTCTCCAGTGCGACTGCACTTAATTTGTTACAAACGTAATGCCATCTGCTTAACCATTTTTGATTTCCATTTTTCAAAATCGCCACACTCAATTCTTTTGCGAGCCTCATCAACAACCCATAAATAGAATGCAAGATTATGCAGTGAAGCAATTTGTGGTCCAAGCATCTCTCCTGCTACAAAAAGATGTCGAAGATATGCTTTTGAGTAAAGAGTATCAAAAAGAGTGTGACCATCACTATCTAATGGTGAAAAATCGTTTTTCCACTTCAGGTTTCTAATATTTATAATACCTTGTGATGTAAATAACATTCCATTACGACCATTTCTTGTAGGCATAACACAATCAAACATATCTACACCCCGTGATACCGCTTCAAGTATATTTGATGGAGTTCCTACTCCCATAAGATACCGGGGTTTATCAGCAGGTAATATCTCATTTACAGTCTCTACCATCTCATACATAACCTCTTCGGGCTCTCCAACAGCAAGCCCCCCTATAGCATTACCGTCACAATTAAACGATGCCGCATATTCAGCTGACTCCCGACGTAAATCTTTAAATCCACTACCCTGAACAATTGGAAAAAAAGATTGAGAATAATCGTAAACAGAAGTACTCTTAACAAAAGAGCTATACCCCCTTTTAAGCCAACGATGAGTAAGCTCCATTGACTCTTTGGCATAACTGTATCCCGAATCACCCGCAGGGCATTCATCAAAAGCCATAATTATATCAGCCCCAATAACTCTTTGTATATCAACAACCGATTCGGGAGTAAAAAAGTGTCGTGATCCATCTATATGAGACTGAAACTGAGCACCCTCCTCGGAAAGCTTTCTTCTGTGACTAAGTGAAAACACCTGAAACCCTCCACTATCAGTTAATACAGGTTTATTCCATCCCATAAAACGATGTATTCCTCCTGCATTACGCAAAACCTCCACACCCGGTCTTAAATAGAGGTGATATGTATTACCCAGCACTATTCTGGCTTTAACCTGCTCTTCAAGATCCTTAACATGTATCCCCTTTACCGATCCCAAAGTCCCAACAGGCATAAATACAGGAGTCTCAATAACTCCATGATCAGTAAAAACTTTACCTGTTCGTGCTTTAGTGCTGCCATCGGTCTTAATTAATTGAAAATCCATCTACAAACTGTTAACGAAAGGTGCAAAGATATAATTTTGGAATGGATTTTATCGGTAGTAGTAAAAGACAAATCTTTGGAACCAATCTAAATTTTATGCATTTTTGTCTGCTTCAACCACTCTAAAAGATATTAAACAAAATGGATTTTAACATCTCTGATTCTTTTCTGTCTGATTTTCCCTTAACCGTTTTTGTTGCAGCCTTTGCTCTTCTATTAAGCTGGATAATGCAATTATGGTTTCTTTTAAAGCGGGTTTTTCCTTTAGCTGTTTATAAAAACCCTGAGATAAATCACAATATAGAAGAGCCCTTATCGGTTATAATTTGTGCAAAAAACGAATCAAATAACCTCAAAAAATTTTTACCGGAAATATTAACACAAGAGTATCCCAACTATGAAGTTATTGTTGTTAACGACTGCAGCGAAGATAATACCGAAACCATTTTGGCAGAGTTAAAAGAGAAATATCCAAAACTATACTACACGACAATTCCGGTGGACAAAAAGTTTAAACATGGTAAAAAACTTGCCATATCAATTGGAATTAAAGCAGCAAAAAACGAAAACCTTGTTTTCACAGATGCCGATTGCAGATCGGTTAGCAAAAAGTGGCTTAAACATATGGCTACAGCTTTAACAAAGGATAATATTGAAATTGTGACCGGTTTTGGAGGATATGAAAAGAGACGGGGTTTTTTTAACCAATTGGTGAGATATGATGCTTTTTTTGCAGCAATCCAATATATGGGTTTTACAGCAAGCAAAAAGCCTTATATGGGAACAGGAAGAAATCTTGCATATAAAAAAGGACTTTATATAAAAACAAAAGGGTTTAGAAACCACTCTCATATCTTATCCGGAGATGATGATCTTTTTGTTCATCAGGCTGCCAACAAAGAGAACACAACTATACTTATTAATAAAGAGTCACAAACAATTTCAAAAGCACCCGACTCATTTAAAGAGTGGATAGATCAAAAATCGAGACATTTAAGCACAACACCTTTATATAAAAAAAATATAAAAAGGGAGTTGGCATTAGAACCTCTATCAAGAATAATATTTTGGACTTCTGCGGTTTTTTTAATGTTTTTTAATATTTTTGTATTGTTGGCATCTTTCTTTATTGTCACCAAAATAATTATGCAGTTGATAATGTGGAGAAAAATTGCAAAAAAAATGGAGCAGGAAAAACTCTATCTGTCTGTTACATGGTTTGAGTTTATTCATCCATTTTTATTGTTAATACCTTATTTTGGTTATCTCCTAGGTAAAGAGAAGAACTCATGGAAATAAATCCCAATCTGTCAGAAAAAGCAAAACAGGATCTTGAAATGGTTAGTCGTGCTGTTAAAGGTGAGCAGCAAGCTTATGCCGATTTAATGGCAAAATATCGTGATGCCATATATTTTATGCTTTTAAAGATGATTAACAACAAAACCGATGCAGAAGATCTCACAATTGAAGCATTTGGCAAAGCTTTTAAAAACCTTGCACAATACTCTCCCAACTATGCTTTTAGTACATGGCTTTTCAAAATAGCATCAAATAACTGCATAGATTTTATAAGAAAGAAGAAGAACAATCACGTATCAATAGACGGAAGCTATAGTGAGGAAAAAGAAAATGAACCATCGGTACATTTAAAAGATAACACCCCCGATCCCGAAGAATTTCTTATACGGTCACAAAAAGCGGTTTTAATGCGTACTGTTGTAAAAAAGTTAAAACCGAGATATAGAACATTAATTGAGCTGCGCTACTTTAATGAATTCTCATACGAAGAGATTTCAGAGGAACTTGACCTGCCACTGGGAACAGTAAAAGCTCAACTATTCAGGGCAAGAGAATTACTTTTTAACACTCTTAAAAACAGTGAGGTAAAAAGAAAATAAAATATATAGAGCTTTAAGATGGAGTTGATACTAAAATATTTTAAAAATCTGTCAACAAATAAAGTTAAACAGATAGAGCAATTAGCAGATCTTTACAAATATTGGAACGAAAAAATAAATGTTATATCCCGAAAGGATATGGACAATTTTTACGAACGTCACGTACTTCATTCACTGGCTATAGCCAAATTAATCTCATTTAAACCAAACACAAAAATCATAGATATTGGTACCGGAGGCGGGTTTCCCGGAATCCCCCTTGCAATACTCTTTCCCGAAACAGAGTTTACACTAATTGATTCAACAGGAAAAAAAATCAAAGTGGTAAAAGCAATATCCGAGGCATTACAGCTCAAAAATGTATCCACTATACAGATAAGGTCGGAAGAGCATAAAGGCAAATATGATTTTATTGTAAGTAGGGCAGTCACCAATATGCCCAATTTTGTAAAAAACTCACAACATCTAATAGCAAAAAAAGGAGAAAACAGTATAGGTAACGGAATTTTATACTTAAAAGGAGGAGATCTAAGCAATGAGATTGCACCTTTTAAAAATATTGTATCAATAACAGAGTTAAATGATTTTTTTGAAGAACCATTTTTCTCTACAAAAGCATTAATACATATCCCTTTATAGCAAAATGCTACAAAAATAATCGGATCATTTGTTTTGCGATAACAAAAAAAAGCTCTATTTTTGCAAATCTTAAAACATAAGAAGCTTAAAAAGAAGCATATAAGATAGGTAAATAAAATATAAAACAATAGTGACATGAAACGTACATTTCAACCATCAAACCGTAAAAGAAGAAACAAGCATGGGTTTAGAAGCCGGATGGCTACAGCTAACGGTCGCAGGGTATTGGCTTCAAGACGTGCCAAGGGCAGAAAAAGCCTTACTGTTTCAAGTAAAATGAAATCTAAAGCAAAATAAACAGTTGACACAACATTTGTTCTACTGTATATAAAACTTTAAAGCTGTCTTAAAAAAAAGGCAGCTTTTTTTATTTACCTCTAAAATTACTCATGGGTTTTATTCAGATAAATATTTATACTATTTTTGACTCTGATTTATAAAACAATTAATTGATCTATAATGTCACTGTTAAAAATTATAGCAAATAAAACCCTTTGGAAGCATATAGGTATAATAGCTGCTCTAGCTGCAATTATTATTGCATCGATTTTTCTCTTTTTAAGAATTTACACCCTCCACGGAAAAACAGATCCCGTTCCCGATTTTAGAGGATTAACAGAGCAGCAGCTTCAACATTTAATTAAAGAGAACGATTTAAGATATACCATAATAGACTCCATCTATGCCGATGATATTCCCCGGGGTGTTGTAGTTGATCAGGTACCCGATGCAAATCAACATGTAAAAAAGAACAGGAATATATTTTTTACCATTAATGCATGGGCCGAAGAGCAGGTTGCTGTTCCACAAATGACCGATTTTAGTCTACGCGAAGCACGTGTAACTCTGGAATCGTACGGACTAAATGTTGGAGAACTTATCTATATACCCTCTGAATACACTAATTTAGTTCTGGGTCAACACTATCAGGGTAAAACGGTACAACCTGGAACTCTTGTTCCAAGAGGAACAAGTATAGACCTTTTAGTAGGAAGGGGACTAAGTGAAGAGAGTACAATTGTTCCCGATATGACAGGAATGAAGCTAGATCAGGCAAGAGAGGTAGCTCAAGATCTCTACTTAAATATAGGCGCTATAATTTATGCAGATACAGTTCAAACTCAAGCAGATACTACCGATGCATTTATTTGGAGGCAAAACCCCTCGCCTGTTCAGGGGGAGACTATACAGTTAGGAGCCTCAATAGATGTATGGCTTACAACAGATGAAGATATCCTCAAAGATGATAAGGATGAGTATGAAGATCTCTTTGATTTCGACTTTGATTACGGTGATGAGGATGACAGCGAGACAGAGTCACAGGATCATAATGGTGAAGACGATTACCACTATGATGAAGATGAGTTCATGTAATAAATATGGATTAACAGCTATATATAAAGGATGTACAACAAAAGCGAAAAAAAGGGAGAAGAGTTACTAAATAGTACAGGTGATACAGGTGCAGCTGAAGAGATGTATGAACATTACAAATTTACAGCCGATCCGGGACAAAAACCACTCAGAATAGATAAATTTCTCTCAAATCGTATTGAAAATGCATCCCGAAGCAAGATACAGCAAGCTGCCGAAGCAGGATCTCTTCTTGCAAATAACATTGCGGTAAAAGCAAACTATAAGGTAAAAGCAAACGATATTATCACGGTGGTAATGTCGTATCCGCCTAGAGAAATAGAGATTATTCCTGAGAATATACCTCTTAATATTATCTATGAAGATGACCACCTAATAATTATCAATAAGGAGCCCGGAATGGTTGTACATCCAGGCTATGGAAACTATAAAGGCACTCTTGTTAACGCACTGGCCTGGCACTTTAAAGATAAGCCGTGGTTCAACTCTAAAGATCCAAGACCCGGTCTGGTTCATAGAATTGATAAAAACACCTCGGGATTAATGGTTATAGCCAAAACCGAAGAGGCCAAAATGAATCTGGCCCTCCAATTTTTTGAAAAAACCAGTACAAGAACTTACCAGGCAATTACATGGGGAACCTTAAAAGAGAGAGAAGGGACTATCACAGGTAATATTGGACGCAGTTTAAAAAACAGAAAAATAATGACAATATTCCCCGATGGCGAATTGGGGAAACATGCTGTAACTCACTATAAAGTACTTGAAGAATTTGGTTATGTTAGTCTGGTAGAATGTCGCCTTGAAACGGGCAGGACTCATCAAATTAGAGCACATTTCAAACATATAGGACACCCTCTTTTCAACGATGAAACCTATGGAGGAGACCAAATTTTAAAGGGGACAACATTTACAAAATATAGACAATTTATACAAAACTGTTTTAACACTATTCCAAGGCAAGCACTTCATGCTAAAACTCTTGGATTTGTCCATCCAAAAACAGGCGAACCGGTAGAATTCAACTCCGATCTTCCCCAGGACTTTGTAAAAGTTTTGGAAAAATGGCGTACATATACTGCTTCAAGAAAAATGGATATATAGCCGACAGGGTAATAAAAAGAGTTAAACCAGGCCAAAAACTATATAGTAATGAGAAGAAAAAAGAATATTGCATTAATATATGGAGGATACTCATCTGAAGAGATTATAAGCCGCAAAAGTGCAGAAGGGATTTTATCATTTATCGAAAAAGATAAATACAATGTAATTCCTGTGCTGATAACTAAAGATAGATGGGTTGTTACAGAGGGAGAGGAAGAATGGGAGATTAACAAAAACCTTTTTAATTTTAAAAAAGGTAAAAAGGAGATTTTTTTTGATTGTGCCTATATAACTATTCATGGCTCTCCGGGTGAAAATGGATTTCTGCAGGGGTATCTTGAGATGGCAGGAGTACCTTACACCACATGCAATGTACTAACCTCCTCGCTTACTTTTAATAAATATGTGTGTAACAACTACCTTAAAAATTTTAATGTTAATGTAGCCGAAGCTGTTCTAATAACAGACAACAAAGAGTTTTGCTCCAAAGAGATAGTTGCTAAAACAGGGTTACCATGCTTTGTTAAACCAAACGCAGGAGGGTCGAGTTTTGGAATATCAAAAGTGCACAATATTGAACAACTCAAATGGGCTATAGAAAAAGCTTTTAAAGAGTCGAATCAAATAGTTGTAGAGGAGTTTATCGAAGGGAAAGAGGTTACATGCGGACTCTATAAAACAGCCGAAAAATGTGAAATATTACCTTTAACCGAAATAATAAGCAAAAATGAGTTCTTCGATTTTGAAGCTAAATATACTCCCGAAAAAGTTACAGAGATAACTCCGGCAAGATTAAACAAAGAGATAACTAATTCTATAATGAGTATCTCATCAAATATCTATGATATACTTCAATGTAGGGGTATAATACGTATAGATTATATAATAAAAAATAATACTATATATATGCTCGAGGTAAATACTACACCGGGAATGACAAAAACCAGTTTTATTCCTCAGCAGATAAAAGCAAAAAACTTAAATATAGGCAATCTCTTCAGCGAGATAATAGAAGATTCAATAAAAAACTCAAAAGAGTAACTACCCAGGTTTATTAAAACATTTTAAGTAAAAGGTTTGTTGTATAAGAGAGACTAATTTACAAACTCTTAAAAATGTAATTATGGAAAAAAATAGTAGCAATGTAACCTTTAAAGGTAATAAAGTAACACTTCTTGGTAAAAAAGCTGAAAAAGGTGATAAAGCCCCCGACTTTGCAGTTTTATCATCTTCATTAGAACCGGTTAAGCTGTCCGATTTTGATGGTAAAATCAAGGTGTTATCGATCTACCCTTCAATTGACACAGGAGTATGCGCAGCACAAAACAGAAGATTCAACACCGAAGCCGATAAATTGGACGATGTAGCAGTTCTTTCAATATCAGTTGATTTGCCCTTTGCACAATCAAGATTTTGTGCAGCAGAAGGATTAAACAGTATAATTACACTTTCTGACCATAAAGATCTTGACTTTGGGTTAAAATATGGGTTTGTTATAGAGGAGCTCAGACTTCTATCACGGGGAACAGTAGTAATTGATAAAAACAATACAATACAGTTTGTAGAATACGTATCCGAAGTTACAAATGAGCCGGACTACGACGCAGCAATGAAAGCAGTTAAAGAGTTAAGATAACATTGCTTATAAAAGGGATTAATTGCTGTTTTTACCTGTAATATTCTGGTAGATGCGATGTGCAATATAGGCAAGTAATAAAATGGCAACACCTAAAAATGAATATAACCCCTCGTGATGTGAAGCTATTAAAGCCTCTCTTACAGCACCAAAAAGAGCAATAAGAGAAAATAGTAAATATAATGCGGGCAACCAGGGATACCCTCCTGCCCTATAAGGTCGGTCAGCATCCGGCCTTTTGTATCTTAAAACAAATAGAGCTAAAACAGTTAATGAGCCTGTAATAAACATTGCAATGCTTGACATCTCAATAATTGCATGGAAACTACCCGTTACAACAAGCAGGGAGGCAAAAAGAGCCTGAATCCACAATGCCCTGCTGGGAACCCTATTCTTTCCCAACTTAGATGCTCCTCGCCAAAACACTCCATCCAGAGCCATAGCATAAGCAACACGTGAGCTTGTTAAAACAGTAGCGTTCAACGATGTAACAATTGCTACAGTAATGGTAATTAAAACAATATCGGCTACAACACTGCTTTGCAAAACCCCCGCCATAGCACTTCCTGCATCACGGTTACCAAGATTTGCTAAACCTTCATAGCCCAGGGTTAACAAAAAAGCTGTGCACATCAATAAATAGATAAAAGTAATTGAAAGTGAAGACCAAATCATTGATCGCGGAATATTGCGAGCTGGATTTTTCACCTCTCCGGCAACATATATAATATTAAGCCATCCCGAATAGGCAAAATTTACAAATAAGAATGCTGCAACTATTCCAGTAAATGTGGGGTTTGAATCTATTGCAGAACTGTTTAAAATATCTGATATTGTAACATTAAATCCCCCGAAAAAAATAGCGTAGGTAGCTAAAACAATAAGGAGTAAAACTGGAATAAGAGTGAATAAAATTTGTGTTGTAGCTGCTATGCGTGTACCTGCATCATTTATAACAGTTAGCAAAACAATTAAACCAACAGCAAATAGTTGAGCAGCAGAGACAGGAACAGTTTTATGTATAGCTACCATCAAATCAACCCCTAAAATGGTAGATACCTGATATTGAAATACTGCAACCGACATCCCTGCAATAGATCCTCCAAAAATAGTAACAAAAAGCACCCACCCGCCGGCAAAAGCAACAGAACGGCCAAAAGCTTCGCGCTGAAAAACATAATCACCTCCTGCCTTTGGGAACATAGCTCCAAGCTCTCCGCATGCCAGCGATCCGGAAAAAGCAAACACCCCTCCGATTATCCAGACTAAAAAAAACCAAAAAATAGAATTTACATGTGCAGCAACAGCTCCGGGAAACAGAAATATCCCAACCCCAAGCATAGATCCCGAAACAATGGTAAATGCAGCTAACGGACCAATAACCCGGTATCTGTTTTCACCACTTAAATCCTCTACTGCTTTAGATCTATCCATAAATCAGCTTTATCTATAATTTATTGAAGTTTTGAAGATAACAAAGAATATAGAAAGAGAGTGCAAAATATAAATGATTACTTTTGTAGAAAATATTAAAAATAAGGATGAATCTAAATAAACCTGAATTACTTGCTCCGGCAGGAAGCGCCGAATCTTTTTATGCTGCAATAGAGGCTGGGGCTGATGCTGTCTATCTCGGACTAGAAGATTTTAATGCCCGTAAAAGAGCCAAAAACTTTAAAAACAGTGATTTGCCAATCCTTTTAAGTGAAGCGCATAAAAATGGGGTTAAAGTTTTTATAGCTCTTAATACTGTTTTAAAAAATAGTGAAATAGATTCAATGGTTAAAACACTCTCTTTTTTAAACAGATATAAGCCCGATGCTGTAATAATTCAAGACTGGGGAGTATATAATATAATAAAAAGCCGATTTCCGGCCCTTACAATTCATGCAAGTACACAAATGGCTATACATAACAGTATAGGGGCAGAGTATATGAAAGAAAAAGGTTTTAACCGCACTATACTGGCACGTGAACTTACAATTAAAGAGATTGAAACTATTGGCAAAACAGAAACAGAGATAGAGCTATTTATTCACGGTGCATTATGCTACTCCTTCTCGGGAATGTGTCACTTCAGCTCATTTCTTGGTGGCTACGGAGCAAACAGAGGGGTTTGTAAACAGGTGTGCCGAAGAGGCTTTAATATTAATAATAAAAAGGAATTTGTATTCAATTTAAAGGATAATATACAGGTATCACAAATAAAAAGATTTTCAAACGCAGGTATAAAATCCCTCAAAATAGAGGGACGTTTAAAGTCGGATCAATACGTATATAAAGTAACAAAAACATATAGGAATTTAATAGACAAGAGAATTAATGAAGAGGAGGCCCACAAAATATTAATCAGCGATACAGGTCGTGAAAAGACATCATACTTTACAGGTGCAGATGTTAAAAATGCAATATCTAATCATACAAGCTCGGGATTCTTTCTCGGAAAGGTGATTAAATCAAACCAAACATCGTTTACCTTTAGATCAAACTACAACTTTCCCAGTCTGTTCCGACTAAGAATTCAAGCCCAAAAAAGTTATTCAAGTGACACTTTAAAAGTTAGAGAGTACATAAAAAAAGCTGATAATATAATTGAAGTAAAAAGTTCACTAAAACCAGATACGGGAGCTTTAATATACTTAACAGGTGAGGAGATAAGGAAGTTTCCCCAAAGATTACCTAAACAAAATAACCCGTTAGCAAAAACAGATAAAAAGTATAAACCCTTTATTCTGAATTTTAAAAATGAGAAAAAGTTACATCAACTATATATCCGCATAGACTCTCTTAACTGGCTAAAAAAAATACATTTCAATAATGCCGATGCTATAATATTCTCTTTCAATAAAAGAGATTGGAGCAATCTGAATTTAAAGAGTGGACTAATTAAAAACAATATTAAAAAAATATGGATAGAGTTACCATTTTTTATTCCTGAAAAAAAATTAAGTTTTTACCATAATCTTATAAGAGAAATGATTTCATGCGGAATAGACAAGTTTGTTTTAAGTAATATATCCCAAAAAATGTTACTGCCAAATAACAGTCAGTTTATACTTAATGAAAATGGTTACTCATACAACGATGCATCCATTGCCCACCACATTAAAGAGGGAGCCCTAACTGTCACCTACCCTGTTGAAAACGATAAAGAGAATTTATATTCATACAAGTATAAAAACGGAATAGTTCCCCTCTACTACTATCCAAGACTTTTTGTCTCAAGAATGCCGGTAAAAAGAGCAAAGGGAGAAATTCTTAAAGATGATACAGACAAAAGCTTTAAAACAAAGATAGTAGATGGTATAACCTATACAATTCCCGAGACAGTTGTTAGTATGCTTCAATATAAAAACAACTTAAAAAAAGAGGGTTTCTTTCGCTTTTTAATAGATCTCAGCTTTGAAAAACCCTCTTCAAATAAATTTAAAACTTTAATTAAACGTTATAACGAATCTCAACAGATACAACCATCGGATAACTTTAATTACAAAAGAACACTACAATAAGCTTTTAATTTATCGTGCAAAAAGCAACTCTCTGTATTTAGGAAGAGGCCACTCTTCATTATCTACAATTAGCTCAAGTTTATCAATAAAATATCGAATATCACCAAGATAAGGCCTAACGGTAGAATCGTACAACTCAGCTTTTAAGTAGATATCCTCCTCTTTATTAGCAACCTTACGTGCCTCTATCATATCATGAACACTATTTTTTATATTCTGTATATATCCCGAAGTTTTTTTAATCAAGTCTAACCGGTCGGATGATAAGTTACGGTAAACATCCTCATCACCAAATATATCTTTTAGTCCTTGAACATTAGCAATTAATGTATTCATATACCTTACACCTGTAGGAACAATATGATTAATAGCAATATCTCCCAAAACTCTTGATTCTATCTGTATTTTTTTAGTGAATTTTTCCAACTCAACCTCAACACGTGCCTCTAACTCCTTACTGTTAAAAACCCCGGTTTTATCAAAAGTTTTAACTGCTTTTGGAGTCAGGTATGCATTAAGAGCTTTAGGAACCGAAGAGACGTTAAGAAGTCCGCGCTCCTGAGCCAACTTAACCCATTCAGAACTATATCCATCTCCATCAAATCTTATATTTTTAGTCTCACTGATATACTGCTTTAATATTTGAAGAATAGCCTCATCTTTTTTAACCCCGCCATTAATTAACAGATCAACCTCACTTTTAAACTCCTTAAGCTGCTCTGCAAAAATTGTATTTAAAACTATCACTGCAGACGCACAATTAGCTGATGATCCTACAGCCCTGTACTCAAAACGATTACCGGTAAAAGCAAAAGGGGATGTTCTGTTGCGATCGGTGTTATCCAGCAATATTTCAGGGATTTTGCCAATATTCAATTTTATAGAACGCTTTTCATCGGGAGTCATACCCTTATCTGGAACAGTCTCTTCCAATTCATCAAGCACCTTGTTAAGCTCACGCCCTAAAAAAGCAGAGATAATAGAAGGAGGAGCCTCATTAGCACCCAATCGGTGGCAGTTACCTGCTGTTAAAATAGAGGCAAGCAAAATATCCTGATGTTTATAAACAGCCTTAAGAACATTTACCAAAAATGTTATAAACTGCATATTAGTACGAGGATTTTTACCGGGTGAGAAGAGGTTAACCCCGGTATCTGTACTTAATGACCAGTTGTTATGTTTTCCCGACCCGTTAATTCCCTTAAATGGTTTTTCATGAAAAAGAACTCTAAAATCATGCTTACGCGCTATACGTTTCATCACATCCATAATAAGTTGGTTGTGATCATTTGCCAGATTAGCTTCTTCAAATATTGGAGCTACCTCAAACTGGTTTGGAGCAACCTCATTATGCCTTGTCTTAACAGGAATTCCCAAATAATAAGCTTCTCTCTCAAACTCCTCCATATAGGCTATAACACGTTCAGGAATCGCGCTAAAATAGTGATCATCAAGCTGTTGATCTTTAGATGAAGAGTGCCCCATAAGAGTTCTTTCAGTAAGCATCAAATCGGGCCGTGCCATAAAAAGAGCCTCATCCACAAGAAAATACTCCTGCTCCCAACCTAAATTAACCGATACTTTTGATACATTTCTATCAAAATAACGACACACATCCACTGCAGCCTTATCCAATGAGTTCAAAGACTTTAAAAGCGGCATCTTATAATCGAGAGCCTCTCCCGTATAAGAGATGAATATAGTGGGCAAACAAAGTGTTGTACCAACAATAAAGGCTGGAGAAGAGACATCCCATGCAGTATATCCTCTTGCCTCAAAAGTGTTACGAATACCTCCCGAAGGCAAACTGGAAGCATCGGGTTCTTGTTGAATTAATAATTTTCCGCTAAACCCCTCAACTACACCTCCTGCTGTATCGGTATTAATAAAAGCATCATGTTTCTCGGCAGTAGAGTCGGTTAAAGGATGAAACCAATGAGTATAATGAGTAGCCCCATTCTCTATTGCCCACGCTTTCATACCAAGAGCTATTTGATCGGCCATGCGTCGATCTATACGAGCCCCCTTTATCATAGCAGACATAACATGATCATAGGCTTCTTTTGATAAATACTTTTTCATTTTAGATTTATCAAAAACATTTTTTCCAAAATAGTCAGATGTTAATTTTCCGGGGTTATCAATATACTTTGGTTCACGTTTTAAAAGTTCTTTTAATGCAAAAAATCTTAAAGTAGCCATAACATCTGATTTTAATAAGTTAGAAGTGACAAATTTCAACAAATTTATGAAACCTCCCCAAAAAACAGTGTTAAAATATATAAAACCACACATTTTAAATCCTACCCCCCCCTACTACAAACCATATGTAATAAAAAAATCCGGCATACATAAAGCACACCGGATTTTTCTGACTCGAACTAAAATCTATTCCCCAAAATAGCGATAGAACCAGCCCAGAGTCTCTATCCCATTAAAAAACTGCTCTAAAGGATAATTTTCGTTCGGACTGTGAATGGCGTCAGATTCAAGACCAAACCCCAACAATATAGATTTTAAGCCCAGTACCTCTTCAAAAGTTGCAATAATAGGTATAGACCCACCACTTCTAAAAGGAACAGGTCTTTTGTTATATACTTTTTCAAAAGCCTTTTCAGCAGCTTTATATGCGGGAATATCAATAGGGCAGACATAGCCCTGACCACCATGTAAAGGAGTTACCTTAACAGTTACCGATGCAGGAGCTACTGTTTCTAAATATTGAGACAAAAGCTGAGTAACTTTTTCATTATCCTGATTAGGAACCAATCGACATGAAAGTTTTGCATAAGCTTTTGAAGGAAGAACAGTTTTTGCTCCTTCACCTGTATAACCACCCCAAATACCACAAACATCAAAAGATGGCCTTATGCCGGTCCGTTCAATAGTAGAATACCCCTCTTCACCCGATAAAGCATCAACATTGATAGATTTTTTATACTTTTCCTCATCAAAGGGAGCCTGAGCCATCAACTCCCGCTCCTGAGAGCTTACCTCCTTTACATCATTATAAAATCCCGGAACAGTAATTTTACCTTTACTATCAGTCATTCCGGCTATCATTGAAGAGAGAACATTTAATGGATTTGCAACAGCCCCTCCAAACAAACCTGAATGAAGATCATGTGACGGACCGGTAACCTCAACTTCAACATATGACAACCCACGCAACCCTGTTGTTATTGAAGGGACATCTGCACTAATCATTGAAGTATCAGAAACAACAATAACATCAGCCTTCAATTTCTCTCTGTTATTTTCACAAAAATCTGACAGGTTTGGTGAGCCTATCTCCTCTTCACCTTCAATTAAAAATTTAAAATTGCAATTGAGCAAATCACTCTTAACAAGATATTCAAAAGCTTTAACATGCATAAAGCTTTGCCCTTTATCATCATCGGCACCGCGGCCATATATTTTACCATCTTTAATTACAGGCTCAAAAGGATCTGTCTCCCATAAATCAATTGGATCAACCGGCATAACATCCATGTGGCCATAGATAAGAACGGTAGGATAGTTATCGCCAGCAAACTTCTCAGCATATGTAACAGGATGACCCTGTGTCTCTAAAACTTCGGCTTTATCAACACCCGCTTTAATTAAAACCTCTTTCCACTTTTGTGCAGCTCTGTACATATCTTCTTTATGTTCATTTTGAGAACTTATTGAAGGTATTCGTAAAAGCTCAAACAACTCATCAATAAAAAGATCACGGTTATCGTTGATATAATTTTTAAAATTTTGCATAACAGACATAAATATTTAATTACATGGATATAGACAATCTTTGCAGGTTGCCAATCTTACACATCCATCCTCTTTCAGTATCCCAATAATACACTCAATTAGCTCATCTTCTGTTTTTGAATCTTCACATAACATTCCCCGGGTATAATACTCCATAAACTCTTCCCGATCTGATTCATCAGGTCTGCTAATCACACCTTTAACATCACCATCCTTAAGAGTTAAAACCATTTTTGATGATATACCATTATCGAGCAACAGTGTATATCTATTGTAAAACTCTTTAACTCTCTTTTCAATCTCCTTATCACTGTCATTCTCAACACAAGAGCTTATCATCACCAAAATGAGTAAAACCCGGCAGACAATTTTAAATTCCCTAACCATTCTTTCTGCCTTTTATGTTTCAACCTTAAAGATAGTAAAATATAGAGGTGCCCCAAAGATTGAGCCTATTATCCTGCCACATTATGAAACAGATTGGTTACATCATCATCCTCTTCAATTTTTGTAAGAAGCTTTTCTACATCCTCCCTTTGCTTTTGATTTAACTGTTTAGTATTATGGGGTATTCTTTCAAATCCTGAATTCTCAATAGAATAACCATTCTCTTCAAGATAATTTTGGAGAGGACCGTATGACTCAAATTGCCCATAAATAATGATAAACCCCTCCTCTAAAAAGATATCTTCAACTCCATAGTCAATCAATTCAAGCTCAAGTTCTTCAATATCAACACCTCCCTTATTATGAACTTTAAAGTGACACTTATGGTCAAACATAAAATCGACACTCCCTGCAGTACCAAGAGATCCCCCACACTTATTAAAATAACTGCGTATATTAGCTACCGTACGAGTAGGATTATCAGTAGCAGTTTCAATAATAACAGCAATACCATAAGGTCCGTAACCTTCATAAACAACCTCCTTGTAATTGGCATTATCCTTACCGGAAGCTTTCTTTATAGCACGCTCTACGTTATCCTTAGGCATATTGGCTGCTTTAGCATTCTGCATAAGCATCCTTAGTTTGGGATTAGCTTCGGGTTCGGGGCCTCCATCACGTACTGCTATAGAAATTTCACGTCCAAGCTTAGTAAATACTTTCGCCATTGTACTCCAACGACGAAACTTTCGCTCTTTTCGATATTCAAATGCTCTTCCCATAATTGAATAATTTTTATTATTTGCACCCTAATAGTTGCTGCTTTTCAAGCTCTTTTGCAACTTTTTCTATTTCAAAATAAAAATCCTCGCCAAAATATTGAACAATGGGATCTTTAAGAAATTGATAAACACGAACTTTCTCTTTTTTACCAAAAATACGGGCAGCATCACATACTGGCCATTTATGATAGTTCACAGCAACAAACTTGCTATATTTTGTAATTCTTAAAGGATAGAGATAACAAGAAGCAGGCTTTCTAAAATCTGTTTTGCCTTCACTGTAGGCTTTTTCAAAAACACATTTACAAACACCTTTACTATCATAATAAGAGTAGATACACTCCCGCCCATCAATAATGGGTGTAACCTTATCGCCATCTACATCAAATTCCCAAACACCTGTTCTATCTACCTCTTTTAAGGCAGCAGGGGATAACATCTCCTTTACAACCGGAAAAAGATTTTCCAAAATATCAGTTTCAGCATCTTCCAGGGGAGCTCCAGATTCTCCTTCAACACAACAAGCCCCTTTACAACAATCCAGATCACAAACAAAATACTCTTTAAAAAGATCCAGACTAATAACTTTATTGTCTATCTGTACCATAATAAAAAAAGCACCTCACTTTAACCTGCCTTTCAGGATAAAAAGAGATGCTGCATAAAAATTAATATTATTAATATTTTAATCTAAAGAGACAAGGCTTTCACCTGTCATATCCTTAGGCGGTTCAACACCCATAATTTTCAAAATTGAGGGAGCAACATCGGCTAAAATACCATCTTTTACCTCTCCCTTGTTATCCGAAACCCAAATAAATGGAACAGGATTAACTGAATGTGCTGTATTGGCACTTCCATCAGAATTAATTGCATTATCGGCATTACCGTGATCAGCTATCACAATAACATCATACTCATTGGCTTTAGCTGCCTCTACTACGCCTTCAAGACACTCATCAACAGCCTTAACTGCTTTTAATATAGCATCATAAACACCAGTATGACCAACCATATCACCATTTGCAAAATTAAGCGCAATAAAATCAAACTTTTTCTTATTCAGCTCTGCTACCACAGCATCCTTTACCTCATATGCACTCATTTCGGGTTTATGATCGTAAGTTGCAACTTTAGGCGAATTAATTAAAACTCTCTCTTCATTTGCAAAAACCTCTTCTCTTCCTCCTGAAAAGAAAAATGTTACATGAGCATATTTCTCTGTTTCTGCTATTCTAAGCTGACTTAATCCCTGAGCTGCAACTACCTCTCCCAGGGTATTTGTAACATTATCCTTATCAAAAAGAACATGCAGCCCTTTGTAGGTTACATCATAAGGAGTCATTGTACAGTAATAAAGTGGGATGGTATTCATTCCCTGTTCAACCATATCCCTTTGAGTTAAAACCTCTGTAATTTCTCTGGCCCTGTCATTTCTAAAGTTAAAGAATATAACAACATCATCCTCTTCAATAGTGCCAACAGTATTACCATCATCACCAACAGCAACAATAGGCTTAATAAACTCATCGGTAACCCCCTCATCATAAGAAGACTGTATAGATTGCAGTAAATCTTTACTCTCGGCACCCTTACCATGAACCATTAAATCATATGCCTCTTTAACACGCTCCCATCTCTTATCACGATCCATGGCATAGTAACGACCAATTACTGAAGCAATTTTAGCATTATTTCCTTTAATATGTTCCGAAAGTTCTGACAGATACCCTTTACCACTGTATGGATCTGTATCACGTCCATCCATAAAGGCATGAATTAAAACATCTTTAACTCCTGCCTCACTTGCAAGATCTGTTAATTTATAGAGATGCTCCTGACTACTATGTACTCCACCTTTCGACACCAATCCCAAAAAGTGAACCTTCTTTCCCTTTTCCCTGGCATAAGTTAAAGCTTTAACCAATTCGGGATTTTTAGAGATAGAGTTATCTTTTATAGCTAAATTTATTTTTACCAAATCCTGATAAACAATTCTTCCTGCTCCAATATTCAAATGGCCAACTTCAGAGTTCCCCATCTGCCCTTCGGGCAAACCAACTTTTTCTCCCGATGCATCTAACTTAGAATTAGGATATTTTTCTACAAGAGAATCAAAATAAGGGGTATCTCCTTTATATACCACATCAGAGTCGGACTTGTCTCCGTAGCCCCAGCCGTCAAGGATAATAAGAATGGTCTTCTTGTTCATATCTATTAAAATTATTTGTTTTATCACTAAAAAAATTACCTGTTATCAAAGATACAACAAGTTAGAGAACTATAATGTTTTTAGCTTTTAAACTACAGGTAACACTTTCAATTAATCAGATCGGGATCAACTATTTATAAAAAGATTTTTATACTAAAAAAGCCGGCAATTACCGGCTTTTTTAGTGGTACCACCTGGAATCGAACCAGGGACACACGGATTTTCAGTCCGTTGCTCTACCGACTGAGCTATGGCACCTATTTGTTATTTTTTAATTTAAATGGTTTAAAAATAACAAAACATCCATAATCAATTAACCCTTAAAATCTAATTTGATAATAAAACCTTTAAATTATTACCAAGTGGTACCACCTGGAATCGAACCAGGGACACACGGATTTTCAGTCCGTTGCTCTACCGACTGAGCTATGGCACCTTTGCGTGAATTGCGCTGCAAATATACGCAAAGATTTTTTTCTTCAAAACATAAGATGTGATTTATTCTAAAAATATTCTTAAACCAACTATTAAGAAATCTGTTTTTAAATTCATTAATAGTACTTTTGCCACAATTTTATGAAACTAAAACAATGAAATTTTACACTAACACTTTACAAAACGGAATAAGAGTTATCCACCACCCCTCTCCTTCTCCGGTTGCACATTGTGGAATAATTATCAATGTGGGCTCACGCGATGAAAAAGAGGATGAACACGGGATAGCACATTTTATAGAACATATACTGTTTAAAGGAACAAAAAAGAGAAAAACCTACCACATTTTAAGTCGTATAGATGATGTTGGCGGAGAGTTAAATGCATACACAACAAAAGAAGAAACATCTATTTTTGCAACCTTTTTAAAAGAAGATTTTAACAGAGCTATTGAACTTCTGCACGATATTACATTTAATTCAATATTTCCGCAAAAAGAGATAGTTAAAGAGAAAGAGGTGATTATAGATGAAATTAACTCTTATAAAGACAACCCCTCAGAGCTAATAATAGATGATTTTGAAGAGTTTCTCTACCCAAATGACCCAATAGGCAGGAACATACTGGGAACACCCGAAACAATAAAAAGATTTAATCAAAGTGATATAACAGAGTTTATAAAAAACAACTACCATACAGATCAAATTGTAATATGTACTGTTGGAGAGGCCACACCTAAAAAAATATTCAAAACATTTGATAAATATTTTGCAGATATACCATACAATCCCAGAAAAACAGTTAGAAAAGCACCCAGCATATATATCCCCAAAAGAAAAAATGTTACATTGGACACTTTTCAAAGCCATATCACACTGGGAAACAGAGCATTTGACATAAACCATCCTGAAAAGACAACAATGCTGCTATTAAACAACCTGCTGGGCGGCCCGGGAATGAATAGCAGATTAAACATGGCTCTGCGCGAGAAAAGTGGAATAGCCTATAATATAGAATCAATATATGCACCATACTCAGGGACAGGTGTCTTTACTATCTATTTTGGAACTGATAAAGAGAACATTGAGCGTAGCATTAAAATAGTAACCAGAGAATTAAAAAAAATAAGAGAAAAAAAGCTGGGGAAAATACAGCTACATAATGCTCAACGCCAACTTAAAGGCCAAATTGCCATTGCCAACGAGAATAAAGAGAACTTAATGCTTTCCATTGGCAAAAGCTACATGCTCTACAACAGGGTTGACACTCTTGAAGATATCTGCAAAAAAATAGACAGGATTACTGCAGCAGATATATTAGAGGTCGCCAACAAGGTGCTTAATCCTGATGATTTATCCTACCTGATATATCAATAAAAGTTAATAGATATGATTAATAACGAAGCAATCGTTGAAAACTACATTCATGCAAACATGAATGAAGAAGATGAAATATTAAAAGAACTGGAACGATATACATATCTAAATGTTTTACGTCCCAGGATGTTATCGGGACATATACAGGGAACGTTTCTCAGGTTTGTATGTGAAATGATAAATCCCCAAAAAGTTCTCGAAATAGGAACATTTACAGGATACTCAGCAATATGTATGGCTAAGGGCACATCGGCAAATACCATAATAGATACAGTCGAGATTAATGATGAGCTTGAGCCATTAATCAGAAAATTTTTAAAAAAAGCAGAGGTTGATAAAAAAGTTAATTTACACATAGGAAATGCTTTGGAGATAACCGATACCATAGTGGGAGATTTTAACCTTATATTCATTGACGGAGATAAAAGGGAGTATCCCAACTATTACAATAAATTTATAGAGAGAGTTAGTCCGGGTGGATGGATTATAGCAGACAACACTCTTTGGAGCGGAAAAGTCACTGATATAAGCGTACGGGAAAGTGATCCTCAAACCAAAGGGATTGTAGAGTTTAATAAAATTGTAAAACAGGATCCTCGAACCGAAAATGTTATTCTGCCGGTAAGAGACGGATTAACAATAATAAAAAAAATAGTATAACCCGATTAAAGTTAAGAATTATATCAAGAAGGGGTAAGTCTATCTGTAAATTAAACAGATAAAAAAGAGATAGATTACTTTTTATAAACAAGCACCGAAGCTGTAGCTGCAACTCCTTCTCCTCGACCTGTAAAACCTAGTCGTTCACTGGTAGTTGCTTTAACTGAAACTTTAACCTTATCAATATTCATCACCTCTGCCATAACCTCCTGCATTTTATCTATATACCCTTTAAGCTTTGGGGTCTCCAAAATAACAACAGAGTCTATATTATTACACTCATAACCTTTAGATCTTACTATTTCCATAGTTTTTGCAAGCAAAACCTTACTGTCAACACCTTTTAAAGAGGGATCGCTATCGGGAAAGTGACATCCAATATCCCTCTCATTTACAGCCCCTAACAGTGCGTCACACACAGCATGAATTAAAACATCACCATCGGAGTGACCTTCACTCCCTTTTTCAAAAGGTATCTTAATACCTCCTATAAATAAAGGATATCCTAAAGTCAAACGGTGAACATCATATCCGGTACCAATACGAAAATCCATATTAAAACAATTTCTACAATCCAACCTGATCGAGATCAACTCCCAGCGTAAAACGAACAGTATTTGCAAGAGGATTATTGGAGACTGTAGGAATAAGATATGAGGCATCAAGAGTCACCATATTAAACTTAAGGCCAATACCGGCAGTAAAATGTTTGCGATTCCCTTTATTCTCATGTTCATGAAAATAGCCACCTCTTAAAGCAAACTGATTAGCATACCAATATTCAATACCGAAGGCCAGACTAATTTCCTGCATCTCCTCACTGAATCCACCCGGAGCATCTCCAAAAGAGGAGAACATACCACTAATAACAGATTTATCCCTATACTCCTCAACATACTCCTCGGATGTTTCAATGCCTGCAGGAGGCGTTGGAACCAGTAGCTTGTTTGCATCCAATGAAAAAGAGATTGAATTATACTCATCCAAATCGGTAGTAAGTGATGTTCCCAATCTCAAATTTGTTGGTATAAACTCTTCGGTATGTCCGCCATCATATGAAATCTTACTACCAATATTGGAAATATTAATTCCGGCAGCAAAACGAGAATCATTTTCAAACCAATTCACATCACGATTATAAAAAAAGGAGATGTCAGCTGCAAAAGATGTTCCCGCACTCATATCTCCATGCTGACCACCTGATTGAAACAGGTCAGATCGTATATAACGAAAAGCTACCGACCCCGAAAAATGGTCAGACAAAATACGGCTATAACCAACATCAAAAGCAAGCTCGTTTGGATTTATTTGATAACCAATATCATCTGCTGTTTCCCTCATAGTAATACCACCAAGGGTAAAATATCTCAAAGAACCACTAATAACCTGCATATCGTCTAATCTGTAAAACCCTGTAAGATAGTACAGATTGATATCGCTAACTAAATCTCTCAACCATGGAACATAGGAAACAGCAATACCGCTATTACCATCAATAAATGCAAATTTTGAAGGATTCCAATGTTGTGAATTCAAATCAGGAGTGGTTGCAACTCCGGCATTCCCCATAGCGCCACCACGCGAATCAGGGGTTATATCTAAAAAAGGAACTGCAGTATTAACAATATTTACTTTCCCTCCTAATTCACCGGGCTCTATTGCTGACTGCCCAATTACCTTTCCAATGCTTACCCATGTTATTAACAAGATAAGTATAACCTTTAATATAACTCTCATATAAATTACTTTGTTAAATCTAACTAATTATAAAAACATTAAATTCTACCTCAACAAAAGATCATAGAAACCTATATGCTAATTCATTCAAATATGATAGAAAACTTCTCATTTTTAATAACTCTAAAAATACAAATTTAGTATTATTTAATTAAAACTTTTTGAATATACTCTCCTTGCTTTCCTACTCTGTTTACAAACTTAAAACGGATAAGATAAATACCCTGTGAGTTGATTCCCAATGTTTGGGGAGCAATAGATAGAGGACCGATGCTGTTTTTATCGACCACTCGCCTAATTTGCTGTTGCCCTAAAAAAGAACCATCTATAGAATAAGCTTCTACAGTAATTGTAACAGAACTACCGGGATCATCTATCAAAAGAGAAAAATAGCCATTTTCACCCAACTTAAGAGGGTTTGGATACCATTTAAAGTCATAAATATCAATACCTTTACTCTTTTCAACGACAAAAGAGATCTCCTCAGTTGTAGAGTTATTGTGAGTATCCCATACCCGAAGAGAGAGTGTATGTTCACCCTTATCTAACGATGGAAGCTGATATACAACTGTCCCTTCTTTATATGTATCTGCAGCAGCTGTAAAATAATCATTTAAAACAATTGGATTGTTATTATCACCATTTATTGTCAGTAGAATATCGTGACCAATTCCAATCCCTGAAGTATTTATACCCGATTCATCAAAAAGATGGGCAAACAGAAGAGGAGATTGCCCTGTTCGGTCTCCGGATGAAAAATTTTTATGATTAAGATATAAATTAACCTCGGGGCCTTTATTGTCTATTGGCGGGTTCTTAGAGATTCCTCCAACCATAAAATCAGTAAAAGCACCAGATGCACTCATTAAATTATCAGAACGGGCATAATATGTAATTTTTCCATAATCATAGTTATATCTTATATCAAAAGGAACAACAAACTCAGCTTCAAATTCTCCATCTATTACAGTTGATATCCCATTAAAAAGAATATTTGAATATTCTGAATAGTTAAACGAAGGGTTACCCTGATTACCCAGAGTTCTAATATCGACAGACTTATCATAAACCGTTAGCTCCACCTCACCATTAAAATTAGATAACCTTTCCCCGCCGGCAGAAACGACTTCGCCCTCAAGTGATACTTTAGAGAGAGCACTTATTGTATCCACCTTAGAACTGACCGGATTACCATTTAGAGCAACCGTATTAACACTATTTTCGGGATATTGCAATTGCAGAGCCGGATCACCCAATAGTGAAAAATTAAGTTTATTTACAGTGCTACCCGAACCATTTTTGGTTTTTCGTATAATATCTCCAAAGGTTAATTTACGACCTTCACCATCTCTTTCAAAAACATGGTCAAAAAAGACATTATTCAAATTATAGTTAAGACTTGAATAAACAAGTCGGGTAGTAGTTAAAAGCGCAATACCCCCTCCATCAGGATTTAAAAAGACTCTTTCTCCGGCCGAGACACCCGATGGATCATCCCATCGGCTAAATTCACAAGTTGCTGTTACAAAAAGCGGAAGTCTTTGAATATTACTCCACTGGTTAATACTATTTGTTGTAACAACCATCTCTTCGGTTAGACCGGAAGTTCCACCATGACCAACAAAATTGAAAAGAAGAGTCCCATTCGAGATAGCTCGCTCTACATCATTATTAGCTCCCGGAAATCTCCTGCCAGTATGTATAACCACAGGCTCATAACTATCAAGATAGATTTTTCGCAAATCATATTGAGGATAATTATTCTCAACCTTTTGAGCTAAACGATCAGCATCCCTCATATGAATATTATTATCACCATCATCTGCCAAAAAAGTGATATTGTTCTGCCAACTCCCCTGATCCTGCTCCTCAAGATAATATCTAACCTTCTCCACAGCTTCATTGGCCTCCTCAACAGTTCGAACAGGAAAACGCCCAATACCAATATCAAGGCGATCACGCATATCATCATCTCCCTCATTATCACCTAAAAAGCCAAAATAATCATCAGTAACATACGAGTTAGATCTGTGCAATGAGTTTTTACTCTGATATGTAGGAATCCAGTTAACCTCCTCATAATTCCCCCCCCTGTTAGTATAGTATCCATTACCGAGTAAAAGCATATATTTAGGAATATCACCACCCTCATTTTTACCTCTTTTAAAAAGCATCCGGGCAAACGATCTTATAGCGGTCACATCTTTATGTCCCCATGAAAACTCATTATATATCTCATCTGGGGTAACTACAACAGAGGAGAGATTATTGTGTTCTAAGTGAAGTTGTGCAAGTTTATAAGCCGCTTCCATAAATTCCACAGGCGAAACAATAATATAATCTACAGCTGTAATTCCGTAAAGGTTCTGATTGGATACAACCTCTATTTTAGATGGCTCGGGGAATACTCCGGCAGGATCAAAAACTACATACTCATTACAGGTATCGGTGTTATCGATAAAAGTTATATACTCATCATTCACTCCACCACCTGTTATAACTTCTGCAGCAGCAGTAATATCTGAAACATCCCAAACAACAGGATTTGCAACATCACTATCTATAAAGAACTCTGTAATATTACCTTCGCCTGTTGTTGCAATATCCCTAAAATTAAGCTGCGAATCAGATAAAGAGAGCTTACTTCGCGCATTTAACACAATATAATCGAGCCACCCCTCAGAATTGCTCCCATTAGAATTATACTCCATATTAACTGTAATATTATCCCCAGAAAAAAGAGCTTCAGAAGTCTCTTTAGCATAACGTGCATAATATCCTTCGGTTGAAAAAATAGAGACACCCTGAAATATTAATTGCATAATAGAGTTTCGAGACCCACTACCTCCATATAAAGAGAAGCTGTTACTCGATGAAGAGCGCCCTGCAGCAGCTAAGGCAATTTTTACAGGTTTTTTTTCATCTCTTTTATTAAAATAAAAAGAGAAATCTCTATTCAAAGAGGTGGAGTTGCTAAAACGTTCGCCAAACCATCGACGACCCGACTTAATAAGATTAACCAAATCCTCTTCATGATATCTTAAATCATCAAAATAGTATGAAACATTGTTAGCTTCAGAATTAGGCAGCTCTTTTACCTTAACAGCCTCAGGAGCTTCGGATAGCTGAGTGAAAAAATAGATACCCTTATCACTATAAGGATGCTTACTATGAATAAACATTTTATAATCTTCATCATACTCCCATGATACAGCTCCGTGAGCATAAAAATAGAGTGCCGATTCTTCACTACTGTGCCATACACTAATAGGAGGAATCCCTTTAGGTCGGTACTCACTATTACTTCCTGGAACAACCTGCCCGCCATAACCAAAAACCCCAACCCTTGATGGAGTATCAAACCCCCATTGACGCAGAGTGGAGTATGAAATTTTATGAATGCCCGACTCCTCAACACCGGTTTTCACCCAATAGCCTTGAGAAAGAACCGACTCGCGGGGATATAAATCGGGTGTGGAAGATTTTAGCTCTCCCTTTTCAGCAAAAGAGATTATCAACTCTAATTCCAAAACTCTTTTAACATTATCTGATAAAAGCAGATAAGGAGCTATCTCAATCTCAAGAAACTTCTCGCCTCTTACAGTGGTAACCTCAAATTTTTGAACAACATCACTCTTATCCGGTAACATCCCAATATCTATGGCTGCTGATAAGGAGGACAGATCTTTATCTATGGTAAAAATATCATCCACCGCAACATCAACACTCTCCTCAACTACACCATAAGGTAGAGGAAGTGAAAACCTGTATACAAAACCATCTTCATCGATTGAACCTCCACCTTTAAAAGGAAGTCCTCCATCAAAATTATCCCTCCACTCTATGCTCTCTTTATAAAAAATTTGACGAGAACTATGATCAAAACCAAAAAAAGATAAAGGGTGAAACAGAATTAATATAGATATTATAAAGATACTTTTCTTCATCTGACAAATTAATAGTTCACAAAAATAACAATTTAAAACCCCTTTTTATTATACTAAATCAAAAATAAAAAGCGTTATCGATTAAAGTATTAACAAAAAAAGTGTTATTCAATCTGTTTTGATATAACCTTTTTATTATTTTTGCAGTATAAAGCTATTAGAAAAGAGTTATAAACAAGATTAAAAATCACAACTCAAGAATATAACTATGAGATTTAAAATCAGTTCATTACTAACCGTTATTGTTACCGCAATGATTCTTGTATCATGCGGCAGGGGCAGGGATGTTTCTTCCACAACCGGATGGGCATATAACAATCCTGACTATGGTGGATTTGAAAGACGCGCACAAATTGAGCAGGAAACAGGCCCCGGATTAGTTTTTATTGAAGGTGGAACATTTATCATGGGACAGGTTGATGAAGATGTTATGCGTGATTGGAACAATGTTCCCAGAAGGGTTACAGTTACGTCATTTTATATGGATGAGACTGAGGTAAAAAACATTGATTATCGGGAATATCTATATTGGCTGGACAGAGTCTTTGTTGATTACCCCGAAGTTCACGAGAGAGCTTTGCCCGATACTTTAGTATGGCGTCGTCCTTTAGCATACAATGAGCCTTTGGTAGAAAACTATTTTCGCCATCCCGCTTACAATGACTATCCTGTAGTTGGAGTGAACTGGTTACAGGCAAATGATTATGCTGCATGGCGTACCGACAGGGTTAATGAGATGATCCTAATAGAGGAGGGAATTATTGAACTGGATGTTAATCAACAAAACGAAAACAACTTTAATACCGAAGCATACCTGTTAGGACAATATGAAGGAATTGAAGGAGGTAATCCTCTTGAAGATATGGATCCAAACAGAGACACAAGACGGGTTAGGCCTGATGACGGACTGCTTTTGCCTCGCTATCGCCTTCCAACCGAAGCTGAGTGGGAATATGCAGCTTTGGGGTTAATAGGAAACTCTTATGAAGAGCGCTTAACAAATCGCAGAATATATCCATGGGACGGGCATATTGTTCGTAATGCCGATAGAAAAAACAGAGGTGAGATGATGGCTAATTTTGTACGCGGCAGAGGCGATTATATGGGTATGGCAGGCTCTCTCAATGATGGAGGAGATATTACCGTTCCCGTTGACTCATACTGGCCAAATGATTATGGACTATACTGCATGGCAGGAAATGTAAATGAGTGGGTTGCTGATGTATATCGTCCAATGTCGCATCAGGATGTTGATGAATTTAGCCCGTTTCGCGGTAATATTTTTGAAACAAAAGAGCTTGATGAAGAAGGCCATGTAGTTGAAAAAGATGAACTTGGCAGAATAAGGTACAGAGAGGAAGATGAAGAGGATATTCAGGACAGATATAACTATCGTGCAGCAGATAACCGTAATTTTAGAGATGGAGATCCAATAACCAATATAGCCGACGGTGATGATTGGACCGACATTGATGCAAGCACCGAATCAATGTACAACGCAGATGACACTTCTCCTCTGGGAAGCAGAATTTCGGATCGCGCCAGAGTTTACAAAGGTGGAGGATGGAGAGATCGCGCATATTGGTTAAGCCCGGGAACAAGAAGATATCTTGATGAAAGAGAGGCAAGAGACGATCTTGGTTTCCGTTGTGCGATGACAAGAGTTGGCCCCCCATCGCGAAGAAATTAAAAAAAACAGATTAATAATTATATAAGGCCGATTAAAAAATCGGCCTTTTTTTATTCCTGTTATATTAATATATATAGAATATAACTTACCAAAATAATAATGGATATCAACGAGCTTTATAATCTCTATCTAAAAAAGAAGAGTGTTACCACCGACAGTAGAATTTGCAATAATGGTGATATATACTTTGCCCTTAAAGGAGAAAACTTCGATGGCAATAACTATGCAGAGGATGCTATAAATAAAGGATGTAGCTATGCAGTTGTTGACAACCCCGAATTAAAGAACAAAAGCTCTTTTATCTATGTTAAAAACTCTCTTAAAACCCTTCAGAATCTTGCCTTATATCACCGAAAACAGTTTAAAGGAAAGTTAATAGGAATTACCGGTACCAATGGAAAAACTACTACAAAAGAGTTAATGGCAACACTACTCTCACAACAATATAAGACCCATTTTACACAGGGAAATCTAAATAATCATATAGGGGTTCCGTTAACCCTATTAAATACTCCACCTGAAACAGAAATTACAATTATAGAGATGGGAGCTAATCATAGTGGAGAGATAGCTCACCTTTGCAAAATTGCAGATCCCGACATAGGTTTAATAACCAACATAGGGAAAGCTCATATCGAAGGATTTAAATCGTTAAAAGGAGTAAAAAAAGCTAAAAAAGAGCTATACGATTATATAGCAGATAAGAGGGGAGAGATTATAGTAAACAGTGATAATAATGAGCTCATCTCGATGATCCAGTTAAAGAGGGTTAAAGTATATACATACGGAAAATCAGCGGATGCATCAATAACTTTTAAAAATAACACTGCATCACCTCTCCTCTCATTTGAATGGAGAAAAAAGAGCGACAAAAAATGGCAAAAGGTTAACATGCAGGTAACGGGATTATATAATACCGAAAATGCATTAGCAGCAGCTTGTACAGGCTCACTTTTTAACATCGACAGCAACTCTATCTCAAAATCTCTGGAAAGCTATCAACCACAAAATAACCGATCACAGGTAATAAAAAAAGGCAGCAATACTATTATTATGGATGCTTACAATGCCAATCCCACAAGTATGGAGTTAGCTCTGGAAAACTTAAAAAAAACAGAATTTGAACACAAAGTTGTAATTATAGGTGAGATGAACGAGCTTGGTAGTGAAAGTAATTATGAGCATAAAAAACTACTGCTCAAAATAGCAGAACTAAACATTGAGAGAGGTTACTTTACAGGAGAAAAGTTCACTTCTTTTTTTCCGTTAAAGGAGAAAAACTTTTATCATTTTAAAAAGACCTCGCTTTTAAAAGAGCATCTTATAAATAATCCACTAAAAAACAGTTTAATATTAATAAAAGGTTCCAGATCAAACATGTTAGAATCACTCCTTGATATAATTTAACTGAGAAAACTTACGCTTACTTTTAATAAAGTAGTCAAATACAATAGACTTTTTATAGATAAGGCGATCATGGCCTGTATGTCTAACATACCTAAGGTTACTCTTCCGTTTTTCACAAAGAGAAGGTAATCTTTTTATAAAATCCCTATGGGCTTTAAAAATGGCAGCAAAACTTTTAAATCGACCTTTAAACAGAAACATAAAGCCGGCAGCATAATCAAGAGCAAAACGTATTAAAAGTGTTGCAGGTAACAGATTAAAACGACTGTTCTTTACCAGTAAATAGAGGTTGTTTCTAAAATTGAGGTATATCTTGCGATTATTATTATAATTAAGAGTTCCACCCCCTAAATGGTAAACAGTGCTTTCCGGTTCATGCCATATGGAATACCCCCTGTTTCTTACTCGCCAACACCAATCAATCTCTTCCATATGAGCAAAAAAATCCTTATCAAGTGCGCCACTATCAACAAAAAGCTCTCTATCAACCAAAAGTGCAGCACCACTGCCCCACATCACTTCAACAGGATTACTGTACATACCATCATCTTGTTCCAACGTATCAAAAATACGTCCTCTGCAAAAAGGATAACCAAACAAATCTATATACCCACCAGCAGCACCGGCATACTCAAACTTTTCAGGGTTGTTATAATCTTTAATGGATGGAACAACGGCAGCGCAATCAGGAGTTTCTTTAATGCGTCGTAATAAAGGTGCTATCCAATTTTCTCCAGGAGCTACATCTGAATTTAACAACAACACAAATTGAGAATCTACCATTGAGATCGCCCTGTTATACCCTTCAGCAAACCCAAAATTAAATCCCAACTCCAAAACCTTTATTTGTGGATGATTCTCTTTAACCCATAGAACCGAATCATCATCGGAGCCGTTATCTGCCACTACAATCTCAACTCCTTTATCACGGGAATTAAGCCAAACCAAGGGTAAAAACTTTTCAAGAAGCGATCGGGTATTCCAATTTAAGATGATTACAGATAAGTGACTCTTCATATTATGTGATTCAATTACCCTTTTTTGAATTATATAAATGTTGATATTTCCACCGGCGGTGAGACCATAACCAAAAGCGGGGATCTTCATTAATTTGCTCTTCAAGTTGTCTTACGCACCACTCTGTAATATCCCCTTCAGGAGCTTTTGAAGGATCCCTGGGATAAGGAACTAATTTAAGAGAGTAACGCCCCCGTGTCACCTTTCTAATTTTCCAGAAAAAAAGATCTGTTCCAGAGATTCGAGATAGTTTTTCGGGTCCGGTAATCACAGGAGTCCTTTGATTTAAAAAAGTTGTCCAATAATCAAGTTCATTTCTGCCCGGACTTTGATCGGCAATCAATCCCAGCACAAACCTCTTATTATCCCTTTTATATTTTATTATAGTGCGTACTGTATTTTTTTTGGGAATATTATCCGATCCAAAAACAGATCTCAAATTAAGCATATAGCGATCAAAATATCTATTCTTAAGAGGTCGATAAACAGAGAGTCCTTTTGCCTCCGGAAGCTTTAAAGCTACTGAAGGTATCCACTCCCAATTACCATAATGGCCCAAAAAAGCAATTGCATCTCTTCCCTGATTAATAGAGTTTTTTAACAGCTCCAAATTTTCTACTTCAACTCTTTGAGAGATCTTTTTAGGCGATTTATTATGAAGAGCTATGGTCTCAACAAAGACATCACACAAATGCCGGTAAAACTGATAACGTATTTTATCTCTCCATCGTCGATCCTTTAATGGATAGGCTTTTTTAAGATTTGAAGAGATCACTTTTTTTCGATATCCAAACAGCAACATAAACAAATAGAAAAAATCAGAGAGCCTATATAAAAGAAAGAAAGGCAGAAAACTAACACCCCATAAAAGAGGGTAAATAGTATAAAATCCAACAGCAGTAGCAATACTCATAAAGTTATAAAATTATTTTTTTTCTAATAAACGGGAGGTTGTTTTAATAATATCAAAAAAGGTATAATTTCTAAAGCTATTATCTCCTTGTTAAAGGCTCTCTATTTACTGTGAGCAACTTCCCCATAAAAATAGTTATCTCTGTTACACTCTCCCAATTTAATCGGCACAATATTATTGGCAAACTCTTCACAATAAGAGTGGGCAACTTTTAAGTAATTAGGTGTATATCCTGTTATCATTCCATCAGAGGAGTGCCCCTCAAATAGAACTTTAGCAACAGCCCCCTTAAACATATTATAAAAAAGCTCCTTCTTTTTATCGGATAGTTGATGCAAAATATCACTTCGTCTTTTTCGCTCAATGTGAGGCACATTATCTTTTATCTCAAGAGCTTTGGTCCCCGGTCGTTCCGAATAGGTGAAGACATGAAGCTCCGACACCTCAGAATTTTCAAGCAACCTTACACTATCCTGAAAATCTTTTAAGGTTTCACCTCTAACTCCTGCTATTACATCTACACCAATAAAAGCATCAGGCAAAAGCTTTCGAATTGTATCTATTCTTTTTTTAAACAGGTGAGTATCATACTTTCGTCGCATCAGTTTTAAAACATTATCTGAACCGGCCTGTAAAGGGATATGAAAATGTGGCATAAACCTTTTGGAGGAGGCAACAAACCTTATAATATCCTCTGATAAAAGATCAGGTTCAACCGATGAGATTCTAAACCTCTGAACCTCTTCAACATCATCGAGAGCTTTCAACAAATCTAAAAAAGAGTCTCCAGTGCTCTTTCCAAAATCACCAATATTTACTCCTGTTAAAATAATCTCTTTAGCTCCTTTTAAAGCTGCCTCACGAGCGCTGTTAACACTTTCGGTTATTGTCGCATTACGACTTTTACCACGTGCAAAAGGAATTGTACAGTAAGAACAATAATAATCACAACCATCCTGAACCTTCAAAAATGTTCTGGTTCGGTCACCTGATGAAAAAGATGGACGAAACTGATCTACCTTATTAATTTTTGCAACATGCACCCGGCCATTCTGCTTTTTCTCTGTTGTTGATAAATATTGGGCAATATCAAACTTCTCGTTGCTTCCCAAAACCAAATCAACCCCCTCGATTTCGAGAATAGCGTGTGGTTTTAGCTGAGCAAAACAACCGGTGACAACAACAAAAGCTTCAGGATTTGTTAGCAAAGCCTTTTTTATTACCCTTCTACACTTCTTCTCGGCAGTTCCTGTAACCGAACAGGTATTTATAACATAAATCCCTGCCTTTTGGCCAAAAGGAATACGTTTAAAACCGGCATTTTCAATACTTCGGGCCATAGTTGAAGTCTCACTAAAATTGAGTTTACAACCCAAAGTATAAAATGCAACTGTTCGGTTTTGAAACCGGGTTTTATCAATCATTGCTCTCTTTTATTATCAATTTTAATGGAGCAAAGATACAAAAATTATAAGTGCCACTTACAGCAAATCTGAAGCGAGTTCAGCAAGATAACTGCGCTCTCCCTTAACAAGATTAACATGAGCAAAAATATCCTGTCCACGCATCTTATCAGTTAAATAGGCTAACCCATTTGACTGCATATCAAGATAGGGGGAGTCGATCTGGTGAATATCACCTGTAAATACCATTTTTGTGCCCTCCCCCGCTCTTGTTATAATAGTCTTTATCTCATGAGGTGTAAGGTTTTGAGCCTCATCAACAATAAAATAGACATCAGATAAACTTCGCCCTCTAATATATGCAAGTGGTGAAATTAAGAGCTCCTCACTCTTTAATTTTTCTTCTATTAGATTAAACTCACGACTTTGGGAAGCAAATCTCCCCTTAATAACGGATAAATTGTCATAAAGTGGTAACATGTATGGGCCCACCTTCTCTTTAATATCGCCAGGTAAAAACCCAATATCCTGATTAGCAAGAGGCACTATAGGTCGTGCCAGCAATATTTGCTTATATTTTTTATGCTGTTGCAAAGCTGCAGCAAGAGCCAAAAGAGTTTTTCCCGTACCAGCTTTCCCTGTTAATGACACCAGCTTAATATCCGGATTTAAAAGTGCATTAAAACAGAAAGTTTGCTCGGCATTACGAGGCTCAATACCAAAAGCGGTACTCTTTTCAACTCTCACTATTTTATCTGTATAGCCATTATACCGGGCTAAAACGCCTTTATTACCATTTCTTAGTACTAAGTATTGATTTGACGACAAACTCTCTTTATCTATTTTAAAGTCAGCTACATCAATTAGGCCTGACTCGTACAACTTATCAATAACATCGAGATCAAAATCTTCATAAATTTCTACTCCTTTATGCAGCACATCGATATTCTTAACTTTATCAGATTCATAATCTTCGGCCATCAAGCCTAAAGATTTACCCTTCATTCTTAAATTGATATCTTTAGATATCAATACTACAGAACGATCGGGGAACTGATCTTTTACATAAAGAGCAATTGATAGAATACGATGATCAGCACTTTTTTCATAAAAAGACTCCTGCATTATTTTGGAAAAAGGCTTACCTGTTGCAATAAAGAGGCGCCCCATATTTTCTCCAAGAGAAACCCCCTCTTTAAAGAGCTTCTCTCCTGCCAGCCTATCCATCACTCTAACAAACTCACGAGCCTGAAAATTAATCTGATCATTTCCCTTTTTAAACTTATCGAGCTCCTCTAAAACCACAATAGGAATAATAACATCATTCTCTTCAAAATTATAGAGGCAGTTATGGTCATGCAGAAGAACATTTGTATCAAGAATAAAAATTTTTGAGCTGTCTGAACTGTTTTTTGCCATATCTTTACTGTTTTATTACTTAAATATAAGATTTTAGAATTGATTTCTGCCATTTTAAAACACCTATATAGATCTTAATTTATTAAAGCAGCTATGGAATATTCTCAAGTGATAAAATTTCTCTTTGAACAGCTTCCGGTATATCAAAGAACAGGCTCTCCGGCATATAAAAACAGTCTAAACAATACTCTTGAACTTGATAAATTATTAAATCACCCCCATAAAAAATTTAAAACAGTTCACGTAGCCGGAACTAACGGGAAAGGCTCTGTATCACATCTTACTGCATCTATATTGAAAGAGGCAGGATATAAAACCGGATTATACACATCCCCGCACCTGAAAGATTTTAGAGAGAGAATTAAGGTTGATGGAGAGATGATATCCAAAAATACAGTTGTGAAATTTGTTGAAACATATCAAAAAGAGATTGAAAAAATAGCTCCATCATTTTTCGAAATAACGGTTGCTATGGCTTTTGAATATTTTGCACAAAAAAAAGTTGACATTGCAGTTATAGAGACCGGATTGGGAGGAAGGCTGGACTCTACCAATATAATAATGCCCGAGGTTTCAATAATCACAAATATCAGTCTGGACCACACATCCCTATTAGGAAACACCATTACTGAAATAGCAAAAGAGAAAGCAGGAATAATAAAACCCAATACTCCTGTAATTGTTGGCCGACTTCAAAAAGAGACAGATCAACTCTTTAGGCAAGTGAGTAATAAACAAAAATCTCAACTTTGTTTTGCTCCCAAACAGTATAAGGGCATAATTAAAAACGAGAGTGAAACCGGATTTATACTTGATATAAACAAAAAGAGTGAACCCTTATACAAAAATGTTCTACTCCCTCTGGGAGGTTCATATCAAATAGAGAATATTATAACAGTTACAGCTGCAATTGAAATACTAAATAGTAAGGGGGTAAAAACAGATGAAAAGAGTTTTTATAAAGGCATAAAAAATATAATTGAAAATACCCAACTTCAAGGTAGATGGCAAAAAATAGAAAAAAAACCCTTGATCATATGTGATACAGCACACAACCAAGAAAGCATAAAGATAGTTGTAGAGCAGCTTGAAAAGAGAAAGAGAGGTAAGCTTCATATAATATTTGGGATGGTCAATGATAAAGAGACAGACAAAATAGTTAGTTTGCTTCCTAAAAATGCTATTTACTATTTCACCAATGCCTCAATTCCCCGTAGCATACCAGCAAAGGAGCTAAAAGAGATATGTGCCCGATACAATTTAAAAGGTGAAGCATACTGTGATGTAAAAAGTGCCATCGCTAAAGCTAAAAAATTATCAACTCATAACGACCTGATTTTCATTGGAGGCAGCACTTTTATAGTTGCCGATGCAATTTAAAAACAATAAAAATATTTGGTGATTATACAAAACTCTTCTATATTTGCATCGCTTTTTAGCAAAGAATAGGGCGCTTAGCTCAGTTGGTTCAGAGCATCTGGTTTACACCCAGAGGGTCAGCGGTTCGACTCCGTTAGCGCCCACAAAAATATCGGGCACTTAGCTCAGTTGGTTCAGAGCATCTGGTTTACACCCAGAGGGTCAGCGGTTCGACTCCGTTAGTGCCCACAAAAAAGACCATTAAAGTGGTCTTTTTTTATATACCTGATAGAAAAACCAAATTCTTCATTATTTTTGTACTATTAAATTAAAATGAAGATAACATTATGGAGGTAGGCAGCAGCAAAAGAAAGAACTATCCGGTTCCTGAGCCGGCCTTAAGACGTATGCCTTGTTATCTGGCCTATCTTAAACAGGAACACCGCAAAGGGAGCAAATATGTCTCTTCAACACTTATAGCACGTGATAACGGCGTTGACCCTACACAAGTAACCAAAGACTTATCCTATACCGGAATAGCGGGAAAAACAAGAGTTGGTTATGAAGTAGCCCCTCTAATAGATGCTCTTGAAAACTTTCTTGGGTTTAGAGTAATGGATAAAGCTTTTCTTTTTGGAGCAGGTAGTTTGGGAACTGCCCTGTTACATGATCACGGACTTGTTCAATACGGACTAAAAATTGATGCCGCTTTCGATGTAGATCCTAAAGTATTAGGAAACGAGATTAGCGGAGTGAAAATTTTTCATATTGATGATTTTATCAAAAAACCTCAATCCGATGTAGAGATAGGTATTTTAACAGTACCTGCACAAAAAGCTCAGGATGTTGCAGAGATAATGATTAACAATGGAATAAAAGCTATATGGAATTTCACACCGGTGAGAATAAAAGTGCCTGAAAATATTGTTGTTCAAAACACCTCCCTTTATGCACATCTTGCAGTAATGTTTAACCGACTCAACTCTCTTCCCGAAGAAAAATAGAGCTGTTAAAATACCATTGTTACAGTAGTCCCTTTTTCAGGTTTAGAGTAGACATTTATTGTTCCTGAATGAAGTCTCATTATCTGTCTTGACAAACTTAATCCTATCCCCGATCCTGATGATTTTGTAGAGAAAAAAGGTATAAAAATTTTATCCAGCACCTCAGGCAAAATACCCATGCCATTATCTTCAACCTGAAGGTTTACTCTTCCACGCCTATTTAGATATGATCGCAATATTAATCTGGCATTTTCTCTTTCTTTAAGTGAATAGAGAGCATTTTTTACAAGATTGATCAAAACCTGCTCAATAAGATTCAAATCGGCCGACAACTCCAAAGAGTCAGGCTCAACCTCTACTTTAACTTCAACCCCACTCCTTATAAACTCATCACTATGCAAATCACATATAGTATTTAAAAGGTCCTTAATTTTAAAAATCGAAAAATGCGGTTCAGGAATACGGGTTAAATTACGATATGTATTTACAAAATAGATTAAACCATCGGTACGTCGATGTATTGTTTCAAGAGCACCTTTAACATCACAAAGCTCCTCTTTTACAAACTCACATCCCTCAAAATCATCAACTCTGGTGGTTAGTTCTTCCACTACCCCCTTAACAGTTGTAGAAAGAGAGGAGATAGGTGTTATTGAATTCATTATCTCATGTGTTAAAACCCGTATCAACTTTTGCCACGACTCCATCTCCTTCTCATCGAGCTCAAACTGAATATTTTTTATTGAGACTAACATAATGTTTCTATTATGAATTTTAAATGCAGTGGCGTAGATCGATAACTGTAAAATATCATCTTTCTCCCTTATCTTAACAAGGGCTTTTTCTCCATGCTTTATGGTAAGCAATGTTTTAACCAGCTCACTGCTATATTGTTTTAACCTCACTATATTATCGAGGTTTCTTATTTGAAACAGTTTTTTTGTAGCATTATTTAAAAGCTCAACTGAACCATCCTTACTATAAGCAATTAAAGCAATACCAATATGTTGAATTATAGTTTGCAAATAATGATAACTCTCTTCCCTCTCATGTCTTACAGAGCGAAAATCAGCAATTACCTCGTTCAATGTCTCTTTTAACTCATCCAGTGAAGAGCTTTTACTCTCAATTTCAAAAGATTTAGAAAAATCGGAATAACGTACCGACTGCAAAAAGTTATTCATCAACTTATTGGTACGATCAACAAACCTAATAATATTAACAACCTGAACTACAGATAGAAGCCCAAGCAATATCGTTGTAAAAACCAGATCTTTAAGCATAAGCAGAGCAACAAAACCTGCAATAAGGATTGTCAAAATAATTACCCGGCTTATCAGTCCTACTCTAAAACTATTAAAGATCATATTTTTCCATTCTACGGTATAGTGATGCACGAGTCAATCCAAGCTCAGCAGAAGCACGTGATATATTCCCCTTAAATCTTTTTAAAACTTTTGCAATAATTTTTTTTTCAACCTTTTCTAAATTAAAGCTATCTATTTCAAACTCCTCTGAAGCATCAAGGTGTGAACTTAACTGAAAATCGGATGGGGACAATTCACTCCCTTCACTCATTATTATAGCCCTCTCAATAACATGTTGAAATTCTCTAACATTTCCGGGCCATGAATAGGAAGAGAGCTTCTCAATAATTTTACTGCCAAAAGAGGAGATCTTTTTATTATATTTTTTTGAATAGATTTTAAGAAAATGGTCTGCAAGCAAAGGTATATCATCACAGCGTTCACGTAAAGGAGGAATATCAATCTCTACGGTATTAATTCGATATAAAAGATCCTGCCTAAAATGCTTTTCACCTATCATCTGACTAATATTCATGTTTGTGGCACAAATAAGACGAACATCTACAGGTATAGGTCTGTTAGCACCAACGCGGGTCACCTCACGTCTTTCAAGCACTGTAAGCAACTTTGCCTGAAGCGGTAAAGGGATATTCCCAATTTCATCAAGAAAAATAGTTCCCCCCGATGCCAGTTCAAAACGCCCCGGTCTGTCGGTACGAGCATCTGTAAAAGCACCTTTAATATGGCCAAACAGCTCGCTCTCAAAAAGAGTTTCACTTAAAGCTCCCAAATCAACGCTTATAAAAGGCTCTTCACTACGGTTTGAGTTACGATGCAAAGCTCTTGCTACTAATTCCTTTCCCGTTCCATTCTCACCAAGAATTAAAACATTAGCATCAGTTGCTGCAACTTTTTGAATAGTACTAAAAACCTTTTGCATCCCCTCCGAAACTCCAATAAAATTGGCAAAAGGTTTATCCATAATAGTATTTATCTCCTTTTGTTTCTCTTTAAGTTGTGACACCTCATTTTTTGACTCTTTTAATCTAATAGCCGACCAAATAGTAGCAAGTAGCTTTTCATTTTGCCAGGGCTTAACAATAAAATCAGCAGCTCCCGCTTTAATAGCTTTCACCGACTTTTCAACATCTCCATAAGCAGTAATAAAAAGCACTACCGCAGCAGGATCCATCTTAAGAATAACATCAAGCCAATGAAACCCTTCATTACCACTTATAGCATCCTTATTGAAATTCATATCCAATAGAATAACATCAAAATAGTTTTTATTTAAATGATCAGGAATAAGAGAAGGATCTGTTTCAGCAACAAACATCTCTACATGAGGCTTTAATAACATTTTTAAAGCAAAAAGAATATCACTATTATCATCAACGGCTAATATTCTGCCTTTCTTAGTTGACATAGACTTTAATTTTTAACTTTGAATTTACTCTTTTTTAACAATAATAAATCTTACTCTAATTTGATGGCATGATTTGTGATTTTCAATATAGCATAAACCAAACCGTAAAATCATCTCAATAACCAACAATAGTATAAAACTATTGATAAATAATAGTTTAATTAAGTAAAAAAAGTAAATTTAAAAAAATAGAAACAGAAAAAAATGTTCGCATGCGAACATTGCTGCACAAAAATGAACAAAATGATACACACCCGAGATCTTATAAAACGATATAAAACAGACAACTATTCAACCGATGCACTTATCAATATTAATATTGATATAAATAAAGAAGAATTCGTTGCAGTTGCCGGTCCGGCGGGCTCGGGCAAAACCACTCTATTTAACATTTTAGGATTAATGGTAAAACCTGATAGTGGAGAAGTATGGTTCTTAGATAAAAAAACCTCTAACCTATGGGATAAAGAGCTCACCAATTTAAGAAAAGGAAAAATCAGTTACATCTTTCGTCATTTTAACTTAATTGATGAGCTAACAGTTTATCAAAACATCGAACTACCTCTTATATATCTAAAGTATAAAAAGAAAGAGAGAAAGGAAGCTCTATCTCAAATTCTCAAAAAACTTAAAATTGAACATAAAAAAGAGATGTTTCCAAACCAATTAACAGGTTTACAACAGCAGATAACCTGTATTGCACGTGCAGTTGTAACAAAGCCTTCTCTTATACTGGCAGATGACCCTGCAGGCAATCTCAATTCAGAGGGCGGCAGAGAGATTCTTGAATTGCTCACAGATGTTAATGAAGATGGACATACCGTAGTGCTCTTCACATCTTCAGCTGCAGAAGCAGAAAAAGCAAGAAGAGTAATTCAGCTTTTTGACGGACATGTAGTAACTGATGCAAAAAAAGATAATTTTATTATTTAGCACTCACTATAATGCTGATAACCAACTATATAAAAACTCTTTTTAGTAATATTATAAAACACCGGGGGTTCTCACTTGTAATGATTGCAGGATTAGCTGCAGGTATTGCAATGGGACTACTATTACTAATCTATATAAGTTACGAGACTAAATATGACACTCATTTTAAAGATTCAAATCATATATTCCGCCTTTATACCAAGGGAACAGTTAGCAACAAACCTGTAGCAACTGCTTTAACCCCTCTACCCCTTTTCGAAGAGATAAAAAGCGGTCAAAGTGTTAAGGCAGCAACCCGACTTATTAGAGCCTCTCAAAAAACAGTAAAAACAGATAAAGGGAAATTCTCAGAAAACAATTTCTATTACAGTGACTCTACTTTTTTTAATGTTTTTGATTTAGAATTTATTTATAAATCATCTCAAAACCCACTACCAGACACAAACTCGGTTGTTATAACAGAGAAAACAGCACTAAAACTATTTGATAAGAGAGATGCTACAGGTATGAGTATAAAGTATCAGGACAGTATAGAGCTTGTAGTGTCAGGAGTTATAAAAGAGATTCCCGAAAACTCCCATTTTACATTTAACATGTTAACCAATTGGTTAGAGTATAAAAAAGAATTTGATCAACAGCTGCAAGAGTCAAAAATTAAGCCCTATGAAGATTGGCTCCATCTTAACTGCTACACCTATGTTAAACTAAAAGAGAAATATGACATAGAGAGTTTAGATGATTTAATAAATAAAGCTGAATCAAAACTTATTTTGCAATCTCAAATAGTTTATGACGGCCGGCCTCATCCGGGAAATGTAAATCTCAGTTTCAAATTACAACCATTAAATCAGATATATCTCCGCTCAAATCTCAATAATGAAATAAAATCAAGTGGTAACTACACCTATATAAAACTTTTTTCGGGAGTAGCACTTTTAATATTAATAGTAACAGCTATTAATTTTATGAATTTAACAACTGCAAAAGCTCCATCAAGGTTGAAGGAGGTGGCTATAAGAAAAGCCTTTGGAGCAAATAAAAGAGAGGTGATAATTCAATTTATCACAGAAGCAATTGCTTTCTCATTTATCGCTCTCTTTTTTGCTTTGGTACTTACCGAAATATTTTTACCTGTTTTCAATAATATATTTAATATAAATGCGTCTCCTTCCCTCCTTTTAGAACCCGATACTTTTATTTTGGTATTTGCCATTACAATAATAACCGGACTGCTATCAGGGAGCTATCCTGCCTGGTTTTTTAGCAAAACTGATTCAACACAAACATTAAAAGGTTTTATAAAGTTTCGTAAAACAGGTGTTATATTGAGAGGCTCCTTAATGGCTGTTCAAATCACAGCAACCCTTGCTCTTTTAATTCTCTCGGGAATCATGTTTTGTCAGTTACACTATATAAAAAATCAGGAACATGGGTATGATTATAACAATGTTCTTGTTTTGGAACATGGAGATATAAAGCATGATGAACTTAAGAAGATAACAGATAACCTATCAAAAACAGAAGGAGTTAAAACTATTGGAAAAGGAAACTATGTGCCGGGACTATTTCCGAGTCAGGTATCATTTCGATCAACAAAGGAGAACTCAAAAGTTATATTAACTGGCGTTAACTATGTAAATGAAGGATACTTTAAAACTCTAAACACAAAATTAATTAAGGGAGAATATTTTAACGACAAAAATAACTCAAACAAAGTAATTATAAACGAATCAGCAGCCACACTGTTTAATTTAGATATAGAATCTCCCTACAAAGTTGAAATGGTCGGCGGAAGAGCAACATCAGAGGAACACCTCTTTAAGGTTATCGGCATAGTTAAAAATAGCGCCTACGAAGGCCTTAAAAAATCACCTCGCCCTGTTATTTATATGCTGGCGACCGAAGAGAGACCCGTTCATAATATGGTGATAAAATATGATAAAAAAAGATCAGAATCGGTATTTAACAAAGTATCTGAAATAGAAAAAAGTGAAGGTTTAAGTATATACAGACTTAAAAATAGAGTTAACAATTTTTACAGTGAAGAGAAAAGATATACCCACATGGGATTTATGTTTGCAATTTCAACTCTTATTATGGCAATTTTGGGTAAAACAGCTATGGCGATATTTATTATACAGTACCATAAAAAGAATATCACTATCAAAAAATATCTTGCAGCACCACTCACAAAAATAGTTGCTGAAAGTTTTAAATTCTATATAATATCTTTAATTACAGCAATTGCAACATCAATAATTATATCACACAAAATAGCAAAAGATTGGCTATCACAATTTTACATAGCATACACCCCATCATTTCTTAATTATATTGTCCCCGTCATACTCATCATCACAGGTTCTATCGCTATTATAATATTTATTACAATGAAAGAACTTAAGAAATGAGAGTAAATCTTAACAACTGTCAATAATCTTTTGAAAAAAAATGAATATATTTGCGCGGTTAATGGAACTAATTGTAAAAGAAATATTTTTGAATAGATTAAAAGATTAATCAAATGCAAAACAAAGGAGCGATCAGACTATTTGCCATTTTGCTGGCATTAGTGAGTTTATATCAGCTTATGTTTACCCATTACTCACGCAGTGTTGAGAATGATGCGGCTAACTATGCTGTTATGAGGGCGGGCGAAGATGCTACCCCCGAAGAGTTGCGTGAATGGGAAGTTCACTATCTTGATTCAATGGCTCATGAAACAGTGTATAACTTTTTGGGGTTAAGAGAATATACCTATATGGATGTAAAATCCAGAGAGATCAACCTTGGTCTTGACCTTAGAGGTGGTATGAATCTTATTCTCGAGGTGAAAGTTTCAGATATAATACAAGCTCTTTCAAACTACAGTCAGGATGAAAACTTTCTTGAGGCTATTGAGCTGGCAGAAGAGAGAGAGTTGACATCAACACGTAATTTTATATCCCTGTTTGGTGAAGCATTTGAAGAAGTAGCCCCAAATGCAAGTCTGGCTGCAATATTCAACACAGTAGAATTAAGAGATAAAGTTCAATATAACTCTACAAACCAAGAGGTTCTTGATGTTCTCCGCAAAGAGTCAGAAAGTGCTATTACAAATGCATTTAATATTATTCGTACACGTATAGACCGTTTTGGAGTTGTTCAACCAAACGTTCAACGCCTTCAAAAAGATGGACAGGTTCTAATAGAGCTCCCTGGAATTACCGAGCCCGAAAGAGTTAGAAACCTTTTAGCAGGATCTGCAAGTCTTGAATTTTGGGAAACATACGATAACGAAGAGATTTTCGACTACCTTATTCAGGCAAACAATGTTATTACAAGACTTGAAGAGAGAAGAGCAGCTGCAAGTGCAGGAGTTGAAGCAGAAGAGGAGATGGCCACAGAAGATGCTGAAACTGTTGAGATTGAACCTGCAGATGAAGAAGATTTTGATATATTAAGAGAAATAGAAGGAGATACAATTGAAACTCCCGAAGAGGGATTATCTCTATTCTCACTCCTTCAACCAAGTCAACAGGGATCCGGACCGGTAGTGGGAGTTGCCTCGTCACGTAATATGGATCAAATAGATGAGTGGCTTGAAACGGAAGAGGTACAATCGGTACTTCCAAGAGATCTTAGACTGCACTGGACAGTTAAACCCATACAGAGAGAAAATTTAAGGTTTTGGGTACCTGATGCTGAAGATACCCGACAGGAATATTATCAACTTGTAGCTATAAAATCAACAAGTCATGATGGCCGTCCACCTCTTGAAGGGGATGCTATTGCCAATGCAAACGACCGCGTTAATCCAAATGGAGCATTTGAGATAGAGATGTCAATGACCAGCGAAGGGGCGCAAACATGGGCAAGGTTAACCAAAGCCAACATAGGTAAATCAATAGCTATTGTACTTGACGGGTATGTTTACAGTTTTCCTACCGTACAAAATGAAATACGTGGCGGACAAAGCTCTATTACCGGAAACTTTAGTCCGGAAGAAGCAAAAGACCTTGCCACAATACTAAATGCCGGGAAACTACCTGCTCCTGCAAGAATTGTCGAAGACACCGTTGTTGGTCCGTCATTAGGCGAAGAGGCTGTTAATGCAGGATTAACATCATTTATTTGGGCATTTTTAGTAGTTCTTATATATATGGCAATCTATTATGGCATAAAAGCCGGTATAGTAGCAGATATAGCTCTTATTGCAAATATGTTCTTTATAATGGGAGTACTTGCTTCATTTGGGGCTGTATTAACACTTCCGGGTATTGCAGGTATTATACTTACCATAGGTATGTCGGTTGATGCTAACGTTCTTATATATGAACGAATTCGAGAGGAGATGAGGGCCGGTAAAGCTCTCAGACTTGCAATATCTGATGGTTATAAAAATGCATTTTCAGCAATTATCGATGCCAATGTAACAACATTCCTTACAGGTTTAATCCTGTTTATGTTTGGTACAGGACCTATTAAAGGTTTTGCAACCACACTTATGATAGGTATTGCAACATCATTCTTCTCTGCTATATTTATAACCAGACTAATATATGAGAGATTACTTGATTCTAAAATAGATGTTAAATTTGGAACAAAGCTAACAGGAAACCTTTTTCAAAACACAAAAATCAAATTTTTGGAAAAGCGAAAAGTGGCTTTTGCCCTTTCTCTTGTTTTCTTCCTTATAGCAATTGGCTCGCTATCTACAAGAGGATTACAGCAAGGAATTGACTTCACGGGAGGACGCACATATGTTGTTCGCTTTGAAGAGAATGTTAATTCAACAGATATATTCTCTGCAATGACTGAGGTTTTTGAAAATGCCAATACAGAAGTAAAAACTTTTGGTGGTCCAAATCAAATTAGAATAGCAACAAACTATCTTGTCAATGATACTGAAGAAGCTGCTGACCGAGAAGTAGAAGAGAGAATGCTTGAAGGGTTAAGACCATTTTTAGAGAATGAAAACATTTCAAGAGAAGAGTTTATGTCTCAGCAAGTTATGAGCTCACAAAAAGTGGGGCCAACTATTGCAACCGATATAAGAAACAGAGCCGGTTATGCTCTCTTCTTTTCACTTATAATAGTATTTACATATATTCTTATAAGATTTAAAACCTGGCAGCTGGGACTAGGTGCAGTAGCAGCAGTTATTCATGATGCCATGTTTGTATTGGGTGTTTTCTCTCTATTTTATACGATTTCTCCCTTTAACTTAGAAATAGATCAATCATTTATAGCTGCAATACTTACTGTTATTGGTTATTCAATTAACGATACAGTTGTAGTATTTGACCGTATAAGAGAGTATAGAAAATTATACCCAAAGAGAAAACTTATAGATGTTTTTAATCTGGCAATAAACTCAACAATAAGCAGAACCATAAATACCTCTATGACAACCATGGTAGTTTTACTTATCATATTCCTCTTTGGAAGCGAAGTGATAAGAGGTTTTGTATTTGCTCTTATGATTGGTGTATTTATTGGTACATACTCATCTATATTTATAGCTTCTCCTGTTGCATTCAACTTTATAAAACAGAAAGAGAAAGTTGAAAAAAATGTCACCAAAAGGAAAAAGTAACAATATTGGAGTAAAATAATTAAGACAAAAAACCTTTCGGCGATTACTTCCGGAAGGTTTTTTGTTTAACTTTGTTTATAAAATTATATTAAAATGGGAACTCTTCTTTTTGGCATATCAATGGCTGAGATTATTCTACTTTTTTTAGTAGTACTAATGCTTTTTGGATCAAAAAAAATCCCTGAGCTTGCCAGATCTTTAGGTAAAGGGATGAGCGAATTTCGAAAAGCAGCAGATGAAATAAAAAAAGAGTTTGATGAAAGTACCGACGAAATAAAAGAGGATATCTCTGAAATAGAAGAAAATATACGACAAAACAGTAATGAGATACGGGATATCGCACACGATGTTTATCGTGAAGATTATGGAACTCATAATGACCCAACAAAAGATCTTTATAATTTAGACAAACCAGAGGAGTCGGCCCCCGATGAGAGTGAGAATAAAGAGGAGATCAAAAATCCCGATGAGAATGAGATAAAAGAGAAGGCAGGCAATCCCGATGAGAGTGATAAATCCGGTCAAAATAAAGATAATAGCTCTATAGAAGATCCCAAAGGCAATAATGATAAAGAGTAATTAACCAATGGCAATACTGCAATTAACAGCAGGATTTATACTGCTCTTTATAAGTGGTAACCAACTGGTAAAAAGCAGTATTGATATTGCCAGACATCTACGTATAAGTACATTAACAGCAGGTTTAACTTTTGCTGCCTTTGGAACATCGGCACCAGAACTCTTTGTGAGCGTAAAAGCCGCATATACAGGAGTAAGCGATCTGGCTATAGGAAATATAGCAGGATCAAATATTGCAAATATCGGACTCATCATTGGATCTGTCGCATTAATTGCACCCATCTCATTAAAAAACCCAGGAATCTGGTTTGACTGGGCAGTAATGGTAGTTGCCACATTAATGTTGATGATCTTTTCCTATAACGGATATATCGGCATACTTGAAGGTATAGTAATGTTACTCTCTTTATCAGCATATATATTTTGGATAATATCAAAATCGCGCAACATAAATCAAAAAAGAGTAATAGATGAGAGAATAATACCATCAAAATCAATTATACACACAACAATATTATTACTGATTTCATCGGTAGGATTATACCTTGGTGCTGATTTACTGGTTAATGGAGCAACCAGTTTGGCTTCTTCATGGGGAGTTAGTGATCGTGTAATAGGAGTATCAGTTGTAGCTTTTGGAACAAGTATTCCTGAATTAGCCACCTCCCTAACAGCAGTTATTAAAAAAGAGAATGATATATCAGCAGGAAATATAATAGGATCCAATATTTTTAATATCTGGGCGGTACTGGGAGTAACATCAATAATAACGCCATTACCCGTGAATGATGCTTTAATGTTAACAGTAGATCTTATATGGAGCCTTATTTTTGCAATAATGCTGCTACTCTTTATTCTTCCGTTACGGGATGGTAAAATAACACGGTTAAAAGGCTCTCTCCTCTTTTTATTATATATTAGCTATATTTATATTGTAATATCAGACATTCACATTTTATGTTAGAAGGAAAAAGAATAAAAAAATCTTTTGGAGAGGTTGATGTCCTTAAAGGGATAGATATAAAAATAGAACAGGGAGAGATTGCATGCATACTTGGTTCAAGCGGTGCCGGTAAAACAACTCTACTGCAAATATTAGGCTCTCTTGATAAACCAACCGAGGGAGATGTCTATATAAATGGAACTAAGCTAAATGAACTATCCGAAAAAGAGATTGCAAATTTCAGGAATAAAAATATGGGATTTGTATTTCAATTTCATCAGCTTCTACCAGAATTTTCAGCTTTAGAAAACTGCATGTTACCGGCATTAATTAAAGGAGATTCAAAAAAAGAGGCAGAAGAGAAAGCAGCAGAGTTACTCAACTTTCTTGGTCTTTCGCACAGACTAAAACATAAACCATCACAGTTAAGCGGTGGGGAAAAGCAGAGAGTAGCTGTTACCAGGGCCTTAATTAACAACCCTCTGGTTATTTTTGCCGATGAACCATCCGGCAACCTCGATTCTCAAAACCAAAAGGAATTAATGAATCTTTTTATCTCATTAAAAGAGAAATTCAACCAAACTTTTGTTATTGTAACACACGACAAAACTATTGCAGAAAAAGCTGACCGCATATTGCATATTAAAGATGGAGTTATTGTTTTGTAAAACTTGTTAATAATGTCTCCTGATAATTTAAAGTCATTTCTCGATCAAAAAGTTATTCAATATAATAACCCCTCATTTATAGAGAGTGATCCAATTTCTATTCCTCATCAATTTTCACAAAAAGAGGACATTGAAATATCAGCTTTCCTGGTAGCCTCATTTGCATGGGGGAAAAGATCAACAATTTTAAAAAGTGGTAATAAGCTGATAAATATTATGGGCAGCTCTCCTTACGACTTTATTATGTCAGCAAATGAAAAATATATAGATAAACTTGACGGATTTGTTCATCGCACCTTTAACTCAACCGATTTAAAATATTTTATTACAGCTTTAAATAATATATACAGGAATTATGGCGGACTAGAAAATGTGTTTACCAAAAGCCATGATAAAAACTCAATGATTCCTGCCATAATAGAGTTTAATCAACTATTCTTCTCTATACCACATCCACAGCGTACAAAAAAGCATATAGGAAATCCCTCTAAAGGCTCAGCAGCAAAAAAAATAAATATGTTTTTAAGATGGATGGTACGAAAAGACAGGAAAGGTGTGGACTTTGGATTATGGAATAATATCTCACCGGCAATATTGTCAATTCCTTTAGATATTCACTCCGGCAATGTTAGCCGAAAACTGGGATTATTAACCAGAAAACAAAACAACATTAAAGCTGTAATTGAGCTGGATAAAAAACTGCGCTCATTTGATCCTTTGGATCCTGTTAAATATGATTTTGCTCTGTTCGGACTGGGAGTATTTGAAAATTTTTAACGTAATAGTTAGTATTCAAACAAAAACCATTAAAATGGTTTTAATACAACAACATCGTTGGCAGAATTACTATAATTAAAACTCCCAACGATGTTAAATATGATTCTTTCCGGGCAAAATCTCAACTCTTACTCAAGAATCCTGGTCATTATAACATGTACAGCAACTCCACCTACCATAAGAGCCCCTGCTAAAATTAAAAGCCCATTGTTAATAAGGTTATTAAAAATATAATACCCCAAAATAGCAACCCCGATAATCATAAAAATAATACCCAAATATTTCAGTAATTCTTTAAGCATGATAATAAAAGTTTAAGTCGTTTATTTTTTCTAAAAATACGAACTGATGATGATTTTACAAATTTTTTGTAATGCAAAAATATTCTGTTGCATTCACTTTCGCAATTTTTATCTTTGTAAGATAACTTAAACTTATAAAAAAGTGACACAGGTGAAATCTAAGGCCAATATAGTTCAAACCCCTTTAATGAAGCAATATTACAGCATTAAAGATAAGTACCCCGACTCTATAATGCTCTTTAGAGTTGGTGATTTTTACGAAACCTTTTCAGAAGATGCTGTAAAAATATCCGAAATATTAGGAATCACCCTCACAAAGAGAGCTAACGGAGCTGCCCAAACAGTAAAGCTTGCAGGTTTTCCTCACCATGCGCTTGATAATTATCTGCCACGACTTGTTCGCGCAGGGCAACGAGTAGCTATATGTGATCAGTTAGAAGACCCCAAAACAACAAAAAAAATTGTAAAACGGGGAGTAACCGAACTTGTCACTCCCGGAGTTGCAATAAATGATAATATATTAAATCACAATGAAAATAATTTTTTAGCATCACTCTACTTTGGAAAGAAAAGCAATGGAATTGCAATGTTAGATATCTCCACAGGAGAGTTTTTATCGGCAGAAGGTGATTTTGAGTATATAGAAAAACTTATATCAGGCTTTAAACCAAAAGAGATTTTATTTGAAAAAAGTAAAAAAGAGCTCTTTTATAAACACTTTAATGATAACGACCACTCTTACCCGTTAGAGGAGTGGATCTATAATATCGATACTGCTAAAGACCGACTTTTAAATCATTTTAAAACCGCATCACTTAAAGGGTTTGGCATAGAAAACTTAAGCAATGCAATAATTGCTTCAGGAGCAATCCTTCACTATCTTGATATTACCGAGCATAATAAAATATCTCATATAACCACTGTATCACGCATCGAAGAGGAGAAATATGTATGGCTGGATAAATTTACCATTAGAAATCTGGAGCTCTTTTCAACCTATGAGGGAGAAGGGAGTTCTCTTTCTAAAGTAATTGATAAAACAATTACTCCAATGGGGAGCAGACTACTTAAAAGATGGATAGCACTTCCACTTAAAGATGTAAAAGCAATCGAAAAAAGACAGGAGGTTGTAGAACAATTTTTTAAAGATCCAAATCTAAAAGAGTCTCTTGAGCAACACCTTGAACCTATTGGAGATTTAGAACGGCTGGTATCTAAACTGGCAACAGGAAGAGTTTCTCCGCGAGAGATGATGCAACTAAAAATTGCCTTATCAAACATCTTACCAATAAAAGAGCAGTGCAGCAATAGTGATAATCAACCTTTAAAAGAGCAAGGAGAAAAACTAAACTCTTGTCAGGAATTACATCAAAGAATAGAAAATGAACTAAACCCTGATCCACCGGCTCTATTAAACAAAGGTGGCGTAATAAAAGAAGGGGTCTCCAAAGAGCTTGATGAACTTCGCACCATATTACACTCGGGCAGGGACTACCTTAAATCACTACAAGAAAGAGAAATAGAAAAAACAGGAATATCAAGTTTAAAAATCAGTTTCAACAATGTATTTGGTTACTACATTGAGGTACGAAATACTCATAAAAACAAAGTGCCCGAAAACTGGGTGAGAAAACAGACACTGGTAAGTGCCGAAAGATACATAACTGAAGAGCTAAAAGAGTATGAAGCAAAAATATTGGGAGCCGAAGAGAAAATTCTCATATTAGAAAACAGTTTATATAACGACCTTTTAATTTATGCTGCCAGGTACATTAAAACAATTAGTATTAATGCATACATTCTCGCTCAAATAGATTGCCTTTTAAGCTTTGCATCGGCAGCTGAATGTAACAACTATATACGCCCTGTTTTAAACGATAACCTGGCAATAGAGATTAAATCGGGACGTCACCCTGTAATTGAAACAGAGCTGCCGGTAGGAGAAAGCTATATTCCAAACGACATCTACCTGAATAGTGAAGATCAGCAAATAATTATCATTACAGGTCCAAACATGTCAGGTAAATCAGCCCTGTTAAGACAAACTGCACTAATCACCCTTATGGCACAAATAGGGAGCTTCGTCCCCGCTGAGTGCGCCACAATAGGAGTTGTAGACAAAATCTTTACACGAGTGGGAGCCTCGGACAACATTTCAAAAGGGGAGTCAACCTTTATGGTTGAGATGAATGAGGCAGCAAGTATTCTTAATAATATAAGTGAACGCAGCCTTATACTGTTTGATGAGTTGGGACGGGGAACAAGTACTTATGATGGAATTTCAATTGCATGGAGTATTGTAGAGTATATACATGAAAACGGAAGAGCCCCTGCCAAAACACTCTTTGCTACTCATTACCACGAACTAAATGAGATGGCAAACACATACAAACGCTGTAAAAACTATAATGTCTCTGTAAAAGAGGTAGAAGATAAAGTTATCTTTTTACGAAAACTAATAGAGGGAGGAAGCAACCACAGCTTTGGTATTCACGTAGCAAAAATGGCAGGAATGCCTAAAACAGTAGTAACAAGAGCTGAAAACATCCTTAAAGAACTTGAAGAGACTCATCGCAAAGGCCATTTAAAAAAACCTACCGATAGCATTGCTCAAAACAGAGAAGGTTATCAATTAAGTTTTTTTCAACTTGATGACCCTGTTCTAAAACAGATTAGAGACAGAGTTGCCGATCTGGATATAAACAACTTAACACCGATGGATGCATTAAATGAATTAAACAGGATAAAAAAAATTGCAGGTTTAGATAAATAAAACCCTTTAGCTTGTTTGCAAAAAAGAAAAAACCCTTATATTTGCACCGTCTTAACGCGGAAATAGCTCAGTTGGTAGAGCACAACCTTGCCAAGGTTGGGGTCGCGAGTTCGAGTCTCGTTTTCCGCTCAAAAATCTGCCCGGGTGGTGGAATTGGTAGACACGCAGGACTTAAAATCCTGTGGCCATTGCGGCCGTGCGGGTTCAATTCCCGCTCCGGGTACATTTTTTTAAGAAAGCCTCCTGATTTTCAGGAGGCTTTCTTAGTTTTAGGGGGCTAATAAGGGACAACATCCGGGTCATATCCAAAACCGGATCACATCCATTAACACTCAGGTATGTTTCCAGGCTTTGGCAGCTAATTGCATTAGAATCGACTAACTTCTTTTAAAATAGCAGCATACTCTGCGCTCATGCGAATACCCTGTGCTACTAATCTCCAGTCTCTGGTAACTTTCTTTGTTTGGCCATCAATCTCAACATCCCATCGTCGCCTTTTAACACTTAAGGTAACTAACATGTTGCGAATAGGATAATCATTAATCAGGCGAGGCTCCATGAAACCACTAGACTTATATTTATCCCTCTTATATTCTTCAGAAATTTTATTCTTCTCTTCAAGATAGATAGTCAATGTTTTATCATAAACATACTTTCCACTTTCACCTTTTTCAAGACCTACTATATTCAATCTGTACGTTGCTTTAGGGATTAATAAATTTATTTGATTTATTACAACGATATAATACTCCCCATATTTTGGACCACTTAAAAAGAAAATAGAAAAACGGAATGCTTATCAAGAAAAAATGATGCAAGCGTTAGTGTATTAACCCCCTATCACACGACACAATTTGTGAAATCAAATTAGCACAGTGAATTAGGGTGTTAAAGGAGAAAGGCCATTATGTAAGAGTCATTCGATTGAATGCTTTAAATAGTTTAAAAGTTTTGGTTTTATATTATGACCCGTAGTAATGAAATTATTCAAATATAAGAACTTCCTCTCTCTACAGATATATATTATTTAAACGGATCACGTTGAGCTTGCCTTCAATATTTCTATCAGTTTCAACCTCTATTTTTGTCGTCTCACCGGGCATAATTATCTTCAAAAAAGAGATCTTTTAAAGGGCTGTTTAAATATACATTACGTGCCAAAACATCCGATTTCAAAATAATCACATACCCATTATCGCTTTTTTCATACTCCATATTAATTGAAGTGTAAGGAAGCTCCATCTCTTTAGGACGATGAAAATAGAAAATATTTATCGGTAACAACATTATCTTTTATTAAATTAAAAGTGAAGTCATAAAGATAGGCCTCACCCAGTCCGTTTGTCCACCACAACTTAGGATTTTGCAGTTCAAACTCAACAGGTACTTTAGTGGTTCCAGGCCCCAAATCAACGTCAAAATTAACACTGCTAATATGCATCTTAATGTATAAGATACAATTAAAACTGTAGTTTATCTATGTAATGTTAAACAAATCATAAAGGATAAAATATGTTTTTATAAAACATTGCACTATATTTGAAAAAAATTAAAAAACTAAAATCTGCAGAAAAGATTAAATAATGACACCTCAAAGTATATTCAGGGATTCTGAGTCAGTTAGCAACCAAAGTCGGCAATCCCAACAAAAGCAAAAAATAGTAAAAGCGCTTTCTAAATCTGACAAAGCGCTTACAATACCTGATTTTCAAAAAAAAATTAAAATAAGTACCCCTACAATTATTAAACTTATTAATGAACTTATAGAGGAAAAATTGGTAATCGAAGAGGGTAAAAAAGAGACTGATAACGGAAGACGACCAACTCTATACTCATTAAATATAGATCGTTTTTACGCCATTGGTGTAGAGATACTTTTAAAAAGAGTAAGTATATCATTAGTAAGATTAGACCAAAAGGTTGTTTATAAAAAGAAAAACTCACAATTTATATTAGAAAACAGTAGTGAGTGTCTTACAGAGGTACTAAGCTTTATTAATGATTTTTTAAAGGAAGTAGATATTTCTTATGATTATATATTGGGGGTAGGGATCGGATTAACAGGAAGAGTTAACAGTATCACAGGAGAATCATTTAACTATTTTGATTTTACTCCAAAACCAATTGCCTCATATATCGCCGAAAAAATTAAGTTGCCTGTATTTATAAACAATGACACGCACATTACAGGGTTGGCAGAGCAGGTATTTGGCCAAGCCAGAGATGTTAATAATGCACTCATCTTAAATGTGAGCAGAGGTTTGGGAATGACAATTATTGTCAACAAAAAAATATTAACAGGAGGTATGGGATTTGCTGGTGAATTTGGACACATGCAAATGGGGTACTCCAATAAGCTATGCATGTGCGGTAAAAGAGGATGTTTAGGAATGGAGGTATCGGGATTTGCCCTGGAGGAAAAGTTTAAAGAAGAGATCAAAAAAGGTGAAATATCCCTGGCCGTATCCCCAAATACAGATCTGGAAAACATAAGATATGATGATATATTGCAAGCCGCTGAAAAAGGAGATGGTTTAAGCATCTCTCTACTGCAAAAAATTGGGGAAATGCTGGGGATGGCACTGGGAAATATCGTTAATCTGTTAAACCCGGAACTTGTAATAATAGGAGGAAAGTTTGCACAAACAGACTATCTTTTTAATGATTCAATAAAAACGGGAATGCACAAAACAGCACTCACTGCACCGTTAAAATTTCTTGAAGTTAAAGCCTCGGAGCTTGATAAAGAAATAGGTTGCCGCGCTGCGGCAACCCTGGCATTTCGAGAATTTGATCTGCTTTAAAAACAGTTAAACCAAATTTCTAAACCTTCATAAAAAGTCCTGTTCGAGCTGCAAATCCGCTAACCCATGCAACCAAAAGAGTTATAATTACAGCTTCCACTGTTTGTAAAGTAACAAAATAGCTCTCAAACTTAAAAAGTTGAGTTAAACCGGTAATGGCAAAAATTGGCATTACCAAATTACTGCCGGCAATATATGCCATCATAGCATTTTTGCCAGCTCCGGTAGCTAAAAACACACCTCTCTTTACCTTAAATACATCTAATAAAATGGTAAAAGCAAAAAGACAAAAAATGGCCAACCCTGATGTAAGCAGCATATAACTCAATGTTGCTGAATCTTTTTTAATTCCTCCATGTAAAGGCTCTGTTAGATATCCGCTAATTACTAAAACAACTGCAAAAGGAAGAAGCCGATTAAAAACATCTTTCCATGGATGATCCCACCCTTTTAACAATAAAGTAAAAAGAAGAGCAATAAGCAGGGTAAAACCAAAAGCCCACTCCATTTCACGAATGTATAAACCAATAACAGAGGTCATTATTATAGCCACAGACAGTAGAAATAAAAGCCACTCTTTATAAGAAAAAATAGAAACCTCTTTAACATCTCTCCCCTGCTCTTTCATCTTAAGCATAAATGCCCTTATAACCGAACCGGTATAAACTCCGGGAATAATAATAATCATATACTTAAGATAGTTCCATGATAAAAGCCAGGAAACAGGAGAGTAATTATAGATAGTTGCAACCCAATTATCACCATCTCTTCCCGAAAGAAAAAAGGCAACAAACAATGCAAAACCTATCCATAAAGCATACCTGTAATATCGCCATGCGAAATAGATTAATCCACCTCCTAAAGCAGTATTAGCAAGCACCATAATAATTATATCAAATGTAGTATGGCTAAATTGGATATGCTCAAGATTATGCAAAACACCAAATAGAATTGCAAGCAACAAAAATCCTCCCATAACAACATAGCGACGATACCTACTCCACATTCCACCAACGGGTGCAGCAAAAATCATAAGCATTCCTACCATTGCCAAGAGTGACAGGAACCACTGCTCTACCCCTTCAACTCCAAGCATCCACGGACGAGAATGTTGAGAAACAATTGCAAACAGGGCTAAGCCACCAAAACGAATCAGCAAAGATTTTCCTGCTGCAATATTTGTAACTCCTTTATCCATTTTACTACCAAGCGAAAATGGTATAGCAGCTCCCATAGCAAACAAGAAAAACGGAAAAACTAAATCAACCCAGGTAATTCCAGGAATGTCCCCCTGAAAATAGTGTCCCGGTGGTGGCAATTGAGCATGATACATCCATCCGGGCAAAGCGCCTTCATATGGAATATTAGCAGATAAAACCATCATTAATATAGCTAATCCCCTTAAAGCATCAAGAGCCTGAAGCCTTATTTTATTTTGATTAACATTTTTCATTTAGAGTCAATTTTATTAATTTATAATATGGATTATACATGAAATGTAATTTTGACAAAGCAAGGAGCTCACTCCCTGCCATTTTTTATAATCCAATAACCCAAATAATTTTCTATCTATAATTAAATTCTTAATAAAAATGTCCCTGATGATTAACAGGAAAAAGATAAAATGGATCGGCAAACAGATCAAGTATAACAGCAGCCTGAGATCGGGTAACAGGATTATCAGGATCAAAATCCCCAAAATTATGAATGGTCCATAAATTTTCAGCTCTCTCAACAGGATCAAAGTCAAAGCCTTTGATCCCTCCTGACTTCAACAACATCTCGGCTATCTCAATTATTTCATAACCCGTTACTTGTGAGGAGTTAAAATAATCATCTGGTAAAACATTAAAATATTTTAACCCCTCTATTAAATCATCAGAGATCATAACCGAATCGGGATAAAAAAATGTAAAGTTCTCCCAACCTATATTTTTTCCTTCTCCCCTAATAATACCGGTTGCTCCAATTCTTTGTACCGACTTAAAATAACTGTCACATGGAGTGATTTCTGAAAAAGGCATTATATAAGCATCTGAATCAAGCAAAGATTGCTGAACATCTCTAATATTGACTTGTGAAGGAGTAACCCCCTCTGACACAGAAAGTGCAGCCAAAGAGCCGGCAGCATGTCCAAGCAAAATACATACAGGCTGTAATCTGGACGTTCCATTTACAACATTGGATACAGAAATAGACTTCTCTGCAACAATAAAATCATCAACGTTTTTGGGTATAAGAGAACCCAGAGGTACTGAATAAGAAGGAATAGGATAAAAATAGAGTTCTGGAATCAAATTTTGATCCTTATTGGCAGCATCATGATGATGATCTACAGGGTAATCACCAACAGCAATACCGGTACGATAAAGTGCTTTCGGCTGGTTAAACGGTTCGGCCAAATCATTCATGGTAAATCTTACAATCCCTTCAATTCGTCTACTTTCTCTATGGTAAGGGATAAGAGGAAAATTATCATCGGTAGGAAATTCATCATCTGCTATTCCTAAATTACTAAAACCCAACTCGGTTTGCATATAATAAATAAAACAGCGAGTAAACCACTTTGCCTTCTCATAATACTCTAAACGCTCTTCCGGACTGTTTTCTATAACATTAAGATAATAATCATTGCCAAAAATAGGCCAATTTATCATATATCTATCATTGGGCAACCGTCCATAATTTATCATATGATCACACTCCCATAAAGTTCTGGAAATAGTGTCCTGATCACATATACCCTCACATGAACAGATAAAAGGAGCAGGGTCATAATTTTCGGGCTTCTCAATTGTCATATCAGCATCTTCACCATAATCTTTTAATATAACAACATAAGTCAGATCCTGAATAATATCATTAGCCTCTTCGGGAGCAATATACTCTCCTGTATCATGGCGTGAATCCATTCCAATATCATAATTGATACCAACTTTAGCTGATACATCCCCAAGCTCTGTTGCATCAATAATCCTCTTTGCAAAAACTGTTTCAGAGCTATACCCATCAACTAAAATATCAACCTTCCAACCATTCTCAATTTGAGTTACACTCTCATACTTTGTATTAAACAATACTTCAAGCAACTCTTCTTCATCAGCCATAGAAGCAATTATCTCAGCTCCAACTGAAGGTTCAAAAAGAACATTACTCACCCATCCTGTTAAAACACCTTCGGCTCCACCATAATAATCATATAAATTTTGTCTGAACTCTTCCCATAAACCGGAATAGAGTCTGTAATTACCATCGATAGCACTCACACCCGCTGAAGTGAGCATACCTCCAAGCCATGGACCTTCCTCAACAATTAAAGTTTCAGCACCCATACGGGAGCTTTGAATACCAGCCATCGACCCACTTGCTCCACCACCTATAATCAAAACATCTACATCTCGAACCTCTGATTTAACAGGAGCAATAACTAAACTAAAAATCAAAAAGAGAAAAGAGATTTTTATATTTTTTTTCATACTTCTATTCAATATTAATTATTTTACTAAACTTGTTACCAAAACTATCTGTAACTACAACCTCTATCTCAGAGGCATCATTAGCAGGGAAAGCTCTAAAGAGATGATCTGTTTTACTGGGAGAAGTCCAGTTATGGATTAAATTATCACTATCAGATAATATCTCAACAGCCAAAGGATCAAGACCGGAGTACTGCTCCATTTTGCCCTTTTCAACACCATCCTCACTCCACTCAACACTCCAGGTTTTATCCCACCCCCACACATTTACAACGAGGGCATCCTTTTGTGAGGTATCTTCACCTGGTTTATAGACTCTAAACTGAACATCTTTATCCTTCCCAATACTTTTGTAATAGTAATAGAGATCATCACCATCAACCTCAAATACCATATAACCCGCAGGAGTACCATCAGGGCAAATTGAAGTTTGCCACCATGATCCCGAAACAGCAGCTACATTATGCTCTATAATGTTATCAGATATAAAATGTCGCGAAGAGGTGTGTCTATGACCCGAAATAATATGCGTGTTATATGGATCCAAAATATCGTACAAAACTGAATTATTAATCTGCGAAGATGAGATACGTTGATAATCAAGAGTTCTAAAATCATCTTCGGGCCTTGTAGTAGGTATATGAACAGATAAAACAACTGTTGACCCCTCCTCTACATAACTAAGATCTTTCTCAAGCCAGCATAATTGTTCTTCGGTTAAGTAAGCTATATAATAAAATGCTCTGCCTAAATAGAAAGTGTTATTTAAAACCACATAGTGGATATCTCCTTTAGAAAAAGAGTAATAGTGAGGTCCAAAGTGCTTATTATAAGATTTAGTGGATCCTTGATTAGCACGCTCATTAAAATCAATATCATGATTACCCACAACACGATATACAGGTATATCAAGAGGTTTTAAAGAGTTGATATAATCGGAAAAAAAATCCATTCTATCAAAAACAAGATCGCCTGCATCAATAACATGCACAGGCAGCTCACCGGTAAAAGTGTTTAGATGCTCTTTCATATCATCCACAGCATTATCAAGCATCGGGAACTCCTCCTCTCTTAACACCTGCACATCGGCTAAAACCAAAAAGTTATGCCTGCTATCTTCACCTACAGGTTTTAGTTCAAAATCAAAATTGCTGCTATCAACTGATTTATAAAACTGAACTACTCCGTTCTCTATAGGTGCCTTATAATTAGAAGGTGTTGAAAGATAAACAAACTGGGCATCAGAGTGTAAATCAAGAGTAAAATACCCTTCACTGCAAGTCTGGGTAAAATGAAACCCATCAGTTACCACCACTCCCGAAATTTTTTCACCCCGGGACGATACACTACCATTTATCCTGCTTTCACCATAAGCATCGCTAAATAAAGCAAATAAAACAGATAGAGTTAAAATAAATGTTTTCATCAAAAATTATTTTAGTTATGTTACTGCTCCTATAAATTAAAACCTTCTACTGGCCTGAAATTTTTTTTGATATATCCCAACACTGATATAAACCACGTGGCACATGAAAACAGCCTTTCCATTTACCACCTTTTAAATTGAGCTGAATATTACCATACCTATCAAGATAACCATACCACTCTCCATATTTATCATCACGAAAACGACTCCAGCTATAATCAAAAACCTTCTCAAACCAATCCCGGCACTGAGGATGTCCGGTATGGTAAAACCCTTTTAACATAGCAATCATAGCCTCTATATGCACCCACCATAATTTTTGATTCCACTCTAATTGCTGCGTAGGATTACTCTTAATATCCATAAAATAAAAGATTCCACCATACCGTTTATCCCAACCATATTCAATAGTTTGAAGAGCAATATCTACTGCTTTTTCCATTAAATCGGGCCTGTCAAGTCGCTCTGCCAAATCCATAACAAACCACATAGCTTCAAGACCATGACCGGGATTAATTAACCTGCCGTCAAAAGTATCAGAAAAAGTACCGTCAAAATTTATATTTTCAGCTACCAGTCCAAACTCAGGCATATAAAAATCATCCAGTATATCCTTAATAACCTGGTTAGACAACGCATCCACTCTGTCAGAGCCTAAAACATCTTCTATCTCAAGTGTTAAATTGCTCAAAATCATAGGTAGCGAAAAATTCCTAAGAGGTCTTGTACCATTTACCTGCTTATTATATATACCCTTAGGATTATCCTGCTTATTTAGAATACGTTCATAAGTTTTTAAAGCGATATCTGAATACTCACTATTATTAGCAGCCTTGGCCAATTGACCAAAAGCCATTGCTGCAAAGGTGTAAGAAAAGATATTATAAGGTTGCACCAGTGGTTCTCCTTTTTTGGTCAGACTAAAATACCAGTTGAAGTCACCATCATGACCATATTTCTTTAAAAACTCTCCACCAAGCAAAGCAGTATCAAGCCACTCTTTACGAGCTTCAACTTTATTATAAAGCATAGAAAACATCCACACCTGACGAGCTTGTAACCAAATAAATTTATCTGTATCATAAACTCGCCCATCCCTGTCAAGACAGGTGAAATAACCTCCATGCTCCCTATCAAGTGAATGATTCAACCAAAAGGGTAAAACGTTTTCAAAAAGCTCAGAAGCAAAAAGAGTAGAGATCTTACTAAACTGCATCACTATTATTTCAATTACAAATTAAACACACTATCAAATAAGCTATACTAAAAAAGGTTACAGCCTAAAACAGATTAATAATTACCTTTATTTAAATACTCCATATAACGATTATATAGATGTCCGGCTTGTAAATATGCCGATTGCGGACTCATAAAATGGGAAAATTCAAATGTTATAGCATTTTCAATACCGGCCTGAGCAGCTTTTTCAAGTTTTAACCATAGCTTCTCCCACTTTATGGGTAAAAATTTTATTGGCATATCACGATCAAAAGTTTCAGAATTAGTCCAACATTCAAGTCCGGATTTATCAGCAAGCTCTTTATTAATTGTTAAAAACTCGGCCAGCTGGTCAAATTCAACATGTCCATCCTGAAAAGCAACAACATCAACAGATTTGCTTATGCCTTCAAAAATCTCACCCCACTCCTCTTTATGCTGCTTAAGGGAAACCCCGTTAGCGTGAGTCGTTTGGGACGTATATTGACTAATATTTTTAACCCCGTCAATATATGGAGATATCATTGTAGGTAATCCACCTGAAACATCTTTACAATGCAACCCAAGTTCATTATATAAATGAATTATATCACCTGTTTTACGACTACACTCCTGCGATATATACCATCCGTTAAAAGAGGAGAAATGCCCATATTTGGACCATACCTCATCAACAAGCCTTCTGTTGATATCAATCTCTTTTATATAGTCTCCATTTGTCCAATATTTCCCTGAATCGTACAATCCAAAATAAAAGTCCATATCATGCTTCTCACTTAACTCTAAGAACATCTGCAACAAATCTTCATATACAGGATAAGTGTCTTCATACTCCATAAGAACTTTAGAGGGGAAAGTTTGCCATTTTTTATAGCCACTGCGTATCATAATAACAGTATCAATTCCGGCATCTTTCATTAATTTAAAATCTCTGTCCCATTCAGCATGACTCCAGTTTTGATGTGGTATATCATGACTTATTTCATCCAAAAAGGTCCCTTTTATTCTCATAATAGCTATAATTAAATTTTCTCATCATATATTTAGGGCACAAAATCAGTAATCAATTACCCTTCTACTATTTTTTAACTAATCTCATAAAACGTTTAAAACTTTACCTTCAAATAAATCAAGCCATTTTAGTATTGCTCATATTTGAAAATTTAATTTTCATCACCATGAACAACATAACTGGCCTCTTTATCTATATTTTTAAGATTGTCATACCAGGTAAACTTTAAAATAACAGTACAAACAGCAAAAACAGCTAGTGCTATATACAAGGATTGAAATTCTTTAATAACAAAATAGATAGGCGCTACAACAAGACACATCTGCCATACTATCCCTACAACAACATTAAAAGCATCACGCCCCAAATCTTTGTTGCCTTTAAAAGAAGGATCTCTCGCTACAACTTTATCATGTATAGGTTTCCAAAATCCCCACGGCTTAACATTAGAGTAAAAGCTCATCAAAACCTCCTCATCATCAGGAGGAGTAAGCAGAGTACCAAGAAAACATCCCAAAAATGAAAAAGCCAAAATAACAGGGAAAAAGTAAATGTCTAATACTGGTCCAAAAAACAGAAGCTTAGTTGATGATGCTATTAGTCCGGCCAACATCCCCCAAAAATAGCCGTAACCATTAAATCGCCACCATATCCACTTTAAAACATTAGCTGCAGCATATCCTCCATATAGAGATGAAGTAAGCCACAATGTTAACATGTTTAGCGATCCAGCAACAAAACCAAAAGATATTCCAATAACAACCAACACAAAAGATGCTAAATAGCTCATTCTAACATAAAATTTAGGAGCTGCATCGGGCTTTATATACTTTTTTATTAAATCATTAACAATATAGGCAGGAGCAGAATTAACAAAAGCAGCAAAAGTGCCCATAAAAGCAGCAACCAAACCAGCAAGAAGCAATCCCCTTAATCCTACTGGAAGAAACTCATTTATTGCTAAAGGTAATATAACTTCAAAATCAACCCCTTCACCCATGCCTGCCAAAACGGGTCTTAAATAGACTAATGACAATACCACCAAACCAGCAATCATCAAATATCTTGGAGTCATTAATATCAACATTGTAAACCCACTCATTTTAGCAGCATCAGAGGGTTTTTTAGTAGATAAAATTCTTTGCATATCATAACTTGGAACAGGGCCTGCCAGACTGGCAAAAATACCTTTGAATATCATCATCATAACCAAAGCACCAAACATCTGATATCCATCCGACTCGATTTTTTCATTAACTGATGGCAAAACATTTGACCAATCAAGGTTAAGCTCCCATCCAAACCATAAAGTTTTCCACCCCTCTGGTACCGAAGCTGCAATCTGCTCACTTGTAACACTTGTATAAGCAATATATCCTATAATAATACATGCAGTGGTCATTATTAAAAACTGGAAAACATCAGCTGCCACAACACTATACATTCCTCCCTTCATTGTATAAAGAGTAGTTGCTCCAATAATAATTAAAGCATATGACTGAGCAGATGTTAACGAGAACAAGTAAAAATCAGCAGCCATATCCCATGGTAGAATACCGGAAGCAAATTTTCCAATCCCTTCAAAAAAATAGGCCATAAAACCAATTGTGCTTACAACAGCAAAAACAATCACTATAATATGCGACATTTTTCCACCTCTACCGGAGAATCTTGTAAGAATCCACTCGGCACCAGTCATAACATTTGATCGCCTCATCCATACAGCCAAAAACACCATTACAAAAACCTGATTCCATACAGGCCACAACCAGGGTATCCAGGCACTTTTCAATCCATAAACAAAAAGAATAGAGACTGTCCACATTGTTCCGGATATGTCAAACATCCCAGAAGCATTAGATAAACCAAGAAAATACCATTTAATTTTATTACCCCCTAAAAAATATGCTTCAATATTTTTAGATGCTCTGTTCGAGAGCCAAAAACCAATAAACACAGTTAAAAGCAGGTAAGCAACTACAATTAATCCATCAATCCACGAAACTGTCATTAGATATATAGTTTAATATTCAATATAAAACATTAAAACTCCCTTAATTCCAAAAAGCTAAGACTATTCTAAACCCTTATCTATACCTCTTTTAAGAACGTCCCACCAATCTTTATCAATTATATGCACAATATCAAAAATACCTAGACCATCAGACTCTCTTAAAGCCATTGCAACAGCTCTTTCAAACTGTTCACTATCCTGTTGATATTGATCAACATAAAGAGTTCCCGTTAAAGGAACAACGCCTTTAGTGACCTCTTTTGCCAACTGAGCAGACCCTTCAACTGAATACCAGTAGTCCCGTCCTTCACCCATCGCTGCCTCACCGCGAGTACGCATGGCCTCCTGGTTCATAGCTTCAACCTCAGCAATAGTGACCTCGAAAAAATATAACCCCGATAGATATATATCCAACATTTCAGCATATCCACTATTTTTATAATCCTCAGTGGCCCAATCGTAATATTGTGAAGGATCATAATTTTTGCTGGCCCAATTAACACCTAACTCATAATAGACAGGATACCAAGCTCCTGTATAAGCTCCAAATCCAATATCAGGATTTACATTTTTAATTGTTTCACGGGCATCCCTGAAAAAATCATGAATAACCATAGCTCTCCACTCAATCCATTTATTAAAGTATTGACCTCTCTTCCACTCATACTCATCGTTACTCTCTTCCCAATACAAAATATCATCAGGAAAATCATTAACCGTTATACCAGAATACTCTTCAAACATCTTCTTTGATTCTAAGCTAAAATCGGAGGTGATGCCATCATACCTCCCTCTATCGAGAAGGATACCATCAAAATCGGAGTATTTAGTTGCAACCTCTTGCAAAATGGCAAGTTGATACTGTTGAGCCTCTGGCAATGCAGGATTTAACATTCCATTATAATTCCAATGCATCTCAGAAATGGGAATTATCTCTCCTTCCCAGTAGTTCTGAGATTGCCAATGAGCATACTCATCGGTATAAATAATTCCTCTCTCATAAAAATTATGAGCACCGGAGAAAATATTCAGTGAAGCATGAACCTTTAAATCACGTTTTTTACTCTCATCAATAAAAATACGTGGCAAATCATACTTTACATCCCTCTCAACACCATGCCAATCTTTCATATAAGGAGCATAGTCACTCTGATAAGTTACTTCACCTGTTATTGATTTAATATCTAAAACTACATCGGTGAAACCTGCTTCTTTAACTTTATCTAAATAATATGCTATGGAGTCGGGATAACTCAATCGCTCAAAATTAGCTTCAACATCAAACCACATAAACATCTCTTTAGACTCATCCACTTTCTCATACTTATCACAAGAGGTGATAAAAACAACAGAAAGAAATAAAGCAACTCTTGAAATTAATTTTCTACCCTTCATCATAAATTATTTATCTGTTATAAATAGAATAGTTATATAAATTACCTGTTCATGGCTCTGTTAATACCTTCAATAGCAGCATCCCAATATCCATAATCTATAAGATGAACTATATCAAATATCATTAAACCATCAGATTGTGTTAAACATGCCTCGACAGCTTGAGAAAAAGTTTCAGGGTCATTTTTATAAATCTCAACAAACAATCCTCCGGAGACATGAACATCATCCTTAACTATTCGTTTTGCATTTTTCAATCCTCCCTGAACACTATACCAATCATCTCCCTGAACACGATCGTAATAAACTCCGGTCATATAAATATCAAGTAAGCCGGCATAGCCATAATTACTATACTCTTCTGTTGCCCATGTAAAATCAGCAGAAGCATCATAATCCTGACTTGCCCAATTAACCCCCTCGTTATAATATGTTGGATACCAGGCTCCGGTATATGTTCCAAACTTTGTTTCAGGATCTAAAGATTTTACGAGGTCTCGGGCATCAGCAAAAAAATCATATATAACTTTAGCTCTCCACTCAATCCATTTATTAAATAGTCTTCCATTTACTCTTTCCCATTTATCTTCAACACGAATCCAATCATAAATATCACCGGGAAAATTGCTTACCTCTTCTCCTATATACTCTTCAAAAGCCAATTTAGACAACTCAGAAAAATCACTGCCTATACCATCAAATCTGGCTCTATCCAATATAACTCCATCCAAATCATAGCTTACAGTAAGCTCCTCTAAAATATCCAGTACATACTCCTGCACATCAGGATTTACCGGATTAAAAAAAACAGAGTATTTGTTATCAATATCTTTAATATCAACAAACCCATTTTGCTCATATAATAAAGTAGTCATATCAGCAAACTCTTCATCACGAAAAACCACTCCCTCATTAACATAATTATGACCGCCACTAAAAACATTCATAGAGGCGTAAATATTAAGTCCCAATCTTTTCGACTCTGTGATAAAATAATCAAGATAGTCCCAATCAATATCGCGATCAACACCTCGCCAGTGGGTTATCTCATCTAATATTTCACTTTTATACAAAGCGTCACCTGAAACAGGACGTGCACAAACAACAACATCTGTAAAACCGGCATCTTTAGTCTTTTCAAGATAGTATGTTATAGAATCCTGATAACTAAACCTTTCAAAATTTGCAGTTGCATCAAACCACAATATTTTGGGCTTTTCCTCCATCGATAAAGGCTCAACCTTATCTGACCGATCAGTTCTGTTAGAACAGGAAACAGAGAGAAGTAAAAAAAGAGTGCCTATTGAAATAATCTGAAATGTTTTCATAAACCAAAAAAATTATATATCAAACCAAAAAAACTTAATCCTAATCAAGATATGGAGAGATAACCTGCCTCCATAAATGATATCCCTTATCATTAAGATGAATCATATCCTCTATAAAATAATCTTCGATAATTTGCCCCTGATCATCTATCATTAACTGAGTAATATCAATTAATCTAACCATACTGTTTTTCTCTGCATACTCACGCACCAATCGATTTGTGGCTATGTAGTTGCTCGTCCACTCCTCCCTGGCCGGACTAGGTTTAATTGAAACAAAGTCTATTTTAACCCCGGGTAAAAAAATCTCACATAAACGAACAAATGTTATAACATCTTCTAAGTACTCCTTAGGCGAAAGCCCCGAAGCTATATCGTTATCACCCTCATAAACAACTATATGAGACGGCTTGTAAGGCTTAACAATTTTGTCAAAAAACCTGATCACATCGGCTAAATGAGAGCCTCCAAAACCTCTGTTAATAATGTAATGATCCGGGAAATCTTCCTGAAGAGAAGTCCATGCTCTAAAAGAAGAGCTTCCTATAAATAAAACAGAGTTTTCAGGCGGCAAATCAATTTTATCTTTATCTAAAAATGCATTAACTTCATCTTCCCACAAATGTGCTCTCTCATAAGGTCTTTGAGCAAAAATTGTTATAGAAAAGAAGAGTAAATAAAAGCATAAAACTGTTTTCATTCGTATATATTATTTAAATTATAATTATAGAGTAATATACTAACACTTATTGAGAAGCAGCTAAACCTCGATCAATACCATTTTTGGCATTCTCCCAACAATCATACTGCTCAAGATAAATTACATCAAATAGCATCACCCCCTCCGATCTTTTAAAGCACATCTCAATAGCTCGCTCCATTTGATTAACATCCATCTCTCGATCAACTATATAATCAAAAAGATATAAACTTGCATAAACATCTGTATCACCTCTGGTAACTTCATTAGCGCGAATAGCCATCGATTCAACACTCCATCCCTGACTCTCCTCAAGAGAAACAGAGTAAGCATAATTTCCTGTCATAAGCAGATCTAAAAGTTGAGCATACCCCCATTGATGATAACTCGTTGTTGCCCATGAGCGATAAGATGCATTATCATAAGGACTATAGCGATTACTTGCCCAATTAACTCCATATTCATAATATTGTCCATACCAGGCACCTACATAAGCAGTAAATTCCATTTCGGGTGCTACTGTAGCCAGTCTATCTTTAGCATTCTCAATAAAATTATAGACCACAGAACATCTCCACTCATTCCATTGCTGAAATAAAGGACCATCAACTCTTTCATACTGTCCATTAGAGTAATTCCAATCCAAAATATCCTGAGGATAGTTATGCACATTTTGCCCTAAAAACTCTTCAAAAAGTTGACGCGACTTCTCACTAAAATCTCCGCGAAAACCACCATCCCATCTACATCTGTCAAGAGTTATCCCTGTTAGCTCAGGATACTTTGTTGCTATCTCCTCCATCACTGCCAGCTGATACTCTCTAACCTCCTCTAAAGAGACATTTAGCATTATGCCGCCCTGATCGGGAGCTTCGGGTGATAATAGTAACTCTCCTTGTTTTGTATAAGTAGTAGATGCCCAATGATATCGATCCTCATCTTCATAAACAGTTCCGCGTTGGTAACTCCTGTTACCACCAGAAAAAACATTCATTGCAGCAAAGACTTCTATATCAAACTCTTTAGCCTTATCAATAAATAACTGTAAATAGTCAAAATCTCTGCTTCTTTGAGCTCCGTCCCACTCTAAATTCATTGTAGCTATATCACTATCATATAAAACCTCTCCTGAAGTTCCTTTAACATCTATTACAAGATGGGTAACACCAATATCATTAGCCTTTTCTACATAACTCTCTATACCATCCTCGGTAGATAAATTAGAATAATTTGCACTTGCATCAACCCATAAAAATACTCGAGGATCTTCTTCTTCAACAGGTGGCTCATCAGAACCATTATCCTTATTATCATCAACAATATCATTATCACTATCTGAGCAGGCACTAAGAAAAGCGACAAAAAGAATAATAATTAAAAACTTAATCTTCATCTTGACATCTATTAATTAATTTTCATTGTGCCGGAAATTTTTCCGGCACAATGAAGAAATTTACAACTCAATATTATCCAGATCCAGACAGTCAAACTGATACCCTACAACATATCCATTTGTAAACATAAAGTAGAGGTATAAGAAATAACCATCATCAGAAACTGTCATTGCCACGTCTGCAGTACCATTAGCATTATTAACGGGAGGTGTTACAGAGTTCCCTCCATATAAACCACGATCAACCTGCCACACAACAGCATCAACATCTCCTGCTGTTAAGCTACCCTCAAAAGTTGCAATTGAACTTACATCCATCAACCAAACCTGATCAGCACTTCCCCATGTAAAACTGTTAAGATGATTAGTAGCAACAAACTGAGAATTATTGAACTCTACATGATCAACCGATTCCATAATATAGTTACGATCAATCTCATCAAGTTTAGCCCTAACTTCATTAGTTGCACCATTAACCCATGCAAACGTATTATCTGAATATGAAGCAACAAAGTAGTCACTCTCGGTATCAGTTGCAGATGTGTGAACCAGATTTGCACGTGTAGTCCATCCACGCTCAAGACCACTCATTGTAACAATTTCAGGAGTCTCTGAAACAAGCTCTCCACCTGTAACAACCCAGCGGGCAAAATCTTGTACACCATCTCCCAAAATAGGTCCTGTAATTATAGCATCACCCTTAAGATCCCCTTTAACCGATAATTTACGACCAATATCATACCCCTCATCCCACTCAAGGAATGGTTCAGGTTGGGAATTCACATCATCAACAGTCCATATTTTAAAAGGCCCATCATGTGGTGATAAATTACAGATAACAATATTCCCTGCCTCATCAGCAGTAGAGTAAAAGTTAGTTAACCCTCCTTTTACATCACCAAGATCAATCTCTCCAAGATTTTCTCCTGTTTGTGCATCCAGATAAATACTATTTTGATCTCTTGTATTTAAAACAACATAATCATTTGTAACAGCCATACCACCGGTAAGATGATCCACATCTATTCCAACATCAGCCTTTAATCTTCTTGCAAAAAGCTGTGTTGCACTTCCCGAACGTATTCCAGAAGCTACTGTAGATGGTGTTACCTCACGAACCTTATACTCTCTCTCGGTACCATCATGTGCTGTCACAGTAAATGTAACAGGCTCACTATAATCACGAAGCTCTGCAGGATCAGGAGATATTGAAGCATGATGACTAATTCTAACATCTGCAGATACCGAAGACATATCAGTAGCACCAGGCACAAAACCAATTACTTGATGCTCTTCTAATACTATTCCACTTAACTGCACATCAACAAAAGAGAAGTCAAGAATTTGAGCTTTTGAGCTCTTACGAACGTCTGCAACAATCTGGTGCTCTGTTTCGGTACCATCAGCAGCTGTAACAGTTATATCAACAGGATCTCGCAGATCGTGAACAGACAACGAAGGAGAAATAGATACGTTATTAGGCAAATTAGCAGTTAAACGCATTTTGCTAATGTCAACTTCATTAGTACTCTCCTCGGGATAATAATAAGGGAAAGGTATAGTTATTATATTATCATAAGGTAGTTCTCCTTCTGAATGGAATTCTCCGCTTCCATCCATAAAAGATGCAATTATAAGTTGAACCCCGTCATCGGTATATGCATCCGAAAAATCTTCGGGACTTTCACATGATTTGAAAAAAATCAGCGAAAATGTTACCAATATAGTTATTATATATTTTTTCATATTACACTATTTTTTACAGCAATAAAGCAGCTGAATAAAATTCAAATAAATTTTACCACGGTGATATTTGAGTTATCGCACTATTATTAACTATCTCTGCCGAAGGGATTGGGAAATTATACAACCGCTCTAAAAACATACGATCCTGACCATCAGCATCAACAACTTCATAAAGAAAATCAGCACCGTCTGGAATAATCTTCATACCTTTTGCTCTTAAACCATTCATCTTCTCATGAGCAAGCCTCCAACGTCTTAAATCCCAATATCGATGTCCTTCAAAAGCAAGTTCAATTTTACGCTCAGTCCGAATCCGCTCAAACAATTCATCTCCCGAAAGATCAGAATATGGAAGTCCAACACGATCACGAACCTGACGAATTGCAGCATTTGCCTCCGACTCACGATTAAGCTGATAGGTTGCTTCAGCATAATTCAATAAAACCTCAGCATACCTAATCTCAATAATAGTTCTCTCACTTCGATCACTCGAAAGGTCGGTAATACTCTCATCCATATATTTTCTCATAAAATAGCCGGTTGTTGTCTCCCCGTTAGGATAAGGCTTAGCTCCAAAATCAAAATATCCATCACTTCCACCAACATAAGATCCGATAGTACGCCCTTTCCATTCAGCTCCATTATATAGTATTGAAGCATGAAATCTGGGCTCAAGCTGATCATAAGGAGGCGTTTGATTAGTTGGCCCATTATGCCATGGAGACCAATCAACTTCATCTCCGGCAGAAGTTTCATAGGCCTCAATAAGATTTTGTGTAGGTGTAGCTTTACCGCCATATCCTGGATTATCACCACCGGGAGCATGATCATAATCCCAGTTATATGTTAAATCAGGACGTTGAAAATAGATTTCCAATATAGCTTCATTATTACCTTGCAGACGCGACAAAAATGCATCTTCATAACTATCTGCAAGTCCGTAATACCCTTCATCAGCCAATTCCATAACAGCCTCTGCTGCCTCAGCAGCAGCATCCCATCTTTCAGCATAAAGCATAGAGCGTGATTTCATAGCTAATACGGCACCACGAGTGATTCTTCCTTCGTTACCAGCAGGCCATTCATCTGGAAGATTATCTGCGGCAAAATCAAAATCTCTCTCAACAAAATCCCAACACTCCTCTTCGGTAGATCTTGGATTATCGCGATTAGAAGTAGTTTTATCTAAAAGAATAACGCTTCCGTGACGAGCTATCAATAAATGATAAATATAACCACGAACAAAACGTGCCTGAGCTTGAAGCTCAACTATAACATCCTCCTCAAAATCAGCATGTTCCTCAAGACCTTCAAGGAACTCATTTATCCTACGAATGGTATTATATGCATCTCCCCATATACCTAAAGAGTTTTGATCAGGAGTTATACGTGTAGGCTCAAATGCATATATATTGGCATTACCCTCACCAGCAGATCCAGATCCATACTTTACTATATCAGCAATAGCATCGGTAAGCCTTCCATTAAAAATGCGATTCCCATTTAAACGATAATCATTCAAATTTTTATAAAAACTATTCAGATACAAATTGGCATTCTCTTCGCTGGTCCATGCAATCAACTCTGAATATCTGTCTCTTGGCTCAGGATCCAGATAATCATCACATGATGATATACCTAATGCCAAAAGAAATATAAAAGGAACTATTAAAAACTTTTTCATTGTTCTCATTTTTTAAAATTCTTAAGAATTAAAGTGTTAAGCTAAGTCCGAATGTATAAGTCTTCTGCTGAGGATAATATCCATTATTAACATCTGGGGCCTCAGGATCAATATAATCAAACTCACTTAATGTAAACAGATTAGAACCTCCCACATAAACTCTAAAATCACTTATACCATAATTATTTAGAATATGAGAAGGTATGGTATAACCTATTTGAAGATTTCTTAATCTTAAATAAGAGGCATCTTTTATCCAAAATGTGCTGGCCCATCCATTATTTGGACGAGAAACCGTACTCAATCTGGGATATTCGGCAGTAGGGTTGTCAGGTGTCCAACTATCTTCAATCAGATAAACCGGAGAGTTTCCGTCATGATAAAATGAACGGGTAAACTCAGTATTATCATATCCAACTCCGGGGTAAAAACCCATCAATGCAAAGTCAGCAATTGCTGCTCCTTGAAATAGTGCAGCAATATCAAAGCCGCGCCATTCAGCATGTAAATCAAGGCCAAACATCAATTCAGGAATATTGCTTCGTCCAATAAAAGTGCGATCCTGATCATAAGTGATCTTTCCATCTCCATTTAAATCTTTATACATTATATCACCAGCCTGTGCTCCGGCAGCAGGTGCAGGATAGTTTTCGGCCTGCTCATCACTCTCGAAAAGTCTCAATGCTATTAATCCATCCTTTTCGCCAATACTCCTACCTATTCTACTCTGGTGCTCTGGAATATTAGGACTCTCATCAATTCTCAATATTTTATTACGAGCCCAGTTTACGTTAGCTCTGGCACCATAATTAAAGTCGGCAACCTGATTATCATGCGTAATTGTTAAATCAAACCCTCGATTATCTACCTTACCACTATTTACAGTGGCTGGGAAATTGCCTCCCATAGATGGAGGGTAAAGTCCTGATACTGGTCGTAAAATATCATCTGTAACCTCATAAAACCAGTCAAATTCAACACCTAAAAGACCATACCATAAACGTGAATCAAAACCTATATTGTAAGAAGTTGTAGTCTCCCATGTAATATCCGGATTAGGAATAGATCCTGTATAGATACTATTTTGAAGATCATCCCCAAAAGCAACAGCATGTTGCAAAATATTCATTGTACTTAAGTACATATAATCACTTATCTGATCATTTCCGGTAATACCGGCAGAAGCTCTAAATCTTAAGTGAGTTAAAGGAGTGTTTAATGTTTCAAAAAAGTCTTCATTAGACATAACCCAACCTACAGAAGCTGCAGGAAAAAATCCCCATCTGTTATCTGAATGAAACTTATAGGAGCCATCATAACGTGAGGCAAGCTCAACAAGATATCTGCTATCATAATCATAGTTAATACGTGAAACAAACCCTGCGCGCGGACTCTCATAACTTGATCCTCGTACAGCATCAGCATCTCTCACCTCTTTACCAAAATCTAATTCAGGAAGATCAAGAAAATCAAAATCACGTTTTGATGCACTAAATCTATTGCTTAAATAGTTTGACTGCTCATATAAAGCCAAAACATTAATATTGTGAAGATCATCAATTGTTGTCTCATATCTTATACTTGGTTGAACAGTAAGGCGGTTTCCTTGGGAGAAAGTCTCATTTAAAGAGGCTATTCCCGAAGAGGCATTAGGTGCCCACTGTTTTTGATAGCTCATAGAACTTTGATTCAAGACTTGCACTTTATAAGGAGTAGTAAAAGCTTTACCATGTCTGTAATTTCTATCATAACTGGTCATAAACCTCATATTCAATCCATCAACAAAAGGGGCGTCATAATCAAAAGTCAAACTACTCTCAAAAACAGAACGCTCACTCTCATTTGTTCCAGAAAGATCTCTTCCTGCAATAGGATTTACAATACTTGAAGCTGTTCTAGTTGCAGTTGGTATCCCATCTGGAGCATACATAGGCACAATAGGCTTAGCCCTAATTGATTGCTGCACAAGATTGTTCCAGTCATTGGGACCTACACCATATAAAGGGCGACTCCTCTCTTCAAGACGCGCAGCCAGGTCAAATGAAACTCCTAAATTATCGGTAATCTCTGCATCAATATTGGATCGCACATTATATCTCTGAAAATTAAAATTGGAAATAGATCCCTCCTGATCATAATAACCCAGAGATATAAAATAATTTACCCCTTCGGTACCACCACGAACACTAATATTGTGATGCTGCGTTGGAGCATTACTGTCAAAAAGCTCATCTACCCAATCGGTATTACCCAAAACGCCATCTGGATCACCATAACGAATTTTTTCCAAGTCAGAGTCAGAGAACATAGGTGGTAATCCATCAAGCTCTCGTGCCTGATTGTAAGCCTCGGCATATTGAACCCCATCCATAAAGTCCGGGAAACGGGTGTTTTGAGAAACTGAGTAAGATGCTCTATATGTGATCTGTGCATCTTGTTGAACACCTCTTTTAGTAGTAACCAAAATAACACCATTAGCACCCTGAACACCATAAACAGCAGCAGAAGAAGCATCTTTTAACAATGTAATACTCTCAATTTCGTTAGGATCAAGATTGTTAAAATCTCTTTGAACCCCATCAACAATAACCACTGGGGAAGAGCTTCCTGTGGTACTTCTTCCACGAATTAATAAAGTTGCATCATCGGCCCCTGGTGCTCCTGAGCTTTGATGACTTGTTAAACCAGAAATTCTTCCACCTAAAACAGTTGACATATTTGCTACCGGAGCTCTTTCAATCTCCTGGGAAGAAACAGTGGCAACAGAACCTGTAACACTCTCTCTGCGCTGAGTTCCATAACCTACAACAATAACTTCATCCAAAGCCTGATAACTCTCTTCCAGGACTATAGAGATCTCATTGCGACCTTCCACCGGAACAACTTTGTCATCAAAACCTATAAAAGAAAACTGCAGCACTGCATCCGAAGATGACACAGAAAAAGCATACTCTCCATCCACATTGGTTATCACACCATGCGATGTTCCCTCTTCTATGACATTAACTCCAATAATGGGATCACCATCGGAGTCAGTCACTGTACCTCTTACATTATGCTGAGCTAGCGCACTTTCGGCACTAAACAAAGCAAAAAACATCCATAAACAACATAATAGATAATGTTTTTTCATGATTTGGTTTTAAAAATAATTAAACATTTAAGTGAAACACTCTTATGCATCAAAGGCATAATTAAAATAGAGTAAATCTCAACAGAAAACATAAAAGTGTTTTTAATCTTTTTTAGTTTTAGCAAATGTATTTATAAGAATTTTTAAAAACAAATTTTTACAAAAAGAAATATGATTTAATCTGCCCTGCTCAGCAATCAACAAATAGATAGGAATCAAGCCAGAAGAGGTATTGGGCAATATTCTATAAAACCACTTCAATAACACAAAAATTATTAAAACAACGACACATTAATAAAAAATCATGCCCATTTTGTAAATATTTTAAAAAACCTCAATTTAAAACTGCATTATTAAACGTACAAAACAAACAATAACAAATAATTATAGCCACGGCAGAATCGCAGATAGGCGTAACTTTTGACTAAGTGCGAAAGAGATATAGCAAAAAGGAGATTTACAAACAGGCGAAATGAGCCATGAGCAAGCATTTCTCACACAGTAGCATAACCGAACTGGCAAATTTCATGTGACCATTGATAAACAAATTATAGACACATGAAAGTAGCTGTAATCATCAGTCAACCTCTTTTTATAATTGGGGATATTCTCAATTTTAACTATTTTAGCATCTCAAAATGAAGTCAATAACATGACAAATAAAAACAGCAGTCTAAAAAGAAAACATAAAGCCTCTTTTACCCTTAACGACAAAGAGCTAGAAGCAATTGAAGTATATTGCAAAAAATATAAAATAAAAAACAGAAGCAAGTTTTTAAGAGAGTCAGTTTTAAAAACAGTTATGATTAAGTTTTTTGAGGACTATCCCACTCTCTTTGAAAAACAAGATTTAGACAAATTGGTGGTAAAAGATTAAAAATAGTAGTTACGCTTTACAATAGATCACAAAAAAGGGGGTTCGTTTTACGAACCCCCTTATCTTCAGAAATTTTATACTGTAACTACAATTATGCCAATTTAACATTAACTGCGTTAAGACCTTTTCGTCCTTCCTGAAGGTCGTAAGTTACTTCGTCATCTTCACGTATTTTGTCAACAAGACCGGTTACGTGTACGAAATACTCTTCTCCTGATTCTTCGTCTTTAATGAAGCCAAATCCTTTGCTCTCATTAAAAAATTTTACTGTTCCTTTACTCATAATAATTGTGAAAAAATGATTAATAACTCAAAGATAAAACATTTTTTCACCAGAACAACTAATCCTATAAAAAAATTAATCCGAGAAATTGTTAAACTTATGCTTTCCCCGGTTTTCCTGTTCTGGCTCATAAGAGTAAATATCTCTAAGAAGATCGGCATACTTTACATATAAAACTCTTCTGCGAAGCTTAAGTGTTGGAGATAGTTCACCACCGGCAGCAGACCACTCTTCAGGAACCAGGCGAAACCTTTTTATCTGTTCATGTACCCCCAAAACTCTATTATAACCATCTATCTCTTTTTGGAAAAGCTCTTTCACTTTATCCATGCCAATAAGCTCTTTATTATCGCGAAAACGTATCCTTTTATCATTTGCCCATACATGCAACTGCTCAAAATTAGGCAAAAGCAAAGCACTAGTGAATTTTTCATTCTCCCCAACAATCATTGCCTGCTCAATTAAAAAAGACTCTTTAAGCATATTTTCAATAGCCTGAGGCGCTACATATTTTCCGCTTGATGTTTTAAACATCTCTTTTTTTCGGTCGGTAACTTTCAAAAACCGATCTTGAATAATCTCTCCAATATCACCTGTATGAAACCAATTTTCAGAGTCAATTACCTCTTTTGTATTATCTTCATTTTTATAATACCCTTTCATTACATTGGGCCCTTTAACTAAGATCTCTCCATCTTCATCTATACACACCTTAACTCCGTCTATAACCGGACCAACAGTGCCAATGCGAAGTGAATTACTCTTTGAAAGATGATTTACTGCAATAACAGGAGAGGTCTCGGTTAAACCATAACCTTCAAAAAGAGGAATACCCGCAGCAAAAAAGAGTCTGCTTAAGCGAGGTTGCAATGCAGCTCCTCCAGAAACAACAAATCTCAAATGTCCCCCAAAAGCTTTCTGCCATTTAGAAAAAACAAATTTACGGGCCAAATATAGCCGAAATGCATACCATCTAGTCTGCTTTCCATTTTTATTATATTTTTCGCCCAACTTTAAAGAGTTAATAAAAGCCCATCGCTTAAAGCCCTTTAAACTCTCACCCTGAGAAACAATTCGGTCATATATACGCTCAACAACTCTTGGGACAGTTGCAAAAGCATTAATTTTAGCCTCCACAAGATTCTGTTTTATTGTACCTAAATTCTCAGCATAATAGATAGCACACCCCTTATAATGAAACAGGTAATTAACCATTCGTTCAAAGACATGGCACAAAGGCAAAAAACTTAAAATTCTATCACCTTCGTTTAGGTCAAAAAGAGGAGCACAAGCTTTAACGTTACTTATTATATTACGGTGAGTAAGCATTACTCCTTTTGGTAAACCAGTTGTTCCCGAAGTGTATATTATTGAAAAAACATCATCCTCATCTATAGAATCTCTCAGTTTTAAAAGCTCATCTTTATACTTAACCCTTAAAGACTCACCCTCTTTTGTAATCTCACTCCAATGAGGAACTCCTTCATAATAACTAAATGTATAAATAGCTTCAAGATTCTCAATCCCTTTGGTAAGCTCACTAAGCTGCTCATAACTTTTCTTATCTTGTACTATCAAAATTCTGGAGTCTGAATGCTCCAGAATATATCGTAAATCATCATCTCCCAACGTTGGATAGATAGGTACATGAATAACGCCGGTCATTGACATACCCATATCAACAATATTCCATTCAGGACAGTTATTTGCAATTGTAGCAATCTTATCGCCCTTTTTTAACCCACGACCCATCAATCCATAACTAAAACGTTTGGCAGTACGACTATAATCATAAGCACTAAAATTAATCCAACTACCCTCCCGCTTAGTCATTAAAATATCGGAACGATTATGTTTTTTTCTAAGGTTAATTAAAAGATCAAATGTCCGCTTTATTTCCATATTAAAGATTGTCCTTTACAATGTCAAATGCTTTAGCAAGAGCACTATCAAGCCCCTCAGGATCTTTACCGCCTGCAGTAGCAAAAAATGGTTGACCACCACCTCCTCCCTTAATTTCAGATGCCACTTTCTTTATAATTTCAGATGCATTTAAACCACTTTTACCAATAAGAGTATCTGAAAGGATTACAGCCAGTTGAGGCTTTCCTCTGTTCTCAACTCCCAAAACAGCAACCATCTCATCATCCATATCACCACGCAGCTGAAAAGCCAATGTTTTAAGACTACCTGCTAAATCGGAATTTATAGTTGAAACAATAACTTTAACCCCATTAACATTCTTAACTTTATCCTTTAAGCTCTGTTTCTCAATCTGTAAAAAATTATTTAAAACAGCATCCACCTGCTTAGATAATTTACTATTCTCCTTTATAAGATTGGTAACATTTGTTACAATCGCAGATTTACTTTTAAATACCTCTCTTAATTCACGCAGAATTGCCGACTGTTGCTCAACTAATAGTTCTGCTTTTTTTGAAGCTACTGCTTCAACTCTTCTAATTCCGGCAGCAACAGAACTCTCGTGAACTATTTTAAAAAAACCAATTTCACCTGTTGCTTTAACATGGGTACCTCCGCATAACTCAAGAGAATCACCAAAAGATATAGTGCGAACAACATCTCCATACTTCTCTCCAAAAAGCGCAATAGCACCATTCTCTCTAGCTTTTGCCAAAGGAATATCACGCTGTTCAGCAACAGGGAGATTCGCTCTTATGGCCTCATTAACCTTCCTTTCAACTTTTAATATTTCATCTTCGCTCACTTTTTCAAAATGAGAAAAATCAAAACGTAAATAATCACTATGCACTAATGAGCCCTTTTGCTCTATATGATCACCAAGCACCTCACGTAAGGCTTTATGTAAAAGGTGAGTTGCACTATGATGAGCAGCAGTAAGCTTTCTGCGCTCTTTATCCACAACAGCATGAAATTTTGAAGAGATATCTGAAGGGAGCTTTTTAGTGATATGAATTATAAGATTATTTTCCAGCTTTGTGTCTATAATGTCTATTTGCTCACCATTATTTTCAATATAACCGCTATCACCAATTTGTCCTCCACTCTCAGCATAAAAAGGAGTAATGTTAAATACAAGATGATATAACTCTCGCTTTTTGGTTTTTACCTTCCTGTATTTTACCAACTGTACATCAGCTTCGATATGATCATATCCTATAAACTCCTCCTCTTCATCCTCCATGAGCTCAACCCAATCTTCTGTTTCAATACTGCCTGCCGAACGGGCACGCTCTTTTTGAGCTGCCATTTCTGTTTCAAACTCACGACGATTAACGACTAAACCATGCTCCTTTAAAATAAGCTCTGTTAAATCAAGGGGAAAACCAAATGTGTCATATAGCTCAAAAGCAACCTTACCCTCTACAACTTTATAATCGCCTCTTTTTGTTTCGCTAATAATTTTATCTAACAGAGAAATTCCTGTAGCAAGAGTTTTTAAAAATGATACCTCCTCCTCGGTAATAACCTTTTTTATCAACTCCTTTCGACCAACCAATTCAGGAAAAGCCTCTCCCATAACAGATATCAAAGAATCAATCAATTGAGCCATAAAAGGCTCTTTTAATTCTAAAAAGGTATATCCATATCGAACAGCACGGCGAAGAATACGGCGTATAACATAACCCGCCTTATTATTTGAGGGCAGTTGCCCATCAGCAATAGAAAAAGAGATGGTTCTTATATGATCTGCTATAACACGCATAGCAATATCAGACTCCTCACTATTACCATACTTAAACCCTGATAAATCAGATATTTTTTTTATTATTGGCTGAAATATATCGGTATCATAATTTGACCTTTTATTTTGAATAACCCTGCACAATCGCTCAAACCCCATACCCGTATCAATATGTTTATGGGGTAACAACTCCAATTCTCCGTTAAGTTTACGGTTATACTGAATAAAGACAAGATTCCATATCTCAATAACCTCGGGGTGATCCTTATTTACAAGCTCCGCTCCCGAAACCCTTCTCTTTTCATCATCAGTTCGCAAATCTATATGAATCTCAGAACAAGGACCACAAGGACCAACATCTCCCATCTCCCAAAAATTATCCTCCTTATCTCCATCAATAATTCTATCTTGGGGAAGATGTTTTTTCCATATATTAAATGATTCTGAATCTTTTTTTAATTTATCCTTATTATCACCCTCAAAAACAGATGCATAAAGAGAGTACCTGTCAATTTTTAACACTTCGGTTAAAAACTCCCAGGCCCAATCTATAGCCTCCTCTTTAAAATAGTCGCCAAACGACCAGTTCCCAAGCATCTCAAACATAGTGTGATGATACGAATCGTGCCCAACCTCCTCTAAATCATTATGTTTTCCCGATACCCTCAAGCATTTTTGAGAGTTGGTAACCCGGGTGTTAGCAGGAGTAACATTACCCAAAAAAATATCCTTAAACTGATTCATCCCTGCATTGGTAAACATCAAAGAAGGATCATCCTTTACCACCATAGGAGCAGATGAGACTATACGATGTTTTTTTGATTCAAAAAATCCTAAAAAACTCTTTCTGATTTCAGATGCTGTCATTTTCAACTAATTCAAATAAAAAAGATCCAACAAAATTTAATTTTATGCGTATATCTAGTTATGCATATTTGTGATTTTTTCAAAAAAATCATCAACAAAAGTGCAAATTACAATTCAAATAATCTAAATTTAAAAATTATAATATTCTCATTTTTCACCAAAATTTTGTGTAAAGTTAGATTAATCAGCTGATATTTGCGTGTTGTAGTCATTTTTTTCTATTTTAGCAACAAAAATAAACAGAGTATGTCAAAGGTAAAATATAGATACAATCCCGAAACATTAAGTTACGACAGAATTGAAACAGGCTTTAAATACCACCTGTCCCGTTTTTTCACCTACTCAATATTCAGTGCCCTTTTAGGAATTGTTTACTTTTTTACCTACACATACCTTTTTGACAGTCCGCGCGAAATTCAACTTGAAAGAGAAAATTCAAGATTAATATCACAGTATGAGATAATATCAAAAAAACTTAATCAGGTAAAACTGGTGCTTGATGACATTCAACAGCGAGACGAAAATGTTTACAGAGTAATATTCAACGCCGACTCTATTCCCAATACAATTAGAAGAGCAGGATATGGAGGTATTGACCGTTATCGATACCTGGAAGATATGGATAATTCACAGCTGGTTATAAACACATCCAACACCCTTGACGGAATAATGAAGCAGCTTTATGTGCAATCAAAATCTTTTGATGAAATTATAGAGCTGACAAAACGTAAAGAGGATATGTTAAGATGCGTTCCAGCTATTCAACCTTTATCCAACAGAGATTTAAGACGTACAGCCTCTGGCTTTGGATGGCGAACCGATCCTATTTACGGTACCAGAAGATTCCATGAAGGAATGGATTTTTCAGCTCCCACAGGAACAGAGATATATGCTACAGGAGATGGTGTTGTAACAAGAGTTCGTAGTTCTGCAATTGGATATGGAAAGCATATTATATTAGACCATGGATTTGGATATTCAACACTATATGCCCATATGGATGATTTTAATGTATCTGTTGGAGATGAGGTTAACAGGGGCGATGTAATAGGATATGTTGGCAACACAGGTAAATCAACTGCCCCACACCTGCATTACGAAGTAAGAGTTAACAACAAAGCTGTAGATCCTGCACACTACTATTTTCAGGATTTAACAACTGAGCAGTATGAAGAGATGATTAGGATATCATCAAACAATAATCGCACTTTTGACTAAATTCTACTGCAATGCCTTATAAAGAGCCTAAAATAGAAAAACTTTATTACCCCATAGGAGAGGTTGCAGAAATGTTCAATGTTAAAACTTCTCTAATACGATATTGGGAAAAAGAGTTTGATATAATAAAACCCCACAAAAACAAAAAAGGCAACAGGCTCTTTACTCCAGAAGATATTAAAAACTTTCATCTAATTTACCACCTGGTAAAAGAGCGGGGCTTAACACTTAAAGGTGCTGCAAAAAAATTAAAAGAAAATAAAGAGGATACAGTTCAAAACTTTGAAGTAGTTGAAAAACTTAAAACCATAAAACAGAGTTTACTTGAAATAAAAGAAGGACTGGATTAAATCTATTCAAGCTTTTATATATTATGTCAAATCCCACAGTAGAAGAGTGCATTAAAGCTATTGAACATTTTGCTCCTGTCTCTTTACAGGAAAGTTTCGACAATAGCGGATTGCAAACTGGCGATCCTAAAATGGAAGTTAACGGGGCTCTCTTAACCATAGATGTTACATCATCGATTGTTGAAGAAGCTATTAAAAAAGGATGCAACCTAATAGTTTCTCACCATCCTATACTTTTAACCGGCATAAAACAGATAACACCCTGCAACGAAACGGGTAATATTATTTTGAATGCTATAAAAAACAATATTGCCATATACTCGGCTCACACGAACATTGACAATGTAAAGCAAGGAGTTAGCGGAATTTTGGCAGATAAACTGGGGGTTATTAATCAAAAAGTGTTACATCCTAAAGGTAACAGTCTGGTAAAACTTGCTGTTTTTGTTCCTCACGACAATGCTGAAAAACTAAGAGCTGCTCTTTTTGAAGCAGGTGCCGGACATATAGGGAATTATGACAACTGTAGTTATAATTCTGAGGGCACAGGAACCTTTAAAGGTAATGAAAACAGCAATCCATATAAAGGAGAAAAAGAGCGAATTCATTTTGAACCGGAATTAAAAATTGAGGTTATTCTGCAAAAATATAAAATAAAAGAGGTGGTAAATGCACTTATAGCTGCTCATCCATACGAAGAGCCGGCTTATGATATTATTGCCCTTGAAAACAGCTGGAACGAAAAAGGTTTAGGCATTACAGGCGAGTTAGAAAATGAAATTGAGTGGAATCAGTTTTTAAGCAGAATTAAAGAGATCACTAAAACAGGAGTAATTAAACATACTAACCCTATAAAAGAGAAGATAAAAAAAGTTGCAATTTGCGGAGGAAGCGGAAGCTCTTTTTTAAGCAGCGCCATTGCAAAGAGTGCCGACATTTACATATCAGGAGACTTTAAATATCACCAGTTTTTCGAAGCTGAAAACCGTATAATGATTGCAGATATAGGGCACTATGAAAGTGAGCAGTTCACTAAAGAACTTTTTTTTGAGATACTTACAAAAAAATTCCCTAATTTTGCAGTCCGTTTATCAGAAATAAATAGCAATCCAATAAAATATTTTTAATATAATGGCAACAATAGATCCAAAAGCTAAAACCGGTGACACTCCGGTGGAAGAGAGACTTAAAGCTCTCTTTGACTTACAAAAGGTAGTCACTGAAATTGACAAGATTAGAACTCTCAGGGGAGAGCTTCCTCTTGAGGTTCAGGATCTGGAAGATGAGATTGAAGGTCTTGAAACCCGCATGTCTAATCTTAAAACTGATGTTAAAACCCTCAATGACAATATTCTTGCCAAAAAAAATGAGATGAAAGAGGCCGATCTGCTTATAAAAAAGTATGAGTCTCAACAATCAAATGTTCGCAACAACAGGGAATATGACTCCCTATCTAAAGAGATAGAGTTTCAAAACCTTGAAAAAACTCTTTGCGAAAAAAGAATAAAAGAGTTTACCGAAGAGATGAACTCTAAAGAAAAACTTATTGAGACCTCTTCAACCCTATTAGAAGAGCGCAAAGAAGATCTTGAGGCCAAGAAAAAAGAGCTCAACGACATAGTTACTGATACAGAAAACGAAGAGCTAGATCTCAAAAACAAAGCTAAAAAAACAGAGAAAAAGATTGATGATCGCCTGCTATCAGCGTTTAAAAGAATTAGGAAAAATGCAAGAAACGGCTTGGCTGTAGTAAATGTTGAAAGAGATGCCTGCGGAGGATGCTTCAATAAAATTCCCCCACAGCGTCAACTTGATATACAGCTACGTAAAAAAATTATAGTATGTGAGTATTGCGGAAGAATACTGGTTGATGATCAACTATAATATAAACAGATAACAAGGCGACTTTTCGATAAACAGTAATTACGAAAAGCCGCTTTTTTTATCCCTGAAAGTTACATAAACAAAATATCAACGCTTAAAAAGCCTGCGCATAAACTCCCATCGACTTACATTCTTAACAGGGTATTTTGAAGCCTCAGGATTAATTGTTTGATAAATCTCTCCCCAACCTGGAAATCCGCTAACAATGCGATCATCGATAAAGATATCGGCATGAATTTTTCGGCTCTGTCCCATTTCAAGCTCTTCACCCGGAAAGCTTGAATTGACAGCATAAAATTCAATACCGTTGTTTTTACAATAATTTATAGCCTCTTCAAGCAACTCCCCACTACGATAGGTCCATAAAATAAGTAAATGGCCATCATTTTGAAGCCTTTTTAAAGTTTCAAAGGCAAAAGGCTTCTCTCTACCTATTTCAGGATAACGATGCTCGGTAATTGTTCCGTCAAAATCTACTGCTATAATCATATATAAAAATCAATTTATTTTTCAATCATTAATATCTGAACTCTGTGATGAAGAGCTTAACTCTTCAGAAATTTTACTTTTAGTAGGTATATTAAGCAGATATGCAACAATTAAGAGAGTGAAAATCATCAAAAAAGAGTGGTTAAGAGACAATAAATATCCCATAAGAGATAGCAGTGCCATAGCCTCTAATGTTATAATTTTCACAAAAAAACTGTTACGATACCTTTTCATTTTAACATGCTCCTCATAATCTCCATCAGGAATCTTCTTTATATTTCGAGAGTGAAAAATAAATCCTGCAGGAATACCCGTTAATGCTAAAATAATCAAAATAGAGCGTAATATTTCAGAATCGCTATGTGACCAATCCACTACACCAAATACAATTGGGGCCACCAATATTGCAACTGCAGCAAAAATAAGCAGTAAACTAAAAATAGTCCAATAAACAAATACAATCTGTTTAAAATAATCGGGTTTATGCATCTTAAAAAGTTTTTTACTATTCAATATTTTCAAAAGGTAAGCGATTAACAATTGACCTGCCCAAAGTAACTTCATCGGCATACTCCAGCTCATCACCAACAGCAACACCCCGGGCTAAAGATGTAATATCAACATTACTTCCTGCAATTTTTCTGTAAATATAAAAATTTGTAGTGTCGCCTTCCATTGTTGCACTTAAAGCAAAAATAATCTCTTTAACCTTTCGTTCATTAACTTTGCTAACAAGAGAGTCAATATTTAAATCATCCGGACCCATTCCATCCATAGGTGATATCAAACCTCCTAATACATGATATATACCCTTAAATTGCCCTGTATTTTCGATTGCAATCACATCTCGTATACTCTCAACAACACAAACTAAAGTGTGGTCTCTATTTTTATCATTGCAAATATCACAAATACCACTATCCGAAATATTAAAACATACCCTGCAGTAATGAATATCATCACGTAAAGTCTTAACAGCCTCGACAAATCGTGTAACCTCCTCACTCTCCTGCTTCAAAATAAAAAGAGCAAGACGCAATGCACTCTTTTTACCAATGCCCGGCAACCTTGAAAACTCATTAACAGCTCTTTCAAGCAGCTGAGAAGGAAAGTTTAAATTACTCATAATTTTATAATTAAAATACAAAGTTAGTAAAAAGAGACGTCACTTAAATCCTCATTAAATCTAAACTATGTATTTTTGTCAATATTATGGATGCAACAACAACAATAATTATAATTGCTCTCTACTTTGGAGTTCTCTTTATAATTTCAGCTGTAACTGGTAGAAAGGCCGATAACAACTCATTTTTCCTTGGCAACAAAAATTCACCGTGGTATATTGTCTCCATAGGAATGGTAGGCTCATCAATTAGCGGAGTAACCTTTATATCGGTACCGGGATGGGTTGAATCGCAACAGTTCAGCTATCTCCAAATGGTAGCAGGATTTTTTGCAGGATATGTTATTATTGCCAACATACTACTTCCCCTATACTATAAGCACAATGTAACATCAATTTATTCATATCTTGAAAAACGATTTGGAAAAACAAGTCATAAATCGGGAGCTCTGCTTTTTATCGCATCCAAAACATCTGGTTCGGCTGCAAGGCTTTACTTAGTTGCAGGTGTTTTGCATATTGCTATTGCCGAACAATTTAACATTCCGTTTTATCAAACTGTAATAATAACTATCTCACTGGTATGGTTGTATACTTTCAAGGGAGGCATTAAAACTATTGTATGGACCGATGCATTGCAAACTATCCTTTTATTAAGCGCTGCTGCTATAACAATCTTCCACATAAGCAGCTCTCTCAACTTAAACTTTTTCTCTATAGTAACAACAATAAGAGAAAGTGACTACTCAAAAATCTTCATTTTTGACTGGAGCTCCTCTTCTCATTTTATTAAACACTTTTTGGCAGGAGCATTTATTCCTATAGTAATGACAGGGCTCGATCAAGATATGATGCAGAAAAACCTTACAATAAAAGAACTAAAAAAAGCTCAAAAAAACATGTATTGGTATGGTGCGGCATTTCTTCCCGTTAACCTGCTTTTTCTATCTCTGGGAGCTCTTCTTTTTATTTACATAAACGAGATGGGAATTACTGCGCCCCAAAGAGCAGATGATGTTTTTCCGGCTTTAGCTCTGGGCGGATATCTGCCACCGGCAGTTTCAATTCTTTTTTTACTTGGATTAACAGCTGCCGCCTACTCAAGTACCGACTCTGCACTAACTTCTCTTACAACCTCTTTTTCAATTGACATTCTTAAAACAGATTTGATGACAAAAAAGAGAGCAAAAAAAACAAGAATAGCAGTACATATTGGATTTACTATTTTAATTGCAGTTGTAATATTAATATTCAGAGCTTTAAATCAGGATAGCGTAATTGACATTATATACACTCTTGCAGGCTACACTTACGGGCCGTTACTCGGACTGTTTTCATTTGCACTGCTAACAAAGTATAATATAAAAGAGAGGTTTGTTCCTGTAGCTGTAATAGTACCACCATTAGTAACAGGCGTGATAGATTTTAACTCCTATAGCTGGTTTGGAATAAATATGGGATATGAAATACTTATATTAAATGGTGCAATAACCTTTCTAATACTATGGCTTATCAAAAAAAGAGTCACTCTATTGTAATCACATAATCCTCAAAGCCCGAGGATAACAGAACTTTTTGTTCTCCATTATAACTATAAATAAAAGATGCTTCTACACAATCAAGGCTCTCGGTTAAGGCTAAGCTGGCATCAACACCCATAACCATAAAAGCAGTTGCAAATGCATCAGCACTCATAGCATCATGGGTAACCACCGAAGCACTTAATAGAGTATGTTCAACAGGATAACCGGTTCGGGGATCAATAGTGTGAGCAAACTTTTTACCATCCTTTACATAAAAATTGCGATAATTGCCACTTGTAGCCAACGCTTTATCTGAAAGTTCAATTATCATTTTAATATCCCTGTTAAGTGCAGAGGGATCATAATCGGGTCGATCGATACCAATTCGCCAGGGAATACCACGAGAATTAACACCCCGGGCAACTATTTCGCCTCCTATCTCAATCATAAAATTGGAAATGCCTCTACCATTTAAAAAAGAGGCAACCACATCAACCGCATATCCTTTTGCAATAGCACTCCCATCTATTTTAACCCCATCAAACTCCTTAACAACAAAATCATCTTTAATAGATATTTGATCCATCCCCACATATTGTAAAAGTGAATCTATCTTATGCTCATCAAAATCTTCATGTGTCTCAAAGCCAAAACCCCAGGCATTAACCAATGGTGCAACAGTTATATCAAATGCTCCATCAGTTATTGAACTAATCTGCTTCGATCGGCTAAATACATTTTTAAAAAGTGTATCAACTTCAACACCAACCTCATTATTATTAACCCTGCTAATAATAGAAGAGCTTTCATAAGGTGACAAAGAGTTATTAAAAACTTCAAAAAGAGCTCTTATTTCATCATGCAAATTTTGATGATGGTAATATACAATCCGGTAAGATGTATTAAAAACTCGCCCCTCATTGGTAACATATTGAGCATCTTTATCAGTGCAGGAAGAGATAATAAAAACGTATAATAAAATCAGGATAAAAGAGAAAAAACGGTTCATATTATAAAAAATCTAAAGCAGTAATAGAGAAAAGAGATAAAAAAAAACGTGTATAAGATAACTCCTTATACACGTTCTATATTTTATGATCCAAAATCGTCAAAAGCAATCATCTCATCGGGAACTCCCATATCATACAACATTTTATTAACAGCTGAATTCATCATCGGAGGTCCGCAAAGATAATATTCAATCTCTTCAGGCTCTTCATGTTTAGCAAGATATTCATCATTAATAACCTGATGAATAAAGCCAACAGGCCCATCCCAATTATCTTCGGGCAACGGTTCCGAAAGAGCAATAGTAAACTTAAAATTGGGGAACTCTCTCTCGATAGCTCTAAAATCTTCTTCGTAAAAAATCTCTTTCTTAGAACGTGCTCCATACCAGAAAGTAACCTTACGATCGGTTTTAAGTGTATGAAATAGATGGAAAATATGGGAACGCATTGGAGCCATACCTGCACCACCACCAATAAACATCATCTCCTTATCGGTCTCTTTAAGGAAGAAATCACCATAAGGACCTGATATGGTAACCTTATCACCAGGCTTACGAGAAAATATATAAGATGAACAAATTCCCGGATTAAGATTCATAAATCCACCCTTAACACGATCAAAAGGAGGTGTTGCAATACGAATATTCAGCATTATAATATTTCCTTCTGCAGGATGGTTAGCCATAGAGTATGCACGGAAAGTCTCCTCACTGTTTTTCATTTTAAGCGAAAACATATTAAACTTCTCCCAATCCTCACGATACTCCTCTTCAATATCCATGTCTTTAAAATCAACCTCTATCTTAGGCACATCAATCTGAATATAACCGCCCGATTTAAAATCAAGGTTTTCACCTTCGGGCAACTTTACTACAAACTCTTTAATAAATGTAGCAACATTACGGTTTGAGACAACTTCACACTCCCACTTCTTAATTCCCATAATCTCCTTAGGAATATCCATTTTAAGATTATCCCTTACCTTAACCTGACATGCAAGTCTCCAATCCTGATTCTGCTCTTTTCTGGTGAAAAATCCGGTTTCGGTAGGCAAAATCGAACCTGCTCCATCATGAACCTGACACTTACACATAGCACAGGTACCTCCTCCACCACAAGCCGATGGAAGAAATATTTTATTACTTCCTAAGGCCGACAATAGAGTTTGACCCGGCTCAACCTCTAACTCCTTTTCACCCTCATTAATATCAATTATTACGGTTCCCGAAGGGGTTAACCTTTTTTTAGCATATAACAGTACCGATACCAACAACAAAATCAGTACAAGAAATATAACCACACTGGCTAATATAACAGAACCTTGAATAGCAAGAAAAACGCTCATTATAAATATTTTTTATCTAATACAGTTACAGTTGAATTCCCATAAAACTCATAAAAGCAATTCCCATGAGTCCGGTCACAATAAAAGTAATTCCCAATCCACGTAAAGGGGCAGGAACATTTGAGTACCGAATCTTCTCACGTATTGCAGCTATACCAACTATAGCAAGGAGCCAGCCAACACCCGATCCCAATCCAAAAACAGTAGCTTCACCTATATTGGCATAAGCTCTCTCCTGCATAAAAAGTGACCCTCCCAAAATAGCACAATTAACAGCTATAAGTGGAAGAAAAATACCAAGAGAAGAGTATAATGTAGGAGAAAACTTCTCCACTATCATTTCAACAAGCTGCACCATTGATGCAATCACCGCAATAAACATTATAAAACTCAAAAAACTAAGATCAACTTCGGCAAATTCAGCACCAAAAAGCCATGTAAGAGCACCCTCCTGCAATACAAAATTTTCAAGCAGATAATTTGCAGGGACTGTAATTCCAAGTACAAAAACAACGGCCATTCCTAACCCGAATGAGGTTTTTACAGTTTTAGAAACTGCAAGATATGAACACATCCCTAAAAAATAGGCAAACACCATATTTTCTATAAAGATGGCCTTAACAAATATATTAATTAAATGTTCCATGGTTTACTAATAATTATAAGTTACTGCTTAATTTGATTCAATAAGTGACTTATCTTTCGATCGCTGGATCCAAATTATAATACCCACAACAATTAATGCCATCGGCGGTAATATCATAAATCCATTATTCTCATAACCCATACTGTAAAACTGTTCAGGTACAACCTGAAATGTTCCAACTCCGGGTAAAGAGAGAGTACCTGAACCAAATAGCTCTCGAACAAATCCCACAATTATTAAAATAACACCATAACCGGCTGCATTACCAACTCCATCCAAAATTGAAGGCCACGGTTTATTGGCAAGTGCAAAAGCCTCTAATCGTCCCATAATAATACAGTTGGTAATAATTAATCCAACAAACACAGAGAGCTGTCTGCTAACATCATAAGCAAAAGCCTCAAGGATTTCATCCACAAGAATTACTAATGATGCAATTACAACAAGTTGAACAATAATACGTATTCTCGAAGGAATAGTATCACGTAGCAGCGAGATTGTAAGATTGGCAAAAAGCATAACAAACACTACCGATATAGCCAATACAATAGCAGGCTCAAGCTTTGCAGTAACAGCTAGTGCCGAACAAACTCCCAAGACCTGAATAGTGATAGGGTTATGTTTCCCTAAAGGTGTTGTAATCAGTTTCAGGTTTTTAGCTGAAAACAATGGTTCTTTATCGTTACTCATGACTGTTCCTTTCTATATTTTTTAAGAATTGCTCATATCCCTTAAAATTATTTAGCAGCATATCTTCCAGGCCTTCTGCTGTAATTGTTCCTCCCGAAATTCCGTCAACAGCATGACTGTCTCCCTCAGGTGCTCCACCTTTAACAACAGCAATACTTACTAACTCTCCCGAGTCATCAAAAATCTTTTTGCCGCTGAACTGATCCTGAAAACTGCGATTAGCAATTTCTGCTCCAAGTCCGGGAGTCTCTCCGGCATGATCAAAAGTAGCACCATAAATAGTGGTCCCATCATCATTCACCGAAACATATCCCCAAAGAGGTCCCCACAAACCATTACCGCGAACCTGCAATATATATTTAATCTCTCCACTTTCCAGAGTTGCTTCATAAACCGGAAAATTTCTTTCATCAAGAGATTTTCTTACCTCTCGTTGCATATTAACCTCAAGGGCTTCACCTTCAACTCTCTCTCCGGAAAAATTTACAATATAGCTTGATTCACCAATAATATCGTCATATACATCTTCTACCTCATCGGTAGGGACAAAAATATTGACCGATTGTAGTATATCACTTTTTTGTGCCACCAAAACATTTCTGTCCTGACGAGGTTTAAGAGATTGCGACACAAAAGCAAGAAGTGTCGCCACTACAACAACCATTATGGTGGCAAATATGAACGTATAACTGTTTCCTTGTTTGTTCATCTTATTAATCTTTTAACTTATGCTTAAACAACTGCCCTTTTTAATCTCCTTTTAATGTTGGATTGAACCACATAGTGGTCAATAAGAGGAGCAAAAGTGTTTAGTAATAAAATAGCCAACATCATCCCTTCAGGATAAGCAGGATTAAATACTCTTATAAGAATTGCAAAAATTCCTATTAAAAACCCGTAAATCCATTTACCTGTTTCGGTTCGCGAACCTGAAACAGGATCGGTCGCCATAAAAACTGCTCCAAATGCAAAACCACCAAGGAAGAGATGGTGAAGTGCATCAACCTGCATAAGGTCATTTGCTCCTACAAGATTAAAAATAAAACCCATAATATATCCGCCGGCAAATACTGAAAACATGATTTTCCAGCTGCCAATACCTGTATAAATCAAGAGAGCCGCACCAAGCAATATAGCAATCACAGAGGTTTCACCAATTGAACCGGGAATTGTGCCTATAAAACTGCTCCAAATAGAAAAATCACCAATATTTCCTTGTGCTGCAGCAGCTAATGCAGTAGCACCGGTTGTAGCATCAACACCTTCCATGGCAGAGAATCCCGAGATCCATACCAAATCTCCTGACATATGAGCCGGATAGGCAAAAAACAGAAAAGCCCTTGCCAATAAAGCAGGATTCCAGATATTCATCCCTGAACCACCAAAAACCTCTTTTCCTATAATTACAGCAAAAGCAGTTGCCACAGCAACCATCCACAGAGGTATATCTACAGGAAGAACAAGAGGAATTAACATTCCTGAAACAAGAAATCCTTCACTTACCTCATGCCCTCTAATTTGAGCAAATGCAAACTCAATTGCCAGTCCGGTAACATATGAAACTATAATTATAGGCAACACTTTTATTAATCCGTGTCCAAAGCTTTGCCAGAAATCTGCCTCTACTCCCTGCACCAAAAAATGTTGATAACCGGTATTCCATATTCCAAACAGCAAAGCAGGGACAAGGGCCATAACAACCATAATCATTGTGCGCTTCATGTCGATAGAATCACGAACATGAACTCCACTCTTATTAGTTTTATCCGGAACAAAAAGCAGTGTTTCAAAAGCATCAAAAGTAGAATGAAACTTCTCAAACTTACCTCCTTTTGAAACATGCGGCTTAATTGTATCCAGTAATTTTCTTAATGCCTTCATTTGAAAATAATTTGTTTAAGTAATTGGCCAAATAGAACTTGCACGAGAAACTATTTTAATTTTAAAAATCTTCTTGTGTAAATCGAAGATTAATAAGGGTTACTTTTGTACTCATGCCAGTTTCGTTTGTACTTATTAATTTTTATATTGTTTACAAAACCGATGGGATATTTACGATAACTCTTTTATCATAAGTTCGATCCCTCTTCTTAAGATCTTTTGAATTTCAAGCTTTGAGGTACAAACAAACTCGCAAAGGGCAAGATCTTCTTCGGTAACCTCATATATCCCAAGTTGCTCCATTTTATCAATATCCTCAACCAATATCGCCTTTATCAAAAATTCCGGCAAAATATCCATGGGAAGAACCTTATCATACTCTCCCGAAACAACAAGAGCCCTTTCACCTCCATGCATATTGGCATTTAAACGATACTCTTTACCCGGGAAAAGCCAGCTGAAAAAAGTGCGTGAAACACTAAATTTATCGAAGCCCGGTTTAAGCCATCCCATAAACTCATACTCATCTCCTTCAGGAATAACAGTAACCTGAGAGTGATAAAACCCAACAAATCCATCAGACTCAATATGATCACCTGTTAAAACATTCCCACTTATAACACGCAAATTGGTATCACTATTGAGGTTATCCTTTAGCATCTCTGAAACCGAAGCTCCAAGTCGATAACGCAGATAACTTCTCGTTTTAACTTCAGAACCTGTTAAAGCAATTACCCTGCTAAAATCATGTTTACCCTGCGTAAAAAGCGCACCTATAGAGAGTACCTCCTGAGGTTGAACAACCCAGATAACTTCACCTTTATTGATTGGCATAATATGATGGATTTGAATACCAACATTTCCGGCAGGATGAGGTCCTTTAAATTTATGGGTTTTAACACCTTTAACATTATTGTAGATTTTAGAGGCCGTTTCACTGTTTGTTCCAATATGAATCTCGGGTGATAATTTTTTTAACACCTCAATTCCATCCTTAAAAGCCTCCTCTTTTCCGGTAAGTAAGAATTCAAGATCGGGAGCTAATGGTGAAGAGTCGAATCCGGAAATAAATATTGCTTTAGGTTTATCTGCCGAATTGGCAATAACATCATAAGGTCTTTGACGAATATAGGGCCAGGCTCCACTCTCAAGCAGCCGTTCAACGACACTCTCTCTATTAAGTTCCTTAAGATTAACTGAACCATAATCGACAAACTCATCCTTACCATCACTCTCAACAATAACCTCCAGAATGCGTCTGCGCTCTCCTCTATTAATGCTTTTTAATGTACCACTAACAGGAGAAACAAATTTTACATCAGGTTGTTTTTTATCATAAAACAGTACAGTACCGGCTTTCACGGGGGCTCCCTCCTTTAGTACCATTTTAGGTACTACTCCGTGAAAATCAATAGGCTTCACAGCAAATAACCGCGGCAGTGCAGTTTTTCCAAACACCTTTTCAGCCTTTCCGGCCAGCCGGATGTCAAGCCCTTTTTTTATTTTTATCACCTCAGACATACTTGAATTATATTTGAATTTACCGACAAAATTACATAAAATTCTAACTTTTCCATATATATTGCAGTTGGTAAACCATTTCATTATGAGGGCAAACAGCAAACAAAAAAAAAGAAAAAATCTCCTTACCTCGTTCAAACTAATTAATTACAGAAATTTATCTTTAAAAATGAAACTTATAACGCTTCTTTTTTTTGCATTTTTTAACTTTTTGAGTCTGAGCACTACTCTGTTATATTCTCAAATAGAAGAGACTATTTCTCCATCAGTAAAAACTGTTCAGCTACATCCGGCAAATAATATAATGGGATATCCGATTATAAATATCGGAAAAAATCAAACTTTAAATCTCTCTTTTGATGAGCCGGGGTCAATGGTAAAAAACTACTATTACAGTATAGAACTATACGATAGAGAATGGAATAAATCAGGTTTAATTTATACTGATTATCTTAACGGCAGTCAGGTCAATGAAATTAGAGACTATAATTATTCATACAACACCTCGTTCGATTATATACATTATAACCTTACAATACCCAACTCACAAATTCAAATCACAAGATCGGGCAATTATGCTCTAAAAATTTTTGAAGATAATAACAGAGAAAATCCGGTTATAATAAAAAAATTTTATATAAACGAAGAGGCAGTATCGGTAAATGCAGCCATAACAAATCCCTCATCGGGAATAGTAAGAGATTCACATCAACAAATCACTTTTGATGTTATGCATCCAACATTTACAATACACGATCCGCTCAATCAGGTAAAAGCAACAATAATACAAAACAGGCGAAAAGATAACCGCGTGGAAAATCTAAAGCCCTATTTTGTGCGTGCCGATGAGCTCGATTTTAGATATTCAACTGAAACGCAGTTTGAAGGCGGAAATGAATTTAGATATGTTGACTTAAGAAGCACCAGATTTTTTTCTGATAAAATTGAGAATATTGAGTTTACAGATCCATTTTACCATGTTACACTATTTCCTGAAATACCACGACAAAGTAGATCATACAGATATAAAGAGGATATTAACGGAGGCTACATTATAGATGTGCAGGAGGGTAATACCCCAGCAACAGAATCGGACTATATGTTTGTCCATTTCACCTTTAAAGCAGAAGAGCCATTTTTAAATAAAAATCTATATATTAATGGTGCTCTCACGAATTGGAAATTAAATAAAGAGTCAAAAATGGAATATAACAGTGCCAAAGGAGAGTATCAACTATCTCTTTTGCTCAAACAGGGATATTACAACTATCAATACCTGCTTAAACCAAAAGAGGGGAACAAAGGGAGCCTGCAAAAAACAGAAAACAGTTTTCAGCAGACCGAAAACGACTATTTAATAATAATTTACTATAGAGGCAGTAATGATATATGTGATAGAATTATAGCAACAAAAAGAATAAACAGCATAAAGAGATAAAAAAACAAGGAGGAGTAGCATAAAATAGATATTTTTGCAACACGTGCGAAAACAAAAGCCATTAAGTTAAGCAGATGATATAAACAAATTATATTCTAATGCAAAAATCAAAATCAATAAAAGAGTTTATTCCACTGCTAAAGAATAAATATATTATTACCAGTTTAATATTTATTGTTTGGATGACTTTTTTCGATCAAAACAATATATTAGATCGCATAAGGCTTTCTCAAAGAATTAGTGATCTTAAAAATCAAAAAGAACATTACGAAAAGGAGATAGAGTTAAACAGCCAAAAAATTCAAGAGCTTGAAGGGAGCAGAGAAAAACTGGAAAAATTTGCCCGGGAACAGTACCGAATGAAAAAATCTGATGAAGAACTTTTTATAATAATTGAAAAATAGAACCGCGTCAAAAAATGAGTTCACAAAAAATTGTATCAACAACCTATCTTGCAGCAATGCTGCTAATATTAACAGGAGTCTTTTTAGCAACCATAGAACACGAATCGGGCAAATATCTATTCAGTATTGGATTAATACCCTATACAGCAATAAGGGTTTACCGCTTTATAAGAAGCAGTAGTGATAATAAAAGAAAGAACTTTATTCTTTTAATTAGTAACATTATGCTCATCTTATCTGTAGCAGCAATATTTGCAAACAAAAGCTACTGGATGATTTTAATATTAATTGCAGCTGTAATTGATCTAATAATAAGCCTCCGAAAAGATTACTAAAAAAACAACCGGGGATGAAAAACTCCCCCTTTATCTAAACGCCTGTATAAATTAAGCAGCTCTTTTTCATCACCTCCAAAATTGGCCGGCAAAAGATTGTTATCAATGAGCAATTTTTTAGAAGAGGAATATAAAGACTCTTTTGAGATAATGGTGTTGTGAACAAAATTGAGATACTTTACAACTTTAAAATAGTTGAACAACTCATAAAATCTCTTTTGAAAAACAGATAATGAAGAGCATTGAGTTTTAAGCTCTTTAATATTATTTAATAAGCTATCAAAAAGCAAAAACTCTCTAATCAATAGGGGGCTATTCTTACACCAATCAAGAATATACTCACTATCAACATAATAGAGCTCATCCTTAACTGTCAAAAACTCTTTTAACTCAAGAAAAGCAGAAGGCGAATATGTTAATGATAAATCGACATCCCCACTAAGCGATGAGGAGATAGCTGCACCAGTTCCAAAAATAACTCGGTTAGAGGGACGCGAAGATGGACGCACAACTACATCATTGATCTCGCCAAAACCACCATAATAGATCAGTTTCTGTAAAAAATAGAAATCCTCTCCGGCCTGTTTACGAGGCATCCCGCCAATACTAACATAACTTAACGCTGTTAAAGCAATTGCAGAGCCTACCGTGTGATATGCAAAAGGAAACCGAGCAAAACTAAGTGAAGCACGTACATAACGAAGATGAAGCTCATACTTTAAAGCTGACAGATAAACATCACTATCAAACTGATCACCATCAGTATCATGCTCAAAATAGATTGAAGCACCCCTTACATCAGTTTCACTAAAACGGGAATATATATTGATAAAGTAATCTCTACTAACTGTTGAGTCAGCATCTAAAGAAACAATAACACCATTGAAATTCCCTAGATAATAAAACCGGGCAGCAGCACTATCCATACCAATTTTTCTCGCAGTTCCCGGTCCGGCTATTTTTTTTGGCAAATTATAGGCTCGTATTATTGAAACATCAATCGAGTCGGGTTTTAAAGGTATTATAGACTTTTGAATGTCTGATATGTGCTGCTCCTGCTGTATTACAACCTCCCTATTATCGGTTTCGCAACTATTAAAAACAAGAATAATCTCAACTACAAGTTGAGGTAACCGACAATTAAAAAGAGAATTAAGTGTTGCAGATAGGTAGTCTCTTTCAAGATAAACAGGGATAACCACAATTAATTGCGGCTCAATACCATCAGAACAGTTCTGCAGGTAGTGAGCCGCATTATGACGCTCAATATATTTTTTAAAAACTTTGCTCATCAATGAGATAATGGACAAAAAGCCACATCAAAAACACCCTCTATCAATTATTTAAAGAGTCATCATATCTGCGATTTAAACGGGTAACAACTTCAGAGGTAATATCCAGTTCAGGTTCCCCGTAAAGAACATTATCCCCGTGTGATGTATTGCTCAATACCAATCGATACGCCTTCTCTTTACAATAGATATCCAAAAACTGAGTAATAGTATCCTTAAGCTCCATATTCATACGCTCCTGCTGCTCCCTAAGTTCATTGGAGAGTCGCATATTAAGATCCTGCAACTCCTGCTCCTGATCTCTCAACCGCCTCTCTTCATTTTGGGCACGTTCCAGCGATAAAAACGCATCATTTTGAACTTTGCGTTGAAATTCCATCATATCCTGCTGAAAAACCCTGGCTCTCTCATTAAAATCAGCAATAGAAGCCTCTTCCTTTCTTATAAGCTCCTCACTCAAGAGTCTGGCATACTCATAATTAATCATTAATGAGTCAATGTTTACATAGACAATAGCCTGACCTATAGCTCCCTCTTCAGGAACTTCAAAATCCTCTTGGGAGCTCTTACTTTTATCAACCAAAACAATATAAAACAGTGCTGCTACTGCAATTATAAGAACAGCATTAATAATTAATGATACATTCTTCATTTTTATAGCCTTGTTAGTTATTATGCCTTTATTTGTACAACAAATATAACTTTATAACAAAGACTATAAAACAAAATCTATTCAATTTTTAAACGAGAGTTAACTTTTTATTACATCAACACAGAAAAACAGACACACAAAGCTAAAAAATAGTACGCCGCCTCTCGGGCCTTCTCTCCCTATCTCCTAATCCATGAGCCGGATGAGTACAGGGAATTGGACCCCTTGGAGGATTTAAAACAGGACCAATATCAAATCTATAAATTAATGAGATCTCATTACTACCACTTGTATACCCTGCCAGTCCGGATAATGTCAAATCATAACTATAAGCTATATGAAAACTTTCATAATCGAGCCCCAAGCTAAAAATAAGGGCATCATTATTGGTTAAAGATTCACTGCTTACTCCGGGAATTCCTCTGTACCAAATACCAGCTTCGATCGGACTGGTATTCCAGTATACACCAACGTCCAACTGCTGAAACCCTGCCTGGTTTCTATAAACAAAAGCCATTGTAGCACTCTGCTCATTAGTGCTTCTGGAGGCTTCCTGATAAACCCACTTACCTCCTCCATAAAGCACAGTTTTAACAGGCAGCCGGGTCTCTATATCGGTAAATCCAATATCATTTTTTATAAGATTATCTACGGTAACTCCACTCCATAAAAAATCATTATAAACCATAACCGAAGCAGTAGCATCAATATTTCTAAACTGTTCAACAGGGAAATCGGCATTTATCCACGGAAAAATCTCTCCATCAGGACCAACCTGAGAGAGACGACCGGGATCAATTTTGCGCTCTGCATACTTGAACTGTAATCCGGGACGCACTGTAATATCACGAGTAACAGCAAGTTCATACGCATAATTAATTCCAATATTTTGAGTTATGAGTTGCCCCCCTCCTTGATCATCACGCATAAAAAGCAACCCAACACCACTGTTGTAACTGCTTATATATTGATCATAAGAAAGTGCATATGTTCGAAATGATTCAGAAACCCCAGGCCACTGATCTCGATAATTGAGAATTACACGGCCACCAGGTGTAAAGCCGGCAAACGAAGGACTAAGATAGAGAGGTGATGAATAAACCTGCGAAAATTGAGCATCCTGCGCCCTTACTCTTTCTGCACAACAAAGAGATATAATACTCAGCAATATGACAATACCCTTTTTCAAAACTCTACAATTTTTATTTTACAAAACTTCACCATTAAAATAATAATACCTGCCACTATCTAACTAACATAACAGTTCCGGTCTTTCTAAATTCCCTACCATTAATATATCTTCCGCTAACCATATAAACATAAACAGCCTGAGGTGCTAAATCTCCTTCATACCTACCGTCCCAACCATTTTCTATATCATCTGTCTCAAATATTTTTTGACCCCATCTATTAAATATCTCTAACTTAAATTCATCTACATCCTTAAATGCAGGCTTAAAAACAACCACATATTCTGACGAGGGATCCACTGCCCCTTCGGCTCCACCCGGACGGGGTTTAAATGCATTAGGGAACTTAACAAATCCTTGCGGACGAGCCTCTATAAGATTCTCTACAACCAAAGTATCGACACACTCCTGCTCACTACTAACGATAAGCTCAATATCATAAATACCCTCATTCTGATATGCATGCTCGGGATTTCTTTCAACAGAGAAAGAACCATCACCAAAATTCCACTCCCAGCTAACGGCATCTGTTGAAAGATCATAAAATCTCACATTTTCTCCCGGTACATATACAACTTCGGGGTTGACTGTAAAATCAGCAACAGGATGGCCATGAACAGTTACAGGTCGGGTATAAACACCATCCCTGCCGTCAGGTCCCGGTGCAACCAAACGAACATCATATACTCCGGGCTCTTCAAATGTATGAACCGGATTGCGATCACCAGAGGTATTACCATCTCCAAAGTCCCATAAAAATTGAGAACCTCCCTCCGAATAGTTAGTAAATGAAACCTCTAACGGGTAACAACCTTCATCTCTATCTGTAATAAATCCAGCATCGGGGACCCTTCGATACTCAATACTAACCTGATCGGAAACTACGCAACCATCAACATCTATCTCCCATTGAAATGTATTAATTCCTTCATACAAATTATGCACACGCGTATTAAAAAATCTCTCATCCTCAAATTGAGCAGGACTATCCCCTACAATTTTCCAGGTAGCATCAAGATCTCCTGCATTATTAGCATTAAGTAGTGCTTCTGGCTCATACACTATTTGATCTTCACCTGCATAAACATCGGTGTGCTTATTAATCACAACAACCTCATCCTCGGTAGAGCACTCTCCATAAGAGACTTTCCAACGGAAAATATTTTCTCCAAATCCAAGATCACGAACTACAGTATTATATTGGGAGGAGTCTTCAAATCTACCCTTTCCTTTCACAACCTCCCAGCTACCTTCTCCCGACTCAGGATCATTAGCATTTAACACTGTATAGGTTTGACATACATCAGTCTGGTCAGAACCGGCAAAAGCCTGATCGGGAACCATATTATAAATGGAAACAACATCGCTTGTTGAACAGCTTCCTTTTGTAATGGTCCAACGGAAAACATTTTCACCAAATCCTAAATCTGTAACCTCCGTTTTAGGGTCATTTATATCGGCAAATTCACCATATCCACTAACCCTCTCCCATCTGGCATCATCATAATAACCAGGCACATTCGCATCTAAAGTATGATAGTTTTTACAATCCTCTATATCCGGACCGGCATTGGCACGGGTTGGGGTGTTATTAATTAATTCAATATCGGCCGACTTGCTGCATCTACCCTCACTAACTGTCCAACGCAGTATATTGCGCCCATGATCAAGTGATGATATAGTAGCGCGTGGATTTTCAGTATCATCAAAATTACCTCCCCCTTCAATTATACTCCATGAACCGGTTCCATAATCAGGAGTGGCAGCTTTAAGAGAGAACTGCGATTCACAAACCTCCTCATAATCGGCACCGGCATAAGCATCAGAGGGTTCATCATTGCGAATAATAACTTCATCCTCAAGAGAGCACATACCATCATCACTGGTAGTACGCCACACAAATATATTTTCTCCCTTTTCGAGATTTCTAACCTGGGTTTTGGCAACATCTGCCCCATCAACAAACTCAGCCGATCCGGAGCTAATCTCCCATTGTCCCGAACCGATTTCAGGCTCACTGGCATCAAGGGTTATCTCGTCACTACATACCTGATCATTGTTTCCAGCATACGCACTACTCGGCAAATTATTAATAACAACAATATCATCATGTGTTGTACAGCCATCATGCGTTATTGTCCACCGTAACCTGTTGGTTCCTCGCCTTAAGTTAGTAACTGTTGTACCGGGATCAGAGCTATTAACAAAGTTAGCACTGCCCTCTCCCCCGGGAACCGACCATGAACCGCGGCCCGGACCAGGATTATTGGCTTCAAGTTCAGCTTCATTATCACAAACAACCCATTCATCACCACCAGCATTAGCTTCTATTGTGCTATACCTAATCTCTACATCATCATAAGCCACACAATTCTCAGTTTCTATAGTCCACCTGAAAATATTACTACCAAACCTAAGATTATCAACTCTTGCAGCAGGATCATTTTCAGGAGAGTCGGGATAGATATTTGAAGAGAAATCTCCACCACCGTTTCTGATAGTCCAACTTCCCTGACCAAACTCTGGAACATTTCCTTCAAGCACGATATAATCATCACATCTGTTACGATTAGATCCGGCATCGGGAGTATCAGGACTATCATTTATAATAGTAACAGTTGCAACAGAAGTGCATTCACCATGATTAATTGTCCATGTTAAAATATTCTCACCCCTGTCAAGATTGGTTACTGTTGTATAAGGGTCGTTAGGATCCTCAAATTGAGCTGATCCTGAACCTCCTACTACACCCCACGTACCTTCACCTGGAAGCGGATTATTAGCTTCCAGTTCATATGTATCACTACAAATCAAATCATCCTCTCCGGCATAAGCGTCAATCATATCATAGTAGATAATAACCTCATCTACCGATAAACATCCATCATTATCAACAGTCCATCTAAAATGGTTAGGACCTCTTGTCAAGCCGGTTACAAAAGTATTAGGATCGGTTATATCCTCAATCTCTCCGGCATTAATCCTCTCCCATGACCCCTCTCCCAGTTCGGGGATAGTGGCATTTAAATAGACCTCATCGGTACAAACTCTACGTTCACGTCCCGCATACGCTTCTGATGGCTCATTATTTACAATGGTAATAACATCCTGTGAACTACAGTAATCGGTAGATATTTCATAAATAAGCTCATTGCGTCCGGGAGCAAGATCATAAACGCGATTACCTTCAAATCGGGCATTACCAACAGAACCTATTCTCCATGATGCCTCACCATAGGTAGGAACATTAGGTTGAAGACGAAATTCATCGGTACATATCTCAACATCTTCACCCGCAATAGCCTCGGTAGGCGTACCATTTATAATTGTAACTGTATCTGAGGTTAAACAACCCTCTTTTGTAATAGTGTATATATACCTATTCTCACCATATGCCATATTTTCAACGCGCGTATTAGGATCTGACGAATCAACAAACTCTCCCCCACCAGAATAGAGCGACCATTCACCTGTACCAAGATTGTGCCCCGGAATATTACCTTCAAGATCGAACCAGGTTTCACAAACAGCATCATCATATCCTGCACGGGCCTGATCAGGTTGATTATTTGTAATAACAACCTCATCGCTACTTGAAGTATTAGCCGAATGAATTGTCCAGCGAAGAATGTTTTCATCAGGACCAAGATTGCGAGCCCAGGTACGGGGATCGTGCGGATCGTCAAAAGTTGCAGACCCCTGAACAACGGTCCATTCACCCAACGCAACATCAGGATCATTACCATTAAGCCTTACAAAATTTTCACAAACACTCTCATCGGCTCCGGCATTAGCAGCAATAACTTCACCATTAGTAATAACAACTGTTTCGGTTACAGAACAGTCCCCATTTGTTACTATCCACCTAAAGGTATTCTCTCCCCTTCTAATATTCTCAACTGCTGTACGAGGATCTGATGGATCAACAATATCGGCTCCCCCGGAAATCAACATCCACTCACCTTCACCCTGATAAAGAGGAAGAGCCTGCATATTTGTAACTTGTGAAGCAATATTTTGATTTGGACCCGCATCTACGGGAACTATATCGTTGCCCGAAATTGAAGCAGGCATATCATTAGTAACATAAACTATATCAGATGACTCGCAACCGTCATAATTGATAGTCCAGACAAAACCATTAAGACCATAATCCACTCCTCCTACAGTCAACTCCGAATTACCTTCAGAACCAGAAGGGATAGTAGCCCCTCCCTCACCCTGAAGCACTCTCCACTCACCTTCCATTCCCTCAGGAACTTCACTGCCATTTAAAGTAACAGTGCGCGAGCAACTAACAAAGTCATCACCGGCATCCACCTCAACATGCCGGTTATTTACAACTAAATCAGCCTTCGAAGTACATGCACCATTGGTAATGGTCCACCTTAAAATATTTTCACCATGACCCAATCGATCAACAAAAGTTTCAGGATTATCACGTTCGGCAAATCTGGCACTACCCGAAACAACACTCCATCTACCTGACCCAACATCAGGTGTATTAGCTGATAACTCAGTTTCAAAAGAGCAGAGATCAAGATCAGATCCTACCGATGCAGTGGACGGAGTGTCATTTGTGATGGTAACCTGATCACTGGTGGTACACCCATACTTAGTAACACTCCACTCAAAAATATTATCTCCTCTATCTAACTCAGTAACAAGAGTGTTTGGATCACCTCCATCAACGAAAGATCCTCCTCCATCAATTAAAGACCAATAACCGGTAGTTGAACCATCCAGGGCTGAACCTTCAAGGGTTACAAAATTATCACAAACAACATCATCCCTGCCGGCATCTACTTCTACTATATTGTTTCGTACAACAACCTCACTATAACTAGAGCAGCCACCCTTAGAGATAGTCCACCTAAAAATATTTTCACCTCTGCTTATATCGGTAATATCAATCTCAGCATCATCCCTGTCTGATATATTTCCATACCCTTTAACTATACTCCATCTGCCGCTTCCTTCCTCTGGAACATTGGCTCTCAACGTTATTTCATCGCTGCAAAGATCTACTAAAGCCGGACCTTCAATAGTAGCTTCATCAACCTGATTATTAACAACCTCAACCTCAGCATAACTATCACATCCATTTTGGGTGATAGTCCATCTCAACCGATTTAATCCGGGATATAAATCATGAACATCAGTCTCTGCTGTGGTGGCCGATTCAAATGAAACAGCAGAAGACTCAGGATAAACTGCACTCCACTCCCCTGTCACATTATCAAAATCAGGCAGTGATGTTCCCGTAACAACTACCGAACCGTCACATACAACATCACTCTCGACAGAAGCATTAACAGGTAATGTGTTATTACGTATTACAACCTCATCAAAATCGACACAGCCGTTATCAGTAGTAACTTTCCATTGAAAATGAACATCACCTCTACTTAAATTAGATACAACAGATGATGGATCTTCGTTATCCTCAATAATAGCTGATCCAAATCCGGGTATAACACTCCATTCACCACTCCAGGATGATTCATGATGATCTGTTCGTGCATTTAAAACAGCATCAGTTTCACATACATTTTGATTCAACCCTGCATCGGCTATCGGATTAGGATGTATAGTAACTTCTATTTCAGCACTCTCAATAGACTCTCCACACTCATTATAAGGAGTTACTTTAATTATACCGGAATATTGGTCAAGTTGTGGATCAATATCTACTAAAATATAATTACCTCCATTTCCATCAACAGTAAACCCATTAGGTAGTTCCCAATTGTAACCAGAAGCATCGGGCAGAGGATCAATATAATATGGAACTCTTGTTGAACCTGCGCAAAGATCTGTCTCTCCAACTATTTCACCTATATCCTGAGGGAGCTTATCAACATTTATATAGATTCTTCTAACTGGTCCGGCACCACAACCATTAGTACCATAAACCGAAATATATCCCGACTCTGCCTCTTCTGAAAACTCAACGGTAATATTACGGGTACCATTACCCTGTACAACCTCTGCCCCAAAAGGAACTTCCCATATATAACCGGTAGCATAATTTATCTCATCTACATAATATTCAACTTGCGATGTTTGACATGCTCTCTCTTCTCCATAAATCTCTGAAGGGTAAACCGGCAGTTGATTAACTAAAACTTTAACTTCCGATCCCTGAACAACCCCATCACAATTAATCTCTCCGGCATTGCTGTCAACGATAGATGTTATACGATAAGTTGTAGTTATAGATGGAGAGACAACAAATTCAAAATAGTCCTCATCCTGCGTTAACATATCCTCACTAACAGTGCGACTCTTCTCTTCAACAACCTCATTACCGTTAATATCAACAACCTCCTCATAGTAGATTCTCCACGGAGCTCCATCTAAAGAAGAAAAATGGAATCTTAAATGGGTCTCATCACCTCTGCAAATAACAGGATCGCTATCTCCTCCGGTAAGTTCAACAGTAGTTAAAGGCTCAACAATAATCTCGGCACTTCCCGACACTGTACCTCTGCAGTAAGAGTCACTCACTTCAACCAGCTCATAACTGGTTGACTCCTCGGGAGAGACCTCCAAAATATATGGTGAAGAGGTGATATCAGTTATTGTATACTCATTGGTACCATCACTATATATTATAGTCCATGGTCCATTTCCAGTTAAATCAAAACCAATATTACGGCTATCACCATAGCACATTCGACCATCTCCATAAACAGATGCAGTAGGTAACGGATTCATAATTACGGTAGCCTCCCCTGTGCCATATCCCTTTAAACAGTCACTATCTGCAGCCCTAACCTCTGCAACACTATATTTAGTAATACTATTTACAGGATAATCCTGAGGCTCAAAGAAGTAGCTGGAATTATCAACTCTGTAACTGTTACCATCATTTAAAGTTACATCTAAATGTGTTGACTCATCATCAGGATCAATAGTCCATCCCCTTACAGAAATATTTAAAAGTGGTTTTTCACCTTCACAAACATATTGATCATCTGGTTGAACAGTTATATTAACCTCAGCCTCGGGCTGATTTATAACAACCTCTTTTTCAATAAAACAGTCATTGTATATATTATAAGTTCCATCTCCGTATCCCTCTTCAAAAGAGTTGTTATCACCTTTAACTCTCTTAACATTACTATCATCAATAAGACGAACAATATAGCTTCCTGCCGGCAAATTATCAAAAGTAAAATCTTCGTTGGGTGAAATATGCTCATAAGAACCGGTTTGTGCAGGACCACCCAATAAAGCAATATAATACTCCTTATTATCTACAGGAACACCTCCGCCAGCTGAAAGAGTTATAGATCCGGTTAAACTTTCGTAGCAATCAACATCCACTCTGTCGGTTATTGCTAAATTTAATTTATCAGGTTGCAAAATAGTTACATCATCTCTTACTTCAGATCCATTTGCATCAACTGCAACTACCTCATAATCACCCGCATTTAATTCAGAAACAGTTAAACGGTTAGAGTTTATAACTTCCTCTACAACCTCTGTTCCCTTATATAATGTCAAAGAAGTGTACGGCAAAGTTCCTCCACTAACTGTAACATCAATTTTACCATTACTACTATTACGACATGCACCGGCATTTAACTTTTCAATAAACATTGAAAGCTCTTCACCAGGCTGATCAACAATAATATTTTCAATGGCAGTGAAACATCCGTTGCCATCAAAGACTTCCACTCTATATAAACCTGCCGGAAGATCAGATGCAACAGTAGAATTACTCTGCTCTTCTAACAAATCATAATCATCCAGATCATTATCAAAAACAGACCATTCAATTTGATAAGAGCCCGAACCACCTGACACTACTATGGAAATAGAGCCACTACTTTCACCGGTTACTGCAACATGCTCCACATCATAACTTTCTATCAACAGCTCCTCATCAGGCTCAGGAACATTATAAGGGCCAAAATTGTACTGACAACTATTCCCATCTGTAATTACCAGATAATAATCGCCAGCTACCAACCCATCAATGTTTTGAGCATCAGGGCTCATTAAATTAGCCGGTCCTGTCCAGTTGAATGAGTATGGCTCTGTTCCACCTTCAATATCAATTCCGATAGAGCCGGTGGCTTCTCCACGACAGAGAACCTCTTCAATATTTACATCGGTAACAACCACACCATCATCTGGCTGATTAACAGTAAAGGAACGAGTTACTGAACATGAAGAGAGTTCATCATCGGTAATTGTAACGGTATAACTACCTGCAACCAAATTATCAACACTCTTATCTGATGAGGTAAAACCATCAGGTCCGTTCCAACTATAGATATAATTACCGCTTCCACCTGCAACGGTCAAAGAAATTGCGCCGTTATGGCCGCCAAAACATCTCACATCTGTAATAGACTTGTCAACCTCTATTTTATGGATAGGCTCAAGTTCAATCTCCAGTTCATAAGAACATCCGGGATCCCCTTTGGAGTTACTGTCAGTAAGAGTAACGGTATAAACACCCGGTGATAGCCCACTCTGATTTCTTGAGTCTGTAATTAACCCGGATCCATCATCACTACTCCACTCATAGGAGTATGGAGCAACACCATTAACGGGAGTTAATTCAATTGCACCATCATTACTTCCCTCACAAAGAGGATGAGAAGCTACATACTCAACCTCAAGAGGCTTAACTAAAGATACCGATCTTTCAACATAACAGTTGCGGGTTGTTCCAACATCAATCATAGTAACTGTATATTCACCACCCGGTAAATCGGTACGTATATCATCTCCGGAAACCTCACCCGCTCCGGGACCATCCCAGTTAAACTTATAATCTCCGGTTCCACCTCCTGCGTTTAAAATCTCAATACTATTTTCCCCATCACAGTTTGTATCATTAATCTCAAGCTCAAAGGTGAGCTCTTCGGGCTCATCAATAACAAAAGTCTCTTCATTTATACAACCTCTCTCATCTGCTACCCTAACATTATAAGAGCCCCCTGTTAATTTACTTTGATCACCTACTCCCTGTTGAATTCCCGAACCATTAGTCGTAGTCCAGTGATAGTCATACAACCCTGACCCTCCGTTAACATCTAATTCTATAGAGCCATTATTATCTCCATAGCACTCAATATTTGAGGTAACACCAGAAATAATCAAAGGTGCAGGCTCCCTAACTTCAACCTCATACTCTACACTATAAAATTGATCACTATCTTCACAATATTGATTATTGTCAGTAATAACAACTTCATAAATACCTGCTTCAACATTGGTTATATCACGTGTTGAAGCATTAAAACCATTATCGCCAATCCAATCATAACTGTATGAACCACTCCCACCTGTAATCTCTAAAACAACTCTTCCGCCATTACCTCCTGCACATGTAACATCAGTAACAGAAACATCTACATTAATATCACCATAAACAGAAATATTTTCTCTTACCGAACAGCCATTATCATCAATTATTTGAACACCATACTCACCCGACCGCGAAATATTATCAATAGTAAGTTGATCATCTGAAATATCAAACTCTCCTGCTCCACTCCAGTTAAAAGTATAAGGTTCTACTCCTCCCGACAATCCGCTAAGTTGAACACTCCTATTGTATTGATCATCACATTCAAGATGTGACTCAAAGTAAAACTCAATTCTATCAGGCTCATTAACAGTAAATGTTTTAGCTGCACTACATCCATCCTCATCAATCACCTCAAGAGAATAGGTGCCGGGTGATAACCCACTAATACGATCTTCACCTGCCTCAGTTGAACCATTCCAATAATACTCTACATTAGAAAGTGCATTTTCAACCTCATTTATAATAATTGAACCATTATCCTCACCATAACAGGTTATGTCATTTACAGTACCATTTATAATTAATCTCCTACTCTCATTAAGAATATATGAATACTCATTTGTGCATCCTCGCTCAACATCCTCAAGAAGTAAGGTGTAAACTCCTGAACGCAATCCAGAAATGTCACGTGTTGATGCGCTATATCCGGGATCTCCTTCACGACTCCAACTGTAACTGTAATTACCACTTCCTCCGGTTATCTGCAAATTGATAGAACCATCATTGGAGCCAGGACAAACAGGATGAAGTATAGTTTCTGAAACATCTATATTTTCAAGCTCAAATTGATACTCAAAAAGACATTTTGTTGAACTTGTTGAATTAAGATCGGTTACCTTCAAGTTATAAAGCCCCTCGGGTAAGCCATCAATATAAACCTCTCTCTCCCCGGGATTAACCGAGGGGTCAAATGGTGAAACAGTATAGCCATACTCGGTACCACTCTCATGCAGCAAAGAGACTCTATAGTGATAAAAATCTTCAACAGCTCTTCCTCCCAAAATATTAAAACTCAACTGACCTAAATCACCCTCTTCACACCCAATGGAGTGAGTAATATCTGAAACAACCATCTCCCCTGGTTCTGTAACAGTAACTGTATGAGTTATAATACAGTCGTTATAATCCTGTAATTCAAAAGTATAATCTCCTGCAGTTAAATCTGATATTCGAAGAGAGCTCCCGTTCCAGGAGTTTACACCTCCTGTAGAGCTCCAAACAATATTATAAGGAGTAGTTCCTCCATTTGCCGTAATAACAATTTCACCGCTGTTATCACCATAACATGTAGAGATATTATATACTTCAGTATTAATAGATAGTTGATTTGGTTCACCAATTACAATATCACCTGATGTTATCTCGCACAGAGTGTTATGCTCACTAGCAGTTACTCTATATACTCCTGCTTCAATATTATTAATAGTATGCTGATCTTCTTCGGTAATTACATTCCACTCTTCATTTTCACTATCATACTCTTCCCACTCATAATAAAATATTGTTCCTTCGGGACGACCTTCAACATTAACGGTAATGTAACCATTATCCCCTCCATTACAGGAGACATGCCGCTTCTCTGAAACCAAAATATCAAGCTCCTCAGGTTCATTGAGCGTAATAGAAGATCGATAGATACAGCCATTATTATCTGTCACTTTAACATTATAACTGCCTGAATTGGATAGATTTTCAAGTGTAACAATATTATCTTCACCCAGAAGTCCCTCACGTGAAAATTGAGGACCACTCCATATAACTTCGTATTGATTAATCTCTGACTGGTCACGATCGGTATAACTGCGCAGTTGAATCACTCCATCACCTGCACCATAACATGAGATATGATCATCAACGACCAGATCAACTTCAAAAGATAGTGGCTCATCAATTGTAATAACATGCTCTACTTCATGACCGGCAGCATCACTTACTAAAACGGTATAGGTTCCTGATATTAAAGAAGCAATTTCAAAATTGGAATCGCTAACAGTCTCACTACCGTTTACAACATCTCCGGTTGAAAGATTGCCTTCCCAGTCAATTGTGTAGGGCGGACCGTCACTGCGGGCTATCGAAACAGTTATTCGTCCGTCATCTCCTCCATAACAGCTAACATCATCATATCCAAAATCTACAGCTAACTCACCGGGTTCAGTAATTGTTACCGCAAAATCATCTACACAATTCTCGCCCGAAGACTCAATATGCACTATATACTCACCCGATATTAACCCTTCATACAATAGAGAGTGTTCTGTTGTGGTGATACTCTCTGAAGGATTATCAGGATCGGGATAAGTTAATGTTACGTTATAAGGAGCATTTTGTCCTGAAATATTATTAACAGAGATAACTCCATCCGAGGAGTCATGCAAAGAGAGGTGAGTAACATCAATATCTACTGTAAGTTCATCGGGCTGAGAAACCGCGAACTCCTGCTCTGTAACACAGCCATTCGCATCTTTAACCTCAATTTTATACTCACCAAACTGCAACTCTTCAAAAAGATAATTACCATTACTGTTGTCTATTACACCATCATAATAAACCCATGCTGAATTACTATTTTCCCTAAATAGCAAAAAATCGGCACCTTCAGAAGAGGCACCTCCTGCAACAAAAATATGAGCTGATCCATTAAAAGATCCCCGACAATCAACATCAATTATCTCTATATCGGTTATCTCAAAAACCTCAGGCTCTTCTATTAAAACATCAAACAGATCTAACTTATAACAGCCTGTGTCTGACTCACGCACGGATACTAAATAACTCCCCGCTGACAATCCGTCAAACCTTCTGCTACCTTGCCATGTTAAACCACCATCTATACTATATTCATAATCACGACCATCTGAGGGCAAAACTCTAAAGTGTCCATCACTGCCACCATTACAACTTACATTACTGGTAAATTCTTCTTGCTCTTCGGCACTAAAATCTTCAGGTGATAGAAGCTCTATCTCATCACTTAAAACAGCACAGCCATTAATATCAACAGCTTTCACTCTATATCTTCCCGATGACAGATTATCTATAACTGAACCGGTAGCCAAGGATTCCCACTCTCCAGAAGTGTTATCAAAAGTTGACCAACGATACTCATAATCACCCTCACCACCAACGGCAACAGCTGATACTATACCATCCGATTCTCCATAACATGAAGCATCTTTATCGACAGAGGCAGTAACATCTAAACTAAAGTCATTTGCTACACTATAAATGTAATCTAATTCACAACCTTCAACTACATCTGTAACGGTAACACTGTATTCTCCTGCCGAGAGCTCGCTAACATCACGACTATCAGCCGAAAAACCATCTACACCATCCCAATCAAATTCATACTCTCCGGAACCACCATATACAGTTAAAGAGATTGAGCCATCATCAACGCCCGAACAGGTAGCATGCATCACAGCAGCCTCTACTGTTAACGGAACTAACTCAAAGTCAAATTCAGGAGTACATAAAGCAGGATCACTTGAATTTTGATCCTCAATAGTAATATTATAATGACCGCGAGGCAGATTTTCTATTAAAACATCAATACTCTCTTGTGTAGAACTGTAAGAGTAAAACTGCGAATAGGTTTGATTATTTGTAGTATTTACAACACGTATAATATAATTATAATTATCATCGCTATCTAACAATCCTCCCTCTACACTCATACTTATACGACCCGACAATGGATCGCACCCCATTGCATACTCAAAATCACTAACTAAAATCTCCCCGGGCTGCGAAATATAAAGATCTTCTATTGATGAGCTGCAACCATTAGCATCAGTAACAGTAAAGGTGTAATACCCTTCGGTTAAATTATCAGCAACAGCCAATCCCCCTCCACTCCAATCAAAACTAACTGTACCATAATCTACCTGATAAGGGGGAACACCTCCTGTTATATCTAAACGCACCTCACCATTATCACCACCAAAACATGTTGTCACATTACGCTTGCTATCAATGGTAAGCTCAAGCTCAGAAGGCTCTTCAATATAGATGGGAGCAGAGAGAACTATACAACCTGCACCAACCTCCTGGGCTATTACTCGATAGATGCCACTTGAAAGATCATTAAGCTCACGACTATTTTCACTGCCTGAATAGGATTGCCAATCAGCATCACTATTCACACTACCTCCTTCAACCAGTTTTTCCCACTCATATTCAAACAAAGTGCCACCTGGACGACCGGTTACAGAAATTAAAATTTCTCCATTACTATCTCCATAGCAGGAGATATCACTTCTGTTAATAACATCCACACCCAATTCAAGAGGTTGGTCAATTACAAACTCTTGTGACTGAGTACATCCCTTCTCATCTTCAACATAAATTTCATACTCACCAACGACCAAGCTATTTATAGTAACACTCTCTCCGGGAGAAATCTCACCATTAAATCCTGGCCCTCCATTTAAAGGCACAATATTATAACTGTAATAATGAGTTCCATTATCATCAAAAGGCACTCCTCCCGAAGCAGAAAAGGATACTACTCCATTGGATTCACCATAACAGGTAACATCACCCTCTTTAGTAAAATTCAATTCAACACCATCGGGAGTGATTAACTCTATGGTTTCAGTAACCACCGGATTATCAGACGCATCAGCTATTTGAGCAATGTATGTACCCGCAGGCAATCCTTCATAATAAGCATACCCTTCACCTGAACCGGTTTTGGCAACTTCAACACCTCCTCTGTAGAGAACTATGGAGTAAGCAGGAACACCACCTAAAGCAGAGAGAGAAATTCTACCATTCTCCTCTCCGTAACAAGGACCGGGATGAGTGATATCTATGTTCAAGCCTAAAGGTTGACCGGGCTCATTAACCACGATATTATTATAGGCATGAGAACAACCATTAAGATCAATAACCTCTACTGAATAGTTACCGGCTTCTAAACCAACCTGCTGAAAAACTCCGGAAGTAAGTTCATCGGAAATATCATCACCGTTAAGATTCTCACCTTCCCAAATTATTTCACTATAAGATCCTTCATCGGTAACTCCGCCAGTAACAGAAATAGAAATTGAACCATCACTGCCTCCGGGAGTTGAAACATGATTAATAGTCTCAACATCAATAACAATTTGTGAATCGGGCTGATCTATTTCAAATTCAATCTCATCACTACAACCATTATCATCAAAGCCCCTGACAAGATATGACCCGGCGTTTAGATTGTCAAAGAGGTGAGATTGGAGATCGGTATAGTGTGCAGAAGATTTCCATACCCAGTCACTATTTTCAAATTGATAGAGTCGATAAATAACCCCATTATCAGATGCTCCACCACCGCCTGTAACCGAAATTGCTCCATCTTCGCCCTGATAGCAGGTAACATGTGACTCCACACTACCTGATAAAACAAAATCGGAGTCAGGTTCAATAACCTCAATCTCTATAGAGGAGCTACATCCATTTATATCTTCAACCAAAACCTCATACACCCCGGCACTTAAATCTTCATAACTATATTGTGGAGTTCCATTGTCATACCAATTGTCGCCATCATCAACAGAAAATCTATAATCACCTGACCCACCCGATGCACGAATGGTAAAAGAGCCATCACCGGCTCCCCTGCAACTAACCGGATTCTCCTCTACCAACCCAACAGATAGTTCAGAAGAGGGCTGTTCCAAAATAATATTGGAGTATTGATAGCTACATCCATTTTCATCAAAAACAGTTACACTATATGTACCTGCCGGTAAGTTTTCAAACAGAGGGGAACTTTGAGCATCTCGCGAAACCTCTCCACTTAACTGGTAAACATAATTACCAACTCCTCCTGAGGCTGAAACAGAAAGCGACCCATCATTGCCCAAATAACACAAAGGATTGCTCTTATCATAACTATCTATGGTTAAAAGAGATGGCTCATTTATTACGATTTCAATAGAAGAGGATTCACAACTACTATAATCAGCATCTCTTACCTTTACCAAATAAGTACCTGCGGTAAGACTCTGATATAAAGGACTATCATTCCATGCTCCATTATTTACAGAAAATTGATAATTTCCGGAACCTCCTGTTGCTGTAACTTCAAAAGCACCATCATCACCATTATGGCAAGTAACATCTATATGCTCACTAACTCTTTCACTAATAGTTAACTCCTGAGGTTGAGTAATAATAACAGCTGAGCTAAGTTCATAAATACATCTGGGGTAATTTCTATCTCTAACATAAACAGGGTAAGTACCTGCTGATAGATTTTGGAAAGTACGCTCACTGCCACCTTCAACATCAGGATTACGCCAATTATTTTGATCGATAGAAAATTGATACTCAGCATCTGCAGCTCCTCCTGATGCAACAACAACAAACTCCCCCGTAGTTGAACCATAGCATTCAACGTTAATTCTTTCAGACTCTACCTCAGTAAGATATATAGCAGGAACCATATCAACCTCTATAACCTCACTCACCTCACACCCATTTGCATCGGTCACAGTAACAGTATAATCACCTGCAGGAACATTCACTATTGCCAATCCGTTATTTGCGGTAAAAGCAACCTCATCTCCGTTACTATCATGCCAAACAATATCATAATCGGGAGTTCCGCCATTTATGTCAAAAATTTGGGCACCACCTTCACAGTCATCTCCAATAGTACAATCACCACATGCAGCCGGAGATGATGAAAAGTTAAATGAGATTTCTGCAGCAGGTTGAGTTACTTCGACACCACGAGTTGAAGCTATAGTACAACCAATATTATCAACAACATCAACCTCATACTCGCCGGCCGATAAATTTGCAAACCTGCCGGAGTTATTACTGTTAAGTAGATCTCCGTTACTATTATAGAGATAATAACTATACGGTGCTGACCCACCTGAAGCTGAAACCTCAACTTCTCCATTATTGTCGCCATAACATGATACTGGTATAACACTCTCAAAATCAAGCGACACCTCATTAATAACAATATCAACCTCACCATCCATTAGTTGCATACAGTCAGTTGATATATTGCGAGCCATAACACTATAAGCTCCCTCTGCTGTTTGATTACCAAAGCTGATCTCACCACCTGATCCCTCCTCAGTTACAGAAACTGGTAAAGGATTACCATTTAAATAAAGCTCATACTCAACACCTGTCTGTGAATTCGATAATAGCACTTCAACTCCCTCTTCTCCACTACAGTAGTAACCACCACCCTCAACACTATAGAGAGAGGGAGTTGACAAAACCTCAATACTTTTTACTCTCTCAGAGGTACAACCATTAATATTCTCATATCTATAGGTGATTGTATATTCGCCAGCACTCATAACTGAAACATCCAAACGGGCTGTTCCATCATTATAATTTGTAAGAGCATCCGATGAAGAAGATATTGAGTAGGAACCTTCGGGTACGCCACTTCCATCGGAAAAAGTTGCGGTAAACAGTACCTCGCCAATATTACGACAATAGGAGTAGTCATCTCCCGAAATGTTATCGTCAAAATTGACATATCTTACCGGATCAACAACAACTTCTTTTTCAATAACATTAGAGCAGCCATTAGAGGGATGAACATACTCAAACTCAAACCGGTAAGTGCCCGGACCAACATATTGGGGGTCAAAATAGATGTCTGAAGTTGCACCATCTAAAACTTCTATCTCATCAAAATAGTCGGGATCACCATTGCTGTCATAAACAAAAAGTGGAGAACGGCCTGAGGCACCAAATTGTGTAACTCTAAAAATAAAGTCCCCACTATTATCCTCTACATTTAATTCAATTCTATCGGGAGAATCAAATTCACAATAATTATCATTAACAATAACCTCTATATCAGGCAGATCAAGCACGGTGACAGTAAGTTGTGCTATTGCGTTACAATTACCCGAGGATACTTCACGATAGATAATATGGTCACCAACACCGGCTATGTACGGACTAAAACGATTACCGGAAATGTAAGCTGAAGAACCGGGAATATCTCCGTAGTATGTGCCGAACGGACTAGCATCGGGGGCAGGTTCTAAAACAACCTCACCTGAATTTAAGCAAAATTGAGTTATTCCCGACTCGGTAACAAAAGAGGCATCAAACTCCTCTTCAATAACAAACTCCTCATCTAAAATATTAGTACAACCCGCATCATCTTCAAACTCATAACGTACAATATAGTTCCCGGCATCCAGTAGTGAAGGATTAATCTCTAGTCTGTTATCCGAATCTGTTCCTATTTTACTGTTTATTAAAGATAAATCCCCATTTTCATCAACATAATAAACAGATAGAAGTCCCTCATCAGGATCTCCAATCTCAGGTGTACCATACCACTCAATAACAGCATCATCCCAACAGTAAACATAATCAAGCGGATCTCCTTCAATTGAAAGGGTCACTCCTATTTGTATCTCATGCTCAACCTCACCAAGACAACCGGTCTCCTCATCAATATAAGTGTATATTATTGTATGCAGACCGTTACCAGCCTCCTCGGGATCAAAAATTGCAACTCCATCATCATAAAAAGATAAACCCTCTGATCCTGAAAAAGAGCCAGCCTCTATTGCATCACCACTATCAATAAAATATCCTTCCAGTAAAATATCACCCTCATCATAACAGATTAAAAGCTCCTCGCCCTCTTCAAAATCTTCCCAATCATCATCACCACTCTCATCGTAACGCCATCTAAAGTTTATATTATCATTTAAATCGTCATGAAAAGTAATGTCATGTTCGGCACTATTAATACAGCCGGTATTCAAACTGGTATAGGTATATATAAATGTATATGTTCCCTCTCCATGATCTACAGCCTCTTCAACATCAATTGTTGAAGTATGGTCACCATTATCAATATACCATGAGGGGTTATCTGTCATACCTCTTATACGCCAACTATTATCCCCGGTTCGAGGACGCCCTTCTATGGTAACTTCACCTGCATCAGCACAATAATCATCTAAAGCTCCTGTAATATAAACATCCGGTAAAGAGTTAACCACTACCTCTCCATCCATTAAAGTTTCACATCCTCCATCATTTGCAAGTACAGTGTATGTTCCTACAAGATACTCGGCACTAAAAGTTATAGAAGAGCCATCACCACCAATTGTTGTTCCGTAAGGATTACTGTCACGCAGTAACATATATTGAACATCAGTCTCGGTATCCTCTACAGTTATTGAAACATTATCATCTCCTTCACAAGCATCATCACCGATTACACTAAAAGATTGAGGTTGTTTACTAATAACAACTTCACTATCAATCTCATATTCACAACCACTATTGTCAGCAGTAATATAATAGGTTCCGGGCTCCGACTGGGTAAAAGTTATTTCACCACCGGTGCCGGTAGTTATGCCAACTCGCTCTCCATCCATATGATTACGATAAAGACGATAAACAATTTCTTCCTGAGAACCGGATAAACGAATGGTATGACTAACGCCTCCACAATATGGTGCATCACCATCTATCGATAGCTCAAAATCAAGATCAGGAATTTCAAAAATTTCTATCTCGCCAATCTCAACAGAACAGCCTGAAGAGGCATGCGAGGCAATCAGATAATAGATACCGCCCTCACTTACAGGCACATTAAACGTTAAACTCTCGCCACTCCCTGTTACAGTCTCAACAACATCATCCGATGGATCATAAAGTGTGTACTCAACATCACTCCCTTCAGAATCCTCCAACTCTACTATAAGCTCATCTCCTTCACACCCTTCGGTTTCAATTATGGTCTGACTTTGAGGGGTTTGATTTATAATAAAGAGATCTGTAAACTCAATAAAACAGTCCCCTCTTGAAGCTATAACAGAGTACTCCCCTGCAGTTGTAACTCCGGTAAACTCACCACTTTTACGAGGCTCTCGCACCTGTTCACCATCACGATAAAGGGCATATAAAACTCCATCTTCGGGATTTCCAACCTCTACCAGATGTGAACTACCTGAACAAAATGTCCCGGTAACAAAAACATCCCTTTCTGCAGGTGGTTGAGCAACAAGAACCTCACCGAGCATGGGAATAACACATTCACCCCTGCGAGCCTCTATTGTATAAGAAGCCTCTTCAGCATCAGTTACATTAAAAATCAACTCACCCCCTGTACCTGAAAGTTGACTCTGGTCATCTCCATCTTTTAACAAAAAGTATTCAACATCATCTTCGCTTTCTTCAAGCACTATTTCAATATTATCCCCAACACAACCTTCACCTTCAAACAGAAACTCTTCGGGATATTGAAACACCTCAAACTCAAATGGTAAAGGCAACATCTCGGGCTCAATATCACAAGAAACAGTCCCTCCACTGGCTTCAACAGAGATAATTTCCAACTCTACACTCTCTTCATACTCTCCAGAAATAGTAACTCTATCTAAAGCAGCTCCCTGATCATCACCTACTATTGTATAAGAGAAGTTATCTGTTCCATCACTAATAACAACTTCCCACTCTATATTTGCCTCACCATAAACAGCAATATCAATCTCAGCATTGGCAGGAGCACACACTCCATTATTTACAAGTGTTGCATCAACATCAGGGGTAATAAGCCGGGTCACATCAGATATACCATAACAGAGATAATTATCAGTCTCATAAACAGTAAATGTGTACCCACCAGCATCTTCTGCAGTAAAAGATTGATCACCACCTAAGTAATCACCTCTTTCAACAACACTATTGTAATAACTCCATAAGTAAGATACCTCCTTTTGATCATCCTCTACCATAAGAGGATAATTCCCATAACTACCTGTTAATTGAATTTCATCATCACATAAAACAACTACTCCCAACGGCTCTAATGTAACATTAGAAATTTGATAATCACCTACATAAACAGTCTCATATCCCGACCATTGATTTGAATTATTTGGCAAAGTTTGATCCGTATGAGCAACAACAGTATAGGTGCCATAATCCTCAACATGATAAGTCTCTCCGTCTCCAACCTCCTCTTCATCCTCATCAATCCATGTATAATAATAGTTAGTATTATCAAAAGGGCGGACATAAAGAGTGAAGTCGGGGGCATCATCACTACATACCGACTCTCCACCTTCAACACGCAGTTGCAGATCCCCTACACTTATCTCAATTGTGTTGGTTATTGTTATACAACCATTATTATCAGTAGCAACTGAATAGAGTTGATAAACCTCATCATCGTCTATATTTATAGAGTAAGAGTTGCTGGTATGACTATCAACTTGAAGATTACCATTTGGCATCTCCCTTTTATAAAAAAGATATGCAGCGGCATCATCTGGAGAGACGGTAAAAGAGTAGCTATCTGGCTCAGTTAATAGAACATCTGAAGTATTACTATCTTCATTTAACAACTCAAAAAAGGTTCCGCCAGAGGTTCCTGTTAAATTAAAAGTATAAATGTTGTTGGCATTTCTTCTGTAAACCACACTATATGTTTCACCCTCTTCAATGCCATAAAAATAGGCATCTCCAGCTCTATCCGATATTGAAAGTCCGTCCAAATCAATCCAGTTACCACCTCCCTGGTGACCTGGAGGTATATTAATATCATCATCATTGAACAAATCACTCACAAAAATAACATCACCACACACATCAACATCATATTGACCATATGTATTAACTCCGGAGAAACCGAAAAGGAGAAAAAATGTGATTATAATGCCGCGAATAGTAAAACTCCAAACCATAAAGTCTATTTATATAAAAAAGAGTAAACTCAACCAATATGTAAAATAGTGTAAAAAAGATCAAATATCAACTTAATACAACTATTTTATAGATACGCAAAAATACCAAAAAAAGTTAGCCCCACGATACTTAAAGGTGATTAACAAATTGATCCTTCTTTCAAAAATTATGGATATCAGTGAGTATCACTCACAAACAAAAAAAGGTTGTTGGTCAAACTTAACTTTTTTTAACTAAAAAAACGTAACCCTGGTAACTTTGCTTAATTGACAATATTTTAACTAAATTCGACAGTAGAATCACCAACAACAAAATATAAAGCATTTTACTATGAAAAAATTTCTTGATAAGATAAAAGAGAAAAACAAAGAGGAAGATGAATTTATACAAGCAGTAGAAGAGGTTGTAGAAAATGTATGGGATTATTATCTCGAAAACCCGATTTACCAAAAACACAATATTTTAGAAGCAATCATTGAGCCCGAAAGAGTAATAATATTTAGAGTTCCCTGGGTTGATGATCAGGGCAAGATGCATATAAATCGTGGCTACAGAGTTGAATACAACTCAGCTATCGGTCCGTACAAAGGTGGAATACGCTTCCATGCAAGCGTTAAATTGAGCAATCTCAAGTTTTTAGGGTTTGAACAGACTTTCAAAAACAGTTTAACCTCGCTACCAATGGGGGGAGCAAAAGGAGGCGCCGATTTTAGTCCGAGAGGCAAATCGGATAATGAAATAATGAGGTTTTGCCACTCTTTTATGCAGGAGCTTTACAGGCATCTGGGAGAAAATACTGATATTCCGGCAGGGGATATAGGTGTTGGTGCAAGAGAGATTGGATATCTGTTTGGAATGTACAAAAAACTCAAAAATGATTTTACCGGAGTATTTACCGGTAAGGCAAGAGAGTATGGAGGAAGCCAAATACGTCCCGAAGCAACAGGTTATGGAGCAATTTACTTTATAAATGAGATTTTAGCACGCAAAGGACAAGCTATAAAAGGAAAAAAAATAGCAATCTCGGGCTTTGGAAATGTTGCATGGGGAGCAGCCAAAAAAGCAAATCATCTGGGGGCTAAAGTAATTACCTTATCGGGACCCGATGGCTATATATATGATAAAGAGGGAGTGAGCGGAGAAAAGATAGATTATATGTTAACGCTACGCAATACAAATTTAGATATAGTTGAACCATACGCAAAACAATTTAATTTGCCCTTTTTTAAAGGGGAAAAGCCGTGGAAAGAAAAGTGCGATATTGCACTGCCATCAGCTATACAAAATGAGCTAAACAGAGAAGATGCCGAATGTTTAATTAAAAACGGATGTTCTATAATAGCGGAGGCTTCAAATATGGGTTGCACGGCCGAAGCGGCAAAAATTGCTGCAAAAGAAATTATCTTTGCACCGGGTAAAGCAGTTAATGCAGGGGGAGTAGCGGTGAGCGGACTAGAAATGTCGCAAAATAGTATGAGAATAGATTGGACCCGCAATGAGATAGAGGAAAAACTAAAAACAATAATGAAAAACATTCACAATAGTTGTGTTAAATTTGGAACCGATCTAAATGGAAATACAGATTATGTAAAGGGAGCTAACATTGCAGGATTTGTTAAAGTTGCAGAGGCAATGATAGCACAAAAAGAGTAATACAATGATTGACACACATTCACACATCTATTCAAAAGCATTTAACAGCGATCGAGAAGAGATGATTAAAAGGGCTGTTTCACAAGGTGTAAATTCTGTTTTAATGCCAAATATCGATTCAACATCGATAGATGCAATGCTAAGGTGCGAAGAAAGAGCACCAAAGCTATGTAAAGCAATGATGGGCCTGCATCCAACATCTGTTAAAAAAGATTTTAAAGAGGAGCTGAAAATTATTGAAAAGTGGGTAAACAGAAGAGAGTTTATAGCAATAGGCGAAACAGGATTAGACCTCTATCACGACACCACTTTTATAAACGAACAGAAAGAAGCTCTTAAAATTCAGTTAAAATGGGCAGTAGAGCTTGATATTCCAATAGTTCTACATGTACGAGATGCATTTAACGAAGTTTTCGATCTGTTAAGCAGCTGCTATGACAGCAGATTAAAAGGGGTGTTTCACAGTTTTTCTGGTAACATTGAAGATGCAAAAAAAGCATTATCACTAGAAGGATTCTATCTTGGAATTAACGGCACGGTCACTTATAAAAACTCAAATTTACCAAACATTTTAAAAGAGACAGGATATAAAAAATTAATGTTTGAAACAGACGCCCCTTATCTATCACCGGTTCCTAAAAGAGGGAAACGTAATGAACCCTCTTATATTAACTATACAGTAACAAAAGCAGCAGAAATATTTAATGTTAAAATAGAGGAGTTAACAGAGGTAACAGATAGAAATGCGAAAGAACTTTTTAATTTATAAAACAAAACTCAAAAATAGTTAAATCGGCAAATTTAACTTCTCTAAAATTGTATTTGAACTTTTTTTTGTATTTTGCGAACTATAATGAGAGGATAGTAACAGGAAAAATGAAAATTATTTTATTTGGTTTTCATTATCTATAAATTTAATTTTGTTCTATCCTATTAATAAAAAAATCAATATTTTAATTTTCACATTTTGAGTATTAACAAACCAATACAAATTCAAATTAAGAACACATTATGAAAAAGCTATTTGCGTTTTTGGCAGTAATCGGGATGCTTAATATTTCAGGAGCATCAGCTATTTTTGCCCAGGAGGAGGAAGCAGCGGCGACCGAAACAGCACAAGTTGAACAGGCAACAGAAGATGCTGCCACCACAGAGTTTGTGGACGAAGCAGCCCCAGCCGGTGCAGCTGAAGACTTAGACGCTGCAGAAATAGAAGACAGAGGTCTACACAAAGAGGTTAAAGCAAAATTTATTGAAGGTGGTGCAATGTTTATGAGTTTCGTACTACTTGCACTAATTTTTGGTCTGGCCATTTGTATAGAAAGAATTATCTACCTGAACCTTGCTTCTACAAACACCAAAAAACTTCTTAAAGAGGTTGAAGAAGCTCTTGAAGAAGGAGGAATTGAAGCAGCAAAAGAGGTTTGCCGTAATACACGCGGACCTGTTGCATCTATTTTCTATCAGGGATTAGACCGATTTGACGAAGGAATGGATGTTGTTGAAAAATCAGTAATCTCATACGGATCTGTTCAAATGGGACTACTGGAAAAAGGTCTTACCTGGATATCACTATTTATAGCAATTGCTCCTATGCTTGGTTTCATGGGTACAGTAATTGGTATGATTGAAGCATTCGACAATATTCAGGCAATGGGTGACATTTCAGCAACTGCAGTAGCAGGAGGTATTAAAGTTGCTCTTATTACAACAGTATCAGGTCTTATTGTAGCAATTATCCTTCAGATTTTCTACAATTACATCGTATCTAAAATCGACGGCATAGTAAACACTATGGAAGATGCATCAATTTCATTACTTGATATTCTAGTAAAGTATAACGCTAAAAAATAGAGAACAGTTATGACCAAATTAGCAAAAATATTAAACATTGTGTTATTTGCCCTTCTGGCAGTAACCATTGTTTTAGCAGGTCTGTTCTATTTCGGTGGCGAAATTGAAGATGCTGCATATACAACACCTGTATATACCGATAGTATTCTAAATTGGGGTATAATTTTGGTTATATCAGCTGCAGCTATCTCAATTATTGCTGAGATTATTTACCTTGTTTTGCATCCAAAAAATGCAATAAGATCATTAATTTCAATATTAGTGCTTGCTGCACTGGTAATTATCGGATATAGCCTTGGAGATGCAACACCATTAACTCTTCCGGGGTATGACGGACCAGACAATGTGCCATCAATGCTATTGCTGGCAGATACATTTCTGTACACGATCTATTTCCTGTTTGCATTAGTTCTTGGAGCAATTGCATACACTGAAATATCCAGACAGTTCAGATAATAGAAAAACGGACTATTTGTCCTATACTAAAAAATAATAGTTTTCTATGGCTAAAAGAGAAACACCGGAAGTAAATGCGGGCTCAATGGCAGATATCGCCTTTTTGCTGCTGATATTCTTCCTTATGACTACCACCATGGATACTGATTTGGGACTTGCGAGGATGCTTCCTCCGCCGGTTCCCGAAGATGAAGAGCCACCTCCGCCAATACGTGAAAGAAACGTTTTTGAGGTGCTTATCAATGCAAATAATCAGTTACTTGTGGAAAGAGAGCCAATGCCTCTAAGTCAATTGAAAGATGCGGCAAAGGAGTTTATAGAAAATCCGCATAATCTGGATAATCTCCCTGTCAGAGAAGAGATAGAGGTTCCAATTATTGGAGTAATAGAGACTACACCCAATGCGGTAATATCACTCCAAAATGATAGAGGAACACAATATCAGATGTATCTGGCAGTGCAAAATGAGTTATCGGCAGCCTATAATGAGTTGCGTAACGAGTTGGCTCAACGAGAGTTTAATATGGATTATGCTGACCTCGACACTGAACGGCAAAGAGCGATTAGAGAGGTTTTCCCGCAAAAAATATCAGAAGCTGAACCACGTAATGTAGGAGGAGGAAGATAATGGCAAAATTTAAAAAGAAAAAAGGAGGAGGCGGTCAGCGAATAAACACCGCATCTCTACCCGATATTGTATTTATGCTGTTGTTTTTCTTTATGGTAAGTACAACCATGAAGGAAGTTGAACTGATGGTGCAAACAACTCTTCCAGAAGCGACAGAGTTAACTGCACTGGAGAAAAAATCTCTTGTAACCTACATTTATGTTGGGGTACCAATGAGACAATATCAGTCAACTCACGGAACCGAACCAAGGGTACAGCTTAATGATCAGTTTGCATCTGTTGATGATATACAGAGTTATATTATTCAAGAGCGCGAATCGATGAGAGAGAGTGAGAGACCACTTATGACAGTTTCAATTAAAGCAGATTACGACTGTGAAATGGGAATTATAACTGATATTAAACAAGCATTGAGAAGATCTCAGGCATTAAGAATCAGTTATTCATCAAGACAAGCTGAAGATCTTACCTACAATTATTAAAATTAACAGGTATTCTTAAAATATTTAAGGTCGTCTCTTTTATATAGAGACGGCCTTTTTTTATAAATTTACCATAAAAGAAGAGACCGATAGAATATTATACTATGAGAAACCTCGACCAGATTCATGAAAATCTCAAAAACAGTTTTGAAGATACCGCTTTTGATCAGTTAATGCAGCAACGCATACATAAGGTTTTGCTTATATGCAGTTCATACGACGCTTTTATGCTGGAAGAGGACGGACGAATAGATGAGCAGATATTTAATGAATATGTATCTCTTAATCTTAGACATCCTCCACAATTTATTCATGTAGCATCAGCCGAAGAGGCTTTTAATGTGCTTAAAACAACGAAAATAGATTTAGTAATAACCATGCTCAGTGTTGGGGGAATGGATCCTTTCTCCTTCTCAAAGCTGGTTAAAAAAGAGTATATAGATATCCCTATTGTTGTTTTAACTCCCTTCTCAAGAGAGGTTTCTCTAAAATTAAAAAACGAAGATACAAGCGCTATAGATTATGTGTTTTGCTGGCTGGGAAACACCGACCTGTTGCTGGCAATTATAAAACTGATAGAGGATACAATGAATGCTCCCAACGACGTTTTAGAAGTTGGGGTGCAATCAATTTTGCTTGTTGAGGATAGTGTAAGGTTCTACTCAAGCTATCTGCCACTCATCTATAAAATAGTTTTTAAACAGTCACGCAAATTTATGACTGAAGGGCTTAATGAACATCAAAGAATGATGCGCATGCGAGGACGCCCTAAAATACTTCTTGCAAGAAATTATGAAGAGGCATCAAAGCTTTACAGCAAATATAAAAACAGCCTGTTAGGAATTATCTCTGATGTAGCTTTTGATCATAAAGGAGTAAAGGATAATAAAGCCGGAATTTCTCTGGCAAGAAAAGTTAAAAGAGATAATAAATATATGCCTTTTCTTTTACAATCATCCGATGAAAAAATAAGAGATGTTGCAAAAGAGATTAAAGTAGGATTTATTCATAAAAACTCAAAACTTCTTTTAAGAGAGTTAAAAGACTTTTTAAATAACTACCTGGCATTTGGTGATTTTGTATTTATACATCCCGATACGGGAAAAGAGATTACAAGAGCTAGTGATTTACAAGAATTTCAAAAAAAGCTGTTAAATATACCCGAAAAAACTCTTGAGTACCATTTTAAAAGAAATCATGTTTCAAAATGGTTAACAGCAAGAGCGCTATTCTCAATTGCTGCGGTAGTTAAAGAGCTAAAACTTGATAAAGAGTCTAAAACAGAAGAGATAAAACAAGAACTTTATAAAATAATATCTGAATTTAGAATGTATAAAGGAAGGGGTATTATTGCCTCTTTCGACAACCATCGCTATGATGATTATGTAACTTTTTCCAGAATAGGAGAAGGGTCCCTGGGAGGGAAGGCACGTGGATTAGCATTTTTAAGTACCATAATAAAAAACCATTCTGTATTTAAAAACTTTGAAAATGTACTAATATCAATTCCGCGCACGATAGTTTTAGGAGTAGATCTCTTTGAAGAGTTTATGGAGAATAATAATCTTTATCCTACAGGACTATCAGATATGCCCGACAGCAGTATATTGGAAAAATTTGTAAAAGCAAAACTTCCCTATAGAGTAGAAAAACATTTAATAAAGCTGGCCAAAGTATTACAAAAACCTGTGGCAATAAGATCTTCGAGCATGCTCGAAGACAGCCATCATCAGCCATTTGCAGGGATATATTCTACATATATGATTCCCAATAGCAGTAACTATAAAAAAATGGCAAAACAACTTGGCGATGCAATAAAGTGTGTTTATGCATCTGTTTACTTTAAGTCAAGTAAAGCATATATGACAAGTACCCTAAATCTTATAGATGAAGAGAGAATGGGTATTATTATTCAGGAGATAGTAGGGCAGGCTCATGAAAACAGGTTTTATCCAACCTTTTCAGGTGTAGCCCGGTCGGTCAACTTCTATCCTATTCCCCCCGAAAAAGCAGATGAAGGTATAGTGAATGTGGCTCTCGGTTTGGGAAAATATATTGTTGAGGGTGGAACATCTCTACGCTTTTCACCAAAGTATCCTAAAAAAATAATACAACTTTCATCACCAGAAATGATTATGAGAGAGACTCAAAAAAACTTTTTTGCACTTGATCTTAATTCCTCAAACTTTTTACCTTCAACCGATGACGGAGTTAACATCCTCAATCTCGACCTTAGAGTGGGTCTAAAAGATGGATCGCTAAAATGGACAGGCTCTGTTTTTGATATGCAAAATCAATCGATCAGAGATGGCACTATGGCAGAAGGAATACCTCTGGTAACCTTTGCTAACATCCTAAAATATGATGCATTCCCTCTTGCAAAGATTATGAGAGAGGTATTAGAGATAGGTCAAAAAGAGATGAATCAGCCGGTAGAAATAGAGTTTGCCGTAGATTTACAAACACCACCCGGTAAGCCTGCAATGTTTTACCTTTTACAAATAAGACCTGTAGTTGACAGCTCTAAATCATCAGGGATTTCTGTAGAGATTGAAAACAGAGATGATGCTCTTTTATACAGTGAATCTGCATTAGGTAATGGGTCAATAGATGATATTAAAGATATAGTTTATGTTAAAACAGAAAACTATAAGCCGGCAAACAATCCAGCCATTGCAACAGAAATTGAAGAGATAAACGATAAGCTCCAAAATGAGAATCGCTCATACTTGCTTGCAGGACCAGGGCGATGGGGCTCTCAAGATCCCTGGCTGGGAATTCCTGTAAAATGGGGACAAATTTGTGGAGCAAGAGCAATTGTTGAAACAGCTTTAGAGAATTACCAGGTAGAACCAAGTCAGGGAACCCACTTTTTTCAAAACCTCACATCATTAAGGGTTGCATATCTTTATATAAATAATAGAGCTAACAACGAAAGAATTGATACCCAATGGCTAAATAGTCATGAGGCAGTTTACGAAACTGAATTTTTAAGACATGTAAGGTTCAAAAAACCTTTTTGCTTAAATATAGATGGGCGCGAAGGAAAAGCTGTAATGTTTTACCCCAATAAAAAGTGAAAATGATAACTTAAAACTTCCGGTTAATGATTGCGAACATCACAAAAATATCGCAACTGCTTCTTATTTTATCTCTTTTTTTTGGAGCAAATTCATTAAAAGCAACAGGAAAACAGGCTCTAAAAGGAACGGTTTATGATGCAGAGAACCTCGAAACCTTACCGGGAGCTTCGATCTATATATCAACCATAAATAAGGGAAAGATAGCAGATAAAAAGGGAGAGTTTTCTATAGAACTAAATATAGGAAAATATGATATTGCAATCAGCTTTTTAGGATATAAAACTTACTATGCAACTATAGAGATAGATAAAAAGCATAAAAAAGAGTTTTTTCTACTCCCCAAAATTGCGGAGATCCCAGGAATAACAATAGAGAGCCGAAGTTATGAAGAGCTCCAGAGAGAACCTGTCACGGGAATTCAAGAACTGAGTTCTACACAGTTAGATCAAATGCCAACACTACTTGGTGAATCAGACCCTATGAAAAGTATTCAGATGCTTCCGGGAATATCTACAAGTAGTGAAGGAACAACGGGTTTCTCGGTACGTGGAGGAAATCCCGATCAAAATCTTATCCTTTTTGATAACACTACTATATATGATGCAGGACATCTCCTGGGCTTTTTCTCGGTTTTTAACACCGATATTATAGATAAAGTAGAAATTTACAAAGGTGATATCCCGGGTTCTAAAGGCGGACGACTTGCATCAATAGTAGAAGTTAATAGCAGGGATGGCAATATGAATGAGGTAAAAGGTACAGCGGGTGTCGGACTAATATCAAGCAAACTATCTCTTGATGGTCCGGTTATAAAAGATAAACTCTCATTTTTAGTGAGCGCACGACGCTCATATCTCGATCTATACCTTCCAATGGCCAATGATGAAACTCTTCATGACAACACTCTTAATTTTTATGATCTCAACATAAAATTAAGCTATATTGCTTCAAAAAGAGATAGAATTTCTGCTGGATTATATAAAGGGAGAGATAACTTTGCAAACAATTTTACTGCTGTTGATTTTGGGAACAGACTTATTTATGGGGAGTGGCAAAGATTTTTTAATGATTTCACCTACTCAAAAGCAACTCTCTCATCAAGTAAATATGACTACTATATAGATTCAAAAGATTTAGGGTTTAGTTCTCTTAACTGGAGTTCTCAAATTAATGATATAACCTTTAAATATGATATCACTTTTAACACGCAAAATAGCGGTATAATAAATGGAGGCCTAAACTCAACACTCAGAACTATAAAACCCGGAATAATAAATGCAAATAGTGAAACCGGCTCTTACAACGAAAACAGAATTCCAAAATCAACAACGGCAGAGCATTCAATATTTGCCGACCACACCATAGCTCTTTCCAACAAATTTACCTTAAGATATGGAGTGAGATACTCTCTATTCCAAAATATAGGCAATGCCACAATATTTATGTTCGATGATCAATTTAATATCACCGATACAATCGATTATGATGGAAATAAAATATATAACACATATCATGCTCCCGAACCAAGAGCAGGCTTTTCATGGATGATTACTCCCAACATTACATTAAAAGGAAGCTATACAAGAACAAAGCAGTATATACATTTGGCTAGCAATTCTGTATCATCAACACCTTTGGATGTTTGGTTCTCATCTTCCCCGGCTATTAAACCGCAAAAAGGAACGGCACTCTCTAAAGGTCTTTTTTATAAAAGCAGTAATAAAAAATGGAATCACTCACTAGAGATCTTTTACCGAAATACCGATAATGCAATAGATTTTAAAGATCATCCCAACCTGATTTTTAACAAAGCAATAGAGGGTGAAGTACGACAGGGAAAAGCAAAAGCTAAGGGGGTAGAGCTAATGTCATCTTATGAAGGTGAAAGAGTTAATGGCTGGATTGCTTACACACTATCAAAATCGACAAGAAAAAACCAATGGATAAACGACGGTTTGCCATACCCTTCTCCGTTCGACAGAAGACATAACCTATCACTAATATTAAATTACAACTTCTCAAATAGAGTAACTGCCTCATCAAGTTTCGTATACTACACAGGCACCCCAACAACATGGCCCGTTGGACGTTACCGATTTCAAGATCATATTATACCCTACTACTCAGATCGTAATGCTGAGAGGATGCCGGATTATCACCGACTTGACCTCTCTTTATCGATAAAACAGAGAGAGAGAAGTTTTGGAAAAGGAGAGTGGTCATTTTCAATATATAATCTTTACGGCAGAAAAAATCCCTGGATGATAAACTTTCAAAAAGCTGAAAATAAAAATATGATAACCGAAGCAGAGATGACCTATCTATTTTCAGTTGTCCCATCAATCAGTTACACTTTTAGGTTTTAAAAATGAGAAGAGTAAAACATTATATATTATACCTGTTTAAGATCTTAATCATGCTTGAATTAAGCGGATGCACAAAAACCATTACACCCGAACTTGATACCTCCCCCGAAAAACTTGTGGTAGAATCACTCTTATCAAATATAGATGAAATGCAAACGGTACGCTTAACAAAAACAGCACCATATCTCTCTCAAAAAAATGATGAGCCGGTAACCAATGCAAAAGTAGAGATAAGTTCAATAAACAAAACATATCGTCTAAAAGAAGCTACTAAACTACCCGGACTTTACTATATTGAGACAGAACAATTTAAACCAATAGCAGGTACTGAATACAAATTAAAAATTGAGTTGGATAAAGCTATAGGAGGGGATAGTACGAAAAACTACAGTTCAAAAACTAAAATGCCGCCCCCTGTAAAAATAGATTCAATAAAACTGACAAGATTAGATACGCATTGGTACATTTCAGCCTCCTTTAAAGACAGAGGTAATGGCACAAACCACTATCTATTTGATATGGTTAAAATTGATGAAAACAACAGATACAGAACTGCTGATTTAAAAATTATAGATAACCGTCTCTTTAGAGGTGAGTATGTTGAAGATATGATTATATATACTATAGATAAAACTGAATCGACAAAAATAGAGAGCGGCGATATAATTGAACTAAGCATGAGTTCAATAAACTCAGAGATGTACAACTTTATAGAAGGTGTAAATCGTGAAACATCACAAATACCATCCCATTTTGCCGGTCCGCCTGCAAACATTAAAGGAAATATTAGTAATAATGCTTTAGGTATATTCAGTGCCGAAAACAGAGATACTACTTCACTGGTGGTTCAATAAATTAATAAAATCAATGCAATCCGGAACTTATCAAATTAATAAACTCCTCTCTTGTAGCACTATTATTTAAAAAAGCTCCTGTAAAATCAGAAGTTGTGGTTACCGAATGCTGTTTTTGAACACCACGCATTTGCATACACATATGTTGCGCCTCAATAACTACAGCAACTCCAAGAGGATTTAAATTATTTTGTAAACACTCCTTAATTTGAGTAGTCATTCTCTCCTGTACCTGTAACCTGCGTGCAAAAGCTTCAACAATTCTGGCAATTTTACTTAACCCTGTTATATAATTTCGAGGAATATATGCTACATGTGCCTTACCAAAAAAAGGTAACATATGATGTTCACACAAAGAGTAAACCTCTATATCTTTTACCAAAACCATTTGGCGATAATCCTCCCTGAACATAGCAGACCGAATAATATCATCGGTATTCATATCATAGCCCTGAGTTAAAAACTGCATCGATTTTGCAACTCTTAAAGGGGTTTGTAGCAAACCCTCCCGCTCAACATTTTCGCCCAATAAAGAGAGAGACTTTTTATATAATTCGGCTAACTCCTTAGTGGTTTTATCATCATATAAATCTGTTCTGGAATAGCCGCCACTATCACCATTTAATGAAAACTCCATAACTCTTACATTTTAAACAGTGCAAAATTATGCATTATATCAAAAAGATGTGCCTCTTTTTTAAATAAAAAAAGCAGGAACTAAAATATTGCTCCCGCCATAGATTTAAAAAGGTGTGTTAAAGTGAATTCAACACCCCTATTTATTATATATAATTTCACTTAAAGGGCGTTTTGGAACATGATGCACCTCTTTTTCATCCCTATAATATTTTATTTCCCCGTCGTTTGCCTCTTCAAGAATCACATTCTCCTTTGGTTTTCCCAAAGCAACAACCTGAATAATCTTCAAATAGTTGGGAATATCCAAAGCTCTCTGTAGTTTTAATCTTTCAACTGATCCTATAATACAACCACCATAACCCTTCTCTGTTGCCCCCAGCAGAATTGATTGTGCTGCAATACCCTCATCGCAAAAATAGTTGTCAGATATACGGGAATCATTCATCATTATAAGATAAGCGGATGGTCTTTCTCCCTCCGAAGGCCCATCCCAGTCACGTAAATAACCGGCCCATGCTAAAAAGGGAAAAATCAACCTGTTAGTTTCCTTACTATTAGAGATAAAGTACTTAAGAGTTTGAGCATTACGTGCTGAGGGAGAAAGCCTTGCCAAATCAATTAACTCCTCAAGGATATCCCGTGAAATCTGCTCTTCCTGATAAAACCTTCGATAGCTTCTGTTCTTCTTAATTAACTCTTTTAAATTGCTCATACAAAATATATTAACCTGATTAATACAATGATTAGAGTCTTGACTCTACAACATCCCAATTAATAAGTTTCCAAAAACCATCAATATAATCGGGACGACGATTTTGATAATCAAGGTAGTAGGCATGCTCCCATACATCTATGGTAAGTAATGGTTTATGGCCATTTCGCAAAGGATTATCAGCATTGCTCGCCTTAAGAACCTCTAAAGAACCGTCATCTTTTTGAACAAGCCAGACCCAACCGCTACCAAACAGAGTTGTGGCAGCTTTGGTAAAAATCTCCTGAAACTTTTCAAAGGTTCCAAAATTATCCTCGATTAATTGAGCAATCTTTCCCTTTGGCTTACCTCCACCATTAGGAGAAAGTGAAGAGAAGTAAAATGTGTGGTTCCAAACCTGAGCTCCATTATTAAATATTCCATTATGACCCTTTTTTACAATTGTATCAAGATCACACTTTTCAAAATCACTCCCGGGTAATAGATCATTCAACTTATTTATATAAGTCTGATGATGCTTACCATAATGATACTCTATGGTTTTTTTTGAAATGTAAGGTTCAAGAGCATCAGCTGCATAAGGTAGTTGAGGCAATTCAAATTTCATGTTAAATAGATTTTACTGTTCAACAATTATTATAAAAAAATAGAATTCAGTTGCAAGTAAAACAAATTTAAACATTTTTTCGAGAAAACAAAGAAAGCCCCGTAAAACTTAGTACGGGGCTCAAAACCAAAAATAATTACAAACTCAAATCATTACTCTTGAAACACTACTACCCTCTTTTAAAATTATCCTCAACTTTTGTCCAGTTAACAACATTCCAAAAAGCATCAATATATTCGGGGCGTCTGTTTTGGTATTTCAGGTAGTAAGCATGCTCCCAAACATCAAGTGCAAGCAGAGGCACTCCCGTCACAACACTAATATCCATAATAGGATTATCCTGATTTGGAGTAGAAGTTACCGTAAGAGAGCCGTCTGACTGTTTTATCAGCCATGCCCATCCCGAGCCAAATCTGGTAGTGGCAGCATTGGCAAACTCCACTTTAAAAGCATCAAATGAACCAAAAGCAGTCTCAATAGCTTTTAAAAATTCACCTGAAGGCATGCCTTTCGAAGGTCCTAATATCTCCCAAAAGAAATTGTGGTTATAAAAACCCCCACCATTATTTCTAATAGCAATGCTTTTATTAGAGACATCTTTAAGAAGATCCTCAATAGATTTTCCCTCATCTGCGGTTCCTTTAACGGCACCGTTTAATTTATCAGTATAAGTTGAATGATGTTTTGTGTGATGAATTTCCATTGTTTGTGCATCAATATATGGTTCAAGGGCATCATACTTATAATTTAATTCAGGTAGTTGAAAAGCCATAATATCTCATTTTTTAAGTTCAACATATCATTTGTCACATTCAAAATAGAAGGTAAAATTTAAACCTGCTTATTAAGAATGGCTCTATATAAGAAACAACTTTAAGAGAAAATGGTTCATCTATTCTTGTCTATTTTTTAACGAGCTAACTAAACCGGCATATTTTCCATCATACGAGATTAACTCGCTATGAGATCCTCGCTCAATAATCTCTCCATTTTCAAGAACAATGATAAGGTCAGACCTCTTTATTGTGCTTAACCTGTGAGCAACGGCAATAACGGTACGAGAAGATAAGATGTTCTCTATTGCTTTTTGAATATAATTTTCGGTAACAGAGTCAACTGAACTTGTTGCTTCATCCAAAATTATCAATTCACGATTATCGCAAATAGCTCTGGCAAAGGATATAAGTTGAGCCTGTCCGCGTGAGAGATTATCACCATTATCTTGCACTTTATAGCTATACCCTCCAGGTAGCTCTTTAATAAATCTATCGGCATAAACAAACCGCGCAGCATCTTCAATATCTTGCTCACTAATATTTTCCCTACCCAATCCGATATTAAAAGCAACCGACTCATTAAACATAAAAATATCCTGTTGCATTAAGGCACCAAGGGAACGTACATGATTAATAGGAATATGAGAAAGTTCAACTCCATTGATGGTTATAGACCCCCTATAACCAGAATAGGCACAGGTTAAAAGACGTAAAATTGTAGATTTACCTGATCCTGTAGAACCAACAAGCGCAATGCGATCGCCTCGCTTCATAGTAAAGGAGATATTCTTTAATACATCCTCTCCCTTATTGTAGGCAAACGAAACATTTTTAAACTCAATCTCTTTAATATCATCTATCGTCGCAGTAGATCTATATTCTCTTCTCTTCTCATCATCCTCGATCTTCTCTTCAAAAAGTGAGCTGATATGTTCTAAAGCAGACATAGCTCGTTGAATAGTCGATATTTGCTGAGCAAACTGACGTACAGGAATAAAAAGACGACTAAGTGTGATAACAAATACAATAAGAACTCCGATGGAGTAATCGTACTCCCAAATTTGGACAGCACCATACCATAAAATCAATGCTGTAGCAACAGATGTTATACCCTCTACAACAGAATAGAGCGCTGCATCATAAACATTAGACCGGTTTTGAGCATTAGAGTACTCTCTGTTAAGAGTATCATACTTATTCCATGCTTCCCTATCAGCACCATAAAGCCGTATGGTTTTAACCCCGTTTAAAGACTCCTGCAAATAAGCGGCAGATTTGGCCAGGCTGGTACGGGATTGATTAAAGGCAGCTCTGATTTTTTTACGCAAAAACTTTATAACAATTACTATAAATGGTACTACAAGTAATAAAACCAATGTAAGACGCCAGTTTAAATAGAAGAGGTAAGAGACTAATGCTGCTGTCTTAAACGAATCTGCCAACAAACCAAGTATCCCTGCAGCAAAAGATTCAGCAATAGCCTCCATATCGCTGGTTAATCTCGAAAGAGTAACTCCTATCGGATTTTTATCGAAATAGCGCATAGGAAATCTCAACGACTTACCAAATAACTCTTTTCGCATATCAACTATTGCCAATCCACCAGCCTTTGAGAAAGAGTAACTGTAAATACCATCAAAGAGAAAATTAACCACCAAAACAGCAGCAAGCATAAAAGAGTATAGTTTTAACCCTGTAACATCTCCGGGAATTATAAAGTCATCAATAATACGCTCCACAAGCCACAAAAAGAGAATCCCTGCAAAAGTTGTAACAGGAATTGAGCAGAAACTAATAATAACCCATTTTTTATATGGAAAAAAATAGCGACTAAACCTCTTTAACAGTTGAAGATCTTTTGATTTTATAACTCTCTTTATCATCTCTTCTTTTTTATGACTCCTCCTGAATATTAAGTGTATCACGATAAAATCCGGCTCTCCTCTTTAATTGATCATGAGTGCCCTCATCAACCTTACGACCATTATCCAAAACAATAATCCGGTCGGTTCTCTCAAGAACACTTATACGTGTACTAACAAAAATCATACTTTTGACATTGCTCGTACTAAAGAGCTGCTCAATTATAAATCTTTCAGTATCAGTGTCTACAGCAGAGAAAACATCATCAAGAATCAAAAGGTCGCACTCACTGTAAAGGGCTCTGGCCAGACTGATTCTCTGTTTTTGACCTCCCGATAACATTATCCCTTTCTCTCCCACCATGGTTTTCTCTGTTTTAGGGAATTTCTCTATCTCGTGTGATAAAGCACTTTGATAAAGCACATTCTTAAATTTTGAACTATCAAAACTATCATTAGAACCAAAATAGATATTATTCTCAATTGTATCTGAAAAGAGAAAAACATCCTGAGTAACTGTTCTTACCGAAGCAGCAATATCTTTAATCCTAACTGAATCAGAATCGACATCTCCAAAAAAAACCTTTCCTTTACCGGCCCTTAAGTACCCATTTATACAATTTATCAAAGTAGTTTTTCCACTACCGAGTGGTCCGGTTATACCAATAATTTCTCCCGGTTTTATATCAAAGCTTATATCAGAGATGACAGGCAGCTCCCCTTGCTGATAACTGTAACTCAAATTGTTTATCTTAATTCCATTATCAAACAGCTCCTTTTTCTGGGAGTATAAAAGCGATTTACGACCATCATCAGCACCTTTGCGATTCATTATTGTTTGCAAACTGCCCACTCCTACAAACCCTTGCTGCATAACTGTTAAAACCCAGCCAAGCCCCATAACAGGATGGGCAAGAAGAGCAGCATATGCAATATATTCGGTAAGCTGACCTATAGAAAAAGTCCCATTTATAACAAACATACCTCCGGCAAAAAGAATAACAACCTTTAAAATTTGCTCAATACTGGCTAAAAGTGGTATAATAAAAGATCTAATCCAGGCAATATTAAGAGTATAACCAAATAACGCGACATTATCTTTATGAACACGTCTCTCGGCATCACTATAGATGTTATAACTTTTTATTACAGAAGCTCCCGACAAAAAAGAGACAACTTTTCCTGATAAGGATTGTAACGCTGCCATTCTATTACGGGTATTTTTAACCATAATTACCATTCCTACCCTTACTATAACAAAAATAATTATAAGAGGAATCACACTGTATAGTGTAAGCTCGGGAGACATTTTCCACATTTTATATGGAGTAACCGACAATGATAAAATAATATTGCCGGTTTGTAACAGTCCAAAACCCGTTATCATTCTAACTCCGTTAATGTCATTATTGAGTCGTGAGATAACCGATCCGGTAGTATTACGATCAAAATAGTCTTTACCAAACGAGGTGAGTTTTGTAAACATTTCACCTTTAAGCTGCCTCTCTATAAGTCGGCCCGGAATAAAAAAGAGAATACGAGAGAGTGTTCGCACAAAAATTAATGCAACAGCCAGCAGAAGTATTGCAATAATATAGCTTAAAAACTGATCCTGTGAAGCTTCCCGACCATAAGCAATAAGATCCACACTCTTTTGAATATATCCCGGTATTGTTACTGATGCCCAAATCGTTAACCCCAAAAAAATTAATCCGCCTGCATACCACCATCTGAATTGAGATGTATAGTGCAATAAAAATTTAATTTTAGACATGCCTAAGTAAAACTTCGCATTTAAAAATATAAAGTTGTTTTAGTTTATGGTCGCTCTAAAGGGTGATAATATGGCCACTCTTTAACCATCTTCTTAAGATCACCCTGCCACTTGTTATAATATTCATCCAGATGCCTCTCGGCCGGAGTAATACCACTATTTAAAACTTGAAAAAGCGGATCAAGATAGCAGCTCTCATTTTCAATTCCTAAAATTTTAGATCGCTTAGCCAGCCCCTCAAAAGAAAGATTTAACAGGTCTGTGGCCACCTCTTTAACAAAATAACTATTTGCCCGCGCAGAAAGGCCATCTTTTGCAACCAACTCACGTACAGTAGAGATGTCATCAACACTCCACTGCATTGCCATATCATAAGCTCTGTTTAAGATTTCCTCATTGTATAAAATACCAACCCATAAGGCTGATAAAGAGGCTATATTTATAGCACAGCCGGCATCAGCTCCCCTTATCTCAATAAACTTTTTTAATCTTATATCGGGAAATACTGTAGAGAGATGAATCTCCCAATCGGTCATATCTGCACGCCAGGGTAGCTCTCCATCTATAAATTGACGAAAAGATTTATTATTTGCCGGTAAAAACTGATTATCTCGATAGACAAAATAGAGTGGAATATCAAGCAGGTAATCACACCACTTCTCAAATCCAAAATCATCATCAAAAATAAAGGAAAGAAACCCACATCGTTCGGAATCGGTATCATCCCATACACGCGATCGATAACTTAAATATCCATTGGGTTTACCTTCAACAAAAGGAGAGTTGGCAAACAGGGCTGTAACAACTGGCTGAAAAGCCTGAGCAACACGCATCTTTTTTATCATATCCTCTTGATCTAAATAATCAAGATTAACCTGTATAGAAGCTGTTCTGCTCATCATGTCCAGTCCAAGAGAGCCTTGTTTGGGCATTCTTTGTCGCATATATTGATAACGCTTTTTTGGCATCCAGTCAATATCCTCTCTGCGACTTAATGGGTCAAACCCCATACACAAACTAACAGCATTAAAATTACTGCATATTGTTCGCAACTCATCAAAATGTTTTAATGTCTCTGCCCATGTTTGATGAACATTTTTAAAATTTCTCCCCGACAACTCAAATTGCCCGCCCGGTTCAAGGGTAATTGAAGCTCCATTTTTTGTTAAGGCTATAAGATTGTTATTTTCAGTTACAGCACTCCAGCCCTGCTCTTTCATAAAAGATAAAATGCTCTTTATACCATTACTACCTTCATAAGTTAACCGGGTAAGTTTCTCTTTATCAAACAAAAACTTTTCATGCTCAGTACCTATCCCCCAATTATCTGCCGGCTTACTCCCCGATGCAAAATAGTTTATCAGTTGCTCTTTACTCTCAATAGGCTCGTTCAATATATCTAAAACATCCATTCAATAATAATTTAAACCTTATCACACCTTTTTTGAAGAAAGTATAGTATCAAGAACATATTTACCAATATTACGGTTTTTTCCAAAATAAGGATAGTTATGCATTGATAACATTGCAGGTGCGTTTAACTCTATAACTATATAATTATCGTCACATGGAATACTCTTTTCATCCTTAATAATAATATCAACTCCGGCAATTCGCAATCCTGCACTTTTCGCGGCTCTTACAGCAACATCACAATAAAATGAGTTAATATCATCGGTAACATCAACACTGTCACCACCTGTACTCAAATTAGAGTTTTTGCGTAAATAAAGAGTCTCTCCTTTATAAGGAACCGACAAAGGAGTATAACCCTGTTGGGCTAAATGTCTTTTAACCTCATCATCAATAACTATTTTCAACAGGGGGTGGCGATAATCTGCACCTCTGCCTCTATTTTTTATATCAACAAGTTGCTCAACTGTTTTTATACCATCACCACACACATTTGCCGGCAAACGATATGCAACAGCTCTTACTTTAGAATCAATAACCATAAATCGGTACTCTCTTCCTTCACAATATTGCTCAACAATAACCCCTTTCGAAAAGTTTAATGCATAATCAACAGCCTTTATCAGATCGCTCTCCTCTCCTATGTCGGTCTGTACACCAATACCATGATCTGTATCTAACGGTTTTACAACAACCGGATACTCTATGCCGTTAATCTGTTTTTTTAAATAACCCCGTTTTAACAAAACTCCTTTAGCACAACTTATTCCCTCTCTTTTTAAAAACAGCTTGGTCATCCATTTGTCATCCGATATCTTATACGAAATCAAACTGTTGGCATCAGACACTGTTCCTTCATGAATAACAAACTCTCTACCTTTATATTTTACCGAAATAAGATTGTTATCAGCATCAATAATTTCTAGAGGCAAATTTCGCTTTAATATCTCAGCAATTATTATCTGAGTTGTAGCTTCAAAATTTTCATAACCCTTTAAAGGAGTAAAGTGATAATTTGATTCAATCATAGTGCAAAGTTAACAAGATTATTCGCTTTAAATAGAAAACAAAAAAAACCGGATCTTGTTAAAAAGACCCGGCAAATATTTTTTTTGTGACTCCTATGGAGTCAAATTCTCATTATTTTATATCAATCATTTTGGGAGGTTTAGGTTTAACCTCTTCACGTTTTTTAAGAGTAATATTCAATATCCCATCCTTATATCGGGCATCAATTTTAGACTCATCCACCTCATTACGTGGAATGGCAAAAGATCTGCGAAAACCTGAGTAGCAGAACTCTCTGCGGGTAAAACCTTCATCTTTCTCCTCTTTATTCTCCTCCTTTTCACAACTTATGGTTAATACATTGTTATTAACCTCTACCTTAAAATCATTTTTATTCAATCCAGGAGCTGCTACTTCAATAAAGTACTCATCATCGTTCTCACGAACATTTACCGACGGCATTGTAGTTTTGCCTGCAACAGAAGGAGTATTAAAAATATCACCTCCAAAAAAGTCATCAAAAATATTAGCAATGTCAGGCATTTGGTTGTTAAATCTTCTTACGAGTGTCATAGTTAAACCCTCCTTAATTTTTTAGTTCAACATAAATTTAATCACTTTCGCTTAAGATATCACAAACCCTATACCAGACTGCCTTTCAGGACATTATGGCACAAAAAAGCATTACGACTGTCACTGTGGCTCAAGCATTGCAAATATAATGACAAATTGTCGCTCATAAAATTGTTAGCTCTATAACTAACAATAAAAAAACTGCCTTAATTATAAAAATCAAGACAGTTTAAAATTGTTATAGCTAAAAAATATATAATGAATATCAAGTAAGCTTTACTTTCACAGCATTTATACCTTTCAATCCCATTTCAGTTTCAAAAGTTACCTTACTCCCTTTTTCAATATCATCAAGCAACCCGTTAACATGCACAAAGACACTCTCCTGTGTCTCGCTATCCTTAATAAAGCCGTACCCTTTAGCATCATTAAAAAATGTGACCACTCCCTTTCTAACAGGATCATACTCAACCTCCTCCTGTTTAGATACACTCACCTCAATATCCTCAGCATTAACTTCAGTTTTTCGATCGGGATCGGGTGGTGTTGAAGTAATTTTGCCATTCTCATCTACGTAGGCTATCATATCATCCAAGCTCTTCTTTTCAGATTTAGACCTGCGCACTTCCTTTTTATGCTCTTTATCCTGCTTCTTTTTCCTTTTCTTTTTTTCCAGCTCTTTCTTATTAAAACTGATTTGTGATTTTGCCATATAGGTTTATAACTATTTAAAATTAATCGGGCTCAAAGATAAGATAAATGTTCCAACTAACAATTATTTATTTTATGGTATCAATTGTAAATCCGATTTTTAACAGATCATCCCAATATTGTCTATATGACTTATTAACAACAGAAGGATCTTCTAATTTAAGTTTTTTTGTAATTAAAGAAGCCATGCCAAAAGACATTGCCATACGATGATCTTTATAGGTTGAAACAGTAATATCCTCTATTGGTTCACACCTCTCACCCTCCCAATAAAGATTGTCAACACCATTGCTTTTTACAATAAAACCAAATTTTTGAAGCTCAGTAATAAGAGCCTCAATTCTATTAGTCTCCTTAATTGTTAAAGTGTGTAACCCCTTAAAATTAAAAGGAATGCCCAAAAAAGCAGCAGTTACCGCAACAGTCTGTGCAAGATCGGGCTCATTTATAAAATTATAACTAAATTTTTTTACCCTGTTACCACTATTCACAATTTTAAGTCCTCTTTTAGAAAATTCTGTAGTAACACCAAAAGAGTTATAAATCTCTCTCACCACACTATCTCCCTGCCAACTATGCCTTTTAAGTCCTTTTAACACCACAGAATCACCGGGAGTTGCAAAACTTACAGCCTGATACCAGTATGAAGCTGCGCTCCAGTCCCCCTCAACCTTACTGCTCACAGGTATATACCCTCCTGCGGGAACAAAAATAGATCCCCCTTTCCAGCTACATTTTATACCAAACTGCTCCATAAGTTTAAGTGTTAAATCAATATAAGGACGAGAAGTTATCTCTCCCTTTAGATGAAGAGTAAGGCCATCTTCCATATAGGGTGCTATCATTAAAAGAGCTGAAATGTACTGACTGCTTACATCGCCTTTCATTTCAATCTCTCCTCCTTTTAAAGCACTTCCAAATATTTTTAAAGGAGGATAACCCTCTTTTTCAACATACTCAATTTTTGCACCCAAACTATTTAATGCATCAATGAGCACATTTACAGGCCTCTGTTTCATCCTTTCACTCCCGGTAATATACCATTCACCAACTATTTTTGAAAGGTATGCCGTCAAAAATCGCATAGTAGTACCGCCTGCACCAACATCAAAACTATTACTGTTTGAAGTTAACACATCAATTAAAGCTTTGGTATCATCACTATCCGAAAGATTCTTTACCGGATAGGGACTATAACTTAAAGCATTTAAAATTAAGAGCCTGTTACTAATACTTTTAGAAGATGGCAGGTCTATCTCAGCAAATTTAAATCTATCGGGTGCTTGTATCTCAAATTTATCCATCTTAAACACTATTTTTTTGATATAAATCAAGAGCCTCTACAATCTCTTCACGGCTACAATTAACATCTGTAACAATTTTGCCCGGCAATTTGAGAAGAGTGAAATTAATCCTGCCAGAACGATTTTTTTTATCATGAAGTACTGCTTCATATATATATTCATAATCTATAGAGTTTAACTTATAAACTCCATATATCCGTTTTATCTCTTTAGTAAGCTCTTCGGCCATCTTAAGAGGATAGCCAAGCTTTAAATGAGCTAAAAAGAGCTCCACAGCCATTCCGTAAGCAACTGCGTACCCATGCAACACAGGCTCCCCTTTTTTAAGAGAAAGACTTTCAAAAGCATGACCTACTGTATGCCCCAAATTTAGAGCTTTTCTAATACCCTGCTCCCTTGGATCGGCAGTTACATAGTAATCTTTTATTTTTACCGACTCGCCAACAAGAGAAGAGAGCTGCTTTAAACAAGGATTGAAGATATCAAAAGAGAGAGTTTTTTCAACCATCTCTTCACCTTTAAGAAGAGCATGCTTAATCATTTCGGCATATCCCGAACAGAGATTATCACTGTCAAGTGTCTTTAAAAAAGAGGTGTCAATTAAAACCGCTTTTGCCTGCTGAAAAGTGCCTATCTCATTTTTATATCCGGCAAAATTTATCCCTGTTTTACCTCCTACCGAAGCATCAACCTGTGCCAACAAAGTGGTGGGAATATTAACAAAGGATACTCCTCTTTTAAAAGTAGCTGCAGCAAATCCCCCCAAATCACAAAGCATTCCTCCTCCTAAATTAATAACCAAAGAGTGTCGTGAGGCTCCTTTATCCACAAACTGCTGCCACACCTTTTGAACTGTCTCAATACTTTTGGCTCCATCTCCGTCATCTATAACAATTAATCTCTGCTCACTAACTCCCTCTATCTTCTCTATGGCACCAAAACAGTATCTGCAACTGTTTTTATCGGTTAAAACAAATATTTTCTCATCACGGTAAGGTTCACAAAATGAAGAGAGGTCAGCCACTATATCTGTAACTGTATAAACAGTTGTCTCGTTTGTATTTAATGATATCATAGCACTATTTTAAAAACAAAATTAACTCTTTTAAAGCAATAATTGCGCTTGCTAATTAAGAGATATTTTCGTTTTTTTGAACAAAACTAAAAATATATCTTAGATGTAAGATGAAATAAGCCATGAGAATCGCCAACTTAACGAAGTAAAAATGCCAAACGCATAAAAATCGAAGATCAAGTAACAAGAAACTATCAAGGCGAGTTCCATGTGGTAAATTAAAAACAAATTATATACACATGAAACGAGCCATATAAGAACTCCTAAACAAAAAGGAGAATAACTATCAAAGCGAGTTCCATGTGGTAAATTAAAAACAAATTATATATACACATGAAACGAGCCATATAAGAACTCCTAAACAAAAAGGAGAATAACTATCAAAGCGAGTTCCATGTGGTAAATTAAAAACAAATTATATACACATGAATAATAAAGTATCTGCAAGTAAAAAAATAAGGACATTTGCAATAGCATGGTTATCATCTTTAGCTCTGTTTGTTATCTCATTAATTGTAAATCTTGATATTCAATCAATAACCTACTATATGCTGGCGCTACTAATTATTTTTATTGCCGTAGCTTTTGCAAAAGGGGGATTTTACTATATAGAAACAGAAAGTAACAAAGAGTCATTCAAAATTAAACATTTCAACCTTTTCCCTTTAACACGACAATATAGTGCCATAGAGATAAGATGGAGCAGATTTTACAACTATGAAGTTGTAACAAAATATAGGGGGAAAGCCCATTTTTTAATACTTTATGAGCAGACAGGGCGCGGACTGGCAAAATATCCGGCCATAGGATTAACAGCTCTAAATAAGAGTGAATTAATGAGTTTAACTGAAATGCTTGAAAAGAGAACAAAAAGTAAACAGCACAAAAAGTAAAACAGATCCCAATTAAAACCTTTAATCAATTTCATATTTTAGTTTTAAACCCAAACCTTAACCTTTAAACTTAACATCCTTGAACCCAAATTTAAAATACCGCATTGCCTTTAGCCGTATTACAGCGAACAATCCCCGTATAGCAAAAATACTGTTTGAAAGATCTCCCAACCTAAAAGAGTTCTTTAACAAAGAGATAAACTTTTCAACAATTCCGGGGCTAACCGAAAGGGGAATTAAAAGATTAAAAAAGATCAACTATGAAAAATTTTTAGCTCTGGCAGAAAAAGAGATTGAATTTATTAAAGCACACAACATCTCTCCTCTCTTTATAACAGATAAAGAGTATCCTCACAGATTGTCAATGTGCGAAGATGCTCCTCTTTTACTCTATCTTTTAGGAAAAAACAGATTAAATAGTACTAAAATTATAAGTATTGTAGGAACCAGAAAACCTACCACATCAGGAAGAGATTTTTGCGAAAAATTAGTTGCGGAGATAGCTAAACGGCATAAAGATGCAGTAGTGGTAAGCGGATTGGCATATGGGGTGGATATAGGAGCACACAGAGCTGCTATTAAAAACGGTGTTGCAACCTACGGTATAATGGCTCACGGATTAGATCGAATATACCCGTCAGCTCACACAAACACAGCCAAAGAGATGCTGGGTATGGGCGGATTGTTAACTGAATTTATGAGTGGAACCAACTCTGATAAACAAAATTTTGTCAAAAGAAACAGGATTATAGCAGGGTTAGCTGATGTGACAATTGTAGTGGAGTCGGCAGAAAAAGGGGGAGCCCTTATAACTGCAGGAATAGCTCAAAGCTATAACAGAGATGTTATGGCCATGCCGGGCAGAGTAAATGACAAATATTCCAGAGGTTGTAACCACCTTATAAAATCAAATATAGCAGCAATGATTGAGTCGGTCGAAGATATAGAGTATATAACAGGATGGGAACCCGACGATTGTCAAAAAGAGCATCAAAGATCTCTCTTTGATACTTTTGAGTCGAAAGAGGAGGAGCTGATTTCTACTCTTCTCAAAAAGAGTGAAGATCGAGAAATGAATATCAATACTATTGCGCGAAGTTGCAATATGCCTGTTAATAAGGTGTCGGCAACACTCTTAAATATGGAGCTTAAAGGAGCTGTAAAAGCAGGCACAGGAGGTTTTTTTCGTCTGCTTTAACTACACTAAATCAAAGCATCAAAAAGCAGTTCGGCAGGATGAAGAGCCTTAACTCCTGTGCCGTCTGCAATTTGATGGCGGCATGAATGACCCGTTGCTACCATAACATTACCTTCACGTATAGATCTTATCTTTGGGAAAAGATCATTTTCGCCAATCTGCATTGAAAGATTATAATTACGAGCTTTATATCCAAACCCACCACCCATTCCGCAACATCCTGCCTTTATCTCAACAGCCCTGTAGTTTTCAGGAAAAGAGAGTAGTTTTGTAACTATTGAACTATCACACAATGATTTTTGATGACAGTGAATATGAAGATAAATCTCTTTAGCTTCACGAGTAAAAGACTCTTTTTTTATTTGCCCCAACTCTATCTCCCTGTATAAAAACTCCTCAATTGTATAGGTGGCCGAAGCTACATTTAAAGCACTGCTATATAACTCTCTCTTAACAAGATCGGGATACTCATCTCTCAAGGTTAAAACAGCTGCAGGCTCACAACCTACCAAAGAGACACCCTCTCCTACCAAATCAGCTAAACGTTCAACATTCCTGCTTGCTATTAGCGCAGCTTTACTTAAAAAACCGGAAGTTATAAGAGCCCTTCCACTATCTCTAACCGGCGCCAAAGCAACCTCATAACCAAGCTTTTGCAACAATAACACCGATTTTATCCCAATGTGACTATCATAGTAGTTAATAAACTCATCACCAAAAAAGAGTACCTTCCCCAAAAAGCCATTTTGCCTATTAAAACATTTCACCCTGTTGGTTTTAAACCATTTATCAAAATTAATTCTACTATATAATGGAAGAGTACGAGAAGAAGAGACTCCAGCAAATTGCTGCAGTAATAGCTTAAACCACCCCTTTTCTAAAAAGTAGTTTCCCACTCTCCCACTACGCGAAAAAAGAGAGTTAACCTTAGTAGTATTTGCCATCAATCTGGTTTCAAAAGAGGGAGCCTTTTTTGAATAAAAATAGTGCATAAACTCAGATTTAAGTCTGGCCATATCAACACCCGATGGACACTCCCGCCGACATGCCTTACAACTTAAACAGAGATCCAGAACCTCAACAACCTCATCCATTGAAAGCCTGGAATAATCATCCCCTCCTTCAAAAAAAGCTCTTAGCACATTAGCCCTGCCTCTCACCGAATCCCGTTCATCTCTAGTGCCACTGTAACTTGGACACATAACCAGTCCATCCTTTACATCCCTTACACAATCACCTGATCCACTACAACGGTTAACTGCCCCTGCAAAAGAGAGTTCTTTAGACCAGTTAAACCTGGTGCCATCAATAAGATTTTGATGACTCTTTAATTTATATCTAAACTCTTTATCCATAGGAGATGCATCAACAACTTTCCCCGGATTAAAAAGGGAGTATGGATCAAAAGCCTCTTTTACCCTTTTCATTAGCTGATAACATAAATCTCCAACAACAATAGGTAAAAACTCCCCTCTTAGTCGTCCATCTCCATGTTCTCCACTCAACGATCCGCTATACCCTTTCACAATTTTTGCAGCAGACTCCCCAATTTTTCGAAACAACACTATCTCTTCACTGCAAGTTAAATCTATAACCGGACGAATATGAAGCTCCCCTACACCGGCATGAGCATGATAAACACACCTTTTTCCATAACCTTTTAACATCTCATCAATATCCCTTATATAATCAGGCAAATCTTCAACTCTTACAGCACTATCCTCTATAAGAGATACCGGTCGGGCATCCCCCCTCATATTTGACAATACCCCCAATCCGGCTCTTCTCAACTCCCATACTCTGTTAATATCATTACCTGCAACCACAGGGAAAAAGTAACCCAAACCAACACTTTTTAATTTTTCAATAATAAGAGCAATCTCACTATCTACACAATCAAAACTACCACCCGATTTTTGCACAATAAGCAGTGCAGCAGGATCTCCCTCAATAAAAAAACGATTTTCTCTCTGTAAAGGATTTTTTTGTGCAAGAGTTAGAATAGAGCGATCCATTAACTCCACACTGTCGGGATCAAAATTTTTAACTACTATAGAATTAGCCTCTAAAGCTTCATTTAATGAGTTAAAATGGATTACTAACAGTTTATTCTCAAAAGCAGGTAGAGGTAGAAGAGATAGTTTAACCGAAGTGATAAAAAGAAGGGTGCCCTCTGATCCGGCAATAATTTTGGATAAATTAAATAAGTCCCCATCTTTTAAAAAAGGAGATGTCTCTATTAACTGATCTAAAGCATACCCACTATTACGCCTTGAAATATCCATATGGGGAAACTCTTTTTTAATCTCCTCTCTAATCTCACTATTGCAATATAGCTCCTTAATTAATCTGTATATCTCACCTTCCTGACCACTTTTACGACATTTTTTATCAAACTCCCACTTTTGTAAAGGCTTAATTAAAATCTCCTCTCCATTAGCAAGAAAAGCCTCTATCTCTATCACATAATCACGTGTTGTACCATATCGTAAAGAGCGTAATCCCGCAGAATTATTTGCAACCATCCCGCCAATAGTACAGCGGTTAGAGGTACTTGTTTCGGGCGCAAAAAAGAGATTGTAATAAGAGAGTTCACTATTAAGTTTATCCAAAACTATACCCGGCTCAACTCTAACCCATCTCTCTTCACTGTTTATCTCCAAAAGAGCATCCATATATCTGGAGAGATCAACAACAATACCTTTGCCTATAGCCTGACCGGCTAAAGAGGTACCCGCCCCTCTTGGAGTAATAGAGAGGTTAAAATTTAAAGCAAACTCTATAATGTGCCTGACATCAGTTTTGTCGCGGGGATAAGCAACAGCCAGAGGCACCTCTTTATAGACAGATGCATCTGTTGAGTAAAGAGAACGTGTTATTAAATCTACCTTAACATCTCCTTTTAAAAGTTCATTAAGATCGTTAAAAGGTATTTTACTCTCATCATCCATTAAATTTGATCTATTGCACAATAAATTTAGAGGTTTTGACAGTTTGACCGTACTCGCCTGCAATTTTTATAATATATAGTCCCGGATTAAAATCTGAGAGATCAACCTGAATATTATAATTCTCAAAAAGTGATGAAAAAACCATATTGCCCGTCAAACTATAAATTGTAACCTCCCGGGCCAAACCGGAAGTGTGAACATTCAAATAATCAGTTGCCGGATTGGGAAATATAGAGATCTTGCCTCTGTCATAACTATTTTCAATATTAACAGGATCTTCCCAACCGGGAATAGGATCTCCCGATAACATAATATTATCAAACCGATTATTTCCACTAATACCGGTATTATTATCACCTGTAAAGAGTATTCGCATCATCAACTCCTCGCAATTATTAACAGCATCTATATGCGAAAGATCAAAAGAGAATATTGTATATGAAGTAGAAAGATTAGTAATCTCTTCAATCATCTCCCAGTTAGCTCCACCATCAACAGAGTAGTAAACCGTTTGCTGATCGGGCCCGTTATTTGAGCGGTGAACAACGTATGAGAAGTTAAGGCTCTCATATCCTGCAGAAGAGGCATCAATCAAAAGCTCCCTGTCAAATGAAGGATTACGAACCCGTAAAGCATACCCCTTTTCAGCCCGATCATACAGATTTATTTTGGAACCTGGATCATACCTGTCCATATACCCTTCACCCGAACCTCTATATCTTATCTCTGCATCACGTATTGAAGAGTGGTCCGACTCTATCATTGAAATTTCATCCTCATCACTCAAATCATTAAAGTGCCAGTAATGAAACACCTCTTCTCCTTTATCAACTTTAAATAGCGCTTTAGCATATAATAGTTCTCCGGTCATCTCTAAATTATAGTTGGCAGAGTTGGATAAAATATAACCCTCTTCATCTACCCAGCTATCAAAAAGAAATCCATCACCGGCTTCAGCTACAAGAGTAACATCATCATATAACAAATAATCATCGCCCCCCAATACTGTGCCGGCACCGGGCCAGCCATTTTCAACCTCAAAAGTATAACCGGGAAGCAGCACATCAAACATATCACTCTCTACGGATAAATATCCATCAGCATCAGCTCCCAGCACAACAGTAGTTTCACTTTCATTATACTTTAAATTATCAAAAAGCAGGTAGCTTCTGCCGGCCTCTGCTACAGCAGTTATATCCCCATCCAGATCACCTGCTCCATCTACAACCCGCAGAGTTACCTCTGTATCATTATCAACTGCAGCACTATTACCCTCTTCATCCAAAAAATAGAGTACAACAGAAAAAGGATAACCCAAATAAATATCATTACCACCGTGAACCTTCCCAAACGATAACTCAGAAGGTGTTCCCTCACTAACGGGCATACCCGAAACCTGAAAATCTCTAACTCGCCAGTTACCTCCAGGACGATAAGCATCACCTCCATCATCTGCATCTCTGGCTCTATGATACGCCACATTAGAGCCAAAATCTATATCGGGTTCACCCGGATTAAAAGCTACAGGAGAATATATTGAAACAACTCTTATCCCAAAATCGGGATTGTCATGAACCTCTTCATTATCTGAAAAATCAAGAGTTACAAAATGGAAAATATCTCTGGGATTTAATCCCCCCATGTTGTCTCCATACTCTTCCCAAGTATCCCCTCCATCGGTGGTATATTCAAAAAGAGCCCATCTGCTGGCAGTTCCTGAAGCACGCTGTTCAAAAGTTATTGTTATATCCTCAAAGCCCAAAGTGCTAAACATAAACTCTACCCCGGCTGTTCCCGAAAGCTCTCCCTGTTTGGGGAAATTATAAAACCTCCATCCAGACTCTGAATCTACAGAGTGTTCTGTAGTTCCACCCGTTAAAGATGCAGAACCAATTCCAAACGAAGGATCTGTTGTCCCATCAAAATCCCACTTAACAATAGTGCTTTTTTGACCTGTTAACGACATAGAGAACAGAAACACTAAAAGCATTGTATAGAGTTGTCTCATAATTGAACCACTTTAAATTAAAATTTAAACACTAAGGTAGCTTAACTTTAAAGATATATGCAAATCCATCATCATCTTCTTCACTTGTTATATATAAAGTTTTACTATCGTAAAATGCAATTCCTTCACTCTGCCCGATATCATTAGTAAACACATACTGCTTTATATCACCTTCAAAAAAACGCCCTTTTGGATAATTGGTAAAAGAGAGTATGCCTGAGCGGGTTAAAAGTACCATCTCACCGGTTTTAAAATTTATATCAGCTCCGGTCACCCTCATATGTCGCTCATTTTCATCTATAAATAACGAATCAATTGGCGCAAGAGTATATTCTGAAGGTTTATCAGGAACAGCATACATTTTTGTATAACCTGTTAAAGGTTCGCTACGATCTTTTGTAAAAAGGTATAATGAGTCGTTACTCCATACAACCCCTTCAACACAAAAATTACGTCTCTCTTTTAAGGGAGGAAACTCTTTTTGATCTTCATAAGAGATATTTATAACCAGTGCTGTAATCTCATCCCCCTCAACAGTGTCAGGATCAGGAATACGATAAATAGCAAGATCCCTGCGATCGTTATCATTATTACCGGTATCGCATATGTAGATATTCCCGTCACGATCGGCAGCAAGATCTTCCCAATCAATATTTCTAACATTTGAGACAATTAAAGTTCTTAAGAGATTTCCATTCGAGTCAATTTGAAACAGCTCATTACTGTTACCTGAATCATTATGTGTCCATATATTACCCGATTGAGTAACAATTAAACCTGAACTTTCGGGAATTACCGAAGGCAACTCACCTTTGGTTACTGGTATAATGGATTCTACAGGATACCCGGCCGGACTCTTAATACTGTTATCACAACCAAACATAAGGGGAGGTAGTGTAAGAAGAAAAAGGAAGAGTAGCTTCATAACAGTAATGGTTATTGGGTGACCCCGACGGGATCATATCATCATGCTATAATTCGCAGTAAATCAACTGATTAAAAACAAGGTTTTTTGTTTGTTCACCGCTTTGTTCTCATTCATTTTGATGTGAAATGTGCGGTTCTGAACTTCGTTAAGCTTACTACAAATCTATTGATTTTGTTGCTGATATCCAATAAGTTTTAATGCATTTTGATGCGTTTTATTGCATTTGCATTTTGCTTTTCTGAATGTTTCTTGTTCAAAATGTGTTATTTCTTATCAAACTTTATTAGAATGGTGTTTTTTGGTAAGGACTGATGTTGATATCTTTACTTTTCTCCTTCAATAGTGATGAAAAAATGAATGATTTGACATGAAATCGAGGGTATTGTGGTATTTCGTTTTAGTTATTAAAAACGCGTTCATATCAGATTGAATCAAAGTGTATCATATTTAACTAAATATGATGCTTGCAGGAGGGAGAAATAAATGCGGAGTGCATGATTTTAATTGATTATGATATGATATTGCGGGTTTTATGCTATTTGAATTGTGCTTATTAAAACTTTTCTATATCAAACTATACTATATTATGGCTTTTTATACATTTCGAAAGTGGCTTAAGGCGTTATAAATTAATCCCTAATATATTCTTTTACCTCATCGGGGGTGAAACCGGCAAATTCGGCGAACTCATTTATGGTTATGAACTGATGAGGTTGTTTGCCAAGTTTCTTGCGAATGGTGTAGACTTCCCCTTTATTGGACAACTGCAAAATAGACATTTTTTTCTTTAACCATATTTCTAAATACTTTTTCAGTGAGCTAAGTGATCCTGTCAAGGGCGGCTGAGGCACGAAGCCGTTTATATACCCTTGACTGGTTCACGCAGCGAACTTTCTTTGCTGTTTAAAATATGGTGGAGCTCATTCTCTTTCATATATTCTAAGGGACTTTTCCCATTTAGTGACTTGTGTGGATGGTATTCATTGTAATCATCTATCCATTCCGCTGCTAGCTGACGAACTTGGTTTAGGTTATTAAACAGGTATGCATCAAGTATATCCTCTCTAAAAAACCGGTTAAATCTTTCAATGTATGCGTTTTGAGTAGGTTTTCCTGGTTGTATATGTTTTATCCTGATTTTGTTTTCTTCTGCCCATTGTAGAAGGGCATTCGAGATGAACTCGGGACCATTGTCAACACGTATTTCCATTGGTTTTCCGCGCCAGAAGATGACCTCCTCTAATGTTTGTATTACCCGTTAAGCTGGCAATGAAAAATCGGGTTCGATGGCCAAGGCTTCTCTGTTATAATCATCCATAATGTTTAAGACACGAAAACGGCGACCATAAATCAGGCTATCACTCATGAAGTCCATCGACCAGGTATGATTGATTCCTGTTGGCTGTTGTAGCCATTCTTTAGTACGAGCCGGAAGCCTTCGTTTTCGCTTCCTGCGTAGGTTCAATTGCATCATGCGATAGACTCTCAACACCCGCTTGCGGTTCCACTTGAGGCCTTCGTTTCGGATTCGTCCATAATATTCATCAAAGCCGCGTGTTGGTAATTTTTCGGCCATTTTATTTAACTTTTAACAACCTCACTGTCATCTCGTTTGCTTTCGTAGTACCACATGGAACGGTGCAATCCTGTTAATCGACACGCCCTGCCGATGCTGATGGAATATGAGGACACCAAGTATTCTGCTCGTTCTTTTTTCTCGCAGGGCTTTAGAGCTTTTTTCCGAGGAGGTCCTTTAACATTAAATTATCTAAGCTCTGATCTGCATACATTTGCTTTAGTTTGCGATTCTCTGCTTCAAGTTCCTTTAGTCGCTTTAAATGAGGAACTTCCATGCCAGAATATTTCTTACGCCAATTATACAACGTTGCCTTCGAAATGCCATGGTTCCGACATACGCTTTGAGCATCTATGCCACTTTCATACTCTTTGATGATCTTAATGATCTGACTCTCGGTAAATCTTGTCTTTTTCATGATGATCTTTTGACTGCTTAAAATTAATAAATTGTCTAATTTTAAGCTGCCCTATTTTTGGGGAAGGCTACAGTGGGAAAACAAAATATATAAGCCGCAACTATCAATTGAACAGCTGGTTGCACTGATTTGGTACTTCATATAGGTTTTATGCTAAAAATAGTTGTTATTGTGCAATCTGGCTAATTAACTTGCAATTTCTTCCACTATAATGGTAGTAGAATCACTTATTTTATTGCACTTAAATATTTAAGTTCTTCTCAAATTTATAATATATCTTACTTGCATGCTGTATAGCCAAAGACATTTCGTTTGAGATAGGTGAATATCTTATTAAACCAATACAAAAAGGCAAGAGTTTAAGAAACCAGATGACTGTTCCCAATATGCACATTATTATCATTAAGACAATACGTATTGTACCTTTGGCACTTTTATCATCAACACCGGGTAAAAATTGCAATGCTTTAGCTCCAATCAACAGCCATAGGGTGTTTGATATGATAACATATGCCACAATAATTAAAAAACCGCCACCAATATAAGTTATTAACCAATCAGGAATCATACTTATACTTTACGTTTATTTGCAATTTCAGACAGCATAAAATCTCTTGCTTCTCCTTCTGAGATTTCCTGAATCAAACGTTGGGCATCATCAAACTGCCTTTGATTCATTTTATAAACGGCAATTTCAATATATAACTCTTCAGAAGCCATTTGGTCATATTTAGCAGGGTTATTTTTTACGCGTGCAATTATTTCTGTAGGCATAAGATTTTTAAGATTATCCCCCATTTCAAGCTGTTTGGAGTCGCTAACGTTTGCCTTGGCCTTTTCCCATTGTTCATTCATCCACTGAACACCACGAGCAGTTTTCTCCATTACTTTTTTACTTTCATCCTGAAATTTCACAGCATCACTACCTGTTACTTTGGATGCAGCTGATTTTACTGAATAAATAATGCCGCTAATAATCATAACTATAACAACAAGTATTAATCTTCCCATTACAAAATAATTTAAACTGTTTATGTTACTTTTTAAAATCTATAAAATTAAACTCCGGTAAAGTTTGTTCTTCAAAATATGTATGCTTTAATATCTCAAGATAATCCTTACGAATAACATCCTGTTCAAGATATTCTTCGATATCAGGGATTGCATCCAGGATTCTTTTATTAGAAATTTTTAATTTTGAACGAATTATCTTAAAAAAACGAATTTCACTATATTCAATTACATCATCTGCTCTTATTGTTCTGACTGCCGTTTTTAATAGTTGAAGTTCTTCTTCCTGAGACAAATTTGATTCTTTGAGCTGGCCAAAATAGTTTTTTAAGAATTTTTTTCCATCATTATTAATCTGTTGAATAAGATTATTAACTGACTCTTCAATATTTTCAATCTTAAAAAGGTTTTCTTCATTTTCCAAAGCTACTATTAACTCAACTTCTCTGTTGTCTATATGTCCGTCACATGCCATGCATGAAAAAGCAGTTAAAAGGAGTAATTCAGAATATTTATCTTCATTCATGAGATTTTCATTAAGTAAACATTGTAACTATGCATATAATAATAATAATTGATTTAAAAGCTTATCATGATACCACTAAAATAAGGAGTTAAGCTTATAACCTCGATTGAGTTATTCACTCATTCTTTTCATCGGATTGTCGAAATCCGATTGGTCTGTTTTTATTAACTGAATGAGCTTTACTTTCAAATCGTTGCCGCATTAATTCATATTTCTTTATTACGTCAATTCCAACAGTTGGTTTACAGGTGACAATTGTACTTAATAATATTGTTTCTGAAATTAAACATTTTTCTTTTAAAGCAATACGAGCTGCTTGGTTGACTAATTGCTTAATATCCACAGAAACGTAATTATTTGTTTTTTTTGAAAGCAAAGCAAAGTTAATATTATCATCCACCGGTCGGTTTTTCAGAAACAATTTGAACATTTCTTTCCTGGCCAAAAAATCAGGTGGAGGTACATAAAACATCTTATCAATTCTACCAGCCCTTAATACGGCTGCATCAATCAATTCTGGTTGATTTGTTGAGGCAATAACGAAAACATTATCTTTCCCACAATTATTTAATTGGGCTAAAAATTCATTAACTTCTCCCATTTGATGATTTGAGGTATTACTATCCCTACTTGGTACAAGTGCATCAAATTCATCAAAATTTAAGATTGTAGGTGCTTCTTTACGAGCTTCATCAAATAAGTTTCCAATCTTTTCCTGAACACCATGGACATAGATACTAGCCAATGCTGAAGGCTTAACTTCAACATAATTATATCCAACCTCTTCTGCAAGTTTTTCTGCGAAAAAAGACTTTCCACACCCTGGGGGTCCATACAATAGCATGCCATTAGGAATCGTAAGCCCATATTGATCATAAAGTTCCTTTTCTTCCAGAGCCTGGATTACATCAAGATACAGGCACTCTTTAAGAGCATCCATGCCGGCAATCTGATTAAACCCGTTACCCTTCGCCGGATTTTCAGTTCTTTGAAATACAACATTTGCTTTCGATTGACTGATTGGTGTAACCTTATCCTGCTTCTCTGGAGATTGAAGAGCATCAATCATTTCTTGAGCAGATTTATAACGGTCGTTTAAATTTGTTTGTAGTGCTTTTTCTATGACCTTAATTAAATTACAATAAATTTCGTAATCGTGAAAATCACTATTTAATTGTGGAAACTTTAAAGGTTTAGTTCTTGAATTACTTAAAGCTTCTTCAATCTCACGACTGTCATTATTATGGTTCGACAAATCAAAGAACCAGGGCGGCAGCCTAAATACTAAATGATAAATTAACACACCAACAGAAAAAAGATCACTTTGCGGAGAAAATAAGTTTTTAAAACATTCAGGAGCCAAATAAAAAGGATTTAAACCATCCCGATAATAAACCTTTGTGCTGTTATGAAAATATCGTGCATACCCAAAATCAATTAATTTTATTGAACTCTGATCAGCGTTTAAATCAATCATCACGTTGTGATGATTGATATCATTATGAATAACAGGCTTGGCATTTGCATGCAAGTATTTCAATCCATTTAATAGGTTGACTATTATCTGTTTTATCTCATATAATCCTATTTCACTTTTTCTGGACATATATTCAGCCAGAGTTTCACCGCTAATATATTCCAGCACCAAGTAACTATAATCTTTATCTTTATGTGTCCAGGCATTACTATCTTTTTGATTAACAATACTATAGTGTTTTAAATGTTTTAGAAAAACAATCTCTTTAATTTTACCCTCACTATCATATTGAGTTGGATGCAACCTTTGATGATCAAAAAGTTTAAGAAAAAAAGTTTCATTATTAAGATTACTTACCCTGTATGTTTCAGCATATGAACCCTTTTTAATGAAAAATAACACTTTGTATTTTTCATCAATCATCTGATTACGAGATAATGTACCCTTATTGATGGCTGGCATTTAAATGTTTTATTTATAAATGGTGACTATCGCATTAAAACTTCTAAATCATCTGCCAGCTTTTCATCAGGTGGCAATAAGTTAATTAAATCAACTATTGCCGGACGCAATTTTTCTTTGGTAGGATTATCATTAATTATCCTGATTGCCTGATTCAGAACTTGGCGTGCTCTAACAGAGTCTTTCCATTGGTAATTGCTAAAGTTCTCACTGTAATGTTTAATGAATCCAATAAGTTGATAAATCATTGTAAGTTTAAAGAAAACAGCTCGGATTTCCTCAAGGAGAGATTGCCCTGATTCAATATCCTGTTTATCAATGACCAAGTCCAACCTTGTACGTAAATCTTTTACAATCTTAGTTGAAGCCTCATTGCCTAAATCATTGTTAGCGGCTTCCAGCCGTGAAAATTCCTCTTGTAAATCTTCTACCAATTTGGGCCATTGAGTCTCTTCAGAAAGTGCATCTATCTTCTTTAAAGATTTACGAAGATTCATTAAAACTTCCCTTTTCCTATCAGGATCGTTCTTTCCCTGATCAAGTCTTTTTTGCAGATACTCCAATTCTTCTTCAATTTTAGACAATTCATCTGCATTTCCATTGTGATTAGATTTTAAATCCTGAACACCCCCCTTAGCTTTATTCATCTCTCCATTCAAAAATGAATAATCGATTTCACCAACCCGCTCTTCAGGAATCGTGAGTTCTATGGAGTGATCCAAATAAGGGAGATAGGCATCGATCTTTTCAATACGTCCTGATTTATCCGTAACCAAAGTGAGGTCAACATCAGAACCTTCGGGCAACAGTGCTGGAAGGTCACTTCCGGTAATGATGGCATTATAAACATGTTCATTATCAAGTGCCCGGGTTCCTTCTGAATAGATATCACCTTGGTATATTGGAATTTTTATCACATCATCGGTAATACCTGGTCGTATTTGTTTTTGGGTTTTCAATCCATTGATGGTGCCTTTTGCCGGAAGTGACTGATTCTTTTCCAAGCCTTTTGCACTTGAAAATATTAGTTTTCCATCTCGTCTTCGTTTGATTTCTATGCCTATATTATGTGGTAATGTGGCATTTCCAACCTTAGAACCCTGAATTATGTTGAAATTGTCAGGTTGACTTTCTAATCGGTTACCTGAACCATCATATATAATAATTGAAAAACTGTTTGATTTACCTTCAATAAGCAGAACATCAATCATTTCACCTTTGTCATTGATCTCTACTTTGCCGGAAGACCAAGCATTGTCACCCCTGACAATTTCTGCGAAAATTTTATCCGGAACAGCCCCTTCCGTTTTATCTGATAAAAATTTTAGAGTGACAAATTCCTCAACTTCAACTGTAGATGATTCAAAACCAATATCCAGCTGTACTTTTGTTTTATCCCTGCCTGCCTCTCGTACTTCATCTGACACATCAATGGTTGATGCATACAATGCTGCTCCTGTAGCAACGGCCGTCATTGGGTCAATATTGGTATCAGGCATTCTTATTTGCTCTGCTAACATATCCCTAAGAATTGGTGAGTGTGTAGGACCACCAACAAGTATTAAAGCATCAAGGTTATTGCCAGATAAATTATTTCTCTTGAGCAAATCTTTGGTAATATCAACGGCTCGCTGAAAAATTGGAGATAAAACAGATGCCAGCTGCTCTCTGGTTAAAGTTATGTCCAGTTCAAATTCGTTTCCTTCATCATCTTCTCCAGGAATGTCTTCTAAATCAGTCAGGATGTTGTGTTCATCCTTAAAAGACAATTGAATCTTTGCTTCTTCAGCATAATACTTCATGGCGTCCTGAAGAATCTGCCTTTTAACTTGATCATTCATGATGCTTTCAATTGCAAACTCTTCCTGCAAATATGGGATGATTATTTCATCCACAATAGCCATATCAAGGTTTTTTCCTCCCAGGTAGTTATCGCCATCCGTGTCTTTTACAGACATGATTCCATCTTCTACTTTTACAAGTGCGGCATCAAAGGTTCCGCCGCCAAAATCGAAAACAACCCAGTAACCATTTTTATTCTTTCCATCCAAACCATAGGCCATTGAAGCCGCGATGGGCTCCTGAAGCAATTCGCAGTGTTTGAATCCGGCCATTTTTGCTGACCTCAATGTTGCATCCTTTTGCTTAATATCAAATTCTGCCGGTACAGTTATAACCACCGATTCAAGATTTTCATCGGTTATGAAGGAACGAAGTTTTTGTAATACTTCGGAAGATAGCTCTTCAGAGTTGAATGACTTTTCCATGTGCGAACTGAAATAAGTCCTATCTGTTCCCATGGAGCGTTTGAACTCATTAAAGGCATTAATACTGTCCAAACGCCAAGTCTTCATTGCTTTTAACTTATCTGACTTAAGTGAATTCCAAGCACCATCTCCAACTACAACTGATTTCTTTTTATTAAAACTATTGATTGAAGGAATTGTATCTTTTAAAGTATCGGATTTTTTTATAACTGGTTCTCCGTTTTCCATTCGTGCAATGGCTGAATTGGTAGTACCCAAATCGATTCCGTAATCTATCCTAATTCTTGACATGACTCTATATATTTTATGGTTATTCCCCTTGAGAAACTTCAATTTGTGCTGATTGAATCATAACTCCGTTATAGTTAATTTGGGGTTTAATTATTCGCGAAATTACTCTCTCATCAGGTTTCAGCTTCTCGTCCGGTCTAAAGTTTGCAGTAACTTTCATTCCTTCATTATAATCCATTCCTATCATATCCACCATTTCGTATCCATTGGATGCGAAGTTGTCCTTGATTCTTTCTACTGCTTTAGAAAGTTGTTTAAGACCTTTGGTATTTGCATCCATTTGACTGATGTTTTTTTCAATACGAACGATTTCATCGGCAACCTTTATGGCAAGAGAATGATCCTGTTGTTGGGTTTGAGGATTGGATTTATTATTTTCTCCTTTTCGCTCCTCATTTAAAGTCTTAAGTTGAGACTCCATCAACAGCATCAACTTTTCGTCAAGTTTGAGGGCTTCCTCTTCCAGATCTTTCCGGGTTTCTTTAACTGCTTCAACCATCGATGAATGACTGGAATTAAGTTTTTTTCGTAATAAAACAAAAAACAACAAAGCCATCAACCCTACTGCAAAAACTGCAATGATCCAGTATAATGTATTTCGACTGACTGTTTGTTTTAATCCGGTAAGTGCTCCTGTTGTGGTATTGTAATTATCATCAATTTGTTCATTGATCGCGCGTTCTTTGGATATTAATTCATGGCTCAAGTTATCCACCCCGACCCGGATTGATGTTGCATTATTAAATAACGAATCAATGTTTGTTTTATTAAGAGATTGTTGTTCTTCAATGCGAGAAAGCCTATTTGCCTGATTGGATATGTTGCTATTTTGTGTATTCAACAATTGTTTAAGGAAATTGATATCAGAAATAAGACTATCAATCTTCTTCTCATGGAGTTCAAAATGAGGGTCATTAATTGATTCCACAGCATTCTGAGCGAGTATATTAAAACTCAAACAGACAAAAATCAAAATAAAAGGAACTAACTTCTTCATTTGTTTAAATTTCTATGTAAATAAAGTTTTATTTATTAATTTGATGGTAATATCTAAGAATTTGCGAATCCATTTATTAATGATCTGTTTATTTCTGAGTTTTTCCACCATTAATGGAGAATAGTTGTAGTAGACCTGAATAAATTTTATCCCTAGACGACTTTTCGACAATACATTATCCCTAAAATCTCTTAAGATTATTACCTGAGGATGTTCATAGCTACCATACGCCATTGTAGCGATATAACATCCACCACCACTGTTGTTATTAGATGTTGAATAACTGCTTGGCCGATCATCCTGTGCAAGTTTTGCCTGAAATATTTGATCTTTAATATTCTTAAGTGACTGTAAATTGGAGTTAAATTGGGTTCTTAATTCTGTATTCATATCCATGGTTCTCATCAGTTCCATCGAAGAATATGCATTTTTCACAATTCTTTGAAGACTATCAAGAGAATGTAAGAATGTCATTTTTTGGGCTAAATTAACCGAATCGACCAACATTCCCATTGCATTACCCACTACCGCAGTGCTAAGCTTTTGATAAACTTCATCATATCCTCCCAAAGCATTTTTTATATTTAGTAACCGGGGTTTGCAAGAGAGAATTAAGTTTGATGCTTCATGCACAGAATTACTCATAGCTTGAAAACGATCAATTTTTTGAGTAATAAATTCTAAATCAGTCTCTATTTTTCTTAGTTCTTTCCTTTCTTCAGCACTGTCTATCCACTCTACTATAACTTCTTTGTTCTCTCTTATCCTGTCCTTTACCTGTTGCCCTTTTACAATATCTTCTGCTATTTTTATAAGTTCAATTATATCTTTACCAAGAGAGCTTTCATAAAGAGCAGTATAATTAAATTCTTCATTATGATGCCTGTTAAAACAATCGATACCACACTGAAGCACTTCATTGGCTACTTTATCAGCAACTATCTGATAGCCTATGTCGTTTCCCCCAAGAAAGTTTCGTAATATAAGTAAATCCGGAGTTATGCTTTTGTATAATTCAATTGCATAACTATATGAGTTATCGGGCAGACTGGTTCTTTGACTTTTTGATTTAGACAGAGACTTCTCAATTTTATGCTTAGGTTCTTCAGATATGCTTTTAGAAATGTGATCTTTAATTATGGGATCAAACTGACACATTTCCATAGCAATTTTATTACTCAGGCCTTTTTCAAGGTTTGAATTTTTTGATATTTCATTAATGATGCTGTCAATAAAATTGATCAACTCCTGATCATTATTTATGAAATAAGTATCATCAGCTATATAATTAATATAATCATTTAAATACTCAGATCGAATCAGATGAATTTTCCTGGAAACTCCACTTAAGAACTCACTTGTGATAAAAGAACCGTTATAAGCTCTTTGAATTTGTAGTGTTCCCAGATTACTGAAAGAAGAATAGTTTCTTTTTGACATTTGTTTTCCATCGGTCGCTTTCTTCCAAATCAGCAAAGCCTTCTCAAAATCCCCATCTTTTAGGTATTCTAAAGCTGTATCATCGATGTGATTTTGATTTATGTACCAGAAATAACTGTGAATGACTTTATCCTTGTTTAACTGAATCGCAGAAAACGCATTGATAATTGTATCTTCTGAGCGATCAGGATTTTCTAAACCTTTAAAGTCTGTATTAAACTGCAATTCTTTGCCAATTTTAAGTAGTGCATTGATTTTTGACTTTTGTCGATCGATCTCTCTGGCAGTTGCTCCTGCATAGACTCCAATAATACGATATGGGTTGTTATGAATTAACTTCATTATATTGATATATCTTAGATTTAGTAGAGAGTTTGAAATATTACAAAACGAGAATTGCTAAAAAATGTTACAGTTTGCTGAAATAATTAAATAGGTTAGGCTGAAAATACTAATTTAAACTAATGTTCCAAATTGAATTGCTAAGAGCATGTTGCTTAAAAAGTGAGGCGTAATCAATTCGAATTTTAGAATTGTTTGATATAAAGAATCTTATTTACCAATAAAATATTTTAGAAAAGTTATCAACAATTTAACTTTTACTCAAACTACTACACGAGTTTACATAAAACGTTCACGAACATTTGTTCATCGAGCAGAGGTTTAAGATTGTTGGCTAACGTGGGATTCCATACAATACTTTTCAAATTTAATTCATTGCAGGGGAAGAGTTTATCTTCAAACAACAGAATTGCTTTAACATCCCACGGAACTGCTTCATTGCAATACAATTCAGATCCACATATTGAGTTTATGCCATTCTTAACCGGCTCACCGAAATAAAAAAAATCACGGTATTTACAAAGTAGTTGGTAATTCCATTTAATTAATTTGTTGCCACTAAAATTTGCCCAACATATATCATACTTTTTTTGCTCTATTTCTATCAAGGAATAATTGTGATATCGAATTTTAGGATGATAGTCTTCATTTTTGGGCTCTTGATCATCTATACCATATACTTTCTTCCAATAAGATCTTGGCTTTAAACGAAAATGTCTCAATATTTCTTTTTTTTTATTCACTGCAAGATTATACCCTAAATCACTTCTATGTAATCTGTCATAGTATTTCTCGATCAAAGGAATTGAAAAATCTATCTCTTCATTATTGGCGATCAGTGTCCACACTAACTCTTTTTCCAGAAAATAAATATGGTCATTATTCAATGGATAATGCAATGAAATAAAGGCATAAAAAAAAGGTGGGTACTGAATGAAAAGTCTCTGTAGTTCTTTTTTTTCTAACATATTATTTGTGATTTAAATATGAAGAAAGCGCTTAGTGTATCAAAAGTCGCTTTCCTCTAAACATTTACTGCACCGCTACCATGTGTTGCCTCCATTCATCAGGCACTTCATTAAAATCGTGCAATTGCATTTCAGGTTTTAATGATGCTGAGGATTTGTAAAGTGTTTCATTCAAATATTGCGTATCAATTTTCCACATTGCTCCGGTTGCCGGATCTACTATCAGCAAACCAATGACTCCACCTATTAAAATATTGCCAAAATACCAGCCATCAAGATTAAATGAAACCGGAATCATTCTATCATCGAATCCGGGTTTTGAAAATTTTACCTGGTATTCCTCTTTTGAAAAAAATCCTGAAGAAGATTTTAAATTAACCACAGCCGGTGCTTTACCAATAAACACATTCATTCCTTTTTTATTGGTAATGGTAATATCTGCATTTGCAGGATTACTATTTATGTTCAAGGGATAGGAACTTGAACTAAAAATAGATGCGCAACCAGAGATCATGGCTATAAAAACTAAAAGGATAGCCGCGGTTATGGTATTTTTCAGCATTTTCATAATTACTCTTTTTTATTGGTTAGTAAATAGTTAATAAATCCCTCTAGATGTAATTTTTCTTTTCTCAAACACATGGCGATTTACGCCACGGCGGTTCGCAGATTGAGCAATAGGCTTTAAAAATTATTGTCATTTTATTGCTATTTCAAATCAAGTTCTTCCAGCTCTTTGATTAAATGTTTCATTTTACTAATTAGGTCATATTCTTTGGGTGAAAGGGTTTTTGAAGGGTCTGCATAATCAATCTTTAGGGTTAGCACCAACATAAGCAGCTCAGTCAATATCTCATTGTATCTATCAGCCATAGAGTAATATTTTCTTATCCATAAATGATTTAAACTTTATCGCATTTTCGTATTTGTAAGCAGGAAAACAATTTAGAATCATTATTCTATCAAGACATTGTCGTTCTTGTTTCAAAAGTAGGTTAAAATGAAAGCCCCTTCGGATTTCTGCAACCTTGCAGAAACAAAACAACCGTTATTCAAGCCATTTAAGTGGCTTGAATAACGGTTGTAAAACACTTGGCTAATCACCAAGTAATCTATGCTATAGAGGTAATATTAGGATATTTATTCAAGTATTGATCAGCTCTTTTGTCACCTTCTGCTTTGGCGATTTTCCAATTCTTACATGCAGAAACAATGTCCTCCATCTTTTCATAAATCAGTCCTTTTAAAAAGTAACTTTCAGCTTTATAGTCCCTGAAATTTTCAATATAGTAAATAATGTCTTCCAGAGCTTCGGGATACTGCTCCAAAATATAACGATCTTCAGCACGGTTATGATATGCAAGTCCTCCAGGATGATTTAATTGAATGGCCCGGGTATTATCGGACTCACTTTTTTGGCATTCACCAATCGCTGAATAAGCAAAAGCACGATAAAAAAACACCCCACTGTGGAAGGGATTCTTATCAATAAAAATGGAAAAGCGTTTTATTGCTTCAAAATATTCCCTCTTCTCAAAAAGAGAATAGGCCGTTTGCCACTCTTTTTGTTCGGATTCCAAAGTTCTTATGGGTTCTTTGAACTCACCAGGATCGATTAACCCGGAAGTTTCACATTGCACCATCTGTCGGTCAATGTTTATTTTCTTTGGTTCACCACGTTCACCCCTGATATAATAATTTCGGGCAATATCATCTGAAAATTGTTTAACAAAAGCTTCTTTGATGCGTGAACACTTCTCATTAATAGAATTACTGAGAGGATTTACCAGATCATTGATGCTACTGTCCATTTCATCTTTGTCCTCCCTTTGAGACACTTGCCTGTAAATATTAATCAGCTCTTCTTTATACTCGGACAGAAATTTAAACATCACCCCTTCCGGATGGTTAAGAAAAAACAGAAAAACGGTTTTAGGTAAAGGTGTCAACTCAATCTCTGCATTATTATAATCCGTCAAATATATCCTGTAATCTTGGGATATGAATAATCTGCTAACAGCAGGATAGTGGAGTTCAGTTGCCTGCGTTTTACCAAGAATAATATTCGATACCAATTGTTCATAACCATGCGTTTTCAGTAAATCAATTTTATCCTGAATTTCCTTTGCTAATTTGTTGGCCTCAATACTGAATGAGTAGTCCGCATTTAGGCTTAAATCATTAAATTCATTAGGGGCGATCTTATATCTTGGAATACTTAGATTCAAACGATTCACAAATATACCCAGACACGAATAAAAATCTTCAGGCTTAACAGTTGCTATTTTTAAATACTCGAATTCACTCTCTGAGGTTTTCCGAATAAGCCCAGGTTTGACAGCTGCTTTATAATCTGAATCTGCGAATAATTTACTGTAAAAGAAGTCTGTATTAATATTTCCAAGATTTGATTTTAACTCATTAAGTTCATTTTCATTCAAATATGGGTAATGGTAATCACAGAATTCACGAGTGTTAATTTTTTTTATTAAGCTATTGCTAATTACCGGAAAGCATATAAAACCATAACCAACAGATTCAAAACTTTTAAGGATTTCAGCATAGTTTTCGAGGATAAATTGATTGATCTGCGGATGGTATTCAGATTCTATATAGACAATCATATTGCCCATAAGCCAATCAGGTAAAGGTTTATTGGTTGCAACAGCATGTAAGGACATGGCCTTTATGCATTTTTTACGGTGACGATCATTATAATGATCTTTCAGATCTCTGAAAATCCACACCGGCCATAAGAAGGCAAAAATTGGAACAATTAAACTAATTGTCAAAACAATAAATATAGAAGCAAGAACTACCTTCCACCATGGCATCTTGTCTTTAAAAAAATCATTTACCAAGTTAAGAACGATGTCTCTGGATGATTTAATAAATAAAACAAGAAGAAAGCCTATTGTGAGGTGGATTATTAGTATTGAAATTAACATAGAATTCAGGTCGCTAAAATAGATTAATATCGGGTTATTTTAATAGTTAAAGAAACCGTAGGATTAAGACTTTTTTTTCGTTTAAGGGAAACGGGCATTTTAACCCAAAGGCGTGCTCGCCCAATGTCAATCAGCATCATCAAACTTTAAATCCATTCTTACATTCAAAATACCATCTATATATCCAGATTTCCAATTAATCACACTAAAGCCAAACCATCGATTTCATTTTAAACTATGGTGCAATTTTTGACTTTTATTTTGCCCCATTGACCTTTAATCTTATATTTTCCATCAGGCAAAGGGAAAATTGGCGTAGCTTCAACAATTTTATCACCTTTCTTAATAAATGTGAAGCCTGATTGTTCAATTTTAATTATTGTTCCATCTTTTAATTCATACTCTTTGACAACCAGAATTTTTGCAATTCTACTTTCTTTTATCTCATAAACAAGATTCTGATCATCAAATAATCTCGAATCGGAGATAGGAGAACCGTTAATCGTAACTCTTTTATTTATATTCTCGAACATGTAATCATTGCCCCCATTTTCTATTTCTATCGATTTACCATCAGAAAGTTCCTTGATCATATTCAAACAAATTGAATTTATTCTTCCATTATCAACACGAAATGATATTTCACGATTATGGCTCAGGTATTCACCATCCGAAATATCAATAGGATTAAAATTAGTGTCTATCAATTCAACCTTATTGCCATGCATATCAGACAAATGACGACTATTTTTTGCACGATGTATTTGAATGATATTTCCATTAAATAACTTCCTCTCTTCGATTTTTAATTCTTTACATTTAATCGAGTTCAAATATTTTGGAATGTTATAATCCGGAATTGTATTCTCATTTGCAAGCGTAAAGAAATCATTCTCGGTACCATCTTTTTTAAGAATAAGTACGTTGTCATCAATAAACTGTTCGTTCAACAATAGTTTATCACTACCTCTGTTAATCAACAAAGATTTCGCTTCCGGAAAATATTCCCAGGAACCTTCTTTAACCTGTCCGTTTTTTGATAGTATCAGACCATTATTCCTTTTAAAAATTAATTTCTGAATTTTGCCATCATCATCTATAAATGCCCACGGTTTTTCAACAAGAATTCCTTTTTTCTTTAACGATTCGCTTGAGGAGGCCAACGATTTCAAAAAGTAAGAAGCGATATTATTCATACGATATCTATTTTTATAAGAAACAATATATCCAAAAAAATCAAGTTTACAATTAAATACCAATGATAAAAGTTTACCTAATTCTAACCAGCATAATCTAAAAAACGGTAGCGCTGTCCGGAATCATCCGGTAGCACCGTCCGGAATAAAACGGTGGAGGTGTCCGGAATGACCCGGATTTTGCAATCTCAACACTTCGGTTTTCGAAGGTCTGTATTTCGTTTTCTTCGAAGTTCCAAACTGGAGTTCTCTGACCCAAACCTACAAGGGATAAGCGGATTTGCTCGCTGTCGAGATCAATAAATGCTTTATTAACGGTATTTACCCGTTTTTTAGTTAAGTTCGTTACAATAAACCTTACTACCAACGAGATTGGAGTGCCCTATATAGCTAAAGTAAATCCTTACAAATGAAAAACTCACAGCTTCATACTTTTTACCATCCAAAGATGTCAGTAAATCCTGATAATCTTACAGGGTATACCCAAAGCCCCGCTAAGCCAAAGCTCTTAATAGAATACTTGAAAAAGAAGGGGTTATTGGAATATTTTTTGTTAGATGATAATTTCTCACCCTTGTCAAGAGAAGATTTCTATATTGCCCATACAAAAAAAATGGTTGACAATTTCTTCGATAAAGGAATAACAAGGAAAATCCTCCGCATCAAATGAACTCCTGAGTATGCAGAATCAATAACTTATGAGAGCGCAAGCCTATACTATGCCATAAGATACGCAGTTCAAAATCCCGAAGAAGTATGCTTTAGTCCCTCCGCAGGATTTCACCATGCAAATCCTACAAGAAGTGCACTTCTATGTGCTTTTTCAGGACAAGTAATAGCCTCAATGAAAGTCTATTATGAATTTGGATTGTGTGGCGCATATATTGACCTCGATGGTCATTATGGCAATAGTATTGATAATTCAAGAGACTTTGTACCTGAAATTGACAAAGCCATATCGCCAATTTGTGGCAATATCAATATAATGGTAAGCCATCAGGCCTATATCGAAGAATTAAAGGCTAACCTTGAAATTCTAAGAAAAGAAATTATAGAAGACAGAGTTCATTATGTTGTTTTCTGCCATGGGGCAGATAGCCATGAATGGGATGAGCTTGCTAGTCAAGTCTCCACAGAAGAATGGGTTGAATGTTCCAGACTCGTATATACATTTATACTCGATTTGCAAAAAGAAACAAACAAACAGATTCCACTAATACTATCGTTATTCGGAGGTTACAGAAGGGATGATTATAACTCTGTACTCTCTTTGCATGCAACAGATTTGGTTACTTGCTTGAACATATTATGTGGAAGTAAAATAAACTATACTACAGAAGTGACACCAAGAATTATATCGTGCGAACAAAAACTTTGAAGAGCAACGATTTTGCTTAGAACTGGTCTTAAAACTATTGAAAAAGAAAATCATTTTTTTGTATTAGATAGAGTTCAGTTTACAGTCTCTTCAAAAATTAAGGCAAGATTAATCAGGTTAAAAAAGAGTTTCATTTCACCTCAAAAGTTTGAATTATATCATTAATATAAGATTGAAAAACATCTTTATTTGAATATGCACATCCAAAGGTAATAATATAAGGTAAGCCTTCGGCGTAATACATATTGCCAGCCTGAGTATCTCGGCGTTTCTTTGATGGCAAAAAATGAGGATGACACTATCAACATTTAAGCGACTCTATCAGGAGTATCAGGAATCCGGCCTGAACATATAGGACTTTTGTGCCTCCAGAGCTTAGCCCTTCAACATTTTACTACTGGAGGAATAAAATAGAAGAGACATTGCAACATCAGCCCGCAAGTTTTGTCCCACTGGTATTTGAATCTAATCAACAAAAGAAAGGAAAACAGGCGATCCAAACTCCCAATAAAAGGGTCGACGACTCAGACATTCATGCCCCCATAGAGCTCGTGTTTCCCAACTGCACAAAGGTGGTGTTAAGGGATAACGTCGACATGCGATTACTAAAAGCGATTATTCACTTATTTGATTAATTGCTGATGTTTCATTTACATGGAAAGCTAAAGTACTTTCTCTATCCTGCTGCATTAGATATGCGCAAAAGCTTTTACACCCTGAGTGGCATAGTTACCTTAGTGATGAAAACGCGATGTTCAAAACTGTGAGGTTTTTATTTTTGTCAACAAAAGGCTTACCATCATGAAAATCCCAGAAAATGGTTGACCGATGTGTTTAGCAAGATTACCTTTTACAATAGTAACTATGATTTAGATCTGGCCGATTTTTTGCCACACAATTGGAAAAAATCCAACGATTGCCAGAATTTTCCAGAAAGC
>JARULA010000010.1 GCA_029688995.1 Marinilabiliaceae bacterium ANBcel2
TATAATAGATGACCGCTACAACCAAAAAACAACAATTGTGTCGTCACAAATACCTCTATCAACTTGGTATGACATTATCGGGGAAGGAACAATTGCTGATGCAATACTCGACCGACTGGTAAACTCATCCCATCGAATCGACTTAAATGGGCCCTCATTAAGAAGGGATATTTTGAAATCAGAATAACATTTTTTTTGTAATATTGCATGATCTCTCAGACTGGCACATTTTGACCGAAATGCCTGGCACAGTCAGACCGAAATAGCCATAAAAGCCATCTTAACTACAAATTATGGCCCGGCAATTATATAGCATGGGAAATATTAAATAATAAAAGTGATTACAAAAACTACTACACAAAAGAGGATAGAGAGAAATTTTTGACATATATCAATAGAAGAGTAGAGAGTGCAGGTTGTAACGATAAAGAGTTTATATATAACTCTCTTCTTAGCATGTATGCATATCCCGTTACAAACAAGAGAATATATTAGCAGATAAACTCTTTTTTACAAAAAACAGAGCAAAGCTAAACCCGGACTTTACTCTTTTTGAGAGTCCGGACTTAGTTTTATACCTAGCTCTTGAAGCTGATCATAACTAACAGCAGAGGGTGAGTCGGTCATAACATCGCGCGCAGCATTGTTTTTAGGAAATGCTATAACATCGCGAATTGACTCTTCACCGGCAAGCAGTGATACCCACCTGTCAAACCCAAAAGCAATACCTCCATGAGGAGGTGCACCATACTTAAAGGCATCCATTAAAAAGCCAAACTGATTATCGGCCTCCTCTTTTGTAAAACCGAGTGCTTTAAAAACTTTATGCTGTAGAGCGCTATCATGAATTCTTACAGAGCCTCCTCCAAGCTCCACACCATTAACAACAAAGTCGTAAGCATCGGCTCTAACCTTTTCAGGAGCTGTATCAAGAACTCCTCTATCTTCTAATTTCGGAGCTGTAAAAGGGTGATGCATAGCATAGTAACGCTTAGTCTCCTCATCCCATTCTAAAAGCGGAAAATCAACCACCCATAATGGAGCAAAAACTTTTGGATCACGTAATCCCATACGCTCACCCATTTCAAGACGAAGCTCACAAAGAGCACGTAAGGTATTATCTTTTTTACCGGCAAGAATCAATAACAGATCACCGGGCTGAGCATCAAATTCAAGAGCCCACTCTTTAAGCTGATCAGCACTAAAAAACTTATCAACAGATGATTTAAAACTACCATCCTGATTATATTTTACATAAACCAAGCCGTTTGCTCCAACCTGAGGCTTCTTAACAAAGGCTCTAAGATTATCCAGCTCTTTACGGCTATATCCAGCACATCCTTTAGCACAAATACCACCAATATATTCAGAGTTATCAAATACTTTAAAACCCTTATCCTGTACAAGCGATGTAAGATCTTTAAATGTCATCTGAAATCTTATATCAGGTTTATCCGAACCATAGTTCTCCATTGCATCTTTATAGGATATACGAGGATAATCATCAACTATTTTAACACCTTTAATCTTCTCAAAAAGATGTTTAGACAGATCTTCAAAAAGAGCTAAAATATCATCCCTGTCAACAAAAGACATTTCACAGTCAACCTGGGTAAATTCAGGCTGGCGATCAGCTCTTAAATCTTCATCTCTAAAACATTTTACAATTTGAAAGTACCGATCAAATCCACCAACCATCAAAAGTTGTTTAAAAACCTGGGGAGACTGTGGAAGTGCATAAAAATTACCCCTGTTTACCCTGGATGGAACAATAAAATCACGTGCCCCCTCGGGAGTAGATTTTATTAATACCGGAGTCTCTACCTCCAAAAAATTATTATTGTTAAGATAATTCCTTATCTCAATGCTCATTTGATGGCGCAACTCTAAGTTATTACGCACCTTATTGCGGCGCAAATCAAGATAACGAAATTTCATTCTAAGCTCATCACCCCCATCGGTATCATCTTCAATTGTAAATGGCGGATGCTCCGAAGAGTTAATAATCTCAAGATCCTCTATCACTATCTCAATCTCTCCGGTATCGATATTTAAATTTTTATTACTTCGTTCTGTAACCTTTCCCTTTACCTTAACCACATATTCACGTCCCAAATTATTAATGGCAGATAAAATAGTTTTATCACTATCGGGATCTACTACTAATTGTGTTAACCCGTAACGATCGCGGATGTCAATAAATGTCATCCCCCCCAAGTTACGAATACGCTGTACCCATCCTGAAAGAGTAACATTTTTATCTATATCGGCTATTCTTAATTCTCCGCAAGTATGAGTTCTATACATCTTAACTTCTGTTTTTCCCTGATTTTCATAAATTCAAATATCTTTGCGAAAATAGAAAGAAAAATAGTGATTGCCACAATACTGGTATAAAAATAAAAGTAAAAAAATGCAGACGGTAAATTTTAATGACAACTATTTTATGAAAGAGGCTTTGAAAGAGGCAAGAGAAGCTTTTTCAAAAGACGAAGTTCCTGTTGGAGCTGTTGTGGTATCTAATAATAAAATTATTGCCAGATCGCACAACTTAACTGAAACATTAAATGATGTTACAGCCCATGCTGAGATATTAGCTATTACATCAGCAGCTGAAAATTTGGGAGGAAAATATCTTACCAACTGTACGCTTTATGTAACTCTGGAACCCTGTATTATGTGCGCTGGAGCACTTCAATGGTCACAAATCAGCAAAATTGTTATTGGTGCACCTGACCCCAAAAGAGGTTATTCTAATTTTACCCCGTCACCCTTACATCCAAAAACATCTATAACAACAGGTATTATGGAAACAGAGTGCAGTGAACTAATAAAAGAGTTTTTTAAAAGAATAAGATAAATAAAAAACTGCTTCAACTAAAAAGTATAAATTTTGATGTAATCAATTTAATGATCTTCTTCTAAAAACTTTTTTATTACAGATTCAGCCGCAGAAAGATCTTTTTTTTGAACATAAAGATCAACAGCATTACGGGTTCCCTGAACAAAGCCGGCAGCTATACTGGAATTAAAATCACTTTTAATCATAGAGCTAACACCAACCTCTTCAAGCTTCCCTTTAAGAATAGCTACTGAAACCTCACTTCCAGTATATACACGAATTGTTTCTGTATTATCTTTCATCACCATATAATAATTTAAGTTATTGAGTTAGCTAAAGATTTATAAGAAGTAACACTCCCAATTTTATAAAAAAAATCTCATTAATAAACTTCTAATTTATAAATCTTTTATCTACACCTCTCCATTTATCATTATAATATAGACATTTTTACTCTTTAATAAAAATATAGAGCAAAAAAATAATTGGGATAGAATGGCAGATTACTCCGCCTATCCCCCCGCAGATCCGGACTTACAGATTTCCCGTATCCGGCTCTTGTTATACAAATCGATGCACTTCATTACGAAAATCCCAACCTCCATTGGTAGAACAGTGTCGGATATTGCTCTTTCACTCTATCCAACCATGCATAAGTGCCGTTGATAGTCGTTTTGTAGCGCTTGAACCGTTTCCGTGCCCACATCACAAGCCTCCGCCTTAACTACAGCATGCAGAACAGTTTATTACCGATGTTCTGCTTCTCGGCACACTATGAAATATTGGGGGATTGCGGGCGTCATCAATGTCTGCCGTTACAAAAGCTGGTGCGGGGCAGAAAAGTTCGTGTAAACACCAAACCCCCAATATTTTATATATGATGTTGTAGCGCGTTTACTTCTAAGTCATTAAATCTTTCAACGAGTAATTCTTAAATCTTCTCGTTTTGGTATTTCTGATTTTTTTAAGTTCGTTTTTTGCTTGTATTTCAATCCAAAGCATTGGGTCATTGTTAAAAATCTTTCCGAAGATTATTGCTAATTCATAATTAATTGGTCGCTCTCCTTTAATTAACTTGTTCAGATTAGAAGGGTTTAATTCAATATAATGAGCAAATTTCTTTTGAGGAATGTCTAGTGTTTTCAAATATTTTTTTAAAAAATCCCCTGGAAGCTTAAGTTCGGTTTCTTCGGATTCCAAATAATCTTGCATTTGAAATTTGATGGACAACAATTCAATCTCCCTTTGTTGTGCTTCTGACCGACTTTTTGTTTTATTCAACAAAATGGCTTGGAAATCTTTAAATTCATCCGTTCCAATATCCATCGGATTTGTTAACATCCCATTTGTCGGTTCTGTATTGCTATCTCGTTTCATCGTTTTATTTTTTCAAGGTATTCATTAATCAATTTCAGTCCGTTCTCACTATCAATATACATTCTCTGTCCAAGTCCTATTGATGCACCATATTTTTCGGAATACCATTTTATTAGGCTCGTTTTTGCCATAAAGGTTAGAAATCCTTTGTAAACACTGTTCAATTTAAAACTTTCTTTACAAGCAAAAGCAATCAAACAGCCGGCGACATAATCATATTTCTTGTTTTTTCGTCCGATGTTATGCGGTGCTATTTCTAAAACATTCATAATGAGCATTTCATTTTCTGTTTTTAGTTGTAAAGCACCTTCAACGCTTGTTTTTAGTCCAATTGTTCTTAAAATGAACATTCTGGAATTTTCTTCTTTGCTTATTTCTCTCCAGTTGAAATTCCATCCATCTTTTTTTAACGGTATTTCATTTGGTTCAGGGACAACAATTTCTGCCTTTACTAATTGGTCGTTTTGTACGTCTAATATGTAAACCATCTATCTGCATTTCTTTTAGTAAAGATAATCAAAATTGTCGAAATTGTATAATTTTATTTTATGAAATAGTCTTTTGGAGTCGTCTTTTAATGCGCTACAACGGTTTGCAAATATGAAACGTTGGGGATTGCGGGCTTCGTTATTGTCTACCGTTACGATATTTGCTACGGGGAGTGGAGTTACACTGAAAACATAAACCCCCAATATTTTATACATGATGTTGTGCGGTCGTGCTTTGTTTACGTGTCAATTTATTTATTTTTTCAATCCATTCCGTTTTTAAATCGGTATATGCCTCTCTATCATTCGGATATTTCTCTGCCAGTTCCAATTTCAAAGTTTCGTATTCTTTTGCAATCTCTTTGTTTTTAATAAGGTAATCTCTAAACCTTATTTCGTCCCAATCCCCATGGTATCTGATATGAACATGATATGCTTGCCCTTTAAATCCTTGCTCTGTATAGCCTTTTACAAAAGTCAGGTGCGGTGCTGGATTTTCAGGATGGTCGTTTATTAAGTATCCAAGTGTTTTGAATTTGTCCTTTAGTTTTGAAATTTCAATCTGCTCTGAAACTTGCAATAAAATATCAATCGTTGGTTTGGCTTTTAATCCTGGAATTGCCGTACTGCCAATATGCTCTATGCTTACAATCTCTGTGTTAAAAAAGCTATCTGTTATTAATTGTTTCTCAGCTTTATACAATTCAATCCATTTATCGGTATAATCTTTAATCATAATTGGGAAAAGTCTACCAAGTTCATTTATTGACAAATCATGTAGCGATTTCTTTCTCATAATGCTTTTTCAAATAAAACTAACTCTTCTCCAAGTACTTTAACAGTTCCTTTTGAAGAAAACCCCTGATTTTTATAATAGTCACAGAGTCTTTTCACAGAAATTCCACAGTCCAACCGTAAATAATTCTTGTCGTTTTTTCTACAAATATTTTCGACTTCCTTAATAATCATTGCCCCCTTTCCTAATCCACAATATCTTCTATCAACTGTCAGTGAGTGAATATAACCAGAATTATCTACTTGTTTGCCCCAGAATAATTCATCATTCCATTGTAAACGGAACATTCCAATCAATTGGTTATCCTCATATACGAAAAAAAACTGTTTTTCTTTAAATCCTTGTTTAATCCAGTCTTTAAAATTCTGAGGTGGTGATAACCAATCTTGCCAGTAATCAATCCCCTTCTTTTGAAGCCAATCTGCTGCATTCTTGAGCAAATCAAATGCCATATCAATATCTGTAAGTTCCGCCTCTCCAATTTCCATTATCACTTTCTAAAACTTGCATGTTAGATGGTTGTCCTGCATGCCGTACAACGGTCAAGTATAAGAGCAGTAGCGGATTTCAAGACGATTACCTGTCCGCCACCATAAAAGTTTATTAAATGCACAGACCTTGATTTTACCACTTCACCCGCTATTGCTCTTATACAATGTTGTATGCCCGTGCTTTCTTTTCGTCCGTGCGTGGGGAAAGACACACTTATTGACAAGCTTTGGCTGGCGCGGTTGGCTTGAGCGGCTTGGCAATGTGTGTGGCTTTGAAGCGTTGGCATTATTCTACAAGTTCTTAATTTTCTCAATCAATTCGATTAATTGTTCTTTCCCTGTGCTTTCGATATCTAAATTCAAAAGTCTAGCGGTTTCTCTAGCGATTATATGTTTTGAACTGCTTCCGAGAGATTCTCGCATTTGTTCTTCGATTTCTTTATAATCGTCAAAAGAAGCCCTCATGGTAATTTCAAAGTCTTTTCCAAATACACAGAAGTGTTCTGAAATAGACCAATCTTCTATACCTAGAATGTCTTCTAATTCTTCCTCTTGAATTCCTATTGCTTTTAGTGCGTCTTTTTTAAGGTTACCGTTTTTGTCATCACCTGAACGAGTGTCATTATCGAAGCAAATAAAGGTTGGTATCTGATAGAGAGTAAACAATCGCCACCATTTTGCAAGATTACCTTTGCCGCTGACGCCAATTATTTCAACTCCAAATTCTGTCGGGTCAAAACCAAGTCTCTCAAAATATACTGGCAATGAAAGTTCTTCGGTAAGACCTTCTACCAAAATTATCTTGTTTGCGAAAAATCCTGATAAAATATGAGCGGTAGAATTATTAGCGTAAAATGGAACAACTGTATCAAGCTTTGTCTTATTCGGATTAGAAGCTGTTGCGATGCAATGGTCGAAGAGTTTTTGAGCATTATTGTTTATTATGAAAGTTGAGCCTACTTCTTTTCTAACCAAGTTGATACCATCAATGAAATTGAGGTCGATAAAAAATGGACTGTGTGTTGTAATTATCAGTTGTAGTCCATCTTGAGCCATTTTAAAAACACGTTTTGCAAGCCATTTTTGAGCCAATGGATGTAAATGAGATTCTGGTTCGTCTAAAACGAAAATCAGTCCTTGACCTAAGAATGATTTTGCATAAGCATGAGCAAAAGATAAAGCTAGAATTTGCTGTTGACCTGTCCCAAGTTCTTCATAGGCACGAGCTTCACCACCTTCAGTTGGATGAACTTTTAAAGTTTTGAAATAATTGCTTGGGTCATAAGCTGAGAAATCAAAAGCTAATGCATGTTGCATGTTAAAAAGCATTTGGTCAGCAAATGAAGACATATTGCCATTGAACCTTTCAAATTCGGGTACTTCAAGGAAAGTTTCTTTAATGCTTTCAAAGAAACCTTTGAGTCTATCTACTCGGTCATCATCTTCAGTCAATTTATCATGAAATGCTTTAGTCACTTTTGATAACAGAGTGTATTTGCTCGCATAACTCAATTGAAAATTGAGGTTCTGTTCGGAAGTAACTAAAACGCAAAGAAGTTCATCCCGTAAATCACCTGAAACATACTTATTCTCAACACCATTTTCAGATTGAATACCGACAAACTCGGTTTCTTTTCCTTTTTCAGCTTTGTATCGAAATCCACTACAACCAAATGGTTTACCATAATTAGATAATTTACCACTAAGACCTGCTACAACTGCATCAATACAAACTGGATTATTAGGGTTTCTTGCGTGGTGGTCATAATCATCCAATTTTTTGAATTTTGGATGGAATTCACCAAACATTAGTTCAACTGCACGTATGATATTAGATTTACCTGAATTGTTTTCACCAATCAAAACGAGAGGTTGATTTTCAGGAAAATCAATAACTATCTGGTCATCAATTGACCGAAATCCTTCAATCGCAATTTGTCTTAGTCTTGGTGGCATTATTCAAAAACTTTTTCAAAAGGTTTCCAATTCTCATTCAGTTTACCTGGTGTATATTCATAATTGAACTTCTTGCCGTATTCTTCTTGTGGTTCTTCAACTTTGTTCGTCACATCTTCCATTGAATATTTTTCATTGTTGAAGTAGTACCATTGGTTGTTTTCGAGAACAACAAGTCCACCTATGAAATTGCCACCTTCTGAATTAAGTTCTAATATTTTGTCTGCAAGTCCTTCTGCTCGTCCTTCTGGATTTTGAGCAGTAAATCCACTTTTGGTGTCAAATATTCCAATTCGACCATCTTTGAATTTCAGAATCCAATCAGGGTAAAAAAGGCTTTCTTCTTTTGTTGAAGTATTGAAATACTTTAGACAGTAGTATTCTTTACTTCCTTCACCATTCTTAAACCACCACTCTAACTTGTCTGCTTTATGTTCAAGGTACTTGATGAACTTCAATTCGTTATCACGACCTTTATATTCCTTGCGTAAGTAAAATGGTTGAACAGCGCTTAGTTTAGATGATCCTTCATCTTGGGTTAATTCAGCAAAATCTTCTGTATAGCTGTATTCTTCCTTGATTTCAAAAAGCGGAGCTTCTCGATCTTCGATTTCCTTCTTTCGTTTTTCGATGTACTCTTTCTTAATTGGGAAGTAGTCTTTTAGTGCCTTTGTCAATGCAGGTCTGAAAACACTTGCTTGTTCTTTATTGATGTCAGCAATGAAAACACGGTAGTAGTAATTGCTATCAGTATCTAAAACACGTTTGAACCATACACGCAAGGCAGATTTCAAAGGAGACCATGACCGGGAAACGTTGGATACTTTAGCTTCAATTGCAGTCTGTTCAGAAAGTATTTTGAAGCACCAATAATTAAAAAGCTTCTCAACATCATTGCGTGACATTTCGTATTCTTCATCACGCCCTTTTTTAGCAAACTCTAAATTGAGTTTGTCGTAGTCTGAAAACTCTGCATCTACAATGAGTTTATTTGTCAGCTTTGGTTTTAGATCAATTCCTTTGGCTTCAATCTTTGGTCTCGTCAATGCTAGATGTTCATTTTCTTCAATGCCGAAGTATTCATTAAAAGACTTCAAGAAACTCATTTGAAATTTAAACGCTTGGCCTAAATCCCCATAATCAGCACGGGAAACAAAATCTGAATATAGATTTTCTACGTTTGAAATACCTTCTTTGCGTTTTGCTGTATAAACAAAAGCCTTGTTTTTAGCAGACTGATCGGGAATGCCAATTTCGTTCCGTTTGTAATTTGTAAATAAATAACCTGTTCTAAGTTCTGGGCTGTCTTTATAGTCATCTTTCTTGTTTGGTTCTGCCATTCTTAGAATGCGTCCAATTGTTTGAGTATAAAAATGCGCGGAGCTTATTTCACGGAACATTATTAGAACGTGGGCTCTTGGGCAATCCCAACCCGTTCCTGCGGCTTGCTTGAAAAGCATAAAGTCCACATCACTCTCACTGTGAGTAATGAATTCCATGTTTTTCTGTTTGCCATCAAACCACAAGGCTACCTTGTTGTCAACATCAATCTTTTTCTTAGTCAAGTAATCAAGTACAATTTGCTCTTTGGTTTTCTGACCTGCATCTTTCAATTTGCTGTCATCATTCGGTAACTGAATGAGAACTAAAGGATTTATATCTTTTTCGAGTTTGTCGTATTCTCGTTCAAGTTCTTTTTTCTTTTGGATGGCTAGATCAATAAGAAGTTCATCCAAATCACGTCCTGGAAATTTATGTAGGTCTTCATCTGTTTGAACCGCAATTTTCTCTTTAATTAAACCTTCGGCAACAACATCTTCTCTTTTGACACTGACATAACCCGCAGTTCCGTCTTCTATTTCGTCAATACCTGGAATGTTCTTTGGGGTTGCAGAAACATTAATAATCACCTTTGGATTTACAACATCAACTACACTTTTTTGAGCAAGTTCAGATAGATGCGTATGGCTTTCATCAATAACCATAATGATTTCACGCCCTTCTTTCTTGGTGTTTTCAATTACATCTTCAAAATAAAACCCTTGCTCTTTATGAAAGTCTGGATCGTCTGGTCTTCTTAAAACTCTATTTTCCGCAGCTTTGGAAACAAGCTTTTGCCAATTTATGAATAGAATGTCATTTTTATGAAGCTTGCCTTGCTTAAAGTCTTCAATTGTGAGTAAGTTGTTCTCAAGATTCGTATCAAAATATTGCTTGAATTTTTCCTTACTCTGCATAGCGAGTGTATCACTATAGGTGATCCAAATAATTGCTTTGTCGTAATCCCAATTAGGTAAAGCGTTTAAACCATGAAGGAAATTCGATGCCATATAGGTCTTGCCACTACCTGTAGGTGATTTGAAAACTAAATGTCTTTGAGGTTCTGTTCTCTGCCACAACTTTTGAAAAACGTCTGTTAACTTATCTATTGCTTTCTGCTGAAAGTCTAAGGGACTAAATCTGCTCATATCGTCACTATATTGTAAATATTCTTGTAAATCTCTAAAATGGGTTGGGGGATTGTCTTGATGGTAATGTCTGGAACATGGTCAAACATTCCTTCGTAATCGCTTTGATTGCCCCAACTAAACAAATACAATGAAACTGGTTTGCTCAACGCTTCTACCTTCTCTAAGAACGCTTCCATTTCATCTAATTCTTCCTTAAAATATATTGCTGTGGTCTTTTCGGAATTCTCAAAAAACTGATAGTATAAAGTTGCTTCAACTTCATCCAATGTATTTTCGGCTATTGCAAGTAAATATCCTGCTTTATGAGCTAAGCTAGATTTATCTTCATCTGAAGCCGACAGAATATTGTTTTGACCAACAAACGAAGTTTTATAATATTTCAGTGAATTACCAAATCCTTTAACCGTACTAGCCTTCTTGATAATTCCGAAAATTATATACTTATCTTTTCTAACTTCTTCCTTTACTTCATCATACCTTTTAGTAAACTCTTCTGAAAAGAATTTATCCCTTGCTTGAAGAACAGCGGTATTTTCAACTATTGAAGTTGGATTTAAATTTAACTCAAATAGAATTTCTTTTTGATTTTTAGTCTGACGGTAGCCGCCAATAACATTTTTTATGCGTGGATAAGTAATTTCGTGCGCAATATTGCTTTCATTATTAGTGCATAATATAGCTTGTCTATTGCCACCGTCAATACTGTTTTGCTCCATTACTGCATGGCCTGTTGAACCACTACCCGCAAAGAAGTCAAGAATAACAGCATTTTTATTGAGCGTACCTATCGAAAACAAGTATCGTATAAAATCAATTGGTTTCTTACCGTTTCTAAAATCAACTCCCCCTTCATATCCAACGGTATTAAAAGCTTCTTCAAAATCAATGAAATTTGGATAAGGAACTTCCTTTGTGTCATTTTTACTTAAAGGGACACCTTGGAAGTAAAATCCGTTGAGATTGTTTTCAGACTTTCTTGATAGGAAGTACCTGTGATCAAATTTGTCATCGCCCATATTTGGGACTCTATACAGATAATTAAACAGGTTGTTACGCTCTTCCAAATACTTCATGTGGAAACGTCCTGAACTGTTGCCTTCTTTTATAGAACCCCGAATGTTAATCTTTTGAACATTATCAACTGAAGGTTCAGTCTTGATAATTTTGTATTCACCTGGTTTGAATACTGCCACTTCTTTGTTTCCAAGTTTAATTATTTCAGGATTATCCGATAACTCTTCTATTTGATATACATACTTGTCAATAGATGTATTGTCTTGTAATCTTTTTATGGTTTGAAATTTTGAGGATTTACGATAAAGCAACAGCTGTTCAGTTGTTTCATGATAATCTTTATCACCTTTTAGTATTCTGTCTTCATGCCTAACTTTGACCGTGAAAGAGGTCATGTAATTAGATTCTTGAAAAATCCTATCGCATAATAGTTTTAACTGAGAATATTCTTCTTCATTGATAGAGATAAGAATTACACCTTCGGGCTTAAGTAAATTATGGGCAAGCTCAATTCTCTTACTCATAAACGAAAGCCAATAGCTGTGCCTTAATGGATGGTCTTTAGATACTTCAGAACCATCTGGAAATTGTTCGAGAACTCTTTTATCCCGATATTTAAAACCATCAGATCCTGTGTTATAAGGAGGGTCTATATAAATTAGATCAATTTTTTCCTTGTGAGTGTAATTAAGACAAGTCAGTGAGTGATAATTGTCACCTTCTATTAGAATATGGGTAGGTTTTCCATCTTCATTTTTAATCGCCTTGTTTTTCAATTCTTCAAAAACTGGCATTTGGTTGTCGCTTTCTGCTTCAAATGCTTCAGGTACTTCCATCCATACCAATCCATATTTTGCCTTTTTAACCCTGTTGTTGGCAATTTCTAACTGCTTTTGCAGTTTATCTATTTCATTGAGCAACGCTTGCTCTTTTGATATTTCACTCATTGTCTTTATTTCTTTTTTCAAGCAAGTCTGCTACTTCAACATTCAATATTTTAGCAATCTCAAAAAGAATTTCAAGTCTCGGTTGCTGTCTGTTCTGGACGTACCCGTTTACCATGTTGTAACTCTTTCCAAGTTTTTCAGCAAGCCAAGTTTGTTTAATTCCTTTCTCTTCAAGTACTTCCTTTATTCGGTTCATGTCCGCATAAATTTAAGTCGCTAAAATAGTCCAAATTTTCCGTTTATCTCGTTTTTCAATATACATTTCGTTCGTTTCCTTGTTGGTTTGTCCGAGCGTGGGCAAAAAAATAGGCTCTTTTGGTTTTTTGCGTTTGGCTTGTGGGTCGGCAAAAACCAAAAGAGCCTATTTGCGCGTTGGCCTTTTCAGCATGGCATACAACGTTCCGCGAATATGAGAAGTTGCCGTCGGGAGCTTGCGACCAAAGGCAATTTGGATGGAGCCGAAGGCGGAATCTCATATTCGCTGTTATGTGCAGGTTTGAGTTATGTGTAAAATTCATGAACCTTTTTTACCCATCTTTGAGTTAGTGGAAATCAGCCTCTTCCTTTCATTTATAGAAACCAACCGGCTCAACTCTTTCAATGACGCTTTTCCTACCCAGTTTCTGTTTTTATCAGTGCTTTCGCATAAATCGTAGGCAACTAATATGGCTTTTTCGTTAGAGTTGTGATTCATTTTCCCGATTTCTTTTAAAGCCCAACTTATAGCTTTTTTTACATGAATTCTTGAATCGTCACTATAAAGTTTGATCAATTTTAGATATTCGTCGAGCTTTTCATCATCAATATTTTTAAATCTAATAACGGAAGAACTGATTAAACAATAGGCTGCACGTTTTAAATATACCATTTTTTCATTACACCATTCAAAAATGTAATCTTCGTAGTCATCCATGCTAATGATTAGATTTTTACATATGTGATCGCACAGATCCCAGGAAATAACATCATTCATTATCTCTTTAACAAGCTTGCGATCTATTTCTCTGATTTCCATAATTAATATGGATAAAAGCCGTGCCTCATGATATTTCGTTTTCCATAGCTCTAATGCCAGCGGCTGAGAGACCCCAATTGTTTTTCCAAGTTTTCGAATCTCCGATGTAGGTACACCAATACTGTAATCCTCCGGGATACCCATGCGGATTACATTCATCCTGTGTTTTTCACTGCCGCGTTGTTTCAGCTCAGTTATTATTTCATTAGCTGATTTCATATTTCACTCAGTCTCTTTTTTAAGTCACGCATATATTTATTTTGAATAGACTTTAAATTAATAAACAAGCTTGCAAATACTTTGTAAAAAAGGTTCTTATACATTATTGATTCGGTAAATGTTATTTTTGTTTTTCCATCAGATAATTCTTCAAATACCCCTTCCCAATGCCCAAAAAATGCTTTGCTATCCATATTGAATGCATAAATTTTATTTTGCTCTTTTTTTGTTATAGTGAAATGAACTTGAAAACCACCTTCCCCGTATTCAATAAACTCCTTATCATTAAGAATTTTAAGATCATGAAGATCGCTACGCCATCGCCAATTATTATTGTCTGTAATAATATTCCACACATCATCAATTCTAAAATCTATGATTTCTGTTGCAGTTGATATCCTTCTCTTCATTATTTTTCCGCCTCCTATAATTTTTTACTCAAACTTGAACATAACGTCCCGGCTATATGCGCCTGGGCGTGGTTTCAGACCAGCTGTGGATTTATCAGCTTGAACGCATGGTTTTGGGAAATACAAAACCTTCAATTTGCTGTGGATGCCACGGCTGGCGTATATAGCTTTGTTACCGCCTGGTGTTCTTTTTGTTAAGTCATTTTATTTCAATTTTCAGTATGTTGCTGGCTGTTGTGAGGTGGGGTAGGCAAGCTCTTTGGCTGGTTTTGGTCGTGTGTTGGCTTTTTGTGCGACCAGCCAATGTACTTGGCTACGAAGCGATGGATTACGTGTGCAAGTATCTCTTTTTAATTTCTGATAGTTCAACAAACCTTTCATTTTCTCTAATTCTCCAAAATTTCCAACCATTTACACTAAGGTTTACTATAGCTCTTGCTGCCCCACTTGGGTATGGAAAAGACTTTTCTTTGCCGTCAATTATTAAAATAATCGCACCATCTTTATTTATATGCCCTTCAATTTTTTCATCTGATGAAGCATAAACTTTGGTGTCAGGTTTTACTAAACCTTCGTCAATCAATTTCTTTAATCCAATGTCTGGTTTTTCTTCGTATTTCATGATTTTATTCTTTTACCGCAAAACGAATTTTATAAAGATGAAATAATGCAGCTTTAACTGAATTATAATGCTCGCTAATACCAAAGCATTCAAATAATATGCTTTCAAAATTTTCTCTGTCAGCTTGTTGTATTTCTTGTTCTAATGGCAGTCTGTCTCTATCCGCAATTGGTTTAAAAGCGTTGATGATATTTTGCTTTTGTTCGTCCGATAAAATCTCAAAATTCAATAGTTTAAAATCACGTTCAAATTTTGTAGCTCTCAAATCAAGTGCCCCTAAACCTCTGCCAAAACCAAAACTTTCAATAAAAAACATACTTAAAACGCTATTCAATAAGGCTAGTAATAAAGTTCTGCTTTCATCTTGATATGGTTCTTTTAAGGAAAGCCCTATCATTCTCTGGTCAATAAATACACGAGGTGTACATTCAGCAATAAATAAATATCTGTCATAGTTTACATTGGCTACAAAGTCAGCCATATTATCACTTTTCATTTCATACCAAAAATGATTTGCCCTTCTAAGTGAAGTGGTTAGAGGAATGCCTTCATTGTTATTTTGGTTTTCAAAACTTCTAATCCACTGCAAGGCTCCTGAATGATTGAACTGTTGAAGTTCTTCAATACTTTTCGAGCAACAAAAAGCCTCTGCATCAGCGGAACAATAAAGTCTAGATGTTCCTCTAAGGTTTTTAAGAACTGGTTTTATGTATTCCGCTTCAATGTTATGGCCAGATGCAGGGTAAAATAAAGGATTCCAACCTCTTCTTTCACCACGAGTAAAGTTGAAAAACTGATTGCAGTCAATTAATTTTTCTGAAACTTCCGTAAGCCAATTAAGATTTGCAAAGTAACCGCACCAAGGAACACCAATTGTTTCAAAATTAGCTATCTCATTGACTGAATAATTCTGAATAATTACAAATTCATTATCCGTTTCCAACAAAATACTTTCGCTCAATTGTTTAGTGTCAGGTATTTCATTGATATTTTCTTTTAGGGTGCAAAATGTAATTGTCCTGTTTTGGTCTATTGGCGTATCTGGACTGCGCTTTTTTGCAATCAAAAAAGTAGTTACTACATCTGCATTGTCAAACCATTTTCCTTTTCCTGATATTACAACAGTTTCAATGTCATAGAAATTCTGGATTAGCTCTAAGAAAATTTCTCCGTAATCAGTTCCTAACCAAGCGTTAGAAAGTATCAGTCCAATTTTTCCGTTTTCAGAAAGTAGTTGATGCAGATAAAATGGGATATATGCGAAAATATCACTTTTTCCGCTGAGAGTTGTTCCGGTTTCAGCTTGTTCGTGTATGAAATTGTTTATTTCGGTGATATTCGGGTTTAAAACCCGAATTTCTTTGCTTTTGATAAACGGCAAGTTTGATACTACGTAGTCAATAGTTGGTAGCTGTTTAACAATATCATTTCCGTTATTTGGGTCTTTAAAAGTAATGTTTTTTCCGACCTCTAAGTCAATCACGTCCGCTCTGAAAATGTTCAACACTTTGCCAATATTGTTTGGCTTAGCCAAAGTAAGTGTTGATAATTGAATAGGAAAAGAATGTTTGTCAGATGCCCAAATGCCGTTGATTATTTCGTCTTGGGTAAATTCATATTCTTCTTTGAGTAGATACGATTGATTGATTATTGTTCCTGTTCCGCAACAAGGGTCAATAACAACCCCTTCTTTGTCTTCTATCGTGAGCCTTACTAATAAATCTGCTAATTTTTTCGGAGTAGCAAATTGTCCAGCGACTTTTCGTTTTGCTGATACAATTGAAGATTGGAGTAAATTATGAAGTATTTCGATTTCAATCCCCTCAATGTTGATTGATAAAAGAAATTGATTTAACTGGATAATCTGTTTCCAAGCAGTATTTGAAATGAACTCAATTGCAAGGTTATCACTGAAAATATTCCAGAAATTGCAAACCTCAGATATTGATGCAATTATTTCCTTTGCTTGTTCAATTGAAGTTTCTTTGTTTATTGATTCTATTGCTCTTGCTTCGTTAAAATGCCTTTTTAGAACATTAGCGAAGATGATTTTAAACACCCAATCGGTTAAAATTACCTTTGAAAGAGTAGGTAGTTTGTTTGAAGCGTCTTTTGCTGCTGTTGGATTATAGCCATATTCAGTTGCCGAGGATAACCACCAGTTGTTTATTTGAGCTTCAAGTCTTGAATTTCTTCTAAAATTTGTTCTTAGGTTTTCCGCTGTCGAGGGTATGTTTTCGAGAATTACATCTATGATTGCATCAACTGCCAATATTTCAGTTGAAACTTCATCTGAAATTTCGCCTGTTTCAAAATAATCGTTTAGGTCTGTAAGTATTGAATGTAGTAATGATTTCCAAAGTGCTTCTTTTGGTTTTACCTCAGTTCGATTGTTGATGTCAATGTCATTCCAAGTTTTTAAAATTGAAAATGAATCTCCTTGTTTAGAGTAAAGAACGGCACTCTTTACATTCCATAGAATAAAGCTATCCCTTTGTAAAATCTTGGCTTTCTTGATTGCATTGCTAATTAATTCAGCATCATTAATTGGTGTGTCAGGCATTTTCAATTCCCAACCTTGTAAAATTATATTTCTAGTTTGGTCTTTGAAAATCAATACATCAGGAAATAGACTTGACTTTTCGTTGTTTATGGTGCTTTCTCCACCAGCGCTTTTAAAGTGCCAACTCTTATTTGCAAGGTACAAGTTGATTTCACTTATTACATCAATTGCCCAGCTTCTTTCGTTATAATTTATTTTTGCCATTTCTTTTAGATTTCACTAATTGCTGGAACAACTTTTGCTTTTTTATTTAAGTAATTAATTGTGTGATATTTAATAATTGGTTCACTGAATAATCTTAATGTAGAGTCTTCTATTTTCTTTCGTTTCAATGTTTCCTGAATTCTATTAGTGCAAATCTCAATATAGTCAACAGATTTAGCTTTATGAAGAAGAGCATTCTCATTTTTTTCAATTCCAATAAATTGTCTGCCCTCAAGAATTGCAGAAAGCAAAAAACTACCACTTCCACAAGCATTGTCAAGTACAACATCTCCTGGATTTGTAAGTGTTTTTATTAGGTAACGCCCCAATTCAATAGGCTTTTGTGTTGGATGCAGAACAGGGCCTTCTGATTCTGCTGTTTTTATATATACAAAATCATCAATTGGTTGTTCTTCGTAGAAAACTATATCGTTAGGGAATCTTTCTCCTTTGCTTTTTACATGATGTGGCTTAAAATCTCCATAACTTCCAGTAAATTGGTCTTTTCTTACACCTTTATCATAAGCATCACCATCGGTCATCTGGGGATTGTAAGTTGGTTGCTTTTTATAGAAGATACAAATGTCTTCGTGTTTTCTGAGCGGTTGTTTTTTTGCATTAAGGAAATTTGTCGATTTTGATTTAATCCAAACGATTTTATATTTAAACAACTTTTCATTACTCATAATTAGTTTAGCTGTAAAAAGACCTTGCGCTGTCAAGGCAATTGCTCCATTATCTTTAATAATCCTTTCATAAGAACTCCAGAGTTGGTCTAAATTTATTACGGAATCCCATTTGTTTTGGGTAGTTCCATAAGGTAAATCACAAAGAATCAAATCAATTGATTTGCTCGGAATATCTTTCATAACTTCTAAGCAGTCGCCTTGAATTACTTTGTTTAAATATTGTCCTAATGATTTTGCCATTGTGTTAAATTTTTAAGTTGCCTTGCTTGACTTTGGATACTCTGTAATACTTTGCTTTCTCCTCAGCTAATGTCAATAAATCAGCGGAATCCGAAACTCTTTCAATCAATTCTGCAATTTTCTCACTATAAAACTCTCTTTCAAGTTTCTTTATGTCCAACTTGAAAACACTGGCCAATCTAGGAAGAATTTCCTCGGGGACATTACGTTTTTGATTTTCAATTTTTGATAATGTTGACTGGTCAATATCAAGAGCTGCCGCAAGTTTTGTTAGAGTTAAACCTTGTTCAACTCTCAGGTTATGTATGTATTCTCCAAATTTTTCTCTCATGGTCTTGAGTATTTTGTCTTGACATATCTGTCAAAATTACATGCTTTTTATAAAAAAACAAATTTTTCTTTTACCGTGGTGATTGAGGATAGAGGAGTATGCGCGTAGAGAAGAAAACAGCTCTTTTGCAAGCTGAAGCATCAGCTTGTGTGTCGGAGCTTGCAAATGTGCTGGTTTGTGCGTTGGCTTTTCATTTTTTCGTTTTTCTTTTTCCTGTCTTTAAGTAGCAAATAGTCTGTTCGATACGGTCTCTTACACTTGGCGGTAACACCTCAATAAACGCTATTGCGTTTAGGAGTATTATGTAATGAGGGAAATATAACTGTAAGTGCCTCATGTAACGAGGATATAGACAAAACGGATATATTTGGTTAGAGGAAACAGAAGTACCAATCAGGAGAGTATAAAGTACAAAACAAACGAGTTGCAAGCTCAAAACACTGAATCCTGGGACTAATTCGTCTTCCTCAGTCACAATGCGACCAGGTTAAGGAATTAGGTAGGTGTAAATCACCATGCAATAATTGCAAAAATTATTAACATTTACAAGATTTAATTAACAATTCCTACACAACTATCACTGCACTGAATAACAATACTTTATAATGCACAAACATAAAACAGTGGCATATAATAAAAGCAATTAGCGTAGCAAAAAAATCAAACAATCGACCAGCAAAGCGAAAAATTACACAATACAGACTTTTCCCTTCAGGCTTAAAGCAGAAAGGATAGTATCGGGTAAGTGGTAAACCCAATTAAATCTACAAAAGAGAATGCAAAAAGAATATGTGCATTAAGGTGGAATGTGGGGCTTTTTACCTGCAAAACCTGCTTGGGCAACCATACGATCAAAGGGACTGGCTACATTAAGTAGAGCATCACTTACTACATGCGTGTAACGCTCGGTGGTTTTGATGTTTTTATGTCCAAGCAACTCCTGCACATATCGGACATCGCGACCTTCTTCCAATAAATGCGTAGCAAAACTATGTCGCAGCATGTGCATATGCACCTTACGTTTAATACAAGCAGACTTGGCCATTTTCTTTAAAATTACCGCCATACTTGTAGTACTGTATTGCGTACCGGGCTGAGGGCCCTCAAAAAGAAAAATTTTTGGCTTTGCCTGATTCAAATAAGTTTTGAGCCATTCATGCAGGTGCTGCGAAAACAAAGTGTAGCGGTCGCGCTTGCCTTTCGAATTTTTAACAAACAGCAAATTGCGTTTCAAATCCACATCACATAGGCGCAGATTACGGATTTCGCCACGACGCAAACCAGCGGTGTAACCGATGGCAATCAGCAGCTTATGCTTTAAATTATCAGTCGTGTTGAGCATGGCCGAAATCTCCGCCAGAGAAAAGAAGTCGGGCAAATAAAAGCCCTTTCGGGGACGCACCACATGCTTATCGGAAAGCGTATGATTATGGATGCGCTCGAAAAAAAACTTAAAACTGCTCACCATATTGTCCTGGTGAGAGCTCGACTTCCTCCTGTGCAACAACAGATAATCACGCACCTCATCGTCCGTAATAAATGACGGATGCTTATAATTATAATAATCCAAAAAACGCATAAAAGCCCCCAGGTACATTACCTGAGTCTTCGAACTCAAGCTGCTCTGCTTTAAAATCACCTCATATTGCTTCCGGTAGATTTCCTCCAACCGATAATGTCCTAAAATCCGGTATAACTTCACCTTTAATGACTCCACGGAATAAGGCACACCCTTGTCCTCCAAGAAAAAAGTCTCCAAGTCATAAGTCCGTTTCAACTCCGCCGCCAAATCGGTATAATAAATCAACGCCAGCTCATTGTTCCCGGGCATACGACAGCCTTCCTCAAAAAGGTTCTCCGCATCCTTCGACAAAGCACAAATTTGGTTTAAGGGAAGATTAGCATGATACACCAGGAAAAGCAACATCCTATCGCCGGGCGAAGCAATTCCATCCAGCAGAGACCGAATTTCAGCATACGGAAGGAAGAGCGTAATTTTTCGCACCTCCGTTTTTTCAGCCAGCGGAAAAAACATCTTGTCCCTACCCAGCGTCCGCTCATAAAAAAACTTCACCGCGGCAATCATTTGCTTAAGCTGCGTTGTAGAAAGCAGAACAGACTTACGCTTCAAATAAGCATACAACTCACTATAAGTCAATTCCTCAATAACTCTGCCCTTATACTCCTTTAAAAAAAGAAGAAAACAGTTCTTATAGACTTCCTGCGTTCGAAAGCTCAAGCGACGCAACAACATCGCTTCATCAAAACGCCTAACCAGGAGCTCAAAACCAGCTGGCAGAGCAGGTGGTTCAGCCGATTTCTTCAAAGTAATCACCTGTGGCTTTATGCCAAAACCCTTCAAGACATCCAGCACCTGCAAATAGATTACATTGTCACCAGGAAAAACCCAACGCCGCTCGGTCGATACATAAACCCCCACATTCAACCGCACCAAGGCATTAAAAACAGAAGTATGATAGCTGTGCTCAACATAAAACTTCTTATTCACCTTATCCACCGACATCCGCGCAAGCAGCTCTGAAGCGACGGAAATACTATCCGCAACCCCAAGTTCTGTGGGACTTTTCACAAACGAATTTACAACTGCATCCATATCCTTTTCTGGCTTTTCGTCCCGTTCAGCCAACTGCTCTTCATGGCTAAAAACAAGCTCCAAATCAGCAACTCGTTCATACACCTCACTCAACCAATGGCGGTAATTCTCCCGATACGGCACATGCCAACATTTAAGCGATTTACTATATGCTCGCCCAGGCAAACCACGCGTAATAACATTAAAATCAGAATCCAGCAAATAAGCATCCGCCTTCAAAGCGAGACGCTGACATCCCCGATGCAAAACTGGAAAGACAAATAAACGAGCCATCAGCAAGACAGAGTAAAGGTTATTAAAACAATTAGATCTCAATTTAAACCATTCCGTCAAAAAAATCAAGCCCCTCACAATCAAAACGCCAGTACACACACTTCACCCAGCTCATCTTAGCGAATGGCATTGACTGCAAAACTGCAAAATATTGTAATAGGAAAGTAACCATTCGGTGGCTAAAACGGTTCTGTCTTGTATCGTCTCTCAGACTGGCACATTTTGACCGAAATAGCCAACTGTCAACTTTTTAGGGAAGGCTACACTGGTTACTGCGTTATTAGATAGATTACTATATCGGTGCGAAGTAGTAAAACTTCATGGCAAAAGCTATAGAATAGAGAACAGGAAAACTATCTTTGAGAAGCAAGAACAGGGATGACTAATATATTTTTTAATTTAAACTGGTGATTTACTTTTACTCATACTTTTGCTAATTTACTGTACTAATTTGATTTTACAAATTGTGTCCAGTGAATTAGGGGGTTAATACAGAAACACCACGCTTTTCAAATGCTGTAAGCAGTGACTTAGTTGACATAGAAAACTATTATCATATTGCATATATGGCTTCAGGCAGTTACGATTTAATTATTGTAACCACCAATAATAACGATGAAACTGATGTAGCCGTTATTATTGAAGAGGTACAGGTTGAAAGTAAAAAAACAACTACTATTAATATAGACTTTAACGATTTTGAATAAATAAGTTGTTAAAAAAACATACCAAAAAAAAGGTTGTCGATAATGACAACCTTTTTTTTTGGTGACTCAGCTGAGGTTCGAACTCAGGACCCCATCCTTAAAAGGGATGTGCTCTACCAGCTGAGCTACTGAGTCTCCCGTTGTTTTCTCATAATTGCGCTGCAAAAATAGGTGGTTATTTTTTATCCTCCAAAAATATGAGAGAAAAAATACAATAAAATTTCACCCTATCTCATAACTACCGCTCATACAATTCATTAAAATATTATTTATCGCAAAACAGATAAATTATGTTTTTACAGATAAATTACTTACCTTTTATTTCATTCAAATTAACTCATAAAGTAGTTAAAGTCAAATATAAAAAACAATTATGCAAAACGTTAGAGAAGCAGCTGTTGCAGGGTTATTTTATGAAGCTGAAAAAGAGAGGTTAAAAACTCAAATAAAAGAGCTTTTTGAAGATGCTGAAACCCGTTTATCAAAAAATGAAATAAGAGCACTTATACTACCACATGCCGGCTATCAATTTTCAGGAAGAGTTGCAGCATCGGGAATCAACCAGTTAAACAGAAATGCAAAATATAAAAGGATATTCATTATAGGAACCAGTCACAGATCGGCTTATAACGGAGTAGCAGTAATAAAGGATCAGGATTTTTATACCCCTTTGGGCGTTGTTCCTGTTGATCACTCTACCTGTAACAATTTAGTTGAAAACTCTCCTCTTTTTAATTTCGATAATAAATGTCATGAAAAAGAACACTCTATTGAAATAGAGCTACCCTTGTTACAATACCATCTGCAAAAATCTTTTCAAATAGTACCCCTACTTATCGGAACAAAAGATATTGACAGCTATTTTAAAATTGCTGAAGAGTTAAAGCAATATTTTACTCCTGAAAATCTTTTTATAATAAGCAGTGATTTTTCACACTACCCATGTTATGATGATGCGGTCAAAATAGATAAAGAGAGTGCCGATGCAATTGAGAAAAACAGTGTTAGTGAACTTGTTAAAACCATTGAAAAACACTCAAAAGAAAATATTGAAGGATTAACTACCTCTATTTGCGGATGGAGTGCTCTATTAACACTTTTATATATTACAAATAAAATAGAAGAGATAAAATACCATCATATACTTTATGAAAATTCAGGAGATTATCCAATGGGTGATGAATCAAGGGTTGTAGGCTATAACGCTATTGTTGCAGTTAATCAAGAAAAAAAGGAGTTTAATTTAACAAACAGAGAAAAGAACCAACTCATAGAGATTGCAAGAGACGCTGTGGAAAAGACATTTAAAGGAGAGTTATTAAACAACAACATTAATAATATATCGGCTAATCTTGAAACAGTTACAGGGGCATTTGTCTCATTATACAAAAAAAAGAGGTTAAGAGGTTGTATAGGACAAATTATTACAAAAAAACCACTTTGGAAAACTGTTCAGGAGTCAGCCAAATCAGCAGCCTTTGAAGATCCAAGATTTGATCCGCTACAACCTGACGAACTGGATGAGATCTGTTTTGAGATTTCTGTTTTAACACCTCTGCAAAAGATTTATGATATTAATCGTATAACTCCAGGCAAACATGGCATTTTTATTCGCAAAGGAGAGAGCCAGGGAACATATCTGCCACAGGTTGCAACAAAAATGAAATGGAATGCTAAAGAGTTTGTAGAAAATTGCTCAAAAGAGAAAGCAAAAATAGGCACTAACGGATGGAAAGATGCAGATATTTATATTTACGAAGCTATTGTTTTTCAAGAAAGATAATAATAACAACCTATGCAAAACAGAAGAGGTATAGCGCAATGGTGGAAAAGAGAAAATCTATATATTTATTGTCATCTATGTCCCCATCAATGCAAATTAAAAGATGGGGAAAGAGGAATTTGTAATAGTCGTGTGAATGAAAATGGAACTCTTTATACCGAGGCGTGGAATCTTTGGGATGCAGTAAATTGTGATCCTGTAGAAAAAAAACCGCTTTTCCACTTTTTGCCCGGCAGTAGAACACTCTCGGTAGCAACAAATGGATGCAATTTAAGATGTTTAAACTGCCAAAACCACAAAACCTCACAAACAACTCCAGGGAGGCCGGGTCACACCTATTGTGAACCAAAAGATACAGTCAATGCAGCAATAAAATATGAGTGCTCTTCAATATCATATACTTACTCCGATCCTGTTGTGTACTATGAACAGATGCTTGAAACTGCAAAAGAGGCAAAAAAAAGCAATTTAAAAAACATTATGGTTAGTGCCGGATATATAAATCCTGCTCCCCTTAAAGAATTAATACCCTGGATTGATGCTGTAAACATAGATTTAAAAAGTTTTAGCAGCAAAACATATAAACAACTATGCAAAGTTGAACTAAAACCGGTATTAAAAAGTTTAAAAGAGATAAAAGAGAGCGGAACATGGTTAGAGATAACAAATCTAATTATTCCGGAATATACAGACGATGAACAAACAATTAAACTAATGTGCAAATGGTTAGTTAAAAACAGTTTTGCTGAGACCCCACTCCATTTTAATAGATTTTTTCCTGCACATAAACTTTCTCATCTCCCCCCTACTCCTGTTGAGAAAATAAATAAAGCAATTTATATAGCTAAAAATGAAGGAATAAAATATATTTATAGTGGAAATATGCTAACCGACATACATGAAAACAGCTATTGCCATAATTGTAATCACATCATCATTGAAAGATCGGGTTACAGAGTAATAGATTCATTTATGAAAAAAAATGCATGTTCACAATGCAATACTGTTATTCCCGGATATTTTTGATAATACCACTTTTTTATATATTTGAAAAAAGAAGAATTTGAGACACTTATATATATATATAATACTTCCTTTACTTCTTATCTTTCAAATAGATAACAGTTTTGGACAAACAGATCCTGAAATAAGAAAAATAAGTTTTAAGGGAAATTCAACCTTTTCAGAGAAAACTTTGAAAAATGAGATCTCATTTTCAGCATCGCGGTGGTTAGGACAAAAGATTTTGGGTAAAACTCCATCATACTATACCGAAGATGCTTCTGCAATGAATAAAAGAGAACTAATACACTTTTACCAATCAGAGGGTTACCTAAACATAAGTATAGAAAAGAGAGAAATAAAAGAAGTAAAAAGTGGAAAAAAAGTTGAGCTAACATATTTTATTAATGAAGGTGATCCTGTTTTAATTGATAGCGTTGCATTCAAAAGTGGAGTGGAAGATATAGACAGCTCGTTAGCAGAAGAGCTTAACAGAAGCAGATCATCAATAGAGGCGGTGCCGGGGAACCGTTTTAGGGATGATTTAATCTGGAACGACCGGGATGTTATAACCAGACTTGCAGTAGAGGAAGGGTATGCCTATGCCGAAATTAATCCCATTATAAAAGTTGATACAACAAAGAAAAAGGCCACAATATTATGGGATATAGATGCCGGTCCGTTCTCTCATTTTGGCGAGGTCACCATCACAGGAAATAACCGCACTGCCGAACACCATATTCGTCAACAGATTGCATTTAATAAAGGAGATGTTTATAGTAGAGAAAAACTCTCCATATCACAGCAACAGGTTCATCAACTGGGAGTATTTAGAGTTGCATCTTTAAGAGCACAATTAACAAGAGAAAAAAGAGATACAATTCCTGTAAAGGTATCAATAACAGAAGCTCCACAAACCTCAACACGCCTGGGAGCCGGTTATGGAAGAGAAGATAAGATAAGAACTTTCATCGATTATCAAATATTGAATTTCCCCTACGGCGTTCAAAGAGTAAATCTTTATGCTAAACACTCTGCGCTTGAACCATATAGATTTGAAGCTAAGATTACTCAACCCGCAGTTTTTAGTCCGAACTCAACCATAACTCTATCTCCATTTATTCGCAGACAAAAAGAGGCCGGTTATAATTTAATGTTATATGGCAGCGAGTTATCACTGCTTCAAAAACTCACTTCAACAATTAGTAGCTCTGTCAATATTTTTTATGAAACTGTTCGTCTTGATACCGCTACTGTAGCTATTGTTGAAACCCCTGAATTTAGTGATAGAAAATACTCAAAAAAAGGAATATCAGTAGGAGCACAATTCGATAACAGCAAACCCCGTTTTAATCCTTCATACGGATGGATGATAGCTTTAAATGCAAAATCGAACAGCAATATTTTAAGCGGAACATTTCCATTTTTAAAATATCAGGTAGAGATAAAAAATTACAGAGAGATATTAAGAGACCGTATTATTTTAGCCTTAAAATTTAAAGGAGGAGCTGTTCAAACAACTAAAGGCAATAGTTTTGTTCCTGTAGAAGAACGCTTTTATGCAGGAGGAGGAAGATCGGTAAGAGGGTGGGCACGTCACCAGTTAGGCCCCATGGATGAAAACAAAATCCCATTAGGAGGTAAAGGGGCTATTGAGCTCTCTATTGAACCAAGAATAAGAATCACCAGAATAGTTAGTGCTGCGCTATTTTATGATGCCGGTAATATATGGGAAAATACCACAGATATTTCAATATCCGACCTGCGAAGTTCGGCAGGTGCAGGATTAAGATTTCAAACCCCTATTGGTCCGGCAGGAATCGATGTAAGCCGACCTGTTTGGGATGATGATAAAAGCTGGCAACTCCATTTTAATATTGGACATGCATTTTAATAACTGACAAAAAAATTAATATTGAAATTAACTCAAACTATACTCAACACTATTAAAAGGATCATAAAATTTTTAACATTGATCCTCTTTGCTCTGGTGGTTATTATTTCAGCAGCATTAATAACAACTCAAACCTCATGGTTTAAAGAAATAGTTAAAGCAAGAGTTGAGAAGGTTGTAAACAGTAATATAAATGGCAGCTTAACAATTGGAAAACTTGACGGCAACTTTTTTACAAACATTAAACTAGAATCTCTACATCTTGTAAACCATCAAAATGAGGATATTGTTAATATTGATAACATAGATATAAGTTACTCCCTTCTGGATCTTATTAACAACAAAGTAAAAATTAATAACGTCTCTATAGATACGCCTCAATTCAACATAGAGCAATACAACGACTCAATATGGAACTTCTCAAATCTTTTTATCGAAAAAGAGCAAAAAGAAGATGTTGATAAAGAAGATTTTACTCCAGGTTTTAAATTTATATTGAGCAACTTTATTATTGAAGAAGGGTCTATTATTGCAAAATCGGACAATCCGGTTATACCTGAAAACATTGAAGATATAAACATAGAGGTATCAGCAAGTTTTATAGATGAAACTCTTGATGCCACCCTCTACAATTTCACCTTTAAAGGAGATAAACCACAATTTTACTTAAAAAATATAAGCGGAAAATTAAAAACAGATTTTTTGATGTGGGATGTTCAACAGTTAAAAGTTGAAACAGCATATAACCTGATAGAAAGCAGTGCAAAACAGATTGGGGAAACTGCAGAAGGCTCTCTTTTATGGGAAAATGGAGATATAAAAGAGTTCAATTTTATTCTTCCCGATTTTAATTTAAAAGTAACTCCAGATATAGAGCTGGATTTTAATATCATAGATAATACCATAGCTCTCTCCCTTCTTTTAAAAAACAGAGAAGAAACGATAAAAATAGATGGCAAAGCAACTCATCTTAAAGAGCTTCTATCGAGCCCGGTAAACAACAAAAGCAGTATAAACATTAAAAGTATAACCCAAAATTTTACCCCCGAAAACTGGATTACACTAAACTCTTTTCCTTTAACATTAAACAGTGAGATATCTATAACTACAAACGGAACCGATCTTAAAAATTCAAATTTACAGGTTAAAGGCTCTGTAAAAGAGTCGCGATGGAACAACTACATATTAACAAAAGGAGAGATAGATGTAACCCAATTGGGTGAAACATCAAAAGGGAGTATTAAGTTAAAAGGAGATTTTGGCGAAGCCAACATAAAAGGAGAGCTCCAAAACAGAGTTGACAGCCTCTCTTTTGCCCTCTCTTTATCAACAAAAGATTTAGCGCTGCACAACCTTCTACCCGAAAATTTTGACAGCACATACTTGTCATCTAACATAAGTTCAAATGGGATCTACCATAAAGAGAAATCACCCGATCTTACCTTTGAAGGCGGTTTATATAATAGCTTAATTGAAAAGATAGAGACAGATTCTCTTACCTTTAATGGAGACCTTAAAAATGAGATTTTATCACTGGATACTCTACAATTTAAAAACCGTTCTCTACTATTAGCAGTTAAAGGAGAGTATTCATTAATAAACGGGGATTTAACAGGAGAAATTGATGGAGATTTAAAAGATGGCAAAGCATTTAATTCATATACAAATATACCGGCAAAATGGGAAGAGTTACTTTTTAATGTTAGCAGCAAAGGGAATAAAGACTCTTTAGACTACACCCTTAATATGTACGCAAAAAATATTTATGCCGATACTCTACTGCATGCCAACCATATTAATATAAACTCCAAAGGGATAATTGAAAAAGAGAAAAAAAATTTAAGCCTTGTTCTAAATAGCGGTAATATAACCTCAGGAGCGCATAGCATTGACTCATTAAATGCAGAGGCAGCTCTCAATGACTCACTTTGGAGCTTCTCAACAGATATCTCCCATCCCGAAGATGCACAATTATCGGCAAAACTTTCGGGCAATATCCATCATATAGATCAACTCTTATTAAATGAGTTGAATTTAAAAACCTCCTTTACTGATATATACCTAAGTGGAGATCCTACTGAAATTACTATTAATGATTCTCTCTACAAAGTTGCCGGTCTGCAACTAAAAGATAGAAAAGACTCTCTTTTCTCTTTGCATACTAACGGAGTATTAGAAGATGGTAAACGTATTAGTTTAAAAAGCAGAATCAACAATTTTAATTTAGAGCTGTTATCAGGCTTTGGTCTTTATGATCAATATATGAAAGGAAGAACCAACTTCTCTATTGATATTGAAGGGGAGCGAGAAAAATTTAATATTGCAGGAGAGACAGTGCTAAAGGATTTGGAACTTGAACCAATTACAGTTTCTAAGTTAAAAGCAAACTTTTCATATCCGGGCGACTCGGTACTATTGGCAGCTTCTATTGTTAATATGACAGGTGATTCTATCAATATAAATTTCCATACTCCTTTAGATATAGATCTAAATGATAGTTTATTGATATCTTGGCCTAAAACATTTGTAGCAGATGCAAAAGCAGACAATACAAAACTAAATGGTTTTTTTATAGAAGTACCCGATTTTGAACAACCTGATGCACTCCTGTCATTTAACCTAAAGGGATCAGGATTAATAGATAATCCTGACATAGAGGGTTTTTTAACTATTGACAAAGGAAGGCTTCCACTACCTCAATATGGAATAGATTACAGGGATATCAAATTAATAGCATCGGCAAAAGAGAATAGAGTAGTGGTAGATTCCCTTTTTACACGACACCAAAACGGAACACTCCTTATAAATGGTGAAATTGAAATGGACTCATCTCTATTATCGGGTAAACTTAAGAGGGGTAATGCAGCCTTAAAAGCTGACAGGTTTTATATTATGCGACACCGGGATTATGAAGTACAAGCTAACGCTGATCTCTTTTTTAACTATAGCGACTCTCCGGTTTTTGGTGGCAATATAAATATTTTGCGCTCAATGATAAATCCAGATGCCATTATGGATATGGCAACCGAAAATAAAGCTATTAATGAGCCCTTATTGGTACAAGCCTTGCATACTCAAGAAGGAGAAGAGCAAGAACTGGTAAAAGATACTCTAAAAATTATAAGAGAGAGAACCTCGGCTGAACCATCTCACTTTATAGAACAATTAAGAGGTGAAATAAAAATTGTAATTCCACGTAATACCTGGATAAGATCACCCGATATGCAGATGGAACTTTATGGCGATATAGATGTAGTTAAAAACAGTGATATTTTTGAACTATTTGGCAATGTGGGAGTACACAGAGGGTTTTACACATTATATGGCAAAAAACTAAATATAAGAGAAGGAGAAATTACCTTTGCAGGGGGTGATCCGCCAAATATAAATCTTAACCTAAAAGCAGGTTATATATTTAGATCTCAGGAGAGGGTAAGACGAGAACTTACTTTTATTGTTACCGGTTCGGCCGACTCTCCTGAAATAACATTTGAACTTGACGGTGACAATATTCCCGAAGCTGACGCAATGGCCTATCTGCTATTTGGACAATCCTTTGATGAACTCAGTTATGGAAATCAGGAAGGAGTTAGTAATGCCGTATCATCAAGACTTTTAACCGGAGCGCTATCAGCACAATTGAGCAGAACTATAGGAGACACTTTTAATCTTGACATGATAGAAATTGATGCGGGAGATAACTGGCAAAACACTACCTTTATGGTTGGAAAATATATAACAAATGATCTTTTTGTGACTTACCAGAGAAGTTTTGGACAGTCAGGAGATAATGCAATAACACCTGAGGTATTAACACTTGAATATGAATTAAGTCGCAGACTCTCATTCAGGTTAATTCAGGGGGAAGCAAAAGATTCGGGAGTAGATTTTATTTTAAAATTTGAAAAATAGTAGTGATGCAAAGCTCTGAAATAAAAAAGGCAGAAAAAGAGGTTTATAGTTTAATAGATGAAAAGAGAATTAAAGAGGCTGTTGATATATTAAAAAAGCTGGCGGTACATACTCAAAACAATGTATTAATTGACGGACTCTATAATATTGAAATGACATATAAAAGTCTTTTACAATATACAGTTAAAGGATTTTCAGATCCTGAAAGACAACAGGTTTACAATCATCTTATTTGTGATCTGTATGAAAGCGCCGATCAACTCTTTGCATCTCTTTATACACTATATGGTGCAGGGCTATTTTATGAAACAAGAAGAAAGTTTAAAGATACTCCCGAAGAGCTCTTTATAGAAAAATATAACATAATCATTGAAGAGACCACAAATGCAGATCCCTCTTTTTTAAGTAATGACTTATATAATAGCAATTTCACAGAACTCTTTGAGCTGTTGCTATCATACCCATTGGCCGGAAAATTTAAGGATAATATTACAAAGCTATTTTCCAAAGAGGGGTTATCATGGCCCCAGCAATCGGTTTTAATTAGTGCCATAACAATAAATATAATGCAACATTTTGATAAGAAAAGTTTTCAGTGTTTGCTAAGTTTGATAATTCATCCAAATCCCCAAATTAAACAAAGAGTTGTTACAGGAGCGTTATTAATACTTTATAAATATGACAACCGTCTTTACCACTGCCCTACTATAAAGGAGGGCGCAGAAATTCTTAAAGATAAGGCCGGGGAGGAGGCTATTCAAAATATTATTATTCAGTTAATACGCACACTTGAAACCGAGAAACTGGCCAAGCAATTTACCGACGAAATTTTACCTGAAGTGGCCCGTATCAATCCAAATTTAAGAGACAGGCTTGATCTGGATAATATTATAAGTGATAGTTTAAAAGAAGGAAAAAATCCCGACTGGGAAGATATATTCTCTGACTCTCCCGAACTAATGGATAAATTAGAGGAGATGTCTAAACTGCAGATGGAGGGATCTGATCTTTTTATCTCAACTTTTAAGATGTTAAAGCATTTCCCTTTTTTCAACAAAATAAACAACTGGTTTATCCCCTTCTACTATCCAGGTGCAACTGTAGAAGAGATATTACAAAATGAAACCGATGCCTTTAAAAATCCTGAAATATTATCTGCTATGAGTGAGTCGGGAGTTTTATGCAACTCTGACAAATACTCATTAATATTAAGTATTCCCCACATGCCGCAAACACAAAAAGAGATGATGGGAAAGATGTTTGGCTCAGAGATGAAAACGTTAAAAGAGGTTGAAAATAGTGACAACATAATAGACCCCGAAAAAAAAGCTCTCTCTATTTCAAATCAATATATTCAGGATTTATACCGCTTTTTTAAAGTGCATCCTGCAAAAAATTACTTTAATGACCCCTTTGCATGGAAACTCGATTTTTATAACAGTAACTTTATATCGCTTATATTTAAAAGTGAAGAGTTTTATAATAAAATTAGTGAATACCTATTTAGCAAAGGCCGATTTAATGAAGCTGCTGAAGCCTTTAACATATTAAACAGCAAAAGCGAACCTGATATGCAACGAACTCAAAAGCTGGCTTTTTGCTATCAACAAAAAAAGGAGTACAAAAAGGCTCTCAACCTATACCTTAAAGCTGATATTATTGATCATACCCAAACATGGAACATAAAAAAAATCGCTCTCTGTTACAGATATCTCAATAACTCAGAAAAAGCTCTTGAATATTATCTTAAAGCTGAAAAAGAGGCTCCCGAAAACATTCATACACTTGTAAGTATAGGACACTGCTTACTAGAGATAAAAGATTTCTCCAAAGCCTTAAACTACTACTTCAAAGTTGAATATTTAAACCCCGGCAATAAAAAAGTATGGCGTCCAATAGTTTGGTGTGCTCTAGCTCTGGGCAAATTTGACCAGTCAGAAAAATATTGCAAAAACCTAATAGATAGCACCCCATCCTATCATGACTATATGAATATGGGGCATATACAATGGTGCAAAGGCAATATAGAAGAGGCTCTCACCTGGTACAAAAAAAGTATCACAGAATCCAAAAATTCAATAGATAAATTCTATAAAACATTTCAAAATGATTTTGATATACTTAAAAACCATAATATAAACCAGGTTGATGTTCCTATAATGATAGACAAATTAAGATACTCTATTGATTAAATCTGTTAAAAAAATTCTTTAACTAAAGTAAAACTTATTATGGCAAAGAAAAGACCTAAGGTTGAGCTATATAGTTATGGTATATATGAACCATGGGAGCGGGATTCAAAAAAGATACCTTCATTAAAAGAGATTACAACTAAAATACCAATAGTGAAAAATATAGAGTTTGGTTATGTGATAAAAATAAAAAAAGGAAAAGGAAGCAAAATCGATTTTATAATTAACCATCCCCCATTTATAGATAAAAGCGGTGAAATAGCTCCTCCATTCTCGGGAAGAGAGTATGTAAACAGTAATGACTGGGAATTTTTTCTGGGAGATACTGTATGGGAACCCTATGAAGATAAAATCGGAACCTGGGAACTCATAACCTGGTTAAATGATAAAGAGATAGCAAGAAAAAACTTTACCCTTTACCTAAAAGGGAATAATTAAGAGAGCGTAATACTAAATAAGAAAGTACCAAATGCAATTAATATCAATACAATTACAACCTCTACAACTGAATAGATAAAAATTTTTCTTTTCAATTTTGCTATTGTATCGGTATCATCCCCTCCTGTTTTAAATATACTGAACTTCACTTTTATTCGCTTTTTATTTTTATTTAAAGAAAAACCTAACCTTAGTATTGTGTATGTTTTGCAAATACAAATAAAATGATTAAAAACAAAAGCACCAACCTAAAGATTGGCGCTTTAAATTAATTTAACTATTTTTCAATCATAAATATAAAAGGAATTATACCTATAAAGCAACACCATCATACATTAAAACGAAAATGCATAACATCTCCATCTTTAACAATATACTCTTTACCCTCAACACTCATTTTCCCTGCCTCTTTACAAGCCTGCTCTGAACCATACTTTACAAAATTTTCAAAAGAGATAACTTCAGCACGAATAAAGCCTTTTTCAAAATCAGAATGGATAACACCAGCAGCTTCTGGAGCTTTTGCACCTGCTTGAAAAGTCCAGGCCCTAACCTCTTTTTCACCTGCAGTAAAAAAGGTTTGCAAATTTAACAAATCATATGCTCCTTTTATAAGTTTAACAACACCCGACTCTTTTAATCCGAGATCGTCAAGAAACATTCTTCGCTCTTCATAAGACTCTAACTCTGCAATTTCAGATTCAGTTTGAGCAGCAATCACTAAAACATCAGCCCCCTCTTCTTTAATTGAATTTTCTAGGGCTTTCACATACTCATTGCCATCAACAACAGCAGCCTCATCAACATTACATACGTACAAAACAGGCTTATTAGTAAGTAAAAACAGACTGTCGGCTAATGCTTTATCCGACTCTTCCACCTCCACAGTTCTTGCCGATTTACCACTTAAAAGTGCATCATGATATCTGTTAAGTATAGAAAGTAATTTTTTGCTTTCCGGATCATTAGATATACGAGCAGCTTTTTTCACTTTATCTAATCGAGCCTCAATAGTCTCTAAATCTTTAAACTGAAGTTCTAGATCTATCACCTCTTTATCCCTGACAGGGTCAACAGAACCATCAACATGAGTTACATTGTCATCGTTAAAGCACCTGAGAACATGAATAATAGCATCGGTCTCTCTAATATTGGCAAGAAACTTATTTCCTAAGCCCTCTCCTTTACTTGCACCCTTAACCAGTCCGGCAATATCAACTATCTCAACAGTTGTAGGAAGAACCCGCTGCGGTTTTACAAGCTTCTCCAAACTCGTTAATCTCTCATCAGGTACTGTAATAACACCTATATTTGGTTCAATTGTACAAAACGGGAAATTTGCAGATTGAGCCCTTGCACTTGATAAACAGTTAAATAGTGTTGATTTTCCAACATTTGGTAAACCAACTATTCCACATTTTAAAGCCATCTTATAATACTCTTTTTTAAATCAGCCTGCAAAAATACATCATTTTTATCGATAATGCTATATATGGAATAAACAATAGCACCCGAATTAACATATTGCCACCTTTAATATAAACTTCTTAAACACTCCTCAACAATAAAAGACCATTCATCAAAGGAAACAATTAAGCTATGAGGCAGTTGCAAAAAAATATATACTTTTGTTAAGAACAAAAAAAACTAGTTCCCTTATCAATTAACCTTATCCATTTAAACCCAAAATAAGCCGGAGTTTCCCCTAACCACTCCGGCTTTTTTTTTATATTCGTGGTGCTAAAATGTAAAGAATGCATCCTTCAGACAAGGAAATATTATCACTACTCCAAAATCCCCAAACAAACAGCAAAGGGTTTTCATTGCTTGTAGATAAATACAAACAACGATTATACTGGCATATTCGTAAAATCGTAATTATACATGAAGATGCCGATGATCTTTTGCAAAATACCTTTATTAAAGTATGGAAAAATATTTCGGGTTTTAGAGGCGACTCCTCTATATTTACATGGCTATACCGAATTGGAACAAACGAGGCATTAAATCACTTAAACAAAAAGAGAGCTGAGTTAATGAATTCTCATGAAGATATTGAGATTATGTTATCAAATCAAATTAATAACGATCCTCTTTTTACAGGTGATGAAATAGAAGAAAGATTGCAAAAATCTATTCTTACACTTCCTGATAAACAAAGACTTGTTTTTAACATGAAATATTTTGACAATTTAAAATATGACCAAATAGCTGAAATTTTAGGGACATCCACCGGAGCACTAAAAGCTTCCTACTTTCATGCAGTAAAAAAAATTGAAGCATTAATAAAAAACGATATTTTTTAGCAAAAATTAACCGTGTATTTTTTAATGAATTAAACCTTTACAAAAAATAATTATCTAACAAATTGAATACAACAAAAAAACAATCAATATTTATAACCTTAAACTAATATGAGTAACAACAAACTTGATAATTTAAAAGATAGGAGATATCCGTTTAAGGTACCTGACAACTACTTTGAGTCATTTGAAGAGAGACTTCTTAATAAAATAGAGGATAAAAAACCCGAAGAGTCGGATATTATTAAAAAACCAGTAAAAAAGGTATCGCTGATTTCACCCTGGATAGGTATGGCTGCTGCTTTTTTAATTATCGCAATAATATATTCACAACTGCCACACATGATATTCCCCGAAAGGATGCCAGAGAAAACAGAGCATACTTTTGATAATAACAAATACATATCACCGGCAGATCTCTTTAACGAACAGGAACTAATGGATATTTTAACCCAATATGAAGGAGAGATTGAAATAGTTCATGACAGTACACTTTTTAAAGACCTGGATACTGAAGATTTTATCTCATTAACATATTATTGAATATATTAAAATCTCATATAAAAAATTGGCTGCTAAAATGAAACGAGCATGGCAAGGGATCTACAAAAAAATATGTAAAATGTTCTAACATGCGAGTTCCATTGAGCCAATAACTTAAGTAAAAATTATACGAATGAAAACAAAACTCCTAACAATGTTATTGATGTTAATATCAATAACAATAACAGCTAGTCAAAACGAAGAGTCGCAAAAAAGACAAATTGAACGAATAAAGTCTCAAAAAGTGGCATTTTTTACCGACAAGATAGAGTTAACATCATCCGAAGCACAAAAATTTTGGCCTCTCTATAACGAATATTCAAATCAAAAAGATAGCCTATTCCATCTAAGAATCAAAACCCGAAGAGAGTTAAGTCGCAACTACAAAGAGATGAGTGAAGCAGAAAAACTTGAAGCGATGGATTTGAAAAACCAACTTCACCTTCAGGAGGTAAAATTAGATATTAAATATCATGAACAGTTTAAAAAAGTGCTATCTACTAATCAGATAGTAAGACTCTATCAAGCAGAGCATGAATTTAGAATGAGGCTTTTTGATCAAATAAGAAAAATTAGACAAAAAAAGACTCCGTGATAAAATGTAGAGATAGTAAAAAGCTCTCTTTTAAACTAAAAACAAACATAAAACAAATACTGCTTACAAACTTTTAATTTTTTCAAGTGCCTCTTCAACTGTTACAGTGAGCTGCTCTCCTGTAGCCATATTTTTAAGTGTTAAAACCCCGCTTTCTATCTCTTCAACTCCAGCTAAAACAACCCATTTTACACCTTTTTTATCGGCATAAGTCATCTGTTTTTTCATCTTGGCTTTTTCGGGGTATAGCTCGGTGGCAATGCCTACACTACGACAATGGGCAGCTAATTTTAACCCATAAACAGACTCTTCTCCCCCAAAATTAACGATCATCAAGTCAGTTACTGTTGTAATGGTATCAGGAAATAAATTAAGCTGCTCCATTACATCATATATCCTGTCGGCACCAAAAGAGATCCCCACTCCGGAAACATTCTTTAAACCAAATATCCCGGTAAGATCATCATACCGACCTCCACCGGTAATGCTCCCAATCTCAACATCTTTAGACTTAATCTCAAAAATAGCACCGGTATAATAATTTAATCCACGTGCTAAAGCTAGATCAAGTTCAACAGGAGTTTTAAGCTCCAAAGCATCAATCATTCTAATAAGTTCATCTACCTCAGCGACACCTTTAAGACCAATTTCTGAATCACCTAAAAACTGCTTCAACAACTCAAGTTTTTGAAAATTACTCCCCGACAACTCAAAAACAGGGGTAAGCTTTTCAACCGATTGAGCAGATAAGCCAACTGATAACAGCTCCTCTGTTACTTTATCGAAACCAATCTTCTCAAATTTATCAATAGCTACAGTTATTTGAGTAAAATAATCTTTAGCTCCAATAACTTCAGCAATACCGGCAAGAATTTTGCGATTATTAAGCTTCACCACAACATTGATATTCAACCGGGAGTAAACCTCATCAACAATCTGTACAAGTTCAGCCTCATTATAAAGACCTTTACTACCAATAACATCAACATCACACTGAAAAAACTCTCTATATCTTCCCCGCTGAGGTCGATCGGCTCTCCAAACGGGTTGAATCTGAAATCTTTTAAAAGGAAAAACAATCTCATTTTGATGCTGAACAACATAACGAGCAAAAGGAACAGTTAGATCATATCTTAACCCTTTATCACTCAACTGAGAAACAGCCTTAGCTGAATCACGCTCTACAAGGGTTTTCTCATCAGCTTTTGACAAAAAATCACCTGAATTAAGAACCTTAAATAAAAGTTTATCTCCCTCTTCTCCATATTTACCCATGAGAGTGGTAAGATTCTCCATAGCAGGTGTCTCTATTGGCATATAGCCATATCGAATGAAAACAGATTGAATAGAGTCAAAAATATAATTTCGCTTTGCCATCTGTAGGGGCGAAAAATCTCGTGTTCCCTTAGGGACTGATGGTTTTTTAGCCATAGTATAATTAATATATCAATATTTTAATTCTTGCTAATTAAAAGAGTGTGCAAATTTACATAATCAAAAGGAAAAAGCATAATGGAGAGTGCCGAGGTTACCTATTTGACCCAAATTTTAAACCAATTCCATACTCAACCCAATCGGCTTTAAAACCATCCCGGGTTTTTAATCCAACTTGCATAAAAAGCCTTTCACATATATCAAATTTTAGTGATGGCCTAAAAAAGTAGTACCCCTTAAAGTCATGTGCCCGGTTATGCAGGTAAGTACCAAATTGCATACGAAGTGCTAATCGCCAAAACATCAAATCATATCCTGTATGAACACCATAAAATGTATGTCTCCGGTTGGGGTAATAAGCTTTTAAACTACGATCATAAAACGCATTAAGCCCTAAAGCAAAACCACTTTTACTGTTAAGTTTATAGTTATACTCTAAAAAGGATGATAAAGTTAAATACTGTTTATTGGTTCCTTTATCCTCATCATTTTGCACTACTCCTGCTGCTCCATAAACAAGAAACTCTCCATAATTTAACGGTTCTGCACTACGATAATAATCTAATCGCGGACGAACTTCCAAAATACGTTCAGGGTGACGGGAATCATCAATATCGGATTGTCTGGCATTAAAATGGTAACGCAATCCAACATTAGGCCCCACCATATTCAAACCCGAATTTGGCCTAAACTTTCTCCCATTACTAAAATGAGTTATGTCAAGTCCGTAAACTAAATCTATCTCCCTATTAAGTCGATAAACAGCTCCTATATTAAGATTAAAATAGACATTAAATCTTGACCCAATTGCATCATTAATAACATTGCTTGACTCATCATAAGGCTTTAAATCATAACTGATCCCCGCTGCCGGTTCAATTACCATTTGATGTCGATCATGCTTAAACAAAGGAAAAGAGATAAATCCATAGAGTGCACCCGGAGTCCCTAAATGATCAGGATTACCAATAAATCCACTATACCAACCAAAGCCATATAGAGGATATAAATAACTACTCTGCCAGCTCTCAGGATTATTGCTTTGCCATCCATACCTAACCTGTAGAGCACCATAACCATTTCCCAAAACCTCAGAGAGTTCGTCCCCGGTATATAAATGACTACCTGTATGACCTCTAATTTCGATAAATCTAAAATCAGAGTGAGAAAAATCCTGCTGAGCTGATAATGCAACCACATTGCAAAAAAGAAATATCAACAATTGTAGTACTAAAACACTACATATTTTTGTCATCGGGTGTGGGATTAAAACTACATTAAATGATCATATATATAATTTTCCAGAAGTTTTAAATATTCAGATGAGTCACTACTATCCTCGGCAGGTGCCCATGATGCTCTATTTTTATCTTTAACGGGAATATAGGGTCCATCTTTAAGTTCATAGACGACCGTGCCGGCCTCCAATGCAACTACTGTATGCCACCTGCCTGGAGGGACTTCTATACCATAAACACCCTTATCCCTGTCTAAAATCGTTCCATCTGTTATAGCTCCTTCATCATCAAAGTAGATAACTGCACACTGTCCGGTTAAAATTAAAAAGACCTCTCTTTTATCAGGATCTGAATGATTATGGGGTGGAACATATGTACCGGGTTCTAGCGCATTTAACATACGATTTACCGGATCCTCAAAAGAAGTATGAAAGTTATAATTTTTTCTTTTTCGTTTTGATTCTAATGCTTCCTGAGAAACTTTATTCAATAAAATATCATCTATAATATCCATTACTCAAAATTTTCAGCTACAAATATAGAGAAGATAAATATAAGGAAATGTTATTTTTTTACTTAATCGCCATCTTAAAATAAAAATCTTAAATCTGTTATTAATCTATAAAAAATTTTAATTTTGCCATCAACTAATAATATAGTTATAACTAACAATAAAAGAGAGACTGGTTGGCAAGGAGTATAATGATATAGGCAATACAGCAAAATGATCTTTTAATGCAGAGGGCAAAAATACTAATTGCAGATGATATGGAGTATCTGGTTGACTTTATGATAAGTCACCTGCAATCTATGTATAAAGAAGCTGTTTTTATTAAAGCCAAAAATGGCTACGAGGTATTCATGCAAGCAATGAAATATAAGCCAGACCTAATTTTACTGGATTGGGAGATGCCTGAATTTTCGGGTATGGATGCACTGCATTCATTAAAAAACAACTCAAAAACAGTAGATATTCCGGTAATAATGGTTTCGGGCTTTATAAAATCGGATCATGTTAGAATAGCTCTTGAAAAGGGGGCAGTTGATTATCTTAGAAAACCTATTGAACCGGATGAACTATTGGCAAGAGTTCGTACTGCAATGACTCTCGCCGGAACACTACAAAAACTTAAAAATCGTCAAAAAGAGCTTGAAGAAGAGAAGTTAAAATCGGATCAACTTTTAAAAGGACTGCTTCCTGCCGAAATAATCGATTCAATGAAAAGATCGGCCGATATTGCTCCAAAAAGATTTAAAAATGTTACAGTTGTTATTGCCGATTTGGTTGACTTTACTACAAAATCTCAAAAGATGTCTCCAAAAAGATTATTGAATGAGTTAAAAACTATTTTTACCGCATTCGATAAAATCACTCAAGAACATAAAGCAACAAGAATAAAAACTATTGGTGATGCATACATGGCTGTAAGCGGTATGTGGAATAAAGAGAGTGATCATGCAGTAGTAGCTGCTCGCCTGGCTGAACGAATGAGAGAATATATAATTGAACACAATATAAAATATAAGATCAACTGGGAGATTAGAATAGGTTTAAATTCAGGAGATATTGTTGCCGGAATTATAAGTGAATCAAATATCTCTTTTGATATTTTTGGAGACACTGTTAATACAGCGGCCAGAATGCAATCTTACTCAAATCCGATGCAAATTAATGTATCACAATCAACCTATAACAAGTTAAAAAATTACTACAATTTAATAAAAAGAATATCACGCAAAGTAAAAGGTAAAGGAGCTGTAAATATGTACTATCTACACAGACCAATATTATCGGAATTGCATAAATTAGAACAACAAAAAGAGAAGTATATCTAATAACAATATTAAATTGTTTTAAAATACACCTCTCTTTTTACTTTTTTAGATATTCGCTAAATGCGATAGATTAATTATCTTTAATCAACTTACGATATTTTATTCTTTTAGGGTTAATATCACCAAGCCGTCTCTTTTTATGCTCTTCATACTCGGTGTAACTGCCATCAAAAAAGTACACTGTAGAATCGCCCTCAAAAGCAAGAATATGTGTTGCAACACGATCTAAAAACCATCTATCATGAGATACAATCACAGCACATCCGGCAAAATCCTCAATTCCTTCTTCTAATGCCCGCAATGTATTAACATCAATGTCATTTGTAGGCTCATCAAGAAGTAATACATTAGCCTCCTCCTTAAGAGTCATAGCTAAATGTAAACGATTTCGCTCCCCGCCCGATAAAGCTTCACACTTTTTCTCCTGATCGGAACCGGAAAAATTAAACCTCGATAAAAAGGCTCTTGCATTTATCTCTCTGCCCCCTATCTTTAATGTCTCCTCTCCCTGAGATATAACCTCGTAAACAGTTTTTTCGGGCTTTATAGAGCTATGGGACTGATCTACATAACCTACCTTAACAGTATCTCCTACTTCAAACCTGCCTTTATCAATACCCTCCTGCCCCATAATCATCTTAAAAAGAGTGGTTTTACCGGCTCCGTTAGGTCCGATAACACCAACAATGCCATTGGGCGGAAGTGAAAAGTTAAGTTCTTCAAAGAGCAGTCTCTCTCCAAATGCCTTAGAAACATCATGAGCTTCAATAACTTTATCACCCAATCGCGGACCGTTAGGAATGAATATTTCAAGCTTCTCCTCTTTCTTTTTTACATCTTCGTTCAACAACTCCTCATAAGCATTCAATCGAGCTTTGCTTTTGGCGTGACGAGCTTTGGGAGCCATCCTCACCCATTCCAATTCCCGCTGAAGTGTCAGTCGGCGTTTCGATGCGTGCTTCTCTTCCTGCTCTAACCGTTTTGCTTTTTGATCTAACCAGGATGAATAGTTACCTTTCCAGGGAATTCCCTCCCCGCGATCAAGTTCTAAAATCCATCCGGCAACATTATCAAGAAAGTAACGATCATGTGTTATGGCTATAACAGTTCCCTTGTATTGTTGTAGATGCAATTCAAGCCATTGAACCGACTCTGCATCAAGATGGTTTGTAGGCTCATCGAGCAACAAAATATCAGGCTCCTGCAATAAAAGACGACAAAGAGCTACACGCCGCCTCTCACCACCTGATAAAGTCTCTACATTTTGATCTTCAGGTGGACATCGTAATGCATCCATCGCACGCTCAAGACGTGTCTCTAGATTCCAGGCATCGGTTTGATCAATTTTCTCCTGAAGCTTTGCCTGCTCATCCATCAAAGATTGCATTTTATCTGGATCCTCTAAGATTTCAGGATCTCCAAACCTTTCGTTTACCGCCTCATAAGCCTTTAACACATCAACAATCTCCTGCACTCCCTCTTCCACTATCTCTTTAACTGTTTTTGAATCATCCAAAACAGGCTCCTGCTCAAGATATCCCACAGAGTAACCTGACGAAAAAGCAACCTCTCCCTGATAATCCTTCTCTATTCCAGCAATTATTTTTAAGAGTGTAGATTTCCCTGATCCGTTAAGTCCGATAACTCCAATTTTCGCCCCGTAAAAAAAGGACAAATAAATATCATTCAAAACTCGTTTTTGCGGGGGATAAATTTTACTTACCCCCACCATACTAAAAATAATCTTCTTATCGTCTGACATGCTTACTTTGATTTACTATATTTAGGAGAATTATAACTATTTTAATTTAAGTATGTAAAGTTAATAACATTATATAACCAAATAAAAATATGCTTATAAAACTCCTTAATAACCTTACCAATCTTTTCATATCTGAATATGACGATAAAACAGATATGGAAACAAAAATTAAATCTTTGCTTATTAATTTAGGAAGCTTATCATTCACAATTATTGTTTTAACCGAAGGAATATGGTCACTGGTCTTAAACAGGGTAGATATTGCCATCCCTTTTTTAGCCTTAAGCATACTTTTAGCGACCGGCTATCTCTATTTACGAAAAGGGTCTAATACGCTTCACCAAAATTTTCTTTTAATTATACTATTTATTGCATCAACATTTTTTATAATATTTGGAGGCAATTCGGGGTTAAGTTTTATATGGGCTGCATTTATCCCATTTTTCGCAACAGCTTTAAGAGGAAGAAAAACAGGAACATACTGGTCAGCTGCAGTATACACACTTTTTCTTTTACATTACTACGTTTTTCAATACATAGAAAACTTTTTTCAAAACTACACAATAAGCGATTTTTTAATTTTTACTCTATTTTTTATAAACTCATTTATAATTGCTTTTGCTTTTCAATTTATACGATCTGAGGTATTACTTGAAAAAGAGAGAATAATTTTAGATACCCAAAATAAAAATAAAGCTCTGGAAGAGCTTCTTGCAAAACTGTCTCACCAAATAAGAACTCCTTTAAGCAATATTACTGGAATTATTGACATATTAGGAACAACTAATCTTAGCGAACAGCAAAAAAAATATATAAATACTATTAACACATCTGCAACAAATATTACAAGTGTTGTTAACAACCTTGTAATGACTTCACAATCGGAAGATGCTCATAACCAGGAGATCATAAATTTCAATTTATATAATACCATCAACAATGTACTCAGACTCTTTCGTAAAGAGAAAAAAAATGTAAAGTTTGATCTCAACTTAGCTGCTAACATACCATCACAAATTACCGGGAATAATATTAAAATTAAACAGATACTTCTAAATTTAATAAACAGCTTAATAAATCATAACAAAGAGGATATTCAATATATAACTCTTCAGGTATCACGGCTAGAAACTATGCCCGGACAGGTAGAACTGCAATTCATGCTTATTAGTAACTTTATCTATACCGAAAATAGTTTACACAGATATAACCCCAGTGAAGATATTTTTAATTACAAGGATTTGGCAAGGTTACATACAAGCCGAATCATCAATATCCTTGATTTAGGGATAACCCAAAAAATGATAGAGGTAGATGGACACTATTTAAATATCACTCCTAAAAGCAACAAAACTGTTTTTGAGTTTGGTGCATCTTTTAAAACAGCTTCACAAACCTATATAGATCCAAATAACAGATTACTAAATAAAAAAGAGGGGACGAAGTTTAAACGAACAGTTAAAATGAGTGATTCGCACATTCTAATTGTGGAGGATAACATAAGTAATCAACAAATTATTCAGCTCTATATAAAAAAGAGTGTAAAAAAGAGTGTTTTTGCATCAAACGGAAAAGAAGCGTTAGAAAAATTTGGAAAAGCAAAGTATGATCTCATCTTAATGGATATTCAAATGCCTGTAATGGATGGGTATAAAGCAACAAAAAAAATTAGAGAAATTGAAAAGAGTACAAATACAAGAATCCCTATAATAGCGGTAACTGCTAATGCTTTTCCCGAAGATAAAGAAAAATGTTTAGCTGCCGGGATGGATGATTATATAAGTAAGCCTTTTGAGCCAGAAGAGCTAATAAAAACCATGAGAAAACATCTCGAAAAATAAAAGGTTGAAACCATTATAAACAGGTAATTGTTTATTAGCTATTTTAGCCCCCATATAAAGGATTAAAGCCAATTACCATAACATCATCAACCTGCTCATGATCACTCTTCCACTCTTCAAACTTTTGATGAAGAACAGCCTTTTGATCATCTGGACTAAAAATATGAATATTTAACAAAAGATGTCTAAACCTGCGATATTTAAACTTTTTACCCTCATCACCTCCAAACTGATCGACATATCCATCTGAAAAAAGATATATCATATCCTCCTTTTGAAGATCAATTGGGATTGTTACATAATCAGAGCTGCCGTCACTATTAAGATGACCAATAGGAAGGCGATCGCCACGATATACAATTAGCTCATTATCCCTTATAAGATAGAGCCCATTTACAGCTCCGGCAAAATCCATTGTACAACTTTCCCGGTCTATTACACAAAGCGAAATATCCATACCATCCTTTACTGTCTCACTGGTAACACTCTCCCCCCTACTATTGCCTACAAGGGTTGAGTTTAACTCATTTGATAATTTACCCAAAATTATACCGGGATTATGCTCTTTTTGAACAATAACAATGCTTTTTAAAAGATCCATTCCAATTATAGACATAAATGCACCAGAAACACCATGCCCTGTGCAATCAACGGCAGCAATAAAAAGCTTACTCCCCTCTTCATGAACCCAGAAAAAATCCCCACTTACCAACTCTTTCGGTCTAAAATAAACAAATGAATGTGGGAAAGTTTTTTGCATTACCAACTCATCAGGCAACATAGCTGACTGAATTCTCATTGCATAATGGATGCTATCAGTTAATCTTTGATTTATTAAGGATAGATCTTTTCTCTGATTCTCTATTCGAGTTTTGTCACTATTTTTTTCACTAAGGGTTTTATTTGCCTTTTTATAATGTCTGATACGATAATTGACAATCATTTGAATTATAAAAAGTAAAATTAAAATATAAAAAATATAAGCATAATTACTCATCCATAAAGGGGTATTTACTATTACATGCAAATGATACTCCTGATCACTCCAAACCATATCATTATTAGCTGCTACAGCTCTCAAGGTGTATTCACCGGGCATTAGGTTTGCATAACTAATATCATCAACAGCTTTAATCTCTCGCCATCTATCATCATAACCATCTAAATATACCTTAAACCTGTTTTGTAAAGGACGACTAAACTCCAAAGCAGCCAAGGAGAAATTAATAACAGTTCCCGGAGAATACTCTATCGAAATAGTATCTGGCGAACCTTTCAAAATATCTTCACACTCTCCCCTTCGACAAACAGTTATACTGGTTGCTGCAATTTTAGGAGTATTAGGATTATATCTTATAGAGTCGGGAAAAATTTTACAAACACCCTCAACACCCCCAAAATAAAGTGCTCCCTTTTTATCTTTAAAAACAGAATTGATATTAAAAAACTGCTTAGGCAATCCATCATTATGATCAAATATCCTGCGCTCCCCATCAGATGAGAACATAGCAATACGATCACCTGATGAAATCCATACCGCCCCTCGATCATCTGTAACTACCGAAGAGATCGATACATTATCCCATCCATCTACATAATCTATTACAAACTTGCCCTTTTTATCCTCCTCAACAGTAATTAGTCCGGACCGCGTACCAATCCACAACACTTCATCATCATCAAAAGTAAGAGACAAAATCTCACTATCTGGATTATTTTTATTCTCAAAAAGAGAAAAAGGTTTTATCTGATTAAGCGATCTATCATAATACGCCAATCCGTTTGCACCTCCAATCCATAAAACATTATTATAAGAAAGAGCCAGGCAGTGCACTTTGTTTGATGGTAAAGCGTTATCATTTTCAGAGTAGAAATATCCCGAAATATCACCATCAAAATAAGAGAAGAGACCAAAATGAGTGGCAAACCATAAAGTTCCTTCAGAATCTCTTTCTATATCATAGATAACATTATTATTAAGAAAATTTTTATACCGGGAACCATCTTCTTGAAAATAATTATCGACATTTCCATAATATGAGTTTAACACCTTTACCCCACTATTGGTACCTAACCAGATAAGATCTTTATTAAAATCTTTAAAAATAGAGTAAACACCGTCATCTAAATTATTATATGAGGTATTATCAGTTATAAAATGCAGAGATCTTTTTGTATTAGAGTCAATAGCATAAAGACCACTATTTTCGGTTCCAAACAAGATTCTGTTGTGATCAAAATCATAATAAACCGATCGGGTATTGAAAGAGTACAAAGGGGAACTCTCATTATCAGCTTCACCAAAAAAGCTAAACCAATTAGGTAAAGATTCAATTTTAAAGAGTCCGTTAAAACGAGTTCCTGCCCATATTATTCCGGACTTATCTTCAAAAAGAGTAGTTATTTCATAAGTGAGAATATCACTATTTTGAGATGTTCCATTCTTAACTCTAAAATAACCTTTAATATCACTATCAAACTGATATAAACCCATATTAGTGCCCAAATAAACATTGTTATTACCAGTTAAGCATATAGAATTAATAGTAACATTTCTATCACTCTTATCAAGTAAAGAAATATCTCTAAAACCCAAAGAGTCATTAAAGGAGTATAATCCTGACCTCCCGCCAATAAGATATTCACCATCACTTATATCTACTATATCATAAACTGCATCACGATATATCCCTTCGGCGTCATCAAAAGGATATAATCTTTCAAATACTCTTTGCTCCAGATTAAATCGATTTACACCATCTTTGGTTCCAACAATATAAGTTGAATCAGTCTCTTTTTTAACAGGATATCCAAATGAATAGATCTGCTTAAAAAAATTTGTGAAGTGACCATAAGAGACAAAATGATTTTTTTCCGGTAAATATCTGCTAAGATAATTTTCTGTTTTTATATATATATCACCCGTTGGTGACATATAAAAACCATAGGCATTCTCTTCAGGAAGTGATTCTAACTTATCGGGGTCAAACCTAAACTGAATAAATTCACCACTCTTCCATAAATATACAGATATACCTTTACTTCGGGTTCCAATCCATAAATTACCATGTAAATCCTCCTCAATAGCAACAATTTGATTACCAGACAAACCACGATCAAAAGGGTGCTTAGCCCTAAATGTTTTAAAAGAGACACCATCATACCTGTTTAAACCATCTTCGGTGCCTATCCATAAAAAACCACGGCTATCCTGAAAAATAACATTAATAAGATTACTTGAAAGTCCCTCGGCAGTGGAGAATCTCTCGGACACACCAATACCTTTCATCCCGGCAGAAAGAAACAATAACAAAAGCAGTAATGGTAACCCAATAGATATTCTATGCACTCTAAAAATGGTTTAAGATGGTGGCCTCTCGTTACCAAATGTATCGAAAAAAAGAGTAAAGTACAAACGAAAAATAGAGGTTAACTAATTAAATATCATCTCCTCTAAGCCATAATTTATATATTACTAAAAAAGGCCGCTTAATTATTAAAAGCGACCTTTTCTATAAATATCAAATACAATCTATTTTTTAGGATAAACCTTCTGGTATCCATAAATAGCTCTCTCTCCAAGCTCTTCCTCAATTCTTAATAGCTGGTTATATTTAGCCATACGATCGGAACGACTTAAAGAGCCTGTTTTAATTTGCCCACTGTTAGTAGCAACAGCAATATCAGCGATGGTATAATCTTCAGTTTCACCTGAACGGTGCGAAGTAACAGAAGTATATCCTGCACGATGAGCCATCTCTATAGCATCAAGAGTCTCTGTTAAAGTACCAATCTGATTAACTTTTATCAAGATTGAATTTGCAGCATCCATCTCAATACACTTTTTAAGATACTCAACATTTGTAACAAGAAGATCATCACCTACTAACTGACACTTATCACCGATAGCCTTATTCAAAATCACCCAGCCATCCCAGTCTCCTTCATCGCATCCATCTTCAATACTGTCAATAGGAAATTTATCAACCAGCTCAGCTAAATATTCTACCTGCTCCTGTCTGCTACGCTTTTTACCCTTCTCACCTTCAAACATAGTATAATCATATATACCATCTTTATAAAACTCTGAAGCAGCGCAATCCAAAGCAATAGATACCTGTCCGCCCTCTTCAAAACGCCCTGACTTATATCCGGCAGCCTCAACAGCTTTAATAATGCAGTTAAGAGCATCTTCTGTGCCATCTAAAGCAGGTGCAAAACCACCTTCATCACCAACGGCTGTACTTAATCCGCGATCATGAAGAACCTTTTTTAAAGCATGAAAAATCTCTGCACCCATACGAAGACCTTCTCTAAAACTCTCAGCACCAACAGGACGAATCATAAATTCCTGAAAAGCAATTGGAGCATCAGAATGAGAACCTCCATTAATGATATTCATCATCGGAACAGGCAGGGTTTTAGCATTAGCCCCACCAATATAACGATAAAGAGGCAACTCAGAATATTCAGCTGCAGCTTTTGCAACGGCTAAAGAAACACCTAACATAGCGTTAGCTCCAATCTTGCTCTTGTTTTTTGTTCCGTCAACTTCTAACATCTTTGAATCAATTGCAACCTGATCCAAAGCATTCATTCCGGCTAAAGCAGGAGCAAGAACATTATTAATGTTATCTACTGCTTTTAAAACACCCTTGCCCAGGTATCGTTTTTTATCACCGTCACGAAGCTCTAAAGCTTCATTTTCACCTGTTGAAGCACCAGAAGGAACTGCTGCAGAACCAATGATTCCGCAATCTAATGTAACTTCAACTTCTACTGTAGGGTTACCGCGAGAATCAAGAATTTCGCGCCCATGGATATTAGCTATTAATCCCATATTAATAATATTTATATAATTGAAAACACTTAATTTAAAAAATTACTAACTAATTGTAAATAAAGCAACAAAATAGACCATATTAGTTATTCAGGTCAAATTATCATTACTGAAAAAAAGGATAAAGCCTGTACGTCTTTATCCTTTTTCATAAAAAAGTTAGTATAACAATTCAGGCTACTTTTAACCTTTTTAGTTTACTCTTCCTTTTTAGAAGATTGAGAATCATCCCCGTCACTATTATCAGCAGGAGCTGCATCTTCATTTAAAGATTCAGAAGCACTACCCTCTTGCGATACAGCAGCTTCAGTAACAACCTCAGAGCTGGATTTTTTTCTGGATCGACGACCTCTACGAGTCTTTTTCTTCTCGCCAGATTCGGCAGTTCCACCCGTTGGTAACATATTCTCATTATAATCTACCAACTCTATATAGCACATCTCAGCAGCATCACCAACACGATTACCTAACTTCAAAATACGTGTATATCCTCCCGGACGATCAGCAACTTTTTGAGCAATTTCTCTAAAAAGTTCAGATACCGCATATTTATCCTGAAGGTGAGCAAAAACCATTCTACGTGAATGTGTAGTATCATTCTTAGAGCGGGTAATTAATGGTTCTATATACATTCTGAGCGCTTTAGCCTTAGCCACTGTAGTTCTAATACGCTTATGCATTATAAGAGATGATGCCATGTTAGATAACATCGCTCTTCTATGTGAACTTGTACGACTCAGATGATTAAATTTCTTTCTATGTCTCATCGTTAATTATTCCTTGTCTAATTTATACTTAGAAATATCCATACCGAAAGTCAGATTAAGATTATTTAAAAGATCATCTAACTCGGTTAAAGATTTCTTACCAAAGTTCCTGAATTTAAGTAAATCGTTACGATTATACTGCACCAGTTCTCCCAAAGTCTCGACATCTGCAGCCTTAAGACAGTTAAGAGCCCTTACCGATAGATCTAAATCAACAAGTTTACTCTTAAGCAACTGACGCATATGAAGTACCTCCTCATCAAACTCCTCGTTATCAGTTTTATCATCGGAGTCAAGAGTAATTTTTTCATCAGAGAACAACATAAAGTGATATATAAGAATTTTAGCCGCCTCTTTAAGGGCATCCTTGGGATGAATAGAGCCATCGGTGGAAATCTCAAAAATGAGTTTTTCATAATCGGTCTTCTGTTCTACCCTGTAATTCTCAATATCATATTTCACATTACGAATAGGAGTATATATCGAATCCACGGCAATAGTTCCAAACTCTTGATCGGCAGATCGGTTCTCCTCTGAAGGAACATACCCTCTTCCTTTATCTATCGTAATAGTCATCTGAAGATCTACTTCAGGATTAAGACGTGCAATTACCAGGTCGGGATTTAACACCTTAAAGTTGGTCATTGCACCATCAAACTCTCCGGCCAGAAATTGTTCTTTTCCGGACACTTTAACTGTAACAGTCTCAGAATCATTCTCTTCTACTATATTCTTAAATCTAATCTGTTTAAGATTTAAAATAATCTCAGTTATATCATCAACAACTCCAGGTATACTCGAGAATTCATGATCAACACCTTCGATTTTTACAGTAGTAATTGCATATCCTTCAAGAGAAGATAGCAGAATTCTTCTTAAGGCATTCCCAACAGTTATACCATACCCCGGCTCTAGTGGACGAAATTCAAAACGACCGAATTTGTCATCTGCATCAAGCATGATGACCTTATCTGGTTTTTGGAACGCTAATATTGCCATAAGAATAAATTATTTAGAATATAACTCTACAATCAATTGCTCTTTAATATTTTCCGGGATCTCTGATCTTTCAGGAGCGTTCATAAATTTTCCACTCATTGTTTCACGATCCCACTCTAGCCATGAATACTTATGAACATTAGAAGTATCAAGAGCTGAGTTAATTGCTTCAATAGATTTAGATTTCTCCCTGACACCAATAATTTGTCCGGCCTTAACTGAGTAAGAAGGGATATTAACTATTTCACCGTCAACGGTAATGTGGCGGTGAGATACCAATTGTCTTGCTCCTGAGCGTGTAGGTGCAAGTCCGAGGCGATAAACAACGTTATCAAGTCTTGATTCAAGCAAGATGATAAGGTTTTCACCGGTAATACCATGACTACGATTAGCTTTATCAAAAAGATTGCGAAACTGCTTTTCCAATACACCATACATGTATTTTACTTTCTGCTTCTCTTTTAACTGCTGACCATACTCACTGGTCTTTCTCCGACGATTTTGTCCATGCTGACCTGGAGGATAGTTCTTTTTTTCAAAATATTTGTCGGGACCATAAATAGGCTCCCCGAATTTTCTTGAGATTTTAGTTTTTGGACCAATATATCTAGCCATTCTACTAAATTTTTGATTTTAAATTTTTGATTTTAAAAATTGAATATGACAGCCGCAAGATTATAGATAGGAAGGTTGAAGAATATAACCAACCACTATTCAAAATTCAAATCAAAAACTTATGGTTAATAACTAGTTAAATAAATCAGACTCTTCTACGTTTTGGTGGTCTGCAACCATTATGAGGCATTGGTGTTACATCAACAATTTCTGTAACCTCTACTCCCGAAGAGTGAAGAGATCTGATAGCTGATTCACGACCATTACCGGGTCCTTTTACATAGACTTTAACTTTTCTAAGTCCAAGCTCATAAGCAACTTTTGCGCAATCCGCAGCTGCAATCTGAGCAGCATAAGGGGTGTTCTTTTTAGATCCCCTAAATCCCATTTTACCGGCACTGGACCATGAGATTACCTGTCCGTTAGCATTTGTAAGGCTAATAAGGATATTATTGAACGACGAATGAATATGCGCCTGTCCAATGGCATCAACCTTAACAGTTTTCTTCTTTTGTGCTCCAACCTTTTTTGCCATGTTCAACAATTATTATTTAGTAGCTTTCTTTTTGTTAGCAACAGTTTTCTTTTTACCTTTTCTGGTTCGTGAGTTATTCTTGGTTGCCTGTCCTCTAACCGGAAGACCTATTCGATGACGTATTCCACGATAACAGCCTACATCCATCAAGCGTTTAATGTTGAGCTGCACCTCTGATCGAAGTTCTCCTTCAGTTCTAACATTTGATCCAATATACTCACGTATAGAGGTAATGTCCTGATCATTCCAATCTTTAACTTTTTTATTAACATCCACACCGGCTGATTTAAGAATAGAGGTAGCTTTACTTCTTCCTATTCCATAAATATAGGTAAGTGCAATCTCTCCTCTTTTATTTACCGGGATGTCTACTCCTGCAATTCTTGCCATATTCGAAATATTTTATCCTTGACGTTGTTTAAACTTTGGATTCTTTTTATTAATCACATACAAACGTCCTTTTCGGCGCACTATCTTGCAATCCGAACTACGTTTTTTTACTGATGCTCTAACTTTCATTTGAAAATATTTTATTTAAGTTATTGGGCAAATGGAACTTGCATAAATTGATATTGACATACCCCTTTGTGAGTCACTTACAATTATGCACGTTTCATATATTAATTTTTTGTTTGTTTAGTTAGCGTACAAAATTAGTATAAAAAATTCATATATATCATATTCTTATGAACTTCAATTAATTATTCATGCTTTATCTATATGAATTCTATCTAAAAGTTATTAAACCTGCCTAATTTCAAAAAGCGCATATAAATAATAGATAAACTACTTATATCGATAACTAATACGTCCTTTGCTCAAATCATAAGGTGACATTTCAACCTTAACTCTGTCTCCGGGCAAAATTTTAATATAGTGCATACGCATTTTACCGGAAATATGGGCTGTAATAATATGCCCATTCTCCAATTCCACTCTAAACATAGCATTCGATAATGCTTCAACTATAACTCCATCTTGCTCTATTGAGGCTTGTTTGGCCATAAATCAATAATTTTAAAGATTTTAAGACTGCAAAGTTAATACTTCTTCTACAAATTTAAAACTGGATAAAATATCAGCTTCACTTTTACCAACTGCAACTGTATGCTCATAATGTGCAGAAACACCTTTATCAGCAGTTTGAACAGTCCAGTTATCATCTCCAATGACAATTTCCTTCTTTCCTAAATTAATCATAGGCTCAATAGCTATGACCATTCCCTGTTGAAGTTTAGTGCCATATCCTCTTCGTCCATAATTCGGAACTTCAGGAGCTTCGTGCAAACTTTTGCCGATACCATGCCCAACCATCTCTCTAACTACAGAATAGCCATGCGACTCACAATGATTTTGAATAGCATAGCCAATATCTCCAATTCGGTTACCATGACGTGCTGCTTCTATCCCTTTATAGAGAGCCTCTTTTGTAGTCTTCAATAACTTTTTAATATCAAAATTAACCTCGCCTATTTCAAAAGTATAAGCACAATCTCCATAAAAACCATTCAATAATACTCCACAATCAACTGAGACAACATCACCCTCTTTTAACGGATCATCATTGGGGATACCATGAACAACATTATCATTAACAGAGGTACAGAGAGTATTGGGGAATCCTTGATAATCAAGAAACCCGGGAACTCCTTTATTATCTCTAATATAGGTCTCTGCAATCTTATCCAGCTCAAGTGTAGTAACTCCTGGTTTAATCGCTTTAGCAACCTCTCCAAGAGTTCTACCTACTAACTGGTTACTCAATCTTATTAACTCTATCTCTTCGTCTGTCTTTAAGTAAATCATACCTATAATTAATTCAACTCTTAAATAGTAGAGGCTCCACCACCACTTCTTCCTTTTATTCTACCCGATTTTAAAAGTCCATCATAATGTCTCATTAACAGATGACTCTCTATTTGCTGTAAAGTGTCCAAAACGACTCCTACAAGAATCAAAAGAGAGGTACCTCCATAAAATTGAGCAAAATTTTGTTCAACCCCTGCAATCATAGCAAAAGCCGGAAGAATAGCAATAAAAGCCAGGAAGAAAGATCCTGGTAAAACAATGCGTGACATAATAGAGTCTAAAAATTCAGCAGTCTTTTTGCCTGGCTTAACCCCGGGAATAAAACCACCATTACGCTTCATATCTTCAGCCATCTGCTGCGGATTAATAGTCACAGCGGTATAAAAGTAGGTAAATAATATTATCAATATAGCAAAGACAAAATTATACCAAAATCCTGTAAAATTAGCAAATACCGAAGCAAATCCCGTAGCAGTTTCACTATCAACAAAACCTGCTAATGTAATTGGAATAAACATTATTGCCTGAGCAAAAATGATAGGCATAACACCTGCTGAATTAACCTTTAAAGGAATATATTGCCTTACTCCACCATACTGCTTATTTCCAACAATTCGTTTGGCATACTGAACAGGAACCCTTCTAGTCCCCTGCACAAGAAGTATCGCGCCTTCAAAAATAAAGAAGAGAACTACAAATTCAAGCAACAGCATAACCATACCTCCACCTTCTTCTAAGCGAGATACGAACTCTGCAAAAAGAGCAAATGGTAATTGAGCAATAATACCAATCATAATAATCAATGATATACCATTCCCAATACCTTTATCAGTGATACGTTCTCCCAGCCACATAACAAACATACTACCAGCCGTAAGAATTATAGTAGAAGTAACGGTAAAGCTCCAGCCTGTTGTAACAAACGCTGAATCAGGTAATTGCGCATATAAATTTGCAATATACCCAGGTGCCTGGAATAATAATATAACCACCGTCAAATATCTGGTTATCTGGTTTATCCTTCTTCTTCCACTCTCACCCTCACGTTGCAATCTTTGAAAATAGGGAACAGCAATACCCATTAACTGAATCACAATAGATGCAGAGATGTAGGGCATAATACCCAATGCCATAATAGAAGCATTTGCAAAAGCCCCACCTGAAAACATATTAAGCAGTCCTAAAACACCATCACTTGTCTGATCAGCTAGACTGCTCAACTGATTGGGATCAATTCCTGGTAAAACGACAAATGAGCCTAATCTGTAAATTAAAATAAAACCGAGTGTTGTCAGAATACGAATTCTGAGATCATCGATTTTCCAAATATTACGGATGGTTTCAATTAGTTTCATGTGAATACAATTTTCTTTTAGGCCATCTGAAACTCGCCACAAGATAATTTTCGCCGATCAAACTATCTTTTATGCGAAAAAAACCTGATGTGCGTAAATTATTCTCATGGCTTGTTTATAGAATTATAATTTTACTACAACTCCCTGTGCAGCTTCTATAGCTGCTTTGGCAGTATCGGAAAAAGCATGAGCCTTAACTTCTAGTTTTGATTTAACCTCTCCTTTTCCCAATATTTTTACTAAATCATTTTTACTAATAAAACCAGCATCCTTAAGTCTTTCAGGAGTTATCACGTCCCATCCGTTCTTATCTGCTAAAGCCTGAAGAGTCTCAAGGTTTATAGGTTTATATGATTTTCGATTAAGATTAGTAAAACCAAATTTTGGTAATCTCCTTTGAATTGGCATTTGACCACCTTCAAACCCAAACTTTCTGGAGTAACCGGATCTCGATTTAGCACCTTTATGTCCACGCGTAGCAGTTCCTCCATAACCAGAACCCTGTCCGCGTCCAAGCCTGCGCTGATGATGTCTAGAACCTTTTACCGGTTTTAATTGATTAAGTTCCATATTATTAAATATATAAACTTCGTTAATGAATTATTTTTCAACACTTAAAAGGTGTTTTATCTTTTCCACCATACCCAAAATCTGGGGTGTATCTTCATGTTCAACAGTGGAATTTAACTTGCGTAAACCCAGTGCATCTAAAGTTCTTTTTTGCCTTTGAGTACACTTGATTCTGCTTCGAACCTGAGTAATTTTTATTTTAGCCATTGTTAAGTTCTTATCCATTAAACACTTTTTCAAGAGCTACTCCTCTATGCTGAGCAACTGTATGGGCATCACGCATTTCACATAAAGCCTCTATCGTAGCTTTAACAAGGTTGTGAGGGTTAGCAGATCCTTTAGATTTCGCCAATACATCTACAACACCAGCACTTTCAAGTACAGCACGCATAGCACCTCCGGCTACAAGACCGGTACCATGAGAAGCAGGCTTCATAAAAACCTGTGCACCACCATATTTAAAATATTGTTCATGAGGAATAGTTCCGTTAACTACCGGAATCTTAACCAGATTCTTCTTAGCGGCATCTACTCCTTTGGCAATAGCCGTGGTTACTTCATTAGCTTTACCGAGTCCCCAGCCTACTATTCCATTCTCATTTCCGACAACAACAATAGCAGAGAAACTGAAGGTTCTACCACCTTTAGTAACTTTTGTAACCCTGTTTATGGCTACAAGCCTATCTTTTAAATCAAGGTCGTTTGTTGAACGTACTTTTTTTGTATTTACTGCCATAATTTTCTAAAATTTAAGACCTGCCTCACGTGCAGCATCCGCTAATTGTTTTACTCTGCCATGGTACAAAAATCCATTACGGTCGAAAACTACAGTCTCAATACCTGCATTAATAGCTCGCTCAGCTATCATTTTACCAACCATAGCAGCTTTTTCCGTTTTATTCCCTTGCTGACCAGCTATATCCTTAGCCAGTGACGATGCCGCAACCAATGTATTACCGGTTTTGTCATCTATCAATTGAACAGAAATTTGCTTGTTACTTCTATAAACACTCATTCGAGGCTTCTCAGCCGTTCCGGAAACCTTTCTCCGGATGTGTTTTTTAATTTTATATCGCCTAACTACTTTCGAAAAAGCCATAACACTTAGAAATTAATCTTATTAAACTTTTGCACTCTTACCTGCTTTACGCCTTACTTGTTCCCCTACAAATCGGATACCTTTACCTTTGTAAGGTTCAGGCCTACGAAATGATTGAATTTTGGCACAAACCTGACCCAAGAGCTGCTTATCAGTAGATTCTAAAGTAATAATAGGATTACTCTTTCTGTCGGTCACAGCTTCTACTTTTATCTCTTCAGGCAACTGTATATGAATCGCGTGTGAATAACCCAGTGACAACTCCAGTATTTGTCCGGCAGAAGTGGCTCTGTATCCTACTCCAACTAGCTCTAACTTTTTCTGATATCCCTCAGATACACCAATTACTGCATTATTAATCAAAGAACGGTAAAGGCCATGTTTAGCACGGTGATCTTTTGATTCTGAAGGTCTATCAACAGTTAACACACCATCATTAATCTCTACTTTGAACTCTGGGTGGATCTTCTGTTCCAGCTCTCCTTTAGGTCCTTTCGCTGTTACAATACCATCTTTAACCGTTACGCTTACGCCGGCGGGTATGTTTATCGATGCTTTTCCTATCCTTGACATTACTTACCTCCTTTATTTTAATAAACGTAACACAAAACTTCTCCACCCACTTTTTCGTTACGGGCCTCTTTATCGGTAAGAACTCCTCTGGATGTTGAAAGAATAGCAACACCAAGCCCGTTTAATACTCTGGGAACATCTTTATACCCGGTATATTTTCTTAGTCCGGGTGAAGATATCCTCTTCAAATTCTTAATTGCAGGAATTTTAGAAACAGGATCATATTTAAGAGCGATCTTAATAATTCCCTGTTTTCCATCTTCCATAAATTTGTAATTAAGAATATATCCTTTTTGGTAAAGGATCTTAGTCATTTCTCGCTTAAGGTTGGAGGCAGGAACCTCTACAACCTTATGCCTTGCCATTATGGCATTCCTGATTCTTGTCAGGAAATCCGCTATAGGATCTGTCATATTAAATAAATTTTAAATTGATTCCGACATGCGGAACAATATTTAAACACTATCAAGCCAATAAATTACCAGCTCGCTTTTTTCACTCCGGGAATTAATCCGGATGCTGCCATCTCTCTGAAAACAATACGGCTAACACCAAACTGACGGATATATCCCTTAGGACGACCTGTCACTTTACAACGGTTATGCTTACGAACCGGTGAAGCATTCTTGGGAAGCTTCTGCAATCCTTCATAATCACCGGTAGCCTTAAGCTTAGCACGCTTTTCAGCATATTTGGCAACAAGCTTCGCTCTTTTTACTTCACGAGCTTTCATTGATTCTTTTGCCATATAACTATTTGTTTTTCATGTTTTTAAACGGAATACCAAATTCACGTAAAAGAGCATAAGCCTCTTCATCATTTTTTCCAGAAGTAACAAAGGTAATATTCATACCCAATATTTTACTTACATTATCAATATTTATTTCAGGAAAAATGATCTGTTCAGTTACTCCAAGAGTATAATTACCCTGCCCGTCAAGTTTACTGTCTACTCCTTTAAAATCACGAATTCGGGGTAGTGCAACACGAATTAATCGCTCAAGAAACTCATACATTTTATGATGACGAAGAGTAACTTTGGCCCCGATAGGCATATGCTTTCTAAGTTTAAAATTAGAAATATCTTTTTTAGACATACATGGTACAGCTTTTTGTCCTGTAATCGCTGTAAGCTCTTTAACAGATATCTCAATTAACTTTTTATCTGCTACAGCAGCACCCACACCCTGATTGATAACAATCTTTTCAAGATATGGCACCTGCATTATACTCTTATACCCAAACTCCTTTTTCAAGGCTGGGATAATCTCATCGTGGAACTTCTTCTTTAAAGTTGGTGTATAGCTCATTACTTAATCTCCTCTCCTGATTTTTTAGAATAACGAACCAGTTTTCCGTCATCTCCAACTTTTCGTCCAATTCTGGTAGCCTTTCCGGTACCAGGATCTTTCAGATTAAGATTAGAGATGTGTATGGGTGCTTCCTTCTTAAGGATTCCCCCTTGCGGATTCTCGCTATTAGGTTTAGTGTGTTTGCTTATCATATTCACACCTTCTACAATAGCGCGTTGTGCAGCGGGAAAGACTTCAAGAACTTTTCCTTCTTGACCCTTATCGGTTCCCGCATTAACAATCACGATATCGCCCTTTTTAATATGTAACTTTTTCATTGCTGTTAGCATCTTTAAAATTAAAGCACTTCAGGCGCTAATGAAACAATTCTCATGTAACCCTCACGCAATTCTCTGGGAACCGGTCCGAAGATACGAGTCCCGCGGATCTCTCCCATATTATTAATAAGCACACAGGCATTATCATCAAAACGGATATAAGAGCCATCAGCTCTTCTTATCTCTTTTTTGGTACGAACTACCACTGCTTTACTGACAGTTCCCTTTTTCATATCTGAAGAGGGTACCGAATTTTTAACTGTCACTACAATGCGGTCACCTACGGAGGCATACCTGCGTCCTGTACCGCCTAATACACGAATACAGAGAACTTCTCTGGCTCCGCTGTTATCGGCTACATTCAGTCTGGATTCTTGCTGTATCATGTTTACTTAGCTCTTTCAATGATTTCAACTAATCTCCAACGTTTAGTTCTACTTAGAGGACGCGTTTCCATAATCTTAACGGTATCCCCGGCATGGCTGTTGTTTTCTTCGTCGTGCGCGTAAAACTTTTTCGTTTTTTTCATAAATTTCCCATACATAGGGTGCTTCTCACGAACAACAACACTAACGACAATAGACTTGTCCATTTTGTCGCTAACCACTACACCAATACGTTCTTTTCTCAAGTTTCTTGTTTCCATCTGCTTAATTATTTTTCATTAAGTTGTTTCTGACGCAGAATGGTCAGCATACGCGCAATGTTCCTACGTGCTAATCTAATCTTCATTGGATTCTCCAATGGAGAAATGTGGTGGTTGAGGTTCATGCGTGTAAGCTCCTGTTTTAGAGCATCTATTCGCTCCTCAATCTCGTTGATTGTCATCTCTCTTATTTCGGAAGTTTTCATCGCTTACGCATTAGTGGATTCAACATAATCCCTTCTCACAACAAACTTTGTTGTCACGGGTAATTTTTGAGCAGCAAGGCGTAATGCCTCTTTTGCAATTTCCATTGACACACCTTCACATTCCATAATCATGCGTCCGGGTGTAACTGGCGCAACAAAACCTTCTGGACTACCTTTTCCTTTACCCATTCTAACCTCTGCAGGTTTTTTAGTAATTGGTTTATCCGGGAATATACGTATCCATATTTGGCCCTGACGTTGCATATAACGTGTAACGGCAATCCTTGCCGCTTCTATTTGACGACCGGTAATCCATTTTGTCTGCAAGGATTTAATTCCAAAAGATCCATGAGCTAACTCATGTCCTCTTTGGGCATTACCCTTCATTTTACCCTTTTGCTGTCGTCTAAACTTAACTTTTTTTGGTTGTAACATCGTTCCTGAATCGATTAAAGGTTAACGATTACTTTCTTCTTTTTCTAAATCCTCCTTGACCACCTTTTCTGCCGCCACTATCTTTAACATTAAAATTTGGCGAAAGATCTGGTTTTCCATAAATCTCTCCTTTGCAAATCCAGACTTTGATACCGATCAGCCCTGTTTTTGTTAAGGCCTCACTTTTAGCAAAATCTATATTGGCACGGAAAGTATGAAGAGGAGTACGTCCTTCTTTATACATCTCTGAACGGGCCATTTCAGCACCATTTAACCGGCCTGAAATTTGAATTTTAATTCCCTCGGCTCCCATTCTCATAGTTGATGCAATGGCCATTTTAATAGCCCTGCGATAGGCGATACGCCCCTCTAACTGTCTCGCAATATTATTGGCCACAATCATAGCATCAAGCTCTGGACGCTTAACTTCAAATATATTTATTTGAACTTCTTTATCAGTAATCTTCTTAAGCTCCTCTTTAAGCTTATCAACCTCTTTTCCCCCTTTACCTATAATAATACCGGGGCGAGCCGTATAAACTGTAATTGTGATTAACTTAAGTGTTCTCTCTATAATAATGCGCGAAATACTGGCTTTGGCCAGACGAGCATTAAGATATTTGCGGATTTTTGCATCCTCAACCAGTTTGTCACCGTAATTTTTACCTCCAAACCAGTTGGAATCCCATCCACGGATAATTCCTAATCTATTGCTTATTGGATTAACTTTTTGTCCCATCTGGCTAATTTTAATTTTCCTGATTTAAGTTTGAATCTTTACTATCCACAAGGATTGTAACATGGTTAGATCTTTTACGAATTCTGTGAGCTCTTCCCTGTGGTGCAGGTCTTAGCCTTTTCAAAATTCGTGCTGAATCTACATATATCTCTTTTACATATAATTCAGCATCCTCTAATCTAACGCCTTCATTCTTCTCCTTCCAGTTTGCAATAGCGGACAATAAGAGCTTCTCTACCTTTTTTGCAGGTTCTTTGGTAGAAAACTTAAGAATATCAAGAGCCAAATTAACCTCTTTCCCACGAATCATATCTACCACCAATCTCATTTTTCTAGGTGAGGTAGGTACATTTCGCAGTCTGGCATAAGCCTTGGTTTTATTGGCTTCCTTTAATTGTTCTGCTTTTATTCTTTTTCTTGCACCCATTTTTATTTCATTAATCTATTAACATTGTCAGGCTATCAATTTATCTTTTATTGCCTGAATGACCACGGAAGGTCCTAGTTGGGGCAAATTCACCTAATTTGTGACCCACCATATTTTCAGTTACATAAACAGGAATAAATTTATTCCCATTGTGAACAGCAATAGTGTGACCAACAAATTCGGGAGAAATCATAGATGCCCTGGCCCATGTTTTAATTACTGATTTTTTACCGGATTCGTTCATGGCTAACACCTTACGCTCCAGCTTAAAATCTATAAAAGGCCCTTTTTTTAACGATCTGCTCATAATCTCAAATAATTAACCGGTTACTATTTTCTCCTTTCAAGAATGTACTTTTTTGAAGCTTTTTTTGGAGAACGTGTTTTATATCCTTTAGCCAGCAACCCTGTTCTAGACCTTGGATGTCCTCCAGATGCGCGACCTTCTCCACCACCCATAGGATGATCAATCGGGTTCATTACAACTCCACGTACTCTTGGTCGACGACCAAACCAACGGCTTCTTCCGGCTTTACCAGATTGCTCAAGAATATGATCTGTATTTCCTACTGCACCAATTGTGGCCTTGCAAGTTGTCAATACCATTCTTGTTTCACTCGAAGGTAATCGAAGTACAACATATTTTCCTTCACGAGCAGCTAGTTGGGCATATGTCCCCGCACTTCTAGCCATTACACCTCCCTTTCCGGGATGAAGTTCAATGTTATGAACAATTGTTCCTAAAGGTATCTCACTCATAGGTAATGAATTACCAACCTCGGGAGTGGCACCTTTGCCTGATTGAACAGTTTGTCCAGGTTTCAATCCATTTGGTGCAAGTATATAACGCTTTTCACCATCTGCATAAACCAGCAAAGCAATTCTTGCATTCCTGTTAGGATCATACTGAATTGAATCAACTTTTGCAGGTACACCGTCTTTATTACGTTTAAAGTCGACTACCCTATAATTCCTTTTATGCCCTCCACCAAGATAGCGCATGGTCATCTTACCAACGTTGTTTCTACCACCGCTTTTTTTGATCGGCTTAAGCAAGGACTTCTCTGGTACACTTGAGGTAATCGAATCAAATGCACCAATAATTTTGTGTCTCTGCCCCGGTGTTGTGGGCTTTAGCTTTCTTACTGCCATTTTTAATTAAATATTGCTGTAAAAATCAATTTTATCTCCTTCTGCAAGCTTAACTATAGCTTTTTTAAACGCTGAAGTTTTACCGGATAATATACCGCTTTTTGTATAACGGCTTTTAGTTTTACCGGGATATCTCATCGTATTAACAGAGGTAACCTGTACATCATACATAGCTTCAACGGCTTTTCTAATCTCAATCTTGTTAGCATCTCTTCGCACAACAAAGCCGTATTGATTCAGGGTTTCTCCCTGCTCAGTCATCTTTTCAGTGACTAATGGTTTAATTATAATACTCATGACTGACCTCCTACTGCATTTAAGTTTTCATTAATTTGCTCCACGGAGCTTTCAGTCAGCACAAGTTTATGTGCCTTCATAATATTATAAGTATTAAGCTCTGAAGCAACAGTAACCTCGGATCCCGGTACGTTTTTAGATGACAAAAAGATATTTCTATTAGGCTCATTTAAAACAAGCAAAGATCTCCTTTTGCCAATATCCAAATTATTACGTATACCAGTAAAATCTTTAGTTTTGGGAACATCAAGAGTGAAATCTTCAACTACTACAATTGCATCTTTACCAGCTTTGTAACTAAGAGCTGATCTTCTAGCCAGCAGCTTAAGTTTTTTATTCAACTTAAAGCGATAATCTCGTGGTCGAGGTCCAAATACACGTCCTCCACCTCGAAAAATTGGATTCTTAATATCTCCTGCTCTTGCAGTACCGGTTCCTTTCTGCTTCTTGATTTTCTTTGTACTACCGGCTATCTCACTACGCTCCTTGGCTTTGTGAGTTCCCTGACGATTATTTGCCAAATATTGTTTAACATCTAAATAGATGGCATGATCATTAGGCTCTATACCAAAAACTGAATCTGACAATTCAATTTTCCTGCCGGTATCTTCTCCTTTTATATTTATTATGTTCAGTTCCATTACTTCTCAATAATTAGATATGAACCTTTCGCGCCCGGAACAGATCCTTTAATCAGTAACAGGTTGCTTTCGGGAATCACTTTTAACACTCTCAAATTGTCAACTTTTACACGTTCTCCGCCGGTACGTCCAGCCATTCTCATTCCTTTGAATACACGTGAAGGAGTTGACGATGCACCCAACGAACCGGGAGCACGATCACGATCTTGTTGACCATGTGTTTGACCACCAACACCACTAAATCCGTAGCGTTTAACTACTCCCTGAAAACCTTTTCCCTTGGATATTCCACAAATATCCACAAAAGAATCCTCTTCAATGATGTCAACAGAAATAATATCGCCTAAATTGAACTCGTCCTCAAACTCTTTGAATTCAACCAGCTTGGCCTTAGGAGAAGTACCTGCCTTTTTGAAGTGACCTGCTTCGGGTTTATTGGTACTCTTCTCACGTTTTTCGTCGAAGGCCAACTGAACAGCTTCGTATCCGTCACTATCCATCTTTTTGACCTGGGTTACGACGCAAGGACCAGCTTCGATAACAGTGCATGGAACATTTTTACCATCGGCACTGAAAACGGAAGTCATTCCGATTTTCTTTCCAATTAATCCTGGCATTGCTTTACGTATTTTAAATTAATTATCAAACTTTAATCTCTACTTCCACTCCACTGGGAAGTTCAAGTTTCATAAGAGCGTCAATAGTTTTAGCCGTTGAACTGTAAATATCAATTAATCTTTTATAAGAAGATAGTTGATACTGCTCACGTGACTTTTTATTGACAAAGGTGGCACGTAGCACAGTGAAAACTCTTTTATGCGTTGGAAGTGGTATTGGACCACTAACTACAGCCCCTGTGCTCTTCACTGTCTTTACGATCTTCTCAGCAGATTTATCTACCAAATTGTGATCGTATGATTTAAGTTTTATTCTTATTTTTTGATTCATAGTTATTTATGCGAACGAGTTCTTACAATAATTCGACATTGCCTTTTGCTTCTTTTACTACTTCGGTAGCAATCGCTTTTGACACCTCTGCGTAGTGTGAAAACTCCATAGAGGAAGTAGCGCGACCTGATGAAATAGTACGCAACACAGTAACATAACCAAACATTTCTGACAGGGGTACTTTAGCTTTGACTACACGTGCACCGGCTTTTGATTCCATTCCTTCAACCTGGCCGCGACGCTTATTAAAGTCACCAATAATATCACCCATATGTTCCTCAGGTGTTACAACTTCTACCTTCATAACTGGCTCCATCAAAACCGGACGAGCTTTCGCACTTGCAGTTTTAAAGGCCTGACGAGCACAAATTTCAAAAGATAGCTGATCGGAATCTACCGGGTGAAAAGATCCATCTATCAGTTCAACCTTCAAATTTTCTACTGGATATCCTGCCAACACACCATTTTGCATAGCACTTTTAAATCCAGTCTCCACCGAAGGAATATACTCCTTAGGGATGTTACCACCTTTAATGAGGTTCTTAAACTGCAACCCTGTTTCATCCTCATCTACAGGTCCGATCTTAACTATTATATCAGCAAACTTACCTCTACCACCGGTCTGCTTTTTAAACACTTCACGGTGATCGACAGTCTGTTTAATAGACTCTTTATATGCAACCTGAGGTCTTCCCTGATTACACTCAACTTTAAATTCTCGTTTAAGACGATCTATAAGAATATCAAGGTGAAGCTCTCCCATACCACTAATAACGGTTTGTCCGCTATCATCATCGGTTTTCACCTGAAAGGTAGGATCCTCTTCAGCAAGTTTACCTAAACCTGCTGAAAGCTTATCCATATCTTTTTGACTTAATGGCTCCACCGACACCCCAATAACAGGATCCGGGAAATCCATAGATTCAAGAACTAAAGGATGTTTTTCATCACACAGGGTATCTCCGGTACGAATATCTTTAAATCCAACACCAGCACAAATATTACCCGCAGATATACTATCAATAGGCATCTGCTTGTTCGACTTCATCTGATACAACCGAGATATCCGCTCTTTTTTATTACTTCTTGTATTATATACATAAGATCCGGCATCCAGTTTTCCTGAATAGACTCTCATAAAACAGAGACGCCCAACAAAAGGATCTGTTGCTATCTTAAAGGCAAGAGCCGAAAATGGTGCATCAACGGAATGGGGACGAGTTTCCTTTTCTTCACTCTTTGGATTTATTCCTTCAACTTCTTCAACATCAACCGGCGAAGGCAAAAAGCGTACAACAGAATCAATCAAACGTTGTACTCCTTTATTTTTAAAAGCTGAACCACACAACATTGGCACAATTTTCAAATCAACAGTCGCCTGACGTATAACCTCTATAAGTTGGTCAGTTGTAATTGAGTCTGGATCTTCAAAATATTTTTCCATCAACTCATCATCATATTCGGCTACTGCTTCAATCAGCTTTCCTCTCCACTCTTCAACTTCATCAACCATATCCTCAGGCACATCTTCCAATTCATAACGCTGCCCCAAAACATCATCATCATACCAAACTACAGCCTTATTCTCTAGCAGGTCAACAACTCCCCGAAAATTCTCTTCACTCCCGATAGGTATTTGAAGAGGAACTGGATTTGAGCCTAAAATCTCTTTAACCTGACGAACAACTTCAAAAAAGTTTGCTCCCGATCTGTCCATTTTATTAACAAATCCCAACCTAGGTACTCCATACTTATCTGCCTGTCTCCAAACAGTCTCTGACTGGGGCTCAACACCACCTACTGCACAAAATAGAGCAACACAACCATCCAAAATTCTTAGAGATCGTTCCACTTCAACAGTAAAGTCAACGTGACCCGGAGTATCAATTATATTAATATTATACTCGTTGTCATTATATTTCCATTGAGTACTAATGGCTGCTGAAGTAATGGTGATTCCACGCTCCTGCTCCTGTTCCATCCAGTCCATTGTTGCAGAACCATCGTGAGTTTCACCAAGCTTATGTGTGATACCGGTGTAAAACAAAATCCTCTCTGTTGTAGTTGTTTTACCGGCATCAATATGAGCCATAATACCGATATTTCTAGTAAATTTTAAATCTTTTGCCATATAACAAAACTTCTCTTGATCTATATTTTAAAATCTGAAATGAGCAAATGCACGGTTAGCCTCTGCCATTCTATGCATATCTTCTTTTTTCTTGAAAGCTCCACCCTCCTGATTATATGCAGCAACAATTTCAGCGGCCAATTTTTCAGCCATTGATTTTCCGCTCCTTTTTCGTGCAAAAAATATAAGATTTTTCATACTATAGGAGACTTTACGTTCAGGACGAATTTCGGTGGGAACCTGAAAGGTAGCTCCTCCAACTCTGCGACTTTTAACCTCGACAGAAGGAGTAATATTTTCAAGAGCCTTCTTCCATATTTCAAGAGCAGACTTCCCTTCTTTTTCTGCTTTTTCAGAAACCTGATCAAGCGCAACATAAAATAATGTATATGCTAATGACTTTTTACCGTCATACATCATATTATTAACAAACTGCGTAACCAAAGTATCATTGAACTTTGGATCAGGCAAAATAATTCTCTTTTTTGGTTTACTTTTTCTCATTACCTTTTTTGTCTATTAGTTTTTAAAATTTACTGGCTGTATTGGACTCTTCAACGATTTATAAAAAGCAATCATTTACTCAACCTTAACACTAACCAATAAACAAACCTGATTTAACTACTACTTCTTCTTAGGACGCTTAGTTCCATACTTTGAACGTCTTTGAGTACGACCTTCAACACCTGAAGAGTCTAAGGCTCCACGAACCAAATGGTAACGCACACCTGGCAAATCTTTAACACGACCGCCTCGTACTAAAACTATTGAGTGTTCCTGCAAATTGTGGCCCTCTCCGGGAATATAAGCATTAACCTCTTTACCATTCGTTAAGCGAACTCTGGCAACTTTACGCATAGCCGAATTCGGTTTCTTAGGTGTAGTGGTATAAACCCTAACACATACACCTCGCCTTTGTGGACATGCACCCAAGGCAGGCGACTTTTTATTCTCAACAAGCCTGGTTCGTCCCTTTCTTACTAATTGCTGAATTGTTGGCATATAAAATTATATTTGATTCTATAAAAAACTATCTACAAATGGGTTGCAAAGGTATCTTTTTTGATTCAAAAATCATACTGATTTTCAAATAATTTGCTATTTCACCCAAAAAACGGTGCAAAAGTAACAATTATAAGAGAGAAAATAAAAACAATCTATCTCTTTTTCCTTAATAATCAGAAATTAAAAGATCATTATGAAAGAACAAATTTTAAATTGAAGGCTCAAGATTAAGATGCAAACAGAAAGTATGAATCAAACTCTATTTTTAAACTAATTGATCTTAGATTCTGAAATTTATTCTTATATATTTGTAGTTAATTTATTAAACTTTTTAGTTGTATTAATCAGTTAATATTGAACCAAAACTATCAGAATGAAAGCTTATTTATTCCCCGGTCAGGGCGCCCAATTCGTAGGAATGGGCAAAGATTTGTATGAAAAATCGGAACAGGCAAAACAGCTTTTCGAAAAAGCAAATGAAGTACTGGGTTTTAAAATTACCGATTTAATGTTTGAGGGAACCGATGAAAATCTAAAGCAGACAAAAGTAACCCAGCCAGCAATATTCTTACATTCTGTTATTCTGGCAAAAACCCTGGAAGATAAATTCTCTCCGGACATGGTTGCAGGGCATTCTTTAGGAGAATTTTCCGCTTTGGTTGCTGCAGGGGCCCTTTCATTTAAAGACGGCTTAAAGCTTGTAGCCCAACGAGCATCAGCTATGCAAAAAGCATGTGAAAAGGAGCACTCGACAATGGCTGCGATTGTCGGACTTGATGATTATATTGTGGAGAATGTGTGTGATTCGATAGATGATGTTGTGGTACCGGCAAATTACAACTGTCCTGGACAACTCGTAATATCAGGATCAATTAAAGGAGTAGAAACAGCATGCGAAAAACTTAAAGAAAAAGGAGCTAAAAGAGCATTAATACTTCCTGTTGGAGGAGCATTTCACTCCCCATTAATGAAACCTGCTAAAGCCGAATTAGAAAAAGCAATAAAAAATACCGAAATTGCAAAACCGGTTTGTCCTGTTTATCAAAATGCTAATGCACTACCATTCACCGAACCAGTAGATATAAAGAAGAATCTTATTGAGCAGTTAACTGCTCCGGTAAGATGGACTCAAACAGTTCAAAATATGATTTCAGCGGGAGCATCAGAATTTATTGAATTAGGTCCCGGAAAAGTATTACAGGGTTTATCAAAAAAAATAGACAGAAAAATACCGGCTTCAAGTATCAGTTTCCTGGAATAAAATTAATTCATAAAAGCAGGAGCTCTTATCCCTCCTGCTTTTATTATTCTATCTATATAAGAAAATGGAAGAGATCAGGAGAATCATTAACCGACCTGAAATTTACTCTGTTTTTCTTCATCCTTTCAACAATACCATTATACGCATCTGGAGTTTTTGTTTCAATTCCAACTAAAGCAGGCCCATTCTCTCTGTAATTCTTTTTAGTATATTCAAAATAGGTAATATCGTCATCAGGTCCTAAAACCTCATTTAAAAAATGCTTTAATGCACCAGATCGCTGAGGAAACCGAATTATAAAGTAGTGCTTTAACCCTTCATATAATAAAGATCTCTCCTTTATCTCCTCCATTCGGGTAATATCATTATTCCCTCCACTTAAGACACAAACAACAGTTTTACCCTTAATCTTATCAGCATAAAAATCCAGTGCGGATATACTCATAGCACCGGCGGGCTCAGCAACAATTGCAGCTTCATTATATAGTTGCAAAATAGTGGTGCAAATTTTCCCTTCAGGCACTAAAATCATATCATCAATAACCTGTGAGGCTATTTCAAAAGTAAGTTTTCCAACTGTAGCAACAGCAGCACCATCAACAAACTTCTCAATAGAGTCCAAAGAAACTCTTTGCTGTAGAGAAAGAGAATTTTTCATTGAAGGTGCTCCCTCAGGCTCAACCCCAATAATCTTTGTAGATGCACTAACCGAACGAAAATATGAGCCCAATCCGCCTATTAATCCACCACCTCCAACAGGCACGAACATAAAATCAATAGGTTTCATCAGTTGTTCCTTAATTTCCAATCCAACAGTACCCTGCCCTGCCATCACATCTATATCATCAAAAGGGTGAATAAAAACAGAATTATTTCTTTGGCAATCAGCCATAGCAGCTCCATATGCATCATCATAAGCATCTCCGGTAATAACTATTTCAATAAATTCTCTTCCAAACATTCGAACCTGCTTTATCTTTTGAGCAGGAGTTGTTGACGGCATAAAAATTTTACCCTTAATATTGAGTGAGCGACAAGCAAAAGCTACACCCTGAGCATGATTACCAGCACTGGCACAAACTACACCCTGCTTTTTTTCATCTCTATTTAGAAGTGCAATTTTGTTATATGCACCTCGAATTTTATAAGATCTGACAATCTGCAAATCTTCCCGCTTCAAAAAGACTTCAGCTCCATATCTTTCAGATAAAATAGCATCATACATCAACGGAGTTTTATTTACAACATCCCTAATAGTATTATATGCAGCTTTAATAGTCTCCAAATCAATCAAAAAAGAGTTCATCATTATAAAAAATTAAGCTTTAAACTGTAAAATTACAAATAAGATTATTATTGCTTCTAAATAAACAAATTTTAAAATGTTCATTTATGAACACATACTATCCGCTACCGCTCAAAAAATAAAAACCAAAAACTTGACAAAGTCTTTACAATGAGACAGTTGTTAAATTTGGCACACCTGTTGTTAATTCTTTTTAAACCGATAAAAATAACAACTATGAAAACAAAAAAAACCATACACAGACTAATTATTGCAGTAGCAATCATCTTAACTCCAGCTATCGCAAAAGCAGATACCCCTTTTACCATTAAAGGAGATTCTCACACAAAACTTGGAGAGTATAGTATAACAGAAACAGAATCGACCAACAACTCTCAAAAATATATCTTAAAATACGAAGATGCATTACATCCAATAGAAATTACAGTAACTGAAAAAAGACGGTGCACCGAATATACGGTTCGCAGCAACATAATGGAGATACAATACAAGTGCGAAAAAGATGGATTTGGAGCAACCCTATTATCAGATTCATCAGCTAATCTTCCTAAAGAGATAAATGAAATGTTTCTTTGCCACGAACAGTTAGGATATCAAAAACGAATCACGACTCAACAAATAGAGTTAAACGAAGCTTTAGGACTAATAGCCTGCTACTATCCCTTTTTATTAAAAAATATTGACAACCTCTATGCAGGAAATTAAACAAATTCTTCTTATGTCATAAAATATAAGTTGATAAATAGGATGAACAGGGGCTAACAAAATGGTGTTGGTCCCTGTTTTAATAATAAAAAGTTAATAAACTACCCCCCAACTCAATAGTATCAACCAAACTACAGTAAAAAAATATAAAGGCTTTAAATAGTTAACACGGCCCAC
>JARULA010000011.1 GCA_029688995.1 Marinilabiliaceae bacterium ANBcel2
TCCGGATAGGATTCGAACCTATGACCCACAGCTTAGAAGGCTGTTGCTCTATCCAACTGAGCTACCGGACCGTTGTTGTTTCGAGCTGCAAATATATAAATTTATAACTAAAACCAATCAAATTAAATATGTTTATTTCCCCTTTATTGCATCTGCAAAAATAGAATAGTTACTTAAGTTACAAGCCCTCAAAAAAATAAAGAGTAAACTTTTATAACTTTTGTCTGTTATATTTATTAAATTTAAATTATCTAACATAGAGATTTTAATATTACTAAACTTGTGTCAATATGAAAAATATAATAGCAATTTCAACAGCAACAATTTTACTTTCGTTTAATGCCTGTGCAGGATCAAATGATGAAAACGGTAAAGAAAATAGTGACAAAATGCCACAATACACAGGCACACCGGTTACCCATCAATTTGAAAAACTCCCCTATGACTATGATGCTCTTGAGCCCTATATTGATGAATTAACAATGGAGACTCACTACGATAAACATCATAGAGGTTATTACAACAATTTTATCAATGAAGTTAAAAATACAGAGATTGAGAATGTATCGCTCTATTTTATTTTTGATAACATCTCAAAACTATCTGATGCAATCCGCAATAACGCAGGGGGCTACTACAACCACAATCTGTTTTGGGCTGTGATGGCTCCTGGCGGAGAAGGTGAACCACTGCCTGAATTAGCAGCAGATATTGAAATGTACTTTGGATCGATGGACAATTTTAGAGAGTCATTTTCACAAGCTGCAGCTTCCAGGTTTGGAAGTGGATGGGGATGGCTAATAGTTCAGGAAGATGGAACATTGGCAGTAACCTCAACTGCAAATCAGGACAACCCTCTAATGGATACAGAGGAGGTTCAGGGATTTCCTATTTTAGGAATAGATGTATGGGAACACGCCTATTATCTCAATTATAAAAATCGTCGTGGTGACTATATTACAAACTTCTGGAATTTAATTAACTGGGATGAAGTAAATCGAAGATATTTATTAGCAATTGAATAACTTGCAACTATAACTAAGTAAAGTAACCCCCGATAATTTACAGCTTAAAGCTTTTACTATCGGGGTTGTTTTTTAACAATAAACCAACAAATTTTACTTTAAGCGATCATAATACATTTTTCTTACAGCCATTAAATATTCAAGATTCAAGTCCTTATTATATATCCTTATCATATCCTGAATACCAAAATTCACATGAAAATGGCCAATAGCTGCATCAAAAACCGATCTCTCCCAATTACACTTAATTTTATGGGTTAAATCCTCAAAATATTTCCATGATAACTGTATTGGAATTGTAAAATAGCCGTGATCCTTTTCAGTTAAATCAATAAAAACTCCAGGATGAGGCTCTTCTAAAATAAAAAATTTTTTAATTCTAATAATAGCCGGACCCGAGGGATTTCCTCCCGGTTTTTTTCGTAATTCAATACCTTCATCCATATAACAAGCCTGAAGCTCTGCAATATCTTCATAACTGTTTAGATGTCTTACACGAATAACATTCAACTCTTTATTGTAAATATTAACAACACCAACAGCTGCGTTAAAATCAGACCTAAAGTATGTCCTTATATTTTGTGTAGCTCTTGTAACTTCTTCAATAGTATAAGAGCGCTTTAACACAAAATAGATATAAAACGGTTTGCTATCAACAGGATGGTCAGAGTAATAATCATAAAAACCCGGAAATGGTTCAGGTGCCTCAAGAACAAAAGTATTGGGCATAATCTGATCATTAAGGGTTTTAAGGGTCTCATGTTTTACAAGATTCCCATATCGCTCAATATATTTTACCTCGTTCATTATTTATATGTTTTATCTATTACGTATTAACCTAATAATATAACGCCAATATACTCAATTAACAAGGCTTTAACAACAGATTACTCTTGAAATCTAATGTCTTGTAAAAACATATTGATAACCTTTAGATAGTTCATTATTATAATGGTACCCTTCTAAATCAAAAGCTTTAATCTCTTCAGGATCGGTCAATCGATTTTCAATTATAAATCGAGCCATCAATCCCCTTGCCCTTTTAGCATATAAAACAACTGTTTTATACTTACCATTCTTATTCTCTTTAAAAACAGGGGTGATAACAGGAGCAGATAAAGCAGAAGAATCAATTGCTCTATAATACTCTTTACTGGCTAAATCAACCAAAGCTTTATGATTATAACTCAATAAATCTTGATTTAAAGCATTAGTAATCTTATCTCTCCAAAAACCATAAAGATCATTTGCTTTTGATGTTTTAAGTCTTGTAGACATCTCCAAACGATAAGGCAAAATCAAATCTAAAGGTCTTAGCAATCCGTATAAGCCCGATATTATACGAAGGCTATCTTGAGAATAATACAAATCATCAAACTCTAAGGTATCGCCACTTAAACTGGCAAAAACCTCACCTGTAAAAGCATAAAGAGCAGCACGCCCCATCTCTTGATGATTAGGCCAGGACCATTGAAAATATCTCTCGGCATTAAGTATTCCCAACTGACTACTCATATTCATCATTTGCGACAGCTCTAAAGCCGACTTCTTTTGTAAATTCTCTACAAGGTATTCTGCTTCTTTATAAAATCTGGTATGGCTACTAAATTCCAATTTAGGGAGCTCTCTTTTAAAATCCATCTTTTTTGCACAAGAAACTATTGCTAGCATGCCTACAATTTTAAATTTTATAAAGACTCCCGTACCAAAACACTGGTAGGGACACAAATATGCATATCAATATCAGAAGAGACAAACTCAGAGACTTTTTTACCCATCTGTTTAAAATCAGTAGAAATAACAGTTATGCCTTTATAAATAAACTTTTTCATGGGCGTTTCATTATAGGAGATGATTCCGGCATCCTTACCCGGTTCAAGTCCTTTCTCTTTACACTGCTCTAAAAATTTCCCAAGCATTTGGTCACTAACACTAAAATATGCATTACCCTTACACACATCCAAACCACTTGATTTTGTCTCAATATCATAAATAATCTTATTATCTCTACAGAACTTCTCAAAATATTGAACCGACTCCATAGGGTGATTTGTATACTCGGGATATAAAAATATAAATCGCTCATATTTTTCTAACTGAGGCAAAACCTCCTTTAATCCTTCATAAACCGATAACCCAAAATCCTGATATAGCTGATTATCGGCTTTTTGAGAATGAATATTCCAATCTATTATCAAAAGCTTATCAGATGGTATCAAAGAGAGGATCTCTTTGATAGATGGGTCGTCAAAAGGCATAATAACATATTTCGAATAACGCCCCATACTCTGTTGAATTTGCTGTTTAAAAACCTCAACATTGTAATGATGAAAATGAACATCAGCTAACACATTTTTGGGCAATGCCTTTGTAAAAGAGTCATACAAAACCTCTTTATAAGCTTTAAATGTATCTAAAAAAAGAAATACACGACGCAAATCTTTAGCTATAAAATAGCCTTTATTGGGTACCGACTCAATTACCCCCTGTTCTTTCAATATTGAATATGCCTTAAAAACAGTATCACGACTCAAGCTATATGTTTTACACACATAGTTAACAGAAGGGAGTGGATCGCCAACATTCAAATTATTCTCAGCAATAGCATGATTAACTGAATCTACTAACTGTCTGAACTTTGGCATATCTCCCCTGGAATTCACGGTAAACTTAAATTTATTTCTACGTTCGCTCATCATCTTACTGTTATGGTCTGTTATGCAGGCGCAAATATAAAACTTTTATATAATCAGTTGTAGTAAGAGTTTGTTTTTATGATTAAAAAATCAAAAAAGATTAATTTGCACCCAAAATATCATAATTAATAATAAAATATAGCTGCTGCGTCTAATTATTAAACTATATTTGCATATTAATTTAAAACGCACTTCACATTACAAGTATTAAGCACTTTAAAAGTTCCATTCCTGGAACATCTAACAATTTATACATGCAAACATTTTTAGAAATCGGATTAAAGTCCGAACTTCTCGAATCTATAGAAAAATTAGGATTCGAAAAACCAACACCTATTCAGGCTAAAGCTATACCCTTTATTTTATCATCAAACAGTGATCTAATAGCAATGGCTCAAACCGGAACCGGAAAAACTGCGGCATTCGGACTACCTGTAATAAATAAAATGGACAAAAACATAAAAGGTATTCAAACCATAATACTTTGTCCTACAAGAGAATTATGTCTTCAAATCACAAACGACTTAAAAGTTTTTGCCCAAAACAGTTCAATTAATATAGTTCCTGTTTATGGAGGAACTCCAATTTATCAGCAAATCACAGCAATAAAAAAAGATTGCGACATTATAGTTGGAACACCCGGTAGAGTGAATGATCTAATTAAAAGGAAAAAGATGGACCTTTCATCTATAAACTATCTTATTTTAGATGAAGCCGATGAGATGCTTAAAATGGGATTTAAGGATGAAATGGATGCTATTCTGGATCAAACGCCTACAGAAAAGCAAACCTTGCTATTCTCGGCAACAATACCACCAGATATAAACAGAATGGCTGGTAAGTACATGAATACACCACAAACAATCACTGTGAGTAAACAGAACCTTACCAATACAGATATTACGCACAACTACTGTGTTACAGAGCCATCTACCAGTTATGACGCTCTTAAACGAATAGCTGATATAACTCCCGATATTTATAGTATAGTCTTTTGCAGAACCAGACACGAAACAAAAAAAATAGCAGATAGCTTAATGGGTGATGGTTATAATGCAGATGCTCTTCACGGAGATCTATCTCAGGCGCAAAGAGATTACGTAATGGGGCGATTCAGAAATCACAACTTGCAAATACTGGTAGCAACAGATGTAGCGGCCAGAGGGTTGGATGTTGATAATTTAACCCATGTAATTCATTACCATCTACCTGATGATATTGAAAACTATATCCACAGGAGCGGACGAACAGGAAGAGCAGGAAATAAAGGAATCTCATTTGCCATTCTTGCACCTGCAGAGCAGAGAAGAATTCCGATGCTTGAAAAGCAGTCGGGACAAAAATTTGTTCACTCCCCAATACCAAGTGGAACAGATGTATTTTCAAAAAGATTATATAACTATCTTGATAAAATAACTGAAACGACACCTACTGATTTTGATTATAACAAAATTAAAGCCGAAGTTGAGAATCATTTTAAAGATCTGTCACGCGAGGAGATTATCGAAAAATTTGTAACCTTTAACTTTAACAAGTTATTCAACGAATATGAAAATTCAAAAGATTTAAACTCGTCAAGAAAGGCCAAAAACGGAAAAGCTAAAGGCAACAGAGAGGGTAAAAGACAAGTTGTTGGAAGAAACTTTACAAGGTATAGCCTTAATATAGGTTCGTCAAACGATTTGCGTCCCGATGTACTAATTAGCTTAATAAACCGTCAAACACCAAGCAAGAAAATTGACATAGGGAAAATTGATATCCAAAGAAAAGTCTGCTTTTTTGAAGCTGATAAACAACATGAAAAGCAGCTTGTTAATGGCTTTAAAAAAGCGAGATTTAAAGGATTGCCTCTACTACTTGAGACTGCAAGAAGGTCAACTGATTTAAATAGATATAAAAGCAGCAAAGGAAGAGCTCGAAATAAAAATAAAAAGCAGCCGGCTAAAATATATTAACCGACTGCCTCTTTTAAACCAAACCTAACCCTAAACTATGAGAAACTACTCATGAAATAGTATTATACAAATTATATGCCAAAAAAAAGATCTGTAGAAATTCTCTACAGATCTTTTTTTAAACCTAATTAACCTAACCTAAACCTATGAAAAAACTTTCGTCCTTTCATTACAAATGTATGATACTAATTTGAATAAGTCCAACATATAATGTTATTAATAGTTAAAACCTATAATTAAAAGCCAAGCTCAAAGTCTCTCTAAACTGCAATTTTTGTGATTCACTCTCATAATACCTAAAATTAGCAACAATACGAGTACTTAAAAACACGTTAATTTTCATCTCTAAAATCAAATCCCACTCAGCCTGAATATTATCCTCATCAGCAAAATAGTCATAAAAGACGTTCATTGCTGACTTAAGATCTATATCTTCAGCAATCTGCCAGTCAAAGTTCTTTTGAAAAGATCCTCCCGTAAAGAAGTGTGACTTCTTATCCTCCTCAATATTATATCGTGTCTGGTCAATTTTAGCAGTATCAATTACAGCTGTAAGCCTTGAGGTAACAGGAGATAGTAAAAGTCTAAAATTATCGGTATTATAATCCATACCTGCAGCAAGTGAAAAATAGCCAGGGGACATAAATGCTGAAATTGGATTCTCTTTTTCAATGTCGTCACTTGCAAAACCTTCAAAAAACTGAGTTCTAAAAGTAAACAGCAAACTATAAAACCACTTCTCACTGGCATTTAAACCATATCGACTTGAAAGTTCAAAAAGATCATCATTAATTCTTGAAGGGCGATCATCAGAAGAGATAACTCCCAATTTATGAATAACCTCATTTTCCCAGTTTGAATTATCATCTCTATACCGTGCACGCAGGCGTAAATCACTAAGCAGTGATATAGAATTTTGACCTCCTCTAACCCAATTCTTTAAATAGCCTTGAGAAAACTGTATATGCTCGGTACCCGAAAATTTCCAATTCGGCTCTTTCACTTCAACTTTCTCCAGTCGTTCTGGTCGTCTAATCTCTCGGCCATCCCTGAATTGCAAACTCAAAGCCTGACGGGAAGTTCCTCTGTCAAGGGTATGACTACTTCTAAATACATCAGGGGCATCAGGTAAATCATCCCAATGATACTCAACAAGTGATGGACTGTTGTAATATATTTGTCGACGAACCCTATCAACAGATAACGTCTCAACCATTGAAATCATCATAGTATCTATACGTCCCGGACTTTGCCACATTTTTTTATACTCCTCGACTGATGACATCTGAGTAATACTACCGGGTACGGTGAGAGGTTTCAAGTCTTTAGGTTTATAAATCAATGGTAAGGCATAAGGTATATAATCTCGTGGTCTAATTAAACTATAATTTAAACGATACTCATTGTAGAGAACGCTATCCATAGATTTTTTAATCATAGCACTTGAAATGCGACTCTCAATAAATGAGGGTTTTGATAAAAAAGATGTTCTGTAAAAGGGAATATGTAAATCACCAATATATGTAGGTATAGCTGATGATCTAACAGATTGAAATAGCTCATCATGAAACCTGTTATCATCGAAAAACTCAAACCAGGTTTCAGGAATAACATATTCCGGGAAATAGATATCAACAGCTCTCTGAGCCTTGATTAATGAATGAGCAGTAAAAATCAACAGAAAAACAACCAATAACCTTATCTTCATCTTTTTTATACAAATATAGTTCAAATCATACTTATTATAAAGGAGAAAAACAAAAATAGCAATTCTCACAAAATTTATGTTGTTTTGCAAAATCTAATATAGATTATTCATACCAATTCCATCCAACCTTTGGCTTATAAAATAATTTAGGGATGAAGAGTTTAACAGAAGGAAGCGAGGGAAAAATCATATTTAAATTTGCACTGCCAATGGTAATAGGCAATTTAATGCAACAACTATACATTTTAGTTGATAGCATTATTGTTGGCCAGTTTATTGGCGATACTGCTTTAGCTGCGGTAGGCGCTTCCTTTCCTGTATTTTATACACTTATAGCTTTTTTTATAGGTATAGGCAGTGGAGCAACCATTGTAATAAGTCATTTTTTTGGTGCACAACAGTATAAAAAAGTTAAAGAAGCAATTGGTACCATCTATATATTTATGTTTGGAGCCGGCTTAATACTTACGGCTATTGGGATAATATTCAGCAGAGAAATATTTACACTCCTTAATGTAGGTGAAGACGTTATGCCCGAGGCTATTACCTATTTCACCATATATATGACCGGAATGGTTGGTTTTTTTGGTTTTCACAGCACCTCCTCGGTGTTACGTGGATTGGGAGATAGCAAAACTCCTCTCCTCTTTCTGGCAATTGCAACAGTTGCCAATCTACTTCTCGATCTTCTCTTTATTGTAGTTTTAAATATGGGCATTGAAGGAGCGGCATGGGCAACAGTAATATCACAAATGGGAGCATTTATTGTTGCAATTTTTCACCTTAACAGTAAAGATCACCTAATTCATTTTAGTGTTAAATCATTAATATTTAACAGTGACTTATTTAAAAAAAGTGCCAAAATAGGTCTGCCCACAGGTTTTCAGCAATCATTTGTTGCTCTGGGTATGATGGCTATCATTAGAATAATAAATGAATTTGATACAGAAGTGTTAACAGCATATACAGCAGCAAGTAAAATTGATGCTTTAGCTTCAATGCCGGCAATGACACTGGCATCAGCCCTTTCAGCATTTGTGGGTCAAAATATGGGAGCCGGACTAACACATAGGGTGAAAAAAGGATTATTAGCAACTCTTAAAATGGCCTGGACTATCAGTCTGTCGGTTATGATCATAGTTATTTTCTTTGGCAGTGAACTCATGGCTCTTTTTTCATCAAATGAAGATGTTATAGATTATGGAAAACAATATTTAATTATAATATGCTCATTTTATGTAGTATTCTCCTCAATGTTTATCATGCACGGAACATTAAGAGGTGCAGGTGATACAATGATACCAATGTTTATAACATTAATATCATTATGGCTTATTCGTATACCGTTTGCATGGATTCTATCACGCCATTTTGGAGAAGCAGGAATATGGTGGAGCATTCCTGCTGGTTGGATAGTTGGATTAGCAGGTACCTGGCTCTACTACATTTCGGGAAAATGGAAAAACAAAAAAGTAACAGATAGTGAAATTTTACCGCAAACTACGAATAACGCCTCGTAATTGATCTGCTGTATATGCAGCTTCTACACCTACAGGTAAAACCATATTTAATTCTCTTAACCTGCTACCGGTAACAACAATAGGAGTTAAAGGAAATTTAGATTTTAAACTGTTTATATATGCACTCATATTATCCTCCGAAACCGATGATACAAAAGAGAAAACAAAAAGATCGGCAGGCTTAATTTTATTTACCAACTCCAAATTCTCAAACGGTACCGAAGAACCTAAATAAACAACATCAGCCCCCTCTTTTCGTGCAATCAAATTAAAAAAAAGCAACCCTATTTCATGATACTCATCTTCGGGTAAAAACATTGTAACACAAGGCCCCTTACTGTCATAAATATGATTTTGCATCTCATTATCAATTGCAGAAAAGAGCTTTTGACGTATCAGGTTCGACATAAAATGCTCCTGGGCAGGATTTATGCTTCCTGCCTGCCAAAGCAGTCCAACACGCTCTAAAAAAGGAAATAGTATTGTTTCAACACAACACTCCAATCCACACTTTAAAATAGTATTAGACATAATGCCGGAAAACTTCACCTGATCAAGCTCAAGCATTGCAACCATTAGACTCTCAATATGAACACTACAATTTCGTCCATTAATAGATAGTTCAAGGACCCTTTCACATAGCTCATCATCATTCATCTTTGCAATATGAGATATCTTTATCCCATTATGATTTAAAATGGCAATATTTAATAAGCGCTTTAAATTACAATCGGTATAATATCTTATGTTGGTTGAAGTCCGTTTTGGCTTGATAAGATCATATCTCCTCTCCCACATCCTAATTGTATGAGCCTTAATTCCTGTAATTCGTTCCAAATCTTTAATGGAATAACGTGCCATAACTAAGTCGATAATTAAATAATCCCTTTTTCATGTAACCGTGAGTTAAAAGGTTTTGTTCAAAAATTGCAACAAAATTAGAAACAAAAATATAGTTTACCTACTTTTGTAATTAACTTTGCTAATTATTACACAAACATCATAAATATTAAAATATTACGAATGATACAATCAATGACCGGCTTTGGCAAAGCAGTATGTGAATTGCCAAATAAAAAAATAAATATCGAAATTAAATCACTAAACAGTAAACAACTTGATATAATTACACGCCTTCCTGCCCTTTATCGTGAAAAAGATTTAGAAATTCGTAATATCCTGTCAAACAGGCTCCATAGGGGTAAAATTGACTTTTCTCTTAATATAGAATCAACTACAGAGGAGAGAGCTGTCAAATTAAACGAAACAGTTATTGAAAATTACTACCATCAAATTAAATCAATAACGAAAAAATTAAATCTGGACAATAGCAATGATTTGCTTAAAACACTCATCTCAATGCCCGACACCTTAAAATCGGAGCCGGAACAACTCAATGATACCGAATGGAATCAAATAGTTAAAAGCATCAAAGCAGCTCTTGATGACATTGAAAAGTACAGAATAAACGAAGGATCTTCAATGGAAAAAGATGTCTCAATTAGAATTGATAATATATCATCTCTAATGAAAGAGGCAGAAAAATATGAAACAATACGCATAGAGCGGATAAAGGAACGTATAAAAGAGAGTCTTAAAGAGATAAAAGAACATGCAAATATTGATGAAAACCGGTTTGAACAAGAGTTAATCTACTATATAGAAAAACTGGACATCTCTGAAGAAAAGGTTCGTCTTAAAAATCATCTTGCCTATTTTAAAGAGTCAACAAATATTGAAGGAGCTGCAGGAAAAAAGCTGGCTTTTATTTCACAAGAGATCGGCAGAGAAATTAACACGCTAGGTTCAAAAGCAAATGATGTAAACCTACAGCATATTGTAATTAAAATGAAAGATGAACTGGAGAAAATTAAAGAACAGATATTAAATATTCTATAAAATGGATAGAGGCAAATTGATAATTTTTTCGGCACCGTCGGGATCAGGTAAAACAACTATAGTAAAATATCTTTTAAGCAAAAATCTAAATCTTGCTTTTTCTATTTCTGCAACAAGCAGAGCACCCAGAAAAAATGAGGAGAATGGAAAAGATTACTTTTTTTTAAATCATAACACATTTCAAGAAAAAATTGCAAACAATGAATTTTTAGAGTGGGAAGAAGTTTATAAGGGAACTTGTTACGGCACATTAAAAAGTGAGGTTGAAAAATTAAGGAGTGAGGGTAAAAATGTAATTTTTGATGTTGATGTTGTTGGCGGAATCAATATTAAAGAACAGTATAAAGATGAAGCTTTGGCCATATTTATACAGCCTCCTTCAATAGAAGAGTTAGAGAAGAGATTAAAAAAAAGAGGCACCGACTCAATAGAGGTTATTGACAAGAGAGTGGCAAAAGCAGAAAAAGAGCTAAAATATGCTTCCAGGTTTGATTATATAATTATAAATGACAATTTGGAAAGCGCCTGCAGTGAAACTGAAAAGAGAGTTGCTCAATTTATCACAAATAAAAATAAGGGAACTGATAATGTGTAGCAATCAAAAGAAGAAAATTGAGACCGGACTCCTATTTGGGTCTTTTAACCCAATACATATAGGTCATTTGGCACTAGCCAACTATATTAAAGAGTTTGGCGATTTTTTTGAAATATTCTTTATTGTAACTCCACAAAATCCATTTAAAAACTCAACAGATCTTGCTGATGAAAATCACAGACTAAATATGGTGCAAATAGCTCTAAACAATCAGGAAGGCTATTTTGCAAGTGATATTGAATTTACAATGCCACGACCTTCATATACATGCGACACCCTTAAGTTTTTATCTCAAAAAATGCCTGAAAGAGAGTTCACTCTAATTACAGGTACAGATAATCTATTGGAAATTGAGAGATGGAAAAATTCAAAAGAGATTACAAACAACTATAAAATAATGGTTTATCCTCGTCCAGGATATAAAACAACTCAAAAACCACCATATCCAAATATCTCCTATATCACAGCCCCCGTTTTTGAAATATCATCAACATTAATACGTAACTCTATAAAAGAGAAAAAAAGGATCCCCTGGCTTTTACCCACAGGCGTATATGATTATATTGATAACCACAATTTATATAGAGAGTAATTTCAATTATCAATTACTTTGAAAACTGTTCAAGTATAATATAAACAGGATAGTGATCACTATAACCGCCTAAGTAATAATCCCCAACATATGTTCGGTAAGGTGTTCCTTTATATCTTCCTGTCTGAACAGTTATAAAAGGAGCATCAAAAATTGTTGCCGAATTATACCTGTAATAAAAGCCACTGTTACTCTCTTCAAGTAATGACTGTGAAATAATCATGTGATTATAGAGTTGCCATTCATCACGAGATACCGAGGTGCCCCCACCTTCGAAATAGAGCTGCGCAGTTGTATTATAAAGTTCGCCGGACTTTAACTTAGAGGCCTCACTGCCAGCATTAAGATAGTTGACAATGCTCTCATCATTGGGATTATCATTCAAATCACCCATGACAACTATTTGCGGATCATTATAAATATTCTCAAGGGAATCAACTATCGACCTGCAAAGCTCTGCAGCAATATTGCGCAAATGTCTGCTTCTTTCAGCCCCTCCAAATCTTGAAGGCCAATGATTTACTATAAAATGTATTTTTTCACCGGCAAGCTTTCCCGATACTACAAGTTGATCTCTTGTATAAAATCTGTTATTATCACTACCAATAACCAATTCAACCGGATGACTGTTTATTAAATCAAACAGATCTTTACGATATAATAAAGCAACATCAATACCTCGTAAATCGGGACTCGTATAATGGACAAAATCAAAATTATAATCCGCTAAAAGATCTGAGTTGATAAGATCATTGAGCACATCGCCATTTTCAACTTCACACAACCCAACTATCGCAGGTTTATCTATACTATCCTTTTCTCCCAAGGCAGCAATTACCTCAGCAATCTGATCAATTTTATCGTTATAACGTTCTAATGTCCACTTCTTATTACCATCGGGAGTAAACTCATCATCATTAATATCAGGATTATTAACTATATCAAAGAGATTCTCAACATTATAAAAAGCTATTAACAGCTTCTCACTCTCATATGATTGAGAAGAGAGACACCCTGTAAACAGATAAAAAATAGTTAAAATAGAAAGTAAGCATCTCATAATAAACATTTACAACCAAAAATAGAGAAAAGCTTTTAAAAAACTCTTGCTATTATAACATATTTAATAGAAACAACTATTTTTTATGCTGCTAAAGTTCATGTTATGAGATTCTCAATATTTATCATATTTTTATATTGTATTAAACAAATAAAAAAACAGAAACATCATGGGAAAAGTATTAGTAATAGGTGCAGGAGGTGTAGGAACAGTTGTAGTACAAAAAATGGCTGCACTTACGCAAATTTTTGAAGAAATTACCCTTGCAAGCAGAACAAAAAGCAAATGTGATAAAATAGCAGAAAAGATTGGCAATAATCGTATTAAAACTGCACAAATTGATGCCGACAATGTTTATGAGCTAAAAGTACTTATTAACAGAGTAAAACCCGATCTTGTTGTTAATGTTGCTTTACCTTATCAGGACTTAACCATAATGGATGCATGTTTAGAAACAAAAGTTTCATATATGGATACTGCCAACTATGAACCTCGCGATGAAGCAAAATTTGAATATAAATGGCAGTGGGCATATCAAGAAAAGTTTAAAAATGCAGGAATTACGGCTATACTGGGCTGCGGATTTGATCCCGGAGTAACAAGTATCTTTACGGCATACGCAGCAAAACACCATTTTGACGAGATTCATTATCTCGATATAGTTGATTGTAATGCCGGTGATCACGGAAAAGCATTTGCCACCAATTTTAATCCCGAAATAAATATCAGAGAAGTTAGTCAAAACGGCAAATACTGGGAAAATGGCAAATGGATAACTACTAAACCCCATGAAATACACAAACCTTTAACCTATCCTGAAATAGGGGAAAAAGAGTCATATTTAATCTACCATGAAGAGCTTGAATCACTGGTTAAAAACTTTCCTACTTTAAAACGTGCAAGATTTTGGATGACTTTTGGTGAAGAGTATCTTACCCATTTAAGAGTAATCCAAAACATAGGAATGGCAGGCATTGAACCTGTAAACTATAAAGGTGCTGAAGTTGTACCAATTGAATTCTTAAAATATGTTCTGCCAAATCCTGGTGATTTGGGGGAGAATTATAAAGGATGGACCTCTATAGGATGTAGAGTTAAAGGTGTAAAAAATGGCAAGGAAAAAACATACTACATATATAATAATTGCAGCCATCAACAAGCCTACAAAGAGACGGGAACTCAGGCAGTAAGCTATACAACAGGTGTTCCATGCATGATTGGAGCTATTATGTATCTCAAAAAAATATGGAAAAAACCGGGAGTATTTAATGTTGAAGAGTTCAACCCCGATCCTTTTATGGAGGAGTTAAATAATCATGGATTACCATGGAATGAAAAACATGACATTGATCTTGAATTATAAAATAGATGACCATTTTAAATAAAATTCCTTCACCATGTTACGTGGTGGAGGAAAAGCTACTGCGTAAAAATTTATCATTAATAAAAGAGGTAAAAGAGAGATCGGGTGCCGAAATTATTCTTGCATTTAAAGCGTTTGCTCTATGGCCTCTTTTCAAAATAGTAAAAGAGTATATTCCATCCTCTACGGCCAGTTCACTTTTTGAAGCTAAGCTGGCTGCAGAAGAGATGGGTAATAAAGCACATACATACTCTCCTGCCTATACTGAAAATGATTTTAATAAAATAATGGAGTATAGCAGCCATATCACCTTTAACTCATTTACACAGTTTAATAAGTTTTTACCGGCACTAAAAAATCACAATCAAAAAATATCAGCAGCAATACGCATTAACCCTCAATACAGTCCGGTTAAAACTGATCTCTACAACCCCTGCTCACCGGGTTCCCGAATGGGTGTTACATTAAAAAATATGCCCGAACAATTACCAGGCGAAATAGAGGGGTTACATTTTCATACACTTTGTGAGTCAGACTCATACGATCTTGAAAAAACATTATCGGCAATAGAAAAAAACTTTTATAAATATCTAAAACAGGTAAAGTGGATTAATATGGGCGGAGGTCATCTTATGACACATAAAAATTATAATACAACCCACCTTATTAAGGTATTAAAAGAGTTTAAAGAGAGATGGGATATTAAAATAATTCTTGAACCCGGAAGTGCTTTTGCATGGGAAACAGGTTTTCTGTTATCTCAGGTTGTTGACATAGTTGAAACCAACAATATTAAAACGGCAATATTAAACGTCTCCTTTACAGCTCACATGCCCGACTGCCTTGAGATGCCATATAAACCTAAAATAAGAGGAGCATATAATGAACCGGTAAAAGGGAAACCTACCTACCGTATTGGCGGAAACAGCTGCTTATCTGGTGACTTCATGGAATACTGGTCATTTGATAAAGAGTTAAAACCTGGAGATTTTATTATTTTTGAAGATATGATTCACTACACAATAGTCAAAACCAATATGTTTAATGGTGTACCACATCCAGCTATAGGGATAATAAATAATAATAATAACTTTTCATTAATTAGAGAGTTCGGTTACTACGACTATAAAAACAGAATGGGATAATGATTTATTATAACCAATTATGACATCATTAACAATTATTCTATTACCTCATTAATAATCTCCTTTTCGGGAGCTATGATGCCTGGTCCACTACTGATTATTGGGCACGGGATGGTAAAAATTGCACTTATAACCCTGCTTCTTTTACGACTTAGCCCCATATTCAAACATTTTTTAATAGATGCTGTTATTACTTGTAAACAGGTATAAATAGCAATAAAATGAAGAACAGAGATAACAACCAATATATAACAAAAAAAAGAAGCTTCACAGTTTTACAAATGAATTGTGCTTCATGTGCTGCAAAGGTTGAAAATAGTATAAAATCATCAAAAGGAGTAGTTAGTGCATCTGTTAATCTGGCATCAAAAAAAGTAGTTATTGAATATCTGCCAAAAGATTGTAATCTTAAAGATGTAGCGAAATCGGTTAAAAATGCAGGTTTTGAGCTGATTATTCCTAAGGCAAACAGCAATGATCGAAATGAGGAGCTAAAAGAGAAAGAGGAGAAAGATAAAAGAGATTTGCAACAGCTTAAAAATAATACTATCTGGGCGTTAATCTTCTCTGCACCAGTCTTTGTTGTAGGAATGTTTTTTATGAACATGCCCTACGCCGATAAAATTATGTGGGTATTTTCAACACCTGTAGTATTATGGTTTGGACGCGATTTTTTCAAAAATGCTATCAGGCAGGCAACTAAAGGTCATGTTAGTATGGATACCCTGGTTGCCTTAAGTACAGGTATAGCATACCTGTTTAGCGCATTTAACACCCTGTTTCCGCATGTATGGCACAATCATGGATTAGAAGCTCATATATATTTTGAGGCAGCTGCAGTAATTATTGCATTTATCCTACTAGGAAGATGGTTAGAGGAGCGAGCTAAAAACAGCACTTCATCGGCGATTAAAAAGCTTATGGGTATTCAACCCAAATATGCTATTGTAATAGGCAGCTCAGGGGAAGAGAAAAGTGTCAATATTGATAAATTAAAAAAGGGAGATCTCATATTAGTAAAACCCGGAGAAAAAGTGCCCGTTGACGGAACAGTAAAAGATGGAGACTCATACACCGATGAGAGTCTGCTAACAGGCGAGCCTATCCCGCTGCATAAAACTAAGGGATCTAAAGTATATGCTGGTACAATTAATCAAAAAGGGAGCTTTAGATTAACAGCAGAAGCAACCGGTGATGAAACAACTCTCTCACGTATAATTGAACTGGTACAGGAAGCACAAGGAAGCAAAGCACCAGTTCAAAAACTAGCTGATAAAATATCTTCAATCTTTGTTCCTGCCGTTCTTATTATAGCAATAATATCCTTTATTATATGGAATTTCACAGGGATAGATAACAGTACTGCATACGCAGTAACAGCTCTTATAACCGTTCTTATTATTGCTTGTCCCTGTGCGCTCGGATTAGCAACTCCAACAGCTGTAATGACAGGTATTGGCAAAGCTGCTGAAATGGGAATATTGATAAAGAATGCTGAAAGCTTAGAAACTGCAAAAAATATAGATGTTGTAGTATTAGACAAAACCGGTACTATAACAGAGGGAAAACCTAAGGTTACTAACATTGTGTGGCTAAACGATGATGAAAGTAATAGTACTATTTTAAAAGGAATAGAAAAAGAGTCGGAACACCCATTAGCCGATGCAATAACCTCTTATCTTAAATCTTATGACTCAGCAACACCACAAAAATTTGAAAGCATTACAGGTAAAGGAGCAGTAGCATTATTCAATAACCAAAAGTGGTTTGTTGGTAATACTAAACTATTAAAAGATAATAATATATCGATAGAGAGCACTTTAAAAAAGAGAGCACAAAAGTATAGTGACGAAGCCAAAACAGTAATCTGGTTCGCTAACAGCAAACAGGCAATAGCAGTTGTGGCAATTAGCGATCAAATAAAAGAGAGCGCTAAAAAAGGGGTAGAAAAATTAAAAGAGATTGGAATCAAAGTATATATGTTAACCGGAGATAATGCTCATACAGCAGCAGTTATAGCCGGTAAATCAGGAATAGAAAACTTCAAAGCAAATGTTCTGCCGGCACAAAAAGCAAAATATATTAAAGATTTACAACAACAGGGAAAAACTGTTGCCATGGTTGGTGATGGTATTAATGATAGCGGAGCACTTGCGCAGTCAAATATTAGCATAGCAATGGGACAAGGAAGTGATATTGCAATGGATGTATCGTCAATGACAATAATATCTTCAAATCTGGAGAAGATTTCGGATGCTATAGAGCTATCAAAAAAAACAAGTAAAGTAATAAAACAAAACCTGTTTTGGGCCTTTATCTACAATACATCAGCCATACCAATAGCAGCCGGTATATTATACCCATTTTTAGGATTCCTTCTAAATCCTATGGTAGCAGGAGCAGCTATGGCCTTAAGCAGTGTTAGTGTCATAACAAACAGTCTGCGCTTAAAAAAGTAATTCATAATTAAAATGTAAAACTTATCATACTTTAAAAACAATTATCTATTTTTATTCGCTGATGTTTATAGATCTACAGAGATAAAATGCAATTAAAACTAAAAAAAAGAGGTACTATAACATTAGATAAAAAAATATCTAATGGTAATTTTCGTGATTGCTATTCAATAAAAGAAGATTCTCAAATTTGTATAAAAAAAATAAAGTCAAATATCGGTTTTAAACAAAAATTACAATTAAAATTGTTAAGGCCACAAATTAATCACGAAGAGCTAAACCTATATAATAGTCTGCCCAACGATATTAAGCACTACTTTAATCCTGTAATACATGCCGAAAAAAACATATTGGTATCAGGGCGACCGGTTGATTATGACGGTAACTACTCAAAAACATTACTACAACACAAAAAAGTATCAAACGAGCATTTTTGGAGAGAGGTAAAGAGGTCTGCCTCACTTCTTGCAAAACATAAAATATGGTTTTTTGAAATATATAAAGGTGGAAATGTAGTAGTAAAAAAAGTTTCAAAAGATAAGTTTATTCCAATTTTTATTGATTATAAACATATAGGATGGAAATCTTTTCCAATTCAAATTAATTTGCTTCTCGATTCAGAAAAAGAGCGCAAATTTTTTCGCATCTTTAATAAAACCATTAAAAGATATTGTAAAGCACCTCATCTATTTGATCTTCCCGTTAACTCAAAAAACATACATCAAATAGTTATATAAAGCCAAAACCCGCAACCTAATAACATTCGTTTCGTAGAAACTTTCTATAATGGTGAGCATAAACCAAAAGCGAGTATAAAAGGATGCATACAATGGCAAATAACTATATCGTAACTAATCTTGCAGGTTGGGTTCAATTAAATAACTACCATATTCATAACGAATATATAATTACATTGGTTATGCTGGTAACTTTAGCCATATTTTCTGTTTTACATACTCGTAAAAAACATAAAAGAGATATAGAGAAATTTAAAAGCTATTATAACAACTCCCCATTTGGCATTTTTATAACCAATAATAGAGGAGAAAATATTGAGGTTAACAATTTAATATGTGAAATCACAGGATATAAAAAAGAGGAGCTAATAAACAAAACCTTGCTCGATATAACACCTCCAAAAAATCACCAAATTTTAAAAGAGACTTTTAAAAAAGTTAAAAAAAACGGTAAAGCATACGCCACAATATCTATTATAAATAACAAAAAAGAAAAATGCTACTGGAGCATAGACAGCGTTAAAATATCAAAAACCCTAATTATAGGGTTTGTTACAGATATAACCGAACAGATAAAAATAAAAAAAAGAGTAGAACTACTGGGAATGGTTGTTGATCAATCGGTAAACGAAGTTTTTATTATTGATTATAGTACATTTACTATAATTGAATGTAACAAAACAGCAAAAGAGAACAACCCCTCCTTGCATCAAAATATACAATCACAAAATTTTACTCAACTAATTCCGCAGCTCTCTTTAAAGAAGTTCATAGAGATTGTTCAACCGCTAAAAACAAAAAAACAATCCCTAATCAAAATTGAACAAAAAAAATTGAACAAAACCGGCTTTCCCTATTATGCTGAAATAAACATTCAAAATTTGATACATGAACATAAGAATCTTCTTTTTATAGTAATTAAAGATATCTCTAAAGGAAAAAGAGCTGAGCTGGAGTTGGAAAATTTAAAGAACCGTTTAGAACTTGAAGTAAAAAATAAAACCAGAGAGCTTGAAAAGCATATAAATGAATTGGAACATTTTAGAGATGTTACCGTTGAGAGGGAATTAAGAATGAAAGAGTTGAGAGATGAAATAGAAAGATTAAAGCAGCATGGGTAAAAGCATAATAAAATTGTTAAAACTAAAAAGAGAGACAGTTATAATATTTTTATTAATAACTGCCGTTACAACCTACTCCTCAGAAAAAGAAAAAATTAAAGTAGCAGCTGAACCAGATTATCCTCCATACTCGATAGTCAATGAAGATAACCACGCTGACGGCTTTTCTGTTGATCTTTTTAAGGCTGCTGCAAAAGCTGTTGAACTGGAGGTTGATTTTACTGTTGGCTTATGGAGTAATATAAAAGAAGATCTTACCAATGAAAAAATAGATGCTCTGCCTTTAGTTGGAAGAACTCCCGAAAGAGAAGAGCTGTACGACTTTACCTTCCCATATCTCTCTGTACACGGAGCAGTTTTTGTAAAAGAAGGAATAAAAGGCATAGAATCACTTTCCGATTTAAAAGGAAAAAAAATTGTTGTTATGCAAAGCGATAATGCCGAAGAATTTGTACGAAGAGAAAATATAACGGACAAAATATATACAACTACCACTTATCAAGAGGCATTTTTAAAATTATCACAAGGGTTATATGATGCACTTATTGCACAAAGAATCACAGGCTTAAATATTATAGACACTCTTGAACTCTCAAATATTGAGACAGTTGATTTTCAAATTCCCGAATTTAAACAGGATTTTTGCTTTGCAGTTAAAAAAGGAGATACCGAGCTTTTAGCCAAATTAAATGAAGGTCTCTCAATTATTATAGCAGACAAAACCTATGATGAGCTCTACCTCAAATGGTTTGGCCCCGAAATTGATAAAAGTTTTTCCGCACACTATCTTATAAGACCTGCACTCTACTCGTTAAGCGGAATAGTAATATTAATGATCATTTTATGGATTGTCACCCTAAAAAGGGAGGTAAAAAAAAGATCATCCCATCTTCAAATTGAAATTGAAGGGCATAAGTCAACTCTTAAAAAGTTACAAAAAGAACAACAGCTCCATAAGGAGAGCGAAAAGCAGATAAGATTGCTTCTTAACTCAACTGTAGAAGGTATTTTCGGTATTGACAATAATGGAATTTGCACCTTTATCAACGACTCAGCATTGAACCATCTCAGATATAGCAACGCTGAAGAGTGCATTGGACAACAAATTGAAAATTTAATTCGTAAAAAAGACAATCAATGTTATAATAATCAGGAGAGTGCAGCTATACAGGTAACAGAAACAGGTGATGATATCCATATCGACAACAAAATTATATGGAGAAAAGATAATACCTGCTTTAATGCCGAATATCATGCTCACCCTATTATAAAAAATGAGAAAGTTATTGGATCGGTAATAACATTCTGGGATACAACAAAGAAGATAGAAGCTCAAAATGAATTAATAAATCTTAAAAATGATTTAAAAAGGAAGGTGAAAGAACGTACAGCAGAGCTTAATAGTAAAGTTGAAAAACTAAATAAAAATCAAAAAGCGATGCTATTTCTAATTGAAGATTTAAATAATATTTCAAAAGAGCTAAAAAAAGAACGAGAAAAATTACAAGAATCAAATAGAGAATTAGAAGCTTTTACCTATTCAGTTTCACATGATTTACGAGCCCCCCTTAGAACAATAAACTGGTACACAGATTTTCTTATTGAAGATTATGCTCCCAGTTTAGATAGTGAAGGTAAAAGATTTATAGATACAATACAAAAAGGTGCCAAAAAGATGGATAATCTTATAACAGACCTTTTAAATATGTCGAGAATATCACGTAATAGCATGACATTCTCAAAAACCAACATGCAAGAATTGGTTAAAAGTGTATATACAAATATAGCAACATCAAAAGAACAGAAAGAGTTTATTTTTAAAGTTAAAGATATTCCCATAGCATATTGCGACAAAAAACTAATAACACAAGTATGGCAAAATCTAATAAGCAACTCGTTAAAATATAGTACACACTCATCAAATAAATATATTGAAGTTGGTGCAAAAGAGAGTAAAACAGGCGATGAGGTACTATACTATATAAAAGATAATGGTACGGGATTTGATAATAATCATGTAGAAAAAATATTTTCTCTATTCCAAAGATTGCATCCCGATAAAGAATTTGAAGGTACAGGTATAGGTTTAGCTATTGTCAGTAGAATTATTAACAGACATAATGGAAAAGTTTGGGCACATGGAGAAGTCGGTAAAGGTGCATTATTTACATTTTCATTACCAAAAATAAATAGAGATTATGTGCAGTGAAAAGAGTTATAAAATCTTAATAGCTGAAGATTTGGCTGAAGATGCAGAGATTGCAATACGTAAATTAAAAAAAGAGGGAGTTGATTTTACGTATAGAGTTGTTGAGACAGAAGCTGACTTTACCAAGGAGCTATACAGCTTTAAACCAGATATAGTAATATCAGACTACTCAATGCCAACATTCAATGGAATGGAAGCATTAAAAATTGTGCGTAAATATCCCAAATATACTCCCTTTATAATGCTTACCGGCTCTATTAACGAAGAGACAGCCGTATCATGTATGAAAGCAGGAGCAAATGATTATGTACTAAAAGAACAGATTAAAAGATTGCCATTTGCTGTTCATGAAGCACTTGAAGCAAGTAAAGTACGTCAAGAAAAACAGGCTGTACAAAAAGAGTTAAAAAGAAGTATTGCTGACTACAAAGAGCTTATAAACGGAATGAAAGAAACCGTTTGGTTAATTGATCCCCAAACTTATAAAATCATTGATGTCAATATAAGAACCGGCGAACAACTTGAGTATAAAAGTGATGAGCTTATAGGTAACAGTCTGGAAATCATTGATGAAAAATATAATAAAGAGGAACTAATAAACCTAATAGAGCGTTTAAAATCAAAAAAAGCTCAAATTTTTCAAACATGGCACAAATCTAAATCGGGTAAAAGCATCCCTGTAGAGATTAACTCTACCTTAATAAATTATAACGGAAAAACTACTGTTCTTTCAGTTGCAAGAGATATAAGCGACCGCTTGCAAAAAGAAAAGATAATTAAAGAGACACAAAGCCGCCTTCAACTGCTAAGTCATTCAGTAGCACAAAGTCCGGTAAGCATAATTATTACCGATTCTAACGGACTTATTGAATATGTAAATAAAGCATTTACAAGAAATACAGGGTACTTATTTGAAGATGTAATAGGCAAAAACACGCGATTCTTAAAGTCAGGAAAGCAGGGCCGCAAATTTTATAAATCCTTATGGGACACAATTAAATCGGGTAAAGAGTGGCATGGAGAGTTTATAAATAAAAAAAAGAGCGGGGAACTATTTTGGGAAGATTGTCACATTTCACCAATATTTAATAATGAAGGCGAAATAACCAACTTTGTTTCATTACGTGAGGATATAACACAAAAAAAACAGATGATATCTGATCTTATCAATGCTAAAGCGAAGGCTGAAGAGAGTGATCGATTAAAATCGGCCTTTTTAGCAAATGTTAGTCATGAGATAAGAACTCCCATGAACGGAATACTAGGATTTCTTGAACTTTTAAAAAATCCTAAACTTAACAGGGAACAACAAAAAAAATATATTGATGTAGTAAATCAAAGCGGACAAAGATTGTTGGAAACAATTAATGATATTATAGAAATCTCAAAAATTGAGTCAAATCAAATTGATGTAAGTAACGAAAAAGTTGACCTCTCAAAGGTGATGCAATACCATTATGATTTTTTTCAACAACAAACAAAAGAGAAAAACCTCTCTTTTTATATTGAAAAACAGATAGACAAAAATAGTTCTATTGTATATACCGATAAATATAAAGTAGAAACCATATTATCAAATCTTATTGTAAATGCAATTAAATATACTCAAAAAGGAACTATTAAATTTGGAAACTATATTGAAAACAACCATCTGCTCTTTTACATTTCCGATACAGGTGCAGGAATACCTCAAAAAAAACTAAATATTATCTTTAATCGTTTTGTTCAGGCCGATCAGGATATGACACGCCCATATAACGGTGTTGGTTTAGGTTTGTCTATAGCTAAAGGATATGTAAATAAATTGAACGGAGAAATATGGGTCGATTCAAAAGAAAATATTGGCAGCACTTTCTATTTTAAAATACCATACAATCCTGTTGAACAAAATGAAGATGATACAACAAACAAGCGTACACAAAAAAAGTTAAATATTGAGAGTCAAAAGCCTGTAAAGATATTAATAGCTGAAGATGATCAATTTAGTCGTTTATTTATAGAAGCTCTACTGGAAGATCAAAATATTATACTGGAAAATGTAATTAATGGTAATGAGGCAATATCCAAAGCAGAAAGTGATCCGGATATATCATTAATACTTATGGATGTTAAAATGCCAGGGATGGACGGACTAAAAGCGACTAAAGAGATACGAAAAAGAGGGATTACAACACCAATAATCATACAAACAGCTTATGCACTCCCGGGTGACAGGGATAAAGCTTTTAAAGCCGGTTGCAACGAATATATAACAAAACCTATTAACAAAGATAAGTTAATATCAATGCTAAAAAAGCTACTGTAAAAGAGTTATTAATAAATAGTATAACTATATCAACATCATAGAGAATCTTTACTCTATTAAAATCTTTTTTACAAAAAGAGTCTCTTCTGTAAAAAGCTGTAAAAGATAAATACCACGAGGTATATGTTCCACATTTAAACTAATTTTATTGCTATTAACCACCTCTTGCTCAACAACTGCTCCATTAATAGATAATAACCTAAAATAATCTAAATTAAAACTGCCACTATCGATATTCAAAATAGTATGGACAGGTAGCGGATAAATTAAAAATTCTATATCAGCACTACTTTCCTTAATAATCTCCCCGACTGAAGTTTTAATATCAAAATTTGCTGTAATCTCTTCATTATCTCTTCCTGCAACATAAAAAAATGCCTCTTTATCACTTAAAATCTCTCCCTGACTATTGGTCCAATTAACAAAGAAAAAATCATCACTGCTTTCGGCCGAGAGCTCTATTACAGACCCTGACAAATATTCTCCTGCTCCATTTACTATACCGGAACCTTCGGGAGAAACATTTTGCGAAATGTCAACTAACCTTACCGGATAGTTAAAAGGTTCAGCCATTTCCTGAATATATAAAAAAGGATAACTCTCATCATCGTATATACTCCAGGTTTTATCAAAATCCCAATTACTGTAACTACCCATACTAATCATATCGTCAGCCCCCAACAACTCAGCATAACTATCATCTTCAACACCAGATATATCGCTACTCCAGTAACTACTTTCAATACCAACGTTATCAAACTCACCGGCAAATCCTTTGGCTCCATCCTTTTCAACTACAGAAACTACAGTGTAACAATTAGATATTAATCCGTGATTCACACTTCCTAAAAACCCACCTGCAACAGAGCTATTTGAATCAACAAAAATTTCTCCTGCACTATAACAATTCTCTATAATCGAATCATCAATTTTACCAACAAAGCCACCCAAATAATCTAATCCTGAAACAACAGCATTACTGTAACAATGCTCTACATGTGATAAATCCATTCTTCCAGCAAAGGCGCCAACAGCTTCTCCCATAGCTTCAACTTCAACAATCGAAAAAGAGTTTTTAATAACAGAATTAAACCCGGCCCTTCCTGCTAATCCTCCTACACTATTTCCACCGGTAACAAAACCATTAACACTACAGTTAATCACCTCTGCACTAATTATATTTCCAACTAAAATACCGGTATTAACATTGCCTGTAACTCTACTGTTTTTTATAGAAATATTCTTTATTTCAGTAACATCACTCAAATAGTGAGTGCGACCAAAAAGACCAATATTACTCTCATCTATACGATCTATATATAATCCGGAAATAACATAACCATTACCGTCATATACATTTGAAAAAGCCCTGTTTCCACTGCCAATAGGTTCCCACCCTTTATCTTCGTTCCAGGGAGATATATCAAGATCTATATCAGCAATCTGTTTAAAATAAAAGAGTTCACCTTTATTGGGGTCATCTGTAATATCAACTGAATAATTACGCACATTATTAAGATGACGAGCTGTCTCTATCAACCATGGGTTATCGCGAGACCCAACGCCCCCTGCAAACTCACTATCATAATAGGCTGTAATAACAACAGATGAATCAGGCATTTCAAACTCCAAAATATTATCAACGCCAACAATTTTATCGCCAATCTTCCAACTTATAAAATCATATCCTTGATTCACCTTCTGGGTAAACTTTACCATCTCCCCTTCAAGAAAAAAGGATCTATTATGGCTGTAACTTATTGTTGCTGCATCCAGTAAATTAGTAACAACCTCTAACGAGTTCCCATGCGGAACATTATGGGCATAAGGTTCTTGCTGCCATTGCAAATAAGGATAACTTATATCTTCCTTAATCGACCAGACTGTTTCAAAATCCCAATCAACAAAATTATCTCTCGCGAACATTTCAGCATATGATTTAGCCTCACCAGCTATACTGTAATCTATTGTACTGCTATTAGTGTTCCAGTAACTATTTATAACATCATCCCCCATAGCAGTAAAGCCACCGGTATCAGGTATAACATCATCCATTAAAGAGGTGCTGTAACAATTAACTATTCCATCTAAACTCCTATTACCTCCGGCAAATCCACCAAGATAACGAGATTCTTCACCGTCCGGATTAACCAGACCCGAACTATAACAATTCATTATGTATGATAACTGATCATTTAGTCCGGCAAATCCACCTACATAGCTATATCCGGAAACCTCAGCAATACTATAGCTATAAAATATCTCTCCCCCCTCTGAATTTAAGCCGATTAAGCCCCCAATATTATTACCCCTGCCATCAACCCTTCCATGTGAGGAGCTGTTTAAAATAGCAGAACTACTACTTGATCCTACCAAACCTCCAGTATTACCACCGCCTACAACAGATATATCATAAAGATGAATATTGTCAAGAACAGCATCTTTAATATATCCAAAAAAACCTTGATTATCTTCTCCTGAACGATCTATAAATAGTCCCCTGACAACATATCCATTACCATCATAAAATCCAGTAAAGGGATTACTTTTACTACCTATTGACCCCCACCCTTTGCCATCATTTATATACTCAGTGGAATATAAACTCAAATCATTTGTTTGAACAAAATAGCTATCCCAAACATCGGAGTTTTCAGATATCCACACCAAATTTGCTGCAGTAGATATTTTATATGGGTTATTATCACTACCTGCTCCTACAGGTTCAACTCCATACGATTGAGCCTTAACTTCTAATATGCAAAAGCAGAGAAAAATGAAAAGAGCAGAAATAAAACATTTTATCATAAAATATAGTATAATTAATTATTCATAATCAGTATCTACCTTAACTTATACTGCTATTGCAGGCAGAAGGTTATAACAATTAACAACAATATCAAAACAAAAAATAAGAAAAGATTCAAATAATCTGTAAAAAAATAGATAAATTAGTAAAAGATTTGCTATTTTTTTGAATAAAAAACTTATTATGAAAAAAAATCTATTACTATTACTATTAACAGTCACAATTGCTGCTGCAGGTTGTAAATCAAGCAGAGAGAAAAAATCTACAGAGGTTCCCAGAATAGCCATTGCAGGAATAGCCATTGAATCAAGCACTTTTTCTCCTGCAGTTACTGTTGAAGAAGACTTTCATGCCCGCTACAAAGAAGAGGTTTTCTCTTACTATCCCTTTATGCATCCCGAATCCTCATATAGAGAAAAAGCAGAATGGATTCCAACATTAAGAGGCCATGCAATGCCCGGTGGAATTGTTAAAAGAGAAGCATATGAATCATTAGTTAAACAAACAGTTGATATGTTAGAAGAGGCGGGAGAAATAGACGGCCTTTTTTTAGATATACATGGTGCGATGAGTGTAGTCGATTTAGATGATGCGGAGGGAGACTTTATTGCCAGAATAAGAGAAGTTATTGGTCCGGACCCCATAATATCAACTTGCATGGATCTGCATGGAAGTGTTTCTAAACGACTTGCCAAAAAAAGTGATTTAATCACCTGCTTTAGAATGGCTCCCCATGAAGATGCACTTGAATCTAAACAGAGAGCTGTTGACAATTTGCTTGACAGACTTTTAAATGATAAAGGGAAACCCAAATATAAGGCCTGGATACCTGTTCCAATTCTATTACCTGGAGAAAAAACCAGTACAAGAGTAGAACCTGCTAAAAGTTTATATGCAAAAATAGAACCCGCCACGAAAAAAGAAGGAGTAATTGATGCTGCAATTTGGATGTCATATCCCTGGGCTGATGAACCCAGAAACCATGCTGTAGTTATGGCTACAGGCGATGATAAAGATGAAGTGACAAAAGTATCACAAAACATTGCGGAATACTTTTGGGAGGTAAGAGAAGAGTTTGAGTTTATTGCTCCAACAACCTACCTTACTGAAGCTCTAAACATGGCTATAAACAGCAGCAAAAAACCCTACATTATAAGCGATATGGGAGATAACCCAACAGCAGGAGGAGCAGGAGATGTAACGTGGACTATAACAGAAATTTTAAAAAGAGATGAGTTTAAAACCAAAACAGGCCCATCATTAATATATGCCTCCCTACCCGATTCTAAATTTGTAAAAAAAGCAGTGGAAATTGGAGAAGGCGGTAAAATTAGCGGATATGCAGGTGCAAATGTTGATAACAGATATGCAGGTCCGGTGCACCTTAATGGTACAATTAAAAAGATTTTCAATGAAGATGAAAGAGCCGGAACCATTGTTGTTATTGAAACCGGTAGTGTAAAAACTATAGTTACTGAAAAGCGAAAAGCATATCATAGAAAAAGTGATTTTACCGATTTAGGCCTTGATCCTAAAAATACCGATATTGTAGTAGTAAAAATAGGATATCTTGTTCCTGAGCTATATGATATGAGAGATGGATGGGTTATGGCCTTAACTCCCGGAGGTGTAGATCAGGATATTGAAAGATTGGAGTATAATAGGGTAAACAGACCAATTTTCCCTTTAGACAGAGATATGGAAGATCCCGATTTAACACCACGATTTATACCATCACTTTAAATTATAATAATACCCCATACCATAAAAAAATGAAGAGTGCCTAAGAATATAAATTAGGAGCACTCTTCATATATATGGCCTCAATAAATATAAATAACTAAAGCTTTTTTAATCCATCATAATATAATGCTGCAGCACCCTGTATTTCAACATCAAAATTACTGCTAACTTCAATTGATAATTTCTCTATTGTCTTCTCAAAAGGGAATTTTTTAATAACCTTCCACATCGACTCTTCAAAGTAAGGATAAAACGAAGCTAACGGCCCACCTATAACAATAAACTCAGGATCGACAGCATATAGTATAGTTTTAATAAAATTACCAAAATCAATACCATACTGCTCCAGTATTGCCATAGCGATCTTATCCTGCTTTTTAACACGGTTAAAAAGCGTACTCACCTTCATCCCATACTTTATATCAAAATAACCACTAGTACAATAATATTCATGATTATGATCCCTGTATGAGATATATCCAAACTCCCCGGCACCACAGTTAGCACCGGAATAGAGTTTGTTATCAGCAATAATACCAACTCCAAGTCCTACACCCGCAACGATACCAACCATATTGTTATATTTCCAGCCCTTACCATAATACTTCTCTCCTATAGCAAAACAGTTTGCATCATTATTCACATAAACATCTCTATTAAAATGAGACTTCAGCAAATCGCCCAAATAAATTTTACGCCACGAGGGAATATTTTCTGCATTATAAACTATCCCCTGATTAACCTCAACCATACTTGGAACACCCACTCCAATACCACCAACCTCGGGTATAAAAACCTCATCGATAGCTTTAATAACATTATTAAGTACATACTCTTCAGTTCCATAATTATCAATCTCATAGGAGACTGAAGCCTCAACTTTATTGTTATTAACACGTCCGGCTTTAAGGACTTTTCCTGCAAGAAAGGCTCCAATAACAGGTTTACTTGAGCTGGTTAAATCTTCTAACATAAGAGAAGGATAAAATCAATTACAACAAATTATAAAGTTAACTATTTATTATCAAAATATAGAGCCGCAGCTCCCAATATAGCAATATCAGGCATATCCGAAACTTCGATAGAAAGCTTATCAATCACTCCGGCATAAGGAAAATCATTCAATCCCTTTTTTAGCCCTTCTTCAAAAAACTCAAACGATTTTGAAACCGATCCTCCCAAAATAATAGCAGCTGGATCAACTGCAAAAATAATAGTTTTAATCGCATTAGCCAGATGCTCTCCATAGCTATCAAAAACTGCCTTAGCCTTTTCATCTCCATTTAAAGCTTGTTTAGCTAAATTCTCACCTTCTGTACCGGCCGAATTATTAAAAAACCTTCCACTGCAATAGTGTTCATAATTATCATCCATATATGGAATCATACCAAACTCTCCTGCGCCACAATTTTGATCAGTTAAGAGATGACCTCCTTTAATAATCCCGGCACCCAATCCGGTTCCGGTAATTAATCCTACAAAATCATCAAAATTGCGACCTTTACCAAAATAACGTTCACCTACAGCAAAGCAGTTAGCATCATTATTAACATAAACAGGAACATTAAACTTTTTACTTAAAATTTGAGCAACCTCAACCTCTTTCCACGAAGGAATATTTTGAATATCATAAACAACACCGGTTTTATAATCAACTATACCGGGAACTCCAATACCTATACCTTTAACCTCATTTGTCATTACCGACTCAATAGTTTCTATTAAACTATTCATAACAACGAGCCAATCATCAGTCTCAGGAACAGGTGTCATCTCAATCTTTTCAACTACACCATCACAAACGAGTCCGGCACGCATATTAGTTCCGCCAAGATCAATTCCTACTACTGTTTCATCCATCACAAAAAAATTATTGATTAATACTAATTATTATAAATTACAACCTTGCATAACGATATCCAGCTGATCAATAGAAAGATCATTTACAGGAATATAACCCCTAATCACTCTATTCTCACCAGGCAAAACAGAAATATAGTTATCGTCCCAAAAGACAGGTAAAACAGGTTCTCCGTCTACATTATCAATCAATTCAAACTGAACAAAAAAGGCGATTAAATCAGTTGGATTCTCTAACTCCACAACAAACTCATACCTGTCATTAACTCTGGAGATATCATAACTAAACTCTACATCAGAAGCAGGCATTTCATTTAACTGGTGAAAATCAGCATGCTCTTTATTGGGTGTCCAAAACCAGGTAGTATTATCAAAATCCGGAATATCCTCAACGGTTGAAAGCCAGTAAAAATTATTTAAGATCTCACTGCCATCATTGTCAAAAAGCTTAAGATCAAGAAAATAAGTAGTTGACAACTCATCTATTTCAGGAATTTCATAAACCATTTTAGCTGAGTTAGGTTCAACATCAAATTTACTTTCAAAAGAGTGCAGTTTATTAGAGTTTATATCAAAAACCTCTACTAAAAGTTTTAAATCTTTTTGATTGGTTAAATGATCATTATTAATATATACATTTCCATCACCATAATTATAAATTGGTGATAAAGGAGCTGCTGCTTTACGAGTAGCATAAAATGCTCCTGTAGGATTAAGGTAATAATCAAATAACTGCCAATAAAAAGTTGGCCAGGCCGAATTATACATCCACTGTACAACCCCTGTACTGTGAAACTTGTTTACCGAAAAAGATTCAAACAGAGGACGCATAGCCTCATAATTAGCAATTTGATTTTTAAAAATAAAATCTTCTAAATTATCCGACTCTCCGTAACGAGCATGAAAAGCATTTAAATAGCGATCAAGATTTTCAAACTGGTTACGTCCACTGTAATACAACCATACACTATCTATGGGCCAAAGGTGTTCTTTAGGAATCATCTTTTTTATACTTGACAAAGGAGGAATCTGAGGCCCTGGTCCCACTTCGGTATTAAATCCGAAAGCACCTCCATACTCTTCATCAATATACCAGTAAACAGGTGGTACCCAATCATAGGGACCTTCCATTTTAACTCCGGTAGGGCCACTAATTTCACTCTGCCTTGGATCACTATCACCCATTAACATTGCTCCGCCGCAATAACTAAGAATAGGACGTGTAGTATCAATACGATCCATAATTTCATTAAGCATTACCTCCAGATCGGGACGCGGTAACTTATCACTTCCATAAGTCCATATAGCAACACTGGGATGATGTCTGTGCCATAAAACCTGATCGCGATAATTTGCAGCATGCAACTTCTTCTCCTCTTCACCTCTTATGGTAACATAATCATCATGTGGGATACCAGTATAACTTATCCACTCCCAATGAGCTGTCCAACCTAACATAAGAAGAAGTCCCAACTCATCAGCCTTATTCATTATAGTACGATTACGACCCCAAAAACTTTCAAGACGAATAGAGTTCAAATTCAAATGCTGCGCATACTCCATTTGTGCCACTACCTTCTCATCACTATCTCCTAAAAAAATATCATCTACCCATCCGGCACTACGAACAACAAGTTTTTGTCCATTAACCTTAAAGCCGCGGTATCCCGATTCATTCCAAAAATCTTCAACTTCTCTTATGCCAAACCTAATATTATCTACATCACTTTTTTCATCCTCTAATTGAGCAGTAACAGTAAGATCATAAAGTGGTTGATCACCCATATTGTTAGGCCACCACAACATAGGATTATCCATCTTGAGCTCCTCATAATGCTCGGGGGTAAAAAAGATTTCTCTAACTTCACCGGGCTGCATAACAACATTTTTATTTAATAAAACATTATCAAATTCAGCAGAAACTTTTCCATGCTTAACCTCATTACAGTGATTGGTAACAAAAGTAGAAATTGTAAGCTCGGCCTCATCTAATGTCTCTTTATTAACTTTAGACACCACATTTGTATGTCTTAACGAAAGAGCACCTGTATGCTTAAGAAAAACCTCACGCCAAAGACCCGTTAAATTGTCTGGGGGTGTCGGATTCCAATCTACAAAACCTTTACTTATATCTTCACCAAACTTGGGAGGAATCACCTCTACTGCAACTACATTTTCACCATTTGTGATATAATCGGTAATATCAAAATTCCACACACCATACGAACCCTGAATTAGTTCATCAGTAGCAATCAACTCTCCGTTAATCCAAATATTAGCCTTAAAGTTAATACCCTCAAAGGTAATTTGATAAAAATCCTGAGAAGTTACATCATCAATATTAAAGACCTTACGATACCACCATGGCACTTCATAAGGTTCACTATCCATATTTTCAACTATAAAAGGATCAAAAATATCTTCAAAATACCCATTTTGCATCAATCCGTGCACAATAGTAGCCGGAACCGTAACGGGATAACCAAATGTAGCATCAAAATCTTTTTGAGAAATAATCTCCCCTGATACATCAATCGAATCGGAAGAGAATAGTTGCCAACCATCATCTAACCGAGTAGTATGCTCTTCTTTATCATCCATGCCTGAGCATGAAATAAGAGAAAAGGCCAACACAACCATAAACATATATACTATTCTATTCATACTATTAAATTTACAATTACTTAAAAGCAGTTATCTAAATTGGTTAAGGCATTATCATATTATTTGTGTAAACTGTACGCAAAGAAAAGACTATTTTGCAAACAATGCAACCCTTTGCATAGTTTAGTGACACATTTCCCGGCTAATCAAAACAAACATCTAAACACAAAAATTGATTAACTAATTACCAGGAAAGTGCACTAAATAGATATTTTAAAAATGCGCCCAACCCAAATATAATATGAGAAGGGCGCATCATGAACGGGGAAACGTAATCCGTTACTCCTCAGGTTTAAACACCCACACCCAGCCTGGACTCCAGTCAACATCAGATATAAAAAGAACCATTCGATCTTCAGTTAACTCCAAAATTTCATACTCTTTTAATCCCTCATTTTGAACGCCACCATCTTCAACACCCAAAATGTTAGCATCTCCAACAATAGTTAATGTAGAAAAATCAGAGTTAAACTCAAATGTACTTCCCTCTACAGGATCAGCATCGGGCCCTTCATAATAGGTATAATTTGGTCCGCCAAGCAGATCGAAAACCATCCTTCCATAAACATCAGAGGGAGCTCCGTCGGGATAATCAGGTTGCCACCAAAAAGCTTCAGGATCTTCACCTGTCATGTACCACCATGCATCAGGATCCGATCGGTCAAACACCCATGTTTTACTCTCTTCACCTGCAAGATAGAACCACTCCTTAGGTAAAGATTCAGGATCGGATATCTCTTCAATATCTACCTCAATACTCTTTTTTATATACTCTACATTATGGATATCGCCATCATGAAGGTAACCGCTAGAGACAATAAAGTGAAAAGTTTGAGTCCCTATAAATGGAAAATCTACCTTAACACGATCGCTATGACTTGTACTTATTATATAGTCCCAATATCCAATAACGCCGGGTGTATTCATCTCAAGAGTAAACGAATTACTCCCTGGAGAATCATGCACAACATTTAACTCAATATCATCGGGATGATAGGCATTTTTTAACACCTCCCTATCTTCGACGGGATCACAGGAGCTCAATTTCAACAAAACAGCAAGAACTCCTATTATATAAATATTAAATCTATTTTTTCTCATCTCAAAAATCTTTAAATATTTTGAAAAATAATCTTTCCGGTTAATTAATTAACATTCTCATTACCAACCGGGATTTTGCTCATATAATCCGTCCGATAGTCTAATTTCTGATTCCGGAACCGGAACAAGTCCTTTAACATCAGAGCGGTAACGAGGAGTATAGGTATCAGGTTCTCCAACATTTATAACATTAGCCTCACTACCAAAGTATGAATTATCACTCTCAACATCTCCCCAGCGAACAAGGTCAAACCATCTTATTCCCTCAAAAGCAAACTCAAACTTTCTTTCAGCTTTTACGGCATCCAATGAATATCCGACAGGGTCAAGCCCTACTCGCTCTCTAACCGCATTTAGTCCGTCAGCAGTTTCGGTTAACTCAGAATGCATTAACAATACGTCAGAATATCTTAGGTAATAAAAATCCTGAGCACTCCATAACATATAACTATCACTATCAGATCCCGGTCCATATAAATAATAGAACATTCCTTTTACACCTTCATCACCATCATGATTAAGCTGAATATACTTTTTATTAACAAGCTCAGTTTGTAATACACCATTATTTACATCTGGATTATATCCCTCAACAGCCTCATCATCGGCATTTAAATCAAGAACTGACCCTTGTTTACGAGGATCATCATCATCCCAATCGTTATAGAAGACAGGATTAATAGATCCCCATCCCCATCCCTGGCCATAAGGAACAAGATCCTGGCCACGAACAGAAAAATAGAGGGCAGCCCAATTACGATACTTTGTTTCTCCCCACTCGCCAAAAGCATATCTTTTAGCAAACATAACCTCGCTGTTTCCTGTACCAATCTCAGAATGAGGTCCATCCTGACCGGCCCACATAAGTCCTTCATTTTCGGCCCATGGAAGCACAGTTTCTCCGGCACTTTGATTTACATGAGAGTATGGCCATAGATTTCTAAAATCTGATAAAAGAGCATATCCGCTATTATCAATGATATCCTCTAAATGAGTGACAACATCATCCCTACCTACCTCTGTTCCATCAGGTAACTCTACAACATCTACAGACTGGTTTAACATGTTGGTCATATAGCCCGTATAGTGAAGATAAGCGCGTGCCACATAAGCCTTAGCAACCCAAACATTAGCATGAGCATAATCTCTGGCAGGTATAGTATTGATATCTATCTCCTCCATATATTCAGCCCCTTTTACAAAATCACTCATAATTTGAGAAAAAGTATCGCTAAAAGATGCACGAGGCACTTCTCTCTCCTGATCGGGAGATAAAATAAGAGGCATACCGCCAAAAAGACGTGCAGCACGAAACATTAAAAAGCCACGCATAAAATGGGCTTCTCCCAAAACATCTTTTAGATACCTATCTGCCTCTTCCTCATTAGCAAAAAAACCAGAAAAATCAGCAGTTTCCATCGCTTCGATAATATTATTAGCACGGAAAACTCCACGATAGGTCTCTTGCCATAAATCCTGATAAGTATCCTCCGAAGGATCGACAAACTCAGAAACATTTAAAGCAAAAACATCATCAGCTCCACCACCGGAAAAGACAAGATCACTCATCATACTTGCAGCAATATGCTCATCAGATAGCCCGGTCCCTGTTTGCACATACAGAGAATTATACACACCAGCCATAGCTTCATTGATATCTTCAGGGGTGCGATAAAAATTATCTGTATTTTTTTGAAATAAATTGGTAGTCTCGAGATGATCATCACAACCGGTTGTTAAAATAATCACTGCGAAGACAAAAAGATATATAATATTTTTCATATCTCTAACTATTTAAAATTTAAAATGTAACATTCATACCTACCATAACAGTACGAGGCAATGGATATAATCCTAAATCAATTCCGGATGCCCAATCATCGGGCGCATAACCTATTTCAGGATCCATTCCGTCATAACTGGTAAATGTGTGAAGGTTATTAACAGATACATAAAGCGATGCGGCCTGTATATGGTCAACCGACTGCAACATAGAGTCAAACTTATATCCAAAAGTTAAATTGTTAACTCGTAAATAATCAGCATCGTGAACATAAATGTCTGAGATCAAATTACTATTAGCATTTGCAACAGCACTTAAACGAGGCATTGTATTAGAAGTGCCCTCACCATGCCATCTGTCAAATACCGATGTGGGATAGTTCTGACTGGGCGATCCCGCAAAATCACGGTACGACTGCATAACCTGCATACCAAATTTACCTGACAATGCAGCATTCACATAAAAACCACGATATTCAGCATTTAACTGTATTCCCATTTCAAAATCGGGATGAGGACTACCAATCTTAACTTTATCATCATCATCAATAATTCCATCTCCATTTTGATCTACAAAACGTACATCTCCGGGACGACGGGCAATATCACTCTCTGCATCAATCACTATAGGATCTCCGTCGGCAGTAACATAACTATCAACCTCGTCCTGATTTTGGAAAATACCATCGGTTTCATATCCATAAAAGAATCCAATTGGCTGACCTACCTCAACTCGAGAAACATAAGATGTTCCCTGTGCTAAAACATCACTCTCACCTCTTATAACACCTTCAGCGTTAGCAAGACGAGTCACCTCATTTTTATTGTGAGCTCCACTAAGAGTTATACCATATTTAAAATCACCTTCCCGATCGTTCCATGAAAGAGAAAATTCAAAACCTGTGTTTTCTACATCTCCTCCATTTATATATGGAGCACCTGCACCATATACACCCATAATAGGAGCTATTACTAACCAATCTTTTGTTGTCTTTTTATACCAATCCAGATTTAGTCCCAGCCTGGTATTAAAAAAGTTAGCATCCAATCCAAAATTCAGCTGCTCCGAAGTCTCCCATGTAACATCAGGGTTGGGTATATTCGAAGGAATTGCAGTACTTGCAGAAGTTAATTTATCAGGTCCAAAATAATACCCTCTTGACAAATAACTAATATTAGAAGTATAGATAAAATTATTTATACTTTGATTTCCATTTTGCCCCCAGCTACCACGAAGTTTGGCAAAAGAGAGCCAGTGAAAATCCTGCATAAACTCCTCCTCACTAAAATTCCATCCTGCCGAGAAAGAAGGGAAATACCCCCATCTATTACCTGATGCAAAATTTGATGAACCATCAGCTCTAAAAGTAGCATCAACCATATATCTTTCATCATAATTGTATGATGCACGACCCATATATGACATTAAGCCACCACCCTGGGCAGCCCAGTCGCGACCATCTGCACTAATATCTCCTACACTCTCGACAGACTGTACATTAGCTAAATATGCATGCTCAAACATACCAAAGTCGGTTCCCGCCTTAGAAGCAGAAATAGAAGAGTTTAAGATATTCTCAAGCATTTCGGTACCCGCTAAAAGATCTATTTTATGATTATCAATACTAAAATCATAATTCAAAGTGTTAGTCCAGGTATAAGTTATCCCCTGATATTTACTTTGAGAAATACGGTCGGTAGATCTTCTATCAAGATTGGCAAGTGCATATTCACGATCGTACGATCTGCTATGACCAAACCATCCATTTATACCAAAAGAGGAACGAAATCTTAAATCTTCAACAGGCTGCAATTCAGCAAATACATTACCTGCAACAGTATTTCCACGTCCATCATTATATTTATGTCGATCAATCATAGTTGCAACAGGATTGTGCTGATTACGATCCACACCTTCAAGAGTAGGTCCATATCCACCAGTGAGTCGATTTTGAGCACCCATATCATAATGCACAGGCATAAAGGGATTTGTTATCATTGCATCATGAAGGTCATTATAATATATATTACCAGTAGCAACCGATCGATTTTTAGTGTTAGTATAGGTAAAATTTTCACCTACAGTTAAAATATCATGTTGATCGTTTTTAAAAAGTACCATTTCGGTATTCATACGTGCTGTAATTCGGCGATAACCGGCATCAGTAACATCTCCACCAATAATACCTGTTTGATCTAAATAGGAGAATCCCAATGCATAGGTAATATCTTCAGCAGAGCCGGTAATATTAATTGCATGACTCTGTACAGGAGCATCAGATTTGGTAATAGCATCTACCCAGTCGGTACCTGTCCAGCCATCCTGCAGCTTATCCCATACATGCTGACCATAAGTTGTGCCAGCCTGAGCAGGAAAACTGTTATCCAGATAAGAGTTTCCATTAACAATTAAATTTTCCCAATTGTAAGGAGTGGCACCATCATTTAATCTCGCCTCATCAAAAATATACATATACTCCTGTGCATTTAAAGAGGTAGGACGCTTATACATATTTTGAACACCATAATAAGCATCATACGTCACGCGTGTTTCGGCTCCTCTGGTACCTTTTTTAGTAGTTACCAAAATAACTCCATTGGCAGCTCGTGAACCATAAATTGCAGCTGAAGCGGCATCCTTTAATACGTCAATAGACTCAATATCTGAAGCATTAAGATAGTCGATGCTTGACATAGCAACTCCATCAACAATATAAAGAGGTTCTGAATCACCAACAGTACCCATTCCTCTTATAGTTACACTGGTCCCGGCACCTGGTGCACCATGATTACGAGTCACTTGCACCCCGGGTGCAACACCTTGTAAAGCTTCCATAGCAGTAGATGTATTTAACTCTGCTATATCATCACCGCCAACATTTACATTGGCTCCTGTAACAAGAGCTCTTCGCTGAACTCCATAACCAACAACCACAACCTCATCCAAATCAGCAAAAGATTCGCGTAATACTACATCAATATTACTTTGACCATCCACTGAAACGTTTTGCGTCTCCATTCCAATAAATGAAAACACTAAAACTGCATCGGGTGCAGAAACATCAATAGAGTAGTTTCCATCAATATCAGTTACTACACCCCTGGTTGTACCATCCTCAAGAACAGAAACACCCGGAACGGGAGCTCCATCTGAATCGGTTACAACACCTGCTACCTGATGCTGTGCATACGATGCAAAGCTTACAAGCAGAAAAAGAATCAAAATCAGATTTTTTCTTTTCATAGTTTTTAAATTAAAATTTGAAATTAAACTAAGCTGAAATACTTATTTCATCCCTTTATGAAATTACTCAGGAACAAAACTGTAAAAAATATTTAATTTGAGCAAGCGTTTGCACAATATTTTTTTCTAAAAACACATCATTTTTTTAGCATTGCAAACTAAAACAAAGAATAACGGCGGATTCAGAACTTTAAATAGAAAAAAAATAAATTATAATGTGAATAAAGTTAAAATATAGAAAGGTGAAAATAATAAAAACAAAAAATGCGCAACCGGTTTTGCAACCAGTTGCGCATAATAAATAATGCAATATAAATATTCAACAGAAAATACTACCTAAAGGAGCTACTTCTTATAACCAATAAAATAGGCTTAATAATAGTTCGAGAGTCACCTTTTTTACCATCAATCTCATTTTCAATAAATTCCATTGAACTTCGCCCAATATCATAACCGGGCATCTCAATAGCAGAAAGAGAAGGAACTATGTATTCATGAGAAGGGGAGTCTCCAAAAGAGATAATTGATAAATCATCAGGAATTTTAAAGCCGGCATCAATAGCTAGTTTAGTTACCATAAGCCCTTGATTTCCAGTTGAGGTAAATATAGCATCAGGAGCCTTATATTTACCAAGCCACAACTTCATAGCCTCATGAACATCTCGCTCCGACAAGTCGGTAGAAAAACTATAACCCGGCAAAAGTTGAAGTCCGTTCTTTTTAACAGCATCCTTATATCCCTTGGCTCTTTCATCAAAAATACGGCAATTTGAAGGACCTCCAAGATAAGCTATCCGCTCACAACCACCTTTAATTAAATGGGAAACAGCTTGAAAAGCACCATCATAATTATCTACTAAAACCTTAGGACAATCAATATCAAAGGATACTCTGTCAAAAAGCACAATAGGAATACCAACTTTTTTTATTCTTTTAAAATGGGAAATATCACGAGTTTCAACAGACAGGCATGCAATAATACCATCAACACGAGCCGAGCTGAACATCTTAAGCGCCTCCTCCTCCTTAACCACCGAGTCGTATGTTTGTGCGATAATAATTCTGAACCCCGACTTTACTGCCAAATCTTCAATTCCACTAACGACCAGACTAAAAAAATGATTATTGATAAATGGAATTATCACACCTATAATATTAGTCCTTTGCCTTGATAAGCTAGAAGCAACCATATTCAAATCATAGCCAATCTCCATGGCTTTTTCTCTTATGCGCTCTTTTGTTGCTTCACTAATTCTGGGACTATTATTTAATGCACGTGAAACAGTAGAAGGTGCGACATTAAGTTCACGCGCAATATCATTTATAGTAATTGTAGATTTTGACATTTAAAAAGTATAATAAAAGAAATATAAACAGCAAAAGTAATAAAAGAATATAGATATATAAAAGTGGGCCTGCTACAATAATAGAGAAACATAGCCCTTGCTTAATTTTTAACAACAAAAGCATCATCCTCGTAAAAATGGTATTCGCCTTTGGGAAATGTTACTGTAACCGAGACATGATCATCTAAAGAAGAGAGATATTCAATCAGCTTTTGAGCTGCAACAGAAGAGTTATTGCTGCTACCTGGTTCTCCACCAAACTCATCAAACGAAATGGTAATCTCTTTATCAGAACAGCTAATTAGTTCCTGTTACTTCAAAAAATCTCCTATCAGCTGTTTAACTCTATCCCAGTTATCTCTGTTAATACAATACTTGATAAAAGGAGGTTCAATCTTACCCTGAATCAATCCGGCATGCTTTAACTCTTTTAAATGTTGCGACAATGTTGAGCGACCAATAGGAAGCTCCTCTACTAAATCACCACTATAACAACAGGCATTCATTTTAGAAAGTTTCTTTAATATATATATACGAACCGGATGACTCATTACTTTCATAATAGCAGCCAATTCAACAGAACCTTTATCCAACTCCTTTTTATTCAAAGCATTAACCTGTTTGTTTTTTATGGAATCACTTTTACTCTCAAAATTCAGCATCATTCATAAATGTTTCAATTAACAATTTTACTCAATCTTTTTAAAACAATATTCCCATATGCTATAAAGACTTTAGGATACAATATTCACTGTTATAAACGCATTAATATCTCCAAACCTATTACTTAGTAAAATCCATCATAATTCTAATAAACACAAGAACTATAAGCCTTTTTAAGTTTTAGTATTTAACACATAAATGCGTGAGACTTTGATTCAATATATACATATTTATTTAAAACCAATAGCCAAAATGGATCAAAATTTATTTATATTAAAAAGCTTTAAAAAAACGCGCCCCAATAATAATATTAGGGCGCTAGAAATAACTACACAAGTAATATTACTATTTCTTTAAAGGCATAGACTTCTGTTTTTTATCAAAACTTGAAGTTGCTTCAACTACTAAATGAGATGATTCATCGGTACTTATAATAAAAGAAGCTATACCAGCTTCAGCATTAACAACAGAAGGGCCCATTATTTTGCCACCTTCTTTAATTATAAGGTTTACTTTTGAGGCATCCTCAACACATAAAGTTTCATTAATATCTTTAATTTTAACATAAAAAATAATTAAATCGTTTTTTGAAGCTGGCTTGCCTGATTCAAAATAATCAAGTACAAGTTCAGAAGGCTCTCCTGGTGTTTTTACAAGATGCTTACTCACAACTTCACCATCTATGTATCCTACAGCCTTAATTTCTCCTGCCTCCCATTCAATATTATTAAAAGTAAAAGGTGCATTATTAAGATTACGGCTATTACCTCCATCAAATGGATTACCACCAGTATGCCAACCTTCTTCTGTTTCTGAATAGTCGGTACTTGGACCATCATCGGCAGATTGCCTGGCAACCTTTTCATCATTTATAAATAATGCAACCTCATTCACATTTGAATAAACAATAACCTTATCATCTAAAGGGGGCTTGGCCCAGTAATTTGCAAGAAAAATATATGGTTCAAAAGAGCCTGAAGGCAAAGGATAGCCTATATCCATTTGACTTTTAAAAAATGGAACACTAAACTTATCTAACCTAAACAAATCGGCTACTCCACTACGACAAATATCATCTGCGAGCCCACGATTATAATCATACATGCTCCAAACAGCATCCCCTGTAGTCCACGGATAGTACTCTCTATATCTATTATGAGACCACTGAGCATTCCATGCGTTCTGTAATAGAGCATTTTGTCCATCTTCGCGTGAAACCCGTGTTGTACTATTATGTCCTCCAAACTCAAAATCATAATACTCCCTAATAAAACCAGGCTTATCACTATCATTAGGTCTATTAAAACCTACCTCCCAATCATTATACAACACATCAAAACCAAAATATCCATAACTATCACCAGCAGTATAAAACTGATCTCCTGGATACTCGTTATGAGCAACTTTAATAACTTCATCCTTCCACCATTCGGGCGGCCATGATTCATTCAAAATAACCTCCCATAAAATCATTGAAGGATGATTACGATCACGACGAATCATATCTCGAGTATCACGATAAGAGAGTTCAACAAATATGTCATTATCATTAAAAAACTGCCAACCTGGTATAGGTTGGATAACTAACAACCCTAATTCATCACATGCCTCTAAAACAGACTTATCTTGCACATAATGACCTAATCGCACAGTATTAAAACCACTTTCTTTAATATGATACATGTCTCTATATTGAGCCTCATTAGAAATAGCATTTCCTACATAAGGATACTCCATATGGCGGTTAGAACCAACAAGACGAATTTTTTCACCATTAATTACAAAACCATCTTCACGAGTAAAAGAAATATGTCTAATACCTATTCTCTGTTCTTGAGAATCTATAACCTCATCATCATAAACTATTTCTGATTTAAGCAGGTACAAATAAGGCTCACCGGGGCTCCACAAATTAGGATTATCTAATTCAATGAACTGATTAATATGTTCAGACTCCTGAGGATTAAGCACTTGCGAAGACTCATAAACTATTACCTCATCACCCATCTTGCGATCGGTAAACAATCCATCAATTTCAATCAATCGCTGACGAACACTTACATCCGCAACTTCCTTAAGCCCATTATATACATGAGTCTGAACCGAAACAACAGCTTTTTCGGTTGATACTTCTGGATAGGTAACAAATACTCCCCCACCAGCAACTTTATCAGCCTTAATAACATTAGTAATATGAATTTCATTTTTCACAGTGAGATTAACATCTCTATAAATACCTCCATAATAACAAAAGTCGAGGTTTTCTAACGGTGTTCCAGGTGGAATTAGGCCATTATTACGATTATCAAGGCGCACTAAAATCTCATTATTACCACCAAAATTCAAATGATCAGATAAATTAATAACAAAAGGTGTATATCCTCCAGCATGCTGTTTAACATGTTCACCATTAATCCAAACATCTGCCAAATGCATAGCACCCTCAAACTCCAAGCTAACCTTTTTGTTCTTCCACTCAGGATTAGCATCAAACCCTTTTCTATAATAAGAAATACCCTGCCACTGATCAACTATTGTTAAATCTTCAATATTAGGAGCATGAGGTAGCGAAACATCTTCCCATTCAGCATTGTCAATATACAAAAACTCATTAGTCAATTTATCTGATGACACTGCAAGGCTGCCTTCAGAAGAAATGTGAGTAACATTATATTGTGCAAACCAGTCGGTACCCTGATTAGCAATCTCTACACTATCAGAATCATTATCATCTATACGAGAGAATTGCCAATTACAATTAAATTGATATACCTCACGACCTTTATTTTTATCCCTGGAGCAACCTGAAAAAAGAAGGAGAAGGATGAGAAGATAATTAATACTTAAAATAAAATGTTTCATTTTTCTAATTTAACAAATTAACAATAAATCGATTCAATTTAATCAATTTAATTAGATAACGCACCAAACAAACCTTACCCCCAATTAAATTATTGTTAACTGTATAAAATTGCCTATAAAGAAACCATCAGTTCAGCTTTTCCATATACTATTATTTTAAAGTATTACACCTTACTCCCATTCAGGAAATTGAGTAGTATTAATATCAAGTTGAGAGATTGCATCCATGTCTGACTTATCAAGCGCAAAATCAAATATGTTTAAATTCTCTTTCATGTGAGAAACTTTAGATGTACGAGGTATTGTTACAACTCCTCTTTGATAATGCCATCGCAAACTCACCTGAGCATTAGTTTTATTATATTTTTTTCCAATATTAGCAAGAGTTTCATTAACAAAATGATTGTTTCTCCCTTGAGCAAAAGGAGACCAGGCTTCCATTTGAATATTGTTGTCACTTAAATAGCTTAATGCTTCAGGTTGATGAAAAAAAGCATGTGCTTCTATTTGATTAACAGCTGGCTTAATATTAGCAAAATCGTTAAGCTCTTTTAATTGATCAGGTTCAAAATTACTAACACCAATAGCCCTTATCCTACCATTCCGATAAAGTTCCTCCATAGCTTTCCATGTACCCTTTATATCACCTCGTGGGCGATGTATCAAATACAAATCCAAATAATCGAGCCCCATTTTATTCAAAGAAGTCTCAAAAGCCTTTTTGGTATTTTCATATCCCGAATCATCAACCCATACTTTTGATGTTACAAATAGCTTATCACGACTAACCCCACTCAGCCTAATTCCTTCACCAACAGCATCTTCATTATTATAAATAGTAGCTGTATCAATAAGTCGATATCCCAAAGATAATGCATCCGAAATAGATGCGGCTCCCTTTTCTCCGGTTAAAGTCAAAGTTCCAAATCCTATAATAGGCATTTTAACACCATTATTAAGAGTTACATACTTAATTGGAGTGTTGGCTTTATCATAAACATTATTATCCGAGCTTCCAAATAATTTTACTGCTCCCACAGTAGTAAGAAAAGCTGATACTGAAACCTTAACTCCCGTCTGCAAAAACTGCCTGCGATTAATCATATTAAAATATTCTTGTTTCATATAAACTGCCTGTTAAATAATTACATATCAATACAATAATATTAAAAAATATTAATATGTAAAACTACTTTACTATAATTTCCCATCAAACACTTCAAAAGGTTAATATACAAAATATTATAAGCTTTTTTAATTTACTTATCATCGACTCACCAACAGTGTAAAATTAAAAACAGTTCCATTATTCAGTTCACTTTCTACCCAAATTCTACCTCCATGCTTTTCTACAAACTCTTTACATAATATTAAGCCAAGTCCTGTTCCCTTTTCGTTTTCAGTTCCCGGTATTGAAATATTTGTGCCAATATCAAATAATTTATCTTGAATCTCTTTTGAAATTCCTTTACCTGTATCGGTTACTGATATTATAACAAAATGCTGATTATTATCACTTTTTATTAAATTTGAGTTTATTAAAATTTTACCATATCTGGGAGTAAATTTTATAGCATTTGATATCAAATTTCTCAAAATTGTTGAAAGCATCTCTTTATCAGCATCAACAAATATATTTTCATTTATCTTGTTTATTAATTCTATTGATTTATTTTCGGCCGATTGATTTAATAATTCGCTTGTATCGTTAGTTACTAGAAAAAGGTTTGTCTTTTCAGGTTTAAAATCAAGACTCCCTTTTTGTGACCGTGACCAAAGAAGCAAGTTTTCGAGCAATTTATATGTGTTTTGTATATTTGTATAAATTATTTCAATAAATTGTTTTTGTTTTTCTACATTGTATCTATCGAAATTTTCATTCAAAATTGTAGAAAAACCAAGCATTGAGTTAAACGAACCCTTTAAATCGTGTGCAATTATTGAGAAAAATTTGTCTTTTGTCGCATTGAGCTCTTTAAGAGATTTATTCATTTCATAAATCTTTTCAAAATATCGTGAATTTACAATAGCTATAGAAATTACATCCGACATAGCCAAAGCAAGATTTTGATACTTCACTAAATTCTCATGATATGATATATCATCTATCTCAATAACTGCTAAAATCTTATCTCCCCTACTAATAGTCATACAAAAACCCCTACCCGATTCAGTTAACAGGGATGAATTAGTGAATTTCAATAATCGATCTTTTGTTTCATCATCTCCTGTTTCGGCAGGAAAAGACCATAATCTAACATCATTTGAATTTATAACTGCTAAATAGTGAACCTTGTTAGCAGCAAACATCATAACAAAAAGATCTATAATCCTTTTGGCAACTTCATCTTCTGTTTCGGCACGAGTTAAATCACCCATTAAATCAAGAGCCATTGCATAATCAGATTGAACTATCTTTCTTTTTGAATCATAATTGTTCTCACGATCGTCTCTCTTATTTAACCTCCATTTAAAAATCTCATTTTCAATATATAATTGATAATAATCAAGACCAATTGGAATAATTTCAAAAGGCAAATTGATATAAACCGAAAAGTCTTTTAAGCTATTAACACAATTTTTGTCCACTCCCGTATCTAACAATACAATTTTTGTAACTGATTCGGATAACATCTGTCGTGCTAACTTCTTATCTCCCCAGGAGTTCAAATTAACCTGCCATTTTTTCAACCAACCTGGTGTTACAATATAAGCTCCATCTTCTATTAACTGATCAATAAAACCGTGAGGTGCAAACTTTTGAAAACAATTGGACAAATGAAGCTTTTTAATATTTTTATTTTGAAGAAAGACTTTGTCAGATATTGTCAAACAAGAACAAGAGATAAAAAGCTTATCATTATCTGCATTGTCAAATAATGACAAGGACTCCAACTGTTTTGCTGCAGATATAGGATGGATGCATCTGGGAGGGAAATAGGATACTACTACATCAGAAAATTTACCTAAAGAGAGTATTGCGTCAGTTTCTGCCTTAAAATTTTCGCAAATATATAATTGAAGATTACCTGCCATATTACTATTATTTTATAGGGTATTGCCCATATTTATTGACAGTTTTGGCAATCGTTATAAGTATTTCTTCCGATACCTGAAATGGAATTTCACCATGATTATCTGCAAGGATAAACCCGCCACCAGAGGCAGCCTTATCTATAGCATTTTTTACCGCTTCTTTAGCTTCTTTTTTTGTCCAACGACACATCTCTATACCATTTAGATTTCCTAAAACAGTAAGCCGTCTGTTACATTTCGATTTAACTTCAGCAAGGTCTTCCAGCACACTTGTCCCAATAATTGAAGTGCCCAACCTGGCAACATCATCAATAATTGGTAAACACCTACCTGAAGCAAAATGAACTCCAGTAGGCCCTTTTATTCTTGCAAGAGTTCTTTTTGCAACCCAAAATCCTGTTTTAAGGAAAAGTTCCCTGGGAACCATACTTATTGATGAGATAGGATCAAAATAGGTTATTGCAGTTGCTCCTGCATCTATTTGCTTATTTGCCCATGAGACAGCAAACTCTTCATTTATCTTCATCAAATACTCAAAAACTTCAGGCTTTTCATAAATAAGTTTTAAATAAGCCTCAAATCCCATTTGCATTACCGGTAAAGAAAATGGTGACATTACCACTCCAATAATCGGAACTTCATCTTTAGCCTCTTCTTTTAATATTCTAATGCACTCTAATACCTTTTCAAGACAATCATTCCCTTCTATCGTAGGAGCATTCATGTTTAATATCTGCTTCGGATTTTGAATAATAGGAGCACCTGAATTTGGAGGACCATTTTCATTAAAAATCACTTCACCACCCCAAGCCTCAACCTCAATTGGTGCATAAAAGAAGGGAAAAAGACAATCATGTCCATATTTTGCTCTCATTCGAAGCTGCCCTTCTGCGACATTTTTTCCATCTGAGAAATACTCTTTAATTGTCATTCCCAACTCTTTTGCTCCATGCATAGTAAGTAAAAGAAAAAAAGGAACTCTATCAGGTTCTTTGTGCCCAAGAGTTGTTAGAACACGTTCAAGTGGTGTCATTTTATTCATTTTTCCCCTCCATCAGTTTATCAATCCAACCTAATGCTTCATTACCATCAACCCCCATAGCATAGGCTCCTACTTGTTGCCATAACTTCTCATCCATGTTAAATGGGGCTCCTCCAACTATAACTTTTACTTTATTAGCCAATTTTTCTAACTTCTCAACTACTTGCTCTATATCCAATGCAGATGGGTACATAAGCGTTGAAATAAAAATTATTTCTATTTCATCTCTGCAAACAGCCTCAACCAGTTCATCAACTGTTTTTCTGCCATAATCAATTACTTCAAATCCCGCCGAGCGGATTTGAGAATAAATGATACGCTTACCTAAAAAATGATAATCATTAAGCACAGCAATTGCCATCTTAGGCTGACTTCTACGTTGATTTGAAGCAGCAGGAAGTAGTTCGTCTACCAATTGCTCGCAAATTTTTCCACTCATATAAATTTGCGATAAAGCAAGCGAACCATTTTGCCATGCATCACCTATATGCTTTAAAGCCGGAACAACAATTTTGTTAATTACTTCAGCAGAGCCATTTTTATCTTCATTGGCCAACAACAAGCTTCTTGCTCCAATCTTATCAAGATTAAGAAGCGCCTCCTCAAATTGGATCAAAACCTGCTTTATATTATCCATCCTTTCAAAATTCTATTTTAGTAAATTGTTTAACCGCTTAGCATTCCTATAGCTAAAAACCGGGCATGCCACTATAACATACTAATTTTCAAACTCAATATAAAATAAAAATTAAAATATTTTTGCTTTCCCCTTATTTATCTATGATACCTATTGATAAAAAGTTTTATCAAGGTGGAGATCTAAATTGTAGGCTCATCCTCTAATAAATATGAGTAATAAAATGAACTGACTAATACAAACAACTAACTATTAAAACCACAAACTATTAAATGTTTATATCAGCATTAACCAATCAAATTAATTTAATTTCAAAAATTGTATCCAGTGAATTAGAACAAACTTATAAGCACATAATTTTGTAAATTTGTTGAAAACCCTAAAACATGGCACTTTTAATAACTCTTACAATAACCATCATTTTGCAGTTTTTTGCAGCTGCCGTAGCTGTAAAACTTACCAAAGTTACCAAATATAACCTCTCCTGGATGCTTATTTCATCTGGGTTCATTTTTATGGCAGTACAAAGGTTGGCTGAGTTACTACCATTTATAACCGACGTAGAACCTCAAACTTACCGGCTTTTCTATATCTGGCTGGGTGCCATTACCAGCCTCTTTTTTGCCGGAGGTGTATTTCTTATACAGAAAATCTTTCAATATATGAAAGAGGTTGAAGTACAAAAACGCAATCAGGAAAAAGCTCTTCTCAATGCCATCATTCAAGCCGAAGAGCGCGAACGGCGCCGATTTGCCACAGAAATACATGACGGACTCGGCCCATTGTTATCAACCATAAAAATGTCCATCAGTTCATTGACAGCAAATGAAGCAAACAATACAAACCTATCAGTTATAAAAAACACCAACATTGCTATTGGCGAGGCCATTAAAAGTGTGCAAGAAATATCAAATAATCTTAGTCCGCACATGCTTAAAAACTTTGGTGTGGCAAAAGCCATTCGAAACTTTATCAATAAAGTGAACCAGAGTAAAGGATTAAAAATAATACTAAATACCAATGCTCTCGACATAAGATTCCCGGAAGGCATCGAAATACTGATTTACCGTTCGGTGTGCGAACTTATAAATAATACCATAAAACACTCCCAGGCCACAAAGGTTGAAATAGATTTTCAAGTAAGGAACAGATTAATTGAATTGAAATACAAAGACAACGGTATTGGATTCGATACTCAAAACCTGTTTGCAGATAAAAAAGATTCAGGGACCGGATATTTTAACATGTTTAGTCGAATTAAGTCACTTCACGGAACTATGGAAGTTTTTTCAAATAAAAACAAAGGCGTTTATGTAATCATAACAATTCCAGAAAATGAGAAATAATATAGAAACAATAAAGATTTTTTTGGTAGATGACCATACTCTGTTTTTAAACGGTCTTGCCATGCTCCTAAGCTCCATGCCCGAAATGGAAATAATTGGTAAGGCTTTTAATGGTAAAGAATTTATCGAAAAGATCCCTGGCAACATGCCGGATGTGGTATTAATGGACATTGCTATGCCCGAGATGGATGGCATAGAAGCAACCCGAAGAGCACTAGAAATCAACCCAAAATTAAAAATCATAACTCTTTCTATGTATGATGATCAGGAATATTACACCAAAATGGTTAAATGTGGAGTAAATGGTTTCATACTAAAAGACAGCGATATACAGGAAGTTTGTAATGCTATTTACACCGTTATCGATGGTGGAAACTATTTCTCACATGAATTGCTGCGAAACCTGATTCTTACCCAAAAAGAAAAGCATATTACCACTGAAGACGACCTATCAGACAGAGAACTGGAGATTCTTATTGAAATATGCAAGGGACTATCCAACAACGAGATTGCCGAAAAACTGTTTATCAGCAAACGCACTGTAGAAAAACACCGGGCCAACATCCTTCTAAAAACAGATTGTAAAAATACTGCCAGTCTGGTAGTGTATGCAATTAAAAAACAGTTAATTGAAATATAAATAGGTATTTATACTACCACGATATACGTATTTACTCCTATTATAATAGGAAAAAACAAGGCTAATTTTGATTTACTAAATTAAATCAAAAATAATGGCCAATTATTTCTCTCTCATAAACCAGGACATCAGATTCATTGAAGGCTTAACTGCCTGCATGAATTGCGGCGTATGCACCGCTATTTGTCCGGCTGCCACCTATTTCGACTACGACCCACGAAAAATTTGCCAGGATATTCAAACAAAAGACAATTCAATCATCGAATCGGTATTAAAAAGCAATGATATTTGGATGTGTGGACAGTGCCTTTCATGCAAAACTCGTTGTCCGCGTGACAACACACCAGGTTATATCATACAGGTGTTACGTAAAGTATCGCAAAAAACCGGACTTTTTGTTAATTCTTCGCTGGGCCGCCAACAACTTCAGATTAAGCGAACAATCGGACACAGTATTTTAGAAACTGGATATTGCGTACATCCCAAATTGGTTAAGCCTGAACTACATCCCGAACAAGGACCTGTCTGGGAATGGATTTTACAAAACGGCGAAAAACTATACAAACAATGCGGTTCAAACTATTATAAATCAGGAGAAGGAGGCGTTCGTAAAATTGATAAAAACACGTTATCCGAGCTCCACTCTATTATGGAAGAGACCGGAGCCATGGAGCTGTTTGATGATATTGAAAAAGGAATGGAAAAATATCATCAGTCCAAAGCAAAGCATGCATCAGGAAAAAACACAGAGACGAAATCACACTCATAATATTTCTAAAATAACACCATCATGTTAAAAACATGGAATGAATACCAAAAAGAGGTTCCCGATGATCATTTTTTTTATGTGCGCAGTTGTATCAGACAAACATTTTTTCCGGGTTCGGAAACAATGCTTCTAAGAATACTTCGGGAGCATCTGAATAAAGATGTGTTTGAAGACCCACGTCATACCACATGTACCGGTATAGGCTACCATTCGGACATCATTCCCCTTGAAACAATTATGACCGTGGTTGGCCGACAACTGGCACTAATGACCGAAGCCGGATACAAAAACCTGTTAGTATCATGTGTTACTTCCTTTGGTATTTATTTAGAAATACTTGATATGTGGAAACATTTTCCGGAAAAACTGGAAAACACCAAAATTGCACTCAAAAAATCGACTAACAGGGAGTTTGAGATACCCGAATCGGTATCGCATGCTTCGGATGTTATTTTCCACTTTAAAGATAAAATCAGGGAAAAATCAAATCTTAAACTTATAAATCTACAAACAGGACAACCACTAAAGGTGGTTGACCATATAGGATGTCATTACGCAAAAATATTTCCTCACGAAGGTTTTGGAGGAGCTGAGTTTCCTTCAGTTTTATCCGGACTGATTAAAACATGGGGCGGAGAAATGATTGATTATCCCGAAAGGCGTCACTGTTGCGGATTTGGTTTTCGTCACTACCTGGTGCAAGAGAACAGGGGGTATTCAATCTCTAATGCCAAATTAAAATTTGAATCAATGGCACAATACAAACCGGATTTCATAATTGCCAATTGTCCCGGGTGTACCATGTTTCTGGATAAATGGCAATATGCTCTAGCCGAAATGACAGGGAAAACATACGACACAAAAAACAATGGGATACCAGTTTTGACCTACGAAGAGCTGGCCGGATTAATGCTTGGCCATAACCCCTGGCAAATGGGAATGCAAATGCACCAAATTAATGTAGAGCCCCTTTTGGAAAAACTAGGTTATAATTATTGCAAAAAAGAGAAGTACTATCTGGCAGGAAAACCAACCAAATCACCATAAACATCATGCAACAACCAACAGTCAATATCATTGGAGCAGGGCCAGCAGGACTCAATGCAGCAATCAGCCTGGCAAAACTAGAGATAAAAGTTAACCTATTTGAAAAACAAGATAAACCAGGCGGGCATCTCTCCCACTGGCACTCTTTGTTTCCCAATATGTACGATGCTAAAACGCTGCTAAAATCGACCATCAATAACATTAAACACCCAAACATAAAGCTTTATACATCTAAAAACATTAAGCAAATAAAAAGGCAAAACAACCAGTGGACTATTTCATCAGATCAAAACCAGGAATATACATCAGATGCTGTGATAATAACTTCTGGCTTCAATCTATTTGATGCTACTAAAAAAGAGGAGTACGGATATGGTATCTATCCACAGGTGATAACCTCCTTAGAGTTAGAACAAATGTTTAACAAACGAAGCAAATGGCCGTTTTCAGAAGAGATTGAAGCACCCAAAGCCGGATTCGTTCATTGCGTGGGTTCTCGAGACACTAAATGCGGGAACAATTGGTGCAGTAAGGTTTGTTGTGTAAAAGCAGTTAAACAGGCAATTGAATTTAAAAAGCTGTTTCCAAAAGCAGAAGTGAACTGCTTTTATATGGATTTGCGCATGTTTGGCAAAGGCTACGAAGAACTTTACATGAAAGCACAGGTTGATTATAACATTCAGTTCGTTAGAGGCCGGTTGTCCGAAGCATCGCCTGCCAATGGCAATAAAGTAAATATAAAAGCTGAAGACACACTAATGAACCGGCCATTAAAGCAAAATTTGGATATGCTGGTTTTAATGGTTGGAATGACCCCGGCAATATTACTAAATAAACAATCAGAACATATTGATTTTGTAAAACCAAAATTTCAACAGGGTTTTATAACCCCGGTTGACAACTACCAAAGTATTATAAGTCAGGATACCCCAGGAGTTTTTGCAGCAGGCACCTGTAAGGGACCGGCGTCTCTGATTGATGTGATTCAGGATGCAAAAGCTACAGCCTTTGAAGTTTTAGAATATCTAAAAAAAGAAAAAGAAAAAAAAGCTGAAATACTAGAAAAATTCAACATGATATGTGCCCATTAAATTTTGGATATTCAGTTTCAGAAGTAAAAGTCATTGACCTTAACCAGGAGAAACCAGTCTGGCTTAAAAAGATTTTTAAGCTTGAGCCGTCATTGTACCGCTGTATTTCTTGCGGTAACTGCGCTGCAATATGCACAGCAGGCCACTTTACCGAGATGAAATTTTATCGCTTATGTTTAAACGCATTTAGAGGACAAACCAGTGAGTTAAAGAACAATGCCAAAGCATGTATTTTGTGCGGAAAGTGCCAGTTTGCATGTCCGCGTGGAGTAAACATCAGGCATGCAATAATGCTAATAACACAAATACAACAACCATGATGCACCCATTCACAATTCCATTTGTGGTTGGCTTTACAATGATGTTTATAGTTTTAATCATCAGGTACAGCAATTGGTTTAGAGGTTTTTCGATAGAAAATCGTAAACGAATTGCCAACCACATGTTTTCACGCAAAACCATTCAGGCACTTAATGAAATATTCAAAGAATCGTTATTACACCTAAAAATATACAAAACCAACCCTATACTGGGATATATGCACATGAGCTTCGCATTTGGCTGGTTTTTGTTGATCGTTGGCGGAAAACTGGAAACATGGTACTACACCGGAAACTTTGTAAATCCACCGCAATATGCCATATTTTTCAGGTTTTTTCATCCGGTAACAGAAGCCACAACCATTCATAGAATCTTCGATTTTTACATGGAATTTTCATTGCTGATAGTGCTTTCCGGACTGGCAATAGCTATGGTCAAACGCATCAGAAAACGTGTAACCGGCATAAAAAACACCACACACCACACTCGTGCCAACCGCTTTGCATTAACCGTTTTATGGTTTATTTTTCCCCTGCGCCTTTTAGCAGAATCAGCAACCACCTCAATACACGGTGGAGGAAGCTACCTTACCAAAATAACTTCAACATTACCATTTCACACGACTGTAGAACTGCCTCTCTGGTGGGCATACTCAATCTCGTTAGGGATGTTTTTCCTTTGCTTGCCGTTTTCCAGATATCTTCACATCCCCACCGAAATGATAACCATCCTATTAAAAAAATGGGGTGTTAAACCAGAATTAAAACTAACAACAAACAAAGGGTTACAAGCATTTGAGATACACTCCTGCTCAGGTTGTGGAATATGTCTGGATGCCTGTCCTGCAATTGGAGTTGGCAATAATAAATTCCAATCGGTTTATTTTATTAATGAAATGAGAAATGGAAAAGACCATTATAAAACAACAGGTCTTTGTCTTAGTTGCGGGTCATGCCAGCAATCATGTCCCGTTGGCATTAAACTTGAACCCCTAAGAATTGCAGCTAGAGAGAATCTTAATTCCACAATGCAATTCATCCACACCTACCTACCATCAAAAATGATATTGTGGCCCGAAACTACAAATGTTATACTGTACACAGGTTGTATGGGAAGAATGAATCCCCGCACTACAAAATCAATAAAAAAACTGCTTGCTGAAGCCAACATTGAGTACATTCATGTCGATGAAGATGAAAACATTTGCTGCGGACGACCAATGGCTCTGGCCGGTGCCAAAGAACAGGCAGAGATTATGATATCACGAAATCGAGACATCATACATTCATACAACGGAAAAGTCTTGGTAACCACTTGTCCCATATGCTTCAAACAGTTCAAAAACAGTTATAACCTGAACTTACCTGTTATGCATCACTCCATGTATATCAACCAATTAATGGAAAAAGGCAAACTAAAACGTCACCAATCAGAATTGAATTTCTCCTATCACGACCCATGCGAACTTGGAAGAGCCTTTAATTGTTACGACGCTCCCCGCGAAGTACTTAAACATGCAGGTAACGTAATTCAATTAAGCATGGAGAAAGAGAAATCATTATGCTGCGGAAACAACATGGGAACCATTCTTCTAAAACGAGAAGATCGTCAGCAAATAACAGATAAAACCCTAACAGTTTTATCGAAAAACAATCCAGATTACATCGTAACCTCCTGTCCGGTTTGCAAAAACACCCTTTCGCAGCAAAGCTCGATCCCTGTAAAAGATATTGCTGAAGTACTAACTGAATTACCTGGAATCAAACAAAAAAAAGAACCATCAGCTTCTCCTCTTCCACAAGGAAAAGCTGATTAGTTATAAAAAACCCGACCAAAACCAATTGAAAAAACCAGTAATTATCTGTTTTAAAGGAGAAGGTGGCTAAAACGGTCAAAATATGCCAGTGATTTCGGTTTAACTTTTGCCAATTTAAACCTACTCCTTGATACATCTAACTGAGAAGCCTACATCCTTAACTGTATCAAATATACCAAGGGTGGTGCTGGCTCTAAACAAAAATACATACATTGCATTTGTTTTGCTCGTTTCGGATGAACTCCACCAGTTTCCCCAGTCACCCATAGCCTCAAAAGAGCCATCAGCTTGTCGGCTTCCACCGGGAAGAGCTGTAAAGCCAGTCTCATTGGTATCACCAACACTGGTAGATAACCAATGCTTTAAACCCGACTCTTTAAGCTTACCACCGCCACCAACTCCTAGATAACTAGAGAGTTTATCCCAATCACTACTATTTGGAACACGCCATCCCACCGGACATAATCTATCATCCGCTGCAGTGTACCAATTATAGAGAGCTCCGTAGTTGCTATTTTTAAACTCCTCATCATTTTTATACCAGGAGTATGCAGGCTTATTAAGATCTTCCCATTTACTGGCCGATACAACATGTAAAATAGGCGAGCCATCATTAAAATGAGTTGTCCGTAAATCCTCACCCATCCACATTTGATCACCTATTTTAACGATGCTATAAACATTCCCATCAATATCAGATACCGATTTTTCATTCGGATTATGAGCCAAAATGTTATTTGATAACACCGGAAGCACTGTTAGTAGTATTACTATTCCTAAACTTTTCATAATTATAATTATATTAATTAAAAACCATAAAAATAAATCTTTACAATTTAAAAACCTATAAGTTTAAAAAAAATATACGTTAGTTTTATAAAAAACCGACCAAAACCAATTGAAAAAACCTGTAATTATCTGTTTTAAAGGGGAAGGCTACTTTCTTAAATTATCCTAATATAAAATCAACATCAATTCATTTAGCTGGATTCTCTGGAGCTTCTCTTCCTATTCAAATTTTCGCTTACTTTTACTCATACTTTTGCTAATTTACTGTACTAATTTGATTTTACAAATTGTGTCCAGTGAATTAAGGAGTTAATACATAAGCACATAATGGATCACATCCAAAAGTTGGCGGGTTGCAGAACTTTCTCAATCAGTGTTTCTTCCATTCTCTTTTCTGTTTCCTATTACACTTTCACCGGGCTGGTAAGCTTTCAACTTAGACCTCCCTGGCAAATTTGTAACGATTTAAAGTTCCGTCCTTCGGTGTTCACTTATTATGTCAGGAAACCCGGCTAATACAGTTCGCTCGTACGCCGCAATTTTCCTTCCGGTTAATACCGTGAATCGGTAGCATCCTCACCTACTATGACTTCTGCTAACGGCTCCACATGTCCAGCTCGTCGACGTAGAGCTATCTCCTGGTAAGAGCTTTATCCTTCAGTCTACTCCTGTCGCATCTACATAACTGCCCTTTTGGTGTTCTTTGGGCTTTACTATGATGTGCTTGTTTACCCGAACAATCATACCTTATATGCGCCTTACAGGATATGCTAATCCTGTAAGTACAGACCTTTGCAGGTTGGCTTCCTTCACTTTATACCTCAGGGTAAACCAGCTTGCCACTTGCTAATGCTTCGAGGTATCACCCTCGCGCATAAGGGATTTTCACTCTCTGGATAAAAGTATTCCCACTCTCTAAGACTACTTGAAAAAGATTTGTATTTTTTGAATTTTTTCTTGAAATTCAAGGTGGTGCCCTGCTGCTCATGCAGGGCACACACATGGTATAGCCAACAAGCTAAAATGAAGATAATCTCCCTAAAATTGATTATTTTTGAAATAAAAAAACTATGAATACAATCTTGGACAATAAGAAAAATGACCTTATTCATTTGTGCCAACAACTTAAAATCAAAAGGCTTTATGCCTTTGGTTCTGTGGTTTCAGGAAATTTTAAAGATGACAGTGATATCGATTTTTTAATTTCATTTTCAGACAATTTATCTCACGAAGAATATGCTGATAACTATTTTTCTCTTCATTATAAGCTTAGAGAGTTATTTAATCGAGAGATAGACATTGTAACAGAGAGAACTCTCTCGAATCCATATTTCATTGAGAGTATTAATGAAACTAAATCTTTGATTTATGAGGCGTGAAATCAGAAAATATCTATTTGACATAAAGACTTCTATTGACTCAATTAATGAATACCTTGGGAAAAAACGAAACTTTTTTGAATACCAAAATAACAAGTTGTTGCGTAGAGGTGTAGAAAGAGAAATTGAAATAATTGGGGAAGCAATGAATCGTGCCTTAAAACTTGACCCTGATTTGGATATAAAGAATGCCAGACAGATTGTTGATACAAGAAATTGGGTGATCCATGGGTATGATAAGGTTGATGACGTAGTTATCTGGGTGATAGTCTCAAAACACTTACCAGCCCTGAAAACTGAAGTTGAAAAACACCTTAATAAAGACTAAAACCTGTTGCTAATATACAGGAATATGAGCGGTCGGTAGAACACCCACAAGCTCCAGCTCTTCTCCGAAATAGGGCGTGACGAATGCAATCTCTAATGTGGCATTTGCCTTGCAATCGCCCCTTTGCCTTGAATGCAGAAAAATATTTTCTTCTTGACTGTTTCATAATTACTGCTCTAAGTTAATACTATTTTTATTTTTACAACTGGTGATTCTTAGTTGCGAAAATTTGACGATACAAAGTTTCTAATTACACCATCACCCTTTGCGAAAGCTGTAGAGGGTGATGATGTTTTGGAATTTGGTTGATGGGAAATTGACTAATGGTGTTGGGTTTTGAGATGGGGTGTTTTCTATTTGGATGTGGGATGGGAAACTTACGGGTGTGGAAATGACGAAACACGGAGTTGAGTGAGGCAGATTGAAATCCGGCACTCTTGCGCGGGGTGCCGAAGTGGTTGAATGGATGGAAAGAGTGTTGAGTGAGGAACGAGCGAGGCACGAACAACTGAGATTCAACTACTGCAGGCACAAGGGGGAACTGCAAAAAACATGACAGCCCCGCAGGCGGTGGCGACCAGCAGGCGAGCCTAACACTGGCAGCGGTTGGATCCCGATTTAGTGGCTCTTCTTGGGATTGTGGGTGAGAGCCACTTGATCGGGAGACAAAAGAGCTGCCGTGAGGAAGAATGAGGAGCGCAAGTTTTGTGACAGACTGGAGCTTTGCCTGAGCTTGTCGAAGGAAAGCGGAACCCGAAGTATGAAGGCGGATGGCTTTTGTTTTTGCTTTAAAAATCAAACACAAAAAAACAAATGCCATCCGGTCTGGCGGAAAACTTGCCGACGATTGATGACGAACACCGCTTTACCGGCCTTGTGCGGGGGGCTTTTATGAACTCTCCAAACCCAGAATCCTGTAGTTTCGTTTATTTATCTGTTTTGCAACTCCTGAATACAAAAAAAAATTACCAACAACGTGTACATGACACGGGTGATGATTTTTCTGTAACTCAAAATGTCTTTTAAATATACCATTGTTATATATACCATTATTGGTAAGAGCCTCTTGATACATGACTTTAAGCATTGACATAGGTATCTCGATACTGGCATTTTCACCAATTCTCACTTTATATCCTCTTTCTCCATCGTAATTATAATTATGACATGCATAATCAGGTCCAGCCAATACGAGTCTGAATTTCGAATCAGGATCGATATTTATGCCTCTTTTTACCTTCTCAATAATATGTTCTGATGCTTTAGACCAACTCATATGTTTTTGATTTTTTAATTTCAAAACGTTCATATCTAATGTTATCTTATACCAGGTACTCTAAAGCAGCGGTTCGGAAATATATTATTTATTTTTGATCCAGTTTGATTCAAAAACTAAAATATCCTTTACCAATCTAGTTTTTGGCACGAGTTTAAGATATTCCACACTAGCATAATGACAAATTTTATATTTCTTTTTTCCGCAAATACAAGAGTCGTATCTCTGTGGTAAATTATTATCCAATATTTTTTGAAGGATCTCTATAGCAAGTTCAGGTGAATGGATTTCTAATTCCTCTTTGTAAAATTGAATAATGCCATCAAATCTATGGGCATATTCGCCTGATGCATAGTTGCCGTCATATTTCCTATAAACCTGATTGACAAAAAAAGGATACACTTTGTCCTTAATAAAACCAAACAAATCCATTCCCCGAGTTTGATACATCAATAATTTGTGCTCAATGTCAATACAACAACATCCATTGACATCAATATGAAAATCAGGGTGCCTTTTGATCACAAAACTTTTCTCCCAAACTACCGGAGTGCAATATGGATAAGCATTTGAAATGAATATCTCGATATCAAAAGTTTCCCAGTAGTGCCCTTGTATATCACAAATATCCATGTCTCCATAAATACTCCACCCGGATTTTTTCTCTGTGTACCTCAATTTTGGGAACAACTGAGAAACTTTTTTGAAATCAATTTCAAATTTGTGTTTGTTTACCATCAAAATAGGGTTTGTTTAATGATGCTATAGGCGCTATTTGTTCAATATTCCTATCCCTCACGTTACTCTGTTTTATCCATATTTCACCTACCGGATCAGAGACAATGAAACTCTGCCGTTTTAGAAATATCAGCCAGTTAAAATCATACTGCGTATAAAAGATTTTTGCATCTACGTCACTGTATATATAACGGTCATTTACATTGCCTGTTCGTATGTTCACAGATTGAAACAAATCACGATCCTCACTAGTCAGGTTATCTTTAATATTTTGACCGATTACAATACCATTGCTTTCAGCACTGGCTTGCATTTTACTGGCAAGATTTGTATGTAAACTACAGGTTGTTACTTCGCTTGTTTCCCCGATGCCAGCCATCGACCATACAAGGTCTTTGTCATAACCCAAATCAATCCCAATCCTGGTATATATTTTTTCTATACCCTGAGCTTCAAACAGATTTCTTAGATCATTTTTTACGAAATAAGTAAACACACTTACACATTGCAAAATATCATAAACAGAAGATTTAATACACTTATTCTTACCCCCAAAATATACAAAAAGACCATCACCGTGTAACCGATGGACATAGCCACCAAAAATCAAACATGTGTGAATGGCTGCCTTCTGAATTGTATTTGTAATTACCAGAACTGTTTCTGGTTTATATCTTGCAAAAAGTCTGGTAGAACCTTTTATATCGATGAACCCCGAAACAATATAGTGCTTCTCATACTTATTAGTATTTTTTAAATGAGCAAAGTCCGGATGCATGCCCAGTTGTTGGTCAAAATTTGGCTTTGCTCCCAATTCTTTAGCTAACTCATCTAAACTCGGCAGCAAACGATTATCAGGGATTTCCCGATGAAGCATAAGTGATTGTACTCCTTTTTCTAATCTGCTGTCAGATTCACTTATACCTGAAAATAACCCTTGTGCACTTTTATCTCTATCAATTGCTGATTTAATTGTATCCAGATAATCATTATATATTTTCATATACTCTATAATTTGTATTTTAAGGTCACATGGAACTCGCCAATCCAGTCATTAGCTACGCTGATCTTCGATTCCCCTGTGTGAAAAAATCTTTGACTTCGTCGATCTGACAATTCTCATGGCACGTTTCATACCTTCTACTTTAAGTTTTTAAAAATTAATATTATTATAGGAATCATGTTAAGAACGACAATTACATAAAAAATCCCAGCATATTTTAGCAACTTGAATTTTTTACTCAATCCTTTAGCAAGAAAAAAGACTTGTTGTCTTAGATCCCTGATTTCCTCATCTTTACTACATCTTTCAGATTCTATCAAAAAAGCCTTCATATCCATTTTAGCGATTGAATTAAAATAGAAAAGAGATGAACTTCCTTTAGGACGAAATGGGGAGGAAGCATATAAGACAATAACCAACGACGCTAACGCAAACAAAATGGAAACTGATAAAAACACGTATAACAGTATGGAGTAATTAACATTTTCCAGAAGATAAGGTATACTTGCTGTAAGTCCCCCAACAATAAAGGTTCCCATAGCAAGAAATACAGCGCTCTTATTGTTAACACTATCGTAATAATGATCAAATCGATTTATGCAAAACTCTATTCTTTCTTTTTCCATGATCTCAACCTTTTATGTTTCTCGGGTCATTTCCATATGAATTCTTCTGTCTTATCTGACCCTCTTTGTTATGGATAAGTAATTCCGAATCCTGATTTTTGGATATTGCCCGACCCATTTCAATAGCCTCCTTTTGAGTGTTAGTAATTTTTGTCAATTTCACATTACCTCCCCCTCGGATGCCCCATTTTCCATTAACTGGAACAACATGTTGATTTTTTCCCATTATCTTAATATTTTTAAAATGATTTATTACTTTTGCAAACTCAAAAATGGGGATACAACAAGCCTGAGCAAGGTTTGTGGATTTCCTTGAAATCTATATCCCGTCTGAAAAAGTGAGTACCCCCCGTCCGCCAAGATCTGTGGGTATTCACTTTTTTTATGCTCTTATTAA
>JARULA010000012.1 GCA_029688995.1 Marinilabiliaceae bacterium ANBcel2
CAGCCCGTCAGATCGACGAGCCAGCAATAGAGGGACGAAGTCCCCGTGGGCATCTATGGGGTTTGTGCGGTTGGCAGAAGGCGACAAGGACGCGGGTGGAAGCCGAAGCAAAGCGGAGTTCCGTCCCACGGAAAACGATCTGACAAGACCTTTTTAGCAGAGCTGATTTTTGCTACGTTCGGTATTGATGCAAACAAGTTTGCTCACTACACTCACTGATCGCAAAAATTGTTACCTTTTTGGGGCAATGCCAAAAAGTAAAAATAGAAAAAGAGCATGAATGTATAGCAAATTTCAATAAACAGATAAAAAATGAACCCTTTATACCAAAAAGCCCTAAACTACCTTTACGAAAAAGGTAAACAAAACTACGGCAAACGCTTCGAAATTGCCGAAGAAGACATCCCTATAATAACCAGGTTAATTGCCTGGTTTCTCCGCGACGAAGCCACAGCGAAAGAAAGATGCATTGATCTGGATAAAGGAATCATGTTAACCGGACCGGTAGGTTGTGGCAAAACAGCCTTAATGAACATGATGAGATTCTACACAGGAAATAACTATCCACATGTCATCAAACCATGCCGGGACATCGCCTTTGAGTTTCAAAAGACCGGTTTCGAGATCATCAGGACATATGCAGCCATTTCTTATCATTCCACAACAGCTGTGCCGGTCATTAAAACCTTTTGCTTTGATGACCTGGGCACCGAACAAAGCCTCAAACACTTTGGCCAGGAGTGCAACATCATGGCCGAAATCATCTTGTCACGTTACGATCACTTTATCCGCCAGAGAATGGCCACACATTTCACCACCAATCTCTCAGCCGATGAAATAGAAAAAATATATGGCTCCAGAGTACGATCACGTCTCCGGGAAATGTGTAACCTCATCGCTTTTCCAAAGGATGCACCGGATAAGAGGAAATAATCAATATCTATAGTGTTATTCACCATACTCACATAATTTCGATTTTCCGATCCCCCGGTTCCGCTGAGCGGAATTCCACTCACTCCGTTCGTTTCATCTCCTGTTTCCGGTCTCAAACCATTTCAAATCCCTTTAAAAGGTTTTCAACCGAAAGGCTATGCTTTTCGGGATTGTCATTCTTAAGCTTCTGAATGTTTAACAATTTCCATCTGATAGCTGGCAAATCTTTTAAAGCTGGGAGTGGAAATAAATCCCAATTAGGTTCTCCATGCTCGAAGCTTAAAAGGAACTTTTTATCATTTTCAGTCAATCTGTTTTGTAATGTTTCAGTTAGGATAGTCCTGATTTGCAAATAGTCATTATAGGTAAATTCAACAAAAGTCATTCCGGCAAATTGATTGTCGAAAGCGGACTTTTGATTCTTTAGTATTGGAGAAAGTAGTTCACTAATAGGCTTGTAATGACTTATTAGCCCAATTTTTACACCGTCCCATATTTTGTCGGTAATCCCTTCATTTTCTAACAGCAACTTTACATCAAACATGTCCCTTGGGTGTTGTCTGTCGATTGCGGCACATATTTTACCCCCATATAATTCGGCCAATGAGACTACATTTATAGCCGCAAATTTATCAAACTCATCCTGTACAGAATCAACTACTTGCATGAGTTCTGTTGGAAATACATTACCTCTGGTAATGGAATTGACCTCAATCTTTATTTGGGCATTTTTACCCTGAATATTCAATTTGACATCCGTTTCTCCTTTCAATGGTACGGTGCGGACTTTTACATCTGGTAAATTATTTTCTATATCTGTTTTAATCCGGTTCAATCCTTCCTCAATGTTTCTTAGCGCAACCTCATGAGAATCAATTGGCAGGTAAGCAAGGTCAATATCTATCGACAACCGAGGCATCTCTCGAACAAAAAGGTTAATTGCAGTACCACCCTTTAGCGCAAAAATGGTCTCTTATGGCAACATAAGGCAATACCTGCAACAATAAATCTACCTGTGCTCTATACACTCGTGCAATCATAATTCAGCTAGTTCTTTGGGTACTGATAGTGAATATTTAGGAATGTAAACCCCTTTTTCTGCAAGCATACGGTTCCCGGTGCCTATACTTATCTGGTCGGCTTTAAGAAATGGAAACCACTGGTGATTTGCCTTTTCAGCCATATACAGAAACAAGCGTTTTACCTTGACTGAATTACAGTCGTTTAATAATTCAGTAACCAGTTTGGGTTTTAAATTCACCAGACCTTCAAATATTTGGTAACACTCCACTAAATCCAATTTTTGTGGTGCCAGGTATAGACACTCCATGATTGCCCGTTCCGGAGTAGATACATTTAAAAAGATTTGTTTCTGCTCCATTTCTTTGATGCCGGAATCTGATGGCAAAAATGAACTTTGATAATGCTGTACATCCAGCTTCCAATCATAATCAACAAACCATTTAGGAAGCTTGGTTTTTAAAGGGGAGAACAAATACAATGTTTCATTACTCATTCTTAGAAAATGACTGAAACCCTGTAATGTCAAGGCCGACAAACCCCCAATATGAACCTTCGTTTCAGTTTGTTTTTGTATGGCATTCAATGCACCTTGCCACTCAACAGTATCACCCGGTTTTTTATAAGCACCACGTCCAATAGCTTCCAGCCAACCACTCTTGAGGTAGTAGTTCTGCAAGTTGCGATTGATTCCATTCTTCTCCAACCAATCAACAGTTACAACACAACCTGGTTGTAACAATCTGAACAGAGATTTTAAATATGTCTTATTATTAGTAGTCATACTATTTCGTTTGTGACAAATATAAAAATATTAATCAAGCTTGTTTGTTTATTTTTTTAAAAATATCACAATAAAAGTAGTTTAACTGCGTATTTTACGAATAATTTAATGTAATTCTTAATTTCTCCATTTCGTCCGTCAAAAAATGGCACCCACTTCACCTCTCTTCCGATTAAAGAGAAAAAATAACTGACTCCTGTATAAGTTGCCGACTTCGTGAATTGTGAAATTTAATTACTTTTCTTAATGTCATTCAAAATGCGGAAAGTTTAAATGTAACTTAATCAGTTCTTGATCCTGTGGTATTAAAAGTCATTTTAAAACGCCAGGCCTGGCATGCTCCTGCACCTTCCCCATAAACTGAGATGTCAGATTTACTTCTATCCACATCTCCTCGATGTCTAAAATATCCTGCCAGGCGAGGGGAGTATGGTCGTAAAGTTCATGAAACAAACAGCAATGGTGTTGATTTCTCAACGGGTGTTTTTTATGATGCTGGAATTCGTTGTGATTTCTGTCGAGTACCCAATCGGTGTGTTCATCATCATCAATCTGATGTTTTTGATACAGCAGGTGTGGAATAAATGAATAGAATGGATTCCCTTCAAGTTCAGCAAAGCGGTCATATTTTTCAGGAGCAAACAGTTCTACCAGGATTTCAATCTCGTAATCTTTTGTAAAAGAACTTCTATTTAGTTGTTCGTTGGCCATTTTCTCCAATTCTCTTGCCTGCTGCACAGCATCCTTTTCCTTTTCGGTCAACCACTCATTGAAAGCTTCAAGTTGTTTTATTCGTTTTTCTGTAAATTTAAATTTGTTGTTAAGTCTGGATTTTCTTTGTTTAAGAGACGTCTTTAATTTGAAAAAGTCCTCTGCCGAATGGAAATTAGAATTGGTTTTAATAGCAAATTCCGTCAATTCATCAGGTTGGTCGCTGAAATTCTTTTTTATGGTGTTCAGAATTGACGATACCTGATGTTCTTCAGGTTTGATGATTTTTTGGTCCAGGTGTTTGTAAAGGGGAATTCTATCGGCTGCTAGCATTGAAATATTCCCAAGAGGGTTTCCTTTTATTTTTAAAGTATAGATGTTAACGCAGCCATTCAGATTTAACGTTTCAATGGCATTGTTTTCACAGATTACTTGTTCAACTTCTTTGCAATCTTCAAAATTAACGGACTTTAACCTGTTATTGCTGAGATAAACTATTGATAGAGATGAACAGCCGGATAGATCCAAATGGCCGGTAAGATAGGTTTTGTTGATCCAGAACAAAACACTGATGCGTTTTTCCTTGTCGCTGGTGAATATTACGCCTTCCCATGTTTCCGGGTCATCCGGGCTGTATTTGAAATCAAGAACCTCTCCATTCTTCATAGAAGGTATGGCTGATGGCTGTTCCAGAAACTGCTTTAATTTTTCCACATCATGTTTGTGATAATTTTTCATGGTAATGAGTTTAGTTGTGAGTTTCTTACTCTAATACTGTTTGTCGTATCTGCTTTGTAGTTGTCTTAATTCTATGTTTAAATTTTCATTAACCCGTTTGTCGGGATTAACAAAGATCGATTCACCCCTGGCCAAATATTGTCAGGGTCACAAAAATGATAGCATATAAAAGTTTAAATCGTAAAATTTTGTGAAACCCTCTTCATCTGATTTATGGTTCACCTGCATCACCGGACTTCTTTGGAATGGCTTTTAACTATGGCAGGGAATCTGAATTAAAAGAAATATGGGAGAAAATTTCTGGAAATATTGATGTTTTAATTACGCATACGCCACCTAAAGGCATTTTAGACATTGGTCATGGATGTGAGTCTCTAACAGAGATATTTGCATCGATATGCCCCACATATCATCTTTTTGGACATATCCATGAAGCGTATGGTTTGTATCATTGTAATAGTATGACATATGTGAATACGGCATTATGCAATTTGCCTGATTTTGCTAGGACTATGGAACTTTGTTTTTAGGTGTTTGCAGTAGCTAGCGGCGGCATTTGGTCTGAAATTCCGGTTTTGGATTTTTTTTACAGTTACGGATACCGCAATGGGCAAAGTCCTGCCTTGCTGGGGTAGAGGATCGCTCAATGCATATAAAAAACAAATACAGTAGGGGTGAAAGATGTATTTCCGATTCTCGGTAGAGGAGAAGATGAAAAAGAAAATTAGGATTGATGATTTCTTGGGCAACCTCTCAGTAGTTAGTTGTGTGCAAATCCCATACGAGGTTGTTTGTTAAAAATCCTCCAAAACTCTTCATTTGCCTTATTAAAGGCATTGCTCAACACCATATCCGGATGATCTTTTCTTAGGTCCTCCAGTTCAAAAGCGTGGACTGTATTAATATTTCCAATGCTATTCAAAGTATAGAGGGCTGAACTGCGTCTTACGATTCCTTCAAACCGGAACGGTAAACTACATATAGCTCTGTAATCTTTTTGTTTTTCTTCAAGTTTTCGTGATAAAGATTCCATCAGTCTTGATCCGGTATAACCGCCAAGTCCGCTCAGCAATACAAAAAGATCATTGTTGTTAAAAATAGAATAAACAGAGTCAGGAATGTTCATGTTTTCACCATTATCACACAAATGGATTGATGGATGATAGGGATTAAATCCGGATGTTCTGTTACGAACTTCAATTTGGATATGATCTATGTCTGGATGGAGTTGAAAGGACAGTTCTGTGGAGATAATTGTGTACTTTCCGCGCATTCCTTTTGAGTGAAAATGCCTTATGATATTGGCTCCTGCATCACTCAACCCTATAAAATGAAGTTGCGGTGTTTCTTTTAATTGTTTGGCTGAAGTCGATTTAATTGGCATGGCAGCCAATAAACCGGCCGCAATAAGTTTTTTTATAAGGTCTCGTCGGTTCATGATTTACAATATTAAATATGAAGTCTATTGGGCTGTATTACCAGTTGGGCTGTACTTCTCCATAACTTTGCTGCATATTTGGGTAATTTCATCAACCAACTTTTGTGGTTGAATTACAGTAATTCTGTCACCATGCGACAGGATTTCCTGAATCAGATCCTCAGTAATCAGGAGTTTTAGACTGAGTTGAATTTCATTGTTAGTTTCCCCAACTATTTTTTGAGAATGATGAAGCGGAAGCGATTTGATGTACTCTGCCTGTGGCTTTTTAAAGGTGAGAACTATCTCTTCAGGTTCATTTTGAATACCAGTGATGATTCCAAAGCTATGCTTGAATAACTCTTTAACATTAAATCCTTTAGGTCTCCTGAACTTTTCACCCGTAAAATCTAGCTCAGATAAGCGGTCCAAACCAAAAATTCGAATGGCATTTTTATCTAAATCATGGGCAACTACGTACCAACGGTTGATGGATTCTTTTAATGCCAACGGTTCAACATGTCTTAGTTCAGAACTGCCTGACCAGTATTTGAAATAGGTAAAAGTTATGCGAAGATTATTCTGAATGGCGTGCAGCAACCCGCTCATGTTTTCGGTTCCCCGTGCACATCTCGATTCGAAATGAATGTACTGAGGTAGCCGCCGGGTTACCTTCAGTGCATTAAAAGTGTCAAAAGCCTCCAGCAGTCTATGGTTGCTGTCATCATTCGCTTCATCAACTATTCTATAGACATTAGCTGAAAAATCAAATTGAATATCTATTCCGTAAATAGAGTAAATATCTTCCAAATCACGTTTAAAAGTACGTTTGGAAACCGCGTAATTATATGAATGAATCTCCGATTCAAGTTGTAGTTCGTTGAGTATTTCCTCAAAACCTGCCGGATTTCTCCTTAACCGGTTAATAATAATCCGGTACCTGTTTATAGCCTCTCTCTTTTTGGACATGTCAATACATTCTTTGGATTTGATGTAAAGATAATGAACAGGTAAGACAAAAAACGGCAGGGGTGGTATGATTAATCTATTTGGATAAGTTTAAAACAAGTTAAGTTATAAATTACACTATAATGAATCTTTGACTGATGGCTTGAAATGAATGTTTTATACCTGTTTTTCTTGTTTGAGGAGGACATGAACTGATGCTTGAAATTTATTAAATATATACTGGTCGATACAAAAATTCCCGCCTCCCGGAAGTGTGCAACCTCATCGCTATTCCCGGAGATGCACTGGATTAACGAAAGGAACTCTGGATATATTATAAAGTTGTAACAATCTTGTATCAGTTGCTACAGATTTTTTATTTCTTATGTTTTTTGCATCTGTCAATCCTGCCACTTGGTGAATTAATCAAACAAACAGTCAATTGTTTTAGAGAATATAATTATTTTGTTTAGTTTTAAAACTGAAATTACTCATCTACTCACTAATGTTAAAATAATCAAGCATGAAAATCCAGGTATGTGTCTTGTTGATATCAATGATGCTTTTGTCATCTTGCGCGACAACCAAATTCTATCAGGTTTATGAAGCCTCCTCTGTTGACAACATTGTTTTAGAGAACAATGGGATGGTCTATGAAGATGAAAATTGTCTAATAACTTATAACTTATGGGGTGAAGGTGGTAATATTGGTTTTAGGATTTATAATAAAACAGATAAATTATTGTTGCTGGATTTAAGCAACAGTTATTTCATTCTGAATGGGAAGGCTAATGATTATTTCCGGAACAGGTCTTTTTCCTCATCCGGCACCATGCAAACATCAGCGTCATCATCAAGAAGTGCATCAACAGCAATATCAGGAATTAATTATTTGAATTTTTTTCAAACCAATAGCCTTTCAGCTCAGAACACGTTAGGGTCCGCCTCGTCACGCACAAATGCTATTAATTATCAGGAACAACTTTTTATTCGTATTCCACCCGGAACATATAAACAAATCACAGAATTCTCCATATTAAACTCTTTGTACCGTGATTGTAATCTTCTGCTTCATCCACGAAGAAGAGATGTGCAACATATTACATTTTCTGAAAATAATACTCCGTTCACATTTAGCAATCGTTTGACATATTTCTTTGAAGATCAAGACGACATATTTGAAATTGAGCACGCCTTTTATGTTTCAGGAATAAGGAACCTACCAGCAGGAGTAATGATAGAACGGCGTCCTGAAGAGTTCTGTGGACAAACAAGCACTATAAACAGTGATTATTATACTGAAATTGCTCCCAATCGCTTCTTTATTCAATACAATAGACGCAATACCAATTTGAAGCACTAACGAATCAACTCATTAATATTTCCTGATACAGTATTAGTTGTTAAATTGTTATGAAAACCTTCATTTCAGACACTATACCTAAAATTTAAAAGTATTCACAAAAATTTGATTATATAACACTGTTAACCAACCAGCATTGGGTCATAATAGATCATATCGAATAGACTAAAAATGTTTTTATTTTCAGACAGCATAACGAATTGTTGATTTCTTCAGATGGTTGAGTCGGGAAAGCAAAGAAGAGAGGCTGGCCTCCATTATTATAAAAATTTTGAGTTTTGTTTAAATGGATTAAACTTTTTTTTAAAGAATAACAGAATGCTCAACGAGGGATTTGCTCTGACCTGTTCCTAGATACTACAAAAGACTTTTTTGATAAAAATTAATATACTCCTTTTCATGCCTCAAAAATACCTTCTTATACTCGACATTGACGAAACCCTTTTGCATACCACATGGGAGCAGTTAAAGCAGAAGCCCGATTTTTGCTACAAGGGACGTAACGTATATCTGCGCCCTCATTTGAATGATTTCATGAATTTTTGCTTTGCAAATTTTTCGGTGGCAATATATTCATCGGCCAAAGCCGAATATGTCAAATACGTTTTAAAAAGAGTGGCAGGTGATTTAAGTAAATTCAAATTTATCAAAACCAGAACCCATTGCCGTAAGATATACAAAAACGATGGTTGGGGCGATATTGAAATATACCTTAAGAATATATCTCTGCTTCCCGGATATATTCCAAATAAGACTTTCATCATCGACGACCGGCCATCAACGGTTCATCCATTGGATTCAGTAATTAGTGTGGATGAATTTCGAGGCAACAAATCCGATGACGAATTACTCCTTTTGCAGGAAAAATTATTAAAATTGATATCCAAAAATTTGGAAGCAAAAGCTTAATTTGCTATAATTGTAATGTTGTTTAAAGAAACAACACCATTTTTTCTTCTTGACATCAAGAATCCGTAACCATTCGGATGCCAACCGAGAGCAACACTCCACGGTGGTAATATGATGTGGACATCCAGTCAAAATAAAATGCAAGCAATCATTTAATTTTAGCGATGTCCGTGCAAGAAGGTGTTAAACATTTACTAACATCTAAACAATACTTGTATGGAAACAAAGCACATTTTTACCAGCGAATCCGTTTCTGAAGGTCATCCCGACAAAGTGGCCGATCAAATTTCTGATGCTATTCTTGATGCATGCCTGACTCAGGATCCGGAGTCCAAAGTGGCCTGTGAAAACCTCATCACCTCCCAACATCTGACCATTGCCGGAGAATTACAAACTTCTGCTGTAATTGACGCACCCGCTATAGCACGTCAGGTAATAAAAGAGATAGGCTATAACCATATAAACATCGGGTTTGACTATAAAACTGCAGAAATACTGGATCTCCTTCATCAGCAAAGTCCGGAAATAAATTTCAGCGTTAGTGATGGCGGAGCCGGTGATCAGGGTATTATGTTTGGGTATGCAACCGATGAAACTCCGGAGATGATGCCTTTACCTGTTCTCTTAAGCCACCGGTTACTGGAGCTGCATGCTTCATTGCGTAAAAATGGGACATTGAGTTGGGCGCGTCCCGATGCCAAATCACAAGTTTCTGTGATTTACCAGAATGGCTTGCCCGTAGGTATTGATACCGTACTTTTATCGATGCAACACAGTGACGATATTTCACAGGAAGAAATCAGGGAATTGGTCGCTGAACAACTCATTCGACCAGTATTCTCTGACTACCGTTTTGGCAAAGTCAATCGAATTTTAATCAATCCCTCCGGAAGTTTTACCGTAGGTGGGCCGCACGGAGATACTGGACTCACTGGAAGAAAAATAGTGGTAGATACCTATGGAGGTGCCTGTCCTCATGGTGGCGGTGCTTTCTCAGGGAAAGATGCCACCAAAGTCGATCGCTCTGCAGCCTATGCTGCCCGATATGTGGCAAAACACATCGTGGCTGCTGGTTTGGCTAAACGTTGCACCATCCAACTATCCTATGCCATTGGTGTGGCTGAACCCGTTTCTGTATATGTGGATACCCATGCAACCGGTAAGCTGCCTTCTGGAGAGATAGAAAAGGCAATTAGACAACACTTTGATCTTACTCCCGGAGGGATTATCGCTAAGCTTAAGCTAATGCTGCCGGTATTTCGTGAAACAGCTTCCTATGGCCACTTTGGGAGGGAACAATTCAGTTGGGAGCAACTTGATGAACAGATTCTGGGGAATCTGTAAATACACCATCTCATTTTTATCTCTAAAAAAAGCTCTCATGAATAATCTCATTAAAATAACCCGTCAGGATGGGTCAGTTTTCAGCATACCACAATCATATATTGCCACTGGTGAAAAACCGACACATTATACGGTCTCAGTCACTGGTTGTAGCCACACTCATCTTTTTTTAATTGATGATGATGGATTGAAGGCCAATATGCCCATAAACATTGTTGACGAAAACAACCTGCCTGTTGTGGCAGACAGACTAACTTTGAGCAATACATTATATGCCCACTGGTTCCGGGATGCTTTAAAGCGCAAACAAAATGAGCCATCTTTATTGAAAAGTGAGCATTTGGGATGGATACTTAAAAATCCGGAGCTGGTGTTGAATAATCCCGAGTATTTCCTGCTACAATGGAGAGGAATGCTGTTTGGTGGTGGATTGTTTCTTCGTGAGTATGACTATTGTCTGGGAGGGCTTTTAGAGGCCTGGTTGCAAACTGATGATTTGACCTTTAGATGGCAGGAAGAAACAGTTTATCTGCTTAAAGTGATGGGAAGTCCATTGAGTGGTATCAATACCTTTTTTGCCTGGAATCCTTTCAGAAAAACCATCATTCATGGACGGGGAATGCCTCAATGGTTTGAGCGCTATAAAGCCATCAAAAGCATCGCGCTACGATATCCATACACCTTGAAAAACAACCATCAATTAACTCAACAGTTAATTGATGAGGTCGTCAATTGTCGGTAAACAATGCTTTTAAAAAAAGCAAATAGCTACAACAAGATATTAAACTTCAAATACTTTTTTAACTGTTTGTTTATTTGACGGTCACGATTTGTCACACCCTCGTTCTACATTTGTAATAAACCATTTAATATAAACCAAATGATCTTAGACCCCTTTCAGATTCACTCATGCCCTCAATGTAAATCCAACGTTTTGCGGGGAAGGCTCACCAGCGGAAATGCAATTGGTGCTACGTTTTATTCAGACGGAGATATGTTTGCACCTATGTTGCCGGAGTTTCCTATGGTCACCGAATGTCAATGCTGTGCAACCATATTTTGGTTACACAGTGAAAATCACATTGCCCGGATTTCTTTATATGATGATACCAGACTAACTGACAATATCCCAGTGGCAGGATCAATATCTGCGGAAACTTGTAAAAGAGCCATCACAGAAACACATTATAACAACAAAGACGAAGAACGTTATTTGCGCATAGGATTCTGGCGTATAATCAACAATGAACTTCGTATTAATAATAGGCAATCCCTCAAAACTGAGCTATTCACCTTTTGGGAAGACAACATTAATCATCTTATAACAATGATGATAGATTCTGAGGATGATAATGACAGGAAACTTTTGGCTGAACTTTATCGTAACATCGGTCAATTCAATGATTGTAAGAGAGAACTGAGCAGCCTTTGCCCAAAAGAACATTCCAATTTTATCAATCGACTATACAGGGAGTGTGAAATAAACAACCGTTTTCAGGTTGAATTATAACCGGAATAATTGCTTGCTATAGTTGTGTAGGCAGGGGTTTTAACGACCACTCCGTTAACTAAATTATATGTATCAAACTTTAGTGTAAAGTAATGTTTCATACGGTTTAATCACTTGAACAATATTAAAATATACTATAAATCCTAAAACTTATCTGTTATGAAAATTTTTAATTTACTATTAGCGGCTTTAACAATTGTGTTTTTCGTCTCTTGCGACAAAGACGATGACAGCAGTCTCAACAGTGGTAGCGATGCGGTTGTCGATGCCGATGGGAACATTTATCAAACTGTTACAATCGGCAATCAGATTTGGATGGCAGAAAATCTGCGTACCACCAAATATAATAATGGATCTCCCATATAATACCATAAAAGCATACCCCATAAATATGACACAAGCCAATAAAGCCAACCATTAACTAAATCTATTCGCTTATGAGAACAACCCTGTTTCTAACATCTGCCTTAATCTTTTTGAGCATGTCAATGCATGCTCAAAAAGACCTTTTTCAGGCATCAGGAGAATTGTATGGCAAAACAGAGTCCATCACTAAAATAGCATTTCCAACTTATTGCGATACCGGCTATGTGCATGTAGATACCTTATCTCTTGATACATATATGACCTATATTTATCCAAATCATCAATCATCAGCAGGGTTAGATATGTTTATGCCGGCTGAAGTACCCTTAAAACATGTCAGATATAACAAAAAAGGCAGAGTTGTTCAAACAGCTCTTATTGATGGAGATAAAATGGATTGGTATAAGTACCGTTACGACTGGTACGGGCGGCTTAAAAAGCAAGCCTCCGGTATCGCATATCGTTGCGATGACGAAGAAGAGTTTGAACCCTTCTTCTCCATGCAGCGAAAATTTAAGCGTACCGAAAGAAGAGAACGCGCTAAAGATGTGGTCTCTAAACAGACAGGGTATCGGGTGCTTTATGATCAAAACATCAACCCTGTCAAGCGCGAATTTTTCGATGAAAATAACCGGTTAATCTACCGAAAGGTTTATTCCTCCGACGAAAATAATTCGCAAATTAAATATCCGGCTATAAAAACATTGAGATGGTCGGCCACATATCATGATGATGGACAACCGATGGTTGAAACTGGTTATGATAAAAACGAGAATATAACCCAAACCATTCATTTTAGCTATGATGAAAACAACATGCCACAAACAGAAGTTTGGAAAGACAGCTCCGGAAAAGAAACATTCCGGTGGAACTATCTTTACGATGATAACAGAAAGCTGTTGGAACTGGAGGCGATTGCGCAGGGAGAGATGATTTTCAAATACATATTTGAATATAACCAGCAACACCACATTGTTCATCTGACTTTGAAAACACCCGGGAACAAAAGAACCTGGAGATCAGATTATGGATATGATGAGGTAGGTAATTGGGAATACCACTTTCTATACATCGACAACGGACCAGTATTTTATTCACAAAGAGAAATTGAATATTATTAAATATAAAACCATGAAAAACATACTTATAACAATCATCATTTTAATAACCATTTCCTCTGGCAGCTTGTCCCAACGTACCAACACGTTTCCACTGGATGATGGAGCGTTACATTTTCTTTCAGTTTTTGAGAGTTTTCATTACAATCATAACATCTTCTTTATTACAAGGACTGTAGAAGATCGAAGCCGTCATGAATATAAGATATACTATTACAACCATGGATCCGCAGAGTGGACGGCTGCCAGTGATGTTCTTGCCGTTATGAGACCGGATTCAGGTGGATTACTCTATCCTCGGGAAAATCATTATAGTCAAACCGGATTAAAGATCCGATTTCCCGACAGGAATCATTTAATCATTATCGGGACAATTGATTACGGTTACCAAAACAATTCCTTTTTGTATCGCCCCGTTGTAATGTTGTTAAAACAAACAGGAGATCAACAAAACCCCCGCTGGGAAATAATAGAAAGAAAAATCATCGATAAAAATGTTCGAGACCGAATACACATCCGCGAACAGTACAATCCTGACACCAATCAGACCAAATTCATCATATACGACCGACACAATGGTGATGTGCGCCTTGACATAGTAGAAAACAACAGTCAATACCGGTTCAATCTTATCAATGGCAACTACTATGAGGGTAAAGAGTATTTGGAGTGACAAGGGTTATACAAATTTCTTTTACAGATTTATAAATCTAATAATTTAAATTCGGCTACGATTTTTTTTAACAAAATATTGGAAATGCTATGGTTTATCCTTTGACATGTCCCGTTTTTTGAACATTTTTAACGTCGATTAAAAACCGAACCTAGAATTTTTCATACAATGACTTGGGTGGTTTGGTTGTTTTATTAATACATCATTTTACATATGGACAACACTTCGAATAGTAATTTAGCATCAGGAATGCGGATCACCATTAGGGATGAAGATTTTATCATTACTAAAACTGATCAAAATATTGTAGAGGCTGAAGGTATTTCGGAGTTGGTGAAAGGAATGAAATTTTCCTTTGATTTAAATCTGGAAGATGTTGAAGTGATTACTCCGGAAAAAACCCGTTTAGTGCCAGATACCTCCAATGGATATAGAAAGACAAAACTCTTTGTAGAGACTGTTCTTCGCAATTCATCCTTTTATTCAGGAGGCATTGAAATAGCTCATAAAGCGGCTATCCATCCCAGTAACTACCAGTTTATACCTACGTTAAAGGCTTTAAAATTACCCAAGCCTAGGTTTCTGATTGCTGATGGTGTGGGTTTGGGGAAGACCATACAGGCTGGGATATTTCTCACAGAAATGGTACGTAGAAATAAAGGGCAAAGAGTTTTAGTGGTTACACCAAAGTCTATTTTAGCACAGTTTCAACAAGAAATCTGGACACGGTTTTCCATACCACTGGTAAGGCTCGATAGTTTGGGAGTAGCCAAAATCAGCGATATGATCCCAGCTAATAAAAATCCTTTTGAATACTATGATAAGGTAATTGTTTCCATTGATACCCTAAAAAACAATGCCAAATTTTTACACCATCTGGAAAAAATCAGGTGGCATGTTGTTATAATTGATGAATGTCATACAGTGGCCAATGATGACAGTGAACGGGGAAAACTGGCCAAGTTTCTTTCACAAAGGAGTGAAGCATTGATATTGGCATCGGCAACTCCCCATAATGGTAAGAAAAAGAATTTCACCAATCTTCTCAACCTCATTGACCCAACAGCGGTACCATACAATGGCGAATTTACCAAGGAGGACATTAAGCCATTTTTTGAAAGAAGGTTTAAAAAGGACATTGCAGATGAGGTGGGTGATCAATTCAAAGAGCGGATTACCACCAGTTACCATTGTGACCTTTTTCCTGAGGAAGTTGAAGTATTGCAGATTATCCAGAATGCAAAAAATGAAGCTTTTGAAAAAGCAGAGGGAAAAATGAACGATGGATTACTGCTATTCACCATTGGCTTGTTTAAATCTTATATGTCGTCCCCTGCTGCATGCCTGGAAACCATTAAAAACCGGCTTTATAAAGAAAAAGATGATGAAATAGCTAAAGATTTCCTTCAAGATTTAGAGCAAAGAATTGAACACATACTGAAGCACGGCAAAGATGGAAAGCTGCAGGGATTTATTGAAAAGCTGAAAGAGAAAAAGTGGGCCGGCGAAAAAACAGATGATAGAATTATTGTTTTTGCTGAAAGAATTAAAACCCTTGAATATCTGGTAGAACAATTGAGAAACACTTTTACTATTGAAGAAAAGAGCATTGTTAAATTCGATGGGGGCTTGACTGACGTTGATCAACAAGAAATTATTGATGACTTTGCCAAAGAAGACAGTTCTGTGCGCCTTTTTATATCATCAGATGCAGGTAGTCAGGGAGTCAACCTGCATTACCATTGCCATATCATGTATAATTATGATATTCCCTGGTCAATCATTACTCTGGAGCAAAGAAACGGGCGAATCGATCGTTTTGGGCAAACCCGTGAACCTGAAATTTATTATCTGATATCAAGGACAGACAATCAGGGTATACGCGATGATTTCCGCATTTTGGAGAAACTGACTGAAAAAGAACAGGAGGTTCAGAAATCTCTGGGTGATGCCGGTAGCTTATGGATGCTCTACGATACAAAAAAGGAAGAAAACAAGGTGTTAAAAGCGTACGCTAAGGGTGATGCTACGGAGCTGGACAAAGCTGACAAAGACGATGAAGTTGACTGGGATTTTTTCAATGAGAACGATGATGAAGTTTTCGCAGAGCAGGACAAAATATTTGAGGACAAGCCCGGCTCTTTTTTTGACAACGATTTTGAGTTCTATGTTAATCTCATTAAAACTCTTCAAGCGGAGAACGACCATTTTCAAGACAAAATCTATTTGGACAAAGAAAGCAAAACCATTGAGTTTGCATTGGATGAGGAATTGAGCCGTAAGGGAGTATTGTATGACTTACCTGATGAAGCTTTCCCTTTAAAGCGAAATACTTTCAAGTTAACGACAGACAAAGATTTGGTGGAGAAGGCCATTGCTAAAGCTCGAAAGAAGAAGGAGAACCCTTGGCCCGACCTTCAGTTGTTATATGATCTGCATCCCATTGCACGTTGGCTGCAGTTTAAAATCCTTGCTCTGATTGACAAAGGAAATGCTCCGGTGGTAAGAATGCGAAGTCCTTTACCCGAGAAATCAGCCTGGTTTGTATTTCAGGGGATTACATCCAATACAAAAGGACAGTCCATTTTATCAAGGTCATTTGTGGTAGGGCGGTCATTTATTGGGCAGCAAGTGGGCTCGATGGATTCTTTTGATGATTTTTTACAAAACTATCGGTTATTTGATGATTTACCTGATATTGAAATTGAAAACACACATATTGACCTGATGCAAAGCATGCTCCCCGATGCTGTTAAAAGTGCGAGGAAACTTTACGAAACCACATGGCAAGGCAGCTTGCGTGATGAGGTAGAAGAAAAATTAGGGGTTTATGAGAAGAAACTAAATAAATGGCTTCAAGATTCTGAACGGCAGTTGGAGCTTCAGTTTGGTGATGATTTTTCTGGTACACTCAAGGTGCACAAAAACAAGCGAAAAAAGGATATTGAGTATTTAAGGCAGGAAACTTCAGGATTTTATCAAACCTGCTTTCAGTTAGACAATGAGCCTTTTTTTCGTTTGCTCGCAGTTTTTTACAATGCTTAAAATCCGGTACAAATGATCAAGTTTTTAGAAAACATAGGTGATTTTTATTCTCAAAATTTTTTCTCGGAAGATTTTCCCAAAAAAGTTTTTGACAAAGCGGGCTATGTAACACAGAAGAAGAAGGATGACGAAAAGGAATACAATCCCAACCATATTTCTGAAATCAATGCCAAGGTAAATCCCTTACGAGAGCAGTATTATCAGTTCAAAAAAGATTTACTGAACCTTCAAAGGGAAAAGGATAAGGTTAAAAGGACCCATGATTTTCACAAGAAAGTGCTGGATGTGCTGGGATACAGCAATGGGCAGCAAGAATACGGTAATCAGGTTTACCTGAATGACAAAGAAATTATCCCCGTATTGTTTAGCTATACCAAAGGAAATAAGCCATTCCTCTACATCATGGAGATGAAGGGCATTGTAAAAGAATCCGATGATAAAGAGCCTGAGGGGATTTATGAGCAGATCTGGGGAAAGGACGATTGGGAAAAAGTTTATCCTGAAGTATGGAAAGATATTGAGCTAAAACCTGATGTGGTTAAGGATGCTCTGAGTGAGTTGTTCTTATTGCCTGTGGATGAGCGGCCCGAATATGTTATCATGCTTGCGGGAGCCAAAATATTTCTTATAAACTACGAGAAATGGAAATACGACAGCTACCTGCTATTTGATATTGAGCAGTTGGTGGAAGAATCAAGAATACCCGCCAATCGTGACTATCTTTCATTGTTTTATGCTCTGCTTAACAAATCGCAGTTCATTTCCGATACCGAAAGCCTGTTACAATCTCTGGATGAAGATGCCCATAAAGCTGCTTATGGGGTTACTCAAGACTTGAAAGAAGGGGTGGTGTATGCCGTGGAAACATTGGCCAATGAAGCCATTTACTATAAATTGAACCAGGCCGAAACACCACAGGAAAAGGAAGCATTGAAGAAAAAGATGGCAAACGAAACCTTTGCCAATGAGCTTAAGGACGATTGCCTTACCATGGTTTATCGGCTTTTATTTCTGTTTTACGCTGAATCTCGCGAAGAGTTGGAGATACTGCCCATCAAAGACCATACGTATCAAAAGGGCTATAGTCTTGAAATGTTGCGCGATATGGAGATGATAGAATTGCGCACCGAGTCTTCACGCAATGGACATTTTATTTCGAAGAGCCTTTGGAAACTTTTTAATTTTCTTTTTACCGGAAAGCAGAACGGGCATAAGGGTTTTGCCATGAAGCGCCTTGACTCGCCTCTTTTTGATAACAATGAGCTTACGTACCTTAAGGATGTCCATTTTCGAAATTTCAAACTGCAAAGCATAATTTTCAGGCTTTCGCTGAGCAAGGGAAACAGAAGAAACCGCCCCGGTCGCATATCTTATGCCAACCTGGGCATTAACCAGTTGGGTAGTGTTTACGAAAGCTTGCTGGCATACAGGGGTTTTTTTGCTTCGGAAGCCATGATTGAAGTAAAGGCAGCCAATGATGCTACAGGAAAAGACGGTACTTTTGTGGTCCCTTTTTCACGACGCGATGATTTTAAAGATGATGAAGTCTTGAAAGACCCTGAAAATCCTGATATTGATAAAGAAATTCCCGAGGGTCATTTTGTGTACCGCCTTAATGGGCGCGACCGCAAAAAATCTGCTTCCTTTTATACGCCAGAGGTGCTTACCCGGACGACTGTAAAATATACTTTGAAAGGCATTATTGACCGGCTCAAAGAACGACAGGAAAATGGGGAGTTTTGTGCCGATGAAATTTTGGAGTTGAAAATTCTTGAACCCGCCATGGGAGCAGCCGCTTTCCAGAACGAAGCCATTAACCAACTGGCAGTGGCATACCTTGAGCTAAAAGAAAACGAGGAAGTAAGAAAGGAACGAAAGCGCATTGTGCCGGGGCGGTATCACGACGAACTACAAAAGGTGAAAGCATATATAGCCGCCAAAAATGTGTATGGGGTGGATATTAACCCCACTGCTATAGAGCTGGGCAAACTTTCGCTCTGGCTCAATTGCATGCACAAAGGGATGGAAACCCCCTTCTTTGCCAACCGACTTGGCGTTGGTAATGCCGTTGTGGGTTGCTGGCTTAAGGTGTATAACAGGAAGGATGTAATTGTAGAGTATCCCATAGAAGGTACCAAAAGACTAAGGGAAACCCCCATATCCAAAACCTGGTGGGCAAATGCCCCCCATAAGATTGCCTGGGATAAAAAAGGAAATATTACCCGCAAGCCGGGACAGTTTTATCACTTTTTGCTGCCTGATGACAATATGCTGGCATCGGCCAACATTAAATTATTGAAAGAGGAGCTTACCAAAGGACAAATAGGTGGTATTAAAGACTGGAAGAAGGAATTTAAACAGCCTTTAAGCACCTTGGAATGCAATCGTCTGGAGAAAATCTGCAAGGTCATTGATACCCTGTTGCAAGAGCATTACAACCAAATTAAAGGCATTATAAAAGATACTACCAGTGCCTATGCCATTTACGGGCAGGAGCCACCACAGATGGCGCTAAAAGGATACAATGAAAAGGAGCGCCTGAAAGAGACACTGGAAGCCCGCAACGCACCCTACTATAAGTTGCGTATGGTTATGGACTATTGGTGCAGCTTGTGGTTTTGGGATGCACGTAATGTGGCCGACTTGCCTACGCGCACCCAATGGTACAACGAAGTTGAAAATATATTGGGTGTGGATTTAAGCTTCATGGATGAAAATGCCACCCCTAGGGATATTTTAACTCAAATCAGCCAAAAGGCAGGTGATACCTGGACACTGTTTGCCGACAATACCAGGATAAGCATTGTAGAAAAACTGCGCAATCAACACCGCTTTTTCCACCACGAGCTGGAGTTTTTGGAGGTATTTAAGGAAAGAGGCGGGTTTGATGTGATAGTGGGTAATCCACCTTGGGTGAAAATTGAATTTGAGGGGAAATTAATACAGGGAGATGTCTTCCCTGAATTAATCATTCGTAATGTAAGTGCACCTAAAGCACGCGTTTTGGACGAAGTTTTTTTTCAGAATTTGCAATTGAAAGAGCAATACCTAAAGGATTACATTGAAACTCAATCTATGGCGTCCTTTATGAATGCAATGCAAAATTTTGAAATCTTAAAAGGACATCAACCTGATTTATATAAAAATATTCTGGTTGTTAATACAGAAATTAAGAGTCCTGGTGGATTTATCGGGTTAGTTCATCCGCCAAGTATATATGATGATGCAAAAGGAACCGAGTTTAGGGGTTTCCTATATAACCACATAGAGTATCTTTTTCATTTCCGCAATGAATTTAAGCTATTCAAAGAAACAAATGATAAAGGAAGACTCGTTTTTCTTGTGTGCATTTATTCTTCTGAAAAAAAAGCGATTGACTTTAAGTTAATTTCTAACCTTTTTCACCCTTCTACAATCGATGGTTGTTTGAATGGAAACGCCAATGGCCCACAAAATATCAAGATAAAAAATGAAAATGGAAAGCCATTTTGGAATACTGCTGCCAACAGTAGACGTGTAGTTAACATGAATAATGAATTTATGCAAATGCTATCAGAAGCTCAGGGCGTTAAAAAAGCCCCCAAGATGGCGTATCTGCATAGCGAAGATTTGAAAAAAGTGTTTTCTACACTTTCAAAATATTCTAATCATAAAGTGAAAAATTGTAAAGTATATTTTTCACTCGGTTTTCATGAAACGAATGATATTGGATTATATATTGATGATATAAACCATAACACGCAACAGGCGAATGTTGATAATTACGAGTTTGTATATAACGGTCCACATTTTACTATTTTAAATCCTACAGCACAGTCGCCAAAAACTGTGTATAACAGCAACAATGATTACCAATCTGTAAATTTTGAATTGATTGATGAAAACTTTTTCCCAAACTCAAAATATCTTCCAAAATATGACGGGTTGTTTAATCCAGAGTTGGAGAAATTTGGAAAAAACTGGTATGATTGCTACAGATGGGCAACACGGGCCATGGTTGGATCAAATTCGGAAAGAACATTCCAGAATTGCATAATACCGCCCAAGGCAATTCATATTCATGGAGTGCTATCCCTTTTGTTTGAGCATGAAAAAGACCTTATTAGCTTTTCAGGAATTTCATCTTCAATTGTTTTGGACTTTTATGTTAAAACAAACGGCTGGTCAAACATCCAACCAAACTCGGTATATATTCTACCAGCAAGCTTACCGGAGAAATATAATAACGAGTTATTTGGGAGGGTATTGGTATCAAACTGTGTTAACAAGTATTTTGGCGACTTATGGAAAAGAAATTGGAATGCGTATTTTAAAACAATTCATTGGAGCAAAGATGATACCCGATTGAAATTGTGGAGTAGTTTGCAAGATAACTGGAGTTGGAATACACCTTTGCGGAACCATTATGAAAGACGGCAGGCACTAATTGAAATTGATGTTATTATTTCGATGGCTTTGGGTTTGACTTTAGAAGATTTGATTTTAATGTACGAAGTTCAGTTTTCTGTTCTTCAACAAAATGAAGAAGATACTTATTTTGATGCCGAAGGGAAAATTGTTTTTACGTCTTCCAGAAGTCTCTCAGGTACTGGTGTTCCAAGAGGAACTTGGGATGAGATAAAAGAAATGAAATTTGGCGAAAAATATAAATACGTTATTGATCCTGCAAGAAATGAATTACAGGCAGGAAAGGAATTAACCTACATTGCACCCTTTGTGCTTTGCGACCGCATAGAAGACTACAAAACCGCCTGGGCACATTTTGAAAAGATATTTGCAGAAGAAAACACTCAATAGTAAAACTACACCATGCTATCCCTGATACAAACTGAAGAGCTGAAAAATGCCGTGGTAGAATACCTGAAAGCCACCTTTAATTTTGATGATAAGCATGTGGAGCAGGCTTTTGAAGATTTCCTGTTTCACAAACGCAAGGGAATGTTTAAAGGGCCTTATATACAAATCCGCTTGCCTTACCAAAAGCTGGAAAAGGATATTTTGCTGAGCGATATACTGGATGTCTATCCCAATTTTACACCCTACATCCACCAGTACATAGCCTTTCAGCGCCTTACCACACAAAACAATGAACCCAAGCCGCTAATCCTAACCACGGGCACCGGTTCGGGTAAAACGGAAAGTTTCCTATTTCCCCTGCTGGATTATTGCTATAAGCGCAGAGATACCCCGGGCATAAAGGTCATTATCCTTTACCCCATGAATGCCCTGGCCACTGACCAGGCAAGGCGTCTGGCAAAAGAAATTTATAATTTTCAGGATGCAAACGGGGAATATATTCTTCGTGGAAAAATCAGGGCTGGATTATTTATTGGTGAAGGGAAAGGCAAATCAGGCGAACGCCCCGTGCAAATGGAGGAAGAACGTATCATCGAAGATCGCAGTGTGATATTGAAGTCCCCACCCGATATTTTACTTACCAACTTCAAAATGCTCGATTTTGCATTAATGAAGGCCGGATATAATGGTATATGGTCACACAATTACAAAGACAATACCCTGCTTAAATTCATTGTGCTCGACGAACTCCACACTTACGATGGTGCCAAAGGTTCTGATGTGGCCAACCTGATGCGCAGGCTTAAACTCAAACTCAACATCAGCGATAACGCCTTGGTGCCGGTGGGCACATCTGCCACCATGGGTGGTGGAGAAGAAGGGAAGGCTGAATTGGTCAGTTTTTTTGCCGATATATTTGGTATTGAAAAAGACCCTGATGCTGTGATTGAAGAACAAAGGGAAGACCCGGAGTTTTTCTTTGATGCCGTAACGGAAATTCCGACTGTCAATCTGGATGCTATTGAGGATTGCCGTTTTCGTGCAGATGATGATTATGCTACTTATCTGTACCGGCAATTGCAGTTCTGGAGCATTCCGGAAGAGCATAATGAATTGCTGGAAAGATTAAGAAAAAACCAATGGCTGCTTGAACTGGCCTTGCTTTGTGGCAAGGGAGTGATGGAAGTGGAAGATGTTTGCAGTCTGTGGTTAAAAAGGTGTTCACTGGACAAGCTTATAAGTCTTGAACAGAGTATTCTGCTGTTAAAGTCCTTAACTGCCATACTCTCGTATGCAAAAGACCAGTCATCGGGGCGGAATTTTCCCTTTGTCTATTTTCAAACCACCTATTGGGTTCGGAGTCTGTTCAGGGTATTGAAAAAATTGCAACCTAATCCGGTTTTTCTCTGGGAAACTGATATAGACCCACAAGATGAAACATTAGCCCTTCCCCCATATTTTTGTCGGGAATGCGGTGGCAGTGGCTGGATAATGGTAAAACTCGAGAATGACACAGTTGTAGAGGATCTGTCTAAAATCCGTTCACAATTTATGGCCGATAGGGGCAACAAAAACGTTTACTTCCTCTCATCCCTTGAAGGCAAAAACTTTGAAGATGTTTTTGCAGCCGATTATAAGCACTCAGGAGACCCCATTGATGGGTACATCAATCCCCGCACCCTGCAAATCCATGACAAAAAAGAAAAAGATTGTTTTTTCAGGGTTTTTGGCGTTCGCAGGCAAAATGACACCCGTATTGATAAAGTTTGCCCCCATTGTAATGAGCGGGATACACTTGCCCTGGTAGGAACTGGTGTGCCCACACTCGAATCGGTTATGACCGCTCAAATAATGGCTACTGCTTCCGACCCTGCAAAGGACCACGAGCGAAAGCTTCTGGCTTTCACCAATGGGGTGCAGGATGCTGCCCACCAGGCAGGGTTTATCGAAAACCGAAACTTCCGGTTTAGTATGCGACACGCTATACAATCGGTGCTTGTGGATATAGAGGAAAATATTACACTTCCCGGGTTCTACAAGTCGTTTGAAAAGTATTGGCAGGAAAAACTCAAAAATAACCCCGACCCGGATGCCTATATTTTGAAGTTTCTGCCTCCCGATGCCGAAAACCGTGTTAATTTGAACAAACTAAAAAGGGATGATAAATACCGGGCGTTGCTTCTTAAAGAGCTATCCAATCGCATTAGTTGGGAAATCTGGTCAGAGTTCACATTCAGTGCAGGCATTGGTCGCACCCTCGAAAAATCAGGTGCTTCCGCAGTAGAGTTTAGCAGGGATATCCTAGCTGACGTTTACGCCCAACTCTCCCATTGGATGAAAAGCAACAATCTTGCTGACAGGATTGATCAAAATAGTTTTGAGAAGTTTATCTTGGGCTTTTTGCACCGTTTGCGTTTCAAAGGGGGTGTTGACCATTTATACCTTAGAAAATACCGTACAGAAAAAACCAATTATTACCTTATTACGCAAAATGTAAACAAATCCTTCTTCCTGATGAAAAACTTTGGGAAGAATAGCCGTTTGCCCAAATTTGCCACCCTGGATACAGTAAAATATGCCAATGCTTTTGAGATAATAAAAACACCCCCCAAATCACACAACTGGTTTAGCACTTATTTTTTGAAGTGTTTTGCAATGGTGCAGCCGGAAGAATTTGAACTGATCAATGATTTTTATGGGCAATTATTGTCCTACCTGGAAGCCAATGATATGTTGGATAAGAAGGTTGCCACCGGAATAAACAACACAGGTATAAGACCTGAGCAGATTATCCTGACAACCAATGTCAGCAGTTTTATATGCAAAGTTTGTGGTCACGTTGTTAATGTGGGTGCGGGTAATGCCCCAGTTTTGGAAAACATGGCCTGTTTACAATACCGATGCACCGGAACCTATACATCCCAGGAATTAAAAGAGTTTGATTATTACCGCATGGTATATAATCGTGGCAGGGCAGTACGTATATTCGCCAAAGACCACACAGGGCTTATCGACAGAGACAAGCGCGAAGCCATTGAGCGTGATTTTAAAAAACGTCCTTTTTATAACAGTACCAATGTTCTGGTTGCTACATCTACACTTGAAATGGGTATTGATATTGGGGATTTAAATATTGCACTCAATTCATCCATCCCACCCGAAACAGCCAATTATCTGCAAAGAGTGGGGCGTGCCGGGCGCGATTCAGGGACTTCTCTTATTGTAAACATGGCCGGACGCGATGAACATGACCAATTCTTTTTTGAAGATACCATGGCCATGATGCAGGGTGAGGTGCGCACACCTGCCTGTTTTCTGGGGGCCAAAGATATTCTAAGAAGGCATCTGATGGCCTATTGCTTTGACAGGTGGGCGCAGGAAAATCCGGATACCAATGTAATACCACCCATTGTTAGGCTGTTAGGCCTTAAAGGGTTGCCGGTTGGAGATGCAAGGTTTGTTTTCAACCGCATTTCCGATTTTATTGATAAGAACAAGATTAATCTTTTGGATTCTTTTCGGTCAAGATTTACGGAAGAAGAGCCATTGACAGCCCTTACTGAAATAGAGGGAGAGATGCATACCGGTTATTTCAACGAATCGTTGAAAAATATACACCAGAACCTTTTGCTCGAAATCAACTATTATCAGGAAAAGCAAAAGGAGATTAAAGAACGTTTGAAAACACTTCCACAAAGCAGCGATGAAGCCAAAACATTAAAACAGGAGATAAAATCTGTCAGCACTGCGATTAAGGCAATCAACAGCCGGGATACAGTGGAGTATCTCACCAATTTGGGGGTTTTGCCCAATTATGCCTTTCCGGAAACCGGGATATCTTTAAAGGCCCAGATTTATTCAAAAGTCGAGGAAGATGGTGAGGCGGTTTACAAAAACGAAGATTTTGGTGAAATCGTCAGGTCTGCTTCAGGCGGATTAACGGAATTGGCTCCGGGTAATATCTTTTATACTCAGGGGTACAAGCTTCAATCGCATGGTATTGAGGTGTTTTCGGATGACAGTTATGAGATGTGGCGATTTTGTAGCAATTGTGACGAAATGCAACTTGAGGCAAACATCCCGCATGGGCAGATGAATTGCCCTAAATGCCAGCACAATAGCTGGGGCAGTGGTTCCAATAGAAAAACTCTAATAAAGTTCAAGGGTGCAATTTCGGTAAATGAAAAAAATCAGGCAAAAATCAATGATGCATCGGATGACAGGGAAAGAAACTTCTACACCAAATCCTTGCACCTGAAAACAAAAAGTAACACATCCGCAGGGGCGAAAATCCTGAAAAGAATTCCCTTTGGAATTGAATACTTTAAATCGGTTGATTATTATGAAGTAAATACTGGTGTAAGAGATGAATCTTCATGGGCAACCCAAAACATACTTATTAACGAAAAGGAAAACCCGGAAGTTGGCTTTGTTGTTTGCAAATATTGCGGCAAAGCAACTGAGAAACCCATAACGCATAAGGAATTAGACCAAAGAAAGAAATCATATCATTTTGGTTACTGTCGTAACAAAGGGATTAACTATAGGCATGACGATGATTCTGCAATGGAGGTGTTTCGTGAGGTTTATCTTTACCGCAGCTTTAAAACAGAGGCTATAAAAATTCTTTTACCGGTGCAGGAATTTCGTTTAGCTGAGAGAGTTGCTGTATTCAAGTCCGGCCTAATGCTGGGATTGAAAAGTTTCTATAAAGGGCACCCTGATCATATAAATATCAGAGAGTATGATGAACACAATATGGAATCAGGCAAAAAAGAGAAGTTTCTTGTAATGTATGAGACCATTCCAGGTGGTACCGGTTATTTGTCCCGACTTTTTAATACGGATGAGTTTACAAGACTATTGCAGGAAGCTTATGAGCGCATTCTGCACTGCAGTTGTAAAGACGAAGGACGGGATGGTTGTTATAAGTGCATTTACACCTATGGGAACCAGTATGAAAGGCAATCCTTAAGCCGTCATGAAGCAGAATTACTGTTTCAGGAAATTGTGGAAAAATCCACAGAGTGGAATGAGGTAAGTAGCCTATCAAATCTTACCCGGCTTGCGAACCAGGAAGAGTCAGAGCTGGAAGAAAAGTTTGTAAACTTACTAAGGGAAACTTTTAATAAAAATCTAGAGAGCAATGCTTTTCGGGAGAGTATCGATAATGGTAAAAGAAGGTATCGGCTAACATTGGGCAACGAAACAAATAGTATTTGTTACGAGATTTGGCCACAAAATCTTGGCAATAGCTTCCTTCCGGGTATAAGTTATACCACCAGGCCAGATTTTGTTTTCAAGTGTATCGCGAGAACGGAAAATAGTGTGGCGCTGGATTTTGATAAATGTCAGGAAATAAAAGATGTCATCGTGTATCTGGATGGTTATGCGTTTCACGCTGCTGATCCTCACAAAAGAGTATTGAGTGATTTAAAAATTAGGGATGAAATAATCAGGAATGAAAGATACCATGTATGGGTATTTACCTGGGATGATATAGTTGAACGGGGTAACCTGAGAGTAAATGACCAATTACAATTATCATTGGGCTTGGATAATGTAAAAAGAATTGCCTTAAAACATCCTTTGCTTAAGGATTTCGACTTTACACATATTGATAATAATGTGAACAATTATCAACGCTTTATTTCATTTTTGAGTTCACCAATTCAAAAAGTAGATATAAAAAGATGGAGTTCAATCAGTCTTTTTGCTTGTCAGGAAACTCTATTGGAAATAGGCATTGAGCCGGATATGGTCGAGGGTGTATTAAACTCAGGTAATTTATCTGATTATGCATTTTCAACAGGTAGTGTAAATCATTTTTCATTGCTTCAAAAATTAAAATTCACTGACGAACTAGGTTTTCTGGCTCTTTCTCACCCTAAAACATTAGAAACCAAAGCAGCTGTTTTTCATAAAAATCCAGCGGGGTCATACGAAAAAGAGAATTGGGAATTTTTCTGGCAATCATACAATCTTATTCAATTTCATGACTACAGAGGAATAGAAAGGGAGACAATGATTGATACGAGATCGCAGATTTTAGAGAATTTCCGTGATGAGTTACATTCTATAGTCAACCAACTTCTTGAAAAGAAAATTGAAATCAATAAAGAGTATGATTTTGACCTGCTTGACGAAGGTGTTATTATTGCTCAGGCAGAGCTGGGATCCCATACATCGAAGTTTTTTATGTGTCCATTTGACGAGGAGTCTGAAAGAAAATTTTTAGAAAGAGGATTTACCCAGTTTACCATTGAAACATTTAACCTGAAAAATATAGAGATATGAGTAGGTTTCCATTATTTATCCACGAATCATTTTTCGACTCATTTTCGGCTCTTTCCCGGCAAATGCAAAAGAAAACACGCGAATTTTTAAAGAAATTCAAAGAGAACCCGCATGGGCCGTCTTTTAACTTTGAAAAGATTCAAAGTTTTAAGGATCAGTCACTCAGAACAGTTAGAGTAGATGGAAAGTATCGTGCAGTAGTACAGGCTCCAACAGGCGATGCGGGATATCATCTTTTATGGGTAGATAACCATGATGAAGCAATGGACTGGGCAAAAAATAAAATTTTTGAATGGAACCAGAAAACCCAGGCCTTTCAGTTATTTGAAGAGCCCGATGTTGATCTATCTCAAAAAGGTGAAGAGACATTTGCTCCAGGGATATTCTCATACCTTTCAAAAGAAGATTTACTGGCCATAGGCACGCCTGAAAAGATGCTGCAAATGGTAATGAACATCCCTGACCAGCAGGAGCTGAAATCATTGAAGGACTATCTGCCTGTGGATGTCTATGAATATCTTTATTATTTGTCAGAAGGCATACCCTTAAAGGAGATATTTGAGGATATTGAAGCAGGTAAATTAGACGAAAAACCAACCGAGAGTGGCAATGCCCTTAAGCATAGTCTTATTATTACTGAAGATGAACAAATAGAGGAATTGTTAAGTGGGAACTTCGAGAAATGGAAAGTGTTTCTGCACCCCAGTCAAAGAGCGCTTTCCTATAGAGATTACAATGGTGCCGTGAAAATCACAGGAGGGGCGGGCACAGGCAAAACAGTATGTGCACTACACCGGGCAAAATACCTTATCCAGAAACAGGACATTTTCCAGAAACCATTACTGTTTACCACATTTACCAAAAGCCTTACACAATATATTGAGTCAACGATAAAGAATTTGGGTGTTGTTACCGATAATCTGGAAATTAGAAATATCGACAAACTAATTTATGAACTTGCCAATAGCCCTGAATATAAAATTTTTAATAAAAAGGTTGGTTTTTTTTCCAGCGAACAAGAAGATAAAATATGGCAGGAAGTGTTGGAAAAAAACGCTTCGAAATATGATGTAAATTTTATTAGCAGTGAATACAATGATGTGATCTTGACACAAAACATAAAAACAGTAGAAGAGTATCTCAAAGCACCGAGACTTGGTCGGTTTTACCGGATGGGGCGGAAGGATAAAATGGCTGTTTGGGATTTGATGGAAGACTTTAAGTTTGAAAAAGGGGAAAATTATTCAAAACTTGAATTGTGTGTTGTATTGGCTTCCTACTTCAACAGCCGAAAAGACAAGCCATACTCCCACATAATTTGTGATGAAATTCAGGATTTCAGCAATCCGGAGTTAACACTTTTAAGAGCACTGGTGGAAGATAAGGAGAATGATTTGTTTCTGGTTGGCGATCCCTACCAGAATATTTACAGTAAACAACCTAACTTCTCAAAATCGGGAATCAATGTTAAAGGACGCAGAAGCCGAAAATTAAAAATAAATTATCGTACCACAGAAGAAATTAAGCTTGTAGCAACGAAAATTGTGTCAGATTTTACTGTTGATGATTTTGACGGAGCTTCTGAAAGCCTTAAAGGTTACCTGTCATTAATGCATGGGGAAGAGCCTGTTTATAAGGTTTTTAATACCATCGAAGAGGAAGAGCAGTATATTTTCAAACAAATCGAGAGATTGACATCCAAACTGGATGTGCAAAGTTTTGAAATATGCGTCTGTACAAGAACCAATGCCGGTCTTGATCGACTGAAAAAATCATTAAATATGGCAGGCATTAAATGCACTGATCTTACTGATTCTAAGAAGCAGGTTCAAAGCATAAAAGTTTCAACGTTTCATGATATGAAGGGGCATGAATTTAAAGTGGTGTTTGTGAAGGATATGTCTACTTCCACAGTTCCCTATCGGCATTCAAAGTATAATTTTTTAGAGGAAAAAGAAATGGAAGCTTATCATAATCAGGAGAAGTCACTATATTATGTGGTTTTTAGTAGGGCAATTCAGTCTTTATTTATTACAGGCATAGGAGAAAAAAGTGACTGGATAGAATAGAGTTCTGTTTGATTTATTTTTTAAAAGCAGTACTTTTATCATTGTAATCTGGATTATTGTTTCGTTTGAATCAGTCATATATTAAAGCTTTAACTGAGTCTTAGCATCACTAATTAAATTTAGATTTTTCTATAATGTCGAAACGAAGGATAAAAGACTTATATGTATCAACAAGGTTAAACTAATACGCATAAAGTAAATAATAATTAAACATGATTACAGTATATAGACCCAAATGGACTAGTGGCAGATATCATAAAATTGGGAACGAAAGAAAGGCTTTGCTATATAATAAAATGGAGGGGATGTCTTTTTTGTTTGAAGAGGATTCCGCTGATATCATTAATGAAGTATTAAAATATGAGGTAGATGAACCAATTCCTATTCCTAGTTTAATAAAAATAGGAAAAGAAGAATACTTAGAAGATGATATAATTGTGTTTTGTAATGATTTGATTAATTTCGGTTTATTAACACTAAAAATATTCGACTCTACAGAAGTTTCCCGGATAAGGAAGATTGTAAGTGAGCAACGAAAAAATGAGATTAATACTGTCGAAAAAACAATACAAGAAAAATTACCATTTGAAATTAGTTCTGCCGAAAGTGATTATTCAAAGTTTATTGAAAAAGACGGTATTCCTTTATCTGTAATGATAGAATTAACATATAATTGTAACGAAAGATGCATCCATTGCTATAACCCTGGTGCAGCTCGTAATAACAATGAGAAATCTGAACGAGGTTTACTGAAAGAACTAGATTATAATGATTATGTTAGTTTAATAAAAGAATTAAAAGAACTTGGTGTTGCAAAAATATCACTAACCGGAGGTGAGCCTTTTATAAAAAATGATATATGGAAGTTAATTGAGCTAATTCATAAACAGGATTTTTCATTTGATATCTTCACAAATGGTTTAGCTTTAATTGATAATGTCGATAAACTGATACAACATTTTCCTCAGTCAGTAAGGTTATCCGTTTATAGTGCGGATGAAGAAATACACGATTCCATAACTCGAATTAAAGGCTCTTTGGCAAAAACACTCAAAGTTGCTAGTGTTTTGCAAAAAAATGGAGTTCCAATTTACTTCAACTGTCCGATAATGAAAAATAACTTATCAAGTTATCATACTGTTTCTGATTTAGCCAAAAAATATTCAGCACTTGCTCAATTTGATGTTAATTTAACTGACTCATTAGATGGCAATATTGCAATTTCTCAGCAATTACAAGTGTCTAATAAGGAGTTAGAAATTCTATTAAGAGATCCAAATATTCCATTGTATGTGGGAAAAGAAGCTCCTGATTTTGGAAAAAAAACATTACAAATAGATGAACCATTTTGTGGTGCAGGTATTAATCTTTTCAATATCACACCAGAAGGTAATGTAACGCCATGTAATTCTTTTCCTACAAGTTTTGGAAATCTTAAGGATAAAAGTTTTAAGGATATTGTTTCTGGCTCTGAGATATTAAAAAAATGGCAAAACATTACCGTTAAAGACTATGAGGAGTGTGGTGCTTACGAACAATGTTGGTATTGTAATAGGTGTCCCGGGCAAAGTTTTATAGAACATGGCAATCCCTTGAAAAAAAGCACTGCAAATCATAACCTTGCAAAAGTTCGTTGCGAATTGGCTAAAAAAATTGAAGATGGAAATGACCCTTTAGATGGAAAAAATCCATATGAAGTATTAAATGGGAATGTAATATTAATGACAACTAAAGTGAAATCGGTAAAAGCACATAAAAATCACAGAAATAATACTCTGAAATTAAAATAGTATATTAAGGGTTAAATTACCTCACCATAAGCAGGTAATTCATTCATGATTTTTAGATATGAAAAAAAATCTTAAAATTTCAAAAGTTTCTACGACAGTTACAATGGCGAATTGCCCAAAAATGTCGGAAGGGGCTTGTGGCATCATGTATAGAAGTGCTTAGGTAATTCGGGGTAACAAAATTAGTTACCCCGAATTTTTTTAATATTATTTATGATGATAGAAGGAATACAGTTAAACTGTAAAAGGGTTGATGTTAATAATGTTTTATATCAAAAAGAAGGTGTTGTCCTGCAAAACTATGTCATTACAAGCGAGTTAACAGGTCTTGAGTTGATTTCGCCATCACCCATACATGGTCGAAGTGTTATTACACATTTCAATAATGAAACAAATAGGTTTACTATAACCAAAGGAAATGGATTAACTTATTTTCCCTATGGTTATGTTAATACACAAGAGCTTGATTATAATGTTTGGGGGTATCTAAATAAAACAGACGCTATAAGAGATTATCTAAGTGGTACTTATATTAACAACCTTGGTATAAAAACAAATATAATGGAAGCTGTTTTTTCCATTTTGCCGCAGAAGGTAAATGCGTTTGAAAAGGAGCAAATCTTAGAGCCCTTTATATTACAATATAGTGTTTTATGCCCCTATAGGATTTATGATTTGCCATTTATCTCAAAAAAGACACGAGATTATTATATTAATCAATGGCGATATTTAACTGAAGATAATTATAGTGAACTTCATTGTATTGCTGCTGATATAATGTTAGGAAATATAAAAATAATGCATTCAGATAATGTTTTGCATAACGCTATTCATGGTCAGAATTATACCCTAGCTTTAGAATTGGTAGATTTTGAATTAGCACGCACTCCAATTACCCCTTATTTAAGAGAAGCAGACGAAGAGTGTTATTCAGTTTTATTTAATCGTGAAATTATTCAAACATTAGAAATTGTAAATTATATTGCATTCTTTTTACATGAGAAAATCAACATTAAAATATTAAAAAAGATATTTGATAAATACGGATATGAAAGTTTGTATTCTTAATTAAAAACCTGCATAACGCAAAATATATAGTCTGTAAGTGAGTATGACTCCAATAGGCTGAAAGACTATCCGTTTTTCTTGTTGCATTGGATACCATACTCAATGACGATGATGCGGAAGCCCGTTCAAATCTTTTGAAAAATCGGGTGGCCGCATTGCTATGGTATGGAAATAAAACGAAACATACCTCTGAGTATTTTAGAGTCACTCAGCTATATTCAAAACGGAGTAGTTATGTACATGCAGGTGAAAGTTTGAACCGGGAAGAAGCTTTGGAAATGATCCGCATCTGTCAGTCAGTATATCAGACAGTTCTATCCATGCACATAAAATCCACCAATCACAGCAACACCACCTTAAACCAATGGTATCAGAACATTGATGAACTGGCCTTCCTCGGTCGATCAACCACAAATATCAATAGCGAATTACTTATAGACATTGGTCTTGTTTGAATTATTAGGAACCATTTCTTTTGTTTTGCGTATGTTGTTATTACTTAACTAACTTAAATATTTTTTAAGATAAAAGTTGCATGAGAAAATATTAAAGCCAATAATGATATCATCTTGGCAAATCAGTTCAAAATAGATTTTCCTGATAGTCCTTATGATATAGACAGCTTAATACATGAAATTGAGTATGTATTAGTAAAAGATTCCAATACAATTACTAGTTTTCTTGGGTTTTTGCAAAGACACCCAGTAAGTATTTATAAAAATGAGATGAGAGATAAACTAAATGCTCTTCAGGAACTTGATAATAAGCAACGACAAAATGAAGTCTTTGAAACAGTTAATCATCTTATTAAGGATCAATTACCTCAAATAGAATTAAATAGAGTAAGTAAAAATGCTCCGTATTCAATATTTCTAAATGATTTATATACTGATATGGGTTTGTTTTCTTTAGGTAACCAAAGAGATATAGAGTTATTTAAAATCAATAATAGTTTTAGAATAGTTCCATGGAGTGGCTCTGAATTGAATAAAGAAACTGTTCTAAATTATAAGCTTGAGGGGGTGGGATTATCGCGTCAAATTATTTCAGGTCAATTTTTTACTCTCTCTAAGCCCACATCTAATAACTTAAAACGATTAGGTATTTCACTTACTACCCCAAAAAGATATGGGTCAGATAATATTACTTATCATTTCGATGAAATAGGAAATATTGTTTTTTATTCTTCAGAATTTAAGCACGAGACGAACTACTCCTTAAACATAGATTACAATTATAACGTTAACGGATTTATAGACAATGCATTTATTAGATATAGGTCTAGTATTCAAAACCGTCCACCACTCTATTATTTATATAATTACACTTACAATTCAAATAATAAATTAGAATCTATATTTTCTGGTTTTTTCGTTAATAAGTATAATGAACGGGGTTACGTTTTTCAGATTGAGTATAACAATGATAATAACATCACTTTAATTCGTAAATCAGAATTTACTTGGATTGAATTATTTAATGATTTAAATATTGTCCCCAATAAAACACCAAGTGTTGATGATATTAGGAATATTCCTTCACAAAAGATATCAGAGTATTCCTTCAACAACAATTCATCATCAATTATATGTGAGATAAAATATAATAATGACCAAACAATTTCGTCAATTAATAAAAATGGGGAGTTTATTAATTTTTATTATTACAGTAATGCTGTGGTAGCTCTTAGGCATAGACGTTCTCCGGATTTTAGCACAAGATTATTTATTGATGAGGTATATCATTTTTTAGGGGGGGATGTTTTTCTTTTCTCTGATGATAATTTAACTGAATTATCTTCAATTTATAGTATTTCAACCGCATTGGAATTAATTCAAGAAAGTGCTTTTGAATATCTTGATGATAATACTGAAGATATTGATGTGGTAAGATATCTAAAACCAAATACGAAACAAGAACAAGTTATTTTTTATTCACAAGATAAGATTGTAAAGAAACAAGATAATTCTTCGATGTCTAACTATAAATATTTCAATGGTGATATTTGGCAAATAGAACATATAAGTAATGGTTTAAGAGAAAAACATATATATGAATATCAAAATAATTCCCTCAGTGAAATAAATATCCTTATGGCTTCTTCTAATTCACCAAGTTACACATTATCAAAAAGATATTCTTTTTGGAGTGTTTATTAGTTTTGGGATTTATAGGGTTCTTAATTAAAATACAATGGGATTAAAAAAACTCGTAGTTTGACAGAACGGCTTAACGAGTAGCGATGCCTTATTAGTAGTTGAATTACATTACAATTAAATGAGAAAAACATGAGAAAAATCCTATACACCGCCTAATTGCGTTAGAAGTAACGCAAACCCCCTTTTATGAAGAGGGCGAGGTAGAGTCATTCATATATGAAACGAACCATTTCACTTTTAGCCCTGCTGGTTTTTATTTCAGCTCCAATTATTGCACAACATGGCATTACTAGTATGAAGGCTCAGCCCATGTGGCGGTTTTATGATGCTTGTGCCACCAGAGGATATACACGTGAGGCTGTTTTGGAAATCTATTCCACCAGTTTTAAGCATCAGGGAAAGCAATACATGCTCTCTTATGATGACAACATAATTGTTGGGAACGGTAGGCAGCGACTTCCATGGACTCAAATCCATGATGAAGATATCAGGATTTTTTCACGTGAGATATTTATTTATAAAAGAAGAAACGACAGATGGTTTAAATGGTCGCCTCCTATTTTACAATCAGTTACAAACAGCTCAAATTTTATTGAATATGGACATGCCGGTAATTCATTTAACTTGGAAAATGGTTGGATTATTTTGGAGTTAACACAATACATCAGAACTAATTATTCTAGCCATTCTTTTCCATTGTTTATTTATAAAAAGAGAGCGTGGCGGCTACTCTTTCGATGTTAATTTATTCGCTGCCAGTTCCGGAAATCGTCGAAAGATTAACGACGTTGTAAAGAAAGGCTATAAACAATACGCCATATACATGAACGATGACACGGTTATTTCCCTGAATTTTAAACTGGAGAAAAACGAGAGTGGGTATATCGATTTTTTTGAAATAAAAGATGAATTGGGCCCTTTTTTTATCTCCAAGTACCAGCCTGTTTGGAGGAGAATTATACTAACTCCCTGTTTATCTAAGACATTTATGTGTAATCCCGAATCTCTCGGGAGCAAATCTATTCCATGTCCAGAAGATTAGTCATTCCCGATATACACGGCTGCTTTAAAACTTTTAAGAGCTTGTTGGATTTATGCGATTTAAGAAGAAGTGACCGGCTATATTTGCTGGGCGATTACATTAACCGAGGTCCCGCAAGTCTTCAGGTGGTGGACTATATCATAGAATTAATCTCCATGGGTTATCAAATTACAGCTTTAAGGGGAAATCACGAGGATGAATTATTAAAGATACATCATAAAACAAAAACTCCCAAAGAACTTTCACTCCCGGGGTTGTTCATGAATAAGCAGTTATTAGATAAGCATGGAAAGTTGGCTCCTCACCATTATGCTTTTTTTAGTAGCTTGCCTTTTTATATCGAATTAGACGACTGTTTTTTGGTTCATGCCGGTTTTAACTTTGCAAGCTCAAACCCATTAACCGATTATCAAAGCATGTTATGGCATTATCCTCATAGCCAGGCGTGCAACACCTTTATCAAACGAGTTGTTTGTGGTCACACGCCCCATACATTGAAAGCAATAAAAGAACAAATCGATCAAAAATCCCCCATCCTTTTCCTCGACAACGGGTGTGCCTATAGCAGTAAAAAAGAGATGGGCAACCTTCTCTGTTTTGATATAGATACAAACCACCTTTTCGTGAATCCAAACATTGATAAAGTTGCTACCTAATAATTACTGAAAAAACGTCCAAAAGCAGCAATTCACCTTCTCATACCCCTTAATCCCTTTCGGCAGAGTTCAAGCCGAAGTCTTAAGGTTAATCTTCAAACAGATAGTGCGTTGAAGTCCTCCCCTTCTAGGGGAGTTAGAGGGGTGAGGATGGGTTCAAAAGAGTTTTCGCAGCAGACAGATTACACAATCCTCTTATGAATGAAAAAGTCTGTGGAAACCATTTATTATTTACAACGTGATACTTTCACCTAAAATAAACAGTTGAAGGTTCATGAACGCACTCTTTTGGTTTGTTTTGAATGCTCTCTATATACCTCTTCAATTTTGGGGTAATAATGCGTACATCGTTTGGCAGTCCCATACAAAACCGTGCTATATGGAAATAGCCACACACCTCTGTTTGAAACCGATACCGGGGCTTAACCCGCTTATCACTACTTTCCTCGTTATGTATGGTTTTAAACTCTTTTCTTTCAATGGCAAATTCACTCATCAGATACCCTCTGGCTTGCAAATTTACATCAATAACAACCTCTGACTTCTCAAAACCGGATGCGCCAAAAGCGTCAATGTATCCTGTTTTATGCTTTTCTTTGTGCTGAAAAGAGGTCTCAGATAGCTTCACAGAATCCATGTCAGTTAAACGTACCAGTAAATTTCGGTTGATTTCCGGAAAATAACACCACACCCTGGTATAATCCAAAGCAAATCCGATGGGTTCCATCTTAATGTTATTGTAACTTTTTCCTCCGGTACTCCAGCTATAAGTCTTTACCAAAATCTGCTTCTTCTCTTTAATGGCTTTTCTGATGGTCTCTACTCTGACAAATTGATGGCTCTGAATAACTGATGCAGCTGAATTTTCAAGACCTATGGCTCCTAATATTTTGCTCATCAGGTGGTCATAGGAATGATTAGACGGAATATTATCAAACATAGACTTTATGCGCACAATCTCTTCACGGGTAAAAGACAAAAGTTGGCTGACATCAAATCGTGCTTTTTGTGCATTTTCTTCTTTGTCCATATAATACCGCCCCCGGTATTCTCTGATATAATAACCGGCATCTCTTATGGTTTGAAATGTTCGTTGTATGGTTCGTTCATGCACATCAAACCCTTCTGCAAGGCATTTAACGGTAGCACCTCCCGGTCTTGCAAGTAGAATCATTAATTCAAGGGTACGTTGTAAAGTAGTTTGCTGCGTCATTTTTTTTGTGAAATACGTCGATTTGGAATTTAAGTTCCACTTGCTGGTAGTATTTACAACCTTTACCAGTAACTTTATTAGCTGATGTTTTAGCAAGCTAGGCGGACACTCTTATGCGTTTAATTTTACTCAACACTGTCAATCCTCATCATTCTTACCAAGTATTTCTCATCCGGAGCAACCTCCTCAGTTTTACCAGTTTTGAAATTAAAAACCAGATATTTGTTTTTTTCTTCTGAGTTATTATAATAGTAGTTCTTTTTACTCATCTGATCTGAATAACGGGATGTCCAATACTTCTCTTCCTGTAATCTTCCTAGCCCGTTTTTAAATAAGTTCATATATACTGCCGTCATTTCTTTTGTATTGGGCAGAAACCAATCAGAATAACCTGCAATATTGCAATGACTTTTTTGTAATGCAATTGCTTCTTCATAAGTAGCAAATCGTTCAGGTGCTCCATGATTAATTATCATTACTTTTTTGCTAAACTTCCGTGTTATGGCTACAATTCCACCATGAAGCTCACTGCCTGTAAGTTTTTCTTTAACCGCCTCATTGGGTGTGAAGTTAAAATGAAGTCGATGGTTGAAATTGTAAATCAATAAACTCTTTCTTAGAAATTCTCCGGCCTTGAGAAGGGTAACTATAAACATGATGATTCCGACACCTGCTATTATAAAAAAGATAATTGAAATTACACCTGTCCCCTCTATTTGAGGAACACGTCCCTGTAGTATTGCTGGTATAACTTCTGATACAAATGCCCTATAGATAAGAATCGTTGCAAAAACAGAAAATATAAGGTACAGCAAAAAATTTAGTGCTGCAGAGGATAATTTTTGACCAGCTTTCCCTACATATTTTGCATCTATTAAGAGCCTGTTTTGTGTTTGATCTGAAACTTTTTCAGTTGCTTTTAAGTTCTCAAATAATGCTGAAAGTAAATCTTCTTTTAGTCTGTTAAACTCAAGATCATTGATATAGCCATCTTTATAAAGTTGATGCAACTCTGAAATTTTTTCTGAAAACTGTGTTTTGTTCATACTTTTTGATTTTTTTAGGATTATTCTGATATAGTAGAATTTGAAGTTCTAATATGTGCGACACAGTTAAATCACATCACGGTATTTTTCTCTTACATCGTTATTTCTTAAACAATCATCGGCAATAGCCCATATAAAGGGTGCTATTTGCTGTGTTCATATATAACCCACCAAACATAACAAAAATGATTGGGTTTGAGGCCTTGGAAAATGGTGTTCTTTAGCATTTAAGAACCTCAGCAAACGTGTTGTCAGGCATTGTCGTAAAAATTCCGCTTTCAGAGTCTTTTCTTACACCTCTCAGAAATACATAAATGACACCACCAAAGTGCTTCATAGCGTCGTAATCCGGGATTCTGGATTTCAGATACAAATCGATGGCTGAAGCATAGATGAGGTGTTGCAGGTGGTAATTGTTCTCATTCATAGACTCATTGAGTTTTTCGGGTGTATAGCAATCAAGCGAATCGCCCAAAAAGTTGGATTTCCAGTCGAGGATATAATACCTGCCATTGTGTTCAAAGAAAAGATCGATTTTACCATTCATCATTCCTTCCATGTCATGGTTGTGGCCTACTGAAAAAATCTGTCCGTCAGGGGCAAGGGATTCCAGTCTTTTGGGATTAAAGAGAGGAACTGTGAAATCAAATTCCAGTTCATTGATGCGTTTTGCATTTTCAATGGAAGAAAGAGTAATCTCATTGCCATTGATGTTGATTCTGCTATTAAGGATTTCAGAAACCATCTGTCTCAGCAATGGCGCATACTCAGCTTTATACTTGGGCAAATACTGTGTAAGGGCTTCGCGTATTATTTTATCCCAGTGCGTATCATCTGTGAAATCGATGTTTTCAAAGATAAAGTGAAGCATGTCACCGGTTTTGGGGCCTTTGACCAGGTCTGAGAACACAAACCGATCATAATCGGTGGGATATTTGCCCAGCTCTGTTTTGGGATGGTATTCATGATCTGCGGCAAGAAATGAATAACTCATTTTTCGCCAGTTGGTTTGTGTTAGTTCAAAGTTCTTGGCTACTGAATATACCGGTTTTTCCGCTGCACTGTCTGAATAGAAATAGCCTTTGGCTAATATGGGGCACTCTTCGAAAGATATACCCGTATTGGGATTGTTTTTTAAGGCGTTTGTAAAAGCTGCAAGTGCTGAATTTTTTGTGTTAAATGGTCCCGTTTTCGTATTCACCTTTATGATAAAGCATTTGTAAACCGACCGGGTGATGGCTACATAAAGCAATCTCCGGTTCTCCTGATTAACCTGGTCGTCATGAAGATTTTTTTCTGCAGCGCCGACTGCTTTTTTATTTCCGGTAATGTAAGTGCCTGAATCGGGGTCGCGCCAACTGATGTCATTGAAAGGAGTGTAGGTGATAAGATCCAGATAAGGGGTAATGACAACGTTGTATTGCAATCCTTTACTTTTATGAATAGTGATGATGTTGACAGCGTTCTCGTCGTTTTCGATTCTCTGCTCATATTCATCCACTGCCGGACTGGAGTCTTTGATGGCACTATGCAACCAATTGATGAGTTCGGCAGGCGATAATCTTTTGGTGGATTCTGCTTTATGCACCAGTTCTGTGAGATGGTAAAGATTGGCAATGATGCGTTCCCCTTGTTCGGTTTCCTGGCTTAACAATATACCCCGGACATTAAAATCGGCAATAAACGTTTTAATAGCCGGCATAATTCCTGACTGGCGCCAGATGTTCCTGTATTTTCGAAATATTTCAGCCAGTTGATCATTGTCAAGTTCCAGAATTTGCTTTAGGTCAAGGCCGGTAAAGGGGGAGAGTAAAGCCTTGTTGATGGTGCCTTGTGATAGATGTTCAAATGCTTCCAGCAAATAGAGTAAATAGCTGGCTTCGGAAGAATCAAAAACTTTGGTATCTCCAATGGTGACAGCTGGAATGCTCACTCGGCTCAATGCCTCTTTTATTTGCTGGGCCTGAGGGTTAGTTCTGACCAGGATGCCGATATCCCCGGGCACCAAATTACGGGTTGAAGCTTCTTTTTCTATTTTGTAGTCTTTTCCATTGAGCAATGCTGCTACCTGCGCCACCACAGGTGCAATGGCGTGATCCTTTTTTTCGACTTCGAATATGGAGATCGGATTTGTTTCCCGGTTATTGTGTTTTAGAATTCCTTTGCTGTTGGGGTTGGGAGAGTCAACCCTTTTATAGGTGATATCATTGCCATCATGCCCATAAGCAAACGTATCAAAGCCTTCTTCAGGCAAAAAGAAATCATTCATGGCCTGAATCATGCGTTCCGATGAGCGGAAATTGAAATTCATACCATAAAGATTGTCCACCTCGCGGGAAGCTTTTAGATAGGTATTGATATCAGCTTTTCGCCAGGAGTAGATAGACTGTTTAGGATCGCCGATGTAAAAAATCAATGAATCCCGGCTGTGAAATCCACTTTTAAAAATTTCATATTGTAGTTTATCCGTATCCTGAAATTCGTCGATAAAAACCGCCTCGTACTTTTTTTGCAATTGATCTTTGAATGCAGAGTCGTTGCCATTTGTCAGCGCATCATGCATTTTTTGAATCATGTCGTCATAGGTCAGAAGGTTGCGTTCCTCCTTATAACTTTTGATACGTGGCAATATCTCGTTGATGGCTCCGAATTTAAGGTTTTCAGTGAGCTTCCTGATACTTTGTTTAGCCTGCTCCTCATCTCCGGATGCCATTTCGTTTTCGATTTCTCTCAGGATTTCATCTGAAATACCATAATCAGCCTCCGGGTTGTAGCCGTAAGTTACTTTTTCCTCCAGATGGTCTTTGACTCCCTGAACAATGGTTGCTTTATCCAGGTCGTTGATTACTTCCTTTAAGATATTAACAGGCAGCGTGGTGATCTTAGAGCGCCAGAAGTCATTTACGAGAAGGTCAATGCTATCCGAAGAATCAGTTACAATTTCAGGATTGTATCCCATGTTTGCTTCCAGGGCAAACTCTTCGAGCGATTCCTGGCAAAAACTATGAATGGTTTGCACGGATAGCTCGTCCAAAAGTAAAATTGATTCCTGCAGGATTTTATTTACCTGCTCTGCAGAATTTTCCTGAATGGCTCCTTGCACAATTTCTGCAATGGATTTCTCTGCTATTTTTTTGCCATTGGAAGCTCTTTGAGCCAGGCGGATGAATAACCGGATGCGGCTTTCCAGTTCGGCTACGGCAGCTTTGGTAAAAGTTACCATCAAAATCCGGTTTACCGGAACATTTTTTTCTAAAACGAGGCGTAAAACCAGCAAGGCAATGGAGTAAGTTTTTCCGGTTCCGGCACTGGCCTCGATTAAATTGGTTCCGGCAAGTTCTACCTGCTTTACATTGAAGGTGTTGTATGTAGGCATAATGAATTATTTCTTAAAGTTAGCTTCCGGTAATACCCGTTGAATGATTCCGGTAATTAGTGCGGTATTGATTTTAAAGGCATTCAGTACTTCCTCATCTTCGAAATAACCATACTGAAAAGCACTTACAATGTGTGGTTCGGATACCGGATATTTGAAATCTGTAAATTTTTTGTTGATCTCTGTATGCAATTCCTCAATAAACCAATTATTTACCTTCAGATAATCAAAGTAGAAATCAGTAAAAAAAGGCCAGATTTTTTCGTGACCCGATTGAAATAATTCTGCCAGTTGTTCTAATATTGACAATGCTTCTTTTGGGTCAATGTTTTGGGACTTAAAAACTTGCTCTTGATTATTGGAAACATAAAGTAACTGCACCTGATGGCCGGATGCTCTGGCAACCAGGTAACGGATGGTTGCATCGAGATAATATTTGAATTCCCCTTTGGAGAAGCACACAAAAACCATCCGGTTGTCAAACACCTGATCAATCTGGCCGGTCAGAGTTGTATATTTCAGGTTAAGAGCAATACGAATGGATTGGGAATGCCTGTTTTCCTGAATAATTTCCGAAACCATCTCTTTGGCTGGAGATATGCTGGCTTCAATGCCTTCCGTTTGGGCAATTGCCATGTTTTTTAGGGGAAGTTCACCCGTCATTACTTTGCGTCTGATAAAGTCTTGTTTCTCTTCTTCCGTAAGATAGAGGAGTTCATTTTTTAGTTTCCATTGATCAAGGTGATCCAAGTCGAACAGCTCGTTTTCCTCCAATTCTTCAGAAGGCCTGTCATCGTAGTTTATTCCTGCCGTATTTTTGTAAAAGGCCTTGAAAGGATTCTTGAAAAATGCAATAAACCGGTTCAAATCAATAGAGCTGAAATCGGGCGTGTTTTTATTGTTTCCCTGACCGAGATCTACTCGTGCTTCTGTGTCTTTTAGGTAGCTGTAATAAGGTGCTTTCCCATACTTGTTGCTAAATCCATGCAATGGTTGGCGGATGATGAGTTTGTCTCTTACTTTTTCTTTTGAATCACAGGCCGTCTCTATGTAATCCATAAGCTGATCAACAAGGGAAGAGGGCGGAAGTTCTTTATTGTCTTTGGAGCTTTGTCCAATGTAACTGATGTATAGTTTCTCCCGGGCGGCCATAATGGCTTCAAGAAACAGGTGCTTGTCGTTCTTCTTCAGACTCCTGTCACCGGGCAAGGGGTTGGCGGTCATGAGGTTATAACTTAAGTTTCGATCCTTTCGGGGGAACTGATCGAAATTGAGCCCCAGCATGGCGATGATTTTAGCAGGAATACTGCGTTTGGTAATTAAAGAGCTGAACACGATGCCTCGTTGTCTATTGTTAATGGTTTCCTCGTTAGAGAATTGTTGGCTAAAATGTGCATAAAACACCTCATAACTGATCTCTTCATTCATGAGCTGGTTTGTAGCATTCAATCGTTTGATTTGATGCAGGAAAGCGGAATAAGCCTCGTTGGCTTCTTCTCCCGGCGTCCAGATTAAATGATGGGTAACCTCTTCAAGATAATCTGCCCATTCGGTGAGGCTTCTTGAGTTTTGACGCTCCTTTACGAAATGAATCAGCTGTTTAACAAAATGGAGAAAGCGAACCAGCTCCAGCGCACTATTTCCTTCCAGATTGTCATAGGGCAGGATATCTCCTTCCTGATCGTTATAAACATCATCTCCCGCCATACAGATGCCTAAAATAATTTTTCGGATGCCGTGTTCCCAGCTGACCAACCAACTGTCGTTTTCACGATCGTTTTCAATACCAAATCTGATGTTGGCTTCTGAAACTGTGTCGCGTATCAGCCCCACATCAGAAATGCCAAATTGGCGGCGGATATAGCCAGAATCCAGTAAACGGACAATGTTCTCAGAGGTGAATGTCTTTTCGGTGATGCCAAGAACAGAGATCAGCGAACTGATGATGCCTTCTGAGCTTTCTATGCTTTCGCCTTCTATGGAATACGGTATTTTGTAGGGGGCATTGTCAAACACCGCTTTGATATATGGGGCATAGGTGTCCACATTGGTAACCAGTACAGAAATTTCGTGTACTGATACCGGTGAAGGGCTGGTTTCAATTATTTTGACCAAATAATTGTAGAGACTCTCCACTTCCCGTGTGACGGTGTAGCAGGAATTGATGGTCACCGATGCATCCAAAAGATCGACATTGGGATCAAATCTGTTTTGATGATGATCGTTGCGGATATCAGACTGAAGCTTTTTCAAAAGCGACTGCGGTGCATCGACTTTCTCTTCCAGTTTTATTATGGCCTTTTGGTTGGCCTCATTCAAAATAATCGATGCGGTTTCACAAATCAGGGGTGTCCAACTCTTGAGTAGGTCATTTTTCAGGGTTGCTGAACCATTGGCAGATAGAATGCTTGACAAATTGGGCAGTAATAGGAAGAATCTAAAGTCAATGATATCTGAGGCTTCCCGGAACAGGGTCATGTGGAAAGGCGAGAGTACCGAGATACCGAAGAAGTAAGCGACAGGCAGCCTACTCTTTAATTTATTGCAGAACTCTTTCTTGTTGATGTTTTGTAATATGTGATCTGCAATTTCTGTTTTGTCATGAATTGTATCGCCGGAAACTTGTTTTGCCCGCTTCCATAAGTAAGTCTGCCAACCGGCTTTCATTGCTTCAGGCAGCGACAAGGTGTTCCATTCTCTGATCATATCGGGCCGATAAACCTGGTATTGATCGAACAGGTCAGAGACTTTTTGGGCAAGTCCCAGTCTTTTGAGTGCCCCGGTAGTGGTGTTGTTATTGATGTATGCTGCAATGACCGGATAATTCTCCTTAAATTCCGTTTCATCCAATAGGCTGAAAAGTACCCAGGCTAAATCACCCGAAAAAGTGCCCCGACCAAAATTGCCACCAGTAAGGTAAAACAATTGAGAAACTATGCTGGTTGGTTTGAGATACTTGATGTTGGCCGCAATGCCTAATTTCTCAGCCAATTTATACTTCAGCCAATTGTCCATACCATTGGTTTGCGTGACAATGTGGTGAGGCACAAATACAGATTGGTTATCTGCAACCAGCTGATCCGTGAGCCTGGACAACAGTTGTTCTATTGAAGTTGATACAAATACTTTTAGAGCCATACAATTTGTTTGAATAGTGTCTGCAAGAAATCTATATAATGCTCAGTCTTTGATAAGAAGGCGTCAAATACAAGGCTTTCTAAGTTTTTGAAACCAAGGAGTTTACTTTTCGTAAATGACTGTTTCAAAAACGAGAATAACGCAGTAGTTGGCGTTTTCTTACAAAGACTAAATTAGTTCATCAATGCGGTGCGTCAACCCCGAAACCCTTTCCACACCTCTTTGAGCCGCAGCTAAAAGAGTCTCAGCAGAAGTTTGCAACAGCACAAAGTTGCGAGCCCTCGTAACAGCTGTGTAAACCAACTCACGGGTAAGAATGGGTAATTCCGGCATATCCGGCAGCAGCACAAGCACTTTGTTGAATTCCGAACCCTGGCTTTTGTGGATGGTTGTGGCAAAGACAGTTTCCACAGCTCCTATGTGCCCGGGAATGAAAGACTTTAATTGACCGATGGCATCTTCAAACCATACCCTGGAGACCTCATTTTTGTTTTTCCGCACGATGCCCGTGTCGCCATTGAATAAGCCCAGAGCCGGATTGTTCTGTAGTACCATCACCGGTCGGTTTTCGTAAAACTCATTTTGAGTATTAATGAGGCCCCGGTGGTGAAGGTAGTTCTCAATTTTTTTATTAGCCGAATATACGCCTTGTTCACCTTCCCGTATGGCACACAGCACTCTTAAATTATTCAGCTTTTTTAAAGCTTCAGCAATGTCCGGTTCTTGTATAAATTCTTTATATCCATTGGCAAAGGACTCAAATTTATCGGACTCATAATTTTTGTCAATGGAAATGGCATCATCCTGATCTTTGTCTAAAAACCTTTTCAACGTCTCGGTCTGGTTGTTTATGATGGCATTACTGAGTAAACCGATCCCTTTTTCTCCGGAAAAACGGTGACTGTGCTTTAGCTGGATGATGTTTCCACTAAGTGGATTCTCCTCTAGTTTGGATTTGAGGTCGTCTGGAAACTTTTCTTCCGAATCTTCTAAGAAACTGTTTATGAAATTGGCCTTCTCTTCCGAAAGCAGGTTTAAGGTTTTCTGAGTTTGGCACAAGTCGCCCAAAACACTTCCTGCTTCAACAGACGCCAGTTGGTCTTTATCGCCCAGCAATATCAGTCTGGCACCGTTGGGTATGGCATCCATGAGCTTGTAAAACAACGAAACATCAATCATGGAGGCTTCATCAACAATTACCAGATCGTAGTTGAGCGGATTATCAGTATTGTGTCCAAAGTGGGTAGATTTGCCACGGGCTTTCAACAATCGATGGATGGTTTTGGGCTCAAGGTGGCTAAATTTATCGCTGACTGTCTGTTCTGTCTGGTTTGCCGCATTTTTTAAAGATTCGGCCATCCGATAAGCTGCTTTCCCCGTAGGAGCAGCTAGGGCAACCTTGGCATCGGGCTGAATTTCAAATAACAAAGCCAAGATTTTTGCGACTGTTGTTGTTTTGCCGGTACCCGGACCACCGGAGATGATGGTAAAGGAATTTACCAAAGCCATGAGGGCAGCACACATTTGCCAATTGAATTGGGGACTTTCGGCGTTGAGCTGCTCCTCTACAAAAAGTTTTCTTACCTGTTTTTTATGATTTAACAACTCAGTTTTGAGCGATGTGAATTGATTCTTTTCGTTTTCAAGAAAAGCACCTATTCGGCCCAATATGCCAGATTCATAATAGAAATAACGCTGAAAATAGAGCCGGTTCCGGTGCCACACAAAAGGGCGCTTAGGTCCTTCGGCTGTTGAAACCAGTAAATTTGCTTCCAGGATAGTGTTGGTTTTATCACCATCTGGCAATAATTCCGTTTGAATATGCTCGTCTTTAAACACAGCTTCCGGGTCAACACATATATGGCCTTCACTCAGTTTTTTGGACAATAAATGAACGAAAGGTTGAATCTCGTGGTCTTTAAAGAAGCTGGCAAATTGAGCGTGTACGTTCTGTATGATTTGCATGGTTTTTTTTGATGAGAGATTTACATTGTGTAAAGGCATAATATAATTAAAAATGATCAGCCTGTAAGCTGTATTTATTATGATTTTCTTCCGGAAGCAATGTTAAAGAACCATTTGATGGGTGGGTTAAATCCGGTTTTTTGGGCGGATGATTTTTGTAGTAGATAATTCTCCATTGTTGGATTTCCGAGCAATTTGAGATCGGGGTTTTTCATTAAATTATATGCCATGAATTGATTTAGCAAATATCAGCATTTGAAACTTGCGCTTGTTGTATCAGTGGATGAAGCTTATCAGTAAACAAAGATTCTGTGCGTTGCATATTTTTGCAAAACGAACTAAAGCAATCTTCCTCTTGAGAAATGGGTAAAAACAATTGATACACTTCACCACCATAACCGTTGAGTTTTCCCAAGTTATCCAATTTCATTGTTTCTCTTGATGGATACAAGAAAGCTCCAAGTGGCAATTTCATTATATACATATAACATATTATTTGATTAAGATCCTCTTTGTAGGAATTTCCAGACTTATATTTGGCGTCTATTACACAAAGCTTGTTGTAAAAGTCAGGATATCTGTACTCATTATGCCTTTTAGGTTTATAAAACAGAGGAATTCGATCCTTCCCTTCTTTGTTTCGTGGATGCATAAAATTCATATTTTTCAGGAAGGTATTCAGGTATTCCTCCCATAACCATGCGCCATCAAACAGCAAACCGTAAATTTCATCCTTTTCTTCACCTATACTCAGGGTTTCATGCCTAAGGATTTGCAGACATATTTTTTGTAGATCCACATACTTATAAAACCAAGGATGATTAAGAGGACGTATATTCTTCTGCATGATTTTTTGACGTTCTCTCTTATTGTAATCGGGTGTAGCAGCCAAAATAGCCTGCACATTCAGTTGGGTGTCACTGCTGTTTTCCAATATTCCTTTTCCAAAAGGGTGTTTTTTTATATGCTCGATAGTATGACGAATAAGTTGTGTTATTTTATTATTATGGTCGAACTCCCTTGCACTATAGGCGATTTTACCATTGAAAGGTATATTGCTATTTATGTGACGATTTATATTAACAACACCTTTTATGTTTGCATCATTATACTGATTTTTTTTGTATTCCTTATACAATCCCTGGGAAAGCGCTCGATTAACATAATACGGAAAAAGATAAAGCAAAAAATCCCAGATTCGATCCTCACTTTTCCCTATCTTTAAATCAAACATATTAATAGAGAAAACTTTCTGAAGCATGTAATGCAAGAAAAAATCATTTTTCCTTGGGTAGAACCTAGAAGAAATGTGAAGCCTTGTTTGGTTTCTCCCCACAAAACCCATTATATTGCTTGTTGTGATTTTCCCATTGTCAACATTTAAAATGTTCTGTTCTCCAATATAATCATTATACACATTGAGACTGTGAGGAAAAATCAGGAGATTAGGGTTTTCTTTGCACAAACTTGTAATGTTTTTGTTTGCAATACTTTCTAAATCAGTAAAAGCATGTTCTCTTTCTGAAATCTCCGGCAAATCTTCTGAGAAGTCTTTTCCTGAATGGTTATCCGTTATCTTCAGTTGTATCATTTAATAAGTTGTAAGCATTGTTAAGTTTTTCCAAATTCGCTACTCTGTTTGGTAGTCCACGCAGGTACTCTTGGAGTAATAACTTAAGGTGGTTCTCCCATAGTTTTTCAAAGGGATTATCACTCTTTTCATATAATGCAAATTTGAGAAAATATGCAGCCCCTATTTGGTAGTCTAAACCAAGATTCATTTCAGAATCATTGCCAATTAAATTGTTAAGACTGTCCATCCTGTTTTTAATTTCCTTCAGTATCTGTTCTGAAGGTTTTTTTGTATTTTCGCCCATGTTTTCCCATGCCTCATTATTATCCAGCATGCGTTGACTTTCTTTAGCGTTTATCTCCTGCCAGGCAAAACGGCGGCGAATGGCAAAGTCGAAAGTTTCGATGCTCCGGTCGATATCATTCATAGTTCCGATGATATAAAGGTTTTCAGGTACAAAAAAGTACCCTTCCTCAAAATCATCTGTAAAGCGCGACTCCTCTGTTTGGATGTTGGCGTACTGCGTTTTTACTTTGCCCTTTACACCCCTGTAACCTGGGTCTATAGAGAAGAAGAGTTCGCCGAATATTTTTGGAATTTCACCTCTGTTGATTTCATCAATAATACAAACATAGTTATAGTCTGGATTTTGAACCGCTCTTTTACAAAAGTCTTTGAAAACACCATTTTTCAATTCAAAGCCTATTTCATGTTGCCCTTCTTTTTTAACAGGCCTGAGCCCTTCAACAAAATCGGTGTAGTCATAAGAAGGGTGAAACTGTACAAATTGGATTTTTGCATTTTTATCAAAGGGAAAACCTTCAAGCGATTCGTCATTTGAGTCATTTGCATATTCTACCAATTTATTAAGAAAGGCCGACCTACTACCTGAAGCATTGTTGTGTCTTTCTATGATGGCTTCAGTCGAGTTATTTTTTATTTCACTAAGTAAGTTGTGCAAACCATGAAATTCTCTTTCAAAATAAGAGGTGCAGGCTTTCAAATCGTTGATATATGAAGTGCTATAAGGTTTGCCATCATTTCCTCTGCTGCTTATCCAGCTAAAGAAATTATCAATGTCAATATTTTTATGTGTGGTTTCTTCTTTGGAAAAAGGAGCTAAAATCAATTGTTCTGCAATTTTCCTTGCTAGAAAAGTTTTTCCTGTTCCCGGAGCCCCGGTAAGAATCATATTTTTGTTGGACTTGAGTATGCCTATATATTTGTTCATCTTTGTTGTTTTATTTAAATATTCTTCTACAGTTTTGTTTAATAGTTCATTATCTTTTACCGATACGAATCCCTTGGTATTGACGAATTTCACATCAAGTTCGCTGGTCTCTATCTTTAACCAATCAACTTTGAAATAAACAATATCCTGATGGTCTTCGAGGTTGCTGAATTTTTCTATTAAGCTTTCGTTTTCCGATCTGATAATCCCTTTAGCCAGATAATCCTTCGCCTGTATTTCCCCATCTATACAAAACATAGGCTTGCTTTGAACTAATCCTATATGTTTAATACCATCTTGAACGCTTTTCGCCATGATGATGATGTCTCCAGGTTTTACTGATGCGATGTTGCTGTGATCTAAATAGTCTGGCATGGAGTCGCCATAAGCATAGGCTATCTCTTCATTTAACATGAATTCGGGGCAAACAAATCTCATTCCCACTTTCCAAGCATTTCTCATTACTATAGAAGTTTAAAAAAAACATTTTAGGTTATGTGTTTTGCTCATATCTATTCAGGTTCATCGTTTGTTTAAATATTTATCTACAGTTTCGTTTAATAGTTCATTATCTTTTACCGATACGAATCCCTTGGTATTGACGAATTTCACATCAAGTTCGCTGGTCTCTATCTTTAACCAATCAACTTTGAAATAAACAATATCCTGATGGTCTTCGAGGTTGCTGAATTTTTCTATTAAGCTTTCGTTTTCCGATCTGATAATCCCTTTAGCCAGATAATCCTTCGCCTGTATTTCCTCATCTATACAAAACATAGGCTTGCTTTGAACTAATCCAATATGTTTAATACCATCTTGAACGCTTTTCGCCATGATGATGATGTCTCTAGGTTTTACTGATGCGATGTTGCTGTGATCTATATAGTCTGGCATGGAGTCGCCATAAGCATAGGCTATCTCTTCATTTAACATGAATTCGGGGCAAACAAATCTCATTCCCACTTTCCAGGCATTTCTCATAGTGTAATAGTTTATTTAATTATTTTGTTTATCGTAAAACTAACTTTTTAAATCTTCTTTCCAAAAAGTTAATGATGAATTGGTAATAGATTTTGATTTGTTTCGGTTTAAATATAGGGTATTGTATATCGTTGTATTTGTTCGGCGTATCGGCGCTCACCTCTATTGTTTTGCTTGCAAAGAATCCGGTGTTCCTGTAAATTCGCCGCAATGCTGCGTAACCAGCACCACATCAATCCAAATTGCTTCCATATCCAGAATATCCTGCCAGGCAAGGTAGGTATGATCGTAAAGTTCGTGAAACAGCCAGCAGTGATGCTGATGCTGAAGTGGGTGGTTGGTCTGGTAACGATATTCATTGTGGTTTTCTTCCAGAAACCATGTTAAAGAGCCGCTTTCAGGTTGATTTATAGAGCTGTTTTTGCCGCTCTCTTTTTGTTTTTGAAATTCGTGTTTTGAAAATCCCAGGGATGTAAGTTCAGAGTAGATGGGAATGCCATCCATTTCCGGAATATGGTCGTATTTGCTTGTAGAATATATGTCCACTACAAATTCAATTTCGTAGTCGTTTATAAATTGGTCATTTTCGACCTGGTTCATACCAATGTCCGCGAGTTTTTCGGCCTGCTTGATTGCAGCTCGGTATTTCTTGTCGAGGCAAGTATTGATTCCTTCAATTTTAGCAACTTGTTCCGGGGTGAAGGGAAAGTGGTATTCCATTTCCCTTTTTCGGTCTTTTAGTTGTTGTCGTTGATTGAAATATTCCTTGGAAGTTAGAGCGTAGATTTCTGATTTTAGGAGAAATTGGATGAGTGGATCGGTATGGATTTCGTGTGATGAAATCGCCCGTCCTAAAATCGTCGGCCTTACCGACAAATCTGAACGCTTTAAGCGATCACAGGCAATAAGGGTGACTTCTATTAATGGGTTTCCTGTGATTTTAAGGGTGTGAAGGTTGTAGCACCCGGAGGTATTTAGCTCTGATATTTTGTTATGCTTGCAGGTCAAATGCTCCAATTCGAAACAGTTTTTGGTGGAGATAGAAGTAATGTTATTGTTATCAAGATTAACCATAGAGAGCCCCTTGCAATCATTCAGATTGAGTATTCCGGAAAGATGTTCCTTTCCATACCATGAAATGACGAAGCACTCACCGTTGTCGTTCCAGACAATACCATTCCAGGTTTCCGGATTCTCTTTATTGTAGTTGTACGAAATTATGTTTCCGTTTTTAAGAGTTGAAACCGAAGATGGTTGTTCCAGAAATGACGTTAATCTTTTTGTGTCGTGTGGGTTGAAATTTTTCATGGTTTTTGATTTTTCTTCAAAGATAAAAGGAGGGTAAGCCAAATAGTGTCAGTGGTGACAAGTCATTGTTGTTCTGGTTCTTTTACAAAAAACGTAAATTGGCCATTCCTGATATGGGCTCTTCTAATACAAATCTAAAGCCTCCTTGTGATGCTCCTTCACAGCACGAATAAGGCTGTTTGGTTTCAGAACCTTTACATTGGAGCCATGTGAAACAATTTCCTTTATGAAATCTTCTGTAATATAAAGAGTCATTTCAAAATGAATTTCATCATCTGTCTCTTTTGTCTCCTTCTGCGTATGATGAAGCCGAAGCGATCGGATGTATTCAGCCTCAGGTTTGTAAAATATCAATTTTACCTTTTCCGGTTTAAAATGTGCACCGCTAATTATGCCAAAACTGTATTTAAACAACTCATTAACATCAAAGTCATTGGGGCGTATAAATTTCTCTGATGTGTTTATTATTTCAGAAATGCGGTCCAGTGCAAACGTTTTAATCTTTTTATTGTCTTCCATATCGCATGCAACCACATACCATCTGTTTATTGACTCCTTTAAGGCTAGCGGCTCAATGTATCGGATTTGTGTGTCATCAGTCCATATTTTATGATAAGTGAAACGAACTCTCTGGTTATTCTTTATTGCTTGTAATAAGCCATTCAAATTTTCGGTTCCTTTGGGACGCCTCTTTTCATAATCGATGAATTGAGGAAGCCGATTGGTCATTTTTAAAGCGTTGAAGGTATCGAAAGCATCCAGCAGACGGGCATTGCCTTCTTCATCATCTTCCTTTTTTATATTCCATAAACTTTGCGACTAGTCATAGTATATGGTTATGCCAAATAGCATCTCAATATTTGCAATATCACGCTGAAAAGTGCGTTTTGAAATATTCAAATCGTATTCTTGCAAACTGGATTCAAGTTCTAGTTCATCTGCTATTTCATTAAAAGAGGCAGGGCTTCTTCTTAAGCGGTTAATAATGATGTTGTATCGATGCAGTGTTTCAATAGTTGTCATGGTGTTTTAGATTTTGATGATACGATAAAAGTAATAGTTAACCATGACAAAACATGTCGTAAGGTCGAAGTGTTTTGCAAAAACAGGTTTAGGTGTAGTCTAAACTCTCTGACATATAATGATCTAAGCATTTGAATCTATATTGTTAAAAGGCAGATTCATTTAAACTATTTTCCAGCATCTTCATTAGCTTAGATTTTTCGGTTACATATCCAATATTTAATCTGTCACACAAAAATTTAAACAGGGAATACCCTGATATTTGCTCTTTCTTCCTTACATAACAGCCTTTTCGCTCCAAGTATTCCACCAAAACATCGATGTTAGGAATGGATTCCAGTATTTCATTGGCCGTTTTATGCTGAATTTGCTGATTGATTTTTAATAGAAGTGCTGCAACATCTGCTTGTTGAGTTGCTTTTGTAAGCTGACCAATATTAAGCTTATAAAGGGCATTTTTAAAGGTTATTTCATAAAGTCTGGATGTTGTTCCTTCTCTTTGTTGTAATAAGAATTCTCGTTCAATAGAGTCCATAAGATAGTTGTAAAGCTTATCTGATTTTCTTCTTACTAATTCATTTAGAAGTTGGGAAGATTCTATTTTGGAGAGTAGATACTGATGATCTGCTTCTACTTTAACAAACAATTTGCTAATTGATAATTTTATTTGGTTGTAATGGCTTCCATCCTGCATCTGTTCACTGTTAGTCTGAAATAATTCTTCCTGATGCTTGTGCTCTTTGATGGAAAGATGTTTCACCTCGAGGGGAGAGTCTATGTTTGTCATTTTGTCTAATAATTGATGGCCGACTCTAAAATGGGTTATGTTTTTTTCAATGGGTGAAATATTGGAATCATCATGAGGATAGCCTTGTAGGTAGTTTTCGCCGAAGAAAGACTGGTTTTCCGGTTTCATAATTTGTCGGGCCATTTTAAAAATTAGGTCGGTATGTATCGCATAGTTGTTAAGGCCAGTGACATCATCTATTACAAACCACTGCATATATGAGTTTTTACAAATCTTAAAAATCACAGGCTCCGGTTCTTCCGTGTAAATCAAAAAGAACTCTTTAATGGTCATAGAATGCCAATCCTCTGCAAAATATCCGAAAGTACCTGTTTTAACGCCTATCTTAAAAAACTCTTCGATGTCTGAAACCAAATGACTATTAGGCAATAGATTCAGTTTTTGAAATTCGATAAAATTGATATGTTGTGTCAAATGGCTGCAACTGTATAATTCCCTAATAAAATCGTCGGTAAGTAGGGGATTCACTTCTATGTTATGCTTATAGGCATTGTCTATGTATTCTTTAAAAGTTTGATTGTGGATGTATCTGTATGAAAGAGAAACAATATGTTTTATTGTTTCGTTTATCTCCTCTGATGTAACAAGTATTTTCTCTGCAGCAAGAATTAATTCTTTCGAATTAAAAGCTTGGTTGTTGAGTATGGTTTCAGCGTAGCGAGCGGGAGCTATTTTTGTGTTTAAACCACGTAGGGTTAAATACTGTTCTACGACAATCTCTGACGAGATTATGTCCGACTCCTGATTGGTTATATCCATGCCTGTAAGACTCTTTATCAGTTCAGGATAAGCAAATGATTCAAATATGGCATTGATTAGTTCTGATTGTTTCTGCTCATTTCGTTTCATAATTCAATCACATTTAAGGTTTTCTATTTGGAAGCAATGATAATTATTTTTATCTCGTCGTTTAGTTCAGATACAATCCCGGTTCCCCAGCCAATGCTCGATGCATTAGGGATCAGACCATCCAAATGGCTTATCATATAACCTATTTCATCCATTGTAACTTCTTCTTTTTTGCCGGACTGAATGAATAGTAAGATGTTTCTGCTCCCTATCATTTCATCTGTATAAGCTTTTTCAATTGCTTTAAGACTTCTGTTTTTGCCATTGGCTATAGCTTCACTAATTATAGGTGTGGTGCAATCGGTCAGCAGGGAAGATAGCTCATGAGTGTCGAATCTTATAAATGCAGACGGATCTGTAATTGCTGTAAACGTTTTTATGACATCGGTTGCGAAAGCACTAAAATCAGTTAACGTTGAAGTTTGAATTTCTTTTTCTTTACTGTCATTGTCTCTATGAATAAACAGCGCATTTATGCATTCATTGGGATCGGTTTCCCACTGGGAATAAAAATCAGAGCTACTTGTTTCTGAATAGATAATAGCAATGGTCATGTGCCCCTCATGTTTTGCTTTTTTTGCCAGATGTATAAAGGCTTTTCTCGACCATGATTCATTTGTATTTGCCATAAGAAAAACCATTTGCGGTAAGGCATGAAAAAGTTCCGTGAAGGTTTTTTGACTAACGATAGAGCTTTCATCTCTCTCTCTTAAATCCTCATTCAACATGATTTTGTTGGAGACCTTGATTTTATTTAAATTCGTCTCTTTGTAATGACACGCACATATCTTTGGTTCAATGGCTTTTGCTTCAAATAGCTCTTCGGCTATTTGAGAGCCAAAGTCGCCGATTCCTATACACAATGGTGCTTGTTTTTTCATGTTATATATATTTTAAGTTTGAGGTAAAGATAAATTGTGGTTGCGCCGGAATATGACGTAGTGTGAAGAAGAAAAGCATCCCTGCCACATTTTGGCATTCTCCTGCCTTACTTTTGATCTATCATTCATTTAAAAGTAATGCCATGAAACCAAAATTTCACTATCAAATTACCGGAGAACTAATTCGATCAGTAAATAACACTGAAAATCCAATTGTCATAAACAAAGAGATTTATAATCCTGAACCTGTCTTAGCCCGTGAGGAGGCCATTGGTAGCTTTATGAGTTTCGTTGAAGTATTGCTGGAATTTCATGGTTTTAAATTTTCAACCCATGAAGAGGCTTTGGAACGTCTAAATCGGCACATCTCAAAAGGCAGGAAAGTGCATATAAAAATGGGGGACAACCTTATTGATAAATTGGATAACGATTTTGATCTGGGGTTAAATCTATACTTGATAAAAGACAATACAAAGTTCGTTAAGTCACTTGAAGGCAATAAAATATATACGCAAAAACTGTTAATTCACAGCTTTAGTGCTGATTTTAAAAGTCTTACGGAAATGATTTTCACCAATCTGGAATTAGAGTATAAATGGTATAAAGAGAATCGGTACAAATATCGTAACTATGAAGTCCGATATGATTTTACCAAGTTTCCGGTACTCCAAACCCCTGTCGATTTTAATAAATACACTTTGGATTGGGTGTTTAATTAACTATTCATTACGTTCTGCCGCCTCAGAAAAAATCTTCCTCATTTCCTGTCGCAGCCAATTTGGTTCCAATACTTCCAATGACCAGCAGCGTGACATCAATTCCATCATTAAATCTAAAGTCACGCCAATAAATAACTCGACAGTAACAATTTTCCCAATTCTTGTTGTTTTTTGGGAGTGGTGAATAGGCATGGATTCAATATAATTACCATCTCGATAGTTGAATTTGAGTAGAACCTTTTCAGGTTCTGCATTGGTGAACATCGAAAAGAAGTTTTTATAATACTCCTCCCAGTTGATGGTCATATTCGGTTTAAACTTCTCTTTTTGTGGCGATACCCATAGAATGCGATCAAGTCCAAATGACCGCATCTCACCTGATTTGGTTTTATCATATCCAATGACATACCACCGGCCTCTGCTTTCTTTTAAGATATGAGGTGCGATGATACGTTGTCCTGTTTTTTCAGGAAAGTATTTTTGATAATCAATAATGATGTATTGTTGTTTTTCTATGGCTTGTTTTATGGGGAGTAAGTGTTCTGTTCCTTTTGATTTTCTGGATTCCGGATAGATGAAATTGGGTTTACCGGTTTCGCCGCCCATCACATTAAGAATATTAAAAGCATCTAAAAATTGACTCACTAACTCCGGATTGCCTGATTCATCCTCATTAAGATAATATCCTTTTTCTTTTTTAGAATATTCTATACTTACATTGAACAACTCTTCTATCTCTTTCATATCTCTTGCAAGGGTTCTTTCTGACAGACCTATATCAAAACCTCGTTTGGTCATTTCCTCTTCTATGTAATTCAAAATAGCATTCTTGGAACAGTATCTATAGCGTTTTATATACTCAAGAATTAAAATATACCTTTGAAGATATCCTTGTTTTGACATGATTATTGGCTTTAGTTTGGTTATAAATTACTGCTGTCCGCAAAAAAATAAAAATTCCATATTAACTATCCATATTAAGTTATATGACCTTTTTGAAAGCGAGGGCTTGCTTTCCGCCTCAGGAAAAAGACATCGATTTTTAGCCTTTTTCATGCCAGCGGTGGCATTTTTTGCTTACTTTTTTTTGCTATTGAAAAAAAGTAAGAGCCCGTGCGGCTTGAGCACTTAAAAAAAATGAAATTTATTCTCTGGACATTCTCCTGACATAAAGGTTATAAATATAATTATTTCCTGGTTACACTTCCTCTTTTCAATCATAAAACGACATCTTTTGGCATTCTGCTCAGCTATATTTGTGGAACTTAAATGATAGTTATGGAAAAAGCGAATAGAGTCATAAAATTCAGGGCGTGGTGTAACAACGACCAAAGAATGTATTATCAGGGCACAGAGGGGCTGGAAACCATCCAATCCTTCATGCAGCATCATGGCGACAAGTATCTGATGCAATTTACCGGACAAAAAGATTCCAACGGCAAGGAAATTTATGAAGGAGACATTATCCGGGTAGATATTGATCAAAGCAGAGTTCGTTATTTAAGCGTTTCCTATTCAAACTATTTCACGAGATTTTCTGCCGACGATGTGCATAGGGGAGAGTCCGTTTGTCTTGGATGTGAAAATCATTCAGTCAGTCCTTATAAAGTGATAAGTAACATTGCTAAAAATCCGAAATGGCGTGATAAAAAATACACTGGCGATGAAAACAATGTTGCTGAGGTGCCCCCTAAAGAGTTGAGGAATGATCAGGTGGTTCATACCATTGTGGCAGACCCTAAAGATGAATTAAACAGGATTAAAAACGTTTGGAACCTCATGAAACCATTGTTGCAAGATCATAGGTTTCCAAAGTTTGTGGAAGATCACCCTCAGTTTACTTTCTATAATCCTCAAAAATATCCCTTTACACGAGATGAGATTGAATCCCTGATGGCTGAAGTTGATTATTTTTATCACATTACCTCTCAGTGGAGAGTCAAAAAGGGGTGCTCTAATGATTTAAGAATTATGTTTATTTTACCAGTTGATATTGATAACATATAAAATTAAAAATGCGAATAAAATCTATTAAACGTACACACCCTGCAGATGCAGCAAACATTTATATGTAATTGGTCAATTATTATTCTGTTTATTAGTTTTTTTGTTTAGTTTTAACAAATTGAATATAGAGTTATTGTCGTATATGGATCTTTTATGGGAATAACGTTATGGGTAGGTTGGGCACAAGCAACAGGGGCGGCCTGCTATTAGTAATAAAAGAGAGGAAATTATTATATATTGTAATTTTAAAAAATGAGTTATGGAAGAAAAAAGAAAATCTATTGAAAAAACTCTCAATCTAATAAGAGAGAAACTGATTAATAAGAGAAATAATAATCTTGCCTATGAAGACTTGACTTTTGAAATTAATCAACTACAAGGAATAGCAATAGAAGAATTAAAAAGTAATGATGAATTATTAAAAGAAATAGAAAGTACAAAACAAATAATTACAGATAGAGAGATGGAATAATTCTCACTTCATTGCTAAATTTATTAAATTAAACGCTAAAAAAAACTATGGAACATGAATTGATATTTTTCGCAGGTAAAGGTAATAATGTTAATAGATTAAGGGAACTTATTGAAAACAATAATATTGATGTAAATAAGAATTTGAATAATACATATTTATTATTGGAAGCAGTTAATAATGGTAATGAAGAAGTTGTAGCATATCTCCTAAAAAAAGGAGCATCTAAATATACCTTAGATGAAAACGGAAACCTTCCAATTCACATTGCTGCAACGAATAACTATTTGAATATTTTCAAATTATTATTCGAGAAGGAGGAGGATAGTCTTCTGAAAAATGAAGATAACCTAAATGTTATTGAACTAACCATTCTGAATGATTCTAGCGAGATTAAAAATTATCTAAATTCAATGAATATTAAATTAGATAAATCCAAGTCTAAAGAATTAAAAGCTAATTATGGAGTTTTGCAACGTAAAGACCTTTCAATTATGGACCTATTGATAATTACTCTTTATGGATTATTTACGTGGCGAGGTCTTTTGGGAGTGTTCTTTATTATTTCTGGCAACGTGTCTTGGGAATTGGTTTATGGGCCAGTTTATTTTATTGTTGGTTTATTACTTGTGAGTTTAGCGATAAGAAAGAAGTTTAAACAAATAACGCCTAATCAATGAGAAAGATACAACTACTTATGATAGTGTTTTTATGTTCGTGTTTACCTAGAAATAGTAATACTGAACAAATGGCTCTAGATGTTTGTAACTGCTTCAAGAATGCTAAGGAGTATAAAAATTCAGACCGAAGATTTTCTGAAATACACAGATGTGTGTACTTGCAAGAAAAGTATTTGAGAAAAATTCATGAAAGAAGTAAGTCTGAAGATTGGCCAGATTCTAAGTATAGAGAACAGCGAGATAATTATTATTTATTAATAGATAATTGCATAGATGAATAACAAGTTTCATTAATAAATTCAGAATAATGTTGGTAAAGGAGATGCCAATGTCCAACGGAGCTATACGCCAGCCGTGGCGTCCACAGCATATTGAGGGTTTTGTATTACACAAAACCATGCGTTCAAGCTGATAAATCCACAGCTGGCCTGAAACCATGCCCAGGCGCATATAGCCGGGACGTTAGTGGCAATTTTTTATACCCAAAATTGAAATGACAATAAAATGATAAAACTCGAATACTTTTGTAAGCTCCCCTATAAAATGGACAGTTTAAAAATAGAATAATATCACTAATTTTGAACTGTACTTATGAAAAAGAAAAGATTTTCACCCGAACAAGTTGCACGCGTACTCAAAGAGTTTGAGAGCGGTAAAAGTGTGCAGGAACTGCTGTAAGCTCCCCATTT
>JARULA010000013.1 GCA_029688995.1 Marinilabiliaceae bacterium ANBcel2
CACTACCCCATCGTATGAATATACTCCTGTAGATATTGGTGAGGATGATGATCGATTTGTTATTCATTTAACTCCCGGTCGCGAAACAGAAGAAGATTCAGGAGTATCAACCGGCATCGACGATGTTCAGGAAGAAGATTTAGATGGCATTCGTATCACCTCGCGTTCAGGTAGGGCAATTGTAAGTATCAACAGTGACTTGCTTGATCTTTATGGTGAGGGCACAATAGAGGTTTTCACAATTAATGGTCGCCAGGTGAGTGAGTCATCGGCAGTAACCAGCAGAACTTTTATAGCTTTGCCTGAGTCAAACTCAGCTTATATTGTACGGGTTTATATAGGCGGATTAATAAAGAGTGAAACTGTTATGGGATCACGATAATATTATTCTACTGATAAATATTAAATAAAAGGGGCTGTCCAAAAAGTATTGGGCAGCCCCTTTTATGTTTTATCTATTTTATTCGTTTAACTCTTTAATAATCTCCACAATCTCTTTGTCCGGTTTAAATGCACAGCTGTAAACTGGAATTTGAGAGGTGAAATCTAATACTTTATTAAGATGTGATTTGGTCATCTCCTTTTCATAAAGATGTTGCATGCAGTTACTCATAACCTGCATAGATGCATTAATGCCTTTTATTTGAGTAATTAAGTTGTTTTTTGACTGGTGCAGTAAAAATATTTTATCTACTGTTGCCATAGCAGGTTTTTGGCTATACCAAATCATAGGTGTGTTAAACATATTCCACCTTTCAGCTATTTTTTGAATCCATAAGCGGTCATCATTAATTATTAAGGCTCCACTTTGTTCCCATAATGAGGCCATAGTGCTTTTACCGGTGCCTGAAACAGCAGAAAATAGATAGCCTTTATTACTGCAAGAAACTCCTGATGCATGTATTATAAAACCTCCTGATTTATGAGCCAAGTGAACCATTAATAGTCCGCCTAACGGGTGAAAAAGGGGATCGATGGTAACTGTATCATCACTTTTATGAGGAGTGATGGTGATATCTATAACTTTTTGTCTGGAATTTATAATAGCTGTTGCACTATCTATTTTAGGGTGATTAAAAAAGGTTATTTTTATTGCAATATCGCTATTGCCGTTTTGATAAACCATCCAACTGTACGGCATTGTTTGCTTATCAAATGATTCGCCTTTAAATGCCTGTTTAAAGTTTGACAGACTCTCATAGCTTTTGCTTGTTTTATAGTTGCAACTATATGTTTGTGTGGTTGATATTAACGGAAAAGTATATTTAGCTGATGCAGTTAGTTGCAGATCAATTTTTGCAGTTGATTTTATCTTTAGCTCAAGAGATGCTAAAAAAATATTCATGCATTACAATTAAAAGTTACCATGCAGGACGAGAGCCTCCAAATGGATTATCTTTTGGTTTATAACTATTATTATATAAAGGAGAGTTCTCTGGTCCTGGTGGGTTTTCAACTTCATCATCTTCATCAGGATCATCCGGTGGGCTCCCCATCATTAACGACATGGATCTGTCCAGTTCGAACTCTTCGATGGATGGTTTCTTGTAATTACGTTTTATTATATGTGGTTTATTTATCTTCATTTATTAATACCGGGTTAAGGAATTTGTTCTACTATTCCTTTCTCTTTTGCCTCAAATATAAATTGTTCTATATCTTTCTCCAGCTCTTCTCTATCTACATCATACTCCTTTAATAAGAGGTTAACTATTTGCCGGATATCTTTTTTGCCGTCAAGATTTTCTAATATTAAAGTTCCTGTTTCATTAAGAGTTAATACACGGGTCATGTCGGCTACGCTGTCGGCTAATGGCACCAAAACCATCTCATCGTCAACTTTTCGGGTTACAAAATTACTCTTTTTTACCCGAAAAACATGGTTTAAATCAATCACTTTTTAACTAAATTATTTTAATTGCCAATACAAAACTTTTTACGAAATTGCAAAGATTAAATTTTTTGATAAAAAACAATGAATTTGCAAAGCCTATATAGTCATTATTTGACGAATGTTCTTTTTTTGTGCATGAAATGTTTTATTTGATTGTTTAATTTACCTCGCTTATTATAAGAACGTATTGTAGTTAAAAATGTTTCTGATTTATTTAACTTAACGGTTTTTAACGGTTTTTTATGCGTGCATAAGGGGCGAGTTCCTGACCGGCAAATTGTTTGTTTAGGTATTTATAATAGCCTGTAATTGCTACCATTGCAGCATTATCGGTTGTGTATTCAAATTTTGGGATGTGAGTATTCCAGCCTTGTTTTACGGCCTCTCTATTTACTGCTTTGCGAAGCTCACTGTTTGCTGATACTCCGCCTGCCACTGCTATATCTTTTATACTATATTTTTTTGCTGCTTTTATAAGTTTATCCATTAATATCTCTATAATGGTTTTTTGAAGTGATGCGCAAAGGTCATTAAGGTTTTCAGTTATAAAGTTGGGGTTCTCTTTAATGCGATCTCTTAATGAGTATAAAAAGGATGTTTTCACCCCGCTAAAGCTGTAGTTAAAGTCGGGGATATTTGGTTTGTTAAATTTGAACGCTTCTGAATCTCCTTTTTTTGCATATTTATCAATTAATGGGCCACCCGGATATGGCAGACCCATTATTTTAGCACATTTATCAAATGCTTCACCTGCAGCATCATCAATTGTTTCTCCAATGATTTCCATTTTCAGATGCTCTTTTACGATAATGATCTGACTGTTACCGCCTGATACTAATAAGCAAAGAAAGGGAAATTGGGGTGGTTTTTTATCACTGCCCGGTTCTTCAATAAAGTGTGCTAAAACGTGTGCCTGCAAATGATCCACTTCAATTAACGGGATGTTTTTAGCCAGGGCAAAACCTTTGGCAAAAGAGGTTCCCACAAGCAGCGATCCTAGCAGTCCGGGCCCTCTTGTAAATGCTACAGCATTTATCTCATCCCCGGTTACTCCTGCATCTTTAAATGCTTTGTCAACTACGGGTATTATATTTTGCTGGTGAGCGCGTGATGCAAGTTCGGGAACAACACCGCCATACTCTTCATGCACATGTTGAGCGGCAGTCACATTACTTAAAATGGTACTGTTTTTGATGATTGATGCAGAAGTGTCATCACATGATGATTCTATGGCAAGTATTACTATTGACATTAATTTTTAGTTTTTCTTGTGAAAAGCTGTGAAACAGACTGTAACTTCTGATTAAGATGATTATTTTTGCAAGTTAGAGTTAATAATGGTCGGTTTTTAAATACAGGGCAAAATTATTAAAAAATCTGAGAAAATATTATTTTACAGTCTGCTTATAATAGTAGGAGTGCCGTTGGTTATGTCAATTGTTTTGATGATACCGGCGGTACAGACAAGCATTGTGCGTGTTGTAACAAATAAGTTGTCGAACGATATAAATGCTGAAATTTCTATTGACCGGGTTTCGGCATTTCCTTTTATGGGGGTTAGGTTACACGACTTTAAAATTGAAGATCAACAGCAGGAGACTCTGTTTTATGCCAATCAGGTACATGCTCGCATCGACTATTTCTCTATACGAAAAAAACATCTCTATTTGGGTGATGTGCAATTTTTTTCTCCTCGATTTAATCTATATGAAACAGAAGAGGAGAATATGAATTTCTCTTTTCTTTTAGATTCACTTTCAGCATCTCCTAAGAAGGAGAGTAGCTGGGACTACTCTTTTCGCCAGCTTATTGTTTTGCGTGGTGATATTGATTTAAAAATGGAGAAGAGTGACGCAGTTTTGCCCGATGATTTTTTATCTGTGGATGATTTAAACTTTAGGGTTAACCGATTAACTCCTGCAGGGGATTCTTTAAAATTTGAGATTTCTGAGCTCTCTTTTAGTGAGGAGCGCGGACTTCATCTTAATGAGTTGCGTACTCGCGGCTATATTGGCAGTGACCGTTTAGAGCTTGAGCGCTTAACATTTAATACCGATAACTCACTTTTTGATTTTGGTAAGATTAAAATTCCTTTTAGAAAGTATGACTCTGAAGGTGAACCATGCGAGTTTAGAACCGAAGTTAACCGTTTGGTAATAGATGCAAGTGAGGCAATGTTATTCTATCCCGGGATACCGAAGGTTGAGGCTCCTTTTGTCTTTTCGGGGACGCTGTTTGGCACCTATGATAGCTTTAGAGGGCGGTCGGTCTCCTGTACATTTGGTAGCAGTACCCGATTAGTGAGCAATTTTGATGTTACCGGTCTGTCAAATCCCTCTGATGCTTTTCTATATCTCGATTTTGAAGATTTTTATACTACAGTTTCGGATGTTGATCGCTTTATTCCCGAAGAAGAGCATCTTTTTCCTCAATCTTTTAATGAGCTGGGTGTTGTTAAATACAGTGGTAGCGTAACAGGATTTTTTACCGATTTGGTTGCCTATGGTGCTTTTACATCGCAACTTGGCAGCTTGAGTACCGATATACGTGTTAGTCTTAGGGAAGATAACAGTTTTTCATTTTCAGGTTTGCTTAGTTCACGGGAGTTTGATCTGGGTAGTTTGGCCGGATTTGATCAAATGGGAGATGTTACTTTTGATATGGAGGTTAATGGTAGTCGTAATGCTGTAGATGATTATCATATAGTATTGGATGGTATTGTAACTGCAATAGATTTTTATGATTATATCTATGAAAATATTGAGCTAAAAGGAACCTTGACTCACTATATGTTTGACGGACTTGTACGGATAGATGATGAAAACGGACAGGTTGATTTTAATGGTTTGGTAGATATGTCAGGTAAAGTACCTAAATTTGATTTCTCTGCCTCTCTTCGAAATATTATGCCAGATAGGTTAAATCTATATCCTGTTATGGAAGGGGGAGTTTTTTCTGTAAAAATGGAGTCAAATTTTGAGGGGGATAATGTGGATGATCTTGTTGGTGAGCTGCTTTTTACCGATGGTGTTTTATACTCTCCCGGGGCAATGCTTGATTTTGATACTGTGAGAGTATCTTCGGTACGTGAAAATGGAGCTAAAACACTTAAGCTTGAATCTCCCTTTGCGGATGGGACAGTGGCAGGTCGCTATCTTTTTACCGATTTTGATAATACTTTGGCTGAATTTGCCTCTCACTTTTTACCCTCTATAACTATTCGGGAGCCTTTAAGGGATGTCTCAGCAATGAATGATTTTGAGTTTGATATTCGCCTTAAAGAGATGAGTAATTTAGTTTCTGCTCTTTCTAACTCTTTGGAGTTGTCGAATCGCGGATATCTTAAAGGCCATTTTGATGCTGCAAATCAAAGAGTCGATTTGGATGTTGCATTTGATTATATGGGTTATAAATCTGTTTATTCAGAAGATTTTCATCTTTATGTTAATTCTCAAAATGGTGATGATGATCTTTCGGTGGTTTTAAGATCGGGTAAAACCGAGATTGGCAGATTTGTCGATCTTTATAACCTGTCGGTACATCAAAAAGCCAACAGTGATACTCTTACTACAAATCTGTTTTGGAATAATTGGGATGCTGTTACTTATAGCGGTGCTCTTTATTCAACAACAACTTTTACACGTGATGAGAACAATAACAGGAGGTCCGATTTGGCTATACACCCCTCTTCAATTATCGTTGCTGATTCAATATGGGATATAAGTGAGTCACACTTCTCTTTTTATAAGGAGGGTTTAAGCGCTCAAAATTTTAGAGTTGAAAATGCTGGTCAGTACGTCGCTCTTGAAGGCTTTTTAGACAGGGAAAAGGAGGATGCTCTTACCTTAATGTTTAACCATCTCGATGTTAACCGGATGTTTGAAAGCAGAGAGGAGGATGACATCTCTTTTGGTGGTACGATAAACGGAGAACTGGTGCTTGAAGATTACTATCGAACTCCCCTTCTTTCAAGCAGTTTAGAGGTGGAATCTTTTATGTTTAATGAAGTTTTGTATGGAACTTTAAGTGCTTCAAGCAGGTGGAATAACGATTTGGATGCTCTTATGGTGCATACCAGAATAACAGATCAGGAGGATGAAAATTTGGTTCCGGTAACGGGGTTCGGACTGGTTTATCCTGAGGAGCAGCTTGTAGATTTTGATTTTGAAGTTACTGGCCTTGATCTTGGCTTTTTAAATGTTTTTTTAGATAATGTTATTCAAAATCTTCAGGGAGATGCTCATGGGCGAATCTATTATCGTGGCCATTTTGGTGATGCTAATCTTACAGGGCGTGTTGCAATTGATGATGGCACTTTTGATGTAGATCTTTTACAAACTTCTTATTCAATTAGTGATACTGTCTCTTTTTATCCTAATGAGATAAGATTTAGAGATTTAACCGTTGTCGATCGTAATAATAGACGTGGTGTTTTCACCGGTTCGGTGTTTCATGATGGTAAGTTTTCTGATATGATTTACGATTTGCGTCTTGATGCAAATAATATGTTACTGCTTAACACCTCCTTTGCTCATAATCCCTACTATTACGGTACCGTTTATGGTTCTGGAACCATGAACATTGGGGGTAACAGTGATAATGTTGATATTGCCGTTAATGCACGAACCAATGCAAACACAAGATTTTTTATTCCGGTTGAATCGCGTGAAACAGCTCTTGAGAGTGACTTTATACGATTTACTGCTTCATCGGCAGATGATTATATTTCTGCTGTTGAATCGTTGCAGTTTGAACCGCAAGAATATACAGTTGACTTAACGGGAATGCACCTTAATATGGATATTGAGGTTACACCTGATGCCCGTATTCAAATGATTTTTGATGAGCGTATTGGTGATGTTTTACGAGCTACCGGAATGGGTAATGTGCAGATTGCTATAGACAGGCAGGGTAATATTCGCTTTTTTGGTGATTATACTATTGCCGGAGGAGAGTACCATTTTAGTCTGCAAAACCTTATCAATAAAAGATTTCTTTTGCAGGAGGGAGGAACAGTTGCATGGCAGGGCGATCCCTATAATGCAGAGATTGATATTGAAGCTATACATCAGCTTAGAGCTTCTATCAGGGAGCTTACCGGACCAATGCAGGGAGCTGATCAATCAGAATCGGGGTATGGGCGTATTCAAATAAATGTCTTGCTCTCTTTAACGGGTATGCTTGAGCAGCCTGTTATAGGTTTGGGTTTAGAGATGCCTACTCTGGAGGAGGGGCGCGAGGCGCTTATTTTGGATTATATCTCTTCAGAGGAGGAGATGAATCGCCAGGTGCTTTCACTACTGGTGCTTAACCGCTTTTACACTCCTGAGCATATGCGTATGAGTGAGTCTGCTTCTGCACGGGGTGAAAATACTGCTCTTGTTACTACATCCGAGGTGCTTTCTTCTCAATTGAGCAGGTGGCTAACAAGTATTAGCAGTGATGTTGATGTGGGGTTTGCTTATCGACCTGGTGATAATATTACAAGCGAGGAGTTTGAGCTGGCCCTGTCAACTCAGGTTTTTAACGACAGGGTAACTTTAAATGGTAATGTGGGGTATGGAAAGTATCAAACCAATACAAGTAAAATGGTAGGCGATTTTGATATGGATGTTAAGCTAAATCGCACCGGGACTTTAAGAGCCAGAGCATATACCCGCTCTAACGAAGATCTTTTATATGAAACTTCACCTACTACTCAGGGGGTTGGATTCTCTTTTAAAGAGGAGTTTAACACTTTTAGAGAACTTGCAAAAAAGTATTGGCGTATTGTAACTTTTAGGCGAGATGAGGATGAGGAGTAGATGTTTTGATATTTTATAATAAAAGTTGAATTATAAGAGTTAATCTATAGAATGATATATAGTAAAAATGTTTTTACTATTTTAGTTGCACTTAATTTTAATATAATTGATAAGAATTTAATAATCTTTTTGGTATGAATCTTTTTTTGATGGTACAGGCTACAGCTGAGGCTGTTGAGGGTGATGCAGCAGAGAATGGCGAGGTTGTTGAGCAAAGTATTAATTTGCTTGAACTGATGTTTAAAGGTGGGTTTATAATGATCCCGCTGGCACTTCTCTCTTTAATTACTGTTTATATATTTATTGAAAGGTATATTGCTCTTAAACGTGTTTCCAGTGAAGACACCACTTTTATGAACCGTATTAAGGATTATATTCACGATGGTAAAATTGACTCGGCACTTGCTTTGTGTCGCTCTAATGATCATCCTGTTTCGCGTATGATTGAAAAGGGTATTACCCGTATTGGACGCCCCCTTAATGATGTTACTACGGCAATAGAAAATGTGGGTAACCTTGAGGTGTCGCGTATGGAGAAAGGATTACCTACTTTGGCTACTGTTTCGGGAGGAGCCCCGATGATAGGGTTTCTTGGTACGGTTATTGGAATGATTAAATCGTTCTGGGAGATGGCAAATGCAGGTAACAATGTTATGGTTGATCAGCTTGCCGGAGGTATCTATACGGCTTTGGTGACGACTGTGACCGGATTGATAGTAGGGATTATTGCATATTTTGCATATAATATTTTGGCAGCCAGGGTAGAGAAGGTTGTTTTTAAAATGGAAGCCCGTACCATGGAGTTTATGGATATTTTGAATGAACCTGCTTAATTAACTTTTATTCGATGGGACTTAAAACGAGAAGTAAAATAAGTGCAACTTTTAGTATGTCGTCTATGACAGACATAATCTTTCTGTTGCTTATATTTTTTATGATCACCTCAACTTTAGTAAATCCCAATGCTATAAAGTTGCTTTTGCCTCAAAGTAGCCAGCAAACTGCTGCCAATCCTATTACATCAGTCTCTATTGATAGTAATTTGAACTATTTTATTGAGACAAGGCAGGTGCCTTTTAATCAGTTAGAGTCGGCATTAAGAGAACGATTGGGAGATGAAGAGGCGCCCTATCTTTCGCTTCATGTAGATGAAGATGTGCCTATGAAAGAGGTTGTTAAGGTGATGGATATGGCTAAACGTAATGAATATAGAGTAATCCTGGCTACCAGGGCCAGATAACTTTTTTATATGATTGAGAAGAAGAGTGATAAGAGATACGGAATGATTGGATCGGTGGTGTTTCATGCACTGCTCTTAATTCTGTTTCTTATTTTAGGATTAACTTCTATTGAGCGTGAAGAGGAGGGAATACTTGTTATGTTGGGCGATTCACCCACAGGTGGTGGCAGTGCAACCCAATCTTACAGTCCGTCCTCCCCCCAGCCTGCAACTCCGCCCCAGCCAAGTGAGCCCGAACCTGCTACTGTTCCCGAGGCTGCCGATCCTGAGCCGGTGGATGAGCCTGTTGTAACACAGGATATTGAGGAGGCTCCTTCCATATCTGCTGAAGAGCGTGAGAGACAGGAAGCAGAGCAGCGGGAGCTGGAAGAGCAGCGAAGGCGTGAAGAGGAAGAGGAGAGAAGGCGTGAAGAGGAGGAGGAACGCCAAAGACGAGAGGAAGAGGAGCGTCGAAGAATAGAAGAGGAAGAGAGACGTAAACGAGAAGAGCAAGAGAGGCAGGCTCAGGCTGCAAGAGATGCTGCTTCAAGGGCTTTTAGCAATAGTGGAGGAGATGATGATTCACAGGGAGATGATGATCAAACCGGGAGTCAGGGCCGTGTAACGGGAGATCCGGATGGAAGTGGTGTAGATGGGAGTGGTTTGGGTGAAACCGGAACCTCATTTGATCTTTCAGGTAGAAGTGTGTCAGGAGCTCTTCCCGAGCCTGAATATGAAATTCAGGAGACGGGTACCGTTGTTGTGGAAATTACTGTTGACCGAAATGGAGTTGTCACCAGTGCGGAACCAATTTTAAGGGGTACTACTACACAAAATTCATATTTATGGCGTGTTGCTAAGGAGGCAGCCGAAAAAGCTCGTTTTAACAGTGATCGATCTGCACCATCAGTTCAAAGGGGAACAATTACATACGAGTTTGTTTTGAATTGATACCGGAATGGATTTTTTATGAGTCTTATTTTTTCATTTTTTAAGTTAGTGTGAATCAGTCCGGTATAAATGAGGTTTGTTTTTTTTAAAAAAAAGTTGATGGTTTTTGAAACTTTATTGTTTCTCTATGGTATAAAGCCATTGTGATCTAATTAACGAATTGGATTTTTGATATTAAAATCAAAGCTTTTTTATTGTAAAAAATGTTAAGCAGTATTGACAATACCCATATTTTTCATAATATTGTATTAGGTTTTGATAGGTTGCTACAAAAAATATTTTGTAGTTGAGTAAACAAAATTTGAGTTTTATTTGTTTCACTATATATTAATAAATAGAATAAGTTTTTCATAATTTTGGGTTAGGGTTAAGGTTAGAAACGGAATTCGCCAAACGAGGCGGTTCCGTTTCTGTTTTTTATCTACTTTATATTATTTTTACTGCTTTTTGCTATCTTGTATATATGTTGCATCTATTATCGGCATTAACACCTTTTTATGTAACTCTTTTTTGGTGTATTATTCTTCTTTCGGGTGGCAAAAGAGTATCAAAATCGCGATTTTTGCTTGGCCTTTTTATGGCTGCTTCGGCTATACTCTTTTTTAGTCATGCACTCTTCTTTTTAGGATACCCGGGAGTCTATCTTATTTTTGACCCATTATATCTTTTTACTTCACTGGCGGTATATCCTCTTTACTATTGGTATGTGAGAATGCTTACCATTGAGAGTCACTTTAATTTTAAAAATCTGTTGCACTTAATACCGGGTTTTATTTTTGCAATATCTTTAAGTGTTCTTTATATAATTGCAACTCCCGAAGAGATAGAGCTCTATTATTTTAAAGTGTTATCCGAAAACGACTTTTCTATTGTATTAAAAGGTGATAATGTTGGTTTTATGGGTATCGTATTTTTTGCCAGTAGAGTATGGTTCTCTTTTCAGGTATTTTACTGTTTAATTAAAGGATTACTTCTTATAAAACGTTATAATGAAAGAGTGCGCGAATTTTATAGTCAGACAAAAGGACGGACTCTCTTTGGGGTTAAAACCTTGCTTTTAGTCTTTCTTTTTACATCTATGGTGAGTACCACCTTAAATATTTTAGGGCGCGGTTTTTTTGAAGAGAGCTCTTTAACTCTTTTTATTCCATCTTTTCTTTTTAGTGTGCTGCTTTTTTTAATTGGCTATCAGGGTAATATACAACAACACACTGTTGCCGATTTAGAAAAGGAGGAGGCTGAAGCTGTTCCTGTTGTTGAAACCTGCCACAAAGATACTGTTTTATGTGATCGCTTAATAGAGTTGATGGAGAAGGAGCATATTTATAGAATACATGATTTGCGTATCTCTTTTATTACCCGAAAGCTTAATAGTAACCGCTCTTACATTTCGGGTGTTATAAATGAGTTTATGGGTGAGAGTTTTAACTCTTTTGTAAATCGTTACCGTATCGATTATGCCTGTAAACTGATGAATGATGAAAAAGCACGTAACTACTCACTTGAATATATTTCAAATGAGTCGGGCTTTGGTTCATTAAGCTCTTTTATACGTGCTTTTAAACATTTTAAGGGTGTTACCCCCGGTAAATATCTGCAAAATAGTTTGAACAAATCAGACAGCTAAGACCTGAGTTGTGCATTAAGCTCTTTCTCTAATGCTTTGATTAATTTTTGCATTATTTTATCAATCTGCTTATCGTTTAATGTTTTTGAGCTATCCTGCAGGGTAAAGGTGACAGCATAAGACTTTTTTCCTTCTCCAAGCTTTTCTCCCTCATAAATATCAAAGAGTGAAATATTTTTTAAAAGCTTTTTTTCGGCTTTGTATGCTGTTTTCTCAATATCTTTAAACTGTACCGATTTATTTAAAAGCAGAGAAAGGTCTCTTGTTACTTCGGGAAAGCGAGATAGTTCGCTATAGAGTATATTGCTCTTTTTTGTTAAATTAATTAACGTTTCCCACTCAATTTCGGCAAAATATACAGGCTGATCAATATCAAACTCTTTAAGAACTTTTTTTGATACACTACCCAAAGTCATTAAAGAGCTGTTTTTATAGCTGTAATGAAGTGCATTTGTCATATTTTCATATTTGCAGCACTTTATATCAGTTTTTGAAGGCTCAATTCCCAGTCGGATAAGAATATTCTCGCTATGTGATTTTATATCGTAAAACGAGCTTTTTAATGCTTGTGATGTGTGATTTTGCGGTACAGTTTCACCTGTTATAAAAAGGGCTAACTTCTCTTTTTCAATATAACTTTTTTGCACCCCTTTATCCCCATCTTCTTTTAGGTAGTAGCAGTTACCCTGCTCAAACAGTTTAAGATTTGGGTTTTGCCTGTTACTATTATGCTTTATAGTTTCTAGTCCGCCATAAAACAATGTTTGGCGCATAGTGTTTAAATCGGCACTTAACGGATTAGCAAGCATTACGCTGTTTGTATCCTTAAATTGCTCACTTTTACTGTAATATGCTCCTTTTGTAAGTGAATTGCACATTATTTCAGTAAAGCCTGCGCCTGTTAGCTGTGCAGCAACTATATTTCTTAATTTATGGTTGTCAGGTTTATTTGAGTAAACAATTGTTGAATTTACCTTTAATGGAGTTTCAATATTGTTATATCCATAAACTCTTAAGATCTCTTCAATAACATCAGCTTCTCTTTGCACATCTACACGATATGGAGGTATAGCTACCTTTAAAAACTCCTGATTTTCATCGGTAATTTTAATTTCAAGTGCTGTTAATATCTTTTTTATAAGCTCGCGGTCAATCTCTTTTCCTGTTAGGCGAGTTATGTTTTTCCATTTTAAGGTGGTTTTAAAATCTTCGGCTTTTACCGGATATATATCATCTATTTGAGAAGAGATTGTTCCTCCTGCTATCTCTTTTATTAGCAGCGCTGCTCTTTTTAATGCATAAATAGTGATGTTGGGATCGGTTCCTCTTTCAAATCGAAATGATGCATCGGTAAATAATGCATGGCGACGTGATGTTTGACGAATATAAACAGGGTTGAAGCATGCACTCTCTAAAAAGAGTTTTGTTGTTTTTTGTGTAACACCGCTTTTAATACCACCAAACACCCCTGCAATACACATTCCCTCTTTTTCATTATTTATCATTAAATCATCATCATGCAGCTCTCTCTCCTCTTCATCAAGAGTAATAAATTTTTCTCCTTTATCTGCTGTTTTAACAATAACATGATCCCCTTTAATTTGATCCCCATCAAAAGCATGAAGTGGTTGTCCGCACTCATGTAACACAAAATTTGTAATATCCACAATATTGTTAATGGGGGTCATCCCCAGTGAAGTTAAACGGGTTTTTAGCCATTGTGGAGACTCCTCAACTTTAACATCCGAAATGGTTAAGCTGCTGTATCGTGGACAAGCTTTGGTATCTTCAACAGTTACTTTAACGGGGTAGTTATTGTTATCGGGTTTAAAACTGTTGACCGACGGCCACTCTGTTTTTGTATCGGGATTAGAGAGACTCAATGCTGCTGCCAAATCTCTTGCAACTCCAATGTGTGATGCCCCATCTATACGGTTTGGTGTAAGGTCAACCTCTAAAATGGTATCTCTCTCAATTTTAAAAAGCTCTTTAACCGGTGTACCCGGTTTTACATTATCGGGTAATACAATAATTCCATCATGACTTTTACCTGTACCTATCTCATCTTCGGCACAGATCATTCCAAGAGAGTGCTCTCCTCTTATTTTAACCTTTTTTATAGGGAATGGCTTGTTATCGGGGTACAGAGTGCTTCCCACGGGTGCAACCACCACTTTTTGTCCGGCTGCAACATTTGGAGCACCGCATACTATTTGAACCGGTTCCCCATTACCTGTATCAACTGTTGTAACACTTAATTTGTCGGCATTTGGATGTTTTTTACAGCTTAAAACCTCTCCGGTTATTATCCCTTCTAATCCGCCTTTAACTGACTCATATTCTGTTATACTCCCTATTTCGAGTCCGAGCGAAGTTAAAAGCTCTGCAACCTCTTCAGGTGATTTGTCAATTTTTATATACTCTTTTAACCAGTTATATGAAATATCCATGCCAACTTAAAGTTATATGTTATTAATTATTTTTAATAGTTTGGTTAGTTTTTAACTAACCAACAAAAATAGTTAATTTGCCTCATTATACCTATCTTTGATATTCAAAATTGTAGATTGATGAAGATTAAAATAAATAATCGTCCGCTTATACTTGTTACAAATGATGATGGCGTCACAGCAAAGGGTATTGATACTTTAATTAATGTTGTAAAGGTTTTTGGTGATGTTGTAGTTGTAGCTCCGGGCAGAGCTATGTCGGGTATGTCTCATGCCATTACAACACGTATCCCTCTTTATTTGCGTACTGTTAAAAAAGAGGAGGGGCTGTCGGTATATAAGAGTAATGGCTCTCCTGCCGATTGTGTAAAAATTGCTGTAAACTATCTTCTCGATCGTAAACCCGATTTTGTGGTCTCCGGAATTAATCACGGTTCTAACAGTTCTGTTAGTATGCATTACTCAGGTACTATGGGGGGCGCACGAGAAGGAACTCTTTTTGGGATCCCCTCAATAGCTTTTTCTCTTCTTGATTATCGTGCCGATGCTGATTTTTCAACTGCTTCATATTATGTTGGTGAGATTTTTCGTTGGGTTTTTGAGCATGGTATAGCTAAGGGAGTTTCTTATAATGTAAATATTCCCCCGGGCGATAACTTAAAAGGGATAAAAATATGTCGTCAGGCAAAGGGTAGGTGGGTTGAGCAGTTTGAACGTCGTGTTGATCCACGTGGCCGTGACTATTTTTGGCTTACCGGTTATTATGATAATCATGAGCCCGATGCAACCGATACTGATGAATGGGCCCTTGCAAATAATTATGTGTCGCTGGTTCCCTGTTCGGTTGATGCGACTGATTTTGAGTCGGTTGAGAGGTTAAAAGAGAATGGGTTAGAGAGTGTGCCTTCACATATAGCTTCGGTTTAATTTTTTATACTATTTGATTAATGACTCAGCAAAAAACTACATTTATAAACAGAGAGGTTGTTGGTTTAATTGCGGGTATAATTGTTCCTGCAATCACTTCATATTTGATCTATTATCATAGATATCCGGGAGAGGAGTCCTATTTTGAGTTAATAAAAGCTCTTTTTGTTTTAGAGAGTGTGGGCAAGTTGTTAAGTTTAAGTGTTCTTCCCAACTTGCTCGTTTTTTTTGCAGCTGTATGGAGTGATATGCTAAAGGCGGCAAGGGGAGTGTTAACAGCTACGGTTGTATATACTATACTGGGCGTTATACTTTTTGTATCTATGTAGTGCATCTCTTTTTATCAGAGAGCCAAATGGTTACATTTGATCTAATATTTTTAACAGTTTTCTATAAATCCGATAATTACAAAACTTTAAGCGAATGCAATATTATATTATTGCCGGTGAGGCTTCGGGAGATTTACACGCCTCTAATTTGATGCGAGAGCTAAAAAAGATAGATAGTGATGCACAATTTAGGTTTTGGGGTGGTGATTTAATGGCTGCCGAAGGAGGTGATATGGTTAGTCACTATCATGATACTGCTTATATGGGTGTTGCCGAAGTGGTGAAAAATTTACCTTCGGTTTTTAAAAATTTTAGAAGATGTGAACAGGATATAGTAGATTATAATCCCGATGTGGTGATTTTGGTTGACTACCCCGGCTTTAATCTGCGTATGGCAAAATTTGCCAGTAAAAATGGTTTTAAAGTATATTATTATATAGCTCCTAAGGTGTGGGCATGGAATCGTAAACGAGTTCATAAAATTCGCAAATATGTTGATAAGGTTTTTACAATTCTTCCCTTTGAAAAGCAGTTTTATGCCAAATATAATGTTCCTGTAGAATACTCTGGCAGTCCGGTTGTCGATGCTGTCCATAATCGTAAAAACAAAGAGGAGAGCCGGAATCAATTTATTACAAGATGCGGCTTGTCAAATAAGCCTTTAATTGCTCTTTTGGCCGGGAGTCGTAAAGAGGAGGTGCAACGTATGTTGCCCGAGATGATCTCTATGAAAGAGCATTTTCCCGATTATCAATTTGTTATCGCAGGGGCTCCTTCATTTAAGTATGAAGATTATGAGCCTTTTATTGAGGGTGTAGCCGATGTTGAAGTTCTATTTGATGAGACATACTCTCTTTTAGATCATTCACATGCTTCTATGGTAACCTCCGGTACGGCAACACTTGAGGCAGCCCTTTTAAAGTCTCCTCAGGTTGTTTGTTATACTATGTGGGGAGGTTGGTTTACCGATTTTGTCTCAAAAAAGATAATTATTAAAGTTCCCTATATTTCACTGGTCAATTTAATAATGAATCGTGAGGTTGTTAAAGAGCTTTTTCAAAAGAAGTTTTCCCGTGAAGCCCTTTTAAGTGAGTTGAAAAAAATATGTTATGATAAGGGGTATCGACAAAAGATGTTACGTGATTATGAAGAGTTGGATTTGGTTATGGGAAAAGCGGGAACAAGTTCTATTACGGCACGATTGATGTGGGATGATCTTTCAAAAAATAAAGAAAACAGATAACTTGTTTTGTTATGTTAGCATTGTGGAAAAAAGAAGTGGTTATATTTTTTAGTTCGGTTACCGGATATTTGGTTGCCGGGGTTTTTCTTATTATTACAGCTCTTTTTTTATGGATAGTTCCCGGTAGTATGAATATTCCTTATGGAGGGTATGCCTCATTAGACCCTCTTTTTATACTTGCACCCTGGCTCTACCTTTTTTTGGTTCCTGCCGTAACAATGAAGTTGCTTGCCGATGAAAAAAAGGGAGGAACTCTTGAGCTGCTTTTAACTCATCCATTATCTGATTGGCAAGTAGTACTTGGAAAATATCTTGCAGGTGTTACTCTTGTATTTATATCACTGGTACCTACATTAATCTATTTTTTATCGGTCCATTTAATGGCAAGTCCGGTTGGAAATGTTGATCATGGAGCTATTTGGGGCTCATATATAGGATTGATATTGTTGGCCGGGGTTTATACTTCGGTGGGACTGTTTACTTCGTCGCTTACCGAAAATCAAATTGTTGCTTTTGTTATGGCTGTTGTATTATGTTACTTTTTGTATGACGGACTGCAGGCAGTTGCTTCACTTCCGATATTTCGTTCTTATAGTTCAGCAATTATCTATCTTGGTATAGAAGAGCATTACCAATCGATTAGCAGAGGGGTAATTGATTCGCGAAATATTTTTTATTATGCCGGGGTTATAACATTTTTTCTTGCCTTAACCCGCACTGTTTTATGTAGCCGTAAGTGGTAATTTTTAAATTGGCAAACTAAACAATAATGAGCAATAAAACACGAAAAAAAGATCTTATTCACCTGGCCTTTGTTTTAGGGTTGATTGTGGTGTTAAATATAGTTTCGGGTCAATGGTTTTTTAGAGTTGACCTTACAGCCGAAAAACGTTATACTCTTGCCGATATCACCCGTGATTTTCTTGCCGATATTGATGATGATATAATGGTTAAGGTTTATCTTGAGGGCGATTTGAATGTGGGCTTTCAAAAATTGTCGCGATCAACCCGTGAGTTGCTGGATGAATTTGAAGTTGCCACATCAGGTGATTTGCATTATCATTTTGTCTCTCCCGATAATGATGCGGAAGGTATTGAGGAGTTAAAGGAGTATGGAGCTGAGGCTGTTCCTGTTTTTGAATCATCTGCTGATGGACGGCAGATACAGAGTCATGTTTATCCTTATGCTATTGTTCGCATGGGCGATTATGAGATAGTTGTTAATTTGCTTGAACATCTTCAGGGTCGCTCCGGAGCTGAAAATCTTCATATATCTCAAGAATCACTTGAATATAAATTTGTTGATGCTATAGGTCGCTTAATTTCTGATGAGGTTAAAGCAATTGCTTTTTTGGAGGGTCATGGTGAACTCGATGAACTTGATGTTTATAGTGCATCTGAGACTTTATCACATTATTACCAGGTTGACAGAGGCTCATTAACTGATGATCCCTACATTTTAGATAATTATGAAGCTCTTATTATTGCAAAACCCCAGGAGCGCTTTTCTGAAAAGGATAAGTTTATTATTGATCAGTACATAATGAGAGGGGGCAGGGTGTTTTGGTTAGTTGATGCTGTTAATGTTACTCTTGATAGTTTGCGCCAATCTACCGAAACTGTTGGTATGGCACCGGATATAAATCTTGCCGACCAGCTTTTTAGGTATGGAGTAAGAATAAATCCCGATCTGGTTCAGGATATGCAGGCTGCACAAATTCCCATTAATGTTTCTCCTGCAGGTCAGCAACCCCGCTTTGTTCCGGTGCCGTGGATGTTTAATCCATTGCTTCATCCCGGTCAGAGTCATGCTATCACACGAAACATTAATCTTGTAAGGAGTGAATTTATTAGTAGTTTAGATACAGTAGGTAATCTTAGCTATGTAGATCGTGAAGTTATTTTACAAACAGGCCGGCGAAGCAGAATTCATCAGGTGCCGGTTTACATAAGCCTTGCATTGGTAAATGAAGAGCCGCAGCCCGAGGAGTTTAATCTTTCACATATCCCTGTTGCAGTTGCTATGGAAGGTCGCTTTCCCTCTGCCTTTGCAAATCGTTCTATACCGCCCGGAGTTAATATGAGCGAGGATGAGGTTTTATCTAAAAGTGAGCATACCCGTATGGTTGTGGTATCTGATGGGGATATAATACGTAATGAAGTTAGGAGACGACATACGGGATCTCCTCAGCCGCAGCCTTTAGGATTTGATGAGATGAGTAATCACACTTTTGGTAATGAGCAGTTTGTTTTGAATGCCGTTAACTATCTTGCCGATGAGAAAGGGTGGCTCTCTCTTCGAAATCGCAGTTATCAACTTAGAATGCTCGATCGTGAGGAGCTCTCTTCAAACTTAACATTTTGGCAATGGTTTAATATGCTGCTGCCTCTTATAGCTCTTTTTATTGGTGGTGTTATAGTTATTGCTATTCGTAAAACAAAGCATGGTAAAAAGTCGGTTTACAGTTTTGAAAATCTTCAACGTAAAAACCTTTAACGATTAATTGATATTTCTTATATTTGAATCTGTTTTGTTTAAATTCAGCAATATCTTATCTGACAAGTTAATATAATAAATAATTAAGAATATGAAATTTGTAATATCCAGTTCCGATCTGCTTTCACACTTACAGGCTATAAGCAGAGCAATAGCATCTAAAAGTCAATATCCTGTACTTGACTGTTTTCTGTTTGATTTGAATGGATCAACTCTTAGTATTACAGCTTCTGATTTGGAGGTGACAATGATTACTACTCTTGATGCTGAAAGTGCTGAAGGTGATGGAAAGGTTGCACTACCTTCCCGAATGCTACTGGAGATATTAAAAAAACTGCCCGAACAGCCTCTTACTTTTGAGATTGATATGGAGAGCCTTACAGTTGATATTGTATCTGAAAAAGGTAAGTATAATTTTATGGGACAGCCCGGAGAGGATTATCCCGAAGTTTCAAAAATCGACGAGGAGAAATCGAGTGGTCTGCAAGTTTCAGCTTCCCTTCTTTTAACGGGAATATCTAAAACTCTTTTTGCTACAGCAGATGATGAGTTGAGACCGGTTATGAATGGTATTTTATTTGAATTCTCTCCTGAGAATCTTCGTTTTGTAGCCTCCGATTCTCACAAACTTGTTCGTTACCAACGTAATGATGCTAAAAGTGACTTTGAAGCCTCCTTTATTTTACCTAAAAAGCCGGCTGGGTTGCTAAAAAATGTATTGCCGCGTGAAGAGGGAGAGGTTAAGATTGAGTTTGATGACAAAAACGCCTTTTTTATTTTGCCAAACTATAAGATGGTTTGTCGCCTTGTTGAAGGAAACTATCCTAGTTATAGTGCCGTAATTCCTCAGGAGAACCCCAATAAGGCTATTGTTGACAGGGTTGATCTTGCTAATACTCTTGGCAGGGTCTCTATATTTTCTAATCAGGCATCTAACCTGGTTAAGCTTCATTTGGTATCTGACGAGATTGTTGTATCGGCCCAGGATATTGATTTTTCAATATCAGGATTTGAAAAAGTTGCATGTCAGTACGAAGGTGATGAGTTGGAAATTGGCTTTAAATCTGATTTCTTTGCCGAAATTTTGGATAATTTAAGCTCTAACGATATCGTCATTGAGATGTCCGATCCTTCAAGAGCTGCTATTTTGGTTCCTTTTGACAAAAATGAGGATGAGGATGAGTTGATGCTTATTATGCCTATGATGGTGAATTAATAATGCTTTTACGTAGATGAGAGAGAAGAGAGAGCATGTTGTGGTTGGCTTGTCGGGGGGGGTTGATTCAAGCATAGCTGCATATGTTTTAAAAAAGCAGGGGTATAAGGTGACCGGCCTTTTTATGAAAAATTGGCATGATACCACCGGAGTGCTTGAGGCTGATTGCCCCTGGCTGGATGACAAATTTGATGCTGAGGCTGTAGCGCGAAAACTGGATATCCCTTTTTATATGGTTGATTTAAGTGAGCAGTATCGCTCACGTGTTGTTGATTATATGTTTTCAGAATATGAAAAGGGGCGTACTCCTAATCCTGATGTTTTATGCAATCGTGAAATTAAGTTTGATGTTTTTTTAGATGAAGCCCTTAAACTTGGAGCTGATTATGTAGCTACAGGTCACTACTGCAGGCGCGAAGTGTCACAGGTTGATGGTGATACTATATATCGTCTTATTGCTGGTGCCGACCCGGGTAAAGATCAAAGTTATTTTTTATGTCAGCTCTCTCAAAGTCAGCTGTCAAAAGCTCTATTCCCCATTGGTGAACTATTAAAAAGTGAGGTTAGAAAAATTGCCGGGGAGCTTAAGTTAGTTACAGCTCATAAAAAAGATTCTCAGGGAATCTGTTTTGTAGGTAAAGTTGATTTGCCTGTTTTTTTACAGCAAAAACTGAAAGCTAAACCCGGTTCGGTTTTTCTAATTGATAAAGATAGTGATCTTTTTATACGTTCCTGGGATAGTGCAACTGCAGAGTCATCAGATGAGGAGCTTGATAAACTGGCGCTTCCCTATAAGTTTCATCCCTCGTATGGTAAACGGGTTGGAGATCATAACGGAGCCCATTTTTATACAATTGGTCAGCGTAAAGGTTTAAATATAGGAGGTTTTCCACAGCCTCTTTTTGTTATCGGGATTGATGTCAATTATAATCAGGTATATGTGGGTATGGGACAGGAGCATCCCGGATTGTTTCGTAAGGTTTTAAAGATTGATAACAGTGAGATTCATTATGTAAGGCCCGATTTGGCTCTTACTACTAACGAAACTTGCCGTATGAAAGTGCGCATACGTTATCGCCAGCCTCTTCAGGATGCTCTTATTGTTAAAAAGGAGAAGGGGCTTTTTATTATTTTTGATGAGCCGCAAAGGGGTATAACAGCAGGACAGTTTGCTGCGTGGTATAGTAATCAGGAGCTTATTGGATCTGGTGCTATATTGTTATAAAAGAACTTTAAAAGAGGATATATTTTTTTATATTTATGGTGCTCTAAATTTAAATTGGCACTATATATGTCTAACCTTCCTAAATATTTTAACCGTGATATAAGCTGGCTGTCGTTTAATTACAGAGTTCTGGAAGAAGCCGCTGACAACTCCCTGCCTTTATATGAGCGGTTAAAGTTTCTTGCTATCTATACATCAAACCTTGATGAGTTTTATAAAGTACGTGTTTCTGAGTATAAATATAATATTTCGCCGGATGATAGTACCGATGTGATGCCGGGAAGAGCATCTGTAAGAGTTCTTCATGAAATCAACTCTATTGTAGATAAGCAGTTAAAGGATTTTAATAAAATCTTTTATTCCGAAATTCTTGCAGGATTGTATAACGAGGGCTTAAAGCTCTATCAAAATGAGAGACCCTCACAGCCCGAACATCAAAGTTTTATACGTGACTATTTTTATCAGGAGGTAATCCCATATTTACAACCGGTTTTGATTAGTAAAGGTACCCGCTTTTTTTTGCGTGATAACCGCCTTTATCTTGCAGTAAAACTGTATAGAAAAAAGAAGAGCAGTGATCCTGAAAAGTTACGTAAACGGCGTCCTCGTTATGCATTGGTGATGCTCCCCGATAAGGATATATCCCGTTTTATTCGGCTTCCCGATTTGGAAGGAATGTATCACTATATTTTTTTGGATGATTTGGTTCGTTTTAATCTACAGGAGCTTTTTCCCGGTTATGATATTGATTCCAGTTATTCAATTAAACTTTTGCGTGATGCCGACTTGGGAATACGTGATGAGTTTAGCGGTGATTTGGTAGAGAAGATTCGTAAAAATATTGGGCGGAGAAAAGTTGGTGACCCTACTATATTCTTATATGATGGTACTATGCCACCAAAATTTTTAAATGTTTTAAAAGAGGTGTTCGGACTCTTTAAGGATGATTTGATGGCGGCTGAGAGGTATTTAAGTTTTGATGATTTTTTTGATTTTCCAAATCCGTTTGCTCCCCGTTTACAGCTTAACCGACCTGCCCCTGTTCACCCTTATGATTTGGAGAAGTATGGATCAATGTTTGCCGCTGTAAAAAAGAGAGAGCGACTTCTTCACTATCCTTATCAATCTTTTGATTATGTGCTTAAATTTTTAAATGAAGCATCGCAAGACCCAAAGGTTGAGGAGATAAAAGTAACACAGTACCGGGTTGCAAGCAATTCGGCTGTTGTCAACTCTTTAATTAGTGCTGCTCGTAATGGTAAAAGAGTTACAGTTTTTGTTGAGGTAAAAGCACGTTTTGATGAGCAGAATAATTTAAATACTGCTCAGTTGATGGAGGATGCGGGAGTACGCATCATTTACAGCTTGCCCGGTTTAAAAGTACATGCTAAAATGGCTCTTGTAATAAGAAGAGCCGGAGGGGTTCGAAAACGCTCTTACGCTTATTTAAGTACAGGGAATTTTAATGAAAAGACAGCAAGGCTATATGCCGATTATGGCTATTTTACCTGTAAGGATGAGTATATATACGATCTTGAAAATCTTTTTAACTATTTTGAGGATCAATCGGTTACCCCTGATTTTAATAAAATTTTGGTAACCCAGTTTAATCTAAAAAAAGAGATTGTAAAATTTATTGATCGGGAGATTGAAATTGCAAAAAGCGGAGGAGAGGGCTACATACTTTTAAAGATGAATGGTATTCAAACAAAGTCCTTAATTAACAAGCTTTATGAAGCAAGTGAAGCAGGAGTAAAAATAGATCTTATAGTGCGTGGAATTTGTTGCGTGGTTCCCCAGCAACCATTTAGTAAAAATATAAGAATAATACGTATTGTTGACAGTTATCTTGAACATGCACGTTTATGGGTTTTTGGAAATAATGGAGACCCTTTTATCTATATGACCTCTGCCGATTGGATGAATCGTAATATAAACAGACGAATAGAGATAGCATTTCCTCTTGAGAGCGAGAAGGTTATTTGTGATGTGTTGGATGTTCTTAATTTGCAGCTTAGAGATAATGTTAAAGCATCTTATATAACTAAAGATTTAAGCAATAAGCGAATTAAAGCAGGCGATCGAAAAGTGAGATCGCAATGGGCAACTTTTAAGATGTTAGTTGACCGGGAGCCTGATAATGTTGCTCTTAACAAAGCTACAAAACACTATTTTTCGGATAAGGTTTATAGTTAATTGTAAATTTAATATTCAAACATATGAAGAGGTTAATTTTGGTAAGGCATGCAAAAACAGAACCTATGAGTGATGCAGGTTCTGATTATTCCCGCAAGCTTAAAAAGAGAGGTCATAAAGATGCTGCAATAGTTTCACAACATTTGCAGCAAAAGGGTTATACCCCTGACGCAATAATTAGCAGTCCGGCAACCCGGGCTCTGCAAACAGCTGAAATATTTGCTGAAACTTATGATATTGACTCTTCAGAGATACGGGAAGCTCCTTTTTTGTATGATGGTGAAACAACAATCGGATTTTTAGCCGGAATTGCATCAGAGGCTCAAGCAGGAGAAGAGACTTTAATGGTAGTGGGGCATAATCCTGATATGGCTATGCTTAGTATGAGACTTACAAATAAAGAGTTTTTTAATTTTCCTACATGCGCTGTTACTGTTATAAATTTTTCTGTTAATGAGTGGAGCGATATGCAGGCAAGATCGGGAAGGGCCGAATATTTTATCTATCCTAAAAAGTTAAAGGAGAAGTAATTTTGTTATGTACAACCCTCAGCAATATAATATTGAGGATATTCCCGAAAAACCCTTTGTTGATTGTGATGAGATAGAGAGTTTTCTTTTAAGAGGCAAAAACGGCTCTTTTGAACAGGTGCGGAGTGTTATTTGTAAGGCTTTAAACAGAGAGCGTTTATCGCTTTATGAAACCTCTGTTTTAGTTAATGTTACAGATAAAAATTTAAGAGAAGAGATAAAAGAGGCCGCAGGTGAGTTAAAGAAGAAGATTTATGGTAACCGTATAGTTTTATTTGCACCTCTTTATACAGGAAATTATTGTATTAATGAGTGTAGCTACTGTGGTTTTAGTTGTAAAAACCAGAGAGTTGATCGCACCTCTTTAACATTTGATGAAATAAAAGAGCAGGTTACCGCTTTAGAGAGTTGCGGGCACAAAAGGGTTGTTGTATCAATGGGCGAACACCCTTGTTACGGATCGGGGTACATTGCAGATCTTTTAAAAACTATCTATTCGGTAAAGGAGGGAAAGGGAGCAATTCGCAGGATTAATGTTAATGCTGCACCTTTAGATGTTGAAGGTTTTCGCAAAGTTAAAGATGCCGGGGTAGGTACTTACCAGATTTTTCAGGAGACATATAATAAAAAAAGATACAGAGAGGTTCACCGCTCGGGAAAAAAGAGAGATTATGAGTGGCGATTAACTGCTTTTGACAGGGCTTTAAAAGCTGGTCTTGATGATGTCGGACTAGGAGTTTTGTTGGGGTTATATGATTGGCGTTATGAGGTGTTAGGATTAATAAGGCATGTTAATCATCTTGAATCGACCTACAATGTTGGTCCGCACACAATCTCTTTTCCCCGTTTAAAATCTGCACTTGGTGTCAATTTTGAGAATAATGAATATGATGTTAGTGATGAAGATTTTGTTTTTTTGGTCGCGGTTTTACGTCTGGCAGTTCCTTATACCGGGATGATCCTTACAGCAAGAGAACCTGCTGCTATTCGCGATATGGTGTTGCGTTACGGAGTTTCACAAATTGATGGGGGTTCTAAAATAGGAGTGGGAGGATACAGCTCTTCTTGCAGCTATATGGGAATTGAAAAAAAGCATGGTCGTGAACAGTTTGCACTTAATGATATGCGTAGCCTCGACGAGGTGATACATGAATTGATAAAAAATGGTTATCTCCCCTCTTTTTGTACAGCTTGTTACCGTTTAGGACGCACAGGAGAGCATTTTATGGAATTTTCGGTTCCCGGATTTATAAAGCGTTTTTGTTTTTCCAATGCAATTCTTACTTTTGCCGAGTATCTTGAAGATTATGCTTCTGTTTTGGTAAAACAAAAGGGGTACAATTTAATTGATAAAAATCTTCGACAATACCGGGGGAAAGAGGGAGAAAAAGTTATTACCTTATTAAATCGTATTCGTAATGGAGAGAGGGATCTCTTTCTTTAGTTAAGTAAGTATTTATTAATTAATTTAGTAAATGTCTGTATTAATAACCGGGATTGGCGGTTTTATCGGTTCTCATTTGGCAGAAAGGTTACATGATTTAGGCCAAAGGGTTATTGGCATTGATAATTTTTGTGAATATTATCCTGCATATTTAAAAAAGATGAATGCTGAAGAGCTTAAAAAACTAGATATTGAAGTTGTGGAGGGTGATATCAGAAATGGCTCCGTTTTAAAAAAGCTACCCGAAGATATTGATTTTATATTTCATTTAGCGGCTCAGCCCGGGCTCTCTCAAGAAACCTCTTTTGACAGCTATTTTTCAAATAATGTGTTGGGAACATATAGCCTTATTGAGTATGCAAAGGGTTTAGCTGGTTTAAAACTGTTTGTTAATATTTCAACCTCCTCGGTATATGGAAAGATTGCCACTAAAAAAGAGAATGAAGCTCCCGAACCTGTTTCATGGTATGGTGTTACTAAACTTGCAGCAGAGCAGTTGGTTATGGCTGAGAGTAGAGGTGATAGTTCTTTAAAAGCCTGTTCGCTTCGTTTATACTCTGTTTACGGTCCGCGCGAACGGCCCGATAAACTTTTTACCAGGTTAATCTCTTGTGCTTTTAACAATACCTGTTTTCCTTTATATAAGGGGAGTGAAAAGCATTTGCGAAGCTTTACTTATGTTGATGATATTGTGGATGGGATGGTTCAGGCTATAGAGAAGTGTGATGATGTTGTTGGTAATGTTATTAATTTGGGAAGTGACCGGGAGCATTCAACTGCTGAAGGGATAAAGTGTGTTGAAAAAATAACAGAATCCCCGGTTCCAATTGAAACTAAGCCACCGCGTAATGGTGATCAGTTAAGAACCTGTGCCGATATCTCTTTGGCCCGCCGACTTTTAAAATATAGTCCCGATACAACACTTCAAGAGGGTGTTGCAAAACAGGTTGCATGGTATAAAGATAAATTTGTTACATAGCATTAAAGTAGTGCAGCTGCCATTTCATCTGTCATCCATAACGTTTTGTCTCTGTCGGCAAGAGCAGCCGGATATTTTTTATAGCCCTCTTTTTTAATTGCTATTTCAGCAAATATTTTTGCCTTATCTACCCCTGTTAACCAAAAGATTATCTCTTTGCTGTTATTGATTATTTTGCCAGTAACGGTTACTCTTTTTTGTGCAGTTACAGGATGTGTTGCTACTTCACAAATTTTATCTGAACTCCACAGCTCTATACTATCCGGGAATATTGATGCTGTATGTCCGTCATCTCCCATTCCTAAAATCATAATATCAAAGCAGGGGAGGCTATTCTCTTCTTCTACATTTTTAAGGATGGTTTCACTATACTGCTCTGCTGCTTTTTGCGGCTCATCCTCACCTTTTACTCTAAATATTTGATCTTCTTTTATTTCAACTTTATCTAAAAGATGCTCTTTTGTCATTCTGTAGTTGCTTTCACTATCGGTTGGGGGCACACACCGTTCATCTCCCCAAAAGAGTAAAATATTACTCCATTTTATTTTATCTTTAAACTCGGTGGATAAAATATCAAAAACTGCTTTAGGAGTACTTCCTCCCGAAAGAGCAATGGTAACAGGTTTATTGCTGTTGTTACTTTTTTTAGTAAGCATCTCTCCAAATTTGCGAGCCAGCTTTTTTTTATTTTTACACTTTTCTATTTGTAATGCCATTTGTCTATCTTTTTAGTGAATTAGTTAGTTTATATCTGACTTGTTAAAAACAGACCTTTTTAAATGATCCTTTCTTTTAATTTCTACTATGATTTATTTGAGATTATAACTCACAATACTCACCATCACCTTCTAAATTTTTACATGGGTATCGCCATGTTTTAGTATCTTCAATAAGCTTGTCCGACTCTTCGGGTCCCCAGGTTCCGGCAGGATATCCGTGCATTTTTATATTTGGATTACTCTTCCATGCTTTAATTACAGGATCTATAAACTTCCATGCTGCTTCAACTGCATCTCCTCTGGAATAAAGGGTTGCATCACCAAGCATTGCATCTAATAAAAGTCTTTCATAAGCACTGGGCAGATATGTGTTATTAAGATCTCTGTAGTGGAAATCCATATTTACATTTTGTACTTCAAATCCGCCACCCGGCATCTTCATATTATACTTAATTAAAATGCCTTCATCGGGTTGTATTCTTATAACCAGCTGGTTGTGCTCATTCTTAACATTTTCGTCGTGGGAGAAGATATGGTGAGGTGTTTTTTGATAATGTATCACCACTTCGGTTACTCTGGTTGGGAGATATTTTCCCGTACGAATATAAAAGGGTACCCCCGACCATCTCCAGTTATCAATAAAAAATTTCATTGCCACAAAGGTTTCGGTTCGTGATTGGGGGTTTACCCCTTTCTCTTCACGGTAGCCCGGTATATGTTTATCTTTTATTGTTGATGCAGTGTATTGTCCACGCACTACGTGCTCTTCAATTTTATCTTTGGGTATTGGACGCAGTGATTGCAGAACCTTAACTATTTCATTTCTTAAGCTGTCGGCATCAACAACAGCAGGGGGTTCCATTGCCACTAACGAAGCTAAAAGCATAAGATGGTTTTGTACCATATCACGCATAGCACCTGAATCTTCATAATATCCGCCTCTGCCTTCAACCCCTATGTCTTCGGCCGATGTTATCTCAATATGATGAATATAGCGGCGATTCCACAGCGGCTCAAAAATACCATTGGCAAATCTTGTTACCATAAGGTTTTGTACTGTCTCTTTTCCCAGATAGTGATCGATGCGGTAAATTTGATTTTCGTTGAAAGCTTCAAGAAGCTTTGCATTTAACTCTTGGGCGCTTTGCAGGTCGTAGCCAAAAGGTTTTTCCACTATGAGTCGTTTAAAACCCTTCTCTTCACTATTTAGGTTATGTTGGGCTAAAAATTGGGGTATTAAAGAGTACATTGCCGGTGGTGTAGCAAGATAGAAAATAAAGTTACCGTCAGTATTAAGTTGATTATCCATTTTTTGCAGATAATCATTAAATCCATTATACTCATTCTCATCTTTTGTGTTAAATGAGTAATATTGAACCATTTTTAGGAAATCATTTTTTTCACTCTTTTCACTCTTATATCTGCTGGAGAAATTTTCAATTCCTCTACCCATTTTTTCCCGGAAAGTTTCATTGGTCAATTTGGATCGGCCAACTCCCAGCACACCAAATTTTTCGGGTAAAAGATTTTGGTTGTAGAGATCAAATATTGAGGGGATAAGTTTTCGGTATGTTAAATCTCCCGATGCTCCAAATATTATTAATATATGTTTTTCAGGTTTTCTCATTTTTCTCTATTTATTGATTGCTTATATTGTAAGGCTTAATAATAATAACATAGTATATAATTGTAATGTTCACAAATTATTGCTTACTGTAATGGATCGCCCCATTCGTTATAGGCAATTATTTTTCCGGACTCTTTTACTATCTCTTCAACGTTTTTAATGTTATCGGATAATGAATTGTTTATGCCCGGTTTATTGGAATAGATTGAGTAGCTCTTTTTTTGTTTAGTTGGTGTTATATTGGGCATTATAACGTTTGCTCCCGCCTTAAGAGCTTTTAATCGGCCCTTTTTATCTAAAGCATCCAGTGCAGTGGTTGCTGCGATATTTATATTGGGCATTAAAATCCGCAGCAGGGCTATCATGTTAAGAGTTAGATTAACTCTCTCATTAGCATCGGGGATATTGGTGTAGCTGTTAAAAAGGGGTGTCTCTTTATGAACTATATATGGGCCGTTTCCACTCATTAAAATCTCCCTCTCTTTTATAAAAAGGATATCTTTGGCAATATCCTCTTTTGATTGTCCGGGTAATCCCGTCATTATTCCGGTTCCTGTAATGAAGCCAACTTTTTTTAATGATTCAACTGCTTTGAGTCGATTATTAAAATTGTGGAGATTATCATTGGGGTGCAGCTTCTCATACAGCTCTTTGTTTGATGATTCAATTCTTAAAAGATATCTGTGGGCACCGCTGTTAAACCATTTTTTATATGTTTTAGTTGATTGTTCGCCCATCGAGAGAACTATAGCAAGCTCTCCGTTTGTTCTTTTTTTTATCTCTTTAATAATATTGTTAACACTCTCAATAAAAAGATTGCTTCTCTCTTCTCCCGATTGTAACAGTACCGAACCTAAACCGCTCTTCCAGGCATAAACTGCTTTTTCTACAGTTTCATTGCCATTAAGGCGATATCGTTTTAGCTTATTATTATCTTTTCTTATACCGCAATAGTAGCAGTTTTTAAAACAGATATTTGAGTACTCTATAATTCCGCGCAACCACACTTTACCTTTAAAACTATTTAAAGTAATAGTATCGGCACTTTTATGCAGCTTTTTTTGTCTCTCTCCTTTTGCCGAAAGTAGTGATACTATATCATTAAGAGATATATTACTGTTAAGTGCCGACATGGTTTTTATCTGTTAAAACTTCTTTTACCCTTTTATACTGATTCTAAAATTAACAAAAAACCTTTAATTTATAAGGGAGAGACCGGTTATAAACTTCATAACTAAAGAGAAAATATTGGATAAAAACCAATTTATTGGTAATTTTCGGTGATTTTAACTGTAAATGATTTTTTATGATAATAAAACAGTTGTCCGTATTCCTTGAAAATAAATCGGGCAGATTACATGAAGTTTTCGAAATTTTAGGTAAATCAGATATTAATGTATCGGCATGTAGCGTTGCTGATACAACTGAGTTTGGTATTTTGCGGATGATTGTTTCGGAGCCTGAAAAAGCGAGAGATGTCCTTAAGGAGAAGCTTTTTTCGGTAAACGTGAGTGAAATAATCTCTTTTGCTACTCCAAATACTCCCGGGGCACTTTCTAAAACCCTTAAAATTTTATCTGATGCAGGTATTAGCGTAGAGTATCTTTACGGGTTTTCGGCAGATGAAAAATCTTTTATTGCCTTACGTTGTGATGATGTATCAAAAGCTGTAATGGAGTTCCAAAGGCATAAACTTGAACTTATGTCGGCAAGTGATTTTTATAAATTTTGAGAGTTTGATTTACTGTAATATATAATCATTAAAGTGTGTAAGGAAAATATAGTTAAATGAGTAAAATAAATATTTGGAACCCCCATTTTGAAACGATGCAGCGCGATGATATGCGTAAGGTTCAGGGTGAAAGTTTACGCGATGTGGTTAAAAGAGTCTATTTTAATGTTCCCTACTATCGTGATAAAATGCAATCTGCCGGATTAAATCCCGAGGATATAAATAGTGTAGATGATTTAAAAAATCTTCCTTTTACCACAAAACAGGATTTAAGGGACAATTATCCTTTTGGTCTTTTTGCTATACCCATGAGTGAGATTATCAGGCTTCATGCTTCATCGGGTACCACCGGGCGTCCTACTGTTGTAGGTTATTCACGCCGAGATATAGGAATATGGTCGGAGGTTATGGCCAGAACTTTTACCGGTGCAGGTGTTGGTAAAGATGATTTTATTCAGATTGCATATGGGTATGGTCTTTTTACTGGCGGATTGGGAGCTCATTATGGTGGAGAGATGGTAGGTGCTTCAGTTATTCCTATATCAGGGGGTAATACGCGTCGGCAGTTACAGTTGATGCATGATTTTGGAAGTACCGTTTTGGCATGTACTCCTTCTTATGCTTCTTACCTTGCTGAGGCAATTGCAGAGGGCGATATTAAGCGGGAAGCCCTTAAGCTTAAAGTTGGAGTTTTTGGAGCTGAGCCGTGGACCGAAAATATGAGGAAAGAGATTGAGAAAAATCTTAAGATAAAGGCTATGGATATATACGGACTAAGCGAAATTATTGGTCCGGGAGTATCTTTTGAGTGCCAATATCAATGTGGTCTTCACATTAATGAGGATCATTTTATACCCGAAATTATTGATCCTGATACTTTGGAACCACTGCCCGAAGGTGAGTTGGGTGAGCTGGTTTTTACAACCGTAACTAAAGAGGGTTTACCTATTATAAGATATCGCACCAGAGATTTAACACGTCTTAATTATGAGAAGTGTGCATGTGGACGCACCCTGGTAAGAATGAATAAGTGTACAGGGCGAAGTGATGATATGCTTATTATTAGGGGTGTTAACCTCTTTCCTTCACAAATTGAGAGTGTGCTTCTTGAGATGGATGAGACAACACCTCATTACCTACTTGTGGTTGAGAGGAAAAATAACCTTGACAGGTTGGAGCTACATCTTGAGGTTGAAGATCACTTTTATTCCGATAGAATTAGTGAGCTTCAGGTATTAAGGATGAAGATTCAAAGTCAAATTGAGAGTACAATTGGATTGTCTGTTTCAGTTAAACTGGTTGAGCCAAAAACAATAGAGCGTAGCGAAGGTAAATCAAAAAGGGTTATTGATAAAAGAGAGTTAAAATAAGGCTTTAAAATAACTTAAGTTAGAGTTATGCCTGTTAATAGTTTAAAGAGAAGTTTTAATGAATGTTTTTCCTATTGATGAAAAGATAGCAGAGAGTTTTCGTAAAGAGTATGGAATTAACAATATAGCTCATGCCACTATAAGACAAATTGTACATCTGGTTAACCGTTTGGAAAAAGAGTTTGAAGTTAAATTTATCCGCACCGAAATGGGAGTTCCCGGTTTAACGGCACCCAAAGTTGGTGTTAAGGCAGAGTGTGATGCTTTGGATAATGGTGTAGCATCTTCGTATCCGCCTATTGAGGGGATACCTCCTTTTAAAGAGGAGCTCTCCCGCTTTTCAAAACTCTTTATGGATATTGATGTAAAACCTATGGGTTGTATTCCAACGGTAGGTTCAATGCAAGCCTCATTTGTCACTTTTATGGTAGCAAATAAGCGCGATAAAACCAAGGATACCACCCTGTTTATCGATCCCGGATTTCCTGTTCATAAAAGGCAGGTTGCTATTCAAGGTATGAAGTATGAGAGTTTTGATATTTATGAGTACAGGGGTGATAAATTAAGAGGTAAGCTTGAGTCATATCTTAAAAAGGGAAATATTAGCACCTTTCTTTACTCTAACCCCAATAATCCGGCATGGATCTGCTTTACCGAAAAGGAGTTGAAAATAATAGGTGAGCTTGCTGATAAATATGGAGTTGTGGTGATGGAAGATTTGGCCTATTTTGGAATGGATTTTCGTGAAAATTACAGCAATGCGGGTGAGGCTCCCTATCAACCTACTGTAGCAAAATATACCGATAATTATGTGCTTTTAATCTCTTCATCAAAGGCGTTTAGTTATGCCGGACAACGAATTGGGGGATTAGTGATTTCAGATAAGCTTTTTGAGATGCAGTTTCCACATTTAAGCGAGGTGTTTAATACCGATAAGTTTGGAGCTGCTATTTTGCAGGATGCCATTTATGCTGCTTCGGCCGGATGCGCTTATAGTGGTCAGGTTGCTTTGGCAGCTATGCTTAAAGAGGTAAATGATGGAAAATACAACTTTTTGGCCGGCGTAAAAGAGTATGGTGAACGTGCTCAAAGGATGAAGAAGATTTTTACAGAGCGGGGCTTTTATCTTGTTTATGATAAGGATGAGGATAAAGATTTGGCCGATGGCTTCTACTTTACTATTGCATATCCCGGTATGAGTGGAGAGAAGCTGTTAAGTGAGCTTATTCGCTACGGTATTAGTGCTATTACTCTTGATACTACCGGTAGTTCACGAACCGAAGGGTTACGTATATGTACTTCACAGACATCTCTTGAGAGGATGGATGAGCTCTCCCGAAGGGTTGATCTTTTTGTGAATGATTTTAAGATAAGTTAGTAAAGAGCGAGCTGTGAGTTAAGCAGATATTTTGGAAAGTGGGAGTGATAAAAATTAGCTTAAATAATGAAAAATAATATATATTAATTAGATTCGTATCTGATTTTTATTGAAATAACAAAAAATTATGGCAAAAAACAGAGGTGCTATTGAGGTTGACATCGCTACTTGTAAAGGTTGTTACCTTTGTGTAGAAGCATGTCCTTTTGATGTGATTGACCTTGCTGATGAGGTTAATGCCAAGGGGTATAATTATGCTTATATGAAAAATCCCGAAAAGTGTACAGGATGCGCTAATTGTGCAATGGTTTGTCCTGATAGTTGTATTACTGTTTATAAAATGACAATTAAATCATAACAATGAGAGAAGTACGGTTAATGAAGGGAAATGAAGCAATCGCCGAAGCTGCAATACGTTGCGGTGTAGATGGTTATTTTGGCTATCCCATAACACCCCAGTCGGAAGTAATGGAAACCCTTATGGATCTTAAACCCTGGGAAACTACGGGGATGGAGGTACTACAGGCCGAAAGTGAGGTTGCTTCTATAAATATGTTATATGGTGGTGCCGGATGCGGAAAAAAGGTAATGACATCATCTTCGAGTCCGGGCATCAGCCTTATGCAAGAAGGATTATCTTATTTAGCCGGTGCCGAACTGCCATGTGTAGTGGTGAATGTAGTTCGTGGCGGTCCCGGACTGGGAACTATTCAGCCTAGCCAGTCTGACTATTTTCAGAGTGTGCGCGGAGGAGGTCACGGAGACTATAACACTATTGTACTGGCTCCTTCATCGGTTCAGGAGATGTCCGATTTTGTTGAGCTGGCCTTTGACCTGGCTTTTAAGTATCGAAATCCGGCCATTATTTTAAGTGACGGAATGATTGGTCAGATGATGGAAAAGGTTGAGATGAAACCTTTTAAAAAGCGGTGGACAAATGAAGAGATAGAGAAGTATTGTCCCTGGGCTACTACCGGAAAGAAAAAAGATCGTGAGCGTAACATAATAACATCGGTAGAGTTAGATTCTCAGGTGTTTGAGAGTTTTAATCATAAACTTGTTGCCAAGTATCGAAAGATGGAGGAGGAAGAGGTTCGTTTTGAATCATTCCAGTGTGAAGATGCCGACTATATTATTGTAGCGTATGGCTCAAGTGCACGTATCTGTCAAAAGTCGATTGATATTCTTCGTTCTAAAGGGATTAAAGCCGGATTATTACGCCCAATTACACTCTTTCCATTTCCTAAGGCTGAATTAAATTCAATTGCCGATCGTGTTAAAGGAATGTTATCGGTTGAGATGAGCACCGGTCAAATGGTAGAGGATGTGCGCTTAGCTGTTGAGGGAAAGGTTAAAGTAGAACATTTTGGCCGGGTTGGAGGAATGGTTCATTCACCGGAGGAGGTTGTAGAAGCTTTAGAGCAAAAAATAATAGGAGGATAATGTTATGTCTATAGATATAAATGAGATAAAAAAGGCTGAAAACCTGGTATATAAAAAGAGCAGTGTGCTAACCGATAAGGTTATGCATTACTGTCCGGGATGTAGCCATGGAGCAGTTAATCGTATAATGGCCGAGGTTATAGAGGAGTTAGATCTTCAGGAAGAGACAATAGGAGTAACTCCCGTAGGATGTTCGGTACTATTATATAACTACATTGATATAGATTGGCAGGAGGCTGCACACGGAAGAGCTCCTGCTTTGGCGACCGCTATTAAACGGTTGCGCCCCGATAAGTATGTTGTTACTTATCAGGGAGATGGTGATTTAGCTGCTATTGGTACTGCAGAGACCATTCATGCCTGCAACCGTGGCGAAAATATTATTATGATATTTATCAATAACGGGATATATGGTATGACAGGCGGACAGATGGCTCCTACTACTTTAGAAGGGATGAAATCTTCCACATCTCCATTTGGCCGTGATGTAGCACGAGATGGAAATCCTCTTAATATGACACAAATTGTAGCCTCTTTACCGGGTACAAGCTATGTTACTCGCCAAAGTGTGCATACAGCTGCTGCTGCAAGAAAAATGAAGAGATCGCTTAAAAAAGCATTTGAAAATCAAAAAAATAACAAAGGAACATCTTTTATCGAAGTTGTTTCAACCTGTAGTTCGGGCTGGAAAATGACTCCGGCTCAAAGTAATAAGTGGATGGTTGAAAATATGTTTCCCAGCTATCCTTTGGGTGATTTAAAAGATGAGTAACTATTTAAAATCTGTTATTAATGAGTGAAGAGATTATAATAGCCGGATTTGGAGGACAGGGTGTCCTTTCAATGGGTAAAATACTTGCATATTCCGGAGTTATGCAGGATATGGAAGTATCCTGGATGCCTTCTTATGGTCCTGAAATGAGAGGTGGAACAGCTAATGTTTCTGTTATTTTAAGTGATAACCGTATTAGCTCACCTATTTTAAAGGAGTTTGATACAGCTATAATCCTTAACCAGCAGTCGATGGATAAGTTTGAGGACGCTATTAAGCCGGGTGGATTGTTACTATATGACGGTAACGGAATAACTCGTCACCCCGAGCGTACCGATATAAGAGTGTATCGTGTTGATGCTGCTGCGGAAGCTTCAAAAATGGAGAGTTCCAAAACTTTTAATATGATTGTTTTAGGTGGATACTTAAAGGTAAAGCCGCTTGTATCGATGGAGAATGTGATGACCGGACTAAAAAAATCGTTGCCCGAGCGCCATCACAAGTTGTTGCCGTTAAATGAGAAGGCAATTATTAGAGGCACCGAGATTGTTCAAAAGATTCAGGAGGTATAACGTAGCCCGAATAGAATGAGTCGAAATTGTTATTAAGAATATTTTTAAATCTTTTTATAGCATTTTGCCCTGTGCAATGCCCTGTTATGAATTTCATATCAGGGTATTTTTCTTTTAGTGTATATGCTATTTTATCAATATCTTCATCACTTTCGTAACTTTTCTCATCTTCTTTGTCGGGCAGGTGTGCTCCTCCTGTACACATTTTTATTTTACCTGTTGTAAATAGCTCAACTGCTTCTAATGTATTTAACAGTCCGTTATGAGCACATCCCGACAATACTGTTATTCCGTCACTCTCTTCAACTGCAACTGCTGTTTCATGTAAAAAATCATCTTTTTCAATTTTGTTGTTTTGCTCTTTATAAAGAGCCTTATTGGCATACGGTAACGGGTACTTAGGTGTAAAACCTGTTACAAGCATTACATGGTCGGTTATATAGATATTGTTCGATATAAAATTAAATCGGCTGTTGTACTTGTTAAACACCTCTTTATCAATAGTGATATCTCTTTTGTTACTTTTACGATATGAGTAGAATCTGCTCTTTTTTATATGGTGCGATATCCATACCCTTGCCTTTTTATTTATCTCAAGAAATTTTTCCAATCCTCCGCCATGATCTTTATGTCCGTGAGAAATTATAAGATGATCAATATCTTTTATATTAATCCCCAGCTCTTTTGCATTATCGATAAATAGTGAAGAGTTGCCTGCATCTGTCAGCCATTTAAGATTATCTACTTCAAAATAGATACTTAATCCATGTTCGGTATGTAAATTTTTGTTGTGTGGGTTGTTGTTATTGTCTATTACAACTATCTGTTTCATAGCGTAAGATCTTTTATTGATAGTAGTTATATAAATTTAGGCATAAAAAGATAAAGCAGAAAGTTTACATAAAAAACTTTCTGCTTTACACTCTTTTCTTACTTTACACTCTATGTTTTAAAGTGAGTTTATGTATCACTTTTAACACTATACTTTGTGCTAAAGTGTTTTTAGAGAAATCCTGCACATTTTTTTATTTCTTCTTTTTTAGTGCTTTCTCAACCTTCTCTTTGTCAAGAGGCTTGGTGCAGAAGAACCAGTCGTAACACTTCATATCTCCCTCTTTACCTTCTATACGGGCTTGAGCCGTTCCGCATGATCCGGCTGTTGGCACAATTACATCATCACCCGGTCTCCAATCTGCAGGAGTTGCAATACTAAATTCATCGGCAGTTTGAAGAGCAATTACAGCACGCTTAAGCTCATCAAAATTACGCCCCATCGACAGGGGATAGTAAATAATAGTTCTTATTTTTGCTTCTGGATCTATTATAAATACTGCGCGAACTGCTTTTGTATCACTCTCACCCGGTTGAAGCATTCCATACTTTTTCGACACTTCCATTGTGATATCTTCTATAAGGGGAAAGGTTACCTCAATATTTTTCATCCCTTTATATTCGATCTTCTCTTTTATTGTTCGCAGCCAGGCAATATGACTATATAATCCGTCAACCGATAATCCAACAAGTTCGGTGTTTAGTTCTTTAAAATCTTCCTGCATTGAGGCAAATGTCATAAATTCTGATGTACACACCGGTGTAAAATCGGCCGGGTGACTAAATAGAATTACCCATTTCCCTTTGTAGTCTTGTGGAAAATTTATTTTTCCCTGAGTTGTTTCTGCAGTAAATTCCGGAGCTTTGTCACCGATACGTGGCATTGCAAAATATTCTTGTTCTTGTTCCATGATGATAAATTTAATTTTAATGGTTCTACTTAATGTTTAACAAAACAGCTCTATCTTTGTTCTGTTTCTTAAACAAAATTGAAACATTTTTTTGTTAAGAACAATTATATCCTATCGATTTATCTTATTTGATATAGTTTTAATTTATAATGGAGGTAGTAATATAAAAAGTTTCGCTGTTTAAAGCTTTATGTGCAATTATCTTTAATTGTATGGCTCTTGATTTGGCTGATTTATCTTAAAAGGTTATTGTGTAGCGTGCAAATGGTATAGGGAAGGGAAAGAGGCTTAGTTGTTTTAGATCTCTTGTGCTGGAGCCCGGACTGTAACTTTCAGAGTCAGTATCAAAATAGAGTATAAAAGGATTTTGTCTTCCGTATAAATTGATAATTCCTACGCTCCACTCTCTGTTAGTTGATTCTCTTTTTTTTGTGAAATTAAAACTTAAATCTAATCTGTGAAATGCCGGCATTCTGAATTCATTAATGCCTTGTTGATTTTCGCTGTATTGACTTGCATTTGAGATATCTGTAAAGGGGAAATCGGGTGCATAATATTTCTCTGACGGCAGGGTGACGGGATAACCACTCCCAAACTGCCATTGTATATTGGCGGTAACGCGATTGTTTAATTGATGATTTATATTTAAGTTAATATCGTGACGTCTGTCATATCTTGCCGGAAAAGAGTTGCCTCTATTTAGATCATCGAACTTATTTGTTGTTTTTGCCCATGTGTAAGCCAGAGAACCGGTTGTTTTTCCGGTTTTTTTCGAGGCTATTGCTTCAACTCCGTACGACTTACCTTTACCAATTGTTAATTTATTTTCCCAATCGCTACTGTAATCAAAAAATCCTGTACTCTCTTTATAATGGAGCAGATTTTTGAGTTTTTTATAGTAGAGATCTATTTCAAATGTGTACTTATTTTTATTTAGAACTTTTTCGTGTACAGCCCCTGCCGATATTTGGTCGGCATGCATTGGCGGAATGTTTTCGGTTACAGGAAGCCATAGATCTGAAGGAAGTGTTATGCTTGAGGAACTTACCATATGGATATATTGCGACATTGATGAAAAGTTTCCTCTTACCTGCCAGTTAGGTGATATGTAGCGATTTATTGCTACTCTGGGCTCAAACTTATGATAATGTTTATCTTCACCTTCAAAAAGAATATATCTTGTGCCTATATTAATTCTGTTGTTTTGAAGGTAGGTAAACTCATCTTCGGCATAAAGGTGAAACTCACTACCTCTTAATGTAAAATCTCCAAAAGTTGTATCAACCGGCTGGTCGGTATTTAAACTTCTTTGAATAATATCTACTCCCGGATTAAATTCATGCAATATTGCTGCTGTTCCAAATTTTATGTGGTGATTGTATAAGGGGTAGTAGTCAAAATCGAGTTTAGCTCCAAAATCTTTTATCCCGCTATCGTACCTCTGTTCATAGTTATCCCATACATTATCTATTTCATTATTTCTCTCCACACCTATATGAAAATTGTAGTCGGAGTATGTGGCTGTTAAATTTGCAAAAAGGCGGGGGGTTATAAGGTAGTTCCATCTTAATGCTGCTACAAAGTTGCCCCATCCTGCATTGTTTTCGTCATTAACGGGAACATCTGCTTTAATGTTTGTTCCGGGAACCACTCCCAACTCTACATCTCTGTAATTATAGGTAGTATAGTAGCGATCTCTTCCATAGTAAGTACTAAAATATAGACGATGCTTATCATTTATTTTTTGATTTATTTTTGCATTGATATCATAGAAGTAGTAGTTGGTAATCTCATCATTTCCCCTCTGTATTAGTCCGGCTATCAAATCCATGTATGTCCGTCTAAACGATATTGCATAGCTCGACTTCTCCTTTTGAATTGGTCCGTTAACAGCTATACTCGATGATAGCAGTCCGACATTTAAAACTCCTTCAAACTCCTCTTTATTTCCCTCTTTGGTTCTTACATCAATAACTGACGATAGCCGTCCGCCATATCTGGCCGGAAATCCTCCTTTATGAACCGATACGTTACGCACTGCATCGGTATTAAAAATTGAGAAAAATCCTAACAGGTGACCAATATTATATACAGGAACATCATCAAGAAGAATAAGGTTTTGGTCGGGACCTCCGCCTCTTACGTATAGTCCGCTAAATCCTTCTGATCCACCTTGAATTCCTGGTATCATCTGAATTGTTTTAATTATATCTGTCTCTCCAAGCATAGCAGGAGCCTGCTTTATATCCTCCATATGTAAAGTGGTTGCTCCATGTCGGCTTAATGCTGTTTCACGATGCTCAATATCTCCTATTATCGATACCTCCCTAAGAAATGTTGATTTGTCGAGGTTGAAGTTTATGGTTGTATCTTTTGTTAAATTGAAACTTTCATTTTTGTCGCGAAATCCCACGTATGAAGCTCTTAGGTAGTGTTTGCCTTCGGGCAGTGAAATACTATAAAACCCATAATTATTGCTAACGGTTCCTTTTTGATTATTAGAACTATAGATGTTTGCTGCGGGTAGAGATTCTCCGGATCCTTTTTCTCTAACATATCCGCTTATGGTAAAGATGCGTGGAGGAGGGGATGATAACGGACTAACAATTATGCGTTTATCTGTAATGAGATAGTCTATTTGACAATCACTAAAAATATCGTATAGGTGATTAATTAATGATTGCCGGGATTTATTTATGCGTGCATTATCGGTTATACAAAGTTGGTTGCTGTAGCTTATTATCCATCCCGATCTCTCTTCTAACTCTTTTATTAACTCAGAGGTAGTTCCTCTTTGTTTATTTACTGTTATTTGTGGAGTGGTGTTGTCAATTCTGTTTACAGAGACTGCATCTATATTATTTACGAAAAGTGCAATAATAAAAAAGGCTGTCCCCGGTTTAAGAGCAGCCCTTAATAGTATATTTGCTAATTTTAATATCAGTAATTTAACTGAGGGCATTCTGATATGATTTTCAACCCTCTAAATTAATCAGAGATTATTAAAATACCGTTTTTAAGTTCAAAATTTTTATTAAAATGCAAAGATAGTTCGTTTGTTATCTCTTTTAAATTGGGTTCGGGAAATCTTGTTGTGATTTTAATATCACTCTCAAAGTTGTAATATATAGAGTCAACCTGTTCAAAATGTGATTCAAGGGTCTCTGTTATAATATCTATTGATGCATTATTAAACTCTATAATTCCGGTTTTCCATGAAAGAAAATTGTTGTTGGCTATAGCTCCTTTTATAATGTCGCTATTATCGGCTTGCGCCCACTCTCCTTCATAAACTGTAAGCTTATTGTTTTGACTTAACATCTCAACAACTCCTTGCGTTACATTAAGCTCTATAATATTGTTTTTTCCTTTTTCATTAATATGAAATGCTGTACCTTTTACTTTAACTGATGCATTTCCAACATCTACATAAAAGGGCTGTTCGGGATTTGATGACACTTCAAAATAGCCTTCTCCTTTAAGTATTACTCTTCGTTCATCTCCGGCAAATGCATTTTTAAATTTAAGTGATGAGTTGCGGTTTAAAAATACCATGCTCTCATCGGGCAGCGTTAAAGAGTCTGTTTGTGCCTCTGTTTCATAAACAACCCATCTTCCATATCCGGGCACATTCCAGTAAACCCATAAAGCAGTTGAGACAGATAACATTATAACAATAATGGCAGCTATACGCATTAACATTGAGTATGGTGTTGATTTTCTCTTTTTGCAAAATCCCATCCTCTCCCTAATGGCTTGCCAGTCTTGCTCTTTGTTATACGATGGGTTTGCTGCATTTTCCCAGATAAAGCACATATCGTTATAGAGCTTTTTAAAATCGGGGTCGTTTTGCAGCCTGTTTTTAATATAAGATTGCTCTTGCGAATTAGCTTCTCCGCATAGATATCTTACAATTAAATCTTCCCTGTTATTTATATCTGAAGGTTTCATAATCTATTTTGCAACAAAGATTTTTTAATGCTGTTTCATACTATAGTTTACCAATTAGCGAAACTGCATAACGTTGAAAAAGTTTGGTACCTCTTCTTGCACCTCTTCTTTGTCAAGTTCACTATTTTTAGCTTCTTGAGCTTGAACTTCTGTTATAACACTCTCTTTTGTTGCGGTTTTTGCAACTTCTGTTGTTTGTTCAGTCTCCGGACTTTCAAACAACTCTGCTAATAATTGAAGTAAAAATTCCATATCCCGTTTTTTATCGAATTACTATTTATATGACAAGCATAATTGATGTTGCACGTATATAATTATTGAAAAAGTTTGTGATAGTTATGTAAGTTATTAAGATAAGTGGTTGCAGAACCTGCTAATATTAAAGCATCTCTTTTTTGGTGAGTTCTGTGCGCAAAGCTTTTAAAGCTTTACTTATTTGTGTTTCAACGGTACGTTTAGAGATATCCAGCCTGTCTGAAATTTCTTGATTACTCATCCCCTCATTTCTGCTCATCTTGAAAATTTTACGACATTTTTTAGGAAGCTTCTCAATTGTTGAAGTAATTGTGTTTTGTAAATCTTCAAACTCGAGTGTCTCTTGAGGCCTTATTGTTTCATTGGTAGAGTAAACAATATATTGGTGATGCTCCTGCTCCATGTTATTTCGTTTTATAACATTTAAGCAGCGGTTTTTTACACTTTGATAAAGATGTGCTTTAAGGCTGGTATGAATATTTAGCTCATCTCTTTTATCATATAGCTTTACAAAAACATCCTGAACAACATTACGGGCAAGATCAAAATCCTGTAAAAAGCGAGCTGCAAATACTACCAGCTGATGATACATTGTATCAAACAGATGTTTAAATACCGCCTCGTCTCCCTTTTTTATACCTGAAATTATCAGAGCTTCGTTTAGCTTACCCTCTTTGTTAGACATTTTATAATAAAGCGTTGTTTGGGTATCTTTTGTTTAGTAAAGAAATAAATAACTGTGGATTTATAAAACACAAAAATAACACCTTTTTTGCATATCATTACTAACAATAGATCATTAAGATATGTTTGATCTATTTTAAACTTCAATATTTGATCTTTAATTTTTGCATCTATTCCGTTGCTTGCAACGATTAAAGTTTTTATATTTGCACCGTCTTAAAAAGGAGATATTATAAAGTTCGGGATGTAGCTCAGTCCGGTTAGAGTACTCGTCTGGGGGGCGAGGGGTCGGAAGTTCGAATCTTCTCATCCCGACTACTGAAAGTCAAAGGGTTAGCGTGTTAAACGTTAACCCTTTGTTTGTTATGGTGCCATTATGGTGCCATTTTTTTGTGATCCAAAAAACTGCCATTGGCAAAATGATGATTTATCTTGTCGTTCTGCATTTCTCACCAATAGCCTTTGAGCCGGTAGTAGCTCTTTCATCATTCAATTGCTTTAATTTTCCCTGTTACTACCTAGCTAATCAATGCGGTGCGGTATTCGGTTAATAATTCAATTAGTTTTTTTTGTTTTGGCTTTTTTGGCATCTATCCGGGTACATTCCGTTTCGATTGTATTAACCCCCTAATTCACTGGACACAATTTGTAAAATCAAATTAGTACAGTAAATTAGCAAAAGTATGAGTAAAAGTAAGCGAAAATTTGAATTGGAAGAGAAGCTCCAGATTCTCCGTGAGGGAGAAACTCAGGGAGTTGAAATAACCTGTCGCAAACACCAAATTTCCCGTAGTTTGTTTTACAACTGGAAGAACAAGTTTGACCGGCATGGTCCAGATGGTCTCACACCTAAATATCAGCGTGTAGATCCTCATGTAAAATCTCTGGAAAAGGAGAATGAAAGGCTTCGCAAAGTCATTTCTAAGCAAGCACTGGAGCTTGAAGTAAAGGAAGAGCTGCTAAAAAAAACGAAACTCCATTACAGATGAAAAGAGAGGTTGTTTCTGATTTTGAGCAGCTTGCAACAAAAAAGCAACTTTGTCAGTGGTTGAAAATCAATCGCAGCACTTGCTATTACAAGACATCCAATAAAAAGCGCGGCGCAAAACCAAGCACTCACACTAAGATGCAGGATGGGCATCTTGTACCTAATCAGCAGGTTGTAAATACGCTTATTTCAGATGTTTTTAGTGAGTAATTCAATCTTTATGGATACCAGCTTAGCACTGAAGAGTTAATAGCCATGGGTTATATTATAAACCCTAAGAAGACCTATCGGTTGATGCGAGAAAACGGTTTACTTCTGGATAAACTTCCCCGAAGTAAGAGTCCTCGACAATGGGTAAGGTGGCGTAAGATTCAGGATGCCAAACCACCATTACCTACAAGGTAAGCCCAGACAAAAGTAATTGTAATTATTGCCACCAGATATTGCAGCCGTGCCAAATAGATCCAGTGCATATATCCGGGACGTTGCACGCAAGCAAAATTGATGTTTGCACTTTTAAAAAATAGAGGCGTTTAATTATAGAAAAAAAATGTATTAATTGAAATCTAAAATAAAAAATCTAAAAAACAGGTTCTAACTCATCCTTTATTAGCAGGCAAATTGTAATTTTGCTGAGAATCTATCAGAAATATATATTGCCGTGAACAGTTACTTTAAGGAAGAGATAAGCAGAATTGCCGGAACAGAACAAATTATAAATGTGGAAAATATTCAGTCATTATGGAGTGGTTATGGGAGCATCCAGAGACTGTTTTTTAAAGGTGGCGATTATCCCTCTCTGGTTATAAAACATATTTCTTATCCTGAAGAGATGAATCATCCCCGGGGTTGGAATACCTCTGTTTCACATCAACGCAAATTACATTCCTATCAGGTTGAAATCGAGTGGTATAAGAATTGGAGAAACCGTTGTACGGATAGTTGTTATGCACCATCTTGTTTAGGAGTTGTACAACAAGATAATGAAATTCTTATTCTGCTGGAGGATTTAAACAGTAAGGGTTTTCCTTTAAGAGCTAAAACTCTTGATTTGGAAGAGATGGAGATTTGCTTAAGGTGGCTTGCCCATTTTCATGGAACTTTCATTAATTGTGACCCTTCAGGATTATGGCCAATAGGAACTTATTGGCATTTGGATACCCGACCCGATGAATTGAAACTACTCGCAGATAAAAAACTGCAACAAGCTGCATCAGGTATTGATAGTGCATTAAATAAAGCCAAACATAAGACTTTGGTTCATGGTGATGCAAAGTTGGCAAACTTTTGTTTTTCTAATGATATGACAAAAGTTGCTGCTGTGGATTTTCAATATGTTGGCGGCGGCTGTGGAGTAAAGGATGTAGCTTATTTTATTGGCAGTTGTTTATATGAAGCGGATTGTGAAAAGCACGAAATTCAACTTCTTAACATCTATTTTAAACATCTTAAAGATGCCATCTCCAATGGTAATAATGGGGTTGTTTTTGATGAATTGGAACAAGAGTGGCGAGAGATGTACCCTTATGCCTGGGCCGATTTTCATCGTTTCCTAAAAGGATGGAGTCCCGGCCATTGGAAAATAAACAGTTATAGTGAAAAAATGGCAAAAAAGGTGATAGATCATTTAAAGAGCTCTTGAAATAGGACATCGAAAAAGAGAACAGATTTAGTGAACCTTAATTAGTAATAAATATATGGACTTAAAATCCGGTCAACTTTGGTTATTAAAACAAAATGCTATTTCAGCTGCTTATTTGGCAGGAACTTACATATCTAAACAGGTAAATAGAAAGTTAAATGTGGGAACCAAAGCTTCGGGCGATAGTTTGGCATCTCAGGTTTTTACTGAGGTTGACGTGGAGAGCCAAAATATTGTTTCTCAGGTTTTGAATCCCACCCTGAGTACATTTGATCTCGGTTTTTTGGCCGAAGAGAGCTCCGATGACGGAAGTCGTCTCCAAAAGGATTATTTTTGGTGCGTTGACCCTCTGGATGGTACCCTCCCTTTTATAAACCGTCAGCATGGATACTCTGTATCGATCGCATTGGTTAGAAAAGATGGAGAGCCCGTAGTTGGAGTGGTTTATGATCCCCTTAAGCAAAATCTTTATCATGCACATGCCAGGGGAGGAGCTTTTTTAAATCACAATTTTATTGAGATCCCGGAGAATGATGATCAGGTGTTGCATGTTTATTCAGATAGTAGTTTTGCCGAACAGAAGTTTTTCCCCGACGTGATTAAAAAGCTGGAACAACAACATCGATCTACAGGATGTAAAAAAATTGCAGTGCACAAAACAGCCGGTGGAGCAATGAATGCGTGTATGGTACTACAACATGCTAATAGTTGTTATTTTAAATTTCCCAAGGATAAAGAGGGAGGAGGTAGTTTTTGGGATTATGCAGCATCAGCATCTATTTTTAATGAAGCCGGAGCCATTGCTTGCGATATTTTTGGGTCGCCCCTTGAATTAAATAGACCAGAATCATCCTATATGAATCACAAGGGTATTTTATATGCCAGTAAAGAGAATATTGCGGGTGTTATAATGGAAACATTCAAAGCATTTAATGTTTGAAGAGATTAAAATAATATATTAAGGTGCAGAGAATTTCACCTGCTCATTTTAATTTAAATAAATAAAAAACAGGTCTTTTTGATTTAATTTTCACTTTATCCCCTGATGGTAGATTTCAATTCCATTATGGTGCGATTGAGGCCTTTTGGTTATACGAATTAATAGAGACGCCTGAAAATAGCAGTTCTTCGGAAAGTTTTCCAACGGTAAAACAATCCTGCTAAGAATGTTTGCCCTTTTCAAAATCAAACGCCATAAACTCATTGCAGGGGCGGTTAATCCTTTTGACCCATATTGGGATGACTATATCCGTAAAAGAAAGTTGTGCAGGGTTTTAGCCTGAATTTTCATATATTGTCGGGTGGTTTAATCCGCCTTTAGAGAGCTTGAGCCGTATGATGGGAAACTATCAAGTACGGTTCTTAGGGGACAAGGGCGGAGCAATCCGCGTGCGTTACCCGACAAAAAAACAGCAGTAACATAATTGCAGATTTGAAAAAGAAAAAGATTGAAAATGCCAACCCACAAAAGCAAGAGTTTGGCAGCCCATCCCTGCAACCGTCCCTTCGCTGTCAAACACATGCTTTTTTTGCCAACGCACCAGCTTCGTTGATAAGAAAGTGGTAAATTGAAAGACTTTTAAAAATATTATTATGCAGAAAGAAATTGATATAATTCAAAAACACGCAAAAGAGCTAAAAAAATTAGAACAAAGTGAACAATATCTCTTTGATTTTTTGAATACTAAATCTAAATCTGAAATTGAAGGATTAATAAATGATTTCAGTTTTGTTCGTTCAGATTTTTCTGCAACTCGATTTCAACCTGTCAATTTATTGCGATTTGATATTCTTCATTTATTAAAAGAAGGAACTCAAATTAGTTCTGAAACTGTAGAAAATATTAAGATTAAAATAATTGAGAAAGACGAAAAATATTTTTCAAAGTACGGTGACATATTAGTAAATGCTTTAAATAATTATCCTCAAAAAAAGAAATCTCCTTTCGTTAACTGGCAAAGGAATTATTGTATTTTCTTTCCATTTATTTACACAAATCCAATAAAGAATGAAACAAGTTCTGCATTAGATAAAGTTGTAGATGGACTAGAAAAAGCATTAAAACTGAAAAACTACAAAAGCCATATTGTCGATTTTAATGGACCTCAAAATTATGGCACATCATATTGTTGGATTGCTGGATTTCCCGAAAATAAGATTTCTCACAGAAAAGCATATCAGTTATTTCTAAAAATTAGTGCTGAGAAAATTGAAGCTGGGATTTTAGCTGGCTGGGATATTAATGATAAGGCATCTAATACCCTTGAGGATTTTAATACAATAGAAGAAGTAATTGAAAAACTAAAAGCTTCAAAAGAAACTGTTGAAAGAAAAAATAATGCTTTAATTAATTATTGGAAATTCGCACCAGGAGAAAACGGTATTTATTGGGATGAGTTTTATAAAGAAAATATAATTGCTATTGGTTGGGATGATTTAACCGACCTGAAAACTTATACAACAGAAACACTTGCAGAAGATTTAGGCGTTGAAAATTCAGATAATTCTAATCAAATCTGGAATATTGAGAATTTTCGGGATGCAAGTATTGGAGATGTTGTAATAGCCAATAAAGGAAAAAGTAAATGTAGCCTTCCCTAAAAAGTAGACAGTTTAGAATTATAAAAATTATTAATTTTGAGCAGTCAAAAAACGTTATGAAAAAATCAAGATTTACAGAGAGTCAGATCGTGAAGATTCTCAAGGAGTATGAAAGTGGCATTGATGCACAAACCATATGTCGAGAGCATGGTATTGCCAAGTCTACATTTTATAATTGGCAAAAAAAGTATTCCGGTATGGAAGCCTCTCATTTAAAACGATTAAAAGAGCTGGAAGAAGAGAATCGGAAGCTAAAGCAGATGTATGCCGACCAAAGTCTGGATAATGTGATGCTTAAGGATTTGTTAGGAAAAAAGTTTTAAAGCCCTGCGAAAAAAAAAGCAAGAGCAGAATATTTGCGATCTGCCTATAAAATCAGCATCGGCAGGGCGTGCCGATTAACAAGCCTACATCGCTCTATGTGGTATTACGAAAACAAACGCGACGATAAAGAGTTCATTGACAAGCTCAATGAACTGGCACAAAAACATCCAACCAGAGGGTTTGATAATTATTATGGTAGGATACGCAATGAAGGATTGCGATGGAATCGTAAGCGCGTATTAAGAATCTACCGCTTAATGCTGGCTAAACTTGCGTCGAAAACGAAAAAGGAGATTACCAACCCGGGCCAAAGAGACATTAAGCCAACCAGAAGGTATTAATCATACTTGGTCTATGGATTTTATGAGTGATAGCCTGATTTATGGGCGTAGATTCCGAGTATTAAATATTATCGATGACTATAATAGAGAAGCTCTGGCCATTGAGCCTGCTTTCACACTGCCAGGAGAACGTGTAATACAAGTACTAAAAGAAGTAATATCAGAACGCGGAAAGCCGTATGAAATAAGAGTAGATAATGGTCCTGAATTTATTTCAAAAACCCTGCAAAAATGGGCTGGAGATAATAATATTAAACTGAAATATATACAGCCAGGTAATCCCACCCAGAATGCCTATATTGAAAGATTTAACCGCCTAAATTTAAATAGCAAAGAAAGTTCGCTTCATGATCCTGTCAAGGATATATAAACGGCTTCGTAAACTTAGCCGTCCTTGACAGAACAATTCAGTTCACTAAAAAAGCATTTAAAATTTGGTTTATTAAAAAGAAAATAGTCTATTTAAAAGCTGTTCTATAAGAGGTAAGGTTACAGAGGCACAATTACAAGTAACTCCGGTGAAGCTGAACTATCAGATTTCAATTCCATTATGGTGCGATTGAGGCCCTTATATACTTTCAATAGAGACATTTAATAATGTATCATTTCAATTCCATTATGGTGCGATTGAGGCACCGTTGTCGCATCCTTTAAAATAGTTCAGTGCTAAATTTCAATTCCATTATGGTGCGATTGAGGCATTTATCTCACCAGTTCCTCCGCATTCCTGACAAATATTTCAATTCCATTATGGTGCGATTGAGGCTTAGCACAGAAGTATAAAGGCAGCAGGTGGATGTTATTTCAATTCCATTATGGTGCGATTGAGGCAAAATCTCCCGTCAATTTCAGGTCAACGGTTCCGAAATTTCAATTCCATTATGGTGCGATTGAGGCTAAGTTTTTCCAATCTGTTAACGCTGCTACATCATCATTTCAATTCCATTATGGTGCGATTGAGGCAATTATGTAGCTCGCACAAGTCGAAGCCTTGGCAATTTCAATTCCATTATGGTGCGATTGAGGCCGAAATACTTCTTCCGGTGTTTGAAGATATGCTACAATTTCAATTCCATTATGGTGCGATTGAGGCTATTAGACAGTGACGGAGCAGCGCAGACAATCGACAATTTCAATTCCATTATGGTGCGATTGAGGCTAGAGGTAGATGCGATCTTGAATTATTTTGTTATAAATTTCAATTCCATTATGGTGCGATTGAGGCCAGCGCAGACAATTGACACGGTATCATCAGAAGAATTTCAATTCCATTATGGTGCGATTGAGGCAAAGTGGGATGACATGTCCGTCAAATCTTAACTGGATTTCAATTCCATTATGGTGCGATTGAGGCTTACGATCCCATTGACGGTCAGGATGAAGATGTATTATTTCAATTCCATTATGGTGCGATTGAGGCTATAAGCTTGAGGGTTTCAAAAAAGAAATAGACACATTTCAATTCCATTATGGTGCGATTGAGGCCATTTTACTAATAATACCACCTCGCAACCTCCGAGATTTCAATTCCATTATGGTGCGATTGAGGCGTAATTAAAAACTCCCTTCGTCATAGTTTTTCTTCATTTCAATTCCATTATGGTGCGATTGAGGCAATAAAAGCGAATGCCAGCAACCAATGTTTCCATGATTTCAATTCCATTATGGTGCGATTGAGGCAAAACAAGGAAATTCGAACCTATCGATATGAGCGAATTTCAATTCCATTATGGTGCGATTGAGGCAGAAAGTGAACAGGCTTATAATTTACTTTTAAAACTATTTCAATTCCATTATGGTGCGATTGAGGCTTTTATAACCCTGCTGAATTTTGCAGGGTTTATCGCATTTCAATTCCATTATGGTGCGATTGAGGCCTTTTTTGAAAAGGCCGGAGTAGAACCGGGATGGAAATTTCAATTCCATTATGGTGCGATTGAGGCAAAATTGCCTTAGCAGCCGCATCTTCAATTCGCGATTTCAATTCCATTATGGTGCGATTGAGGCTCCGCGGTTAACCCATCAGCACTACCGCGAAAAAAATTTCAATTCCATTATGGTGCGATTGAGGCTACCGGGGTTTCTATAAGTTCGTACAACCAGAAGATTTCAATTCCATTATGGTGCGATTGAGGCTTTATGAAGTAAAAGAGTTACAGCGCTTGTTTGCATTTCAATTCCATTATGGTGCGATTGAGGCGAATCGTCAGGGATTAATCACTAAAGTAAATGAGTAATTTCAATTCCATTATGGTGCGATTGAGGCGTACATAGTTGACCCCAACGGCTTAATTTTTATGGAGATTTCAATTCCATTATGGTGCGATTGAGGCGACACTAGCAAATTAAAACACCCTGATATGCAACCAATTTCAATTCCATTATGGTGCGATTGAGGCTGAGCCAGAATGGGCTAATATAAGTAAAAACAAAATTTCAATTCCATTATGGTGCGATTGAGGCTTCTAATCGTTTTTGAAAATCACTCATAATAAAAAATTTCAATTCCATTATGGTGCGATTGAGGCTTCTCAGCAACAGGGTACACCACCCTATACAATTGAATTTCAATTCCATTATGGTGCGATTGAGGCCATTGCCCCCGGCGAGAGTAACGGGATAATGCAATTATTTCAATTCCATTATGGTGCGATTGAGGCTCTCTCCTTACAATATGCTTTTACATCTTCAATGTTATTTCAATTCCATTATGGTGCGATTGAGGCTCTTGTAAAGCTCCGGGAATTACAGAATCCAATCCAAATTTCAATTCCATTATGGTGCGATTGAGGCCTCTATTCCTTCGAGCGTATAGGTATCGGTTGCAATTTCAATTCCATTATGGTGCGATTGAGGCCTCGTGATGTGTTCAGTTTTGGCGATATAACGAAAATTTCAATTCCATTATGGTGCGATTGAGGCAATATGCGAGTTTGGAATTTCGGCAGACATTTTAAATTTCAATTCCATTATGGTGCGATTGAGGCCACTACCCGTTACATTACATGCGACGCCGCACGTTAATTTCAATTCCATTATGGTGCGATTGAGGCGGCTCTTCCGTTAAACATAAACATAATAGCCTCACATTTCAATTCCATTATGGTGCGATTGAGGCTCTTGTAAAGCTCCGGGAATTACAGAATCCAATCCAAATTTCAATTCCATTATGGTGCGATTGAGGCATTGAGGATTTTGATATTACGCCGCTGGATTTTGGATTTCAATTCCATTATGGTGCGATTGAGGCAATATACGGTCAGGAGCAACGGTGTTCTCATCTGATTTCAATTCCATTATGGTGCGATTGAGGCTAAACTTATTAGATGCTTGCGTAGCCCCTGAATAGCATTTCAATTCCATTATGGTGCGATTGAGGCTATCATTCATAAATTACACATAACGGTTGGCAATATTTCAATTCCATTATGGTGCGATTGAGGCTAATATAAAATCTATCACCATTTTGCATACTTACTAATTTCAATTCCATTATGGTGCGATTGAGGCGTATTAATTTCCGCTTATTTTATTCTCAGATGCTATTTCAA
>JARULA010000014.1 GCA_029688995.1 Marinilabiliaceae bacterium ANBcel2
TCTACAACGGGATTACTCATTTGAGAAGATTCTAGATGACGATTATCATCTGTTATCTCCCGGTAGGAATTAATAACCTCCTCTAGTGCCAATTGAGAAAAGAAATTTACTGAAACTTCAGTCATACTGGGCCAATTAATCGAATGTTGATTGCAATGCCCATGCTCATGTCCCATACCCCAAATGTTATCACCATTAACAATTCCTGGATAGAGAACTTCTCCTGTTAACGTATAAACATTATACCCGGTTGTATACCAAGTAGCCCACATATGTCCACTTCCTTCAAAACTAATACCTAACATTCTATTATTACGAGGCCGTGGGTACTTATTTAATCCAATAATATTCCATTGTGATTCAACTAAAGCATCCCATATTTTTACTGAATTTGAAATATCATCACAATAAGCCAGATTTTCACGCAGTGGTTCAACATGAAATATTCCCATGAATTTGTCACCTATTATATCAATAACCTCATGAGATGCATTATTCAATATTTCACTCCACTCATTCCCTGATTTTTTTTCTATATCCCAATATCCATTTATAATACCTCCACCTTCTACAATGTGAATTGTAACCGGGTCGGGATTAGTTGTCAAATCTGCAATATATGATACATACAATAATCCAGTTCTTTCAATTTTAATCCGGTTAATTCCCGGGTTTAAACTGTAACTACTACGATTGACCGACCCTGCTGAAACAGACATTAATGATATGTCGTGAGAAATATCTTGAACCATAACATATACAATATCACCTTCGTTTGCATAAATACCGGTAGGATTATCAAACGGATTATATGCATTAGTATTTAATACCGATGCAAAATAATCGGGGTTACTATATGGTTCATAACTATTTATTCGATAATCTGTTTCATAATTTTCGGATTCTATTTTTTCAGCTATTATCTGAAAAAACTGAGGTAACTTATCAACATCTTCACTTGTATAATCTGTACGCAGCTTAGAACAGCTTAAATCTGTAAAAACCTTTAACAGTGGTTCATTTAATGGAAAATCATCAGTGGCAGAACAAAATTCAATTTCTCGGGCAGCTATAAAGCCTCCATTAGGAGATACGTCTAACTCTAGTTTAATTCTAGTAACATCATGCTGGGATTCTGGAAATTGAAATTTTTTTGTTCCACCAGCTTCTCCCCAATTATAATCTCCAATATGTTTATAACCTTGCGATTCTTCTGTTTCAACAAAAATTGAAATATCATGAAAATTACCGGCTCCTGCAGAATGATAAACAAGGTAATCTATTTTATCTGATGGCTGGGGGAAGGTAAATTCTAATGATTCTTTTACAACTTCTGAACTATGATTAACAGCAGAATGATAATTATTCCCTCCGGTGGTATTCCTATTAATTAGATTGTCAGCAGTATGATTTTGAGTATATGAAGTAGTAGATGTTGCTTGTGAAGGAGTAACATATGTATCTTCAGGGATAAAGTCTGGAGATAACTGCACACCTTGTTGAATTATAGGCATTTTAACAATTTCTCCAGCAGCTTCAAAAAATATTGTATCCGATCGCATATTCAACTCTTTATACTCAGACACAGTAATTTCTAATCCATTAACATCATTGTCTCTTAAATCAACAATATCAATCCACGAAGCATTACATTGGTACTGCCAACTATCTACATTAGTATCTATAAGCAATTGAGTAATTGACAAGTCATTACAAAACTCTATTAAATCCTCAGATATATTGATATAAGGCGTCACAGATGTTAACTCTGTTGCTTCCCAATATTTCCTTGTGGAATTAGTTATGCGATCAATTGTTAAATCATCAACTGGAATCATCAAGAAATCTTGCAAAGTTGTGTATTCTTCTTCATTATAACTTTCTACTATTCCAATTCCAACTTGAGCTAAACATACATTTGAAGTAGTGCCATCAGTTTTTGATAAAATCTCTATCCGCATATAGCGTCCCGAATATTTTTTACCAAAATCAAGTTTTTGAGGAGCAGTAGAACTACTTAAAGATTCTTCTAAAATTGGGTCGCCCCATGAATCATCAAGATTAGTTTTAAAATAGAGACGAAAGTCTTCAATTTGTCTGTTCTGCTGTTTACGCTGTTGAAGTATTATAGATTTAACCTCCTTGGTATGATTAAAATGAATATCTAGAGTGACACCGGGTAAAACATCAGCACCCCACACCGAGTGCCAGTATGTATCTGATCGACCATCTAAAATGAATGTAGCTGGTCCCCCTAATCCACCATCAGACAAATCATGCTCATTACTAGCATAGACGCTCCAATTAGCTTTATCTGCAGCATCCCATAAAATACGTTCTATACCTTGCCAAATTTGCCCTCTAGAAATAGATGACAAACTAACAAAAACAAGCAAAGTGAGTAGTAATTTTTTTTTCATAGAAAATTAAATTCAATATTTATTAATATAAAAGAGAGAAAGCATAAAACTTCATGTCCCTATATTATTTCACAACAATGTGTGCAAACAAAACCAAGTATCTGTTAAAAATCATTTAATGGGTAATACGTTTGAAACTAAAATATTACTCAATTAACCTTTTTGAACGTGATCTACTTTTGGATGTGGTCAAAATAGCTAAACAGGTAGGTATAAACAGAAATAGGAGAAAAGTTTAAACTTTTCTCCTATTCAAAAAGATGTTGTTGTAGTCCCTAGGGGAATCGAACCCCTGTTTCCAGGATGAAAACCTGATGTCCTAACCACTAGACGAAGGGACCATTATTTTTACTACTCTTTACAGCTTATTAATATGCTTTGCCAGATTTGATTTTAAGTTAGCTGCTTTGTTTTTATGAATGATGTTTTTGTTAGCTAACTTGTCAATCATTCCTGCAACTTTTGGGTAATTAGCTGTTGCTTCTTCTTTGTTTGTCGTTTCGCGAAGAGCCTTGATGGCGTTACGCGTGGTCTTTGCATAGTACTTATTACGTACATTTCTTGCTGCAGACTGTCTAATTCTCTTTTTTGCTGATATATGATTTGCCATCGTTATAAATATAAAATTTTACTTCTTCTAAATTGTAGTCCCTAGGGGAATCGAACCCCTGTTTCCAGGATGAAAACCTGATGTCCTAACCACTAGACGAAGGGACCGGTTAATGCTTTATTAAATATAATTCTCTCAATTGCGGATGCAAATATATAGCAAAAAAACATTTTCCCAAAAGCCACGGGCAAAAAAAAGATGATTTTATAGTTTATTTTTAAACGACAATAGTTTTTTGCAGTAGTTGAAGGCTAGTTGAAGGGCTTTTAAAAAAAAGCAATTTTTTAGCCCGCTTTATTTTTATTAATTTTGGAAAGTTTTTTATTACTAACAAGTGGAAGGATTTGCCTGCTTGCAACCACTTTAAAAAAGTGCTAAAATATTACTTCAGTTATGGGATATTTATTTACATCGGAGAGTGTTTCGGAGGGACATCCCGATAAGGTTGCTGACCAAATTTCAGATGCAGTTTTAGATGAACTATTAAAACAGGATGCCAACTCAAAGGTAGCTTGTGAGACTATGGTGACCAGCGGATTGGCAGTAGTGGGTGGTGAGATTAATACCAATGGCTATGTTTCGGTTCAGGATATTGTTAGGCGTGTTATTGACCGAATAGGATATAATCGTTCGGAATATAAGTTTGACGCTAATTCGTGTGGGGTAATATCTCTTATTCATGATCAAAGTGGTGATATATACCAGGGTGTTGAAAGGGGGAGTGAAGAGCTACAGGGAGCCGGAGATCAGGGGATGATGTTTGGTTATGCCTGTAAGGATACTGCTGAATATATGCCGCTTCCGCTTCATTTATCTCATCTTCTATTGAAGGAGCTTGCAGCTATTCGAAAGGAGGGAAAAAAGATGAGTTATCTTCGTCCCGATTCAAAAGCTCAGGTTACAATGGAGTATGATGATGATAATAAGCCTGTAAGGGTTCATACTATTGTTATTTCAACTCAGCATGATCCATTTAATGATGATGAAAAGATAATGCTTGAGACTATTAGCAAGGATATAAAGGAGGTGCTTATTCCCAGGGTAAAGGCGGCGTTAAATGCGAATATTGAAAACCTTTTTGATGACTTTAAGCTTTTGGTTAATCCAACAGGTAAATTTGTTATTGGTGGTCCGCATGGTGATACCGGATTAACAGGGCGAAAAATCATTGTAGATACATATGGTGGTATGGGCGCACATGGAGGAGGGGCTTTCTCGGGTAAGGATTGCTCCAAGGTAGATCGTTCTGCTGCTTATGCTGCACGTCATATTGCTAAGAATATGGTTGCCGCCGGTGTTGCATCCGAAATGCTTGTTCAGTTGGCCTATGCCATTGGTGTTGCAGAGCCTGTGGGTATCTATATTAATACTTTTGGCAGCTCTAAAGTAAAATATAGTGATAGTGAGCTGGCAGGTATTGTTGAGAAGATTTTTGATCTGCGTCCCGGTATGATCGTTAAAAGATTGGGGTTAAAGAATCCTATTTTTACTCCAACAGCTTGTTATGGCCATTTTGGTCGTGAACCATATAGCGACACAGTTACTGTTTTAGAGAATGGAGTTGAGGTTACTAAAAAGTTTAACTTTTTTACATGGGAAAAGCTTGATTATGTTGATATTATAAAAAAAGAGCTCTCTTTGTAATCTTTAAACACAGGTGGTGTTTTAAGCACCACCGGGTAGATGATTGTAAACTTATTATCCTTTTTTATCATTTAACATAGATAGTTTAGTCACTTATTCATCTTATAATTATTGATCTTAATCTATAAGATTGCTATCGGTTAAGTTAAGAATTTTAGTGGTTAAATAAAAAAATGTGTTAATTTACGGTAGAATAGAGATCTGTTTTTATGAAGCAACTTATTCTCACGGTAAATTATGAGCTGTTTTTTGGAGATGATTCAGGTACAGTCAACAACTGTATGATTCGTCCAATTAATCATCTGTGTGATGTTTTGGATGAGTTTAAGTATAAGATGACTGTTTTTTGGGATATTCTTCACTATTATCGCTTAAAAGAGCTGTCTGGCTCTCTCCCCGAGCTTCGTATTGATGCTGAAATGATCGAAAAGCAGATTATGTGGCTTATACAAAAAGGGCATGATGTTCAAATGTTGATTCATCCTCATTGGCTTGATGCACGTTGGAGTAATAATAAGTGGAAATTTTCTTATAACCGTTTTGCTCTTCACAGGTTATGGGATAATGATGATCCTGATGATATAAATAGTATAGTTGGTTGCATTACAATTTCAAAAAGATTGATGGAGCAGGTTTGCCGCCGGCAAGACCCTTCATATAAAGTTCGTGTTTTTAGAGCCGGAGGATATAGGATTGAGCCTTTTAACCAGCTCTCATATGCCCTTTTAAAAAATGAGATATATGCCGATTCTTCTGCAGCACATGGCATAAAAAGTAGTTATGATCCTCTTCCATTTAATTTTACCCGACTTCCTTTATATAAATATTACAGATTTGACGATTCGGTTTTATATCATGATTATGAGGGTAAGTTTTGGGAATTTCCTAAGGGAACAGTTTCGATTCCTGTTTATATGCATATACTTTTTAGTTTATTCAATCTTTTTTATCGTCACCGTGGGAGATATGGGGATGGTAAAAAACTTGGTTTTATGAGTAAAGAGAAATCCTTTTTTGTAAGCAGTTTTGAAGGCTCTAATTTTGTTAGGTTAACACCCGAGGAGGTCACCCCTTTAATCTGGAACTATTTTTTAAAAAGAGCTAAAGATTATGATATTGCTGCTTTAAGCTCCAAAAACCTTAGTCCGTTCACAATAAACATGCTTAAAACCTCTTTTATTAAACGAAAGCTAAGATTTTCTTCATTAATTGAACTGATTAAAAGATGTGAAGTTTATCTTGATTTAAAATATTAAATAGTTAAAATGCATATTGTCGATTTACAAAATCAGTACTATAAAATCAAAGATAAAATTGATGCTGCAGTTGCAGATGTTATTAATTCAGGAGCCTATATTAACGGTAAAGCGGTAAATGATTTTTGTGATAATCTCTCCTGTTATCTAAGATCTTCCTATGTTGTGCCTTGTGGTAATGGCACTGATGCTTTGATGCTTGCATTAATGGCACTTGAATTAAAACCTGGTGATGAGGTTATCACTTCACCTTTCTCTTTTGCAGCTTCGGCCGAAGCGATATCGTTTCTGGGGTTAAAGCCGGTGTTCGCAGATATTAATCCTCACACTTTTAATATTGATGCAGAGGCTGTTGAAGAACTTATTACCCCTAAGACTGCTGCTATTATGCCGGTACACCTTTTCGGATTGCCAAGTGATATGGAGAAGCTTGTTAAACTTGCAAAAAAGAGATCTATTTATTTAATAGAGGATGTAGCGCAGGCATTAGGGGCAAAGTGTAAGATAGGTAACAAAATACAATTTGCTGGAACTATTGGCGATATTGGCTGCACCTCTTTTTTCCCTTCAAAAAATCTAGGCTGTTTTGGCGATGGGGGTGCCTGTATAACCGAGAATCCTGATATTGCTGAAACTATTAAGATAATTGCCTCTCACGGTTCATCAAAAAAGTATCTCCATTCAAGAATAGGGGTTAATTCACGTTTGGACACTTTGCAGGCAGCAGTTCTTAATGTTAAACTCCCTTACCTTGATGATTATATTGAAAAGCGCAGGCGTCAGGCCAATATATACAACAACATACTTAAGGGTTGTGACTATGTAGTTACCCCTTATCAGCCTGATAATTTATACCACACATATAATCAATATACAATAAAGGTTGATGTTTCAAAAAGAGATATGCTAAAGGATCACCTTGCTTCCAAAGGAATTCCATCACGTATATATTATCCGCTCTCTTTAAACAGGCAGCCTGCCTATAAAAATTTTATTGATAAGCGAAGTTTTAATATGCCTGTTGCAGAAGAGATGTGTAAAAGGGTGTTATCTTTGCCCGTTGATACCGAAAAAAGTGATGAGGTTATAGAGTTTATAGCAAACGAGGTTGTAAATTTTTTTAATTAGTATGCAAAACAAAAAGGACTATTTTGTAGATAAAACTGCAGTAGTGGATGAAGGGTGTGAGATAGGGCGAGGGAGTAAAATTTGGCATTTTTGTCATCTTATAAGCGGATGTAAAATAGGAGATGGATGCTCTTTGGGGCAAAATGTGATGGTTGGTAAAAATGTTGTGCTGGGTAAAAATGTAAGAGTTCAGAATAATGTTTCGGTTTATGAAGGTGTTATATGCGAAGATGATGTTTTTGTTGGTCCCTCGGCAGTTTTTACCAATGTAATAAATCCGCGCAGTGCTATAAGTCGAAAAGAAGAGTATAAAAAAACTGTTGTACGTAAAGGCGCTACTATAGGGGCTAATGCTACTATAGTTTGTGGTGTTGAGCTTGGTAAATATTCATTTGTAGCAGCAGGTGCCGTTGTTACGGCTAATGTAGAGCCTTACTCTTTGGTTATGGGGACTCCCGCCCGACATGCTGGTTGGATGAGTGAGAATGGTTATAAGCTTAGGTTTAATTCTGAGGGTAAAGCCAGTTGTCCCGAAAGCGGAGATATCTATTTTATTAATAACGGAATAGTGATAAAGCAAGATGAGTAAAAAAATTTCTTTTGCCGTTGTTGGAATCGGACGAATTGGTAAACGTCACGCCACAGTTATAGATGATAATAAAAATGCTTCACTTGCTGCTGTTTGTGATATAAACCCCGATGCTTATGCGCAGTTTCAATTTAAAGAGGTCCCTTTCTTTAACTCTATAACAGAGCTTCTAAATTCTAATATTGACGTTGATGTTGTTAATATTTGCACTCCTAATGGGATACACGCTGCACAAACTATCGAAGCATTAAATGCCCGCAAGCATGTTGTGGTAGAAAAACCCATGGCACTTTTTAAATCGGATGCTGAAAAGGTTATTTTTAAATCGTTACAGGTATCAAGGCACCTCTTTACAGTGATGCAAAACAGATGGTCTCCACCCATTAAGTGGTTGAAAGAACTTATCTCTCAAAAGCGTCTTGGAGAGATTTTTATGGTTCAGATAAACTGTTTTTGGAATAGAGATGATCGATATTACTCTCCCTCCTCCTGGCATGGGACTGCTGATATGGATGGGGGTGTGCTGTTTACTCAGTTTTCACATTTTATTGATATAATGTATTGGTTGTTTGGGGATATCTGTTCGGTAAAAGGAAATTTTCATAACTTTAATCATCAAAACAGCACTCAATTTGAAGATACAGGGTCGGTTTCATTCAACTTTGTAAATGGTGGCATGGGTAACATAACCTATTCTACTTCGATTTATGATCAAAATTTTGAAAGTAGTATTACCATTATTGGGGAGAAAGGGACAGTAAAAGTTGGCGGTCAATATATGGACAGGGTAGAGTATTGCCATATTAACAATTATGAGATGCCTGCACTTGAAGCTGTTAAGCCGCCAAATGATTATGGTGTGTATAAGGGGTCAGCCTCAAATCATTCAACCGTAATTGAGAATGTAATTGACACTGTTTCGGGAAACGGAAATGTTGCAACCAATGCTCTTGAGGGGATGAAAGTTGTTGAGATAATAGAGAGAATATACAAAGTACGTGATAATTGTGGAACATATTAACGCATATTTAATGTTCAACTGTATAATTGCATTGCTCTAATTGCTAATTTTTAATTTACAAATAATTTATACTAATGATTAACGACCTGCTAAGTAAAGAGAAAGTTATATCGGTTATCGGACTTGGTTATGTTGGACTTCCTATAGCTCTTGAGTTTGCACGCAAAATGAAGGTGGTTGGTTTTGATATAAAACCTCAGCGTGTAGAACTTATGAAAAAGGGGATTGACCCCAGTAATGAGATTGAACCCGAAGCTTTTGAGGGATGTGATATCACCTTTACCAGTAATATAGATGATTTAAAAGAGGCCTCTTTTCATGTAGTTGCTGTGCCAACACCTATTAATCGACACAATTTGCCCGATCTTAATCCACTTTTGTCAGCCAGTGCGACAGTTGGCAGAGTAATAAAAGAGGGCGATTATGTCGTTTTTGAATCAACTGTTTATCCCGGATGTACCGAAGAGGATTGTGTACCTGTTATTGAGAAACATTCAGGATTAAAATTTAACAGAGACTTTAAAGTAGGATACTCCCCCGAAAGAATTAATCCTGGAGATACAGAACATACTTTAACTAAGATTTTAAAAATTGTTGCAGGGTGCGATGATGATTCTCTTGAAGTAATTGCGGATGTTTATGGCTCTATTATTACAGCAGGAATATATAAGGCCAGTTCAATTAAAGTTGCAGAAGCGGCTAAAATTATTGAAAACACTCAGCGTGATGTTAATATAGCTTTGATGAATGAGCTCTCTGTTATTTTCAATAAATTGGATATTAATACCTATGAGGTGTTGGAGGCTGCCGGAACCAAGTGGAACTTTTTAAAATTTTTTCCCGGATTAGTTGGAGGGCACTGTATTGGTGTTGATCCCTATTACCTTACCTATAAAGCTAATGAGCTGGGGATTCACTCCAAAATTATAACAGGTGGACGCGTTATTAATGATGCAATGGCCTCTTATATTGCTAAACAGACCGTTAAAAGGCTTATTTCTAATGGTCATCCTATTAATGGAGCACGTGTTTTGGTTATGGGAGCTACATTTAAGGAGAATGTTAGTGATATAAGAAACTCTAAAGTTGCTGATTTGGTAAATGAGCTTAAATCCTTTAGTGTTGATGTTGATGTGATTGATCCCTATGCTTCATCTGATGAGTTGCTGGTTGAGTATGGTTACGAATTGAGCGAAGAGGCCAATGGGAAATATAGCGCGGTTATTGTAGCAGTTAATCATCAGGATTATGTTGAGCTTGATGAGGAGTGGTTTAGTGATTATTTGCTGGATAACGGACTGTTTGTTGATGTTAAAGGTGTATTTCGTGATAAGATTAAAAAGCTTAACTACTGGAGCTTATAAAGCTATTGCTTGAACCACTTTGCTGCGTTTTGTACTGCATCTTTTATTGGGATAAATTTATAGTTGAAGGTTTTTTTAAACTTTTCGGATGAGTAGAGAGATATAATATTTGCAGCTCTGGCAGTATCTTTTGTTAAAATCGGTTTTGTGCCTGTAATTTTTGAAAAAATAAGATTTAAGCGCCAGCCACTCTCCATTACCCATTTACTTGCTTTAATAAAGGGAGCCTTTTTACCCAATTGAGCAGCTGCAATATTAAAAAAGTCTTTAAACGAGAGGTTTTCACTGTTAAGAAGAAACCTCTCGTTTTTTATATCACTCTCCATTAACAGTTTTAATGCTTTGGCAACATCTCTTACATCTATAAATCCCGTAACTCCCGATGTGTACACCGGAATCCCTTTTTGAACTGTATTAAAGAGACGTCCGCTTGAACGATACCTGCTTACAGGTCCAATTATCACTGAAGGATTTACTATCACTGCCGGCAGGCCCTCTTTTGTTGCACGCCACACTTCCATCTCTGACCTGAACTTGCTGTACGAATAGGCCGATCTGTGATCGTCGGGGAGCCATTCAACATTTTCATCAATTACCGCACCATCTATTTTTTTCCCTAGCGAAGATACCGAGCTAACATAACAGAACTTTTCAACACCTCTTTTGATGCAGGCGTTCATTAAATTTGCTGTCCCCTCTATATTTGTTTTAATCATTTTATTGGCCTCGCCCGGATTAAAAGAGACCATTGCTGCAGAGTGATACACTTTTGTTACACCTTTAAGTGCGTCATCAAGAGAGTTATAGTCCGACAAATCTCCCTTCACCCACTCAATCTTGTTCCATAGCTCCACATACTTTTCGTTGTAATAGGCAAAAACATTTTTTGCGTCGTTTAAGCTTCGCTTTTTGCGATAAATAGCTTTTATTGGCGTTTTAATATCTTCGCTTATTAGATGATATAATAGATGTGATCCTACTAATCCTGTTCCTCCGGTAACTAATATCATATTTAATACTCTTTATTTCTGCTAAAATGTTACTAAATTAGCATTATTAATAGAAAAGAACCATTAAAAATTAGAAGATATGTTTTCAGGAATTGTTGAAGAGGCTGCTACTGTAACAAAAATTGAGAAGGAGAGGGGAAATGTCCATCTCACTCTTAAATGTTCATATACCGATGAGCTAAAGATAGATCAAAGTATATCTCATAACGGTGTTTGTTTAACTGTTGTTTCTATAGAGGATGGCACCTATACGGTTACAGCCATTGGTGAGACTCTTGAAAAGAGTAATTTGGGCCTGCTCAAAGAGGGTGATAAGGTTAATTTGGAGCGCAGTATGTTGATGAACGGACGTTTGGATGGTCATATAGTTCAGGGGCATGTTGATCAAACTGCTGAATGTGTTGAACTTAAAGAAGCTTATGGCAGCTGGTATTACACATTTAAATATGATATTAACAAAGAGCTTGCAAAGCAGGGGTATATGACTGTTGAAAAGGGATCGGTTACTGTTAATGGTGTTAGTTTAACGGTAATTAATGCTCGTGATGACCGGTTCACTGTTGCCATTATTCCATACACTTATGAATATACTAATTTTCATCAGATTAAACCCGGAACTGTAGTGAATCTTGAGTTTGATATTTTGGGTAAATATATTAGCCGTATTTTGGAGTTGAGAGAGTTATAATACTTTTTTCAACTAATCAACGGTCGATTTAGTTTTTACTTATAACATAAAAAAGGGGCAAATCAATTTTTTGTAATTGAGAGCCCCTTTTTAGTTAGTTAATTTAAGACCTTTTTATAGCAAATTTTATAATTGCTCTTTTACTTCTTTTTGCCGGATACAACTTTATAAATTACAAAGCCGGCAACAACCGCAATAATTACTATTGTGAGAACTACTCCTCTATTTGATCCTTCATCTTCTGCTATAAAGTCATCATCCGAATAGAGAGTTGGATCCATATCATCTATTGATAAAGTGTCGGGAGATGCAGTTTCATACTCATATACATCTTCCTGAGCTTTTACGCTATTTAGTTGTACTGCTGTAAAGCAAACAAAAAATGCAAGTAAAAATGTGATTAAAAACTTTTTCATAACTATATAATTTAATGGTTTGAATTGAATTTATCTTAATTTATTCAATTTTTCAATAGCCTCCTTATAGGAGGGTTGATACTTTAAACTCTCTTTTAATATCTCTTTGGCTTTTATAGTATCTTTATTTATCAACCTGTAATCTGCCATCAAAATATATGCCGATAGGTATTTTGGATTTTTTGAAATAATTTTCTCTGTTATCAATATTGCTTTTTCAATATCTCCTTTATTAAAATACCATTTTGCTTTTTCCGCTAATGCTGCCTCGTTATATGGGTTAATTTCCAGAGATTTATAAAGAGCTTTTTTTGCTTTATCATCTTTGTTGCATCTTATTAAAGCTCTAGCATAGTTAAGCCAGGCTCCTTCAAGTGTGGAATTTTTACACACAGCCTGTTTTAGTAGTTTGGCTGCTTTTTGGGGTTCCCCCCTTGTTAATGCCTCCCATCCTTTAAAATCTTTACTGCTTACTCTTTTAACCACTGCTGTTACAGGCTTGCCGTCCACATTCACTGTATGTATTGTTCCTTTGGGGGGCCAGTAATTATTAATTGTATGTGAGTGAAGGTAAGATGCTGTAAAAACTGCATAGTCCCACTCATTAAAACTTCTGTTATAAAAGGATGTATGTGTTGTTTTTTCTGCTTCTGTTGAATTCCTGAAAAACCAGGAGACATCAAAATTTGATGCTATAATATACTCTCCGTTTGATCTGTTTTCTTCTTCACTTTTTAATTTGAGATATTTGTCAAGCCATTCTGCTCCTTCTCTTACTGTATGAAAGTAATAGTCAGCTTCATGTTTACCAAATATCTTTTTATAACCACCGGTTGTGGAATTAAACCACAGGTAATGGTATGGGTGGTTTTTTGCCATAAACTTAACAGGAGATGCCAATGTTGTTATGAGCAGAAGAGTAGCAATCCATCCTCTCTTTTTTAATAGCGGTATATCAAAAACTTTTTTTATTCCGTATGCTGCAAGAATAACCATTGGCGGATAGATAAAAAGAACATGCCTCCATCCTCCGTAAACATTGGCTCCCTTAATGGCAATATAGGTTAGCGGGAATAGGATTGTGAATGTTAGCAGAGCAACAATCACTCTCTTTTTTTTGTCTGCCTTAAATATTTGGGGGCGTATCTCTGTTAAAAATGCTGCTGCCACTCCTGCTGTAACAATAAGGGGAGTGGTTATAAATATCATGTATGGAAGATACCACCGCGGGAGCAAATCTGACCAAATCAGCTCTCCAAAAAATAGTTGTCTTATGGTAACAGGGTATGCTTCCATTAAAAAATGTGATGCTATTGGATTTATTATAGGATTTTGCCATGCAAATGGCCATAGTATTAACCCTCCTGCATATCCGGTTACGGTGATTAGAGCAAATTTTGCCCAAACATGGGTTAATTTGCTAATCTGCTCTTTTTTGTAAAGTAATGTTATTATTGTTAATAATGTTGTGATTATTCCCAGATATGCAATAATGATTAGTCCGGGCGGCCTTATACTAAAGGCAAAAGCAAAAGAGGCAGCTAGCAATATTGCGGTTCTCTTTTTTTGATTTGGCCACTCTATAATCCAGTATGACAATCCTGTAATACCTGCTATATATCCTAAAGCAAAGGGGATATCTTTTAAATTGTTTAGTGAATGACCAATAAATCGTGGTGATGCAGTGATTAATATCAGGGCTGTCAAAGCTGTTTTCCAGCCTCCTATCTTTTTTGCCAGCAGTATAACAAAAATAATAATAGTCCATCCCGCTACTGCATTCATAATGTGGCGCAGAGTAAATATATCTTCAATATTGAAGATGCGGGCAATAATTGAAGCGCAGTTATCGAACGATTGACCGTAATACTTTAGGTTTGTAACCGGTGTGTCTAAAGCACGGTCATCTTCTCCCATTGTGATAATATAGTCTGTTACTGCCTCGGCCTGATTAAGATGAAGGTATTCATCACCCGAAATTCCTGCATCCATTGATAAAACAATAAGTATAGGCAATAACAGCAGTGCCGATATGATAGTGTAACCTTTGTAAGAGTTCATATCCTACATAAACTTTTCTCTTATAAAATAGAGTGGTCGATTTTGGCTCTCCTTATAGGTACGGTATATATATTCCCCTAAAATTCCCATAAAAGTAAGCTGTATTGATCCCAAAAAATAGATGCTTATTAATGTTGAAGACCAACCCAGTGGAGCCCAGCCCGTAATTTTTGAGATGAGAACATAGATTCCTGCCATAAAAAAGAGAACAACCCCTGTTATTCCAAGCCATAAGCAGATCTTTAAAGGGAGTCTGGAAAAAGCAAAAAGAGCATCTGATGCAAGCTTTATTAAAGCAGTTGTTGCCATTTTAGGATCTCCCGAAAAGCGCTCATCTCTTGAGTAGCTGATTGTGGTCTGTTTGTAGCCAACATAAGCTCGTATTCCCGGGATATATCTAACCTTCTCTTTTATCTCTAAGACCGCTTGTAATACTTCGCGGGTTATCATTGAGAAGTGTCCGGTATTTTCAATTTGTTGCAATCCTGAACTTCTGCTAAAGAGTGAATGAAAAATTGATGTTAGCCATCTTCTAAATACCCCTTCGTTTCTCTTTTCCCTGAATCCGTTTACTACATCAAACTCTTTAGATCTTAAAATATCTAACATTTTTGGTAACAGTTCGGGAGGATCCTGAAGATCACTATCCATAATAGCGATATAATCTCCGCTACTATTTTCCAATCCTGCTGTTATAGCAGCCTGATGACCAAAATTTCGTGACAGATCTATTATTTTAATTCTTTTATCAAGCTCTCTTTCTGTTAGTAGTATATTAAGTGTATTATCACTGCTGCCATCATTGACAAAAATGATCTCATAGCCAGGCACCTCTTTTAAAGACTCTTTTATGCGGTCTAAAAGAGTTAAAATAAGAGGCGATTCATTATATACCGGTATAACAACAGAGAGCATGATAAGTTATTTTTACTGTTTATAGCTCAGGCAGAACCCATGGAGCTCTGTAATTTGGGCGAATTAATGCATTTGCCTTATCATTATCTTTAAAGCGCATCTGACTTTTGTCCCATATTAGTTTATCTCCTGTTCGGTGCGCAATATTACCTAAGTGCGAGACTATACCAATTTGCTTCCCTATCTCTATTGGTGCAGCTGTTTTGCGACGTGATCTTATGCAGTCTAAAAAGTCTCGAACATGTTTTGCAGCTCCTTTTCCGTCACCGCTTTTACGTGGAACTGCTTCTATTGAGCCTTCCTGTCCCTCTTGTTCGGGCATCACTTCCCATCCCCCTCTGTCAACTACCAGAGTTCCTTTATCTCCAATAAATGCAACTCCGTGTCCTCTGTTGTATGGACCTCTGTCTATACCTACAGCATGTTCCCATGTAAGCATGAAGTTATCAAATTCATATATTACTGTTTGTGTATCCGGAGTCTCCATTGCTTTTTTGTCGATGCTAAAGTTTCCTCCGGCTGAAGTTATAGCTTTAGGCATATCTGCTTTCATCCCGTAAATTCCCAGGTCTATAAGATGTGCTCCCCAGTCGGTCATTAATCCTCCGCCATAATCCCAAAACCATCTAAAGTGGAAATGGAACCGGTTGGGATTAAATGGTTTTTCGGGAGCCGGTCCTAACCAAAAGTCGTAGTCAACTCCTTGTGGCGGTTGCATATCATCCCGTGGTTCTGGTTTAAGCCATGATAGGTATGCCCAGGTTTTTACTGTGCGAACATTGCCAAGCTTGCCCGAATGAACATACTCTATTGCATCCATCCAATGTTTGTCACTTCTTTGCCACTGACCTACCTGTACTACTATATTGTGCTCTTTTGCATACTTCTCCATGATAGCGCACTCTTCAATTGTGTTAGCGAGTGGCTTTTCTACATAGATATCTTTTTTTGCTTTACATGCTTCTATAAAGGGTAGGCAGTGCCAATGATCGGGTGTGGCAATTATTACCGCATCTATTGACTCATCCTTCATCATCTCCCGGTAATCATTATAGGTATCTATTTTTAACTCCCCGGGGTTATTATTACCTCTCTCTTTTTCGGTCTCTTTGTAATACTCTTTGGCATCCTGCACCCTTCTCTCCAGAATATTGTTATCAACATCACACATTGCTACAAGCATTGTGTCGGGCTGCTCCATAAATCTCATTATGTTTGTAAGCCCCATACCATTTACCCCTATAACGCCATATTTAATTTTTGGCTTGTCAGAGCATCCCGCAAGTGTTGGGAATGCCGAAACCATTCCTGCTGCTCCTACAATGGTTGCTGTGTTTTTGCAAAAACTTCTTCTTGATTGTGCCATAATGAACTAAATTATTTTTTATGATCTTACAGGAGTTCCCGGTACCGGGATCTCAAACTCCATATCGGTGTTACCCATATGGATATTTTCTGGACCAAGTTTCATATTACTGTTATATATCTCATCCCATGTTATTCTTCTGCCCGTATAGGCCGACTCTCTTCCCATGATAGCCGTTAAGTTTGACAGGGCTGTTCTCTCACCTTCATTTATATATTGGTTTGTGCGTATTGCAGTAACAAGATGTATATGCTCCTGAATATAGGGTGATGTTTTGGGAGCGTTCATCTGATTACCATGCTCATCTTTTGGATATTCATATTTCCATTTAACCGATCCATCATGGTTATAAATTGTATTAAGACAGTTGGTATAACCTTTTGTGCCCATTACAAATTCGCCCACACCATTGGCACAGTTATCAATTTGTCTGCACATACTGTGTGATGAAACTCCATTTCCGTATGAAAAATCTATACTAAAAAAGTCATATTGATTACCGGTAACTCTTCTGTGTCGACCTCCATATCCTATTGCCCATTGGGGATACATATCGGTAAACCAGTTAACCACATCTATATTGTGTATATGAGTATCCAAAATATGATCACCGCTTAACCAGATATAATTATTCCAGTTACGCATCATATACTCCATATCTGTCCATCCTTCCCGTCGTCTTCTAAACCATACATGTTCCTGATTCCAAAATGCTTTAGCACCTACAGGCTTACCTATTGCTCCATTTGCAACTCTTTTGAATGTCTCAATATAATCGTGTTGATGACGTCTTTGAGTTCCTGTTACAACATTTAGTCCGAGCGTCTCAGCTGTACGTGACGAAGCGATAATAGAGCGTATTCCCGGTGGATCTACTGCAACAGGCTTTTCCATAAAAACATGTTTACGCGCCTCTATTGCTGCTTTAAAGTGTGTTGGTCTAAAATATGGAGGTGTTACAAGCAGCACTACATCAACATCGCTTTCCATCACTTTTTTATAGGCATCCACACCTGAGAAGCATTTATCATCGGGTAGCTCTATATCGTATCGTAATAATCGCTCCCTTACCTCTTCAACCTTATCGGGAAACACATCAGCAAGGGCTCCAACACTTACTCCGGGTCCTGAGCTTAAAAAGTTCAGAAGTGCCCCTGTTCCTCTGTGCCCGCATCCGATTAATCCGGCCTTTAACTCTCTTCCCCGGGGTGCCAGCTTGTTTAGTGGTGGCAATCCCAACTCCTCTGCCGATTTTCTGGAGCATCCGGTTAATGCTGAAGCTCCAAGAACAGCCAGAGAACCCGCTAATGCCGAGTTTTCCAAAAAACGGCGTCTGTCTATTTTTTTACTCATAACTTAATAATTTACTGTAATTGTAGAATCGGGATCATGAACTACCCTAAATCCCACATGATTTGCATCTGAGTACCACCATATACTTTTTGGTATTTGCGGATCGGTCCTCAACCACTGCTCTGTTTTAGTATAATCTCTTGCTGCAACTCGTACCTCAGCTGCATCACTCTGAAATGATCCTCCCCGTATAACTCTTTCTCCCTGGTTAGCAGGAGATACAGGGTTTGATACTCCATCGCTATATGTTGAATATGTGTTGGGAGAGTAGTAGTCGAGACAAAATTCGGCCACATTACCCAACATATTTATTAGTCCGAACGGATTTTCTCCCATTCCTTCAGGTTTTGCTGTTCTGTTGTTGCTGTTCTCTTTGTAGATCACATGTGATGCTATATTTGTTGTATCGGGTCCAAAAATTCTGTTCCACCATCTCTGTGTAGTCAATTTTTTAGGATCTCCTTCAAAATAGTATGGTGTCTCTTTATTTCCGCGAGCTGCATATTCCCATTCGGCTTCGGTTGGTAATCTGTAATATTTGCCGGTTACTTCGCTTAGCCATCTGCAATACTCCATAGCAGCATGATGGGTCATGGTTATTGCCGGTCTTGATCCTGTTCCCCATCCCTGATCAGGTGCCCCCCAGGGGGGAGTTGCACCTGAGAATCCATCTATCTCAGCTAAATCATCCTCTGTTAATCTTCCCTCTGATGAGGTAGCATTAAACCATGCAAGAAACTCATTCCAGGTAACTTCTACCTTAGCAATATAAAAGTCATCAATATTAACTTTAACCTGTGGTCCTTCATCTTTTTCACGAAATGGTTCATCTTTTGGTGATCCCAGTAAAAATGAGCCTCCCGGAATTGCGACCATATCAAAAGAGACTGCTGTCCCCGGTATCTGTTCGGTGTAGTTTGCAAATGAGTCGATTATGGCCGGTTCGGTAAATGGTTCCCGGTCGGGCTCTTCTACTCCAAATGTTAAATTTTGCGCATGTACATAGTCGGGATTATAATGTCCTGTATAGCTGTGACAGTTTAGGCAGGAGAGTTCATCCTGATTATTTTCATAGTGAATATGCGAGTCTATCCCCTCTTGCGAAAGACCTACCGGATACAGGTTGTCATGACAGCTTAAGCATGAAGATTCATAAGTGAAGTTATCTGCTATATGTGGTGGATGTTTTGCTTCCCAATCAATCTCATCAGGATCTTTAAAAAGGTATCCATAGAGATCTTTAGCTCCATGTTTAATTTTTGCTTTTATATATCCTTCACCTTTTGGAGGAAGGTGACACTCGGCACATCCAACTGTTACTCCCGATTTATTGTTTACATGATTAGATAATCGCCACGACTCTTCAGCATGATCATGCGAATGGCATGAAAAGCAGAACTCATTGGTACTTGTGTATTCAACGGCTTTGTTGTACGGATATACAATTAGCAATGCCGTTGCTGTACCCGCAATAAAAAGAATTATTCCTCTGCGCCGCTTTATCATATTTTTAATATAACTGATAAAATTTTTCATAAAAACAACATATAGAAATATAGAAAGCCGGTTATTTACGGTTAAAACTAATGTTTAAATAATATTTTATGCACAATTTACTATTATATGGGGGTTAGAGCAGCATTAATTTTATCTTAATAGCAGGCTTCAAAAGTCTTGTAATTAAGTGGTTAGGAGAGGTGTTAGGGTACTATTTATAATAAGTATAAATTGCAATTTTAAGATGTCGTAGGTTATTATTTCAATCTCTATTTTATCTCATCAAAGGTTTTATCATAATTCTCCCCCATGCTTTTCCTGTAATTGTCAGCAAACCATTGATATGTATATTTTGCTCTGTTTATATGTTTATCCGTTAACAGAGCCTCTATTTTTGCCTTTAGAGCCTCTTCACTGGTTGAATCTTCCATAAAAATCCTGTCGCAAATTTTAATTACAGTCTCAGGATCATATTTTAATGATGGCTCATTTATCTGTTTTATTAATATATCTACAATCTTGGATGAGATATCACCTTTAAAGTCATCTAACCACTCATATTCGGTATCCTCAAGTAGGGGGCCTCTTTCAATAAAGGTGAAGAATTTAAAGAAGTCTTCGGGGTTGTTTAAAACTGGTTTGTTGTTTAAATAACTTACTATTTCTATATAGTCACAAAAGAGAGTTTCCGGTTCAATTTTTAAAAACCAGTTCTCCATATTGTTTTCAATTGTTACACCATCAAGTTCTTTTAAAATAAGACGCAGCTTATTCATATTAACACCCCGGTTATTGGTTGCTTTTTTCTTATCTAATCCAAACCACAATTTAGAGTTTATCTCTTCTGATGATATCCCTTTACCATTTTTCACGCTCTTTAAAAGAATTAATATAAAGAGCTGTCTTACCTTGGGAGTAAAAAGTTGTGTTATCTCTTGCGACTTGTTGTTTATAACTTTAAACTCGCCAAAAAGCAGCACCGAATTACTCTTTCTAAAAGCTTTAAGCTCCTCTTTTAGTTTACTATAGCTGCTTATTATAATTTTCTCGCTCTTTTTGCCACGGATAATGGTTATCTTTTTAGTTATAATTAACAGAAAAATGGTAGCTATAAAAGTTATTATAAATATTAGGGAGTAATGGATATATGTTAGTCCGTCCTTTTTATATATCGGCAGTACATCAAGATAGAGTTTCCAAATCTCTTGATCTCCTAATGGCCTGTCCCATATAGCCATATCATTAATAAAGCCGTTAAGGTAATTTTCCATCTCAATGGCTTTACCAATATATATATCACCCCGTCCCATAAAAGAGGGGTGGTTTTGTGAAACCACATCTTCTCTTCCATTAACAAAAATGGCCTGTTCTCCGGTACTCTTTGTATATCTCCAAACAATATGTACCCATTCATTAAATCGAACCGATCTTTTACCTGTTGCATCGTTTGCATAAAAGCCAAAATAGGGTTGAAAGTAGCGAAGTTGAAGATGTAGTCCCTGCCTATAGGCGGGATCAATTGTTCCCAAAATAGTTCTATCTCTGCGCTCCCCTTCTTCGCGTGGAACCAGTTTTATCCATGCACTTACCGTAAAATCGCTATTGTGGATACCCATCTCTTCAGCTCCCGAGAGTTTTATCCATGCACTATCACCTAAAAAAGCGACTGTTCCCTTCTCCTCATCTTCTTTATAATTTATATTATGAGCTTCTCCATGATCTCTATTTGGACCTGAGTCGGAGGCATCCCCGTTAAAACGGTAATAGGCTTTAAGTTTGTGATCAAGATTTAATGGGGTTGCAATAAAGTTTTGGGTGATATTAGAAGTTGCTCTGTTAACATTTATAGCCTTTGGTGTGAATTCAAAGCCCGGCTTAAAAGGGGAAAGTGAGAGTTCTTCTCCTGCAAGAAAGGGGAAAGAGTACCTTCCGCTGGTTATTGCATTTCTTGATCCCTTCCAGCTTACATCTGATAGTGGTTGAAGATTATAGGTAACATCCCCTTTAATTGTTTTAAGAGACTTCAGGTTTTCTATAATGCTTTCAAATACAGGATCGTAGCTGTTGTGCACTATAAAATTGGGCTGTTTTCCTGTAGTTTTCCAAAGGTTAATTAAATGTGATATTAAAAAAGGGTTTTCGTTAATATGTTTATGTGTAAAAGGGATCTCAATACCCGTGGTATCACGTGGCAGGTTATATCCGTTAAAAAACATCAAAATATTACCCGAATCTCCTTTTATAAACTCTCCGTGAAAATCGGGCTGCAGCGATGTTGAGAAGTAGGGTTGAACCATATAGTCCCAGGTATAATGAAATAGTGCGGGCGCATCAGTATGGTTTTGAAGTGTAAAAAAGATTAGTTTATCTCCATCATTAGCAATCTGATTTAATGATGGCCAGTTAGAAGAATTATTTTCATCTGGGTTGAATATACTATTATATAGATTAGAGGAGCGCAATGCATCTTCTATATAAAATGAGGGGAAGTTATAGTCTATAAAAAGAGTTATAATTTCCCCGGGATTATCTTTAAAAAAATTATTGAGATCAGTTAAAAAAAGAGTGAAGTTAACCTTTTCTTTATCAGGGGTCACTATTTTTACCGCCCTCTCATCGGTATCAACTTCAAGACGTAATATAAAACCTCTTACATTAGTTTTTAAAAGCTCAGCCGGTGTTAATTGCTCTTTTTCAAGTCTGTTATTTAAATCGGAATAGTTGGCTACCTGTATAAATTCCGAGTCAAATCCATTTGTGCCTGCAATGACTTTAAATGGAGAAAGCGTTGTTATTATAATCCAACATATAACAAGTATGTAGAGATTTTTATTCACACCGTAATTACTCTTTTAAATTTGGTCAATTTTTGCAAGTTGACCAATTATGTTTAAACATTTTAATGTTTAACGTATTTTACAATAACCTCTGGAGAATACTCTTCATGGTTATTATATAAAACCACTCTCCTGAAATTGTATTGTGGCGCTCTGGTTATGAGATAGAACGGTTCTATTTCATAGTTGGGATTTTCATCTATTTTTTGAACAATTTCTTCGAAATATTGCTGATTTATTCTAAATCTAAAGATCTTATCATTACTGTTATATTCAGATACTGCATTTGTAAAAGCCAGGCGGTACGAGCCCTCATCATCTCTATACCCTGCATTGATAAAGCTGCCCTCTTCATCTTTTTGTACTATTGCAACCTCCGTGTTCATAGGCATATAGAGATCTTCTTTGTCAATTAAAGAGCTCTCTTCATCTACATAAAAAATCAAATCGGCTCCGCTTATTCCATATTTTTTATCATCAAGATTGTTATCTGCCGAAAGCGAGTCGGCCCACTGTTTGAACAGTTCGTTCAGGTCAAACTTGCCATAGCTTCCTGCCATGCCTTGCAGATAAATGTGTGAGCTGTTGTTAGAGTTAAAAGTAATATCTTCAGGATGATCATGTTCAAAGCGATTAAAAAATCGGCACTCTTCATTTACTGGGAACCTGTACTCTTTCTTCTCTTTTTTCAGAAGTTCATCCTCTTCAACATCGTATGTCTCTTTGTGGTAATGTAGAGAAACATTAGTTGCGGGGTGCTGCATATGAATCCTCACCAGTGATCCTGCAGAGCCATTCTCTTGATCTTCGGGCTCTTTAACGGCAATGTATAATCCGTTAAAAGCATCTTTTAAAGCATTACGGTCGGCAAGCTCCTCCTTTGAAAAGTTGAAAAATCTGTCACGCAGTTCATCATTAAGTTTTATATTCACTCTGTGTATATAGTTATCCTGCTCCCATATAGAATCGGGCTGATTATCCCATGCGCTAAATTCAAATTCTCCGATTGGTTCAGGTTTATACCGTCCTTCCATCTCCTCATTATTGTAATATCTTGTTGTCTGGTCCAGACGATCATCCAGTTCAAATATTTGCAGGGTGTGTACTGCTGAGCTGTCACCATACCAGTTTTTATAGGTATATCCAAGATTTAGTACAAGTGAATCAGCAAAGTAGTTCTTTTCATCAAACTTAAACCCTTCAACTCTCTCCGAGATATTTAGCTCTGTAACTATTTCGGCTTTTGATCTCCCCATCAGGGGGTCATTGAAGTAACCCAATACTCCGTATGCATTTCTGGAACCATCATCTGAAATAATCCTTTCAGGCAATCTGTTTTCACCCTTAATTTCTTTTGAATAAGTTCCTGCTTCAAGAAAATCTTCTGATGGTAAAATATCAAGCCCTAATTCGGAGGGATCGTTATTACATCCCGTTAATATAAGAGCAGATAAAAGAAAAAGTCCTAAATGTTTTTTCAGCCTCTCTGTTTTGTGTTGCATATAGCAGTTTTAATTTAAAGTCTTTTTGCCGGCTGTAATAATTTAAACGATAGAGTCATAAAAGTCATTGCATTTATCAATAAATGAGTCTTTGTCATGATATGGCATAAATGGCTTTCCCGACTCTTCTATAAATTTTTTCACCTCTTCGTTAATTGATTCACTGCCCTGAATTACTGCATCAGACATCTCTATTGCCAGTTTTGATAAATTCTCATAAGTAGGGTCATCAAGTAGCTTTAACTCTTTTTTATTGATCCCCATTTCAATCACCTTATCTTTCATCCTCTTATCAAGAGGATTTTTAAATTCATCATTAAAAACTGTATAGACAACTTTTGACTTTTCAAAAAACGGATCCTCATTCATCAGTTTTTTTATCAAAAGAGGAGCTAATGACGTAAACCAGCCGCTACAATGTATAATATCCGGCGTCCATCTTAATTTTTTAATTGTCTCGAGCACACCTCTTGCAAAAAAGAGTGCTCTTTCGTCATTGTCATCAAATTCGGTGCCATCTTTACTGCAAACTGTCTGTTTACGCTTAAAAAAATCTTCATTGTCTATAAAATAGACCTGCATACGTGCAGTAGGAATTGATGCTACCTTAATAATTAATGGATGATCTGTATCATCTATAATAAGATTCATCCCTGATAGTCGAATAACTTCATGAAGTTGATTGCGTCTTTCATTTATTGATCCGAAGCGTGGCATAAAGGTTCGTATCTCTTTCCCTTTTTCCTGGATGCCTTGTGGTAACTCACGAGACAGAACTGACATCTCATTTTCCGGAAGATATGGGGTCATTTCCTGAGATATGAATAAAACCTTTTTTTTCATCAGTATATATTTTAAAAGTTAATGGTCTTATGCAATATTCATAATTTTTCACCCTCATCTATCTGTATTAGAAGAGAGTGTTCCCAATGTTTTTTTACTATATAAGACTTTGCAAAAATAGTGAAAAAAATGTTGTAAAACAAAGTTGACGCCTTTTTGCAAATGGTTTTCAGGGCTCTGTTACAGAATATAAAGTTGTTGTTATTAAATATATTTTAGCAGAGTAGTTTTATGTTTAAATTTTATTCATTTAATTTACTCTTTTAAATTTTTGTTTGGCCGTTTAGTTCTCTTTTTTGAGTTAGCGGCGCTATTTTATATAATAAAATTTTCTTGATAAAGTGATGCAAATTATTGAGCTGTCCTCAAAAATGAGCAGTGTTGCCCAATTACTGCGAAAGGAGCGTAAAACTACAGGATTTGTTCCCACTATGGGAGCTCTTCATAAGGGGCACCTCTCTTTGGTGGAGGAGGCAAAAAAACAGTGTGATATTGTTATAGTTAGCATATTTGTTAATCCAACACAGTTTAATGATAAGAATGATCTTAAGAACTATCCCAGGGATACAAAAAAAGATATTGAATTATTAAAAGAGGTGGGATGTGAACTTCTTTTTCTTCCCGATGTTAAACAGATATATCCCGAACCCGATAATCGTACATATGATTTTGGTAATTTAGACAAGGTAATGGAGGGGTACTATCGTCCCGGGCATTTCAACGGAGTTGCCCAGGTAGTAAGTAGATTGTTTGATATTGTAAAACCCGATAAAGCCTTTTTTGGTGAGAAAGACTATCAGCAACTTGCTATTATCAGGGAGATGACACGAAAGTTAAATTATGATATTGAAATAGTTGGGGTTCCTACAATACGGGAGGATGACGGATTGGCTATGAGTTCGCGTAATATGCTGCTTACAAAAGAGCAGAGAAAAAAATCTACCGTTATTGCACGTACATTATTTGAATCTTATAATTTTGCAAAGTCAAAAAGTATAGAAGAAACTATTAACTTTGTAGTCGAAAAGATAGATAATGTATCGGGATTTAACACCGAGTATTTTGAGATAGTTGATGGTGATACATTGCAAAGAGTGAATAGTTGGGATCAGAGTGGATATATCGCCGGATGCATAGCTGTTTATGCCGGGGATATCAGACTCATAGATAATGTGATTTACAAAAAAGAGATGTCATGAACATTCATGTTGTGAAATCAAAGTTACACAACGTAACTGTAACAGAAGCAAACCTGAATTATGTAGGTTCCATAACCATAGATGAGGATTTGATGGATGCTGCCAATATTATGGAACATGAAAAGGTTCAGGTTGTGAATAATAATAACGGTGAGCGAATAGAAACCTATGTAATTAAAGGTGAGCGCGGTTCCGGCGTTATTTGTCTGAACGGGGCAGCTGCCCGAAAAGTGGCAGTTGGTGATGTAGTAATAATTATTACTTATGCTATGATGTCAGTAGGGGAAGCAAAAGAGTTTGAGCCTGTTTTTATATTCCCCGATACCGACACCAATATGCTGGTATAGAATTTATTTGTTAAAATTTTTATATCTGCCGGACTTCCAGCAAGCGGAGTCCGGCAATTCTTTTTTACCGTTATGGCTAAATCGAAATCTGTTTTTGTTTGTACAAATTGTGGCTCCGAATCTCCAAAGTGGATTGGTAAATGCTATTCATGCGGTGAGTGGAACAGTTTTGTTGAGGAGATAGCTATTACCGGTAAAAGTAAATCGTCACGCACTATCTCTTTTTCTCCTTTGGAGGTTCAAAAACCTGTATCAGTTAATAACGTGGTGGCCGATACCGTTCCGCGCATTGATACGGGCATTGATGAGCTTAACAGGGTGCTTGGAGGAGGGATGGTTCCCGGAGCTCTTGTTTTGGTTGGAGGGGAGCCCGGTATAGGCAAGTCGACTCTTGTTTTACAGATGGCTCTTAAGCTTAGTGAGGTAGATATATTATATGTATCGGGCGAAGAGAGTCAGCAGCAAATTAAGATGCGTGCCGAGCGTATTGCACCGGATAAAGGAGATCACTGTTTGGTTGTTAATGAAACCTCTCTTGAAAAAGTTGTTACACATGTAAATAATTGTAAACCATCCCTTTTAATTATAGATTCGGTGCAAACTCTTGAACGTGAAGGTATAGAGTCGGCACCGGGAAGTGTATCTCAAATTAGGGAGTGTACTGCTGCAATTATGCGTATTGCAAAGGAGAAAAATTTACCTGTAATACTTATTGGCCATATAAATAAGGAGGGCTCAATTGCCGGACCAAAAGTTCTTGAACATATTGTGGATGTGGTGTTACAGTTTGAAGGTGATCGCCAACATATGTATCGAATATTGCGGTCGGCAAAGAACCGTTTTGGTTCTACATCAGAGATAGGTATTTTTGAGATGCTTGGCACAGGATTAAGAGAGGTTTTGAATCCCAGCGAGATGTTTTTGGCTCATCAACAGAGAGATATGAGCGGAATTGCTATCTCTGCTGCTGTTGAGGGGCAGCGCCCTTTTTTAATTGAGGTGCAGGCGTTAGCTGGCACAGCTGCTTATGGTACACCTCAAAGATCGTCAACCGGATTTGATTTGAGACGATTAAATATGCTTCTGGCCGTTCTTGAGAAGAGAGCCGGGTTTAAACTTGCTGCCAAAGATGTTTTTTTGAATATTGCCGGAGGGTTAAAGGTTAATGACCCTGCTATTGATTTGGCTGTTGTAACAGCCATTTTGTCATCAAACACCGATTTAACTGTTGACAGGCACACTGCTTTAACAGGTGAGGTTGGTTTATCGGGTGAAATTCGTCCGGTAACCAGAATAGAGCAGCGGGTAGGTGAAGCTCAAAAGCTTGGTTTTAAAAAGATTATAATTCCTCGTTATAATAAAGGGGTTGACTTTTCAAAATACTCAATTGAGATTTTTCAGGCAGATAAAATAGAAGAGGCTTTTAGAGATCTTTTTGCATAAAATCTATCTAAAAGCCTCTTATAATTAATTTATTGAATTTTTTTAAAAGAATTCATCATCTCTTCTTGACCTTTCTTGTCGAGGAGTTTCAGCATCTTGGGGAACATACTCAAGGTCAATATCATCTTCTGATTCGGGTTCTATCTCATCGGGGCATTTAAGGTTTATATTAAATCCTGCAGGTTCTTCAAACTTGATCTCCTCATCAATATGTGGCAGCTCTTCATTTTCATAAGCAGGTTTTTTGTAGAGAGCCCAAATTGGAAGAGCAGTATTTGCTCCCTGTCCGTGGTACAGATTGTCAAAATGGATATCACGATCTTCACCTCCTACCCAAACACCTGTAACAAGATTTGGAGTTACCCCCATAAACCATCCGTCTGAGTTATTTTGTGTAGTCCCGGTTTTACCTCCTATTTGTCCGTTAAATCCATATCTGAATCGTAGTCGTACAGCTGTTCCGGTATTAACAACCCCTTCAAGCAGATTTACCATAAGATAGGCAGCCTGCTCATCAATAGCTTCCCGTCTGCGCGGATTAAAATTGGCGATAACATTCCCGTAGCGATCCTCAATTCTTGTTACATAGACCGGTTCGGTATGCACTCCTTTGTTGGCATAGGTGGCATATGCTGCTACCATTTCACTCAATCCAAAATCGGGGGTGCCTAACCCAAGCGCAGGAACAGCATCCATATAAGAGCGTATTCCCAATGTGCGAATCATATTTGCTACCGCATCGGGATTATACTGCTTCATAATCCAGGATGTAATATTGTTGTTCGATTGTGATAGTCCCCATTTTAACGATACCATTTCACCCTCTCTTCTCTCACTGGTTGTTCGTGGTGACCATGTTTGTCCTGTTGGCAGATAAAAAGTTTGGGGAATATTATGAACCATATGACATGGGGTAAGTCCCTCCTGCATTGCAAGAGTATAAACAAATGGTTTAATTGTCGATCCTACCTGACGTTTTCCCTGAGTTGCCATATCATATTTAAAATGTCTGTATGAGGGGCCGCCAACATAAGCTTTTACATGACCATTGTGCGGATCCATAGAAAAGAGACTGGCTCTTAAAAATGATTTGTAGTAATGGATCGAGTCGATTGGACTCATAATAGTATCTATTTCTCCCTCATATGAAAAAACAGACATTTCCACGGGCTCATTTAACACCTTCATTATAGAGTCTCGTGAAACTCCTTGCTGATTCATAACTCTATATCTGTCGGTTTGTCTTATCGATCTGTTTATAATCCCTTCGTACTGCTCCTGACTAATATTTTGAGTAAAAGGAGCTCTGGGACGTCCCTTTTTTTCTCTGAAGAATTGTGGTTGCAGATCCTCAGCAAGATGTTTACGTACGGCATCTTCGGCATACTGCTGTAATCGCGAATCAATAGTGGTATGAATTGTTAAGCCGTCACTATAAATGTCATATCTTGTGCCATCAGCTTTAAGATTTTTATTTACCCAGCCGTATAACGGATTGGTAGACCACTCTATACTATCTTCAAGGAATCTCTGTTCCTGCCACGAGGCGTAATTTTCTCTTACCGGCTCATTAGCAGTTAATATATTTCTTAAGAACTCTCTTAAATAGGGAGCAGGCCCCCCTATGTGATCCGAACGGTTAAAGTCTATCTCTAATGGCAGCTCACTTATAGAATCCAGCTCTGCTGTGGTAATATAGCCGGCAGCTTCCATCCTGCGAAGTACAACATTTCGTCTTGATTCAACCAGTTCGGGGCGGCGCACAGGATTAAATAGTGACGGGTTTTTAAGCATTCCCATTAATGCGGCCGACTCCTCAATGGTAAGTGAATCGGGTGTTGTTCTAAAAAAAGTAGAAGCAGCCGATTTTATACCGTAAGCATCATAAATAAAGGGGGCTTTATTGAGATACATCGTTAATATCTCATCCTTGGTATATCGTCTTTCAAGCTGTGCAGCTATAACCCACTCTTTGAGTTTTTGCAGACTTCTTTCGTAGATATTTCGTGCAGGTGCATGAAAAAGTAGCTTTGCAAGCTGTTGGGTAATTGTACTTCCACCTCCGGCATCCTGTTGTCCCATTAATATGGTTCTAACAGCAACCCGTGCCAGTCCGCGCGCATCAATCCCTGAATGGTTGTAAAATCTCACATCCTCAATAGCAATAAGAGCATTTATTACATTAGGCGATATATCATCAAAATCTACACTTGATCTGTTTTCTCTAAAATAACTTCCAATATGTACTCCATCTGCCGAATAGAGCTCAGTTGCCAAATTACTGTGTGGGTTTTCAAGCTCTTCAAACCCGGGCATAAAACCGAGGGCCCCAACCGAGATTAGCCAAAAAAGCAGGATTGCCATTAATATTGCACTCCCGAATATGGCATAAAGCCAAAGAATAATTTTTTTTACCCGTGATTTTTGTTCCATAGGGACTGATACTAAAATGTTTTTCCGGTGCAAAAATAGTAATAATTAATTAAGATGTTCTTAAACATTTGAATGTATGTATCATTATTTTATAAATTTGCCACACTTTTATAATTTTTAAATATGGCTCCAAAAGCGAAAGAAAAAGCAAAGAATCTTGTAATTGTAGAGTCACCTGCAAAAGCAAAAACAATTGAGAAATTTTTAGGTAACGACTATCTGGTTAAATCCAGTTATGGTCATATAAGAGATCTTGAGAAAAAAGATTTCGGCATTGATAAGTCTGACAACTACAAACCAAAATATGTGGTCTCTTCTGATAAAAAAGAGGTTGTGAAAGAGTTAAAAAAGCTTGTAGATAATTCAGAGCTTGTTTGGCTTGCTGCTGATGAAGACCGTGAAGGAGAGGCAATAGCGTGGCATTTAGCTGAGGTGTTAGATCTTAAAGAGGAGAATACCCGAAGAATTGTTTTTCATGAGATTACAAAAAAGGCAATAACCAATGCAATTGAGAATCCCAGGCAAATTAATTACAATCTTGTAAATGCCCAGCAAGCACGGCGTGTATTGGATCGTCTTGTAGGATTTGAGCTCTCACCGGTTTTATGGAAAAAGGTTAAACCATCACTTTCAGCCGGACGGGTGCAGTCGGTAGCTGTTAGATTGCTTGTTGAGAGGGAGAGAGAGATTTTTGAGTTTTCTCCAAAATCTTCATTCAGGGTTAAAGCCATTTTTAATGTCACCTCTCAGCAAAATAAGGTTTATGAGATGACAGCAGAGTTAAATCATCGCTTTAAAACCGAAGAAGAGGCACAAAAATTTGTAGAACATTGCACCGGGTCAAATTTTACAGTTAATAAGGTTACTAAAAAACCTTATCGCAAAACACCTGCTGCTCCTTTTACAACTTCAACACTTCAACAGGAAGCAGCTCGAAAGCTTGGTTTTTCGGTTAGTCAAACCATGTCGGTAGCTCAAAGACTTTATGAAGCAGGTAAGATAACTTATATGAGAACCGATTCGGTTAACCTTGCCGGAGATGCTGTAAATGCAGCTGTTGAGCGCATCAAAGAAGATATGGGAGATAAGTATGTAAAGGTTCGAAAGTATAGCACTAAAAGTAAGGGTGCACAGGAAGCACACGAAGCTATTCGTCCGACCAATCCCGGTAAAGAGAGTGTTGGCGGCAATGATCGCGAGAAGAGATTGTATGACCTTATCTATAAAAGAACTCTTGCATCTCAAATGAGTGATGCCAGTATAGAAAAAACCAGTGTTGAAATTGATGTTGAGGGCTCGCAATATAATTTTCAGGCAACTGGAGAGGTTATTCTGTTTGATGGATTTTTAAAGGTTTATATAGAGTCAAATGATAATGAGAGAGAAGAGGAGGATGCTCCCGGATTTTTACCTCCTATTAAAGAGAATGATCCCCTTATCTTAAAATCTTTGCAGGCCAGAGAGCGTTGGACTCAAAAGCCGCCGCGATACGGAGAGGCTGCCCTTGTTCGTAAGCTTGAAGAGCTGGGTATTGGGCGTCCGTCAACTTATGCTCCAACAATAAATACTATACAGCAAAGAGGATATGTTGTAAAAGAGGATCGTCCCGGAACTCCCCGTGAGTATAGGGTGATTGAGCTTGTTGATAATAAGATAAAAACTGATAAGAGAGTTGAGAATAGCGGTGCTGAGCGATCAAAGCTCTTCCCTACCGATATAGCTATGGTGGTAAATGATTTTCTCATTAAATATTTCCCCGATATTGTAAGCTATGATTTTACAGCCAAAGTAGAAAAAGAGTTTGACCGTATTGCAGTAGGTGATGTTGTCTGGAATGAGGCTATTCACAATTTTTATGTTCCCTTTAATAAGCAGGTAGAGGAGACACTAGAAAAATCGGAGAGAAATAGAGGAGAGAGAATTTTGGGAACCGATCCTAAAACCGGTAAGGTTGTTAGTGTACGTATTGGGAGGTACGGACCAATGGCGCAGCTTTCAAATCCTGAAGATGAAGAGGAGAAACCCCGTTTTGCATCGTTAACACGAGAGCAACATCTTGAAACCATAACTCTTGAGGAGGCATTAAAACTTTTTGAACTGCCTCGTGATTTGGGATTGTACGAGGATAAAAAAGTTGTTGTGGGCGTTGGGCGTTTTGGTCCTTATGTACGTCACGACGGCAAGTTTGCTTCTTTAAAGAAAGGGGTAGATGATCCATTAGAGATAACTTTAGAACGAGCCATTCATTTGATTGAAGAAAAACGGGAGAGAGACAATAAAAAGATAGTTAAGTCGTTTAAAAATGTGCCGGAGCTTCAAATTTTAAGAGGAAGATGGGGACCATATATTAGTTATGATAAGAAAAACTTTAAGGTTCCAAAGGATGTTGAAGCCTCGGAGTTAAGTGCCGATGATTGTTTAGAGATTATTGAAAAGTCAAAATCCTCGGTTGGCACAAAAAAGAGTAAAGCTAAAAGTAGTACTGCAAAAAAGAGTACTGCAAAAAAGAGTGAGACAAAAAAAGGTACTGCAACAAAAAAAAGTGCGACCAAAAAGAGTGGTACATCAACTAAAAGTAGTGCTAAAAAGAGCTCTACAACTAAGAGCAGCACAAAAAAGAGCAGAAGTAGTAAAAAAGAGTAGTTTAAACTATAATTTTTAAATATAAGTGAAAGAGAGTCTGGCTAACTTTTTAAAGCCGGTTAACCCTAAAACAGTTGAGCTTCCCGGTTTTTCATCATCGGATATGTTCAAAAATGTGGTAGAGTTCTTTGATGGCAGTGATCATTTTTTTAGTGAAAAAAAATATGATGTGATACTGATTGGAGTACCGGGTGATACAGTGACAGCCATTCGCAAATGGCTCTACTCTTTACGTAAAGATTTTAATACACTCTCTATTGCCGATGCCGGCAATCTTTTAGGTAAGAGTGATAATGATAGATATTATGCTTTGCAATATGTTGCAGAGAGACTGATCTCAAAGGAGACAGTTGTTTTATTTATTGGTGGTTGTGAGAGTCTTAACAGAGCAGTCTTAGATTTTGCGAAAAAAGTTAACTCTTCTTTATCACTTGCGGTGGTTGATAGTATAGTTGATAACTGGTTGGCAAAGAGTATCGATAATTGTGGCAACTATATAGAAGATGTTGTGTTAGCAGGTGCTCAACGATATTTTCTTGCCCCGGGATATGAGAAGCTTTTTATTGACAATTTTTATCGTATTATCTATCTTGGCGATTTACGTGCCGAAATAGATGGGGCCGAACCCGGTATTAGAGATGCCGACAGCTTCTTTTTCAGCTTTAAGTCAGTAAAAGGAGAGCCGCATAAAGTTGTGGGTATTAGCTCCCCGCACGGTATTGAGCCTTATGATGCCTGTAAGATGATGAGGTTTGCAGGTTTTAGCGATAAGGTTAAGATTGCTGCTCTATCAGATATCGACTGTAAAAACGGTTACAGTGATAAAAGGACTCTGTTAGCGGCACAAATGGTTTGGTTTTTTATTGATGGTGTTGCCGGTCGCTGTTGTGACCATCCCACTAATAACGATAAAAGGTATGTTAAAAAATATATTACACCACATGGGATGGATGAGGGAATAACTTTTTATGACAATAGTGTTACAGGGAGATGGTGGATTGAGGTACCTGCAAAAAACGGCAGTAATATAAAATCATGCCGGGAGGTCGATTATAATAACGCTTTAGAAGGAGATATACCGGATACATGGTGGCGTTTTTTTAGGAAAAATCGATCAGGTTGAAACCTTTAAGCCCCAAAAATAGTATATGAAATTAGTTTTTGTGACAAAAAAATTAAGCTCTTTGAAGCTGACCGGTTTAAGCATGAATAGTGACACTATTCATTATAGATTGAAAAAAAACAGCACTCTTTTTTTTCAATTTAGAACGTTTTGGGCTGGGAGTTTTATTTTTTTTGCGTTATTTTGCACAAAACCTTTAGTTCATTCTCAATATGATCCTCAGTTTAGCCAAAACATGTTTAATCCTGTAGTGGTAAATCCCGGATATGCAGGAAATTCAGGAATGGTTAATCTGGTCGCCTTAGACAGGCATCAATGGGTTGGAATTGAAGGAGCCCCGAGGACAACGGTCGTGGGGGCAGATATGGGATTGAATTTGATGGGAAATTCAGGGGGAGTCGGACTTGTTGTTATGAATGATGAGATCGGATTCTTCAGGAATATTACAATACAAGCTTCATTGGCGCGTCAGATAATACTTGATGAAGGAAGACTTGGCTTTGGTATAGGAGCAGGAGTTGTAAATCAGGTATTTGATGGCACAAAAGTTGAACTTGATCCCGGGGGAGGGGGCAATTATCACAGTCCGGATGACCCTCTTATCTCAGGAGTTGAAGAGAATGGTACAGCATTGGATGTTGGTGCGGGAGTCTATTTTTCCCGAAAAAATTATTATGGAGGATTCTCCGTTTTACATTTATTTGAGCCAAATCCAAACTTTGATGATCAGTTAAGCGTATATGTGCCACGTTCTTTTTTTTTAACAGCAGGATACAATCACCATTTGTATCAAAATCCCATAATTTTGAAACCCTCTTTTTTTCTTAAACAGTCGGGTGGCTCATGGCAACTTGATTTGAATATGAATGCACTGTTTAATGAAAGATATTGGTTGGGGTTAACATATCGCATTACCGATGCGATTGTACTTTTGGGAGGTGTTGAGTTAAATAATGGATTAAGAGTAGGTTACAGTTATGATATAACAACCTCGGGATTGGGTAATGCAGGCAGTAAAGGAAGTCATGAAATAATGGTTGGTTATCAATTTGATATATCCCTCGGAAGAGGAGAACAAAAATATAGAAGCGTAAGATATTTGTAAGAGTTTAAATGGTACAGTTATAAGAATATAGTAAAACTATGAAGAAAGTACTTGGCCTAAATTTAGTATTGCTCATGATCCTTAGCGGATGTGGAAACGCCGGTAATGGAGAGCTTGTTGGTGTTCAGCGACGTGCTTCGTTTTATGAGCCTGATCCTCACGGAATGGTATTTATCCCTCAGGGAAGTTTTAATATGGGGGGGAATGATCAGGATATTGCCAACTCAATGACTACCCGGACCAGGACTGTTTCTATTCCTTCATTTTGGATGGATGAAACTGAGATAACAAACAGTCAGTATCGTCAGTTTGTTTACTGGGTACGCGACAGTATTGCGCGTACTATGTTGGGAGAACAGTTTGAGGAGTTTTTGATTATGGAGGATCGTTTTGGAAATGAAATTGACCCTCCCTATCTTAACTGGGAGGCTGATCTTGATTGGGATGATGAAGAGTACGCTGAAATATTGGATGATCTTTTCCTTCAGGAGGATGAAAGATTCTTCAGAAGAAAAGAGGTTGACACCCGTATTTTGAACTATCAGTACGAGTGGGTTGATCTTCAGCAGGCAGCGAAGAAAACAAATAGGTATAATTTTGAAACGAATGAGTATGAAGGGGAGGTCTTCAATCAATTTGGAGAGCAGGTTCCCATTAATGATCGTTCCGCGTTTATAATGCGTGATGAGATTAATGTTTATCCCGATACATTGGTCTGGATTGCCGATTTCACCTATTCTTTTAATGAGCCGTGGACCGAAATGTATTTTTGGCATCCCGGGTTTGATGAGTATCCCGTTGTAGGGGTTTCATGGACTCAGGCCACAGCTTTCTCAATATGGAGAACTCAGCTATTAAATAACTTCCTTCGATCAAAAGGTCAACCCGAGGTTATGGCCTATCGCTTACCAAGTGAGGCTGAATGGGAGTATGCTGCAAGGGGCGGACTTGAGGCTAATGTTTATCCCTGGGGTGGGTTATATACCCGTAATGATCAGGGATGCTTTTTAGCTAACTTTAAGCCTTTAAGAGGACGTTACGGTGATGATGGCGGCATGTATACAATGGAGGTTGGCTCTTTTGCGCCAAATGATTTTGGATTGTACGATATGGCCGGCAATGTTGCTGAGTGGACGTCAAGCGCTTTTGATGAATCATCTTATGATTTTATGCATGATATTAGCCCTACCTATAAATATAATGCACTACCCGATGATCACCACACTATGAAAAGAAAGGTTATCAGGGGAGGCTCGTGGAAAGATGTAGGCTTTTATCTTCAAAATAGTACTAGAACGTATGAATATCAGGATACAGCAAAATCTTATATAGGATTTCGTTGTGTGAGAGACTATATAGGAAATTAATAGTATTTCTCTATATTTTGAACAGAAACAATAAATTATAAATAGAACTATGAGTGGAAGTAGTTTTTTTGAGAGTCCGGCCTACAAGAAGATAATGGCTAAAGTTTACGGTATCGGTGCTTCGGTAGTAATATTGGGTGCACTTTGGAAAATTCTCCATTTACCGGGTGCAGATTTAATGCTTATTGCTGGATTGGGAACAGAGTCTATAATATTCTTTTTATCAGCTTTTGAACCTCCCCATGAGATGCCCGATTGGTCATTGGTATATCCCGAGCTTGTTGGTTTAGAGCCACGTGAGCGTCCCGTAAACGTGCAGGGACTCAATATGAGCGGTGTTGCAGCTGGTGCTGCTACTGCCGGGGCAGTTGGAGCTGTTACAGATGGAGGGAAAGGTTCTTCGGGAGCGCAACCTCAACAGCCCCCACAGGGAGCTGCGCCTTCAGGAGGAGGAGAGATTAGTGCTTTGGTGCAAAGTGGACATCTTGATGAAGAGACAATAAAGAAATTGGGAGAAGGATTAAAAAAGCTTACAGAGACAGCTGACAATCTATCAAGCTTGAGTGAAGCAAGTATGGCTACCGAAGCATATCTTCAAACCATGAAAAGTGCTTCAGACAGTGTTGGTAATTTATCAACCCTGCAGAGTAAGCTTGAAGAGTCGGCAGAGGCTTTGGCTAGCAGCTATAGTGACACTGCCAAAAATGTTGCAGAGACAGGATCCAAATTCTCAGAAAATCTTGGAAAAACCGGTGATAGTTTTGTTGAACGTGTTAAGTCAAGCGGAGAAAAGCTTGTGAGTTCATACGAGACTTTGGGAGAGACAATGGGGCAACAGGTTAGCAAGGTAGCTACCGATGGAGATAAATATACCGAAAATCTTGCCGAAGCAAATCAAAAACTCTCTTCAATAAATTCAGCTTATGAACTTCAGCTGGCAAACATCTCAGCTCAGGTAAAAGCATCCGAAGATCTAAGTCAGAATATTGGAGAGATTAGTCAGCATATGAGTGAATCGGTAAACGATACGGTTAATTATAAAAAAGGTGTTGCCGATTTGTCGAAAACCCTTGGAGAGCTTAACTCTATATATGGAAACATGTTAAGTGCCATGAGTATGAGGGGAAGCAATGAATAACAACTCTAATCCAAAATATTAATTTGAAATAGTGAATTATGGCAGGTGGAAATTGTCCTGAAACGCCGAGACAGAAGATGATTGGGATGATGTATCTCTTTCTTACTGCACTTATGGCTCTTAACGTTTCAGCTGATTTATTGAATGCTTTTATCCTGGTTGACAATAGTATATTGCAGAGTAAGGAGTCGATAGAGCAGAAAAACTTCTATCTCTATTCAGATTTTGAAAGTGCATATGCATTAAATGAAGAGAGGGTAGGTGAATTTTATCGACAGAGTCAGAGAGTTAGAGAGGCAGCTGATGAACTGGATCAACATATAGAGGATTTAAAGTATCTTTTTGTTCATACTGTTGATGGAGAGGAGTTTACTCCCGATAATTACCGGTCACTTACAAATACCAGCGTTGGTGGTCAGCTTATGGTTAGAGAGCGAGGAGGAGCCAGAAGTCATGAGTTAAAGAGTATGATTGATGACTACAGGGAGATGATGTTAGAGATGGTTGAAGATTCTACTCTTGAGGCAAATCTTAAGTCTGTTCTTAACACAGATGATCCTCCACCAAGAGATGGTGTTCAGGTAACATGGGAGAGAGAAAAGTTTGAGTATATACCTATGGCGGCATCAATGACTCTGTTAAGTCAGATTCAGGCCAATGTTAGAAACATGGAAGCTGATGTGGTACGCCATCTTTATTTGCGGGTTGATGAGGGCTCATTTAGGTTTAATGCTATTGAGCCTTTGGTTATACCAAGATCTGATTATGTAATAATGGGTGATGAGTATTATGCTGAAATTATAATGGCAGCTCGTGATACCACCCAGCCACCAAGAGTTACTGTCAACGGACAGGAACTGGAGACATATAATGGGAGAGGGATATTGAGGATTCCAACATCTACTACGGGAGAGCAAACCTGGCAGGGAGAGATTGCTGTTATGGGGCCCGATGGAACTTATCGTTCGCATGATGTTAGTGGTGATTTTTTGGTTTCAAGGCCAAATGTGGTTATTTCACCTACAAAAATGAATGTATTTTATGAAGGTATCGATAATCCTGTAGAGATTTCAGCTCCGGGTATTCCCAGTGAAAATTTGAATGTCTCTATTAATAATGCCGATATTAGACGTGTTGCAGATGGATATGTAATAGAGCCTCACAGCGGAACAGCAGGCAGGGAAGCAATAGTTGCTGTTACTGCCGATATTGACGGTAGGGAGCAAAGTTTGGGAGAGCGAACCTTTAGGGTAAACAGAGTTCCCGATCCGGTTGCCAAGGTTAATAACCAAAGAGGCGGTACAATTGCTCGACAAACTTTAATGGCACAAATGGGTGTTATTGCTGATATGGAGGATTTTGATTTTGATATGACCTTTAGAGTTACATCTTTTGATGTATCTACCACGCGAGGGGGATATGTAGTGGATGCATCATCCAATAGTAACAGGTTTACCGATGAGCAGAAGGATCTTATTAGTAGAGCAGGTCGCGGACAAAGAATACATATTGAAAATATTATGGCTGAAGGGCCTGATGGGCAAGCCAGATCACTTGGATCAATTACATTTGTCCTTGATTAATTAGAATTTAGATAGAATTGTAAAGATAAAAACCGACAACAATGAGAAAACTTGTTTTAACAGTATTTGTTTTGGCAGTGGTCTTTCAGGGCATTACAGAAATTAATGCACAGGGTAATGACCGTCCTCTTGACGGGATTGTTGAGAGAGAGCAGATGCAAAATCGTCGTCCTGTTCCCTATCCATCTATTAGGGAAGCTGATATTATGTGGGAAAAAAGAGTTTGGCGTATAATTGATCTTCGTGAAAAGATGAATTTACCACTCTATTATCCGTTAGAGTTTCAGGACGATCGCTATAGTCTTGTTGGAGTGCTTTTACATGGTATTCAGTATGAGGGATTACCTGCATACAGCACTAACGATGACGAATTTAGGGTTCGGTTGAGCCGTGATGAAGTTAATGAAGAGATGGGGGCTACAACCGAGATGACCGAAGTGTTTGATCCCGATACCGAGCAGTATGAAACTGTTGAGGTACAGCATGATGTACGTGTTGATCAGGTTAAGCAGATTTTAGTTAAAGAGGTTTGGTTTTTTGACCGTAACTACTCAAGAATGGATGTTCGCATTTTAGGTCTTTGCCCCATACGTGAATATACAAATGATGCAGGAGATGTTTTAAAGAGGCAAACATTTTGGGTAAACTACCCTGAGGCCAGAGATGTATTGGCTCGTTATGAAGTTTTTAATCCTGTAAATGATGCACAGCGTCGTTCATTTGACGATATATTTATTAAGCGCTATTTTGATAGTTATATTGTTCAGGAGTCAAATGTACATGATAATCGTGGGATAGAATCTTATGCTACAGGTGTGGATGCTATTTTAGAGTCGGAGCGTATTCGCGAGGAGATTTTCACCTTTGAACATGATTTGTGGGAGTTTTAATAATGATGTTTTCTCTTGTTGAAAAAATAATATAAAAAAAAGGCTGTCAAATATTGGCAGCCTTTTTTTATATTATTTTATAATTATACCATTAACTGTTATAAATTATACTGAATAATCACCAAACTCCGTCTCTACATCTGTTGTAAACTGGCGTATCTGCTGCTCGTTATCTTTTGGGCATATGAGCAGGGCATCCTCCGAATCTACTACAATATAGTTGTTTAATCCCTGAACCACTCCCACCTTGTTTTTAGGAATGTTAACAATGCAGTTGCTGGTATCATAAGTTAAAACCTTTCCCTTAATTACAGCATTATTCTCTTTATCCTGAGCTGAATATTCATATAGTGACGACCAGGTACCTAAATCGGACCATCCAAAATCCACTGTTTGCACACATACATTTTCAGCCTTTTCCATCACCCCATAGTCGATTGAGATGTTTTTGCATTCTGCATAGGTGTCATTTATAGCTTTTTGCTGATCGGCTGTTCCTATTTTATTATCAACCATTAAAAATAGAGATTGCACATCGGGCAGGTGTTTTGCAAAAGCTTTATCAATACTATCCAATGACCAGATAAATATTCCGCTATTCCAAAAGAACTCACCACTCTCATAAAATATTGATGCGAGTTCTGCATTTGGCTTTTCGGTAAATGTTTTTACTTTGGCAAACGAGGGATAAGAGTTATCCTCATCTTTTCCTTTTTGAATATATCCATATCCCGTTTCCGGTCGGTGCGGCTTAATACCCAATGTTAAAAGAGCTTTTTTCTTCTCTACAAAATCAAGACCATCCTCTATTGCTTTTACAAATGCATTTTCATTTAATATAAGGTGGTCGGCAGGGGTTACTACAATTTGTGCATCCCTGTTTTTATTTCGTATATAACTATTGGCATATGCAATACAGGGAGCTGTATTTCTTCTAAAGGGCTCTGCAAGTATTTGCTCATCAGCTATATCGGGAATTTGCTCCTTTACAATATCCCGGTACTCTTCACTTGTAACTATTAAAAAATTTTCGCTATTGCAAATAGGTTTAAATCTCTCGTAAGTTTGCTGAAGTAAACTTTTTCCTGTTCCCAAAATGTCGAGAAACTGTTTTGGTGATGATGTTTTACTTAATGGCCAAAAGCGGCTACCCACACCACCGGCCATAATAACACAATATCTGTTTTCTTTCATTTATATATATTATTTTAAGTTACTAAATAGTAACCTTTATGAGAATTAACTTAAAATATAAATATTATTTTTGTACGATGCAACTACAGGAACTCTGTAAATATATATCTTTATCCCCAACTGAAAGTAATTAGAACTGAAAATATCCGACATGAGTTTTTTATTTCATATTGGACGTTACATCCTTTTTGTTAAACGTGTTTTTGCCCGTCCTTTAAAACCCCGTATCTTTTTTAAAAAGGTGATTACCGAGATAGATACTCTCGGGATAAACTCCGTTGGTATTGTCTTTGTTATTTCACTTTTTATGGGTGCTGTAATAACCCTGCAGCTTGCTTACAATATTGATATGCCTTTTATTCCGCGGTATGCTATTGGTTTAGGGTCGCGCGATTCTATAATTTTAGAGTTCTCAAGTACAATTGTTAGTTTGATCCTTGCAGGAAAGGTTGGTTCTCATATTGCGTCTGAAATTGGTACTATGCGGGTAACTGAACAGATCGATGTATTGGATGTAATGGGTATTAATTCAGCCTCCTTTTTAGTTCTTCCCAAAGTTGTAGCCCTTATTTTTATAAATCCGGTTTTGGTTGTATTGAGTATGGGAATTGGCATTTTTGGTGGTTGGATTGCCGGTAGTTTTACAGGTATTGTACCCGGTGCCGATTATATTTATGGTATTCAATATGCCTTTGTACCATTTTATATCTTCTACTCTTTGATAAAATCGGTTGTTTTTGCATTTTTGATTGCTACCATATCGGGTTATTGGGGATATTATACAAAAGGCGGATCACTTGAAGTAGGACGATCAAGCACCACTGCTGTTGTTGTTAGCAGTGTTCAAATACTGCTTTTTAACCTTATATTAACACAACTGTTACTGGCATGATTAAAGTTAGTCACATTAATAAATCATTTGAAGGAACTCCTGTTTTAAAGGATATTAATGCCTCTTTTGAAAAGGGAAAAGTAAATCTCATTATTGGACAGAGCGGTTCGGGTAAAACTGTATTGCTAAAGACAATAGTAGGGTTGCATCAGCCTGATAGTGGAGATATATGGTATGATGAGCGCAACTTTACCGGGATGGATGCAGAAGATAGAAAGGATGTGAGACAGGAGATGGGAATGCTTTTTCAGGGATCGGCTCTTTTTGATTCACTAACTGTTGAGGAGAATGTTCGTTTTCCTTTAGATATGTTTACCCGTAAAAGTATGGAGGAGCGTATCGAAAGGGTTAATACCTGTCTTGTACGTGTTAATCTTTATAATGTGAACAAGCTTTATCCTTCGGAGCTTAGCGGAGGTATGCAAAAAAGAGTTGCTATAGCAAGAGCTATTGCACTTAATCCTAAATATCTTTTTTGTGATGAGCCAAACAGCGGACTTGATCCGCGAACTGCAATTGTTATTGATGAGCTAATACAGGAGCTTACACAGGAGTTTTGCATGACCACTATTGTCAACACCCATGATATGAATTCAGTATTTGGGATAGGCGAAAATGTTATCTTTATCTATCAGGGTGAAAAATATTGGGAAGGGAGTGGTGAAGATATTTTTCGCTGTGATAACAAAGAGCTAAACGATTTTATTTTTGCATCGGATATACTTAAAAAGATAAGAGACCTTTAAATTAGTTTTTACAACTATTTGAATCGTTTATTGCTATCTACCCACATAGATTTTTCCAGGCTTTCGGGTATATCTTTTTTTACCGGAAGTTTTAAAGCTCTTTTTGAGAGCGATTTTAGCTCATCTTCATCTTCAACAGGGAATACACCTGTGGCTATATGTGTAAGTGCATAATGTGTGAAATGCTCCTTTGGGTCACCCAGTTCGGCATTGTAAATATTATCGATAAGATAGTGGTTGGGATCTATTCCCTTACTGTAATCAATACTGTTATCGCTATTTTCAAAACTCATTGTAATTGGTTGTATTGCCCATGAGTGCTTATTTGTATCATAAAATGTTACAGAGCCAAAATATTTACCGTATGTGGTTTCTCCAATAGTTACTACATCCATATAGGGTTTTAATCCATATATTAGCAACTCGCTTGCCGAAGCGCTATTTTCAGTTGTGAGAACATAAAGTCTGTTTAAGTTAACATTATCTTCATGAGCTTCTATTGTAGAGATAAAATAGCTGTCATCAGCATTGTTCTCCTCTTTTAAATAATTTGTAAAATTTTCATTCCACATCTCTTTAACAAGCATTTCTCCTTGTGCTGATTCAGGAGCTATTAATGAAGCCAGCAGCTCGGCAGAGCTTACAGCTCCTCCGGTGTTGTAGCGCAAGTCCAGAATCAGCTCATCTATTCCCTTTTTATTAAAATTTTGAAAGGCATTTACCATAGCTGTATCAAACTCACTTGTAAAGGAGGTGTATGCCAAATATCCTGTTTTGCCCTGTTCATTATTTATAACAGTTGATTTAACTACAGGATTTAGATTGATATCTTTTAAATGGAGAACAATGTTTTCATTATGATCGACAATTTCATCATCTATAATATCTCCCAGAGTAATCTCCATCGGCTCCATTGCTAAAAGTTGCTGATAATTTTGATCAGTTATCTCCTGGTTATTTATTCTGCTTATAACATCTCCTCTTTTTAAGTTGGCCTCTTCAGCCGGAGATCCTGGATATACATACCGGGTATATAGAATTACCCTGTTTGTCTCCTGGTTAAGATAATATGCCTGCAAAGAGAGTCCTGTAACTCCCCGGGCCACTCCCGATTGGAACTCAAATAGAGAAACAACATCATCTGTAATGTACGACCAGCGGTCACTATTATAAAGGAGTTTATCAAAATAGTCAAAAGGGTTACTCTCAAGAGTATAGTCTATATCGGGCATCTCTTTATTCCAGTAATAACCAAAATTCATATTTGAATGTATAAACTCATTTATCTCTTTAATATCTATTTGGTGTGCTCCTCTTTCAGTTCGAGGTTTCATCTCATTATAGCGACCCGGATTTGTGGCCTCATCTTTATCGCATGAAGAAAAAAGTGTTATTATAATTGTAACTGCTATAGTAATAATTAGTCTCTGCTCTCTCATAAAAAACGGTTCAATAATGGTTCCTTTTTAATATAAATGCAAAGTTAATAAAATTAATTTGAAGTGCATATTGCTTGTATTCAGCCGATTTACATTTTTTAATAAAAAAGAGTGTTAGATAGATTTGGATGGTGAAAAAAAAGTGCGTTAATTTGCAACCGCTTTCAGAGATAATTATCTCTCAAACGAAGAGAGTATAAGGTAAGCGAAAGGAAAAAA
>JARULA010000015.1 GCA_029688995.1 Marinilabiliaceae bacterium ANBcel2
AGTCACGATAACTGATTTTATATTAACCAAACCTGCGGTTTGGGCGTAATTTTCACTGGTTGTCTTATAATTGATATTATGATAAATAATATTTATTTAAAGAAAAAAGCGCACAGATTATAATTTCTGTGCGCCTATCTTCGATTCTAAAAAATTCCTGAAAAATTATTCTACAGGCATATCATCAACACCATTAGCTGGCGGAGCATCTCTAAGTTCCTGTAATTTTTGATCAGCTTCGTTATACTTATCCATCATATCAAATCTATAGTACAAATTACGAAGTGTCTCCAAAACCATTGGTTCCTCAGGATTTACCTCATGGGCTTTTTCTATATATGGAAGTGCCTTCTCAAACTCTTTCATAGCCTCATCTCTTGCAGCTTCATAATCAGCCTGATCGGTCATCTCATTAGCTTCCATCATACCGTCAGCTCCTCTATTAAAATAGATAACACCTATATTAAGAAGTGCATCAAAAAATTCCGGGTCAATTTCCAATGCATTTTGATAAGATTCTATAGCTTTATCATAATCTTCATTTTCATCATGAAGAACTCCCATAGCATTATGGAATGTATAATTATCAGGCTCTTGTGCTAATGCCTCTTCGAGATATTTTAAGGCTTCATCATTTTGCTCGGTTTGAAGATAATAGTTAATCATAGTAGTTAATATCCTCTCATCCTCGGGGAACTTCTCAAAACCACGCTGAAGATTGGGTGCAATTTTAGCACTATCACCAGTATTTTCATATACTTCATGAAGTAACAAAACCGGATCACCCTCTTCATAGCCTAACTCAATAGCCTGCTTGAAATACTTCTCAGCTCTATCCCATTGTTCACTTCTGCTTGCCGAAATAGCAGTGTAATAGATAAATACAGAATCGGCCGGGAGGTCATCCTCTTCATAGATTGGTAGCTTGTTAAGCTTTATTACACTTTCAAATAGATCTGCGGCCAGCTCAAATCTGTTTTCATTAAAAGCTTCAATTCCTGCATTCTGAAGCTCAGGCTCGAACATAGTAATTGACAACTTAATTTCTCTTTCAAATCTTCCTGGACCAGCAGTAAAAATTCTGGCGAAAAATCCCTTATCCTCATCCTCTTCAAGATCAAATTCAACAGCCTTTTTGTAATATTCTACCGCATCCAAAATTCTTTCATATCCTGCCCCTTGTGCATACTCTGCAGTAGCAAGCTCCGCAGCAACGACATAAGTTCTGGGCCAGTCCATGGTTCGATTATGCTCAAATGCATCTTCAAGACGCTCTTTTGCTCCCTGCAAATCACCGTTATCAATTAAAGCAGAGGCAGCTGCCACGCGTCCTCTTTGCGCATAAATTGTTGATACAGCAAGAAATAATACAAATAATAAAAGTAATCTTTTCATTGTGTTAATTTTTGTTTGTTGTTTTTTCCAATTCAAATTTAAAATTAATTATTACCAATAACTTTATCAATAATAATTACTCCTTTTCATCATTATCATCAGAATCATTATCGTTATTTATATCACCGGGTTCTATAAGTTTATCAGCACTGTTTTCAATAATTTGATCTTTTACATCATCTGCTAAAACTTTAGTAACTGATGCAATTTCATCCTGTTTCTTATCCAGATTGATAAACTTAACTCCCTGAGTAGCTCTACCTGTAACTCTAACATCAGCAACCGATAATCTAATAGTGATTCCTGATTTGTTTATAATCATTAAATCATTTTCATTAGTAACATTTTTAATTGTGGTCAAAACTCCGGTTTTTTCAGATATTTTCATAGTCTTCACTCCTTTTCCACCTCGATTGGTAACCCTGTAATCTTCCATTTTGGATCGTTTACCAAATCCTTTTTCAGAGACAACTAAAATATCATCCTCTTTATTTTTCACACAAACCATGCCAGCTACTTCATCTTTGCTATGATCGATAGTGATACCTTTTACTCCTCTACCGGTACGACCTATACATCTAACAGCACTCTCATTAAATCTTATGGCTCTACCCGATTTTGTAGCAATTATGATTTCATTATCACCATTTGTTAAGCGCGCCTGCAACAGCTCATCATCCTCATCAATTGTTATGGCATTAACACCATTCTGTCTTGGTCGTGAATATTCCGACAGTAATGATTTTTTTACAATTCCTTTTTTAGTTCCCATTACAATATAATGAGAGGTTGTAAAATCAACATCATCCTGCAATCTCTTAACTCTAATATAAGCCTTAACAGTATCATCAGGATCGATATTCAAAATGTTTTGAATGGCTCTCCCTTTAGAGTTTTTGTTGCCTTCAGGAATTTCATATACTTTCAGCCAAAAGCAGCGACCTTTCTTTGTAAAGAAAATAAGAGTGTTATGCATAGATGCAGGATAAATATGTTCTATAAAATCCTGATCTCTCATTGTAGTTCCTTTTGAACCAACTCCTCCCCTGTGTTGACGCTTAAACTCTGTTAATGGTGTTCTCTTAATATAGCCTAAATGAGATATTGTAATAATCATCTCATCATCTGCATAAAAATCTTCGGGATTAAACTCTTCAGATGAATAGACTATCTCGGTTCTTCTTTCATCATCATATTTACTTTTAACCTCAAGCAGCTCATCTTTTATAATGGCCATTCTCAACTCCACTTTTTCAAGAATCTCCTTATATTTAGCAATCTCTTTTAAAAGATCCTCATACTCTGCCCGTAACTTATCCTGCTCTAATCCTGTAAGCTGTCTTAAACGCATCTCAACAATAGCTCTTGATTGAGTCTCGGTAAGTTCAAACCTGTCAATAAGATTTTGACGCGCCTCATCAGGTGTTTTAGCAGCTCTGATAATTTTTATTACTTCATCTATATTATCACTGGCAATTATTAACCCCTCTAATATATGAGCTCGTTTTTCTGCTTGATTTAGAAGATACTGAGTCCTTCTTGTGACAACATCATGTCGATGATTCACAAAATTGCCTATAATATCTTTTAAGTTCAATAACTGAGGACGACCTTTTACAAGAGCAATACTATTAACTCCAAATGATGATTGTAAAGCTGTATATTTATATAGATGATTTAAAACGACATTTGCAATTGCATCGCGTTTAAGATCTATCACAATACGCATTCCATCTCTATCCGATTCATCATTTACATTAGAAATACCATCAATTTTTTTATCATTAACAAGATCTGCTATCTTAATAATAAGTTCAGCCTTGTTAACCAAATAAGGAATCTCTGTTATAATAATTTTCTCGCGTCCGTTTGAATCTGTTTCAACATCGGTTTTAGCTCTTATAACAACCCTGCCCTTACCTGTTGCATAAGCATCTTTAACACCCTTATAACCATAAATTGATCCGCCGGTTGGGAAATCTGGTGCTTTTATCTCTTTAACAAGCTCTTCAATCTCAATTTCAGGATTATCTATATATGAAACTATTGCATTAACAGTATCTCCTAAATTGTGAGGAGGCATATTAGTAGCCATCCCAACAGCAATACCCGAGGAGCCATTAATTAATAAAAGAGGAATTCTGGTTGGTAAAACTTCGGGCTCTTTTAAAGTATCATCAAAATTCAACTGAAAATCAACAGTATCTTTGTCTAAATCAAGAAGAGCTTCTTCAGCTATTTTTTGAAGGCGTGCCTCGGTATAACGCATAGCAGCCGGACTGTCACCATCGACCGAACCAAAGTTTCCTTGTCCGTCAACTAATCGATACCTCATTGACCATGGCTGAGCCATACGAACCATAGCGTGATAAACAGATGAATCGCCATGCGGATGATACTTACCAAGCACCTCTCCTACAATACGGGCTGATTTTTTATATGGTTTTCCCGATGAAATACCCAATTCATTCATGCCGAATAAAACACGACGATGAACAGGTTTTAAACCATCACGAACATCTGGTAATGCTCTGGAAACAATAACCGACATTGAATAATCAATATATGCCGATTTCATCTCCTCTTCAATGTTAATTTTAATTATTCTATCTCCATCAATCATTTAATTGAAACTTTAAGATGAGTCTGAAACACAAAAAAGGCCTGAAAAAAGCCTTTTTCAAACCATAAAAATAGTCATAAATAATTTAATCAGAAAATTTGTTATCGCTGATTTTATCAACAATAACACTTTATACGACTTATTAATTATGTTGCTGTGATAATTGCTTAAATTATACTATTTTTGAGAAAAATTGAAAGGGAAAATTTATGGAGTTACATTATTCACAAGAAGTGAAAGAAGTGATATCCTTGAGTAAGGATGAAGCCCTTAAAACAGGCAATCATTTTATTGCTCCGGAACATTTATTATTAGGAATATTATCTTACAACGAAGGAAAAGCAATAGAGGTTTTAAAACATTTAAATGTAAATATTGTTACATTAAAAGAGTTTACCGAAAAAAAAATTACAAGTAGTTTACCTCCATTAAAGATGGATAATATACCTCTCTTAAAATCAACAGAGAGAATTTTAAAAATGGTTCTTTTGGAGGCACGTTTTTTTAAATCAAAAAAAGCAAATACAATTCATTTGTTACTTGCATTAATTAAAAATGAAGAGGAGTCAACCGCAAAGATTATGGAACAGTTCGATATAAAATATGAAAAGCTTAAATTAATGCTTAATAAGGAGACTCCAACAAACCGTTCACAAATGCCTGAAGATGATGATCAGGATAATCCTTTTGGATCTGGAGGTGGCGGAGGAGGCTCTGAAGGGCCGAAACAGACCGGTGGTAAAAGTAGCAGTGATACACCTGTACTGGACAATTTTGGTATTGATATAACAAAAGCTGCTGAAGAGGGACGTTTAGATCCCATTGTAGGCAGAGAGAGGGAGATTGAACGGCTGGCTCAAATTTTAAGTCGTCGAAAAAAGAATAATCCTATTTTAATAGGTGAACCAGGAGTTGGTAAATCTGCAATAGCCGAAGGCCTGGCTCTTAGAATCATTGATCGTAAAGTATCAAGGGTTCTATTTGGTAAAAGAGTTGTAACACTCGATTTGGCATCGATTGTAGCAGGTACAAAATATCGTGGACAGTTTGAGGAGCGCATAAAAGCGATCTTAAATGAACTTGCCAAAAACCCTGATATTATTCTGTTTATAGATGAAATTCACACCATTGTTGGAGCCGGTGGCGCTACCGGATCACTTGATGCCGCAAACATGTTAAAACCGGCACTAGCCCGCGGCGAAATTCAATGTATAGGTGCAACTACTCTGGATGAATATCGTCAACATATCGAAAAAGATGGTGCATTAGAAAGAAGGTTTCAAAAGGTAATGATTGAACCAACTTCACCTGACGAAACAATGGAGATATTAAATAATATAAAACCAAAATATGAAGATCACCATAATGTGAACTATACCGAAGAGGCAATTGATGCTTGCGTTAAATTAACCGAACGGTATATTTCTGACAGACATCTTCCCGATAAAGCAATTGATGCTTTAGATGAAGCCGGATCAAGAGTTCATATCTCTAACATTGTAGTGCCCGACTCAATTCTCAAACTTGAGGAGACCATCGAAGAGACAAAAACAAAAAAGATAGATGCTGTTAAATCTCAAAATTTCGAATTGGCAGCAAGCTTTAGGGATAATGAGAAAAATTTAATAGAAGAGTTAGAGAAGTCTAAAAAGAAGTGGGAAGAAGAATTACAAAAACATCGTGAAACAGTAGATGATGAAAAAGTTGCTGAAGTTGTAGCAATGATGACAGGAATTCCTGTTCAAAGAATTGCACAGGCGGAAGGAGCAAGACTTCTTCAAATGGGCAATGAGCTTAAGGGAAAAGTTATTGGTCAGGAAGAAGCTATTATTAAAATTGTAAAAGCTATACAACGTAACCGGGCTGGATTAAAAGATCCTAATCGTCCCATAGGTTCATTTGTTTTTCTTGGACCAACAGGTGTGGGAAAAACACATTTAGCAAAAATTTTAGCTAAATATCTTTTTGATACTACCGATGCGCTCATTAGAATTGATATGAGTGAATATATGGAAAAATTTAGTGTTTCAAGATTAGTTGGAGCACCTCCGGGCTACATAGGATACGAAGAGGGAGGACAATTAACCGAGAAAGTTCGTCGACGTCCCTACTCTGTTGTTCTATTAGATGAAATTGAAAAAGCGCATCCGGATGTTTTTCACCTAATGTTACAGGTATTAGATGAAGGGCGTTTAACAGATAGCTTAGGAAGGCGTGTTGATTTTAAAAACACCATTATCATTATGACCTCCAACATTGGAACTCGCGAATTAAAGGATTTCGGACGAGGAATTGGTTTTGCTGCACCTGGAGAAAGTGATGGTGATTATTCAAAAAGTATAATTGAAAAGGCTCTAAAAAAAGCTTTTGCACCTGAGTTTTTAAACAGAATTGATGATGTGGTTATCTTTAATAATCTCAAGGAAGAGGATATTCACAGCATTATAGATATAGAGTTAAAAGGACTATATGAAAGGGTTGAATCTCTAGGATATAAATTAGACCTCACAACAGAAGCAAAAAAATTTATAGCTTCAAAAGGTTACGATGTACAATATGGTGCAAGACCTTTAAAGCGTGCGATTCAAAAATATCTTGAAGATGAGATGGCAGAAGTTATAATTGAAGCATCAATTGCAGAGGGAGATAAAATAAAGGTGGATTTTGATAAGAAGAGCAATAAAATCGTTACCCAAATAAAAAAAGGGAGCAACAGTAAATCTACAACTAAAAAGAAATCACCAACCGACTCCCCCGACACTAATGAAGTTAGTAAAAATTGATACTGGATTGAGTAAAACTTAATAGTAATTAAAAAAATAGGAGGAAAATAAAATAGTTTTCCTCCTATTTTTTTCTCCTCCTACTTAATTGAAATCAGATAGATAAATAAATCAGTCAATTCTACTCTAAACGACTATTAATCTCTTGCATAGATGCTTGAGCATTACTATTATTTGGATCTACCTCAAGAACCTTTTCGAACCATGGTTTAGCCTTTTTAAATTCTTCATTAGCTCTGGCCTCTATTTCATCATACTCTGATGGGTCTGCATTTTCAGCAGTAGCCAAAATTTCTGATGCGCGATTAAATGGCTCGGCTCCTTTTTTCAAATAGTAATTTGTAAGCAACCTTCTCATATGACCGGCAACTGAACTGGTTTCATAATCTTCAAGAGCTTGTAATAAAACCTCTTCCATCTCCTCTTCACGCCCAAGTCTGTTTAAAGATGCAGCTATGTAATAAGTAGAAAAATCGGCACGATAACCTAAATCTGCTGCCATTGAATAATATTCAAAAGCTTTTTCAAACTGGTTATCTCTTCTTGCACAGGTAGCCATATTAAAAACCATTACCGGATCTACCTCTTCATCATCAGGCTGAGCCTCTAATGATTGTTCATATAGATCTAATGCGTCGGCATAATTATTTTCTCTTAATGCTTCATTACCCTCATTGCGCAGCTGAGCATGATTTACATCCTGCGCTAAAACTCCTCCGATTGCAAACATTACAAATCCTGCAACAACTAATAATTTCCTCATAACAGCAATTTTTTTATTAATTCCGAATTAATTAATATTTATAAATACAACACTAAAATTTAAAAAAACTTTACAAAAGTAGCACTTTTCAAATAATGTAAAAATAATTACTAAACTTTAAAAATATATTAATTTTAAAGCAATCATTATGCCAAATTCTCAATTATTTTTTTAAAACTGCTATACTCCGATTTCATTACCTCCCCTTTATTAGCTTGATTCAGTTCAAAATCAACTTCATAACCCGACTTTTTTAATGCGCCGGGCAATATATCTTCTATCACTTCACTAAACTTAAACGGGTGTGCTGTGGAGACAAAAAAACCGGTTTCCTTATCAGACAGTGTACGTTTCAAAATATTATATGCCGATGCCGAATGCGGATCCATAAGATACTCTCTCTCTTTATAACACTTAACAATTGTATCCTTTATCTCATTATCAGTTACTGATGCCGAGAATAAAGAGTCTTTAATAAGAGCCAAACTATTGTTATATAATTGATACATTCTGGGGAAATTGCTTGGATCTCCAACATCCATAGCATTGGCTATTGTCATAATGGTTTCATGTGGAGAATACACTCCATCAAGTAAAAATCGAGGTACAACATCATTTTCATTTGTAGCTGCAACAAATCGCTTCACCGGCATTCCCATCTGCGCACCAATCATAGCAGCTGTTATGTTTCCAAAATTTCCACTTGGAACTGTTATAACAGGTGCATCATAAATGTTACTATTTCGTAATTGCGCTATCGCATAAAAATAATATACCATTTGAGGTAACAATCTGCCAATATTAATAGAGTTAGCAGAAGTCATATATATTTGTTCTCGTAACTCTGAATCATTAAATGCTTCTTTAACAAGACGCTGACAATCATCAAAACTCCCATCAACAGCAATTGCATGTACATTATCTCCCGGTCCGGCTATCTGATACTCCTGGTACGGACTGATTTTTCCCTTTGGATATAGCACTACAACTTCGATACCGGGCACACGATGAAACCCATTAGCAACTGCTCCACCGGTATCTCCCGAAGTTGCAGTTAAAACCATCAACTTTCTCTTCTCACCTTTATTGAAATAACCTAAAAGACGGGATAAAAAGCGAGCCCCTACATCTTTAAAAGCCAGAGTTGGCCCATGAAAAAGTTCAAGAGAAAAAAGATTATATTCTAACTCTTTTAAAGGAATTTTAAAATTAAAAGTTTCATCAACTATACGTTTAAATTCATCAGAAGGAACTTCCTGATCAACATAAAGTTTAAGGATATCATAAGCTATTTCATTCAAATCTTTTAAATGAAAATTGTTTATAAAATTATTTGAAAGAATCGGAATCTTTTCGGGCATAAAAAGGGATCCATCAGGAGCAAGCCCCTTAAAAACCGCCTCCTTAAGGGTGAAACTATTTTCACTGTTTTTTAAACTTATATATTTCATAATAGTTATTATTTACTAAAAAAAAGATCTAAAATAGAGTCCCCATTAATAATTCCTAATGAGCCATTTTTAACCGACTCTTCAGATAACTCCAATACAGCATCTGCTTCCATTTTCGGTTTTATCATCATAAAAGGAACCGGATCCGATGTATGAGTACGTAACTTGCATGGTGTAGGATGATCGGGCAGCAACAAAAATGAGAAAGGTTCGCCCATTTCAATAAGTCCATCCCATAATGGCTTTAATAACCTGTTGTCAAAATCTTCAATAACCCTCTTTTTTAACTGAAAATCTCCTTCATGTCCCGCCTCATCCATTGCTTCAACGTGTAAAAACACAAATGAGTGTTTCTTAAGAGATTTTATAGCAGCAGCAGCCTTACCCTCATAATTTGTATCATAGAGTCCGGTTGCTCCTTCAACCTTCACCAGCTCTAACCCGGCCATTTTCCCTATCCCAAAAATAAGATCTACAGCAGAAATAACTGCACCTGAATCTATATTAAATCGCTTTTTAAACGAAGGAAAAGTTATACTATATCCGGGAGACCATGGCCAAATAGCATTAGCACTACTCTTCCCCTCTTCCCTCCTCTTAATATTAACAGGATGTGACTCTAAAATATCAATTGATTTCTCAATTAAGTAATTAAGCAGGTTGGCACTCTCTTTTGCATCACTAGTTTCAGCTACCGGTAATAAAGGTTTATATGGTTTTTCGGGATGATCATGCGGAGGAGTACATTTAATATCTCGCTGCCCCCCTTTAATCACTAAAATATGGCGATAGCTGGTGCCACTATAAAATCTTACCTTTTCATTGGATACTTCTCTGTTTAAAGCATCTATTAATTGTGAAGCCTCGGCCGTTGAGATATGACCCGCTGAATGATTTTTGATTATATCACCTTCAATTGAAACTAAATTACATCTAAAAACCAAATCTCCGGGAGATGTATCAATTCCCAAAGCAGCAGCTTCCAGCACTCCTCTTCCCTGAAAATACTCTACTGGAGGATATCCCAAAATATTCATATTGGCAATCTCGCTACCCGGAGGAAATCTCTCAGGTACAGTTTGTGCCAATCCAGTTGCACTTTTACTGCATATTTTATCCATCACCGGAGTTTTGGCAGCCTCAACAGGTGTTAATCCACCCAGCTCATCTATGGGTTCATCAGACATCCCATCAGCTAAAACAACTATATATTTCATAAACAAATCAATTTCATACAGGATACATTTAACTAAAAGTTAAAATCACTTTAACTATCAGTTGAGATCTCTTAAAAGGGGATATTAAATATTTTTTTCACTGAGATAATCAACAAAACTACTATTTTATAAGTAGATTTGAAATATAAATTTATCAGATAAACTAAATTATGTCAAAATTAAAAATTTATAAAGCATCTGCAGGATCAGGAAAAACATTCACATTAACTCAAGAGTATATCGAACTTCTTTTTTACAACCATTCCAGCTTTAGAAATACATTAGCAGTAACATTTACCAATAAGGCTACAGCCGAAATGCGTGCCAGAATTTTGACAAAATTACACAATCTTTCCAATCCTGAAATTAAAAATCCAGATTACCTCAATAATTTAAAAGTTAGATACAAATTAAGCGAAGAAAATGTAAGAAAAAAGGCTAAAGAGATACTTACACTGTTACTCCACGATTTTTCACGTTTTTCTATAAGTACTATTGATAGTTTTTTTCAACGAATTACACGTTCATTCGCCCGGGAAATGGGCTTACCAATAGGTTTTCGTTTAGAGGTTGAGACCGATCAAATAATGACAGAGGCTATTGATCGACTTATTTTAGAAATGGATTCTCCTCAATACAGTGAAGTGAAAAAATGGCTCATTCAATATGCAAAAGAGCAAATGGAAAATGAAAAGAGCTGGAACATCTCAGCTGAACTCAATAAAGCAGGTCAGGAGATATTCAAAGAGAACTATCAGGAAAACGCATCTCTTTTATCTGCAAAGGTAAATGACCGTTATTTTTTAACTACTTATAAAAAAGCATTAGAAGAGATTGTCAATAATATTGATATATCTGTAAAAGAGATTGGTGAAAAAGTTATAAAGGAGATTGAAAAGCATGGTTTCAATATCAGCTCCGATTTTAAAGGCAAAAGCAGAAGTGCCGTTAAAGTCTTTAAAAATATGGCAGAGAGAGATGATTTTATGCAACCGCAAAAAACAGCAAAACTGCTACAGGGCATTGATGAGTGGATTCCCAAAACAGCACCGGCTAAAATTAAAAATATAGTTGAAAATCTTTATAATTCATCATTAAAAGAGCTTACTACCAAAGCACACGAACTTATTACTAACAATATATTTGATTATAATACTGCAAAAGCAATCTTAAAGAATTTAAATGGTTTGGGACTATTGAATGATATAAATAATAAAATGTATTCATTATGCCATGATCAAAATCTTTTTTTGATTTCGGGAACCAACCATTTATTAAAAAAAATTATTGATAACAATGAGTCTCCATTTATATATGAAAAGACAGGAACCAGGTTTGAAAACTATATGATTGATGAATTTCAGGACACATCATCACTTCAATACAAAAACTTTCTTCCTTTAATAAAAGACTCACTTGCTGCTAACAATTTATCCCTAATAGTTGGTGATGTTAAGCAAGCCGTTTACCGTTGGAGAAATTCTGACTGGAATCTTCTTGCAAGTGAAATAGAAAAAGATTTTGATGAAAAAATAACAGGTATTGATCATAAAACATTAGATACAAACTGGAGAAGTAAAGAGGAAATAGTGAAATTTAATAACTCATTTTTTAGTTCTGCTTCAAAAGCGTTACAAAAACAATTTAACCTGTTATTACCAGAAAAACTAATTGAGGATAATACTACCGACTTAAGCAACAAAATATCAAATGCTTACAGCGATATAGTTCAAAATGTAGCCGGTCATCTCAAAAATAGTGGAGGTAATATATCAATTGAATTTATTGGTGATACTTCAAATAGTGAACAGTTCCAAAATGAAGCTGTAACTATTTGTATTAACAAAATTGAAGATTTTATTAATAAAGGTAACTCTCTTTCAGATATATGTATCCTTGTTAGAACAAATAAAGAAGCTGTTACAATAACAAATGCCTTATTGTCAGGTGAGTTTCATCCTGAAAACAAGATATACCCGGTAATAAGTAACGAATCATTAATAATTGGAAACTCCGAGGCAGTTAAATTAATAGTTGCTCAGCTCAATTACATTAAAGATAGTAGTAACAAAGTAATTGAATCATTTATAAAACAAACAGTCATTAAACAAACCAAACCATTTGATTATAACAGCACAAACAACCCCAATTATAACTTATCAAATACATATCATAACAATAGCGTTGAAAAAGAGTGGGAAGAGTATCGTGACAATATTTTAGAGCTTAAAGAGAAACCACTTTACACATTAGCTGAATCTTTAATTTCAATGTTACCTAAAACGTTACTTAAAAAATACCCTGCATATCTTCAGGAATTTTTGAGTATTGTTTTAAACTTTATCAATAAAGAATCGGCTGATTTAAACAAATTTACAGAGTATTGGAACAAAAGCGGATATAAAGCATCTTTAAATATACCCGACAATCAAAATGCAATACGAGTTATGACAATCCATAAATCAAAAGGATTAGAATTTAAATCTGTTATAATACCATTTGCAAACTGGACTTTTAAAAATAGTAGTGGGTTTAACTCAGATAAATTATGGCTAAAACCACAAACTGAGCCTTTTAATGCAATGCCTGTTGTTCCGGTTGATGCAAACAACAAGTTAACCCAGACCCATTTTGCTCATGAATACCTGGAAGAGATACTATATCAATATGTTGATAATCTAAATATTACATATGTTGCATTTACAAGAGCAGAAGAAAATTTAGCAGTAATTTCCAAAGCTCCATCAAAGAAAAAGAGTAGTGATATAGAAGAGATAAAAAAAGTTAGTGACCTGCTCTATTTTTTTGCATCAAACTCTAACACAACATATCCTGATGCATGGAACAGTTCAGAAAACAGTTTTATAATTAACAAAAAAGATCATACTGCAAATAATAAAAAAGAAAAAGAGGAGTATCAATTTAGACCATCACAAAATAGTAAATACCCCATAACTTTTACTTCCAGTTCAAAAAGAGTAGCAATGAACAATCACTTAGAAAGCGACAACTATTTCTCAAACGATACCAAAAGTGCTGATTATGGAAAACTTATGCATAAACTTTTTGAAAAAGTAATCACTATAGAAGATCTCGACTACGCATTAACTGAAATGAAGTTTTCCGGTATGATTAACGGTTTAGAAGAGAATGAGTTGCGTGATAAAATCATTCTCTGGATTAACAATCCAAAAGTTAAGCCATGGTTTGATGGAACCTTTAAAATAAAAACCGAAGCTCAAATTTTGGATGATAAAATTAAACGTCCCGATAGAGTAATGATAAAAGATGATTTAGTTCAAGTTGTTGATTATAAATTTAGTGAAGCTATTTCTCCATCCCACTATCAACAGATTAAAGAGTATATTTTATTATTAACTAAAATGGGATATAAAAAAGTTGAAGGATTTTTATGGTATCCCTTTAAAAACAAAATAATAAAAGTTGATAATCAGATGCAGCTATTTTAAAACTCCTATTCTTTATTTTTCAATTTCTGTTGTTTCTGTTTTCTTTTTCGTTTGGTTTTCTTTTTCTCAACAGCATAACCAAACTTTCCTATCTTTTTACCAAGCTCATAATATTTTCCATGCAGATAAGCGACAGGTTTTGATTTTTTAAGCGCGAACGCCCCGGTTTTAGAATCATAATATTGCTCGTCGGCCTTTACATTTACCACTTCAGCTAAAAACATATGATGTGTTCCCAATGGCTTAATTTCGGTCACTCTACACTCAATATTTACAGGAGCCTCATCAATAATGGGAGCTTTTACAACCTTTGCTTTACCTGGTGTAAGCTCCATTTTTTCAAATTTATTAAAATTGCGTCCCGATCTTACACCGCACCAATCAGTTGCAAAAGTTAAATCACGGGTAGTCAAATTAACAACAAACTCACCTGTCCGTTTTATTAAATCATAAGAGTGTCTTCCAGGTCTTACAGATATGTAACACATTGGCGGATCAGAACAGATGGTTCCGGTCCAGGCAATAGTTATTATATTAAAATTTTCGGGTGAATCTCCCGCAGATACCATTACTGCCGGTAAAGGATAGAGCATATTACCCGGCTTCCAATCAATCTTCCCCATATATTATATTACAAGTAGTTCATCTCTGGTTGTAATCTTTTCACAATAGTGACACTTTAAAGCTAAAACTTCTTTGTTTTCAACTTTAAATCTTGTAACAATAGCTTCGTGATTAGTTACGCACTTTGGATTAAAACATTTTACTATTCCGGTTACTATATCCGGTATAATAACATCACGTTTTTCAGCTACAAAATAATCTTCTATTATGTTCAATTTAGCATGTGGAGCTACTAATGCTATTTTATTTATCTCATCATTTTCAAAATATTTATCTGATACTTTAATAATTCCTTTTTTACCCTGCTTTTTACTATCAAGGTTAGCTCCAAATGTTATCTGATTTTCAATATTATCGAGCCCTAAAATCAAAATAACATCAAAAAGTGATTTTACCGGTATATGATCAATAACAGTGCCATTCTCAATAGCACTAACCTGCATCTTATGTTGTGACATATAATTACTCTGTTTAAATCAGGTTAAACTCAATCCCATAATAGCTGAAATTATAGCCATGCGAGTGTATACCCCATTTTCGGCTTGCTGAAAATAGTAGGCTTTGGGATTACTATCAACATCGGTGTCAATTTCATTAACTCTTGGTAAAGGATGGAGTACACGCATATTATCTTTTGTCTTATTTAGCATAGAATTGCGAAGAACATATGCATTTTTAACCCTTTCATACTCCATAGGATCAGAGAACCGCTCTTTTTGAACCCGGGTCATATATAATATATCAGCCTTATCCAAATTATTCATTTCAACATCCTCATAAAAAGTAATTCCTTTTCTTTGAAGAAATAGTTTATACTCTTTTGGTAGTGATAACTCTTCGGGTGCAACAAAATAAAACTCCGGATTAAAGAGAGATAGAGCGATCAAAAGAGAATGAACTGTACGCCCATATTTTAAATCTCCTACTAAAAATATTTTAAGATTATCCAGTCTCCCCTGTGTCTTTTGAATTGAATAAAGATCAAGCAATGTTTGAGTTGGATGTTGATTAGCACCATCACCGGCATTTATAACCGGAACCGATGACTGCTCAGATGCATAACGAACACTCCCCTCTAAAGAGTGACGCATAACTATTAAATCGGCATAATTACTTACCATTCTAATAGTGTCTTTAATTGACTCACCTTTGGTTGTTGAAGATGATGATGAATCTGTAAATCCAATAATCTTTGCTCCCAAACGCCCCATAGCTGTCTCAAAACTTAATCTGGTACGTGTTGAGGGTTCAAAAAAAAGACTGGCTATTACCTTATCCTGCATTAAAGGTTGGATAGGATTTTTTTCAAAATAGGAGGCTAATTTAAGAATGTATAGAATCTCTTCTACAGAATAATCATTAATCGAGACTAAACTTTTATTCTTCATTGAGTTAATATTGTATTTTTATCGAATGGGCAAAGCTTTTAACAGTTATATCTATGCCACGATAAAAATCAAAAATAGACAAACTTACATTAGTTTGCAATAATAGGTAATAATTAATTATTTTAGTAAAATCAAACACTTTCACTTACTAATTAAACAACTCAACGTTAATGAAATACAGAAATAACGCTCAAAACTTAATCGATTTTATATATAAAGGTGTAACACCTTTTCATGTAGTTGAAGAGGTAAAGAGTAGTCTTAAAGAATCTGGATTTAAAGAATTACAGCTTAATGAATCCTGGAATCTGCAAAAAGGGGAAAAATATTTTACCACACGAAACGACTCATCTCTTTTTGCATTTATTACCGGAACAGAATCTCCGGCAAAACATGGTTGTAAAATTATCTCTGCTCATAGCGACTCCCCTTCATTTAAAATTAAACCTGATGCTGCTATAGGTGTTAATAACTATTACATCAAATTTAACACCGAAACATATGGAGGAGCAATTTTAAGTAGTTGGTTCGATCGTCCTCTCTCTATGGCTGGCAGAGTAACTATGGAGTCAAATAATCCTTTAAATCTGGATAAGAGACTTGTTAATTTTAAAAAACCTCTTCTTATTATTCCAAACCTTGCTATCCATCTAAACCGATCGGTTAACGAAGGAGTTGCAATTGATAAACAAAAAGATTTATTACCTTTGGCTGCTATCGACACTGATGCAACAACTTCTAAAGAAAATTATCTACATCAACTTATTGCAAAAGAGCTTAATGTTGATGCAAATAAAATTTTAAGTTATGATTTAACTCTTTATGAATACAATAAAGGAACTACAATGGGTGTTAATGATGAATTTATCTCATCTCCCCGACTAGACAACCTGGCAATGGTTCATGCAGGACTATCAGCATTAAAATCTGCAAAAGCCGATAGGTCAACACAAATATTAGCTATTTTTGATAATGAAGAAGTTGGAAGCTTAACCAAGCAGGGAGCCGATTCTCCACTCTTTAAAAATATATTTAGTCGTATTGTTAAAAGCTATAGTAGTGATGATGAGTCATTTTACCAGTCGGTTTACAACTCATTTATGATCTCTGCCGATATGGCACACAGCATACATCCTAATTATCAAGAGAAGCATGATCCTGTGTTGCAACCGGTAATAAATGGCGGACCGGTAATAAAGATTACAGCAAATCAAAAATATACTACCGATAGCGAAAGTGCTGCTATATTTATGGCTCTTTGCAAAAAAGCAAAAGTGCCGGTTCAGCAATTTGTTAACCGCTCAGATATGGCAGGAGGATCAACATTGGGAAATGTGTTAACCGGACAGATAGATATAAAAAGTGTTGATATTGGTAATGCAATGTTGGCTATGCATTCAGTGCGTGAACTATCGGGTGTAAAAGATCATACATATTTGATAGAGGTATTCAAAGAATTCTTTTGTCAAACAAAGTAAACTTTAAAAATAGTGAGAGTGTGCGTAAAATATAAAAATTACTTCTCTCTCACTTTTTCAGCTCCTATAGCCTTATAGATAACATCCTGAATATCGGTTCGCACATTCATTCTAAGCAACTCCCTGTTATATTGATGGGGATGAACCCTGTTCGACAAAAATATATAAATTAAATCGTACTTTGGATCTATCCAAACCATAGTTCCGGTATATCCTGAATGACCATAAGATGATAAAGATGCATAATCAGATACAGGAGAACTTTTATCACTGTCGGGCTCTTGTTTATCAAATCCCAGTCCCCTTCTATTTGGAGGATTAACCTGTGAGGTAAACATATTAACGGTAGCTTCATGAAAATATCTCAATCCGCCGTATGTGCCACCATTTAAAAACATTTGTGATATTTTGGCAATATCATGTACATTACCAAACAGTCCGGCATGACCAGCCACCCCTCCCATCATTGCCGCACCCTGATCCTGAACATATCCTTGCAGCTGTTGTCCTCTAAACAAAAGATCCTTTTCTGTTGGCACAATTTTTCCTGCACTAACAGACTTTAATGGGTTAAATTTTAAATCATGAGCTCCTAAAGTGCCATAAAAGAGATCTTTGGCAATTACATCCAATGATGATCCATCATGACTCTTTTCCACAATTTTTTGCAGTAACAAAAAATTGAGATCACTATAAAGATAACCCCTGTCAGGAATTCGTGTAGAATTTAAAATCCTGTTATATATTGAGTCTCTGTAACTATAGTGAATAAAAAAATCCTGAGCAACAGGTATATTAAAATTCAAATCGGGATTAAAACTATATATATCCTGCCTAAAGGTAGTACTGTTATTAACAAACAGATTTCTGTCAATCCTTAAAGAGTGTGTAGAAGTCTCTCTTCTGCTGTACATATCACCCTCCATCTTTTCATAATCAATAGTTTCAAGATAGAAAGGGATATAAGATGAGAGTCCCGACTCATGAATTAAAAGCTCTTTTACAGTAATTTCCCCTTTATCTGTTTTTGCCATTTCAGGGAAATGATTTTTTAAACTGTCGCTTAAACTAATTTTACCACTATCATATAAATGCATTACAATGGGCATTGTTGCAGCAATTTTAGTGATAGATGCCAAATCATAAATATCTCCGGGCTGAACATCTCTTACCTTGTCATAAGTGTGTGTACCATAACATCTATTCCATATCACTTTATTATCCTTAGCTATTAAAACTTGTCCTCCCGGAGTAGCCTTTCGATCAATAGCTTTCTCCATTATTTTATCAATTTCTAATAAATCTTCAATATCAATACCCACCTCATAGGGAAAAGAATGTTTTAATCTGGTAGAGGGCATTGCAGCAATTTTATCTGCGTGAGAATTAAAAAAAGAAAGTTTCCCTGTCGGCTTTTTAACCTCAATTCCATTAAAAACAACCTGTGCAAGAACATTCCATGAAAAAGAGATATCCTCAGGTGTAAATATAAAACTATCAAACATTGATAAAATCTCATCTATATTAATACCTGAGGGATTACCGGCAAAAACAGCTGTTACAGCGGCATTTTTATAGCGATTACGTATCTGAGCAACCTCTTTGGTAATCTCTGTTAATGAGAGAGCCTTATCGTTAAAGAGAAAGAAAACAAGATCATATTTTTCAGCATCTATCTCTTTGAATAAAGTGTTAGCATATAAGTGTGAAATATATTTAAAATTATCATAATCACCATCTCCATAAGATACAAAACCTATATTCAAATCTAAGTTTTTTAAGGGAAAAAGATCTGTGTCGTCATTTTTAAAAAAGATTACACTATTTTCATAAATTTTACGCATGTTTAAATAATCATCATAATTGCGAAAATCCTCAATTTCATAGCTCTCCTTTTCTTTTTTTGAATAATGGTATGTTTCATATTTAAATGCTAACACCTTTTTACACACATCGCTCAATAATGATTCAGGTAACCAACGCTCCTTAAAAACTCGTAAAATAGTTTCATAATCACTCTTAAAATTATCAGAATAGATAATAGAGTTACTCTTTAATACACGTTCCAATGAATTAATAGCCGAATAAAAAGTCAAATTACCTTTACTGCTCGTTAATTTGCCAATTATATAGGATGGCATATCATAAATTTTAATCTCATCATCTCTTCTTTGTGAAAAAGGAGATTTTAAAACTCTACTTTCAATATGATCATCATCAATGCCAGATAACCCAATAAAAGCTTTTACATTGTAAAAAGTAAAAAACCTATCGAGGTAACTCTTTAAAAACTCTTTATTATCATTATCTAAAAAGGAAATAGTATGTTGTGAAGGAAAAGGAAAATCCATATATGGAATAATAAACCCCTCTTTAATATCGGCAACGGAAAATGGCGATAAAGGAGTAGTAGGCATTTCATCCGAAGCTAATAGTTCATAGGTGTCAGCTGAAATAAATCCGGGTTGATAAATATCTTCGTTAACTTTCAAAAAAGATGGAGAAGCAACAATTAATTGCGCAATTTTCTCTTCAAGAGTCATAGAGTTATATACACTATCGGCCCAGGAGTATGAGTTATCGCTTATATTATCAGATGAAGATAAAACAGTTACAGGTAAACAAAAAACCAGACTACCAAGTAAAAATATTACGAAACTCCTATTAATCATACCAAACAGTTAACTTTTATTTTTTGCAAATATAAGCTAACATTTTGGGATTCTTATTTAAGAGAGGAGTTAACTAACCTAATTAAAATAATTTAAAACAAACTGTTGATAAAGTAAAATAAAATCTTAAATTTGAATTATATCTTATAATAGTAAAGTTAAAGTAACATTTGAATTAGATTTATCATGAGTGATAATTTAAGTAATGCATTAAATCAGAACTGGGAAGATAAACAGATTCTTGTTGTAGAAGATGTAGATACCAATAAAATATTTTTTGATGCAGCCTTAAGAAGAACAAATGCTAAAATATTATGGGCAAAAGATGGCCAGGAAGCCATAGATATGTTTAAAGAAAACAGAGTTGACCTGGTTTTAATGGATCTTCAACTGCCGGTAATGGATGGCTATACTGCAACAAAAGAGATAAAAAAAATAGATCCCAAAATACCTGTAATAGCGCAAACAGCGCATGTTATGTCAGGGGAAAGAGAAAAGTGTATTGAAGCAGGTTGTGATGACTATCTGGCAAAACCTATCAGACTTCAGGTATTAATTGATACACTCTCAAAATATCTATCATAAAAAAAATAACAAGAGACATTAAAAAATGCCTCTTGTTATTTTTAATATATCTCTCTTTTAAAAACTACTCTTTTTGATACACTCTTACATAATCTACAACCATAGATGTTGGGAATATATCATCATCTATACCATGAAGGCCGCCCCAATCTCCTCCTACAGCAACATTTAAAAGTAAATGAAACCGTTTATCATAAGGCCACTCCTTATATCCTCTACCACTATTTTCAAAAGTAAATACCAATTTATCATCAATAAACCATTCAATTTTATTCTCACACCATTTTATAGTGTATTTATGGAACTCCTCAGAGACAGTAGGCAAATAGGTTGCTGCCCCCTTATGTGTACCAATCATATGATTAAATGCTTCGGTGTGAACAGTAGTATGAACCGAATCGGGATCATATCCAACAAACTCCATTATATCTATCTCTCCACTTGAAGGCCAACCGCCATATTCCCAATCAGTTGGAAGCATCCATATAGCAGGCCAAACACCAACACCCTTAGGCATTTTTGCTTTTACCTCTATTTTACCATATAACCAATCACCTTTCTCCTTTGTTATAAGACGAGCCGAAGTATAATCAAACCCTTTATATTTCTCATTATGAGCGGTAATATAAAGATGTTCACCATCTACATACGCATTTGAATCCCTCTTTGTGGTATAATATTGGAGTTCATTATTTCCCCAACCATATGCATTACCGTCGGTATCATATGACCATTTGGTATTATCGGGTAACCCCTCATAATTAAACTCATCGCTCCAAACAAGAGTCCAAGAATCTGATTGGTTAGCACATCCCGTCAAAGAGATTAAAACAACCAATAGAATAAAGCCTCCTCTAATATCACATCTCTCCATATTTTTAATATTATTAGTTGAAATAACCGGAACTCCTTATAAGAAATTCCGGTTATTGTACTTATCAGGTTTAGGTCAAATATTAATTCGCAGATTTAATACCTTCAACATGTGGTCCTTCAAGCTGATCAAAGTAGAGAGTAAACTCTTCTCCTTCAACACCTGCCCCGGTAAAAATGCGTAACACATTATAATAATTTGATTTAAACTCCGCATCTGCATGCGACATATCAAACTCAGCTATTTCCCATGTTTCATCCTGCTGAATAGTATAAATATCCTCTACATTTGTAAGCCAGGGCTCTGCTAAATCTGTATTCTCTAAGTTCATTAAAACTTCTTGTCCGGCCTCACCATATACAAGTAACCTAAATGTACTTCTTTCAGTTATATCAAATCGATATCCAACAGGCAGATGCATAAAAGCGTTTGCCCATGGAGGACCATCCTTACGATAATGAGCTACTGTAGCTGCGCGATTAGGATATTCACGCTTAGGATTATCAACTATAGTAACCTCACAATCTTCTCCCTCAACAGGAGCCATTTGAATATCGGTAAAGTTGTTATAAATAACCATTCCGGGAATTAAAAACTCTTCATAATCAGAGTGATTATTTTCTACATCTATAGACAGAGACTCAACAAATTCACCTGCTGAAGTATTTACTGTAACAGTTACTGCATAGGTTCCTGCTCGCATATAAATATTAGAAAGAGCAGCATCAGGGTTTGTGGACTCCTTAATATTCTCATTTCCAAAATCAACTTTGAAATTATCAAACGTTTCACCTTCGGGCATCTCTAAATCTTTTAAAGAGATAAGCGTCTCATTTTCTCCAGCCCCATCTTCTACATTTACATCAAATGTAGCTACAGGCAAAACATAACCTTCAGGAATAAACTTAAGATGCCAGGCATTACCTTCATAAGCATCTGTGGCAACAAGCTCCAGTTTATTCTCTTCAAGAGTAAGCACTTCATACCTGTTATCAACAGCACCCACATCGAAAATTGGAAATAGAGGTCCATCCGACGGTATAATAGTAAGATACCAGGTGTCACTCTCCTCATCATAACTTAAATCCCAATTTCCAGGGTTAGGTTCAAAATCAACCTTATAATCACTGTCACGTTCCTCAGGATTAGAGTATGCCGGATCATCCTCTGCACGAAAATCTTTTACATAACTTTCTCCATCATTATGTAACTCAAATACCAAATCGATAATATCAAATACCATTTGATCAGGGTAAAGAACTTCAACCCCTTCTTTTTCCAAAGCACCTGCGGCCCACCATTCAAGTCCGATACTACCAGCTGGACCCACACCTATGTGTCCCCAGGATAAACTATCCAATACCCAGGTTTTACCACCATCAGCTTCTAATCCGCCTGATAAAAGGACCATTTCCGGACTGGCAAGGAAATCCCAGTCAGTCTCCTCTGTTTCTATTTGATCTGTAATTGTGGCCGATCCACCTTTATTTGAGATGGTTAGCTCAATATCATACTCTCCCGGCATAGGAAAACGATGTGTAACAACATTACCGGTCTTTCTGCTTCCACCAACAATCCAATATGGTGTAAGTCCCTCTGCCGTTGATGTATTCTCAAAAATATATTCAAACTCATCATCAGGATTTTGAGTGACAGTAAAACTTAAATCCTCCTCTGATGGTGGAGTGCCGATGGACGGACTATCATCCATTTCGGGATCACATGATGTAAATATCAATCCCAGTGACAGTATTAAACTTAATAGAATTTTATTTTGCATATCTCAATAATTTTAAAATCATTATAAATTACAATTTATTACCATATTAATAACCGGGATTTTGCTCTAATTCAAACTCACCTTCGGTTCTTAAAATTTCTGACAATGGTATGGGTAAATATTTTTTGTAATCTTCCCAGGTTCTTGATGTCTCAAACTCAGGTCGCTCTTCAGTTAAAGTATGTGCATCACCCCATCTAACAATATCCCAAAAACGCATCCCCTCTCCAATAAATTCTCGTCTGCGCTCATGCTTAATATTCTCTTCGGTTGCATCAATAGGATCTACTCCGGCACGTTCACGAATTGCATCTAAAGCATCTTGCGCAGATAATCCCTGAGCTGTTTGACCATGCATAACAATCATTTCAGCATAATTAAGATAAGCTTCTGCCAATCTAAAAATCCTTAAATTATTTTCATAATTAAGATCAACATCTCCCGGAGGGTCATTATATCCGTCACGAGCAGCATACTTGGCCAAAAATAAGCCTGTGTTTTGCCATCTTTCAATATAAGTTCCCTCTTCAAAACTATTAATTGAAGCCTCACGACGCTCATCACCCGATTCAAATATTTCCCAGGTTTCTGGTCTTACAGGAGCAAAACCCCATCCACCTTTATAAACATCATGCTCTAAATCGTTTGGCGAAATAAAGGCAGGCAGGTTAGTTCCAAAACCATGCCATCCACTATCCCAGGTTTTTCCACCATATTCACCCGGCAGATGATTAACTTCAAAAATTGATTCATCACAGAATTGACCCTCACGTGGCCATATTGAGGCAAAATCATCCATTAAAGAGTATCCGGCCTCTTCTATAACAAAAGCCATATCAGAAACTACTTCATCATATCTCGACTCATCTTGTTGATACATTATAACACGAGCTTTTAGCATCTTGGCAGCTGATAAAGTTGCACGACCATGATTTTGTGCATTTGTTCGTTCGGGAAGTGCATCCAACTCCATAATTTTATCTATATCTTCCATAATAAAATCATAAATCTCATCAGCACTGTATTGAGTTGCCATATATGGTTCAGGTATATCATCAGTAAAATATGGAATATTACCCCAGAACTTCCATAACCAATGAGTATAGTAGGCTCTTAAAAAGAGAGCCTCAGAACGGTAACGATCTACATTCTCTTCAGAAACATCAACTGCATTGTCACATGCAAGAATAGCATTGTTACAACGGGCAATTCCACTATAATAGATAGTCCATAACCCTTCAGGAAGTGCTGAAGGAGTAGCACGCAACTCGGCCAGATTTAATAAATTTCCCTGGTCACCAGCATCTCCTCCACCTTTAAAAATATCATCCGAACGTAAGTCAGACATTAAAACAATGCTGTTATAGTTATTATCAGCATAACTATCAAAAAGCAAAATCTGATAGCATGATGTAATATTTGCTCTTATTGCTCCTTCAGTGGCATCTCCACCGGCTGCCTGTGACTCTGTTGGCTCTACAGTCAAAAAGTCATCTCCGCAAGCACTAAAAAAAACTAGTGCAGCAATTAATAATATATTTATCTTATTTTTCATATCACTTTGTTTTTCTTCTTATTACAAAAACTTCGGCTTATACATTAAAAGGTAATATTAGCACCAATTGAAACAGTTCTAGATTGTGGATAAATACCTCTGTCGATTCCAATAGTAGTATAACCACCAGATGCTAATTCAGGGTCAAAACCATCATAATCGGTAATAGTTAAAAGATTGTCAGCCGATACAAATACTCTAAAACGATCAATAGAGGCGCGCTCTGTAATATATTGAGGCAAAGTATAACCAAGCTGAATATTCTTTAAACGTATATATGAACCATCCTTAATATATAGCTCTGAAGATCTCCAGTTTTCGTTAGGATTAGATCTTGTAACACGTGGATAGTGATCACTTGTTCCCTCGCCTGTCCATCTCTCAAGAATCCATGATGGGCGATTAGCTGCAGGAATATCTCCCCGCATAGAATAGTCAAAAATATCATTACCATATGTACCCTGCCAAAACATACTAAGGTCGAAATTTCTCCAATCAGCATTTACATTAAGACCAAATGTCCAGTCGGGCATACCTTTACCAATTTTTGTGCGGTCATCATCATCTATTGAGCCGTCATTATTGTAATCAACAAATCGAACATCACCGGGACGTGCATTGGGCTGTAATCTTTCACCATTATCATTTACATAATTATCAACCTCTTCTTGATTCTGGAATACCCCATCAGTTTTAAATCCATAAAAGAAAGGGAAAACCTCTCCATTCATACCTTTTACATACGGACCAACACCGGTTGCATCCATACTTTCATAAATAGCTTCGCCCGACTCATTTCCAAGATTAATAAGCTCATTGTTTAAATATGATGCATTTGCATTAACCGAATAGGAGAACTCTCCAGCACTTCCGCGATAACCAAGCTCAATCTCCCAACCACTATTTGTCATCTCGCCGGCATTTGCCCAGGGAGCACCTTTACCTACATATGCAGGAATTGGCTGATGCATTAACATCCCATCTGTAGTTTTCTCAAAATAGTCCAATCCAAATGTTACTGCGCTTCCAAAAAGACGTGCCTCAAATCCAAAGTTTATCTGTTCAGTCTCTTCCCATTTTAAATCAGGGTTTGCAAGTTGGGACGGACTAGAGCCGTACTCCATTGTCATTTCAGAATCAGCTTCACTATCATCAACGCCAAAATAGTAATTTTGACCTCCATCCATTAAACTGGTATAGGCAAATGCAGGAATACGCTCATTACCATTTATACCCCAGCTTGCTCTAATACGTAAATGATCAATAAACTCTGGACGCGCATCCATAAATGATTCATTGGTTATATTCCAACCTAATGAAACAGAAGGAAATACTCCCCATTTATTTTCCGGTCCAAAATTGGATGATCCATCTCTTCTAACAGTAGCCTGCAACATATATGTTTCATCAAAATTGTAATCAAGACGACCAAAATATGATGCCAGTGTATGAGCAGTAGCACCACCTGTACCACCCCATGTACGTTGTAAATCAGGATCAGCAATACCGTAATTAATAACAGCTTTATCAGGATCAGCCTCTAAAAGTTCATAATTATCGCCTCCTAAATTTCTTAATGTCCGCTCCATTGAGGATTGTCCTGCCAGTAATGTGAAATTATGCATATTATCAATAGAGAAATCATAAGTTAAAGTATTCTCCCATTGCCAGCGAAATTCACGATGCATATTTGAAAAAACATGACTTTGTGTAAAATCACCTCCTTGCGAAGCTAAAAAGTGTTCAAAAGTATATCCGTCATTGCCCCAAAAAGCAAGATCGGTACCATAACTTGTTCTAAATCTTAATCCATCAATTATATCAAGCTCTCCCCAAAATGAAGCAACAAATTTATCTTCATTTAATTCACTATTTTGAGGTGCATTCAACATTCCAACCGGGTTAGAAATTTCCTGAAACCCATCAGGAGGAAGAGAAAGAACTCTGCCGTCAGAGTCTGTAACCGCATGTGGTCTTCTGGCCAAAACAGCACCAGGATCTTCTGCATATACCGATAAAGTAGGATCAAGCATTAAAGCACTTCCCAAAACAGATCCAAACTCACTGTTTGTTTCGATACCTGAAGAGAGTGCACGTGAATAACCTGCATTTATACCTACACGAACTTTATCCAAAAAGTCACGATCATCAACATCAAATACTGTATAGGTATTATTAGATCTTATACTCCATCTTTCGTAGTTTGATTTTCCATAATCTCCACCAACTATTCCTTCTTGATTAAAATATCCGAATGAGAGAAAATAATCACCACGATCGGTTCCTCCCTGAACACTAACCTGATGGTTTTGCATAGGAGCATCATAATTGAAAGTCTTATCTTGCCAATCGGTACCCGATCCGGCATTAGCTATATCATCAGAAGAATAAGGAGCAACACCACCATCATTGCGATTCATTTCATTCATTATTGTCATATACTCTGTTGCATCCAAAACTGAACGTTTTGTCCATGGATTTTGCCAGCCGTAAGAGAAGTCATAATTTACTGTGGCCGGACCATCAGAACCGGATTTTGTAGTAATAAGTACAACACCATTAGCAGCACGGGCACCATAAACAGCAGCAGATGCAGCATCCTTTAACACTTCAACCGACTCAATATCAGTTGGGTTAAGATAACCAATACCACCTTCAACGGCCATTCCGTCAACAATATATAGAGGATCACTATTGTTTACTGTTCCGGCTCCTCTAATTCTTACCTGAGATGCAGCACCAGGCTGTCCCGAGCTTTGAGTAATTTGAACTCCCGAAACTCTTCCTTTTAGGACATCCTCAATACGCGATGGTGTTGAGTTTTCCAAATCATCAGAACTTACACCACTAATGGCAGCTGTAATAACGCTACGGCGCTGTACACCATATCCAACTACTACAACTTCATCCAAATCGGTATAAGACTCATATAACGTAACATCTATAACAGAAGATGTAACCTCTACTTCTTGCCTCTCCATACCAATAAAAGAGAATTCAAGAATATCACCCTCATCTACGCCAATAGAATAATTACCATCAATATCAGTAATTGTTCCCGTAGAAGTTCCTTTTACCATAACACTAACTCCAGGTATCACTTCACCATCAGCAGCTGATGTTACGGTTCCGTTAACCGTCATTTGCTGTGCATGTCCCCAAAATGTAGTGAGGAGCATAAGCAAAATTAATAATGCATAATTTTTTTTCATAAGTAATGAATTTGATTAGAATGTGAAAGATTTAAGAATTAAACATTTTACTCTTTTTTTGATTTTAATCTCAATTCATTAGCAAACTTATGGCTAACTGTTAACAAAACACAAAAAACAAGCACACAAAAAACTCATTTTGCTTTAAAAAAACCTCACAAAAACCTCACCTCTCAAAATTTAAACCACTAATAATCAAAACTTAAACAATCGTAACTATCTCTACAAATAAATTTTTACCAACTCACAATTAGAAAAAATGCCATTTTATTTTTTTAACACTCAAACAAAAAAAAGCTGAGATAGCATTCCCACTATCTCAGCTTTTTTTATATAACTACGTACTATAATATCAATCTACTATAATCAACTCAAAAAATGGTATAAAAAAACAATCTCGCCATCATAAGCAGGTTTTCTATTCCCCTCAATTTCTAATTTAACGCCAATATTAGCCTTAGTAACTCCACGAAGATTAACAACATTTTTTACTTTAGCTACTAATCTCACTTTATCGTTTACTTTAACAGGCTGGTTAAATTTAAACTTTTCAATACCGTAATTAACCTGTAGTTTAAGGTTATTAACTTCAACTATCTGATCCCACAAATATGGTAATAGTGATAAGGTTAAATATCCATGAGCAATAACATCTCCAAACGGAGACTCCTTTTTTGCTCTTTCAGGATTAGTATGAATCCATTGATGATCTAATGTTGCCTCAGCAAAAAGATTTATTTGCTCCTGAGTAAATTGGTGATATTTTGAACATCCCAATTCAGAACCCATTAACTTTTCAAGATCTTCATAGCTACTTATAACAACTTTACTCATAATATATAATTTAATTTTTGATAATATGTTTAACCCGATTAACTCTCTTTGTACCCCGGTAGAGACTGAACTTTTGAAAACTACACTCCAAAGCACCATTAAAAAGAGTCACTTTTTTATCGGGTTTTAATCCTACACTATCTAAAGCATCCCTGTTTGAACTAATTATCCATGCTTCCCATCCCGAAAACTTACTCTTTAACCTCTCACCAATCCCCGAGTATAGCTTAACAACATCGGCCGACCTTAACCTCTCATCGTAGGGAGGATTCATAATTATCATCCCTTCTCGTCCGGTTCGCACTGCATCTGAAAAAGAGTTAACATTAAAATTAATATACTGTTTAATTCCAAAGTCAAGAGCCGACTGCCGGGAGATATCGATTGATTTAACCGAAATATCACTGCCATTAATTCTCGCCTCGGGAGTAGAAATTTTTCTCTTCGCATCATTATAAATTTTTTCCCATAACTCTGGCTCATAATCTTTCCATCGCTGAAAAGCAAACTCTTTGCGCTTAAAATTGGGTGCAATATTTGCGGCAATCATAGCAGCTTCCATAACAATAGTACCTGAGCCACACATAGGATCAAAAAACGTCATCTTTTTATCCCAGTCCGAGATTAAAATCATCCCTGCAGCCAAAACCTCATTTATAGGAGCCGGATGCTCTTTTGTACGATATCCCCTTCTATTTAAAGATTCTCCCGAACTATCGATTGAAACTGTAAATTGATCTTCGACAACATGAACATTAAAAATAGTGTTAGGTCTTTTAAGATCTACCGAAGGTCGTTTACCGGTTGTCTCGCGAAAACGGTCACATATCGCATCTTTAAACTTATAGGCAACATACTTTGAATGCGTAAAATATTTAGAAAATACAACAGGATCAATAGCAAGAGTATCTTCATTACTCATTAAGTGAGACCAGTCAATCTCTTTAACTTTATTGTATAGTTGATCTTCATTACACGCTTTAAATTTAATTTCAGGTTTAAGAACCCGCAATGCTGTCCTCGACCACAAATTGACTCTATACAACAACTCTTTATCTCCTGTAAAAGTAACTGCACGATTTACAGGTTCTACATTATCTGCTCCAAGATCTTTAAGCTCCTGAGCCAATACATCTTCTAAACCATGAAAAGTTTTTGCAACAAACTCCAAAACAGTAAATATTAATTAATAAAATATATGAATAAATAGTTTTTCTTAATATTTGAATAGATAGAACTATTGATATAAAAAAAAGCATCTCTATAAGCACTCATGATCAATAAAAGTTTTATCTGAAAACAGAACACCTTTTTTTGTAAGCGATACCGGTTCAAAACCCGATCCACTCCATTCCCACACCTCTTTATAATCACTTTCCAGTAAAAGAGATGCCGCTTCTCTAAATCCTGCTATCACCTTTTCAGGATTATGTACATCACTATTAATAGTAACAGGAATCCCGTTTTGATGCATCCATTTAAAGTGATTTTTAGATGGAAAAAAGAGATCGGCCCGTTCATAATACTTAGTATTTATCTCAACAATAACACCTTTCTCTTTAGCAAGGATAAGAGTATCATAAACCATATTTTTATACCATTGCTGCTTCTCATCAAACAGGAAACCAACCAGATTATGAAACCTTATTTTATCCATATGGCCTAAAATGTCGGGAGGCTGATTATTTAACATCTCCTGTTGTAATTCAAAATAACGCTCAACAGCTCTTTTAACATTACCATCAAATATATATGTAACACCTTTCAAAAAGTCATCAAAACTATCATCAATAGACCAGTGATCACCATTTTTAAATTTATCAACATAGTGAACCGATCCAATAGTATAATCAAGCTTACTGTTCTTTATTAGTGGATGATTAACTCCCGTAACCCCCGGGATATAATCCACCTCCAACGATTTAAGTATCAACAGATCTCCATAATGTTTTAGTTTCAACTCATCTATACGTTGCAGATATTCCGGCAACTTTTCAACCGGCATTGTCCAGTCTGTCTTAAAAGGCACAGGAGCATGAGATGAAAACCCTAACACTTTAACCCCTTTATCTATAGCCTCCTTAATATATTGCGAAGGAGAACCTTTTCCATCACAATAATAACAATGACTATGGTAACTACTCCAACTCATAGGCAATTAGTTAAAAAATTCAATCAAAGTAAGTGAAAATTGTTTAATTAGTAAAACTCTTTTTTTAAGTAGTATCTATTATCAAATCAAAAAAAGTTACTTTTGTTCTCCATAAAAAAACAGTTTAATGAATTTAACACAAGAGATAAATAGAAGAAGAACTTTTGGAATAATTAGTCATCCCGATGCCGGTAAAACAACGCTCACCGAAAAGCTGCTTCTTTTTGGAGGTGCTATCCATGTTGCGGGCGCAGTAAAATCAAATAAAATAAAAAAAAGTGCGACCTCTGATTTTATGGAGATAGAAAAACAGAGAGGGATTTCTGTAGCAACATCAGTTATGGGATTTGAATATAAAGGGTATAAAGTCAATATACTTGACACGCCCGGACACGAAGATTTTGCAGAGGATACCTATCGTACCTTAACAGCTGTCGACAGTACTATTATTGTAATAGATGCAGCCAAAGGAGTAGAAAAGCAGACACGAAAATTAATGGAGGTTTGTCGCATGAGAAATACTCCTGTTATGGTTTTTATTAACAAGCTTGATCGCCCCGGTAAAGATCCTTTTGAACTGTTAGATGAGATAGAATCAGAGCTCAGCATAGATGTTCGTCCGCTTGCCTGGCCTATAGGGGACGGAGAAAACTTTAAAGGGGTTTACAATATATTTGATAAAAGTCTATACCTATTTTCTCCAAATAAACAAACACGTGAGGAAGGGATAAAAATAAAAGATACCACCGATCCTCTTCTATCTGAATACATAGGTGAAGAAACTTCTCAACAGTTAAATGAAGAGATCGAACTAATAGAGGGGGTTTACTCTCAATTTGATATTAACGAGTATAAAAAAGGGAAACTTGCACCGGTATTTTTTGGTAGTGCCCTAAATAACTTTGGTGTAACAGAATTGCTTCATGCATTTTTAGAGATAGCCCCATCTCCTTTACCATCAAAAAGCGATCAACGTGAGGTTCAGCCAAATGAAGATAAGTTTACAGGGTTTGTTTTTAAGATTCATGCCAACATGGATCCAAACCATCGTAACCGTTTGGCATTCATTAAAATCTGTTCCGGAAAATTTGTAAGAAACAGAAACTATTTACACGTGCGCCTTGGTAAGCAGATGAAATTTAGCAGTCCGACAGCCTTCATGGCCGAAAAAAAAGAGATTATAGATGAAGCATATCCCGGTGATATTATAGGAATTCCCGATTCTGGAAATTTTAAAATAGGAGACACCATTACTCAAGGAGAAAAATTTATGTACAAAGGTTTGCCCAGCTTTTCTCCTGAGCTTTTCAGATATATTGAAAACGCAGATCCCATGAAATCCAAACAGCTGGCCAAAGGCATTGATCAGCTTATGGATGAAGGAGTAGCCCAACTTTTTATAAACCAGTATAACGGTCGCAAAATTATTGGTACTGTAGGAGCTCTTCAATTTGAAGTAATACAGCACCGACTTTTAAATGAATATGGTGCATCATGTCGCTATGAGCCAATAAATCTTCATAAAGCCTGTTGGATACAATCTAACGATCAAAAACAGCTTGAGGAGTTTAAAAAACGAAAAACACAATATATGGCCAAAGATAAGTACGGCAGAGATGTTTTTCTTGCTGATTCGGCATATATGTTACAAATGGCACAAGAAGGCTTTGACAAAATCAACTTCTACTTCACATCAGAATTTTAATCCCTGTTTGACATTATCGGGGAATAAAGTAACTTTGATTAAAAGCGGTAAAATCAAAACAGCATTCAAATGAAGGGTAATATTGGTAACATAGAAGAAGGATTAAGGTTAACATTGGAAAAGCGAGTAAAAGAAGGTGATTTAGCCTCTTCAAAAGAGACATCTGATGTTAAGGCTTTATCAACTTCAGCATTAATAAGTTTTGTTGAAAAAGCTGTTAATACATTAATCAATCCATATTTAGAAACAGATATAACAACAGTAAGTTCCGAAATTAATATAAAACACTTTAAACCTGTTTTTATTAACGAGCTTATAAGATGCTTAGTGCACCTTAAGTATATTGATAAAAACGAACTGTTTTTTGATGTATCAATTTTAGATAAAAATCATGATCCTGTAGCAATAGGCGCACATCACAGATATATTGTTAATATAAACAAATTTGAATCCTCTCTAATTTCAAAACTAAACAGATCAAAAGATTAAATAAAATGGAATTTGCTGACAGTGCATTTTACACCTGGGTTTTATTACCATTCTTAATTTTTATAGCCAGAGTTGCTGATGTTGCAATTGGTACTGTTCGAATAGTTTTTGTATCGAAAGGACTTAAACTGCTAGCTCCTGTATTGGGGTTTTTCGAAATATTTATTTGGCTACTGGCAATGGGGGCAATTTTTGAAAACCTTGACAATTGGTTTTATTATGTAGCTTATTCAGGAGGGTTTGGGGTTGGAACTCTCGTTGGACTATTAATAGAAGACAGATTGGCAATAGGGTTTATCAACATGAGGATTATCACTACAACCCCTGGTGATGCTCTTATTAAAAGGTTGTCCAATGAAGGATTTGGAGTAACTGAGACGCAAGCACATGGCTCCAGAGGAAAAGTTAATATTATTTATTGTATAATAAAAAGAAGTGATTACCAAAAAGTTGCTGCAATAGTTGAAGAGTATAACCCAAAAGCTTTTCACACAATTGAAGAGGTGAAATTTGCAAAAGAGGGAGTTTTTCCAATGCGTGCAATAACTAAAAATCCGGGGTTCACACCAATGAAAGATGATAAATAATTTATCAAATTATACCTTTTGTATGGTTGCTATAAACGGATAAATAAGCTATATTTGTAATAGATAATGTTCTTTGAATTAAATGAAAACCGTATTGGCTATATTGATTGTTAAACTCAACACTAACATAATAACGAGTTCAAACTATTTATAATAAGGACAAGCCTTAATCACTTGTGATTCAGAGGATCTCCGAATTATAAATGTACTCAATTCCTGTTTAATAGGAGTTTTATATAGTCTTTAGCCAATACGGCTCCCTTAAATAGAGCAGCCTTAAAATTTAAGGCTGCTTTTTTTTGTATTAATATTTAAACATCCTTTAATAGAATATTATCCTGAGATTGAGCGTTAAGCTTGTCAAAAGATTCTAACACAGCACTAATACGCTTATACTCAGCAGTATCAGCAAAATGAAAATCAGAAGTTCCAAAATTCTCTATCTTTTCCAAAATACAAAACACAGTCATTTTATTAATATCAAAAGCAGGACCATAACCTATATCTCGATCATTATCAAGAGCTAATATCTCAACTAAAATACCAGCATCTTCAAGTTTTCTTAACAGATCAGAAACCATCCTAACAGGCAATTTCAATAATGCAGATAACTCAGCAGAAGTTGGAGCTGGTTTCTCCTCACTAAAACAATCAACAATCTTTTTTACAATAAGCAAGCTAACTTTTTTTCTATATCGTAAATTAACATTGTCGGTATCATATTCATATTCAAAACTCTTTTCATTTTGGAAAGCATATGACAATTCAGCACCAAAAAGGACTACCATCCATGATGAATGCATCCAAATCAAAAATAGTGGAAGAGCAGCAAAACTACCATATATAGCATTATATTTAGACATACCTACCTGGAAATAAATATAGGCAAACTGCAATAGAAGAAAAAAAGTTCCTGTAAAAACACCACCAAAAAATGCAGAAGAAAATTTAACCTTGGTATTAGGCATAATCATAAACATCAAAGCAAACACAACCCACATAAGAATATATGGCGAAGACCAAATTATAATAGGCGTGGCGATACGTCCCAAATCAAAGACCTGAATACTATTGGTTATAACTGCTATAAAACTGGAGGAGAGCATCATCAAAAAAGTAGCAATCAGCACAAAAGAGATATAATCACTAAATTTACGAACCATTGATCGAGCTCTTGTTATATCCCATACATCGTTAAATGATTTTTCAATATTACCGAGAATTTTCATCACACTCCAAATTAGAATAACGATACCAATTCCGGCAATCATACCTCCCTGAACATTATCGAGATAACTTAAAGCAAAATCCTGAATCCAGTTTGCAACCTCTTCATGCCCAACAAGCCTATTTTCAATTTCACGCTCTAAAGTTTCTCTAAATCCAAAACCTTTAGCAATAGCAAAAGCAAGAGCTGCAACAGGAACAACAGATATAAGAGAGTAGTAGGTTAATGCACTAGCCTTTAAAACACAATCATCACTTAAAAATCTTCGTACTGCAAGAATAAAAATTCGAACAATTCGAATTAAAATAAATTGACGCTTATCTGTGGTATCTCTACGAATGCGCCAGATATCTCTCTGTATAAATTGTTGAAACTTAGCTATTTTCTCTTTTACCACAGTAAAATAAATTAAATTAAAACAGCAGGTTTATAAGCCGGATCCTGTACTGCAAAGCAGTGTCTGTCATTTATCTGAGATTACAGTTGCCTGTAATCTTATCGCGACCTACCCTTCCCGGCTTAACTTAATAACCAGAGCGAGCAACCCTGTACCTTATTGGAACCGGGATTTACATGGTCTTGCAACTCGTGATGCGTACGGCCCGTGTAGTCACCTATACGGCCGGTGAGCTCTTACCTCACCTTTTCACCCTTACCATATTGGCGGTTATTTTCTGTTACGCAAATATACCTTCACAGGTATCTTCCTGTTAGGAAGCACGATGCTCTGTGTTGTCCGGACTTTCCTCTTCTAACAAAATGTATAGAAGCGACAAACCAACCTGCTGTTTTAACAGTTCAAATGTATACAAAAATAGAGCCATTACTCAATCCTATATGGAGCATAATCATCGAATGGAACAAGATAAGCTTCGGGATATCCGCTTTGACGTAAGTTCTTTAACTCATCTATAGCATCTGTTCCGTCAAAACGCCCTACGGTATACCGAAAAATATTGTCATCCATTCTAAACTCATAAACTTCATCAAACTGATCAAACTCTGTCAAATAGACAGGAAAGCGATAAGCAGCAACCTGAATCGTGTAATCTTTACCAGAAGAAGGTTTATATGAATCAGGCGTTGAAGTATAATTATTATCAACCAATGATATACGTTGTAAATTTAAAACAAAAACATCATCAAAACCTCTCTGCTTATATTTACTCAATTCATCTGCAGCATCAGAAAAAGAGTTGTACTTACCTACAGTATAGCGAACATACCCATCAGTACAGTTAAATTCTCTCACATTTTGAAAATCCCTGAAAAATTGAGGATTTTGAGGAGATTCTCGTAGCGCTACTATCTGAATAGTGTACCATGGTGCACTTAATTCAGCTTCTGTAGTAATTTTTCTGGTACTTCGCAAATGTTCAAGTTTATCAGCATAAGATTCACCAATAAACATAAAACAGAATAACAGTAAAATCATTTTTGAAACTATCCTCATCATATAAAAATTAGGATTATTAAATTATTGGTTAAGGTTCCAAATCACAACTTCTATTCGCCGGTTTTCTAAATGTTCAGCTTCACTACAAACCTGTCCTCTTTTACAATGATTAACAACATATCTGTCACCATATCCCCTTGCTATAACATTTTCACTATTAACGCCGTTATTCATCAAATAATTTTTGGCTACATCAGCAATCCTTTGTGATAAGTTCAAATTATTGAGTCGGTTTCCACGTGCCTCGGTATGACCATTCAAGCGAATTACCACAGATGGATTAGATGCAAGGTAAGAGGCTACCTGATCAAGTTTATCATAACCATCAGATGTTATCTCATCATCTCTATAAGGAATTATTAAACCACTTATAGCATCCAAATCAACTTCATCAAAAACAGGCGTCAAAGAGATGCCGGCCCGGCCAAGCTCATTCAACTCCAATATATCAGCTACAACCTCATTAGAATTAAAGTCATCTTTAGTAACTAATATTTCAAATTCCTGATTCTCTTGACGATATCTATCAGGGATATCGATTTCGAAACTTCCATCCCGATTGGTATAAACAACAGAAATCTCTGACCCGGTAAATGCATCGGTAAAAACAACCCTGCCATCATTTACAGGATCATTATTTAAAGTGCTTACAACAACACTTGAAAATTTATCCGGAAAAATACCGGGATCAACTTTGGGCTCTTCTACAACAGTTTCAGGCTCTTCTTCAACTATAGGTTCCGGATCTGGCTCTGGATCCTCATCAACAATTAATCCAACAATTGGAGCTCTGGATCGGGTCTCCTCTTCCTCCTCTTCCTCTTCATCCAAAATTTCAACATAAAAAATAGCATCTTCACTTCCATCTCCATAACGATTAGTTGAAAGAAAACCTTCATTTGGATCATTTGGATTTATAACATAACCAAAATCATCTTTCTCTGAATTAAATGGTTTCATCATATTTTCAACATCACCCCATATACCATTATCATAACTGGCTCTAAAAATATCTAATCCACCAAAACCATAATGTCCATCACTGGCAAAATATAGGGTGTTGTCCTGACTAATAAAAGGATATCTCTCGTCACCAAAAGTATTAACGCGCGGACCCAAATTACTGGGAGATCCATAACGACGATCACCAAGTCGTTCAACTACCCAAATATCAGTACCCCCATAGCCACCCGATCTATTTGAAACAAAATAGAGATAATTATCACATGGAGAAACTGCCGGATGAGCATTATCATGATCATCGCTGTTAATCTCAAGTTCGAGCTCTTCATTCCAGTCATTCCCATCATAAATTACTGAAAAGATCTTTATTCGGGACTCTCCTCCCCTTACACGAACCGAACGTGTATAATACATAGTGGTATAATCTGAAGTAAAAGAGATAGCTCCAACATGTTCGGGAAAGACAAGATTTTCGGAAAACAATCTTCGGCTATGCACACCCTCTTCATCATCAAGATCAGAGTAGTAAAGATTAAGAATACTTCTTCCTGTACGATCACGTCCGGTTTCATCATCTTCCGAAGCCGAAGAGTAAACCACCCCGTCATGATAATACTGAATGCCAAATGATTGACCAAAAGTCATAATCGTTGATGGATTAACCCTCACACCGGGAACAAAATAGTCATTCTCAAGAGCCCATTCACAAGAGTTTATAAGTTCATCTATCTGATCTCTTAAATCAGGATTTTGTGCCCTGGCTTTCTCATATAGATCAATTGCACCTTCATAATATCCAAATCGATGAGTAGTTGAAGCATAAATAAAAAGCTCATATCCTCCCAGATAATCTTCGAGTTCGAGAAAAAGAGAAAAAGCCTCCTGAATATTATTCAGCTCATAGTAGCAAACTGCCACTCGTATTTGCTCATCAATTTCTAACTCATATCCGCTTTCCTCAACCTGATTATATAATTGCAGAGCCTCATAAAACTCACCACGCTCATAAAAAGAGTCAGCTCGACGTAGCATTGCACCCTGACCAGCAACTTCGGTTACAAACAGGAGTAAAATAAATATTACAATGCAACTTTTAAAATACTTTTCCATAAATATAGAATTTGTCTTTCCGGGGCTTTATGAATTTAGTTAGAAAATATTAATTTAACTAAACTATAATAAAAATATAAAAATAAAGCTTAAATCCCCTTATAATCCATTTAATATTTAAAAATGTCTAATTGATCTCATACCTGGTCTGCGGTTTAATGTAAAATCAAACTGCAAACTAACTTCATGCGAACCTGCTTTAGCATGTTGCTGAATTGGTGAAAATGAGTAATCAAAAGAGTATCTAAATGTAAACTGTCTATTTATAATATATTCAAGTAAAAAAGCAGCTTCAGATACAGTACGATAGGTTAAACCAAGCCAAATCTGATCTGCCACTAAAACATTTGCTGAAATATCAAACTGCATCGGCGACCCATAAACCTCTTTCATCAAAATTGTGGGCTTAACGGTAACTGAATGAAGATCCCAAACATATCCACCATAAAGATACATATGAAGATTTTTATAATCTATCTTATTTTTAAATCCCTCACTTTTTTCATCAAATTGATCTGAGAAGAATTTAGGAATAGAAAAACCTATAAAATAATCATCAGTATAGTAATATGAACCAAAACCAAAATTAAAATTCAGGTTTGTCTCTTTACGGGCAAAAAGAGGATCTGAAGGGTCATCTAAAACAGCCTTTGTACCATCATACACCATAGAACTAAGCCCCATCTGTAATCCAAAAGACAATGTTCTAATGCGATCAAGTTCGATTTGATATGAGGCAGCTCCGAAAGCATCAAAAGTATTAGATCCTGCTCCAATACGATCATTCATTAAAGCAAGACCCAAGCCAACATTTGTCTCCTCGATAGGACCATGCACATTAAAAGCCTGTGTATTTGGAGCACCTTCAAAGCCAACCCACTGACTCCTGTGAATCATAATTCCGCTTATAACATCACGAGTACCATTGTAAGCAGGATTTAAAAGCCCCTGATTAGCAATATAATGATTAAAGTGGGATTGCTTTTGACCAAACAGATAATTTGAGCCAAAAGATAATAGAAGCAATATGATTATAAATAATTTCTTATCCATAATATCGGGCATTGTAGACTTTTACAGAAATAATCTGCAATATCATCAGGGTTACTATTTCTTTTATATAATACAGTATCATCATCTCTATTTAACGTCTCAATTCAATTGAACCATGAAACTTACGTCTGATTGTACCTTCACCTGGAATATTTTTTACTACTTCAAACACATAAAAATAGACACCGGTAGGTAACTCTTTACCAACAGATACCATTGCAGAAACATTTGCAGTACCATCCCAGTCATTATTATAACTATTTCCCGAACTACGGTAAACAATAGTTCCCCATCGGTTAAACACTTCAAGAGAAGTCTCCTCTGTATCTCCCAGTCCGCGAATCACAAACCTATCATTTCGTCCGTCACCATTTGGAGCAAAAGCATTCGGAATAACAAATGAGTGATCTCCAGTCATCTCCCTATTTCCAGCCATCACAATAATATAAGATTCAGACCAGCGATCAGGATAAAAACTATTTTCAACACGATATCTAACAGTATCCTGTCCATAAAAACTTGGTCTCTTAGTAAAAGTAAATGTACCGGTCTCTTCATTTATAATAATATCACCAGGTCTCAAATCGTGATCTACAACCGGTGCTCCATAATCCTCGATATGAAAATATCTTAAGTTAGGTCCATCTAAAGCCGGTAAACTCTCTATGGAATCGGACAACTCAATAGTACGGGAGATATCATCAACACCCATGTAAATATAAATAGGTTTAGCAACTAACTGCTGCTCATACATACTTGCAGTTCCTTGCATAAAGGTCTCACACCCTTTATCTGAAACAGCAAGCACATCATAACTGCCAATCTGACTTACCGGACCAAAATCAGCTCTTTCTCCATCACCTATAATAGCCTCACTATTATAATCAATATTTCCATTACGCAACAAAAAGTACCACACTCCATCATCTGATCCATTAAGTCTGATAGCATCATTATCAACAGCACCATTTGATGGTGAAAGAAGATATTGATTAGGCGAAGGGTGCTCTGTTATCTCAAATTCAAACACAAAAGGGTGTTTGTCTGCACTGTACGCTTCAACTCTATAAGATGTTTTATTAGTTTCATTGGGAATTCTTGTATTATCGGTAGCACCTGTAAGAGTATATCTAAATTTATAATCTTCTCCATCACCTATAAAACTTTCTATGATTACACCATCCTCACGTATAATATCATAACGAACTCCTTCAAAGCTGTTCTCTATTTTTCCATATACACCATCCTGATTACTACAATACTCTTTCCCATCCTCAAATAGAACTTCAAAATCATCAACTCTTTCGGCTATAGTAAAACTTAAAGTATTAGATATTGATTCACAACTATTGTCATCATCAATAAATCTTGCTGTTACATAAAGTTCATAATAACCCGGATCAGCAGAAATCTCCCATGAAATTAAATCTCCTCCTTGCTGAATATTATTAGTAACATCTAAAGATTCAACACCATGCAATTCATACTCCACATCACTATGTGTAAATAGTGAAAAAACGTCAAAACTATTTTGAGTAACATTATTTCCATCAGCATCAAAATTCCACTCCGATTCTAAGGTTAAGTTATCATGAGGTAACGGTAAAGAGTTAATGGTAAATGAAGCTACTTCTACCTCACATGCACCATCAAAAGATCCAATAATCTTATAATCTCCATCAGGCATCTCAACTCCAAATATTTCATAACTGTCAAATTCAGTATTAAAGCTATAAATTAACTCATCACTATCATTATAGATCTCATAATTAACGTCCCCCTCTAAGTCGGCAATTTCTACAACAGCTGCATCACCTTGACAATATTCAATAACTTCCTCAACTGTCACCGGTAAAGGAGCATCTTGCTCCTGAACCACAACAACATTCTCCATGCTTGATGTACAGCCATATTCATTACTGGCATAAACAGAGTATATCCCTGGAGAGTTATTGTCAAAAAAGGTAATCGATTCTCCGGCTCCGATAATTTTATCCATTTCAGTTCGATAATCCTCCGCATCCTCACGATACATCAAATAGTAATCAACACCATCTTCCGATTTCTCTACTGAAATTTCAAACCCGTTATCACCACAATAAGATGATGGTCCGGATATACGATAAGATTCCGGAAGAGGATTAAATATCAATTCAAAACGATTTAACATCTCTATTTCACAATCATTCTCATCCTCTCCAACAACATAATATATACCTTCACTATTATGCATTCCAAATTCTAAGTAATCACCAGTTCCCTCCAGACTTTCAAGATAGTCAGCTCTTCCCTCTATATAAAGATTGTAAGTGATCCCTTCATCAGAGTTAGATAGTCCTATTGGAGACCCTTCATCACCCAGACAAAGATTTTCATTTCCAACAACTAAATATTTTCCAAATGCTCCATCAATATGAACCTCCAAAAGATTATCTAAATCAGAATCATCAATCATCCATTTATAACAATCATCCAATTCGGCAAGAACATTATATTTGGCATCACTATCCACAAATGGTTCAAACTGACCATTTTCATCAGCAATATAACCTGTTGCAATATAGTTACCATCAATATATTTATAGAGCTCATATACTACATTATCCTGAGCCTCATCACTGCTTATTACAGCCTGCTCATCAAAACAGTCATCGCCCAGAGAGTCATCATAAGTAACATTAAACTCTACAATATCGGGCATTGGTTTCTCGATAATAGAGAGAGGCTCACCTTCATTCATCACATTTTGACAACCGCTATCCATATCAGTTGCAATCACTGTATAATCTCCCTCATCAGAAATTCCTTCAAATATAACTCTTCCACCCCCACCATTTGAAACTATCATTTGCGGAGAAAGAGGAGATCCATCTTTATATAACTCATACTCAACATTATCCTGAGATCCGTTAAGATAGATATCAACAGATCCTCCATCTGCACAAAAAGAGTTATCGGGAAATGCCTCCAAATTGTAGTTATCAGGAAGCGCCTCTTCAGTTAAAATAACACTACCCACTTCACTATCACAACCTGAATCATGATATATCCCTATAACGCTGTATTCACCTTCAATATTAAAAGGCCCACTTTCAAACATAAGAGGATCAGAGTTTCCTGTACCAACGATCATGTCAACTTCGTCTCCATTAGGATCAATCAAATTATACTCTACACCTTCTTCATAATCATCTATCCATATAGAGACACCATCAGATTTCTGACAAAAATATCCATCATCATCAGCAGTTACAGTGATAGCATTCGGAAGCGGATCCATTCTAACTTCAATTACCCCATTCATCTGAATATAACATTCATTACCGGCATTAGCCACAACACGATAAAAACCTACATCATCAACAAAATAATCAAAATAGAAAGGGTCTCCTTTACCCATATTGGCTTCACCTTGTCTATAAACATCACCATCATAGAAGATATCATAATTGCGTCCCGATGTAGAACCGTCAAGACCAATTTCTACGCCATCACTACCCTCACAAAACCGAGCAGGGTCACTATCGGGAATAGATATAACATTAAAAATATCAACATCAACTACAAAATCAACAACAACAGTTCCATTCATTATAGATTGACACCCTGTTTCAGAGTCCACTGCAATTACACTATACTCACCAAGTATGTTCCATACTCCAAAACTGATCTCATCGCCTGTACCTTCTACATAATTGTGTGTAGCGATCTCATCATCAATATATAAATAGTAGTTAACACCCGGTTGAGACTGGTCAAGTGAAATTTCTAAATCATCACACTCATCATACACTCCGGCAGGTTGAACATCAAAAACATCGGGATTTTCATTAACAGTAACCGGTGCAGATATCTCTGCTATATATCCATTATTATCTTCAACCTCGAGGGTGTATGTACCCCCATCAGCTAAAGCAATATCTTCAATAATTAACGATGAACCACTCTCTTCAGGTAATTCTGTTCCATCATGATACCATCGATAAATAAAAGGTTCTGCTCCACCATAAACATTTGATTCTATCTCAACAGTACCATTCTCACAACTTACATATTCGGTTTGAGTAAATTCAACATAAAGAGTTTCAAAAACAATAATATCTACAAAAGCTTCTAAACTATAGCAGCCATTAGCATCTTCAACCAATAGAGAATATTGCCCCTCATCATCCAGCATAGCATTATCAATAACAAGAGAAGAGCCCTCCTCTCCGGTTAGTTCACTTCCCTCATAATACCAGGTATAGCTATAAGGTTGTAACCCACCTGTTACATCTGGCTCTATTTCAACATTTTCTCCTATATATATAATATAAGAATCCTCTAGAAAATTAACTTGTGGATTTTCATTTACAACTACCTCTACCGATATCTCCCCGGTAATACAACCATTTTCATCCTCGGCATAAACTGTGTAAGTGCC
>JARULA010000016.1 GCA_029688995.1 Marinilabiliaceae bacterium ANBcel2
ACTCCTCTTTTTATATAAAATTTAAACCCTATATAGAAAAATCAGGGTGTAAATTAAAAAAGAGCTACATAAAGTTACAAAAAAAAGAGTCTTATGTCTATATTTTTAATTAATATCGTAAAAAGAAAATGAAAAATAGTATAGAGCTAAAATAGGCAAAACATTTTAAACTGTTATCGTGACTAAAAAGATAGTAATTATACCGACCTACAATGAGATTGAAAATATTGAAGCAATTATAAAAGCGGTATTAAAACAACCGATAAATTCACATGTACTTATAGTAGATGATAACTCACCTGATGGGACTGCTTCAATTGTAAAAAACTTAAAAAGTGAGAATGCCGATGAAATTTTCTTAATTGAAAGGGAAGGGAAACTTGGTTTAGGAACAGCCTATATAGCCGGCTTCAAGTGGGCATTAAAAAACAATTATGAATATATATTTGAAATGGATGCTGATTTCTCTCACAACCCCGATGATTTAACTCTTCTTTATAATGCATGTAAAATTGATAAGGCTGATTTAGCAATAGGATCGAGATATAAATCGGGAGTTAATGTAATAAACTGGCCAATGGGACGAGTGCTAATGTCCTATTTTGCATCGGTATATGTTCGTATAATAACCGGGATGAATATTAAGGATACCACAGCAGGCTTCAAATGTTACAGAAGTAATCTTTTACACGCAATAAATCTGGACAAAATAAAATTTAAAGGTTATGCATTTCAAATAGAGATGAAGTTTATGGCCTGGCATCTTGGATTTAATGTAATGGAGGTTCCTATTGTTTTTACCGATCGTAAAAAAGGATCTTCAAAAATGAGTGGCGGAATATTCAACGAAGCTGTATGGGGGGTAGTGCAAATGAAACTTAAAACAATTTTTAAAAAGGAGAGAAGAGATGTTAACAACCTTAATTAAAAATGCTTCTATAATAAATGAAGGAAAAACTTTTAAAGGCAGTGTGCTTATTAAAGGAGACCTAATAGAAGATATTTTTTATGAACAAGATGACCTTCCTGTTGCAGATGCTATAATCAATGGTGAAAATCACTATCTAATAGCAGGAGTGATAGATGATCAAGTGCATTTTAGAGAACCGGGATTAACTCATAAGGGTAATATCGCATCAGAATCGGCAGCTGCGGTAAGTGGTGGAGTAACATCTTTTATGGATATGCCCAATACCACTCCTCAAACCACTAACCAGGAAGCTCTTGCAGAAAAATTTAATATTGCAAAGTCTAATTCTCTTGCCAACTACTCATTCTATATAGGAGCTACCAATGATAATCTCAATGAGCTTTTAAAAACAGATATAGATAAAGTTTGCGGAGTAAAAGTATTTATGGGCTCCTCTACAGGAAACATGCTTGTTAACAACAAAGAGTCTTTGGTTAATATATTCAAAGAAGTTCCAATGTTAATAGCTACCCATTGTGAGGATGAAGAGATGATTAAAAAAAACATTGTAAAATATAAAGCCCGATTTGGTGAAAATATACCAATTGAATATCATCAAAAAATAAGGGATAGTGAAGCTTGCTACAAATCTTCATTATTGGCAACCGAACTTGCGTCAAAATATAACAGCAGACTCCATATTCTTCATATGTCAACAAAAAAAGAGCTTCAGCTATTAAATAACAAAATTGCTCCTGAAGAGAAAAAAATTACAGCCGAAGTATGTGTACACCACCTCTGGTTTGAAGAGTCTTCATATAAAACTTTAGGCTCAAGAATAAAATGGAACCCGGCGATTAAAAGTAATGAAGATCGTCAGGCTTTAAGAGAAGCTTTAAAAAATAACACATTAGATATAGTTGCTACCGACCATGCACCTCATACTCTTGAAGAAAAAAATAACACCTATTTTAAAAGTCCATCAGGTGGTCCACTTGTTCAACACTCCCTAAGTGCTATGCTTGAAATGGCCGATCAAGGAGTATTCACAAAAGAGCTGGTTATCGAAAAAATGTGTCATGCACCTGCCAGACTCTTTAATATAGAACGAAGAGGATTTATACGCAAAGGATACTATGCCGACCTTGCTTTAATTAAGTATGATTCTCCTACCCTTATTACAGATAAAACAACTCTATATAAATGCAGATGGACACCATTTACTGGAGAAACATTATCGAACAGAGTCTCAAAAACCTGGGTTAACGGTAATATCGTTTACGACGAGGGAAAGATCAACTCCAATGTAAAAGGTCAATGTTTAAAATTTAACAGGTAAAACGTTTTATTCAGAATAAATATGCGTTCATTAATTCGTATAGTTACATTTTTAATTGCTATTCTTTTAATAACATTCAGCTGTAAAGAGTCTGAAGTAAGAACTGTAGTTGTTTCAGATAACAATATTCTTTCAGCCGATGATATTATTGCAGATACTATTATTTACAGTGTAGATATTGTCAATTATGACTCTATGGATACCTGGACTGAATATCGGCTAAGACATATGCAAACAGAAAAGTTTGTTGAAAATATTTTTAAAAAAGTTTATTCAGAACAATTATCAGCATATGAATATTTTGCCGACTCTCTTTTAACTATTAAAGAGGTAAAAGAGATTGAAAATGCTCATGACTATAAAAGAGATCATATTGAAGAGATTCAGTTTGAAGAGACCTGGTTTTACTCGGCTAAAGAGAATATTTTTCATAAAGAGATTCATTCTATTGTAATCGCCTACGCACTGTATAATGAAGAGGGGGTAAGAAGAGGATTAAAACCTGTATTTAGGTTAAGAGTAAATAATTAAAGTTTTTAGTTTAATTATTTAATTTATTTTTGTCGAAAAAATAAGATATGTGCAATAACAATACTCCTTTAACAGAGTATTTAAGTCATCCCAACTTACCTGTTATAAAAAGAGAACTTCAAAGGAGCAATAATAATATCTATATCAATGGCTTATCTGGATCTTCTCTTTCTATTTTATCAACAGCTATTAAAGAGAGTTCTGCTCATCTAATTATAGCATCTGATAAAGAAGATGCTTCATACATCTATCATGATTTAACACAACTCAACCCCAAAGGCGATATCTATTTTATGCCTTCATCTTTTAAAAGATCGCCCGAATTTGGACAGCCCGACAAAAGCCAAAAAATATTAAGAACCGAAGCTCTTCAAAATATAAGAACTCCTGTGCGGGGACAATTTTTCATTACATATACCGAAGCAGTGATGGAGAAAGTTCCTGAGGACATTTTTTTTAATGATAAAACTATAACATTAAAAAATCAAGAGAAGATAGATATTCAATTTCTTACAGAATTTTTAAATGAGTTGGGATTTAAGCGAGAAGATTTTGTTTACGAGCCGGGCACATATGCTGTGAGAGGTTCTATTATTGATATTTTTAGCTTTGCAAAAGAAGAACCATACAGGATCGATTTTTTTGGTGAAGAAGTAGAAAGTATAAGATCTTTTGATATTGAAACCCAGCTTTCAAAAGAGTCGCTAAATAAAATCACAATAATTCCAGATCTGGCTCCATCCAATGAAAATGAAAAGTACACCTCCTTTTTTAATCTATTAAAAGAAAATATCACAATATGGATAGAAGATCCCGAATTTACTATCTCTAAAATCGAAACTATATTTAATAAAACCATTAAAGAAAAGTTTGATAAAAAAGAGAACAAACAGGGTGTTCCGCATCCCACAAATTTAATTGACGGAAAAGCTGTAGAGAGTTTTTTTAACAACCAGCAGGTAATTATTTGGGGAAAAGGTCAGGAGCGACCAAACAGTAACCCTATAACATTTAATATTTCTCATCAACCTAAATTTCATAAACAGTTTAATCTGGTTGAAGAGAATATTCAAAAATATATTAGTAAAGGGTATCAAATAAAGATTCTTTCAAATAATCCAAAACAGCTGGAAAGATTAAAACAGATTTTTACTGACAGAGGCAGTAAAATAAATTACCATGAGGTAAGTTTTACTCTTCATGAAGGATTTATCGACCACGATATAAAGTTATGCGCATACACAGATCACCAAATCTTTGATAGATTTCATAAATTCTCTTTAAAAACAGATAAAACAAGATCAGCAAGACAGGCAATCTCATTAAAAGAGCTTACCCAGCTTAATCCTGGTGATTATGTGGTCCACACCGACCATGGTATTGGTAAATTTGGTGGATTAATTACTCTTGAGGAGAGTGGCAAAAAACAGGAGGCCATTCAGTTAATATATAAAGATAATGATGTTCTGTTAGTTAACATCCACTCCCTTCACAGAATAAGCAAATATAAAGGTAAGGATAGCGAACCCCCGAAAACCAATAAGCTTGGGACAGCAACATGGTCACGAAAAAAAGATAAAACAAAAAAGAAGGTTAAAGATATTGCCAGAGAACTGATTGCTCTATATGCTGCTCGAAAAGAGGAGCCGGGCTACGCATTCTCGGGCGATTCTTATATGCAAAAAGAGCTGGAAGCATCATTTATGTATGAAGATACGCCCGATCAGCAAAAATCTACTATTGCAGTTAAATCCGATATGGAAGAAAAAAATCCGATGGATAGACTCGTATGTGGGGATGTAGGATTTGGGAAAACTGAAGTAGCTATAAGAGCAGCCTTTAAAGCTATATCTGATAATAAACAGGTGGCACTTTTGGTGCCAACGACAATTCTTGCTCTTCAACACTACCATACTTTTAAAGAACGTCTTAAAGACTTCCCATGCAGAGTTGAGTATATAAGCAGACTAAGAAAGGCCTCTGAGATAAAAAAAATTATTAATGAGACGAAAGAGGGAAAAGTTGATATATTAATAGGTACTCACCGTTTAGTGGGTAAAGATGTTGGTTTTAAAGATCTCGGACTACTAATAGTTGATGAGGAACAAAAATTTGGAGTATCGGTAAAAGAGAAGCTAAAGCAACTAAAATTAAATGTAGACACCCTCACATTAACAGCCACACCAATTCCCAGAACTCTGCAATTCTCTTTAATGGGAGCAAGGGATTTGTCGGTTCTGAACACTCCTCCACCAAATCGCCATCCAATATATACCGAGCTGCACACATTTAATAAAGAGATTATTAAAGAAGCTATCATTTACGAGGTCGAAAGAAACGGGCAGGTTTTTTTTATAAACAATAGAGTTCAAAATATTATAGAGTTGCAGTCATTAATTAACCGAATGCTTCCAGATATACGGACTGTAGTGGCGCACGGACAAATGGAAGGGAAAAAGCTCGAACAGATTATGCTGGACTTTATTAACGGAGAGTATAATGTGTTAATTGCAACTACAATTATTGAATCAGGACTCGATATCCCCAATGCCAATACTATGATAATAAATAATGCCCACCACTTTGGTTTAAGTGAATTACATCAATTAAGGGGACGAGTTGGCAGATCAAATAAAAAAGCATTCTGTTATCTTTTAGCTCCTCCTCTATCTACTATCACTTCAGATGCAAGGCGCAGACTAAAAATACTGGAGGAGTTTTCGGAACTGGGAAGTGGTTTTAATATAGCAATGCAAGATCTTGACATAAGGGGAGCAGGTAACCTTCTTGGTGGAGAACAAAGCGGATTTATAGAAGATATAGGATATGAAACTTACCAAAGAATTCTTGAAGAGGCTCTACTTGAACTTAAAGAGTCGGAATATCCCGAGTTAATTAAAGAGTCAAATAAAAAAGAGGGAGAAGAGTTCAAATTTGTAGCTGATTGCCAAATTGAAACAGACGATGAAGTTAGGTTTCCTGACAGCTATATATCCAACATTTCGGAAAGAATGAATCTTTACAGAGAACTTGATAATATAAAAAATATAGATAAACTATCACAATTTAGAGATAACATTACCGATAGATTCGGGAAACTGCCCAATCAAGCTGAAAAATTACTTGAAGTAGTAAAAATAAGAATAAAAGCTCAAACTATGGGGATAGAAAAACTTACTTATAAAAATAGAACGGTAAGAATTAATTTTGTAAGTAATAAAGAGTCCCCATTTTACTCATCTCCAATTTTTACATCTATCCTTAACTGGGTACAAAACAACCCGTTAAAAATGAAAATGGAAGAGCGCTCTGGTAAACTATGGCTTATAATACCTAAAATAAAGGATATTAGAGAGATAAAAAACGTTCTTGATCAAATGAGTTCAACTCAAAAGTAAAAAAAGGCTGCCTTTATAGACAGCCCTTTAAATATTAAAATAAATTATAAACTATATCTCTTCTATTTTAAAACTACCACAGCAGCAGGATCAGTTACCTGAAAGGTGAAAGATTCTGTAAAATAGAGCTGAATAGTTTTAGATGTGTGACTCTCATAACCTATAGAGATATCCTGACCAATTGTAAGATTAAAATCTCCTCCCCTTTCTGATAGGAGAAATGCATCATCAATACATGGTGACATAACAATAGATCCACCAATAAGATTCTCTATCTGCTTTTTTAACGGGTAACCTTTTACATAGGAATTGAGCCTTTGCCACAACTTAATATTAACTACCAATGAGTATGGCCCCTCTACAGCAGCCTCTTTAAGTTTAGCCATAGCTTCAGCAACTGCCAATGAGATAGAATCATCATCCATTGAAAGAGTAACAGGTTCATACTCAGATGAAGCCTTTAACCCCTTAATGCAACCGGCATCAAAGCCATTATAAATTGCACTCTCTTCAAATTTGGCAATTTTACGTGCTGCATCTTCCATGGCACCCAGGTCAATATCTTTTGCCCCACGTATAACATTATCAAGCTCCCACATATTAAGCTCAAAAGGGACCCTTGTCTCAACCAACGGTTGTACCAAATGAATCCCATATTTTACATCCTCTTTTTGATCTTCCGAAGTGTCAATACGACCTAACGGAAGGGCAGCATAATTCCATCCTTTGGGACCATCAACATCTACAACTTTTCGGGCTGATAAAACAGATGTAAGTACATCAACTGCTGTCTCATCTATCTCTTGCCAGGCTATATCTGAAATAGGAGCTAATCCTCGTCTTAAAATATCCATATTTTTCCTCCCTATTTTTTAATTTTTCCAATACCCAATGAATTAGACCTTGATCCACCCTCTGATGAACCTTCACCTCCCTCTTCAAGCTCTGTAATATTGCCATCTTTAAAAAGATAGGTCCGCAACTCTTCATCCCAACCAGGCATATTTCTTCTAAGCCACTCAATGGTCATACATGCATGCTCAATCTCCTCATCCCTGTTATGAGCCATGATTTGAGCCAACTCCTCATTCTCACTAAGAGTTACTCGCTGATGATACCAATCAACAGCCTCAATCTCCTCTTTTAAACTATTTAATGCTCTTGAAAAATCCCTTGCCTGGGCCGACAGCTCTTCTGCCGGTTCGTGATAATTTGACATAGTATTACTTTTATTAATTATTTATACAAATGTTATCTATCTCTTTTCTCAAATCTAATATAGCAAAAAATAAAGAAATATCAACACTCTATCAACCATAACTGTGAAGCAGTAACTCCATTAAAATCGAGAGTTGAAGAGTAGCACTTTACATTAACTTCCTTGTTAGACAATGTGTTAACCGTAAACATTAAGCTATTATCTGTATCAAGACCTCTGTTTAACCTATCTAACAAAAGATCCTTATCTTTTTTAGATACAAATTCGATAAAAGAACTACCTATAACATCTTCAATATAATGTAAACTAAAAAGATCAAGCGCCTTTACATTTAAGTACATTATACCCCCTTTACTATCAATTATTACAACAGGTAAAGGAGCTTCAGATATATATTTTCTAAACCCGGACTCAAATAACTTCTGCTGTATATATAGTTTATGTTTATAATAGGCCAGCTCAATTGTTATACCCAACTCTTTTTTAGTCACAGGCTTTACAAGATATCCGTATGAGTTAGCAATAATTGCTCTTTCAATAATTTCACTGCTTGTATCACTTGAGATGAAGATAACGGGCACCTCAAAATCTTTTTGAATAATCTCAGCTGTTTGAATACCATCTAACTCACCTTCAAGATGAACATCCATCAAGACAATATCGGGTTTTAGCTTTTCACAAGCTTCAAACGCCTCCCTCCCGGATGTGCATCGCCCTGTTAAAGTGTAATTTAACCCCTTAATAAAGCAGGAGAATACTGCAGAAATAAATCTATCATCTTCAACAATTAAAATCTTTAACATACCAATTCAATAAATATCTATATAATTACTCAACTGCATAAATAACATTTAATAAATCATTACATTTGCAGAATGTTAAACTCCTCTTCTATTTATAGTAAAAGATAGCTGCGTCATGATAAATTTAGCAATTGACAGGGGAAACAGCTATATAAAAAGTGCTGTTTTTGACCAAAACACGTTAATTTCATCTGACTGTATCAATAGTTTTGATAAAAAATTTTTTGAGAATATTATAACACGCTACAACCCTGACGCTGCTATCCTATCGTCGGTTAAGGATGAAGAAGAGATAACTCAATTTATTTCAAGCATCTCCCGCTTTATAATATTAGATCATAATACTCCCCTGCCCTTCAATAATATGTATAAAACACCTGAAAAACTAGGAAAGGATCGCCTGGCAGGCATTGCAGGAGCAGAGCAAGTTTATCCGGAGAGCAACATATTACTAATTGATGCCGGAACAGCAGTAACATATGATATCCTATTAAATAACAAAAATTATATTGGCGGAGATATATCACCCGGACTTGCAATGCGGTTTAAGGCATTAAACCAATTTACAGGAAAACTTCCTCTGGTAAAAAAGCCCTATAACAGCAACTTTCCAGGAGCTGACACCGATAATGCTGTTGCATCAGGAGTAATTAATGGAATGGTTTTTGAAATAAGTGGTTACATTAATATGTGTAAAGCAAAATGGGATAATTTAAAAATAATATTAACAGGTGGTGATGCTAATTTTTTTGTGAAAAGATTAAAAAGCTACATCTTTGTAGACTCAAATTTAGTACTCACTGGACTAAACCGAATTTTAGAATATAATGCATAAACTTATCAGAAACCTGCTTACAGGAATAGTTATAATTACAAGTATAAACACTGTTCACTCTCAATCAAAAACCTATTCCCCTTTTTCGAGACACGGATTGGGAGAATTGAACTACCGGGGATTTGGACGCAACGATGCAATGGGTAATACAGGTATCGGTGTAAGATCATCGCTGCATCTTAACAGTATGAATCCGGCATCTTATAATGCAATAGACTCTACCTCCTTCTTTTTTGAAGCAGGAATAAGCAACTATATTCAGCAATTAAAGCTTGGGGATGATACTCAAACATTTTCAGACATCGATTATGACTATTTTGCTCTGGGAATACCTCTATCATCAAATGCCGCAGTATCTGTAGGCTTACGCCCGGCAGTACGTACAGGATATGAATTCGAATTAATCGACAACGGAGATAATCCTGTAGGACATCGTGCACTTGGAACAGGAAATATAACATCGTTATATGGAGGATTTGCTTACAATGTTACCCCCGAATTATCACTGGGAGTTCATGGAACCTACTGGTTTGGTGATATTACACACACCTCTTTTCAAGAGTTTATAAACGATCCCCATGCATATAAATATGGAGTAAAAAACGAACATGATATAAGCACATTTTTTATTGATTTTGGAGCACAATACACTCATCAATTATCAGATCAAAGACATATAACTGTAGGGGCAGTTTTTCGCCCCACAACAAGCATGAACGGAAGCACGTCGGCCCTGCTTGCACGAAGTTTAAGCAATTATGATATAGAGGGAAACCTTTTTATGGAAAATGATACAGTTAGTTCGGGCACTTATGAAATAGATTGGAATGGTAGTATTGCAGAATTACCGGCAAAATATGGAATAGGTGCCTCATATGTTATTGAAGATAAACTAACTTTAGCAGCAGACTATGAGAGGCAACAATGGGGAGAAGTTAATTTTCCCGATAATATATCCCAATTAGCCAATTCTCAATATATAGGAGCTGGCGCAGAGTATATTCCCGATTTACGAACAGGATCGGGTTATTTTCAAAGAGTAAGATATAGGGCTGGTATTCATTATAGAGAAGACTATCTTAAAATAGACGGAGATCAAATTCAGGACATTGGCATGAGTTTTGGACTGGGTTTACCTGTAGGAAGAACCAGAACGTCTATAAATTTGGGTGTAGAATTTGGAAAAAGAAGTACAAACAGTAACCAGATAAGTGAAAACTACACCAGAATATCACTAAATTTTACAATGCATGAGAACTGGTTCCGCCAAAGAAGAATACAATAAATATTTTAAGCCAAACTATTATAATTTATCAATTAAAACAGTAAAGAGATGAAAGCGATAAAATTAATAACACTAGGATTATTAATATCCGCAATGGGCACAACAGTAGCTCAAACGGGTCGTGAATCCGGCACACAGTACGGAGTGGGGCAGGACAGCATTCAATGCTTAAGAAGTTTATCTTTATATAGTGAAAACTTTAGAAATAATAATTATGAAGCTGCCTTTAATTCATGGGAAGCTGCTTTTAATAATTGTCCTGCATCAACTGTCAACTTATACATTGATGGTAGAACAATGGTCAGGGATAAAATCGAAAACAATGAAGATCCCGAACGTTTCGAAGAACTCTTTCAACTGTTAATGCAGATTCATGATCAACGTATAGAGTTTTTTGGAGACCATCAAAGATCTCCCGAACCTGTTATAAAGGGTAATAAAGCACTAGATATGCTTCGTTACAAAAGAAATGACAGATCGGTAACTGAGGAAGCTTACGACCTTTTAAAGGTAGCAATAAACGAATTGAGGACAGATGCACAACCAGCATTCTTAATTACATTTATGAATGTTTCTGTTAACATGTACAACTTAGGACAGATAACTCCTCAGGACATAGTTCAAAACTACACGATGCTGGCAGAAATTATTGACAGAAAACTTAAAGATCAAGCTTATGCAAGGCAGCATAATGCATTAGAAGATATTAAAGATGGTGTAGAGAGAATGTTTGCAAATAGTGGAGCAGCCAGTTGCAGTGTTATTGAAGAAATTTATGGCCCACAGCTTGAAGATAACAAAAATGATCTTGCATGGTTACAAAGAGTTAGTAGATTGCTGGCAAGAGGATTGTGTGAAGATTCAGAACTTCTTTATCATGTGTCAGAATATCAACACAACATTGAACCTTCGGCATCATCGGCGTTCGGACTGGCAAGAATGAATCTTCAAAATGATAATGTTGAAAGAGCTATTGAATATTTTGAGCAGGCTGTAGAGTTAACCGAAAGTGATTTGCAAAAGAGTGAATATCTTCACCAACTCTCTATGATCTACCTTTCACAGGACAGGTATTCAGCTGCAAGACGTGAAGCTCAAAGAGCTATCAGTGTTCGTCCCGACTGGGGAGAGCCATATATAATAATAGGACAGGCATATGCAGCATCGGCTGACCAGGTAGGTGAATCCTCATTTGAAACCAAAACAGTATTTTGGGCTGCTGTAGATAAATTTATTAAAGCTAAATCGGTAGATCCGGAAGTTGAAGATAGAGCCAATGAATATATTGACACTTATTCAGCCCACTTCCCTGCAAGTGATGAGATATTTTTTGAAGGATTTGAAATTGGAGAAACCTATACAGTAGGTGGATGGATTAACGAAAGAACTACTGTAAGAGCCAATTAAAATTCAGCTGTGAAAAAAAGCTATAAAACAATAAATAAAAAAAGCATAACAAACAGCCTTGTAAGGCTGTTTGTTATGCTTTTTTTTATATTACTACAAAGCTGCTCTCCCAACAAGCCCGATGAGATAAAAGAGCTCACCAACAGAGATGAATTACCTGGTTTAGCTTTACATGAACTAACAACAACAGTTACTGATTCAGGAAAAATCAAATATAGATTTATCACCCCTGAAATGTTACAATTTGACAGTAGAAAAGAGCCAACTATAGAGTTTCCACAAGGGCTACATCTTTATGTGTATGATACTACACAAACTGTAGAATCGCAAATAAAATGTAATGAGGCAATTTATCACCAAAGCGAAGAATTATGGGAGCTTCGCAAAGATGTTGAAGCTGTTAATGCAGATGGTGATGTTATCAACACCGAGCTCCTATTTTGGGATTCAAAAAATCAAACAATTTATTCAGATAAGTTCATCAAAATCACTACCGACACAGAAATAATTACCGGTTACGGTTTTGAATCGGATGAAAGAATAGAAAATTATAAAATTAACAATATTAGCGGCATACTAGAAGTAGATGAGCAGCAAGATAGAGAATCTGAATAAAACTAAATTTAAAAATTTACAAAAAATAAATTAACTTAGGCAAACGAATTCATCTATCGTTACTTAAAGAATGAATCAATTCTCCATTATACTTATAACAATAGTATTATCTGCCTTTTTCTCAGGCAGTGAGATGGCTTTTTTATCAACAAACAAATTGATCATTGAGCTTAACCGCAAAAGACATCCCTTTCTGAGCAAAATAACAGATCTTTTTCACAGAAATGCCGGACTCTTTATATCGACAATACTTATAGGCAATAATATTGCGCTCGTAATTTATGGTATTGTCACGGCAAATCTTATAGAACCAGAGCTTGCAAAATATTTCAACTCTGATTTTTCAATTCTTATGGCTAAAACAGTTATAAGTACAATCGTTATATTAATAGGAGCAGAATTTGTTCCCAAAATAATATTTCGTCTTAATCCCGGAGCAACCCTCAATATTTTAGCTCTACCACTACTCGCTTTTTATGGAGTCTTTTACCCGCTGTCAAGATTAACTCTTAACATCTCAAACTTTTTTATTAAACAGGTGCTTAAGGCACCAGAAAAACCTCAAAAAGAGAGACTTATAATAGGTAGAGTTGATTTAAATTATCTTATCAGTGATCAACAAGAAAAAGCTAAAGAGCAGCTCCCTCTTCCGGAGGAGATGAAGTTTTTTAAAAATGCACTCGACTTTTCAGATGTCAAAGTAAGGGAGTGTTCAGTTCCCAGAACAGAGTTGGAGGCAGTAGATATTGAAGAAGATTTGGAGATTGTAAAAGAAAGATTCATAGAGACCGGATTTTCAAAAATTTTAGTCTATAAAGAGAGTATCGATAACATTGTAGGATATGCTCATGTTTCATCCCTCTTCAAAAACCCCCAAAAGCTAAAAAACGTAGTAAGTCCGATCTCTGTTGTACCCGAAACCATGATGGCCAGTAAACTTTTAGAGATTTTCACAAAAAAGCATAAAAGCATCGTTCTTGTAGTAGATGAATTCGGCGGAACATCAGGCATAGTTACCTTAGAGGATATTCTTGAAGAGATATTTGGTGAAATTGATGATGAACATGATACATCTGATATGATAGAGAAAAAAATTGAAAATAATATATTCCAGTTTTCAGGAAGACTGGAGATTGATTATCTAAATGAAAAGTATAATATCAATTTACCTGTATCAAATGAATACGAAACCTTAGCAGGATTAATATTATATCTTAATGAATCAATCCCTGAACCTGAAGAAAAGATAGAAACAGAAAGTTTTATTTTTAAAATAAAAAAAGCTTCAAAATCAAAAATAGAACTAGTACAGATAGAACTGCTTAATAATTTAAAATAAAAGAGCTATACTTTATAAAAGTGAAATAAGATAGTACCACATTTTTTTGTATATTCGTAGCCGTTTTGAAACGCAAAAATTTAAATTTCTATTTAGAATGGCAACTTTAGAAAGAATACGCAGTAAAGGAGGAATACTCGTCGCCATATTTATTGGTTTCGCTTTGTTTGCATTTATAATGATGGATTTCATGGGATCAGGAGATGCTATGTTTCAAAGAGGCCAAACAGAGTTGGCTAATATAAATGGCACATCAATTGATATCCAGGATTTTCAAAGAAGAGTATCTGAGATAGAAGAGTTTACCAAACTCAACAGAGGTGTTAACTCCCTGTCAGCCGAAGAGGTTAACTCCATAAGAGATCAAGCATGGGAAGAACTTGTTATTACCACTCTGCTTAAAGAGAGATATGAACAGTTAGGAATAGAGGTAACCTCTGCCGAACTTATGGACATGGTAACAGGAAATAATATACACCCGTCTATAAGGCAGCATCCGCTTTTTATGAATCAGCAAACAGGTAGCTTTGACCCTCAACAGGTTGTAAACTTTCTTATGGCAAAAGATCAGGATCCCACAGCCAATTTTTACTGGTCGGTTATGGAAAAGCAGCTGCTTCAGGAGCAACACAGAGTTAAATATGATAATATTTTAAGATGGGGTATGTACATCCCCTCGCTATGGCAAGAAAAAGAGATAAAGTCAAGAACCCGAGTTACCGACTTTGACTATCTGCGTGCCCGAACATTAACAATAAGTGATGATGAAGTATCATTAACCGATAGAGAGATAGAAAATTATTATAATAACAATAAAGATCGTTTCAAACAAGAGGCCTCCAGAGCTATTGAATATGTGAGATTCCAGGTTACTCCTACAGATGAGGATATTAAAAGAGCCGAAGATTGGATTAAAGATATGATAGATGATTTCTCTCATCCTGAAACAGATGCTGAACAATTTGTAAATTTAAATTCAGACGAACCATTTTCGGGTCGTTATCATCGTCCGCAGGAATTTAGTTCTCAAATTGAGGATTTTGTACTTACATCCTCTCCGGGAGATGTTTATGGTCCCTATAGAGAAGATGAAAGCTTTAAAGCGGCAAGGCTTGTTGATGTTAGCCAAATTCCTGACTCAGTAAGAGCAAGCCATATATTAATTCAGGAACCTACTCAACAACAGAGTCATCAACTTGCTGATAGCTTGATAAGTATTATCAATGCAGGGGAAAGCTTTGCTGATTTGGCAAGAGACTACTCCATGGATCAGGGATCTGCCATAAATGGCGGAGACCTTGGATGGTTTCGTGAAGGAATGATGGTTGAACCATTTAGTAATGCAGCATTCACTTCAAACATTGGAGATGTTGTAAAAACAGAAACAGAGTATGGAATACATATCATATATGTACAAAATCAAAGCAGACCAGTAACAAAATACCAGGTAGCAACACTTGCCAGAGAAATAACCTACAGCTCGCAAACGTATCAAAATGTTTACAGTAAAGCCACACGTTTTGCTGCAAATAGCCAAACTGCTGATAATTTTGCCTCAACTGCAGAAGAAGAAGGATATAATATAAGATCAGCCTCAAACATAGGAATTAATGATCGTAGTGTAGGTAATATAGAAAATTCAAGAGAACTGGTTAGATGGGTTTATGAAGCAGAGCCGGGAGAAATGTCACAGGTGCTTGAATTTGAAGATCAATTTGTAGTAGCAAATCTTGTATCAAAAACAGAAAAGGGGGTTGAGCCGCTATCAAATGTTAGAGCACAAATTGAATCTGTTTTGCTTCGCGAGAAAAAAGCAGATTTGTTGGCAGAGCGCCTTAAAGAATTTAAAGATGAGGGCTTAAATCTAACGGAAATAGCAACTAAAGTAGAAGGTGATATTAGCTTTGCTGAAGAGATTTCATTTGAAACAAGGCAGATACCGGGAGCTGGAATTGAACCAGGATTGTCTGGATTAGCTGCTCATTCACCCCTAAACCAAATTGCAGGACCAGTCAAAGGAAACAACGGTGTTTACCTTATACAAGTTACCAATGAGTACGATAAAGAGGTTGATGAAAACTCCTTAAGACAAGAGTTTATGCAGCTGATATCTACTAAAACAAATCAACAGTTACCAGAATGGATAAAAGATAAGGCTGAGATAGAAGATAAAAGATTTAACTTCTACTAATAGTCAGGTAAAAAAATAGAAAATAAAAAACGAGACTCTTTTAAAAAGGAGTCTCGTTTTTTATTAGTAGGTATAAATTAAATATCATGTTAATCAACATTATCATGTAAAAACCTATTATTATCACTCAGTTTTGAACCATCGCTATCTTTGTTGGAAATTGAGAACCGTGAAACCTTTACATCACCACTCTTTCCTTTTCTTTCACTATCGGCCATATATATTTTTCTCCGTTTAAAAGCAGGAACATTTTCCAACTCCTCAATACGAAGCTCATCATTTAAATCCTCAGGGTTAACCTTTACATTATCCCCGCCCACACTATTTTTAACATAAAAAGATGCATTATTATCTCCCGAATCAACAATTAGAGATCCCTCCTCTCCTGAGAAGGGATCTTCATCACTATTTTCGGAGCCATATAAAATATCAAACTTTCGTTTTTTCTCTTTATCCTCATCACTATAATTCACCACTCGGGGAGGTAACTCATCAGCCAAAAACTCTATAGTTTCTTGCTCATCAACTCCCAACTCCTCTTCTCTAATATCAATATCACCACTGGGACCAGATACAGTATGAAGGTTTCCCTCATTATCCATCTCCAGACGAGTACGCCGGGTATCATGAAAGTCACTCCCTTTCTCCTCCATATTACTATAAGCAAATCCTGTTGCAATTATAGTAACTACAACCTCATCTTCAAGAGAGTTGTTTATACCGGTTCCCCATATAACAGAATCAACAGATTTACCCACAAGGGCATGAACATGATCAGTTATTTGACCAACCTCATCCATAGTAATTTCATCCGTTCCTGATGTAATATTCAAAAGAATATTACCTGCTCCTGTTATATTATTATTGTTAAGCAAAGGAGACTCCAAAGCAGACTGGATAGCATCAATAGCTCTAAATTCACCAACACCAGATCCTGATCCCATAATTGATACCCCACTATCTTTCATTACAGTTTCAACATCGGCAAAATCAACATTTATATATCCGTGAACAGTAATAATCTCGGCTATACCCCTTGCAGCAGTCGCTAAAACATCATCAGCCTTTGAAAAGGCATTACTTATTTTAAGATCTCCGTACATATCACGAAGCTTCTCATTATTAATAATCAATAATGAATCTACATTATCTTCCATCGCAGAAATACCTTCAATGGCCTGGTCTATTCTGATTCTGCCTTCAAACTTAAAAGGGATTGTAACAATGCCAACAGTTAACAGTCCCATCTCCTTAGCTGTTTTAGCAATAACAGGTGCTGCACCGGTACCTGTACCTCCACCCATACCGGCAGTTATAAATACCATCTTGGTTCCATCCTCCAGCACCCTTTTCATATCCTGAATGCTTTCTATTGCTGCCTGACGACCTCTCTCAGGTTTATTACCTGCACCATTTCCCTCAGTAAGAGTCTCTCCTAATCGTACTTTAATGGGTACAGGACTATTCATTAATGCTTGCGAATCGGTGTTACAAACAACGAAATTCACATCTGTAATGCCCTGCTCATACATGTAGTTTACAGCATTACTACCTCCTCCTCCAACACCTATTACCTTAATAATAGATGAGCGGCTAACGGGCATATCAAAATTCATAAGGTCATCTGTCATACTTAATCACATTTTACATTTTTACATCCTTATCATCAAAAAACCCACTTAAACCATCCGACATCTTACCAAACAGACTACCGGTTAAGTGAGTAGCCTCTTTTTTAAACTTCTTACGAAAAGTACTTTGACATTGACGCTTTTTAGATTTTTTATCCGATATTATACGCTCTTTATCCTTTTCACTCAATTCGGGCTCTTCAAACAACTTTTGTGCAACAGGTCTCTTTCTTATATATAGATCACCACTAACGAGTAACCCGGCTGCAGTAGAATAAAATGCCAAATCATCATCAACTAAAAGATCTTTTCCCAAAAACCTGTCGGGGCGCCCCATACGCACATCCAATCCCGTTTTTAGCTTAAATAAGTGGGAAAGATTCTTCAACAACGCACCTCCTCCGGTTATAACAATACCAGCCCCCAGTTTCTCATAATAACCTGAAGACTCTATATTGTAGGCAACATACTCAATAATCTCTTCAACTCTAGCCTGAATTACAGAGGCAAGATTTTTTAATGAAATCTCCTTGGGCTCCCAGCCGGGCATACCCGGAATTGCAACTACCATATCTTCTCGAGCCATCCCGGCCACCGCAGAACCAAATTTTACTTTGAGAGCTTCTGCCTGCTTAAACAATACAGAACACCCCTCTTTTATATCATTAGTGATAACATTGCCACCAAAAGGAATAACAGAGCTATGACGAATAATACCATCATAAAAAAGAGTAACATCAGTTGTACCTCCGCCAATATCAACAACAACAACACCAGCCTCTTTCTCCTCTTCACTTATAACAGCATGAGAAGAAGCCAGTGGCTCTATAATAACCCCCAAAAGATTTAACCCGGCACGTGTTACACATTTTTCAATATTTTTAAATGAAGCTTCACGACCAATAACAACGTGAAAATCACCCTCTAAACGATTACCGGCCATACCTACAGGATTTTTCTCTTTCATTTGATTATCAACACTGTAATCCTGAGGGATAACATGGATGATTTTTTCTCCTGGCTCAACACTCAATCTTCTGCTTTCTCGCAACAACTGTTCTAAATCAAAAGAGCTTATTTCATTATTAGATTCAATAAACCTATAACAGCTATTTGTTAAACTTCTCATTGCATATCCCGACATTCCTACATAAATATCAGCAATACGCAAATCGTAACGTAGCTCTAAACCTTTAACTGCCTCTTTAATTCCGGTAACTGTCTCTTCTATATTTAAAACAACCCCACGCTTAACTCCCGTAGAGGAACTTTTTTCAATTCCTGTTAATTCGACCCTTCCATCAGAATACTTTCGTCCAACTGCAGCCACAATTTTAGTTGTTCCAATATCTACAGCTGCAACTATATCAAATTTTGTATCCATATATTATAATTCATTTCTATTGTTCCACTACAAATATTAAAAATTAATATCACGATCTCTAGAGCAGAGAACCTGATTACGATATCTCAAATCTATCACCTTAAATTCATTCCACTCTTGAGGTGACAGTCCTTCTCTATAGACAGCTTTAAGATTACGTAGTTTTATATCAACATCGACCGCTTCTCCTAATAATATATGATGATCGCCAACCCGGGGGACAAGCAGGTATTGATTATCATCATTAATATAGATCTGTTCTATTTGAGAATACCAAAAAGAGTCAGCAGCAATTATATCCACAACACGTTTAAGCTGATCTAAATCATTAGGTATCGCTCCATTAACAACTAAAACGCGGGCCGTAAAAGCATCAGAAACGGGAATCTCTTCTCCTGATCGATTAAGATAAAACGATCTGTTTTTATCAAAAATCCTAACCACAGGTTTATGCTGCTCCACAATTATATTAATTATTCCCTCAGGAGAGTCATATATATTACACTCCATAATAGCACTATGCTCTTTAACAAACTGCTCCAACTGGTATAAATTCAAATTACTAATTTCATACCCTAAAAGAGAAGGGTAATTATCCAGCAAATTAGCTCTTATCTCCTCTCCCTTAATAAAAGAGACCTCCATACTATCCACAACATGAACTCTAACATCAGACAATATAGCAGAACGTTCAGCAACAGAAACAAAACTGATCATTACCGGGAAATACCCCAGCAAAAAAAACCATTTTAATATTTCGGCCACTCTCTTCATAAAACTACTCCAATCTCTTTAAATATAAGCAAATAACTATATTAATCACCATATATTCTACAATATTTATCAACAGTTTAAAAACAGATCTTTTATAACGGGCACTATACGGTCAATATCCCCAGCCCCCATAGTAATAAAAACAGTACTGTTTTCATATTTAATAAGTCGTGGCAAATCATCACGACTACAATAAAAAACCGGTGTATCTTTTATCTTTTCACCTATAATTTTAGAGCTAACTCCGGGGATAGGAGCCTCTCTTGCAGGATAAATATCCAGCAGAAACAGTTCGTCCAGCAAGCTTAAAGAGTCAGCAAATTCTAAAGCAAAATCATTTGTACGGCTATAAAGATGAGGCTGAAAAGCTCCAACAATTTTAAACCCGGGAAAAATCTCCTTTATACTTGATAAAACCGCCTTTATCTCCTCAGGGTGATGAGCATAATCATCAATATATGCAAATGACTCACGATTTATATGAATATCAAAACGACGCACAATACCTTCAAAGTTTGGCATTGAAGAGTGTATAACCTCAGGAGAAACACCACTTAAATAAGCTAAAGCAACAGCTCCAACACAATTCTCCACATTTACCAGTCCGGGCAACCCACACTCCACACTTCTAATTATTTTATCGGGGGCAACAAAATCAAAACAATATTTTCTCTTTTTCAATCTTAAATTCTTAGCATAAAAATCAGAGTTTTCACTCTTATTCAATGAGTATCTAAAAACCTTAACTCCATTTTTCAAATCAGGGGGAACAGGTAAGCTACCATTGAGGATAAGAGTTCCCTGCTCTTTAATATTTGTTGCAAATTCAAAAAAAGCATCAGTTAAACTCTCTCTGCTTTTATAGATATCAAGATGGTCGGCATCCATTGCCGAAATAAGAGCAAGTGAAGGTGTTAAGGTTAAAAAAGAGCGATCAAACTCATCTGCCTCAACAACCATATGGTTTGATTCACAATTATATAAAAAATTAGTTTTATAATTTTTTGAGATTCCTCCCAAAAAAGCAACTGTTTTAATATTACTACAATAAAGAAGATGAGCTGCCATTGTAGATATTGTGGTTTTTCCATGAGTGCCGGCAACACATATCCCTGTATAATTTTGAGATAACAAACCCAACACCTGCGACCTCTTCAAAATATTAAACCCTCTATCTTTAAACCACATCAACTGCTTTTGCTCTTTACTAACAGCAGGAGTATAAACAATCAAAGTAGATGAAGGATCTCTATATAAAGGATCAATCAATTGGGGAGACTCATCAAAAAAAATTTTCACTCCCTCACTCTCCAATGCATCGGTCACAGGTGATGAGGTACGATCATATCCCGAAACAGGAACCCCCAATTGCAAAAAATAGCGGGCAATAGCACTCATTCCTATTCCACCTATACCAATGAACCAAACACTTTTCAACAGATCTAAATTCATTATATTTTTATCTCTTTACTTTGGTTTATTAACCAAATTAATAATTGTATCTGCAATATCTGAAGCTGCTAAAGGCTTTGCAAAAGCTTTAATTCCACTTTTCAACTTTTCACGTAATCTGTTATCTTTTATAATCTTTAAAGCCTCCTTTACAACTCTTTCGGGAGCCTCTTTATCGGTTACCATCAATGCTGCATTTGAATCAACCAGTGCCATCGCATTTTTTGTTTGATGATCTTCAGAAACATTAGGAGAAGGAACAAGAACAGAAGCCTTGCCAAGAATAGAGAGTTCACTTATTGTTCCAGCTCCTGCACGTGATATAACAACATCGGCAATTTCATAGGCAAGATCCATTCTACTTATAAATTCAGTTATAATAAGATTAGATAGATCCTCACGAGCAGATACAAGCTCTTTTATATCCTCAATATAAAACTTACCTGTTTGCCATAGCACCTGGACATTAGATTTAGCAATTAAATCAAGTGCGGCAGATACCCCCTCATTAATACCTCTGGCTCCCAAACTACCTCCAAGCACCAATATAACAGGCCTATCACAAGTAAATCCGAAAAAATGATACGCCTCTTTCCCAACTCCCTCTTTACTCAAACCCGATCTAACAGGATTACCTGTATAAACTATCTTCTCCTTTTGAAAAAAGCGATCCATATTGGGATAGCCAACACAAATTTTATCCGCGCTACGTCCCAAAATACGATTGGTAACTCCAGGGAAACTGTTCTGTTCCTGTATAACCGATGGGATATTCTTAAATGAAGCGGCCTTAATTATCGGCCCACTGGCATACCCACCAACTCCAACAACAACATCAGGTTTAAACCTCTTTAAAATTCGATGAGCCTTTATCATGCTGGAAAAGAGTTTAAAGAAAAAAGTGATGTTTTTTATTGTAATACGACGCTGAAACCCTGCTACAGGAAGTGCTTCAATAGAATAACCAGCTGCAGGCACTTTCTCCATCTCCATACGGCCTTCTGCACCAACAAACAAAATTTCACACTCTATATCTCTGGATTTTAATTCATCAGCAATAGCTATAGCCGGGAAAACATGTCCTCCGGTACCTCCTCCACTTATTATAACTTTGAATCGTGACATTGTTTTTTATTTAGTATAAAATTACTTCTCTTCACTCTCATAATACTCTTCATTACCCGAACTTTCAACATCCTCTGACACTTCTTCTTTTAAGGTAGCTCTACCGGCACCTAAAATCATTCCAAATGCAACACATGTAAAGAGAACAGATGTTGTTCCCAAACTAACTAATGGTAAAGGCTGACCCGTAACAGGGAATACTCCAATGGCAACTCCCATATTTAAAAAGGCTTGTGAAACAAGCATCAATCCTAATCCATAGGCCAAAAATGCAGGAAAGGTGCGATCACTTTTTCTCACAATTACTGAAACTCGACCCAATAATATAAGATAGCAGAAAAGTATCAAAAAAGCTCCACCAAATCCATACTCCTCGGCAATTATTGCATAAATAAAATCACTATAGGGATGAGGAATGAAGTTTCGCTGTACACTGTTTCCCGGCCCCTTACCAAGAATTCCTCCTGTGGCAATAGCTATTTTACTTTGGTCGGATTGATAAGAGGCAGCTGTTGATTGCTCCTCGGAGCTTAAAAAAACCTCAACACGGTTAGCCCATGTTTGAGCTCTGGGTAAAAAATCAACATGTGATGCTAATGTTAATGTTAAACCCAAAAAAATAGCTACTACAACTCCCGAACCAAAAAGAAGTTTTAATGAGACACGACCTATAAACATCATTACTGCCGATACCATTACAACTAAAAAGGCTGTAGATAAGTTTTCACTAAATATTAAAAGTGCCACAATAGCCACATGAAAAACTATCGGCTTAAAAGCCGCATCAGCAGCAACTCCCTCTTGCTGATTTTGAGCTAATACTCTTGCCACATAGACTATAATAGCCAATTTAGCAATCTCGGATGGTTGAAAGGTGATCCCTATCCCGGGAATTGTAAGCCACCTGGTGGCAGTATTAAGATTAACACCTGAGAAAAGAGTAATTGCCAGTAATAACACCGATAAGTATAAAAATAGTACAGAAAACCTGGCAATATAACGTGAGGATATATTACTAACAACAATCATTATTGCTACTCCAAGGCCTAATGAGAGCATCTGCCAAAACATGTAGTGAGATGTGTTACCACCCTGACGCTGATATGCCAAAAATCCCGTTGCACTATATACCGAAAGCAAAGATGCTACAGCAAGAACCACAATAACGAGCCATATATAAGCATCTCCCTTGACCATTCTATTTAACAGCTCTTTCATTAGACTATATTTTTGGTTATTTGAAAACAGACTTAAAATCAAAATTTAAAACTCAACTGCTTTCTACTATTTTTCTAATATAATTCTTAAACTGATCACCCCGCTCTTGATAACTTCTAAAAAGATCAAAACTGGCACATGCCGGGGATAATAGAACAACATCTCCACAAGCAGCTCTCTTTTTAATAATATCAAAAACCTCTTTCATCGAAGAGGTGCATTCTACAGGCACTATCCCCGAAAAAAATGTTTCAAGTTTAGAGTTATCAACTCCCATACATATTAGTAACCGAACCTTCTCTTTTACAATATCTAAAAGCTCACTATAATCATTTCCCTTATCGAAGCCACCGGCAATCCATACCACATTTTTATCTAAACTCTCAAGAGCATACCATGTTGAATTAACATTTGTAGCTTTAGAATCATTATAATATTTTACTCCATTATACTCTCCACAAAATTCCATTCGGTGCTCTACACCTTTAAATAAAGAAAGGCTCATCTCTATTACAGCAGATGGTAAATCTATCTTTAATCCAACAAGAGCTACCACCATCGCATTATATAAATTATGAGTGCCAGGCAAAGCAATATCACTTGCTATCATTTCAAAAGAGCGCTCACTATATTTTACAAATAGCTTATCACCATCTACAAATGTATTTTTGGAATTTAGTCCGAACATAACTGTTTTTGGTTCTATAGTATGGTTTTCAATATAACGCATACTCTCTTTATCATCTTCACATAAAATAAAAAGATCATCTAATGTGGAATTCTTAACTATTTTAAATTTAGATGCTATATATTTTTCAAAGCTATTATTATATCTGTTTAAATGATCGGGAGTTATGTTTGTTAAAACCGCTATATCACATTTGAATTTATCAATTGAATCAAGCTGAAAACTGCTAATCTCTAAAACAAAATAGTCAGGATCACTATCTATAAGGGTTCTGCACGGACTGGCACCGATGTTACCTGCTAAAACTACATCTTTTCCACTTCTACTTAACAGCTCATACAACCATAAAGAAGTGGTTGTTTTACCGTTACTTCCTGTCACCCCTATTATAAAAGCATTACTATACCGCCAGGCAAACTCTATATCTGAAATAACCGGGATATTTCTATTTAAAAGCTCTGCCACAACTGGAGCACTATCGGGGATGCCCGGACTTTTAATTACTTCTGTTGCCTTTAATATGCGATCGAAAGAGTGCCCACCCTCTTCATACTCTATCCCAACACTGCTAATCTCTCTCTTATTTTGATCAGGTATCTTTCCTGAATCGGAGACAAATACAGCATAACCTTTTGCTATGGCCAGCAAAGCCGCAGCTGTTCCACTTTCACCAGCACCTAAAACAGCAATCTCTTTTTTCACTCTTATCTTATCTTTAATGTAACAATAGTAATAACAGCCAATATTATACTAACAATCCAAAACCGGGTAACAATTTTTGACTCGGGATATCCTTTCATTTGATAATGATGATGCAATGGAGCCATTTTAAAGATTCTAACCCCTTCACCAAACTTCTTTTTAGTGTACTTAAACCATGAAACCTGCATAATTACAGATAAACTCTCAACAAAAAAGACTCCGCATAAAATTGGTAAAAGAAGCTCTATTCTTACTAAAACAGCAAAAACAGCTATAATTCCACCAAGAGCCAAACTACCGGTATCTCCCATAAAAACCTGGGCCGGAAAAGAGTTGTACCATAAAAACCCAATACAAGCACCTACAAAAGCACTCATAAAAACAACAAGCTCCTGAGAGTAAGGTATAAACATTATATTCAAATAATCAGCATAAATAGTGTGCCCCCCTACATAAGCAAATACACCAAGAGTAACACCTATTATAGCCGATACTCCTGTAGCTAACCCATCGAGTCCGTCAGTCATATTAGCCCCATTTGATACCGCAGTAATAATAAAAGTTACTACCAAAACAAAAACTATCCACCCCCATCTTTTAGCTCTCTCGCCCATAAAATCAACTACAGAGGTATAATTAATTCTGTTATTTTTAAAAAACGGAACATTGGTAACAGGAGCCTTTATTGTCTTAACAACTGTCTCCTGCTTTTTCTCATTTTCAACCTCAATATAACTATCAGTAACAGGTGTTGTAGTACGTGCAACAACATCATCATGAAAATAGAGTGTTAAACCAACAATTAAACCCAAACCTACCTGCCCAATTATTTTAAATCGACCGGCCAACCCCTCTTTATTCTTCTTAAAAACTTTAATATAATCATCAACAAAACCAATAATACCTAACCATAAAGTAGAAAAGAGCATGAGTAAAATATAGACATTATCGAGACGTCCAAACAGAAGTACAGGAATAACAATAGAAATAATAATTATAACACCCCCCATTGTAGGAGTCCCCTTTTTTTGATACTGCCCTTCTAAACCCAAATCTCTAACAACCTCCCCAACTTGTTGACGCTGCAACAACTTAATTACACGTTTGCCTAAAAAAGTTCCCAAAAGAAGAGAAAGTATCACTGCCATTCCCGAACGAAACGATATATACTGAAGCATTCCTGAACCGGGAAAATCTATTGATTGTAAATACTCATACAGATAATAAAACATTACAATTTAAATTAAAGTTGATCAAAATATTCCTGAACTATCTCCTTATCATCAAAATGTGAGCGCTTACCCTTTACCTCCTGATAAGTTTCATGTCCTTTACCGGCTATTAAAATAACATCCCCCTCTCTTGCTACAGAACATGCAGTGCGAATAGCTTCACGACGGTTAACTATTGTTATCACTTTTATCCTATCTTCAAACCTAACTCCTTTCATCATATCCTCTATTATAGCCTCAGGCTCTTCACCTCTGGGGTTGTCAGATGTAAATATAACCCGGGAACTACTTTTTACAGCTTCAGCTGCCATTAATGGACGTTTGCCTTTATCACGATCACCTCCTGCTCCAACAACTGTAATTAACTCATTCCCTTTACTTCTAATTTGATTAAGTGCTTCCAAAACATTTTGCAAAGCATCAGGAGTGTGAGCATAATCAACAACTGCTGTTACTCCGTGAGGTGACCTAACTGCATCAAAACGTCCCATAACTGGCTTTAAGGTGCTTATAGCAGGTAGCAGCTGAGGATCGTCCCAACCCAAAAGAATAGCAGCTCCGTAAACAGCAGTGAGATTTGAAGCATTAAAATTACCGATAAAAGGAGTCCACACCTCTTTACCATTCATCTCTAACTGCATCCCTTCAAATAAATTTTCTATTACTCTGGTCTTAAAATCAGATGCAGATCTCAATGAATAAGTTTTTTTAACAGCTTTGCAATTTTGAACCATTATGCTCCCATTTCGATCATCACTGTTAATTAAAGCAAATGCATCTTTACCCAGATTATCAAAAAAACCTTTTTTAGCTGCCAAATATGCGTCAAAAGTTTTGTGATAGTCAAGATGATCATGGGTTATATTAGTAAAGATAGAACCTTTAAAATTTAAACCTGAAATCCTTTTTTGATCAACAGCATGAGAACTTACCTCCATAAAACAGAATTCACAACCGGCATCAACCATCTCTTTTAAACTCCGTTGTAACACAATAGCATTAGGGGTTGTATGAGTTGCTTCATAAGAAATTTCATTAATATAGTTAGCAACTGTAGAGAAAAGTGCAGCTTTATATCCCAACTTTATTGCCAGCTGATAAAGTAGCGTTGCAACTGTTGTTTTTCCATTTGTTCCTGTTACACCTACAACATTTATAGAGTGTGAGGGAAAATCATAAAAACATGATGCCATAACTCCGAGAGCAAAGGCTGTATCAGATACTTTAATATAGATAGTCCCATCAATTAACTCTTCAGGGAGGTTTTGACATAATACTACAACTGCTCCCTGCTTTTGAGCAGAATTAATATAAGAGTGCCCATCAACCTGCGTACCTTCAACAGCAACAAACATAGAACCGTGAGTAACTTTACGCGAGTCAGCAGTCACACCAGTCACATCAGGATCTCCCTCTCCTATTCTTTCGATTACCTCGATATTCTCTAAAAATTTACTCAGTTTTTTCATCTGTTTATATTTTGTTTTTTAATGGTCAGATGGAACTCGCCAAATAATCATTGGCTACGCCGATCTTCGATTCTCCTGTGTGAGAACTAATTCTCATGGCTCGTTTCATATGAAAATATTTTATTAAACCATATACCCTTCTTTATCTCATTTTGCATCCACAACTTATAACTATTGCAGCTGCAACACAATATCATTTCCTTGTCGAAAAGGAGTGCCCGGTTTTACAGACTGGTAAACAACACGGCCAAATCCATGTAAAATCACATTAAAACCAATATTTTCAAGAACAGCAACTGCATCTTTAGCCCCCATCCCAATAACTGAGGGAGCCAACTCTTCAGTTATTGATAACGGACGAAATACCACTCCGCTATCCGATGCCAGAGTTGAAATCCACTTATCAACATTTCCTCTCTTATAGTAAGGAAACCCAAGCCTATCCAACACAATCGTTAATTCATCTTTGGGACCTCCCTTAGCATAAGGATATACACCATTAACATATTCTTTATCTTTACTTGATACGAAAACATCAATATTCTCCAGATCGTTTGCATAAACCCTGTCAGCAATCTCTCTAAAAACAGTACCTGCCACCACATTACCATAATAGACATTGTTTGAAGGAGCCGAAACCATAACAATACATGAATACTTGGGGTTATCAGCCGGGAAATAGCCGGCAAATGATGCCCGGTATTCAATACCTCCATCCTGATATCCCGAAGCACCTTTAGCCACCTGAGCCGTTCCGGTTTTCCCCGCAACAGGAAAAGCAGTATTACGCAAGTTACGGGCAGTTCCTCGTTCAACAACACCCTTTAACAACTCCTGAACCTTTTTAATTGTTGAAGCTGAGGCTATAGAAGAATTCAAAACCTCGGGATTAACCTGTTCAACCATACTCCCATGCCTGCTATAACCCTTTACAAAGCGGGGCTTTACCATAACTCCATCATTTGCAACAGCATTATAGAGAGACAATATCTGCAATGGAGTCATCTGAACTTCATATCCAATAGACATCCAGGGCAATGTAACCCCCGACCATGAATTATCACCAGGATATTTTATTAATGGAGTGCCTTCACCTTTTATCTCAATGCCCAAAGGCTCATTAAGTCCCATAGAGTAAAGTTTATCTACAAATCTTCGGGGATTACTCTGATAGGAATCTACAATCAACTTTGAAATTCCTATATTTGAGGAGTATTCAAAAACTTCACTTACTCTTAATCTGCCCCAACCACCTATACGGCTGTCTCTCATCGTACGATCATAAAACTGATAAGAGCCATTTCCGGTATCTATAGAGTCATTAAGAGAAAAGGCATTATCTTCAAAAGCAGCTAACATTGCAGCAAGCTTAAAAGTTGAACCAGGCTCAACTGACTCACCAATAGCATAATTAAAATAGTCCTCAATATAGATTCCAGGTCTACTTCGATGCAGGTTAACAATAGCTTTGATATCTCCTGTATGCACCTCCATTAAAACAGCAACACCGTGACTTGCATTATGACGCTTAAGCTGATCTCTTAAAGCATGCTCGGCCACATCCTGAACTCCAATATCAATTGTGGTAACCAAATCATAACCATCTACAGGGGGAACTATTATTTCAGATACCCAACTACCCGAAATTCTTTTTAACCCACTTGAACCGGAAACCCCTCTTAATCGCTCATCATAAGCTCTTTCCAACCCTACCATTCCACCCATTGAACTCTCCCCATACAATTTCCCTATAGTTCTTGCAGCTAGTGATCCAAAAGGTTTTTCACGCCTTATAAACTCCTCGGGAATAAACCCTCCCCTGTTTCGCCCCCTTCTAAAAATGGGGAATTCTCTTATCTTTTTAAGGTCGGTATAAGAGATGCGTCGGGGATTGATAAGATAGTAACGGCTTCCTCTCTGCCGTGCCCTAACAAGATCTCGCTTATACTGTGATGAAGATTTATCGCCAAAAAAATGTGATAAACATATGGCCAAAGAGTCAATATTATCATTGAAGACCTCATCGGTTAATCCTTCGGCCAGCAAATCCATATAAAGACGATAAATTGGAACCGAAATAGCAAGTTTATAACCGGTTACATCAAGAATATCACCCCGCTTAGCTTCAACTATACTGCCTGATCTGCTATGATGTACAGCTCTCTCATTCCACTTTTCAGCTTCAAATAGTTTTAATGAGATCAATTCAATAATTAACCATACTGCTAATCCTGCAAAAACAAGATAAACAAGTGCCACTCTGGTCATTATTTGCCTTTTCAAACTCATAACACTACTATTACTGTTTTTCAACCATCACTACTCTGGGAGGTGTTTTAAGAACCTCTAAGCCTATATCAGCATCATTAACACGTTTTACAACTTCGCTTTGACGACTCATCTGCATCAATTCAGAAGATGTGGTTATAGCTTCATACTTTAAATCCTCAAGCTCACGATTAAGCTCAACCTGATCTTTTAAAAGCTTTTCAACTCCATAATGATTATTTATATATATAAAGGCCAAAAAAACAAGAAAAAAGAAGTAAGGAGCATGTTTAACAAGAGTTTGCTGATTAATAACTCTTCCACTAACAAAATCCTTCAATGAGTATCCTTTAATTTCATTCTGCACCTCTTTGCCCGATTGAAACTCATTTTTCTTCTTTCTTTTTTTAAACATAACGACAAAATTACAGTTTTTCAGCAATTCTTAATCTGGCACTTCGCGCTCTGGGATTTAACTCAACCTCTTCCCTGTCAGGCACTATAACCTTTCGAGATATAACCTTAAAGGGTGTTACAGGATTGCCATAAAAATCTTTATCAACAGTAGATTTTAAAAAATCACCACTCCTTATAAAGTTTTTTACCATTCGATCCTCAAGCGAATGGTAGGATATAACTACAAGTCTGCCCCCCTCCTTTAACACATGTAAAGAACTTAAAAGCATATCCCTTAAAGAGTCCATCTCTCCATTAACCTCAATCCTTAAACTTTGAAAAACTTTTGACAAAAAGCCCGACTGGTTTTTAGGATGTGCAAATCTTTCAGCTACCTCTTTTAAATCGGTTGTGGTTTTAAAAGAACGCTCTCTCCTGCGTTCAACAATAGAGTTAACCAGCCTGCCGGCAGGTTTTATTTCACCATACATTTTAAAAACTTTAATTAAATCATCTTTATCATAGTTATTTAAAATATCGGCTGCATTTAACTGCATGCGTCTACTCATCCTCATATCAAGATCAGCATCAAAACGAAATGAAAATCCCCGTTCAGCTTGATCAAAATGGTAAGAAGAGACACCCAAATCAGCAATAATTCCATCCAAAGGAAGAGCTCTTAAATATTGAAGAAAATTATACATATACCTAAAATTGTGACGTATAAAAACCACTCGCTCATCATCAATACGGTTTTTGTATGCATCCTCATCCTGATCAAACACAATGAGCTTTCCTTTATCGCCTAGCTTCTCCAAAATGGCTCTGCTATGTCCTCCTCCTCCAAATGTTAAATCAGTATAAACTCCGTCGGGTTTAATATTTAAGCCTTCTATCGAGCGGTCTAATAAAACCGGAATATGGTAACTATTACTCATTAGTTGTATAACTATCGATTAAGAGTATTATAAAGTGAACTATTCATCATGTTTTTCTCCCAGTATATCTTCAGCTAAACCTGCCAGCTCTTCAGAATCGCAACCAATATTTTTATACTCGGCTGCAGACCATAATTCAATTCGCTGGTCAACGCCTATTAATACAACATCTCTGTCAATATCAACCAGATTTAACAATCTTTTAGGAAGCAAAAAACGACCATTGCTATCAAGAGAAAATTCAGCTGAACCACTAAAGAAATCACGCATAAATCTGTTGTGTTTTCTGTTGTATGGATTAAGCTTACCACGCAAACGTATAAGCTCCTCTTTCCAAAAACTATAAGGATATATTACAAGGCAATTTTCAAACAGATCCTTACGAACAACAAAGCGCAGCTCATCTTCACCCAAAGCTTTTTTAAAAGCTGAAGGCATTACAATTCGCCCTTTGGTATCGGCTCTGCATTCAAAATCCCCTATAAATGTGGTCATTACAACTAAACTATTTCATTGGTAAAAGTAATATTTTTTTAACCCACAATCAACCACTTTCACCCACTTTATTTCAAAAAAGAGTATTTAATTATAACCCCACCTTTAAACATTTTAAATTGCAAACAATCTCACTATTGGTAATTATCTCTTCAAGTTGTAATATTGCAATAATTTATTTACAAAAGCAGTTTTAAACTATGGCTATCAATAGCAGAGAAAACAGAGAGCAACAGCAGGATTTGATCAATATTAAAAGAGTTATTTCATCTAAAAATCCCGCTCTTTTAAAAGTAATACCGTGGTTCATAATAAAATACCTTGAAAAAATAACTCATCAGGATGATATCAATAAATTTATAAACGACCACAAAGAGATTAAGGGAATAGCTTTTGCACATGCAATTTTAAAATCTTATCAGGTAAGTTTTGAGTCGCACGGACTAGAAAATATTGATGCTAATGGACGATATCTTTTTGCAGCAAATCACCCACTGGGAGGAGTGGACGGAATCGCTCTTATAGCTTCTGCCGGGGAAAAATTTACCGACTTAAAATTTCCGGTAAATGATATACTTATGAATATTAAAGGTTTAGATTCTATCTTTTTGCCTATAAACAAACATGGGGGACATCCAAAAGAAGCAGCAAAATTATTGGAAAAAGCATATGCATCAGCTTCGCAAATATTAATGTTTCCGGCAGGTTTAGTAAGTAGAAAACAGAAGGGCGGAGTGATAAAAGATCTGGAATGGAAAAAAAGCTTTGTAAAAAAAGCTATACAACATAAAAGAGACATTGTTCCGGTGCACATTACGGGAAAAAACTCAAACTTCTTTTACAACCTGGCAAATATTCGAAAAAAAGCAGGAATAAAGGCTAATATTGAAATGCTCTACCTTGCAGATGAATTTTATAAACAAAAAGGAGAAAAATTAAATATCCGCTATGGTACACCAATACCACATGACAGATTAAAATCGAGTGAATCTGTTTTACATTGGACCCAAAAAATAAAAGAAATTGTCTATGACTTACCAAAAATCAACTAAATTTGTCAAAAACCTTAAATAATCCCTAATCCTGTTTTAATTTTTTAAACTTAATATCAGTAAAAGACTATTGTATAGATGGATTGTATTAAACCTGTAATACCGCCAATATCAAGAAAAACGTTGGAAGAGGAGCTTACAAAAAACATTTTTGTAAGAAACACAAATAAAGGAGATAACCGAATCTATGACTTTTCTGCTCATGAGGCTCCCAATCTTTTAAAAGAGGTGGGTCGATTAAGAGAATTGGCATTTAGAACAGCAGGAGGAGGAACCGGTAAAGAGATTGACCTTGATGATTATGATATAAGTGAGAATGAACCATATCGCCAGTTGATAGTATGGGATCCCGTTGAAAAAGAGATTTTAGGCGGATACAGATATATTATGGGGAATCGCACTGGAGAGAATGAGAACGGAGAGGTTGAAATGGCCACAGCCAAACTATTCCACTTTTCAGATAAATTCAAAAAAGAGTATCTGCCATACACAATAGAGTTAGGACGATCTTTTGTTCAGCCTGCATATCAAAGCAGCAAAATGGGAGCTAAAAGTCTGTTCGCCCTTGACAATTTATGGGACGGATTAGGTTCATTAATGGTTGATAACCCCGAAATGAAATATTTTTTCGGAAAGGTTACCATGTATTCTCAGTTCAATCTTGAGGCCAGGGATTTAATACGGTCATTTATGAAACTCTATTTTAGAGATAAAGAGAACCTTGTATATCCTAAAATACCCGTAGAGTCAAATATTAGTGATGAAGAGGTGAAAAAAATATTTTCGGGAGGATCATTCTCTGATGATTATAAAATATTAAGTAAAAAAGTAAGAGAGTTAGGGGAAAATATACCTCCTCTAATTAATGCCTACATGAATCTTTCACCATCGATGAAAACTTTTGGAACTGCTATTAACACAGGCTTTGGGGGAGTAGAAGAGACCGGCATTATAATTACAATCCCCGAGGTGTATCATGCCAAAATAAAGCGCCATGTAAACACTTACGACCCGGATGAAAAAAATAAGTAAATTGTTCTCAAATGAAACGATTGCTAACAGCTCTTCTTAGTATAACTATTCTTGGGTTGGTTATATGGTTTATTATGCCAAACCACCTTATAAAAACAGCAATACATCAACACCCGGGAATTTATGACTATAAAATTTTCAATAACCGAACCGTTGAATCAGAGGTAGCTGAACCATGGCCCCTGTCTAATCAGTATAACAGTAAAGAGCTATCGAGAGCCATTTTAGATTCATTAAAAAGCTTAAATACAACTGCCTATTTAATTATCCAAAATGACTCAATACTTTTTGAATATTATGGAGATGAAGAGCAGATATCTGCAAAGAGCAACTCCTTTTCGGTAGCAAAAAGTATAGTTGCTCTGTTAATAGGTATAGCCATAGATGAGGAAGATATTCAAAGTATAGATTTAACAGTTGATGAGTTATTACCACAATATGAAAATCTTCACAATCATCACTTAACATTGAAAGATATTTTAACCATGAGCTCGGGAACAAGCTGGGATGAAAACTACGGATCTGTTTTTTCAATTACAACAAAAGCATATTATGGTAATAATTTATCACGCTTAATGAAAGGGTTAACCATTAAAGAGAAGCCTGGGGTAAAGTTTGAATACCGTAGCGGTGACACTCAACTACTTGCTGCCATACTAAAAGAGGCAACCGGCAAAAGCCTTTCGGAGTATGCATCTAAAAAATTATGGAAAAAAACAGGCGCAGAAAAAGCAGCTCTTTGGTCTCTGGATAAAGCAAAAGGAACAGAAAAGGCATACTGCTGCTTTAACAGTAATGCAAGGGATTTTGCAAGGATTGGCAATTTAGTTTTAAAAAAAGGTAAATGGAATAATAAAGAGATTATCTCTGAATCATTTATAAAAGAGATGATAACACCTGCATATCATCTTAAAGACAGCAAAGGAGAAGTTGTTGACTATTACGGATATCAATGGTGGATAAAAAATTATAAAGATTTAACCATACCTTACGCCCGAGGAATTTTAGGTCAGTACATCTACATAATCCCCGAAAAAAACAGTGTTATAGTAAGATTAGGGCATAAAAGAAGTGATGAAAAAATAGGTGCGCACCCCATTGATTCATATACATGGATCAATGGAGCACTGGAAATATTAAATTAAAAGAGTTACTGATAAGCTCTTTTTTTAAGACCCTCAATGTAATTTATAAATGCTGTATTAACTACCTTATTACCACCGGGAGTAGGATAATCCCCTGTAAAATACCAATCCCCATTATCATTGGGGCAGGCTTTATGAAGGTTTTCTATCGACTGAAATACAATTTCCACTTCAGCATCAATATCCTCGGGGCGTAACATTTCAGCAATCTTTTCAGAAATCTCTTCGGGAGCAAAAGGCTTATATATATCCTTTACATAATTAACCATCTCCTCTTTAGGCAAATTGATTTGTGCTTTACAGTTGTTATAAACTTTATTTATTCTATCTTCCATCCCTCTATCCTTCAACAGCTCAATAGCAGCAGAGAAAGCGCAAAAATCCTCCATCCTGGCCATATCAATTCCATAACAGTCGGGATATCTGATTTGAGGAGCAGAAGAGACTATCACTATCTTTTTAGGTTTTAGTCTGTCCAATATTTTTAATATACTTCTTTTTAATGTTGTTCCCCTAACAATAGAGTCATCAATAACTATAAGAGTATCTTTATTATTTTGTACAATCCCGTATGTAACATCATAAACATGCGCTACCATATCATCTCTGGCAGCATCAGAGGTTATAAAAGTGCGCATCTTAACATCTTTAACAGCAACCTTTTCAATACGAGGCTCTACGGACATAATTGCCTTTAACTTATCCTTATCGAGGCAATCCTCCATATCTTTAATCTGGTCCATCCTCCATTGAACAAGGTACTCTCTTATCCCCTCAACCATCCCGTAAAAGGCAGTTTCAGCAGTATTGGGAATATAAGAGAATACTGTATCGGTAAGATTATAGTCAACTATCTCAAGAATTCTTGAAGAAAGCAAACGCCCCAGCTCCTTACGTTCAAGATATATAGTTTTATCACTGCCACGTGAAAAATAGATTCTTTCAAAAGAACATGAACGCCTCTCCTGAGGAACAGAGACCATCTCCTCTTTAATCTCTCCATCCTTCTTAATTATTAAAGCATGACCGGGCTTTACCTCTTTTACCTCTCCAACCTTAACATCTAAAGCTGTTTGTATAACAGGACGCTCAGAGGCAACAACGGCAATCTCATCATCTATATAGTAAAAAGCAGGCCTTATACCGGCAGCATCTCTTGCTACAAAAGCATCACCATGCCCAAGCATACCAGCCAAAACATATCCGCCATCCCATTTTTTCCCTGATCGTTCTAAAACTTTACGAACATCCAAATCTCGTTCTATAAAATGAGATATCTCTCGATTACTATACCCCTCGTTCTTAAACTGCCTAAAAAGAAGCTGATTCTCTTCATCTAAAAAGTGACCAACGTTTTCAAGAATAGAAACTGTATCGGTATAATCTTTGGGATGCTGCCCAAGCTCAACCAATGCATTATAAATCTCATCGGTATTTGTTAAGTTAAAATTGCCGGCCAGCACCAAATTTCTCGACCTCCAATTATTCTCACGCATTACAGGATGAACATAATCAAGAGATTCATTGCCAAATGTTCCATATCTTAAATGTCCTAAATATAGCTCTCCAACAAAAGGCAAATTCTCTTTAGCCCATACAGGATCACAAAAATTATCATGGTTATGATCATCATCATACTCATAATTTTTATAGATTCCTGCAAACACCTCCTGAATAGGATTATTATCATTTGATCTCTCTCTGAAAAGATACTTTTTACCGGCTGGTTGATCAATTTTTAAATTAACCACTCCGGCACCATCCTGACCTCGATTATGCTGCTTCTCCATCAGTAGGTATAACTTGTTTAATCCATATCTCCAGGATCCGTACTTCTCTTTATAATATTCCAGCGGTTTAAGAAGTCTTATTAACGCAACACCGCACTCATGTTTGATTTGATCACTCATAAAAACAGAAGACTAAAAAACCCGCCGAAATATCGACGGGCAAAAACATTATTTTTCAAATTCATCTAAATCTATTGAAGAGTCCCTTACAATATAACAGCTTGGGAACTTCTCACTCAACCTTTGCATTGTAGGTAACGCCTCATGCTTATGACGGTAAGCTCCAACTCTTACTCGCCAAAAAGGGGCATTATATTCAACTAAAATATGTTCATCCTCAAATTGACCTAAAACTTTACTGCGAATTTCAGCAGCTTCACGACGAGCTTCAGCACCGGTTCCTGAATATAACTGAATACGATAACCTTCAACTCCATCGGCCGAACGATTTTGATCAATAAATAGCTTAACGAGGTTTTGCAAATCAGAAGACTGTCTTATAGTAATAGCTCCCTCACCTTGCGAACGATTTTCAATTTTAGAGAAGGGGTCATCCTGAATATTGTAATCGCCATACTCTGCTCCGCACACAGTCACACAAGAGACTACAAGTGCGAACATTAAAACAAGAATCTTCATATTTTACCCGGTTTCATTGCATAATCTTTCAACTCTGCAAATATAAAGATTATTCTTTTTCCGGCACAACCAAAATAGGAAGATCAGACAAATTAATTAACTCATTGGCAAATGGATGAAAAATATTTTCAAACGGATTAGCTTGATTTTTAACAGGTAATGCTATAATTGTGACACTCTTTTCGTGAGCAAAATCAAGTAATTTTTGAGAACCGTCTGAAACATCTATCTGCGAAGTTTCATGCCCTTTAATACTATTCTTTTTTAGATATGTGTCAACCTGATTAACATATGCAGCAACTCGACCCGGAAAACTCCAACGTGATTTTTTAAGCACTCCGGTTACCAAAACCTCAGCATCTATTTTTCTGGCAAAATCAGCAACTTTGGGAACTATTCGCCTGCTTACCTTTTCGGTATCTATAGGAAGTATAATTTTTTGATCTTTTTTAAACTCCATGTTTTTACGAACAGCTAATACCGGACATGGAGCATTTGCAACCAAACGGTAAGCGTTACTTCCAAGCCATCTATCTTCAACCCCCGAAACACCATGAGTCCCAATAACAATTAATCCTGAGTCATCATAATGAGCCTGATTTGTAATTTCACGAACAACATTGCCCTCTCTAATTTTATAATCAATCTCCCCGCCTTCTACATGATATTTCTCTTTAAGCTCATTGTAAAGTTTTTCCATAAAAGTGACATCCTTATCAGAGACAATAAAATCATCATTCCCCTCGGTAAACTTTTTATGAAATTTTTTACCGGTTCGTACATGCATAAAGCGCAGCTTAACATTTAATAAATTTGCAATTTGCAAAGCTATACGTGAGGCGAACACCGACTCTTCGGAAAAATCTACAGGGACCAATATTCTGTTCATATTTTTGAATTTTATATTTAATGCATCTTAATAATATTACGTTAAAATAGAACAAAAAGTTTTGAATAACTTAAAAATTGCCTTAAAAAAGGAGTAGATAACAATAAAGAAAGTCAATTTTTAATTATAAATAGAAATGAAGAGTTAAATTTGCACTTTACAATTAATTGATTTACATAGAGACTGAGAGAAATGAAAGCTGTGGAGAAATTAAATTTTAAAACCTTTAAACCAACTCAAAAAGAGAGTGTTAGCAAAAAACTCTATATTGAAACCTACGGTTGCCAAATGAATATTGCAGATAGCGAAGTAGTTGCATCAATAATGGAGATGGATGGCTATGGAGTTACCTATAATCACCGTGATGCAGATGCTATATTTATAAACACCTGCTCTATACGCGAAAATGCAGAACAGAGGGTATTAGGCCGACTAAGCGAATTTAAGGCTTTAAAAAAGGCAAAACCACATCTTATCATAGGAGTAATAGGGTGCATGGCCGAAAGGGTACAAAACAAGCTTTTTAGCAAAGGGGCAGACATAGTTGCCGGTCCGGACGCCTACATGGACATTCCCAATTTGGCCGCAATGGCAGAAAACGGAGATAAAGCAATAAATATAGAGCTATCGACCCAAGAGACATACAAAAGCATTATGCCCTCAAGATTAGGGAATAATAAGATTTCAGGATTTGTTAGTATTACCAGAGGGTGTAATAATTTTTGTTCATACTGTATAGTTCCATACACCAGGGGAAGAGAGAGAAGCCGAGATCCACACAGTATCACTTCAGAAATAGAGAACTTAGCAAACAAAGGATATAAAGAGGTAACTCTTTTGGGGCAAAATGTAAACTCCTATCTCTTCATAGATAATGATGGAGTAAAACTTTCATTTTCGGCCCTGTTAAAGATGATAGCTCAAAAATTCCCCGAAACAAGGATACGCTTCACAACATCACACCCAAAAGATATGAGTGATGAAACTTTAAAAATTATCGCTCAACATCCAAATATTTGTAAACATATTCACCTTCCCCTACAGTCGGGTAGCAATAAGATATTAAAATTGATGAACCGAAAATATGATAGTGAATGGTATCGTGACAGAATTAAAGCTATTAGGCGTATTATTCCCGATTGTGGTATTTCAACTGATATATTTTGCGGATTTTACTCCGAAAGTGATGAGGATCATCACCAAACTCTTGAATTAATGAAGTGGGCAAAATTTGACTCTGCTTTTATGTTTAAATATTCCGAGAGGCCCGGTACTTATGCAAGTAAGCATCTAAAGGATAATATCCCCGAAGCAATTAAAAGTAAACGCCTACAGGAAATCATAGCCCTTCAAAATAAACTATCACAAGAGAGTAATAAAAATGAGGCAGGAAAAACATATGAGGTGCTGGTCGAAGGGGTTTCAAAAAAATCGCAGCAGGATATGTACGGAAGAACATCTCAAAATAAAGTAGTGGTTTTTTCAACAAATGGAAGCCAAAAGGGAGATTATGTAAAGGTAAAAATAGAGGATTCAACGCAAGCTACACTTACAGGCAAAATAGTAAAATAAGTTATTCCTTCGTAGCATAATAGTTTTATAAACTTAAATGTTTAATGTATTTTTACCATAAACCAATCAAAAACAGATAATAGTGGAGGATCAAAAAATCAACTTTGAATCAATACGTCCGTATGAGGATTATGAAATTCAGTCAGTATTTAATAGACTAAAAAATGAGGAGTCATTTTTAAAACTGCTAAAATACCTTTTTCCCGATACCTCACCGGCTCAATTTATGGCCAAACTTGAACATATAACATCTATAAGGCAGTTTCAGAAGGATATTATTTCAGCCTATGTAAAAAGCGTAACAAAAAAGACAACCGATGGTGTTACTGTTGACGGACTGGAAAATCTTAATCCCGATGAACCATATCTTTTTATATCAAACCATCGTGATATAGTTCTGGATCCGGCGCTATTAAACATTCTTCTCTTTGATAAAGGATTTAATACAACCGAGATTGCAATTGGAGATAATCTACTCATTTATCCCTGGATAACTGATCTTGTAAAACTTAACAGAACATTTATAGTTAAAAGAAATTTGCCTGTTAAACAGATGATGGAGAGCTCTAGCATACTCTCTTCATATATAAGATATACTCTCAACTCAAAAAAACATAGTATTTGGATAGCCCAAAGAGAAGGTAGAGCTAAAGATGGTAATGACCGTACTCAAATAAGTTTGCTTAAAATGTTAAACATTAGCGGCAAAGATAACATTACCGAAAACTTTAAAGCTTTAAAAATTGTTCCTGTATCAATATCCTACGAATATGACCCGTGCGACTATCTTAAAGCTGCACAATTTTGGCATAAAAATAGAGATGAAAACTTCACCAAATCAAAGGCCGATGACCTAAATCATATGTCACAAGGATTGTCAGGAAAAAAAGGAAGAGTTCATTTTGCATTTGGCAAACCTCTAATAAATGAACTGGATCCGGTCTCTGCCTTAACGGTAAAAAATCACAAGTTCAATGCAGTTGCAAAACTGATAGATAAGCATATCCATCTTAACTACAAATTGTGGCCCGGCAATTATATAGCATGGGAAATATTAAATAATAAAAGTGATTACAAAAACTACTACACAAAAGAGGATAGAGAGATATTTTTAACATATATCAATAAAAGAGTAGAGAGTGCAGGTTGTAACGATAAAGAGTTTATATATAACTCCCTTCTTAGCATGTATGCATATCCCGTTACAAATTTTATAGAACAAACAATAAAAGCTTGTAGATCCTAGATTTTAGGATCTACAAGCTAAAAGGATATTATAACTAAATTAATTAGGTAACATCCATGCCTTATTATCCAGTTTATACGCAGCCTTTTCTAATTTATTAAAGAAATAATCGAAACTAGAAAAACCTGAATCTTGAAAATCCCATCCAGAGAAAAATGCAAACTCCGTTGGAGAATTTTCATTTAACTCCAAAGCGATTAAATGTGTTTGAACAATCCCTTCTCCACTATCTGGAGCCGATGCTTGATGAATAAACTGATCTTGCGGAATCAATAAACCCAAACCTAAAATTTCTCCATCATATCCTTGATTTCCATGAGTGCCAAAAACCTTATAATCCAAAGATCTAGACTTCTCTATAGGTAAATCATGCATATCTACTATTCCCGTAAAAAGCACTTCATCACCGTATAAATCATCAACAAAAACCTGAGCCCTATAAATATGTTCACCTGCATAAATAAAAATTCGATGAACCAAATCATACTTTCGATCACCAGCAGGGACACCTTCAAAAGTAAGGTCAAAAACAGAACGAACAGGCCCTTCAGATATAAGATCAAAACCAGCCTTATCAGCAGGACCAACCCTGTATATATTGTCATCAATTCCTATAGCAATAGCGCCAGCACCCAAGGAGTTTCCAACAGCTAAATTATCCATTCCCCACTCATCCATCTCATGATAATTCTGACCATCTATTCCTGCTATATCAAGAACCATTTCTGAGGTTGTTTTACCAAAAATATCAATGCCATTACGAGCATCATAATAGTTGCGAAATCCAACAATATCATTTTCCCAACCAGGTCCTTCCATCTGATAAAGAGCTGAAATCGTAGGACTATCAGTACTTTGTAATCTAAGGTCATCCCTTACAGGCTCATAAGGAGGATTTCTACGTGCAAATCTAATGTTAGTGCGTTTCGTAAATTCAGGAATATCCGAAGGTGCTACAACTTCAAAAGAAAAGCTCTTACTCTCTTTTCCATTAAAATCTGCCAAAAAAACCAACTCATCCCACTGCCCATCTCCGTTCATATCATCAGTTTGAGATGCCATAATTTCACCATTATTATCAGTGACTAAAACATCAAAATCACCAATAATATCACCTAGTAAAAAATGCTCTACAACATTTCTTTCTAAAATAATAGGTCGATCAATTACTTCAACAT
>JARULA010000017.1 GCA_029688995.1 Marinilabiliaceae bacterium ANBcel2
GAGGCATTATAGATTAAAGTAAAAAGAGTCTAATAACCGAAATAAGCGATATTTCTTATGTTATTAGACTCTTTTTATTTGATTGCTATTGAATATTAAACTGACTAAAAACTATCAGGGTCGGGTCCTGTTCTAATATTCTGATTTAGTCGGTCAATTTTATGCATATCCTCATCGTTTATTATAAAATCAAAAATGTTGGCATTACTTTCAATCCTCTTTTTATTAATACTTTTTGGAATTGTAATAACCCCTTTTTGCAGATTCCATCTTAATACAAGTTGCGGGATATTTTTATCATAGCGATTAGCAATTTTTTGCAGTTCATTAATATCAAATACTAATCCCTTCATTAACGGACTCCAGGCTTCGGGTCTTATCCCCAGCTCAAAACATTTATCAAGAAGTGATTGCTGAACAAGGCGTGGATGAAATTCAATTTGATTAACTGCAGGGGTTATTTCTGCATTTTGCATTAGTTCATCAATATGTGTTTCATTAAAATTACTAACACCTATTGCTCTTACTTTACCTTCTTTATAAAGTGTTTCTAATGCTCTGTATGTCTCTTTAAACTTTCCTTTGACCGGCCAATGAACAAGGTATAAATCTAGATAATCAAACCCCATAAGATTAAGAGATTTGTTAAAAGCCTTGATGGTTGAGTCATACCCTTGATCATCGTTCCATACTTTGCTTGTAAAAAAAACCTCATTTCGGTTGATATTATAATTTTTAATTGCATTACCAACTCCGTTTTCATTTTCATAAAACGATGCTGTGTCGATATGTCTGTATCCTGCATCTAACGCATAGGTAATTGCATTAATAACCTCTTGTCCGTCACGAGACTGAAAAACACCCAGTCCGATATAAGGCATCTCAACACCATTATTGAGTTTAACACTCCCTGTAATATCAGTGATTTGCATGATTTATAGTTTTGAGTTTATGGTTTTGAGTTTATAGTTTTAATTTTGGGGGTTGATCGTTTTGAGGTTATACTTTTCTATTTTTTTTTAATAGCTGAATCTATTGAATATTTACCTGGACCTAACAGGAATATAGCAACAAATCCTAGCAGATACATCATAGCAGGCTCTTTTGTACCATCACCTCCAAACATTGGATCGTTCAGATGTACCATAAAAAGAGCAGTAGCCATAGTTATAACTACAGGCAGAGCTGCCAGTCTGGTCTTAAATCCGATTAAAACCAGAAGAGATGCGAAAAATTCCGCCAGCATGGCAAGCGTTAAATTTATTGATGCCGGCAGTCCAAAAAGTTCAGGGAACTGAAAATTACCGTTAATTACCATCTGCAATTTTGCCAGTCCGTGCCCAAAAGCCAAATAAAACCCAAATCCTACTCTTAAGATTAATGCAGCAAAATCTTTTTCATTTTTTATTAACTGTTTCATAGTTTAAAATTTTATTTATTTAAACAGAGTGTTATACTTTATTGTTCATTAATCCGGCCACACATACTCTTCTTTCTCATCATCCCAAAATGGACCCCACTGTATTTCAGATAATATCCCGTTTTCGAACCATAAATTGAGATTAACATCCGGGATTGTTGCAACAAGTTGATTTTCATCACTTTCATCAGAGAGTTGCTCAATGTCAACCTCTCCTAAATTTAGAAGATCTACCTGCTGAAGAACCTGTTCCTGACTTTGTCCTATTAAGTTGACATCTTCAAACAGATATTCAGGTGAGCTTATAGCCATTGATGTAAGTCGCCATTGATCCTCTTCATCAAAAGTTGCTGAAAGTTCAATGGTGTCGTAATGCCAGGCCTCTGAGCGATCTGTGTCATCTTCGTGAACAACAAAAACTTCAGTTTCGTCCGGTTCACCAAAAATAGATTTAACTTCCTCTCTTGTCATTCCAAATTTTAATTTTTCTAAACCTTTACCTAACCTGATGTTTTTCATGCCTGAATAATTTTAATCATAATAATGTTATCTCACACTCTAAAAAGCTTTTGCTTTTATTGAAGTGTGTTATAATTTTATCTGTCTGCTTTAATATTTTTTTGCTTTACACTTATATTAAATTTAATCATATTTTTTTTTAAATTCAATTAACTTAGCACTCTAATTTTGAACAATTTTTCTTTATTTTTTTTAAGGTGTAAAAAATATTCTTTTATAAATAAATAGCTATTTTTATAACGTTTAATAGTATGTTTATTATAGATTGTAGTATCAACTATAATAGCACTGGTTTAATTAATAAAAAAGTTTGCAGTTATGGCTAGTATAAGAAGATTGAAAAAGGATATTAATTTTTTAACATCCGAATTGGTTACACACGCTTTTATAAACAACACTCTCTCGAAGATGAGTGATGAAGAGGTAAAAAAAGCAGTAGAAGATGCAATAGATTTTAGAAATGAGTTTATTGATCGAGCTAACAATCCTGATGGAAAAGATAATCCGACTATTGTTAAAAAGCATTATAAAAAGCTTAGAAAAGATATGATTAGCAGTTTTTCTAAACAGTTTGATGCATTGGCCGAAAAATTAAATTAACAGGACCGATTTTTAGAGCTTTTAGTTGTGAAAAAAAGTTGATGTTAATGATTGTAGTGATGATAAAGTATTTTTCTCTACAATATTTTCTAGCAGAGGTATATTTACCGGCATTTTAATTACTTCATGTAGGCCTACCGATAAAAGTCTTGATTTTCTTTTGTTGGTAAGCCTCTCTGTAATTCCAATAAGTTGAACCTGGTTATCAATAAGCTTAATTCTTGCTATTAACTCCTCCCAGAATGGAAGTTTATCGATGTCTATTAGAATGAACTTTATTTTATTTGAGATGAGCATTGCATACATCTCTTGTGCATTTTGTGCCCAAAAGACCTGATAATTTGCCGGTTTTGAATCATTATTAAGGTTTATATATATATCACTTACTGATGAGATTATCATAACTTTTTTTAATAGAGTTGATGGCCCTCCCGATACCTGAATAACTGGTGATTCCTGAGGAAATATCATATCTGGTATAACGCATTTAAACTCTGACCCTTTTCCCGGTTTTGAGACAACCCATTGATGTCCACCCAAAAATTGTATTAGTCGTGCCGCAATAGATAATCCCAATCCCATACCTGTAAAAGAGCGGGAGTCGGTATCTTCTGCCTGTCTAAATTTTTCAAAAACAAGACGATGCTTCTCCTCTGCTATTCCAATTCCTGTATCTCTTACTGTAAACTCATATATTTGTTGATCTTTCTGTTTTATACTAACTTCAACCACACCCTCTTCGGTATATTTTATTGCATTTGTGACAAAAATTTCCAATACTTTTTTTAATTGATTACGGTCTGTTAATATTTCACTGTTTGCAAGAGCTTCGGGCAGTTCGAAAAATATTTTAATCAATTTCTCCTTACCCATAATCTCTTGTGCATGTTCATGCAAATAAAAGAAGAGCTCTTCAATACTATACTTTTCCAGATTGAGATTTATTAAGCCTGCCTCCAGTTTAGAAAAGTGTATCATATTGTTTATTTGAGTAATCAACTCTTTGCCACTTTTGCGGATAAATCTTATATACTCCCTTTTTTCTTCATTACTTATTAAAGGTTCTGCTATGAGTTCCGAGAATCCCATTATTGTATTCATTGGAGTTCGTACCTCATGTGACAGGTTAGCCAGAAATGAAGATTTTAACCGGTCGCTCTCTTCAGCTTTAAGTTTATACTCATCCAACTCCTTCTGTTTATCTATAACTTCAGTAAGGTTGTTAACTATAAAGCTGAAAGCTTCAATACCAAAATAGTTTATTCTGTTTACCTGTATTTCTACAGGTACCGGTCTTGAATTATCCGGGTATAGAACGCTTTTAAAATTGAGAGCTCCTTTTTCGGCAAGAGATTTTTCTCTTCGGGTAACCTCCTCCTTAAAATCGCCGTGAGTAAGGTCGGGAACTACTGTTCCTAATAGCTCTTCTCTTGACTTCCCGTGCAGTTTACAGGCCGATTTATTAACTTCTAAAATAATTCCTTCATAATCCTCAATAAAAATTGAGAATGGGTATATATCCAAAATTTGCCGTATAATATGTTTACTTTTCTCTGCAGTTATATCAAACTCTTCGATTTCAGGTAAGTATTCAAGAGTTACCCACAATTTATCATCACCTTTATAATTGAATATTTCCCAGTGCACACAGTAGCGTGTGTGGGTGTTCGGACTGTAAAATCCGGTTTTTGTGCGTCCTTTTGTCACAAATTCATCATTAACATTAAAAAGCGAATTTGATATGTGATTTGGAAGAATATTGTGTAAAAGCAGATCTTTCATGTTTTCGGGTATCGACCCAAAGACTTTTGCAAATTTGTTATTGAGATATTCTACAACTCCTTTTTTATTGCAGATAGCAGTAGGAACGGGGTGAATATTCAAAAGCATATCCCCGTTATTATTTTTTATATTGTCATTAGCTGCCAATTTGCTCTTCTTTTGAAAAGGAGTTGAATGGCGTCTATTTATATTTTTACGCAAATTAAGTCCGAAAAAGACCATCATTGCGATACCCAGCATTGCCAGGGTTAAAAAAGTAACCTGTTGCACAGCAGTAATGATGACTATATTTAACATGTTTACAATAAAATTTATTTCAATCAATATAATTCAATATAATAAAAAAAACATATAAAATAAAAATAGATTAAATTCTATAAATAGAGATAATGTCAATTGCGGTAATGTAATTAAATACGCCTTTTTTCTTTTATATTTGTCTCTCTTTATATTTTTTATTTTTAAGTAGGCCTAATTAAACTAAAATATTTTTTGATGTATATTGAAGACAGACTAAAAAAAGAGACCTTAAAAGCAGTTCAAGAGCTCTACTCTACAACTATTGACAGTAAACTTATCCAGGTTAACAGTACGCGTAAAGATCAAAAAGGAGATTTTACGGTTGTAGTTTTTCCTCTTTTAAGATATTCTAAAAAGAAGCCTGAGGAGACAGGAGAGGAGATAGGTAACTTTTTAAAAGAGAATTTGGATTCCATCTGCTCTTATGAGGTTGTAAAGGGGTTTCTCAATTTAACACTCTCATTTTCATACTGGATCAATATATTAAATAGAATAAACAGTGAAGAGAATTATGGCTTTACACCCGTTAGTGACGACTCTCCTCTTATGATGATCGAGTATTCATCACCCAATACCAATAAACCTCTTCATTTAGGTCATATCCGCAATAACCTGCTGGGTTTTTCACTCTCACGAATTGCAAAGGCTAACGGGTTAAAGGTTGTTAAAACAAATATTGTAAATGACAGAGGTATTCATATTTGTAAATCGATGTTGGCCTGGAAAAAATGGGGTAATGGAGAAACTCCCAAGAGTTCAGGTAAAAAAGGTGACCATTTGGTTGGTGACTATTATGTAAAGTTTGATAAAGAGTATAAAAATGAACTTGCCCAGTTACAAAAAGAGGGGATGAGTAAAGAGGAGTCTGAAAAATCTTCATCTTTAATGGCTGAGGCACGAGAAATGCTTCTGAAATGGGAGGCTGAAGATAAAGAGGTTGTAGATATTTGGAAGATGATGAATCAGTGGGTGTATGATGGTTTTGATGCTACCTATAAAAAGTTGGGTGTTGATTTTGATAAAATCTATTTTGAGTCTCAAACCTGGTCGGTAGGAAAAGAGATGGTGATTGATGGATTAAATAAGGGTGTTTTTTATCGTCGTGATGATAACAGTGTTTGGGTTGATTTAAGCAGTGAAGGGTTAGATGAAAAGCTTTTACTGCGTAGTGACGGGACTTCTGTATATATGACTCAGGATATTGGAACTGCCAGGTTGCGTTTTGATGATTATCCTATTGATAAGATGGTTTATGTGGTAGGAAATGAGCAAGATTATCACTTTAAAGTATTGTCAATAATTCTTGATAAACTTGGATTTAGTTGGGGTAAAGATCTTGTTCATTTTAGTTATGGAATGGTTGAGCTACCCGATGGTAAAATGAAATCCCGCGAAGGGACAGTAGTGGATGCCGATGATCTTATGGAAGAGATGGTTAAAACAGCACGTGAGATGTCTTCAGAGTCGGGTAAGCTACAGGGATATTCAACCGTTGAGGCCGAAAAAATATATGAAATGGTAGCTCTTGGGGCTTTAAAATATTTTATGTTAAAAGTAGATCCTCGAAAAACCATGACCTTTAATCCACATGATTCTATCGACTTCAACGGAAATACCGGTCCGTTCATCCAGTACACCCATGCCAGAATCAAATCGGTATTTCGTAAAGCTATAGATAAGGGTTTAGAGTGGAGTGGTTCAGCGCCCGATGGTGTTGAGTTTAATAAAAAAGAGCATGATCTTATTCGCACATTAGATGAATTTCGCCATGTTGTAAAAGAAGCCATCACCTCTTACAGTCCGGCCATCATAGCCAATTACGCTTATGATCTGGCAAAAGAGTATAATCAATTTTACCATGACAGTCCCATCCTTTTCGAAGAGAACAGTGATATTCGTAACCTCCGCTTAAGTCTGTGCAAAGCTACCGGAGATACCATACGACGTTGTATGTGGCTATTGGGAGCTGATGTGCCCGAGAGAATGTAATTTATTTTTAGCATACATTTATTTGGGTGTACATTTATATAGGTGTACACCTTATCTATTTGCGAGAACATCTATTTGCGAGAACATCTATTGGTGAGAACATCTATTGGTGAGAACATCTATTGGTGAGTGCATTTATTGGTGAGTGCATCTATTTTTAAGAGTATATTTATTGTATGAGTGCCAGCTCTATAAAAGGGTAGAGGGTTTAAAAATTCATTGAAAAAGAGAGGTTTATTCTTCTTGAAGTGAGGTAGTTGGGAACTGCATATTGGCGGTTTTCAATATCAGTTACCCAGTAGTAAGAGATAGTATTATCGATGTCGGGCAAATTAAAAATTTCTAGTCCGATCGAAGCCCCTTTAGCAAAGTTGAAAAGTGATGTAAAGCTATCATAATTCATTAAATCATAAGAAAACCCTATATCCACTCTTCTGTAAGATGGCATCCTGTGTATTGCTTCATAACGAGGTGATTCAGGCGGACCAAAAGGGAGGCCTGTTCCGTAGTGAAAGCTCAGGTGGGCTTTAAAATCGGGATTAAGTGGCAGGTGATCCTGAATAAACATACTAAAATTTAGTCTTTGATCCGATGGTCTTGGTATATAGCCCGGAGCTCCATCTTTTTCATGATCTGTATAACTGTTATCTTTAAGTCTTTCCTCACTTTTCATTAAAGAGAGAGTTGCCCATGACTCTTCTCCCGGAACCAAATCCCCATTAATTTTAAAATCAATCCCTGCAGCATATCCATCGGCATCATTTTTTCCGCTATAAACAATACGTACATTATCTACATTATATGATATTAGATTTGATAACTTTTTATAGTAAGCTTCGGTAGTAAACTTAAAAGGACGACTTCCAACATTAAAGTAGTAATCAATTCCCGAAACAATCTGAAGAGATTTTTGTGCTTTAATGTTTTCGTTGATAGAGCCATCGGGTAGCCGCATCTCTTTAAAAAATGGCGGTTGGTAGTAGTATCCTCCCGACAATCGTATTCTGTAGTCACTCTCTCGACCCGGAAGCCATGTGAAGAGGAGGCGCGGACTAACATTTGTTTCGTTATTGAGAGAAAAATATGTTCCTCTAACTCCGATATCAGTAATGAGATGTCCTGTACCTATATTCCATGATGTTCGATTTTTAAGGTGTCCCGATAACCTATTATTGCTTATACTGTTTGATGAATGCCTGCTGCGCGCAAGTTCCAGATAGTCGTTTGAACGTGGAATTGAATAACCTGCTGAATCGATCATCTCCCACTCCTCTATTTTGTCATTAAACTTTTCATGACGATATTGAGCGCCCCACTCTGTAATCCCTAAAGGCAAATCGTACCGACCTTTTAGATCTATTGTGTTCACTGTTGCAAAAAGGTCGTTCCTTGCATGTTGGATATACTCTCCCACACCTATTTGATTGAAATCATCACTCTCTCCTGTAGGGTCTTCAAGCTCCTGTAACCAGTATGCGCCTGCAATATCGTATGTCTCCTCCTCAACAGTCCTAAACCCCGATAGTGTTAATCGATAATTTGCATTATCACTAAAATTCCAGTCTGCAGTAATTGATCCATACCCCGTTTCAAAACGATCTTTCTCCTTGCCTGCAAAAAAGATGGTAAGCTGTTTAACGTCACTATATGTTCCAAAGGTTGTCTCTCTTGTTTCAGGAATAAATTGATATCTGTTTAGTGAGTAGTATCCCAAAAATTCAAATGAGAGTCGGGAGGAGTAATTGTAGGTTATATATGATTGAATATCGGTAAAATCGGGTCTGTAATCTCCCTTCTCATCAAGAGATCCCAGCAAATAGCGATTTGTTTTATATCGTGCCCCTGTAATCCATGTTAATTTTCCATCTTTAGAGGTGCCCATGGCATGTGCATCACCTCCAAGCATTCCTGCTGAAAAGCCTCCTGCGTTCTGCGAAGGCTTTTTATACTCAATGTCCAGTACCGAGCTCATTTTATCACCATATGAAGAGCTAAACCCCCCGGCCGAAAATTCTACCGTTTCAACCAGATCGGGGTTAACAAAACTTAGCCCTTCCTGCTGCCCCGAATGCAATAAAAAAGGGCGATAGACTTCTTGTCCGTTTACATAAACTAAGTTTTCATCAAAGTTACCTCCGCGCACTCTGTACTGACTGCTAAGTTCGTTGTTTGATGCAACCCCCATCTGCGAACGTACAAGACCTTCAACACTTGCACCTGCTGCTGATGGTAGAGTTCTAACATGTGAAATATCAATGGTTTGACTATGTTCACTTACCTGCCTTCTGCCTTTAATTTCAACTTGATCGATAAGGTGATCTTTCTGCTCCATTACAATATTGAGCACTATTTTGTTATCATTTGAAACCTGGTAGTTATTATCACCATCATCTTTATCAACGGTAATGGTTCTTTTTTTAAATCCAAGCGCTGTTATATTTAAAGTTACCGGAACAGATTTAACCGAAAATAAGAATTCACCTTTATGGTTTGAGACATCTCCATCCTGGTTGCTGCTGATTATGTGGGCATTAATTACAGGATCGTCATATATATCGGTAACTCTGCCTTCTATGGTTATACCACTGCTGTTTTCTCCTTTTAATATCTCCGTGCAAAGAGCAAAAGAACATATCAAAAGTATAGTAGGAATATATCTGTTTTTGAACACTTTTATCATTGAAAAAAACTGACTATTATCACACTCTCATTATTGGGTGTGAAAATAGTCAGGTTATTTTAAAAACGGAAAAACTTTCCCTTTTATTGTTTTTCCAGCAGTTTAAAATCTAATGTTGTAAAAGTTAAATCACCTTTTTCACTTGTTACATATATGTGAAAATGGTAATCTCCATAATCATACTCCTCTCCATTTTCATCTTTTCGCGGAATGGTAATCTCCCTTTCAAAAACATATTTTTCTCCTTTGTTGGATAAATCAAAAATCCAATCATCCAAGTAGGGGTTATTCGCCTCTTTCTCTTCATCCATTTCGCATGGCAGATGTGAACCATGTACATGGTGGTTAAAATTGTGATGAACATCCATACTTAAACCACCAACACCACTATTAGTTACAATCTCTATTTTGTAGTTGTAAGGTTCGTCAAACCATATTGTATCACATGGAGTTGGATTTAAAACTGTAACAATTGGAACATCCTCCTCATTATCATCACTACATGAAGTTGTAGCTGTTAAAAAAGCTACCCCTGCAACTATCATTAATGATGTAAATAGTATAGCTCTCCTTTTAAATCTCTCTTTTGTCATCATTATTAACTTTTATTTAGTCAATATTCTCTACAATTTCAATATGTGTCTCTTCTTGAGCTATATTGCCAAATTCATCCCTTACTGCAATTTCAACGTGATATTCGCCTAAAGGAGCCTCATCCGGAATATCTATATGTTCGTGTACCGAGAAGTTTCTCGAACCTTTAAACAGTTGGTTGTCGTTAAACCATTTTTCAATAATTAAAAACTCTTCTTCTTCAGGATCTTCGGGATGGCTGTGTATTTCTATAAAATATGAATCAAGGCGTCCGTCATTACCGGTTTTTACATCAAAATCAATAATAATTTCACCGCTTTTTTCAACAATATTACTTTCACTATAATGATCACCCGCCGAAAAACAGGTTATTACCGGAGGAGTTGTTTCATCATCATCATCACTACATGATATAGTTAAAGTTGATAAGGCAAAAGTTGCCATAAAAATTAATGAGAATAATTTTATTCTGTTTTTCATTTTTAATTGGTTTTTAGTTATATAAATTAATTGTTCTGTTTATCTAATTGATTAGTGATACTATTTTGGATATTATTTTAACTAAAACGAGTAGCTTACTGTAAGCTCTATATCTCTTCCAGGCTCAGGAATTCTTAATCTGCGATAAAAGCTGATATGATTATAATACCTATTATCAAAAATGTTATTTACTCTAAAAAGCATGTTTAATTTATTCTCACCCACGTTTAAATCAGTTTGCGCTGTAAAATTAAAAGAGACATATCCCGGAGTGTCCAATTCGTTTGGAACTGTTTGATTCTGTTTGGCTGCTTTACGTGCTTCAAAAGATAATCGAGAATTACTAAACATCTCTCCGCTATTATTAAACATCCATGTAAGTTGTGATAATATAGAAAAAGGGGGCGTAAATGGGAGGGAGCTATTATTGTCTAAATTTAATGCATATACATATTCACCTCCTGTTTGAAAATTTAAATTATCACTATAATCAAAATCTATCATAAATTCACCACCATATAGCAGAGCTTCTGACTGGCGATATTCATATACCTGTCCCTCTGCTCTTAAAATAGCAGTAGGTTGCAAATATAGATATCGGGTGAAATAGTTGGCGAACGGACTAACCATAACCTCCAGACGGTTAAAACGTTTTTCTGCCCCCAAATCAATTTGCCAGGCCACTTCGGGTTTATTATTTAAATCCCCTCTTTCAAAACGGCCTTCGTGTCGATGCAGTCCGTATGCTCCCAATTCATATGCTGACGGGACACGGTAACTTTTACCTATGTTAGCCCTTAAAAGGAGGTTTGAGTGGGGAGTGTAGTTAGCACCCAAAGCAAATGAGCTGCCGTTGAAATTTTTGCTGAATTGTGGATTAAAAACAGCTTCTCCGTAATCAGGATCCGGGTTTAATGCCTCATCCATCTCAAAATTATGAAAGTCAAACCGTACACCCGAGTTGATTCTCCACTCATCGTTTAAATGGTATCTGTGAATAATACCCACACCTGTTGATAATCTGTTATAATCGGGAAGAATATGACTATACCCTTCATGTTTATGGTTGTGGTACTGACTGTTAATTACAAAATCAAAAATATGGTTGTTTATACTTCTTAATGAGTATGTTACATTTGCCGATAGATTGTGAAGAGCAAGCTCCAGTTCAAGATTGTCTTTACTTCGATAATATTCCAAATCATCTTTGCGGTTACCGGTACGATCCATTAACCTGGAGTTTTCTTGTGAGAGATTGTACTGGTAACCCAAACCTATTTCTAAGCGATTATTTCCAATATCTATTTTACTGTTACTATTTATAGAGTAATTTTCGATACTCTGCTTTGGATCATTAATATCATGTCGGCTCTCTTCATGCTCTTTTCTAATCTTTTCAACATTCATCCCTTCCCAATCAAAAAAACCGTTTTCACTTTTATGGTAGCTTAATTCAATATAACTTTCTCCCCACGATTTTTCTACTCCACCTATAAAAGAGAGAGCATTTTCTTCTCCTGCTGTATTTGATACATAATCATCTATTGAGACTCTGTGTGACGCTTCTGAAGCACTTACAGGAGCAGGTTCAACAAAATAGTCTGTATCGGGAATTTTAAAATCGCCAAAACGGTTATGTGTTATGTTGGCATGCATATAGAAATCTCCATTTTTGCCAGACAACGATGCATTACCACCAATCCATTCATTATTACTTTTCCCGGTAACCGAGAAGCGGCCCGATATCCCATCTTCTTTGGGAATGTCGGGTGGTAAAATATTAATTACACCCCCAATTGCATCGGAGCCAAACTTTAAAGATGCAGGACCTTTTATAACCTCAAGATTATTAATGCTATGTTGATCGACAGATATCCCGTGATGAGAGTTCCATTGCTGACCTTCATGTTTAATTCCGTTTTGTGCAACAACAACTCTGTAATATCCCATTCCCCTTATAACAGGCTTTGATATTCCCGATCCTATATCCATAGAGCTAACTCCGGGTACCGAACTTAATGTCTGCATTAAACTCCCCGCCATATTATCTCTTATAAAATCATTTGGAATATGTTGAACCGGCTGACTGTTGGTTATTCTTGCCAAATTTTGTCGGGTTCTAACCACATTTACCTCAGCAAGTTCATAATCAGATGATTTCATCTCAATTGTTAACTCAACCTCTTCTTTGTCAGCCTCAATAACATCGGCATACATCTCATATCCCAGAGATGAAGCCTTTATTTCATGGGTGTCTTTTGGAATATCCTTAAAAGAGAATTCACCGTTATGATCGGCCACTGTTCCTGAAGCTCCTCCGTTAAGGATAACATTTGCACCCGGTACAGGCTCTTTAAACTCATTAATGACAATTCCCCTTATAACAGTCTGTGAGCTAGCGTGTAATGTTAAAGTGAGAACTATTGCGATTAATAAACCTCTTATCATCTTATCACTGTTTTTATTAAATCAAAAACTATTGCAAAGAAAAGGGGATTGATTATACCAATCAATCCCCTTTTTTAGGTATTTTTTTAAATCCCCATTTAAATTTTTTGGTGTAAAATTGAGTCAATTAAACTTTGCGCCTCCTTTTCATTAAGATATCTCATTTTTGATAGTGCAGCTTTAACAGATATTGTAACCTCCTCTTTTGCAGGCTTCTCTTCGCTGTTTATATACTCCATATCTAAGAAAAATTTATTAAGAGTATCTATTTTTGTTTCTGAAAATCTGGGAATTTTATTGTCTCTAAGCTCTTTAATTAGTTTTTCGGGATCACCTTTGACATGCGGCAAAGTCAATCGTTCTAAGATTTTATCATAATAGCTGTCAGTAATACCTGCCTTTTGCTTTTTAGCCTCTTTTAACACCTCAGAATCTATTTTTCTGTTTTGCCCCCTCTTTAAAAGTGAACTCCATAATTGTAGCAGTTGAGCTTTCTCCTGCATTATCTTATACTCTTGTGAAAAATCTTCGCAATTTATCTCCCCGTTATAGTTGATATAGTTATTGAGCTCACCCCATGTTACCAAACCCTTACTTAAGATCGTATATATCAACGTGCACCTATTAGTTAGTAGAGCTATGTGAATTGAGTTTACTTCATCCTCTTCGGGTAAAAAGGGTGTAACCTTTAGCTCTTTAAAGTATTCACTATATGATCTCCCTTCGGGTTTAGGAACATTTTTATATAGGTGTAATGCCGAGGCTTTGGTTCCACCTCTCTTAATACCCTTTAATTTATTATCTGCTAAAGTTATCACCTTATAGTCAAAAGTCTCTGTGATAGACTCCCCATTTCTTTTGGCAAGAGCCTCTTCCCATTTTAATATTTCGTCACTTTGAGCAGTAAAATAGAATATTTGTCTGCCATCCCTACTTATCTCCAGCAACGAATTTATAATAACCTGTGCGCGCTCATCATCACTATTGGCAAGCAGTTCATCGGCAAGAACAGGATAAGCCACCTCTCTCTCCTGCATCTCTACAAAAGCTAATCTCACTGCTATTAACAGTTGAATACGTGTTCCTGTGGACATCTGTTCCATAGCAAGTGTGTTTCTATTATTTACATCAATAGCTTTAAAGATGGCACTGCTGTTCTCTTCTATAACTTTGATTTTATATTTTCCGTGAGTAATATTTACAAAAAGCTCTGATGCACGTTGCAACACTTTAGGTTGATTCTTTTTATCCGACTCCTCTTTAATTACATCGGTAACAATTTTACCCGTTATTGATGAGAGATTATTTGAAAACTCTTTTTCTACATTATCTAAACTCTTTTCTTTTTCATAAATAATATTTTCCAGATCACCCTTCTCTTTTGCCTGCTCTATCTCTGTCTCTATTTTGCTTATTTTATCTGTTACCTCTTCCTTTTTTTGAGAGAGAGCTTCCCATTTTTCTACCTCCTGTTGCAAGCTCTCTAAACACTCGCTTTCAACTATCTCTTTCTCAATCTCATTAAAGTGTTTATCTCTCTTAATTTTATTTATGGTGCTGTCAACAAAATAATGCTTTTTAGAATAGCTCTCTTTTGCCTCTTTATATTTATCAAGCATTGATGTTAGCTCCTTAACCTCCTCTTTTTGGGTGATTAATTTACCGTTGTTGGCACTCGAGAGAGTATTAAAAATTTCTTCTCTTTTTTTAGTGTGCTGATTAATAATTATTTCACAGTTATCTATATCTCTATTAAATGATTCAATATTGTTTTTTTCTCTATTTAGATGTTCAAAATTATCTTTTATCTCTTCCAGTATTACTTTTGCTTTTATAAGATCTTCAGCTCCTCTTTTATAAGTTTTAAAAAAAAGTTCATTGCAAATTTTCAGCTCATTTTCAAATTCACTCTCTCTCATTTTATTTATTGCTTTAATCTCTTCTATCTCCTTAACACTGGTAAACCACTCTCTAATATTTCTGATATATTCAAAAAGAACAGTATATTTTTCAGAATTGAGTCCTTCAGGTAAAACAGCATTTTTAGTGAAGTGATGAGCACATTTTTTTTGCTCCTCTTTAATGCTCTCATACTCTTTTAGCAGCCCCTCTTTTTCAGCATTTAAATCTTCAATCTCGCTTATTAAGGTTACTCTCTTTTCTCTCTCACTATCATTTTTAGAAATTTGATTTGAAAGAGCCTCTTCACTTTTTTTCACCTCATCTCTTGTAGAAGAGTTGTTTAACAATTTAACGGGTAGCTTTTCAACTATATCCTCAGGTTTTAATCTGTTGTATTTATCCTCAATCTCTTTTATTGTATAAGCTACTCTCTTTTGCTCTTTAGCTATATTAGAGATTTTAACAGAGGATAGAATAGTTGCTGCAGCAACCGTTGCAGTAGTAACAATAAAATAGAGAGGGTCTGTTGATTGTAGTATGTTTGTTAATCCTTGCGGTAATCTGATAATACCGGCATAAAAAAGAGCCATCACTAGTAAAAAAGCTAAAAGAAATACCCCTACTGATAAAATGAATCCTTTTAGCAGCTGATTTTTTATCCTCTTTTGGTTAAAAATATTTTGATTTGTTGTAGCAAGCCAATCCTGCAGAAGAGATCGAGCTTCTTTTGCTTTGTCATCATCCTTTTCATCACTTTTTTGTTCAATTTTGTTCAAATGCTTTTGAGCTCTCTCCAATTTAATTTTATTAATATTTAAGCTGCCTCCAACTTGATGCGCCCTCTCTATTAGTCTATCCAACTCCTCTAAATCGCTATGAGTAAATGGGGCCGGGCTGGACGGACTTTCTGCTACTCTTTTTCGTAAAATCTTCTCGTTACTAACCTTTTTTTCTAACTCATCGCTGTTACTATCTATCTCCCTTTTTTTATTTTCTAAGGCTGCAACTCTTTTTTCTATTTCGTTAATTATCGATTTATCTACTACGTTAGATTCAATATTTAATTTTTCAATCTCTTCTTTACTTCTTGCAATATTATTTTTGTACTCTTCAATTAAATTTATGTTTTTGTCAATATTCTCTTCTGCATCCTCAACTCTTTTATAATGGTCGTTTTGTACCTTATCCATACATTCAGGATAGGTGTCGAGTTTCAATTTTAACTCATTTAATGTTTTCTTCTCATTGAAATATTCTTTTATGTTGTTGAGTAATGTAGCTTTGTAAGCTGCTATTGAGCACTCGGCTTTCTCTTTGTATAACTCTTCAAGAGAGTGCTCCCTTTTTTTGAGTTCAATTTGTTTGTTTTGAGTCTCTTTCTCATCTTTAGTGAGTTTGTCAAAATTGGCGAAGACACTGCCTGTAATACTCTTTATCTTATTGTCATAATTTAACTCTTTTTCACTCTTTTCTATATCTACACCTCCTGCAGCTTCGGTTATAATCTTTTTTGCAATATCACCTTCGGCAGTTGTAACCAAATCATGTAGTGCAAGAGTGTAATGTTTGCCAAAGCAATCTGTAGGTAAAGGCAGGTTAGCTTTTTCTCCCTCTTTTTGTACATCATAAAGTCCGCTCTCTACCGAAAAAAACCAATTCTCCTCATCAATTTTTGCAACCGCACTTCCCGAAATAGCTGAACCGTTATTTTGCCATATCAAATTTTGTATAAAAGATGCCGTAGAGCTTTTACCCGATCCGTTTGGTCCTGCTATAATATTAATGTTTTTTGCAAGATCTTTCATCGGATTTAATCCGTGAGGAAATCCCGGCAGCCTATCTATAGTTATCTGTTTTAATTCGAATGGGGCTTTTTTATAGCTCTTAATATCTTCGTTCATTACTGCTTCTGTTTATAAAAGTGCGAGAGCGTTTTTTTCAGCTCTTTTAAAATATACTCTTTAGCCAATCTTTCTCTCTCTTCATTATCCTTATCTTTATTTAAATATGCATAAACTTTGTTGCGACGAATCATCTCATCATATTTTGCATACCAGTTCTTCTTTATTTTTTCAACAATACTGTTTTCAACTCCCTTTTCCAGATCGATAAGCGCTTTTGCTGCTATGCCTACCACCGACTTTTGCTCTGCTAATTTTTCAATATTGGGAATTTTTTGAGACGCTTCATTTTTTATTTTTCGTACAATGACATTCTCTGCAAAATTATCGCTATTGCCTCTTTTATAGGGAGCTGTAAAGGAGGTGTCATCGGCTAAAAATTTTTCACACCAGTTTTCAACATTCTCAATATCACTATGCTCACCTTTTAGCAATAGATCAAAAACAATGTGATTAAGATGTTCGGTTGCACCGTTATTTGTGTTGTATAACTCTTCAACAGAGTTGTATATCTCCTCTGTAACCTTATTTCTAAACTCTTCTCTACCGGTTGTGTTGGAGATGTCAACTTCCATTTTTTCGTATCTGACAGGAGAGAGGGGCACCATCTTATAGTTGCATAAATTGTTTGTTATAGTAACACTATATGCTCCGTGAGTACCTGTTTCACCTGCATCTAACGCCTGTGGTGAGCCCGGATAGAGAATAAGAGGAAAGCTTTTGTTTATTATATCCGCTTTATGAATATGTCCCATAAGCCATGCGTCGAAGTTAGAGCTTAACATTATATTTTTATCAAGCGGAGCATATATACTCTTTTTGTTATAGATATCCCCATGTATTATTCCTACTAAAGGAGTCGATTCTGCTATTTTATACTCTTTTTTTAATTGATCACCATTTTTAAGTGATAATAGTGGATCCTCTTTTTCACTTTCATTATGAAACGACCAGCCGGCAAAAAAAAGACTCTTTTTTGAACCAGTTTCTATAGTTCTATATTCCCATCCTCCTTCACTTCCCAAAAGGTAAATATTTTCAAATTTATTATCTTTTATAATCTCTTTAAGAACATCAAAATCATGATTTCCCGATGTCATTACAATTTTGATGTTTTTACTGGCAAGGTCTAGTAATCCTTTGGTTAGCGGACCTACAGCTTCGTAATATCTGTTTTCCCTATCTATTATATCTCCTGTTAGAATCAAAAAATCAAACTTGTTTTCTATTGCATAATTTACAATAGAGAACCAGATGTTTTTGGCTGGAGGAAGTTTTATTGAAGATTCAGAGGGTGCACCTGATGATCGTCTGCCAATATGAATGTCGCCTGTTACAAGAAGTTTTGCTTCCATTTAGTTAAAATTTAACATACTAAATTAGCAAAACCTTAATCATTAAACAAAAGGGAATAGATAAACGGGTATAAAAAAGAGGCTGTCTTTTTGGACAGCCTCTAAAAGGGTGATAAACTTTTTGCTTTTGGTTTATAAATTTCAGAGAGAATAATTTTAATCTTAAACCTAATCCTATTTTTTTTAACTCTTTTGAAATTATCACCCGTTAAAAATCCGGCAGAAATAACTGTTTAGTTATCTCTATACCGGATATAAATATAGAAACTATCTGCTAATCATAATTGTCAAATTGTAAATGCAATTGTCAAATTGTATAAAGCTTTTAAGTTTTAGCAGTTAGCAGACTGTCTTTTAACAACTTGTTATCGCACCATACGTTCAAGAGCCATTTCAAAATCTCCGTGCCATAGAGTAAAGTTATTTTCTCCATCCAGTTCATACCTGCTTACAGTAAAATAGTCGGCATCATCTCCTGCGTAATTATCATTGTCTGGCTCAAACTCACAATAAGTAACATGAAAAAGGAAGTATGAGCTGCCATTAACATCTCCTAAGTTGTAAATAGTTCCTTCCTGTTTACCTATCTCTTCTTGCCATACAGCATATCCATCTTCAATATGCATTGTCCCCATCATATTGCCTTCATAATTCCATTCCCAATTTCCTTCTACCTCCTCAAAATCTGTTAACATAACTTTGTTAAAAGTTAGTGCGTCATCTTCGGGGTTAATCATTATCTCATCACCATCCTCTGATATTGATATTGCCATTGGCTGCTCATGTCCGCCATCAGGAATTGTCATAAATGAGAATGTTTCATTATTCCAGTCTTCTGTAAGGTGCAGCTCTAACAGCTCTTTATAATAGTGTGTATATGTACCTATATGACCTGCTACAGGATCACTGTTTAAAAATGTTAGAATACGAAAATCACCCTCATCTGTCATTTCTGTAAACAGTATATCACAATCTTTATCTCCGGGACCCAATACGGGTTCTTCATAAATTGCCAGCCATGCACCAACTAATTCATCACCATCGGCTAAACTTTGTCTGTTAAACTCTAAAACCCCATCTGGTAATATTACTTTTAAAATATCATCTGATTCATCGTAAGAGTATTCAACTATTTCGTAATAATCACATATTTGGCCGGCTACCCCTTCACTGTTTGTGAAATTAATGATGAGATAATTTTTATTATTATATGATACTTTATGGGCATATCCCGACTCGCTCTCCTCTGCAATTACTGTAAATTCGCCATTATCTGATAGAGTTATAAACGCCTCATTGCTCATCCATGCGCCTTCGATTTTTTCCGGATTTTCACGTGTAATCCGATTAATTTCCATGCCTACCCCTTCATCAACATTAGTAAGATTTAGAGCATGGTCTCCGTCAAAATAAGTGGTCATATTAATATGGAAATCATCTGTCTCTTCCCAGTTATGAATTTCTTCATTCCAGGCGCTTGTCATTGTTAAAACAACATCACCTTCAGACTCATCGTAATGATAACTCCCTTTTAAACCGGCTACCTGATCTTCGTTATAGAATGTGACAATCATAAAATCATCCTCATCAAACTCCACTAAAACTTTATTTGCAGGCAAATCCATTGGTCCTTCAAAAGCTTCATCATAAATGCCGAGCCATGTTCCTTTTAATAGATTTTCCGGATCATATCCATTCTCTCCATTGGGAAAATCATTGTCATCATCATCATCGCTACATGACACAGTAAATATTCCAAATGACAATGTTAAAAACATTAGTGCAATTAATTTAAAAATACTCTTTCTCATACTGTTTTGGTTTTTTAATTTTTATTATATATAAATTAACAATTTAAAATTACTATTTTTAATTGATAGTGTCAACTTGTTAATCATAATGTTAAATCTTTATTCGTATATTACTTGTTTTAGGAGCCTATTGGCCTAATAAAGGAGTTCTTAAATAGGCCGAATAGGCAGAATTCTTTTAATGAAGCCCCATTATTTTAATACTCTGAAATTGCGTGAAATCCGGTTCCCATCTGAATCAATCGCAGTGATTACATGTACTCCTTTGCCGGGATCAAGCTCTAACTGATGTTCTCTTTTTGTAGAGGTAATATAAGAGTTGTTTAGATGCCAAAAAACTGTTGCTTCAGGATTGTTATGAACAATTTTAAAAACAATGCTTTGTCTTTTCGTGTCAAGATCTTTTGGAGTTATTATGGTTGTTCCTTTGTGAGGGTAGATAAAATCCATTGAAGAAAACTCATTATTGTTGCATCCCGGTTCAAATGGCGGGAGTGTGCGGTAGTCACTGTTATATTGGCGATAGTACCAGGCCATAAGAGGGGGGAGAACAAAAAAAGATTTGCTTTTAATATCACCATCCTCCCGGCATAATTTAGAAGTCTGGAATCTTTCATCGGGAGTAAGATGTACCAGTTTATGAAAAGGGCAAACAGAGCTGCTTCGCACACTTAATGGCATAAGCCTCTCTTCTGTTTTTATACACATTTGAGAAGCACGGTATCCCGATTTTTTACAAACCTCTATCTCAACAAGATCATCATGTGGAGTATTAAACCATGAACCACCTTCAAGCAGGGTGAAAAGTTGAAACATTAAGGGAGCAGCTGCCGTACCCCCTGTTAGTCCGGGCCTCCCTTCACCCCCCGCATTGCCAGTCCATACAGCCACAACAAACCTGCTATTTAACCCTATACTCCACGCATCGCGGTAGCCGTAACTGGTACCTGTTTTCCAGGCAATATTTTGACCTCTGGTAAAATTTTCCCAACCCGTCTCCTGTGGTGGTCTTACAACTCCTTTCATAGCCTCTAACGTGTGCCATATTGCACCTGCCGATAAAACCGGAGGGTGATTTAGTTTGCTATTTTCCTTTGTTGCGCTCTTTTTTTCCTTAATATGGTTCCTTTTTTCACCATTATTTTTATCAATATTTAGCGGTTTAAAATCTTCTTTAAAATAGTGGGCATCACTATTTGTAAAACTGTTTACCGTTCTGCCCATTGAGGCATAAGCTCCTGCTAATTCCCAGAGCATACTCTCACCACCACCCAAAATTAGTGATAATCCGTAATGACTATATCCTTTATTAAGAGTAGTCATTCCCATTTTATTTAGCAATTTTAAAAAACGTTCACCACCATAATCATCTAAAAGTTTCACATAGGGAATGTTTAAGCTTCGGGTAAGAGCTTCGTTTGCAGGTACCGCACCATAATATCTGCGATAAAAATTACGGGGTGTATAATCACGATATTGAACCGGCACATCTTCAATAAGCATTTGAGGCAGAATTGTTCCGTTTTGCAGCGCCGCTGCATGTAAAAATGGCTTTAATATACTTCCCGAGCTTCTTGATGCCCTAATCATATCCACTGCATGACCGTCACCATTACCATTGCTATTTCCCACATATCCAAGAACATTTCCTGTTTCGATATCTGCAATAATAGCTGCAGCATGATCTATTTGGTTCCCCTTTAATTGGCGCGAATAGTTATTCACAATTTTACTCATCCGCTCCTGAATAAAAGGATCAATAGTGGTATGTATAATCTCGCCGTTTTGGCTTATTGATAATCTCCCTACAAGATGAGGTGCTGAATTAGGCATTCTACGCCTTCCCGTTGGAAGAGGCTCACTTTGTGAGAGCATCAGCTCTGTTTTATCGATACTTCCATTTTGGTATAGCTCTTTTAAAAGTTTATCACGTTTATCCTTTAACCTCTCTCTGTTAGCATCGGGTCGCAATACTCCCGGTGCATTGGGTAAAACAGCCAGTAAAGCTGATTCTGCCCAGGTAAGATTATGTGGAGCCCTTTCAAAATAGTGCCATGCAGCCCCTTCCAGTCCGACCACATTCCCTCCAAAGGGAGCATTGGCAGCATACATAATAAGAATATCCTTTTTTGAGAATCCGGTTTCTAATCTTAGGGCCCTTAACATTTCCCAAATTTTGTTTCTTATGGTACGGGGGTTATTATCTGCCATGCGTGCCACTTGCATAGAGATTGTGCTACCACCTCCTGTAATTTTATTTGCTTTAACATTATTAATTAACGCCTTTATTATTGATATGGGATTAACACCCGGGTGATAATAAAAATAACGATCTTCAAATGTAATAAGCGCCTTTTTATATTTATGCGGCAGAGAGTCGGGTGCGGGAAATCTCCACTGTTCATCATGGGCAATATGAGCTCCCAGCAGATAGTTCCCTTTACCAAATACCACCGTTGATCGCGGAGTGTTAAACTGCGGTGGTGGTATCAGTAAAAAGAGTATAAATAGAAACAGCAGTAGGGCTGCACAATATCTATATCTGTAGAGAATCATAATCAAATTATGGTTTTGAAACCTTTGTTCTCATTCCCGGTATTCGTGCTCTTATGTTATGGTTATACATAGCTTCACATGAAGCAGGGGGCAGATAAAATTCTCCTGCAAAAGCTGCATGAACAATCACAACAAATTGTTTTGTTTCATTGGGTTCAAGATCAAAATAGGAGAAAACCCTGTCATCGCGTATATCTCTGTAATCAGGTATATCCGATTCATGATGGCTGTTTCCTTCAAGACGCAGGTTTCTTATCTCCCAGGCCGAAGGCACCATCTGTGTAAGAGCAAGGTTTTCGGCTTTACCTGCTGTGCCGGGGTTATGGACTCTTATAATATATTTAAAATCTGTACCCTGTTCAATCTCATTAGGGGTTAAAGGATCTCCTTCAAGAGTTTCAAATCTCATTTCCATTTTGAGGTTCTCTTCATACCTGCTCTTATCTATACCATCAGGTATTCCTCTTAAAATAAGAGAAGTAAAAAGATGAGTTTCTCCCTTGTTAAGAATTTCTACAGTTCCTTCATTCATATGATCCACATTAAACTCCCGGTTACAAACAGGAACGGGAGTTACGACATTCTCTTTCTCATCACTGTTAAACTTGTAGCTGAACTCCATATTGGGATTGCCCCTGTGATTAGAGAAGTTAATTATACTCATTAAACTCCATGCAGTTGTTTGAGTACTCATCCATCTGCTGCTGTTTAGCTCGTCAGCTATTTCATGCACAACTGAAAGGGCGCTCTCATATCTTTTTAATTGAGAAAGAGTCTTCACCAAAATGGCATTATCCCTTATGTTTGATCCATAAGTGCTTCTAATTATCTTTCTGTTATTATCAAAAGGTCTGTTATCAATAATTGATTCGGCCACTTCGTGAATGCCAGCCATACTATATGCCAGGGCCAGTAACCATCTAGCCTGAATAGCGATATCATCCTGTTGGCGAAGACGATTCATTGCCCCTGTTGCCGGATCTCCTGCCAGAGCCAGCGTATATAATCTGTAGGCTTGATTCATCTCCTCTGCAGCTTTGTATCTGCTACTGTTAGCAGGCATCCATCGGTTAGCAGCTCTTTTTTGTGAGTTGAGCCACTCATTTTTAAGAGTAGTTGAAGCTACATAACCATGCTTTTCAGCCTCAAGCATAAAGTGACCTGCATAACTAGAGCTCCACTCGTTAACCCTTCTGCCCCCGGGCCAATATGAGAATCCTCCATCACTTGTTTGATAGGCCGGTAATCTTAAAATAACTCTGTTTATATTATCTCGTATCTCCCTTTTTTGCTCTTCATTTAAATTGACAAAATTGTCGAGATAGAGTTGGGGGAATGCAGCTGATGCAATTTGTTCAATACATCCGTGAGGATATTTAATAAGATAATTTAATCTGTTATTTAAATTTACCGGAGGTACTACTGATGTTTCAAGTGTTAAACTGTTTGTTCCTTCTATTCCCGGCAGAGTGAAATCGATCTTTTTACTCTCATTAGAATCAATGGTTGCCGATATAGTCTCTACAGTTTCGGGATTTGGCATTCTAACCTCTATGTTGGTCTGTAATCGGTCTTTTTCACCATTTCCTTCGGCCGTTATTGTGATGTGAGAGAGTCCGGTAATATCACCGGTTTCAACTTCAAAAAAGAGAGTTTTATCACCCGGTGCGTCAAAATTGACAATTTTAGAGCTGTTTCCTTTTATATTATAGTGATCACTTGTTTCAACCGATACATTTACCCTGTTTATATTATTTTCAAGAGCAAAAACTGTTACCGGCAGTGATAATTTATCTCCGGGAGTCATAACTCTTGGCATACCGCTCCAAACCATAACAGGTTTTTTAATTCTTACATTTTTATCGCTGCTTCCGGTAGCTTCACCATCTGTTGCTATTACCATTGCCCTTACATTTCCTGTATAGGAAGGGATCTCTATTTGGTGGCTTTTCTCTTCTCTTCGATTGAGGGTGAACGGACCGGCAAATCTTACCATTGGTTCGAATCTGCGTAATTCATTTTCTCCCTTTTCACTATCAAGATCAGCATCTCCTCCTATACTAAACAGGCTTTCAATATTTCCTCCAAAGGCGCCCATTACATCGCTATAAAGATCCCATGTTTTTACCCCCAGTGCCTCTCTTGCATTAAAACGCCTCCAGGGATTGGGTGTAGAGAAGTTTGTCAGCGAGAGTAGCCCTTCATCAACAATAGCAATGACATAATCCATCTCTCTGTTATTCTCCTCGCTAATTTTAACTACAGCTGTTTCATCGGGACGCCATTCATCGGCAGTGGTTATTTCGGGCTTTAGTTGGGTTTTGGGGTCTGTCACCTTTGCCGGCACAATACCGTATAATCTTATTGGAAGATCGTTGACTGTTTGTGCATGAGGCTGAATTAGAGTTACACCAATATAGATATTGGGTGTCATCTTTTCGGTAGCTTCAAATGTAAAGGTAGTCTCTTTATCACCTGGTTTAACCCAGTGGTTTTCAAGAATTTTATTCCCTTTTTTTACCGTAATATGAGCGAAACCATGTTCTGTAGAGGGAAATGTAACAGTTATATCATCACCTACAGAGTATTCTTTTTTATCAGTCTCAAAAGAGAGAAATTCAGCCCCTTCACCTTCAGGTTGCAGTCCGCCCCAATCCGAGAAACTTACCATCTCACCTGTAGCATGACCGCTCTCTCTATCTACTACTCTTATTAAATATCGTCCCCGGTTTCCACTTCTCATATTAATGGTAAACTCTCCTTTACCGGCACTACAGGTGGTAATATTACCCGATTCTACAAGATATTGACTGCGCGAAGAGACATATCTGTGTAAATTCTTTGATGAGCTTTCCCACCACCAGCGCGTGTTAATATGATATATCTCATAATCAAGGGTAGTTTCAGCAACACCTTTGCCATTGTAATCTACAGCAGCAACTCTCACCTTATGATCTTCATTGGTTGATAATCTGCCCCAGCGATTACCCTGCGGTGCAATAATACCTGCATATTGTGCATATGGAGAAATTACAGCACTCTTTGATGAACTGCTATAGATTCCCCCTTTTTCAAATACTCTTGTAGTAAATCTCGCTGATAAAATTCCCGGAGCATTATTATATTCGGGAATAGCATTGGTAAAAGAGCGTGTTCCGTCATTCAACAGCTCACCGTCATAAACTGTTATTTCCCTGGGATCAAATTTTGTAGCCGGATCATCAAAGTTAAAATCTTCCCACTTTTCGAATGTTGTTTTTACAGGTGTAACATTAAGCTTAACATCACTCTTTAATCCTGCAGCCGGAGAACCATGCAGCCACTCACTTGTTATCATGAACTGTTGATGTTGGCCCGACAATAATATCTTATCCGGTAGTTTAAGATCAATATCCAGTCTGTTAGGCCTTACAGTTTCAACTCTTAAAGAGCGATTAAACACAACATTACCTATTGTTACCTTAGCATTATAAAATCCTGTAGGCGCATCCTCTTCAGTTTTAGTTTTAAATGAATAGAGTCTGTTATTCTCGCTACTGCTTACCTGGCGTGCAACTCTTCTTCCTCTTGGATCGGTAAGCTCAAAAGTTACCGGATGATTTGGAGGCAGTTCATTTTCATTTGTAAAAATTGGCATAAAAGATATAAAGAGTGAGTCACCCGGTCTCCATACTCCTCTTTCACCAAAAATATATCCTTTAATATTATCTTCAACCTCTTCACCCGATACATCAAAACGGTCAACAGGCAGTGATGATCCGCTGGTCATTCTCAAATAGCCCTTTTGATCACCCCATTGAGCAATTAAAAGATAAGGCTTACTTTCAACTTCAATATTTGCTAGTCCGTTTGAATTTGTTGTGCCTTTGCCACACTTTACCATTTGTAAATTGTAAAGCTCCACTTCAACTCCCTCTATGGGTATTGCAGAGATAAGATTTGTTAAAGTAACCTGATAGTTGTTTTCTCCATCCTGCTTGGCTGAAATTCCAAGGTCACTTGCTACAATATTTTTAAAGTCCCAGTTTCGTGATGTGTAATATGATATGGAGCATGGATTGTCTCTATCGCGCCATGAATACCCTTGTGGGAATCGATATTTATCCGGCACTGTGCTATAATATCCCATAGGATTATCCCAAAAATCTCCATCAACGGTTTCAACATCAAATACTTCAGCATTGGGGGTCTCAAACTGCTCATCGCTCTCATTATCACAGTTATAGTTTGAGTCACCTTTTTCAAAACCAAGTTCAACGCGATATATTGAGCCTGCATCAGGTTCTATTAAATTTGCCAAATCAATAGAAAAGTTATTCCATTGGGTGAGATCGCGTGTAGGGTCATTATCAAGTCTTATTCTTTCCATGTGAATTAGGCGACCTGCTGATTTTAATCCGTTTTGGCCTGCCAGACTGTTGTTTTGTAGGAAGTGACCAACATTGTGGTGGTATATTTTTATAATACGAACGAGGATGGCGTCCAGACTAACAGCTTTGAAGGGAAGATGGAGATCGTTTGAGAGGGGCATAATATTTCCATCGCCAATTATTTCTACTTGCGGTTTTTCTCTGGTAAATGAAAATGAGAAGTTGTAATTTTCTCCTAATGAGTTGCCCGATAGATCGTTAATGCTACTCATAGCTACCAGCTCCTTAATCCCTTGTAAGTTTGCATCGGGATATATCAGCACCATGTTATTATCTATTTGCCAGTCAACATCTTTACCTCCCAATAAAAAAAGTCCTGACAAATCCTGTTGCGGATCAACCGGATTACTAAAAGAGACCGTGATAATATTTTCACCTCTGCTATTTAAATTTGCAGATATAATTTTGAATTCATCTATTCCCGATATCGAGATTTCTCTTTTTATTTCTTTATCGGGCGAGAGTTCACCTTTTTTAATCGTTATTTCAACTATTTTGCTCTCTTCTCCTCTTTGCAGATTGTTTAGTTTAATATTATATGTAGTATTGTCGATGCGTGTTATTTGAGGCGATCTTTTTTTATTATCAAATGTTGCGATAACATTTTCCTCTACACTCTTTAAGGTTGTTACATCGGCAAGTTGCAGGGTTATTTCTGCTGAATAGATTGAATAGTTAGTGAGTGATGCAGGATAAATTTTTTTATTCCCCAGCCATGATTCTTGTTTTATAGTGTTGAATGTGAAAAAAAACTTCTCTTTTTCATCTGTATAGAGATAGGGTAGATCAATCTCTGCTCTAAATTCAGTACCCGAAGGCAAATTATTCTTTGGAGATAGAACCAGGGTGCGGTCGCCTGCCCATTTAAGCTCTCCTTTAATTTCCGGCTTTGTTGTTAACAGTTCATCGGGAGCTTTTTCTCCGGCTATAGCCTCATCAACAGGAGATGCCAGTTCAATAACTATTTTTGAATTGGCCGAAATTTGACCAGATGTGAAAGCGGTAACCTTTTCATTAAATGGTGAGTGCGTAGCTTTATCATCTGTTTGAGTTTTACATTGTACAAAAAGGATAATTAAAAATAGAGTAAGACGAGATAGAGTGTTTTTTAGTCTCATTTTGGGTTAAAGTTTTAATATTATAGAAAATTGTTAAAAGAGGATTTCTTACTAAAAAACCTTTTGTGTAAAAGATTGTAATGCAAATATAGTGGTTTTACTATTTTTCTACTTGCATTATTGTTAAATAGTGTTTAATTTCGAAGGTGTTATTTTACTGTAAGAGTGTTATGTGCTACCTGTTTTTTTAGAACTGTTATGATGTTTTTTAATAACTATTAACTTGTTGATATGGATATAGATCTCCAGGGTGTTATTTCTGGTAAAAAAAGAGCTTTTGAAGATATATATAATAAATATTTCGATCTCCTCTTTTATCTTGCAGTGGGATATGTTAATGACTATACTCGTGCCGAAGATTTAGTGCATGATGCTTTTATTAAGTTGTGGGAGCGACGTAAGGATCTCTATTCAGATAGTAATGTTAAAAACCTTCTTTATACTATCACCAAACATAATTGTTTGAATCATTTACGTCAGCAAGAAATTATTGCTAAAAACTGCCGGGATTATTTAATTCCAGAACTAAAATATCGTCAGGAGGCTCTTGATAACTTTGCTAACTCATTTGAAGATGTAGAGAGTTTACTAGTTATTGTTGAAAGAGCAATAGATAATTTACCTGAAGATATTCGTATGGTTTTTAAGATGAATAGATTTGAAAATCTTACCTATCGTGAAATTGCTTCAAAATTAGATGTTAGTCCGAAAACAGTTGAAGCTCGAATCTCTAAAGCTCTTAAACTGCTTCGTGTTGAATTAAAAGATTATCTTCCTTTGGCGCAACTAATGTTTTGGTTTTTAAGGTGATATTACCGCTATATTTTGCGTTATCTCTACTTTGTTAATGTATATTTCAATTTTATGATCAAATGCGACTGGTAAGATCAATTTATGAATATTTTGTGTAACAATCTTTGTTGGGCTCACTCTGTTTGTTTTCTAACTGGTTAACATATCTCTCTTAATATAAATTAAAAAATGTTTTAATTGTCGTATAATTAGGTAGTTATTGGGTTTGCCTTAAAAAAACATTAAAAAAACAAGATTTTTTTATAGGGTATTGGTGGTTGAATGTGTTTAGATATAAAAACGATAACATTGGAAAAAGATTTTTTACATATTTTAAAAGGTAAGGCTACGAAAAAGGAGCGATCTCAATTTTTTGAGTCGTTAGCGCATAACTCTAATCTTAAAAGTGAGTTTATGGCTTTTCAAAAGATTTGGGTTCTAAATAATATGAAATATCGTAGCAGAGATAAGAAAAAAATAAAAAAATCTTTTAATAGATTTTGGAGTGATATTAACACCTCTTACTCTTTATATAGACGAATATGGCCAACTTTGTCAACTGCAGTTGCATTACTTGCTATTTGTCTGATTGTTTCGAATCTATTATTTAAAGATTTGTTTTTTACCTCTGTAGAGACATTTACTATATCATCTCCTAAGGGTAATATCTCCTCAGTAGAATTGAGTGATGGCAGTAAGTTGTGGTTCAATTCGGGGGCTAAAGCATCAGTAACTGTTTATAATCATGATAAAATTACTGTTGAGTTAAACGGAGAGGCTTTTTTTGATATCCCTCATGATAAAAATCGTGAATTTATTATTGAAATGGGAGAATATAGCGTTTATGATTTAGGTACTCAGTTTAACTTAAAGTATGATAAAGATAATCAACTTATAAACCTTTCTCTTTTCGAAGGTGAGGTTGCTTTTAAAAAAGGAGAAAATAATCTTTATTCAGATTTACTTCCCGGTGAAGCCTTGAATTATAATATAAAAAATGCGCATAAAACAGTTTATCAGTGTGATAAAGATTATATAACTGCATGGAAGCATGGAAAGTTTGTGTTTATAGATCAGCCATTAATTGAAATTGCCAAAGAGTTAGAAGAGTGGTATGATGTAACAATAGAGTTTGGTAATGGTGAGTTGAAAGATGATTTATTTTCCGGAGTTATTAAACGTCGAACAAGTATGGAACATATATTAAAAGTATTGCAGTTAACTTCAAACCTTAATTATGCTATTGATTATCAAAAGGATGGTAGTTGTTATGTCATTTTTGAATAAAATGCAACAGGCACATTGCGTGAACAATGCACCTGTTTTTTTAGATAAACGAAACTGTTTTAACAGTTTCTATTGTTTAACTTTTAACATATCAAATTTATGAAAAAAAATCGAATTACGTTATGTTCTGGATTGCATGGCAGTAAAAAAGTGATTTTTACTGTTATGTTTTCTTTGCTATCACTTTTTATCGGTAGCACAAACTCTTTTTCTGAAATAACCAAAGGGCAGAGGCTGATTGATGAACTATCGGTTGAAAATGCTATGATACTGGATGTTTTTAGGGCAATTGAAAACTCCAGTGATTTAGGATTTTTCTATAAGAATGATCAGCTTGATATGGATAAACGTTACTCCTTCTCTTATAAGGATATGAGAGTTGAAGATGTACTGGAACAGATTTTTAAAGACTCTGATTATGCTTATGAGATAGTTGGAGAGCATATTGTTGTTTTAAAAGATGACAAGGATAGAGTTGAGAATTTTGTTCAAAATGGTATTCCTGTTACTGGTCAAATTACCGATTTAGATGGTAATCCCGTTCCTGGTGTGAATGTTCGTGTAGAAGGAACTTCAAGAGGAACCGTTGCAGATGTCGATGGGAGCTACTCAATAACCGTTGATGATCCTAATGTTACTTTGATTTTCTCATTTGTTGGTTTTGAATCAATCAGGGTTGATGTTGAGGGACGTTCAACTATTGATGTTCAAATGTTAGATGATGTTTCTGAGTTAGACGAGATTGTTGTTGTTGGTTATGGTACTCAACGACGATCTGATGTTACTGGTTCAGTTGGAACAGCATCGGCAGACGAAATTTTAGAACAGCCTTCATTTAATGCTCTTCAAGGATTACGAGGTAAAGTGTCAGGTGTTAATATATTTACTAATTCAGGATCTCCAACCGGAAGTACTCGCGTTATGATTCGTGGTATTGGTACTATTAACTCTTCATCTGAACCTTTATATGTTGTTGATGGCGTTGTTATGGAGAACTTTGATTTAGTTAATCCTAATGATATTGAGAGTATTGAGGTTCTAAAAGATGCCTCGGCTACGGCAATTTATGGTGCACGTGGAGCTAATGGTGTTTTGCTGGTTACTACTAAACGTGGTGCTAGCGAAGAAGGTGTTCATGTAAGTTATGATACTTATGTTAGCATAGGTAAGTTAAGAAAAAAAATGGACTTGTTAAATGCCGAAGAGTATATGCAGGTTCAGCAAATTGGGTATGATAATGCTTATAAATATAATGATTATCAGTCCGGAGAAGGACCCGAACTTACAAGGAACGACCCTCGTTTATTTGATTCGCAGGGCAATCCTCGGTATGATACTGATTGGCAGGATGAGGCTACACGTACTGCCTTTTCTCATAATCATCAATTAAGTATTCAGCAGGCTACAGAAAACTCTTCCTTTGGATCATTTATAAATTATTCTGATAATGAAGGGATAATGCTTAATTCTTGGATGAAGCGCGTAAACGCTAAACTGGTTTATGATGCTGATATAAAAGATTGGTTATCTTTTGGATCTAATCTATCAGTTAATAAGACCTGGGGTAATGAGGTAGAAGAGGGTGGGGGACATCAGGCTCCACGGCGTGCTATGATTGAAATGCCAGCCATTTTTCCCGTAAAGTTTCCTGATGGCGAGTGGTCCAGTACTTTTACAATCGAAGATGAATATGCTCTTGAGGCTATACCTAATCCTGTACATGTGCTTGAGACACAAAAACGCAGACGTGATAACACTCAAATTTTCGGGAATCTATTTTTTGATATTAATTTGGCTTCAGGTCTTGATTTAAGAACTCAATTTGGTATTGATAAGAATATATATGAATGGCGTTCATATAGCCCTACTGATCTTATAAATATTTCTGCTCCAAATGGTAGAGCTCAAATCCAAAACTCTAACAGGCTATACTGGCAGCAAGAGACATTTTTAAACTATAATGTAGTTGAAGGTGTACATCGTTTCAGCGGGGTTCTAGGATTAAGTTGGCAGGAGAGAAAGTACCGTTCTAATAGTATGACCTCAGAGGGTTTTGCTGATGACTTTTTTCATTATAATAATATTGGAGCAGCTTCAGATCCCGATGCTCCATCGTCTTATGCTGAAAGTTGGGCTATGAATTCATATTTCTTGCGAAGTAGTTATACTTATGATGAGCGTTATCTTTTCACTCTTACAGGGCGTATTGATGGTTCTTCCAGGTTTGGAGATGATAATAAATATGCTTTTTTTCCATCAGCTGGTTTGGGTTGGTTAGTTTCTAATGAGGGATTTTGGGATAATAGTTATGCCTTTAATCTTTTAAAACTGCGTGCCAGTTACGGTATAACCGGTAATACTGAGATAGGTACTTATCAGTCACTTGCTACTGTTGGTTCAGGAACTGTATTGCTTAATGGTAATCGTGTTACCAGTAGTAATGTTAATCGTTTAGCTAACCCTGAACTTGAGTGGGAAAAAACAAAACAGTTTAATATTGGTGTTGACTTAGGATTTTACAATAACAGAATTTCTCTAGAAGCCGATTATTATCACAAATTAACTACCGATTTGCTGCTTAATCGTCCGGTTCCTCATACAACTGGTTTTACATCTATTCTGGATAATATTGGAGAGGTTTCTAATCGCGGACTTGATTTGATGTTATCTACGCGAAATGTTGAATTACCAGATTTTTCATGGTCTTCAAGTTTAAACTTTAATTATAATAAGAATGAAATTGAGGCATTAGGAGAAAATGATGAAGATATTCATCCCGGGCCATGGTGGGTAAGTGGTAGTCAAACCATTCTTCGTGTTGGAGAGTCAGTTAGTTCTTTTTATGGGTATCGTCGCTTAGGTACATGGAGTAGTGATGAAGTTGAGGAGGCTGCGAAAGTTGGAGCAGTACCGGGTGAGGCAAAACGCACATCTGAGCGGGAAATCATTGGCAAGGGGATTCCTGATTGGACGGGTAGTTTTATTAATCGTCTTAATTATCGTAATTGGGATTTTACCTTAGATCTGCAATTTGTTTTTGGAGTTGATATTCTTCAGCAATATTTCCATTCAGTAGAAGATCGTACCGGATTTGCTAGCGGCCTATCTACGATTTTATATGATGGTTGGACCGAAGACAATCAAAATACTATGGTTCAACAAATACGTCATGCTCCTACAAGCGGACAAAACAGTGAGGTGGATGATCATTGGGTATGTGACGGATCTTATTTACGAGGGAATCTTATTTCATTAGGATACACTTTTGATAATACTCAATTAACTAATACTGGAATAAATAGTTTGAGGATTTATGGTAGTATCGAAAATGCATTTGTTATTCACTCGGATGATTTTAAAGGGTTTGATCCTGAAGCCACTTCATGGGGAGGAGATCAATGGGGTCAAAATATGTTCTTTTTTCAGTATCCAAAACCCAGAACCTTTACTGTAGGCGCCAGTGTTAAATTTTAACTTTAATCTTAAAGGAATATTGATATGAAAAAACTAATTATATTATTTTTCGGTTTATTATTTATGGCTTCATGTGATGATTTTTTAGAAGAGAGCCCTAAAAGTGAGATGAGTATACACCAATATTTTAGTGACCCTTCTCATGCATATAATTCTGTAAATCGTCTTTATCGTGATGGAGTCCCTTCATTTTTTCATGCAGGAAGTGCTTATAGGGGTACAACTATGATGCTTGGAGGATATATGTCAGGCTTTTTTGATAATCCTGAATATAAAGGTCAGGAAGTTCATGTTATTGAGTGTCATAATCTTACCTTAACTCCTGTTAATATTTCTGGTTTTCTAGATGATGTTTGGACACCATGTTATGTAGCAATCGCTCGTGCTAATACTGCTATAAAGTATATACCTGACACACCTGGATTGAGTGATTCTGAAAAGAATCAATTATTAGGTCAGGCCTATTTTTTTAGGGCATTAAACTATTTTCATTTGGTGAAAATTTTTGGTGACGTTCCTTTAACAATAGAACCTTATGAATCTTTAGAGGATATTTATTTGGAACGGTCTTCTGCAGAAATTGTTTATAATCAAATCATTAATGATTTGTTGTTTGTGATTGATAATAGCAGCTTAAATAATGAGCCAATGCCTATGAATAATTACAGAATTTCTAAAGGGTCTGCAAAAGCTTTGTTAGCTGATGTATATCTTACAATTAGTGGAGAAGCTGTTAATATTGATAAATATGCTGATGCTGCAAATGTTGCTCGTGATATAATTACCTCAGGTAATTACTCTTTGATCAGTCATGATGATGAAGATCTTAAAAAAAGTGCATATAATACCATCCGGACGTCCAATACAGAGAGGGAGTATTTGTATGTTATAGAATATGATGCAGGTATTGCTACTAATGGTTGGCTCCCAACATATTGTTATCCTAATGTTGCTGCTACATGGGGAGTTTTTCAGTACTCTATTACTAATAATTCTTATAAACCCGTAGAGGAACTACTTGCAGTATATGATTCTAATAATGATTTACGTATTCAGGAAAAACAGTTTTTCCATAGTTCATTAACTTACATGGAAAATGGTGAAGAGCGAACTCGTGAATATGAACCTTCACCTTATCTTTGGCATGATGATGAAGCTCTTTTTGAGACAGGAAGAAGTGGTAAAGATGTTGCTGTTTATCGTTTAGCAGAAGTTTACCTTATTGCTGCAGAGGCTATAGCTCGCTCAGAGGGTGTCACTTCCGAAGCTGTAGAATATTTGGCAGAAGTTAGAAGTCGGGGATATTGGCAGACAGAAAAGTCAGATATTATTAATTTGCTCTCAACTCTTTCTGAACAAGAATTTGTAGAAGAGGTGTGGAAAGAACGATTGAGAGAACTGCCCTTAGAGTTTAGAATTTGGTCAGATATGCAGCGTACTCGCAAATATCCACTTACTGATATTAATAATCCTGGTGAGGTTGATTTTGTAGATTTGGTTGGTCAAACCAATGTATGGGGCAGCACTTTTGAAGAAAAACACCTACTATTTCCTATATCTAACAATGAAAGACAAAGAAACCCTAACTTAACCCAAAATCCTGGTTATTCAGATGCTATCGAATAGCTTTTATGTCTGGATAATTAGTTGTTAAGGATAATGTACCTGGTTTTACCAGGTGCATTTTCCTTTTTTCTTGTATGTAATTACTAATATTTAATTATGTGTTTTATGAATAAGCAATATCAGGTTATTATTATTTTTTTTGTTCTAATTTTAAGTGCAGTCCCTGCATTTTCTCAAACTGTAGCTTCATTAACTAAGGATCCGGTTGATTTTGTTAATCCTTTAATGGGAACCGATTCAGAGTTTAGTTTTTCTAACGGTAATACATATCCGGTTATTGCCCGTCCCTGGGGAATGAATTTTTGGACACCTCAAACCGGAGAAATGGGTAGTGGATGGCAATATAGTTATGGTGCTGAACGAATAAAAGGATTTAAACAAACACATCAACCCAGTCCATGGATGAACGATTATGGAAATTTTTCGTTAATGCCTGTAACCGGAGAGTTGGTGTTTACCGAGAGTGAGCGTGCCAGCTGGTTTGGTCATAAAGCAGAAAATGCTTCACCGCATTATTATAGTGTTTATCTTGCCGATTATGATGTAACTACCGAAATAACTCCAACTGAACGTTCGGCACGTTTTAGGTTTACGTATCCTGAAGAGGAAAATTCTTATGTAGTAATTGATGCTTTTGATCAGGGATCTTATGTTAAAATTATTCCTGAACAAAATAGGGTTATTGGTTATACTACACGAAATAGTGGTGGAGTTCCTGGTAATTTTAAAAACTATTTTATAGTTGAGTTTGACAAGCCTTTTGATTATAACGCTGTCTGGTCAGATGAAACTCTTTTGGAGGATCAGTTAGAGTTAGAAGATAACCATGTTGGTGCAGTTGTTGGGTTTTCTACTTACCAGGGTGAAAAGATTAATGCACGTGTCACGTCCTCTTTTATTAGTTATGAACAAGCTGATTTAAACCTTAATGAGATTGGAGATGATGATTTTGAAAAAGTTTATGCCGATGGGCGTGAGATTTGGAATAAAGAGTTGGGGCGTATTGAAGTAAATGGTGGAACTTATGACCAAACCCGAACTTTTTATTCAACATTATATAGAACTTTATTATTCCCGAGAAAATTTTATGAGTATGATGCTGATGGAAAAATTTGGCATTATAGTCCGTATAACGGAGAAATTCTACCTGGATACATGTTTACCGACAATGGTTTTTGGGACACTTTTAGGGCGGTTTTTCCATTTTTTAATTTAATGTATCCATCCTTAAATGAGAAGATACAGGCCGGATTAGTAAATACTTATCTTGAAAGTGGGTTCCTTCCTGAATGGGCTAGTCCGGGTCATCGACCTATTATGATTGGAAATAACTCTTCTACGATTGTAGCTGATGCATATTTAAAAGGCTTAAGAGGATATGATATAGAAACCCTTTATGAAGCGATACTTCATGGTTCTGAAAATGTTCATCCCGAGGTGAGTGCTACTGGTCGATTGGGTCATGAGTATTATAATGATTTGGGTTATATTCCTTATGATGTTGATATTAATGAGAATGCAGCAAGAACACTTGAATATGCTTTTGCTGACTGGACAATATGGAAGCTTGCCAAGGAACTGGATCGGCCTCGTCGAGAGATAAATAGATTTAAGGAGAGAAGTCAGAATTATCGTAATATTTTTGACTCTGAGACAAATTTAATGCGTGGTAAAAATAAAGATGGAACTTTTCAGGAGCCTTTTAATCCTTTTAAATGGGGAGATGCATTTACCGAAGGTAACAGTTGGCATTATACATGGTCTGTTTTTCATGATGTTCAAGGTCTTATTGATTTAATGGGAGGAGAAGCAGAGTTTGTTTCTATGTTAGATTCTGTATTTATATTACCTCCAATATTTGATGATAGTTATTATGGCTTTCCTATTCATGAGATAAGAGAAATGCAAGTTGCTGATATGGGGCAATATGCACATGGTAATCAACCAATACAGCATATGATATATCTTTATAATTATGCTGGAGAGCCCTGGAAGGCACAATATTGGGTTCGTGAAACTTTAAACCGCATGTATCATTCTGGACCGGATGGGTATTGTGGAGATGAGGATAATGGACAAACTTCTGCCTGGTATGTATTTAGTTCTATGGGGTTTTATCCTGTTACACCGGGAGCAGATCAGTATGTTTTAGGAGCACCTTTGTTTCCCGAAATGAAAATTACTCTTGAAAATGGGAACAAAATTACTATTTCGGCACCTGATAACAGTTGTAATAATCGTTATATTGATAAGTTATATATTAATGGTTCTGAATGGGATAAAAACTATGTAAACTACTTTGATTTAATGAATGGTGCTCACCTCGAATTTATTATGACAGATGAACCGAATAAAATCAGAGGAACCAATGTTGACGCTTACCCATATTCATTTTCTCGAGACAATTGAATTGAGAGATTACTTTTTTGTGTCATAATCATGATTTGATTATGACACCTTTTTAAGTTTTGGTCTCTTTATAAGTTTCAAATGGTTAAAATGTGCTATTATTTTAATTGTCTATGGCAGTAATGCTAAGTAATTATAATTTAGTTTGCATACTCATTCTATTTTTAATCAGTTATAATTTTTATAAATTATGAAACTAATTTTTCTATTATCAGCCATTACAAT
>JARULA010000018.1 GCA_029688995.1 Marinilabiliaceae bacterium ANBcel2
CAATGAACGCCAACGGTTACATATATGAAATGTTGGGGATTGCGGGCGTCATCACTGTCTGCCGTTACAAAAGTTGGTGCGGGGCAGAAAGGTTCGCATAAACACCTAAACCCCAATATTTTATATATGATGTTAGAGCCTGTGCAATTATCTGCTATAGTTTTATGTATTTTTCGATTCGTTTCCAAACGATTCCATTTTCTATATTTGACTGGTCATGGTCAATAACGAAAATTCCTTTAAATCTATAAAATTTGAAACCTAAAATGTCTGTATTTTTATAAAACACTACTCTTGTTCCGTTTTCCTTAATTACCCCCTTAATATGGGTTAAGCAAATTTCAGGTTCGTTATGTTTTTCGTAAATTATAGAACTGTCTTCTGTGATACGATTGTTCCATAGTTTATTTTCTTCACTTGGCCACCAGATAAAATGTTCTTTGTTTGAAGGATTATGCACGCCACCCTTTCTTAAAAAACCTCGTTTTGGTTCTTTGGCTGAAAACAATTTACAAATGTCTTCGATTGTTCGGAAACTTGGGTTTTCATCAGCATCTAAATAACCTTTCTGAATGTGGTAATCTGGGTTAAAATCGTTTTGGTGCGCCCAAGGTCTGAATGTGTTGTCTTGACGTTTTCTTGCAATTTCAGACTTTATAAACATTACAAGCTCATCAATATCATCATTTATTTCCTCAATTGATTTTAGGATTAGTTTACTCTTGTTATTTGGGTCAATTATAGAGAAATCAATTATCCAAAGATTGTGCTTTGTTTTCTTAGTAATTTCCTGATTTCGGATAGTGTCAGCCAATATTCTTTCCTCATTTGCATTATGAGCTGGTTCATTAATCTCTATATGCAGGCCTATTTGGGGTAAATATAAATCTGTTAAAGCATATTTCGTTTCGTTTCGCTTTACATATTGTTGAGGTACAAATTCTATTTCATTATCTGAGAGTTTATGCCAAAGTCTGGAAACCACATAGTTTTCAAATCTTTTTTTGCTTATTTTCTCAAATAACTTTGCAATATATTCAATTCTATAATCCATTTTCTATTTGTTGTTTTTAAAGATTTCTTTATAAATACCTATAAATACCCATTTGATTAATCTCCAAATAAGTCTTAATGGGAAAAGCCACCATGGCTTGGCAAATAGAGATTTACTATCTGTTGACGATTTTTGCTTTTTACTTTTTGTCCTTGATGAATTATTCTTTTTTTTTATGATTTCGATATTAATGCCAACCTTTCGAGGGAAAGAAACACCCGGATAAAGGACTGATAATGCCGCTAATGCAGCTTCATCTCTTTTTGGCCCAGCAAAGGCTCTTCCAGCTATTTCATCATACTCAATTGTTCTGGTAATTGGAACAGGTCCGTTTAATTGGCCTGTTGCTCTAAATGTGACTTTGTAGATTTTTTCCATTTCTATTATTTTTTTTTGTAAAGATATTGGATAGGTATGTCAAAAGGTGTCTGTCAGTCTTTGCATTGGCTCTAACGAGTCCATAGCTGTATTACCGTTAAAAACATCATGTCGAGAGGTGGGGGTGGTGTAACTCTCTGATGTAACGATAATATAGTCATTTTGTATAAATTGTAATTATCAATAAAATGGGATTTTGGGTGGCTTTTTCAAATATAGCATTTTGTTGTGGAGGTGTGTGTTTCTTTTATTATTTTGGTTTATGGCACAACTTCGTTACCCTGAGTTACATGCCAGGTGTTGATAATGTATTGTTTTTATTTGGTTGTTTGTTGATATCGAGTGAGTTGTGTGTTTATTTGATTTTGATTTTATAATTATGGTGGCTTTTTTGTTGATTTTGGTGTAAAGCTAAATCCGGTATTGTTCATCATCCTGTCTAATGGACTTATTACTGTTGTTAAGGCATCATTAATTATGTGGGTGTATCTCTCTGTTGTTTTAATATTCATATGGCCAAGAAGTTCCTGAACATACCTGATGTCTTTGCCATCTTCTAATAGATGGGTGGCAAATGAGTGGCGTAGCATGTGGAGGTTCACTTTTCGCCTGATTCCTGCTGAACGTGCCATGTTTTTTAATACTTGTGCCATGCTTTCAGCACTATATTGTACTCCTGGTTCGCGACTTTCAAATAGGTACGTTTGCGGGTTGAACTCTTTAATGTATTCTAAATACAAGCCATGTAATTGCTTTGAAAACAGAGAATATCTGTCTTTTCTGCCTTTTGAATCTTTAATAAAAATTCTGTTTTTTTGTAAATTTATGGCATCAATTTTTAAATTAATAATTTCCTGACGGCGCATCCCTGCTGTATAGGCTAAGGCAATCATTAATTTATGTTTTTTGTTATCAGTTGCATTCAATATGGCTGCAATCTCTTCAATGGTGAAAAAGTCCGGTAAAAACTTGCCTCTTCTGGGGCGCATTATATGCTGTTTTGAAAGGGAATGCTTGTGTACTTTTTCAAAAAAGAATTTGAATGAACTTACCATAACATCTTGATGGGCAGTGGATTTTTCCCTGTGTAGGATCAGATAGTCCCTTATCTCTTCATCTGATATTAATATGGGGTGCTTGTATTCATAGTGTTTGAGAAAACTCATAAACGTACTCAGGTACATTTTTTGTGTTTTTAAGCTGTATTCTGTTAAGCTTAATATTAGCTTATATTGTTTGCGGTAAATGGAGTCTAATTTGTGTTTTTTGAGTATGCTGTATAGTTTATCTTTAATGGATAAAAGTGTATATGGATGGCCATCTTTTTCGAATAGAAATTGTTTTGGATGGGTTGTTTTTTTTACGTTATCAGCTAATTTCTGAAAATAATCAATTGCGTCTTGATCAGAACCGGGTAATTTATATTTATCTGTAAAAAGGGTGTGGCAATTTGCTGGTATTTTTAAAATCTGGGTTAAATTAAGATTAGCGTGGTATGACAAAAAAAGCAACATCTTATCATCGGGGCACTCTACGGTATCATTTATTAGGATTATTTCGGGGAGTGGAAGGTATAATGTTTTAAGGGAAATGTTTTTAAACTTTCTTACTGTGAAAAACATTTTCCCACGTCCCATTGTGCGTTCATAATAAAATTTAATGGCAGCAATTGTTTGGTGTAGTAATGTTTGGTTTAATTTTGAAGGTAGATGATAGATGTATTGTTGTAAGTCGTAATAAGTCAAGTTGTTAATGTCAGTGTTAGGATGGTCATTTAAAAAGTAAGAAAACCTGGTGAAATATATTTCCTGAGTCCGTTGGCTCATTCGTTTTAGCACAAGGGTTTGTTTAAATGATGTTAATATCTTCTTTTGCTCTGCAGATAGGTTCTTATACCACTTGTTTTTTCGGATTTCCAGTGCTGAATGCTCGTTTGAGGATGTCCATGTATATCCATTGTTTTCAATGATTTTAATTACTTCCTTGTAGATGTCATTATTACCTGGAAATATCCATTTTCCCCCGTTTTTATCCCATCTTCCATTTTGTAAATTTAACAGAGCTTTAAAAAGGGGAGGGGAGTAGCCGTGAACCACAAAGAAGCAGTTCTCAACTTTATTTATTGTAATTTTTACTACCGTTTTTGATTGTATCTTTTTTCTATCGGATGGATCAGGATCATCAGGGAATATAATTTCAAGATCTGTAATGGATTCATATTGCTTTTTTATCCACTCTTTGTAGTTGTTCTGGAAAGGAATATGCCAAAGCTTTTTGGTTTTGCTGTATTTTCTTTGCGGAAGGTTTCTTGTAATCCTATCAAAAGGGCTATCTTTTATATATCTTTCATACTCAAGCGCTATTCGCTTTTCGTCTCGGTGATGAATTGGATATATTTTTACTTTGGGCATAAAAATAGGGTTACGGTAAACACACTATTAAATGCGTTTTTGGCAACCCAATTATAAATAAAATATTCAAATCTTCAAAAAAACAAGAAGCAATTTATTGGCCATGTATATGTTTTGATCTTGGTTTATTCTGATCATTAGTGTGTTTGGTGTTATAGCTCTGCAAAAAAATCATTTCCTTTGTCATCAACAATAATAAATGCCGGGAAGTTTTCTACCCTTATTTTTCGTACAGCTTCCATTCCCAGTTCTTCAAAGTCCAAAACTTCAACTTCTTTAATGCTTTCCTTTGCCAGGATAGCTGCAGGTGCGCCAATTGAGCCAAGATAAAACCCTCCATTGCTTTTGCATGCATCAGTAACTGCTTGGGATCTATTGCCTTTAGCCAACATGATTAATGATCCTCCCATTTTTTGGAATTGGTCAACATAAGAATCCATGCGGCCTGCTGTGGTGGGGCCAAAACTCCTCGAGGCCATTCCTTTAGGTGTTTTTGCCGGTCCTGCATAATATACGGGGTGTTTTTTCATATAATCCGGCATTGGCTTTCCTTCATCAATCATCTTTTTTATTTGCGCATGGGCTTATATCCCTTGCCACAATAAGAGTCCCACTTAGGTTAAGGCGTGTTTTTATTGGGTGTTTTGATAGCTCCTTAATAACCTCATTGATTGGTCTGTCAAGGTCTATATTTACTGGTGGAGCTAATTCCGGAGCTCTTTCGGGAACATATTTTGAAGGTTTTCGTTCTAACTCTTCGATAAAAATCCCTTCTTCGGTAATTATTGCTTTAATATTCCTGTCGGCGCTACAGCTAACACCTTAACTAACTGGGCATGTTGGCAGTTCGCCTTCGACTGAAACAACTTGGTTCATCAGCATTGTGTGGGCTACAAAGCGATCGTTGTCCGAAGCTTCAGGGTCTTTTAATATGTTGGCAAGTTTTTCAAGATGGGTGGGCCGTAAGTAAAACGAAACATCATGAATTGCTTCTTTAGCTAACAGGGTCAGCCCTTCTGGTTCCATTCAGATATTACATTAGTAGCTTTAAATTTAAACGCAATTGATTTCAATAAATACATAAGGATGCACTGGGGTGTGGAGAATTCCTTACATTGGACTTTGGACATGGTCTTTAATGAAGATTACCAACGAAAAAGAAATGGACGGTCTGCTGAAAACTTTGCTTTAATACAAAAAATGGCTCTGAACATATTGAAAAAAGATCAATCCAAAGCAAGTCTTAAATCAAAAAGAGTGAGAGCCGGTTGGGATAATAAATTTTTACTGGATATTATAAAAATTTAAATGCGTTGACGCTGGGTTTCGACTAATAAAAAATAATAAGTTAAAATAAGTTGATTCAGCTTATTTATTGCTGTTAATGTTGCCTTGTAAGCTTATCATCTTTATTGTAGTGCAGTTCACTATAATTATTAGCATACTCATCTATTACATAGAGTGTGCTTTTATTTTGGCGGTAAAAATGAAGACTTCTATTTGTTTTCGGGTTATCGGGTAATAGTTCTATTATCTGATCTTCACCTGCCCTGTGATTATATATAGAGCCTTTTTGTTCACTAATAACTTCACCATGCCCGCTTCTTTTAGCCTTAAAAAGTTTATATTTATTGTTTGTAGGATCAATATGCAGCTTATAAGTAATAAAATCATGATGGGTACATGGTAAATTACCTTGATAAAGAACAGGGTAGCGACGTATGATACTCTCTTTATCGATCACCCCAAAAGCTTCTCTTCGAGCTGCAACTTCACGCGGTGGTTTGGGAAGCGAGGTAGATGTACTATATACCTCTCTTATATTTGGTAATATCATCTCTACATGGAGCCGGTTATTATCGGTATCTAACATTATAATACCAAGAGATTGGCGTCCTTCATCGGGCAGTGTTCCCATTGAATAGATAACCCTCTCTTTTTTTAATGGTGATGCATCCTGCATTAACAGTAGAAATTCGGTGAATTTATCATCATCCATAATATTTGAAATTAATGCATTTACCTGTGGAATATCCCAAAGATTTGCATCAGAAGGTGTTGTGCCAAGATGTTCCTCTACCTCTTTAAGTGAATGGCTGTGATTTAAAGTGTCAATATTATAGCTGCTGCCTGTTTTAGAAGCAGAACCACTATTGCTGTTACTGTTTAAACAAGATGCCAGCAAAAAAGATATTAAAAGTAAAACAACAGCTTGTTGCATTTAAAGTAATCGTTTTAAGATAATTTTCATATCATACCATTCAGCAACTAATATGCCAAATGTTTTTTACTTTTACCTGAACTAAATCAATTATTTGATTGTTTAGAAATTTTAACCGATAAGTTAGACAGATAGCCAATGATTAAATATATAGTTCAAACAGTCTCTATTTTCTTTTTTACAGTTTTTTCGCTCTCCGCGCAAAACAGTGTATTAACGGGTGTGGTTAGGGATGCATATAGTAATGAACGACTTCCTTTTGTGAATATGGTAATTTATGAAACTACAAGGGGAACTACTACCGATGAAAACGGGGAGTTTAGGTTAGAGAATCTTGAGCCCGGCTTTTTACGTTTGCAACTCTCATCGGTTGGTTATGAACCTCACGTAACTGAAGAGATATTAATTTCGGCAGTTAGGAGTAACTATATTGAAATACAGTTAACACCGTCGTCAACAACTTTGGAAGAGGTAGAGGTAGTGGCAAACCCATTTCCCCGCCGAGATGAGAGTCCGTTATCTCTTCAACGTATTGGTATAGATCTTATAGAAAAAGGAGCAGGTTCGGCACGCGACTTCTCTAAGGTGCTGCAGAGTTTTCCCGGTGTTGGAACCACCCCTTCATTTAGAAATGATTTAATAGTGAGGGGTGGAGGTCCATCGGAGAACAGTTTTTTTCTTGATGGTATAGAGATTCCTGTGCTTAACCATTTTTCTACTCAAGGGGCATCGGGTGGACCTGTTGGAATAATTAATGTTGACTTTATTCGTGAGGTTGATTTCTACTCCGGAGCTTTTCCTGCATCACGAGGCGATGCTTTAAGTTCGGTTTTTGAGTTTAAACAGGTTAGCCCCAATAGAGAAAAAACAAACTTTAAAAGTACACTGGGAGCTTCGGAGTTGTCACTATCGGTTAACACACCCATATCTGATAAAACCACAGCTCTGTTTTCGGTTCGTCGATCATACCTTCAGTTTTTATTTGATTACATTGGGTTGCCTTTTTTGCCTACTTTTACCGATTTTCAGTTTTTAACACGAACTAGAATTGATGAACAAAGGGAGATCTCTTTTTTAGGTATTGGAGCCCTCGATGAGTTTGCTCTTAATGAATCGGCCGATGATAGTGAAGAGAATAGATATATTCTCAACTATTTGCCGGTGACCGAACAGTGGAACTATACTTTTGGGGCATCGTACAAACGTTTTTTTTCGGATAGCTACTGTCAAATCTCCTTAAGTCGTAGTCATCTTAATAACAGGATTTATAAATATGCTGATAATGATGAGAGTAAAGATGAGAACTTAATAAATGATTACTTATCCGAAGAGATTGATCATAAACTACGGTTTGAACATTTTGCCAATCCCGGTGAGTGGACTATAAGCACAGGATTTAATTTAGAGCATGCCAACTATTATAACCGCACATTTAATCGTATCTATCGGGGTGATACCTCATTGATATCCGATTATGAAAGTGATCTTCATTTTTTTAAGTGGGGACTTTTTGCTTCGGTTTCGCGCAGATTTGTCGATGAGAGACTTTCTTTATCGGGTGGTATTCGAAGTGATGCAAACAGTTACAGCTCATCAATGAACAGCCTTCTCCAGCAGGTTAGTCCGCGCATCTCAGCCTCATGGCTTTTAACACCCGATATTTCACTTAATGCTGCAACTGCAAGATATTATCAACTGCCAGCATATACAACTCTTGGGTATAAAGATAGCAGCGGTAATTTTATAAATAAGGATAATGATTTAAAGTATATTGGAGCTGATCACTATTTAGGAGGTGTTGAGTGGCGTCCTGCACGTAATGTGCGAATTGCTCTTGAAGGTTTTTATAAAGATTATTTCAACTACCCCCTCTCATTAGATGATGGAGTATCACTTGCCAGTAAAGGTGCCGATTACGGAGTGCTTGGGGATGAAGAGGTGAGCTCTATATCGGAGGGGCGCTCTTATGGTTTGGAGTTATTGATGCAGCGTCGTTCATCGGGAGATTTTAGTTATATTATTGCATATACATGGGTAAATAGCGAGTTTACAAATAGTGATGGTGACTATCTTCCTTCATCTTGGGATAGTGGTCATCTATTTACTGTTACTGCTAACCGTGATTTAGGAAATAACTGGGATGCGGGATTAAAATGGAGGTATATAGGGGCTTTGCCTTATACCCCTTATGATCGTGAAAAATCTGAAAGAGTAGAGGCATGGGATATAAGAAATCGTGAATATCTTGATTTTTCACGCTTTAACAGTGAGCGACTTGAACATTTTCATCAGCTTGATCTTCGTATAGATAAAAGTTACTATTTTGATAACTATTCTCTTGGCTTTTACCTTGATATACAAAATGTTTATAATTTTCAAAGCAAGCAGGCTCCCCGTTTAATACAGAAACTTAACGAAAATCAGGAGCCGATTGTTGTTACACCCGAAAACGGAGAGCCTAGATACTCGCTTAAGGAGTTGCAAACCTCCTCGGGAACTGTGCTTCCGTCTATAGGAGTTATATTGGAATTTTAACATTAATTGATGTATAAATATTATTGTTGTTGGCAAATAATTACTCTATCTTTGCATGATTTTATCAGGAGAAACAAGAGTGAGAGTTTGTTTAAAAGCTGTGTTTGTAGTGTTTTCACAGCTGGGTTATTAGTGAAAAGAGGGAAAAATCGGAGCTTTTATGATAGATATTTATAAGCATAAATTATCTAACGGTTTAAGAGTTGTTGTTCATCCAGATAAAACAACTCCGTTGGCAGCAGTGAATATTCTCTACGATGTTGGAGCAAGAGATGAGGATCCTGAGAGAACCGGCTTTGCTCATCTTTTTGAACATCTTATGTTTGGAGGCAGCTGTAATGTTTCATCATTTGATGAGCCATTGCAGCGTGTGGGAGGTGAAAATAATGCATGGACCAGTAATGATTATACTAATTATTATATCACTTTACCTGCAGCTAACATTGAGACAGCCTTTTGGCTTGAATCGGATCGTATGCTTGAGCTAAATTTTACAGATGAAAATCTTGAAGTTCAGCGAAAGGTTGTGATGGAGGAGTTTAAACAGCGTTACTTAAATCAACCATATGGTGATGTTCAGCTGCTTGCAAGGCCCTTGGCATATAAGAGACATCCTTATCGTTGGCCTACCATTGGCATGCAATTGCAACATATTGAGGAGGCCACTCTTGATGATGTGAAAGAGTTTTACTATAAACATTATGCCCCCAATAATGCTGTATTATCGGTATCGGGAAATGTTGATCCTGAAAAGGTTTTTACTTATGCCGAAAAGTGGTTTGGAGATATCTCTCAGCGTGATGTCCCCGACAGGCATTTACCGCAAGAGCCGCAGCAGACCGATCCCCGGTTTTGTGAAGTACAGCGTGATGTTCCTGCCCATCTTTTACATATCGATTTTCATATGTGTGGACGAAAACATCCCGACTTTTTTGCCTCAGATCTTTTATCAGATATTTTAAGTAATGGACAGTCGTCCCGTTTGGTTCAACGTTTGATTAAAGAGAAACAGCTGTTCTCAGATTTAAATGCTTACATATCGGGCGATATGGATCCGGGTCTGTTCACTATTGTGGGACGATTAATGCCGGGGGTGTCGATGAAAAATGCTGAAAAGAGTGTCTGGAAAGAGTTAAGCAGTATGGCAAATAAGCTGGTTAGCGATTACGAGATGCAAAAGGTAAAAAATAAGGTTGTATCTAATTTGGTCTATTCCGAAATTAGTTTTTTAAATAAAGCTATGAATCTGGCTCATTATGAGATGATGGGTAATGTTGAGGAGATAAACAAAGAGGTTGATCATTATAGAGAGGTAGATGCTTTGCGAATAAAAAAAATAGCTCAAAATATTTTTGTAAAAGATAACAGTTCAACATTGTATTACTTTGCAAATAAACAGTAAACTTATATGATAGAGACAGCTGACCGGCAACATGGACCGGGTTTTGAAGAGGTAGAGAAGATTGAGTTTTTACCTGTTAAAAGATTTACTCTTAAAAACAGGATTGATGTAGCATTAATAGAAGCAGGTAGTCAGGATGTCACTAAAATAGATCTTGTTTTTCCCGCGGGTGCCGTACAGGCAGGTCGTCCTTTAATTTCGTCAACAACAGGACATTTGTTAACCGAGGGTACTCGTATGCGCTCAGCCGCCGAGATTTCGGGTATTTTAGATTATTTTGGAGCATTTTTAAATACTCAAACATATCATCACAACAGCATTGTTACATTAATTTGCCTTACTAAAGATTTACCCGAGCTGCTTGAGCTTGTTGAGGAGTTGGTTAAAGAACCTGTATTTAGTGAATCGGAATTTAAGATTCATATTAATAAAAGGCGACAAGAGTTTGTTGTTAATTCTCAAAAGGTTAAAACCATAGCAGGACGCAAATTTCATAATGTAATTTTTGGCGAAGATCATCCTTATGGAAAGCAGCCTGTCATAAAAGATTTTGATATATTAACCCGTGATGAAATAGCAGAGTTTCATAAAAGGTCATATATAGCTGATGGGGCAAAAATAATTGTATCGGGTCAGCCCGGAAATAATATTCAAAAATTATTGGATAAACATTTTGGAATGCCTCAATGGAGTAACGGTTCACCTGTTTTAAACGGCGCGGGTAACATATCACCATCGTTACAGCGCGAACATATTGTCAATATTGATGGAGCATTACAGTCGGCCCTTCGCCTGGGACGTCCTCTTTTTAATAATTTGCATCCCGATATTTTCACATTGCAGATTGTGAATGCTATATTGGGAGGATATTTTGGATCACGCCTTATGACCTCTGTTCGTGAACAAAAGGGATTAACATATGGTATAGGATCAAGTATAATTTCATTAAAAAAAGCGGGAGTATGGGTTATTGCATCCGAGGTTGCCGGAGATAAGCGTGAAGCTGCCGTTGATGCTATTTATGAAGAGATGGAGAAATTGCGTAATGTGGCAGTATCTCCCCATGAGCTTGCTACTGTAAAGAGTTTTATGATGGGTGAATTGTTAAGAAACTTTGACGGACCCTTTGCAACCTCTGATATTTATCGTACTTTATGGGATTTTGATCTTGATTTTGATTTTTATCGTAAAATGACCGATGAGATAAGAACTATTACTCCTGATAAGATATTGGAGTATTCAAAAAAATATCTTAATCCTGATGATTTTTATCTTGTGGTTGCAGGCAGGTAAAGTTAAGGTGTAACTAAAAGCTGTAAGGCAGCGTACAAGCGTAATGTTTTTAACGGCATCTATCATGGGAAAAAAAAAGAATGATGAAGAAAAGTTAGCCCTGCAAGAGCTTGATGATATAATCAAGCTCTGTTCAAGGTGTCGTACATCTGATGATTTTAAGCTTATAAAAAAGGCCTATAAAATTGCCAACGAAGCACACTATGGCGTAAGGCGAAAGTCTGGCGAACTCTATATAATGCATCCTCTTGCAGTAGCCCGCATAGTTGCCGAAGAGGTGGGATTGGGATCTAAAGGAATCTCTGCTGCACTGTTGCATGATGTTGTTGAGGATACCGATTATACTATAGATGATATTCAAACTATTTTTGGTGAAAAGGTTGCAGGAATTGTTGATGGACTAACAAAGTTAGAGGGGGCTTTTGATCAGACCGGCACCCAGCAGGCTGATAATTTTCGAAAGCTTCTTTTAACCATGGTTGAGGATGTTAGGGTTATAATTATAAAGCTTGCCGATCGTTTGCATAATATGCGCACCCTTGATAGTATGCCTGAGCATAAACAGCTCAAAATTTCGGGTGAAACCCTTTTTATTTATGCTCCGTTAGCTCATCGTTTGGGACTTTATGCAATGAAGACCGAACTTGAAGATTTAAGTCTGAAATATGAACACCCTACCATATATAGTGATATATATGAAAAGCTTCAAAACTATCGTGAGCAAAATGAAGAGATGCTTTTTAGGTTTGCATCACCCATTGAAGCACGATTAAAGCAAGAGGGGTTTAGTTACGAGATTAAAGGGAGGCCTAAATCGATCTTTTCAATATGGAATAAGATGCATAAAAAGCAGATTCCTTTTGATGAGATATATGATTTATTGGCATTACGAATAGTGTTTCGTCCAAAAGAGGGACTTCCCGAAAAATCTCAATGCTGGAATATCTACTCAATAATTACCGATATATATAAGCCTAAGCCCGATAGGTTGCGTGATTGGGTAAGCGTACCCAAAGCTAACGGTTATGAGGCGCTCCATGCTACTTTTATGGGTCCGGATGGAAAATGGGTTGAGATACAAATTCGCAGTGAGCGTATGGATGAGATTGCCGAGCGAGGATTTGCTGCTCATTGGAAATATAAAGGAGTCCATGATAAAGAGTCGGAACTGGATAACTGGCTTGAGCGGATTAGAGAGGTGTTAGATAATCCCGATTCTGACTCTCTTGAGTTTTTAGATGATTTTAAGCTTAACCTTTTTAGTTCGGAGATGATGATTTTTACTCCCAAGGGGGATGTGAAAATTATGCCAAATAATGCTACAGCTCTCGATTTAGCTTTTGAGATACACACCAATATAGGTTATAAGTGTATAGGAGCAAAAGTTAATTATAAGCTTGTTCCGTTAAGCCATGAGCTTAAAAGTGGCGATCAGGTAGAGATTCTCACCTCTGAAAATCAGCGACCCAAATATGAGTGGCTTAATTATGTAACTACAGCAAAAGCTAAAACCCGTATAAAAGAGGCTTTTAAAGAGGAGCGCAAAGAGATGGTTCAAAAAGGGGAGAGGAAGTTAGAGGAGGCGTTAAATGAGAAAAAGCTTACCATAAATAATCGTATATTAAAAAAATTGCTTCACTTTTATAATTTACCCGATAAAGAGGAGCTTTACTTTAAAATAGGGCAAAATGTTATCCGTTTGGATAATATTAATAGAATATTGAGCGATAAAGCTACAAATAAATGGGTTCGATACTGGCGTCTCTCTTTTAATAAACGCGGAGGCATTAGGTCGGGGAGAAAAAGTAAGTCGGGCAAACCTGTAGAGATGGTTGTCTCTGACGATATGAAGGATGATAAGTATGAAATAGCATCGTGCTGTAATCCTATTCCCGGTGATGATGTTGTAGGCTATATTAACGATAAAGATACACTTATACTACACAGTCGTAAATGCCCTGTTGCTATTCGCCTTATGTCGAGCCATGGGCATCGCCTGATTTCGGCCAGCTGGGAGTCGCATAAAATACTCTCTTTTTTGGCAGTTATCAACTTATCGGGTATTGATCAAATTGGAATTGTAAGTGAGATAACACGTGTAATATCAGATGATCAAAATGTTAATATGCGCTCTATACATGTTGAAAGTCATGATGGTATTTTCGAGGGTGAAATATATCTTTATATTCATAATACCGAGGATTTGAACAATTTAATTTACCGTATCACTCATATCAAGGGCGTTCATAATGTTACACGTCGTGAACGGATAAATACCTGATAACATTCCATTAATTTGTTTTCATTCTAAATAACTTTCAGGTTATAAACTTTTTTCCTATTTTTACCGCCCTGTGTTTAACAAGATTGATTATGGATAATAGCGGAATAAAGGAGAAGGTTAGGCAAATTTTTACTGAGTATCTGCAACATAACGGACATCGAAAAACTCCCGAGCGGTACGCTATTTTGGAGGAGATATACTCGCGTGAAGGTCATTTTGATATAGAGACTCTCTATATTTATATGAAAAATAAGAACTACAGGGTAAGCAGAGCCACTCTATATAATACAATAGATCTTTTACTTGATTGTAAGCTTGTAATAAAGCATCAGTTTGGTAAAAATATTGCTCAATATGAGAAAGCTTTTGAATCGAAACAGCATGACCATTTAATTTGTACCGAGTGTGGTTCTGTTACTGAGTTTTGTGACCCTTCGATACAGCTTGTTTTAAATAATGCTTATGAAACAACAGGATTTAATGTATCACACCATTCACTATACATTTATGGAGTGTGCAAAAAATGTTTAGTTTAATTAGCATTTAAAATGAAGGTTTTGTTGGTTCTTATATTGCTTATAATAAGTGGTTTGCCAATGTGAAAGGTATAAATTTTAAAAATTGTAGTTGGTTTTTACTATAAATCTAATTTTAATATCTAATTTTACACATCGGAAAGTCGTGACCAATTTGTTACGGTTTTCCGATTTTTATTGTTGTAAGGTTTTATAATAACATATTTTGTAATAATGAGCAAGGTTGATGTTTTACTAGGTTTACAATGGGGTGATGAAGGAAAGGGAAAAGTAGTTGATGTACTTACTCCCCGGTATGATGTAATTACCCGTTTTCAGGGAGGACCCAATGCCGGTCATACCCTTGAGTTTGATAACAAGAAGTTTGTCCTTCACAATATACCTTCCGGTATTTTCAGGCAGGGTTCAATAAATGTTATTGGTAACGGAGTTGTAATTGATCCTGTAACCTTTAAAAAAGAGATTGATAAGCTGCTTGATAAAGGAGTTGATATTTCAAAAAAACTTCTCATTTCAAAAAAGGCTCATCTTATTTTGCCTACACACCGTGTTTTAGATGCTGCATCAGAAGCCTCTAAGGGGACCTCAAAAATTGGTTCAACTCTTAAAGGTATTGGTCCTACCTATATGGATAAAACCGGAAGAAACGGATTAAGAGTGGGAGATCTTCTCTCAAATTTTGATGAAAAGTATGCTGCATTAAAGAAAAAGCATATCCAGCTTATTCAGATGTATGGTTTTGAATATGATTTGGATGAGTATGAGGCGGGACTCAAAGAGGGAATAGAGGCAATTAAAAAGTTTAAGCTGATAGATAGTGAGCATACATTAAACTCTTATATTAAGGAAGATAAAAAGATGCTTGCCGAGGGTGCTCAGGGAACACTTTTAGATATTGATTTTGGTTCATATCCTTATGTTACTTCGTCAAATACTATATGTGCCGGAGCCTGCACCGGTATGGGGATTGCTCCAACAAGCATAGGAGAAGTTTATGGTATTTTTAAAGCCTATTGTACACGTGTGGGTTCAGGCCCCTTTCCTACCGAGCTTTTTGATAAAACAGGAGATAATATCCGTGCAAACGGTAATGAGTTTGGATCTACAACAGGGAGGCCTCGTCGATGTGGTTGGTTAGATTTGGTAGCACTAAAATATAGTGTTATGGTTAATGGTGTTTCAAAGCTTATTATGATGAAAGCCGATGTTTTAAGTGAGCTTGAAACAATTAAAATTGCTACAGGATATAAAGTAAACGGAGAGACAGTAACCGAATTTCCTTTTGAGTTACCGGATAATTTGGAGCCGGTATATACCGAGTTGCCGGGATGGAAATGTGATTTAACAGCTGTTCGCAGCGAAGATGAGTTCCCCCAGGAGCTTAGTGACTATATTCAGTTTTTAGAGAAAGAGCTGGAAATACCTATAACCATCGTATCTGTTGGTCCTGATAGGGAACAGACAATAGAGCGGTAAAGATATTTTATTTTGTCCGGAACAGATTGGTCAGGTGTGTTTTAATTTTGTAAATGCCCAGGCCAATACCATAAAATAGCGGCCCTGTAACCGGGGTCGCTATTGCTATTATACTACCATATTTTAATGACTGCTCAGCTAAAAATGTTCGTGATTTTATAATGGAAATAACTTTACCTTTTATTTTATCTTTTTCTATCGGATAATCCTGCTTTAAATTGCCATCACCTCTGGTAATTATTGAACTCTTGTTAACCTTTAAAATGCGATGCGCAATTAATTGTTCATCTCTAATAAACAGGACTACATCACCACGCTTTAAACTCTTTTTGTTAACCTGCTTAATTTTTACCACATCTTTACCTAACAAAAACGGGAACATACTCATTCCCTCAACTTTTACCTGTACTGTTTTACCTTTAGATATCAGTTCATTAACCCATAATAGATACTCTTTTTTATTAAGGTTTTTTTTCATTAAAAATCTTATTATTAGATCAAAATAGTATAACTTTGTGCTTTTAAAGTACGCAATTTTTATCTATAATTAGTAACAAACAGCAGGAGAATTGCGTAAAAATTTATATTAACAGTTATATTATATTGTTAAATTAAGGTGTTTTTATCATTTAATATGCGGCATTCGTCAAATTTTAAGGTCGTTTAAAGTAAAAACCAAAACCTACAATATAATTTATTAGTTAAATATATAAATAGGGTATTAACTCTATTTAAAAGTTGAGATTAAAAAATAGAGATTACTGTACAAAATAAATAGAGGCGATATGAAGAATATGTACGTGAAGCGAGCAACAGTTTTAAGTTTTGTGATGCTATTTTTATCAGGCATTACACTCTTTGGTCAAAAGAGTTGGTATGTTTTGAATAATGTAGCTGATAATGATAATGAAGATATTTATGGCTGGGTTAATCTTGATAATTGGACTGAGGATCCCGCTGCAGCAATATTCTCAAATCCCGACTTTGCAATTCCTCAGAAGGGTGATAATGTTATTATAAAGGCAGGAAAAGAGATAACAATTCCCGCAGATTTTGAAATTGATATAAATACTTTAACAGTTGATGGAATTCTATATGTTGAGAGTGGAGTTGAAGATGTTGAAATCGCTGAGTTACGTGGTGAAGGACGCATTTATCTCTCTTCACAGACATTCCTGGAAGGTGTAGAAGATATGGAGCATTTTGTTTCTCCTGCAGACGGTGGCGGAACAGTTGTTTTTGATGGAAATGAGAATATAACCTTTAATTTTGATGATAGCTATGAGTTGTTCAATTTAGACTTGAATTTTGAAAGCTCCCAGAATATACTACAGTTGGAAAGTGATCTTACTATTAATGGTCGCTTAAATATAACTAAAGGTGGACTTCAGTTTAGCTCGCCAAACAATATTGACCTTACTGTTTATGAAAGTATTATTATTGAAGAAGATGGTGGAATATTTGTTAGTGATGATCATGAGGCTTACCATAACATCTATAATTTTGGTGATTTTTATAACAATGGTGGAGAGGTTAAGCTTTCTAATGCACCACAATATGCAGCAGCCGATAATGGAGCTGTTCGCCTAACCTTTAAAGGAGCTACCAATAACGATTTTGTAGTAAACGGTACAACAAAACTTTACCGTTTGTTTATTGATAAAGGAACTGATGATTTTTACACACTGAGTGTAACCAGTAATAACGAGGACAATTTTAAATTGATGGGGCCCTATGAGGGAACTGTTGGCATAGAACCTGATGAAACGTCTCTTGATGGTTGGGAAAAACTCCCTTTGGTAATCCGTAAAGGAACTTTAAAACTTGGTGCGAATATAAATATTGATAATTTAGGGTATTTGAGATCTGGTACAGAGCCCAATGAGTTCTTTATTCCAACTGGTGCTGGGTTATGGATTAACGGCGCACAGGTTAATTCTGGAGTTGGAAATAATCAGCAAACCGGGAAGGAAGATGGAACCGGTATCTCCTTAGCCGGTAAACTCAGAATATCGGCAGGAAGCTTTACTACCCCAGCTGGATCCTCAGGTATTACATATAATGCACTAGAAGAATATCCAGCAAGTTTATCTGTAGAAGGGGGAGAAATGAAATTAACCCAGTTGAGGTCTGCCGATAACAATGGTTATCTTAATTTCAACCAAACAGGGGGTATTTTGGATTTTCATGCAAAAGCAGGGGCTGTTCACACCTCTCCTGTTTTTAGTTTGCCTAATTCTGAACAGCTTTTTGAGATGAGTGGTGGAGAAATGATATTCAGGGTAGCAAACAATCGGAGAGAAGAAAGCCACGGGATTTATATTACATCATCTGATGGGAATTTCAATGTTACAGGTGGAACGGTGGAGATTAGAACTCCTTTCGATGAGGACTTTCAAGTGCTTTCCTTAGCGCCGTTTTATAATTTAATTATTTCAGAAGGTGATGGTACAGAGTCTGTTGTTTTTCGTGAGCACTGGAGTTTCCAGGATGAGTTGACCATTTTAAATAATCTTGAAATTGGTGAAAATACAACCGTTAATGCCGGTGATTTTGCATTATCAGTAGGAGGTAACTTAACCATTGATGGCAATTTTCTCTTTAATAACGGGGCGTTAACCATGAATAGATCCGGAAATAGCATTATTGCCAATAACTCCGGAACTTTGGAGTTGAATAAACTCAATGTTTTTAAATCCAGTACAGAACATAGGGTTGCTTTGGAAGGTTCTTCTGAATACTCAATCGCAGACTTAACACTCACCAGAGGGGATTTGGATTTGGTTGATAAAACAGTTAATGTTACCGGAGATATATTATTATTCAATGGCAGCATTTTGAACTCGGATGGAGGATCAATTAATTTATCCGGCACTGGAACTGCTGAATTGTACTCTTCAAGAGGGAAAGAGCTTGCTTTTGGAACTATAGATGTTAACAAGAGCGTAGAACTTAAAAGTCATGTGCTTGCCACTGAGATTAATTTTGGAGGCAATCACATTGTAGATTTGGATGTATATAATTTGGAACTCGCAGTTGCGGACTACATTGACAACGGCTCATGGGGTGATAGCAGAATGTTCAGGACAGCAGGTAGGGCTTCAAATGGTGGGTTAACTTTACCCATTTCGTTAGAAGGGAGCTATGATGATGATTTAGTTCAGATTTTTCCTGTAGGAACTGAAGCCGGCTATACCCCGGCAGAAGTTTTTGCAAGAAATAACCATACAACATCAGGACGAATTACAGCAAAACCCGTTGATGAACCTCACCCAACAATGACGAACGATACATATGTTTTGCATCACTATTGGCGAATGATTCCGTCTGAACTGGATGGAGTAGTTGAGAATGGTGATTTTAGATATAGATTTACTTATTATGATGATATTCATGTGGATGACTTTCCGTCTCCGGGGCCCAATACCCCACCAGAAGGAATTGAGTTCTTTGAAAATGAGTGGAACGAATACGGTCAAGATGTTAAAGATGGAGATGATGTTTTAAATTTCCCATTCAATTCCAACTTGATGTTGGATTATACTTTTGGCGTTGTCGAAGGAGGAAGGGGACATTCTGTATTAACTCCCCCAAGAACCTTATACAGCCGTAAAACTGGTAATTATCATGATAATTCTACCTGGTCAGAGGATGATCATGATGGAGATGCGATTCATCATAGACATGATCCTCCAACATCTGCTGATTACCTTATTATTCATGAAGATCATACTGTTACTATAGATGCTAACAATGCCAGAGCATCTCAGGTTGAAATTAATGGTACTTTAAAAGTCAATAATGGTAGCACAGGGCATGAGATTAATACAATAAAAGGGAGTGGTCGTATTATTTTTGAACAAAATGGTGGTTATGCTATTAATAATACCATTGATGGTGATTATTCTGAGTTTATTGATTCTCCAGACGCAATAATAGAATACACCGGGACTGGCGGATATAGAATTGCTGAAGCTTCTCGTATCCCTTATTATCCGAATCTTGTAATTTCGGGTAATACAACCAATGTTAAATACTCCCGTAATAATGCAAGTTTAATTGTTAATGAATATTTGATTATTAATGATGCTCCTCTTCAAATAGATAATTTTTGGGGAGGACGAGTTGAGATTGGGGGAGATTTGATTGTTAATAATAATGATTTTGTTTTGTCTGGACAGGGTACTCTAAACACTTATATTGATGGAAATATTGTTTTTTCTGGTGATGGAACTCTTAGGAGTGTTAATAATGGAGGAGAAAACATTTTATATCTTAAAGGAGGTATAGAGTTAGGGAATGGAAATATTGATTTTAATTCCAATAATAGAAAAAACCATCTTGTTTTCACAGGGGATTCGCCAGTAGAGGTTAATCACAGTGGTTCTGGTGTAGCTGATTTCTACCGAATGACGATTGACAAGCCTGAAGACGTTAAAGTCCATTTCACCGCACCATTTTCATTAAATGCAGACGCTGGTGGTGCAAGCAATGAAAAACCTTTGCTTTTAAGTTCAGGTATTGCCCATTTAGATAATAGTGAAATTGATTTAACTCTTAACTCCGGGGGTGGTGATTTTCAAATCCCATCCACATCAAAACTTATTATTGATAACGGAGCAACAGTAAAAGCATCGGGTAGCAATAGCAGCCTTTTCTTAGATGGGGCTTTGGTGGTTGACAATGACGGTGAATTTTTGTGGCAAGGAGATGGTAACAACCATGTTAAATACAGTGCTTCGGGCAACGCTTCTGTCTGGTTAGGTGAGGATGCCAAATTTTATGTGGGTTCTCAGTTTTATCGCAACTCCGAAGGCGGTGTGGTAAGCTTTACCCAGGCAGCAAGTAGCGCCGATGTTCAAATTGCCACAATTGATGCGCCTTTGAGCAATCTTTCAGTCTTTGAGGTATTAAACAATGGTAGTGAGTTTATTCAGGCAGAAGAGGGAAGTGCTATTCATATTTTAAGGGGGCAGACCAACGCCACTCAGCCTGCATTAAGGTATAATCCAACTACTGTAGATGTGGCCAACGGAAGTAAATTTATTTTGGGCAATGGAATTACAGAGTCCTTGTCGATATTTGCCAATCAGCCAATTGGCGGACTGGAAATTACAGACAATACCAGTGTGTTGGTGCGTACTGCTCCCCTTGTACTTAATGGGGATCTGCTGATAGGTGAAATTGCCGAGCTGGATGCCAATAACCTCAATGTTACATTGTATGGTAATATGGAGGTCAACGGCAATTATCTGCCCGGCAACAACACTACTCTTTTTGAGAGTGAGAGCGAACAGACAGTTGTCGGAACAGTTGCTTTTAATAACCTTTCTAAATTAAATGGTTTAGGAAAACTATCCTTGGGAGAGGAAGCAAACGTAGTTGTGGATGGTAACTTACGCCTGGTAAAGGGAAGCATCGATACCTATGGCGATGATTTGCAGGTGAAAGGCAATGTAACCACTGCACTTGAAACCACTATTGGAGGTGTTTTAATGAATGGTGAAACGGAAGTGCAGATATTGGAAGGTGGCGGAGAACTGGGACGCTTAACCATTGATAATCCTTTTGGGGTGGTTGTTGCTTCTCAGCCCGATCCTGTTTTGATCAATGAAAAGCTGGTTTTGGCTAATGGGGTGTTTGATATAGGTCGCAACCAACTTGTTTTGACTGAAAATGCTGTTATAGAGGATGAGATTGGAGGTTCTGATTTTTCTGAAACCAACATGATACAAACATTCCTTTCGTTTACCGACGCAGGAATACGCAAGTATTTGCCTTTTGAACTTTTTTTACATTTAATTGTAAATATCAGAATATGTTAATAACATATTTTGATATGGTTATAGTGTAACTAGTTTTAGTTTTTTTGCGTAAAACTATTAAAAAGGTGATTGAATACTTCTTTTTGAGTTTTAATATTTTTTAACATAATTTTTGCACCATGAAAAACTTATACAAAAAATCTTCCTTAATAGCAGTGGTGCTTTTTATTGCTGTCTCAGGAATGTTTGCACAAACAGGTCCTGGTGGAGTTGGAAATGCATCAGGTGAAAATAATCAGCCGCAAAATATCATATGGTATGATGCAAGCAGTTTAAGTCTTAGTGACAATCAATTTGTAGAATTTTGGTATGATAAATCAGGAAATAATAATCATGCTGAGCAGTCTTTTGAGGATTATCGCCCTCAATTTCGCGTAAATCAGCTCAATAATAAACCTGCTTTATATTTTGATGGTTCAGATGACTTTTTGCCATTTGATGGTAATGTAATAGCCAACAGCGATTACACGGTGTTTTTTGTAGGAAAGCGCAGAAGCAATAATCATTTAAGGGCATTGGTTGGGGGAACTAATAGTGGATCCAATACAAATCTTCATATTTATTGGAACAATGATTCTCAAATGTGTTCACATCATTGGGGAAACGATCTTCAGACAGACATGGTAGACGCTGGTCAATCTTACTCAGGAGGTCGGGCTGTGGATACGTATGGGATTTTTGCCACGTCATTAAATTCATCTCTTTCTACAGCGCAGCGAAAAAATTTTCAAAATAATAGTTTTCTGGGAGCTAGAAATGTTTCAAATCAGTTAGTATCCTGGAATGGAGCAGCGTTAGGTCGATATCAAACAGATCATCATGATATTGATGTGGCAGAGTTTATAATTTATCGTTCTGAACTTAGCACTGCTCAAATGCAGATTGTTTCGCAATATCTCTCTTTAAAGTATGACATTACCATCAAAAACAACCTTTTTATGCCTCCAGTTGGTTATGGGGAAAATATGGCGGGTGTAGGGCGTGAATCTGACGGGTTTCACACTGAAGCTTCAGTTGATGGTTTTTATATCCGTGAAAATGGTGGGTTTAATAATGGGGATTATCTTTTTATTTCTGTTAATGATGATGTTAATGATGTTCCTGTTTTAACTGATTTGCCTTCGGGAGTTGAAGAGCGTTGGGGAAAGGATTTTTATCTGCACAAAAATGGCAATTTTAATGCTTCTTTAATTTTTGATATACCTGAAGGTATTTCTAATGGAAACTATCCATCAGATATTGAGAATTATGTGCTTTTATACCGTTCAACTGCCTCAGGCAGTTATTCTGTTGTGCTGGGGGGTGATGTTTCTTTTGGAAGCAATACCCAGGTTAAGTTTGATGTGCCTGATGCCTCACTTCAAGATGGATATTATACACTGGGTACTATAGATCAGTATGCAAGTCCTGTTACTGGAAAGGATGGAGTTACCTGGTATACGCTTGCTAGTGGAGAGTGGACCGATCCAAATATTTGGACGCTTGATCCGGCCGGAATGTTGCCCAATAATCCTACAAATAGCTATCCGCAACAGGCTAGTGACAATGTTGTGATTCGTAATGGGCGAACTGTAGAGGTAAATCAGGATGATTTAATTGGAAGTCGTCTTGTTGTTGAGGGACGGTTGGATCTGGGAACAAGTGAGGGACACTCTTTTGGCGAAATAAGAGGTAATGGTCGCATTCTTATGGCTGCTGATAATTTCCCCGATGGAGATGCTTCTCATTTTACGGGAAAAGGAAGGGGTGAAGGTACGGTTCAGTTTTATGGTGGTAGTTATAGTATTAACAATGCCCGCAAATTTTATGATGTTCAGGTGGAACTATCAAGTCCCTCGGAGACCCTCACGCTTCTGAATGATTTGACTGTTAAAGGTTATTTAAAAATTGACAGAGGTGGTCTTCAAATTAATGATAACAGCTCAACTTCAATCTTAAATATAGATGTAAAAGGAGATGTTTATGTTGATAATCAGGGGAGTATTTCAACCGGAACCGGAAATACTATAGGTTCATATTCCATTGGAGGCACAATGCCTCCGGTTGGTCAGTATCATAACATTTTTCATCAATTCAGAGTTGGAGGTGATTTTTTAAACAGGGGTAGTGTAAGATTTACCAATCTTACCGCTCCGGTTTACAACCAGTTTGCTTCTGACGGCGCGGTTACATTGCGTTTCTATGGAGAAACAAACAACTCCATGGAACTTTATGGAACTACCGATTTGTATAATTTGGTATTGGATAAAGGAAATGACCGCACTTATACTCTTGAAGTTTATAGCGACAGTAATGAGTATTTTACTCTCTACGGTCCCAACAATGCAGGTCGTGTAACTTCCAGTCCTTTTTCTGCTGCCAATCCGGAAGTTCGGAAAGCATTATGGATTAGGTCCGGAACTCTTAAACTGACTGGTGAAATGTATATCCCAACATTAACCGAGGGGAATACTTCCGGTGGCAATGGAGATTATGCTATTGGGCAAAATGGCGCATTATGGATTGCCGGTGTCGGGGTTACAGTTTATTCAACAGCATCTAATCAGGATCAAATTCCCGGTTTTGAAGAAACCGCTGAGGGTGTTAATACCGGAGGCAGTAATAAGGCTATGTCTGTTTATGGCTCTTTTAGGATTTCTGATGGATTTTTTGGTACACGTAACAGTGCAGGATTTATATTCTGGGCTGATGCTTATGCCCAGGTGCGTATTGATGGTGGAGAAGTTGATGTTTCACAATTTAGAAGCGGAGCTGTTGGAGGAGGGAAGACTTCTTTTACCCAAACCGACGGTTTGTTTAGAATTAGGGGTAATGAGACCGAGGCCGGTGAGAAATCCGGTAGTTATGCAATATTTGGTTTCGACAGTGAGACTTCGGTATTTAATATGTCGGGAGGCCAAATTATTTTAAATGATATAGGCCGAGGAGATGTAAATGGATTATATATCCCAAGTAGTGAAGGCAATTACAATGTTACAGGCGGAACTATTACTGTTGATGTTCGCGGTAATAGAGAATTTGAAATTTATTCTAATGCTAATTTATGGGATTTGGAGATCCGTAGGCATAATACTTCAGGTACTGCAACTGTTAGGTTAAAGAGTGATTTAAAAGTTGGACGTGATTTAACTATTAATGAAAATTCGTTGTTGGATGCCCAAAGCGGAGAAGATGTTTTTGATTTATATATTGGCCGGCATTTTGACCTGCTCAACGGAGGTAAGTACAAAGCAAGAACCAATACCACTCATTTTTATGGTCCTCAATCGGGGAATATCCTCGCAAGAAATAATTCTGATCCGGCACCATTGGTGTTTAATCATGTAAACATTGCGAAAGATCAGGCATGGAATCCTTCTATATTCAGGTCTGTTTCTTTAGGTCATACCGGTAGAACAACCGACCCGGAAGAGGAAAATAATACTGCAATAGAAATTGAAGGTGATCTTACTATTACCCGGGGTGAGTTTAATACTTTCAGGCATAAAGTTTCACATCGTGGAAATATTGAAATAGTTGATGGGCGTATTCTTGCCAATGCAACCAATCCAGGACGCATTGTGCTCAATGGTTCTGATTCAGAGCAAACGTTAAAAGGTGCTCTTACCCAACAACAAGATTTTGGAAACATTGAACTTGATAACAGCCACGGAGCCAAATTGCTAAGCAGTATTACCGTTTCTGATATTTATTTACGACAAGGTGTTATGAACCTTGATACTTATAACCTTAGGGTTGAAGGTTCTCCGAAAACTATTTCAGCTGATGATGAGTTTAGCGAGACACGCATGTTTAAGACAGCTGGGAATGCCGGTGATGGTGGTTTATCCTTAAAGATTGCAGCAAATGGAACTTATCTTTTTCCTGTTGGAACAGATGCTAATGATAATACACGCTATACGCCTTTGATTGCTGAGTTTTCTGATGTGAATTCCACCGGTTTTGTAACTTTAAGTGTAGCAGATCGTGAATTGGCAACGCTTGATTTATCGCCTGATAATGCTTTACGTTATTATTGGAGAATAAAACACAGCGATTTTGAAAGTCTTCCATCTGTTACAAGTTATCAGTTTACTTGTAGTGTTACTGACTACCCTGGTACTTCCCACTGGGGTGGTAATTGGAGACCTGGTAAAGTTGTTGGAACTACTCGCTCAAACGAAGATGGAAACAATTTAGATGGAACCAACATAACCTTTAATTCTGGTTTTCCTCTTGAACAGGGTGATTATACTGCAGCAACAAACAATTCATTTAGTGGAAATTTACGTGTGTTTTATTCGAGGGGCGGACAGGGTCAAAAAAACTGGTCAGATCGAGATACATGGTCATATGATGGTCATGATGGTGATCGAGTTCCAGGTAATCATCGACCGGGTCCGGGTGACATTGTTATTATAGGATATAATTCTAATGTAGATAATGGATATCACTGGGTAGTTATGGATGAAAATGAAAGTGAGGTTGCTGAGATTCGATTTGCGGGTGATGGATCAACTTGGAATCCTAGGTTAATTATAGAGCCGGGGCACTTGCATGACCTAGGAACTGTGAGTGGGAGAGGAGACATTATACTAAGGGTTACACCAGAGAATATTCCAGATATTACTGCCGATTTAGGTGATTTTTTGGAAGAGGAATTCAGTCGGGTTGCATATCATATAAGAGAAAATGGACATGTAAACATTCCTCCTGGAATCAATGTTTATCCAAATCTGCGCATACAAGCGGGAGGGGCAGGGACAACCATTGGATCACAAACCATCAGTTTTACTTCCGATATTAACATTAAGAGAAATATGACAGTTGATGGTAATTCCGTTTTAATTCTTAATGGAGGAACTCATGGAGATATTATTGTTGATAATAACCTTTTTATTGGAGGATACCTTGGTGGACGTGTTCTATTCCCATATTCCGGTAGTAAGAGAAGATTGACGGTAAATGGAATGTTGAGATTAAGAGAGTCAACTGATTCGAATCAATTATCTGTTTTGAATGACTCCCCATCAGGACTTAAACATACTCTTGTGTTGGGAGGTGATTTGGAACAGCAAGCTGGTTCTATCAATCTATTCACTGACAATACCGGAGGAAACAACGTTGTTTTAAGGTTGACAGGTGATAACAACGGCGAATATACCAGAACAGGTGGATCTCCTGCTTCACTTTACCGCATTATAATGGATAAGGAATCCAATCGTAATTTTACTTTCGATGATGCATTTACGCTTGGAGGGTCAACCGATGGAGATCATAAAGCTATTGATTTACGTGGTGGATCATTGAGGTTATGGGATAGTGGAATTGATGTTATGTTATCATCCGGAGGTGACGATTTCAGAATTCCATCAGGTACTGGCTTATATCTTGGATCCGGAGCTACGGCAAGGGTGTCCGGTGAAAACACAGGGATATGGCTGGATGGAACCCTTACCGCAGGTTTTAATACCAATCTGTTTATAAACGAGGGGATTAATAATTATATTGAATATACCTCTTCCGGTAATTCCGAGATTATCCTGCATCAGGCAACACTGCTTGTGGGTTCACAAATAAGAAGGTCTGAGCTTGTTGAGGAAGGTGTGTTGACATTTAGGCAAAATCAGGTTAACTCTACCGTTAAAATTGGAACCAATGCCCATTTGGGAGGTGCTGCAAATAGAGGAGTATTTGAATTGGTATCCCCCGGCTCAATGTTTTATCAGGCAGAGGGTGCGCATATTAGCATTGTTAATGCTGTTCCTAATGCAACGGCTCCTTCATTGTTGCTTAACATAGACGAATCCCAGGCTAACATTGGAGTTGGGTCAACTATTGCTTTTGGTGGTGATGAAACGGAAGAGTCGCAAATTTTTGGAATATATTCAACCGTTGACTTAGAAGATATGCATATTGATAACCAATCGGAAAACAATCCGGTTTTGGATGTCAATACTGTAGATGTTTCAATGAACAATTTAATTATTGATTCTGGATCAACTTTAAGAGCTAATGGACGAACCTTAAAGCTATCGGGAGATTTTCATGGGCTAGGCGAATATATACCCTCTAAAAACACTACTGTTTTTGCTGGATTGACAGATCAGAATGTTACAGGCGATGTGCAATTTTACAATTTTAACAAGCAGGGTTCGTCTGATTTAATTTTGACTGAAAATAGCGCAAATATTGTTATTGATAATCAGTTTAATTTTGATTCAGGTAATTTAGTTGGAAACAATAATGAAATTGAAGTTAAAGGAGACCTGTTTTTTGATGGTGTTTATCTTCATTCAGGTTCTTCTAAGGGTATTGTAATGAGTGGAGCCGAGAACCAAAGGCTTTCGGGTTCAGGATCATTTGGGATGCTCACAATAAGTAATCCTTTGGGAGTTGATGTACCTATTGGAAATGAGATTACAATATCTGATAGATTACGATTAGAGCGAGGTGTATTTAATATTGGTCGCAATCTTTTAGTGTTGGATGTTAATGCTGAGGTAGAGGCAGGAGAACCATTTTCGGCAAACAATATGATTCAGACCAATATTTCATTTACCGATAATGGGGTAATTAAACATATGCCTTCGGGTGCTGGAACATATACTTTTCCCATGGGCTCATCGGGGAAATATACTCCTGTAACCATAGAAGCATCTTCTATCTCATCATCAAATGGTACCCTTTTGGTTAAGCCGGCAGGTGAATATCATCCAAGTGTTATTGATCCTGATAATGTATTGCATTATCACTGGGTTTTAAGAGCTGATGGACTATCAGATTTTACCGGAACGGCACGCATGCGTTATTATCCTGTTGATGTAAAACCAGCTATTGACAATATTAGCAATTATGAGACAGCAAGGCTTTTATCGGATGGTACCGGAGACTGGAATAAGTTCTCTGGAGAGGATGTAATAGACCTATCCAATAATGAACTGGTTTTCATTTTTACAGGCACTAATGATGATGGTATCAGCGGTGACTATACCGCTGGATTAAATGATGCCATACCGGATCAGGTGCCAACTTATATTTCTACTCAGGCAGGAGATTGGAGTCAATCATCAACCTGGGACACCTATCCTGAATCTGGGGGAAATATTCCTGGAGGTGGTCCAAGAGGGGCTATGGTGATTGTGGCTCATGAGGTCAATGTGCCGGGTAATTTTATTTCCTCTTACCGTACTACCATCAACAACAATGGAAAACTAAATATAGGTACAACTTTTGGTCACAGGCTAGGGGAAGTTGCCGGGAATGGTGTTTTGAGTATTGAAAGAGGGGATTTGCCCGCAGGGGTTTATGATGATTTCTTTTCATTTACAGGAGGAACCCTTGAGTTTGCCGGTAGCGATAATTATGATGTTTTAAGTGATATTACCGTAGTTAATAATTTGATGCTTTCAGGAACAGGACAAAGAAGATTGCCAAACTTGAATTTACAGCTCTTGGGAGATTTAACCATTGATGGTGTATCATTAAGAAATGAACACAACAGAACTCTTTCGGTTAGAGGAAATGTTTTATTTAATTCAGGAAGTTTTGATGCCGGTTTTGGTGCAAATTCCAGGGTGGTGTTCAACGGCACTTCTCAACAGTTGGTAGAAGGCAGTAATTCATTTACATTGGCTAATAAATTTCATAACTTGGAAATTAATAATAATAGTAACGTATTATTTAGAACTATAGCTGATGTTGATGAGATTCTAACGCTTTCTGCCGGACGGCTTATACTTGACGAAGGGGTTTCTTTTACTGTTTTAAATGCTTCATCAGATGCTATCGTTGGAGGTTCAGACGAAAGATTTATAGATGGGGTATTGTATAAGAGAATTAATAGCGGCTCTTCTTTTGATTTTCCTTTGGGTAATGGTAGCAGGTATGGAGGTTTTGTTCTTTCTGATGTTGATGTTTCAGGTATGTGGCGAGCCCAATATTTTGACAGTTCGCCAACTCAAGCTGGCTTATCAACTTCAAGTAAAGAGGATCCAATACAGTTTGTCAGTTCAAATGAATATTGGAATATTGAAGCACCTGCTTCGGCAACAGCTCATGTTGCAATGCGTTGGGACTCTTCAAGCGGTGTTAATCCTGAGGAGGATGGATTACGTGGTGTTCAATGGCTTACAGATAAGTGGCATAAGGTTCTTTTAACAAATATTAGTGGGGCTCAATCAGGCGGTAGTGCCAGAACTTCATCTGTTATGAATTTTAATGCCAATACCGCTGGTAATTATGTTACTTTTGGAGCCATAACTATTCCAACCTATAGCTGGACAGGTTCAGGTGAAAATAACGATTGGTTTAATGCTTCTAACTGGGCTGAAAACATTGTTCCTTCTGCCAGTTCTGATATCACTATCGGAACGGCAACACCTTTCCCGGTTATTTCGGGTACTAATGTTGCTCAAGTTAATAACTTAAACATTATAGAGGATGGTCATTTAACTGTTGCTCCAGGAGGGAAGCTAACCATTAATGGTGATTTAGAAATTGCTAGTCCTGGCGGG
>JARULA010000019.1 GCA_029688995.1 Marinilabiliaceae bacterium ANBcel2
ATAGATTAATTTTGTATTTTTATGAAGATAGAAGATTAAGTTGATGACAGATAATTCAGGGAAGATTCTTAAAAGTATTAATCCTGTAAAAATAGTACTCCCTATTTTTATCGGACTTGGTGTAACCGGATTTTTGATGTATCGTGAATATGAACCGGGCACCTTCTCTTTGCTAAACTTCACATTGCAGTCTCTGTTTTGGCTTTTTGTTGCTTTTATTTTTATGGCAATTAGAGATTTGGGTTATATGGTTCGTCTCAGGTTGCTTACAAATAAAAAGTTATCGTGGCGCAAAACTTTCAATATAATTATGCTTTGGGAGTTTACCTCTGCCATTACACCTTCGGCAATTGGAGGAACAAGCGTTGCTATCTTTTTTATAAACAAAGAGGGGGTAAGGCTTGGTCGTAGTACAGCGGTTGTTATGGTTACCTCATTTCTTGATGAGTTATACTTTATTTTAACCTTCCCTATTATATTGTTGATAATGGGGCAGGCAGATATATTTGCATTAGATTCTGAGTTGGGTTATGTTCCCTGGTATCGTAATCAATATCTTTTATTTGCTTTAACAGGTTATGTTTTAAAATTTTTATATACAGCCATTATCACTTATGGACTCTTTTTTAATCCTCGTGGTTTAAAGTTGGCGCTATTATGGATTTTCAAGTTCCCGGTTATTCGAAAGTGGCGCCCTCAAGCTAATGAATCGGGATCTGATCTTATTGAAACATCACGAGAGTTTCGTGATTGGCCTTTTAAGAAGTGGGTTCAGGCATTTATTGCTACCTTTTTTAGCTGGACAGCACGTTACTGGGTTGTAAACGCTCTTGTTTTAACGTTTTTTGGTGTTACATGGATGGGGTGGGGTGAACACTTTTTGATGTTTGGTAAGCAGTTGGTTATGTGGATTATGATGCTTGTTAGTCCGACCCCCGGAGGAAGCGGTTTTGCCGAATATGTGTTTCAAGGTTTTCTTGCTCCCTTTATTCCTGTAGGGACAGGTGTTGCAATGGCTTTTATATGGAGGTTAGTGAGTTACTATCCATATCTCTTTATAGGGGCATTTGTAATTCCGCGCTGGGTAAAAAAACATTTTGTTTCGCGTAAACATTAATACCCTATTCTTAATTTTCAATAATTTGAATGGCTATTGTGCTTAAAATTAATATTAAAAAGAGCAGTTCTCTAAACCTGTTATTTTTTATTTTTTCGAACCGGAATGCTATTATTACTGCACTGCCTGTTGCTATTAACGGACTCATCTCCATTGAGAAAAAAGGAGTTAATGTTAATGCTCCTGTATATAGTATTAGCCAGATAAATATTCGCAGGTAACGTCTAACAGCTATTTTTTGAAGATTTAAATCTCTTATTGCCGTTATTGCAGAGAGGACAATAAATGTGATAATGAGTGCTATATATGATTGAGAATAGATAGTGTGGTTATATTGTCCTGTATTGGCAATAATATTCTCATTGATTTGTGATATAAACCATAATTCATTATCAAAAAGAAAAAACCAGGTAAAACTTATAATAAACGGAAAAGCCAATCCGAGCACCGAGGCTACAACTCCTTTAAAGCTTGCCATTCGCAAGATTCCCATTATAATGAGCAGCATGGGTAGAAAAAATATTCCCTTTACATAAAAAAGTGCTCCTATTCCTGTAAGCATTGCAGCATCAAAGCAGCATGGAGTGCTGATTTTTTGTCCTTTACAGGCAAAGAGTCTCTCTGCAGCTAATGTAAAAAAGAAGGTAAAAAGCCATACAGGGTTTAATCTTTGTACTGGTATAAATGCGGCATTTAGCAAAACAAAAATTAAAAGTGGCATCATGCTTTGTTTTTCTAAAAGAGCATGCCTTGAAACAATTCGGTTTACTGTTATGCCTGTAGTGATAACAATTAAAAGAGAGGTGAGTGCAGCAGGAAATTGTGATCCGGCAAATGCAGGAACCATAAAATAGTCCCATAGAGGCATTGCCGGAGTATCAAAGCCGGTAAAGTGAACAATATCGGCACAAAACATCCTAATCCATAGCAAAGCTGCTAAAACCGGAGTTAAAAATATAACCGGCAGTGAATTGTTGTGCAGTAATTTAAAAAACATAAAATTGTTTATATCAAATCAAAGCCTATATCTTTTCTATAGTACTTGCCTTCAAACTTAATTGTTTCAGCAACTTTTAAAGAGTTGTCACGTGCTTCTTCAATTGACGATCCATAGGATGTAACAGCAAATACTCTTCCGCCGTTGGTTACTACGCTACTATTGTCACTTCTTTTTGTGCCTGCATGAAAAAGAAGTCCATTTGTAGAGAGTCTCTCTAGCCCATCCACTCTTTTTCCTTTTTCATAACTACCCGGGTATCCTCCTGAGACCAGCACTACTGTTACTGCTGTTTCTGTTTTCTGTTTTTGTGCTATTTTGGATAATCCTCCTTTATCTGTTGCTGTAAGAAGTTCAACTAAATCTTCATCCATTCTTGGTAAAACAACTTCGGTTTCAGGATCTCCCATTCTTACATTATATTCAATAACATAAGGATCACCATCTACTTTTATTAATCCAAAAAAGATAAAACCTTTATAACTGATTTTTTCTTTATCTATACCCTTTACTGTAGGTTTTATTATTTTCTCTTCTATTTTGCTCATAAAAGCCTTATCAGCAAATGGAACAGGAGAAACAGCACCCATACCTCCTGTATTTAATCCGCTGTTTTTTTCTCCAATACGTTTATAATCTTTTGCCTCGGGTAGAATAAAATACTCTTCTCCATTTGTCAAAACAAAAACCGATAGTTCAATACCATCTAAAAACTCCTCAATTACCACCTTTGTTCCTGCCTCACCAAATTTACCGTCTAATATATTATCCAGTTCATGGCACGCCTCATTATAATCATCAATAATAAGCACACCTTTCCCACCTGCTAAGCCGTCGGCCTTTAAAACATAAGGAGCCTTTAGAGCTTTTAAGTACTCTTTCCCTTTATCCTTGTTTTGAGCGGTCACTGTTAGGTATCCTGCAGTAGGGATATTATGGCGCTTCATAAACTGCTTGGCAAAATCTTTACTCCCTTCAAGTTTTGCCCCTTCTTTTGACGGACCGATAATAGTTATCCCGGATAGCTCGTTATTTTGGTTGAAAAAGTCTGTAATCCCTCTTACAAGTGGTTCTTCGGGACCTACAATAACCATTTTAACCTCTTTTTCTAATACAGCATTTTTTACTGCTTCAAAGTCATTAGGATCAACATTTACATTTTCACCTACTGCTGTTGTTCCCGCATTTCCCGGGGCAAAATATATTTTATCACTTTGGGAGCTCTCTTTAAGCTTCCACCCTAATGCATGTTCTCTTCCTCCTGCGCCTAATATTAATATGTTCATTCTCTTTTTATTATAAAAGTTCTCTATTATAGTAGTTCAGTTTTATAGTTGTTGTCGGTTAAATATTTCAATATTTTTGGCAGAGCTTCTTTTAGTCGGGGCCATGCTTTAACTGAATCGTGAAACACCACTATAGAGCCTTCACGAACATTTTTTATAACATTATGGGCTACCCCGTCTGCCGTTAATTTGTTATCATAATCTTTTGAGAGCACATCCCACATAATAATGTTTTTAAACCTCTTTTTTAAAGCCGGTAAATGCCACGGATAAAGTTGTCCGTGAGGAGGTCTAAAAAGATCCGATTCTACATAATAACTGCACTTATCAACATCTTTAAGGTACTTTTGCACCGTATTATCAAAAGCTTTGGTGTGAGAGAATGTGTGATTACCCGTTTTCATCCCCTCTTTTACAAGCCGTTGATAGATAAGCGGATTTTTTTTTACATTATTGCCGACACAAAAAAAAGTTGCTTTAGCATTAAATTCATTTAAAATATCTATAACAGCCGGAGTAACCTCTTTTGCCGGTCCGTCATCAAAAGTTAGATATACTGTTTTTTCTTTATCCGGCAGCCTCCAGATGGCTCCCGGATAAAGAACCCTAAAACATTTTGGCGGTTGGATTTCCCAACTATCCCTGTAAAAAACCAAGTCTGTCAATTATTACTTGAAACTGATCTTCTATTTGTGATGCCAGTTCGTCCCTGTTAAACATTTTAAGTGATCTTATGAGCTCTCCGTATATTGCCAGATTGCGCCTTGTCTCATGAAGGGTTGCACTTTGCATTGAGGGAGACAGCGACAAAAAGTAGTCAGTCTCCATAAATATCTCCCGGGCTAATCCTTCAATTATCTCATCACCTTTTTCTGTATCATCTAATCGATAGTAACCTTCGGCCAAAAAGAGTGAAAAATAGTTATGAGGTATTCTTGATGTTGGTAACACCTCTATTGTTTTATCGAGAACCTCACGCGCCCTCTCTTCTTCTCCTTCATCTAAGAGTGCTGTTGCCAGGCGTGATAAATTATTTCTAATATTAAGTCCCATTCGGCGATGATTCTCATCAAGGTAAACATCAGGATCATTCCAGCCGTTAAACTTATATTTGTTCATCATATTATCATACATGGCTTCTGTATCTACTCTTCCGTATATTCCCTGTTCTGTCTCAGCTCTTATTGGAACGATTTGATATCCAAATCCTTCAAGCTGAAAATAGTCTTGCATTCCTGCATAAACCTCACTACCTACGGTAACAGCATAATATACCGGTCTGTCCCAATCATTATGAGCCATGAGATCAAGAACCATCATCTCATTTTTAAGAATTCTCTCCTTATCGTCAAGATTAATGATCATTTCGGGCTCAATAAGATTTGCATATCTCTCATTTACAAAACCGTTTTCAATTAACTTTGCACTGTCACTCTTTAAAGTAAAAGTTTTTGATGGTAAATGATCGAGCCTTTCGTGATAATCGGGTATTCTTTTAGTGCGTTCACTATCACTGGCTAAAAATCTCATAGCCTCCTTAAGGTCGGCATGCCCCTGAACTCTATCTATTAGATATACTACATCACGGGTACCTGTAAGGTACTGCTCTTTTTCAAGTGAGAAAGGAAGTGGATCCGACTCGTAAGCTTTGCGTTTCATTTGATCAATGTACCAGTCGGTCTGTAAATAGCTTAAATTACAAACCCTCACATCGGTCCTTATTCCCTCAACCTCTTGCGCGTACCATAATGGGAAGGTATCATTATCTCCATTGGTAAAAATAATTCCATTTTCTCCAACAGTATTCAGATAGTTATAGGCCAAATCACGTGCTATTGTTCTGTCCGAACGATCATGATCACTCCAGTTATCTGATGCCATATTTAGAGGGACAAGGACAAAGGTGAGTGCTGTAGCTGTAATGGCAGCAGGGCGCCCTTTTAAATACTTTTTTAGTCCTTTTGCAATACCGAGAACTCCTAATCCTATCCATATCGAAAATGCATAAAATGAACCCACATAAGCATAATCTCTTTCACGTGGTTGTAGTGGGGTTTGATTCAGATATATACAAATTGCCAAACCAGTTAATAAAAAGAGCATCATAACAGTCCAGAAGTCCCTTTTTCCTTTAACTCCCGATTTAAGCTGGAAAGAAATTCCTATTAGACCCAATATAAAAGGGAGCAAATAATATTTGTTTCTTGCCGGATTATCGGTATATATTTCGGGTAGTTTAGACTCATCACCGTATAGAGTTTTATCTATAAAAGGAATACCTGTTATCCAATTACCCTGATGAAACTCTCCATGCCCCTGCATATCATTTTGGCGACCCGAGAAGTTCCACATAAAGTATCTAAAATACATATGTTTAATCTGATAATTCAGAAAAAACTTTATGTTTTCAAAAAAGGTTGGTACCGTAATAGTTTGCTGTCCTCCTCGTCCGTCGGGCACTCTAACTTGTCGTCCCTCAATATTGGCCCATCTTTTATACTCTTCTATGTGACGAGGCTCCCTGCTGTGCATTCTTGGGAATATTGTAGTTGTTTTACTATTAAACTTATAGTCGGGGCGATAATCGATAATTTCATACCTGCCGTCTATTTGGGCATAAACGGGAGTCCCCTGATCGTTTTCCATAGCATCCCAGTCAAGCGGAGAGCTATAGTAGGGCCCATATAGAAGAGGATCGTCACCATACTGATCTCTATTAAGATATGACATAAAGGAGAAGAGATTATCGGGTGAGTTTTGATCCATTGTAGGATTTGCATCTGAGCGAATAACAACAGTGGCAAAAGATGAGTATCCCAATAAAAGGACTGTAATACCGGTGATTAGAGTGTTCATAACCGGTTTATTATTAATGTAGGTATAGTATATACCATATACCAGTGCTCCTACCAGAAGTATTAAATATACTATTACTCCTGATTTATATGGCAGTCCAAAATTATTAACAAAGAGTAGTTCGAACCATGTTGCCACCACTACAACATAGGGAATGATAACATAGAGAACTCCTGCCAATAGTCCGAATCCAACTAGCAGTGCCTTTATGGTATTTACTCTGGTTACTTCATATTTTTTAAAGTAATATATCATTGCGATGGCTGGAATAGTAAGCAGATTTAGCAGGTGTACCCCTATTGATAGTCCCATTAGATATGCAATTAAAATAAGCCAGCGGTTAGAGTGTGGCTGATCGGCGATATTCTCCCATTTTAATATTGCCCAAAATACTATTGCAGTGAACATCGATGACATTGCATACACCTCTCCTTCAACTGCCGAAAACCAAAATGTATCAGAAAAAGTGAATGCCATTGCACCAGTAAATCCTGCTCCAAGTACTGCCCATTTTTTCCATACTTCATCTTCATCACCTTCATTAATGAAAGCTTTAACACCTAGATGTGTTATTGTCCAAAACAGAAATAATATTGTAAAGGCACTTGCTAAAGCCGACATAAAATTGATTGTGATAGCGACATTTCCAGGATCGCCGGCAAAGAGAGTGAAAAAGCGACCTGCCAGCTGAAAGAAAGGTGCTCCCGGGGGATGCCCTATCAGCATTTTGTACGAAGCAGCAATAAACTCACCACAGTCCCAAAAACTTGCAGTAGGTTCAATGGTAAGAGTATAAACAGTGGCAGCAATTAAAAAGGTGAACCACCCGATAATAATGTTCAAGCGCTTGTAACTGTACATAATTTTAAATCAGTTTGTTATATTAATTTCTTAAAGACTTTCTATATTTTGCCAGAACTTCAAAAATACAACAATCTTATAAATTAGGGCAGTTATAACTCATATTTTAATTGTTTTCTTTGGCTTTCAGGTTGTTTGATAAATTTTATAAAATCTTTTTTGTTTTTTGCTTTAAAAACTTTGTAAGATACCGGGAAACGATTTATATTTGCATCGCTTTTGAAAACAAAAGTAACAGGGATTGTCCCATGGTGTAATGGTAGCACAGATGGTTTTGGTCCATCCGGTTAAGGTTCGAATCCTTATGGGACAACAAAAGATAATTAATTAAGCTTGTAACTCAGACAGTTGCAAGCTTTTTTTTTAACATTGTACGAATCTAAGTACGACTTTTCAAAAAAGGATGCGAGTTGTCTAACAAGCTTAATTGATCGCTCTTTTTTACCAAATGAACAAATACCAATAAAGTGTGGCAGAGATTCCTATTTGTTTTAACTGTTTTTTTAAATGTGCTAGTGCTTTGGTAATGTGATCTTCCACAGTTTTTTCAGATATTCCTAATTTATTGGCAATCTCTTTGTTTGACAATCCTTTTTCCCGACTAAGAGTATAAACATTACGATTTTTCGGAGGTAGTTGTTGTACAAACTCATCAATTTTGCTCTTTAATGAATTGTAGTCAATAAGATTTTCGGTATTGTTTATATCAGCAAAGTCTTTTGTGTGTTGTTCGTGATATTTTTTTTTAGTGCTCTTTTTTCTCAGGATAGATAGAGCTGTGTTGCGGGCAATTGTAAATATCAGGGATTCAAATTTTGAGTCATTTCCTATCTCACTACGTTTTTCCCATAGTTTTATAAAAACTTCATGAACTATATCTAAAGCCTCCTCCTTCTCTTTAACAATTGAATAGGCAAATACAAAAATGCGTTGATGATATTTGTTGTAGATATCATCAATTACACGTTTGTTGTTTTCTTTAAGGCCTTTGATGAAGAATTTTTCACTTAGTTTCAATTTTATACCCTTTTAATATTAGTTAATAACTGGCTCCAAATTTTATGCTAAAAATACAAAAATTAATCAGTTGTTATCTAACACTTTGTTTATAAATAATAGTAATTATTAGCAAAATATATAGTTGTTAACTGTTTTATAAAGTTGATTAACCGGGGATATGATTAACTTATACGTTTTACTAATAATATATTTTGTAACTTGTTTTATAATTTTTATTTAGATGACAAATTTACTTCGAAAATATTTAGAGGGTACTTGCACTTTTCAGGAGAAAGAGATAGTTGAGAAAGAGTTGAAAGCAGGATCTCCTTCTAATGAAGTACTCGATTTTTTGAAAAGGTATTGGCATGATATTGATGAGAAGAGTTCTATTACCGATTTAGACATTGATTTTGATAAAGTACTTGATCGTGTTCATCATAGTATTAATCTTATTGATGATAGAGACAGTTCACAGCCTCTGATTTTGCGCAATCTGTTTTTCACTTATTTAAAGATTGCTGCAACTATTCTTGTATTGTTAATGGTTTCAGGTGGAATTTGGTATGCCGGTTTTTTTGGTATTTTTCAAGAGGAAAAATTTTACACTTTATCTTCGGTAAGAGGACAGTCGTCTAATTTGGTTTTGCCTGATGATACCCGTGTTTGGCTTAGTGGTGAGAGCTCTTTAAACTATTCATCTAAATATGGTATTGATAACCGTACAATTTATTTAGACGGAGGGGGTTATTTTAATGTTGGTGTGGATTCGGACGTCCCCTTTATTGTAGAAGTTGATGGTATTGAGATTACTGCTTTGGGAACCTCTTTTAATATTGATTTTTGCAGAGATGAAGAGATTGTTAGCGTAACACTGGAAACCGGAAGAGTTAGGGTTCAAAAAGGAGATAGCGGTGTTGATTTAGAGCCTGGAGACCAGGCTAACATTCACGGTAATAATATTGATGTTACAGTAGTTGATACAGAGTTGTATACTTCTTGGCACCAGGGCAGAATACTTTTCAAAAATGAACCGTTAGAGTTTATTACTAATTATTTAGAGACGTTGTATGATGTTGAATTTGTGTATAACTCTGAATCCTTAAAAGATACCAGATATCGTGGAGCTATAAACATTGATCAATCCATATTAAAAGTTGTTGAGATGTTACAGATTTCTGCCGGTATTAGTTATGAAGTAGCAGGAAACAAGATAATTCTTGATTATTGATAAGTTAAACAAAAACAGGAGCCGGCCCCAACCAGCCCCTGTTTCACATTAATTAACAAATACCGTAAACACGGTAATTTACTAACTTTTAAAGTGTTTCAAATTTATGAAAAAAATTTGGTATTATCTAAGGGGATGTTATATCCCATGGTTAAAACGAACATTGCTTATTATGAAGTTAACAGCCTTTTTACTGTTTGCTATTGTTTTATCATCAACAGCAACAAATTCTCTTGCTCAGGTTAGTACAGTAACTCTTGAAAAAGCTAATGCTACCCTTGCTGAGATTTTTGACGAGATTGAAAAACAGACAAATTATGTCATGTTTTACAACAAAGATGTAATTGATGATGAACGAAGCGTTTCAGTTAATGTTGAGGAAGAGGAGTTGGTTGTAGTATTAAATGAATTATTTGGGAGTGCTGATATCTCTTATGAGGTTGTCGATGATAGTATTGTGCTTTCATCTGCAAATTCTGCAGCTGATTTTGTGCAGGAGTCTCCAGACGGAGTGATTAGAGGCCAAGTTACCGATCAGCATGGTGATCCGGTCCCAGGAGTTAGTATATTGGTACAAGGCACAAATATGGGAACCATTTCTGATCTTGATGGAAACTATGTTATCAACAATGTATATCCGGGACATCGCTTGCTCTTCACCTTTTTGGGGATGAAAGATGTTGAAGTTATGGTTACAGAAGATGAAACAACAATAGATGTTGTTATGCAGGATGAGGCTGAAGGATTGGATGAGATTGTAATAGTTGGGTATGGTACTCAGCAAAGAACTTCGGTAGTAGGCTCCATATCTTCTGTAGAGCCTGAAAAACTTGAAGTTGGTTCTTCTCGTTCGCTTAGTAACAGGTTGGCTGGTCAATTGGCTGGAGTTATTGGGGTACAGCGATCAGGAGAACCCGGTCATGACGATTCTCATTTTTGGATTCGTGGTATTTCCACATTTGCAGCAGATCGTTCACCTTTAGTTTTGGTTGATGGTGTTGAGCGGTCATTGAATAATATCGATCCTGCTGAAGTTGAGTCTATATCGGTTCTTAAGGATGCTTCTGCAAGTGCTGTATATGGTGTTCGAGGGGCTAATGGTGTTGTGCTTATTAACACTAAGCGTGGTCAAATTGGTGAACCTACTATAAATGTTCGTTATGAGCAAAGTTTCACACAACCAGTTAAACTGCCTGATTTTTTAGGAGCAGGTGACTATTTAGATTTGTTAAATCAGATAGCTGCTGAAGAGGGACGTTCAGTCCACCTTATAATCAATCTCGTATAGATAATATCAGACAAGGTACCGATCCGGATCTTTATCCAGATGTGGACTGGCTTGAATCAATTACTCGAGATTATGCTACTAATGAGCGTTTTAACTTGTCTGTTTCAGGTGGAAATCCTATTTTACGTTATTCTTTAGTGGGTTCATATTATGGTGAGCAGGGAATAATTGATCGTGACAAATCTCAGGATTGGAGTTCAACTATGAGACTTCAAAGATATAATATGCGCTCTAATGTAGATATCGATTTAACTGAAACCACTCTTTTTAGAGTTAATGTTGGAGGTTATCTTCAGGATGACAGGAGACCACCGCAATCTATTGATCATTTGTTTAATATGGCATTTGAAACACCTCCATATGTGCATCCTGAGCAATATTCATCCGGAGAGGTTCCTGTAACACCAGAAAGATCTAATCCATGGGCTTTAGCCACGCAAACAGGGTATCAACGTGGTTCATCAAGTAGGCTTGAGACGCTTTTTGAGATTGAGCAGGAATTGGATTTTATATTGCAGGGTTTGGAAACCAGATTTAAATTTTCTTTTGATAGATATTCTGCTAATAGCGTAACAAGAAGCAAATCTCCAGATTACTACATGCCTGCAATTGGTCGTACTGACGATGGTGAGTTGGACTTAACTATATATCAATATGGACAACAATTTCTTGATCATTCAACAGGATCAGAATGGGGTGATAGGAGTGTTTATGTAGAAGGTAGCGCTATGTACCAGCGAAATTTTGGTTTGCACAATGTAGAGGGTTTATTCTTGTATAATCAACGTCATTATGATAATGGAGATATGTTGCCATATCGTAATCAGGGTATAGCTGGTCGTGCTTCTTATGGTTATGCTAACAGGTATATAGCTGAATTTAATTTTGGATATAATGGTTCTGAGAATTTTGCTGAGGGACGACGATTTGGGTTTTTCCCATCTATTGCTGTAGGCTGGGTTATGTCTGAGGAGGAGTTTATGTATCCTCTTTCTTCAACATTATCCAATCTTAAGTTTAAAGCTTCACACGGGCTTGTAGGTAATGATGATATTGGAGGGCGTAGGTTTGCTTATATTACTACCATAGGCGAGACCGGTGGTTATAACTGGGGTGTTAATGCTGATTATCATCGTGCTGGTCGTTGGGAAGGTGATTATGGAGTTCCTAACTTAACATGGGAAACTGTTGCAAAGACTAATGTAGGAATTGAGATAGAATTATGGCATAGCATTAACATACAGGCTGATTATTTTCAAGAACAGAGACGCGATATTTTTATGCAGCGTCAAACTATTCCATCTTCTACTGGATTTATTACTTCCCCTTGGGCTAATTATGGTAAAGTTGATAACCAGGGAGTGGATATTTCTTTGGATGGTAATAGAAGATTCTCTGATGATTTCTCTATTTCTGTGAGGGGAACTTTCACCTATGCAGTGAATGAGATTGTTGAACAAGATGAGCCTTCAACTATTGTTGGAACTCACAGGTCTTCTACTGGACACCCTGTAGGTCAGTTATTTGGATTGGTTGCTGAAGGGTTGTTTACCGAGGATGATTTTATTGATGTTGATAATGGAATATTACATCCTGATATTCCTGATCATACTTTTGGGCCAGTACGTCCTGGTGATATAAAATATAAAGATGTTAACGAAGATGGTGTGATTACAGATCTTGATAGAACGGCTATAGGTGGAACTGTAGATCCTCAAATTGTTTATGGATTTGGAGCTAATATGCAATATAAGAATTTTGATTTTGGATTCTTTTTTCAGGGTAATGCACGAACTGATAGAATTATTAGAGAGGGTTCTTCTTACCTTATTCCTGGAGCTGGAGGCGGAGCACTTGGGAACTTTTATTCTAATGTAGATGATAGATGGACTCCTGAAAATCCTAATCAAGATGTGTTTTGGCCACGTTTAGCTGATTATGTTCATTCTAATAATACTCAGGCTTCTACATGGTGGTTAAGAGACATGAGTCTTTTGAGGCTTAAAAATGTTGAGATTGGCTATAACATTCCTGAAGAGATCCTTGACAGAGCTGGATCAAAGAGTGCTCGTATATTTATTAGAGGGGAAAATCTTTTAACGTTTACTGATTTTGATTTGTGGGATCCTGAAGTTGGAACTAATCATGGGTTTAGGTATCCTATTATGAAATCATACGCTTTTGGTGTTAATGTTACTTTTTAACAATAAAATAATAGAATATAAATATGAGATATCTTAAATATTTAATAATAGCAGTTTTTATTTTAGGTCTTTCTGCATGTTCAGACTATCTGGATAAAGAGCCTGATGATCAGTTGACTCTTGAGATGGTTTTTGATGATAAAACACGTACAGAAGATTGGTTGGCTGGAATTTACAATGCAATTCCTGATCCATATTGGGGGTTTGCACGACATATTGGATATGATGCTTTTTCAGATGATTTAGCCCCTTCAACCGGCTGGGAGCAGTTTGGTTGGGATGTAATTAGTAAACAAACCGGTAATTGGAATCCTACATCTAGTTGGGATGCAGATTTTTGGGCTGATCTTCCCAGACGTATTCGTTCTGCTCAAATTTTTATAGAGAATGTGAGACCTAATGCAGCTCAGCGAGTAACGCAGGATGATGTTGATAATATGAAGTATGAAGCTCGATTTTTGATTGCCTATTATTATTGGTTAATGGTAGAAGCTTATGGGCCTGTGCCATTTTCTCCTGAAGAGAGTTTGCCTGTTGATGCTCCAGAAGAAGAATTGATGGCTGTGAGAAAACCTGTTGATGATATTATTGATTGGATAGATCAAGAATTACTTGAGTTGTCAGAATTGCTGCCTGCAGCTTATTCAGATAACAATATGTATGGACGAGCTACATCTATTATGTCTTTAGCGGTAAGAGCGCGTATGATGCTTTTTGCTGCCAGTCCTTTATTAAACGGGAATCCCGATTATGAGGACTTTGTTAATGCTGAAGGAGAAGCTCTTTTTAATTCAACCTATGATCCGGAGAAATGGGTAAGAGCTAAAGAAGCTAGTGAAGATTTACTAACAGCTGCTCATTCAGCAGGACATGACCTATATTATGAGTATAATGATGATGGTACAATTGATCCATTTTTGTCATATCAAAATATGATGTTTACACGTGCAAATGATGGTAACGCAGAAATTTTATTTGCACGTCCGAGTGTAGAGACCTGGGAGTATGATAGACATGCTCAGCCTCGAGGTACTGGTGGTAATGGCGGTTTAGGAGTTACCCAATCACTTGTTGATGCATTTTTTATGAAAATATGGATTACCTATAGATCATCCTGAATCCGGTTATACTGAGGAGGGGTTTTCTGAAGAAGCAGATTTTCGTAACACTCAATGGATAGAGGTTCAGGGAGATCAAGAAGGTAAAGAGGGACAGGTAACTTTACCGGGTACCTATAATATGTATGTTAATAGAGAACCCAGATTTTATATTTCTGTATTATATAATGGTGCATGGTTTAGACGAGAGGGACGTACAACTCGATTCATGCGTGGTGAGTGGGATGGAGGACCTACTCATGATGCACCGCAAAATGGCTATTTGTTAAGAAAAAAAGTGCATCCCGATCACGATCCAAGAACAGGTCAGAATCCTTATAGGCCGGGAATTTTGTATAGATTGGGTGAGGCATATTTGAATTATGCCGAGGCATTAAATGAGGTAGATCCTGGAAATTCAGATATTCTATATTATATTAATAAAGTACGGGAAAGAGCTGGTATCCCAGACCTGTCTGAAGGTGAAAATCAGGATGAGATGAGAGAAGCAATTAGACGCGAAAGACGAGTTGAACTGAATAATGAAGGGATTCGTTATTTTGATTTGCGTCGCTGGAAATTGGGAGAGGAGAAACTCAATGGGGATTTTTATGGAATGAATTTTTATGGTACTGAGTATGATGATGATCCAAATAATGAGAATGCATTTTTTGTTAGAACACCTTATCAAACCCGGGTATTTACTAAAAAGAATTATTGGATTCCTATTCACCAAACAGAGATTGATCGTAACTTCAATATAGAGCAAAATCCATTTTGGGATTAATTCCCGACTTTTGGTTTAGCTGAGAAAGAAGATCGCTTATTAATTTATTTAATAAGCGGTCTTCCCAATAAGCATATGTATTTTTTATAATAAAGGGTTAATTATTTGATAATGCTAAAATTAATATTTTGCTTTTTTATTTGCTTTTGTTTTTATGGATGTTCATCTGATGATTACTCTTATAATGATGATGATAAGCCAAATAACAATAATGATGTTGACTCTGGTTTTTCTTCTGATGCCCAAATTGTTTTTGATAGTATTTTTGAATATTACTGGAGTGATAAAATCGATTTCTTTTTTGGCAACTATCCAAATAATAAAGGTGCTGTAGATGAGGCTGATCATCCTCAATATGATGAGCATGCTTATTTATGGGGGTTTGGTGGAGTTTATTCAGCTTATAGCGCAATTCTTATGGACTCCCTTGACTCTGATTTTTACTATCAATATGATGCTAAGTTAAGATCCGCTCTTTTGGATTATTATACTCCAAATCGTGATCCTGTCGGATTTGCATGCTTTGTAAACAGTCATGACCATCGATTATATGATGATGCAATATGGGTGGGGATCGATTTAGTTGATCTTTATTCCCTTACAAACGATAACTGGTATTTAAATTATGCAGAAGTTGTTTGGGAGTTTATTATGAGTGGATATGATGATCTCCTTGGAGGAGGTATTTATTGGGAAGAGTATCCAAAAGATTCAAAAAACACCTGCTCTAATGCTCCTGCCGTTGTTCTGGCTTTGAAGTTATACGAGGAGACTAAAGATGAATCTTATTTAGAGATAGGAATAGATATTTATGATTGGTTACAGAGTAATTTGCAAGATCCTCATGATTATCTCTATTGGGATAATATTAAACTAGATGGAAGAATAGAGGAGTGGAAATTTTCTTATAATTCTGGTCAAATGATACAAGCAGGAGTGTTATTATACAATAATACTGGGGATGAATCATATTTGACTGATGCAAAAAAAGTTGCAGAAGCATGCTATCAAGAATTTTTCGATCATAATTTTACTTCAAATTTCACTGGTGAAAAGTTTCCTATTTTAAAAGATGGTCATATATGGTTTAATGCTGTAATGGTTCGTGGGTTTATTGAGCTTCATAATGTTGAAGAACATAATCACTATATGTCTGCTATAGAGAGATCATTGACTCATGGTTTAAGATATGCTGTAGATTCTAATACTGGCTTGCTTAAAAGCTATTTAAGTGGAAATGAGATAGATAATCCTGATGAGAGAGGGGATGTATTACATCAGGGCGCTTTCGCTGAAATGCTAGCCCGAATTGGAATTTAATTAAAAACTTACACTATGAAAAAATTTACTTTAGTTTTTGCGCTATTTTTTTTTGCGCTAAATATATCTGCTAATGATATATTTGATCAACTATATGTTGTTGGAGATGGTAGTGATGCAGGTTGGGATCCTGAATCAGCTATTGAAATGGAAAAGGTCGGTGAAGGGGTCTTTACCTGGACCGGCACTTTATATGAAAATAGTGGTGATCAAGAGAGGTTTAAGTTTTTGACTCATCGAGATTGGGACCCCTCTGTAACATGTCGCATTCATATTGATGGCCATCTTTTAGTAGAAAAGGGGGGCGAGTATGACCTTTATGTGAGAGAACATGGCGGAGATCAATATGACAATGCATTTCAGGTTCCCTCTACAGGAACATACTCTATTACTGTAGATTTGAATAAGATGATAATGACTATTGATGATGACACTAATACAAGTATTGTAGGACGTTATAAAGAAGAAGCCCCTTTTGTTATTTTTTCTGCGGATAATACTATCACTTTTAAAATGAATGGCTCTATAAGAGCTGATAATATTGAAATATACGATATTGCGGGGAATCTTATAAAAAGAGAAAGTGATGTTGTAAGTTTTTCAACGTCTAATATGCTTGATCGTGGTATTTATGTGTTACGAGTACGCTATAATAATAACTTCTATTCTTCTAAAATATTAGTTAATTAAATTATTGTGCAAACTGTACAATTACTATATGCTTAATTCATGTTGTGTTAATTAATGGGGCAGTCTATATATTAAACTGCCCCATTTTTAGTTTAAGTATAAGATTATGATTAATGTTTTATAATCGGATCAGTTTTTCGTTAAAATGTGCTCATTATCATTTTATTATCTTTAGGTCACTTAACTAAAGTATTTTCATCAATTAGGTTATTCATAATATCCTGCATCTTTTGAGAGTCCCATCTGGCAGCTCCCGTTTTGTAAAGAATTACCCGGTTTTCTGGTCCAATAAGAAAAGTGGTTGGCAAAGTTGATGTTGAAAAGGTTTTAGTAGTAACTCCTCCATAGCTGTACAGAGGTAAATCATAATTGTTTTTATCTATAAACTCTTCAACAACAGTTTTATCTTCTCGGCTTATAAAAATAAATTCCACATCATCTTTATACATATTATAAAGATTTTGCAGTGATGGCATCTCTGCTATGCATGGGGGACACCAGGTAGCCCAAAAATTTATAAATACCGGTTTATCAAGCTTATCTTCCAGTATATGTTCTACTCCATTGTAATCCTCGAAAGAGAAGGCAAGATCGGTTTGCGAAAGAAAAAAGGTATTCGAACTCTCTTTAGGTGATAATAAAGTTTGTCTTACAAAAAATGCTGATAGAGATTTACGGGTAGAGGGTATTAACATTGCAACAATAAGTATTAAAAAGGCAAAATCGAGGAGAACACTCCACCACCTCTTTTTTCTTGTATAATTATTCCATTTCTCTTTTATTATTGCTGCTACTGACATAATGCTCTATTTTTAAATGCTTTTTATAACAAACCATTTGGGCCATGCTATTGTTTTATATTTTTTACCTGTTGTGGTTTTTACCGTAGCTCCTATACGTTTATATTTTGATAGGTTTTCAACTTTATCATAAAAGTTGTCAATATCAATAATTAATGAGTGTGATGTGTCTGCTGTTAAAGTGAGAGGAAAGTCGCTGCTTTTTATTTTAAATTCCCGTTTTTTTTCTCCTCTTTTAAATTGAAGCAGTGGAGCATCAAATGTAATACTCTCTTGAGTTCTGTTTTTTATTAATATTTTCATTAAAAGACGCTCGGTTTGTTTATCTGTTAAAAGGAGTGTTTTAAACGATACCCATCGTGGCTTTAGCCATTTTGGTTTTAAATCTTCCGGCACACCTTTACGATGGATGTAATAGAGAACCAGCAGTAGTGCAATTAGAAAAAAAATAAATCTAAAGATTGAACTTCCTCTTTTTTGTTCCTCCAAGGATCTTTCATACATTATCTCTTCATAACTTTTTAATGTATATTCATTATCACTTGTATCACTTTGGCTTTCAACTCTCTCTTTTACTTCTTTATCACTAACAGGCACAGGCTTTTCAACAGGCACAAAAAGTCGACTGCATAGGTTCATTATAACCATAAAACTTAGTATCATTATAATAAGCATCCTGTTTCGTCTCCAAAAATCAATAAGATCACTCATGAAAAATTGAACTTTAAAAGCTATAAATCGTTTTAACTACAAAGATGCAATTTTATTTTTTTAACCGACATTTATTATCCTGTAAGAATAAACTGTTTTAACTTTGCACTATGTGGATAATAGTATTAAGTATATTAGCAGCTCTTGTATTAACCTTTGTTGGCACTAAGATTTTTGCAAAATCAGCATCTGCAAAGAGTGATGATAATGAAGAATTTGATCAGGCCGATGTTGATTGCTGCGGGGCGCATGAGGTTTGTGATAAAGAGACACTTTTATCAGCCGATGATGAGATAGTCTATTATGATGATGAGGAGTTGGACAGATTTAAATCTGTTCCGCCCAATAATTACAGCTGCGATCAGATCGAAGAATTTAGAGAAATTCTTTATACAATGAAAGATGAGGAGGTGGCCGGTTGGTTACGCAGCCTTAACCTCCGTGGTGTTAACCCCCCTTCGGTTGTTCGTGAGGAGGCTTTGATGATAGTCTCCGAAGTGAGAGAGATTATACGCACCTGATTTTTTATCAGGGATGTACAATAGTACCTTTATTTTCTCCTTTTAACACTGCTGTTAGGTTTCCTCTTTTATCCATATTAAATACCAACACAGGCATTTTGTTTTCACGGCACATGGCAGTAGCGGTTAAATCAATAACCTTTAATCCCTTTTCATACACTTCGTTAAATGATATTGTATCATATTTTTTAGCCTTAGGATCTTTTTCAGGATCAGCAGTATAAACACCATCAACACGTGTTCCCTTTAGCATTATATCAGCCTCTGTTTCAATAGCTCTTAAAGCAGAACCTGTGTCGGTTGTAAAATAAGGATTCCCGGTACCAGCTGAAAAAATGGCAACCTCTTTCTTTTCTAATGCCTCTAAAGCTTTTGGTTTGCTGTAGAGTTCTCCTACAGGCTCCATTCGAATTGCTGTAAAAACGCGCCCTTTTACTCCTTTTTTTTCGAGAGCCGATGATAAGGCTAAACTGTTAATTACTGTAGCCATCATACCCATTTGATCCCCTTTATATCTGTCAAAGCCATCTGCAGCACCACTTAAACCTCTGAAAATATTTCCTCCGCCAATCATAATGCCAACTTGAACCCCCTCTTTAACTATTTCGGCAATCTCTTCGGCATAATCATTAAGTCTTTCGGGTGAAATCCCCTGTTTTTTTTCACCGGCTAGTGACTCTCCACTAAGTTTTAATAAAATTCTTTTATACTTCATCATTATGTATCTAAAATTAGTTTAGTTGTTGGCTGTGCTTATTTTCGATTTTACTGTGTTAAGTTAAAAGATTTTTACGTTTTCGCTTTGACTATTATCATAGCTCGACTCATATTATTTATAGTTCAAAAATAGAATTTTTTAGCGATGTTGTCTTAACTGCATACCATATTCAAAAAATCTGTTTTTAACACAATAGTACTCTTCTATTATTGCGCCAAATCCTTTATAAAATCTTGCTGTACCATAATTATCTGATCCTTCAAAATCAAGAAGGATCTCTTCACCTGAATATTTTGATATAATGTAATCTATTAATAAAAACATGCTTTTTTGCTTTATCCCTTCAGCTGAGGAGCATCCTGCAATAAAAGTTATACGTTTATTACTAAAAAGAAAAAGCGCGGCAGCTAAAATTTCCTCTTTGCTGTTTTGCACATAAATTATTTTTGATCGCTTTTTATCCAGACTATTAATTGCTATATTATTTAAAATATTAAGCTCTTTTTTAGAGAGGTTTATCGGAAATTCTTGTTTTATAAATGTGATAAATCTTTCATTTCTATCTTCAACAATTACACTTTGATTAAAAGCAGATGCCTTTTTAACATTTCGTTTGCAATTTTTGCTGTACTCACTCTTTAAAGCATCAACACCTTTGTTCAAATTTACCACCATATTAGTGCGCTTGTAATACTTTTGATGCACCGGAGCCGACATATGGTTATAGCTCATTATACAGTTAATGTAAGGTATCTTTTTTTCAATATTTATAAACTCTTTATAAGATAATCTCTCTTTTGAGAATATTCCCAACTGCTGAGTAAAAGGGGGTTGCACTATAAAATTAAAAAAAGCTTTTTTTGTTACTGGTAAAGGCAGCATCGCATCATAATCACCATATATTAAAGCTTGCCATCCGGGAGAAACTATATTAAGATACCAACTTTCGGCATATATGAGTGGATTTAATGAATTGGTAATACAGCTATCCCATTTTTGATAATCTATTTCTCTATTTTTAAGAAGCTCTATTTTACTTTTTTTTGACATAAATTACTTTTAAAGCACCCCTTCATCGGCAAAGCTAAAGTAACCATTTTCAGTAATAATCAGGTGATCTAAAAGGGGAATATCCATAATTTTACCTGCCTCTTTAATTTTTTTAGTAATATTAATGTCTTGCGAACTTGGATTCAAGTTGCCCGATGGATGGTTGTGTGATATAATAACAGAGCTGGCTCGCTGTTCAACAGCTCTTTTCATTATTAGTCGTACATCTATCACAGTGCCATTTATTCCACCTTTACTAACATTATATCTGCCAATAACTTTATTTGCCCTGTTAAGCATTAATGTCCAAAACTCTTCATGTGGCAAATCGGCAATAATTGGAGCTACTATGTTATATACATCATTACTACACTTTATTACCGGATAAGTTGCAGATTCATGCAGGCGTTGACGGCGCCCCAATTCCATTGCTGCAACTATAGATATTGCTTTGGCATTACCAACACCGTGAAATTTATTGGTTAACTCATCAATTCCGGCTTTACCAAGCTCTTTAAGATTATTTTGATACCCCGCCATAATTTTGCGTGCTAGCTCTAAAGCTGATTCTCTTTGACTGCCCGATCCCAGAGTAATAGCAATAAGCTCAGCATCACTTAAAGCCGAGATCCCTTTATTTATAAGTTTTTCGCGTGGCCGATCTTCAACCGACAACTGTTTAATTGATAGTTTTGTGTATTGGGTCATAGGTTAAAATTTCACCCAATTTACAAATGTTTTTTATAATTGTCTATGGTGTTTTATGAAAGGTTTTGTTTACTTTTTGTCGTCT
>JARULA010000002.1 GCA_029688995.1 Marinilabiliaceae bacterium ANBcel2
TAATCTATTCTTATAAGAAGGTAAAATAGGGGTATAAAAAAACCGGATCAAATCCGGTTAGGTGGAGACAAGGGGAGTCGAACCCCTGACCTCTTGACTGCCAGTCAAACGCTCTAGCCAACTGAGCTATGCCCCCGTTATTTTGATTTGCAAATATAATGTTTTTAAGAAATAAACAGAGTAATAATTATCACTATTTTCTCAAAAAAAGAAGAATGGTGCAAGAAAAGTTAAATTTCTTAAAAATTAATATAGCAATGCCATTCTAACCTCAAATAGTTCTTTTTTTTCCACATAAAAACCTATTTTTACGATCTCACTTCAATTTTAAGTTAAAGAAGTGTTGAATTTATAAGGTTTATATAGTATATTTAAGTAATTAATAATCAGCAACCATTTATTATGGAAACTAAAAAGTCGCCCAAAGCAGATCTCGAAAGCAAAAAGACTACATTTATGCAGATTGGTTTCGTTGTTGTGCTTTCGTTAGTCTTAATTGCATTCGAATGGACTTCCACTGATGTTAATGTTGATATGACATTAATGGTGGAAGAAGAAGAAGTTGAAGAGGAGATTATACCTATTACACGTCAGGAAGAAGTTCAACCTCCTCCACCACCTCCACCACCGGCAGTTTCAGATATTCTTAACATTGTTGATGATGATGTGGATCTTGATGAAGAGCTCGAAATTATGGATACAGAGTTTGATGATGAAAGGGAAATAGATTACACAGACATCTACGAAGAGGAAGAAGACCGGGATGACGGAGAGGTATTTATGATTGTAGAGGATATGCCTGAGTTCCCAGGTGGACAGCAAGCTCTTCAGAGATATTTGGCTGAATCGATTCGATATCCTGTAATTGCTCAGGAAAACGGTATTCAGGGACGTGTTTATGTACAATTTGTAATTGATGCTGACGGGTCAGTTACAAATGCAACAATTTTAAGAGGTGTTGATCCAAGTCTTGACCGTGAAGCTTTACGTGTGGTAAATAATATGCCTGACTGGGAGCCGGGAAGACAAAGGGACAGACCAGTGCGAGTTTCTTATACTGTACCAATTAATTTTGTACTACAGTAGTAAAAGAGTAATAGCTTAAAAAAATAGCTGTAAAGCAAACAATACAGAAAGAACCCGGAGCTAAAATTCCGGGTTTTTTTAACGCCAAACTCTACAAAAAGAATTTAGTTTAAATGTTTTTTTTAAATGAAAGATCTATTAGCCACAGATAAAAAGCTGGAAAAGGTAATACTTGTTGCAGTACGCACACCCGAAATTAAAGAAAATCAGGTTAAGGAGTATCTCGATGAATTGGCATTCCTGACAGAAACTGCAGGTGCTAACCCGGTGAAAAAGTTCACTCAATCGTTACCAATGGCTGATAACAAAACTTATGTAGGAAGTGGAAAGTTACAGGAGATTGCTCAATACATGAAAATTGATGAAGAGATAACCGGAGTTATTTTTGATGATGAACTATCTCCTTCTCAACTAAAAAATATAGAGAAAGCTCTTAAATGTCGTGTGCTCGATCGCACAAGTTTGATTTTGGATATTTTTGCTAAAAGAGCCAGAACAGCTCATGCAAAAACACAGGTAGAACTGGCTCAATATCAATATCTACTACCCCGTTTAACAAGAATGTGGACTCACCTTGAACGACAAAGAGGTGGTATAGGGATGCGCGGACCAGGAGAGAAGGAGATAGAGACCGATCGCCGAATTATCAGGGATATTATTGCCAAACTAAAAAAAGATCTTGAAAAAATAGACAAACAAAAGGCTACACAAAGAAAAAACAGAGGCAAATTGGTAAGAGCTGCTCTGGTTGGTTATACCAATGTTGGTAAATCAACTCTTATGAACAGTCTTAGTAAAAGTGATGTTTTTGCCGAAAATAAACTTTTTGCAACATTAGATACAACAGTAAGAAAGGTTGTTATAGAAAACCTTCCCTTTTTACTTGCCGATACTGTTGGTTTTATAAGAAAACTGCCTCATAACCTTGTAGAATCTTTTAAATCAACTCTTGACGAAGTTCGAGAAGCCGATATACTACTTCATATTGTTGATATTTCACACCCCGATTTTGAACAGCAAATTAAAATTGTTGAATCAACTCTTAGAGAGATAGACAGCAAAGAGAAGCCTGTTATAATGATCTTCAATAAAATAGATGCTTATTCCCATACCCCAAAAGAGGAAGACGACTTAACGGCTCCAACAAATGAAAATATCTCTCTTGAAGAGATGAAGAGAACATGGATGGCAAAAAAGAATCCGGCCGTATTTATATCTGCCAGAGAAAAAATAAACTTTACAGAGTTTAAGAAAATCCTGTACGATGAAGTGCTAAAAATTCATGTAACAAGATTTCCTTATAATGATTTTCTCTACCCTGATATTAATGATGAAAATAATAATGGTGAAAACTAAAACAATCCCGAAATTATCCCATCTTCATCTATATCAATAGTAGTAGCAGCAGGAGTTGCAGGTAATCCCGGCATACGCATAATATTGCCCGTTACAGGTATAATAAACCCGGCTCCGGCTGCAATCTCAATCTCCCGAACTGTTACAACAAAATTTTCGGGTCGTCCCAACAGTTTGGGATTATCCGAAAGTGACTTTTGTGTTTTTGCTATACAAACAGGAAGTTTATCCATATTAAGACTATAGATCTTCTTTAGATCATTTTTTGCTCGTGCTGTATAGTCAATCGCTGCAGCACCATATATACTCTTAGCAATAGTTTCTATTTTTTTCTCAACGCTCCACTCCCAGTTATAGAGTGGTTTAAGTTTTGAAGTGCAAGATTCTGCAACCTCTGCTACAATAGTTGCAAGCTCCCTGGCTCCTTCTCCACCATTGGCATGCACTTTGGCAACAGCACATTTAACACCTAACTCACTACACTTCTTTTTAATAACTTCTATTTCAGCATCACTGTCATTATTAAAATGATTAATGGCAACAACGGGACAAACATTGAATTTGCGCATATTTTCAACATGCTTCTCCAAATTCTCCAATCCACGTTTAACCGCATCAGCATCGGGCTTTCCCATATCAGATAGTGCAACACCACCATGATATTTAAGAGCACGTACCGTAGCAACCAAAACAGCAGCCTGAGGCTCTATACCGGCAGATGCACACTTAATATCCAAAAATTTTTCAGCTCCCAGATCAAAACCAAATCCTGCCTCAGTAACAACATAATCACTTAACGACAGGGCTGTTTTTGTAGCAATAACAGAGTTTGTCCCCTGTGCAATGTTTGCAAACGGACCTCCATGAATAATTGCAGGATTGCCCTCCAGAGTTTGCACCAGGTTAGGCTTTATAGCATCCTTCAACAACGCTGCCATAGCTCCTTCAGCTTCAAGATCACGGGCATAGACAGGTTTTTTATCTAATGTGAACCCTATAAAAATATTGCCCAACCGCTCTTTTAAATCTTTAAAGTTTTCGGCAAGGCAAAGAATAGCCATTATTTCAGAAGCTGCAGTTATATCAAATCCGGTCTCACGAGGAACACCTGAGGTGGTTCCTCCCAATCCCACAATAACATGTCGCAACGATCGGTCATTCATATCCATTACACGCTTCCAGTGTACAGTACGGGCATCAATACCCAGTGAACCGTTACGATTTTGAATATCATTATCAATAAGAGCCGCCAGTAAATTATTTGCCTTCTCTATAGCAGCAAAATCACCTGTAAAATGGAGATTTATATCCTCCATGGGAATAACCTGAGCATGCCCACCACCGGTAGCACCACCTTTTATACCAAACACAGGACCCAGACTAGGTTCCCGTAGTACAACTGCAGCATTTTTTCCTATCTTGTTCAACCCTTCATTTAATCCAATAGATATGGTTGTTTTACCTTCTCCGGCAGGTGTTGGAGAAATAGCAGATACAAGTATCAGCTTTTTTCCCTTCATTTTAGAAGGGTCAATTAACGACAGTGGCAATTTCGCTTTATAATGACCATAGGGCTCATAATTATCCGCGGCGATACCAAGTTTTTCAGCAACCGTACCTATTGGAGCAATTGTGGTAGCCCTGGCTATCTCTATATCACTCTTCATCTATTACAATATCTAATTAAAAAATTAAGTGATTAACCCCGCGTCAATCATATATTCACCAATTTGAACAGCATTGAGTGCTGCACCTTTTTTAATCTGATCAGAGACAGACCAAAAAGTAATTCCATTAGGATTTGAAAGATCTTTTCTTATTCGTCCCACAAAAACATCATCACATCCTGCAAGCATAAGGGGCATAGGATATTCGTTTTTATCAGGATTGTCAAGAACAGTAATTCCCTTAAACTCTTTAAAAGCTTTTACAACCTCCTCTACCGACAACTCCTTTTCAGTCTCTACCCAAATAGATTCTGAATGGGCACGAAGAACAGGTACGCGAACACACATCGCACTAACCTGAATATCGGAGTCCATTATTTTACGGGTCTCATTATACATCTTCATCTCCTCTTTTGTATAACCATTATCAGTAAACTGATCAACATGAGGAATAAGATTCATCGCCAACTGGTGCTGGAAACTATCAACCTTTATCTCTTTTTCGTTAACAATATCCTTAACCTGCTGCTCAACCTCTTCCATTCCTGAAGCACCGGCACCACTGGCTGCCTGATATGTTGAAACATGAACTCGACGAATATGAGAGAGATTCTCAATAGCCTTAAGTGTAACAACCATCTGAATTGTTGTACAGTTAGGATTGGCTATTATTCGACGGGGTATATTGGCACACTCACCGGCATTTACCTCGGGGACAACTAAAGGAACATCATTATCTAAACGAAAAGCACTGGAGTTATCAATCATTACAGCACCATGTTTTGTAATTGTTTCAGCAAACTCTTTTGAAGTTCCTCCTCCTGCAGAGGTAAAAGCTATATCAATATCTTTAAAATCGTCATTGTGTGCAAGCTCTTTAACTGTAATATCCTTCCCTTTAAATTTAAAATTTTTACCTGCACTGCGGGATGAACCAAAAAGCACTAATTCATCCATAGGAAAGTTTCTCTTTTCCAGAATTTGAAGAAATTCTTGTCCAACGGCTCCACTTGCGCCTACAATTGCTACTTTCATTGTATCTAATTTAAAAATTTAAAATCACAACGATAAGTTGTGATGATAGTTATACATGATATGCTCTTTACTTTATCTTAAAAGTTCTTTTATTTTACAATAATTTAAAAAGAGTTAGAGCAGATAAAACAAATATAATCATTTATGATGAAACAAGCTATGAGTTAACAGCTCACAACAGCAAATTAAAACCCTTAAACCCAAAGTATGAACCCTTACAGTTTACGTCTTAAAGCTTCTCTATTAATTATTAAACTATCTCTTTGTTTTACACTTTACTCAGATAAAACAGAGCTTCATAACCAATGGCAGGGAGAGTTATCCCATTTCAAAATATCGTACCACGGAGATACAATAGTTCTAAATGCACCTCGCGAAGCGGGAAGTGCATCACTGTTTAAACGTTCAAACAAAATTGAGGATTCTGAATGGATAATCAATTTAAGTATGGAGTTTAGACCCTCTTCGGCTAACTATACAACAATATGGCTGGCATGTGATACAAATAGTTATTCAAACATTTCTGAAGCACTCTATATTAAAGCAGGAGGAACAGAGAGAGGTTTATCTTTGTGGGAAAGAAGAAACGGGGTAGATAACAAACTTGCAAAGGGAAAGAGTGGCACTTTGGATAGCACAACTGTGACAGTAAAAATTAAAGCGACCCGAACCTTAAAGGGGAAAACCAATTTATTTATAAAAGAGCAGGAGGAGTGGGTACAAGATGGTGAAGCAATATTTAAAGGTTTCAATTGTGAATGGTTTGGGGTAACATGTAACTATACTGCAACCCGTTCGGATAAGTTTTCTTTTACAGATATCTCTATTAGCGGAAAAGCATTTAAGGATACAATTCCAAATGAGTATTACTATCCCGAAAGAAACTCTGTTATTATATCGGAGGTGATGTTCAATCCTTCAGAGAAAACAGCACTACCAAACAGCCAGTTCATAGAGCTCTACAACAGGGGTAACCACCCTGTTGAACTAAACGGTTTTTCAATATCAAATCATAGGCAAACGGTACTTTTAAAATCAAAGTTGATCTATCCCCATCAATATCTGCTTTTAGCAGATAAGAGAGATAAAGAATTGTGGAAAGCCTATGCCATCAGCCCGATATATCTTAGTCCGTGGTTATCTCTTCTTTTAACAGAGGGGGAGATAGTTTTAAAGGATTCAAAAGGAAGAGTTATCAACTCTCTAAATTATCATCGTGGAATTGATCATATCGATTACAAAAGAAGTGGTGGTTGGTCTATAGAGATTATAGACCCTGATAATCTGTCGGGTGATGATAGTAACTGGAGATATTCAAAAGCAGAAGAAGGAGGTACTCCCGGCGATCAAAATAGCACATTCGCACATAATCCCGACAACTTATTTTTTTATATTACAGACTACCATCTTAATAGTGACTCCTGCTTAACAATAAGATTTTCAAAACCGATAGATACTTTATCGGTAAATAAAAGTAGTTTTACCATCACCTCTTTAGAAAATATAGAGATAGAGAAAATAGTGTTTGAAGAGAAGTTTTTAAAATCAATAACCCTCTGCTTTTCGGCAAGCCTGAAAAAAGACAAAAAATATTCGTTAAGTTTTAACAAAAGGCCTGTTGATATTGGTGGAACCAGTCTGGACACAGTCGAAGAATTACTATTTGCACTCCCTGTAATACCAAAAAAAAATAGTGTTGTAATAAATGAACTTCTCTTTGATCCTGTAGAGGAGTCTGCAAGATTTATAGAACTCTATAACAGATCAAACAAACCGATAGATCTCTCTTCAATGACAATTACCAGAGATAATCAAAATGGAGATCCTGAAAGACTGATTGAAATATGCAAAGAGAGAAAAGTTCTTATGCCTGCATCATTGGTAGTATTAACTGAAGATAAAGAAAAGTTGATTAATTACTACAAAATAGATCGCAAATATCATATTGTTGAAGTACCACAATTTCCTCACCTAAGAATTAATGGAGGAACACTCTTCTTAACTTTATCAAACGGAAAAGTAGTTGATAAGCTTAACTACTCACCCGCAATGCATTTTCCTCTTTTACCAGCTACTAAAGGGGTTTCTCTTGAAAGAATTTGCAGTGAAGAGCCATCATCTAACTGCGGTAACTGGCACTCAGCATCGGCAAACCAAAATTACGCTACACCCGGAGAACCAAATTCACAAAGCAGACCAAAATTAAAACATGCAAGCAGTAAAATTATCTCAACAAAACCAGATCTGTTTATTCCAGAAGATGATCACAACAACAAACTATATATTAACTATAACTTCCCCTCGCAGGGAAATAGTGTAACGATAAAAATATATTCCCGCACCGGAGTTGAAGTGCGGGAATTAGTAAATAACAGACTAACCGGACAAACCGGCTTTTTTACCTGGGATGGAACAGATAATAAAGGCAACAGGCTTCCGGTTGGAATCTATATTATCCATGTAAGCTCTTTTACCACCAACGGCAATGTTAAAGAGTTTAAAGAGACTACAGTTTTGGGAACTCCGCTGTAAGGCGGGCTATAATTTTAGTCATTAAAGGCTCAGCTTTTGCAGCAACTGCCTGTACCTCTTCATGAGATATCTCCACTATTTCGCCTGGAACACCCGAGTCGGTAATAATTGAGATACCAAAACAGACCATGCCTGCATGTCGGGCAGCAATAATTTCGGGAACTGTGGACATCCCTACTGTATCTCCCCCCAATACTCTAAACATCTTATACTCGGCAGGAGTCTCAAAAGTTGGTCCGCATGTTCCCACATAAACACCTTTTTTAACATCAATACTCTCCTGAGAGGCAATACTTAAGGCTTTTTCAATAAGTTTGCGGTTATAGGGTTCACTCATATCGGGAAAGCGTGGGCCAAGCTCTTCAAAATTTTTTCCTAAAAGAGGATTATCTCCAAACATATTAATATGATCTTCAATAATCATTAAATCTCCAATCTTAAAATCGGGATTCAATCCACCACTGGCATTTGATACAATTAGTTGATCAATGCCCATCATCTTCATAACTCTAACGGGAAATACAACCTGTTGCATCGAGTACCCTTCATAGTAATGAAAGCGACCCTGCATAGCCATAACAGAAACCTCCCCTATTTTTCCAAAAATAAGAGCACCCTGATGCCCTTCAACAGTTGACACGGGAAATCCCGGAATCTCTTTATAAGGTATAACCTTCTCTTTTTCAATCTTATTTACCAGTCCGCCCAACCCGGAACCCAATATTATTCCTATAGTCGGCTTTTCTATCACCGCATCATTTAGGAAATCAGCTGTTTTTTTAATCTGTTCCAACATAATCTTTAACTAATTTATCAAATTGTGCTCCTCTATTAAAAAGAAAAAAAGGTTCAACAGGGAAATACCATATCCGAGAAGCCTCTTTAGATGTGATCCCCTTTAATGATTTTAATCTAACTCCATCCTTTTCGGTGGTAACATAAAGAGCTCTACCCTCTCCCGCTTTTTCAATGACAGAGAGATCCTCTTCACGATACCTGTAATGATCTCTATAGCGCATAGTGACCAATTTATCAGCATACTTATCAACCATATCAAAAAAAGGAGAAGGATTACCTATACCTGCAAAGGCAACAATAAAAAAGCCCTGCTTCTCCAATGCCCTTCTAAAAGAGTTTTCTCCTCTCTCCTTGCCGTCTAATCGAAGAGGTTCACCATACTTAATGGCTGTAAAAAAAAGGTGTTGATTACTCCTTAACCTGAGCTTATCCTGAACCTCAACTGCTTCATTTTTGGTAAAATCGATAGGGCACTTATTAACAATTACAATATCACTACGCTTTTTACCCTGGCGCGGTTCACGTAAATTTCCGGCAGGAAAAGTGTAGTCACTCCATAAGGGACGATTATAATCACAAACCAAAATAGATAGTCCCGCACTTACATAACGATGCTGATAAGCATCATCCATAACCACAACGGAAGGGGGAAAAGATAAATCTGTTAAACACTCCATCCCTTTAACTCTCTTTTCGGCTACAACAACGGTTAGATTATCAAATTTCTGCTTTATTTGCAGAGGCTCATCTCCAATATCAAGATAAGTTGAGCTGCTGTTTGCAAAGAGCACCCCTTTGGTTTGCCTGCCATAACCTCGACTTAAAAGAGCTACATGGTTAAAACTACCGATTAAACCAATAATATATTCGGCCAGCGGAGTTTTCCCGGTTCCACCCACAGTAATATTTCCTACCGAAATAACAGGGAATGGGTAACGCACCGATTTCAACAATTTGAAATCAAAGAGCAAATTACGAACTACCATTATTAATCCGTATAGCCATGAAAAAGGCAAAAGCAGTAACCGTAAACGGGAAAAGAACATATAGTTACTTAATTAACATAAATATTGTAAGGCATTCGTGCCTGAACCGGGTGACTACTCTCCAACTCATTAAGCATAATAAATGAATCATAATAACTCCCCATAAAGTAGCGGGCTCCAAATGCAGAAGCTCCCTGTCCAATATCTTTCATCAATCTTTCAAAAGCTGTTAAAATTTCGGGCAACTCAACAATTCTATACTCTTCTAATTCGGCCAGTTCAACAGCTCTATCAATAGCAAAGTTTAACCCGCCATTCTCATCAACCAAACCATTAGTAACAGCATCAACCCCACTCCAAACACGTCCTTCACCTATCTGGTTAATCTCTTCGGTTGTCATATCACGACCCTGTGAACAGCGATCTAAAAAGATCTCATAAAACCTCTCGATATATCCCTGAAAAATTCTCTTCTCATCATCACTCATCGGTCGATCTACCGATAAAAAGTCGGAGTAGTTATGAGTTGTAACCCTATCGGTGGTTATTCCCAATTTATTGAGTAACCCACGCGTATTGGGTACCTGTCCGAACACCCCTATACTCCCCGTTAAAGTAGTAGGCCCGGCGACTATAACATCAGCAGGAGCTGCTATATAGTAACCGCCCGATGCAGCAACATCGCCCATGGATACAACTACAGGCTTCTCCTTTTTTGTCAAATTAACCTCACGCCATATAATCTCAGAACCAAGGCCTGATCCACCGGGGGAATTAATTCGCAAAACCACAGCTTTAATCATGCTGTCACGACGTGCTTTACGAATTGTACGCGATAATGATTCAGAAGAGATACCCGAAGATCCCGCATCAATAGCTCCATCAGCATAAATAACTGCAACCTTATCATCGGGAATTCCCGGCCTGTCACGAGGCACATATACATCAGCATATTTTCTCACGCCAATTGAGTTAAGATCATCCTCCTCAGCCACACTGGTAATACGCTTTAACTTATTAAGTACCTCATCTTTATATTTAACTGCATCTATCAATGAATTTTCAACAAGCTCATCTCCCTCCATAAACATAGTTACACCTTCATTTGCAATACGGTCAAGATTAAGCGGATCGATATCGCGAGCCTCTCCAATTTTAGTAACAACATGTTGCCACATAGTCTCCAGATATCTTTCAGTCTGCAATCTCGACTCTTCACTCATCTCTTCAAGTATAAAGGGCTCAACTGCCGATTTAAACTCCCCATGCTTAAATATCTGCATCTCAATATCCAACTTATCCAAAGCGCCTTTAAAAAAGGTGCGATTTGATGAAAGTCCTTTAAAATCAAGCATCCCAGCAGGATTCAAATAAATTTTATCGGCAACAGAGGCAAGATAATAGGTCTTTTGAGAATAGATAGATGAGTAAGCATAAATAAATTTACCTGACTCCTTAAAATCCAAAAGAGCATCTCTAATCTCCTCAATAGTTCCATATCCGGCTGACATATAGCTGGCGTCAAGGTATATACCATCAATACGATCATCTCGTTTAGCCTTCTCAATTGAAGTTAAAATCTGATTAAGACCGGTCACCGAAACCTGACCGGTTAAATCTGATAACAACATATCAAAAATATCTTCACTCTTTCTCTCCACTATTGCTCCGTCGATATTCAAAACCAAAACTGAATTATCCTTAACCTTTATCTCCTGCGAGGTAGAAGATGCCAAAACAGCTATAAATATAACTATTCCACTAATAAAAAAGAGTGCCGACACCATTGATCCGACAATAACTGCAAGCAAATATTTTAAAAATCTACTCATTGAAAAAAAATTTGGGTTAAATTACTATATTTATCAATGCTAATTTAAGAAAAAAGAATATGTATCTCTCCAATGAAACAGTAATTATTCTTCTAGGGGGTAATATGCCAAACAGTTTAGAAACAATAAATAAAACAGTTATAAAGGCCGAAACAGATAATATATTTAAACTAAAAAAGAGCTCTTCACTATGGGAGAGCGAGCCCTGGGGGTTTAATTGCAGTAACAATTTTATAAATCAGATAGTAGAGGTTAAAACAAAACATTCTCCAACACAACTTCTGGAAAAGCTTTTAAAGCTTGAGAAAACAATGGGAAGAGAGAAAATAAAGAGTTCAAAAAGATACAGTTCCAGAGTTATAGATATTGATATTCTCTTTTATGAAGATAGAATTATTAGTAGTGAGTTACTGCAAATTCCACACCCCAGACTTCATCTACGAAGATTCACATTAGAGCCGCTACAAGAAAAATGGGGAGATTTAATACATCCCAAGCTCAATATAAGCGTAAAAGAGATTCTAAAAGGATGCAAGGATAAAGGTTTTGTGAAAAAGATAAATTAAAAAACCCGCGATATTAATTTATCACGGGTTTTTAATTTTATAAACAGATTATAAAAATATAAGAGGTTACTAACTGGTTAGCCCATATCTTTTATATTCTGTAACAGTTAAATCTTTATTGTTGTTTTTAAGATATTCGCGAATACTTATCTTACCATCCTTAACGAAAGTCTGGTCAAGAAGGGTATTCTCCTTAAAAAACTTATTAAGACGTCCCTGAGCAATTTTATCAATCATCTCTTCAGGTTTTCCTTCCTGACGAGTTTGATCTTTAGCAAGCTCTAGCTCTTTTTCTACTATATCGGCAGGTACAGAATCACGATCAACGCCTACAGGATTCATTGCAGCAACCTGCATTGCAACATCGCGAGCAACTTGACTCTCAACATCCGATTGGTTAAATCCTACCACAGTAGCTAATTTGTTCCCAGGATGTATATATGAAACAACATACTCAGCCTCTACAATTTCAAAATAAGGAAGATCCAGCTTCTCACCTATAACACCAATCTGCTCATTAATCACATCGGTTACAGATACTCCATTTAACTCAAGAGCTTTAACATCATCAATGTTTTTTGCTCCCTTTTCAAGAGCAAGATCCAAAAGCGAGTCGGCCAAAGCAATAAAGCTTTCATTTTTAGCAACAAAGTCGGTTTCGCAATTAAGTACAATTACACCACCTTTCTTATTGTCTTCGGTTACTTTAGCAAGAACAACACCTTCAGAAGCTTCACGCTCGGCGCGCTTAGAAGCAACAGCCTGTCCTTTCTTACGAATATATTCAATTGCTTTATCAAAATCACCGCCACTCTCGGTAAGAGCCTTTTTACAATCCATCATACCGGCGCCGGTTAATTTTCTTAATTTACTTACTTCAGCAGCAGAAATAGCCATATTATAAAAGTTTTAAATGTTGTTAATACCCTAATTTACTCTTTATCTGTTGACTTGCTCTCATCCTCTTTTTTTGGAGTTGCTTCAGACTCAACTTTAGGTTCAGTCTTTTTCTCTTCTGCTACAGTTTCAGATTTAGCTTCGGGTGCTGTCTCCTCTTTCTTTTTAACACGAGCGCGGCTCTCACCTTTTTTGCCCTTAGCAGCAGACTTCTCTTTTGCAGAAGCTTCACTATCTCTTTCAGCCTTACGCTCAGAAAGCCCCTCTTTTATAGCATCAGTCATTGATCCTACAACTATCTCTATAGACTTTGAAGCATCATCATTAGCAGGTACTACATAGTCAATATTACGAGGATCTGAATTTGTATCAACCATAGCAAAAACAGGTATATTCAAACGAATAGCCTCTTTAACGGCAATATGCTCCTTCATAACATCTACAACAAACATTGCTGCAGGTAACCTGTTCAAGTCAGATATACTCCCCAGGTTCTTCTCCATTTTAGCACGCTGACGTGTAATATGCAAACGTTCTCTTTTAGATAAACGCTCCCAACTTTTCTCATTCATCATACGATCAATAGCGGTCATCTTTTTTACCGCTTTGCGAATAGTTGGAAAGTTAGTAAGCATTCCGCCCGGCCAACGCTCAACAACATAAGGCATGTTCACTGCACCTACCTTGTCGGCAATAATCTCTTTTGCCTGTTTTTTAGTGGCTACAAATAATATTTTCCGTCCTGATTTGGCAATCTGTTTTAAAGCTGCAGCAGCCTCATCCATCTTTACTGCAGTTTTATGCAAATCTATAATGTGGATACCGTTGCGCTCCATGAAGATATAAGGAGCCATTGCGGGATTCCATTTTCTTTTTAAATGTCCGAAGTGTACTCCGGCATCAAGTAACTTTTCAAATTCTACTTTAGGCATTTTATTTTTTTTTGACGTTTACATTCTGTTATACGGCAACCGACAAGTAGTTCCAAAAATGAAATCTTACCGGTTTAGATACTAAACGAACCCTGGCCATATTAACGTTTACTAAACTGGAACTTCTTACGAGCTTTAGGCTGTCCTGATTTTTTCCTTTCAACAACTCTTGAATCCCTTGTTAAGAACCCTTTAGCTTTTAAAGCTGGTTTGTTCTCTTCATTAATTTTTACAAGAGCACGCGAAATAGCCAAGCGTACAGCTTCAGCCTGCCCTTTCTCTCCACCTCCGTCAAGAGTTATCTTTATATCATATTCACCTTCTACTCCAATAAGTTCAAGCGGCTGCTTAACAACATATCTAAGCATGGCAGAAGGAAAATAGCTCTCAATATCTCTTTTATTGATAGTAATCTGTCCTTTGCCTTCACTAAGATAGATACGGGCTATTGCCCTTTTTCTTCTTCCAATGGCATTTATAGTTTCCATAACGCTTATTTAATCTTGTTTAATTCAATTACCCTCGGCTTTTGAGCATCATGTTTATGCTCAGCACCAACATATACAAAAAGATTCCTGAACAGTTTTCGTCCCAGATTATTCTTAGGTAACATCCCTTTTACAGTGCGCTCTACAAGCTTTTCAGGACTCTTTGAGAATAGCATTGCAGGAGTTACATCTCTGCGTCCGCCGGGGTATCCGCTATGATAATAAAACACCCTATCATTCCACTTATTGCCGCTTAATTTAACTTTATCGGCATTAATAATAATTACATTATCCCCACAATCTAAATTGGGTGAATAATTTGGCTTATGCTTCCCTCGAAGAAGTTTTGCCACCTCGGAACCTAACCGCCCTAATACTAAATCAGTAGCATCCACTACGAGCCACTCTTTTTGAATAGTCGCAGGGGTGGCAGATTTGGTTTTGTAACTTTGTGTATCCACAGTCTCTCCTTATTTGAAATTAGACCTACAAAAAAATAAAACAATCACCGTGTAAAACAAGGCTCCAGTCTGCACCAACATAAAAGGGCATATTTCTATGTTGATGGTGAACAACCAACTGAAATCCAAATTATTTTACACATAAAAACGGATAATAATCGGCCGCAAAATTATGACAATTTTTTATAACTACCAATGTTTTAATGGTTCTATTTGATTATAAAGAAATAAATATCCATTTTAGCGCCCCAAATTACAAATTATGATACTTTAAGGAGTGAAGCAATATATAAATACAAAAAAGGCTCAAACAGTTATAATTATGGAAAAAATATACTCATCCTTTTTTTCCCGTGATGCTCTTGAGATAGCTCCTCAAATACTGGGCATGCAAATTGTAAGACAATTTGAAGACAAAAGCAGAACCATTTTAACAATAACAGAAGTTGAAGTTTATAAAGGAAAAAATGACTTAGGGTGTCACGCCAGTAAAGGTCGCACTCCTCGCACCGAGATAATGTTTCACAAAGGAGGGAAAATATATGTCTATCTTATATATGGTATCCACTGGCTACTAAATATTACAACAGGAGCAGAGGATGATCCGCAGGCAATTTTAATACGGGGAAGCCGTGAGATAAAAGGGCCCGGACGAATAGGAAAGGCGTTGGCTCTTGATAAATCATTTTACGATGAAGATATTGGATTATCTAACCGTTTATGGCTTCAATGGAACAGAGATAAAAAAAGGAGTTACAACTTAAAAAGAGCTCCCAGAATTGGAATAGATTATGCCGGTGAGTACTGGTCTAAAATACCATGGAGATTTATAGCAACATAAAATGATAGAAGAGACGGGTTATATTGCACTTTTTATAGGGAGTTTTTTAACCGCCACAATACTCCCGTTCCCATTGAGCTCTGAGGCTCTGTTATCGGCAATGATAGTTTCGGGATATAACTTTTGGCTTACTATTTTAACTGCAACAGTAGCTAACTGGCTGGGTGGAGTCACCTGTTTTTGGTTAGGCCGGCAGGGCAAATGGGACTGGATAGAGAAGTATATGAGAATCCCAAAATCTAAAATTGAATGGCTGCACAAAAAAATAGTTGGCAAAGAGGGGTGGGCGGCAATTTTTACATGGCTCCCGGCAATAGGAGATCCGTTAGCTGTAGTTTTGGGTTTTATGAAAGCCCGTGTTTTACCAACTATATTCTGGATATTTGTTGGTAAAGGGTTAAGGTATGTTGTATGGAGTTACATTACAATAAAGACAATGGAGGCTGTTACTTAATAATTTAAAGCAACATTAATCCTCTTCACCAAATGGCGAAGCAAAAACCTGAACCCAATATTTGCCATCACTACTTACTGCAACTCCCATGTGCGTAAATTCAGGGTTCATAATATTGGTGCAGTGACCCGGACTGTCAAGCCATCCCTCTACAGCCAATTTCTCATCATCATAGTTGTATGCTACATTTTCACCTACCGCACGCCAATCAAACTCAACTTTTTCAACACGATCTCCTACCGAAGAGCCATCTGACCCTTCATGGCTAAAAAAATCATTTGCCATCATATCCTCAGCATGTATAAATGCTGCAACAGAAAGCTTATCATCCCACTTAAGAGGTGCGACAGATGCCATACTACTGCCACCACATGATGCTCCCTCAGTTCTGGCACTATTGACATACTTTAAAACAAGATCGCCATCAACCTGGCCCTCTCCAACCAAATAGAGCGGAATAAAAATAAACAGAAGTAAACAATATAGTTTCATAAAAAATTAGTTTTGTAAAAGCCGTGGATTATTTGCTCTTAAAGCACCCACAAGCATAAATATCATAAAAACAAAAGCTACCAGTCCGACCGCCGAATAGGTATCTAACCTGGTGTAAGAGAGACTGAACAAAATTGGGGCCAAAGCCGATGCAAATACCACCATCGACATTGCTTTTCCCGAAACTGCACCAAGATGTTTTCTCCCAAAAAGTCTGGGCCAGGCAACAGCATTAAGCACCGAAAAGAGTCCGCCCGAAATACCCAACCCAACAATTATCATATAAATACCATAGGAGATAGAAAGCATCGTTAACCCTGCAGCAGCAATAAAACCTCCCCCTATCATAATATATAAAAGGGTTTTTAAATAGATTTTATCAGATAAAAAATTAAATGTAAGGGAGACAATGACCGAAACCACCGAAAGTGGCACAAATATAGATATAGCCTGTGAACGCTCATATCCAACGCTTTCAAAAACAGAAACAACATGAAAGGTAAAACCGGTGATAAAAAATGAGTTATAGGCCAGCATTAAAGAGTATATCCAAAAAACTCTTGTGGCGAAAGCTTCTGAAGGAGTAAAATCTCTATCCTTTTTTTCTCTCTTATTATCATCGTCACTATTGATTTTGCCTCCATCAGGTTTTAATCCGTACTGTTCGGGATTATCACGATAGAAAACTAAAATAACAATTGCCATAATAAGAAGTGTAGCGCCCATAATACGCCATGCTCCATCCCATTGATAAGTCTGAATAAGTTTATCTATTAATAAAGGGGAGATAGAAAACCCCAAAGCAACAGATAGAGCAGTAAAGGCATTAACTTTACCCCTATACCTGTCGAACCACTTCATCACCATATTGCGTGACGAGAGGGTTAATACACCCTGACCCGAAAATCGAAAAAGAAAAAAGAGCAGAGTTATTACACTAAAGGGAATAGACCAATGCTCAAAAGAGAGGGCCGATTGTATAGAACCGGAGATAATATGAGAGTATGAAGCTACAAATAAAGATAAAGAGAGTACCATCGCCGATGCAAACGCAACTTTTCGAGCCCCATATTTATCAAACCAGCGTCCGGCAGCACTAATAAAAAAAGAGCTTAAAAGAGTGCCTGCCATATATGCGGTACTAAAAAGATCCCTGTTAAGCTGCAAACTTTTAATTACAGGATCGGTAAATGTAGATACCCCAACGGTTTGTCCGGGTAAACTTGACCATATACCCAAAGTAGCAAACAAAACAATTGCATACCCGTAAAAAAAAGGAAATTTTGCAGGATTAAAAAAAACTCTTCTATCTTTCATCTTTATCAAATAACATTTTAATAATCTGCAAAGATAACAGTAAAAGAGCTATTTACTTATAAATTAGACCTGATATAAATAAAGAACTTTTTCTTTATTTTTTTGGCAAATAGCTCTCATTCAAGCTACCTTTGCACTTTGATAGAATAAGTGTATTGTTATACTTAGTCAAATTAAATTTAACCAGTGCTATAAATATTAAAATTAGATCTTTATGAGCAGTTTACTATGTTCTTCCATTGGGAAAAAGCTATTGATGGGATTGTCAGGGCTTTTTCTGATGATGTTTTTATTAATTCACCTCACAGTAAATTCACTTTTACTGATTCCCGATGGTGGTGATACCTTTAATGCAGCAGCACATTTTATGGCTACTAATCCATTTATTGCTGTAGTTGAACCTTTATTAGCAATTGGATTTATTGTTCACATTGTCTGGGGAATTCTTCTCACCTTACAAAACCGTAAAGCAAGAGGAAGTGCCAGATATGCATCGGGAAACAAAACAAAAGGTGTAACCTGGGCATCTCAAAACATGTTGATTTTAGGAATTACTTTATTTGCTTTTTTAGTGCTTCATGTAGCCCACTTTTGGGTAAAGATGAAACTTACCGGAGACCCTTTGCTTAATGATGTTACAGTTAATATAGCCGGGGTTCCTACCGAGGTAGAAAACGCTTATGCGCTCATAAACGCAACATTTGCAGAACTTTGGGTGGTAATTGTTTATGTTGTTGCAGGTATTGGTCTGGCACTTCACTTATCACACGGTTTCTGGTCTTCGTTTCAAACAATAGGATTTAGCAATGATATCTGGAGAAAAAGATTAACCATACTTGGTAATGTTTATGCCTGGTTTGTAGGGATAGGATTCTCTTTGATAGCACTACTGCAATATTTATTCTTTCAAGGTTAAATCATTTTATTTTTAAGTGATTATGGTAAAAATTGATGCAAAAATTCCTGAGGGCCCTTTGGCTCAAAAATGGACAAAGTATAAGGCTGACCAAAAACTGGTTAACCCTTCAAATAAAAGAAAATTAGATATTATCGTTGTTGGGACCGGACTGGCAGGGGCGTCAGCTGCTGCTTCATTTGGAGAGATGGGATTCAACGTTAAGATATTCACAATTCAGGATTCACCACGCCGTGCTCACTCTATTGCTGCGCAGGGAGGTATTAATGCTGCAAAAAACTATCCTAACGATGGAGACTCTATAGGACGCCTCTTCTCGGATACAGTTAAAGGTGGTGACTACAGAGCAAGAGAGGCCAATGTATATCGTCTTGCCGAAGTAAGTAATGAAATTATTGACCAATGTGTTGCGCAAGGTGTTCCTTTTGCAAGGGAGTATGGCGGACTTTTAGATAATCGCTCTTTTGGAGGAGCTCAGGTTAGTCGTACATTTTATGCAAGAGGACAAACCGGTCAACAGCTTCTGCTTGGAGCATATCAAGCATTAATGCGTCAGGTAGAGAAAAAAACGGTTAAACTATATACACGAAATGAACTTGTTGAAATAGTTCTTGTTGATGGAAAAGCACGTGGAATAATCTCAAGAAATCTTGTTACAGGTGAAATAGAGCGTCACTCGGCTCATGCAGTTGTTTTGGCAACAGGAGGATACGGAAATGCATTCTTTCTTTCAACAAATGCTATGGGATCAAACGGTTCGGCAGCCTGGCGTGCTTACAAAAAAGGTGCAGCTTTTGCGAATCCCTGTTTTGCTCAAATTCATCCAACATGTATTCCGGTTCATGGAGAGTTTCAAAGCAAGCTGACACTTATGTCAGAGTCTCTGAGGAATGATGGTAGAATTTGGGTGCCGGCTAAAATAGAGGATGCTGAAGCAATTAAAAACGGTAAGCTTAAACCAACAGATATTGCTGAAGAGGACAGAGACTACTTCCTTGAAAGAAGATATCCTGCATTTGGAAACCTTGTTCCACGAGATGTTGCATCGCGTGCTGCAAAAGAGAGATGTGATGCAGGTTTTGGAGTAGGGTCAACCGGATTGGCTGTCTATCTTGATTTTAAAGATTCGATTGAGCGTCTTGGTAAAGATGCAATAGAGGCTCGTTACGGTAATCTTTTCCAGATGTATGAAAAGATTGTTGATGACAATCCCTATGAAACTCCTATGATGATCTACCCTGCAATTCACTATACTATGGGAGGTGTTTGGGTTGATTATGAACTGCAAACAACAATCCCCGGTCTATTTTGTGCAGGAGAGGCTAACTTCTCGGATCACGGAGCTAACCGTCTTGGAGCATCAGCACTAATGCAAGGTCTTGCAGATGGATATTTTGTTCTTCCATACACAGTTCAAAATTATCTGTCCGACTTTATTAATACTCCCAGAATGTCGGGCAATGAAAAAGAGTTTGTTGAAGCCGAAAATGAGGTGAAAGAGAGATTCCAAAAAATACTTGATATTAAAGGAAACAGATCGGTTGATAGTATTCATAAGGAGCTCGGACTGGCAATGTGGGATTTTGTAGGTATGGCCAGAAATGCTGACGGACTTAAAAAGGCGGTTGATAAAATTAAGAGTATCAAAAAGGAGTTCTGGAGTAATGTACGTATCCCGGGATCAAAAGAAGGTATGAATATTGAGCTTGAAAAGGCTAACCGACTTGTCGATTTTATAGAGATAGGTGAATTAATGGCAATAGATGCACTGCACAGAGAAGAGTCGTGTGGCGGTCATTTTCGCGAAGAGCATCAAACCGAAGAGGGTGAAGCGATGCGACACGATGAAAAATTTGCTTACGTAGCTTGCTGGATAGATAAAGGTGGAGATAAAGATCCTGAACTTATTAAAGAGGAGCTTGAGTTTAAAGATGTTAAGCTTATTCAGCGTAACTATAAGTAATGACAAACAGGTTCAATTATTTTAACAGAGTTATATCATGGAAAAAAATATAAATCTCACATTAAAGGTTTGGAGACAAAACAGTCCTAAAGATAAAGGAGGTTTTGAAACCTATCAGGTAAAGGATATATCAACAGGAAGCTCTTTTCTTGAACTGCTCGATGTATTAAATGAGCAACTTATCAACGAAGGGAAAGAGCCAGTAGCATTTGATCACGACTGCCGGGAAGGAATTTGCGGTATGTGCTCTCTATATATTAACGGCCATCCACATGGACCTGACAGTGAAATTACAACCTGTCAGTTGCATATGCGTAAATTTAACGATGGAGATACAATATGGATAGAGCCCTGGAGATCGGCAGGATTCCCTGTTATCAAGGATTTAATTGTTGATCGCGATGCTTTTGATAAGATTATTGCAGCAGGGGGATATGTATCGGTTAATACAGGTGGTGTACCCGATGGTAACGCTATTCCAATCCCAAAAGATAACGCCGATGAGTCTATGGATGCTGCCTCATGCATAGGTTGCGGAGCATGTGTTGCAGCCTGTAAAAATGGATCAGCAATGCTTTTTGTTTCTGCAAAAGCGAGCCAACTGGCTCTACTGCCACAAGGTAAAGTAGAAGCTGCGCGCCGTGCAAAAAATATGGTTGCAAGAATGGATGATTTAGGATTTGGAAACTGTACAAATACAGGAGCATGTGAGGTAGAGTGCCCTAAAGGAATCTCTATTGCACATATTGCCAGACTAAACAGAGAGTATCTTTCGGCTAAGTTGCAAGATTAAAACTTGCACAAGGCAGTTAAAAAATAGTAAAGAGCCCTGTGAAAAATAGCACAGGGCTCTTTTGTAAATACCCATTATTAAAAGAGGAGTTAAATGATTTAATTATTCAGGGCTATTTTGATGAATAACATAAAAGGAATCTCGTTAATGATTTTGCTCTTAATGCCATTATGTTCTTTTTCTCAATATAAAGAAGATGTAAATAGCAGCACTTCATACAGGAGAATTATAACAGTGGCTGCAGGGGTTACTGCACTCTCATTTTTGGCAGACAACCCGGTCAATAACTTTAACGATAAAAAAAGGACTCCCTTTTTAGACAACCTTACCGATGTAACTCAACTACCAGGAGATAAATATATTGCTGCTCCGGCACTACTCCTGTGCTATACATCGGCAAGATTTACAAATAATAAAACACTTCAACAAACATCATTAAAATCGGCCCAAGCATTTATTACAGCATCTATAGCAACAGGAGCAATAAAATATAGTGCAGGAAGGGCAAGACCCAGCTCAACTTACTCCTCAAACTATTTTAGTCCGTTTAAATCAGGAGATGAATACAGGTCACTGCCATCAGGACATGCAGCAACAGCTTTTTCAATATTGACTCCATTTGCCGAAACATATTCAAAATGGTTATATACAATTCCTGCAGCTACGGCATTATCAAGATGTTATAAAAATGAACATTGGCTTTCGGATGTAGTAACAGGCTCAGCGATAGGCTTTTTAAGCGGATATCTGTTAACACACAACAAAAATATAGAACTCATTCCATCAGGGCTTAGACTATATTTTTAACCTCTTTATTACACTATTGAGAAATAGTTGATTATTTTTGCAGCTTTAATAACAGAATATTAATATGGAAACAGTAGTAAGCGGTATTCGACCCACAGGAAATCTTCATTTAGGAAACTATTTTGGTGCAGTACGCAATTTTTTAAAAATGCAGGAAAATTATAACTGCTATTTTTTTATTGCAGACTACCACTCACTTACTACACATCCAAACCCCAAAGATCTTCACGGAAATGTAAAGCAGGTGCTTGCAGAATATCTTGCTGCCGGATTAGATCCTGAAAAGTCAACCATATATATACAGAGTGATGTTCCGGCAGTAGCAGAACTAACTCTTTTGTTAAATATGAATGCCTACCTTGGAGAGCTTGAAAGGACAACCTCTTTTAAAGATAAAGCACGACAGCAACCCGAGAATGTTAATGCCGGACTGTTAACCTATCCTGTGTTAATGGCTGCTGATATTATTATACATCAGGCACACAAAGTGCCTGTAGGCAAAGATCAGGAGCAAAATCTTGAGATGACACGTAAATTTGCATCACGATTTAATCGTATATATAAGCAGGACTATTTTAATATACCACGCCCATTTAATTTTGGCGACGAACTTATAAAAATTCCGGGGTTAGACGGTAGCGGTAAAATGGGGAAATCTGAAAATAATGGGATTTTTCTTGCTGAAGATCCTAAATCAATTAGAAAAAAGGTGATGCGTGCTGTTACAGATTCGGGACCAACTGAACCAAATTCGCCACTGAGTGAACCTATTGCTAATCTCTTTACAATAATGGAGGTTGTTTCTAAAGAGGAGACTATTGAGTTCTTTAAAGAAGAGTATAGCAAATGCTCAATAAGATATGGCGATCTTAAAAAACAGTTGGCAAAGGATATTATTGAATTTACAACCCCAATACGAGAAAAAATAGAAGCTATTGCATCAGATGAACAATATTTAAGCAAAGTAGCTAAAATGGGTCGTGAAAAAGCCATGGAAAGTGCAGAAAAAACAGTGCGCGAAGTTCGTGAAATAATAGGATTTCGCCCGTTTTAAGTTAAAATTGTGCCTGTTTTTACACCTCTGCCCAACTCTCTCTCTTAATATTTGACTTCTTTTTATCAATATTGGGACTGCCATTAGATAATTCAACAGCCGGAAGAGTAATTTTTATTATTGTACCAGAATCAAAGGGGTTACTATCTTTTTTATCTATAACATCAAGGTTAACATATTTACCCCCGGTATCATTACGTATTACTGATAGCCGCTCACGTGTAATTTTAAGAGCCATAGAATCATGTCCTCCCCCTTTACCACGCTTTTGCTCCATAGCAGCTTTAATACCAATTCCATTATCTTCTACCTCGATAACTAAGTGCTGCTCCTCAAGTTTATAACGTACATGTAAAGCACCCTGTCCCTGAATTGGTCTTAATCCATGCTCAACAGCATTCTCCACAAAAGGTTGTGTAAGCATAGGGGGAACCACCACTTTTCTCTTTTCAAGACGCTCATCAACATAAATATGATATTGAAACGGTTTATAAAACCTTAACTGTTGCAAATCTAAATATTTTTGAAGAATGTAAATGTCGTTCTCAAGTGAGATGTAATCAAAATGAGACTCTTTTAAAACAACTCTCATCAATTTAGCAAAATCGGTTAAAAAACGTGTCGATTTCTCAACATCATTTTCCATAACATAAAGTTGAATAGAACTTAAAGCATTAAATATAAAGTGAGGATTCATTTGTGTACGTAACAGTTTATGCTGGTTTTTTAAGTTCAAATATTTTCCTCGCAGTTTTAAGTGGTAAACAACAAAACCAAATGCCAGTAAAATAACAACTATAAAAATAATAAAGGCAGTAGTCATAGCTCTTTGTCTGTTAAGAGCCATAGCTTGCCTGATACTCTCTTGACTTAATGTAACAATTTTATTGCGCTGGTTTTGAACATCACTCATAGTCTCTAAATTGGAAATATATCTTTCACGCTCCTCGGTAATTACACTATCCTTTATAAACACTGACCGGCGATTTGCTGCAAGAGCTTCTTTATACTTTCCCTGCTTTTCATAAAGTGATGCAATCATTTCAAGTGACCTCCAACGGTCACGGTGAATATTTTGAGCTAATGCCATAGATGAGGCCTGCAGCAAAAAATCTAAAGCCTCATCATATTGACCTATCTCAGTATATAATTTTCCTTTTACCAACATTGTAGAGATAATGCGCGCCGAATCATCTGTCATACTGTTAATATCAGATGCCATATTTAAATAGTAAATTGCAGAATCGGAATTATTTAACGTAATAAAAGCATTAGCCTTACCAATATATAAATCAGAGAGGTTAGTCCGACTATCTTTACTAATTTTTTTGTTGCACAATAGAGCCTCATTAAAATAGAACATAGCTGAATCGGCTTTACCCAGACTAATTAAACAGTTACCTATATTATAGTAGTTAAGAGCTAAACATTTTGGTTTATTATTTCTTGATGCAATGACAATTGATCTACGATAATAGAGCATAGCAGAATGGTATCGCTCTATATTAAAATTTATATCTCCTATATTGCTTAATGCAACAACCTCATTAAAGGAGTCTTCTACTTCTCTTGAATAGGCTAAAGCATCAAAATAGTGATCAAACGCAGATTCATAATCTCCAACAAAATTATATAGATTCCCAAGCTTATTTAAAAGAGTAAGATATAAAGAGTCATATAGTTTTGAATCACGTAAAATGTGTAGCGCACTATTATAGTATACTCCTGCCCGCTGATAAAGATCTTCTTTAAAATATCTATCAGCAAGGACAATATATATATATGCCTCAAGATAAAGACTTCCACTTTTTTTAGCTACCTCAAGAGCTTCACTAATAAAGGAATCTTCTATTGTAGATTGAGAGCTTTCAGATTGGTAGATCCCATGAGAACTCTCCAGCAAACGCACAACTACAACTGAGTCGATACTGTATGATACAGGATTAATACGGGAATCTATCTCTACCCCCTTATATCTTGCAACATTATAATCCCTTTCTATGTTATCAAAAAAAGTTGTATAAACAATTAATAGAAGAAACAAAAAGAGGATGGCAGCTAAAATATAACGAACATATCCTCTTCGCCATAAAGGTTTTAAAAAGAACATCATAATTAATAAAAAGGGGGTTGGTAAATACAAGTTACACATATTTTTAAATAAAATGAATAGACGAGGTAAAAAATCTAAAATGTATATTTGCACTCTAAAAGTATAAGGGATGAAAATAGGGAGTATAATATTGAGGGATAAGCCGCTTTTGCTGGCACCAATGGAGGATGTGACAGATTTTATGTTTAGATCTCTTTGTAAAGAGTTTGGCGCAGACTTAATGTACACAGAGTTTGTATCATCTGATGCATTAATAAGAGATATAGAAAAAACAAAGCGCAAGCTTAAGATTGAGGATTATGAGCGTCCTACTGCAATACAACTATATGGCAAGGATCCCGTAGCTATGAGAGAAGCAGCAAAAATTGCAGAAGCTGCAAAGCCTGAATTTATCGACCTTAACTTTGGGTGTCCTGTTAAGAAAATTGCAAATAAAGGAGCTGGAGCAGGACTCTTAAAAAATATCCCTTTAATGCTTGATATCACAAAGGAGGTGGTAAAAGCAGTTAACATTCCTGTTACAGTGAAAACCAGACTGGGATGGGACGAAAACTCAAAAAATATTGTAACGATTGCTGAGCAACTGCAAGATGAAGGAGTAGATGCAATTACCATACACGGCAGAACTCGATCTCAAATGTACTCGGGAGAGGCAGACTGGACTCTTATCGGGGAGGTTAAAAATAATCCTCGCATGCAGATCCCAGTTATAGGTAACGGAGATGTAAACTCACCCCAAAAGGCTGCAGACTGTTTTAATAGATATGGTGTTGATGCGGTAATGATTGGTCGCTCCTCTATAGGGCGACCATGGATATTTAAAGATATTAGACAATATTTGGAAACAGGAGTTGCTCCTGAACCAATTTCTTTAGAAGAGCATGTAGAGATAATAAAAAGATTATTAAAAAACTCGGTTGATTCTATTGGTGAAAGAAGGGGCATATTACACACAAGACGCCATTTAGCAGTTACTTTTAAAGGATTAAAACATTTTAGACAAACAAAAATAAAGATGCTTAGAAGTGAAAGTATAGAAGAGATCTTCTCAATTTTAGATTCTATAAAAGAGGATTATAAGAACTCTATTTCACCTCTCTACCTTCATAATAACGACGAACAATAACACGTACAGGGTACCAGGCAGCAATAAAACCTGTAAGAGATACTGTCACAAAAACTGTTATAACATCATACCATCTTAAAACAACAGGGTATGAATCAACAATAAGAGCAGCACCATCTCCCTGAAACTTAATAAATCCAAAGGTTTGCTGTAGCCATACAAGAATAACTCCCAGCAGCAATCCTCCAATTAAGCCGGCCAAAGAAATAAGCCACCCCTCTAACAAAAATATACGATTTATTAAACTCTTTTCGGCTCCCATGCTCCGTAATGTTACTATGCTTTCACGTTTTTCAAAAATGAGCATAGATAAGGTTCCTATTACATTAAAAACTGCAATAAGTAAAATGAATGAGAGAATAAGATAGGCCATAAACTTTTCAATCTGCATCATACGATAAAAAGTTGCATGCTGTTCCTCCCTGTCTAGCACCCGTAAATGACTCCCTACAACAGTCTCAATTTCGTTGCGGACACGATGAAAAGAGGCTCCCTCACTTAATTTAACACCCAACCAGGAGACAATATCACTACTGTATGAATATAGCTCCCGAGCCTGATCAATATGTATAATAATAAATCCGGCATCATAATCGAGCTGATTTACCATAAAAAGACCCGATGGCTGAAGATAGCCTGATCGAAAAGCCTGATCGGGCCTCATAGGATTAATCCTCCCCTCCCTCTCCGGCACATATATCATCAAAGGCCTAACAAAATTCAATCGTAAAGCAAGCTTATCAGCTATGGCAAATCCGGCAACACCTTGAAAACGATCATGATCTTTAAGAGAAAACTCACCCTCTACAATAATAGATTCTATTGCCGAAACCTTATTGAATTGCTCATCAACACCAAGAAAGCGACCCGGAACCTGTCTCTCTGCAGCTCTAAACAGAGCATAATCCTCAACAACCTCGGTTACAGCATCAACACCTTCTATAGAGATAAGAGAGCTATAATCGAGAGAGTCAATACTAAAAACTTTTCCTTCTTTAGACTCAATTTTAAAATCGGGATCAAAATTACCATAAAGCGATCCTATTAATCCGTGCAACCCATTAAAAACCGACAAAACAATTAACAATCCGAGCGAACCCACCAACACCCCTATAATTGAGATCCAGGAGATAATATTGATCACATTTTTACTCTTTTTTGCAAAGAGATATCTTATGGCAAAAAGAAGTGCTAGTTTCATCTATCTATAGATTCATTTAAAACCATACATCATAACTCCCTATTTTATAGCTTTTATAAGTAATCCTGTTCCCTCTTTATGTGCAATTATAACATCAAAATAGTTTAAAAGTGCAGCTATGGGAAAAACTATAAGATAGTAGAAAGGTAAAAAAATAAAAAAGAGTTTACTCTTATTGAGCATAATAACAGGAATTTTCATCGTCATTTTCCATGATAACTTTCCGGGTTTTCCATAAGTATAACGCGCATAAACTTTTAAAAATCCTGCTTGTTTTAGTTTATCTCTAATATCGTCAATATTATAGCCGTCTCTAACATGTTCATCAATAAAGCCGGTAGCACCTTCCCCCTCATGATCATGAGCATCAGAACCTCCTTTATCCGAAGGAGTTGAAATAATAACAACTCCACCTTTACGGAGCGATAAAAAGAAATTTTTTATCACCTTTTCATCCTCCTCAATATGCTCCATCACATCAACCGACAAAATAAGATCATAACCATTGGAGACAACATATCGTGTAAGATCTGCCACTTCAAATGAGACACGATGTGATAATCCAACTTTTGAAAAAAAGGTGTTACACTCCTCTACCTGCTCATCTTTTATATCGACTCCTTTAATATTAGCATTAGGAAACAAGCGCGCAATACGCCACACGTACTGCCCAAAGCCCGAGCCGGCATCAAAAACCGTATGTAAATTAACACCCGCTTTTTTTAACGTTCTAAACTCTTTACGAAGATGCCATGCCCTTAACAGCAATAGATCGAGCAAGCCATAAAAGAGTTTGCGCATAAAGGGTGTTTTGTTAAAGAAGTATCCCAAACTTCTCTTTACAGGATCATACCTCATCAAACTCCCCTCTACTCATTTAAAAGATCATCAATACGCTGAACATAGTCCAGACTATCATCAATAAAAAATTGCAATTCAGGTATAATGCGTAACTGTTTACCTGTTCGCTTACCCAATAAAAAGCGAATTCGCGAACCATCATCTACAATAGATGAGAAAACTTCATCCTTTTTTTCTCCGGGAAAAATACTTAAGTAAACTTTGGCATACCCCATATCGGGAGAGACCCTAACTACAGAAACCGATACCATGGTTCCCATAAGAATATCATTCACCTCACTCCTGAAAATCTCGCTTAACTCCTTTTGAACAAGCCGGCTAACCTTCTTTTGTCTGGTTGAGTCCATAATCTAATCAATTTATTTTATGCGAAAATACGACTTTTAAACTGATTAAACGATTAAAACTGCTATGAGTAGTTTTACTCATAGCAGCAATATAGTTAACTCTTTACAGGGGGCTTAACAGTTTTAACGATAAAAGCTCCAACAATAAGCATGATAGCAGCAACAATGTATGAGTAGTTATAGCTGCCGGTTGCATCAGCTATAACTCCTCCCATAGTTCCTCCAACTATTCCGGCAATTCCCCATCCTGTAAAAATCATACCGTAATTAACTCCAAGATTTTTCATCCCAAAGAAATCGGCAGTAATAGCAGGGAAGAGCGAAAAGAGTGCCCCATAAGCTAATCCGGCAACAGCAGTACCAAACATAAGAAGCGGAACATCAACATAAAATCTAAAAAGGAACATATTTAGGGCCTGAACTAAAAACACAATAAGCAAACCTCTGGTACGGCCAACTTTATCTGAAAGATATCCACCACCTACTCTTCCGGTTGCATTAAATATTGCTAAAACAGCAACCAAAATAAATCCGGCCTGCCAATCGGCCTGTACATTGGCAATACTTGCAATGTGAGCAATAAGCATCAGTCCGGCTGTTGCACTTAAAAGATAGGTCATCCATAACAAATAGAAGCTTCTAAAACCAAAAAGCTCTCTCCAGGTATAATTTTCACTCTCTTTAACGGCAGGCTTGGATTTGTCCGAAGCAGGAATATAACCTGCAGGGGGATTTCTTAAAATTAAAGAGAAAATAATAAGGGTAACAAGTGATAATATACCCAAAAACAAAAAGGTGTAATCAACCCCGTTGCGATTAAGTAAAAACTCGGTTAAAGGAGCGATGTAGATGGCTGACAGACCAATACCGGCAACAACAATACCAGCAATTAAACCTTTTTTTCGGGGCTCAAACCACTTAATAGCACAGGGCGTTGCAGCAGCATAAGCAAACCCCATTCCCAATCCGCTGATTACACCAAAGGTGAGAGTCATAATAACAACTGAGCCCCCTGCAAAAGCAGATAATAAAAGTCCACTACCGAACAAAATACCGCCGGTAAGAGCAATAATTTTTGGTCCGTACTTATCCTGAAGTCGCCCACCAAAGATGGTAACAAAAGCAAGCAAAGCTACACAAACGGTATAAGGAAGTGAAGCTTCGGTATTACTCCAGCCATCCTGCACTAAAGCCTCTTTTATTACGCCCCATGAATAGAGGATTCCCAGAATAAGATTAATCCCTAATGCTGCGATTGTAACAACCCAGCCCGAAACATTTTTTGTACTACTCATTTTAGTTTTTGTTTTGCAAGATTCAAAAAGATGAAACATTAAAATTAAAATTCAAAAGCAAACCGATAACAATTTTATCATTTAATCAAAAAAACGCCCGAAAATATTAATATTTTTCTAAAATATTGGTATAGAAGAGAAAAATCATAATCAAACTTAAAGCAATTATAAGTATAAAGGGATATTGAAAGAGATCATACAAATTAATAACAGAGTAATCTTTTTTTATATTTTTGCATAACTAATTAATTTAACCCTGTTTTAATAATGAATTGTATCTTATGTAACAGAAAAATCAACAACAGTTTTACAACCCTGGAAAATATCCTTTTTCACAAATGTGATAACTGTATGCTGATTTTTAAAGACCCAAAAAACTTTCTGTCACCCGAATCAGAAAAAAAGCGTTATAAGGAGCATAATAACCAGCCTGATAACAAAGGATATGTTAACTTTCTATCAAAAGCTTTAGAACCAACCCTCCCTTTTTTAAAAGAGGCGATGTCGGGTCTCGATTTTGGATGTGGTCCCAATCCGGTATTAGCATCAATGATTAAAAAAAAGGGCTTTGAATGTGACCATTACGATCCATTCTTTTATCCTGAACTACCCGATGAGCGAAAAGAATTTATATTTGCCACAGAATGCTTCGAGCATTTTTTTAACCCTGCAAACGAACTACAACTTATTTCATCACTGCTTTGCCCATCCGGCACAATAACTATAATGACAAATCAATGGGATGAGAGCACCGATTTTAATTCATGGTATTACTTAAAAGATAATACACACATAGCTTTTTATCATTCAGCCACTTTTGATTTTATCTGCAAAAAATTTGGCTTCTCTAAAGAGTATGATGATGGCGAAAGTGTAGTTGTTTTAAGCAAAAATGTTGTACACGAACCATACATCGAAGAGTCATCGGATATAACATGTATAAATAAAAAACAGGCAATAAAAGTATGAACCAACTAAATTAATTATAAAATGAGACGTTTTACTTTATTTTTTTTAACATTAACAATTATGGTATCCTGTAGTGGTCCCCAAAAGGATAACCCCTTTTACAGTGAGTACGACACCCCTTTTGGTGTACCTCCTTTTGATAAAATTGAAAACAGACATTTTCTTCCGGCCTTTAAAAAAGGAATTAGTCAGCAAGAAGCTGAAATTGCCGCGATAATAGCTAACGAAGAGGAGCCTACATTTGAAAATACTCTTGCAGCACTTGATTACAGTGGTGCATTGCTTAATAAAGTCTCATCTGTATTTTACAATTTCAACTCGTCAAATACAGATGATGAGATTCAGCAAATTGCTCAGGAGATTGCTCCAAAGCTGTCAAAACACAGAGACAATATTAATTTAAACGCTCAACTATTTGAAAGAATAGAAACAGTTTATACCCAAAAAGAGGAGCTCACCCTTAACCAGGAGGAGAAGATGCTTCTTCAGGAAACTTATGATGCATTTATAAGAAACGGAGCAGGCTTAAGTGAAGATAAACAAGAGAGATACAGAGAGATCAATGAGAGGTTATCAGTTTTAACTTTAACATTTGGACAAAATGTTCTTAGCGATGTAAACGATTTTAAACTTTTTATTGATAATAAAGAGGATCTTAAAGGATTGCCCCAATCGGTAATAGAATCTGCTGCAAATGCAGCAGCGGGCGAAGATCGTGAAGGTGAGTGGCTATTTACACTACACAACCCCAGTGTAATGCCATTTTTAACATATGCCAAAAATCGTGACTTAAGAGAGAAGATGAATCGCGCATATATTTTACGAGGAGCCAATGATAATGAAAACAACAATCAGGATGTTATAAACGAGCTAACAGAACTCAGGTTAGAGCGCTCTCAATTACTTGGGCATAACAACTATGCCGAGTTTGCTCTACAAAACAGAATGGCTGGTAATGTTGAAACAGTAGAAACATTTTTACATGATCTTTGGGAAGCAGCACTTCCGATTGCAAAAGAGGAAGCTAAGCTTCTGCAAGAATATATTTACAATGAAGGTCATGATTTTGACCTTAAATTTTGGGACTGGAGGTACTATGCCGAAAAAGTTCGCAAAAAGAAGTATGATCTTGATGAGGGTGAGATTAGCGAATATTTTGAAATAAACAATGTGCGAGATGGCATCTTTATGGTTGTTGAGAAACTATGGGGATTAACTTTTGAAGAACGTTCTGAACTTCCTGTATATCATCCCGATGCTACTGCATGGGAAGTTTTTGATAATGATGGATCACATCTGGGAATTTTATATATGGATATGCATCCTAGATCCAGTAAAAGAGGTGGAGCATGGATGAGCAGCTATCGTGTTCAGCATATTGAAGCAACCGATCAATATATCCATCCTATCATCACAATAAACTGTAACTTTACAGAACCAAGTGGTAATAAGCCGGCACTACTCACTTTTGATGAGATGACAACATTCTTTCACGAGTTTGGACATGCTATTCACGGTTTAATGTCTGATGTTCGCTTTAGATCTCTTGCAGGCACATCGGTTCCACGTGATTTTGTAGAGCTTCCTTCCCAAGTGTTAGAAAATTGGGCTACCCACCCCGATGTCCTTAAAGAGTTTGCTGTTCACTATGAGACAGGAGAGACTATTCCGGATGATCTTATAGAAAGAATAGAGAATAGCGGCAATTTTAATCAGGGATTTGCTACTGTTGAATTTCTTGCATCAGCTCTTTTAGATATGGATTATCACACTAAGGAGGAGTACTCTCCTTTTGATGTTAATGATTTTGAGAAAGAGGTGCAACAGAGATATAATATGATGGATGAGATCTATTTTAGACATGGTAGTACTCATTTCCAGCACATCTTCTCAGGAGGATATTCAGCAGGATATTACAGCTATATTTGGGCAGGGCGACTTGACGCAGATGCATTTGAAGCATTTGAAGAGACTGGCGATCTGTTTGATGCAACCATGGCAAGAAAATTTAGAGAAGAGATACTTGAAAGAGGTGGCACACGTGGTGCAATGGAAATGTATAAAGCATTCCGTGGCAAAGAGCCCGGTATTGAGCCTCTGCTTCGTCAAAGAGGATTGATAGAGTAAAGAGACTACTCTATAAATAGAAATATATATCAAGCTGAACCGATAATAAAATATCGGTTCAGCTTTTTTTATAATCCGCAACAGCGTGTTACCGCTTCATTATATGATAATCGTTTTACTCCCAGCTTTTCATCCAGATTGTTTTGACGGGCAACAATAGGAATCTTCATACTCTTAATCAGGTTAAGAGCCAAACAGTAAGATTTACCTGTTATAAGAGATATAAAAAGAGATGCCAACTGAGGAGGAACAAACGGCATGGTATAGATATACCTTTTAAGTCGGCGCACCCTTGCATATCTCTTTAACATCTCTTTATAGCTTAAAACCCGGGGACCGCCTAAATCATAAGATTCATTAAAACAGTCACTGCGTAGTAATACCAATTTTAGATATTGAATAACATTAACAACCGAGACTGGCTGACTGGGAGTATTGAGCCATTCGGGACCAACGATCAAAGGAAACTTCTCAATTAAAGTACGAATAATTTCAAAAGAGGCGCTGCCACAACCAACAATAATTCCGGCTTTTAAAGCAGTAAAAGGGATTGACCCACTTTTTAAAATCTCTTCAACTTTTTTGCGTGAAGCAAGATGCATTGACAATTGCTCTTCGTTGGCGATGGCGCCAAGATAGATAATATGCTTAGCTGAGGTTTGCTCTACAATTTTAAGAAAATTATAGGCTGTCTCTTTTTCAGACTTGTCAAATGTTTTTGTGTTAAGAGTTAAACTATGAATAAGATAGTAAGCAGCATCTATATCATTTATCTGCTCTTTAACATCATAAGAAACCTCATCATCTTTTAAAAAATCCAGCTCCACAATAGAAACATTATGATGAGAATATATACCGGTGAACGGAAGCTTACTACGATTTCGAACTACACATACAACTTTATGTCCATCTTCAAGTAAAGCCGGCAAAAGTTTTTTCCCAATATATCCGTTAGCTCCTGTAAGTAATATCTTCATCAAATAATGTTTTAACTATTTCTGTTTAATGCCAAAATATACTAAAATTTTAAAACTATTTTTATAACAAGAAGATTTTATCTTGAATTAATTATATTTGCAGGGGTAGATGGTATGGGATTAAGATTAAAGCAATATATATTACTGGCAACACTGCCACTATTTTTATGGTTGGGTTACAACAATGCAGCCAACTGGCACTATCATGTTAATTCACAGGGTGCTATTGTAAAACATGCTCATCCCTATCAGCCCTCAAAGGATACATCATCTAACTGTCAGGAGCATAGTCACAGCAAGGCTGAATTTGCAATTCTGGCACTTTTATATACGTTTGCCGGACTGCTAACACTGTTCTTTTTAATTAATGCAATTAAAAAGGAGTGTCGGGAAAAAAAGATTTCTATAAAGAGCCAATTTTTTTTAAAATCTCTTTTCACAAAGGAGATACAACTTAGGGGCCCTCCACTATTTCAATACATTACATATTAAAATCGAGAGAATAGTTTGATAGATAATTAAAACCTGTATCATTATTTATATACAGTTGTTTAAATGTGTTGTAATTATGCGTAATATAAGAAATGTAAAAAAAATTTATACAGTAATAGTATCTCTGTTAATAGTTCAGATAGTAATTGGTAGTCCGGTAGATCAACGACCTGCCACAGATGCTAATGTATTTGGACATATAACGAATGCTGAGACCGGAGAGCACATCCCTTTTGTAAACGTGGTAGTTAAAGGAACAAGAATTGGAACTATAACTGATGCTTCGGGGCACTATATGCTTACAAATCTTCCCGAAGGAGAGTTAACCCTGGTAGCATCATCAATGGGTTATGAAAAAGAGAAAGTTGATGTAACTACTCAAGAGGAACGAACAGTAGAAGTTGATATAAGTATAAAAGAGTCAAGTATAACTCTTGCCGAAGTTGTCACCACAGCTTCACCAACTGCAACAGGATTCAGGTATCAGCCCGATGACTACTTTTCGGGAGAACAGATTCAACGACGCAGTGAGCCATCATTTGGTGAGATGTTAAACGGAGAGCCGGGCGTCTCAATGAGAAGCTTTGGATCGGCTCCGGCCCGACCGGTAATCAGGGGTATGGATGGAGATAGAATATTAGTACTGGAAAATGGTGAACGAATGGGAGATGTTTCAGAAACATCAGCCGACCACTCTATATCGCTTGACCCTTTGGCCGCGAGTCGAATAGAGGTAATACGAGGCCCTGCCAGTCTGCTATACGGCTCTAGCGCTCTGGGAGGAGTAATAAATTTAATGACTACAGATATTCCCGACAGATGGGATCCCGGTTTAACAGGGGTAGTCTCTACACAAGGTGCAACAATGAACAATATGGGGGCAGGATTTGGACGGATAACCAGCGGAGGAGAAACCCAGGCATTTACAGGCAGAGTCGCCTACCGTAAAGCCGGTGACATAGAAACTCCCGACGGCAAAATGCCAAATACCTCAATGAGAAATTTTGACGCCTCTGCAGGTTGGGGTATAAATAACGATAATGTAACAGGAGGTTTAAGTTTCTCTATATCTGATCAAAATTTTGAAATCCCTGAATCTATGAATAATCCTGATGAGACCGTAGAAATTCGAGCTCAGCGATATACACTTCAGGGACGTTTTGGAAAGGATATAGACCACAATTTTTTTAACGAGGCACAGTTAAGGTTTAACACATCTCACTTTTCACAGGATGAGATAGAGATAGAGACTTTACCCGATGGCTCAACCGATGAAGATACAGAACTTGAGTACGATCAATACTCTTTTAATTCAACATTAACACTGCAACACAGACCCTATGGCATACTTGACAGGGGAGCATTAGGATTAAATATAAATGCGCAAAATCTTGAAATTGGAGGAGATGAAGCTTATACTCCGGGCGAAAGAAGATTTTCAATTGCTGCATTCAGTTTTGAAGAGATTCCCCTTACCAATATGCTTAGACTACAGTTTGGGGTAAGACTCGACTATCAATTTTCACAAACTGTATCTAATGAACTCTTCCCCGATATTAGTGTGACAAGAAACTCATTTAACTATTCAGGCTCTACGGGAATAAACATAAGACCCGCCGAAGGGGTAGAAATTGGTGCTCAGTTTGCACGTTCGCACCGAAATCCAATGGTTGAAGAGCTGTTCGCCGATGGCATCCACATTGGAGCAGGAGTTTACGAAAAAGGAGACTCTGATCTAAATGATGAAATTGGACATGGAGGAGACCTTTTTATAACCTATAAACGAGGAATATTTGAATTAGAGCTTACAGCTTTTATAAACAGCTTTTCAAACTACATTATTTTTCAACCAACAGAAGAAGAGCCAAAAGATGGGTATCCTGTTTTTGAATATGCCGATGGTAAAGCACGTTTACATGGAAATGAATTTTCAGCAACCATTAATCCCGCCGGCGGATTTAGTTTTAATACAGGTGTAGATTTTGTTAGGGGAAGACGAATAAGAGACAAGGAGCAAAATGAAAATTTACCCTTTATACCACCCTTTAGAACAAGAGCCTCAGCTGAATATGATTTTGGAGAGGGATGGTTATCGGCAAATGTCAATATTGTTTCAAAGCAGAGCAAGGTTGCTTCGGGAGAAGATAGTACCGACGGCTATACTCTTACAGGATTTCAGGCAGGGTACAGATTAAATCACAGAGGAAATCATGTTGCTATTCTCAGGGTTGAAAATGCTTTTAACGAAAGATACAGAGACCACCTCTCAAGAGTTGAAGATCGCAACTATATAATGCCGGGAAGAAATATCAATTTAACTTATCGCTGTTTCTTTTAAAAAGAGAGTATAGATAAGAGCACTAATAAAAAACGACCATAACTTATATAAGCTATGGTCGTTTTTTATATATATAATTAACTATTGTAGCCCCACTTAACCAGAATTGACCCCCAGGTAAATCCAGCACCAAAAGCAGATAAAATAAGATTATCACCTTTATTAAGCCTATTCTCCCACTCATATAAGCACATTGGTATAGTCGCAGCTGTGGTGTTTCCATACCTCTCAATATTGATCATTACCTTATTTTTATCAATACCCATACGCTCAGCAGTTGCATCTATAATTCGCATATTTGCCTGATGAGGTACCAACCAATCAAGCTCATCGGGAGAAATATTATGTTTTTTCATCATCTCAACAGAAACATCCGCCATACTAGATACAGCATATTTAAAAACATGGCGACCATCCTGAAAAATAAAATGCTCCTTATTTTTAACAGTGTCTATACTTGGAGGTGCAACAGAACCACCCGCCTCCATCTTAAGGTAACGCCTGCCAAATCCGTCACTCCTTAAAATGGAGTCTATAACTCCCACACTATCATCTTTTGATGGTTCAAGTAGAACAGCCGCGGCAGCATCTCCAAAAAGAACACATGTTGTTCTATCACTATAATCGGTTATACTACTCATTTTATCAGCCCCAATAACCAAAGCTTTCTTCTTTGATCCCGCCTCAATAAATTTGGATGCTGTGTCTAAAGCATATAAAAAACCAGAACATCCGGCATTAAGATCAAAACTGTGAGCATTACGAATATCAGCCTTATCAGAAACAATATTTGCCATTGCCGGAAAGATATGATCGGGAGTAACTGTAGCACAAATAACAAGATCTATCTCATCAGGAGATGTCTCCGACTTTCTAAATATCTCTTCAACGGCTTTAACCGCCATTTCAGAAGTCCCCTGTCTTTCACCCTTAAGAATATGTCTCTCTTTAATTCCGACTCGCGTCATTATCCATTCATCGGAGGTATCCACCATTTTACTTAACTCCTTATTATCGAGAATATAATCAGGAGCATATCCTCCAACAGCAGTAATTACAGCTTTCATTTGAAAATAATTTGTTTAAAATAATTGATAAAACTATCTCTTTATAACGCCAGTCTGTAACAAAGATAAAAAAAATGCCCCTAATAATTATTAGAGGCAATAGTTCCTTTTAATAAGTCAGTTTAAAAATGACTTATACGCAATATGATAAATGCTAACATTAAAGCTTAAGCTGTTACTTCTTTCTCTACAGCCAGTTTGCCTCTATAAAACCCACACTCATCACAAACTCTGTGAAGCTTTATAGCAGATCCACAATTTGAACATACTCCTAATGAAGGAGGTGTAGCTTTATAATGCGTTCTTCTCTTATCCCTGCGGGTTTTCGATGTTTTTCTTTTAGGATGTGCCATTTTTCAACCTCTTTACTTGTTATTATCTATTAATTTTTTCAACTCCTCCCAACGAGGATCAATATTACTTTCTTGATTCTCTTCAGACTCTCCCTGTTGAACCAGATAGTCTGAAAGCGTATTAATCATTTCAGCATCACAAGTTGATTCCCCGTCAGCATCTTCGGGATGCAAATGACGAATCGGCAGTGATGTTATAATAATATCATAAAATATTTTTGCCACATTTACCTCATGCGCCTCATGAGGTAAAACCAAAATTTCATCTGTCAAATCCTCAGGCTCATCAGAAAACTTTACAAAAGTTTGAGCCTTTTCATCAATCGGTACATTTACCTTTTCAAGACATTTATCACAAACAGACTCAATATAGCCCGAAAAATGGTAATTAAATGTTAGCAAATCAGACTTTTTTTCCAGACTAACATGCATTTTAATATCACATTTTTCATATAGAGCTTTCTCAAAGAGAGATAGAAAATCATCTCCAAGAACATAATCAAAAGAGTGAATGCCATCCTTAAGGCCTTTAAACTCAATATTATATTCGCTCAATTTATCCACCATATCCTCCTCTCTAAAAACTTTGCAAAGTTATAAAAATAAATGATTATCAAAAACAAATAACAGCTATTATCTCTAAAATGCAATTTGCAAAAATAGAGATCATTTAATCGTTATACAAATTTAAAGGTATTGTAATACGAAAGATTGTCCCTTTTTCAGGTGCAGTGTAAGCAATATCTATCTTTCCTTTATGATATTTCTCCACAATTCTTTTAGCAAGCGGAAGTCCGAGCCCCCAACCCCTCTGTTTAGTAGAAAACCCGGGTTTAAAAACTGTGTTTTGAACATTACGGCTCATACCTTTACCCGAATCAGAAATAAAAATAGATAACTTGTCGCTCTGTTGTTCTAATTTAATAGTTATCGTCCCCTCTCCTTCTATAGCATCTATAGCATTTTTACATAAATTCTCGATAACCCACTCAAAAAGAGGTTTGCTAATTCCTGCAAAACACTCCTCAACTCCATTTTTCTCAAACAGAAAAGTGACTTTTGCTGAACTTCTTTTTTGAAGATATCGCATCATCCCCTCTATAACCTCAACAACATCAGCTTTTTTAAGCTCAGGTGCGGAGCCTATTTTTGAAAAACGGGATGTTATAGTTTGCAGGCGGGTAATATCAAAACGCATCTCATCTACCAGCTTTTTATCAACGTCTCTCATCTCAAGAACCTCCATCCAACCCAAAAGAGAGGTTGTAGGAGTTCCCAGCTGATGAGCAGTCTCTCTTGCCATCCCAACCCAAACCTGATCCTGTTCCCATCTACGTGATACACTAAAAGCTATATAAGCAAAAGAGACAAAAACAAAAACTACAAAAAGTTGAATATAAGGAAACCACTGCAACCTTTGCAAAAGAGTAGATTCATAATAGTAGATATACTGATTTGAACTGTCGGGCAGATTAATTATAATTGGCTCCTTATATTGCTCCATTATCTCTAACTGCTGATGCAAAGCCGAAAGAGAATCTTTTTGTGAGATCTCTATATTACGGTGAAACAGTATGTTATTATCTTCATCGGCAACAATAACAGGAACTGTTGTGTTATTTCTTAAAATCTCAAGAATTAAATCTAATGAGTCATCAACCGGAGTCTCTACAGCAAGCTGCCGATTAGCCTCGGCCCATATTTCCATCTTTTTCTGCTCCTCTACTTTTAACTCATCAACCAAGCGGTTGGTATATAACAGAGTAAAAAGACCAATAAGAAGAGCACCAAGAATAATAAAAAATTTCCACCACTTTTTTCGTTTATAGAGCTCCATGTAAATTATGCAAATTAGGTATAATCATTTAACGATACTTCTCATCTTTATTTAGAAAAATATTGATATAGCTGTTATATCGAGACTCTGCGATATATCCCTCTTTTACAGCCTCTTTTACGGCACAATGAGGCTCGTGAATATGTGTGCAGTTATGAAATCTGCATCCCAATGAAGCTTTAAAAATCTCACGAAAGTAGTAGTTAAGCTCCTCCTTCTCAATCATCGCCAAACCGAACCCCCGAATACCCGGGGTGTCAATAACGTAACCTCCAAAAGAAAAAGGATGCATCTCTGCAAATGTGGTGGTGTGCTTACCTGTTTGGTGAGCTGAAGATATCTCTCTGGTTTTAAGATTCAACTCCGGTTCTAACCGATTAATTAAAGTGCTTTTACCTACTCCCGAATGCCCTGCTATTAATGAGACTCTCTCTTTAAAAAGAGCCATAACCTGATCAAAATTTTGATCTGTTTTTGCAGACAACTGCATAACAGGATACTCTATGCTTTGATAAATACTCTTAAGTTCTTCAACTCTTTTTATATGGGCCTTATCATACCTGTCAATTTTATTGAATATAATTACAACAGGAATATCAAAGGCCTCTGCAGAGGCCAAAAACCTATCAATAAAAACAGTTGTAGTAACAGGATAATTTACTGTAACAAGCAGTACGGCCTGATCAATATTTGCAGCAAGAATATGTGTCTGTTTCGATAAGTTGGTAGATTTACGAATTATATAGTTTTTTCTTTCACAAACAGAGCTGATAACACCTGTACTACTGTGATTATCAACTTCAAATTCAACATTATCACCCACTGCAACAGGATTTGTGCTTTTTAATTTATCAAGACGTAACTTCCCTTTTATTGAGCAGTGATAAAGCTCCCCGGCAACAGTTCGTACATGATACCAGCTTCCTGTAGATTTTATAACAACACCTTTTTCCAAAACAGTTTTTTATCAAAAATAAATAATAAATATTTTAAATCAACAATAGCCTATAATAAATAAATAGACATTAATCAATTGAATTGCGACAGTAATCAAAATTAAAACAAAAGTTAATAAAATCACTCCTATATTAGCATTAATATTTATTTAAATATGAGTAACCTAAAGAGACCAAAACCCAAAGAGGCTGAGCTGTTAAAAGAGATAGCACTTCTTAAAAGCGAACTTAAAAAGGAGCGAACGAAGGCATCTAAAACTAAAACTTTTTTAGATGAAATAATTATATCGGCTCCTGTTGGAGTTGTTATACTAAAAAATGGAATAGTAGAGTATATAAACAACCATTTTAGCAAGGTGTTAGGGTTTAGCACTGAGGAGATAAAAGGAGAAAAATTTTCAAATTACTGCGTATACGACAAGGAAAACTCCCGAATCGACAAGTTTTTATCAACTTTAGATAAGAGCAGCTATGATGACACAAATATCTGTTTGAGTTCCAAAAATGGGGCCAATGTGCATATGCATATTACAGCAGCAAAAACAGAGAACGAAAAAGAGTATGACTACTATCTACTTATCGCTCGTGATTTAACAAGAATTAAACGAATTGAAAAGTATTTAATTGAAAGTGAAGAAAGAAACAGAAAAGTAATTGAGACAAATATTGACGGAATTTTTATTATTAGTGATTCGGGCAGACTAATATATGTGAACAAGGCAGGATATGAACTAACCGGTTATGAAAAAAATGAATTAAAAGAAGTGGGGTTAGAAAAGCTTTTTCCTAAAACAGACGGACTACCTGCTTATTTTAACATAATTAGACGACTGCGTAAAGGAGATGATTACCGAGGTGATAATGTTTTACAACACAATATGGGTGATCGCTTACATGTTGAGATATATGGTACATCTATCCATTTAGACGGTAACAGATACTACTACTTTAGCATCCATGACATTACCAAAAGAAAAATAAATGAGAAAGCTTTAATGTTAAGCGAAAAAAAATTTAGAAGCCTGTCCGAAAATCTCCCCGACTGCATTCTTCGCATAAATGATGAGGGATTAATAACTTATGGCAACACCATATTTAAAAAACTCTTTTCAATTAAAAATCCTAACTATCTCTATGCTATTGATGAACTCCCTTTGACTCACCCAGGCTATTTTATAGCAGCCTTTCAAGAGGTGTTAGCTACAAAAAAGATTAAAACCTTTGAAATAGAGCAGGAATATAAAAACAGAGTTATCACCTTAGATATATCCTTTTCTCCGGAACTTAATGAAAAAGGAGAGTTTGTTTCGGTTTTAGGAATAGGCAGAGATATATCAAAAAGAAAAAGAATAGAGAAAGAGTTGATTCTGGAAAAAGAAAAAGCCGAAGCGGCAGATAAATTAAAGTCAGCATTTTTGGCAAATATGAGTCATGAAATTCGCACTCCCTTAAATGCTATAGTAGGCTTTTCAAATCTATTGGGAAGTCTTGACCCTGATAGCGCAGATAGGGAGCAGTTTGTTTCGGTTATTAACAAAAGTGCAGATAACTTAATGGCTCTTATTAACGATATAATTGACATTGCAAAAATTGAGAGTGGTTATATGATTGTTAATAAGAGTCTGGTCAATTTAAATGAAGTGTTAATTTCAGTTTTTAATACCTACAGTCAAACCATAAATATTAATCACAAAGGAAAAATTGATTTTAAACTTAATATCCCAGCCAAAAATGACAAAGAGTCTCTCTATATATATGCTGATCAAATAAGAGTTGTGCAGGTGATAAACAATTTAATGGATAATGCACTAAAATTTACCCACAAAGGCTATATAGAGCTTGGTTACAGACTATACAAGAATAAAGTCTATATATATGTAAAAGATACAGGAATAGGGATAACAGAACACAAACAGGCATTAATATTTGAAGCATTCCGTCAGGAGGATGAGAGCACGTCTAAAAAATATGGCGGGACCGGACTTGGACTATCAATTTGTAAAAAACTTGTAGAGGCAATGGGTGGTAAAATGGGGCTAAGATCGAAGAAGTGGGAAGGCTCCGAATTCTATTTCTCGCTTAACAGACATAATGAAGAGATAAAAAATGAGAATAAAGAAGAAAAAAAGTTTACAAAAGTTTACTCTTCTTTCAAATAAAAGTTTTTTCTCCACTATCCTTTTTTATGATAAAACTTTACCGAAGAGTTAAATATTGTCTCTATATCAAGTCCAACTTCTTTATAAAGCTCGTCCTGACTACCATGCTCTATATATTTATCGGGAATACCCAAACGAAGAACCCTGCTGTAATAACCCTTCTCTGACATAAACTCAAGAACAGCACTCCCAAATCCACCGACAATAGTACCATCTTCAATGGTTATAACTGAATCAAACTTTGAAAATACATTGTGCAGCAACTCCTCATCCAGTGGTTTTACAAATCTCATATCGTAATGAGCCGCAAAAATTCCCTCCTCTTTAAGTCTTTCACATACAGAGTCAACCTTAAGCCCAATTTGACCAATTGAAAGAAATGCAATATCATCACCTTGCCTAAGCTCTCTTCCCCTTCCCTTCTCAATCTTTGAAAAAGGTTGCTGCCAGTCAATATGAGTTCCTCGTCCTCTGGGATAACGAATGGAATATGGGCCGGCACCGGGCAGTTGAGCAGAGTACATTAAATTTCGAAGTTCAATTTCATCCATTGGTGCAGTAACTGTAAGGCCAGGAATTGTACGCATATAAGCAATATCATAAACTCCATGATGAGTGGCGCCATCACCTCCAACTAATCCTCCCCGGTCAAGACAAAATACCACATTTAAGTTTTGAAGTGCTACATCATGTATTACCTGATCATAAGATCTCTGCATAAAAGAGGAGTAAATATTACAAAAGGGCAACATCCCAGACATTGCCAGTCCGGCTGAAAATGTCACAGCATGCTGTTCAGCAATTCCAACATCAAAAGCCCTCTCGGGCATCTCTTTCATCATAATATTAAGACTGCATCCGGTAGGCATGGCAGGAGTAATACCAACGATTTTATCATTCTCTTTTGCCAACTCCACAATAGTATTACCAAATACATCCTGAAACTTAAGGGGTTCGGGATTCTCCAACAGCTGTTTCTCAATTTTACCTGTAGTCTTATCAAATTTACCTGAGGGAGCATGCCAGGTTGTCTGATCCTGTTCGGCCTGTTTAAAGCCTTTTCCCTTTTTGGTTATTACATGAAGTACCTTTGGACCCTTTATCTCTTTAAGATCAGACAAAACAGAGGTCAAATGGTGAATGTCATGTCCATCAACCGGACCAAAATATCTGATATTCATCCCCTCAAATATGTTGGTCTGTCTTGTTAAAAGTGTTTTAATACTGTTGTTGATTTTAACAAGCATTTCACGTGAACGCGGACCGGCAATTTTGAGTTTGCCAAGAGTTTTAATTGCTTCACGCCTAAGTTTATTATAAGTTTTACTGGTAGCTATATCAACAAGATAATCGCTCATTCCGCCAACATTGGGATCAATAGCCATATTATTATCATTGAGAATAATAAGTATGTTAGCCTGAGATGCGGCAACATTATTGAGTGCCTCAAAAGCCATTCCCGCTGTTAAAGCGCCATCACCAATAACAGCAACAACATTCCGCTCCTTCTCGTTTCGCATTTTATAAGAGGTAGCCATTCCCAAAGCCGCAGAGATTGAAGTAGAAGAGTGTCCAACACCAAAAGCATCATATTCACTCTCAAATATATTGGGAAAACCGCTTATTCCTTTATATTTTCGATTAGTATAGAAAAGATCTTTACGGCCTGTCAAAATTTTATGACCGTAGGCTTGATGCCCAACATCCCATATCAACTTATCATAAGGAGTATTAAAAACATAATGTATAGCAACAGTTAACTCAACAACCCCCAAACTAGCACCAAAATGAGCTGGGTTACAAGAGACCGCATCAATTATAAATTCCCTTAATTCATTACAGAGCACTTTAAGCTCATCATTACTATAGTGACGTAAATCTGAAGGATAATTAACTTTATTCAAAAGGGAGTTTCCGGCCTCTTCCATTCCTTTTTTTATCTTTGAGTGAGTAATACAAATATAAAAATATTCTTATGTGGTTATCAAAAAAACGGTTGATAAATCATCTCTATATATCAATAAGATTTCTCTCTATTAAAAGGGTTATTAACTTTTTGCTACTCACCTGTTCATTTTGTATTGCAAAAGTATTAAAAAAAGATGTAATAAAAGGATTACCCTGGACAGCATCAATAGAACCTTCGGGAAATTGCAACTTAAAATGTCCCGGATGCCCTATAGGAGTACACTCACAAAACAGCACAAAATCAATTTCAATAACCCTCTATAAAAAAATAGTTTCTCAATTATCCCCTTCACTCTTTTATATTAACTTTTGGTTTCAGGGAGAGCCTCTAATTAATAAAGAAACCCCTAATTTAATAGCCTATGCATCAAAAAGAAGAATCTATACCAACCTAAGTACAAATGGTCACTTTTTAAACAGGGAGATGTGTAAAAGACTTATTGACAGCGACCTGACAAACATTATTATCTCCATAGACGGATTCACCAAAAAAACTTACAACAGTTATCGTATAGGGGGTGATCTCGACAAAGTAAAAAAAGGCGTCAAAAGAGTAATAGATTTTAGAAATGAGAAAAAAAGTAGCACCCCTTTTGTTACGATTCAATTTTTAATGTTCAAACACAATGAAAGTGAAGCTGAAGATATCATTAAATGGAGTAAAAGTATAGGTGCCGACAAAGTAGTTTTAAAATCGGCACAATTATACACTTTTACTGATAACAATATACAACCACCTGAAAACAAAAAATACTCAAGATATATAGAGAAAAATAACGGAGAGTGGATAATGAAAGGCAAACTAAAAAATTATTGTGCAAAACAGTGGGGATCAATTGTCTTTAACTCTCGCGGAGTAGCAGCTTTATGCTGTTATGATAAAGCTTTAAAGTACTCTCCTGGTAATATAACAACAACCAGCTTTAAAGATATATGGTTTGGTAAAAAGCTAAGTCAATACCGCGAGACAATATTAAAGGATAAAAAAAGAATCTCAATCTGCAATAACTGTCCTGAACAGAGAATGAAAACAGAAGTTTGATTTATAAAAATAGTTAAACCTCTAAAAGGTTAATAGGAGTCATAAAGAATATTGGGCGACACACCTGCAACCTATACAGGACAAGGCTAAAAAGTTAATAAGAGTCATAAGGAATAGGACAAACCATATTAACAGCCTCTTTTAAACAGTCATGATTTTCAGCTAAAATCATCAAACGGTCACCTTTTTCAATTACTGTATTACCGTTTGGTGTAATGTAGTTCCCATGACGATTAATCATAACAATTAGAGCAGTTTTGGGAATACCTAAATCGACAATTTTGCGATTAACCGCAGGACTTTCTAATGTTATCTCCACTTCAATAATTTCTGATTTTACACTATCTCCCAACTCTATATCAACAGGCATTCGACGCCGCAACCTGTGTGGCAGCGCTACCTTTAACCATTTTGATACTATTGGTAGTGAGGTTCCTTGCAGCAAAACAGATAATATAGTTATAAAAAAAACCATGTTGAACATTGATGGCGCATTATCAAGACCCACCAACATAGGATATGTAGCAAACACTATTGGAACAGCTCCACGCAATCCTACCCACGATATAAAAATACGTTCACGAAGTGGCATTTTAAATGGACTAAGTGAAATAACAACTGCAAGAGGACGAGCAATAAAGATAAGAAAAAGTGCTATCAAAACTCCCGGAACAATATAGTTCATCATCTCTGAAGGATATACCAGCAACCCTAAGGTTAAAAAGAGAATTATCTGCATAAGCCATGCAACTCCATCAAAAAACTTCACCAGAGTTTTTTTATGGATAAGATCACGATTACCTAAAAAGACTCCACAAATATATACGGCTAAAAATCCATTACCGTTTAAAATTTGTGTTGCCGAAAAAGTTAAAATAACAAGTGCCAAAACCAACACAGGATATAACCCGTCAAAATCAAGCTTTATCCTGTTTATAACAATTTGTCCCAACTTACCCATTCCCAGTCCCATTGCTGCACCAACAGAGAATTGAATAAAAAAGAGAGGGATAATAGAGAGTACCGATTTGTCGGGAGCGCCAATAACAGTTATTACAGCAACTGTTAAAAAATAGGCCATGGGGTCATTACTTCCACTTTCCAGCTCAAGAAGAGGGCGCAGGCGTCCTTTAAGGCTAACACTTTTAGATCGCAAAATAGAAAATACCGCAGCAGCATCTGTTGATGAGACTATTGCTCCCAACAAAAAAGCCTCTAAAAAACCAAAAGAGGTGAAAGTCCAAACAACCCATCCAACGGTCGAAGCAGTAATTAAAACTCCAACTGTAGAGAGCATGATTCCACGGGAAACAACCGGACGAATAGATTTCCAGTTTGTATCAAAGCCACCCGAAAAAAGTATATAGTTAAGGGAGACAATCCCTATCAACTGTGCAATTTCGGGATCATCAAAAGGAATGCCGCCAATGCCCTCGGAGCCGGCAAGCATTCCTGTAAGTAAAAAAAGTAAAAGAGTAGGTATCCCCAAACGGTATGAAGTTTTACCGGCTAGGATACTTATCAATAACAATACAGATATAACAAGTAATATATTCTCTATCGATATTGCCATCACTAACTCTTTATTATATCTACAATACTATCTGTTAAATATCAAAAAATTATGACTGAAGACTCTTTAAAATATCTATCATCCCAACATTTTTTGTTATAAGCTCTTTTAAAGCATCTATTTTAATACGCTCCTGTTTCATGGTATCACGATAGCGAATTGTTACAGTTTGATCATCTAATGATTGATGATCTACAGTAATGCAAAAAGGAGTACCAATGGCATCCTGACGACGATACCTCTTACCTATAGAATCTTTTTCGTCATATTGACAATTAAAGTGAAATTTAAGATCGTCAACTATACTGTTTGCTAAATCGGGGAGTCCATCTTTTTTAACCAGGGGAAGTACGGCCAACTTAACAGGCGCAAGAACAGGAGGAAGTTTCATAACAACTCTCTTTTCACTTTTTCCATCCTTCCCTTCAACCTCTTCTTCGCAATAAGCTCCGGCCATAATGCTAAGAAACATGCGATCTACTCCAATTGATGTCTCAACTACATATGGAACATAGCTCTCCTGCTTTTCTGGATCATAATAGGATATTCGTTTTCCTGAATACTCCTGGTGCTGTGAAAGATCAAAATCGGTACGTGAGTGAATTCCTTCAACCTCTTTAAATCCAAAAGGCATTTCAAATTCAATATCAGTTGCAGCATTAGCATAATGCGCAAGCTTATCATGATCATGAAAACGATATTTTTTATCGCCCATCCCAAGAGATTTATGCCATTTCATTCGTATATCTTTCCACTTTTCAAACCACTCAAGCTCCTCCCCTGGTGGCACAAAAAACTGCATCTCCATCTGTTCAAACTCACGCATTCTAAAGATAAACTGGCGAGCTACAATTTCGTTTCTAAAAGCTTTACCAATTTGTGCTATTCCAAAAGGGATCTTCATTCGTCCGGTTTTTTGCACATTAAGAAAATTGACAAAAATACCCTGTGCTGTCTCAGGACGAAGAAAAATTTTGGTTGCTCCATCTGCAGTTGACCCCATTTCTGTTCCAAACATAAGATTAAACTGCCGCACATCTGTCCAGTTTTTAGTTCCGGAAATTGAACAGGCTATATCATAATCAATAATAATCTGCTTAAGCTCTGCAAGATCATTATCATTTAATGCCTTTACAAATCTTTGATGAACCTCCTCTTTTTTCTTAATATTTGCCTGTACCCTTGGATTTGTCTCTCTAAAAAGCGCCTCATCAAATTTTTCACCAAATTTTTTCTTTGCTTTTTCAACCTCTTTATCAGCCTTACCATCATACTTAGCCATTAAATCTTCTATTAAGACATCGGCGCGATAACGTTTTTTACTATCTTTATTATCTATAAGAGGATCATTAAATGCATCAACATGACCTGAAGCTTTCCAAACTGTTGGATGCATAAATATTGCAGAATCAAGCCCCACAACATTATCATTCAATAGAACCATTGAATCCCACCAATATTTTTTAAGGTTGTTTTTAAGTTCTACACCGTTTTGGCCATAATCATAAACAGCACCTAATCCGTCATACAGTTCACTACTTTGAAAAACAAACCCATACTCTTTACAGTGGGCTACCAGCTTCTTAAAAACATCTTCTTGAGCCATAATGCAACTTTATATTTTAACATTTTTAATTCAAACGTACAAAATTAAGTTAAAAAAACGGTTTAACCCTATTAAAAGATTAATTTTGACAAAGAAACCATTAAAATGAGGGTATGAGAAAGCAGGATACGTCACACAGGAAAAAATATGACTTTTTGGTGATAGGATCGGGAATTGCCGGATTAAGTTTTGCTTTACAGGTTGCTGAAAAGGGGAGAGTGTGTGTAATAACAAAAAAGAACCTTACAGATACAAACACAGTATATGCACAAGGTGGTATATCCTCAGTAACTTACAGTCCGGACGACTTCGAAAAACATATTAAAGATACTATAAGCGCAGGAGGCGGACTGTGCGACAAAGAGGTGGTTCGTAAAGTTGTCACGCAAGCTCCCAGGCAGATAAAAAGACTTATGGACTGGGGAACCAGATTCGATAAAAAAGATGACGGCAAATTTGATCTTCACAAAGAGGGAGGCCATTCGGAACATAGAGTTTTGCACCACAAAGACAGCACCGGATTTGAAATTCAAAGAGCTTTAACCAAAGCTGTAAAAAACAATCCTGCAATAGATCTCCTTGAAGATCACTTTGCTGTTGAAATTATTACACAGCACCATCTGGGAGAAATAGTAAACAAGTGGAGACAGGATATAAAATGCTTTGGGGCCTATGTATTAAACCGTAAAACCAATAGTGTAGAGACAATTCTGGCAAGAATTACTATGATAGCAACAGGAGGAACCGGGGCTGTTTACCAAACAACTACAAACCCCAGGTTTGCAACGGGTGATGGTATAGCTATGGTTTATCGTGCTAAAGGGAAGGTAGAAAATATGGAGTTTATTCAATTTCATCCCACATCATTATACAACCCCAAAGAGCGTCCATCATTTTTGATCACTGAAGCTATGCGAGGTTATGGAGGAGTGCTAAAACTAAAAGATGGACGAAAATTTATGCACAAATATGATGAGAGAGAATCTCTTGCTCCCCGGGATATTGTAGCGCGTGCAATCGATAATGAGATGAAAAGTCGTGGAGATGATTTTGTCTATTTGGATGTAACAGATAAAGATGCAGAGGAGACAAAAAAACATTTTCCAACCATCACAAAAAAATGTGCCGCACTCGGCATTGACATTACCAAAGAGTATATACCTGTTGTTCCTGCAGCTCACTATACATGTGGTGGAATTGCTGTTGACAACAAAGGGAGGGCATCAATAAATCGTCTTTATGCAGCAGGAGAGTGTAGCTCAACAGGGTTACATGGGGCGAACAGACTGGCATCAAACTCTTTACTGGAGGCGGTGGTTTATGCCGATTATGCAGCAAAAGATGCTCTGGAAAATTTTAAAGAGTACTCATTTTGTAATGATGTTCCCGAATGGGACGATGAAGGAACATCGATGCCCGAAGAGATGGTTTTAATTACTCAAAGTCAAAAAGAGGTTGAGCAAATTATGAGTTACTATGTAGGGATAGTAAGATCTAATTTGCGATTAAAAAGGGCTCTTGACCGACTCGAAATTTTATACCATGAAACAGAGAATCTATTTCAAGGTTCAGTTGTTTCAGAACCTCTTTGTGAATTGAGAAATACAATACAAACAGGATATCTAATAATTAAAATGGCTCAACAAAGACGCGAAAGTCGCGGACTTCACTATAATGCCGACTATCCCAATCAAATAGTATAAAAAAGAGAGTTTATTATCTGTAAATACTATATCTTATGTTGTTATCGAAATTTTAATTTTTATACAGATTTAAAATAGATTATCTTTATATTATTAGAGAGACCAAATTATTAGAATGATAAAACATAAGCAGAGAAATGGTAAGTATAAAGGTTATCAAAACAGTTTCGGCCATATTAATTTTAGCCATTATTACAATTACAACCTCATGCTCACAACAAAAAGAGGAAAAAGAGAAAAGACGAGTTGTGAAAAGCAGACAGAGTGTAGCTATAGAGCCTCTTTTAACTAAAACTTATCCGGCACGTATTAGATCATCATCAGATATAAATCTGGCTTTTAGAGTGGCGGGACCAATTGAAAAAGTATTGGTAAAGGAGGGTGATATGGTTAAAAAAGGAGAGCTTTTGGCAATAATTGATCAAAGAGATTATCTCACTCAAAAAAGAGCTGCCAGTGCTGTTTACAATGAGATAAAACAAGAAGCTTCCAGAATAGAGTCTCTGTATCAGCAAGGGCGGGTATCCGACAGTGAATATGATAAAATAGTTTCAGGGTTAATGCAGGCCAAATCAAAATATGAATCGGCCGTTAATGCATTAAATGATACCAGATTAAAAGCCCCGTTCACAGGTGAAATAGAAAAATTATGGTTTAAACAGGGTGAGATTACCGATGCAGGCACACCTGTGGTATCCATGTCAAACCCGGCAGACTCGGAAATTATAACTCATATCCCCGTCTCTGATTATTTTAAAAGAGAATCATTTAAAAGTTTTTCATGCTCCCCCTCACACAACCCCGACAGCATATATGAACTGGAACTTTTAAATATTACCGCTAAAGCAAATCTTAACGGACTGCATACTGCATATTTTAAAGAATCCTCTAAAAGCAAAGAGGTGCTTTTACCCGGTATGAGCGCCGAAATATCAATTACCTACAAATACAAAGATGATACAAAAAAGCTATATAGAGTACCTTCTACAGCTCTATTCAAAAACGATGAAAGTTCGGCAGTATGGGAAATTGATAAAGAGAGTAGTCGTTTAATAAAAATCCCTGTTGATATTATAAAAATTGAGTCTTCGGGAATAGCAATTGTATCAGGAAATTTAACTAAAGAGTCAAAAATTGTTAGTGCTGGAGTTAATTCACTTAAAGAGGGTGAAAAAGTTACCGAGATGGAGAAACCATCAAAAAGTAATGTTGGTAACCTGCTGTAAACTATTTTAGTAGCTATGACTGAATTTGTCTTTAAGAACAGACCGTTATTCTATTTTTTTCTTTTTGTTTTAACCGTTGGAGGGGCTCTCTCTTTTATTAACATGAGTAAGCTTGAGGACCCCGAGATAATAGTTAAGGAAGCTTTAGTAGTAACAATATACCCCGGAGCATCTGCCCATGAGGTTGAATTAGAAGTTACCGACGTACTGGAAAAATCTATTCAAACAATGGGTAACATCAAAAGCATCCAATCAAGGTCAGAGGCTGACTACTCAGAGATAACAATAGAGCTTGACCCCACTGTAAGAGGAGATGAGATAGAACAAAACTGGGATATTTTAAGAAGAAAAGTTAGCAGGGCTGCCCGGGAATTTCCTACGGGAGCAAAAAATCCAATGGTAGTCGATGACTTTGGTGATGTTTACGGCCTGTTTTATGCAATGACCTCTGATGGTTTTTCTTACGAAGAGATGCATGATTATGCCATGCTTGTTAAAAAAGAGATAGAGGCGATTACCGATGTAAAAAGAGTTGAAATATATGGAGACCGACCTCCTGCCATTGATATAAAAATAGACCAAAATAGACTGGCAAATTTTGGAATCCATCCTGCGGAAATTATTTTAACACTAAACAATCAAAATGAGAAGGTCTATTCGGGATATTTTGAGGCAGGTGATGAAAGAATAAGAGTAGATGTTGATGATAGTTTCAGCTCCATTGACAATATTAAAAATCTAATTATTTCAGGACACCAAAAAGATCAGGTAAAACTATCAGATATTGCAGATATTAAACAAACCATTGAGAGTCCGGCCCGCGAAGGTATGCGCTATAACAAAAAACCAGCCCTGGGAATATCTATAGCAATGCAAAGTGGCGGTAATGTTGTAAGGCTGGGCTCAAATGTAGATAAACGACTTAAGGAGCTATCCCAACAGAGGCTCCCCGCAGGAATAGAGTTTGAAAAAATCTTTTTTCAACCCGAAAAGGTAATTGATGCCATTTCAACTTTTATGATAAACCTGGCTCAATCGGTAGCTATAGTTATTGTAATATTAATGTTGAGTATGGGATGGAGAAGCGGGGTTATTATAGGTAGCGGACTATTAATAACTATATTGGGGTCATTTGTAGTACTTAATCTTTTTGACGGAACCCTGCAAAGGGTCTCTCTGGCTTCATTTATTGTGGCAATGGGAATGTTAGTTGATAACGCTATTGTTATAGTTGATGGAATATTAACTGATCTTCAAAACGGAATAAAAAAGAGTGATGCACTGGTTCGAAGTGTAAAAAAAACAGCATGGCCACTTCTTGGAGCAACCCTTATAGCAATTACAGCTTTTTTACCAATATTTTTATCCCCCGATACATCAGGAGAATATGTACGAGACCTCTTTATTGTTTTGGCAGTCTCCCTGCTCTTGAGCTGGATACTGGCATTAACTCAAGCTCCTATAATGGCCGAAAAATATTTTCACTCTAAAAACAGTGATGATAAAAAAGAGGAGTCAACATTTAAAAAAAGAATCTATGCTCTTCACAGCAAATGGCTTAACTATTTAATGTGCCACAAATCAGGAGCCATTACTGCCACTCTATTAATATTGGGAATAAGTGTTATACTATTTAAATTTATACCGCAAACATTTTTCCCCGACTTAAGTTATGATCAGTTATATATTGAGTACCGCCTGCCTCATGGCAATCGTATTGAAACAGTAGAGAGAGATTTATCGCAAATTGAAGATTACCTGCTTGACCAACCCGAGATTACCGCAGTAACAGCAAGCATGGGAGGAACTCCTGCCCGTTATAACTTGGTGCGATCAATAGCAAAACCATCAATGAATTACGGAGAGCTAATAGTAGATTTTAAAAATGCCGATATTTTAGTTGAAAAAATACCCGAAATTCAGCAATACCTAAATGAGCATTGCCCTCAGGCTTATGCAAGGGTAAAAAGGTATAACCTAATGTATAAAGAGTTCCCCATTGAAGTAATGTTTACCGGTCCGGACCCTGCAATACTGCAAGATCTAACAAATCAGGCAAAAACAATAATGGAGAATGAACCGGGGGCAGTTCTTGTAAGAGATGACAATGAACCTGCATCAAAGGTGTTAAAAGCTCATTACAATCAAAAAATGGCGCGACGTAGTAACCTCTCACGTTTAGATGTGGCAATGTCTCTACTAACTTCAACCGAAGGGTTACCAACAGGACATTACTATGAAGGAACCCGGGCTATACCAATATATCTTAAAGCAGTATCTGGTAAAGGAGATCCTCTTGAAAATTTAGAGACAGCCCCTGCTTTTAATATTGTACCAACTTTTTCAGGTTTAGACACCGATATTATAACTTCAATACTATCTGGAGCAACAGAGTCGGCAGAAATTGTAAAAAAATTTACCGGAGCTGTACCGTTAACACAAGCGGTAAACAAAATAACAACTACATGGGAAGAACCAATTGTTCGTCGCCACAACGGACGTAGAGCTATGAGAGCACAATGCAATCCGGCTATCGGGAAAACTGCTGATCAGGTTCGGGGCAATATTTTAGATGATATTGAGGCAATAGAGCTGCCACCGGGTTATAATTTAACATGGCAGGGAGAGTATGAAGCCAGCAGTGACTCGCAACAATATCTATTTATGTATTTACCCCTTGCAGTTGTTATAATGATTGCAATACTTATAGGCCTCTTTAATGACTACAAAAAACCCCTAATTATAATTGCAAGCCTACCACTTGCTTTTATTGGAATTGTTTTAGGAATGCTGGTAACAGGTAAAGAGTTTGGATTTGTGGCAATTGTGGGCACTCTGGGTTTGATGGGAATGATGATAAAAAATGGTGTAGTTCTTATAGAAGAGATAGAGATAGAGATAAAAGAGGGAAAAGAGAAATTTAATGCCCTTATGGATGCTTCTGCATCACGACTACGCCCTGTTGTAATGGCTTCATTAACCACTATTTTAGGAATGATCCCACTTATAACAGATGACATGTTTGGATCAATGGCAGTAACAATGATGTCGGGCCTACTGGTAGGAACAGTAATTACTCTTATTATTATGCCACTTTTTTATGCTATACTTTTTAAAATAGTACATCCGTATAGTAAAAAAGCAAAAAAACAACAAAACAGCAGCAGCAATGAGTAGAAAAGGAGTATATATATTATCGGCAACTCTGATAGCAATATGTTCAACAACATCTGCACAAATTGAGCTTACACTTGAAAAGTGCAGAGCGATGGCACTTGACTATTCAAGAAATATAAAAATTGCAGAGAACCGTGAAGAACAGGCTCTTATACAAAACAAAATAGCAAGGGCAGCGCAGCTACCCACACTTAAAGGCTCAGGCATATATTACTACTCTCCCAATGACATTGAGTATTCTGCAACTGCAGATATAACTCCTCCCATAGAAACCGGTATACCACAACAGGACGAACTTGCACAAATAATAAGTGCAATGATCCCTGATTTTGATATTGCAATTGAAACCCGGGGTGTAATGCTTGGAGGTGTAAATGTAGAACAGCCTGTTTATACAGGAGGTAAAATAAGAGCTTCAAAAAGAATGACTCAAACAGGAATTGATATTGCCCAAACCTCAAAAGAGTTAAGTCGGACAGAGGTTATTACTGAAGCAGATGAAGCTTTTTATAAGTTTGAAAGCATGAAAGCAAAAGTTGAGGCTGCAAAAGAGTATAAAAAGGTGGTAGATGAGCTTATAATAACTATTGAAGCTGCAAAAAAAGAGGGAATGGTTACACGTACCGATTTGCTAAAAACAAGAGTTAAGCAGAATGAAGCTTCACTTATGATACAAAAAGCAAAAAGTGGCAGGGAACTTTCAAGAATGAATCTTTGTCGTATTATTGGCGAGCCCTTCACTACTGAAATAACAATAGTGCAAACGCAAGAGAACCTATCAAACTTGCACCAGGCTTTGCCAAACAATAACAACAGTGTAGAAAAACGGCCGGAATATAAACTACTTGAAAAAAGTTTAAAAATACAGGATCATAAAATAGAAATAGCACGTGCAGGAATGCTGCCCCAGATAGGTATATCGGCGGGCTACAACTATTTTGGCGGATTAAAAATTAATGATCAAAGCAATGATGAGATGATTTTTTCTGCAATGGCTTCTATATCAATACCAATATTTAATTGGTTTGAACAGCGTAACAGTTTAACCAGAGCAGAACTTGAAAAAAAAGAGAGAGAACTTAATAAAGAGGAGAGTGTAAAACTGCTGCAACTTGAAATAGCACAAGCACAATTCAATTATAAAGATGCTTTAACCCGTAAAGAACTAACAGAAGCGGCACTTGAAGAAGCCAAAGAGAATATGAAAACCAGCCAACAAAGATATGACGAAGGCCTTGAACGCTTAGAAAACTTGCTGGAAGCGCAGGCGCAATGGCAGGAGGCTATAAGTAATAATATAGAGGCAAAAAACAGTGTAAAAACCGCTCATACCAAATATTTAAAAGCCACAGGCCAATTATAAATAAGTATTAACTAATAGGTTCCACGCCGATTTAAATCGACAGTAATTGTAAATAGCTGGTGATGGTGTCTTTTGTTTTCGGCAAAGTGAAGTATCGCACTAAATTTAGCATTAACTCTTTTATAATCAAGCAAAGTATATGAAATCTCTGATCGGTTATAACTTTTTAATCTATAAAACGGATCTCCCCAATCCATATCATGGCCTTCACCCAAATAGAGTGTGTTACTAACTTGAAAATCTTTATAGGAGGCTGTTAATTCAAAATTGACTCCATTACAAGTTATCATATCCTCAAACCGCCTTACTCTTTCAAAAGATTTTATTCCGGCAACCCCAATACTTAAGGAGTCCAAAGAAGTTTTTTTGGAGAAATCACCACCTAAACGTAAATAGATAATACCATTATCTCTAACGGTAATAGGATCTCTCCTATCTGGTTCATCTTTATTAGCATAATGATACATATAGAGAAAATTATCAACAAAAAAAAGGCCATGCTTATATCGCCCATGACCTCCCATTATAAATGTCTCACGCACATCATCCGTCTTTCTTGAAGTCCAGTCAAGATAAGCTGTTTGAGTGAAATTACCTTTTGTATATTGCCAGAATAAGCCTTGAATGTAAGGTCGATAATAATCAAGAGAATCACGATATAAAACATCAGGAACATCCTTAAGCAAATTCTCACGGGGAAAAGAACCAAATGAAAAAATCAAAATTTTCACCTGCATAATTATAATAGAGATATGGATGTGCTTTATCGACAAACGGACTACTACCAAACTCTTTTAACAGACTGGCTCCAATTGTTACAGAGTGATTACTCTCAAAATAAAAGGAAGCGTATGGGACAAATCTTACTCCATACATTGTTTGTGGCAGATGCAGATCTGACTTAATCTCGCGGTTATCAAAAAAACCATATACTTTACCCCCAGCTATATAGCTATAATTATTTTCAGCTTTAATATCAAACTTAATAACAAAAAGCAAAACAACGAGACACAAAATTATCAAGTTGATTTTTAGCATAAAACCTACCCTCATAAAACATGTTAGCAAAAAAATATTCTAAGTACTACCTTAGTTGCATGTTAGACAACAAACAACGGAATCTAACTATTTTCGGGATACGCAAAAATATATTGCAGGTTAATTAAAAAAAGTTAAAATGTTTGTTCCAGGGTCGTTTTGGTGCAGTTCAACTATTTTTTTAAACAATTCAGATAAACTATTATAGATTGAAACTCATCCACAAGCATTACAAAAAATGCACGAAATTTTACCTCTCAGCTAACTTAAAAATCAATATGAAAATTGATTTAAAAAAAATGTTTATTTTACAGCTATCTGATAAATGAAAAACAACATGATAAAACAGTTATTCATATTTATTGCTTTAACGTTAACAACCTCAATACAAAGTGAGGTATTACCGGCAAATTATAAAAGAGCAAAAGAAGCAGAGCAAAATGTGAACAAGATGCATAATCACATTATAGCATCCGGATGGATAAACTCAAAAGAGATATTATGGTATAAATTAAATACCAAAGAGGGCGAAAAGTTTTTTCTGGCAGATCCGGTGAAAAAAGAGATAAAAAAAGCCTTTAATCATAAAAAGGTAAGCCAGGCAATAACTAAAAAAAGAGGCGATACCATTTCTCCCTATAACCTTCCGTTCAACGAAATAAGATTTTCTCCTTCAAATGAAGATATAATTTTTGCAATAGATAATATAATATACCGATATAGCCTTATTAGTAACACCTTAAGAAAAATAAGAGAGAGAGAAGCCTCACCCCCAACTCACTGGGGAGTCTCATTAGATGAGCTCTCAAACAGTCCGGTAATATCACCCAACAAAAAGTATAAAGCATTTATAAAAGAGTATAATCTTCATCTTAAAGAGCTGGAAACAGGCAAAGAGTATCAGTTAAGTTATGATGGATCGCAAGGAGACACTTACTCTTCATTTATTTTATGGTCTCCAGACTCAAAATATTTAACTACCAATAAGGTTAGAGCTCATAAAAAACAGTATATCCATTTTGTAGAATCGGCTCCACAGGATAGACTAAAACCGAAATTGCACAAAATAGAGTATCTAAAACCGGGTGATGCGCTACCTGTTAAACGGCCAAAACTTTTCAATGTAACTGACAAAAAAAAAGTTACAATTAATACAGAACAGTTTACTAATCAGTTTGCTATCTCTAATGTAAAATGGAGAAATGATAGCAGAGCCTTCACTTTTGAATTCAACGAAAGAGGACATCAAAAGTATCAAGTAGTAGAAGTTGATTCCCAAACAGGTGATGTTAAAATCCTCATAAATGAGACCTCAAAAACTTTTATCGACTACCGCGGAAAATATTTCAGATATGATATAGAAGAGAGTAACGAAATAATATGGACATCTGAAAGAAGTGGATGGAACCACCTCTATATTTACAACAGAGAAACTGAAAAAATAGAAGAGATAACTTCGGGAGATTGGGTTGTAAGAGATGTAAGGCATATTGATGAAAAAGAGCGTAAAATATATTTTCTTGCAAGCGGAAGAGAAAAAAACCAGGATCCCTACAACAAACAGCTTTATAAAATTGACTTTAACGGTGATAACTTAACACGTTTAACAAAGGAGAAAAAAAACCATAGAGTGAAATTATCAAATGAAAACAGCTATTTCTTTAACACCTTTTCCTCTCCTGCTGCTCCTCCTAAAAGTGTTATAAGAGATACAAAAACAGGAAAAACCCGTCTTAACCTGGCAAAAGCTGATATTATAGAGCTCGAAAAAGCAGGATGGGAGGCACCCATAACATTTTCGGCCAAAGGAAGAGATAACAAAACAGATATTTGGGGAAATATCTATCTCCCCTCACAATTTGATAAAAACAAAAGTTATCCGGTTATTGAATACATATATGCCGGTCCGCATGACAACCACGTAATAAAAGATTTTACTCCTTACGTACCAGCCTTTAGCTCTCTAACAGAGTTAGGATTTATCATTGTTCAAATTGATGGAATGGGCACTTCAAACAGGTCAAAAAAGTTTCACGATTACTGTTGGCAAAACATTAAAGATGGTGGGTTTCCCGATAGGATAAAATGGATTAAGGAGGCAGCAAAACAATATCCTTTTATGGATATTTCTAATGTTGGAATCTTTGGGTCGTCAGCAGGCGGGCAAAATGCAATGGGTGCTCTACTATTCCATCCCAATTTTTATAAAGTGGCAGTTGCTGCTTCGGGAAGTCATGATAACAGAATGGATAAAATGTGGTGGAACGAATTATTTATGGGATATCCTGTATCAGAACAATATAAAAAATCATCTAATGTTGTAAATGCTCATAAATTAAAGGGTGATCTTTTATTAATAGTAGGTGAAAAAGATGACAATGTAGATCCTGCATCAACAATACAAGTGGTTTCAGCATTAATAGAAGCGAAAAAAGATTTTGAGCTACTGTTTTTACCGGGGCATGGACATACATCAGGAGGAGATTATGGAGAACGCAAACGCAATGATTTTTTTATACAAAAGATAAAAAACAAAAACACACCACAGTGGAATAAAATAGATTAAGCAATACCAATTAGCAAGAGCCCTTTTTATCTGTTTCTAATTTCACTAATTTTAGCGAGCTAGATTATAACCTTACCTCTTATAGAACAGCTTTTAAATAGACTATTTTCTTTTTAATAAACCAAATTTTTAAATGCTTTTTTAGTAAGCTGAATTGTTCTGTCAAGGACGGCTAAGTTTACAAAGCCGTTGATAGAGTAGCTGAATTGACAATATCGGCAGGACTTGTTGAATGGGTAATAAAAAAGATTTCGTAATAATGAGAAAAAGAAAAACGCCCTACAAAGCTATTATATGCCAGTCGTGCCATCCACAGCATATTCAACCACTCGTTTATCCTTGGCACATTCGTTTATACTGATACATTCACATCGGTTTAAAATCCCGGGCTTGACGCATATAACATTTTGTTATTTAGAAAGATATTAAATAACGCTTTTCCTTCTAATTAAAGTATTAAGGAATAACACATCCGAAACCAATTAGGGTATAAGCATTAAAATGAACATTCCCTATTAATAAAACGCAAGTTTAATACTTTAGAGCTTCATGTAAGCCCTTTAGTTGCCTTTTGGTGATTACCCTACAGAGCTTATTTGCTATTAAAAAGCAATAATTTCAAAACCTCATCAATCAGCAAAAGGCTAATCTGCCCTTTGGTCAAATCAAAACTAAAAAAATTTTAGATTTAAAGTAATACGGGAAAATCCCGTATTGGTGAAAAAAGCAGGACTAAAAAACCTTCAAAGTGCAATCTCCTAACAAATCAAAAAATAGAGTTCCGTCGTTTCGTGTTCCTTCGGTGTTCCAAATAAGATATTAAAAAAGCCCTATATTGTTACATATAAGGCTTTTAAGGTGTTTTCAATGTAGCCCCACCAGGACTCGAACCTGGATCTGAAGTTTAGGAAACTTCCGTTCTATCCCTTGAACTATGAGGCTATATATCACTGGATAATTGTGTGACAAAAGTAAGTGATTTTATTTAAAATTCAAATGAGAGCTATTTTTGAAAACATAATAGAATTACAATTGTTAATCAATTAGATAAAACAGTCTTACTATTAAAATGTTATATAAACATATAAGTGTGTTTATAAGAATAAAATTAAAAACTAAACTATTATGAAAAAAAAATTAATTCTATTCATCCTACTACCGCTTGCGCCATTGATGATAGCGGCAGAGAGCCTGTACACCAATGAACAAAACGGGTCAAAACAAAAAAAATCATCTTATGAAAAATCAGCCTCTAAAATAGATTTGGACATAGACTATGGAAAAAAACCATGGGCTTTTGACATTGAGGCAGCTACGCTTGATAACGAGAATTACCGTTCAGCTAACTGGACAGGAGATTATATGCAATTAGTATTTATGTCATTAAAGCCCGGAGAGGTAATTAATTTAGAAGTTCATGAGGATCATGATCAGTTTATTCGCATTGAACAAGGGAAAGCAACTGTTTGGATGGGCAAAACAGAAGATGATCTCTCTTACAAAAAAGAAGTAAAAGATGATTGGGCTATCATGATTCCGGCTGGCTATTGGCATAAAATTAAAAATGCAGGTGATGTAGATTTAAAATTGTACACCCTTTACGGTCCACCAGAACATCCTAAAGGCACATCAAACAAAACTTATGAAAAGGCCAAAGAAGCCCATGAACATAACCATTAGAGAATATCATAAATATAGAAACGGCCGGTCTCAATTGAAACCGGCCGTTTTTAACTCATGCTTATTGTTTATGGTGTGATAGATAATTTTGATACAATACGCTCTCCATTTTCTGTAATAACTTTTACAATGTAGTAACCCGGCTCCCAGTTAGATGAGGTTACAGTTACATTATTACTTTGTGAATAATTCGCTCTATAAATTAGCTGTCCGGATAAACTATATACTTTAATGGCAGATATATTATTATCAACACTTATATTAAAATATTCATTTGCCGGATTGGGAAAAATATCAACACTTGACATAGTTGTCACATCAATGTTAGTCGATTTATCAATCGAAAAATAGATATGATCAAAAATATAACCTTTCGAAGGAGAACCGGATGATGCTGCAAAAAGATTCTCCACATTGGTCAAATCAAAACTTCCTCCAACAAAATCTGAAAGGGGGACACTTACAAAATGCCATTCACCATCGCGTTCTACTTCATAGGGGTCAGAACCGGCAGAGAATTCAATAATAGCTTCATTTGAAGAAAAGTCACTCATTAACACAGAAAAATTATCATTAAATTCTGTAGGTATTTTTATGGCAAAATTTAAATAGCCATCAACAAAATGAGATAAATCTACTCCCTCACTTGAAGCGATGCCAAAGCCACTCCAACCATCATCGGGTGAGGAGTAAGCAAGCACTTCGTCTCCTTCATAAGGAGTTACATCTGTCATTTCTTCAAGATTATTCCATAAATAAATATGGCCTGTTGCATCATCTATTTCAAACTTTTGTGATATAAAATGATCCTCGGTGAAAACACCGTAGTAATCACTATCTATTACCCCTGATGAACCGTTATCATCGTCATTCCCATTGCCATTAGAGACTCCTACAGCAGGATTGTCAGGCTGATTGGCATCAACAGTATAAATTATATCATCAAAAGCAATAGCAGAAACAGAGCTACCCGAGGCTGCAAAAGGGATTCCAACAGCAGATAAATCAATATCAACATCATTCAAAGGAACAACTATACGATGCCATTCACCATCTCGAATCAATCCATAGGGGTCATCACCATAATTAAAAGGAATAATGCCGACACTTTCTCCAGCACCATGTATCTCGATATTAAAATCTTCCTGAGATGTTGTTTTAACAGAAAAAGCAATTGTGCCATTTTCAAAATGAGTTAGATCATGAGCCTCATCATTATGAATTCCAAAACCCCACCAACCAGGGCCATCAACCGAAGTATAAGATATAACCTCATACCCATCATAAGGATCACTATCAATAAACTGCAAGGTGTTTTCCCAAATATAAATATGACCTGTCACATCATCTATAGATAAATATTGAGAAATGTTTGGATTTTCGGTGAAAACACCGTAATAATCGGCAACTATACTATTATCGGGCATTTCAATAGCATCATCTCTATCCGTATTGAGATTGGGATTTTCCACTCCCTCCCCTGAAACAGAGTAATAAATATCATCCACTAAAATATTGGTAATAGATCCGCTGCTACTCCCTAACATAAAAAGATTTTCAACCCTGGAAATATCAAGACCATCATCAATCAAATCGGACAAAGGAATTGAGACCTCTTGCCATGTACCATCTCGAGTAAAACCATAAGAGTTATCTCCATAATTAAAGTTTACAGTACCTTCTGCATCATCAGCACCACCAACACCAACATAAAAATCAACATCATCATCGGTACGTAGAGCAAAATTAAGGTAACCATTAGAGAAATGAGACATATCAATGCCGTTGAGAGTATTTATTCCAAATCCAAACCACGTGCGATTAGCAGGTGCATAAAATGCAAGAACCTCATCGCCATCATATGATGGTGCATTATCCAATGGGTAGAGAGTATTTTCCCAAATTTGAACAGAGCTTACCATATCATCAATCTGCAACTTATCATCAATAGATGGATTTTCGGTAAAAATCCCAAAATAATCCTCTTCAGGAGGATCTATGGGAGCAGTAATCTGCAACTGTCCCTCTCCTTCTCGCTGATAAATTCTCACATAATCAACGTACATTTTAGCAGGAAGAGGTGTAGTAATATCATTTGGATTAGTGATACCTGGAAAAGAGCCTCCCACAGCAAGATTTAAAATTAAATAATGAGGCCAACTTCTAAACTCTTCTGCATCATCTCCTGTTATATCCATAGCAAAATAAGGCTCTTCCGAATCATTCAGAAACATTTCGATACGATCAGGAGTCCATTCAAGGGCAAAAGTATTATACTCATATAATGATACATCCTCGGGAGTAAGGGCATTATCACTATGCATAGCATGAGTCCCCTGATAATCCCAATGCAGCGCTCCATTAAAAGTTCTCTCCTGCTGACCATTGGCAATTCCCTCTGCATGACCAGCTTCAAGAATGTCAATCTCACCACAAGCAGGCCAACTATTTTCAACGCCAAGAGTCCAAAAAGCAGGCCACAATCCATCGGCAACTTCGGGCAATTTAATGCGTGCCTCTATCCTACCATATTTAGCAGCAACTTTACCTCTGGTATTAATTCGCCCCGAGGTAAACTGATATCCCTCATACTCCTCCTCTTTAGCAGTAATAATAAGAGCTTCATTGTCCTCATCGTCAAGACCAACCTCTACATTTTCTGAACGGTAATGTTGCAACTCCTGGTTAGCACCGGTATTCCATATCCCCTCAGAAGTTTCATAGTTCCAATAATCGGTATTGAGAGAAGAGTCTTCAAAGGTATCTTCCCAAACCAATTCATAGTTTTGAGCTAAAAGAAAACTGCTACAAAACAAAGTAGATAGAATCAATAAGTAAATTTTTTTCATAGTAGATTTGATTTTTATTATCACTTAATTATTGTGATAATTAATAGTTAAACAAATTTATTATTCGCATAACTCATGGGTTATGAATTAAGATCGAAATTACTACCCAAAATACAAAAGGCTGTAAATCAATTGCTCACAAAAAACTCACTTATTTTAACTAAAAACTCATAAAAACCTCACTTTTATGAGAAATTAAAGCACTCAATTTATAAATTTCAACTAAAAAGATAACGCTATATCAATGAAACAGCTCTTTTAATACAGATAAAGATTTTAGTTGAATTTTAGCAGGTTGATGCAATTTGTAAAGAAGAATTACAGAATCAAGTAAAAGACGTCGCTGGTGAATATTTGATGCCAAACCAGGTAAGTGATCTATATCAATATCAAAAAGTCTTTTAAAATAAATAGCATCTGAAGGAGCTAAATAGTGTGGATGAAGAGGTTGTGAAGTAACAAAGCATGCTTCATAAAAATCGAAATAGGAGGTGAAATCATCACAATTATTTTGCGGTAAAAAACCCAAATAACGTGATAAATTAAAAATAAACCAGATGTGGAAATTTTCTATCCCACAACAATCTGAATCCAAAACTGAAATAGAATTTTGCAAAAACGAAAAAAGAGATTCATCACCATTATCATTTTGCAAAACTTTCCCTAACAACTCAGTAATTAAAAATGCCTGAGCCCGTCTGGACTGTGAAAATGGAATACGAAATAATATTTTAACAGGTCGAAACTCTTTTATTGTTTGTATCTCTTTACGTGGATTTATGTAAACCACCATATCAACTATATTCAATGGCTGTAGCAATAAGAAGTTACTCTTTTTGTTACGACCAAAAGCGCCCTTAACCATATAGCTCTGCAGTCCTAAATCTTTACTATAAATATGCACTATAGCACTGGATTCCCCATATCTATAATGATTAAGAACAACACCCGAAGTTTTGCAAAGCATAGAACGCAGTTTATATAAAATACAAAAATAGTGATTTTAAATAGTTATGATATTGCATGAGAAAAAGGATTGTTTTATATTTGCGAGCACTAAACTACCACGCCCGGATGGCGGAATTGGTAGACGCGCTGGTCTCAAACACCAGTGACTTTAATGTCGTGCCGGTTCGACCCCGGCTCCGGGTACATTTTACCAACAAAGCCTCCTGATTTTCAGGAGGCTTTGTTGGTTTTAAGAAGCAAAAGAACTATTTTAACATCTCCGTTTAATTTTAAATTCATTTTTTTATGCTTAAACATTTTATAACAATAGTGCTATTGCTTGCAGCGACTCTTATTTCAATAGATGCCCAACAAAACAACTCTATTACAGTCTCGTCGTTTAATCTAAGGTTTGATACTCCGGCTGATGGAGAAAATGCATGGCCTAATCGAAAAAAATTCGTTATAGACTTAATAAGATACCATGAATTTGATATCATCGGCAGCCAGGAGGTTTTACACAATCAAGTTGAAGATCTTCTTAAAATGGATGAATTTTCACACTACGGAAAAGGGCGTGATGATGGAAAAACAGGAGGAGAACATTGTACAATATTTTTTAAAAAAGAGAGATTCAAGCTGCTTGATTCAGGTGATTTTTGGCTAAGTGAAACTCCTGAAAACCCATCTTTAGGGTGGGATGCTACTTGTTGTCATCGAATCTGCACATGGATAAAGCTTAAAGACAATATAACAGATAATAAGTTCTATGTTTTTAATTCACATTTTGACCATCAGGGAGAAGTCGCCAGGTTAGAATCGGGAAAATTGATGCAGGAGAAAATAAATAAGATAGCAGGTTCAAGTCCTGTCATTTTCACAGGTGACTTAAATTCTGTTCCTGAAAGCAGGCAGGTTCAAATAATAACCAATAAGTTAAAAGATGCCTTTAAAGTGAGCGAGGCACCTCCATACGGTCCTGAAGGAACATTTAATGGATTTGATCTAAACGCTCAGTTAAAAAACAGGATTGATTACATTTTTCTATCAAGCCATTTTAAAGTTCAAAAATATGCCGCTTTAACAGACTTTTTGGATGGTAGGTTCCCATCGGATCATCTTCCTGTTGTAGCAAAAATTTCATTTAAATAAAAATTATAACACAATACGATGTTATATATAATATTAAAAAACCAGTACTATTATGAAAAGATTTTTAACCCGCTCATTTTTTATTCTATTATTTAGTTCAGTGCTTCCTGCACTTTTTAGTCAAAACCTCTCAAAGGATAAAATTCCATTACACCCCGATGTGCGTAAAGGAGTTTTAGATAACGGACTTACTTACTACGTTAAAAGTAATAGTGAACCTGAAAATCGTGCAAGTTTTTATATTGTCCAAAATGTTGGGGCTCTTTTAGAGGAAGATCATCAGGATGGTTTAGCACACTTTGTAGAGCACATGGCTTTTAATGGTACAAAGCACTTTCCTGAAAAAGAGCTTTTAAGCACACTGGAGCGTCATGGTGTGGCATTTGGCAGAAATATTAATGCATATACATCTTATAACGAAACGGTATATAATATAAGCGATGTGCCAATAAACCGTCCAATGCTTCTGGATACCTGCCTATTAATTCTAAAGGATTGGAGTAACGGATTATTACTAACAGATGAAGAGATTGATCTTGAACGAGGAGTGATTTTAGAGGAGTGGCGTACACGCCGAAATGCAAACGTTCGAATGAGAGAGCAGTGGTTGCCGGTTCTTCTTAAAGACTCAAAATATGCCAAAAGAGATGTTATTGGTGATACAACTGTAATTAAGCATCACGACCCTGATGTATTGCGTGACTTTTACCATAAATGGTATAGAACCGACCTGCAGGCTGTTGTCATAATTGGTGATTTTGATGCAGAGAAAGTTGAGGAAAAGGTTATAGAAAGATTCTCTAAAATTCCTGCAGTAGAAGATGCTCCTGAGCGTCCCCTCTTTGAAATACCTGAAAAAGAGGGCACCGAATTTGTTTTAGCAACCGACCGGGAAGCTACCAATACAGTTATAAACATCTATATCCCCAGAAGAAATTCAGATTTTGAAAAGAAAACTTTAACAGATTTACGTAACAGCTATATAGAGTCGTTATATAATAGAATGAGTCAAAACCGAATTCAGGAAATTCTGCAACAAGGGACACCTCCATTTATAAACGGCCACTCACAAACATCTTCATTTTTAAGAGGATATGACACATACACTATTAATGTTGTAGCAAATCAGAGGGAATCAAAAAAGGGGCTTAAAAGAATATTAATTGAAACAGAAAGAATCAAACGTCATGGATTTACCCCAACAGAACTTGAAAGGGCTAAAGCCGACATATTAAGTGGTTTGGAAAGCAGGTATAATGAAAGAGATAAAATTGATAATGACACCTATGCCAGAATGTTTCAACAAAATTATCTTACAAACGCAGCAGCGCCATCAATAGAGTTTGAGTATGAATTTGCCAATAATGTTATGCAGGGAATCACTGCAGAGGAGGTTTCTGAGATGGCAAACAAATGGATTAAAGATGATAACCGCACTATAGTAATTACAGGTCCGGAAGACGATGACCACCTTACAAAAAAAGAGGCTTTTGCTGTTATTGACAGCATAAAAGAGATGGAGATAGAGCCATATGAGGATGAAGAGACCGTTGATGAGTTAATAACAAAAACATTGCCCGGCTCTCAAATTATAAATACTAAAAATATTGATCAGCTTGATGCTGTAGAGTGGACTTTTGAAAATGGAACAAAAGTTATATATCGCCATGCCGATTATAACAAAGATAATGTCTCTTTATATGGCTATAGTAAAGGGGGATCTTCGATATGGGATGATCAATATGTTCCAAATTTAATGCTTATAAATAACTTAATAGATTTTTACGGTGTAGGGGACTTTAGTGCAACAACTCTGCAAAGAATGTTATCAGGTAAAAACGTCTCTATCTCTCCTTTTATCAATACCTATAGAGAGGGTTTACAAGGAAGCTCTGCACCACGGGATTTTGAAACATTAATGGAGCTGCTATATCTCTATTTTGAAGAGCCCAGATTTGACGAAGATGCGCATAATGCGATAATGGGCAGATACAGATCAACTCTTATGCAGATGCAAAATGATCCACGTAAAATTCAAAGCGATACACTCTCATCACTACTAACAGATAATCATCTCAGAGTAAGAAAACTAGATAATTCACTTTTAGATGAGATCTCTTTAGAAGATATAGAGAATATATATAATGATCGTATTCAGGATGCAAGTGATTTTACCTTTTTTATTGTAGGTAATATTGAAAAGGAGAGAGTAAAAGAGCTCTCTAAAAAATATATTGGATCGTTAAACTCAACAAATAGAGAAGAGGAGTGGATTGACCGTGGAATAAGATTCCCAACAGGTAAGCAAGAAAATATAATTGAACTTCCGCTTGAAGTGCCTAAAGCAACAGTTCACATCTCTTTTGCAAGCAAAACTGAATACTCTCCCTTAAATAATATGTATATGCGAACTTTAAGAGGAGTGCTTAATTTACGATATATTGATACAATACGCGAAGAAGAGGGTGGAACTTACGGCACTTCGGTCAACTGGTCACTAAACAGAAAACCTGTTGAAGAGGGGCAAATTCAAATTTCCTTTGAAACCGACCCCGACAGAGTGGATAACTTAAAACCGATAGTTTACAGAGAGATTCAACGAATTATTGAAGAAGGGCCTCGAAAAGAGGATTTTGAAAAAACTGTTGAAAATATTTTAAAAGATCGCGAACAAAATCGTCGTAGAAACGCTTTTTGGATGAATTCGCTGCAAAATTTCTATCTCAAAGAGATTAACTATGCCGATCCTGACAATTATGAAAATATTATAAAATCAATGACCCCTAAAGAATTTCAGTCTTTTGTTAAATCATTCTTTGAAAATGCAAATGTTGTAGATGTGCTATTTATTCCCGAAGATGAAGAGTTATTAGAGGGTGCCGAATTTTAATAATCAAATAACACTTAAAAAAAGACCCCCGAAACCTATTTTATGGTTTCGGGGGTCTTTTATATCATCTCTATAATTGTAAAAGCCATTCGCCCGACTCAAAACTCAACTCTATAATTGAATCGACATATTCAGCTAACGTTTCATAATAATTAAGATAACTCTCATTTAAAGATCTTTGGGCTTCAAGTACTCTTAACAGACTAACCTCTCCTCTTTGATAGCTAAAAACAACGGCATCTCTTACCCGTTCAGCATCCTTTAATATCTCTTCGTCATAAAGAGTTAGTTTTTGAGAGTAGAGGCTATAATTATCCCATGCCCGCTTAACTCCTGATTCAACCTCAAGAAGAACTGAATTAAGATTTACCTCTGACTGCTTATGTGAATAGAGAGCCTGTTGGTACTCACCCCGGTTTAATCCTGAAAAGTTTAAAGGAATTACCAATCCGCCATAAAATGCTGCAAGTCCTGAGTGAGCTCCCCTTCCGGTTTCATTATGATATCCGGCAATTAAAGATATATCAGGAAGCCTCTCGGAGCGTGCAAGATTAACAGCGGCTTGAGATGTTTGCAGCTCACGCTCTGCAACCTGAATATCTGTACGGTTACTAATAGCATTTTCTCGTAAAGATAAATAGTCAGGTACATCTATCATCCATTGAGCATCATTATCTACCACTAATGAGTCTTCAGGAATACCTCCCATTAGTCTGTAGGCCTTCTCATGAACTGATGATAGCTCAGCTTTAGCATCATATAAAGATGCGGTGAAATTACGCACTTCAAGGCGAGTTTGAACAAGATCGGTCTCTCCAATCTCTCCAGATTCATAAAGATGCTCATTTGTTTCGAGCAACTGATTCAACTGCTCAAGAGACAAAGCTTTTCTCTCGGCTTTTCTCTGCTTTGTAGAAATTTCTACAAAAACAGTTGCTGCTTCAGCTCGTAAATAACGCAAAAAATCTTCAAGCTGGGCTTCAGCAGTATAATTTTCAAATTCAGCTTTTCGTATCCGGTTTCTCCTTTTACCAAAAAGTTCAATTGGAATTTCCAACTCAAACTCAACAGATCGAGGTACTCGATCAAACTCATCACTATCAAAGGGAGGAAACAAGATCTCCAGCTCAGGTTCTTCAAAAACTTTGGCAGCTGTAACTGCAGCAGCAGATGAAGAGACGTTATACTGCTCCTGTATATATTCCAGGTTATTACTTAAAACCTGCTGCATAAACTCTTCAAATGATATTCTGTTTACCTCCTCGGCATTCAGTGATACAAAAGGTAAAAACAATATTATCAACAATACTTTCATCTGTATCTAATTTAATTTAGTTCTATTTTTTACTGTTATATCTCTTCTCAACAAGATAATATACAACCGGTATTATAATCATAGTCAACAAAGTTGCAGAAAAGAGTCCGCCCATTACAACTGTTGTTAATGGTCTTTGTATATCACTACCTACACCAAAAGCATAAGCTGCAGGCATCACCCCAAACAATGTGGTAAGAGCAGTAATTAAAACCGGCCTCAACCTCATAACAGCCCCTTCAAGAACAGCTTCGCGCATTGTTAAGCCCTTCTTTTTAATAACTCTGTTAATATTACTAATTAATATCACCCCATTTTGAACTGCCAGTCCGGACAGCGCAATAAATCCAACAATACTGGCAACATTAATAGTCATACCTCTAATTTGTAACGCTATTAATCCTCCAAGTACTGCCAACGGCAACGAGGAGATAATAATAAGCGGGTGACGAAGGGTTCCGAATTCGGCATAGAGCAATAAAAATATTAAGCCAAGTACCATAGGAACAATAACCATTGTTCTCTTTTCGGCACGCTCTTTATTTTCGAACATTCCTCCCCACTCAATGCTATAGAGCTCAGAATCATACTCTATCTCTTGATCAATTGCATCTTGCGCTTCACGAATAAAGTGAGAAAACTCTCGTCCTCTTAAATTTAATGATACTGTAGAGTGACGACGATTCATCTCACGTGAAATAGTACTCTCTCCGGTTGTCATATTAATATCGGCAACCTGTGAAAGAGCAACCTTAGCTCCTGTCGATGAGTTTACCGTTAAATTGCCAATCTTTTCGGGTGTGTTACGTACTTCAGCCGGATAACGCAATATCATATCATATCGTCTCTCACCCATAAATATCTCTGAGACCTCACGGCCACCAAGGGCTACCTCAATAAGTTCAGAAATTTGCTGCACATTAATTCCATAACGTGCTGCTGCATCACGATCAACCTCGATTTGCATTTGTGGTAAAGGAGGCTCCTGATCTATAACCAAATCAACTGCTCCATCAACACTATGCAAAACCTCCAGAATTTCTTCTGATATTCTGCGGGTTTCAGAAAAATCTTCTCCAAATACCTTTATTACAAGTTCACTATGAGCCCCTGCTACCTTGTCATTAACCCCATCTATCATAGGTTGAGAAAAACCTACACTCATTCCGGGAATCTTCTGCAATCGCTTATCCATCTCATCAATAAGATCAAGTTTACTACGGCGTGGTTCCCATGTATTATAAGGATTTAAGCCAACCATAGCTTCAATGTGCGAAGGGGTAAAATAGTCGGTTCCATCATCATTTCGTCCAAGCTGGGTCACAATAAAACTTACCTCGGGAAACTCTCTCACTGCCTCCCTTAAATCATAAGCCATATCACTTCCTTTCTCAAGAGAGATACCACTTGGCAATTTTACCTGAAGCCAAATTGAACCCTCATCTATATAGGGCAAAAACTCTTTTCCTATTCTTATAAACACCGCTACTGTAAGCAAAATAGCTAAAAAACCGGGAATTATCGCATATCGTGGAAAAGCCAGCAAAAACTCCATCATCTTTCTATAACGCTGCTTAAGCCACTCAAAAGGTCTGTTTTTATATGGCTTAACAGGTTTTTTATAAGCCTGAAGCATTAATCCTGGAATAACTGCAAGGGAAAAAAGGAATGCTCCACCAAGTGCATAGGCAACTGTATATGCCATAGGTGTAAAAAAACGTGCCTCTATACGCTCAAATGCAAATAAGGGTAAATGAGCTGCAATAATTATAAGAACCGAAAAGAAGATTGGACGGGCAATACGATTTGTGCTCTCAGCAACCATCTCTTCAGTAAATTTTTTATCGGGAGACTTTTCTTGCTTACCCTGAAGCGCTTCTACAATAACAATTGCTGCATCAACCAATATTCCAAAACTTAAAGCCCCCAAAGAAAGCAGGTTGGCAGGAATATTTGTTAAATACATAAGAGCAAAAGAGACAAGCATTGCAAAGGGAATAACAATTGCAACAATAAGAGCCGACTTAACGCTTCCTAAAAAGAAAAGCAGAATTAAAACAACCAGTCCAATACCCATAAGCAGTGTATGGGAAACGCTGCTAATAGTCTCTTCTATTAGCTCGGTACGGTCGTAATAGGGCTCAAGAGTAACATCATCGGGCAAAACTTGATTGTTTAATTCATCTACTTTATCATGAATATTCGCTAAGGTTTGTGATGGATCCTCTCCACGAAGCATAACTACAATTCCTGAAACCAGATCATTTTGATCATCTTTTCCAAGCAACCCGTTTCGCTCCATAGCTCCGAGTTTTAACTCCCCTAAATCACGAAGAAAAACAGGTGTTCCTTTAACCGAGGTTACTACAATATTACCCAAATCTTCTAACGACCTAACCAGTCCGATCCCCCGTATAATATAACCCAAATCTCCGCGAACCACTCTACCTCCCCCGGCATTAGCATTATTAATATCAACAGCCTCTATAACATCCTCCAAATCGAGATCATATTTTAACAGCTTATCCGGATCAATTTCACAATGAAACTGCGTTGTTTCGCCACCAAAATTTACAACTTCTGCAACTCCAAAGGCTTCTCTAATTTTAGGAATAACAACCCACTCCTGCAGCTCTCTAAGCTCTCTCTGGCAATATGTGTCTGATTGCAAGGTGTAACGGAATATTTCTCCTGTCGGACTGGTCAATGGTTCCAACTCAGAGTCGGCACCTTCGGGCAACTCTACTTCGGAAATTCTCTCCCGGGTAATTTGACGGGCAAAATAGTCATCAACCCCATCAGCAAAAACAAGAGTTATCATTGATAACCCAAATGTACTTTTTGACCTCATCACTGTCAGCCCCGGCATGCCATTTAACTCCCGCTCTAAAGGAATGGTTATCTGCTCCTCTACAGTTTCTGCAGCATGACCGCTATATTGTGTTACCACCATAGTAGTAACATCGGCAATATCGGGATAAGCATCAATGGTTAACTGCTTCCAGGAGTAGTACCCGAAAATACCTATAAAAACAAATACTCCAGCAATTATCCATCGCTTTGACAGGCAATATCTTATAAATTTCTCCAAAAACATAATCCTATTTTTTTATCAGCCGGTACTATGGCAATAGCACAGCATTATCAACAATTACTTTTTCATCATAATTTAACCCATCCAGTATAACCAGCTTGTCATCAACCATATCACCCACTTTAACTCTTCTTTGCTCAAAAGTATAAGGAGCCGTTTCAACATAGACATAGTTAAAGTCACGCCTTTGTAGCACTGCTTTTGAAGGCAGAACAAAGGAGTGAACTTTGGGTGACTGAAACCGCACATTTGCAAACATCCCAGGCTTCAACTTATAATCACTATTATCAAATTCTACCCTTACCTTTGCAGTTCGCGTCTCTTCATCAAGCATATCACTAACAAAAAGCACCTCTCCGCTATACTCCTCACCGGGCCATGCCGGAAAAGTAGCCTCAGCTTTGGTGCCTCTTGAAACAAATCTTATATCCTGTTCCTGAATATTTGCTGTAACCCATACATTACTCAAATCTGCAATAATCATAACAGGATCTTCGGGATCGGAAATAAATTCCCCCGGAGCTGCTGAAAGGTCAACTACACGACCTTTAACAGGAGTGCGTACTTGTAAAGGTTGTCCCAAATCACTCTTATCAATTCCCATAATATCCATGGTCATTGTTACACCCTGCATCTCACTTTCTGCAATCTCATAAGCAGTTTGCGCCTCTTCCAACTCACGTAAAGGGGTTATACCTCTATCATGCAGCTCTTTTTTTCGGTTAAGCTCACTTGTCGCCTGTGCCAATGAGCTTCGTGCACTTATGAAACTGGTTTGAATATCAGCTATTTCAGGTGAATAAAGCTCAAAAAGAGGTTGCCCCTTTTGTACCTCTTCGCCCAGATTAACAAAAAGGCGAACAATTTTACCTCCTACCGGTGGATATATACCGGCCTTTTGTGCAGGATTTGCCTCTACCGAAGCAGGAGCAGATATAACTCTGCTAACCTTTTGAGTTCCAACTGTTGCTATTTCAAGACTTTCTCTTACCGGCGAATCCTGAGGGATAAAAATACCTTCCTCAACTTTATAATATGGTGCCGTATCGGGCTCTTCCTCAAACTCTCTTCTAAATTGTGGAACCGCTACAATAATAATTAGCAACACCAACACTACTCCCAAAGTAATATTCCTGTTACGGCGAAGCTTTTCTGTACTCTTTTTTAAGATCATTTCTAATAAGATTAATATGGTTTCTACTTAAATTACTTTATCAATATTTGATCAAAAACTATTATTACACGCTTTATTGCAAATCACTAAACCTCTTTTAAAAAAAGAATAGAGTTGCCATTCCAAAATAGATTAGCAATCCGGTTACATCTACAAGTGTGGTGATGGCCGGACTGGCAGCAACGGCGGGGTCTCCTCCAAACTTTTTTACAATAAGAGGTAACGAGGCTCCAATTATAGTAGATGTTATAACCTGAATACTTAAAGCAAACGAGATGCCTGTAGCTATATAAAAGAGATTGTATGCGGCAGGTATATCAGTCTCCCATGAAAGAAAAAGAATTTTTCCAAACGCAATAACACCCAAAACAAGTGCAAGCAGTAATGATATTCTCAACTCTTTAAATATTACAAAAAACCAATTTTTTAAACTTATCTGTCCTAAAGCCATAGCCCGAATAACTACTGTGGCGGCCTGACTACCAGTATTACCACCTGTATCAGCAACCATTGGCATATATAAAGCAAGTATTATTAACGCCGACATTGCCTCTTCATACTTATGAATTATCATGCCCGACAGTAACCCAATAACAGCAAGTGTTGAAAGCCAAACAACCCTTTTTTTAAAATGATCTAAAACTGAAGTTTGAGCATAATTTAAAACCTCTTTACCGGGAACTATTCCCATAAATTTCTCCATATCCTCGGTCTGTTCAGCCCTTATAACATCAATAGCATCATCCTGTAAAACAATTCCAAGCAGCTGCATATCATTATTTATAATAGGAATTGCAACCAATTCATACTTCTCAATACGCTCTGCAACTACTTCTCGATCTTCATCTATATAGGCAAAAACTAACTCCCTGTTAACTATATTTGAAACCGGAGTGGTAGGGCTGGCCAGTACAACATCTTTTAAAGAGAGTACCCCCAGTAGTTTCATATCATCATCAACTACATAAATATTGTAAAGCATCTTATTGGAAGGAGCATCACTGCGAATTTTATCAATAGCCTCACTACATGTAAGGGCCTCTTCAATGTTAGCAAAATCGGTACTCATTATACCACCCGCACTTTCAGGAGGATATGCACTCAGGTGTAATACATTTTCACGAGTGGCCTTTTTAAGATAAGGTAAAAGTGCAGTTTGATCCTCTTTTAAAAGATGTTGGAATATATCAGCTCTGGTATCTGAAGGGATATTCTCAAATATAATTGCAAACCGACGTTTACTTACATGATGAAAAAAGTCAATAGCTCTGGCAATATCCAGTTCAGCAAATACCAACCCTTGCAAAGAAGGTTGCAAGGTTGACAAAACATCAACAGCCAGCTCATTATCAAGATGCTGCAATATCTCTCCAACCTCGGCTACAGGCATGTTTTTTATAAACTGAAGAGCAATCTCTCTCTCATGTCCCTTAGATGCTAGCTGCTCAAGCCATCTATCAATATCCTGTACTTTTTGCATAATCAAAATAGTTAAAAAATCTGTTTTTGACTATGCAAACTTACATGCTCCTTTTAAAGAGAGTGGTTAGAAATATTTTAAAAGAGTATTAGAAATTCATTAGAATTTTTGCTTATCCACAAAAATTAAGATGTAACCAAAGGTATTGAAACAATAAATAGTGACCCTTTATTAATTGTGCTCTCAACCACAATTGTACCATTATGAAGATTAATTATTCGTTGAGCCAGCGGTAATCCTATGCCGCTTCCCTCAGCTAAAGAGTGATTGCTCCCTCGAAAAAATGGAGTAAATATGTTTTCAATATCCTTCTCATCTATTCCGGCACCTTTATCTATAATATCAATAAAAACAGTTTTACCATCATGCCTTAAAACAACTTCACACTTATTATCCTCACTATATTTACACCCATTCTCTATTATCTTTTCAAATGCAGTTTTTAACAGGTAGTTGTTACCATACACCAACAACTCCTCACTACTACTATTTAAAGTATCATCATAGCGCAAATCCACATTAAAAGAGTTAAAAAGTCTTGTAACACTATGTACTGCTTCCAAAATAATCTCATCGCAACGAACGATTTCAAAATGAATTTCACGCGGATCATAACCAGCCTTGGCAAAATCTAACAAATTGGCCGAAAATGTTGATATGCGACGTGCATCAGAGAGTGCATTACTAATCACCTCTTTATACTCACCTGCATCTTTTTCGTTATTTAAAGCAAGATCTAACTCAGTAATAATAGCAGTGAGAGGTGTTCGTAATTCGTGAGATATATTACTAACAAACTCTTTTTGAGCATTAAAGGAGCTTTCAAGACGATCAAGCATATTATTAAAAGTATCGGCCAAAAGAGCAAGCTCATCCTTGTTGTTAGGTGAATATACTCGTAAATCGAGACTTGATGCTGATATCTTCTCAACCTTATTTATCATACGCCTTACCGGCGAAAAAGCTTTTCTTGAAAAATAGTAGCCTGTAATTACAATGATAACTATAGAGAAAATAAAGACCATTAATATTGTCCGCTTTAGGTCAGCAAGCTTACTATAACCATATATATCATAAGATGTAGCAGTTATTACATAACTATCATCACCATATTTATAATGAACACCAATAACCTGCCAATCATTCTGGTAAAAACGGATATTACCCTCTTCAATAATTTGGTCGATCATAGCCGGAGTCTCTTTAACATGATCAATATCTTCAGCATCATGATAGAGAAGATTAAAATACGGATCATAAATAGCCACCTCAACCTCATTTATCACCTCTATATTACTGCGATAAATTGTTTGAAGAACTGTAGAATCAACCTGAGCTATAAAAAAAAGATTGGCCTTTGTTATTGCCTCTTGCTCAAGAGCTGTATAAAACTCTTCTTCCCTGCTTTTATGAGAAGAATAATAAATTACAGATGCAAAAAACAGTAATATTGCTACAGTAATAATCGAATAAATAAAAGTTAGTTTGACACGAATTCTCATCAACAGAGCGACTTTAATAATTACTCTTTTTTTAATATAAATCCCATACCCGGACGAGTATGAATAAGCTTACTGTGAAACTCCTTATCTACCTTTTTTCTTAAGTAGTTTATATAAACATCAATAAAATTTGTTCCTGTATCAAAATGGGTATCCCAAACATTTTCAGCAATCTCTTTTCTAGATAAAACCCTTTCTCGATTACGAAGCATATACTCTAAAAGATTGTACTCCTTAGGGGTAAGAGATAAAGATTTACCTTCACGTGTAATAGACTTTAAATTAGCATCTAAAACCACTCCTTCATATTCTATAACAGAGTTAGAGGTAAACTCCTTGTTTGAAAATAACTTTATAAGATTTCGTATCCTTACTTCAAGTTCTCTAAAATCAAATGGTTTTACCAGGTAGTCATCAGCTCCTGCATCAAAACCTTCAACTTTATCATCTGCAGTTCCAAGCGCTGTAAGCATAATAATGGGAATTGATGAATTTGATTTTTTAATTTCCTGACACACTTCAATACCGTTCATACCAGGCAATATAACATCAATAATTATAAGACCATAAGATCCGCGTAATCCCAGTTTACGACCCATGTTGCCATCATAGGCAAGATCAACACTATATCCTCTATCTTCAAGTCCGCGCTTTACAAGTTGTGCAATCCTGGAATCATCCTCAATAATAAGTACTTTATGCATATAGTAATCTTTGACTAAAAGCTTTTAATATAAAGAAATAATATACAATATTAATATAAAACATATAAAGCTACTAATAGAATAATATCGACTATTGCGCAGAGATAAATCAATTTTTTTTGTAAATTTCTTGTAAAAAGTTATAAATTTCTATCTTTAAGGCATAAACATTAAAAAATAACTTTAGCCTAACCTATTTTTACCGGTTAAAATCGGTTGAAAAACACTTAACATAATAATGCCTATACTCAAAACTAATCCTACCCGGGTAATTAAAATATTAATTAAGAGACAACTTGGCCCCTCGTCGATAAATAGTGAAGGGATTAATTACTGGAGAGAGAGAATATTTCACTATTTTGCAATATTAACAGTGGTTTTAGGCACAATAGCTTATATATGTCTGGGAGGACACTTTTTTATTGCCGATAAATTTCTCTTATTTGCAATCATATCTCTTCATTTTATTATAACACTCCCAACACTACTCTTACAACAAATAGATTTTAAATATAAAACAGGGTGGATTCTCTTCACACTATTTTCGGCAGGCACAGCTCTTCTTTTTAATCCGGTAACTTTAGCTCCTGCATTAATTTTACTCTTTTGCAGCACAATTCTTGCTATAACGTTATCGGGTGCAACAACAGGCGGAGTCTATGTTATTCTAAATATTACAGCATTAATATCTGCAGGCATATATCTATATAGCAATATTTTTAAGGAAGCTGTTTCTCCTCACCTTTCATTACAAACATATATAAATATTTCACTACTCTTTTTTATTCTAAATATATTAGCGCTAACAACCTTAATTTCACTTATAAATGGATTAACCTTTAGCGTAAAGAAAGGGATGCGATATCAAAAAATTTTAAGAAAAGAACAAGAGCATCTCTTAATTGCAAGAAAAAAAGCAGAAGAGTCGGACAGGTTAAAAACATCATTTTTGGCAAATATGTCACATGAGATAAGAACTCCTATGAATGCTATTATAGGATTTTCAAACCTCATATCCAATAAAAATATATCAGAAGATGAAAAAAAGAGTTTTATCTCACTTATAAAAACAAATGCTAATAGCCTAATGTCTCTGGTAGAAGATATACTGGATATATCAAAAATGGAGAGTGGGCAGTTTGAAATAAATTATAAGCCCTCACATCTTCATAAAGCCCTGGATGAGCTTTATGACTATTTTTACCAAAAAATTGAAACAACAAAGCAAAATAATATCAATCTCTATCTAAAAAGAGGAATCTCCAATGAAAATCTTCATCTTTTAACAGATATAGAAAGCCTTAAAAAAATATTATTCAACCTCATCGATAACTCAATAAAGTTTACATATGAGGGATATATTGAGTTTGGATACATTCAAAAAAGAGAGGATATTATAGAATTTTATGTAAAAGATACAGGAATAGGCATACCTAAAGATAGTGAAGAGCATATTTTCGAACGTTTTTACAAATGCAGCAATAACGAAAGCAAGCTATATGAGGGAATAGGAATAGGCTTAACAATTGCACGTAACCTGGTAGAATATCTTGGTGGAAAAATATCAGTAGAGAAAGCTTCTACTAAAGGAACAACATTTAAATTCACTATTCCTTTTCATCAGGTAGCAATAAAACAAACGGCATACACACCTTCTATTGATGTAAATGTCTCTCAAAGAATTTATCACAAAGTATATACCTACTAAATAAAAATTGGGGCAGGCAGAATAGATCTGTTTGCCCCAATTTTTAAATATGAAATTGTATAGTTACTAAAACCACTTTATCTCTTTATGATAATCCTGAAGACTTTTAACACTATAATTGGCTTGACGTCTCTCTTTAATACCTGAAGTAGCAGCTAAAGCTGCTGCTGTGGTAGTAATATAGAGAACATTGTGACGAATAGCACTTTTACGGATGTATGAGTCATCAAAAGAGCTCTGCTTTCCCGCAGGAGTGTTTATAACAAGATTAATATCTCCATTTTTCAAAAGGTCAACAATATTGGGGCGACCTTCATGAACCTTCATTACCTCTCGAGAGGCAATCCCTTTCTCACTAAGAAACTTTCTGGTTCCTTTTGTAGCAATAATACCAAAACCCATCTCTTTAAAGCGGGAAGCTATCTCAACAATCTCATCCTTATTTCTGTCGGCAATTGTTATTAAGACATTTCCTTCAACAGGAAGATTTAACTTTGTTGCCTCCTGAGATTTAAAAAATGCCATTCCAAAAGTATCAGCCATTCCTAAAACCTCACCTGTTGAGAGCATCTCAGGACCAAGTACAGGGTCAACATCGGGAAACATATTAAATGGAAAAACAGCCTCTTTGACTCCAAAATGTGAAAATTGTGGTTTTTTTAGATTAAAATCGAACAATTTTTTACCCAGCATTAGCTGTGTTGCAATTTTAGCCATTGGAATATTACAGATTTTAGAAACCAAAGGCACTGTGCGCGAAGCTCTTGGGTTAGCCTCCAAAATGTACACTTCGCCCTCGAAAATTGCATACTGAATATTCATCAATCCTACAACTTTCATTTCCATTGCAATACGACGGGTATAGTCTTCAATAGTTTTAATCTGCTCATCAGAGATCTTAACAGGCGGAATAACACAAGCAGAATCTCCGGAATGCACTCCCGCATATTCAATATGCTGCATAACAGCAGGTACGAATGCATCGGTACCATCAGCTATCGCATCTGCTTCGGCTTCAATTGCATCATTTAAAAACTTATCGATTAAAAGAGGTCGATCGGGAGAAACTTCTACAGAAGCTGCTTTAACATATTGACGTAACATCTCTTCATCAGATACTATCTTCATTCCTCTCCCGCCTAAAACATAAGAAGGTCGAACCATCAAAGGATACCCTATGCGGGATGCAATTTTAACGGCCTCCTCTTCAGTAAAAGCCATGCCGGCAGGAGGCATAGGAATATTAAGCTTCTCCATGATCATACGAAATTGATCGCGATCTTCAGCCATATCAATTGTTTCAGGAGAAGTACCAATAATTTTAACTCCATTCTCCTCCAGCTCTCGTGCAATATTTAAAGGTGTTTGTCCTCCAAACTGACAAATAACTCCATCAGGCTTCTCTTTATTATATATACTAAGAACATCCTCTACTGTTAATGGCTCAAAATAGAGTTTGCCGGCAGTATCATAATCAGTAGAAACAGTTTCGGGGTTACAATTAACCATTATAGACTCTGCACCCGATTCCCTTATAGAAAAAGCTGCATGCACACAGCAGTAGTCAAACTCTATACCCTGTCCTATACGATTTGGACCGCCGCCCAACACCATAATTTTTTTAGAGTTATCAACATCATCTGCTACATCTTCTCCATCTGCTCCATTATAAGTTGAGTAATAATATGCAGCATCTTCAACTCCACTTACAGGAACAGGTTCCCACGACTCTTCAATTTTAAGTTTCACCCGACGCTCTCGTACCTCCTTCTCTGGAGTATCAAATATTTTTGAAAGGTACTTATCGGCAAAGCCACTCTTTTTAGCCTCTAAAAAGAGTGAATCGGGTAACTCTGAAAAACTATACTTTAATATTTTCTCTTCAAAATCGACAAGCTCTTTCATCTGTTCAAGAAACCATGCCTTAATAGAGGTTCTATCATGAATCATCTCTACAGTTGCGCCCTTTCTAAATGCCTCATAAATTACATATTGACGCTCACTGGAAGTGACATTAAGAGTTTGCATCAACTCATCTAAAGACAATGCATTATAATTACGGGCAAAACCTAATCCGTAACGTCCTGTTTCAAGTGAGCGAATAGCTTTTTGAAACGCCTCCTTATAGTTACGTCCTATACTCATCACCTCTCCAACAGCCTGCATCTGAGTCCCAAGCTTATCCTGCAATCCGTCAAACTTTTCAAACGCCCACTTAGCAAATTTAACAACTACATAATCACCTCCTGGAGTATATTTATCAAGTGTGCCTTCTCGCCAGTAGGGAAGCTCATCAAGTGTTATACCACATGCAAGCATAGCAGAGATAAGTGCAATAGGAAACCCGGTAGCCTTAGATGCTAAAGCCGAAGATCTTGATGTGCGTGGATTTATCTCAATAACAACAACCCTGCCGGTTTTAGGATCATGCGCAAATTGAACATTTGTACCTCCAATAACACCTACATCCTCAACAATTCGATATGCATAATCCTGCAACTTTTTTTGAACCTCTTCTGTTATAGTAAGCATAGGAGCAGTACAGAAAGAGTCTCCTGTATGCACACCAACAGGATCAACATTTTCTATAAAACATACGGTAATCATTTTACCGCTTATATCTCTTACTACCTCAAGCTCCAACTCTTCCCATCCAAGCACCGATTCTTCAATCAAAATTTGATCTATCATACTGGCTGCAATACCTCGTGCAGCAACAGTTCGAAGCTCCTCAACATTATATACCAGTCCGCCACCAGTACCTCCCATTGTGTAAGCAGGGCGAATAACAACTGGATATCCCAAATCCTCAGCCACTTTTTCTGCAGCTTCAATTGTAGTTACGGCAGTACTGCGAGCCATTTCAATATTTAAAGAGGCCATCGACTTTTTAAACTCCGTACGATCTTCTCCCTTTTCAATAGCTTGTAAATTTACCCCTATTACTTCAACGTCATATTTACTAAGTATTCCTTTTTTAGATAGATCAAGAGATAAGTTAAGTGCAGTTTGTCCTCCCAGGTTAGGAAGTAACGCATCGGGACGCTCTTTTTTAATTATTTCAGTAACAGCATACTCATTAAGTGGCTCAATGTACGTAAAATCAGCCATCTCAGGATCGGTCATAATAGTGGCAGGATTTGAATTGACCAGTACTATTTCATATCCAAGAGAACGTAAGGCTTTACAAGCTTGCGTACCAGAGTAATCAAATTCACAGGCCTGACCAATTACTATTGGTCCCGATCCTATGATCAAAATTTTTTTAATATCGTCCCGTTTTGGCATAAATAAGTCTCTTTTTTCTGATTATCAGATATTAATTTGTAAATAAATTGGCTCAAAAACGGATACAATATTACAAAAAATTAAGCAAAAATTTGGTGTTATAACATAGGTTATTACAAAGTAAGGGGCTTTCCCTGATAAAAATCAAGAATCTTAACTCTTAAAATGTAAGAGTACTTGGCCTGTATATACTCCGATTCAGCATTCATATACTCGGTTTGAGCTACACTGTAATCAACCGGATTTACCATACCAACCTCAAACTTTTGACGAGTATAACGAAAAGACTCTTCATAAGATTCTACTGCAGTTTTTCCTGCCTGATACTGGCGATATGCAGCTTTTGCATCGGCATAGGCTTGTTGAATCTCTTTATTTAAGTTCTGTTTTTCTGTTTTAAGCTGATATTGAGACATTTTAACATTCAAGCGAGCATTATCAATATTTGTACGAACATTAAAGTTGTTAAAAATGGGAATATTCAAGCTCAATCCAAAGTAGCTTGAGGAGTTATCCTGAAGCATTTCGCTAAAACTTCTGTGTGCTCCGGAATATCTTGTTGCACTTGTTCCCCAACCCATATTAAAGGAGAGCTGAGGATATCTATACCCTTTAGCTATATCAACATCAAGTTCTCTTCCCTCTAAACGGTACTTTGCCGCTTCAATATGAGGCATAGAGCTAACAGCCTGGTCAAAAACAGCCGATGCCTGTAATAAATCAGCAGCAGACATATCTAATTCCTGAGGAGTCTCAATGTCAAAATTACTGGTATCATCCAAATCAAGGGCATGAGCAAGATCAAGCAGAGATAGATCAAGATTATTTTCCAGTCTGGTAACATTTAAAACCTCACTTGCAGATAATGATCGCATCTCCAGTAAATTCCCTCTTGGAACACTCCCCGACTCAACCAGCTTTTTAGTTCGTTCAACCTGTAACTCTACCACGTCTAATTGCCGGCGTGCAGCTTCAAGAAGCTCTTTATCAAACAATATTTGCATATAAAGAGATGCAATATTTAATGCTATATCATGGTGAGCCTGCTCAATATCTTTTAATGCAGCCTGCCAGTCAAGTTTTCTACGCTCAATACTATTTTGACGGGTAAAACCTTCAAAAATAGGAGTAGTTGAAGATACATTAACATCGGTAAAACGAGTGGTAATATCACGCAACTCATAAGAGGTGTCATCACGAACACGTCCAAAACGTGTGGTAAATCCAGTGCTGGCATTTAAATTAGGATACCTTTCAGCTTTTGATTGATTATATTGATTGTGAGCAGTTTGAGCATTAACCGACTGCTGCTTTATAACCAAATTATTTTCATGAGCATACTCTATACACCTCTCTAAAGACCACACATTATCCTCGGGAACCTCCTGTGAATAGAGACTCGGTGCAAACAAGGCCATAAAAAACAAAATTGGAAAATTTAATAATTTCATTGTAATCTGTTTTAGTAAAAAAATTCTGCTATAAATAAACTAACTACGATACAAATAAAAATGTTTATATAATTTATCTATTACAAATATGGAACTTTAATCTCATCTTCAGGTAAAACACCTTCAACAATCTCAATATTTATACCATCAGATAAGCCAACTTTGATCTCTCTTCTTTCAAATTTTTCATCTTCCTTTTTTACCTCCACAAAGACCTTATCTCCTTCAAACTGTAAAACACGCTCTGGTATAGCTAATACATTGTCCCTGCGATCAAGAACAATATCAGCATTAGCACTATACCCGGCACGAACAAATACCTGATCCTGTAATGTTACATCTGCCCTTATTTCAAACTGAATAGCTCCACTCTCTTCAACACCTTTTGGAGAAATATATTCAAGCCAGGCATCAAATGGCTTTCCACCTTCCAGAGCACCTATTGTAAGTACAAGATGCATTCCCTCATGAATCCTTCCTACTTCGGTTTCATCAACCTGTCCTTCAAATACCATTTCGGTCATATCTGCAATCACTGCAATGGTAGTTCCTGCGTTGTACGGACTGCTTCTAATAACCGAATTACCCTCACGCACAGGAACATCAAGAATCATCCCATCAATTGTTGAACGTATAATTGTATTTGTTTGTGCTCCCATCTGTTTTGTGACTCCCTCTTGAATAAGGTGAAGATGATTCTCAGCTGTTTTTAAATCTTCCCGGGCCGATTTAAATCGTAACTCATCCCCTTCAAAATCTGATTGGGAGATTACATCGCTTTTAAAAAGCTCTTTACTTCTCTCATAATCTCTTTTAGCATTCTCAAATTCAAGTTGAGCCTTATTGAGTCTGTTTTCTGCAGCATTAACCTCTATCATCTCAGGAATAATTTGAATTCGGGCCATTGGCTCACCCTCTTTAATACTATCTCCTGCATCTACATATATCTCACGAATGATACCATCCTCCTGAGGTTTTATCTCAATTTCTCTACGTGGAACTACAGAGCCTGTGGCTACTGTTTTATTAACAATATCTGTCTCAAAAGGAGTTTCTGTTTCAAATTGAACCAATTCAGTTTTGGATTGATTATAGAGATAGACAAAAAGCCAAACAACCAAAAACAAAACAAACAATATACCTAACAGTTTAAAAAAACGTTTCATCTTTTCAATATTTAAAATTTAACTAATAATATTTATTCATGTCGTATTGCATCAATAGGCTTTACACGTACTGCTTTACGTGCGGGAATAAACCCTGCAATTAACCCTGTTACCACAAGCATAACAAGAGCAGCAAGAGCAATTCCTAAACCAACCTGTGGATCTCTTATAAAAATAAACTCATCAGGCGGTCGCTGAGAATTAATATGAGTAATAAATAGATCTGCAAAATGTATAACTAATGTGCCAAAAGCTAATCCCAAAAAACCTGCAATTGTAGTTAAAAAAACAGATTCGGTAAGAATTTGTGATACAATAGTACGCGGACGAGCACCTATAGCTCGCTGAATTCCAATCTCTTTTGTACGCTCTCGCACCACCACCAACATAATATTACTAATACCAACAGCACCAGCTATAAGAGTCCCTATACCAACAATCCATATCAAAACAGAGATACCAATAAACATGTAGTTCATAGATCTAACAAGCTCCTGAACATTAACATGCCCCATTGCATCATCATCGGGGGCAATAAAATTATTTCTTTTAATAAGTGACATTACCCTTTCTGTAACATCCCCTACATCATATCCATCTTTAACTGTAATGCCCATATAATGAACAGTGTTACCATAATTATAAACACGCTGCATTGTAGAAAAAGGGATATAGATATTCTCGCTCTTATTACCATCCATCTGGATATTAGGATTAGTAGGCTTAAATACACCTATAACCTGATAATATAACCCTCCGGCTTTAATATACTCTCCAATAGGATTCTCTCCCTCATCAAAAAGCACTTCATAAACTCGCTCGCCTATAATACAAACCTTGCGACGATTGTTTATATCAATTTGATTTATAAAGCGTCCATATATCATCTCACTGGGATCAATTCTGTTATATTCAGGATAATCACCATTAATATTAAAAGTGCCACTATTTGTTCCACGATGTACATTATGTCCCGAAGATGATCGCCATCCACGCAGACGAGGAGCTACAACATCTATTTCAGGAATTTGCTCCTTTATCATCTCAACATCTTCGTTGGTAAAGTTCCATCTTCGTCCCTGTTGAAAGCCTTTATAAGGTTTATTTGTAACATCTGTCCAGATAAAAGCACTGTTAGTTGCAAAACTTCTCATGCCATGGGTGATTCCATTAACTAATCCATTACTGGAGCCAGACATAACTACCAACATTAAAATGCCCCAAAAAACCCCAAATGCAGTAAGAGCACTTCTTAGCTTATTCTGCTTAATTGCTATAAATATTTCCTGCCATCTATCTTTGTCAAACACAATTATATCTTTTTAAAGTTGAAAACTACTCATCGTGAAGAGCTTCTATCGGTTTTATGGCAGCTGCTTTTTTGGCAGGAATAAAACCTGCTATCAACCCTGATATTACAAGAACAAAAGTAGCAGTAACAGCCACCTGAAAATCAGCAGAGGGATTATGAAAATAGCTGTTAATATCGGGATTGCCTGCTGCAATAGATTGCAAAATCATATTGGCAAAATGCAACACACCCATCCCTGCCAACAAACCAAAAAATCCGGATAGAGCTGTAATAAGAAGAGACTCTGACATTACCAGCTTAATAACGCTCCAGGGAGAGGCTCCAATAGACTTGCGTATTCCTATCTCTTTAGTACGCTCTTTTACCAAAATAATCATAATATTACTCACTCCAACAATACCAGCTATAATAGTCATAATACCAATTATCCAGATAAATATTCTAATGCCGGTAAAAACCCCTAAAACCTGTCTAAAATTTTCAAGAGTATTCCATATAAAAATAGCTCCCTGGTCAGTTTGTGAAAATCTATGACGACGTGCAAGCAGATGCCTAACCTCTTTTTCTATAGCTCTATTCTCTTCAAGGGATTCTGAAGCAGTTGTTATTGCAAAGTTTTGAATCCGGTTGCCCTGACCAAAAACTTTTTGACCAGTTGTTATAGGCATAAAAGATTTTCGTTCATCACGCTGCATTACATCTCGAAATACACCAACAACTTTATAAGGAATTCCACCGACTTTAATATAAGCTCCTAAAGGCTCATCCCCATCAAAAAGAGTATCCACGATAGGTTGAGAGAGCACAATAACTTTACGACTCTCTTTAATATCAATATCATTTATAAATCTGCCTTTAATAATATCCATTTTCTCTATACCAAAAAAAGCGGGCATTACGCAAGTTATTTGATAAACACCAAAATTATCTTTATAGGTAAGAGGAGCACTGTCATACAAATAAACGCGGCCAGAGAGGTTACTAATACCGGAAATCTCATTTTTAATTGCGGTATAATCTTCATTGGTAAACTGAATTCTTCTCCCCTCTTTATATCCTTCATGTGATTGGGTGGTTTCACCGCTATTTACCCAGATAGAGTTTGTTGCAGATCCTCTAAAATTAAATCTCATTCCATTCTCCAGTCCCTTTCCACTACCAAGAAGAATTAAAAGCATAAAAATTCCCCAGGCAACACTAAACCCAGTCATTATAGCCCTAAGTTTGTTCTGCTTTAAAACAGAAAATATTTCGGAGAGACTATCAAACATAACTTAATATCTTACTATTGACCTTATCAGATTCTATAACTCCATCACGTAACCGAATTATTCTATTTGTTTTAGAGGAGATCTCCTCTTCATGAGTAACAATAATAACAGTAATGCCAGTTTTGTTAACCTCTTTTAATATCTCCATAACCTCATTAGAGGTTTTAGAGTCGAGAGCTCCTGTAGGTTCATCGGCAAGTATAACCCTGGGCTGAGAAATAAGTGATCTTGCAATTGCAATTCTCTGTTTTTGTCCGCCTGACAACTCTGAAGGGAGATGATGAGCCCAATCCTTTAAACCAAGCTTATCTAAATATTGAAGCGCTATCTCATTACGTTTTTTGCGATTAACATTTTGATAATAGAGTGGAAGTGCAACATTTTCCATTGCATTTTTAAATGAAATAAGGTTAAATGACTGAAAAACAAAACCAATATATCTATTTCTATATTTAGCAGCTTTGGTCTCACTCATATCATCTATAAACATTCCATCGAGATAATAACTGCCTTTATCGTAACTATCTAAAATTCCAAGAATGTTTAACAGAGTCGATTTACCTGATCCTGAAGAGCCCATTATACTAACCATCTCCCCCTCTTTTATCTCAAGATTAAGCCCTTTTAATACATGAAGAGAATTCTCTCCGCTAAAATAGGATTTATGGAGTGATTCAATTTTTATTATACTATTCTTCATTAAAATTTGTTTAAGTTATTGGTCAATTAAAAGTTGCAGTTTAGTTATTAATGTCACTTTTATTATCAAAACATTTGCCAAAAAACATAAATACCTGACAATAAAGGAATTAAGAACAAAAGAAGAAAAATAAAAATTTAAAAGTGTAATAAAATATAACAGTTACTGTACGAATACGAACAATGTAATAATTACTATCTTCGTAACAACTTTTTAAAATTAAGGGAGAAAAGTTATCAATACAACAATAAAAAGAATATTTTTTTATATAATCATTACAATATAGCAGCATCATGTATAAAAACTCACTCTCAACTATTAATCAACATACAAAACTTGCAATACTTCTACTATTAATAATCATCTCTCCCATACTTATCTCAGGTATAGCTCTTTTTTTTGTAGCTGTTATAAAAGATTTAGATACGGTTTTATCCTTAACATCAGGAGAGATCTCGATAGATACATTACGATACGCTCAAATAATTCAATCATTCTCCATCTTTATAGTACCATCAATCATTGCAGCCTGGCTCTTCTCAAAAAAGCCTCTTAGATGGTTAAAATTTAACAAGACAAATTTTTCAATTATTCTATTATCAATTATTCTAATTTTTACAGTTCAGCCCCTGGCCGGATGGCTTGCATCTATCAACAAAGAGCTAACTTTACCGGGTTTTATGGGGAGTGCCGAGGAGTGGATGGTAAAGAGTGAAAAAAGTGCCAACAATATAATAAAAGGGTTTTTAGACACCTCATCATATAAAATTATAGCACTAAATATCTTTATGATAGCTATATTACCTGCAATCGGAGAAGAGATGTTGTTTAGAGGAGCAGTACAACCGTTAATAAACTCTATTGTAAATCAGCATCATCTTGCTGTATGGATAACAGCAATACTTTTTAGTGCAATTCATATGCAATTTTTCACTTTTGCCCCACGCCTGTTTCTGGGGGCAATACTAGGATATCTTCTAATATATGGCAAAAGCTTATGGTATCCCATTATTGCTCACTTTATCCATAACTTTACTGCCTTATCCATGTTTTATTATATGCGCCAGAAAAACCCTGATGTTGACCCGTTAACCGAAGGAGTAAGTAATACGACTATCTTAACAGTTATAGCAACTACTCTTATTTCGATATTAATACTATATATAATTAAAATAAAAAGAGAATCAGTTAGTCAAAATTAAGAGTTGTTAGAAACACAATTCTCTTTTTCGGATGGCCTGTAAACATATACAACACCATATTCGGTACACTTTTGGCGTTTTTTATCTGGTGCCATATCATTAAAATACTCCTCTACTTCATTCCATATATTAATTATAAGCTTATCAGCAGTATTGCGATAACCGTTTACTTTATCCAAAAGCTTTGTTGCAGTCTTTAAAAGATCTTTATGAATATTATAATATTCATGAAATTTTTCAAATTTAACCCGTACCATTGCTAATGAGGGATTATAAATTCGCGTTGCAGCCCCTGTTGCCATCCTATCCTCTTCACCCTCAATCAATTGCCGCCCATGAAACAACAACTGCTGTTCGGTTCCTATCTCGGGGAGAGATCTATCATCCTTACTCAATCCGTAAAACTCTCTTATTTCGGGCTTTATTTCACCTCTTGCAATAGCCATATTAACCACCTGTAGAAAATGGGAGAAATAGATGCGTGCATTTTTAAAATGCTCATTTAACTCTTTGCCAATATGAGCCTTTCGCTCTCTGTTATGTTGATACTGCCCTAACACCTGCTCGAAATGGGGATAAAAAGATTTTAAATCAAGCAGCAGTTTTTGAGAAAATGCAAGATCAACAGGGCTAATATCACCACCCTTTATCAAGGCCGTCTTCACGGCACGTAAACGCGCCTGATCGGTATTTGGCAATCTGCGATATGGCATATAAAAACTCCTATTTTTATAAAAGCGGAAATCAGCTGACTAACAATTTGAATATAGTTTGATGAAATTAGATAAAAGTTGTTACAATTCCAAAGTGATAGTCAACTATTGTCACAAATATATACCTTCTCCTACCCCTACAGGCAGATCTAACCAAAACCATGCAAACAATAACACAACCCAAATAATAAAGAGAACAACTGCATAAGGAATTAAAAGAGATAATATAGTTCCTATACCGGCATCTTTATCATATTTTCTTACCCATCCAATTAGTAGTGGGAAATAGACATATAACGGACTAATACAATTTGTTATAGAGTCGCCAACACGATACATAAGTTGGATAAATGCAGGACTATAACCTAATTGAGCAAGCATTGGAATAAAAACAGGAGCAAAAATGGCCCATTTGGCAGAGCCACTTCCAATAAAAATGTTTAAAACAGCAACTATAACCATAAAAAGGGTAAACATAACCGGGCCGGTTAATCCTGAGGCCTGCAAAAACTCAGCACCATTAATAGCTAATATTGTATCAAGACGGCTCCAACTAAATAGATTTATAAATTGCGCTACAACAAGCATTAAAACAATATATCCCGAAAGATCCTTCATACCTGATTCCATAAACTTAAGTACATTGCCCGAATTCTTAACAGAACCGGTAATCTTACCATAAACAATCCCGGGTATGGCAAAAAAGAAAAAAAGAATTGGAACCAGTCCGCGCAAAAAAGGAGAAGGCACAATACCCCCTGTCTCCTGATTTCGTAACGGAGCATCAAAGGGAACAACAAGCATGGCAATTAAACCAATAAAAAGCAGAGCCGATAATCCTGCATACCTTAACCCCTTCCGCTCTATATCGGTTAAAGAAGGCGTCTCTCCCGGTCCGGCAATCGTTCCTTCACCCAGAGCAAAATTCTTTGTACGTGGAATAGTAAAACGAGATGCAATAAAAGCACCACCTATACCCAACATAACCGTAGATGCTATCATAAAATACCAGTTTGCTGTAGCACTAATCTCTACAGATGAGTCAATATGGTTAGCAGCTACCTCTGTACTAATTCCTGCAAGAAGAACATCAGTTCCGGCAATAAAAAAATTAGCTGTAAAACCAGCTGTAGCCCCGGCATACCCTGCAATTAATCCTGCAATAGGATGAAATCCCATCTGAGAAAAGATAAGAGCAGCTATAGGAGGAACTATAACAACCCCAGCATCTGAACCAATATTACCACAAGCTCCTATTATAAATATAAAAGGCAAAACAACTTTACGGGGAACAGCAAATGCCATAGTTCGCAAAGCTACAGGCAAAAGCCCGCTACGCTCTGCTACAGAAACCCCCATAAGCATAACTAAGACAAGACCAAAAGGAGCAAAATGGGCATAATTTGTCACCATCTCCTCGACAAATCGACGCAACCCTTCACCTGAAATCAAGTTTTTTGCATAAACCGAATCTCCAGTTGCAGGATCGGTAGCACTAACACCCAAAAGAGCTGTTATGCCACTTAACAGAATAATAAAAATTGTTATCCACACAAAAAGCAAAAAAGGGTGTGGCAATTTATTTCCTAAATCTTCAATCCATTTTAACAAACCTGTACTTTGAGCTCTCTTTTCTCTATTTTCAGACATATTTTAATTATTGAGGGTAAAATCAGCTCAAAAATCGTAAAAAAAATAAAAATAACAAGAAATAAAATTTATATATCAAAGAACTCTTTTATCTGAAAGTCCCATTCCATTTATTTTACGATATAAATCCAGAGCATAAACATCGGTCATTGATGAGACAAAATCTAAAACAGTCTGGATCTTTTTATATACAGGTGCTGAATCATCTACTCTAAACTGTTGAGGGATAAAGGGTAAAAGAAGAGATGAGTAATAGTCACCGGGATTCATCACGGCACTACAAAACTCTTTTAAAAGAGTCCCCAATATCTTGAATCCTGCTATCTCGACCTCAACAACAGAGGGGTGTACATATATTGTTTGACGACCTGCCACTTTACACTGCTCCATAGCATGATAACTAACTGCCCCAAGTTTTTTTATAAGAGAACTGTTAAATGAGCCATTTAAAATGTTATCATGATTTTTTATAAAAATATCGGTAACCTCACCTACCACCTTACCAATAACAAGTGCTCGCATAAAAGCAAGCAGCTCGTTTGTATCTGTAACCTCCTTTTCAACATCTTGAATTAACCTGAGCTGCGAGCTATCTTCATGCGAATCAAAAAAAGAGAGAAACAGAGTACGGGTATCAGAAAAGGAGAGTATCCCCAACTTATGAGCATCTTCAATATCCATAAGCTGATAACAAATATCATCGGCAGCTTCAACTAAAAAAACCAAAGGATGGCGTGCAAAAACACGTGAATCACTTTTATCTACAGGCAACCCAAGTTCATCTGCTATTTGTAAAAAAACTCTCTCCTCGGTTTTAAAATATCCATACTTTTTCTTACCTGCCATACCCGAGGGGTAAGGATACTTAATAATTGAGGCAAGTGTTGTGTAGGTAAGTCCAAAACCTCCATTTCGACGTCCGGTAAATTGATGAGTTAAAAGACGTAAAGCATTTGCATTACCTTCAAAATCGGTAAAATCGCTTACTATTTGAGCATTATCTATTACATCGACATATTTTGCACCCTCCCCGTTTTTAAAAAAAATTGATATCGCCTTTTCACCGCTATGACCAAAAGGAGGGTTCCCCATATCATGTGCCAAACAAGCAGCTGCTGTTACTGCACCCAACTCCTCAACAAGAGGTGTTGTTACATTTAACTTCTCTTTTAAAAACTTACTAATATTATTACCCAATGAACGTCCTACACTGGCAACCTCTAAACTGTGAGTTAAGCGATTATGAACAAATATGCTGCCCGGAAGAGGAAACACCTGTGTTTTATCCTGCATGCGCCTAAAAGGAGATGAGAATATTAACCTGTCATAATCTCTTTGAAACTGTGTGCGGTCATGCTCTGTTCGAGGTCGTACAGGTTGACCTGTTCGTTTAACTGATAACAGCTGTTCCCAATTCATTTTTATAATAATTTAATATATGGTTGTACTATACTGCTTAATTTCTTCCTCATACAGGGGTGCCCTGCCATGGGTTAACCTATTTAAAAGGACTTTAAAACCGGTTCCATGATTTTTATGTATAATGTGGCAGAGTTCATGCAACAAAACATAATCGACTAGATGGTCGGGAAGACGCATCATATGGATATTTAAATTAATATTATCCCTTTGTGAACAGCTACCCCAACGTGTCTTCATCTTTTTTATAAATAGCCGATTATATCTTATCCCATTTTTTTTTGATAAATAGTGTACCCTTCCAGGTAGCAAACGTTTGGCTTCAATCCGCAATGCCTCTTCAATACCTAATCTGACAGCATTTTGAAAAGAGTCTGCTTTTACTGAACTTCCTTTTGGATAACAAACTTTCAAATAACCATTATTGAGCTCAACTGTAATTAAATTGCTGTTGTGAGCCCCTATCTTTAATGAAAATGTTCGAGCTTTAAAAATAGTATTCTCATCAAAAATTGTATATCTCTTTTCAACCCTATTAGCTGCCAACTCCAAATTTGTTAAGACCCACTTTTTACGTGAAATCAAAAAAGTTAGAGCCTCATCAAAAGAAGTTTGCAGAGGATAACTAACCCTGACACCTTTAATAGGTTCTATTCGAATAGAGATTCTTTTACATCTTCTATCTGTCCTGAACAGAACCTTGCCTATATCTTCAATATTAATTAAAAATGGACCCGACATACTTTAAAATTAAAAAGATGCAAATTATTAAATTCCTGCTTTATTTAATAATTGATTTTTCACAAATAATGGTGACATATTATTTTATTTTTACTTTTGCACATTATAGATTGTTTTCTCTTAAAATATAATTAAATGAGAGGAGTAATAAAGTGTTTAATATTCTCATTTGCAACTACTCTTTTAATCAGTTGCTCACCGAATGATATGTGCCTGTCGAATCAACACAACCTGCAGGCCGGAATCTATTCAGCCAGAGCAAAAGAAGATAAAGACTCTACTCTAACCAGCAGTACTGTTTATGGATTAGAACTTGAAGAGGATTCATTATATAGAAATGAATCAATAAGTTATCTTTACCTTCCATTGAGTTTCTCATCAAACACCACTGCTTTTGTTATAGAAAACAACAATTTAAAAGATACAATATGGTTTAGCCACGAAAAAGAGGAGGTATATATATCAAGAGAGTGTGGATTTGCATTTAACTTTACATTAGACTCAATGTGGCACACTAAAACATTTATAGATTCTGTAGCTATAGATTATCCCTACATCAATTACGGAGAAGATATTGAAAATGCGAAAATATATATTTATTAAAATAGCTCTGCTTTTCGGATTCTGTGCAACAGGACAGAATTTTGACCCTGAATATCAGCAGTCACCGACTAATCAGGGAATACACAATCAACATCAACAAGGATTTGGTCAAACAGATCCCCATCACCAAACTCATGATGAAGCGGAAGAGGAGAGAGAGTACAGGGAGGAGCCTAAAGAGGAGATAATCACATACAAACAGGCCGAAGGCTTTACATTAGGGGTTAATCTTGAGGGACCAATTAATACCATATCAGATAATAAACAGACTAGCATCTCATTTAATACAAGAATCAATATTTCGGAGTATATTTTTTTTCATGGCGAAATAGGTTTCCAAAATGTAAATTTTGAAAAAAGTGAATATCACTATGATTCAAATGGCACTTTTATAAAAGCAGGTTTTGAAAATGATATACTAAAAAAGAGAGAGAGAGGATTAAATGATAACTTGTTAATTGGAATTCACTACGGTTATGCTTTTCAGCAACATGGAGCATCTCATATCAATTTTGAAAATGAATATTGGGGTGATTACTCAAGCTCATTGAGCACATACTCTCTTGATACACATTGGATTGAATTATCTTTTGGTCCCAGAATAGAAATAGTAAAGAACTTCTATATCGGCTGGCATCTCCATTTAAAAGCAACAATATTTACAAATAACAGATATGATTTAAACCCTTACTTTATACCTGGATATGGTAATGGGGATTCAAGTGTGAATGCAGGTTTCTCATATAAGTTAGAGTATATGATACCGTGGTCAAATTAAATGTTATTTAAAGCCACCTCTTTTATAGTCTTAACAACCCCTCCACTATTATTATCATTTTTTGTAATGTAGCTGGCTTGATTTAATAATTGCCGATGGGCATTTTTCATAGCATAATTATAAGCTCCCGTTTTCATCATCTCCAAATCATTAAGATAGTCTCCAAAAACCATTGTCTCTTCAAACTTAATCCCATGCTTATGCTGAATTCTCTTAACTGCCTCTCCTTTATTAACCTTTAAATTTATAATATCAGCCCATTCTGGACCGGAAGCCGTTAGTTTATATCTATCCTTAACAAAATCAAAATAAGGAACGCTGTTATCTGCAGGGTTATGATAGTCATATATACTAATTTTAACAATGTTATCTTCAACTTTGGTTAAGTCATCTACAATGTTAAAGCGTCCAAAAAAGCCACTAACACCATCAACAAACCATTGAGTATCATTCTCGATATAGGCCGATCGCTCACCACACAAAATAATCTCCATATCATTTCCTTTACGGGCGTGCGCGATTAACTCATTAACCTCTTCCCTATCCATTGGATCTGAAAAAAGAATTTCATCCCGGTAAGTAACAAAAGCTCCATTCTCTCCTACAAAGTAGATAGAATCCTTCTTTGGGGAGAAATATTTTTCAATATTATAAACCTGTCGTCCGCTTGCAACTGCAAATAAAATGTTACGTTTCTCAATCTCCTTATAAATACTCCAAAAATCTGGATCCATCTCCTTTTTATCATTAAGCAGAGTGCCATCCATATCTGTCACAATAAGCTTTATCGCCATCTTCAAAAAATTCTTTTAATTATCATAACGTTTTAAAATATCCCTATACTCATCTATCCTGCGATCTCGAAAAAAGGGCCATATACGACGTACCTCCTCGGTTCTTGCAATTGAGATCTCCTCTGTTACAACCGCATCATCATTTCCGGCAAACGCAGTAATTTCTCCCTGCTGACCACAAATAAAGCTGCCGCCCCAAAACTCTATTCCTTTAAGCTGTCCCGAAGGATCTTTTTCAAACCCGTTACGATTAACCGAAATAACGGGAAGGGCATTTGAGATTGCATGGGCTCGTTGAGAAATAATCCATGCATCTTTCTGCCGTCTCTTCTCCTCTGTGGAGTCGTCCAAATCCCATCCTATAGCAGTAGGGTAAATAAGTATCTCAGCACCTTTAAGAGCCATTATACGTGCTGCTTCGGGATACCACTGATCCCAACAAACAAGAACTCCCAACCTTCCAACAGAGGTGTCGATAGGTTCAAATCCTTTATCTCCGGGAGTAAAATAGAACTTTTCATAAAAACCCGGATCATCAGGAATATGCATCTTTCGATAACTCCCAACAAGAGATCCATCACTCTCAATAACTACTGCGGTATTATGATAGAGACCCGGTGCACGTTTTTCAAAGAGAGAGAGAATTATAACCACACCTAACTCTTTTGCCAAACTACCATAATCTGATGTTGATGGTCCGGGTATTCTCTCTGCAATATCAAAATTTTCACAATTTTCACTCTGGCAAAAATAGAGACTATTATGCAATTCGGGCAAAACAATAAGCTGAGCACCATTATTAGCAGCCTCTCGTATCCCATTTTTAAGTCGGACCACATTATCCTCTATATCACTACTATTGCTTTGTTGAACAAAAGCAGTTTTGATAATATCTTTTTCAGCCATAATCCCTCTTTTAAAAAACATTACTATTTAAAGCCCCGGCAGGAATTTGCATTGTTGCACAATGAAGAGAGCCATTCTCTTGTATTAAAGGCAAACAATTAACACCTATCACCCTCCGGTTCTTAAAAACCTTTTGTAATTGATTAAGAGCAAGACTATCAGTTTTAGATCCATACAAAGGAACTAATAGAGCGCTGTTTAAAATCAAAAAATTAGCATAGGTAGCAGGTAAGCGTTTGTCCCCATTATATACCGGTTCTGCCATAGAAAGTGGTACCAACTTAAATGGTCTGCCATTATTATCACGAAACAACTTAAGCTCCTCCTCCATCTTTTTTAATTCACTATAATGAGAATCGTCACTATCTGTTGGCGCAACATAAGCAATTGTTTCGGGATCACAAAATCGAGCGAGGGTATCGATATGCGAATCAGTATCGTCTCCTTCAATATATCCATGATTTAAAACCAAAACTTTACTGGCACCTAATACATCTTTAATATAATTGATTCTTTCATCAAAAGAGAGAGAGGAGTTACGATTGGCAGAATCGATACATTTACGGGTTGTTAAAATAGTTCCCCTACCATCACTCTCTATTGATCCCCCCTCAAGAGTGAAGCCTAAATGATCCTCAATAACCGTGGCTGAAGAGAAAAAAGAGAGCTCATTTAATCTGTTAATAACAAGGTTATCTTGTTCACTTTTATACTTTAAACCCCAGCCGTTAAATTTAAAATTTGCAACAATATAACCACTTCTACTATTTAAAGTTATGGGTCCGTAATCCCTTATCCATGTATCATCAACCTCAATAAAACAGATTATAACAGAGAGGTTTTGACTTTTTATTAATTTTTCTGTTCTATTATCATCCGGAATTAAAAGAATAACTTTTTGAAAAAGAGTGATTTTTTTGATAATCTCTATATAACAGCTCTGAATCTGATCAAGCATATAACTCCAATCACTCCTTTGATGTGGCCAGGCCATTAAAACTGCATCCTGATCACTCCATTCAGCAGGCAAAAATCTTTCACTTACCATACCTTTTACCTATTTATATCTGACTGCATATAATCCTTAACCTCTATGTATGCCTTCTCCATTTTAATCATACGATCAATTAAAAAGTAAAGCATTTGAGGCCACAACTCTTTTTTTAATATATCTCCGGGATTTTCGGTATAAACACGACATACAAGCTCTCCGGTAGGCTTTTCATATGCAAAATCCCAAATAAGCTTCTCCTCAAAAAAGCTGGCAATTATTTCCCTTACAGCATAAAGCTTTTCATAAAGCATCAATCTATGATCCTCTTTACGATGATTTATCTCTATGGCTACAATAGCCTTTCCCCGATCTACATCAAAACGCAAATCTAACCCCTTAATTCCGGTATCTCTCAATATCCAAAATTTTTTCCTCCCTTTTTGCCCTGGCAACCTGCGACTTCGATTCGACAATCTCTGCCAAAACTCTAATCTTAAAGCTTTAGCCTCCTCTTTTGAAAACATCAACTAAATATTTTAAAACAGATATTTAAATGATAAAAGCGAACGATGATTATTATAATATGAAACATCATCTCCCACTCCATAATAGTCAAACTCTTCACCCCAGCCGGCTCTACTAAAATAATACTCCAAAGTAATATTTATATGATCTGCTAAAACATAGCGTATTCTTGGTGAAACAACAAAAAGAGACGAGAGTCCGGGATCCATAGAAAGATCATCTATTACATCAACTTCATCTGAGCTCCCTAATCTGTTCAAATATCCGGTAAAAAAGCCGGGACGCCATGTCTCATTCATAACCTCTAAATCGCTCCACAGTGTAGCAACTTTTAAAGCTTCATATTCAGGAGAGTTGGTGCCACTGGATTCTATTACTTCACCCACACCCCCGGGTATAACATGTTCAGTTAAATTTCCTCCATATATTCCGCCTGCACGAAATGTTAAACGGGGAAGTTGATACCTAAATGATGCCTGATAATGAGTACTCCCTATAACAGGCTGATCCTCGGTTTGTGAAATATCCTGTGGTATTGCCAAACGTTTATATCCTGCAGAGAATGTTGCAAAAGCATTCCCCTCTCCCCCAAGCTTAAGTTGAATAACAGTTTCAGGCACTTGCGCCTCTTCACTACCCTTTACAAAACCGGCAGATCGAAAATTATTCTGCTCAATTAAAGCAGCAATTATCTCAACATCTTCATTAAATCTATATGAAAATCTAAGTTGAGGATTTCTGCTTAATGGATACATTGGAACCCCCACACAAGTATTTCCTGTTTGCGGAAAATTTTCGGGTACAAAAAAGGGATGCCATGTTTGCCCTACAATAAAAGTGATATTATTATACCCCAATTGCAGATAGGCATGACGCAATCTAAAATTAGAGTCAGCAAATCGTGCATCTCCCAAAAAGTCAGCTTCTAGAACTGCCAATGTTGAAATACCATTTACTTCAGGGCCTAAAACATTTAACCCAAAACGGGAATGAGCCGCATCAATATCAAAAGTGCCTCGGTCATTAATATCGTGATCATTATCTTTACCGGAAGGTAACGGGTAGAGATAGATATGATCATTGCGTGCCATTCTGCTGCCACGTGTATTATGAGCAACATCTACAGCAACCATTCCATATATATCAACATTAAAAAGTCGATCCTGAGAAATCGATTCTGTCGCTACAAAGATTAATGCACATACAATATATAGATACTTCATCATTAAAAAGAGAGATTCTAAAAATAAAACTTACGAAAAAACAAAAAGTAAATCAATTTGGCAAACATTTTTTCATGCAAACAATTATAATATATCTTTATAGCAACAATTACATAAACAATATCACCTACTATGAAAACTCTCTCACGTATTTTATCGGGCTACTGGCTAATGGGAGCACTTTTTATTCTATTGGCAGCTTCTATGGCTTTGGCAACTTTTATTGAAAATGATTATGGAACACATGCAGCAAAAGCTCTTGTGTATAACACAATATGGTTTGAATTTCTATTTGTTTTACTGGGAGTTAACATGCTCCTGAATCTGTTTAAACACCGAACATGGCAAAAAGGGCGAACTGCAGTTTTTATTTTCCATATCTCTTTTATAGTTATTTTAATTGGAGCTGCAATAACCAGATATAGTGGATACGAAGGATTATTACATATAAGAGAAGGGCATAGTGCTAATGTTCTGCTATCATCTGATCCCTATATTAAAGCAACCTATATAAATAAAGGTGATACAGCAACAAATGAAAAAATATCATATGTATGCAGTGCCAAACCCAATGAGTATCGAGCAAGGTTAAAAGCAGGAGAAAACAGAATAAAAATAAGAAGCAGAAAATTTGTCCCAAATGCCGTGATGAGACCTGTTAGAGGCGACAGTTCGGAGCTAACACCTATCTCTCATCCCGGAGAAAATAATCACTTACCCAATGCAGTTGTTTTTGAGATAGATAAAAATGGAGAGAGTTATTACACTATTACAAAAGGACGTAGCGGCGAGCTGGGTAAACCAAGTCAACTTGATCTTAACAATGGGATTTTAGAGATTTCATATGGAGCCAAAGAGATAAAACTTCCCTTTAATATTAAATTAAACAAGTTTACTCTTGAAAGATATCCCGGTTCACAAAGTCCATCGGGTTACAGAAGCGATATTACTTTAAAAGACAGTGAACGTGAAGTTGAAAAAGATTATAAAATTTTTATGAATAATGTTTTAAATTACCGGGGTTATCGTTTTTTTCAAAGCTCTTATGATCAGGATGAAAAAGGAACGGTGCTTTCAGTTAACAAAGATCTGCCGGGAACAGTTGTCACCTACATTGGATATTTTTTGATGATTTTTAGCATGCTTTGGGCTCTTATAGCAAAAAACACACGTTTTAGATTTTTAATAAACAAAGCAGGAGCTCTCCATAATAAAAGAAAAAAATTAACAACACTTTTACTTTTTGCCATTTTAACCCCGGCCTTTTCAGTTTCAGATAAAGCAATCCCGGATAAAGAAATTGCTAAAGAATTTGGATCAATAGCAGTACAGGGTAGAGATGGAAGAATTAAACCATTAAATTCACTGCATCAGGAAATAGCACTTAAACTGGTTAAACATATAACCTTTGAAGGAATGTCTGCTGACCAAATGGTTCTGGGAATGTTTACTCATCCACATGAGTGGCAAAAGAAACCTATAATAACAGTAAAAGATCCTAAGCTAAGATCAATATTAGGCATAACAAGTGATAAAGCCTCCTTTTCCAACTTTTTTGATTCCCCGACCCACTATAAAATTCATGGATATGTAGATGCTGCTCATCGTCAAAATCCTGCACAAAGAGACAAATTTGAAGATGAACTAATAAAAGTTGATGAACAGGTAAATGTTTTCTATACTGTACAATCGGGACATCTTCACAGAATATTCCCTTCAGGCGAACTAAAAACCGAACCCTGGTACACTCCCGTACGAGATGCTAAAACATTATCACAAAAAGATAGTCTATTTGCAGCATCAGCTCTGCAAGATTTGTTTAAAGCCGTTAGGTCAAATGAAAAAAGAGAGGCTTTTAATATAATTGATGAGATTAAAAATTTTCAAAGAGAAAATGGGGGTAAGATAATGCCTTCTACCTTGACTATAGAGCTGGAATTGCTTTATAACCGACTTGCAATATTTATGTGGTTGGCAATGTTCTATTTTATTATTGGATCAATACTTGTTTTTCTGCAATTTACTTCGTTGATAAAGCCTTCAATTAAGACCGAAAAGGTAATGAAGGGAGGATATTTTATCGTTCTCGCAGGCTTTTTATATTATAGTGCAGGATTGGTTTTAAGATGGATAATTGCAGGACATGCCCCCTGGAGTAACGGATATGAATCTATGATCTTTACAGGCTGGTGCATTATTCTTGCAGCATTTCTTATGGAAAGAAAAAGCTCTATGGTTATTCCTATAGCTTCACTTTTTACAGGAGTGGTATTAATGGTAGCACATTTAAGCTGGATGAATCCGCAAATAACAAATTTGGTTCCGGTACTGCAGTCTCACTGGTTAACTCTTCACGTTTCAGTTATTATCATTGGTTATGGCTTTTTTGCTTTGGGAGCCCTCCTGGGATTTTTAAGTCTGATCATCTGCATCTTTAGAACAAAAAAGAGCAGAGAGAGGCTTAATTTAACAATAGGAGAGTTAACTTCTATTAATGAGATGTCGTTAACAGCAGGCCTCTATTTAATGACAATAGGCTCTTTCCTTGGCGGTATATGGGCTAATGAATCATGGGGACGCTACTGGGGGTGGGATCCAAAAGAGACATGGTCACTAATAACAATAATATTGTATGCGTTTATACTCCATATGAGATTTATCCCGGGTTTAAAAGGAAATATAGCTTTTAATACAGGTTCTATTATAACTTTTGGCTCTGTTATTATGACATATCTTGGTGTTAACTACTATCTTGCAGGGCTCCACTCCTATGCTGGTGGAGATCCCGTTCCCATTCCAAACTTTATCTACTATAGCGTAGCAATAATATTTGTTGTTATTATAGCTGCAAGATGGAATGAAGCGCAAAAATGACTATTTTTGCAAATTCAAAAAAAATGATATGTCATTAATATTATGCATTGAGACCTCTACGACAGTCTGTTCGGTAGCTATAGCAAAAGAGAGTAACTGCATAGCATTTAACAGATCAGATACCGGCAATGCTCACTCAGTTGTTTTAACACCACTGATTGAAAAAACTTTAAAAGAGGCCAGTATAGATCCCTCAATGTTAAGTGCAGTTGCTGTAAGTGACGGTCCGGGTTCATACACAGGATTGCGAATTGGAGTTTCTGTTACTAAAGGGTTATGCTACAGTTTAAATATTCCTGCAATTACCATAAGTTCATTAAAAATTATTGCAGCAAATGCTCTTAACAAAATAGATCCAAAAGATAAGGATGCATTAATTTGCCCATTAATGGATGCCCGAAGAATGGAAGTCTATTCAGCACTATATTCAATCAACCTTAAAGAGGTAAAAAAGATAAAAGCAGAAATAATAGATGAAAAGAGCTATAGCCACACCAATAATAAAATTTATTTTGCAGGAAATGGAGTAGATAAATGTAGAGAAGTTATACAAAGTAGAGATGTCTTTTTTTTAACAGGCATCGATCCATTAGCATCGAGTATGTGTCGCCTTGCAACTGAAAAATATGATAATAAACAGTTTGCAGACGTAGCATATTTTGAGCCATTCTATCTTAAAAATTTTATAGCAACACACTCAAAAAAATCTATTTTAAAAACTTAAAAAAATAAATAACAATGGCAACAACATCAGATTTTAGAAATGGAATGTGTATTGAACACAACGGGCAACTTTGGACAATTACAGAGTTTCAACATGTAAAACCGGGAAAAGGTCCTGCCTTTGTGAGAACCAAGCTAAAAAATGTCTCTACAGGAAAAGTTCTTGAAAACACTTTTACTGCAGGAGTGAAAGTTAATGAAGCTCGTGTAGAACATCGCCCCCATCAATTTTTATACAAAGATGATATGGGATATCACTTTATGAACAGTGAAAATTTTGAACAGATGAATATTCCCGAAAATTTAGTGGAATCTCCCGAACTTATGCGTGAAGGACAGGAAGTTGATCTTGTATATCATGTTGATTCTGAAACTCCGTTAATGGTAAACCTGCCGCAATTTATAATTTACGAAGTTACCTACACAGAACCGGGAGTTAAAGGTGATACCTCGTCAACCTCATCATTAAAACCGGCAACCATAGATACCGGCAGTGAAATAATGGTACCTCTTTTTATTGAACAGGGAGAGAAGATTAAGGTTGATACCAAAGAAAAATCGTATGTAGAAAGAGCCAAATAATAAACAAAAAGAGATATAGCCATTGGGGTTTAAACAATTAATTCGTATTTTTAAAGATATTGATTGTTGAACCGGCGAAAACCAAAAATGGTAAAAGAGATAAAAAAAAGAAAACTTAAGCTCTATAGAGACAGACTTAATATGCTTTTGGATTTAACCCAAACCATTAATGAAGATCACAGCATTAATGAACTTTTGGGCGAATTTCGAATATTACTGCATGAGGAGCTTAATGTTGGTAAAGTTTTGGTTTTTACTCTAACCAACGGCAGATGGCAAAATGTGTTAAGTTCAGGTGTAAAGAGCATAGAGGTAAACTCTATTACTCCTGAAAAAGATCTTCTCCATATTGAGCGGATAGAAAACATCACTCTCTCGCCTCCAAAAAATCTTGAAGGTTTTGATGCTGTAATACCACTATTCCACCGATATAAACCAATAGGATATGTTCTTATTGGTGATGTTGACGAAGAACAGGAAGGTATTAGTCCGACCATAAAACATCTTAAACTAATTCAAATAATATCAAACCTGATTATTGTATTTGCCGAAAACAGGCGAATGCATAAAGCTCTTTTAGAACAACAGGCTATACAAAAAGAGCTTGAATTGGCATCTAAAATCCAAACCCAATTAATTCCCGGAACAGATAATCTGCCAAAAGAGAAATCCTTATCCATATATACAATATACCACCCACACATGGATGTTGGCGGCGACTATTATGATTTTATAAAATTATCACGCAACACAATAGGATTTTGTGTTGCTGATGTTTCGGGCAAAGGTGTTTCAGCGGCTCTTTTAATGTCTAATTTTCAGGCTGTATTACGTTCGGGCTTTAAATCAAAGGTAAGTTTAAAAAAGTTAATTAACCAGTTAAATGAGCGGGTTAACGAAAACTCAAACAGCGAGAAATTTATCACGATGTTTATTGGAAAGTATAATACTAAATCAAGAAAATTAACTTATGTAAATGCCGGCCATTTACCGCCACTTTTATATAATACCAATAAAGATCATATAACATATTTAGATAAGGGTTGTATCGGCCTCGGAATGCTGGATCTTATACCTGCCATTGAAACCGGAAAAATAACAATACCTAAAGGATCAAAATTTTTAGCCTTTACCGACGGATTAATTGAGCTGGAGAGTGATTCTAAAGAGATTATGTCGAATGAAGATTTTATAAAAAACATAATTAAAAATAGCTACCCTTTATCTTATAATATTGAAAAAATTAAAGAGTATATAGCAAATCAAAGTTTAAAACACTCTATATTTGATGATATCTCTTTAATTGGCATAGAGTTCAATTAATTATATTTTAATTATGGAGTGCAGAGAAGAGTGCGGAGCATGTTGTATCGCTATTTCAATATCATCACCCATACCGGGAATGCCAAATGGTAAACCCGCCGGGGTAAAATGCATACATTTACAGGCAGACTATAAGTGCGGAATATTTAATTCTCCCGACAGACCTGCTGTATGCAAAGGGTTTAAGCCCGAAGAGCTTTTTTGTGGTAACAGTCGTGAAGAGGCTTTAAAAATTATATCAAAACTGGAAGGAATTGAAATACCCGAGTAATTTGATCAATTCCCATTTTTTTTATATTTGTAATCAGATGTCTAATTCAATATAATCTTATCCATGGAAGAAGATGTAACGTTAACAATGGAAGTAACTACCGAAAAGATGGACAAAGCAATTGAACATCTTGAACGAGAAATCGGGAAAGTACGTGCAGGAAAGGCCAGTCCAAAAATACTAGAAACTGTATTGGTTGATTATTACGGCTCGATGACACCCTTGTCACAAGTTGCTAATATCAACACACCCGATGCCCGAACAATTGCTGTTCAACCCTGGGAGAAATCGATGATCCCTGTTATTGAAAAAGCTATAATGGCTGCTAATTTAGGATTGAATCCTGATAATAACGGTGAAATTATAAGAATTAATATTCCTCCCCTATCAGAGGAGAGAAGAAAAGAGCTTGTTAAACTTGTTAAAAAAATTGGAGAAGACTCACGAATAGGGATAAGAAATGCTCGTCGTGAAGCAATTGATGAGTTTAAACAATTAAAGAAAAAAGGGCTTCCCGAAGATGTGGAGAAAGATGCCGAAGAAGAGGTTCAAAAGTTAACGGATGACTATTCAAAAAAGATAGAGAAAATAATGGAAGAAAAAGAGAAGGATATTATGACTGTATAAAACAATATAAGTCAATAGTTAACACTCTTTTTTTAAAAAAAATATTTGACAATATTTTTATTCTTAACCCACTTATCTTAAGAATATTGCTTAAGTAATTAATATAAAATTAATGTATATCTAAGAGTAATTACCAATAGCAATTAAGAAAAAAATAAAGGTGTGAACATATTTTTACACTACACATTCACACCTTACATAATCAAACAGCCCGGCTGAGCATTTTTAACTCAACCGGGCTGTTATTTTTTACCAATTAAACAGCAACAATTAAAGAGTATCTCTTTTTACCTTTTTGTACCAAAATATACTTCTCATTTAAAAGATAGCTCATATCTACTACAAACTCTATATCAGAGACCTTCTCTTTATTAATACTAACTCCTCCACCGGTAACTGTTCTTCGGGCCTCTCCTTTAGAACCAAAAATAGTAGTGACCCCTGCTGTTAAATCCAAAATTTTTATTCCCTCTTTCAATTGATCTTTAGAAATCTCGAAAAGTGGAACACCATCAAATACCGATAACAGTGTCTTCTCATCCATCTTTTTCAACGAATCGGTAGTTCCTTTACCAAAAAGAATATTAGATGCCTCAACAGCAACCTCCCAGGATTCGCGATCATGAACCATTATTGTAACTTCCCTGGCAAGCTCTTTTTGTAAAAGCCTCATATGAGGAGCCTCTTTATGTTTATCAAGCAGTTCATCAATCTCCTTTTTCTCAAGTAAAGTAAAAATTTTTATATATTTTTCTGCATCGCTATCTGAGCAATTAAGCCAAAATTGATAAAATTCATACGGAGTGGTACGTTGGGGGTCTAACCAAACATTTCCTGCCTCGGTTTTCCCAAATTTGCCACCATCTGCCTTGGTTATTAAAGGACAGGTTAAAGCGTAAGCCTCACCCCCGGAAATTCGCCGAATCATCTCTGTTCCGGTTGTAATATTACCCCACTGATCAGATCCGCCCATCTGTAGTTTACACCCCTCCTTATTATAGAGATGCAAAAAATCATATCCCTGTACCAATTGATAGGTAAACTCAGTAAAAGAGAGACCTTCTTTAGAATCTCCACCTATCCGTTTCTTTACAGAATCTTTTGACATCATATAATTGACCGTTATATGTTTTCCCACATCACGAATAAACTCCAGAAATGAGAAATCTTTCATCCAGTCATAATTATTAACCATTAATGCTCTATTGTCAGCATCACTGTGAAAATCCAAAAAACGGCTAAGTTGATTTTTAATACTCTCCTGGTTATGCCTCAATGTTGGCTCATCAAGCAAATTCCTCTCGGATGATTTCATAGAGGGATCACCTATCATTCCGGTAGCCCCACCAACTAAAACAACAGGACGATGACCTGCTACCTGCAAATGTTTTAACATCATAACGCTAACCAGATGTCCAATATGTAGAGAATCAGCTGTGGGATCAATTCCAACATATGCAGATGTCATCTCTTTTTGTAACTGCTCATCTGTTCCGGGCATGATATCATGTACCATCCCCCTCCATTGTAGTTCTTCAACAAAGTTCATCTTCATTTGAAAATTAATTATTTTAATTGTTGGCCAAATAAATCACTAATTGAGTTAATCAACTATTGATCGCAATAGCCAATTTTTTTCATGAAAGGATTTGACACTGCTTTTATGAGAAATTTATTCACTCATTAAACTTCAGTATCTATTTTAGATAACTAAAACAGTTTGCAAAGATATAAAAAAGAGTGATTTCTATGATAGATAAGGAAACGACTCTTTAAACTCTTCAAGATCTAAAATAAGATGATCCATACTAATATTTATTTTAGCAAGCACAAAAGGAACAACATCACTAACCGTTCGGTATAAAAGGGAGTTATCTGTTATATCCTCACTAAAAATTCTCTCTTTTAATCCAACCGAATCTATAATAATCAATATCACGCCTAAAAAAAATGCAGCCTTAAATATAGCAAAGAGAGCACCTGCTATTCTGTTCAACCACCCTAAAGCAACAGCTTTCATAAGGGCATCAATTGCATTGGCGACAATATGAACTACTATAACTGCAGCAATAAAAACAATTATAAAGGAGATTGTAGAGATATAACGCTGTTTAATAACTCCTTCTAACAAACCTGCGGCTAAATCAGAAAAAACAACTGCTGCGGCAACACCCAAAATAAGAGCTGCCAAAGATGCTAACTCTTTAACAAAGCCATTTTTTAATCCTTTCAGGCAAAATAGAAGAAGAATAATAAGCACTACTATATCAAAAACAACCATTTTACTATTTTGTTATAAATCATACTAAAATTAAAACAACAAATTTATAACAAATATCTGTTGGACAAAACCATACCTCGGTTAATACAAAGTGGATACATAAAACAATTTTATTTATATTTGCCCAGAAAATAAAAGGAACTTTATATGCCGATTTTTAACAATATTTTTTCCTTTCTGCATTCAGGACGTCTTAATGAAATTAAGCATTTTAAGTCTAACCCGGGGGAAGTACAGCAGGAGCAGTTTGAAAAACTTATAGCAAAAGCAAAACACACTCAAATTGGAAAAGAGTTTGAGTTCTCATCGATAAACTCGCCTGAAATATTTAAAGAGAGAGTTCCGGTAAGCGACTATGACGATATAATGCCTAAAATTATAAGGTTAAGGCAGGGAGAAAAGAATCTTTTATGGCCAGGGGAGATAAAATGGTTTGCCAAAAGTTCAGGTACTACATCCACAAGGAGCAAATTTATTCCTATATCAAAGGAGGCTCTTGAGAATTGCCATTATCAGGGAGGAAGAGATACATTAGTAATATATAACCATCTATTACCTAACAATAAGCTTTTTTCGGGTAAAACACTTACCCTTGGAGGAAGCAACCAGATAAACAGTTTTAGTAACGACTCATTTTATGGCGATCTATCTGCTATCTTAATTGACAATCTCCCCTTTTGGACAAGCTTTGTTCGTACGCCGGGACGTGAGGTTGCTCTAATGGAAGAGTGGGAAGAAAAGTTAAAACTTATTACCGAAATTGCTGTAAAGGAGAATGTGACAGCTTTTGCCGGAGTCCCCTCCTGGTTTTTAGTTTTAATAAAAAATGTTTTAGATTATACGGGAAAAAAATGCTTAACAGAAATATGGCCCAATCTGGAGCTTTTTATTCACGGAGGTGTTAGCTTTACACCTTACAAAACACAATACGCCGACCTTATTCCATCTTCTAAGATGAATTATATGGAGACTTATAATGCATCTGAAGGATTCTTTGCAATGCAAGACGATCTATCTGATCAGGGAATGTTATTAATGCTGGATTATGGCGTCTTTTATGAGTTTATGCCCCTTTCGGAATCTGGCAAAAAGCATCCTAAAACATATACCATAGAAGAAGTTGAAGTAGATGAGGATTATGCAATGATTATTTCAACTAACGGAGGACTGTGGAGATATCTTATAGGCGACACAGTCAGATTTGCATCTAAGTTTCCACACAAAATTGTGATCTCGGGCAGAACAAAACATTTTATCAATGCTTTTGGAGAAGAGGTTATGATTGAAAATGCAGAAAATGCTCTGGACAAGGCCTGCGAAGAGACAGGGGCAAAAATAAAAGAGTATACTGCAGCTCCGGTTTATATGGGAAGTGATGCAAAAGGGGCACATGAGTGGCTAATTGAGTTTGAAAAAGAGCCCAAAAGCAAAGAGCACTTTATAAATACTTTAGATAGCACATTAAGAGAGGTTAACAGTGATTATGATGCTAAAAGATATAAAGATTTGACACTTATTTTACCCACTCTGGTAACTGCACGTAAAAATCTCTTTTTTGACTGGCTCAAAAAGAACAATAAACTGGGAGGGCAACATAAAGTTCCCAGATTATCAAATGATCGAAAATTTATTGATGATATAATAAATATGAATAGATAGTTAGATATATGCATATAGCAATAGCAGGAAATATTGGATCCGGAAAAACCTCTTTAACCAGACTACTCTCTAATCATTACGGATGGGAAGCACACTATGAGGAGGTAGAAGAAAACCCTTATCTTGCTGATTTCTATGAAGAGATGAAAAGATGGTCGTTTCATCTGCAAATTTCATTTTTAAACAAACGATTCGAAAAAATAGTAAAAATAAGAGACTCCTCGAATACTGTTGTTCAGGACAGAACAATTTATGAAGATGCCTATATATTTGCAGCAAACCTTTTTGATATGGGATTAATGAGCAGTCGTGATTATAATACTTATCTTTCGCTATTCAATTTAATGAATAGATTAATAAAACCACCTGATCTCTTAATTTATCTACAAGCATCGGTACCTACTCTTGTAAAACAGATAGAGTTAAGGGGAAGACCTTACGAAACTTCAATCAGACTTGATTATCTAAAAAATTTGAATGAACGATACGAAGCCTGGAAAAAGAGCTATAAAAAAGGGAATATATTACAGGTTAATATTGATGAAAACGATTTTGTAAAAGATAGTACGGCTTTAAACAGAGTTTTCAACAAAATAGACGGTAAATTACATGGTTTATTTAACAATATAACTTAACCGTTTACTGATGAGCGAATTGTATCAAAATATGAGCAGTAAACTAAACCGAAATGATTCGGTTAACCTCTATCTTAAAGAGGGTAATTATCCATATACCGATTGGGATTGGCAAATATTTAAAGATGATAACCCTAAAACAGAATATTTTACTGAGATAAGTGATGAGGTAAAGGATAGCCAAAGAATAGCTATACCTGACTCTGAAAAAAAGGGTGTTGATAGTTTAATAACAGAGAGTGAGCCAGTGTCGAAAGAGTCACAATTAAAACAAGATGAAGTGCCAGCAGATAGCTGGATCTCTTTAACTATTCTAATTGCTGTAATCTTAGTAGGGACAGCAAGAGTACTCTCTCAAAAATATTTTAAAACCATAGTGCAGATACCTCTCTTCCCAAATAGTTTAAACAAAACATCTTCAACAAATGCATCCAACTTTGCACCATCACTGTTAGCCAACTTTATATTCTATTTTAACAGTTCGGTTTTTATCTCACAAATAATAACGCTGCTGGAAAGAGATTTTTTTAATATTTCCGATATATATATGGTGCCGGCAATATTTCTCTTTCTATTTACTCTATTTACAGCAAAAAAACTGTTATATAAAATTACAGGCTACATATTTAACACATCAAAAGAGATTAATAGCCACTTAAGCTACGTATCGGCATCAAATAAAGCTTTTGGAATATACCTGCTACCAGTTATAATCTTAATTCCATTTACTGATCATCTTATAAGTGAACTGCTAATAAGAGGGGGAATACTAATCTTTATCATCCTATATCTTATACAGTTAGCAAGAGGAATATCTATTAATATAACTAATATTCTTTCAGGTTATTACATTATTTTGTATCTTTGTGCCCTTGAAATTTTGCCATTAGCCTTACTATATAAGGTACTGTTCGGTTAAGAACAGATGTAGTTCTATTTTTGTTGAACTAAAACTGTAGCACATTGAAAATCAAAAAAATTCTGGTTTCACAACCAAAGCCCAGCACGTCGAAGTCGCCTTACTTTGAACTGGCCGAAAAAAACAATGTAAAAATCGACTTTCGTCCATTCATTCAAGTTAAAGGTATTGATACAAAAGATTTTCGCAAACAAAAAATTGATATTTTAGATCACTCAGCAGTAATATTTACCAGCAGGACTGCCATTGATCACTTCTTTAGAATATGTGAAGAGACCAGAGTAAGTGTTCCTGATGATATGAAATATTTTTGCATTTCTGAGGCAACAGCATTCTATCTGCAAAAATATATTGTCTATCGAAAAAGAAAGATCTTTTACTCAACAGGAAAATTTCCCGATTTAGTTGAGATCATAAAAAAACATAAACAGGAGACATTTCTGGTACCACTGTCAAACATCCATAAACAGGAGATCCCTGATTTGCTTGACAAAGCTAAGATAAAATATACAAAAGCAATTTTATATCGCACTGTAAGCAGTGATTTAAGTGATATAAAAGAGATTAATTACGATATGCTCGTATTTTTTAGTCCGTCAGGAATAAAATCTCTATTTCAAAATTTTCCCGATTTTAAGCAAGATAATATAGTAATTGCATCATTCGGACCCGCAACAGCAAAGGCTGTTACAGAGGCAGGCTTAAGACTTGATCTTAAAGCACCACTACCAAAAGCCCCCTCAATGACAGCTGCGCTAGAAATGTATATTAAAGAGCATAATAAAAAATAATAGCTAATTTTTTATTATATTATAAAACACTCCCATTAAAAATGAGGAGTGTTTTTTTATTAATTTATTGTAAGGTATCAGATTGAAGTAAATTGCAGAAAAGAATATTTACATATCTTTACCGCTAATTTTATCGGTCATAGCATACAATAATGACAAATAGCAAGTTAACATTAAAAAAAGATGAGAGAATAAAGAAAAAGAGAGAGAGTGACCTCCTTTTCAAAGAGGGTAAATCGACCTTTAGTTATCCACTAAAAGCAAAATACCTGCTAATTGATCGAAATATACCTCAATATTCCGCAAAAATAATGGTCTCAGTACCTAAAAAAAAGGTAAAAAGAGCATATAAAAGAAATCTTATTAGAAGAAGAGTAAAAGAGGCGTACCGCATAAACAAGGTTCAATTAAACAAAGCGATACCCCACGATAAAACTTTACTTATCGCATTAATCTATATAAATAATGAAGCTGAAAAGTTTGAAACAATAGAGAAAGGGGTTTTAAAACTATTTAGTAAAATAGAGCTGTAAATAGATGCCAGATTACATCTTTAAAATCAATCTAACATAAACGTTTAATTTAGATAAAACAGATGATAAAACTAATAAATAACGTTTTAAAAAATATATTAATTGCACTATTAATAGTTCCAGTTAAACTATATCAATATATAATTTCACCTATGACCGGGCCATCATGCAGATACACTCCAACCTGTTCACAATATACAATTGAAGCACTCAAAAAACATGGCCCGTTTAAAGGATTTTGGCTGGCAATAAAGCGTATAGTATCATGTAACCCATGGGGTGGGAGCGGTTACGACCCGGTACCATAAATAAATTAAAATAAAACAGTATAAATATTAATAGAATGGTACCATTGATAGATATACACAATCACAAATCAATCACAAAAAAAGAGGTTATATCAATCACAAATAATGAACTCTCTCATAGTGAGCCCAAAGATTTAGAAAACCAATTTTTCTCATCCGGACTGCATCCGTGGTATAATAAAACAGTGGAATCAATTAATCTTTTAAATAACATAACATCGCATAAAAACCTGTTAGCTATAGGAGAATGTGGATTAGATAAAATTAACGGTGCACCATTAAATATTCAGCAAATTATATTAAAAGAACATATCAAAATATCAGAGGCCTTGCAAAAACCACTGATTATTCATTGTGTAGGTTATTTCAATGAAATAATAGCATTAAAAAAAAGATTAAACCCATCACAAAAATGGATTATTCATGGATTTAAGGGGCATCCCCAATTAGCAAAACAGTTGTCGTCGATGGATATAATTCTCTCGTTTGGAGAGGCATTAGTTAAAGGAGATTATAAAGCAACTGCATCTTTAAATATCGTAAAAGAGAAGCTATTCTTCTTAGAGACAGACAGTAGTGATATTAACATTGAAACTGTTTATCGTAAAGCTTCAAATGCTTTAAAAATTAAAGAGGAGGAGCTAAAAAAAATAATTAACTCAAATTTTATTTCTAATTTTACAGTTAAATAAGTAATATGAGCTGGCAATCACGTACAGAGATAATCCTGGGAGTTGAAAATCTTTTAAAACTAAAAAAGTCACATATCCTGATTGCAGGAACAGGAGGAGTAGGTTCATGGGCAGCTGAAATACTTATTAGAAATGGTGTAGAGAAAATAACAATTGTTGACTCTGATAGGGTAAAACCCTCTAACAGAAACAGACAGTTACCGGCGCTAACAAGCACCGAAAACAAACCTAAAGTTGAAGTGATGAAGTCCAGATTGCTGGATATTAATCCAATGGCCAACATTATTACTCTTGAATATTTTTTAAAAGATGAGTTAATACCTGAACTGTTAAATGAAAAATTTGATTATGTTATAGATGCAATTGATACTCTATCACCTAAAGTATTTTTAATATATCACAGTTTAGAAAAAAAGACTCCAATTATTTCAAGTATGGGTGCAGGTGGCAAAATAGAACCTTCTCTTGTACAGATAGATGACATTTCAAAATCTCATAATTGTAAATTGGCAAGAATGGTTAGAAAAAGATTAACCAAACTAAAAATAAAAAAAGGATTTAATGTAGTTTACAGCCCGGAAAAAGTAAACAGCAACCATCTAATTTTTACAAAAAATGAGCAGAATAAAAAAACAACAGTAGGGACTTTAAGTTATATGCCTGCTCTTTTTGGAATAACTGCAGCCTCAAAAGTTATTCGTGACATCACTGATTTTTAAGTAATTTGAAAAGATATTACTATTTTTACATATAATTTTAACACTTTACATTAAACATACTTTATCATGACTGGCGAAATTGACTGGGAAAATCTCTCTTTTTCTTACATTAAAACAGACTATAACGTAAGATGTTACTACAGAGACGGGAAATGGGGGAAACTGGAAACAAGCTCTTCTGAAACAATTAACCTGCACATGTCTGCAACTTGTCTTCACTACGGACAGGAATCATTTGAAGGGTTAAAAGCTTTTAAAGGAAAAGATGGTAAAACAAGGATTTTCAGACTCGATGAAAATGCTCGTCGCATGCAAAATTCTGCAAAAGGCATTTTAATGGAGCCTGTCCCCGAAGAAATATTCACAGAAGCTGTAAAAAAGGCTGTTAAGTTAAATGAAAGATTTATCCCTCCATACGGAACCGGCGGGACTCTATACATTAGACCTCTCTTAATTGGATCCGGACCAAAAATAGGGGTTGCTCCATCTGATGAATATCTGTTTTTAGTTTTTGTAACTCCGGTAGGCCCATACTTTAAAGAGGGCTTTAAACCAACATCTCTCTTGATTACACGTAAGTATGACAGAGCAGCTCCGCGCGGAACCGGAAATATCAAAGTTGGCGGAAACTACGCTGCTAGTCTGCCATCAGGAAAAATGGCAGCTGAAAACGGTTATTCAGCAGTACTGTACCTTGATAGTTGTGAAAAAAAGTATATAGATGAGTGCGGACCGGCAAACTTTTTTGGAATAAAAAACAGCACATATATAACACCTGAGTCATCTTCAATATTACCATCAATAACAAATAAAAGCTTAATGCAATTGGCAAAGGATATTGGATTAAAAACAGAAAGAAGACAAATTCCCATTGATGAGCTGGAAACCTTTGATGAGGCAGGAGCTTGCGGAACAGCCGCTGTTATTAGTCCGATCGGCAGAATTGATGACCCTGAAGAAAATAAATCATACATTTACAGTAAGGATGGCAAGCCCGGACCGGTTTGTGAAAAACTCTTTAATAAGCTGCAGGCTATACAATATGGAGATGAAACTGATAATCACGGATGGATAACCATTGTGGAGTAAATCTTATTATTTGTTAATTGACTGGTCAATAAATAAAAAAAGAGGGTCGTGATAAAACTACGGCTCTCTTTTTTTACTAATTTTGCATCCCATTAAAATTTTGGTATGCAAAAGAATATAAGAAATATCGCAATAATTGCCCATGTTGATCATGGAAAAACAACTTTGGTTGACAAAATGCTCATGGCCGGAAGACTCTTTGGAGACCACAAAGATGTTGGTGAATTAATAATGGATAATAACGACCTTGAAAGAGAACGCGGAATTACCATATTATCCAAAAATGTCTCGGTTATTTGGAACAATACCAAAATTAATATTATTGATACTCCCGGTCACTCCGACTTTGGAGGTGAGGTTGAAAGGGTCTTAAATATGGCAGATGGAGTTCTTCTGCTGGTTGATGCATTTGAAGGACCTATGCCACAAACCCGCTTTGTTTTAGAAAAAGCCCTTAAACTGGGACTTAAACCCGTGGTTGTTATAAATAAAGTTGATAAGCCCAACTGTCGCCCCGAAGAGGTACAGGAGATGGTTTTTGATCTAATGTTCAGTCTGGATGCAACAGAAGAACAGCTCGATTTTGAAACAATCTACGGATCAGCAAGAGATGGATGGATGTCGGATGATTGGAACAGTAAGAGTGACAACATCAACTCTCTTATGGATACAATATGTAACCACATCCCTGCTCCCAAAAAGGAGGATGGATCGCCTCAAATGCTTATAACTTCGCTTGACTACAGCTCTTATGTAGGGAGAATAGCAATCGGCCGGGTAAAAAGGGGAACTCTTAAAACAGGTATGGAGGTTGCTCTTGTAAATCGCAATGGAGATATAAAAAAGACCCGGATAAAAGAGCTGAATGTATTTAACGGATTATCACGTACTACCGTGAGTGAGGTGCATAATGGGGAAATATGTGCAATTATCGGACTGGAAAACTTCGAGATTGGAGATTCGGTATGTGATGCTGAAAACCCTGAACCTCTTGATCCAATAGCAATAGACGAACCCACAATGAGTATGCTCTTTACTATAAACAACTCGCCATTTTTTGGTAAAGAGGGCAAATATGTTACATCTCGCCATATAAAAGAGAGGTTGGATAAAGAGCTGGAAAAAAACCTTGCATTAAGAGTAGAGCCAACCGATTCGGCTGATGCATGGAATGTTTACGGCAGAGGCGTTCTGCATCTTTCAGTTTTAATTGAAACAATGAGGCGTGAAGGATATGAATTGCAGGTAGGACAGCCTCGAGTTATAATTAAAAATATTGGTGGCGAAAAACATGAACCTGTTGAAGAGTTATCAATAGATCTGCCTGATGAGTTCTCAGGAAAAGCTATAGAGATGATCTCAAACCGAAAGGGAGAACTTCTTTCAATGGAGCGTAAAGAAGACAGAGTACATCTTCAATTCAATATTCCCTCAAGGGGAATAATCGGAGTGAGAAATTCTTTATTAACTGCAACCTCAGGAGAAGCGGTTATGTCGCACCGTTTTATTGAATTTCAACCATGGAAAGGAGAGATTGCAAAAAGACAAAATGGTTCGCTCATAAGCATGGAGAATGGAACCTCTTTTGCCTATTCAATAGATAAATTGCAAGATAGAGGTAAATTCTTTATATTTCCACAAGAAGAGGTTTACATGGGACAAGTAGTAGGAGAAAATAGTCGTGAAGGAGATTTAACCGTTAATGTCACTAAAAGTAAAAAGCTAACAAACATGAGGGCTTCAGGTGCAGATGACAAAATGAGAATCGCTCCACCCATAGTATTTAGTCTGGAGGAGGCTCTGGAATATATTCAAGCAGATGAATATGTTGAAGTAACGCCCAAATCGATAAGATTAAGAAAAATACTCCTTTGGGAGCATGAACGAAAAAGAGGATCAAAATAATGATATCTGTTTGCGTCCCGGTTTATAACTACTTTATATCTTCTCTTGCATGGCAATTAAGTAAACAGGCCGAAAAAGTGAAGGAGAAAATAGAGATTATCTTTTTAGATGACGGATCCTATAACTCTATTAGCGAAAGAAACCGGAAAGTTGAAAAACTACCACATATAAAGTATTTAATCCAAAAAAACTGCGGACGCTCTATAGTTAGGAACAGACTGGCAAAAATAGCCAGGGGGGATTACATTATATTTATTGATTGTGACTGTAAAATAGATAAAAAGTTCATTTTTAACTATATAAACTATCTCTCGAATGATGTGGTGGTAGGAGGGTTAACCTACCCCGAAAAACCACAAAACCGTTACAAATTACTAAAATGGAAAAACGGAGTAAAAAGAGAGGTGAAATCAAGCCGTGTAAGGGCACAAAACCCTTATAAAAGTTTTTTATCGAGCAACTTTATGGTGAAAAAGTCGGTTTTTCAAAAAATAGAGTTTGATACAACCCTAACAAAGTACGGACATGAAGATACTCTCTTTGGAGTTGAACTAAAAAAGAGAGAAATCAAAATAGTTCATATCAATAATCCTGTAACACATATGCATATTGATACTGTAAAAGAGTTTTTAAGTAAAACCGAAAACAGTATAATAAATCTTATAGATTTATTCAAATCGAATAAAATCGAAGATGAGATAAAGCTGATTGCTACCTATAACTCTATCGTCAACTCCCCCTTAAAAAGAGTTGTAGCCTTGCTGTTAAAAATTATACACCTCCCCGTTAAAAGAGCACTATTAAAAGGAAACAGCTCTCTTTTTTTACTGGATATATATAAACTGGCAACAGTAAACAGATATTTTACCTCTCAATAATCTCCTCACATTTAGAGCGCAAATTGCACCAGGTATCCTTACACATCTTTGGTCCGGTAACCTCAATTACAGTAGCTGCAAGCAAAGCACCAAGGCGCCCGCAAACTTCTAACGACTGTCTGTTTATTAATCCATATATAAATCCGGCAGCATATAGATCACCGGCTCCGGTTGTATCTATGGGTGAAGCCTCAACGGCAGAGGCAAAGACAACCTCATCGCCCATTCTAATGAGTGAACCCTCTACCCCTTTTTTTAATATAGCAACTTTAGCCATCTTACTCATAAATAGCAAAGAGTTCTCATCATTATCTATCTTTGTAAAAGAAAATGCTTCCTGTTCATTAGCAAATAAAATATCAACATAATTATTAACTAAATTGAGTAGATACTCTCTGTTATCATCAACAACATTAAAACTTGCCAAATCAAAAGAGATTTTTACACCTTGGCTCTTTGCTAATTTTATAACCCCTTCAATTAATTGAGGGTTTTGAACAAGATAACCTTCAACATGAAGGTAAGAGTAGCCTTCAAAAATATCTTTAGAGATATCATCAAGATTAAGATCAACTGCAGCACCCAAATGAGTAGCAAAAGTACGCTCGCCATCACCAGATATAAGCGTTATAGCTCTTCCCGAACGACCATCTCCCTTATATAAATATGGTTTAATATTAAATGCCTTTAAATCGGTGCGGAAAAATTCCCCCCACCTATCATTACCAACTTTTCCGGTAAAAGCAGTCTCAACACCCAAATTTGCAAGTCCGTGAATAGTATTTGCAGCAGAACCTCCCGATGCTGTAGTTATCTTACCATTGCTATTAACAACTTCCAAAACCTTATCAGCTGAATTTTTATCAACTAATTGCATGCTCCCTTTTAATAGCGAAAGCTTTAAAAGTATATCATCACTATCAATATGTGCTAATATATCTACTAATGCATTACCAATTCCCAAAACCTTTCCCATAACTTAATATTTATCTTAAAATATTTAAAGTGCAAATATTAAAAAAAACATCGAAGTTGTTGCAAAATTAAAGTAAAGAATATACTTTTGCAGGGCATTTGAGAGATTTACGATAGGTAGAGACAATCAAAGATGCAGCAATTTTCCTCAGTAGCTCAGCTGGTTAGAGCGGCGGACTGTTAATCCGTAGGTCGTAGGTTCAAATCCTACCTGAGGAGCTTTCTAAAAAAAACAACACATTCCTCAGTAGCTCAGCTGGTTAGAGCGGCGGACTGTTAATCCGTAGGTCGTAGGTTCAAATCCTACCTGAGGAGCTTTTTTACCTCCTTTTTCTTCAAAACTGAAAGTTTTTTCAAATTCCCCATAATTATTTTTTAAATTTGAACCTGTTTTATCCGGCTGCCATATTATCTTAAGCTTTACCGGGACACTTAAATGGTTTAAATTTTAAAAATTTTTCTTATGGTGAACAGATTAAAGTCACTACTTCCCTATTTTGGAGTAACCCTTTTTTTTATCGCAATAACAGTTGCCTATTTTTGGCCGGTATTGGAAGGGAAAGGGATTGAACAGTTAGACAATACAAAAGCCATAGGTATGGCTAAAGAGTTGATCGATCACGAAAAAGAGACAGGAGAAAAAGCTCAATGGACAAACTCTCTATTTAGTGGAATGCCGGCTTATCAAATTAGAGCTGACTCTTCAGCGAATATCTATTACCATTTAAACAACTACTCACGCTTAGGATTACCCTATCATACGGTAGCCATAGTTTTTCTATATCTGATAGGATTTTATATCCTGCTAAAAAGTATGGGGTTTAGTCATATACTTAGCATTACAGGAAGTATTGCATTTGCATTTGGCTCATACAATTTTATTATAATTATAGCCGGGCATATTACTAAAGCCTATGTAATGGCACTAATGGCCCCCGTATTGGCAGGGGTTTTATACACCTTTAACAGAAACCAGTGGGCTGGCGCCCTTATCACAACCGTCGCTCTTGGAGCTAATATTGCCTACAACCATGTGCAAATAACCTACTATCTGGCTCTATTGGTTTTAATCCTTTTGCTTACCCGACTGGTTAAAGCTATTCAAGAAAAAACAATAAAGGAGTATGGCCGACGCATTGCAGTTTTAGCTGCAGCAGCTTTTTTAGCAATACTTCCTAATATAACAAACTTATGGACAACCTGGGAGTATGGACAGGAGAGTATAAGAGGCACCTCCCCTATAGCAGCAGAGCAGGAAAATAAAGAGAGAAGCAGTAGTGGACTGGATCCTGATTATGCTTTTGCATGGAGTTACGGTAAAGCAGAAACTCTTACATTTTTAATTCCAAACTTTATGGGAGGCGCCTCAGAACCTATTGGAGCCAATAGTGAGCTAACGGCAAATCTTCCACAACGAGTTGCCGAGAGACTACAACAAGAAGGTATAAATCTTGGAGAGCAGCAAAACCAATTTATAAATCAACTATCTAATGAGATAGCCGGACAGTCACAATACTGGGGGAGTAAGCCTTTTACATCCGGACCGGTATATTTGGGGGCTTTAGTATGCTTTCTGTTTGTACTATCTCTTTTCATCTATAAAGGCAAAGAAAAATGGTGGCTTCTTGGTGGCACAATACTCTCAATATTACTTGCATGGGGACACAATCTTGAGTGGTTTAATATGTTTATGTTTAACTATTTTCCACTCTATAACAAGTTTAGAACTGTTGAGATGGCTCTGGTTATAGCTTCGGTTACAATTCCTATATTAGCAGTTCTTGGATTAAACAAAATCATAAAGGAGCCCGAAATTGTAACCGAAAATAGCGGCAAATTCATGGCTGCACTGGGGTTAACAGCAGGAGTCTCTCTTATTTTCTACCTTTTCCCCAATCTACTCTCATTTATGAATGAGCATGAGATGAGTGCACTAACAGGACAACAAATGTCAAATCCTGAACAAGCAGTAATTTATGATATAATAATAAGTGAACTAAAGTTTGCTCGGATGACTCTGTTAAAGAGCGATGCTTTTAGATCTCTTATCTTTATAGCTTTAGGAAGTGGTGGTATATGGTATTTTGCCAAAGGCAAAATAGGTGCAAAATATCTTTTACCTGCAATAGCGATTCTCATATTAGTAGATTTATGGGGAGTTAATAAAAGGTATATAAATAATGACCATTTTGTTCCAAAAAGAGAGATAGAGCAAACTTTTACTGCGAAAGATGCCGACCGCGATATAATGGAGGATGAAGAGTTATATTTTAGAGTATTTGCAATAAACCGAAATGCTTTTAATGAGACTAAAACAAGCTATTTTCATAAATCAATAGGAGGATACCACGGAGCAAAACTGCAAAGATATCAGGATGTTATAGACAGATATCTGCAAACGTACCGGCAACAGCTAACATCTTTGCTACAAGAGTCTCATAACCCTTTATCAATGGAAGAGGCTCTTAGGGATATGCCTGCATTAAATATGCTTAACTCTAAATATATCATATTCCATTCAGATATGAGTCCATTACAAAACCCTTACAGAATGGGAAATGCATGGTTGGTAAATGATATAAGAACTGTATCTTCAAATCTGGAAGAGTTAAATGCAATTGAACAATTTGATCTGCATCAAACCGCAGTAGTTCATGACGAATTTTCAAATGTGCTTCAAAATTATACAATAGGAGAAGCAGGTGGAAATATAGACCTAACTTATTACAGTCCGGACGAACTCCACTACAATGCCCAAAGCAACTCTTCACAGCTTGCACTATTTAGCGAAATATATTATCCTAAAGGATGGCGTGCCTATATAAATGGAGTAGAGGCGCCAATTGTACGTGCAAATTATCTTTTAAGGGGAGTTTTTGTTCCTGAAGGAGAGAGTGAAATAGTAATGAAGTTTGAACCGGCATCTTATAGATGGGGAAAAACAATTGCAGCAGTAAGTTCTTTTATTATCCTATTTTTAATAGGGGGATATCTATTTAAAAGATACTATTTTAAAAAAGAGTAATATTTAAAATCTTTTACCAAAGATGGCTTGTTCTTTTAAAATAAAGCAAGCCATCTTTTTATTTCTCCTTTTCAACCCGTTTGGTTATAGCATTAAGCTCATTCATAGTAATTGTTAACTCCCCTTCAGCTTTAATCAGTTTGGTTTTTATCCCTTTTAAAACCGCTTCAAGAGAATTATGGACTTTACGCAAATATATATATGATGATTTTACTCGCCCCTCTTCAAGTTTATCAAGAATAAAACTATTCAAAAAAATATCGGTAAAACCATTAAGGCTCTCAAGATGCAGATTGAAATTGCGGTTATCTCTAACCTCACCTATCCTCGTGCGAAATAAAATAATAGAGCAGCTGGCCTTTACAAACAGGTCAAAAGCCTTATCAAGCTCTAAAGAGGTCTCGCTATTTAGCTCAAGATCTCTAATAATCTTTTTCATTGACGAAAAATACTCTGATGCCTCCTCTCCTATTGTTACCAATTCACTAATTACAGAAAGGTCATGTTTTAAATCTCCCACCTTAAATGAAAATGGAATAATATTGTGTGCAACAGGATCATCTATATCATAAAGTTGCTTCTCATACTCCTTTTTAATGCGTTTCTCTTCAGCCTTCAATCTTTTAAGTTTAATATCTTCACCCGATAACTCTTTATAGCACTCTTCAAGACACAAAATAAGATTGCACCCGATTCGATATTTTAAGCTCAAAAAGAGAAGTAGTTGAATACGCATCTCACTACCCTTAGCAACCTTATTAACCTCATCAAATAGAGTTATCACAGATTTATCACTCATTGAGACATCAAAGAGCAAAGTTTTTTTTAGTCGGGATTCAGCCTTTTTAACCAACTCTTTTTCACTCTTATAAATATTACGATAGTTACTATAGAGCTTCTTCTTATATAATCGGGAGCATATCTCTCCTCTAATCTGCAGAATAGTTTTTTGGTAATCTCCAATCATAATAGAGTGACAAATTTTAATTTGGGTTGGTTAATCTGCAAATTTAAACCTTTAAAAAATGGTTGTCAACTTATAAAAGGTTTTGATAATTTTAAAACCTGCGATGTTTTATTAAATATAAAAGAAACTTTATTGCTATGGGAATATGACAATAAAAGGTCTTAAACCACCCAAAATATTTAACCATAATATTATATCTCTCTTTTAACCCGGGAACTATATTCTTTTTTGTTAATCCGCCATCTAAAAAGCGGCACATCACTTCACCCGTATATATTCTTGTTGATGAATTTTTAAGTGCTAAAAGTAACCACTCATAATCAGCAGCAAATCTATATTTTAAATTATAATATGACGCTACCGAACGCGAAACAATTGCCGCCTGATGTCCTATCAACATACCCCTATTAAAATGCTTCCATTCAATGTTTTTAACAGGCTTAAGGCGACGAAGACCTATCTCCTGGCCGTTATCATTAACAATTAAAGTATCTCCGTAATAGATATCTGCTAAAGAATGATTGCTAAATACTCTTTTAAGTAAACTGTTATCACCCACCTCGTCACCTGCATTTATAAACCATAAATAATCTCCCGAAGAAACCCTTATGCCCTTATTCATAGCATCATACAGACCATCGTCACTCTCAATTATAAGTTGATCTATATTACCACGGTACTTTTTTAGTATATCTAAAGTTCCATCTCCACTACCGCCGTCAATAATAACATATTCCAAATTAGGATAGTCCTGATCTATAACACTTTTAACTGTTCTTTCAATTGTATCTACCCCATTATATACAACTGTAACAACTGAAACCAAAGGATAGTTTTGCATATTACTGATAAATAAGATTACAAAGACAACAAACTGGAGTATAAATCGATATATTTTTGTGCTACAACAGCCGGACTATATTTTTCTAAAATGGTATCCCTTGCATTAACATGCATATTTAACTCTTCACTATTTGAAAGCAAAAATTCCATGCCGGAGGCAAAATCATAATAGTCGGCTATTCGGGCAAGATATCCACTCTTTTTATGATCAATCATTTCGGGAACTCCACCGGTATTAAATGCAACAACAGGGGTTCCACATGCAAGAGACTCCATAACAGTATTGGGAAGATTATCTTCAAGAGAGGGCAAAGCAAAAATATCGGCAGCATTAAAAAGCTTAATTAAAGTCTCTTTATCTGATATATAACCCATTATATGAGCATTTAAAGGTAGCCTGTTTTGAACTCCTGAAGGAGTTTTGCCAAACAAGAGAAGCTCAGCCTCGTTATAACTGCCTCTCTTTTTTAAAAGTTGCAATGATCTAATTAAAAGATCAAAACCTTTACGACCATCAGAGATGTTGGCAGCTCCAAAAAGAACTAATTTCTTATTTAATGGTAATCCCAGCTCTCTTCGCGCATGGTTCTTATCTAAAGATCGATAAATATCTATATCTATAGGATTAGGAATAGCTTTTATTTGATGATCTTTTATAAGTGATGAATTTGAAGCCTTTTCAGCAAGCCATTTGCTGCATGGTACAAATGCAATCTTATTGATATTTAAATAAATTTCTCTTTTTATTCTATGGTGATAAAAAGAGAGATCGTCTGATTTACATATTTTTAAAAATTGACAATTTCCACACTCTATAGTATAGTTGTCGCACTCACCAGCATAGTGACAGCCACCGGTAAAACTCCACATATCATGAAGAGTCCATACAACAGGCTTATTTAACTTAAAAAGCTTATGCAGCGAGGTAAGAGATAAATACCCCTGATTGATCCAGTGAAGATGAATTATATCTGCACTTTGAATTAAAGGATGAGTAGATATATCAAATCCATATTTTGCAGCAGACCATGCAAAACGAGCCGATCGGTTTTTCTCTTTAGGAATAAAGTAAAAAAGTTCTTTAGCAAAGTAGTATTGTAAAAGAGTCTTTCTATACAAGTTAGATGCAACAGGAACGGTAGTTTTAATATTTTCAAAACTCTCTTTACGGGCTACTAAAAAGGAGGTATCAAACCCTAAATCTTTTATTGATTTTACAATTCGAGATGCAGCAATAGCAGCGCCACCCTTTATATCACTGCGATTAACATGGACAATACGCATAAAAAATTTCTCTTATAACTTATGCAAAGGTAATTCAAAAAAGAATACGGAGCCTTTATTCTCTTCAGATTCAACCCATATTTTACCCCCCATTAACTCAACATGTTCTTTAGATATGGCCAGTCCCAAACCGGTGCCACCATATTGTACCTGAACATTTGAACCGGCTTGCCTAAACCGCTCAAAAACAACCTCTTTAGCCTTATCACTTAATCCTATGCCGGTATCTTTAACAAAAAAGCGAATTGTTGAATCTGAAACAACCTCAAATCCAAAAACAATTTCTCCTACATGCGTAAATTTAACAGCATTACTAATTAAATTATTAAATATCTGTTTAAGCTTTAGTTCATCACTGAGAATTTTAAACTCCTTACCTTCAACAGGAAACTTAGCATATATCTTTAAATTATCTTTAACCTCGGAGCTAAATTGAGAGTACAAATCTCTTAACAAGCCATATAGATTAATTTCGCTGCACTTAACTCTCTCCTGGCGTGTTTCCAGAGTAGATACAGTTAATATATTATTAAGCAGATCAAGTAGTTGCCGACCGTTATTTATAATAATAGAGGAGTACTGCTCCCTCTCTTGTTCATCTATCTCAGGAATCGATACCATTTCTGAAAAACCTATAATAGCATTTAACGGAGTTCTTATTTCATGAGACATATTCTGCAAAAATGAAGTTTTCAACCTTTCACTCTCTCTGGCCTTTTCAATTGCTTCAACCAACTCATCATTAATTAAACGCAACTCCTCATTTAATGATTGATACTCTTCGTTGAGCATTAAATACTCTCTATTTTGCCGTTTAAGGTCAGACTTGCTGCGCTCTAACTCTAACTCATACTCCTTTTGTTTGGTAAAATCACGACCAACTCCTATAAAACCGATTAGCTCACCTTTTGAAAATACAGGATTATAACTCCAGTTTATCCATTGCCAACCATTCACGGTTTTTACTCTCTGCTCAATTACTCCTTCATAAGGAGGCTTAAGAAGATTATTTAAGCCATCCATAGTAATTTTTTCATCAGCGGGATGGAGTTCGGGGATATAGATATTTCCCACAAGCTCATCTTCAGTTTTGCCAAAGGCTTTTAGGAGTGACGGACTAACATATTGGTATCGGCCCTTAGTATCGGTCTTTAAAATATAATCATGCTGATTTTCAACAAGTAACCTGTATTTCTCCTCGCTTCTGTTTAGTTCAATTGTTCTCTCCTCAACCTTATTCTGCAATCTATTTTTACGACTACTAAACATCCCTATTACAAATGTTAGTAAAAAGGTTAAAACAACTGTTCCCGGTAAAATTATCCAAAACAGGAAGTTGGAGTGCATCTGTAAAAATTGTTCAGATGGGGCAAATTGTAGTTGATAAGTATTACCAAAATAAAAGTAATAGTATGATTCACTAATATTTGAAGTGCTGCTACTATTTTTAGACAATTCTGTGGGATATGAAGAGATATAGCTTTTATCTCCACTACTGGTTATGCGGGAAAAATTGACATTAAAAAGAGAGTGGTCCGGACCTAAAGATTCTATAACATCTTTTAAAAATCTATTGGAATCAATTATTATTATAAGCATATAATCGGCATAATCACCACTATAGGTAACAGGAGCATATATTATATTGCAAGGGCCTATCTGGTTATAAGTTCCAATATAGCTCTCCTCTGAATGAGTCATCAACTCTCTTTCTGTTTTTTCAATTAAAGTGCGGCTATCCTCTGTAACAAAAGGTAAATTGTGATTCAATCTATAGGGAGCAATAGTGTAGGGTGATAAGTATTTTAAATTATAGAAATTATCATCCTGCTGGTAAGCCAACCCTACAACATTTATATATCTGTAATTAAAAAGTTCTGAGATAACATCTTTAAACCCTTTATTATCGAGTTTTTCAAGAGATCCGACATCAGAAATAACACGATTAATGCGCCAGTTTAAAAAATTAAAATTACTGCGTATGTCCGATGCCTGAAACATTGTTGTACTTTTAAAAATCTCCTCTTGATATCTCCTCTCTTCTTTAATGGAGAGATAAACTATTACAGCAGAAATAACTGAAGATATTATGAAAGTTATCCAGGCATCTTTACTAAGATACCAAACTGTTGGAGCTATATTATCTAATTTAGGGGAGGTTAAAATAAAAATGGTGAGTAACAGAATAAAAAGAATAACCCCAGATATAAGAGCTGAAGGGATTGAGCTGCGCCGGATAAACTCACAATAAAAATCCTTTTCATAGGAGACTCCAACAGCCATATAAGGTGTTGATGAGCGAGGAGGAGTAACAGGAGTATATACAGTTAAATAACTTTTATCCCCAAAAGAGCGCAATCCAGTAGAGGCAACATCACCCTCCATAAAGAGTCTGTTCAAACATTGATAATCGATATCTATTATATCGGCAGAGTTATAAATACCAAATAGAGACTCTTTATGAGAGTGCGGACCAACATAAAAGAGTGAATTCTCTTTATATAAAGTGTGAATATCAACTCCGGAGTATCCCTGTGCCATAGTTGAAAGCTGACTTGCGATATGGCTAAATTCAGGGGTATTAACATCACTTTTAGTAATGTCAAAAGAGGTGAATCTACTATAACGAAACCCTTGTGCAACATTGGATCCGATGCTATAAAGATCATCTTTTATCTTTTCATATTCCCTATTTTGATTTTTAAAAATAAAATAGAGACCTGCTAACACTATTATAAAAAAAAGAGAATAAGTTAAAGCTTTAATTTTTAAACTTTTACCATAATTACCTCTCCTTAGTTTAAAAATGAGAATAAGTAAAACAGATATTATTAAGCTATAAAAAGCAAATAGAATTGAAGTTAATGATATATACATGAACAATATAATTTACAACAGAAGTAAAGATAAAAACCTACCTAATATTAGCATTACGCTAGCTTATTCAAATTTGTTCCAAAAAATAGTAATGAAAAAATGGCCCCTTTTATAACCTTAAAAAATTTGTAATCTCTTTTACATCCTTAATTGAAACAATTTTAATTAAAAAAAGATATAGAATAAAAAGTCCAAATAGGAGCAGCTTAATTGCAAAAGAGATAAAAAAAGGACCTCCTGAAAGCATAGACCAAAAAATTAACATTATAATCCAGATGGGAATAAGCCATAAAATTTTTTTATCACTTTGTAAAAGTGATTTTTCAAGCTGTGAGGATTCATAAAAAAACCAGACAAATCCAACCAGTTGAGCAATTAGTGTAGCCCATGCAGCTCCAGTTTTACCATAGAAAGGAACCAATAAAATATTTACTCCAATATTTATAACTGCTACAATAATTAGTATCAGAGAAATTCGACGACTCTTTTTATGCTTATTTAAAGGAAGAGTATAAACCTGCCTCATACCGGCAAAAATTAAACCTGCCGTTAATACAGGCACAAGATAAACAGCACTTTGAAAAAATGGTGACCCTGCAGAGATTAAATACATAATCTCCTGCGAAAAAAAGACAATTGCCAGTCCGCCAACCAGCAAAACAATAAAAAAGATCCTGCTAAATTTTTTGAAAAAAGAGATATTATCCTCTCTGTTTAATGTTTTAAAAAAGTAATTAGAGTAAGAAGAAATTATTGATGCAACAACAACCATCTGCATTAAATTAGCAATCTTAAAGGACATACTATAACCTGCAACCTCATCAAGATTTTGAAACTGATTAATAATATGCCTGTCACTCAATGTTAAAATTGTTGTCAATATATTTGAAACAGCAAGTGGTATCCCATATCTCACCATCTCTTTTAATACATCAATTTTAAATCTAAAAGAGATTTTTGTAATTAGCGCAGGAATCATCAAAATTAAAGTGATAAAATGAGCCAGAAACTGCCCCAAATAGATCCCTTTTAAACCATACTCCTTAACTTCTAAAAAGTAAAAGGTAAATCCCAGTAACATAAGTATATTTAAAGAGAGCCATCCTGTTTGAGAAACAGCTTTCTGTTCAAGTTTCAAATAGTAAAAGGGGACATCATAGAGCAACCTAAAAAGAGTTGCACTTAAAAAAAGAAGAAGGATTTCAGTAGAGAGAGGATATCTAAATATTGAAGATGACCATATAAAAATAATTGCACCGCAAAAAATTAGTGATAACAGACTGGTACCTGTATTAAAAAACCATGTAGTAAAAAAAAGCTGTCGCTTCTCTTCATGGTTTCCCATTTCGTGATACCATCGCATAAAGCCACCTTTGGCACCCCAACCGGATAAAATCAATATAAACTGAAAAAATGTCTCTAAAAGTGTTACAACACCAAATTCAGTTTCACTTATATATTTTAAATAGAGAGGTAAGAGCAGGACGCCACTAAGCTTGGTTACTATATTACCGGCAGCATAAATAAAACTTTGTCGAAAAATAAAGCGGCTTTGATTATACATTAAAGTTTAACCTTTATCAGTTTTTATTCCCAAATTTACAATAATATTTATCTAAAACATCTCAAACAAAAATTGAGATATAGGATTCAAACAAAACTAACTATCTTTACGAGTTAATAATAACAGGGAAATATAATCATTACTATGAAAAAAGTAAGATTTGGAATTATAGGGTGCGGAAGAATAGCTCACAGACATGCAGAGCATATAAATAATAACGGTATTTTATCTGCTGTTTGTGATATAATTCCGGATAGAGCAGAAGAGATTGCAACAAAATATAGTGCAAAAAGTTATTCAGATATAGATAAATTCTTAATTGAAAACAGAGATTCAATGGATGTTGTATCTATCTGTTCACCAAACGGATTACATGCCTCCCAAACAATTAAAGCTTTAAAAACAGGCTATCATGTATTGTGTGAAAAGCCTATGGCAATATCGGTGGCAGATTGCGGAGAGATGATAAATGAAGCTGAAAAAGCCAACCGTCGTCTCTTCATTGTAAAACAAAACAGATTTAACCCACCGGTAGAAGCTGTTAAAAAAACTATAGATGATGGGCATCTAGGCAAAATATTCTCGGTGCAGCTAAGCTGCTTCTGGAATCGAAACGAAAATTACTACAACAAATCAGAATGGAAAGGTAGCGCAGAGATGGATGGAGGAACCCTTTTTACTCAATTTAGTCACTTTATAGATCTATTATACTGGATGATAGGTGACATTAAGAAAGTTTATCCTTTAACAGCAAATTATGCGCACCAAAACTTAATAGATTTTGAAGATTCGGGAGTTGCATCTTTGGAATTTTATAACGGTGCAATTGGTACTATTAATTATACGGTTAACAGTTATCAAAAAAACATGGAGGGTTCAATAACAATATTTGCAGAGAAGGGAACCGTTAAGATTGGAGGCCAGTATCTAAATGAGCTTGAGTATCAAAACATTGAAAATTATAAAATTGAAAATTTAAAAGAGAGTAAAAAGCCAAATGACTATGGAGATTATCAGGGTTCTATGTCAAATCACGATAATGTGTATGAAAATTTGGTAAGCGTTCTAACAAATGAAGGGGTTATTGCAACAAATGGTTTTGAAGGACTTAAAACCATCGAAATTATAGATAAAATCTACTCTTCAGCTAAAACAGTTAAATAGATGGGGCAGATAGTTTTAACAGACTTAAAACGTCAATACAGATCCATTAAATCGGAGATAGATTCAGCAATAAAAGAGGTTATTGAAAGCAACTCCTTTATAAAGGGAGGTTTTGCAGCAGATTTTGAGAAAAGCTTTTCTCAAATAACAGGCTCAAAATATAGCGCTGCAACAGGTAACGGAACCGATGCTCTCTATATATGTTTAAAATCATTAGGAGTTAAATCTAATGATGAAGTAATAACGGCTGCAAACTCATTTATAGCTACTTCAGAAGCTATAAGTATGACCGGAGCAAAAGTTATATTTGCAGATTGTAATAGATATTATACAATTGATCCCACTGAAATTGAAAAAAAAATAACATCTAACACCAAGGCAATTATACCAGTGCATCTCTTCGGACAAACAGCAGAGATGGAAAAAATTAAAAAAATTGCCGACAAACATAATCTTTTTATAATAGAAGATGCGGCTCAGGCTGTTCTCTCATCATATAGCAACAAACCTATAGGGAGTTATAGCAGTTTTGCAACATATAGCTTTTTCCCCGGTAAAAATCTTGGCGCATATGGCGATGCAGGCGCAATAACAACAAACAATAAAGAGCTGGCACACTGGTGTTCAATGTATGGAAATCATGGAAGAACAGATAAATATGATCATAAATTTGAAGGTATAAATAGCAGATTAGATGGCATTCAAGCTGCAATACTTAATGTAAAACTCAAATATATTGAGGAGTGGACCAAAAAGAGAAAAAGAGTTGCTGAAATATATAAAAATGAGCTCTGTCCGATTTCACAAAAGAGTATAATTATGCCTCCAACAAGAGATGGTAGCGACCATGTTTATCATATTTTTGCCATTAGAGCAGATGAGAAAGAGCGCAGTGAATTAATAAAACATTTAAACTCAAAAGGAGTGAATACAGGTATTCATTACCCCATAGCTCTACCACTTTTAACAGCATATAAACATTTAAATCACAAAAAGGAAGAGTTCCCAAACGCTGTACTGTTTTCAAAACAGCTTTTATCACTTCCGATATTTCCAGAGCTTAAAGATGATGAAATAAAATATATATGTGATACCATAAAATCTTTTTATAATTGATCCTATGTTTAAATTTTTAAAAGTATCAACATATTACAGAGATTTTTTAAGATATTACTACCATAACTATCCTCACATTAAAACTGCATGTTACAAAGAGCAGTTCATCCACCTTATGAATCAGCACTTTGCCTGGAGCGATAACTACAGCCGTTTTTTAAACAAAAAAGGCGTTGAAACAATGGAGATTGTAACCAACGCAACCCCACTACAGCAAGCATGGGCTAAGGAAAACGGCACAAACCCATATCAAACTGAGCAAAATATTTTAATTGCACAAATTAAAAAATTTAAACCCGAGGTAATCTATTTTCAGGATAGTATAAATTATAACGGAGAGTTTATAAAAGAGATAAAAAAAAAGCACCCATTTATAAAACTGATAATAGGAAATGTTTGTGCCCCTTTTACTGCTATGCAGTGTCACCATTTTGTACCATTTAATTTTTTTACAGTCTGTTCACCCTTCTTTAAACAACAGCTGGCAAAATATAGTATAAAAAGCATTATAATACCCCATGCATTTGACGAAAGAGTTTTAAAAAAAAATGAGAATGATAAGAGCTACCCCGAAGCAGATATCATTTTTCAGGGGTCAATAATTGCAGATGAAGGATTTCATAATTTAAGAAAAGAGATTCTTGAAAAGGTGATAATCGAAGATTTACCCTTCACTTTTTACGGGAACCTCCCAGATAGCAGTTATATATCATTAATTAAAAAGCAGGCATCTTATTTAGCATCAAAAACTTTAGATAAAATAGGATTATCATCTATAACAGAACAAGTTAATATTATAAAGAAGGGGAGAAACCACTCTAAAATGCCACAAAAATTAAAAATCTCATCCACTCTTAAAAAGGCCGCAAAGCCACCACTGTTTGGTATAGATATGTTTAAAGCAATAGCCAAAGCTAAAATAGGATTTAACATCCATATCGATTGTGCTGGTGAATATGCGGCCAACATGAGACTATTTGAGACGACAGGTGCCGGAAGCTGTCTTATAACTGACAATAAAAAGAATATTAATGAGCTGTTTGAAGATGGTAAAGAGATAGTAACATACAATAACGCAACTGAGTGCATAGAAAAAATGAAATGGCTTTTAAATAATCCCGAAAAGAGAAAAAAGATAGCCACTGCTGGACAAAAAAGGACATTGAAAGATCACACTTTTGAATCAAGAGCAGATATTTTATACAACGAAATAGTCAAATATATTAACCAATAAATAGAAATTTAGAGCTGATTATACCTATCTGCAATCTCTTTACCTGTAAAATTTTGAGGTTTTTTATCGCAGATTAGTTTTAATAAACTGCAATAATAGTTGTAAATTCCTGGATAAAGATATTCATCTAAACGACAATTATGCCATAAAAGAGAAAACAGGCCTCCAAATTTTTCAACCTCGTCAATTAAACTAATTGTTGAATCGGTAATTTTGCTATAACATAATCCTCTGTAATTTAAAACAGTAACATCCATGACCACTAATGGAATCTCCACAATATCAATCTCTCTATCGTTATTCAAATCATATGGTTTAAAAGGATAGCAGTAACCATTTCTAAATCCCTCATGTTCGGCAAATCCTAAAGTTGTATCATATTTAAATCCTGCCTCTTTCTGAATTTTAAAAGTCCCGGGATAGTTAAAACGTAGATAGTGTTGTCTTATCCCTACAGGAGTGACACCTGTATAACGCTTAAACTTTTCTTTCTCACTATTAAGCAGTTGGGCATTATTAACCGAATCAAAGCTACCATGAAGAGAAGTTTCAAACCCTTCAATATTTAACCTCTCAATTAAAAATGCAACTTTTTTATTCTTAAAAGAGTAACGGGCATCTTTATTTTTTCCGCTTCTGTTTAAAAAATAGTAGGTGGAGCGAATTTTTAGAGCCTTCTCGACTGAAATAAGATAATCAAAATTCCACCACGGATCCCGGTCCCTAAATGGAGTCATATTAAAACGGAGTCCTTTTAAAAAGAGCTTAAAGGTTAAACCCCTATTGTAGTATAAAGGCGCTAAACCAATTAACTGCTTTAACTTAAATAAAGTTTCACGAATACTAAAAAAAGCAACTCTATCTACATCATGGCTAAGAAAAAAGCAGAAATTATCAAACATTCTTCTCTCTTCAAACTTAAAATTATGCATCTTAGCATACAGGGTAAACCCTTGCAAAATAATATCAAAATAGTAGTTTACCACAGGAATATCTACAATATTAAGTCTGTATTGTAAAGATCTTTTGAATGGAAACCGACCTGCAAAGTCCTTTTCATCACAATTATACTCCTCTACCGAAGCAATAAAATAAAATGCTGATGATAAAAAATCGTGATTAAAAATAAGATTTTTGTCTTTATCGATAAAGAAAGGCTTTTTTGAAGAGCTTAAAGGAAATAACACAGGTATTTTTCTTTGCTTAATATCCAGCCAAAAAGGTTTATCCAAAGGAGAATCTCTATCACTTATTTTAAAAATAATCTTGGATTTATAATTATCGCATAAAGAGTTAACTTTAGAGCCTTGAAAAGCAAAAACAATAGCATTATCAATTATACTGTTTTTTTGGTAATGACGTTTTAAGTGCGAAAGTATATAATCTCTTCTATTCTTAGAAATCAACAACATATCATCGGATTATTCGATTAAAGAATCTTTTTAATAATATTAAAGCAGAGTGATACTTTACCGAAATAATATTTCCTCTGCTATGATTCCACCTAAGACGGCAATCCTTACATTCAGGGTTGTCACAAAAAAAGATAGAGGGATTATCTTTTAAAACTTCAATCTCACATTTTAATGTTTCACGCATAGATGTAAGCATAGAGTCAGCACCTCCTATTTTACCATATCTTACAATTCCTCTCTCCTTGTAATATGGAATAAATTTAGGAAATCCTTTTGAACACCCCCCATGCCAATCAACCTTAGCAATATCATATGTTCCTCTTATTGTAAGATATCTCACCCCTTTTAACGGATTTCTCTTTTTTAATCCAACCTTTTCAACTGCAACATGAGTTGTTCCAACTCCTTCTACTTTCGTTCCGATATTAAGATTATATGCACCCATATGAGCAATCTGCTCCATAACCTGATATCCATAACTGCCTGGCATATGATTATGCATAAGTGTTTGCGCGTGACGCCCTAAAGCAACAAATTTTTGAATAGGATGCCGGCTCCTTACAGCTCCAGGATAATCTATCATAGCATTAACAAAGACTCCTGCATATGATGGTGTATCATAACGACTAATTTTATCTCTATTTTTATTGGAAAGTGGCAAAGGATAACTCTCAATGAAAGCATCTGCCACAATAGTTCCTGACGATCCAACCGATTCAACTAAAGCATCAATTAAAGTAAAAACACCTTCTTCCATCTTTGATAAAGATTTAAGAGAAACCTTTACATGCAAAATAGCTCCCTCTTCTACTCCAATATCTTTAATATCTTTAATTAGCTGCTCTTTTGATAATTTCATTTAAAAACAATATTTCTACATTAAGGTATAGTTTTCTTAACAAACTATTCTATTTTGGAGTAAAAACAATTGCAGCTCCCCCATCAGCAGAGAGATTAAAGTCAATAACCGACTTGCTTGTAACCTCCTCTATTATCTCCTCAAAAATACTATTTTCACCATCATCACCATAAATCAAAGCTCTATAGTATCTCTCTTCATCTAAAAAATCAAGGCCAATTGAAAGTTGACGCTCTTCACTATTAGTGATAACTCCGGCATACCACTCATCGCCGCACCGTCTGGCTTTAGCAAAGTAGTGCCCGGGATCACCTTTAATAAATGAGTAATCATCCCAAACTACAGGCAGCTCTTTAAAAAAATTGAGCTCACTTAAACTCTCTTCATAAATTTCAGGAATACCGTACCATAACAGATGTTGTAACGGACTATAAAAAAGAACCGATAAAGCAAGTTGATGAGCTTTGGTAGTTCCGTTGTTATGCAGGTTATTATGTAGCTTAGGATGATCTTTGGGCATCCCTTCAAAACAGATTGTGTAGTCAGCTGCTCCCGATAAGTATCTGGTATATGGAAGAAGGGTAGTGTGATCACCTCTGTTATCTATATACTCATTGCCACGTATGCCTTCAACAGTAAGAAGGTTTGAATAAAGCTTCTCCTCTCCTGTCAACCTGATGTTATCATGAATGTTAACAACCATTTTAGCCTCAGAGGCTAATGATACGATTTCGAAAAGTCTCTCTCTATCAACAGCCGATAACGCTCTCATAAACCCCAGCTTTAATCCGCTTATACCCCACGATTGATACAGTGAAACAAGCTTATGAGGATCATATGTACTCCAGGCAACCTGGTTAACATATAAAATAAGACCCATACTCTTTTGTGAAGCATAATCAACTACCTTTTCTATATCAAGCTCTTCAATAACATTTCGCGGATCAGAAGAGGGATCATTCTCATTAGGAATTCCATATCCCATACCGTACCAACCGGCGTCAAGCAGCAGATAGTCAAAATTAAAATCAGCTGCAAAATCAGCTGCCTCTTTTACTGATTGAGTATCCATATTCATAACCCTAAAAACTTTTCCAGGATTAACCCACTTGTAATCATCAATACTATCATTATCAACTAAAGTATATAAAAGGTTTTTGTTTTCAATTAAATCTTCGGGACGATCACCAACTAATATATACCGCCAGGGAGTTTTAAAAGGCATATCACGATGCACGTCGGCAGAAGCAAATTGAATTGATAGTTGGCCATTTCCGTAATTAAGAAGATTTGCTCTTACAAAGTGGTCGTTTAAAGCTTCATTAAATGCCAAAGAGTAGTTCTCACCTATAAGTGTAAAAGGTAAAAGCGTTCTAAATCTTTCGCTGCTGCATGTTTTAATGTAACCCGACTCATATCCCGATTCCCTGTATCCTGATAATCCGTTTTCAACATTAAATGCACTATATTCACTTCTTAAAAAAACTTGTCCTTCATTCTGGGGAAAAGAGTATCTAAAAGCTGCTCCCTCATCATATACCCTAAACTCAATCTCCATTAAAATACCTGATAAATGCTCCATTTTAACAGTAAATGAGTTATAGCTCATTTCAAAACAGGAACGCTCACCATACAAAAGCTCAACATCTGCTCTTTGGTTACTCTTCTCATTACTCTCTATAACTGTAAAACCGGAATGCAAATCTACACCCTCTGAGGTAGCAAATCCCAAAGAAGAGGGGGCTATTACAGTATCACCTTTAAAAATGAGCTTGTAGAGTAACCCCCCATTATCAACAGAAAACTGAAGATTAAGAGTACCGTTGGGGGACTCTTTGTCAATAAACAGATTATTGTTAGATAATAGGGTCATTAAGGAGCAAAAAAGGAGACAAAAAGAGATAAAAAGAGATTTCATGTGTCTATAATTTGATTTTAAGTAACCACATTAAACTCGCCTTGATAGTCATTACCCTGTGTATTGAAGGTTTGACATGGCTCGTTTCATATAGAATAATTTTTCAAAACAAAAGGTTATAAAGGCTAAAAATATACAAAAAAAATTTTAACCAGAGATAAATCACTATAAAATGCTATATTTGCAGGTAAATTAGAGACTAATATATCCTTTTCAGATTACTGTGAAAACGAGCTTTTATGAGTAATAAGGTCGCAAAAAGAAAGCTGCGTAGTTCATACGCAACTACCATAATTAGTATATCTCTGGTACTTTTTCTACTGGGAATTATCGGCTTTCTATACCTTAATGCTAATAGATTATCGGTATATGTTAAAGAAAATCTGGGTTTTACTGTATTAATAAATGATAATGCACGTGAAGCTGAAGTAATGAGGCTTCAAAGAGTTTTAAGTGCTGCTCCCTATGTAAGAACTGCAGAGTATATTACTAAAGATAAAGCAGCAGAAACATTAAAAGAAGAGTTGGGTGAAGATTTTATTGATTTTCTTGGGTACAACCCCCTTCTCTCCTCTATAGAGGTTAAGCTTTCACATCAATGGGCTACTCCCGACAGCATGGCAAGAATAGAGGCTCAGGTCACCAGTTTCCCGGAAGTTCGAGAGGTTTACTATCAAAAAAACCTGGTAGATGCTATAAATGAGAATGTTAAAAACATAACTCTCGTACTTGTTCTTTTTAGTGCTCTGCTTTTAATAATTGCTGTTGCTCTTATAAACAATACAATAAGACTATCGGTATATTCAAAAAGATTTTTAATTAAAACGATGCAGTTGGTAGGAGCAACAAAAGGATTTATACGAAAACCCTTTTTAGTAAAAAGCATGCTTCAGGGATTAGCTGGTGCAACAATTGCAATAGTCTTATTGTCGGGATTAATATATGGACTTAATAATGAGTTGGAAGGAGTTATTGGATTTAACAACATAACAGATATTGCACTACTTTTTTTAATGGTAATAGTTGCGGGAATTTTAATAACTTTTATTTCAACCTTTTTTGCTGTAAATAAATATCTTAAATTGAAGAGTGATCAGCTATATTACTAAATAAACTCCAAAAACAAGAGTATGCCTACAAAAAAGAGAACAGAGGAGAATTTTAAAAAGAAGAAGTTTGAAATGGCTCTGCATAAAGAGAATTACATTTTACTAATTATCTCTTTTGCAATAATAGTTATCGGCTTTTTATTAATGATAGGCGGGGGAAGCGATGACCCTAATGTTTTTGATGAGTCGGTATATGGATTCAGAAGAGTTACCCTGGCTCCTATGATTTCACTATTTGGTTTTGTTTTTGCTATTTATGCAATTCTCAAAAAACCTAAAATTGACAAAACTGATAGTAAAAAGAACAACTAAAAAAATATTATAACACGTTTAAGTCATGATTATCTATAAATAATATCTAATTAATCGACTAGAGAAGATAAAAAATCTAAAATGACTATAATTGAAGCATTAATTTTAGGCCTTATTCAAGGCCTAACTGAGTTTTTGCCGGTAAGTAGCAGCGGGCATCTGGAAATTGGAAGAGAGCTCCTGGGGGTTGAAGCAACAGACAATCTGCGGTTTTCGGTAGTTGTACATGGAGCAACAGTATTAAGTACCCTTGTAGTATTTAGAGATGATATAGCTAAATTACTAACCGGTCTCTTTAAATTTGAGTGGAATGAAGAGACTAAATATATAGCAAAAATTGCTGTTTCAATGATTCCTATAGCAATTGTCGGACTCTTTTTTAAAGAGCATGTTGAAGCAGTTTTTGCAACAGAGAATATACTGCTGCTTGTAGGATTAATGTTATTGATTACTGCTACATTACTAACTTTGGCATATATTAAAAAAGGGGGAGATAAGGATATATCATATAAGCATGCACTTATTATTGGAATTGCACAAGTTTTTGCAGTGATGCCTGGAATATCCAGATCTGGTGCAACAATAGCAACTGGCTTAATGCTGGGAAACAAAAGAAGTGAGATGGCTAAATTCTCTTTCTTAATGGTTTTAGTTCCAATATTGGGAGAGAATTTTTTAGATCTGCTAAAAATGAGTTCTACCACCGAAGCAGCAGCTACTGCAGGTATAAGTGGTGTAGCTCTATTATCAGGATTTATAACAGCTTTCATTGCCGGACTATTTGCATGTAAATGGATGATAAGAATAGTAAAACAGGGAAAACTTATCTGGTTTGCTATCTATTGTGCCATTATAGCAGCAATCTCAATAACAGGAAGCTTTATTTAAACAAAACTCATTTTGACAGATATAGACGGCTTAAAGCTCTTTTCAAAAGATGAAAAAATAGGTGAAAAAGAGTATAGAGAAGGTTGTATTATTTTAATTGATAAACCTTTTAAATGGACCTCTTTTAATGTTGTAAGTAAAATAAGAGTATTACTGAAGCATTATATGGGGATAAAAAAAATTAAAACAGGACATGCAGGTACATTAGATCCTTTGGCAACAGGATTGCTTATTTTATGTACAGGCAAAGCAACAAAGTCAATTGACACACTGGTAAATAGCGAAAAGGAGTATATTGCTGATATAACGCTTGGAGCAACAACGCCCTCTTATGATCTTGAGACGGAAGTAGATAATATATCAGATTATAGCAATATTACCAATGGAAAAATTATATGGTCTCTAAATAGTTTTAAAGGCAAACAAACTCAAGTTCCACCTGTTTATTCAGCAGTAAAAGTAAAAGGAAAAAAAGCTTATGAGCATGCACGCAAAGGAGAATCATTAAATCTTAAAGAGAGAGAGATAGAGATTTATAATGCTGAACTTTTAGAGTATAATGCACCTGTTGCTAAAGTGAAAATAAACTGTAGCAAAGGCACTTACATAAGATCATTAGCAAACGATATTGGCAAAAAGTTAAATACCGGAGCATATCTTTCGGCATTAAAAAGAACAAAATCGGGAGAATACACAATAGAAATGGCATCTTCAATTGAAGAGTTCGAAGATGCACTTAAAAAAAGTATAGATAAATAAATTATTCACATAACGATTCTGTAGCAATGAGATTATCTAAATTCAAGTACAATTTACCAGAAGATTTAATTGCTCTTCACCCTGCAAATAATCGGGATGAATCAAGATTAATGGTTGTTGACCGGGCAACAGGGAAAATTGAGCATAGAGTTTTCAAAGATTTAATAGAATACTTTGAAAATGATGATGTGCTTGTTTTCAACGACACAAAAGTTTTTCCTGCAAGATTATATGGAAAAAAAGAGAAAACAGGAGCAGAAATTGAAGTTTTTTTGCTGCGCGAATTAAATCAGGAACAGAGGTTATGGGATGTGCTGGTAGATCCTGCCCGAAAAATAAGAATTGGAAATAAACTATATTTTGGTGATGATGAATCCTTAGTAGCCGAAGTAATAGATAACACAACCTCAAGGGGAAGAACTCTTAGATTTCTTTTCGACGGACCGCATGAGGAGTTTAAGGATACTTTGTACGGACTGGGAGAAACGCCTTTGCCTAAATTTATTAAAAGAAAAGTGGAGAAAGAGGATAGTGAAAGATATCAAACTATTTTTGCTAAAAGGGAGGGTGCAGTTGCCGCACCAACTGCTGGACTCCATTTTAGCCGTGAACTATTAAAACGGCTTGAAATAGTAGGAACTAACTTTTCATATATCACTCTTCACGTAGGATTGGGAAGTTTTAGGTCGGTAGATGTTGAAGATCTTACAAAGCATAAAATGGATTCTGAGGAGATTCATATTTCTGAAGAGGCAGCCGATATTATTAACAAAGGGAAAGACCGCAAAAAAAGGGTGTGCGCAGTTGGCACAACGGTAATGCGAACCCTTGAAACTTCGGTTAGCACTTATGGACATGTTAAGCCCTTTGATGGCTGGACCAACAAATTTATATTTCCTAACTATGAATTTCAGGTAGCTAACTGTATGGTCTCAAACTTTCACCTGCCATACTCAACTCTTCTTATGATGGTATCTGCTTTTGGAGGGTATGATCTGGTAATGAAAGCCTATAATACTGCGGTAAAAGAGAAGTACAGATTTGGAACTTATGGTGATGCTATGCTTATTATATAAAGCATTAATCCAATTTCATTTAAAGATGCCTCTTAATTTATTATTAAATTAAACAGAGAGCATCTTTTTTTATTTTTTTCTCTTTTTTAAAATGAAAGTGGTAAATTACGTAGTAAAGAAACCAAACTTATATTTTGATGATTAAAATTCTGGTACCTGTAAATTTCTCAGACTATTCACTAAATGCAATATCGTATGCACTTACCCTTGCTGAAAAGTTTCCTGCAGAAGTGATAATACTCCACTGCTTTTCTAATTACGTACCCCTAAACGAACAGGAAAAAACAATTAAAGATGTAGATAAAGTTGTTGTTGAAAGAGTTGAAAAGGAAGAGAAAGATTCACAACAAAAGCTAAAAGAGCTTACCAATAGCTTTATTAAATCACTTAACCAAAATCAGAATCAAAATATAGATATAACATACAAATTTGAGTATGGTTATCCCGAAGATGTTATACCGCTAATAAGTAAAGAATTATCGGCCGATGTAATTATCATGGGAACAAAGTGTAAAGGGGATACAATAAAAGAGGCTCTGGGAAGCATAACAGGAGATGTTATGCAAAAAGTGTCCGCTCCGGTTTTGGCTGTTCCCTCTCATTCAACTATAAACCTTTCAAGAATAGGTAAGGTGATGTTTCTAATTGAGTTAAATCAGCGTGATTATATCTCATTACACCGTTTAATACGAATAATTTCTCCATTTCAAACTCAAATTAATGTAGTATATTATACTACAGGAAAGGCTGATAAAAATGATATCAGAAAAATGGAGATGCTACATACCTATTGTGATGTAACATATCGTAACTATAACATCAATTTTGATATAATAACAGGGAAAAATTTTATTAAAACTGTTGATGAGTATCTTGAGGAGAACTCTATCGATATAATAGCTATGACCCGTAGAAAAAGAACTGTTTTAAGAAAATTGTTCAGTCCGTCAGTAACCAGAAAAATGCTTTTTAATACTGATATTCCACTGCTCATTTTTCATTCTTAACAGCACAAGGGCATTAAAACAAATTATTTATAAATAAAAAAAAGTAAAATGAAGATTGGAATTTTATCTGCAGGCGGTGATTGCCCCGGAATAAATGCAGCTATACGAGGTGTTGGCAAAACAGCAATAATTGAGTACGGGATGGAAGTTGTTGGAATAATTAACGGCTTTACCGGACTGGTAGAAAAGGATGTAATAGAACTTAAAGAGAATATGCTCTCAGGAATTCTTACGTTGGGAGGTACAATACTGGGAACATCAAGATTAAAACCTTATAAGCCTGATGAGGATGAAGATCCCCGTAAAATACCTGAACTGATCAAAAAAAATTATCATGAACTGGGGTTAGACGGATTGGTTTGTATTGGAGGCAATGGAACTCAAAAAACTGCCGATCTGCTTTCTCAGGAAGGTTTAAATGTTGTGGGAGTACCAAAAACAATTGATAATGATATATGGGGAACCGAAGTAACTTTCGGATTTGACACAGCAGTACATATCGCTACCGAAGCTATCGACCGATTACACACAACGGCAAACTCTCATAAACGAGTTATGGTTATTGAAGTAATGGGACACCACGCAGGGTGGATAGCACTTCATGCCGGTATGGCCGGAGGAGGAGATGTTATAATTATTCCCGAAATTGAACATGATATAGATCTAATTTCGAAATATCTCTTAGAGAGAAGTAACAAAAAAAAGCCATACTCAATTGTTGTTGTAGCTGAAGGTATTGAGATCCCAAAAAAGAAGAAGAAGTCGGCAGGTGCATATATAGCAAAGCAGATTAAAAAAAGAACCGGACTTGAAACAAGGGAGACTATTCTGGGATATACTCAAAGAGGCGGAACACCAACATCTACCGACAGAATCTTAGCTACAGAATTTGGTTCATATACTGCCGAACTTTTATATAAAAAAGAGTTTGGTAATATGGTAGCAATGAAAAATGGTAAAGTTGGAAAAGTTTCTTTAAATGAAGTTGGAGGCAAGCTAAAGCTTATTGAGGCAAGTAATAACAAATTAATAAAAAAAGGACGACATATGGGAATCTGTTTTGGTGACTGTATGCCAAAGTAAAATAGATAAGATTAAAAGCAGCTAAAAAAATATAAGTAGAAAACTCATACCTTTAAAATAGATCAAATGGACAGTAACGAAATATCACAACTAAATAGCAGATTAAAAAACTATAATGCACAAAAGATCGTAGATGAAGTTGCAATGCTCTTTAAAAATAAGATAGCTCTTGCATCCAGCATGGGAGCAGAAGATCAGGTGCTAACAGATATGATCGCTAAAAGTGATAAAAGAGTTCCTGTATTCACTTTAGATACAGGAAGGTTATTTCCTGAAACTTATGATCTTATTGACCGCACTTCAAAAAAATATAAAATTCAAATTCAAATATATTTTCCCAATCCTGCAGATATTGAAAAAATGGTAAATGAGAAGGGCATAAACCTCTTTTATGACAATGTGGAGAATAGGAAGTTTTGCTGCAAACTACGCAAAACCGACCCCTTAAAAAGAGCTTTTAATGGTCTTGATGCATGGATATGCGGATTGCGTTCAGAGCAATCTGTCACCAGACAAAACATTGATATTGTAGAATGGGACGAAAACAATAAGCTAATAAAGATAAATCCTCTTGCAAAATGGAGTAATAAAGAGCTATTTGAATATATCAAAAAGAATAGAGTTCCATATAATGTTCTTCATGATAAGGGATATCCTTCAATTGGATGTCAACCATGCACCAGAGCAATTACTGAAGGTGAAGATATAAGAGCCGGAAGATGGTGGTGGGAAAATCCTGAAACTAAAGAGTGTGGATTACATAAAAAAGGATAAAGTTTTGAAGAGGTAAAGCTACTTTACCTCTTCAAAATCAACATATTCTCCAGCACTATTATCACTGTTACTACTTTTTGATTTTTGCTTTTGTTTTCGATTATTTACAGGTTCCTCATAAGTAATGACAACCTCTCCCTCTTCACCCTTCTTTTTTCTAATATAATCCTTGTAAACTCTCTGTTGTTCCCGCTGCTTTTTATTAATCCTATGAGATATAAAAAGGGGTAAAAAAATTCTTCCTATTATTTTAAACAGATAATAAAACAGAATTAAAAATATTAAAACTCTAAAAAACATACCAACTCAAATTACAATTTAAACTACTCTATCTCCTCTATCGAAAACGGATCATGATCATAACCTTTTTTAACAGCTTCTAAAGCGGCAATAACAATCTCATCTATTTTGTGTAATATAGGATAAAATCCCTCTTCATCCATGATATTTCTTGCTATATATGCATTAACTTCGGTTGAAATATAATCCTTAGACTCCTCAAACTCACTCGGGGGAAAATCTACTCCCCTCTCTTCTATAAAATCTAATAGTGAATCCAATATATTTTGATGAGAAAGATGTTGATAAAGATCTTTAACCGCTTCAAAAGAGGAGAGCTCGTCACGATTATCATCACTATAGCGAAGAGCAAATTGATAAATCAACCCCCTGTCTCTTAATGTAAAATAAAGATCATTAAAATAGGTTGTATCGCGAGGTACAAAAATATCAGGCATCACACCTCCTCCTCCATAAACCACTCTGCCTCCTTTGGTCTCATATCTTAAAGAGTCGTTCATTACAATACTGTCTTTCTCATAAAACTCTCCATGCTCAAATCTGGATAAAATGTCCCTATAGTAATCTTCAATCCCGTTATCATATGGTTTTTGAATTCCTCTACCACTGGGAATATAATATCGTGCAACTGTTAACCGAACCGCACTACCATCAGTTAAAGACATCTGCTGCTGTACCAATCCCTTACCAAATGAACGACGACCAATCACTAACCCCCTGTCATTATCCTGAACAGCACCTGCCAATATTTCACTTGCCGAGGCGCTAAACTCATCTATTAAAACAGTAATTCCTATATCCTGAAAAGAGCCGCTCCCATTTGCATAAACATCCTGACGGGGTACAGCCTTCCCTTCGGTATAAACAATCAACTCATCCTTAGCAAGTATTTCATTTATCATATTAATAGCCACATCAAGATATCCCCCAGAATTACCACGCAAATCAATAATAACACTTTCACTCCCTTTGGATTTAAGTTTAGATAAACCTGTAATAAATTCCTGGTAAGTGTTACGGGCAAATCTGCTAATCTTAATATATCCAATTGCATCCTCAATCATATAAGAGATATCTACACTATGTACAGGAATGGAGCCCCTTGTAATTTCAAAGTCAATTAAATCTTCACGTCCGCGTCGCTCCACGCCAACATTAACAACAGTTCCCATCTCTCCTCTCAACATACTAACCACCTGATCGGTAGGTATTCCTTCTCCGGCAATTAACGAGTCATTAACAGTAATAATTCTGTCACCGGGGACAATCCCAACCTCTTCTGATGGGCCACCGGATACAACGCTTATTACCATTACTGTATCATTCTGCATATTAAACTGAACACCAATTCCTCCAAATTCTCCATCCAACTCCTGATTAGCCAGTTCAACTTTATCCTCGGGGATATAAACTGAATGGGGATCAAGATCCTCCAATATATCGGGAATTATCTTCTCCTCTATTTCACTAATATTAATTGAATCTACATATTGCTGCTCAATTATTTCAAGTAAATTACCAACCTTACTCTTACCGGGATAAACAAACATCCTCCCTCCATTGCCACTACTCACTGCTTCACTCTGCGAAAAAAATGCTCCGCCAAAAAAACCGGCGGCCAATACAACTGCAAAAAGCAGAGGTAATATAACTTTTTTAAAACTATTATTATACTGCATATTAAATAAACATTTATCCTTCTATATGAACAACCTCTATATTAGCACGCTTCAACAATTTAATCCCATCATCAATTCTATACTTATCCTGAAAAACAACTCTAAAAATGCCTGATTGAATAATCAATTTAGCACACTCTATACATGGTGAAGAGGTAACATAAAGAGTTGCTCCATGGGAACAGTTATTACTTCTGGCAACTTTTGTAATAGCATTAGCCTCGGCATGGAGTACATAAGGCTTGGTAATATTATCCTCCCCTTCACACTCATTTTCGAAGCCGGCAGGTGTACCATTATATCCATCACTAATAATCATCTTATCCTTAACAAGTAATGCTCCAACCTGTCTTCTTTTACAATATGAGTTTTCGGCCCATATTAATGCCATACGCAAATAACGTTTATCCAGCATAAGTTGTTTTGCCGAATTGGGATGTAATTTATTTAGACTCATCTTCTGCTGTTTTTACAAAAAACGTACCACACAAAATTAAAATAATTAATCTGTTTTAGTTATATAAGGTTCAATTTTTAGCTTAAAATCAACTGTTTATCAAACAATAGTTTTTATTGGCTGTTTAATATAATTTAACAGTACTATTAGAGCTGATAAACAGCCATTTTAAGCTAACTTTGCATATTAAAATTTAATTGCTTTTAAAATAATTAGTTATGGAGTTTATTTCCCAACCCTATTTCATTCTCTTCTTTATTATATCTGTAGGATATATCATAGGAAAAATTAAAATAGCTGATGTCTCTCTTGATATTTCAGCAATAATTTTTGTAGCACTCTTTTTTGGACATCACGGTATGGTAATTCCATCTATAATAGGAGAGCTGGGGTTAATACTTTTTATCTATACTATTGGGATGCAAGCCGGACCCGGTTTTTTCGATTCGTTTAAAAAACAGGGACGCGCTTTAGTGGGAATTACTTTAGTAATTATTGCATCTGCCTCACTTATTGCCTTTATAGCGCACTATTTTTCGGGAATTGAGATGCCGGTGGCTATCGGACTCTTAACAGGGGCACTCACCAGTACCCCGGGATTAGCAGCCGGAATAGATGCAACCTCTTCACCATTAACCTCCATAGGATACGGAATAGCATATCCCTTTGGCGTTATAGGAGTTATTCTTTTCGTTCGACTATACCCTAAAATTAGAAAAATAGATATAAAAAGTGCCGAAAAAGAGTACGAAATTGAAAATAGCAGTGATTTTCCGCCTATTAAAAGTAAGATTTTTAAAGTAGAAAATGAAGCTGTATTTAATAAGTCAATTAGCGATCTCAGAGTCAGGTCAATGACAGACGCCGTTATATCAAGGGTTCAACACGAAAAGACCTCAGTAATTCCAACTCCCGAAACTGTACTACATAAAGATGATTTAATAAAAGCTGTAGGTACTGAAGAAGCTCTGGATAAAATAGGGTTTTTAATTGGTAGTGAGTCAAAAGAGGAGATACCTCTACATAAATCCTATGAAGTACAATCACTTCTGGTAACAAATAAAGAGGTGGTTAATCAAACTTTGGGAACTTTCAATTTATGGAACAATTATCAGGCTACAGTAACAAGAGTGAGAAGAAGCGGTATTGATATTGCTCCTTCTCCTTCACTGAAACTACAGATGGGAGATAAAATAATGGTGGCTTCAAGCAAAGAGAATATGAAGCAGGTAATCAAAATTTTTGGCAACAATGACAAAAAACTATCTGATACCGATTTTCTTCCTATCTCACTTGGAATTGTTATTGGTGTACTTCTGGGAAACCTCTCTCTCTCTTTTGGAGAAGAGTTTAAGTTTAGTCCCGGACTAACAGGTGGTGTTTTAGTTGTAGGAATGGTTTTAAGTCGTATAGGAAGAACAGGAAATATTGTATGGAGTATGTCGGGAGCTGCCACTCAGCTTTTAAGACAGATTGGATTAATGTTTTTTCTGGCAGAGGTTGGAACCAGTGCAGGGGCCAATATTGTTGATACATTTAATGCATATGGCTATCACCTATTCATAATAGGAGCATCTATAACTCTTATACCAATGATTCTCTCAATAATAATATCAAGATTTATAAAAGGAGTAAATATATTATCAATGCTGGGAACTATGACAGGAGCAATGACAAGTACACCCGGACTGGCAGCGGTGACTCCTTTAACCGACACAAACGCGCCTTCAGTTGCCTACGCGACAGTATATCCGGTGGCGATGGTAATACTAATAGTTTGTGTTCAGCTGTTATCAATAATCGGATAGTGCACAATTTTTCTATCCGGTAATAAAAAACTATTTTTAAAGCACATATATACTCAATTGGATAATCAGGCAATAGTTATAAATTGTGATAAACCGGAATAATTAAACTATCTGTTTAATTAAAATGGAATAAACTTAAAACCTATAATAAAATATTTTCAAATGAATAATAACTCTATTTTGAAATTCAAAAGACTTGCTTTTCTATTTATTGCTTCTGCTATTTTCTCTACAACAGCAGTGGCTGATATACCAGGTAAAGATAATCCTGATAGGAAAAATTTCGAAATTGTAAAAAATCTCGATATTTTCTATACCCTGTTTAGAGAATTAAATAGTTACTATGTAGATGAAACCAATCCGGAGCAGCTTATTAAAAGCGGAATAGATGCTATGCTAGAATCTTTGGATCCATATACTACATATATTCCGGAAGAAGAGATGGATGATTTTAGGTTTATGACTACCGGCGAATATGGTGGTATTGGAGCGCTAATAACAAAAAGGGGTGAATATGTTGTTATATCTGAACCATATAAAGATTTTCCAGCTCAAAAGGCAGGACTAAAAGCAGGAGATCGAATATTAAAAGTTGATCAATTCAATGCTAAAGGTGCTGAAACAGCAGAAGTAAGTGACAAATTGAAAGGTCCGGCCGGCACAATTGTCGAAATAGTAGTAGAACGTCCAGGATTGAAGGAGGAGCAAATCTTTGAAGTAAAAAGAGAGATAATACAGATTAATCCCGTACCATATTACGGAATGCTTGATAATAAAACCGGAATAATTATACTTAATAACTTTACAAGTAACTGTACCGATGTAATAGAAAAAGCTTTTACCGATCTAAAAGAGAATAAGGGGATGGAACAACTTGTTCTTGATTTAAGGAGTAATCCGGGAGGCTTAATGGATGAAGCCGTTAAAACAGCAAACCTATTTCTTCCAAGAGGAAGTGAAGTGGTAAGCACAAAAGGTAAAATATCTCAATGGGATAACACATATCGTACTCCACGCAACCCTATCGATACAATAATGCCTTTAACGGTATTAATTAATAGAGGATCAGCCTCAGCTTCGGAGATTGTTGCAGGAGCCATTCAGGATCACGACAGAGGGATTATTATAGGTCAGAGATCATTTGGTAAAGGACTGGTACAAACAACCAGAAATTTAGCTTATAACTCAAGTTTAAAAGTTACAACTGCAAAATATTATATCCCAAGCGGAAGATCTATTCAGGCAGTAGATTATGCTCAAAGAGATGAGGATGGCTCTGTAGAGTTAATTCCCGACTCTTTAATGAGTAAATTTTACACCTCAGGAGGCCGACCTGTATATGATGGAGGGGGAATCTCGCCCGACATAATTGTTCAGCCTGACAGTTATGCAAATATTACCATTGCGCTAATGGCACAGCAAACAATATTTGATTTTGCAACAAAATTTGTGACTAAAAATGAGTCGATAGATAAACCCGGCATTTTTAAAATAGATGATGAGACATATGAACAGTTCATTGCCTATGTAAAAAATCTTGAAGATTTTACCTATACATCAAGATCAAATGAATTATATCGGCAACTAAAAAATGCAGCAAAAAATGAAGAGTACTATACAATTGATGAAAAAGCTTTTGAAGAGATCGAAGAGCTTTTAAAGCCAAATGCAGAAAGATCTTTAGATATCTTTAGCGAAGAGGTTAAAAACCTGCTTACTATGGAGCTTCTAACAAGATACTACCATCAGGAAGGATCAATCCTGCACTCTATTGAAAATGATGAAGAGATCCATAGAGCAGTTGAAGTATTAAATGATAGCGAAACTTATCAAAATATGCTAAATGGTACAATCCCAACTCATGCTGGAGATAAAAGAATGGGAGGAAGAAATTAAAATAAAACGGGAGCAGGTTATAATTAATGAGCTTCAAGCCAGTTATAGCCTTCTCCCGATTCTACCAACAAAGGAATAGAAAGATCGCAAACACTCTCCATTGAATTAATCACAACACTCTTTAACTCATCCAACTCCTCTTTTACAGTATCAAAAATAAGCTCATCGTGCACCTGTAAAATCATTTTAGAATTAAACTCTTTCTCTTCCATAATCCTATAGATATCAACCATAGCTTTTTTAATAATATCTGCAGCAGTTCCCTGAATAGGTGCATTAATAGCATTACGTTCTGCCACTCCCCTTACAACTGAATTTCTGGAATTTATATCGGGAAGATATCTTTTTCGCCCAAAAAGAGTTGTTACATACCCCTTTTCACGTGCATCGCGGATAGATTTTTCCATATAAACCTTAACACCTGGGAAACTCTTAAAATATCCATCAATAATATTCTTAGCTTCAGTGCGTGATATACTCAATCTCTCTGCCAGTCCAAAAGCTGAAATTCCATATATAATTCCAAAATTGGCAGTCTTCGCCTTACGCCTCATCTCAGAGGTTACATTTTCACTATCAACATTAAAAATTTTAGATGCAGTTATAGAGTGGATATCATCACCTCTTTTAAATGCTTCAATTAAATCCTTATCACCACTAAAATGAGCCATCAATCTTAACTCAACCTGTGAATAATCGGCGCTAAATAATATATGATTTTCATCTGAAGCAACAAATGCTTTACGAATCTCCTTCCCTTCTTCATCCCTAATTGGAATATTCTGCAAATTGGGATTTGAGCTGCTTAATCGACCTGTAACAACCACAGCCTGATTAAACGATGTGTGTAACCTGCCGGTACTACTATTTACCAAATCGGGAAGAGCTGAAATATAAGTAGAGAGCAACTTTTTTAATCCCCTTTGTTCGAGTATTAAAGGAACTATAGTATGCTTATCCTTCAAGCGCTGCAATACCTCTTCATTGGTAGTATATTGTCCCGTTTTGGTTTTTGATGCTTTAGCATCTATCTTCAATTTCTCAAAAAGAATCTCTCCTACCTGTCTCGGACTATTAACATTAAATTCGATACCGGCAATTGAATGTATCTGTTTTTCAAGTTTAATCAACCTGTTATGAAGAGTTTCACTACTATCATTTAAAGCTTTAATATCAATTTTTATACCATTAAACTCCATTATGGTTAAAACCCTTAAAAGAGACATTTCAACGTCAAAAAAGTAGTTTTGCAAATTCTCTTTTTTTAACTCTTGCAGCAATATATCTCTTAACTGAAATGTGATATCGGCATCCTCACCTGCATACTCAGTAACTTTTTTTACATCAACATCTTTAATACTGCCCTGATTCTTCCCCTTAGCCCCTATAAGACTTTCAATAGACAATGGAGAATAATTTAAATATGTCTCGGCCAAAAAGTTCATATTATGTCGCAATCCGGGCTCAATTAAATGATGAGCAACCATGGTGTCAAAGAAAGGCCCCTTAATATCAAGACCATATTTCTTAAGCATTAAAATATCATATTTTAAATTTTGACCTATCTTCTCAATTGTGGGATCCTCAAAAACAGCTTTAACCCTTTCCAAAATATCTTTTGCAGCATCCAATTGAGCGGGTAAAGGAAGATACCATGCTTCATGAGGCTTCCATGAGAATGCAATGCCAACTAAAGAGGATGTTAAACCCAAACCAGATGTCTCTGTATCAAAGCAAAAAGTCTTTTGTACAGAGAGCTCAACTAAAAGAGAGGATAAAGCCAACTCATTATCTATTAAATGATAATTATGCTCAATATTTTCAATAGTATCAAAACCATTACCATTATCAGTGAGACTATTATCTTCCTCCCCGAAAAGAGATCTTTGTTGAGGGTTAGATTTGGTCTCGTAAGATGTCCCAAAAAGTCGATCAAAGATATTTTTAAATTCAAGTTCTGTTAAAAGCTCTTTTAATTTAACATTATCAAAATCCTCTCTTTTAAAACTATCAACACTATATTTAAATGGAACATTAGTACATATAGTAATCAGCTTTTTAGAAAGCTCTACCTGATCTTTATAATTAATTAAGTTCTCTTTCTGCTTACCCTTAAACTTCTCTATGTTTTTATAAACATTTTCAATTGAATGGTACTCTTTAATAATCTCCTTAGATCGCTTCTCTCCAATTCCGGGACAACCCGGAACATTATCAGATGCATCTCCCCATAAAGCCAATACATCAACTACATTTGCAGGATCAGGAACATTAAACCGCTCTTTAACAGTTTCGGGATCCCAAACCTCAACATCGTTACCACGTGATCTGGGTTTTAATACTTTAATGTTCTCATTTACAAGTTGTGCAAAATCCTTATCGGGAGTAACCATATAGGTATCATATCCATCATTTGAAGCCTGCAAAGCAACTGTTCCTATTACATCATCAGCCTCGTACCCTTCAATTTCAAGAAGCGGAATATTCATTGCCTGCAAAATAGTTTTAATATATGGTACAGCCTTTTTTATATCTTCAGGAGTCTCTTCACGATTAGCTTTATATTCGGGATAGATCTCATTCCTAAATGTTGGACCGGAATAATCAATTACAACAGCAAGATATTGAGGATTCTGCTTTTGTAAAATATCTAACAACGTATTGGTAAATCCATAAATGGCAGAGGTATTTAACCCTTTTGAGTTAACTCGAGGTGCACGAATAAATGCATAATATGCTCTAAAAATTAAAGCATAAGCATCCAATAAATAGAGAGATTTTTTAGACATAAAAATTATTAATTATCATCTGCATACCACTCGGCAAAAGAGCCGGCAGTTTCATATAATCTTAAGCTATACAATTTAACTTTAAAAGGAAGTACTTTTGTAACTCTTTCAACAAAATCGAGAAGCAAATTTTCACATGTTGGCTGATATGGAACAATGAAGTAACGATTGGTGATCTCTTTAACTCTACTTATATAATCCTCTCCTGCTCTTTTAGATATAACCACCGAATGATCAAATGGTTTAACAATTTCACGATTTACAACCGATTTTAATTCCGAAAAATCAATTACCATACCATAATCAGAATTCTCAGGATTGGCATCAGGTTCTCCCATAACTGTAACATACATAATATATGAATGGCCATGAATATTTTTGCACAACCCGTTATAGTTATGAAGTGCATGCGCCATCTCAAACCTAAACTCTTTTGTAACTCTTATCTTAGCCATAAGCAAATAGTTAACCTGAACATTTACTTACACAATCGATAATATTGCGTAAACTTTCATGTTTTAAAAAGTAGAAAGTATTTTTACCCTCTCTTTGTGATGACAATACTCCCTTATCTTTCAAAATACCAAGATGGTGTGACGTTGTACTCTGCTCAATATTTAGAATATTATGAATTTGAGTTACTGTTAATTTATTACCATCCTCAAGATGCGATAAAATAGCAATTCTCATGGGGTGGGCTATAGCTTTGAGTATGTTGGCTGCCCTGTCGAGCATTTCCGGATCTAAATCTTTAATCTTCATAATAAACCTCTTCAATTTAATAATTTATCAGATAGAAATAGTTATTATACAAATATATAAAAAAGTAGATAGAAAGTATCTAACCGGCCAAAATATTTATATACATAGATATGAGCAGCTAAACGGAGAAAACTTTTAATATCAATATTAATTATTTAATTACTCTTCAAATTGTTATTTTTGGAAAACAAAAACCGATAACAACAAAAGAGCAGATAACTATTAAGAGATTTAAAAAATTAGAACAGAGAGAAGTTGTTAGATGCTTTTTATATTTATCTGTAGTGCATAGCGGTTAATTATTTAAACAAATTATTTTTTAATGAAAATTTCAGATAGAATAAAACTGCCTATAGCCCGGGAAATGAAAGAATTTGAGCCTTTTTTTAAAAAGGAACTTGAAACTGACGTTCCTCTGCTAAATCTCATCGTAAACTATATATTAAGGCGAAAAGGAAAACAGATGAGACCAATGTTAATCTTTTTGTCAGCGAAATTGAATGGTGAAATAAACAGACAAACATATACAGCTGCAACTCTTATAGAACTATTGCATACTGCAACTCTTATTCATGATGATGTGGTAGATGAAACTTACCAACGCAGAGGCTTTTTTTCAATAAATGCACTATGGAGATCTAAAATTTCAGTTTTGGTGGGAGACTATCTTTTATCTACAGGTTTAAGTAAAGCTTTAAAAGAGGACCAAATTGACGTACTTAAAATTGTATCTAATGCAGTTACAGAAATGAGTGAAGGCGAACTGTTACAGATAGAAAAATCTCGTTATTTAAATATTACAGAAGAGAGCTATTATGATATTATTAGAAAAAAGACCGCAACCTTAATATCGGCATGTACCGAATCAGGAGCAGTTTCGGTTAATGCCGATAAAGAGGACATTGCAAAAATGAAGGAGTTTGGTATAAATTTAGGAATAGCATTTCAAATAAGAGATGATATTCTTGATTATAAAAAAAAGGGTGTAACAGGCAAGCCGGCAGGAAATGATATTAAAGAGAAAAAAATAACTCTCCCTTTAATACATGTATTAAATGAGGCAAAAAAGAGAGAGAGACGTAAAATAATTAAAACAATTAGCAAGCATCATAAAAAAGAGCGTAAAATAGCCCCGGTAATAAAATATGTAGTTGATAATGGAGGAATTGATTATGCCCGAAATAAAATGCATCAATTTAGCGAAAAAGCATTGGATATATTAAAATCTTATCCTGAATCAGATACACAAAAAGCCTTAATTGAATTAGTAGATTTTACTACCAAAAGAGAGAGTTAAAATATAATATTTATCATTACAATTTATCACTTACAGGTAATTTGCTTCTATTCTTAACTAATCAGCAGGTGAAGAGTTGATATAATTTAAAAGATTATCTGCCAGTCTGCTTGCCCCAATTCTAAAATAGTCAGGTACAAGCCAATCTTCTCCCAAAAGAGATTTAACTATTCCATAATAGATAGTTGCTTCATCAACCGATGATATTCCTCCAGAAACTTTAAATCCAATCTTTCTGTCCCGTTTTAAATAATAAGCTTTTATAGCATGCGCAATAATCCAGGCAGCCTCAGGAGATGCAGATTGAGAAACTTTACCAGTAGAGGTTTTAATAAAGTCGGCACCACACTCCATAGCTAAAAGTGAGGCTCGCCATATTGATTCATTATCAGGTAATATACCACTCTCAATTATAACCTTTAATTTAATATCACCAGCCACATTTTTAATTGCTGAAATTTCGCTACCAACAAATTCATAATTTCCTTCAAGAAACTCTCCAACACTCATAACATAATCAAGTTCATCAACTCCAAAAGCTATTGCTTTTTTAGCCTCTGCAAGCTTAATGTCCAGAAAAGTTTGTGAAGAGGGAAAAGAGCCTATAACTACAGCCCTTTTAATACCGGTTCCCCTTAATGCGCTATCTAAAACTGAGGCAAAAACAGGATAGGTGCATACGGCAGTCACATTTGGCATTTGGGGATGCTCAACTGAAAATTGCTTAGCCTTATCACAAAATAGATGCACCGTTTCACTACTATCTGTCACATTTAAAGTGGTAAGATCTATAAAACTACAGATCGACTTCAAAAGCTCTTTATCCTTATTTTTAGGGTTATTTGCAAAAGAAGAATCATAAGAAGAAATTTTTAAAAAATCCTCTTCAAAAGTCTCAAATAAAGGTTCAATTGGATTATCCATTTATAAAAATTTTAACGCATTACTATCATCATATCACTCCTTATTATCACTATCTATAAATATAGTTACGGGTCCGTCATTCAAAAGAGAAACCTCCATTTGTGCACCAAACTCACCAGTTTTAGGTGTAGTTAAAGTAGTAGATTCAATAAACTCTATAAATTTCTCATATATAAATATTGCAACATCGGGTTTAGCTGCATTAATATATGAGGGACGGTTCCCTTTCTTAGTTTTAGCATGCAGGGTGAACTGACTAACAATTAGAATCTCTCCTTTTACCTCTTTTACAGAGAGGTTCATCACTCCATCATCATCATCAAAAATTCTCAAATTAGAGACTTTTTTGGCAAGCCATAAAGCATCATCGAGAGTATCACTATTGGTTATACCAACAAAAACAAGTAACCCATTTGAAACTTGAGAATTTACCCTACCATCAATTTCTACTGAAGCCCTCTTAACTCTTTGAATAAGAACCCTCATAAAAATAATATCTTTTCATTTTGAACTGAATGACTTATAACTATGTTTAATAAGCAGCAACAATACAATTTTAAACAAAAATAACAAAACAAACAGATTAGACAGATTAACAATTAGATAAATATCATAGTAAAAATGTTTTAAATGAAAACCAGATTAATCATTAGTAAAAGCAATAATCCCACATTCAATCTGGCAACAGAAGAGTACATACTAAGATACACCAAAAATGATGCAGTACTGTTATATATAAATAGCTCATCTATAATAACGGGAAAACATCAAAACGCTTATGCTGAAGTTAATTTGCCATTTATAATTAAAAATAACATTCCTCTATATCGTAGAATTTCAGGAGGAGGAACTGTCTATCACGATATGGGAAATATCAATTTCTCTTTTATTAAGACCGGAGAACCCGACAAACTAATAAATTTTAAAAAAAGTACACTACCAATAGTAAACTCTTTAAACCAGCTAGGGTTACCGGCCAAACACGGAGAACGTAATGATATAACTCTATACAATTATAAAATATCTGGAAACGCATCACATCTGTTTAAAAAAAGGGTGATGCATCATGGCACCTTACTTTTTGATTCAAATTTGGAAAATCTAAATCTGGCCCTAAAGACTCCGGATATGAAATATAATGATAATGCTGTTAAATCTATAAAAAGCAGAGTGGTAAATATTAAAGAGTTCATCAATAAAGATATTACAACTAAAGAGTTTATAGAAAAAATAGCCTCACTACTTGAATCAGATAATTATATAGAAAATATAGAACGCTCTTTGTTAACTAAGGAGGAAGAAAAAAAGATAATTGAAATAGCTAATAAGAGATACAATAGAGAGGAGTGGAACTATAATTATGGTCCCTCTTATGAATTAAATAAAAGCATTAAAAATAATGGGGTAATACTCTCTTTAAATATGGAAGTAAAAAAGGGAGTAATTGATAAGATAAAAATTGATTGCAACAGAAATAAATACTACGATTCAATTAAAGTGTTAGAAGATATTATTATAAATAAAAAACACAATATTAATACTTTAAAAAACTATATTTCTCATTATAATATTGATGAAAAATTAGATATTAAGAGAGAAGAGCTTCTCATGCTCTTCTTTTAAGTAGTTATCTACATATATAAATATCATTGCACTTTAATTCTTTATATGACAAAATATCTATTTTCAACCATTAAAATAATTAAATATAATTTCTGCTCGTTTCTGTCCCACTACTTTTGATAACTTATCAACACTACTCTTTTTAATTGCATCAAAAGATTTGAACTCATTAAATAAGTCTTCTATAGTTTTAGATCCCACTCCATTAATAGATTCCAGCTCAGAACTTAATGCTCCTTTGCTCCTTTTATCACGATGAAATGAGAGTCCGAAGCGATGAGCTTCATTTCTCAAATGTTGTATTAACTTTAATGAAGAGCTGTTTTTATCGAGATATAAAGGGACAGGATCACCGGGGAAAAAAAGCTCTTCGAGTCGTTCAGCAATACTAATAACAGCAATATCATCTAACAAGTTAAGTCTATTTAATGCATTAACTGCCGACCCCAACTGGCCTTTACCTCCATCAATAACAATTAACTGCGGCAGAGACAGTCCCTCATCCTTTAACCGCTTATAGCGTCTATAAACAACCTCCTCCATAGATAGATAATCATTTGGTCCCTCTACAGTTTTAATATTAAAATGACGATACTCCTTTTTAGAAGGTCTCCCCTTTTTAAAAACAACACAGGCAGCAACAGGATAAGTTCCCTGAATGTTTGAATTATCAAAACATTCAATATGAAGAGGTACACTTTTTAATCTTAAATCTTTTTGCAAATTCTCCAGTAAAAGAACATTTTTTGACCGCTTATTGCGATTAGCTTCCTGTTTAAGTTTCTCTATTCGGTAATATTTTACATTCCTTTGTGAGAGTTCGAGCAGTTTTTTCTTATCACCTTTTTGAGGTATAGTATAGACTAAATGGTTTAGTTCAATATCTGGTTTAACCGGTACTATAATCTCCTTAGAATTACTATTGAAACGTTCTCTTATATCAACAATAGCTAAAGATAAAATATCTAAAACATTTTCATCCAGCCTCTTTGTATACTCAACTGTATGAGCTTGTACAACCGCACCGTTTAAGACTTTTAAAAAATTAATGAAAACACTTTTTTCATCATCCAAAAAGGAGTATACATCAACATTATCAATTCTTGAGTTAACAATAGTTGACCTACTTTGATAGCCTGATAAAATATTAATTCTCTCTCTTATCTCTTCAGCTTCCTCAAATTTATAACTATCGGCATAATTCAACATCATCTCTTTTAAATAGCGAATAAGCGAATTGATATTACCCTTTAAAATATTATTGACCTCAGATATATATGTAAGATATTCGCTCTCTATTTGGAACCCCTCACAAGGAGCTTTACAATTACCAATATGATACTCGAGGCACTTCTTATATTTTTTTTGTTTTATATTATCCGGACTTAAATCATAGCGGCAGGTACGTAAGGGATATAAACGACGAAAAAGATTTAATAATGTTCTTACCATTTTAACTGATGTATATGGTCCATAATAAGAACTACCATCTTTAATAAGTTTACGGGTTTGATATACTCTGGGGAAATACTCATTTTTTACTACAATCCAGGGAAAAGATTTATCATCCTTCAACAATACGTTATAGCGTGGTTGATATTTCTTTATTAAATTATTCTCCAAAAGCAGAGCATCCTCTTCACTATCAACGACAACATGATTAATATCTCTAATTTTAGTTATTAATACTCTGGTTTTTCCATTATCCGGCTCTCTATTAAAATATGATGAGACTCTACGCCTTAAAGATTTAGCCTTACCTACATAAATAATTATGCCATCTTTATCAAAAAATTGATAAATACCAGGCTTATCAGGTAATGCCAAAATTTTGTCTTGCAAATAAGCACGCTTCATTGTTCAATCAATCTAATTTTATTATGGCATGAAAATAGCAATTAACTACTTAAATATAGACTCAAACTGAAAATTATCACTACAAAAAAGACCTTTGTCACTTAGTTTTAGTGAAGGTATAACTAATAATGATAAAAAAGAGAGTGTCATAAAAGGAGCAGAAAGTTGTGATCCGGATTTTTTGGCTAAAGAGTCTATCTCGGTATAGAGCAGAGCCACTTCATTAACAGACTCTAAACTCATCAATCCGGCTACAGGCAGAGGCAATATTTTTAAACCTTCACTACACTTAATTCCTATACCACCTTTATTATCAACGATATTATTTATAAGCTCAACTATATATTGATCATCTGTTCCTGCAACTACTATATTATGACTATCATGAGCAACTGTCCCTCCTATAGCACCATCTTTTAACCCTATATTCTTAACAAATCCTATCGAAGGTGTGCTGTGACTATATCGATTATAAACCACTAATTTGATAATATCCTGCTTGAGATCACCATTTAAATAGTTATTGCGATATTCTCTAATATCCCAATTAAAAATATCAGTTATTAACTCTCCATCTTTAACATTGATAACCTGAGCATAAGTAGCATAATCTGGAACCTTAAGTAAAAAATCTTCATGAGTAACTTTCTTAGCACAAAAATTATTTATTGCTACTTGTGGTGATAACGAAAATTTATAACCCTCTTCACTATTATATGCTTCACTTCCATCTATAAAAGTTGATAAAACATTTAAATCCTTTAAACTGTCAACAATAATAAAATCTGCAAGATCTCCTTCCTTTAATAATCCTATAGGTAATTTATAATGTTTAATCGGATTTATTATTGCTGCTTTCAAAAGTTTAAAAATATCAACTCCATAGCTAAGACCCAGACGAATAATTCGATCAATATGTCCGTTAGAAAGAATTTCGTCGGGATGACTATCATCAGTACAGAGCATAACATCATCGGGAAATTGAGAAATCAATGGGTAAAGATTTTTAAAGTTTTTTGCTGCACTCCCATCCCTTATCAATATTTTCATTCCTTTCATGATCTTCTCTTTTGCTTCAATATATGTACTACACTCATGATCTGTAGATATCCCACAAGAGATATAGTAATCGAGATCTTTGCCAGACAATCCGGGAGCATGTCCATCTATAACTTTATTAAGTTTCTTTGCACTAGCAATCTTTTTATCTATTTCAGGATCCCCATTAATTACTCCGGGATAATTCATAACCTCAGATAAAAACCATATTTGGTCATTAGAGAGCAGCTCTAAAACATCTTGCGAGTTGATGCAAGCGCCGGAGGTTTCAAAGTTGGTAGCAGGAACAGATGAAGGAGCACCATTAAAAAACTTTAAAGGAACTGTTAAACCATTATTAATCATATAATAGACGCCGGATTTACCACAAACATTGGCAATCTCATGTGGATCACAAATAACTGCTATTGTTCCATGTGGAACAGTAGCGGCTGCAAAATGTGAAGGTAATAACATAGAGCTTTCTATATGAATATGACTATCAACAAAACCAGGTAGAATATAACGATCAGGAACTTCTCGAGAATTAACCCTGGCAACTTTGACAATTAATCCATCCCTAATGGTTAACGAACCTGGAAATATACTTTCGTTCTCAATATCGACAATATGCCCTAAAATTTTTTCCATTAGAATATATTTTAATTAAATAACCAATAAAACTTTAATAGCAACAATAAGTTAAATGAAAAAATTGCCTATTCAAAACTAATAGCTTTTGTTAAGCTCCATTTATAATGGAGTCAAAAAATCAAATCTATATCAAAAAGTTAATCAATAATAATAAAAAAATTCCTATATAGTGAATTAGACAATCATATAAAAGACTATAAATTATACACTAAAAATAGACAATCAATTATTTATAATCTTTTTATCAAAAAACCCTCTAGCAGATGTCATTTGTTAAAAATAGACAATCAATAAATGCCAATACTATAACGATTTAAATGCTTACTCAAAGCTGAACAATTAAATTTATATAAAACTATCAGATTATAAATATCAAAGAAGAAGATTTAAGAAGAAGACAAAACTGAGTTATCCGGTATTAAAACCTTACTCCTTATAGTGCCATATTCAAATAGACTATAGCTTTTCAATAAATAAATAAATCTAAATGAATTTTTAGAAAAATAAATAGCTTTATCAAGTACAGCTAAGGATACAAAGCTGGTTATATACGCCAGACAAATTTATGTAGCAAGTTTTCGTTGTAATCTGGATTAAAGCTATTCTGCTATAATCTAGGAAAATCAATTTAAAAATATTTTGCTATAAATATGGATCTACTGAAGAGTTCTGTTAGAATAATGGGCAATATTTAATACTCACAAGCACCTCTTGATTTTTTTACTAGGGACTCATTCATGTTAGATGCTGCATGCTGACCTTTCTGGTTGTGACACAAAAAGAAGACCTTAGATTTATACTAAGATGGGGAAATGTAAACTTCATCCCGGCCTAAAGAAACATTAGCTAACATAGCTAGATAGGAGAAAGACAAATTAACAGACACCCTTAATTCGCCCATAACAACTATAATTGATCGGTCTTTAAAGTTTAATAACCAAATCGATAAAATTCTTACCTATATACATTTTAGTTATTTCTTCAAAAAAAAATTTAACGTACCGTAGAAAATTCGAATTCAATTTGAATTATTTGAGCAATAATCTTTGGATAATTCAAGAAAGCTAAAAAAAGATTAACCATTCTCTATTCCCCTATTTTTATAGCGATAAAATAGTCTTTATTAAAAATTATGAGAATTATTTATCTGTGATAGAGGTGAAAATGTTCCAATAATAGATATTTATTAATAAAAAAATTTAATAATAGCTTAAATTAGATAATAAGCTTATCTGTTTTTAAATTTTAAAATTGCAACTAATATAATAATAAAAAAATAGTGCCCACTTTTAAAAATAAAGAATCTAAAACAGAAGTACCAGAAAATAAAATTAAGCAAAATTCGACAAATCTGTAACAAACTATTTAAAAGAGTGAAAATGGATATTGCCTATATAAAATATATTCAAAAACATTCGGTTCCACGTGGAACATCACCTGCCCAAAAGTACCAATAAAACATTTATATCGGCCGGCGAAACTCCACTAATTCGAGAAGCTTGCCCTATAGTTTCAGGTTTAATAAGTGCAAGTTTTTGACGCCCCTCTGTGGAAATAGTATGTATATTACTATAATCAAATTTGTCTTTAATATAAATATTTTCTAATCTATGAAGTTTGTCGGCAATTTTCCTTTCTCTTGTAATATATCCTGAATACTTAATTAATATTTCAGCTGATTCTATAATCTCTTCAAAACGTTCCCCGGGAATAGTAGAATAAAATCTATCCAATTCTTCGACAATATCTCCCAACTCTTTAAGTTTAATATGAGGACGGGTAACAATTGAAGATAACTTTACACCCTGTTTTAAAGAGGAGCTATTAACGGATTTTAAATAAGGATTAACCTGCTCTGGCTTAATACTAATATTATTGATTAGATTAATAATCTCATCTCTATATCGAATCTTCTCCTGCAATAATGAATATCTTTCTTTATTAACTAAACCAATAGAATATCCTCTGGGTGTTAAACGAACATCAGCATCATCCTGGCGCAATAAAATTCTATATTCAGCTCTACTGGTAAACATTCTGTAAGGTTCATCAACACCTTTAGTGACGAGATCATCAATTAAAACTCCAATATAAGCTTCATCTCTATCGAGTTTAAACAGCTTTTGATCCTTCAAGTTAAGAGATGCATTAATACCTGCTATCAAACCCTGGGCAGCAGCCTCCTCATACCCGGTGGTACCATTAATTTGCCCAGCTAAATATAGATTGTTCAAGAGTTTAGATTGCAGGGTATGATATAACTGTTGTGGGTCTAAGTAATCATATTCAATAGCATAACCGGCTCGAAAAAATTTCGCATTCTGGAGTCCGGGAACGAGCCGTAAAGCTTCAAACTGAATTTCTGAAGGTAAAGAACTGCTAAACCCATTAAGATAATACTCTACAGTTGATTCTCCTTCAGGCTCTAAATAGAGTTGGTGCAGAGATTTATCAGGAAAAGTTACAATTTTTGTTTCAATACTGGGACAATAACGCGGTCCGGTACTTTGGATGGTTCCATCATACATAGGACTGGAAGATAAACCTTTATTAATAACGCTATGCACATCACTATTAGTATAGGTAATGTAACAACTACGCTGATTTAAAGTAGTACCGCTATCTGGCAGATAGCTAAACTTATAAAAAGAGTCCTCCCCAGCCTGCTCTTCCATCTGAGAAAAATCAACACTACGACCATCTACTCTAACAGGAGTACCAGTCTTCATTCGTCCAACATTAAAGCCTAAGCTTTGAAGTTTATCAGAAAGACCTTTTGAAGCAGGCTCCGAAATACGACCGCCCTCAATTTGAACACTTCCTATATGCATCAAACCATTTAAAAAAGTGCCGGTAGTTAAAATAACCTTTTTAGCAAAAAATTCAATTCCTGTTTTAGTGATAACTCCATGAACTGATTTATCTCTAATAATTAAATCCTCAACACTGTCTTGCCAAAAAGAGATGTTACTATTACTCTCCAATATAGTTCTCCACTTTCTGGAAAAAAGAATTCTATCACATTGAGATCTGGGACTCCACATAGCAGGTCCCTTACTACGATTGAGCATTCGAAACTGAATCGAAGAGAAATCGGTTACAATACCCATATAGCCACCCAAAGAATCAATTTCCCGTACAATTTGCCCCTTAGCTATTCCACCTATTGCCGGATTACAACTCATCTGTGCAATCCTATCCATATCGTGAGTAATCAAAAGAACATTCATTCCAAGATTACCACATGCCATAGCAGCTTCACATCCCGCATGTCCGCCACCAACTATAATAATATCATAACTACGCAACATATATATCTATATAAATAATTAATATAGTGAAATATTAATACTACTTATCATAATTAAGCTAAAATCCGTAACAAATTTAAAGTAGTTAAGTAAATTTATACGAATAAGAAAAGAAAAAATAATAAAGGAATAATAAACTACAGTAAATCAAGTCTTTAAGAATACTTGGACAGATAAAGTTCAAGGGCATCATCTTCAACTTTCCTCATCACTTCCTTTTCCTCATCAGTTAAATCATTAAAACCAATAAAATGAAATATCCCATGTATGAGTACTCTTAATAATTCATTAAAAAAAGAAACACTATACTTATCACTATTAGTTTTAACAGTATCTAAACTAATAAAAATATCACCACTAATAAATTTGTCCGAAGAATAATCAAAAGAGATAATATCGGTATAATAATCATGGCCTATATAATCTCTGTTCATTTTTAGTAAATACTCATCATTACAAAATATAAACGAAACTTCTCCTAAATCAAAATCATTAGAAGAGACAACTTCATAAATCCATCTACGAATAGAATCGTAATCAAAATCGGGTGTAGTAAACCCTTCAGAAAAAAAAGCAATAGAGGAGTTACTCATGAAAGACTAAAAAATAATTTTACCTGATTACCAGATTCATTAAATTCAATCTTATCGGTAAGATGGGACATAAGAAAAATACCTCTTCCATGACTCTTCTCAATATTCTCCTCAGTAGTTGGATCGGGAAGATTATTATAATCAAAACCCTCACCCTCATCTGTTATAGTAAAAATCAATTCATCTTTAGATAGCTGATACTCTAAATATACTCTCTTATTTTTGTCCAACTTGTTACCGTGAACAATTGCATTATTAACACCCTCTACGACTGCAAGTAAGAGCTTACCGTACACATCGGAATTTAACTGATATTCGGCACATATCTCATCTATAAGCTTTTCAACTATGGATATGTTCTTTATCTCTGATTCTAATTCTTTTTTATACACAGTATCCCGCTTTAAATTAAAACTTATAAAATTTAAATAAGTATCTTTTTGGTTTATACTAAAATTAAAAAAAAGAGTTTCCTTTTTATCATAAAATTAATTGCGCAACCAAATTGAAGGATCCAACTTCTGATTTTCATTCCATATCTCAAAGTGAAGAATACCATAATCATCTGTGGATCCCTTATACACTTTTCCTATCTCAGTACCGGCGCCTACTAACTCTCCCTGTGCAACAAAAACCTCTCTTAAATTAGCATAAACAGTCAAATAATCACCATGCCGCATAATAATAGCAGTATTATAACCAGGTATAGCAACAATTCTACTAACCTCCCCCTGATGTACTGAATAGATAGATTCACCCTCTAATGATTGAATATCAATACCATTATTATTAATAGTAACATTATCCAAAACAGTATGTCGATGCTCACCAAATTGATTTACAATAATACCTCTATCAACAGGCCAGATTAACCTTCCTTTAAAATCCTCAAAATCAATTCCCTCTGAACCTGTAGAGGCCGTTTCAATATATTCAAGAATTCTATTTTCAAGTTCATGGGCCTGTTTTTCCTTTTCCCGCAAAGATTGACGCAACCACTCCTCCTCAGCTCTTAATGATCGAATAAGCCTTGATTTACCTTCTCTGTTTTCCTCTAATTTAGAGTATTCCTCCTCTACTCGTTGAAGATTATTCTCTTTCCTCTGTCGCTGATTCTGGATATTTTGATTTAGGCCAATTAAACGATTCTGTTTCTCTACAAGTTGTTCCCCTTGTTGCTGTCTATATCTGGAATACTCTTTTAAAACCCGGTAACGTTGATAAGATTCGGCAAAACTGTTAGCACCCATAAAAAATACCAACTCATCTAAAGAATTTCTACGCTTATATGTATCTCTAATAAGTTGAGCATACTCATCTTTTAACTGCTCAATCTCTTCCTCTAACCGATTAATCTCTAATTGATTTGATTCTATATCCCGATCTAAACTATTCAATTCATCACGTAAATCATGTAATACCTTTTCCCTGACAGAAATTTCCTGAGAAATAAGTGTAAGCTGCTGATAAGTATTTTCACGTGTAGATCTCTTTTGACCCAACTCTTTGTTAGTCTGTTCAATTTCTTCCAATAATCTTTCACGCTGATCTCTTAAATTATCAACGCCCTGGGAAAAACAGGAAACAGAAAGCAGTGTAAATATACTAAAAATCAATAACTTCATAAGAATCAGGGATTTGAAAAAAGATGGTTTGTTCACCATTAATCACAATAGAGTTAAAATTCATCCTAATCATATGATTGCGACCACGATAATCCGATTTAAGCTCAATAGTTTCAGGAAAAACATAATCATCATCAACCTTAATAAATGATGAGTAATCAACCTCTAACGTTTTATTATCAATAATATAATCTATAATAAAATTATTAACTTTATAAATATCCGGAAGAACAGAAAAGTGATGCTCCACATTACATCCGCTATCTAAATATTTACGTTCGAACTTATACTGCTTCTCCTCTACAGAAAAATTGTAATCATTAAAATTATAATCTTCATGTAATGGATAAGAAAAAAGAGAATTTGTGAAAATAGATTGTAATATATGAAAATCTAAAGTAACATTATATCGATCAGAAAATGTACTATAATCACTACGACTAACCTCCTGATTAATCCTATCAATAATATAGATATCACTTTTATCAAACATAACCCGAACTAACTCTATGCCCATAACAGGAATAACTGAAATAATAATTACAGAATCCCTCTCTATGAACATATTAGCTCTGAAAGATCTATCATTATTTCGATCTTTAAAATCAATATTTAAACGTCTTAAATATATTGTTTCTATATCAGCTACAGCTTCTTCAGCATTAATTAATATCATATTCTTCTCTATATCAGAATCTGTTAATCCGGTAAATAATCTCTCAACAGATTGACACGATGATAATCCTATAATTAATAACAAAGATAGATAACAAAAAGCTCTTGTAATAAAATGATAATTACTCTTGTAACCAAAACCACACTTATTCATAATCCTTCTCTATAAAAGTTCTATTTTCAATTTTAAGGGGTAATTTTTTTGTTAATTCATCGTCCCCTGTCTCCAATGCCTTCTTCCACTGTTCAACGGCTTCATCTATTTTTCCATTCCTATAGAGAATATCTCCATAATGTTCAAGAATTACACCATTATTTGAATCGTCATACTCTATAGCCTGCTCTATAACAAAGAGAGCATCAAAAAATTTATTTTGTTTAAATAAAACCCAGGCATAAGTATCAAGATATGTAGGATTATCAGGCTCCAACTCTATAACTCTGGTAATCATCTGTTCAGCTCTGTCCAGATCTTTCTCCTTAAGAGATAAATAATAGGCATAGTTATTTAATACAACAATATTATTACCATCATGTGACAGGCTCTCTTCAAAATATTTAAAACTATTATCGGGATCATCAAGCTTAAAATAGACATCACCTAGAATACCATAAATCTGACTTAAAAAACTGCTATTATCCTCAACAATCTCACTACTTCTAATAAGGTAATTTTTAGCTTCACTATACTGATCATCTATAAGAAAATTAACCCCGGCAAAATAATTGAATATAGGATTTTCAGGAAAAATAGCAACAGCTTGTAAGGAATAATCTATTAGTTCATCGTGCTCCAAATAATCTGAAGCTAAAAAGAGAAATTCATGCCAAACATCCTCTTGCTCATCATCAATTAAAAGGGCAGTCTCATAGCTACGCATAGCAATACTATCCTTCTCTATCGAAGTGTTAAAATTGCCATAAAGAACATAAGGCACAGAACTAAAAGAGTGATTGTCGATCAACAAATTCAAATACTTATCAATATCCTCATTATTCAAAGGGTTAGATGCATCATCCAAATCAGAAATAAAAGGTAATATTTTTTGTACTTTTTGATTTAATGGTGTTCCCGGATTTCTATAGGCCTCCTTTAATGATTTTTTAAAATTAGCTGTATCCTTCTCACCTAAATAGTAACTGGACAGAGAAAACCATACCGGACCAAAATCAGGAAAATCATCTAAAATATCGGTATAAAGACGATAACCATTTCGTTTATTACCCTCTTGTATATAAAAATCACCAAGATATACACGATATAACGGTTCATCGGGGAAAACATCTATCAATGATTTAAGTTCATCTTCTGCTCTCTTCTTTTCACCAGCCTCGCTCCAAATAGAATGACGTTCTAAATATAATGATTCATTAGCCCCAATAATATTTTCTAAACGATACAAAGAATTAACAGCCTCTTGATATCGTTTAACTCTAAAACTCAACTGAGATTGATAATAATGATATTCAGGAGTTTGAGGATAGCGTTGAACCAAATATCTAATACTACTTAACGCAAGAGTATCTTTACCATTATGTTGATATAACTGACTTAACAACTCTACAAAATATTTATTATCAGGATCTAACTGAGTAGCATTAAAAAGATAGTTTTCAGCCTCTTCAAACTCACCATTATCGATTAATAAATTTCCTACCTCATAATAACAGGTAGCACATGTAGAATCGATTTTTAAAGCTTCATGGTAATACATTGCAGCACTGCCAATATCACCCAACATCTTTAATCTATTGGCTTCTATAAAATAAAAATCAAATTTTCTACTATCAATATTATCTGGTTGTTTAATAGTAAAAAAACGACCTTCGGGATATAGATACTCTTCAAAATCAGCAATATCTTTAGTAGATGAACAACCAAAAAAAAGCAGCACAATAGAAGTATAAAAAACTATTTTTTTAAATATATGCATTTGAAAACTATTTTTTAAAAAAAAGTAACTGATAAACTCAACGATAGTTCAATTACTAAATAACGGTAAACTCTGATAAATAAGATAATAATGTATAATCCTTTAACTCAATTTCAATTCACAAAAAAGAAACAGTTATTAATTAATTCCACTATGACCAAAACCACCTTCTCCTCTATCACTATTACTTAATGATTCAGAGGAAATCCAGTTAAAGGATTCAAACTTATTAATAACCATTTGACATATTCTATCTCCACTATTAACGGTGAAAGACTCTTTTGAATGATTTATCAAAATAACTTTAATCTCACCACGATAATCGGCATCAATAGTACCTGGAGAATTTAAGACAGTTATACCATTTTTAATAGCTAATCCGCTTCTTGGACGTATATGAGCTTCATATCCGGATGGCAACTCAATAAAAAGACCTGTTGGAATCATAACTCGTTCTCCGGGTTTAATCAAAATATTTTCATCAAGAAAAGCACGTATGTCAACACCTGCAGAATTACTGGTGCTAAATATAGGCAAATCATTGTCACTTTTATTAACTACCTTTATATCAATCATTTAAAATAGTTTTTTTAAATACTTTACTAAAATTTAAAAATATAAATACACCAATATTAAAAACAAATATAAATCCTTTAAATACATATTGATAAAATAAGTCATCAATTTTTATACCCTGATCGAACAAGTATGATAAAATAGCAATAAAAAAAGTAATAAATATTTTTAATAGATTATAAGGAACCGGAAAAATTTTGGAACCCACATAATATGATAAAACAACCATAACTAAATATCCGCCCATCATAGCAAATGCACCTCCCACCATACCAAACAGAGGAATAAAAATAAAATTGAGTATAATAGTAATAACACTACCAATTATTCCAAAATAAGCACCATATATAGTCTTATCTGTTAACTTATACCATAAAGAGAGATTAAAGTATATCCCATACATAAGATGAGATAAAAGAACAACAGGAATAACAATATTACCACGAATATATTCATCGGTTAAAATATAATTGATTATATCTATAAAAAGAGTAACACCTAAAAAAATTAATACTCCAAAAAATATATAATATTCCATTATACGAGCATAAGATAATAATTCTTTACCCTGCTTTTTAAAAAAATAGGGTTCAAATGCAAAACGGAACGATTGAGTAAAAAGACTCATAATTACACCAATTTTAAAATTGGCTCCATAAACAGCCAGCTCTTTAAAACCATCACCGGAAATCAAAAAAGGCATCAAAATTTTTTCACTGTTTTGAATAACCATACCGGTTAATCCTACAAGTAAAACTGGCCAGGAATAAATAAGCAAATCTTTCAATAGTAACCTGTCAAAATAGTTAAAATCAAAAGTAAGTCCGGGTAAAAAGATAATTAAAACAGATAACGAAGAGATAGCATTACTTAAAAGTATATACAATACACCATTTGCACTATTATATAACTCTACCAATTGATAACATAGAAGATTATTATTAATCAAATAAGGTATAAAAAGGAGAAAAAAGAAATTAAAAAAAATATTTACCCCTATAGAGAGTAGTTTAATAGCACCAAATTTTAAAGCTTTATTTTTTAATCTCAAATATGCAAATGGAATAGAAACAAATGAATCAAAAGCTATAATAAAACCAGCTAAAAAAATAGAAATTTGAAAATTCCCCTGATAAATTAAATTACTAATAGGGCCACTAAAAATTAATGACAAAATAATAAGTAATACACTGGTAATTAAAAGAGAAATAAGAGATGTAGTATATACTTTTTGGGAATCATTACCTTTTGAAGCAAATCGAAAAAAACCTGTCTCTAATCCGTATGTAAAAATTACCAAAAGAATAGTTAATGCACCATATATATTTACAACAATACCATACTCCTCGGGAGCAACTGTTCGAATATAAAAAGGCATTAACAACCAATTTAATAACCTGCCTGTCATTGTGGTTACACCATAAATGACAGTCTCACCTGCCAATTTACTTAACTCCTTATTCATCTCCTGGAAATATATTTTTAAATGGATATATAAAAATAACTGTAATAGTAATTGGCCTTAACAATATTAAATTCAACAATATTAAAATATTTTTACTCAATTAATTTAATAACTCTCATATCTCAAACTATTTAATGAGAATTACAGATAAAGAAAACAATAAAAAAAAGATTTATAAAAACTAAATAAAAATCTAAAAGAGGCTGTTTTGAATAGGTCCTCGCTCCCGTCCAAAATGGTTATATGATTTAGATGTAACAACTCTACCTCGTGGTGTTCTCTTTAAAAAACCCTCCTTAATTAAAAATGGCTCATAAACTTCTTCTATTGTACCACTATCTTCACCCACAGCTGTAGATATTGTAGTTAATCCAACCGGACCACCATCAAATTTATCCAATAGAGTAAGTAAAATTTTCCTATCCATTTGGTCGAGTCCATAATCATCAATATTAAGGGCATTTAAAGAGAATTTAGTAATATCTATATCTATACACCCATTACCCTTAACCATTGCAAAATCACGTACTCTACGCAATAAAGAGTTAGCAATACGGGGTGTACCTCTACTTCGTCTTGCAATCTCAAATGCAGCATCACCAATAATCTCAGAATCTATAATTCTGGCAGATCTTTTAACAATATTGGATAAAATATCTGTATCGTAGTATTGAAGATGAGAATTAATTCCAAATCTGGCTCGTAAAGGACTTGTTAATAAGCCACTTCGAGTAGTTGCGCCAATCAAAGTGAAAGGAAACAGATCTATTTGAATAGATTTTGCACCAGGACCTTTATCTATAACAATATCAATACGAAAATCCTCCATTGCCGAATAGAGATACTCTTCAACGATCGGACTTAATCTATGTATTTCATCTATAAAAAGAACATCATTCTCTTCCAGTCCGGTCAAAATACCTGCCAAATCACCGGGCTTATCCAAAACGGGTCCACTGGTTAACTTAAATCCAACACCCAATTCATTTGCTATAATATTAGATAGTGTAGTTTTACCCAATCCGGGAGGACCATGTAATAATACATGATCTAAAGCTTCGTTACGCATTTTTGCGGCTTCTACAAAAATTTGCAAATTTTCTACGACACTACCCTGACCTTCAAAATCCTTAAAAGATAAAGGCCGAAGTTGTTGATCAATATCTTTTTCAATCTCTTTCTCCGGATCTCTAAAATCCATACATAATCAATTAAATTAAGGAAAATCTAGTAGCAATCTCCTTAAAAATTTCAATATCAAAAGGCTTTACCATAAATTCATCCATACCATTTGAGATACAACGTTCACGGTCAGAATCAAACGTATTAGCGGTTAATCCGACAATACGAGTATATCTACCCATCTCTCTGTCAACATTTCGAATTTTATAGGTAGCTTCTATTCCATCCATTACAGGCATCATTAAATCCATCAAAACCAAATCGTAATGATAATCTTTTACTTTATCAACAGCCTCTTTTCCATTATTAGCTATATCTATATTAAAATCAAATTTTCCTAAATGTAATACTATAAGTTTTTGATTAAGAAGATTATCTTCAACAAGTAAAAGACTCTTTTTTGTCCCCATAATTAACCTACTTCTTTTTTATTTGATTAGATACAGATAACATTCTTTCAATAGGTATTAAAGCTCTTTTTCTCAATTTTTCCTCAATTTCAACCTTAGGGTATTCATATTTTAAAGTTAAATAGATCTTCTTAAGAGTATTAAGCTTCATAAATTCACAATCACTACATCCACAAGTAGAATCAATAGGAGGTGCAGGAATAAAAGTTTTATCTTTTGATTTTTTAATCATTTGATGCAAAATTCCTGATTCGGTAGCTACAATAAACTTTTTACAATCACTATGAGAAGTATAATTTAAAAGTGCGGCTGTACTACCAATAAAATCAGCCATTAAAAGAAGTGGTTTTTTACATTCTGGATGTGCAATTAATAAAGCATCGGGATGCTCTTTTTTTAAGGCCACTATTCTTTCAATAGAAAATTGCTCATGTACATGACATGCACCGTCCCATAGCATCATTTCTCTGCCACTAATACTTTCAAGGTAATTACCTAAATTACGATCGGGTCCAAATATAATAGATTTCTCTTTAGGAATACTATTAATAACATCAACTGCATTAGTACTTGTAACTACAATATCAGATAGAGCTTTAACTGCAGCAGTTGTATTAACATAAGTTACAACAGTATGATCGGAATATTTATTAACAAACTTTTCAAACTCATCGGCCGGACAACTATCTGCCAGAGAACATCCGGCATTAATATCGGGTACAAGAACAGTTTTATCAGGCGATAGAATTTTAGCTGTTTCTCCCATAAAATAGACTCCCGATAACAATATAATATCGGCATCATTTGAAGCAGCTTTTTGAGCTAAAGCTAAGCTATCACCAACAAAATCAGCAATATCCTGTATTTCATCAATTTGATAATAGTGCGCCATTATAATAGCATTCTTCTCTCTCTTTAACTTATTAATTTCAACTTTAAGATCAAGATTTTTAGAAATCTCCTCATTAACATACCCCACTTTTTCCCAACTGTTATTATACATATAAATTAGAATTTAAATAAATTAATGGTAATAATAATATCATGTTGATAATGTTAATACATTAATTGTATAGCTATTGTTTTTTATAATTTATAGTTTTAATAGTGAGTTATCAACACTATTAAAACTATCTATCTATCTCTATAGTAGTAAGTAATATACTTTATCCACAACTGTTTAATAATGGTCAAAGTTAAAAAATATATTCACTATTTAGTTTATAACTTAAGGTTATCAATGTTTAAAACGTAATAATAAATTTAATGATTTTTATTTTTCTCTTTGATACATGATTCTCTTATATTTTTTATTGAAATACTCAAGAGAAAATTATTAAAAGAAATTATGTAGTTTTCTTTAATTATAAACAAGTAATTAACAGGTTTGGTTGATATATATCAATAGTATAAAAATATTATCTTTGCTTTTTCGATTAAAATTTTTACAAATATTGAATAGACAATATTTTAATATATAAGATTGTAGCTTATTTTTTATGGTTCTATATAGTCCGGGATAGGTTATACAATTTACATTATTTAAATTTTATAAAAAATGACTCAAAAAACAGTTGCTATTGGGTGTGATCATGCCGGATATGAATTAAAATTAATAATAATTAAATTTTTGAATGATAATGGTTATAAAGTGATAGATTTTGGGGCAAACTCATCTGATAGTGTTGATTATCCCGATTATGCTCATCCTTTAGCAATTTCTATTGAGAATGGTGATGCTGATCTTGGTATTACTATTTGCGGTAGCGGAAATGGTATAAGTATGACTGTTAATAAACATCAGGGAATTAGATCTGCTTTATGCTGGATGCCTGAAATATCCCGATTAGCCAGAGCACATAATGATGCTAATGTTTGTTCTTTACCTGCTCGTTTTATTAATTATAATGAAGCTATTTTAATAGTTAAAAATTTTTTAAATACTAAATTTGATGGCGGACGTCATATATCACGAATTAATAAGATTCCTATAAATTGCTAATATTTAAATATTTAATGGTTTAAGTAGTGATTTTATTATAGATATGATTTTTAGATTGAATGATTTAAAAATTATATACGCCGAAATAACTCCTGCGCTATTGGCTATAAAATCATAAAAGTCACTATTTCGGTTTGAAATTATTGGTTGAAATATCTCTATTAATCCTCCCAATAAAATTATTAATAAAATTCCTATAAAATTATTTTTAATTTTTACTGTTTTATCTTTGTTATAGATATATTTTTCAATTAGATATACCATTGTTAATGAAAAGTACATCATAAAATGTACTATTTTATCAATTCCTTTGAAATTTATTAATGGTGATGAAGGTACATTTGATGATGTCATTAAACTTAAAAATATTATAGCAATTGCTATAATAATAGTTACTCTATAGTTAGTAATATATTTTAGATTCATGGATAATTAAACTTAAAAATGAAAAATAGTAATTTATTTATTAATATTTTATCTATTTGATTTGATATTTGTTGAAAAGTTGTTTTTAATCTGTTAATATCCTGTTGATAACTTGATATAACTCCCTATTTTGCAGTGTTTCACGTGAAACAGTTTGATTGATTTTCTTTTATTATGGCTGGAATATATATACATATCCCTTTTTGTTTTTCCAAATGTAGTTATTGTGACTTTTACTCAATTGTTGGTTATACTAAACATGACAAATTTTTTGATTGTTTGTTTAAAGAGATAGATCTGCGTAAAAATGAGTTTAAATATAATATTGACACTATTTATTTTGGTGGTGGTACTCCTTCATTTGTTTCAATTGATTTTATATCTCAAATATTAAATAAAATTTTTAATGACTTTTCTATATCTACAAATTGTGAAATTACTCTTGAGGCAAATCCAGATGATTTAAATTCTAACTTTTTAAAAAACCTTTTATTATCAGGGGTTAATAGATTAAGTATTGGAGTTCAAAGTTTTATTGATGAGGATCTAATTTTTATGGATCGTCGTCATAACTCAAAAACTATATTTAATGTTTTGAGTAATTGTGATAGTTTGGGTTTTAATAATATAAGTATTGATTTTATATATGGTCTTCCATGGAGTTCAATTGACTCTTTTTATTATAATCTTAGGCAGTTAGAGAAAATTAATTTTACTCACCTATCTGCTTATCATCTCTCTTTTGAGGAGAATACCCCTTTTTATAATAAAATGGTAAAGGGTGAAATTGTTGAGAATAGTGAGGATAATAGTTTTGAGCAGTATAAACTTTTATGCTCTTTTGTATCTGATCTTGATATGAATCATTATGAGATATCAAATTTTGCACGTAAAGGATTTGAATCGAAACACAACTCATCTTATTGGCAATATAAACCATATTTAGGTTTGGGCCCCGGTGCTCACTCATATTATAATAATTGTCGATTTATAAATGTTACCGATATTTATAAGTATGTATCAGGCGATTTTAATCAAATAAGAGAAGTGGAATTTTTAGATATAGATAGTAAATTTAATGAGTACATTATGTTATCGTTACGAACATATAATGGAATCTCATTAGATTATTGTAAATATAATTTTGGTGATTATTACAACTATTTAATTAAGAAAATTGATAAGTGGAATAGAAGCGGTCATTTAATAGTTGATAATAGATTTGTTAGATGTACTCAAGAGAGTTGGTTTATTTCTGATTCAATTATTAAAGATTTATTTTATGGCTAAAGTATCTCTTTTTTTTTGTTTAGTAATTTGTTTTTCAAAAGAAGTTGAAAAATTGGATTGTGAATCTTATTATGATTTATTGAATAGAGTAGATCAATATATCATTTTGGATACCAGATTAAAAGACCAGTATAATTTTGAACGTATCCCTAGTGCTTATTGGGCTGGTGATAAAGAAACACTTGATTCAATTGTAAAAAAGTTATCTTTGCAAACCAATATTTTTATCTATTGTGATTATGGAGATCGTACAGTAGAGGTATATGAAATTTTAAGGGATAACTATGGATTTGAAAATATTTATGATTTAGATAAAGGGTTTGAAGAATGGAAATATCAAAATTATCCTGTTGACACTCTTCTCATAGAGTAATCTCTTTTTGTAGATAATTTTTTTGTATCGTTTCAATTATATTGTTTTAATGAAAAAAAATAGTCCCATATATATTACCTGGCTTTCTGTTTTTTTTAATATTTTTTTATTTATAATTAAGCTTTGGGCAGGTTTAATTTCAGGATCTGTTGCTTTATTAGCCGATGCATGGCATACTCTTTCCGATTCAGTATCGTCATTAGCTGTGTTTATAGGAATAAAGGTTGCAAAAAAACCTGCCGATAAAAATCACCCATATGGTCATGGTAGAGCTGAGGTTATAGCCTCTTTAGTTGTTGGAATATTATTAGCTGTTGTAGGTTTTAACTTTTTAGTAGAATCTATAGTGAGATTGAGAAGTCATGAAGTTGCTTATTACGGCAACATTGCCATAATAGTAACTATTATTTCTATTGTTGTAAAAGAGATTATGGCCAGATACTCTATATATGTTGGTAAATTTTTCAATTACAACTCCTTAGTAGCTGATGGATGGCATCATCGTATCGATTCAATAAGTAGTATTATCATTTTATTAGGAATATTTTTAGGTAATTATTTTTGGTGGATTGATGGTGTTTTGGGTATTTTGATTTCGCTTTTTATTTTTTATACCACCTGGTATATAATGCGAGATTCATTAAGTGTATTAATTGGTAAAGGAATTGATAAAAGCTTAAAGGAGAAAGTAAAAGGATATGGAAAATTGGTGATAGAAGATATAGATTTAAAACCTCACCATTTTAAAATTCATCATTATGGTAATCACACCGAATTAAGTTTTCATATTGTTTTGCCCGGAAACTATAGTCTTTATAAAGCTCATGATATAGCAAAAATGTATGAAGATATGGTAGAAGAGGAATTAGGTATGGTGGTTACAATTCATGTAGATGCCGAATAGCCTGTTTAAATAAGATCTGTAAACATTGCAATGAAAGGTCCACAAACCCTCTTTTTTTGTTAGGTTTAATAAGAGAGAACCATGATGTATTACTGCATGGTGTGATAGTAGTAAAAGTAAAGCCACACTTTTGTGACAAAATAACCAAACTCATTTGAATATTAAAAAATGAGATACATAAGGAAAATTAATTACCATATACGCTTATATTGATTTGCGGATTTGGAAATAGATCAAGCATATTTAAAACAGAAATAGGAGAAAACAATTTTGTTTTCTCCTATTTCTGTTTTAAATATTTTAACTCTATTAATTTTTAATTAGAAGCCCATTTCCCCTTCGCTATATTGCTTAACAAGAGAGATAACCGCCTCGGCACACCCTTCTCCTCCACCTCTGAAAGAGAAAACCAGACTATAAACTTTGGTTGATCGGCATACAAATTCGAAGGAGTCGTAGTGAGTTCCGCCGTCATAATTGCTTACAAGCATATTATCCTCATCGTATAGTTGCATAACTATTTTATCTCGATTTGATGGTCCGTCAACCACATTAAAACGATAGTGGTTACGGCTATTCAGTAGTACATTAAATTTTACCTGACCCGTTTTTCCTCCTCCGTCATCTTTTTCAATGTTTATTGAATAGTCTCTTATATATTGGCTGTTTCCCATTTCATCAAGAGCCTGACGTTTAACTTCTTCTCCGCATTGGGCAGATGCTGATATATATGCTAGACTGGAAATAAATAATAAACTAAATAATACCCTTTTCATATGTATATATTTTTCTTTTTTAGGTCATTTAATATTGCCATTAATGATCAATTTTACAACAATTTTATGGCTAAGATTTATAAACATGAATTTAAGAAATATAAAATAAAATAAGTTATTCTACAATTTTATTTCTTATCCTTTTAATTGTAGCAACAATATTGTCCATATCTTCAGGCGTGTAATCTACTATACTTATTTCATCCTGAACAAAAATTAATCGGCCATCCTGTTCAATGGTTTCAGGTTCTCCCAGTTGGGTCGTTATAGAAACGTTGCTGTACACTTCTTTTAACTCCCTTATATCTTCAACTAATTCTGCAAAATTTGGCTCAGATGAGTAGTTATCAAGTATTATTTCCAGTATGTTAATAACATTTTTCTGTTCTGCTATACTATGAGCTATATTTTCATCACCTGTCTGTTCATATACATTTGCAGCAATGTAGAGCCCCTCTATCCATGTTCCTGTAACTATAAGGCTACTTACATTACTTCTGTTTTGATCACGAAGATAGTTGTCCATTTCATTAAAGCTTGATATGGACATTTGCATTAGTGAATCCAGATTTGTTGATCCTGAAGCCATTCTTCTTAGTGCATTAAAATCGAAGAATTGTCCTACTCGAATTCCTTCTGCAAGTGTTTGTATAGCCATTAAATATCCAACAACGATATTATTTTTATCGAAGGTATTAATATAACCTAAATCAGCACTGTAAACGCCTAAGTTTAATGCTCTTTTAAAGCTTGTTTGATAACTGTTTGCATTATCTGGATCATTCATTATTCTTTGTGAGAACTCAACCCCCGATCTTTTAAACATATTGGCCATTTCTACCGGAGAGGAGACATTTCCAATTACTTCGTTCATGATCTCTTCAGACAATTTTAAAGGGGCATCGGAGCTGATAAGAGAGTCGGGAAGCATAAGCTGGTCATCATCCTGTTGTCCTGATCTGTCTGAGCAGCCTCCACAGCTGCTTAATAGTTGAAATCCGGCAAATATAAGCAGTACAAAAAATAAATTCTTTATCATGATTACAATAATTTAAATTTTCTGGTTAAGTAGTTACTCTGTTATTATACTAATTAAATATATAAAAGGTTACTTTTTAAATATTTTTATTCTGCTGCCATAATTGAGAGCTTTAGTTAGCAGGTCGTAATATAATACTATGTAGAGAATGATTGTTAAAACCCATACCATTGCAATATTAAACCATAATGTTTCAAAATAATTTCCTCCAAAATGTTTTGCTGGAGCAAAAAAATGGGTTCTAAAATCGACAAAATTACCGGGTTCAGGTTTTTGATATATGGGATCGGCCATTTGTACCAATTCATTACCCTGACGAACAATTTTATTTCTCTCAAGCTCTCTTCTTACTATTGATGAGATACTCTCATTGTAGTGATCATTTTTAATTCGGTTGAACCTGTCGGGATCGGCATTTAAATTTGCCGAGATAAACTGATCTTTTTGTGAGTTTGCCTCTCTAAATATTGCTCTGTAATAGGAGCGTAGCTCGTTTAAATATTGATCTGCCGCATTTGCAGTACTATTATCAAAATCTTCTGCATTTAGGTTTTCCAGATAGTTGAATTCAATGTCAGGAACACGTTTTTTCTCTTTAGAGAATTCGTTATAGAGTAATTTTAAATCATTTATAAAATCTTTATCATCTCTATTTTTATCATCCAGAATATGTACTGTTACCTGGTCCAAAATATGCTTTAATTCGGGGATATAATGTACCTGTTTGAAATCGGCTTTGCTCTCCCTTTTTTCGATTTCAAAATAGTTTCTTTTATAGTTGTTGTGTTTATATTGATGCACTATAAGACCTTCGTAAATATATCTTGAAGGCATAAATTCTGCAACTGCAGGAACTTTATCTACGCTGGTAAAATCTTTATTTAATTTGTCAAAAGTGAACATTGCACCTCCCAATACCATTTGAGGAATCATTACCAGTGGAATCAATATATATATTGTTACTATTGAGTTGAATGATGCCGATAAAATTAGTCCGAGAATATTAGCAAATGCTGATATTGTAAACAGAGCAAGCCAAAATTCAAAATTCATATTTTGAATACCCAGTATGCTGTTACCTACCCAAACGAACAGTAACATTTGAATAGCTGAGATGGTAAAAAGAATTACAATTTTTGAGCCTAAATAACTTGACCGGCTTAATTTCAAAAAGGATTCACGTTTTAATATTTTGGCATCTTTAAAGATCTCCTCTGCACTTACGATTAATCCAAAAAAGAGTGCTACTACTATTCCCATAAAGATATAGGGGGCAATATTTTCATTTTCGCGAAATATATATACATCAGATGCAGGGTCGGCAATATATCTTATGAGATAGGCCAGTATAAATCCTAAAAATGGTGCTTCTAACAGATTTAAGAGTATATACTGTTTATTACCTATTTTTGAAAAGAAATCTCTAAGAGTATATATTTTAAACTGTTTAAACCATGATGGTATATTCAATGATTTTGGTGGTGGGGTAGTTATTGAGTTAACTTTTGGTATTGGATTCTCTTTTTTGAAATTTTCGTGCCACTCTTCGGGTGAAATTTTTCTTTTGTTTGTGTAATTTCCATACTCATCAATTACACTGGCATCTATAATATTGAAAATAAGTTCGGGGTTGAGATTGCCACAAGTTGGGCACTCTCCCTGCTCACTGTTAATTTGTGCGTCGAGTTGTTTAAAGTAGATTAATGATTCTCCGGGGTTACCATAATATACGGGATATCCACCTGTATCCAATATATACATTTTATCAAACATTTTGTATATGTCGGATGACGGCTGATGTATTACTACAAATATTAGCTTCCCTTTAAGAGCCAATTCCCTTAAAAGATTCATAACATTTTCTGAATCCCTCGATGATAGTCCGGATGTAGGTTCATCTACAAATAAAATAGCTGGTTCCCTTATTAATTCTAATGCTATATTTAGACGTTTTCTTTGACCACCGCTTATCATTTTATTTAGGGGAGAGCCTACCTTTAAATCTTTTCTCTCATATAATCCCAAATTAACAAGAGTGTTGTTAACCAAAGAGTTTATCTCTTCTTCGCTTTTATCTTTGAAGCACAGTTTTGCATTGTAGTAGAGGTTTTCAAATACTGTAAGCTCTTCAATTAAGAGATCATCCTGGGGGATTAATCCAATAACACCTTCTACTTTCTCTTTTTCGGTGTGAAGGTTAGCACTATTTATTAATACTTCTCCCTCGGTTGGCGTTTCGGTACCCGAGAGAACATTTAGGAGTGTTGTTTTTCCGGCACCTGATGCACCCATAATCCCAATAAGGCGCCCCTGCTCTTCAGCAATATTGATATTGCGTATTCCAATTGTACCGTTTTTAAACTGGTACTTAACATCTTTTACCTCGTAGCTTATTTTAGCAGAATCTGCATCAGTTAAAAAGTGGCCTGCTACATCGGTGTAATAGATAGGCTTTCCTTTGGGAACTCTTATAAAACTACCTTTTGGGAATAGATAAATCCTTTTGGAATTTATTCCCATTCCATTTAAAAATAGCTCTTGATCGCCAGTATAGCGCATAAAATAGAGGTCTGCGCTCTTTACTCTTAAAATGATTACAGAGCCATTAAGGCCGTTGGTTAATATATGTTTGTTTTTTCTTTCCTCCTCTTCTGAATCATTGGCAATCATAAAATCGGGATGATTCAGTTTTTCGGGATCATTATGCAGGCCAAATATCTCTATGGCTGTTTTCTCATTTTCAGATATTTTGAAGACATCAGCAACGGTATTTATAATTGCTATCCGTTGCTCTGTCATCTTCATATCCATACTAATTAGTTCGTATAAACGAACCAGAACAACAATTTTTTGTTCCCTGTTGAGTTTTCGGTTAATTTTTTTGCAGATGCCAAGAATTTTCACCGAATCTTTCATTGATGTTAGCTGTACCTTCTTCTCCTCCTTCTCTTTCGCATCTCTTTTTTTTGCATCCGCTGAATGTTTCAAAAACAGATTGAAATACTCCTCTACTGCTTCTGAATTAAGCTGCTGTTTTAAGAATGTACGAACATATTCGGTTTCGTTCGATTCAACTCCACCGTCCTGTTTGGTTAGCAAGCCAAACAGTTGCATCAATGCTTTTAATATCTCTTCACTCATCTGCTATTGTGGGTTAGTCTTCGTCGACGTAAGGTAGATAATCAAAAGGTATTTCAACTATATCAGAGTACTCTTCTCCTGCTTCAAGCATATCCTCTTCATCCTCTTCGTAATGCCACTTAATAACAACCTCTTTACCATCTTCAACAATCTCTTCAAATTTTAAGAGTATATCTAAAATTATTTTTGATGAGGCAGTATTAAAATATTCCAGTTTAAAATTGAACTCTGTTCTGTCATTGGGGTCTTTGGCATATTCATCAATCCAGTCAAGAATTTGTTCATAAAACTGATTTACATCTTCAGGCAGCGATCTCCCGGATATTTCAAATTGACCGCTATCTTTATCTAATATTACGTTAGGGGTATCATCTGTTCCTTTGATGTTAATTACTTCCATAGTAGTTCTCTTTTTTTCAGTTTCTTCTAATTGTTGATGTTAAAATAAAGAAGGATACCTGTTCATTTAACTCTTTAAACTGGTACGATAATTTACTGCCGGTCTTTTTAGCTATATCAATTAGTCCCAATCCGGCACCTCCTTTTTCAGACAATGAAGCTTCTCTTATCTGCTGCTTAAACAGATCGGATAATCCCTTTTTATCTAAACTGTTTATTAGCTCAAGAGTTTCTTGAAGTCCTTCAACTCTCTCGTTTTTGATAATGTTACCGGTTATGATTTTATAAGTATCATCCCCTTTACTCACCATTACAATCCCTCTGCGGTCTTCATCATCTTCACTTAGTCCATCAGCATGTTTACTTATATTTTGTAAACATTCAACCATTACATTAAAAACCTTTTTTTGCACTGTATTTGATTCAGCACTTTTTGAAAGGTTTTTTTCTGTTAATGCTGTAAAAGTTTTTGTAATTTCCTGAGTCACTTCACCCTCATATACAAGACTAATCTCGTTAGTCTTCATTGTTTTATAGAGTTGATAAGCAAACTCCAGAAAGTTGTGTTTTTCTTTTTCCATCATATTTTGGTTCAAATAATCAAAATTTTGTGTAAATATAGTTACAATTCAATTCCTATCAATAAAACATCATCAACTTGTTTTTCGTCACCCATCCATTCATGGAACTCTTTCGAGAATGTACGCGAGTATTGGGCCATACTAATATTATCATCGGCAGTTAAAAGTTCTCTAATTCTTCTGGGCTGAAACTTTTTTCTTTTTGGCCCACCAATTTGATCAGGTAACCCATCACTAAAAATAAATATTTTATCCTCTTTTTCGTAATTAATAACGTGATGTTCAAAATCTTTTTCAACTTTTTTTCGTAATGGGATACCACCAATAGCTTTTCTGCTCCCTTTGTATTCATGCAATTCACCATTTCGTATTAAGAACAGGGGGCGGTTTGCGCCTGCAAAATCGAGTGTTTGATTCTTTTTATCTATAATGCATAGTGCTAAATCCATTCCATCTCTTCCTTTTGCTCCTTCCTGATCCTGTTTTAATGTTATTCTAACGTTTGAGTGCAGGTCATCCAAAATTTTAGCAGCAGACTCATTCTCCTGAGCATTAACAATATTATTTAATAAGAAGTAGCCGATAAAACTGATTAGTGCTCCCGGAACCCCATGTCCTGTGCAGTCCACTGCTGCAACATATGAGATATCTCCTTTTTGAAAAAACCAGGGGAAATCACCACTTACCACATCTTTGGGGCGGTAAAAAATGAAAGATCTGGGGAAGTAGTTTTGTATAAGATCTGTGTCGGGTAATATAGATGTTTGAATTCGTTGTGCGTAGTTTATACTGTCTGATATTTTCTTATTCTTCTCTTTAATATCCTGTTCAATCTTCTTGAACTCTGTCATATCATGCGCTACAAAAAGGATTGTTTCCAGCTCTCCTTCTTCTCCCAGTTCCGGGATAGCCTTAATCTCCATTATTCTTTCACCCGATTTTGATAGCATAGTTACCTCAGAGATGGTCTGTTCCTGTTGCTCTCTTATATCGGTTAAGCTGGTTTCTACATATTTAGTGAATCTTTCATCTATCTCTATATCACTTATTCGTTTTTTTATTAGATCCGATGGTCTATCGGCAACAAATTTTGATACTGCCGGATTTACATAAATAAGTTTTCCGGTGAGATTAATTCGCACTATCATATCGGGAGAGTTCTCCGATAAACTTTGCATTCTCGATTTCATTCTCTCCTCTTTCTCTGCACGTTTTCTTTCGGTAATATCTTGTGTATTAAATATTATACCGCGAATTGCAGGATCATGAAGTAAATTTTTTCCTTTTGTTTCGAGAAATAGCTTCTCTCCGTTTTTACGCAGATAGGTATATTGTGCAGTTTTTTCTCCTCCCGGTGTTTCCAGTAGATATTGAAACAGTCGGTTTATGGTTTTATAGCCTCTTGGAGTGAGGATATTAGGGTCCATACCTGTTATTTCATCATCATCGCTATATCCTAATATTCGTTTTACCGACGGACTCTCAAATAGGAGTTCTTGGCGTTCGTTATAAATTGAGATAAATTCAGATGCGTTGGTGAGTAGCGCTTCAAGACGTTTACGTGAATGAGCTACTTCCTGAATTTGAGTCTCGAGCATTTTATTAGATTTTTCCAGCTCTTCTTGTGCCTCTATCATCTCCTGCGCATTTTGGCGCAATTGCTCTTCGTTTTCGCGAAGTGTTGCGGTCATTTTTTGTGACTCTTTAAGCAGCTCCTCGGTACGTGTTGTTATTTTAAGGTTGTAGAGGGTTTGTCCTATTATGGAGCTCACCTCGCTTGAAAATGTTAGCTTATATTTGGGTAAAAACTTTTTTAAAAAGGCTATTTCAATTACTCCTTGTAACTCCTCTTCTTGTAAAAGGGGAATAATAATAATGCTTTTTGGTTTTTTTTCTCCTAATAATCCTGAGGTTATCGAATAGTAATCATCCGGAATTTCATTGCGATAGATTAGCTCCTTTTCATAAGCAGCAGCACCTATTAATCCTTTACCAATAGCGATTTCATTATATTCAAATCTTCTGCGGTTATATGCATACATTGCAGATCTTTTAAGCAGATTATCCTTTAATATGTAAAAGGCGCCCTGAACACCTCCCATATACCGGATTAGCTCTTTTACAGTGTTTACCGACAACTCTTCAAGGTTATGAGCATTACGAAGAATATTTGAAATATGCTCTTTTCCTGTTGATATCCAGTGTTGTTGGTCCTCCTTCTCTTTACTCTCCTTAATATTTTCTCCCAGATCAATTAATGTTTGAGCCAGGGTATCATCTGTTTTTTCTATTTTTTCCCAACTGTTTTGTTTAAGAGCATTGGCCAGTTTAATGTTATGGTCTATTCGCTCTTTAATCTGCTCATAATTAGAGCGAAGTTTGCTGGTTTTTTCATTGTAGCGATTGATTAGATAGATAACAGCCAGCGGGAATAGTACTATAATTAGATCAACTATTATAACAGGAAAATAGCTGTGAATTCGCACTATATTCATAAAAGAGAAGTGCATATCCATAAAATTGATAAATCCTGCCCAGGATAACATTAACAAAAGTATTATCCCGATTAAAAGAGAGTATTTACCATTTAAGGATAATATTTTGAACGAGAGTCGTTGTTTAAGATCTCTTTTTATTTTATTTAAATTGAGTCCGCTCATACCTCTGTATAATGCTTATAATATTCTGTTTTTGATAATATTTTTTGCTATATCTCCCCACATTTTTACAATATTGCTCTTTTTAAAAGTAAGCAGCTCTATTATAAAGACTGTTTTATCATTTTTATTGACAGGCAAAATATATAAACAAGATCCTTTACTTTTACCCAATCCTGATTCGATGGAGAGATAATCCCCGGGTATATCTTCTACCTCCATTGGCATTTGATCTTTTGCTGCCTGTCCGCTTAATCCTTCATTATAATTAAAAGTTGGCGGATTATAATCTTCGGGTACTGCATAACTCTCTTGTACGATAAATTTATTACATTGTTCATCCAATTTGTATAATAGTGCTGCACCTGCTTGAAAAGATTCACATAACAGATGTAAAAAATTGTGATCTCCTCTTGCTTTAGAGAATAGCTCTTTCAACATTTTATCTCTGTAAGAAGCAAACTTTTTTGATTCGTTTTTCTCTTTTTCGTACTCTTCAAGATTTTTACTTAGTTGTTCTATCTCGCTTTTATACTTTTCGTCTCTTTTGATAAGCTCTTTTTCCAACTCAGTTATTTGGCTTTTAAGTTTTTTGTTGTTTTTTTCGGCAATCAAAATTACCCCTAAGAATAAGAGTAGTGCAGTAATGCCTATTATATGATAAAGAGGTGAGGCATCAACGGGAAGAATTATATTGCGTATTAAAAAGAGCAAATAGCCTGTTGTTGAAAAAGCTATTAATGTTATTATAAAATTATTATCTCTATTCTTAATCATTGAGGCAGGGAGTTTAAGAATTCAACAATTTGATCTGGTGAGAATACTTTATTGGGTTTAAAAAGTTTTAATGCCTCTTTTGGCATGGTATCAATATCGCATGTAGAAGGATCCTGAATTATTGTAAACCCTCTTTTATCGTGTATATCTTTTAATCCTTTAGCCCCGTCTTTATTTGCTCCCGTTAATAAAATCCCTAATATTTTATCACGGTACACATAGGCCGCTGATGATAGTGTATAATCTATAGATGGTCGGCTATGGTTGTAGCTCTCTTCTGTTGACAGAGAGATGGATCCGTCTATCTCAATAAAAAGGTGATAGTTTGAGGGAGCAAGATAGACATTATTATAAGACAATTTCTCTTTGTCATTGGGTTCTATTACTTTGATTTTTGATTTTAAACTTAACCCTTCTACAAGTCCGCTTCTCACATGTTTTAACCTGTGTAGACTCAATATTATTGGAGGCTTAAAGTCGGGACGTATTTTTGACAATATATTAGAGATAACAGAAAAACTTCCCGCTGATCCTCCCATTACTATTGCTTTAAAGTAGTGGTTATTATTAGGCATAGCTGTTGCTTTGTTTAGGTTGCGGTTTTTTATATATTTTCTCTGAGCTGTCAATTTCAATTAGATAATCCTTTATGGATTGCGGCAGCTCTTCTTTAATGCCAATAGCAAGGAATCCGCCTGGCATTAATTTGTCAATTAGCTCTTTATATATCTCTTCAGTTGTTTTGTGATTAAGATAGATAGCTATATTTCTAAATATTATCAGTCCGACATTAGCCTCAGAATCTATATTTGTAAATGAGTTACTAACATTACATTTTATATTATTTCTGAGCTCTTCTTTTATTGAGACCTCACCATTTTTACTGTTAAAATAGTCTTTAAATAACTCTTTGTTTTCTAATCTTTTGTAGTTTGTTTGATTTAGATCAAAATGTTTTGGATTTATTTTACCTGTAATTATTTCACTATATTTTGTTTTTGACGGGGTATTACACTCAATTTTAAATGCGCTTAATTTTTCTGATTCATGTAGAATTACCGATAATGAGAATAGCTCTTCACCAGTTGAAATATGAGGGAGCCATATTGTGTCAGCCTTATCTGGGATTTTGTCTAAGATATTCGATCTTATTGATCGCCAAAATGCCGGGTCGCGAAACATTTCGGTTACTTCAACACACATATAATCAGTTATGGTTCTACGAACAGTCTCATCCGATAAAGACTCTATAAAAAGATCTACTTTACGTATCTTTAATTTATCGAATATTAAAGAGAGTCGCCTCTTTAAAAAAGAGATTAAAAAGTTGCTATAATCCATTTCCGGATATAGAGCCATAGCTTTTGTTATTTCTTTTATCTCATTAATACCCAAATTCACTTTTCTAAAATTTAATATTTAAAATGAAATGTGTCTGTTTTTGAATAGACATAATTATTGCGGGCAAATTTTGTTCTAAAGAATCCATTTAATCCTTCGTGTGTACCCAATACCATTACTCCTTTATTGAACAGATTGTCGTGAAATCTTTGAACAATTCGTGACTGTAAGCTTTCGTTGAAATAGATCAAGACATTTCTGCAAAATATTATATCAAACTTATTATAAAACGGCATCTCCTCTTTAACCAAATCATGTTTTATAAAATTGGTTTTCTCTTTTAATTTAGCTTTAACCGAAATAAGATCTTTTGCTTTATCTACTTTGAAGTAGTCATTAAAATTAACATTTGTGGTATGATTTTTAAATACTTCTTCGAAATTGGTTAAATACTTTTCGTAATTGAAATTATAAACATACTCCCCTTTAGCGGCACAGTTTAAAGCTTTTTGGCTTATATCGGTAGCATAAATTTTACTCTTTTCCAGCATATTAAGCTGATCAAGTAGTATCATAAAGGAATAAACTTCTTGTCCTGTGCTACACCCTGCGTGCCATATATTAATTTGTGGATGCCCTTTAAGTTTTGGAACAACCTCTTTTAATAGATATTCCCATATCAGGGGGTCTCGAAATAGTTCAGTTGTGTTAACTGTTATCGATTCAACTACATATTCTACAAAACTTTGATCTTTACGGGTTTTATAGATTAATTCATCCATATTTAACCTATTGTCCCTCATAATTTTTGTTATTCGGCGATCAATAGAGTTGTTTGAATATTCACAAAAATTATAGGGTGAACACTCTTTAAGAACCTTAAGATACTCTTTGTATGTTTTACTTCCTTCCCTCTCCTGCATATTCAGCTTAAGGTATTAATAATTTAATATTAAAACAGCTCTACTTCAACATTTTGGATAAAAGCTGTATATGATTTTTGATCTCCTACCTGAGCCTCCGACAATAGCATTAATACGGGAACATCTTCTCCATATTTATTTCTTATTGAAATCTCTTTTCTATCTCCTACTACTTTTGGTGCTTCCGGATTTATAAATGAGGCTACAAACTCATTTGACTTTGCAGTCTCTTTTGAAAAGAGTATGTCAACATTTTCACCCAACACCTCTTCTCTGTTGTATCCCCATAATTTTTCAGCTGCAGCATTAAAAAATTCTATTGTACCATCTTGATTTGATGTGAGTATTGCATCTAAAGCCCCTTCAAGAGTTTTTTCATTTCTAATTTTAACAGCTTCTATCTCTTTAAACTGTTCTTTCATCTCGTTTCGGGCCTCTTCGAGCATAACACCAAGCTCCTCTTTCGAGTGCTTAAGAGCCTCTTCCATCTGTACCTGTTCAGTGATGTCGTTTTCCAGACTTAAAATTTTGACTATTTCGCCATTGTGGTCCATAACCGGACTGTAAGTTGAGAGAAGATATATCTCTTCGCCCGGTTTTGTTCTTCTACGCGAGCGTCCTCTGTAATTATGTCCGTTTTGAAGATCAGCCAGAATTTTATCAAGCTCTCCCACATCTTCTTTAAAAAAGAAGATTTTTAAGTTTTGGTTTTCTATCTCTTCTGGTAGATATTTAAATGTGCTTAAAAAGTTTTCGTTAACCGAAAGAAGCTGCCCTGTGGTATCAAATTCGCAGGAGATGGCTGCATGATCTATCGCTTCGAGAATCCCTTTTCTCTCCACCTCACGCCTGTCACTCTCTTCTTGAGTAGCTCTCATCTCCTCCAGGTTTTGTCTTAACTCCTCTTCTTGTTGAGCCATTTTTTCGGCTTGAATTTGTGTCTCTTTTAGGAGTTTGTTGGTCTGTATATTTGTTTTTACAGCTGAGATTGTTGATGCAATACTCTCTGCAGATTTTTCTACCAGTTCAATTTCAAAAGGCTGAAGAATTTGAAATGAGGCAAGTTCAATAACGCCAAAGAGTTCATCATTAGCCTTTAATGGAACCAAAAGAATTGTTCCCGGATTCGCCCCTCCCAGTCCGGATGTTATATTAATATAGTCATGTGGAACATCTGTTAAAAAGATAGTCTCCATCTCAAGACCGCATCTTCCTACCAATCCTTCTCCCCAGTTTACAATTTTATCGCTATATTTTCTACGGTCAAAAGCGATGCATGCGGTTAGTTCAAAATATTTTTCTCCATGTTTTGATTCATTTAAGAGAAATACACCACCCTGATTAATTTTCATGTAATTGACCAGATATTTTGTTATTTCGTACGAGAGCTCTTCAAGATTATCATTTGATTTTCTTAATATTTCACCAAACTGTGCCAAACCTTGTGTCACCCAGTTTCTTTGTTCCTCTTCCACTCTTCTTCTCTCCTGCTCCCTTTTATTTTTAACCATGTACTCACGTAGGTTGAGCAGTGCTATTGACAAGGGATCTTTTTTGTTTTTTCTGGTAAAGGGTTCATCAAGTTTATCTTTTCTCAGGTTATCGATGAAGGAGAGGACCATTTTTATACGGCCTGCCTCTTTCTTCAATTTTTTTGCCTGTTTTTTAATTATATTTATAAAGCGGTTCGAAAGATAGTAGTTGGTTATTGCCAAAACTACAGGCAAAAGCATAACAGCCCATAATGCCGGGAATATTGATAAAAGAGAGCTTAAAGACTTATCTTTTCCTTGCAGTGCTGGAGAATCCAGACTAACTAATATTATAATAAGAGCGATTACTACTCCTGTTACTATTCCCTGTAAAACAGATTTTGATACCAGATGGTTATACTTTATCTTCTTCATTATTTCCGGGGTTGTTTGATTTTTTACTAACTTATATATACGGTTAATAAATTAAAGAGTTTTCGTATGTAGCGTTAATTGATCCCTTTATAGAAACTTTTTTGCCAGATATGGAACAAGCTCTTCTACTCCCATAATCTTTTTAGCTGCTCCAATTTTTATAGCTTCACGAGGCATTCCAAAAACAACAGATGTCTCTTTATTTTGAGCTATTGTCTCTGCTTTTGCCTCTTTTAATTCCAGCAATCCTTTTGCGCCGTCTGATCCCATCCCTGTCATTAATATTGCTGTAGCATTTTGACCTGCATATCTTGATGCCGATCTAAATAGTACATCTACCGAGGGGCGGTGGCGGTTTACTAATGGTCCCTGTTTAATTTCAACGGAATATTCTTTACCGCTTCTTTTGAGTAGCATATGAAAGTTTCCGGGAGCAATTAAAACCCTACCCTGATAGAGCTTATCTCCGTTTTCTGCCTCTTTTACCTCTAATTTTGAGCTTCTGTTTAAACTGGCTGCAAATGACTTTGTAAACCCTTCGGGCATATGTTGTACAATTGCAATTCCGGGCATTCTTGGGGGCATAGCGTTTAAAATTTTACGTATTGCCTCAGTTCCTCCTGTAGATGCTCCTATTACAATTATTTTTTCTGTATCCGATATTTTTGTTTTAGTAACCCCCTTCTCTATAATTATATCGGCAGTATGCTTTGGTATAATTATTTCTGCCGCAGGCGGATTACTTATTTTTAAACGGGATAATTTAGCTTGTGAGGCAGCTTTAACAGCATCACATAATATGATTTTAGAATCATTAAAAAATTGCGCTGCATTCATTGCCGGTTTACCAATAATTTCTGAAGCTCCATATTCGAGAGCTTTCATAGCAACCTCTGTTCCTTCCTGTGTTAGTGAAGATATCACTACAACCGGTATAGGATGCTGCGACATTATTTTTCTTAGAAATGTTAACCCGTCCATTCTGGGCATCTCTATATCCAGAGTAATCACATCCGGGATCTCTTTCATTATTTTTTTGACAGCAATTAATGGATCGGCCGCAGTCCCCATTACTTCGATTTGTGGATCTGTCTCTAAAATAGAAGAGAGGCTTTGTCTTACAACGGCTGAATCATCAACTACTAATACCCGGATCTTTTTCATAATATTATATTATCCTTCTCCTATAAAATTTATACAACCTCTTTTTTGTCTATAAACTTATGACGAACCTCTCCGGTATCGGTAAAAAAGAGAATTTTTCTACCTTTTTTACCTCCTGTACTTGATGCTACAACAGGTATTTTTTTATCCTCAAGAATCATCCGGGCTATTCTTATATTTCGTTCTCCAATGAGCATTGAGCTATTGGTTTGAGAAATAAGATCTCCCCCTCCAAATATTTTAGCCTGCATATTTTCTCTTTTACATCCTAACTGTATCATTTTATCTATTAATTTTTCAATTGCTATATTTCCATATTTGGGAGAAGCAAGATCGTTACCATTCCATGTAGGTAACATATAGTGGTTAATACCACCTATTTTTGCTTTTTTATCCCATAGGCATATAGCAACACAGGAACCCAGTATAGTTTTTACCATATATGGTTCTCTGTTTGTGAATAGAGTAGAAGGATATAAAAAGTGTTGTAAATATTGATTCATTTAGCAATTCCTTAAAAAATCTCATCATCATCATCGAAGAAAATATCGTTTCCTTCTCCGCTAAATCCGTCAACAACATTTTTAGCTTCAGGAATGGTGATACGGAATGTTGATCCTTCACCTTTTTTACTATCAATCTCTATTGTACCTCCCAGTACATCGAGTAGAGCCTTGGTTATAGATAGCCCTAATCCATGTCCTCTGTTGATAGAGTTAATACCTGAATCTAATCTTTTAAATCTCTCAAAGATGATTTTTTGATTTTTCTCAGAAATACCAGTTCCAAAATCCTGAACTGAAATATATAGTGCTTCCTCATCAGCTGTTACAGAAATGATAACTTTACTATCTTTAAAACTATACTTTAAAGCATTGTTAAGCATATTACTTAAGATAAGCTTAACTTTTTCACTATCTGTTTTAAAATAGAAGTTTTTACCAAAACCATACTCAATATCATAGTTGAAAACAATATTGATTCCCATTTTTCTTGCGATAAGATGAAATGAGTCGGTAAGTGTTTGCACTATATTTCTAATGTTGACTTTTGCTATGTTTGGAACTACTTCGCCCGCTTCAATTTTTGCGGCTACAAAAATGTTTTTTAGCTGAAAGTCAAGATTGAAGGCCTCACTGTGGATTAGAGCCACCATTGACACTACCTTTTTCCAATCATTTTTTTCTACCGAAAGTATTGATTTTGATAATCCCAGTATCGATGTAAAAGGATTAACTATTTCATTAGAAATATTGGAAATAAAGTGACTTTTGAGAGCTTCAGATTCTTTAAACCTTTTAGTAACGTCCTGTAGCTCCTGAGTGAGCAGTTTTATCTCCTGCTCATTTTTTTTGCGTTCCTGGAGTCGTTCTCTGATCTCCTTTAAAAGTTGTCTGTCCGAAAGCTTCGTCATAGTTAGTCTATTAATATCTCTTTATAAGTTTATATTTTATAATTTCTCAAATATTGTTGGCTTAATATGCTTTAAAGGTACATCCATAGCTGAAAGAGACTCGGAATGACCAATAAAAAAATATCCTCCCTTTTTTAAATTCATACATAATCTATTTATTACTTTTTCCTGTGTTTCTCTGTCAAAATAGATTAGTACGTTTCTACAAAAAATAGTGTCAAACTCTTTAGACATTCCATAGTGGTTGTCCATTAAGTTTAAATAATCATATGTTATGTTTCGTTGTAGAAATGGACTTACTTTTATTGTTTGGTTCTCTTTATCCTTACTTTTAAGGAAATATCTCTTTTTTAAATCCATTGAAACTGCCTCTGCTTTTTTTAAATTATAAACACCTCTTGCTGCAGTTTTAAGCATTTTGGTTGAGATATCGGTTCCCAATAATTTAAAGGTAAAACCACTGTTTAACCTCTCAAACTCATTTAATACTATTGATATAGTATAAGGCTCTTCGCCACTTGAACATCCGGCGCTCCACACTTCAAATGTTTTTCCCGGATTGTTTTTATAAAATTGTGGTAACACCGTTTCATTTAAAAATGCAAAATGAACAGGTTCCCTAAAAAAATCAGTTTTATTGGTTGTTACTACATTTAAAAAATGTAATAGTTCATTTTGTTGTCCCTCTTTACTAAAAAAGAAATCCTTGTATTCACTGTAGGATCTCATTTTAAGTTCTCTTATTCTTTTTAATAGCCTCCCTTGTAGCATTATACGTTTAATAGGAGGCATTTTAATTCCATATCGTGAATAGATATATTTACTGAATGCCTGAAAATCTTTTTCTGACAACTCTGCTCTAAAACATTCCAGTCCGCCTTCATTATTTTTATAATTCTCCATTCTCCTCTGTTCTATTGCCAGACTATACAGTCTTCTCTATTTACCTTTTTTTACTGAATTTAAAATAGATATTATCTCTTTTTGATTAAATACTTTATCAGCATTTAAAATATATATTAATGAATCATCATGCTTTATCGTTGATTGAATATATTTTGGACTATATTCATCTGTAATTGATTTCATTTTATTATCGTCATACTCTAATACATCTGCAACAGAGTCAGCCAGTACCCCTATTCTGTATGATTTACCAAGAGTATCACTAATTAACTGCATAATGATAATACAGGTTCCGGTCTCAATTGTTACAGGTTGTAAGCCAAATTTAACGCCGGTATCAATTAATGGGATAACCTCATTTTGATACTCTATTACTCCTGAAACAAATTTTAATGCCTCGGGGATTGGATTAGGTTTTTGATACTCCCTTATTTCCATGATCTTAGTCACATTTACTCCAAATGTCTCTTCTCCTATTTTAAATGTGAGATATGAATTCATTGAGGACATATTTATGTTATGGTTTATTATTTTTCTATTATTTCATTAAACGAGTTGAGATCTATTACATGAATAAACTCTTTGTTTATAACAACGGTTCCCTCGAACGAGTTTATTAATCCTTTTTTCCCTTCAAGTACTGTCTCTTTAAATTGCGAGCTTTCTGTCTCTATAACCTCTTTAACCATATCTACTATTAACCCTATCTTTGAATCTTGCTCTCCGGTAGGGTTGATTACCACAATAGAAGTATCGGCTCCTTTTTCCTTATTTTTTTGTCCGGTTAATATTCTCATATCTGCCACGGTAATGATATTACCATGTAGGTTAATAATACCTGTAATATAATCCGGAGTGTTTGGCACTTCAGTTATTTGTGAAGGAACCTCCAGTATATGATCAACTTTCATTGCATCAACTGCAAAAACTTCATCTTCTATTTGAAATGATAAAAGTGTTTTATCCTGCTCTTCCATTGCTCTATATCTGTTTTCAGGTAAAAAAATTTTTACGATACTGCTTTCTTCCTCTTTCTTCTGTATAAAAGTCGCGATGTATCTATTACCAAAGAGATAGAACCATCGCCCATAATTGATGCGCCTGAAATAATCTCCTGTTTTCTTATATGTTTACCGAGAGGTTTTACTACTGTTTGATATTCACCTATAATACTGTCAACAATTAATCCGCTCTTTCTCTCTTCTGATTTAATTAAGATCATCTGCACTGTATCATTCTGCTCCACATCTTTCACATTAAATGTTTTACGCAGGTCAATAAATGGTATCTGCTCATCATCTAAAATAACAACACTGTTAAACGACTCTTTTATTTGAGATTTTTCAAGTGCATAAATTTTTTCAATTGCAGTTATAGGAATTACATATTGATTTTTATCTACCTTCACTAATAATCCGTCTATTATAGATAGTGTCATTGGTAAACGGATTGTTGTTACTGTTCCATTACCCTTTTCAGAGTCAATGGTAACCTCTCCTCTTATATCTGCTATTTTGCGGCGCACAACATCCATTCCCACGCCTCTTCCCGACACATCAGAAACCTCATCTTTTGTGCTAAACCCGCTTACAAAGAGAAGATTTAGTACCTCTTTATTTTCGAGCTGGCTATTTTGATCTATTATCTCTTTTTCTATAGCTTTTTTTCTTATAAATTCAGGATCAAGACCTTTACCATCATCTGAGATCTCTATTACTACATTAGCACCTGAATAGTAGGCTTTAAAAATGATAGTTCCTTTAGGGGGTTTTCCCGATGAAATTCTCTCTTTTGGAGATTCAATTCCATGATCGATCGAATTTCTAAATATATGAAGAAGGGGATCTGTAAGGTGCTCAATAATATTTTTATCCAGCTCTAAATCTCCACCCTCTATTACAAATTCAATCTCTTTCTCCTGCTCTTTTGAGAGATCTCTTACTAATCTTTGAAATCTCATCAATTCTGTTTGCAGGGGTATCAGACTAATATCAAAGGCATTTTCTCTTAACTGACGGGACAGTTTTTGCACCCCTTCGGTTAAGGTTAATATTGCAGGATCCTCTTTTTGCTCGGCGTAAAGGCTAAGTTGTGCCTGAATTGTAACCAGCTCACTGACAAGAGTTACCAGTTCATCAATTTTATGAGAGGCTACCCTTATACTGGAAATTTTATTATCTTTTATAGCAATTTTTTTCTTTGCCTGCTTCTCTTGTTTATCTTCTTTTTTCCAGACTTGCGTAGTGAAATTCTCTTTCGAAATTAATGTATTTGTTGAAAGAGATTCGGCAACCATATCTGATATCTCTTTTTTGTTAACTATATTTATATCTGCAACTTTTTCGATATTAAGGTCGCACTCATCTTCAACAAATATAAATACGTCTTTAATTTCATTAAGAGACTCTGTTGTGGATAAAATTACTTGCCATATGCAATAGCTGGCTGTTGGATCTAATATTTCTGTTGATGGTATTTTGTGTGTAAAAGCGATTGTTTTAGCATCACCCAGTGCATGTAAATCATCCAAAAGGTACAATGGGTTTGTTCCGTTTTGGAGCAGATCTTTTTCGGGAATTATTGTTATTAAATATGTGCTTGATTCTTCTGTACTATCCTTACCCTTCTCTTCGTATATTTGATCTGTTTCATTTTTTACTTTTTCCTCTAAAGTAGATCCTTTTGAAAAGGAGTTTATTTTTTCTATAAAATCATTATGCTCTTTTAACTCATCGGTATCTGTTAAATCCCCTTTTTTGAGAAGGAAATTTATTTGATCAATAGCAGAAAAAGTTAAGGTTATAAGATCAGAGGTGACCTCGATTTGATTGTTTCTCACCGAATCAAATACTGCTTCAAGATGGTGGGTTAAGTCACTTAAATGATTAAAGCCAAACATAGCTCCTCCACCTTTCAGAGAATGCATAGCTCTGAAAATACGTTCAATAAGATCTCTATTTTTCATATCATTTTCTAAAAGAAGCAGAGCTTCTTCAAGATCTTGAACGTTATCTTTTGACTCCTCTACAAATTTAGCTTTAAACTTATCTATCATTTGATAACAACTCTTTCTATTATTGACTTAATATATGAGAATTTAATCTAATTTATTCTCTTTGTTAAAACTCTCTATTAACAGGTCTATTGTTCTTTTTGTTTGATTTACAATTTGAGGTGTTAATTCCCTCTGACCTCCTTTTATGTCGTAAAATGTCTTCTCCAGCTTTTTTGAAATTTTTGATGTTGTTTCAAACCCCAACATTGGTCCGGTTCCCGAAATATGATGAGATACAGAAAATATTTTTTCGCTCAGATGAGGAACTTTTGGACTATAAGAATTATCTGAGAGTTCTCGACTTATACTTTCGAGCTCCTTTATAGTTTCTGTGTAAAACTGTTTTTTTATTTCATCAAGCATAAAATGGGTTATCTTAATACTCTTGAAATTGCTGATAGCAGTTTTGCCGGTACAAATGGCTTAATAATCCATCCGGTTGCACCTGCCTCTTTTGCTTCCATCTTTTTAGAGGCTTGTGACTCAGTTGTTAAAAACAGAATTGGGATATGCTTATAATTATCCATTTCTCTAACTTTGCGAATTAGTCCGAGTCCATCAAGATTGGGCATATGAAGGTCGGTAATAATAATATCAAGATGACGTCCGTCTAGAAATTTAAGTGCATCATCACCATCTACACCAACTAAAACTTCGTATCCTTCATTTTGCAGTGTAAAATTTACTACCTCGCGGATACTTTCAGAATCATCTACTATAAGAACGGTTTTTGCCATAGTCTTATACGGTTTAATTGTTTTTGTTTTGATTTAATAGTTTGCCAAATCCGGCATTTATAATTAATGATTTTAAATCTTCGGAAACATCCATTTTTGTCTCCACCTCATATCCTTTTTTACCCCCTTGGTTAATTATTGAGTGGATCAGTTGTAAAAAGGTTAGGTCTATATTTTCAGCATCTGCAACCATAATATTGATTTTTTCAGGATCATTAATATGATTTTTTACACTCTCGGTTATTTTATCAATTGAGTTGATGGTCAGCTGTCCACTAAACTTCATATTGAGAATGTTTCCCTCTTCTTTGTAATCTATATTATAATTATCGGTCATAGTTCAAAATTTAAAACTTTTCATAGTTATCAAGATCAAACTCTTTTCCTAGATTTGAGATGTTTGGTTTTTTACTTTTAGAAGTTGAACTATCATTAGATTTTTTGCTGCTCTCCTCTACAGGTTTGTTCTTTTTAGAACTCTCTTTTTTACTGCTTTTTTTATTTTGAGTTGCTTTTTTTGCGGCCTCTTCCTTTATTTTTTTATCCATATCGGCTCCAATGCTAAAGTAGCTTACTGCCTGCTGTAGATTTTGTGCCAGTTCTGATAGCTGCTCTGAGCTTTGCGTAAGCTCATCAGAGCTTGATGCATTTTCTTGTGTAATCATGTTTAATTGCTGCATCGCCAGATTTATTTGATCGGCCCCTGTTTTTTGCTCCATACTTGCAGCAGCAATCTCTTTAATGAGCTGTGTTGTTTTTTCTATATCAGGGACTAGCAACTTGGTTTTATCTCCTGCTTCTGTTGATACTTTTAGCCCTTTACCTACCAGTGTTACAATTTCATCTGCAGCTGTTTTACTTCTTTCGGCCAGTTTTCTAACTTCAGCAGCTACTACCGAGAATCCCTTTCCGTGTTCACCTGCTCTTGCTGCTTCAACAGCAGCATTTAATGCCAGGATATTAGTTTGAAATGCTATATCGCTTATTATAGAAATTTTTTCTGATATCTCATTCATTGCTGTAGCAGCCTCTGAGCTTAATTTGTTTGCTACATTAACATCTTTTGCTGTCTCTACTGTGATTTTTTCAGTTTCAACGGCATTATCGGTGTTTTGATCTATGTTGGCTACCATCTCCTCAATAGAGGTTGAGACCTCTTCGGCTGATGCTGCCTGATCGGCCGATCCTCTTGAGAGTGACATTGAACTTGACTTAAGTGTATCACTTGATGTAACAAGGTTGCCGGCATTATTTTTAATTGTTATAACCGTATTTTTTAGATTTATGGCCATGTTGCTAAGCTCTTTTGATAGTATCCCTATCTCATCTTCCTGATCAACATCAACCTGTGCTGTTAAATCCCCTTTCCCTATCTTTTGAGCAAATTCTACACCTTTTTGCAGGGGTAGTACAATAGCATTATAAAGCAACCAGGCTATACCTATCGATGCCCCAAACAGAAGTAGTCCCATGAGAATAACAACCCATGTAAGTGAGCTGAAAGATGATTGCATTGCTGCCAGAGCTTCATCATTTTGGCGGTTATAAAACCTAACCAACTCTCTAAAATTTTCTTCGATATTATCTGTGAGGCTCATTATTCCACGACCTTCCATAACCATATCTTCGGCCTGGAAAAATATCATAACATCTTCATAGGCTTCAAAGGAGTCGAGACTCTCCATGATTTCATGATGTAATCCCATGAGCGAATCTGTTTCATGCAAAGAGTTCTCAAGAAGTAAAATATTATCTTCATTTTCCCAGTAAGCTGAGCTGCTTTCTAACTCCTCTTTCAGCTCTGGCCAGTCATGTTCCCAAAGTTCGGCCAATCTTAATTTATCTGGAGTTCCGGGTTGGTTGTCAACAAACACCCAACTTCGTATAAGCATTTTACTCTCATTTAACAGAGCCTGCATCTCTTCCAGTTGGTGAACCGTAGGGGTATATACTGATGTGACCTGATCATTTAGATTTGTACTTCGTGTAAGTGTGGTTATTGTAAGTATGCTGTTTAAAAGCACTACTAAAAGTATAAGGCCAAATCCGTACAGTAATTTTTGGCCTATATTTAACTTTATTTTCATGGAAAACACTTTTATTTGTTTAGAGAACTCTCTTTAAATTAGTTATAAACTACCAAAATTTAAAATCGGCGAAAGTTAATAAAATTCCTAAAGATTATATCTTTAATTTTATGCTATTTATAATACTATTGCAGCTGACATTCCTTCAAGTCTAGAGCTAAACTGCAGCCCCATCCATGCTGCATTACCCTGGTGTAATTCAAATCGTAATGTGTTATCACGTATTACAAAATTGATTGCTGCTCCATGATCGGTAGCATTGTCTGCCTCTGATATTATCAGACTGTTGCTTTCTCTTGCTTTTTCAATTAATGTCTCTGATTCTCTTCTTATATTAATTCTGGAGCCTACATAAATAAGCTGGCACTCTTCTATCTCATCAACAGAGCTGTATTCTCTTACAACAACATCCTGAAATCCAAATTTTTTCCCTTCAGATTGCTCTCTTAAATTGTTGGCAACGTTACTGTTTCGAATGACTCCTATTACAAAATCGCCTTCAAGTGAACTGTCGGGCCATCCAATATAACGTAAAAAGTTAAGTGTAAAAACAGCTTTGTATTCATCAACCTGTGCCTGTGCTTGTATGCTATTATTAAATAGCGGCAGCATAATTAATAAAGTTGCAAATAGAATTTTTTTCATAGTACCCTCTTTTCTTTTTATACCTTGAATTACGCACCAAATTAATTTTGGTTTCTTTTTTTTATATAAAAGCATAAAATTATAATTTTTAGCCAAACTATTTAATTGTTTTGTTGATCTTATTTAATTCTATTTATTTTTTTTTAATCCTCCTAATCTTTTACATCGTTACAATCACTGTTATTTTCTTTAAATTCGCATGCTTCATATTATTTATATAATTAGTATTTTTTTATGTGGGTAAAAGTTGCCGGTGTTATATTAAGAAACAGGTTAGCTGTTTTGATTGTTATTGGGATATTAACACTGTATATGGGATATAATTCTCAAAAAGTTGAGATGTCATACGAGTATGCACCATTACTGCCAGAAGATGATCAGGCTAATATTGAGTATGGAAAATTTTTAGAGGAGTTTGGCAGTGAGGGAGATATTATTTTTTTAGGTGTTCAGGATGAGAACTTTTTTAAATATGATAATTTCGTGCACTGGCAGGATTTTATTGATAATCTTGAGCAGGTTTACGGAGTTGAATCTGTATTGTCTGTCTTTAACAGTTATAATATTGTGAGGCGTGATACTAATCGTTCTTTTGATTTTGCACCACTTTTTGATGAGGTTAATAGTCAGGCCGCATTAGACTCACTATCGAATACTTTTAAATCTCTTCCTTTTTACAGGGATCTCATTTATAATGATTCAACTGATGTTTATATTGCGGCAGTAAATTTAACTTCAGATATTATTCAAAAACCTGAAAGAGTTAATATGGTTGAGTCTCTTAAAGAGGCGGCAATCAATTATGAAGAACATACCGGCAACAGAGTTAGGTTTTCGGGACTCCCTTTTATACGCGTTGAGACATCTGAAATGATAAAAAGTGAGCTTAATATGTTTATTTGGCTTGCTTTGGGAGTAACTGCAATAATAATTTTTCTCTTTTTTCGCTCATTTAAGATTGTAATATTCTCAATGCTAATTGTTGGAATGGCCGTTATATGGGCATTGGGTACCCAGGCCTTATTGGGATACAAGATTACTATCTTAACCGGGATGATTCCTCCTTTAATAATCGTTATTGGTATTCCGAATTCGGTATTTATGCTTAATAAATTTCATAATGAATATCGCATTCATGGTAATAAAGTTAAGGCTCTTCAACGGATGATAAGAAAAATTGGGAATGCCACCTTTTTAACAAATGTGACAACTGCAAGTGGATTTGCCACTTTTGTTTTTACCAGTAGCAGAATATTAATTGAGTTTGGTATAATTGCAGCCATAAATATTATGGTGGTTTTCGTTTTATCTCTCTTTTTAATACCAGTTATTTTTAGCTATCTTAATGATCCTTTACCCCGACATATAAGTCATTTAGATCGAAATAACGTTAAAGGTTTTATTGAACAGCTACTTAGATTGTCACTACATCACAGGGTAAAAGTTTTTTCTGTTACTCTCTTTATTTTTTTTGTTGCTCTTTTTGGAATATCAAAAATGGAGTCAACCGGTTATATGGTGGATGATATACCTCATGACCATGACCTTTATGAAGATCTTGTTTTTTTTGAAGAACATTTTAATGGTTTAATGCCGCTGGAGGTTAAAATTTCAACGGGCACACCTAATGCTTTTTTGCAACCTTCTGCTATTAGAGAAGTTAATCAGTTTCAATTGAGTCTTGATTCTGTAAAAGAGGTTTCCAGAACTATTTCCTATGTCGATTTTTTAAAGTTTTCAAGGCAGGCTTATTATAATGGATTGGAACAGTTTTATGATATTCCCGGTAATCATGATCGTAATTTTATTTTCTCTTTTTTGCGAAATAACGATTTTGATGGAGGTTATGGTATTGCTTCTGCTTTTGCTGATTCCTCAATGAGTCAGATAAGAATAAATATGCGTATGGCTGATGTAGGTACCTCAAAAATGCAAGAGGTTGAGAAAGAGTTAGATTCTATTTTGAATGCTGTTTTTGATTCTGAAAAGTATGATACTATCTTAACGGGTGCAAGTGTAATTTTTTTTAAAGGTGCTGACTATTTGGTTCGCAACCTTTTGCTTAGCCTCTTTTTAGCGGTTATTCTAATAGCCTCATTCATGGCATGGATGTTTAATTCTAAAAGGATGGTTTTGGTCTCACTTATTCCCAATATTTTACCTTTATTAACCACAGCTGCTTTGATGGGATATTTTGGTATTCCTGTTAAACCTTCTACTATTCTTGTCTTTAGTATAGCTTTTGGGATTTCGGTTGATGATACAATACATTTTCTGGCCAAATACCGGCAGGAGCTTAATGAAACAAACTGGAGTATTCGTGCTGCTGTGGTTTTGGCAACCAAGGAGACGGGATTGAGTATGTTTTATACCTCTATTATTTTATTTTTTGGATTTGGGATCTTTAGTCTTTCCCAATTTGGTGGAACTGTAGCTTTGGGTTTATTGGTAGCTTTTACGCTTCTTATTGCGCTATTTGCCAATTTAATTTTATTACCTTCACTACTTCTTTTTTTAGAACGTACAATAACCAATCAATCTTTCAAGGAGCCACTGCTAACAATTTATGATGAAGATGAAGATATTGAACTGCAGGATTTGGTTATAGAGTCTGAAGAAAATAGAGAGTTTTAGCAGTATTTTTTTAAATTGAATGTTATGTCATTAATTGAAAAGTATCGTGAGAAGATCGCTAAACAGATAGATGATTTTATTATCTGTGAACGTAATCCGCGAGGGTTATATGAACCGGTAGAGTATGTTCTCTCTTTAGGCGGTAAACGTATTCGTCCTGCACTTTGTTTGGCTGCTGCTGATATGTTTAATGGTAGCGATCTTAAAACTGTTTTTCCTGTTGCCCTGGGTATAGAGGTGTTTCACAACTTCACTCTTTTGCATGATGATATTATGGATGGGGCCGATCTTAGGCGCAACAGTGAAACCGTACATAAAAAGTGGGATTCCAACACAGCTATTTTGTCGGGTGATGTAATGCTTATTAAAGCTTATCAGCTCATAAGCAGGGCGCCCGAAACTGTTTTAAAACCAGTATTAGATCTGTTTAACTCAACGGCTGTTGAAGTTTGTGAGGGTCAGCAGTTTGATATGGAGTTTGAGAACCGTGAAACGGTCTCTGTCGATGAGTATATTAATATGATTCGTTTGAAAACTGGTGTTTTAATAGGTTGTAGCTTAAAGGCAGGAGCAATAGTTGGAGGAGCTTCCACAATAAATGCTGATCTGTTATATCAATTTGGAGTTAACATAGGAATTGCTTTTCAGCTTCAGGATGATATCCTTGACGTATATGGTGATAGTGATCTGTTTGGCAAGAATATAGGAGGAGATATTGTCTCTAATAAAAAAACTATGTTACTTATACATGCACTTGCCACGCTTAAAGGGGATAAACGTGAAGCACTTCTTTACTGGATGAATAGTCGAAATTTTAAGAGCGAAGAAAAAATTGAAAATGTGCGTAACCTTTATAACCTTGCAAACGTTCTTGAAGATACACAAAAGCTTAAAAATTATTTTTTTGAAAAAGCTTTGGGGTTTTTACATAGGTTAGATGTAAAGAGTAACATTAAAGATGAACTCTCTAATTATGCAAAAGAGTTGATGAGCAGATCAAAATAGTTTTTTTAAGGCAAGATCTTTTTGTATCTTAAACTATGTTTTTATTTAATTGATTTTCGATAAAAAAATGGCACAATTAACAGGAAAGGTTATTCAGGTGATAGGACCCGTTGTGGATGTTGCCTTTGATATAGAAAAGCCTGATCTTCCAAAAATAGATGAAGCTCTTGATATCTTTGCTGATAATGATCGTATCATTGTGGTAGAGTGTCAACAGCATATTGGAGAGCACACTGTGCGCTGTATAGCTATGGACTCGACTGACGGTCTTCAGCGCGGGATTAAGGTTGTTTCTCGTGGAGAGCCGATTACAATGCCTTTAGGGGAAGAGGTTAAGGGCAGATTGATGAATGTTGTGGGACGTGCAATTGATGGTATAGATGATGTGAAAAGTGATAATCGTGCACCTATTCACCGTTCAGCTCCCAAGTTTGAAGAACTTTCAACAGAAACAGAGATACTATATACAGGTATAAAGGTAATTGATCTTATTGAGCCATACTCTAAGGGGGGTAAGATTGGTCTGTTTGGTGGAGCTGGTGTAGGTAAGACCGTTTTAATTCAGGAGTTAATTAACAATATTGCAAAAGGATATTCAGGATTATCAGTGTTTGGTGGTGTAGGTGAAAGGACAAGAGAGGGGAATGATTTGCTGCGTGAAATGGTTGAGTCGGGTATTGTTGACTATGGAAAGGAGTTTAAGAAAACTTTGGAGCAGGGGAGATGGGACATATCCAAAATTGATAAAGCTGCTTTAAAGAACAGTCAGGTATCTATGGTTTTTGGTCAGATGAATGAACCTCCAGGGGCACGATCCAGAGTTGCATTGTCGGCTTTGACAGTTGCAGAGGGTTTTAGAGATGGTGATGGAACAGGAGAGGGAAAAGATGTACTTCTTTTTATTGATAATATTTTCAGGTTTACTCAGGCCGGCTCCGAAGTTTCTGCTCTTTTAGGACGCATGCCTTCTGCTGTAGGATATCAGCCTACACTCTCATCTGAAATGGGATCTTTGCAGGAGCGCATTACATCAACTCAGCATGGTTCAATTACATCGGTTCAGGCAGTTTATGTCCCTGCTGATGACCTTACGGATCCGGCTCCCGCAACAACCTTTTCACATTTGGATGCTACCACTGTTTTAAGTCGAAAAATAACGGAGTTGGGTATATATCCTGCAGTTGATCCTTTGGATTCAACTTCGCGAATTCTCACACCTGATATTGTCGGTAAAGAGCACTATGAAACTGCTCGTAAGGTACAGGAGATTTTACAGCGATATAAAGAGTTACAGGATATTATTGCTATTTTGGGAATGGAGGAGCTTTCGGAAGAGGATAAAACTATTGTACATCGTGCACGCAGGGTTCAAAGATTTTTATCCCAGCCATTTTTTGTTGCAGAGCAATTTACCGGGATAAAGGGTCAGTTAGTTTCTATTGAGGAGACTATTAAAGGGTTTAATATGATTTTATCGGGAGAGCTGGATGTTTATCCCGAAGCTGCTTTTAATCTGGTTGGTACAATAGATCAGGCTATTGAAAAAGGGGATGAACTTATAAAGAAGGCACGAAAAAAGTGACATTATGATATTGGTTGAAGATCTATATCTGGAAGTGGTAACACCTGAGGAGATTCTTTTTGACGGTCCTGTAGGAATGGTAGAAGTACCCGGCACTAAAGGCCGTTTTACTGTTTTGCGTGATCATGCACCTATAATATCTACTCTTGAAAAGGGAAGGATTAGAATTATAGGTAAAGATGGTGTTGAACGTATTTTTGAGTGTCGTACAGGAGTTGCAGAGTGCCATGATGATCATATGGTTGTGCTTATGGACTCTGAAATTGAAACAGTTAATTAATATTTAGAATATTATCAAGTGTTCCAACTCTTTTATTAAGCCATTTAAATAGTATTTTTCTGGTTTTTTTACTTGCAAGATCCAGACTTTGAATACAGCCAAAGTCGTATTTCTTGTATAAATAGTCGGTTCCCCATAATTGAATTTTCAGTTTCAACCAGTTAGTTTGATCCATTTTTAATCTCATCGATGAGTTCTTTTCTATTGTAACAGCCTTATTTTGCTTTAATGCCAGATGTGTTGTTAAGGCTGTGGGGACAAACTGCTTATGTGATCGAAATTTATATTTTATATTTTGGGATAATATTTCCGGATTTTTAGTGTAAAAGTTTGATTGTAATGAGACCAACTGTGGATGGGGATTGTGCGGAGCTCTAAAATATTTTTTTTCAAATCCTGCTTTATCGGCAGCATAGGCCTGTCCTCTACGATTGCCTGCACGCTTATACTCTTTGTTTTTTAAGCTATATTCATAAAAGAAACGAGTTAAAGTCTTTTTTGTTTGTTGAGTTTTCCATTTTCCTCGAACAACAATTTTTTCATTTTTAAAAAAGTTCTCAGGTGAAAGGGGTTTTAATAAAATAAAATCATCATCGAGATATATATACCTTTCTGACAATCCCGGGATTCTCCAAAGCATTGTAAAAATTGATCTACAATTAAAGGTTGGTAGCTCTTGAGTGTGACCTTTAAATATTACATCATGACTTACTATCTTAACTTTATCTTTAAATTTTGATTCTTTTAATTTGCTCCAAAATGCAGGTTTTTGATTGTCGGTGACAATATATATTTTATTTAGCCAGGGAGCAAAACGTAACAGCGAAGCAATAGAATACTCAAATTCTCCTGTTTCTATGAATCTGGTCGGATCAGCTGCTTTTGTTTCAACTTTGAGTTGATTGAGGCATTTTGAAACTCTCTTTTTATGATCAGATTTTTTCCCGTCAACCCATGTTATTACAGCATCAATTGGCTCATTAGGCATTTTTATTTCCAATTTTCTTCTACCCATTTTACCGGTGCTACACGACGATACCATTTCCCACTCACTCCTTTTATGGCTTCAGGGGGATTTGGTCTTCCATGAAAAATAATAATTTTTGAATTTTCAGGGAGCTTTGCAGTGCCAAACCATCCATATGGTTTTGGTAAACAGTGACGCTTAAAGCTACGACACCATTCTGCAGGCCAGTATTTTAGTCTTCCCTGAGAATGTATATATTGTGTGATAAACTCCTGTTCATTTCTTACCGAAGATAGAACTTTATCCATATTGTTTTTTAAATATTCCAGGGCATCTGCATGATTTCCCGCATTAAATCTATAAACTGAGGTGTTGCCTGTTTCATCCTTTTTATCCCACTCTTTTATAACTAAAAATTCTCCCTCTTCTTCAAAAAGTGAGTCTATATTATCTACAATTAGAACATCTAGATCGAGAAAAAGGGTTGGTCCCTCTAAATCATGTAATTTTTTTACAAAGCTTGCTATTTTTAACCAGCCATGACCGTAAACCCAAGGTTCCCTCCCATCAAACTCCTTAATACCTGTTTTAGGAATATCTTTCACCTCAACCTCGGGGATTATTCCTTCTCCGTCATCGGTTAGGCATACAAATCTAAAATCTATTGTGGTATTGCGTTTAACCATCGAGTATAAGCGGTTTATATAGTCTGGTCCAAATTTGGTCCCCCACTTTATGCAGATAATATTATTCATATTAATTTATTTAATGTTTAAGGTTGAATAAGATTTTTATAAAATATGTTTGTTTTATTGTATATGCAGATAGGCATAGCCGAGTTTGTTTTTATTTTGAGCTTTAATTAAAACAAAAGTATTGATTTATTTTACATTTTGTTTAATAAAAATCTATTGATTTTTATTGTTTATATATTTATGGAGTCCTTTATTGGTATAAATGTTTTTTCTTTTTTTTATTTCAGCACGTATTTTTTTATTCTTTTGTATCGACTTTTTAGTTTTATAAAGCCTCCCATGTTCTAAGTGTAAACAGATAGCTGTATGGCGTATTTGCTTTGATTTTAATCCATAGTTGAACAACCTTTCCCCAAACTCTCTATCCTGACCTCCATAAAGCATTTCTTCATTAAATCCGTTTATTTTTTCAATATGTCTTCGCCATGTAGATGCATTACCTCCATTCCAGGTTGCTTTAGCAGGGGTAATAGTGTTCATTAATTTTGAGAAAAACTTGTTTTGTATCAGTTTTGTACTTTTTATATTCTTTGTTAGTCCGTTTTTTGTAGCCCAATTAATATTGAAAGCTTTTTGACTATATATCTCTTTTTTATTGATATAATGGCTTAATTTTAAAGGTAATCTTATTGCTCCCCCTGAAAGAAAATAACCTGGCTCTCTCTGTTTAAGATGCTCTTCTATAAAATCTTTTCTTGGTACGCAGTCACCGTCACTAAAAATTAAATAATTTGATTTAGAAGCTGCTATGGCTTTGTTTAAAATCGTACATTTTTGGTATCCTTCATCGGGGTGCCAGATATGCTTTATATTAAGGCTCCCTTTTTTTATAAATGATTTTATAACTCTTTCTGTTTCATTTTTTGAGCCATCATCAGCTATAACTATTTCGAAGTTTTTATGAGTTTGGCATTCATAACCCCAAAGAACTTTTTCTAACCATTTTGGTTGATTATATGTTGTGAAAATCACTGAAATAAAATCTTGTTGCATTTGTTAATTTATAAGTAGCTTTTAGTCACTTAATATTGGTAATTGTATTGTAAAAAAGTGTCTCTTTATTTATTTATATAACCTTTTGTGTTACTATTTTCGTTTAAATTAAAATATGGTGTTAATTTGTGAGGTAAAATTAATTATTTTTTTAATGTAGAAAGCCTCTAATTCGTTAAGTTTTTTATCATTGTCTTTAATGCTTTATGTCATAAATTTTATATGGAAAGAAGTGATTTTGAGATTATGGCTCCTGCAGGGTCTTTTGATTCTTTAATAGCTGCTGTTCAGGGTGGGGCTGATTCGGTATATTTTGGTGCTGGTAGTTTGAATATGCGTTCGCGCTCCTCATCTAACTTTTCTTTAGATGATTTAAAAGAGATTTCTAAAATCTGTTATGATAATGGTTTAAAATCATACCTTACACTTAATACTGTTTTATATGATGATGATCTCTCTGAAATGAGGCAGATGATTGAATTGGCCAGGGAAACAGGTATTTCTGCTGTTATAGCCTCTGACCAGTCTGCTATAACATATGCCCGAGAAAAGGGGGTTTCGGTTCATCTATCAACTCAAGTTAATATTTCTAATAGTGAGGCACTTAAATTTTACTCTGATTTTGCAGATGTTGTTGTGCTGGCTCGCGAACTTAATGTTAATCAGGTTAAAAAAATTTACAATACTATTGTTGATGAAGATATTCGCGGACCGGGAGGTGAGCTTATTAGGATTGAGATGTTTTGTCACGGGGCTTTATGTATGGCTGTTTCAGGAAAGTGTTATCTTAGTCTGCACCAGTTTAATAAATCGGCTAACAGAGGGGCATGTTATCAAACTTGTCGTCGTGGCTATTATGTTACAGATAGGGATAGTGGATATGAGCTTGAGGTAGATAATAAATATATTATGTCTCCTAAAGATCTTAAAACTATTCATTTTATAAATAAGATGATAGATGCCGGGGTTTCTATCTTTAAAATTGAGGGGAGGGCACGCGGTCCTGAATATGTGAGAAAGGTGACTCAATGTTATAATGAAGCTATAGAGTCAGTTATTGAAGATACATTTACATCTAAAAAAATTGATAACTGGGATAGTCGTTTAGTTTCTGTATTTAACAGGGGTTTTTGGGATGGTTACTATCTTGGGCAAAAGTTGGGAGAGTGGAGTAAAGAGTATGGATCGCAAGCTACTCAAAAAAAACTCTATTTGGGTAAAGGGATGAACTATTTTCCTAAAATTGGGATAGGTGAGTTTTTGCTTGAGACTAATACTCTTAATGTTGGTGATAAGGTATTATTAACAGGTCCGACAACCGGAGCTGTTGAGTTTACAGTTAAAGAGTTAAGGGTTGATCTTAAGCCTGTTAAAAGGGTTGAGAAGGGAGAGCGGTTTTCTATGCCTGTTGATGCCAAGGTAAGGCGTGCCGATAAACTCTTTAAAATTGTTCATAAACAAAAAGATAATTAATCAGATATGTATGTTGAGGGAAATTTAAGAAGGATGAAGGTTCAAACGTTTGATAATTTATACGTTAAATACTATTTAATTTCAAATCAGCAGGAGCCTTTGCTGCTTAATGATTTTATAGGAAAAGAGATTAAACTGCAATTTACAGGTGTTATTAACTGTATTTTATGTGGAGCTGTAACGAAGAGGTCTTTTGCTCAGGGTTTTTGTTATAGCTGTATGAAGAGTGCCCCGGAGGCTGAGGAGTGTGTTTTAAAACCGGAGTTGTGCAAAGCTCATTTGGGCGTAGCTCGCGATATTCAATATGCTCAGGAGCACTGTCTTATTCCTCATTATGTTTATCTTGCCAATACCGGGTCGGTTAAGGTTGGGGTTACCCGGGAAACTCAACTCCCTGTGAGATGGATCGATCAGGGTGCTTATGAGGCTATTCGGGTGTGTAAGACTCCTTCACGACATATTGCCGGAGTGATAGAGAGACATTTAATGCAAATTTTTTCGGATAAAACTAGTTGGAAAGGGATGGTAAGTGGTATTGTAGATAAAGAGATTGACCTGATCAAGTTGAAAAGTGCTGCAATTGAAAAGTTAACTCTACCTATGAAGCAGTATGTTTGTGATGATGATAATGTTGTTCAATTTAATTATCCTGTTAAAAAGTATCCATTTAAACCTGAAACTATAACTTTTGATAAGACAGCTGCTTTTGAAGGTGAGTTGATAGGGATAAAAGGACAGTATCTTTTTTTTAATGCAGATCGTGTTTTTAATGTAAGAAGACATTCTGGTTACTCCTACAAACTTCTGTTTTAGTGATAGACTCACCGAGGGAGTAATTGCGGTGAGCCTATTTTTTTGAGCTACTTACTATTCTATATTTACCCATTTACCAGTTTCAGCCGATTTTAATACAGCATCTGTAACTTTTGCATTTTTTACAGAGTCATCTAATGAAAGTGGCATCTCTTTTTGATTAATAATTGAGTATGCAAATTGATCAAACATATTTTTATAGGCATCCTCTACCGTGAACTCAACTTTTCTGCTTCCCTGAGAGGTGTTAACGGTTATATACGATTTAGTATCTACATAGGTGTTAAATGGTATGTGAACAGTGATACTTCCACCTGTTCCAATTATATCAACGGTTTGAAATGGTTGTGAAAGGGTAGAGACGTTAAATGTAGCTCTGGTGTCTCCAAAATCCATAATTGCTGATGTATGCATATCGGTATCAAAATCGGGATGTCTGGAGATTAAAGATACTACCTTTTTAGGCTCTTTATCTAAAAGGAACCTTGGAACCGAAATAGTATAACAACCTATATCCATTAATGCACCACCTCCATACTCTTTAATATTTCTGATGTTTGAAGCCGATGGGTTATTATATGAAAATGAGCTGTTTATATATGTTATATTACCTATTTGATTGGTTTTAATAATGTTTTTTACATGTATCCACATTGGATGAAATTTATACATAAATCCCTCCATCAATGGAATGTTATTCGATGATGAAATCTCAGCCATTGTTTGAGCCTCTTCAAAGTTCATTGCTAAAGGCTTTTCGCATAGAACAGGGGTTCCCTGTTTTATAGATTTAATTGTCCAGTCAAAATGAAGATGGTTAGGTAGTGGAATATAAATTGCATTTACTCCCGGTGTTTCAAGTAGCTCCTGATAGTTTTCAATAGCTACAGGAATATCAAATTTATCTGCAATTTCTTTAGCCTTATCAGGATTTCTTGATGCAATGGCATAGGGCATACAGTGTTTACACTCTTTAAGGGGAAGTATAATTCTTTTTAAAAAATGGTTTGACACTCCCAATATTCCGAATTTCAATTTTTCCATAAATACAAATTATTTTTAATCAATTCTGTAATTATAAAGGTAGTTATAATCACCTCCTGTAATTAAATTAAAACGTCGAGATGATTCTGACAGTATTCCAATACTAAATCTGCTGTTTCCTCTTAAAGGAAATCCCTGGTAAAAAGTTCCATTTTTATTTATTAAATGGATGTTGCCCTCTTCTTTCTCGACCGCTCCAAACTTGATATCGTTTGCAGAGAATCGGTAAATATCTGAAAAAGGGATTATCTCGTTTTCAAACTCTATTGTTGTAATCTTTGACAGCTCACTATCTAATAATAATATAGAGTATGGTTTTGTTATTAGATATTGAGGAGCAGATCCCTGAGAAGGGATTAATTTCATAGAGTGTTTTTTGGGACTGTCAAGTAAAGGCTCAACAGTAGTTTTGCCCGATGGTAATGAGATTTTTGCTAACTCTCCGTTGGTTGTTGTGGTAACAAGTGCTGATTGGTTAGAGTTTTCTCTTTCGAGATAAAATGGAGTATTGCTGTTTCTTGAAAAATTAATTTCGGACCTTACTCTTGTCTCTCCCCGTCGATTTAAAATATAATTTTTAAAATTATCGCTAAAAACAATATAGTCCCTGCCCAGATTTCTAAAATGTTGTATGGGTTGAGTTACCCTTCCTTCAGTCTGAGTAATTTCCCAGCCGGGTATTCTGTTCCCTGTTTTATCAAACAGATATATGCGTTGATCTTCTAATGCAATAAAAATTCTGTACTCTTTATTATCGTTATAGTCAAACAGGGCAATTCCATTGGTGGCTTGAGCCGGTAAAGAGACAGGGTATCTGGCGACATGATTTCCGTTTCGATCTAAAAGATATATACGGTCTTTTGTATTAAAAAGGTATTGAAGCTTACTGTTTTTATAGTAATCAATTTGGTATATCTCACTCTTTATTCTTCCGCTCAAAGATCTCTTCCATAAAATTCTTCCCATTCTATTTAAAAGATAGAGATTGTTTTTATTGTCCTGCACAAGAATTTCATTTTCGCCTGTATTGTGATTAGTAACTATTGCAGGTTTAATGCCTACTGTAGAATCTAGTCTGCTTTGCCATACTGTACTGGGCTCTTTATCTCTGTCGGGTGTGTGGTTGGCATAAATTGTTGTATATATCATATTGCCTGTTGTTGACATTTGCGCCCCGGCTCCGTAAAAATTAAAGAGTATCTCTTTTTGCTCTTGTGTAGGATTAAAAATTTCGCGGTTTAATTTATCGCCTGCTATTGATTCGATGTGGGGGATATCTGTAAAGAGAAAAAAGTTGTCGGCATAACTAAAGTTCTCTTCAAACTCTGAATAATATGGTGTATTGTCAATTGTTTGATTTAATATATTGGAGTATATATAAGAGGTTAAAGCCTCTTCATTTTGGGCAAATATTATATAGTTTTGATAGAAGGTGAAATAGTGGTTTGGCACTTCGGGTAAAATGGGTTCCCACAAATTGGTCATAATTTCCGGTTGCGGAGTTTTATATACCGGGATTTCGGTTTCATCATCTAACAAGCTGTGTTTTGCCGGAGTTAGAGTCTCATTTGCCGATTGAGCTATAGTTTTAAAGATCTCCAGTGTTTTATTTTGACCTGTTGTTTCAAATATTAAGAGTGGATTATAACTGTTTTCTTCTGCTTCATTGTATATAAATGCCAATTCTGTACCTAAAAAGGAGAAAAATTGCTCTTCGTAATATTTGCTGGTTTTACTGTTAAATTGTTCAGAAAGAGGAGTATAGTTATTTTCACTGCTGTTTTTTATAAATGAGAGCAAATTATTTTTAAACTGCTCTTTTGGCTTAATATTATATCTCATTATAAACCTTGAGTTTGAGGGAATAATAGTAGATATGGTAGAACGTTGCGGTGAGAGATTTTTTAATACCTCTGTAAAATGGCTCCCATTGTCTCCTTTTGAGAATCCGTTTAATATTATTGCATCATCTCTTAATGAGAGATCAAGTCCCGACCATCTTGATATATTTGATATTGAAGGGTTATAAAAAAGAGGATCTGTTAAACTGTTGAGGTTTTTATAGTTGAAATAGAGTGTTGCCACATTTGAAGATGAGGTGGTTCTTTCTATTTCGTTGAAAAGGGTCTCTTTTATTATGCTTTTGCTCTCTTTTAATGTAAGTGATTCCTTTAAAAGCTCCGGGCTATTTGAGACTAAGAGAAATCCATCTTCAATGGAAGTGTATATTGAAAATGGAATTTCTTTCGACTCTTTAATCTCTGTTATTGAATTATCTTTTTTTTCTGATTTGGGACTTAATTTTACCGCTCTTTCAGCAATCTTTTTTATTTCATTGTATTCACCTCTATTTTTTATGCTCTTGGTTATAAGCCATGAAATCTCTTGTTTGTTTTTAGGATGCAGTGAAACGGTATATGGTTTATGAAATATTTTGTAGTCAGAATTTTCGGGATTTAAAAGTGGTGATCTGTTTAGATATTCGGTTATTTCCTTAATTTCTTTATAAGAATCAAAATTTAAGAGGTTATGATTTAGTTGTGAATTATCAGCAGGATAGTTATAAAACTGTAGCGGCTGATTTATTTTTATAATAACTGCTGCACTATTGGGTATTGCTTTTATTGTGCTTTTTTGATCAAACCTTTCAATTTGTAAAAGATAGATAAACGAAGCAACTATTATTGTTATTAATATGGTAATGGCGCCGATTGTTATTTTTTTTCCTGCCATATAATTTAAAGTTTGCTATGATGAATTAACGGATTATTGCCAATTTAATAACTTCTGATCTGTTTCCATCGTGTGATGATGCAAAAATTAAATAAACTCCCGATTTAACTTTTTCTCCCCACATGTTTAATCCGTCCCAGATAGCTTGTCCGCCTGTTGATACTGTTTCATAAACAATATTTCCTGCGATATCTGTAATTTTTATTATGGAATTACTTTGTAGAGCTGCAATTATGATATCTCCTTCGAAACCCGGGCGGACTGGGTTTGGATATACATACATTTGTGAGAAAGTCTCCTCGCCTTTTGTTGCAATATCTTTGTATGAAACTAATCCTTCACTGGTTGCAAAAAAGACCTCTCCTGTAATTTCATTCACTGTTATGGAGTTTATATAATTTGAGGGGAGTGGACTATTGCTTGAATTGAATGATTTTAATTGCTCCGATCCATCGGGAGAGACAAGAAAAACCCCGCTCCCTTCGGTTCCAAGCCATTTTCGGTTGCCCGGATCAACAGCTATGGTGTTAACAATTTCATTTCCTAAAAGATAATCAGCCAATCCTGTATCATCTTCTCTGGCAATAAGAATTCTTGAAAAAACAGGGTATTCACGTGAAAAAACTGTTTGTGGCTGATACATAACAACCACTCCTTTATCTGTCCCAAACCATAAATGTCCGTTATGATCCTCTTCTATTGCAAAAATATTGTCTGTTATTACTTCCCTGTTTTGATCCCACATCTGGATTTGGCCTGCATTTCTTGAATCTGTTTCATTGCGTGGGTGTATAGCGCTACGGTAGCGGTCATCACTTTGATTCATGGGAGTATTATTATCATCCCATACAAACAATCCTTTAGAGTTACCCCTTGTTACGGTAAGCCAGTTGTAATTAGAGGTTACTGTAACAAGATTCATGGTGTGCTGATCTATTAATGATTCATAGGAGAATCTTTTCCAGAGTTGCTCTTTTGGTGAATAGGCAACCAATCCATTATCTACTTCAGCGTTTGTCATCCATAAGATGTTGTTTCTGTCAAAATCTGATGATGCAACTCTTACAAAGCGTGAGGCGGGATTTTCAAAAATGTTTTGCAATCCGTTTTCGGGTGTGAAGAAGTTGTTAATAACTTTTAACCCGTCATCTGTTTTATCAATTTCATAAATTCCGTTACCATATGAACTAAGAAATATGTTATTGGGGTTTTCAGGATTTATAGTTACATAAAGAATATCTCTTCCATTATGCATGACAGAGGAGTTTTCCCTGGTAAAATGTTTCCATCCACCAGGTGCTAAAAGTGATGCAGAGGCCGGAATATTTTCATTGTTCCAGTATTGGTTTACTCCACCGGGAACAACCCAAATATCTCCATTTGGAGCTGCTGTTATAAAATGACTATTATTATTGTAAGGTCCGTTCGGTAAAAAATTGTGCCATGTATCTACCTCCTTTTCAAATAGTAACATCCCCATATTGATATCTGATATTACCATTTTATTATTATCTGTTAACATAGCATCTGTAAATGAAGGGGAAAAAGATCTGTTGTTAATTTTATAATTTGAGGTGCACCACTCAATATTTAAGCTGTTGTTATAAACAGTTATTGTGGATGAAGAGGTGACAATTATCTTGTTCTTTTCTGCTTTTATGTTTTGGTAGTTTGTTACCTCTTCACTATTGATTATGGTCCCCTCTTTTGAATAGGCATAAATGTTTGCTTCACTGTTTTTTGAGCCCCGGGCTGCTATTATGTGATTATCTGTGGCTATAATATTTGCATAATTTTTATTGTCTTGTGAAAATTGCTCCCAATTCGAATAGAGTTGCATATTTTGCATCTTTGAATCGACCCGCTTTATTCCATCTTCTGTTGCTGCATAGATATATTTGCCGTCGTAGGTAATACTGTTTATAATTAAATCAGAAGCTTCATCTCCAATGTAAAATGATGACTCTATTTCTCGCGAATTCATATTTATTGTTAATATGCCAAAATCGGTTGCACAAAAAAGAGTTTCTCCTATTAACTTAAAATGGTTAACAGCTTTACTTCCTTGCAGGTTCTTAATTTTAAGATCATTAATATTATATACTCTTTTATCCTTAATAATGTCAATATTACCGTTTGAATAACCAATTAATATTGAGTTATACTTTTCTATATATTCGATAGAATTAATATTGGTGTCGGATAATTTATTGACTCCCGTTTCTGTTTTGAGTGTATAATCTTCTCTGCTTAAAAAAACCAAGCCTTGACTGGTTGCTGTGATATAGTATTTTGGAGTAACAGAGACGGCAAAGCTATTGTTCCAGGCAAAATGGGATCTCCATTCACCGGGTTTAAGGTTTATATCTTCTCCTGAGACTTTCGGATGATATAAAATAGATATTATACAGCAAATAATAGTGCTGATTTTTTTCATCCTATTTATTTTTGTATTCTTTACTCAAAAAGTTTGCCAGTTTTGTCACTGCTTCTGCTCTGTGGCTTATTTTGTTCTTCTCTTTGCCATCCATTTCTGCAAAAGAGATGTTATAATTTTGAGGAATAAAAACCGGGTCATACCCAAAACCTTTGTCACCTGTTGGTTTAACTGCTATACTCCCCTCAATGCTCCCTTCAAATGTATGCTCACTCTCTGCTGTTATAAATGCTATTACTGTTTTAAAACGAGCTTTTCTGTTGTTATGTTTACTTAACTCTTTGAGAAGTTTGTTTATATTATCGGTAGAGTTTTTATCTTCTCCTGCATATCTTGCCGATAACACCCCTGGCTCTCCGTTTAATGCATCTGTTTCCAGGCCTGTGTCATCGGCAATAACCGGAGTATTATATTTGTTGAAGATCTGTTTTGCTTTAATGATTGCATTTTCTTTTAGAGTGGCTCCGGTCTCTTCAATTTCGGTAAAATAACCTATCTCATTTAAACCCTTAATATTTATATCTGTGTCTAAAATATTGCGAAGCTCTTTTAATTTGTTTTTGTTGTGTGTTGCAAATATTAAGTCCATATATTTTTTTGTTGCGAAAATATAAAAAATCTTGTTTTAAAGAGATTAAAATAAACCCCCCTTAGCTCATTTTAGAAAAGGGGGGCTTACTTTATTATAATATTGATGTTATGTGTTTAACCAAAACTGCCGTACCCATAGATCATTAAATCGGTACGGGGATTTATTACCATTACAGGAATTTTTGCATTGTTTGCTATCATATATTGCTCTTCGGCACCCAAAACGTAATCATGAAAAGCAATATCTCTTGTTGTCATTATAATTATAAGATCGGCATTATGATTTTTTGAAAAATCGATTGTTTCGTTGCTAAAAGAGTCTATATGTTTTGATAACTCTAATTTGTATTCGATTTTTTTGCTCTCTAAAAATTGTTTGCAAAAAGCCAAATTGGCTTTTGTTTTTGGATTAAGGGTTCCCTCTTTTGAGGTTTCGCTGAAAAGAAGAATTTTTGATGGAAAATAATTTGTAATGAACTGTGCCCATTTTAGTTTTTCTTTGTTCTCTGATTTGAAATCTACCGGAAATACTACATTCTCATATTCATAATTTGGTTTTGGAGGGCCTTGCACAACAAGAAATGGAATTTTAGATCCTATGATAACTTTTAATGCCCAACTACCGGTTAATTTTTGTAATCCTTTCATCCCGTGTGTTCCCATAACAATCAGGGTTGCTTCCAATTCGTGCGCTACCTGATTAATTGTTTTGAAGATGGAGCCCTCTCTTATTAAAGTATTGGGAGTTATATTATGGATTTCACTAATTTTTTGTGCTTCTTTTTTAAGCTGCTGATCCATCTCATCTTTTTCACCTTCTTTTTTGATGATATGTAAAAGGGTTATTTCTGTCTCAAACTTTTTTGACAGGAGAACGGCATGAGCAACAGCATCCATCGCCACCTCTGTGAAGTCGTAAGGTACTATGATACTATTATATAGGGTTTCCATATTTGATTGTGCTTGAGTGTTATGAATTTATGTAAACTTACTTCTTTACGATATAATAATACAAGATATCTTTTTAAACGCTCTTATCAAAAATTTGTTATAAATTTAATTACTATATTCCAATTTTACATCTTTTACCTGTTTTTAAATGTTTTTTTTCTCTTTTTTTATGGATCTAACCTTTAAAATTATCTTTTCTTACTAGACTAATTTATTTTAAAATATGTATATTCAATAAAATGTTTTTCATTTATATCTCTTTTATGGATTATAAATCAATACTCTATCTTTTTGCTCTGCTTTTTTTTGTAGTTCTATTTACTCTTCTTTTTATTGCCCGACAATGGATAGGTAAGAAAGTTGAGCAGGAAGTGAACAGAAGAGTTGAAAAAAAAATGCGAATAAAGGAGAAAGCAGTTAATATTCGTACTTACAATGATTCTGTTAACCATATTAAAAGCTCAAATGGTTATAAAGTTAAATCTATTAAATATAAATGTGTAACAGTTTTGTTTGCCGATATTCAAGGGTTTACTAAAATTGTGGAACATCTCCATCCCGACTTGCTAATAGATGAGTTAGATGAGTTCTTTATTAGATTTGATTCTATAGTAGAGAGATATTCGATAGAAAAAATTAAAACCATTGGCGATGCATATATGGCTGCCGGGGGATTACCTGATAAAAGCAGTACCCATGCCATTGAGATGGTTTTGGTTGCACTGGAGATTCAATCTTATATGGAAAAGCTTCGGGCTGTAAAAATTGATCAGCATAAAGATTATTGGGAGTTGAGGATTGGTATTCATTCCGGACCTGTAATATCGGGACGTATTGGACGAAATAAGGTTAGCACTGATATTTGGGGCGATACTGTAAATATTGCCAGTAGAATGGAATCTTCAGGGGTAGCTGGTAAAATAAATATTACAGGTGTTACGTTTGATATGATTAAAGAGTTCTTTATTTGTGATTATAGAGGTAAAATGCCAATTAAATACAAGGGGGAAATTGATATGTTTTTTGTAGATAGGATTAAACCGGAATTGTCTGACGATGATCAGGGAGTTATTCCTAATCAACTCTTTTGGACACGTCTTGCACATATACGATTTGCTGATCTTGAAGAGGCTGTTACAGAGCGTTTAAATAAAGAGCTGCCAGATAGCATCTTCTATCATAATGCTGAACATACTCTTGATGTTATAACGCAAGCTGAAATAATTGCCCGAAGCGAAAATGTTGACGAAGATGATCTGTTGCTAATTAAAACTGCTGCATTGATGCATGATACAGGTTATATTGTAAATTACAATGATCATGAAATGAGTAGCATTGAAATTGCTTGTGAAGTTTTGCCCAGGTTTGGCTATGATCAGAACCAGATAGATGAGGTTGTTAAATTGATTGAAGTTACTATTCCTTCTAATGAACCTGGTAATTTAAATGAGTATATTATAAAAGATGCTGATCTAGACTACCTGGGAAGGAATGACTTTTTTAGGGTTTCTCAACTACTATTTCAGGAGTTACAGGCGTTTGATTTTGACATAACTGTTGATGAGTGGAATCAAAAGCAGCTCGATTTTTTAAGATCTCATAAATATTACACTTCAACAGCAACCAGACTCAGGCAAAGAAATAAGGAGAAGCAAATTTATCGGTTAAAAAAGATGTTAGAACACAGTGAAGAGCTGGTTTAGTTTTTGTATGTAATTTATCCCTACTAAATCTTCTTTATAAAATAAATGTTTTTAATACATTTGTGAAATGTGAAAAGGTATTAGGAAATAAAATAAAATTAATCTTAAATGAGCAGGAAAATGAAAAATAATGAGCCGGAGAGTCGGTTGCCTAATATGATTGGACCAGGCACCAAGATTGTTGGAGATATTGAAACAAATGGGGATATTCGAATTGATGGTAATATTGAAGGAAATATCAGCTCCAAAGGTAAAGTCGTAATTGGAAATAATGGATTTGTTAAGGGCGAGGTTGCATGCACAAATGCTGAAGTTTCAGGAACTCTTAATGGTAAACTTGCCGTTACAGAACTTCTCTCTTTTAAATCAAGTTCTAAAGTGTCGGGAGATATTAAATCGGGGAAACTTTCTATTGAGCCTGGAGCTATCTTTTCCGGAACCTGTTCGATGGGAACCGGATCGGGACAAAATAGCTCTCTTATTAATAAAGAGAAGGAGCTTAAAAAATAGAGGAGTTAATATATTTTGCTTTAAATTGCCAATAGACTTGTTTGTTTATTGGCAATTTTTATTTAATTTAACAATTAAAACTCCCTGAAAATAAAATTATTATGGTTAAAGTGTTGATAAAGGAATTCATATTTGCTGTTGTTGCATTTGGGGTTGGTGTAAAGTTTATTTTGCTAATGGATGATGATGTCTTTTTAAAATGGGGGGTTTTTTGCACTCTTCTTTTTGCTCTTTTTGCCATTGGTACCCTTTTATGCAACCATCTGAAAATTAGTCGTCCTGAATGGACTGCTCCCGGGTTGGCAATAATAACGCTTGCTCATCAGTTAATTCTTTTATTAATTTTATTCATATTTCTTGAACCTGAAAATGAAAATCACCGTATAGTGGTTAAAAAAGGTTTAGGTGCCTATCTTTTTTTTCTTGCTTTAGATACTTATTGGAAGATTATGTGGCTTTTTCCCCGTAAAAAACGGTAATTTATTGTTTTAGAACTGTTTTAGTAGAATATGAGATTGTTTGTTACCATATTGTTGTTTTATTTCTCTATGTTCTCTTTTGAAGTTGAGGCTTCGCAAAAAGAGGTTGAGGATTTTGATCCTATGGATATGATTATGCATCATATTGAGGACTCACATGAATTTCATATTTTATCATATCATAATAGTGCCGGGGAAAAAATTGATATTGCATTACCTTTGCCTGTTATTTTATGGCATGAAGGAGGGTTTCATTTTTTTATGTCATCAAATTTTGCAAGGGGAGAAGAGATTATATCTCTTAATGATAGTGATGAGTATATTAGATTGTATCATGAAAAAATCTATTATACCGATTCATCGGGCAGGATTAATTATGATGAGCAGGGTAATATTGCAAATTCAAAACCGTTAAGCTTTTCAATTACTAAAAATGTGTTTAGTCTTTTTATAGGCTCCCTTTTAATTTTCTGGATTTTTGGAGCTGCTGCACGAAAATATTCAAAACGTGGTGGACTCTCTGTTCCAAAGGGCATTCAACTTGTGGTAGAACCTATAATTCTTTTTGTCAGGGATGATATAGCCAGAGCTCAAATTGACAAAAGCAAGGCAGACTTTTTTATGCCCTATTTGCTTACACTTTTCTTTTTTATTTGGATTAATAATTTGGTTGGCTTAATTCCTTTTTTTCCTGGAGGAGCTAATCTCTCAGGTAATATAGGTTTTACCCTCGCGCTTGGAATATCTGCTTTTATTGCAGTAAATGTTTTTGGTTCTAAAGAGCATTGGCAGGAGGTTTTGACAGCACCGGGAGTTCCTTTTTTCGCAAAGATTTTTTTAGTTCCTGTTGAGATAATTGGACTATTCACAAAGCCTTTTGCCTTGATGCTGCGTTTGTTTGCTAACATAACTGCAGGTCATATTATTATTTTGAGTCTTACATCAATGATTTTTATTATGCGATCTATATATGTTGCTCCTGTGACCATTTTGTTATCGCTTATAATGATGTCTTTAGAGTTTTTAGTGGCTATTTTACAAGCATATATTTTTACACTTTTAACCTCACTTTTTATTGGAATGGCTGTTAATGAGCATTAAATTATATAACTTTTAAATTGTTTTAAAATGGAAGGAATTGATATTACAGTATTTGGTTTGGCTTTAATAATTTTTGCCGCAAGTTTTGGGATTAGTAAAATTGCACAATCAGCTATGGAGGCCATGGCTCGTCAACCCGAAATTAGCTCTAAAATTCAGACAGCAATGATTGTTGTATCTGCATTAATTGAGGGAGCTACACTTTTTGCCATTGTTGTTACATGGTTAAATTGATTTTTTTGTAATTAAATTTTTGTTTGATGGGAATATTGACGCCTGATCCGGGGCTTGTTTTCTGGACTACCATTTCATTTCTTACTCTGCTTTTTTTGTTGCGTAAATATGCATGGAGGCCTATTTTACGTGCATTAAAAGTTAGAGAAGAGTATATTGAGTTTGCATTAAAAGATGCTGCTCAGGCAAAGGATGATTTGGATGGTATGGCCGAAAAGAAGAGGCAAATGTTAAATTCGGCCAGATTAGAAAGAGAAAAGATTATTAGTGAAGCAAAGGTAGTTCGCGATGAGATTATTCAAGAGGCCCGGGATAAAGCTGAAACCGAAGCTGAACTTATTATGTCGCATGCCCGAGAGAATATTGAAAAGGAGAGAGCCGAAGCTATTGCCGGGATAAGAGAGCAAATAGGAACTATCTCACTGGATATTGCTGAGAAGATTCTTAAGCAGGAATTGAGTGAAGAAGTTAAGCAGGAGTCGGTTATCAAAAACTACCTTAAGCAGATAGAGTTTAATTAAAATTAGATTTTATGAATGCAGCCTTGTTGGCAGTCAGATATGCTAATGCTCTCTATTTGTACGGGAAGGATAATACTTCTCTGTTAGATAGGTTATATAGAGATTGTACCTTTTTAAACAGTGCATTTAGAGAGTCTGATGATTTAACCAATTTCGTTAATAATCAGCTTATTAGGACTGAGAAGAAGATAAGAGTGCTGCAGAACATTTTTAAAGATGTTTTGCATAGTTCAACTTTAAGATTTTTAGCTGTTATAGTTGAGAATAACAGGGAAGCTATTTTGAGATCGGTTATGATTAATTTTATCGATTTTTATCGGTCTTATAAAGGAATAAAAAGTGCAACCGTTATTTCTGCAGTACCCTTAAATCAAAAATTTCAGGACTACATATGTGATATTATTGAAACTGCTTTAAATTGTAAGGTTGAACTTGAGTGTCGTAGCAACAAAGATCTTATTGGTGGTTTTATATTACGAATGGATGGGAAAGAGTTGGATGGTAGTGTCAAAGGAGAGCTGCGATCTTTAAAAAAACAATTGATGATTAAATAGTGTCGTAAAAATGGAACAGATAAAACCTTCGGAGGTATCGAATCTTTTAAAAAAGCAGATAGAGGAGTTTAAATCGGCTACTAATTTGCAGGAGATTGGTACAGTTTTACAAGTAGGAGACGGGATTGCTCGTGTTTATGGTTTAGAAAATGTTAAGTCCAATGAGCTGGTAGAACTTGAAAATTGTATGGGTGTAGTTTTGAATCTGGAGCAGGATAATGTTGGAATTGTTCTTTTTGGCCCCTCTCACCTTGTTCGTGAAGGTGATGTTGTTAAACGAACCGGAAAGATTGCTTCTGTAAAAGTTGGAGATGGTATGGCCGGACGGGTTGTAAATTCGTTGGGCGAGCCTCTTGATGGTAAAGGTGTTGTTACAGGGAAGGTATATGAGATGCCTTTAGAGAGAAAAGCTGCGGAGGTGATTTACAGACAACCTGTAAAAGAACCTCTTCAAACCGGATTAAAAGCTGTTGATTCGATGATTCCTATAGGAAGAGGGCAAAGGGAGTTGATTATTGGCGACAGGCAAACCGGAAAAACTGCTATAGCAATTGATACAATTATAAATCAGGCTCCTTTTTATGATAGAGGAGAGCCTGTTTATTGTATTTATGTGGCCATTGGTCAAAAAGGAAGTACAGTAGCACAAATAGTTCGAACCCTGGAGCAACATGGTGCTATGAAATATACTACCGTTGTTTCTGCCACTGCATCTGATCCTGCTGCAATGCAATTTTATGCCCCTTTTACTGGCACTGCAATAGGAGAATATTTTCGTGATACCGGACGACATGCTCTTATTATTTATGATGATCTTTCCAAACAGAGTGTTTCGTACCGCGAGGTATCACTATTGTTGCGTCGTCCCCCCGGAAGGGAAGCTTTCCCGGGAGATATTTTCTATCTCCATTCTCGTTTGTTAGAGAGAGCTGCAAAATTAACCGACTCTACAGATATTGTCTCTAAGATGAATGATTTGCCTGTAGCTCTTAAAGATGTTGTTAAAGGTGGAGGAAGTCTTACCGCACTTCCTATAATTGAAACACAGGCCGGAGATGTTTCGGCTTATATTCCTACTAACGTTATCTCTATTACCGATGGTCAGATATTTCTTGAAACCGGCCTTTTTAATGCCGGTGTTCGTCCGGCTATTAATGTTGGAATATCTGTCTCCCGGGTTGGTGGTAATGCTCAAATTAAATCTATGAAAAAGGTTGCCGGGACTCTTAAACTTGATCAGGCTCAATACAGAGAACTTGAGGCTTTTTCTAAATTTGGGTCTGACCTTGATCCTGCTACAATGGAGATTCTGGATAAAGGGCGTAAAAATGTTCAACTTTTAAAGCAGGCTCAATATAAACCTATGCTGGTTGAGCATCAGATAGCGCTCATTTATTGTGGCACACAGGGTCTTTTACGCGATGTCCCCATCGAGCATATTGCAGATTTTGAACGCGATTTTATTGAACATCTTGAGCTTCGAAACAGAGTGGTTTTAGATGATATTGCTGAAGGGAAGTTTGATGAGGATATTACGGCCCTACTTGAGGATGTTGCTGAGGATATAAGTGTAAAGTACCGACTTGAAGAAGAGGAATAAAAAAATTAAAGGATGGCTAATTTACGAGATATCAAAACCCGCATTAATTCTGTTAAAACTACCAGGCAGGTTACCAGTGCAATGAAGATGGTATCTGCTGCCCGTTTAAAAAAATCACAGGATGATATATCTCATATACGTCCTTATACCAGTAGATTAGCTGCAATAATTCAAAATTTAATGAGTGCTATTGATGATAATGTTGAGGTGGATTATTCCAGGCCGGTAGCTGAGAGTAAAAAAATTTTAATAATTGCGATTGCTTCAAATCGTGGTCTTTGTGGTGCCTTTAATATAAATATTGTGAAAGAGGTTCAATCTTTATTACGCAATAAGTTTCGTGATGAGAAAAAGAGTGATAATGTTTTGCTTGGTGTGATGGGGCAACAGGCCGAGAAAATGTTTAAATCGCGAAATATTAATATTGACTTTACCTATCATTCATATTTGAACAGACCTTTATATGAGAGTATTGCCCGATTAGCAGCTGAGTTTATGAGGGATTTTAATGCAGGTGGCATAAAACAGGTTGTTTTGGTTTATAATGGATTTGTTAATGCTGCAGTTCAGGAGGTTCAGGTTCAGCAATATCTTCCTTTTTATGTTCCTGATGCAGAACCTCAGACTGAATGGTGTTCAGATTATATACTTGAACCGGACCCTTGTTATATTGTTCAAACTTTAATCCCTAAAATGCTACAAAGTATGTTTTATCAGGTAGTTTTAGAATCTGTTGCCTCGGAACATGGGGCACGGATGACATCAATGCATAAAGCTACCGATAATGCAACCGATTTGATAAGGGAGCTACAACTGGGTTATAATAAAGCACGTCAAACAGCTATTACAAATCAAATAGTCGAAATAACCGGAGGAGCTGAAGCGTTAAAAAAGTAAAATAATGATTTGCTGCGAATGGTTTTTATAAAGTTGTTGTCTAAAGGGTACAAACAATTTAAAAAAAGGTATTATGAAAAAATTAGTTTTAACATTAGCAGCGTTTGTATTTATGTTCTTTTCAGGAGCTTCTCTAATGGCTCAGGAGAATAACGAGAAGTCACAGGAGAGAGAAGTGGCTACAGGTTTTATTGATACAACCGGAGATGGTGTTTGTGATAATTATGATGGCACCAGACCGGGTCAGGGTTTAGGTCCGGGCACAGGTAAAGGTGAAGGACGTGCTACAGGTCAAGGAGCTGCATTAGGAGAGGGATTAAGAGATGGCAGTGGTCAAAGAGAAGGTGTTGGAAGAGGAGAGGGTAACAGATCCGGCGCCAGAGATGGACGAGGTAATGGGCGGCAATTACGTGATGGAAGTGGTGATAATTGTACTGTACAACCTTCTAACTAATTCAATTTTTATTTGATCCATCTGTGAGGTACAGGCCTCACAGATTTGGATTTATATCCTTCTTATATTTTAGTTAATGGGACGTTCATTTGACGAAAGTTTTATTATTCAACGCATAAAAGAAGGAGATAAGGAGGCCTTTTCTCATATTATTGATCGGTATGGTCAAAAAGTTTTTCAAACTTCAATTGGATTTGTTCGTGACATCAGTGAAGCTGAAGATCTTGTTCAGGATATATTTATAAAAGTTTACGAAAAACTTGATAAGTTTAAAGGGGAATCTGCTTTTTCAACCTGGTTGTATCGAATCGCTGTGAATATGGCAATTAACCGGAGTCGTAAATTAAAGATGAGGTCGTTCTTTTCCTCTGTTGAAGGTTCTGAAGTGTTACTTAATGAGGTTTACAGGAGTGTTGGTAATGATACTATTATTGAGGAGAAAGAAAAGAGAGCGATTATTCAAAAGGCTATAGAGAAGCTAACTTTAATGCAGCGTAAGGTTTTTGTTTTAAGTTATTATCAGGATATGGCAAATAGTGAAGTGGCCGAAGTGCTTGGGATTACTGTAAAGGCCGTTGAGAGTCTTCTTTTTCGTGCCAGAAAAAGATTGCAGGAGCAATTAAAAAAAGTTGAGTTTTAATTGTGGTTAAATCTCTTATAACAAATTGTATTCAAATGAAGTGTGAAAGTTTTAATAACGAGCTTGTTAATAGTGGCGATGCAGAAAAATTATCTGCAGAGGCATTAAAACATATTGAAAAATGCTCATCGTGTAAATATCAGGTTGAGATGGATAGAGCAGTTAAGGGATATATTAATGAGCAAAAGAGTAGAAAGCTGCCTTCTTATATTAAGAGCAATATTATAACATCTATTGAGAGAGAATCTGTGAACTATTTTAATATATTTATGCCTGCTTTAAGAGTTGCATCTCTTTTGGTTCTCTTTTTTACCGGTTATTATACTGCTGGATATATGGCTCAAGAGAGGAGTGATGTTGGTGATGAGCAGATAGTTTATTATGACTATTTTACGACAAAGGATTCCGGTTTTTCTTTTGAGTCTATCTGGTTTCAGGATTAAATGAGATATTTTATGAGAGGCAAAACTTTTATATTGTTTATGGTTGCGGTTGCAGTCTTTCTTTTAGGGGCAGTTGCTTATTATTTTTTTGAAGCTGGTAATAGTGAAGTCCCACAGGAGGAGCTAAGTGAGCCTATATCTGATGTTACCCGTGCGATTGCTTTTCAAGGACGTGGAGCGAACAGGGTAGAGAACTATCTTGAGTTGGATTCTTCACAACGTGTGCAATTTCGTGATATGGAAAGTCAATATCGTATCAAATTTTATGCTATAACTAATCGTATAGATAGTATAGAGTCTAAGATTGTTAAAGAGTTAGCCAAGGAGAACTATGATACTGCCTTGCTAGATCATTATGCTGATAGTATAGGATTATTGCACTATAATGCCAAAACTTTAACCATCAATCATTTTATTGCTTTGCGTAAGATCTGTACTGATGAACAGTTAGAACGACTCTCTCAACTATTTTTTGAGATTGATGATTTCCGTAGGCGGCGATTCGAGAGAGATGGAGAGAGAGGGGCTCAACGTGGAAGACGTATGCGTGGGAATAACTAAAATGAAGGCTTTTTAAAAATATCTTTACTTACTCCAGGTTTTTTGCCAAAATAGATTGATAGATCGATAAAAGGGAATATTGCAGGTGTCGAGTTATTAAAATCTCCAAATGAAATTATGTAGCCGGGTGCAATTGAAAAGTTATTTGTTATAAAGTAGTTTAACAGAGTTTTATGTTCTACAGGGATACCAATATTATCACTACTGTTTATAGTTTTGAATCCTTTTATTGAGCTGCTTAAAAATAAATTTCGGTTTAATTGAATATCTGCATTCAATCTTACTGCTAAAACCCCACCCTTCGCAATTAAAGCTTCGCTTCTGCTACCCAGTATATGTTTATCTATATGTTCCAAATTATTATCTTCAAATGAAAATCCATGTGTATAGCCTGCACCTGCACTTAAAATCATCCAGGGGGATGTTTCATTGCATGAGTAGTTATCGATGAAAGGTCGGCTAATAACCAGTTCGTTTTTTATTCCTACTATAGAGGGAACCGATTTTGTGGTGTCGATAATAGATGTGTGATTGTTGTTTTTGGCATAATTTAATCCCGGGGTAGTAGAAAAGATCGAGTGGTTAGTGGCAATAATCCAGTTTTCTCCTGCATACAATCCTCTTTTTACTCCTATGTTTGGAATCCAATATGATAATCCAACTGTTGAACGGATTTCATATCTGTTTGATAATCCAAATCGTGATGGTGTTGTTAAATTTATATTACCTGTATTAAGGCGGGTATTGTATGCAGTGTTATGTGACCATATATGATCATTACGCTCCCGGTTATGTGACACTCCCATTGGTTGCTCTTCATTAAACACATTAGCCTCGCCTGCCTGTTGACGTCTCTCTTCCAGATCTCTTGTTGCTCTTTCTACTTGTCTGCTACGTTGCCCAAAGGGCCATATTTGAGAGCTTGCATGATTGGGACAAAATATGTTTGATAATAGCAGAATCGATATTATCAAAATAGTGTGTCGCATTTATATTTAATTTTAATCTATTTCCTGGCTGCCACCTCCTGAAGTGCTTCAGAAACATTAATTGCATAATCTGCCAGTTTTTCACATTCTGAAAAGAGATCGTTGAATAGAATCCCGGCTTCGTATGAATATATTTTTCTTGATAAATTATCAAGATGTTCTGCTTTTAGCTGATTTCTGTAATTATTGATCTGCTCTTCAATTTGAACACCTTTGGTTAAAACAACATTTGTCTCATCTTTGTCAAGATTCTCACGCATTATCTCTAATGCTTCCTCACATAGATTAAACATTAACTCCAGTTTGTCAAATGCTTCTTGATTAAAGGTAATATCTTTTTCACGCATTTTACTTACGGTACGTGCCAAATTGAAGTTGCAATCTCCTACACTTTCTAAGTCGCCAATTAGCTTAAGCATTGTTCTCATTCTCCGTCGCCCCTGCTCACTCATTTTATATTGAGATATCTGACTTAAATAGTTAGTGATTTCTACTTCGACATTATCGCTTATACCTTCATACTTTTGAATTTTAGTTAAGGTCTTATTAAATTTTTTGTCACTCTTCTCCTTTATAAGCTTTCTGAAGAAACCAAACATTTTTGTTGTATGCTTAGCAAAAAATTGTATCTCTTTTTTAGCTTGAAGAAGTGATAATTCAGGTGTGGAAAGCATCCCTGTGGTGATAAATTTTAATCTGAACTCTTCCTCCGAATCGGTTTCCTGTTGCGGCACAATTCGTGTTGCTATTCTTTCCAGAATAGGAGTAAACCATACGAAAAGAAGAACATTAATTAGGTTGAATGATGTATGGTATAGTGCCAGTGCTGCTGGAATAGCTGCAGGGGATTCCGATGGTGAAACTCCATTGTATTGGGTAATGAATTGATCAATGGTTGATGTAAATGTGTTAAAAATTGAGAGCATCCATAAAAGACCAAGCATATTAAAAATAAGATGGACCCGCGCAGTTCGTTTTGCGCTAATATTTCCTACCGATGCTGCTACATTTGATGTGATTGTTGTTCCGATATTCTCTCCTAAAACCATTGCAGCAGCCATTTCGAATGGTATCCACCCCTGGTTACACATGACAAATGTTAAGGCCATCGTGGCAGAGGAGGATTGTATTATTACTGTTAATATAGTCCCTACTGCTAAAAAAATTAATGTTGATGTGAATCCCAGTTCTGTATAGCTCTGTAAAAAACTTAATAGTTCGGGGTTTTCATCTATTGCCGGAACAGCATCTTGTAAAAAGTCAAGTCCCATAAATAGTAATGCAAACCCTACTAAAAATTCTCCCCAGGAGCGCCTGGTTGAAATTTTTGAAAAAATTAAGGGTATTCCAATTGCTATCATGGGTAATGAGTAGTCACTAATTTGTATTTTAAAACCAAAGAGTGTAATTACCCATCCGGTAACGGTTGTGCCAATATTGGCTCCCATGATTACCCCTATCGACTCTTTTAATGTTATTAAGCCGGCATTTACAAAACCTACAACCATTACAGTTGTTGCTGAAGATGATTGTACTACTATGGTAACAAAAAATCCTGTCAGTATCCCAAAAAAGCGGTTTGAGGTCATTGCTGACAGGATGCTTCTCATTTTTGAGCCGGCAACTTTTTGTAGTGATTCACTCATCATTTTCATTCCGAAAAGGAACATTCCAAGTGAGCCTACTACCGTAAGAAAATCAAAAAAGGAGTAATTCATTGCTCTTTTTTATATTCTGTTTATGAATGTTTTACTCTAGATGTAGAGATAAAGTTACTTAAATATTTATATCTGATTAACGGTGCAAAAATAATTTTTTTTTACAGTAATTTTTTGTTTATCATTTTATTTTATCGACAGGGATAAAATTATAACTCATTTTTAATATAAGTTGCATTAAAACAGGTTAATATAGAAAAAGAGCCAGGTTATTAAAAAAAACAAATAATTTTTAATATAGCGTTAATATTCATCACACTTTATAATCTCTCACTTACGATTTAATTTAAAGTTGTATCTTTATTAAATGTAAAATCTAATGGTAATAGGGATATGAAGCTAAAAAAAGAACTGGGATTATTTGATGTTTTTACTATTAGTACAGGAGCAATGTTTAGTTCCGGATTTTTTTTGCTGCCTGGCTTAGCCTCCCAATTTACTGGTCCGTCAGTCTTTCTTGCCTATCTCGTTGCCGGATTACTTATTATGCCTGCAATGTTTAGTATTGCAGAGATATCTACAGCTCTTCCGAGATCGGGAGGGGCTTATTTTTTTCTTGATAGATCACTTGGTCCGATGATGGGGACTATAGGCGGATTGGGAACCTATTTTGCTTTAATGTTTAAAACAGCATTTGCTATTATTGGTATAGGAGCCTATGCTGCAATATTTTTTGATGTCCCGGTACGTACTATAGCCATATCTGCCGTTATTCTTTTTACTGTTCTTAATTTAATGGGGGTTAAAAAGACTACAGGATTTCAAAACTTTTTTGTTGTGTTTTTAATTATTGTAGTTGGTACTTTTATATTGGATGGACTTTATAATATATTTTTGACTGACCGATTTGCACCTCCTGCTTCTAATGATAATTTTTCACCTTTTTTCTCAGAGGGGTTCGAAGGAGTAATTATTACTGTTGGTTTTGTTTTTGTCTCTTATTTAGGACTTACCCAAATAGCCAGTGTTGCTGAAGAGATTAAAGATCCTGAACGCAATATTCCATTAGGTATGTTACTCTCTTTAGTGGTTACCGGAACAGTATATTTTTTGGGAGTTTTTGTTATGGTTTCGGTTATAGATACTGAATCATTTGCTCAGGATCTGGCTCCTGCTGCAACTGCAGTAAAAGAGCTTTTTACCTGGTTACCTGGTGATTTAGGCGTCTATTTTATGACAGCTGCTGCAATGGCTGCTTTTGCCTCTACCGGTAATTCCGGACTGCTTACCTCATCACGATACCCTTTTGCAATGAGCCGTGATAATCTTTTCCCGCTTAGATTTTCCAGAGTTGGGGCTTCCGGAACTCCTACTCTCTCTATTCTCTTAACTTCAACTATTATTCTCTTTTTTATTTTGGTGTTATCAGAAGAGGGGATTGCAAAGCTGGCAAGTACTTTTCAGCTGGTGATTTTTATGTTGATTAATTTTTCGGTAATTGTTTTTCGCAATAGTAAAATAGAATCGTACGATCCCGGATATAAAACACCTTTATATCCCGGTATGCAAATTGCCGGAATAGTTGTCTCTATTGTTGTTATTGCTTATATGGGGTGGCTTGCAATTCTGTTTTGCAGTTTTATAATATTTGTGGGGTTTTTATGGTATAAATATTATGTTAGAAATAAAGTTAAAAGAGAGGGTGCTGTTTTTCATTGGTTTGCATTACTGGGAAAATATCAGCATGAAGATTTGGAGAATGAATTTATGATGATTTTAAAAGAGAAGGGTTTACGTCGAGGAGACCCTTTTGATGAGACATTGATAAGAGCCAGAGTTACACGAAGCGATAAGAAAATTGAATTTGAAGAGCTGGTTGATTTTGTTGCTGAAGGTTTTTCTATAGAGAGCCACATTAGTGCCGGGACTTTAACCAAAGAGTTAATGGCAACCTCCCCAATAGAGCCTGCTCTTGTGATTCCAGAGGTTTCTCTTTTATATGCTAAGCATGAGAAGATAGAGCATCCTTCTTTACATATTGTTATTTCTCCTCAGGGGATAAGAAAACCTGTTAGTAAAGGTGGTGTTTCATCGGAGGATTATATTAAGGTTTTCTTTTTTCTGGTTAATCCTACCGAAGAGTCGCGACAACAGCTGAGAATGCTATCGCGTTTAATTGATATTATTGAACGGGAAGATTTTGTAGAGGAAATCTTAAAGAGGGATAATACCAGAGAGCTTAAAGAGTATCTTCTTCATAATGAAAGATTTCTTACAGTCAGGTTACTCCCTGGCACTGTTCAGGCCAATATGATAGGTAGGCAGTTGAAAGATGTTCGATTCTCTTCAAAAGTGTTGGTTGCATTAATTGAACGGGATGGAAAAACGTTTACTCCTCATGGTGAAACCGAGCTTAAAGAGAGTGATGTTTTAACAATTATAGGAGAACCGGATGCTATTTCCAGAATCTTTAATAAATATATAAAATACGATTCCAATAATAAGGAGATTTAGATATGGTTGCTAACTATAGGGCAAAATTTGCTGTCGTCACCGGAGCCAGTAATGGATTGGGCAGATATTTTGCTTTTGAGCTTGCTAAAAGAGGTATTAATCTTTTGTTAGTCTCTCTGCCCCATTCTGGTATTGAAAAGGTTGTTGGTGATTGTAAAAAGTTATACAGCGTTGAATGTTTTGCTTTTGAAGTTGATCTCAGAGAGAAACAAAGTGTAATTGAGCTTGCAAAATTGATAAATCAGGATTATAAGCTTATTGCACTTATAAATAATGCCGGAATGGGAGGGACCTCTTCTTTTGTGGATTGCGATATAGAGTATATAGATAGTATTATACAACTTAATGTTGCTGCCACATCATTGTTGACTCATCAGCTTCTTTCAAATATGATAGAGCAGGGTGAAGGATATATTTTGAATGTTTCAAGCATGGCCTCTTTTAGTCCGATGGGCTATAAAACAGTATACCCTGCATCTAAAAAGTTTATTGAGTCGTTTACTTTAGGACTAAATCAGGAGTTAAAAGGCTCCGGGGTTTCAGTTAGTGTTGTTCATCCAGGTCCTATGAAAACAAACAGGAGTATTACACTTAGGATTGAGAAGCAGGGGCGCCTTGGCAGATTGAGTTTGCAGTGTCCCGAGAAGGTGGCAAAAGATAGTATTGATATGATGTTTAAACGTAAATCCCAGATGGTATTGGGTATTCATAATAAGTTTAACCGTTTTGTTCTTCAGATAGTGCCCGGATGGATTAGGCTGCCTGTTATCACTAATGCTGTAAAGAGGGAGCTTATTTCAGAAAAAGTTAAAAAATAGTTTCTATGAATAGTGTTCTTGTCACCGGAGCAAACAGTTTGCTTGGTGTCAATCTTGTTTTAACCCTATTAAAAAAAGGGTATAACGTGAAAGGGGTTGTACGAAGAAGGGAGTCATTTCCAATATCTATTTGTGATTTAAATTTTGAGCTTTTATGTGGTGATATCTCAAATTCTGAATTTGTGCGATCATCCTTAAAAGATTGTGGCTCCATTATTCATATTGCTGCGGTAACTTCACCTTCATTATTGAGGTATAGAGATTATAAAGAGTTTAATGTTAATGTAACTCAAATGCTTATTGAGCTTGCCTGTGAAGAAGGAGTTCATTCTTTTATATATGTTAGCAGTGCTAATGCTTTTGGGTATGGTGACCTCTCTAATCCGGGTAGCGAATTGTCTTTTGTGGATGGACCTTTTAATAAATCATTTTATGCCTTGAGTAAAATCGAGGCGCAAAATGTGGTTTTATCATACAGTGAAAAGATACGTGCTATTGTTCTTAATCCCTCTTTTATGATTGGTCCCTATGATAGCAAGCCCAGTTCAGGTACTATTGTTTTGATGGGGTATGGTAAAAAAGTGATTTTAGCTCCCCCCGGGGGTAAAAATTTTGTTAATGTTAAAGATGTGGCCCAGGGTGTAGAGCAGGCTTTGAATAAGGGCGAAAACGGAAATTGTTATCTGCTGACCGGAGAAAATCTATCATACAGAGACTTTTTCTCTTTACTTAACAGTATTTATGGGTATAACTCTTTTGTTATTACTATTCCTAAGTTTCTGCTGCTATTTATCGGCTTAATTGGAGATTTTCTAAGATTTTTTAAAATTGCTGTACCCTGGTCATATGTTAATATGAAAATTTTGACGGTAAGGAATTTTTATCACTCTGCAAAAGCAATTGATGAGCTGGGCTATAGTTATAATAGGGTTGTTAATGGGATTAAAGAGGCTGTTGAGTGGTTTAAAAATAGTGGTAAGATATAATAAAAAAAGGATGTTAATTTAACATCCTTTTTTTGTGGGCCCAACAGGGCTTGAACCTGTGACCCCCTGATTATGAGTCAGGTGCTCTAACCAGCTGAGCTATGGGCCCTGCATTACATCTTTAATGCTTTAGCGATTGCAAAAATACAAAGAAATTGGAATTATCAAACATTTATTTGATCTATAATTTTAAAAATAGCGAAAAAAATGAGTGCTATATCTAATATTATTTTTGATTTGGGTGGGGTTGTTATTGATATTGAGGCGGAAAGAACTAAAAGTGCATTGCAGTTGCTACTGAGGCACTCTAAAGGTGATGATAATATTTTTAAAAGTGATTACTTTTTTAAATATGAGACTGGATTAATTGGGAGCGATCAATTTTTAGATGCTCTATTAATGCATTCTCGTGATGGTGTTACCCGTGAAAATTTAATTGTTGCATGGAATAGCATGATTATTGGTATTCCTGTTGAACGCCTAAAGATTATTAAAGAGCTTTCTAATAGATTTCGTCTTTTTGTTTTAAGCAATACAAACTCGTTGCATGTCAGTTTTTTTGAATCAATGATTCCTTGTGAGTATGATTTTAAACGGCTATTTGAGAAGGTCTATTATTCCCATTTGATTGGTAGCAGAAAGCCTGACACAGAAGCTTTTTTTGCTGTTTTGTCTGATAGCGGTCTGCAACCGCGGGAAACACTTTTTATTGATGATTTGGATGATAATATTGAATGTGCTGAAAAGATTGGTATGAAGGTGTTACATCTTAATCCACCCGGGTTTAAAGGATTTGCTAATACCCGCTACAGCAATTTACTGTAGCAGGCGTGACAAATTATTTTTTTACGAGAATCCAAACATCGTCGGTCTCTTCTTCTGCACGATCTTTGGTAAGTTGTTGTAGTGCCAGATTCCAGACATCAAATGACATATATGACACTTTGTGGAATTCCTGATTTGGACCGTAGTCTCTTTTGATTATTTGAGAATTAAATCCTTTTTGTGATAGCTCTTTTTGCAAAGCCTCTGCATTAGAATGCTTTAGAAAACTTCCTGCTATAAGAAAATACTTATCATCTTTTTCCTCTTCCGTTATTTTCGGTTCCGGTTCCGGTTCTGGTTCTGGTTCTGGCAAAGCTGTTGCAGTATCCTGCGTTTCAGGCTCTATAGTTACCTGTTCAGCTGTAACAGCATCCTCTTTAGTTCTGTTTTTGCATGCTGATGTTAACATTAATGCAAAAATCATTATTAAAATATAGGCTTTCATTGAGAAATAATTTAGTTTATCTGCTTTAATATATTGTTTAAACTAAAATAAACCTTTTTTTGTTCATAATAAACAAACCGGCACCCTGTTTTTGATCAGAATGCCGGTTTTTTTTAATAGAACGGGTGGAAATTTTTGTTTTTTCTATATTTTAATTAGATATTATCAATCATTATTTTCGTCGTTTTCAGAATCTTCCTCCTCATCATCTTCTTGCTCAATCTCTTCTACCTCTATGGTATATTTTATTTGTTCATTATCAGTATTATTTTGGTATGTGAGTAGTCTTAGATAAACAAATCCTGTTTCTGTTATTATGCTAAATGAGACCGACTCTCCTTTTTCTTTAATCCGTTTTTCTGTGGCGTTATTTTCATCGGGATTGTCGGCTACCTGAGCCTGTAAATATTTCATCCAATCCTTTGGTAAATTGTAGATTGCCTCATCTAAGCTTACTGTTATTTTATATTTTTTGTACTGCTGCCCATGAATAAAGTATCTAAACTGAGATGAAGCGTCGCTCTCTTTTATTGTCGGCATCTCTTTATTTGATACTCCATCTTCGATATTCAGCTTTTTGGGGTTCTCAAATGAGCCCTCCTCTTTATCTTTATTATGCCACTCTTTTGTAAAATTTATATAGCTGACACCATTTTTATCATCTTCTTCGGGTTTTGGATGTACTTTAAAGTGGGTTGCTTCCACTCTTTTTACATGATACTCCTGATCAGATGATAATGAGATTATTATTTGATCTCCTCTAATGTCAAAATTGGCTGAAAGAATTTTATCGGGGGTTTCTATCTCCAAGCTGTTACTATTTTTACTGTATGAATAGTTATATAGAATTTCGGTATTGTTGTTTTCAAGGCGCTCCTCTATGATTAGCTCTCCTGTATGTCTAAAATCGAGCATTATCTCTCTTCCGTTTTCATCCGGAAAATTAAGAGTTTTTCTTTTATCTTCCTCCTGATAATTATTGTCATCTTTTACCTCCTTTTCATTTTCTGAGTCGTTTGAACCTTCATCTTCGTTATCATCACCATTATCACTGGCCGACTCTGTTGTATCTGAATGATTCTCTTCTTCCTCATTTTTTTGTTCTTCCTCAATTTCTACTAAGTTGACCACCCAAACACCTTCGATTGGTTGGTTAATTAATGGAGTATCATCTGAGCTGCATGCTGCTATTAAGAGGATAAGTAGTATATGAGCAACTATTTTTTTCATTAGAATTGAATTTTGTTCTGTTTGATGAGCAACTATTTTATAATAAAACTTACTCGGTTAGTGTAACTTCAAACTTATATTCTACTTCGGCCTGATAGCTTGAGAATGAGATGTAAAGGCATTCAGATGCTGAAATTATTTCTGCATATTGAGGCATCTCGTCATCTTCTAATATATCTATAGTGGCCAGTACATTTCCTGAGTTATATTGATCGGTTATTTCAATTGTTGTGTTTTTAAATCTTGGGTCGTCAAACATATCATCATAATCGGTTATGATCTCCAAGATTTTGATTTTATAAAACTCACCCGGAGTTACAACTGTATAATAGTGGAACTCATTTTTTTCATCACCATCATCTGGTAATACTCCTTCCCACGTTTGTTCGGTTTCTATAAATGCGGGATTGTGCAACGAGCCTGTTGGAGATGTTTGGTTATGATATTGTGAGCAAGAGGTCTCTTCACCATTTTCATTCTCCTCACCATCCTCCTTATCTTTATCCCCGTCTTCATCCTCACTATTTTTTTCATCGTTCTCCTCATCTTCCTCTTTATCTTTATCCCCTTCTTCATCCTCACCATTTTCTTTATCTTTCCAAGGGGCATCAGACTCTCTTATTGCTATTATTTCGCGAACATCTCCACTATTGAATCTTTTAATTGTAAGCTGCTCTTTATTTATTTCAGCAACCGCTTCGGTCTTCTCTTCGTTATACTCAAATGAAATGGTATTATCCTCACTTGAATAGTAATAAGTTTTAGTTTTTATTGTATCGGTTTTTTCATCCTCTTCTTCAATATTGACGTTATATTTTATAATATATAATTTGTTCTTGTCAAATAGCATAAAAAGGTGCTCTCCTTCTATGGGATAATTTATCTCATTTAAGCTCTCATCATTACTATTTGGCTCTTCTGTCTCATTACTTTCATCCTTACCCGGTTGCTGAGAGCTGTTTTCGTCCTCATTGCTCTCTTCTGTTTCCGATTTTGAATCGTCGATTTTGGTTATTTTCTCTATTTCCCACAACCCCTCTATAAAGTGTTCTTTGTTGTCATTGCTGCTACTACTACAACCTATAATAATAATTGTTGTTAAGATGAGTAAACTTATACATGTAAGGAAGCTGGTTGTCTGTTTCATTTGAATAAAATTATATTACAGTTTAATGTAATTTATATTTTAATGATTTTATACGCTATATTTTTTATAAAGTTTTGCTTTTAAAAGGAAATTATGATTTTAAACTGAAGAAATAAAATTGCTAATCTGCTTTTATAATATCACAGGTAATTGATGAGTTTTAAGATACAAAAAAAGGAGAGTTTTTAGCTCCCCTTTTTTGAGTTATAGTTATAACAAAAGTTGTTTATCTTTTGATTGTTTTTGTTTTCTGTTTTAATTCTCTCCTTTTAATTTTTGAATTTCGCGATGATGCTCTATTACTATTCTTTCTTTGTTTTTTCTTGTTTCCTGACGATACTCTTCAAACTCCTCTTTTAGTTTATGAAGCTCTTTTTGGTAGTTACATGAAACGTTGTTGCATCTTTTTAATAAAATCAGTGCTCCACCAGTTAATGTTAACAGAACTATAAAGAGGAAAATTACGATGCTTATAAAAAAGGATTTTGAAATTGTTGCTCCAAATATTATAAATGAGTTTTTTTCCTTAATTGCTTCGTCCCGATCATTTTTCAATTTTTCAATTTCTGTTAGCAGATTTTGCTGGCTCTCTCTTTTGTTTTCAATTGTTGTTTTTTGTGATTCAATGGTGTAGCTTAAATTTGCAATTAACTGATAGGAGTTCTCTTTAAAACTGTTTACATCTGATGTTAAAATCATTGTATAGTTTTCCCAACGGGATGCGTTCTCTATTAGTTGCTCAAAACTATTTTGCAGATTTTTTGCATCTGTAGTTAATTCTTGGTTATTATCTTGGGTATAACATAAAGATGCACCCACAATTAATGCTAAAATAGAAAGTTGTAACTTTTTCATTTTAATTTTTTTGATTGATATAGAGAATCTCTTTTCCGCAATCTAAATTATCAAATTAAATTGTGAAATATTGATTAAAGGGGGGAAATCTCACTTAAATAACGATATGTTGATTTAATATATTGTTATTTAAGTATTTTTTTTATTGAATTGAACTTATAGTCTTGTTAAACTGTTTTTTTTATAATAAAAAGTATCTGAGATGAATAAAAGGTTAATATATTGTATGAATCAACAGGGGGTTAATTTACTTCGTATATCTATAGGAGTTGTATATTTATGGTTTGGTGCTATTAAATTGATCCCCGGTGCTAGTCCGGCCATTGATTTAGTGATTGACACTATTTACCTTTTAACATTCGGGTTGATTGGTACGGAGTTTATGATTTATGGTTTGGCAATATGGGAGGTGATTATAGGATTGGGTCTGCTTTTTAAAAAATATCTCTCGCTTATATTGACTATGCTTTTTTTGCAGATGGCAGGAACATTTACTACAATATTTTTATTGCCTGACGCTGTTTTCACTACTTTTCCTTATGGTTTAACTATGGAGGGCCAATATGTCTTTAAGAATATTGTAATTATTTCAGGTGCTGTTGTTGTTGGAGGATACTATTTAGGGGGTGCGAAAAATAGATCGAAGAGATAAAAAAGGTGGAATCTTAATAAAATAGTATCGAGAGTTCCACCTTTTTATCCAATTGTTATGAGTTTGTTTTTAGAATGGAAAATCCTCTTCTGGCTCATATATTTGTGCTTCTCCCTCATCAGGCGGATCTGCCAATATATGTTCACTGTTTCCATTAACATAGATTGCCCTAAAAGGATAGGGAACCGGACAGGGATATTCGCATGCTCCACATCCTATACAGATATCTACATTTACCTCAGGAATTAGCAGTCCGTCGCGATACGGAACCATATCAACTGCTTTAGTTGGACAATGTTCTGAGCATGCACCGCAATCTGTATTATCTGTATAAACAATACAGTTTTCTTTTAAAAAAACAACTTTTCCTAATTGAGTCCTCTTTTTCTCTTCAAGAGGAAGGGGTAGTATTGCCCCTGTTGGACAAACATCTGAGCATTCGTGGCATTCAAAATTGCAATAATTGGTTGAAAAATCCATGTATGGCTGCATAAACCCTTTTAATCCATATTCGGTTATTGATGGTTGCAGCACTTTTGTAGGGCATGCCGAAACGCATAAAGCACAGCTGGTACATATCGAATTGAATCTTTTAATGCTTTTTGAGCCGGGAGGAGAGGGGTAGTACTCTATCTTGTTGCGTGTGAGATTTTGTTGTGATTCCGGTAGTTGATTTTTTTTAAGTGAATATACTTTAGCACTTGTTAATAATACAATTGCTGTTGTTACCAGCTTTCTTCTATCTTTATTATGAACTTCCTCTTTTTGTGGCTTGCTTTTTTCTATACCCGGGTTGTTATTATGAGGTGTTGTTTTAAATGGACCAAAAAGCATTGCTCCGTCGGGGCAACTTTGAAGGCAATTGAAACATGTAACACATCGTTCAATGTCAATCGACTGGTTTTTTATATCTATACATTCGCTCTTACATACTGCGGCGCACTTACCGCATTTTGTGCAGTTATTACTATTAAATTTAACTTTTAACAGTGACAGCTTTGATGCTTCTCCTAAAAAAGTTCCTACCGGACATATTAAGTTACAAAAAAGTCGTCCTCTTTTATAAGCAAGAATCCCTATAGTAATCATTATAGCTAATGTTATTGAGAGCGGAAGCCATGATACATGATGTACTGTAACATGATAAAAATTATAATTATCATATCTTTGTGCTATTGTTGCAACTGTATTATTTATTGCTGCAGCTATAGGTTCAATCACAAATGAAAAAAAGCGACCTATTATACTATAAGGATCGAGCCATAAAACAATAAATGCTGATCCGGTTAACAGGGCTATTGTAAAAAGGGTTAAGAGTGAATATTTTACAATTTTTTTACCTGGTTTGAATTTATAAAAGATCTTTTTTTTAGATAGTTTTTTTGCAAACCATGATATAATATCCTGATATATGCCCAAAGGGCAAATGGTGGAGCAGTACAATCTGCCTGTAGCAAAAGTTAATATAAGTACAATAATAAACCCGCCTGCTGCCGACAATGATAGGGTTTGAATAAATTTTAGCAGTGAAGGGATAAACTGCATGTAAAGAATCCCATTGTAGTAACCGGGCTCAATTTTCTCATATAAATCTATAAAAAGAGCCAGAGTTAGTAGAAAAAATGATATTCCTATAAGCACCCGGCTCTTTTTTAAAAAAGAAAAAAGCGTCATTAATTATATTTATTAGCAGGTTAAAAAATTAACTAATTCTTACTCTGTTTACCGACAACGTTTCCAGATTCGTTGTTCCCAGCCCCATCTCTTCAGCTATTCTAACATGAGATATTTCTTCGGGCTGAGATCCAAAGAAGAGAGTGGCAGCTGTATCAACAGCAACAATATCGGTGCCTGCAATTAATGCCCCTAAATCTACAAGATCATTTACTGAAACTCCTTTTGGACCGTTTTGGGTCATCATTCTATAACCATCAATAATGTTGAGATCGGGTTTGCGATAATGAAGAAAGTCGGCTATACATTGACTAAGATTGTTTCCATGGTAGTAACGTCTGTCCCAGATAACACCCATTAAATTTTTGATTGCAGCTGTAACTGTTGTTGAGCCGTGATGTTTTAAAACGGGGACATTTATAAAGACGTCGTTATTATGGAGAGCCTCATGAACTTTTACTGTTTTTAATCTTTTTCCGTTAGGGTTAGAGACTTCTACATAGTTTCTTTCATTATTCCCTGGTATAATTCTTCCTCCGTTATCTCTTACCGCAGCTTCGATACCGCTGTTACGATAACATCTGTCCCACTGATCACAGGTATGATCAAATACAGTAACGCTTTCAGCTCCAACTTCAAAAGCTCTTTTAACCATATGACCTACCAGATCTGGATTTGTATTTGCGGCTCTTTCAGGAGGAGTGTCCCATCCTATATTTGGTTTAATTAATACCGATTGCCCCGGTTTAATAAATCTATCATATCCGCCGAGAGATTCTATTGCTTTTTCGAACATCTCTTCAGGTGATCCACCTCTTATTGCAGCCAGATCATAGTTGCCATTAGCCGGAGGTTTTGCCGATAATTTATCTAAATCACCAAACATTAAAGGTACTACCGTAGTAGCTATTCCTGCACTTACGCTTTTTGTTAAAAACTCTCTTCTCTTCATACTCATTCTCTTTTAAGTTTATGTTATAGCTTACTATTACGATAATTAAATATATGAAAATTTTTATCTTTATAATTATTAATCTTCTTATTTTTATAGGGTATAAATAGCTGTTTGTTTGTTTGATATATAATTATATGTGTTAATACAGGCATAGATAAAGAGGCCATATTCATAATATAAAATTATGATACGGCCTCTTTATTTAGATTTAGCTGATTTTAAGGGAAAGGTCTTTTGTTTAGCATCACAAAAATAGACAATTTTTAACAATAAAAAAACAAACTTGATTTATATTAAAGTCAAACCTTTTTTTGAGTATAACTGTTTTGCCTTTATTCTATTTCTTATTTTTGTTCTTTTGTTGAATTACTATTATATACATTTACATATATGTCAACTCTTCCTTATACACATCTGCATGTGCATTCGCAATATTCAATTCTTGATGGTCAGGCAAGTGTGGAATCTTTAGTTAAAAAAGCTGCTGCTGACGGAATGAGAGCTGTTGCCTTAACAGACCACGGAACCATGCTTGGTATTAAAACATTTTTTGATGAGTGTAAATCATATAATCTTAAACCTATAATTGGCGTTGAGGCTTATGTGGCGAGACGTACCATCTCAGATAAAAGTGATAAGGTGCATGACCGCTCGGGTTATCATCTAATACTGTTAGCAAAAAATTGGAAGGGATATAAGAATCTTTTAAAGCTTACCTCAATTGCTCATGTTGACGGGTTTTATTTTAGACCTCGAATAGATCGTGAGCTTTTAAAAAAGTATCATGAAGGATTAATTGTTACTTCAGCTTGTTTGGGTGGAGAGATACCACAAAAAATATTAAATCGTGACTATGAAGGTGCTAAAGAGGCTGTTTTATGGTATAAACATCTTTTTGGAGATGATTTTTATCTTGAGTTGCAGCGACATCCTTCAGAGGATCCGCAATTAAGAGAACAGGTTTATAGTGAGCAAAAGGTGGTGAATGAAAAACTTCTTGAATTGTCAAAGCAGTTTGGTGTAAAAGTGGTGGCTGCAAATGATGTTCACTTTGCAAATGCTGAAGATTCTGCTGTTCATGATATAATGATCTGTCTTAATACAGGCAAAGATGTTGATGATGTTAACAGGATGCGATATACCGGTCAGGAGTGGTTTAAGAGTACTAAGGAGATGAATGAGCTTTTTGCAGATATCCCTGCTGCTCTTGAAGGTACTGCTGATATTGCCAATAAAGTAGAGTTCTTTGAATTGGATTCGCCGCCTATTATGCCACTTTTTTCCATTCCTGAAGAGTTTGGAACATGGGATGATTATAAAAGCAAATTCTCTGAGGAAGTTTTGAAGCAGGAGTTTGGGGCACTATGTTATAAGACTCTTGGGAATGATTATGAACATATTCTTCGTGTTAAACAGGAGGCTGATTATTTAGAACATCTTACCTATAAAGGTGCTAAAGACTTTTATGGAGAAAATTTGAGTGATGAGGTTAAAGAGAGGATCGATTTTGAGCTAAAGACCATAAAAACAATGGGTTTTCCGGGATATTTTCTAATTGTTCAGGACTTTATCAATAAAGCAAGGAGTATGGGTGTTTTAGTTGGTCCCGGGAGAGGTTCTGCTGCTGGTTCGGTAGTTGCGTATTGTGTTGGAATTACCACAGTTGATCCTATAAAATTTGATCTTCTCTTCGAGAGGTTTTTAAATCCTGACAGGATATCAATGCCCGATGTTGATATTGATTTTGACGATGATGGCAGAGCTCTTATTCTTAATTGGGTGGCACAAAAATATGGAAAAGATAAAGTAGCTCATATCTGTACTTTTGGTACTATGGCTGCTAAATCGGCTATCAAAGATGTAGCAAGGGTGTTAAAGCTGCCTCTTTCTGAAGCTGAGAGATTATCTAAAAGGATTCCCGACAAGCCCGGGACTAAACTTTTAAATGCCTATAAAGAGGTCTTAAATCTTGAGAATGAGTTTGGTGCAGTTGACCGTGTAATCCCATTCTTAGAGAAAAAAACCAAGGAAGCCCGTAAAGCTGAAAAAGATAAGGATGTTGCTTTTTATGAGATGCTTGTAATATTTGCAGAGGAGATAATAAAAGGGCGGCAAGAGAATAATGATATTTTACTTCGAACTCTTGAATATGCATGTGATTTAGAGGGTTCGATAAGACATACAGGAGTACATGCATGTGGTGTTTTAATTGGGCGGGACCCTTTAAATGAGCATATTCCTCTGATGCCGGCTAAAGAAGGGGTTGACCTGTTGGTGACTCAATATGACGGGAATTATGTTGAGTCTATAGGTCTTTTAAAGATGGACTTTTTAGGTTTAAAAACTCTCTCTATTTTGAAGGAGACTTTAAATGCAATAAGGCTCTCTAAGGGGATAGATTTAGATCTGGATAGTTTGCCGGATGATGATCAAAAAACTTTTGAGCTGTTTAGCAGGGGAGAGACTACAGCTATATTTCAGTTTGAGTCGGCCGGAATGAAAAAGTACCTTAAAGAGCTTCAGCCAAACCGGTTCGAAGATTTGGTTGCTATGAATGCTTTATACCGTCCCGGCCCTATGGAATATATCCCCAACTATGTTGCGCGAAAGCACGGTAGGGAGGATATTCATTATGATCATCCCATAATGGAATCATATCTTAAAGATACATATGGGATTACAGTTTTTCAGGAGCAGGTTATGCTTTTGTCTCGTTCTCTTGCAGGATTTACCAGAGGAGAATCTGACTCTCTGCGAAAAGCTATGGGGAAGAAGCTTTTTGATGTAATGGAAAAGCTTAAGGTTAAATTTGAAGAGGGTTGTCGCAATAACACTCAATTTATTGATGGATGTAAAGAAGTTGGAAGAGAGCCCGGTGAATTAATTGAGAAGATTTGGAAAGATTGGGAAGCATTTGCAAGTTATGCTTTTAATAAATCTCACTCTGTATGTTATGCAAATTTGGCATATCAGACAGGTTATTTAAAAGCTCATTACCCTGCTGAGTTTATGGCAGGAGTTTTAAGTCGTAATCTTAATGATATTTCTAAGATTACTACCTTTATGGATGAGTGTCGCCGTATGGAAATTAGTGTTCTAGGACCTGATGTAAATGAGAGTTTTCAAAAATTTACTGTTAATAAAGAGGGGGCATTAAGATTTGGTATGGCCGCTATTAAAGGGGTTGGACAAAATGTTGTAGAAGAAATTGTATCTGAGAGAGAAAAAAATGGTCACTATAAAAGTGTGTTTGATTTTATTGAGAGGGTAAATTTATATATTGTAAATAAAAAATCGGTTGAAGCTTTAGCTGCATCAGGAGCATTTGATAATTTAGGTTCTCATCACAGAGCTCAATTTTTTGCTGCATTAGAGCAGGATGCTACCTTTATTGAGAGGTTGTTGCGTTATGGTAATAAGTATCAGGTTGATTTAAAAAGTAATCAAAACTCACTTTTTGGTGCAGCTGATATGGCTGTGGAGATTCAGAAGCCTCAAATCCCTGAATGTAATGAATTTACCACACTTGAAAAGCTTGAGAAAGAGAAGGAGTTGATTGGCATCTATTTGTCGGCTCATCCCCTTGATAATTATCGATTAGAGCTAACCCATTACTGTAATACCACCCTTGCATCGTTAAGTGATTTAAATGGGTTTTCAAAAAAAGAATTTGTTGTGGGTGGAATGGTTACTAATGTTAGACAGGGATTTACTAAAACGGGTAGTAAATTTGCTGTTCTCACTCTTGAAGATTATTCAGGTTCTTGTGATTTTGCTTTTTTTGGAAAGGATTATATTAATTTTAACAGCTATTTTGAGACCAAGCTGTTTTTAATTGTTAAAGGCTCTGTGATACCCCGACGGCCCGGTTCAGATGAGCTGAGGGTTAAGGCTAATAAAATTATGCTTCTGTCCGAGGTTCTTGATCAGGTTAAGAGTGTGACTTTAAAAATACCACTATCGGGATTGACCGAAACAGTTGTAAATGACCTTTATTATCTTTCATCTGAAAATCGTGGAAAGGTGACATTAAAATTTAAAATAATTGATGATATAAAAAACAAAGGCAACTCTGTTAGTATGCTGTCAAGATCTTTATTGATAGATTTAAAGAGCCCTGAGCTGATTAAATTTTTTGAACAGCAGTCAGACATTTCAATAAGTTTAAATTAAAGTTGTTTCTTAAAATTTATTATCTTTGAACAAGAGGGCTCCTTTTTTGTTAAATAGTATCCTAACCATATAAGTTTAAACATTATAATTAGTTCCGAAATAATTTGAGTAAATTAAATAGAGTGTTTATAGAATAAACTAAAATATGAAGTTATGACACAAGAGGTAACAGATTCTAATTTTGAAGATTTGGTATTGAAGTCAGATAAGCCTGTACTTGTTGACTTTTGGGCAGAATGGTGTGGCCCCTGCAGAATGGTTGCACCGGTAGTTGCAGAGTTAGCCGAGGAGTATAACGATAAGGCTGTTATAACAAAAATGGATGTTGATAGCAATCCCGAAACTTCAGTAAAGTTTGGTATTCGTAATATTCCAACAATTTTGTTTTTTAAAAATGGAGAGGTTGTTGATAAGCAAGTTGGCGCAGTCCCTAAAACAATACTTGCTTCGAAGCTGGATGCTTTGATTTAATAAATTATAGCTAAGATATAATTTACTTTAAATTTAATAATAGTGCGGTTTTTTAGATGAACTGCACTATTATTTTTTATTGCTCTTCTCTTCGTTTAATTTCATCCCGTAACTGGGAAGCTCTCTCATAATTTTCAGTTTCAATTGCTTTGTTTAAAAGTGCTTTTAGCTCATAAACACTCTTTTTTGAGAGGGGATTCTCCTTTTTTTGTGAACCGGATCTTCTTTTTTCCTCTTTATCTTTTTGTATTGATGAGGCCGCAGGGTCTTCGGTATCTCCAAAATCTAAAACAATACCAGCTTTTGATAAAATGTTTTCGTAAGTGTATATCGGACATGCAAAGCGAAGCGCCAGTGCAACCGCATCAGATGTTCGTGAATCTATTCTTAATATTTTTCCGTTTTTTGAACATACCAGCTCTGAATAGAATATACCCTCTTCCAATTTATATATCACCACCTCTGATATTATAATATCAAATGATTTAGCAAAATTTAAAAAGAGATCATGCGTTAATGGTCTTGGAGGCTCCAGACCTTCAAGCTTTATAGCTATTGATTGAGCTTCTACACCTCCTATTATAATAGGGATTCGTCTTTCTCCTTCTTCCTCGGAAAGTACTAATGCATAAGCTCCTGATTGTGTTTGCGAATAGGACAATCCTAAGATATTAAGCTTGATTTTTTTTTCACTCATTTAATTTTCTTTTTTGCTTTAAAAGTGCTGAAAAATTGTTTTGTATAAGCAAATATATGAATTACTTTGAAGAAACAGATATAAAATATTTTACCTTTGTCTAAGTTAACAGCTAATTATTACAGATGAAGAGAGTCACGGCCAAAAAGCATTTGGGGCAACATTTTTTAAAAGACATCTCGATAGCTGAAAAGATTACAGAATCTTTACCTTCACATCTTTCCAATATATTAGAGGTTGGACCCGGTATGGGTGTTCTTACACAGTTTTTGATTCAAAGAGAACCTGTTAATTTGAAAGTTGTTGAATTGGATTCTGAATCGGTTAGTTATCTTAATCAAAAGTATCCCTCTTTGAGAGATAGAATAATTGAGGATGATTTTTTGACACTCAATTTAAAGGAGTTGTATTGTTCTAAATTTAGTTTAATTGGTAATTTTCCTTATAATATTTCTAGTCAAATCTTTTTTAAGGTATATTATAATAGAGATTTGATAGATTATGTTGTAGGGATGTTACAAAAGGAGGTTGCAGAGAGGATTAGTTCAAAGCCAGGTTCTAAGAGATATGGGATCTTAAGTGTTCTGCTGCAGGCATTTTTTGATATAGAGTATCTTTTTACCGTTGAAGAAAATAGTTTTTCTCCTCCTCCAAAAGTAAAATCAGGAGTGATAAGGTTAAAACGTAATGGTGAAACAGCGTTGAATTGTAACGAGAAACTTTTTATTTCAGTAGTAAAGAGCTCTTTTAACAGAAGACGAAAAATGCTTAGAAACAGTTTAAAGCCACTTGTATCCGATTTGAAAATTTTGGACAATTCTCTTTTTGAAAAAAGACCCGAGCAGCTTTCGGTTGAACAATTTGTTTTAGTGACTAATATTGTAGAAAGGCAAATGTGTTAAGGCTTTAAATATTGAGTCATTATAGTTGTAAATAAGCACATATTTTTATATTGATGGAAAATTAGTTTTACGAAGAAACGATTCATAAAAAGATAGGGAAAGGGATTTGCTATGGCAACATTTGAGCTTACCAGAGACTATATAAATGGATTAAGAACGTTAATTGAAGAGAAGAATGAGCAGGTTCTCAAGGATAAAATTAAAGAGCTTCACCCGGCTGATATAGCTGAGATATACGAAAGCCTTAGTTTGGACGAGGCTAAATTTCTATACCTTCTTCTCGATGAAGATGTTGCGGCCGATGTTCTTATAGAGCTTGAAGAGGATAAGCGGGTTAATTTTTTAAAATCGTTACCGGCTAAAATAATTGCCCGCAGGTTTATTTCAAAAATGGAGTCTGATGATGCTGCCGATGTTATTGCAGAGATAGAGATGGAGAAACAGAAGGAGATTCTCTCATATCTCGACGATATTTCAATAGCAGGCGATATTGTTGATCTTTTAAGTTATAAGGAGAATTCTGCCGGAGGGTTGATGGCAAAGGAACTTATTAAGGTTAGGGAGAGTTGGAGCATTATTACCTGTCTGCGTAGTATGAGAAGACAGGCCCAGGAGGTGGATGAGGTCTATTTTGTTTATGTGGTTGATGATAATGATGTGCTTAAAGGAACCATTTCATTAAAAAAGATGTTGCTAAATCCTACCACTACTACCGTTATGGATATGTATAATCCTGATGTTATTTCTGTAGGTGTTGATGTGGATTCAGAGGAGGTTGCCAATATTATGAATAAATATGACCTTGTAGTACTTCCTGTTGTTGATAGTCTTGATCGTCTTGTGGGGCGAATTACTATCGATGATGTTATGGATGTTATGAGAGAAGAGGCTGAAAAGGATTATCAGCTTGCTTCGGGTATTACTCATGACGTGGGAGCCTCAGATAATGTATGGAGGTTAACTCGTGCCAGGATCCCATGGTTAATGATCGGATTAGTGGGAGGTCTTTTTGGCTCCCGTATTATTGGTCTGTTCGAAGGAGATATTGCTGCTTTCCCGCAGATGGCTTTTTTTATGCCTCTGATTGCTGCTATGGGGGGAAATGTTGGTATTCAGTCATCGGCTATTATGGTTCAGTCTATTGCAAGTGGTAATTTGGGATTGGATTCCAATATAAGGATGCTATTAAAGGAGTTGTCGGTAGCCTTTTTAAATGCCGGAGTACTTGCTCTTTTAGCTTTTGGGTATAATTTTGCTATAGGTTCAGGAATTGCATTAACTTTAACTGTTGCATCTGCCATGTTTTCAGTTGTTCTGTTTGCATCTCTGTTTGGATCTTTTTTACCTTTGATTTTTCATAAAGTTAATATTGACCCGGCTGTTGCAACAGGTCCATTTATAACTACTCTTAATGATATTTCCGGGATGTTTGTTTATTTGATGTTGGCATCTTACTATTTTTCTGTTTTTATTTAATAGAGTAGTTTCTGTTGTTTTATGAGTAAATATAAATTTGCAGATATTGTTTTGCCGGTTCCGCTCCCAAAGCTCTTCACATATTATATTCCTGGCTTTGTTGAGAAGTTGGAACCGGGAATGAGAGTTGTTGTCTCTTTTGGTAAAAAGAAGTTACTTTCGGGGGTTGTTTGTGAGCTGCATAATCTAGAACCACAGGGATATAAGGTTAAACCTATTATTGAATTGCTCGATGAGGCACCTGTAGTTACTTTAAATCAGTTATGGTTGTGGAGCTGGATCTCTGAATATTATCAATGTACTTACGGGGAGGTATATAAAGCAGCTTTGCCTGCCGGCTTGAAGCTGGAGAGTGAAGCAAGGGTAACTTTGGCAGATTCTTTTAATTGTAATATTGAGTTGTCTCAAAAGGAGATGAGTATTATCAACTGTTTTGATAATTCCAATAAAGCTTTAACAGTAGATGAGATTAACCGTTCTGCTAATTTATCTTCAAGTTATAATATTATTAAGACTCTTGTATCTAAAGGTGTTTTACTTGTTAATGAGAAATTACGTAGAGCTGTAAAACCTAAAGAGGCTATTTTTTATTATTTAAATAGTGATTATTATCTTCAAGATAAGTTGCAAAATCTTTTTGGAGAACTTGAAAAAGCCCCTAAGCAGCTTGAGTTGTTAATGGACTTTATCTCCAAAGCTGGGGGATTTAATTGTGTTATTAAGGGTGAGACCGTTGCACGCGATAAGCTCAAGGATAAAGGGACTGCTTTAAATACTCTTGTAAAAAAAGAGATCTTAATTAAAGAGTTAAGACGGGTAAAATCTTTAACTGATTCTGCTCCTTTCCATACCGATCTTGAAGAAAAAAAGGAGCTGTCAAATGCACAAAATATTGCATTGCAAAAGATCAGGGATAACTTCTTAAATAAAAAAAGTGTTTTATTGCATGGGGTAACTTCAAGTGGTAAAACTGAAATCTATATCCATCTTATTGAAGAGCAGCTTGCAAAGGGTTTTCAGGTTCTATATCTTTTACCTGAAATAGCATTAACAACCCAAATCACCAGCAGATTAAAAGCTCATTTTGGAAATTTACTTGGTATTTATCACTCTAAGTTTAATGACAGGGAACGTATTGATGTATGGAACAATCTCTTGAATAATGAGGGATACAAAATTATTATAGGTGTTCGCTCTTCTCTTTTTTTACCATTTAGTAATCTCGGACTTATAATTGTGGATGAAGAACATGAACCCTCTTTTAAACAGTTTGATCCTGCCCCAAGATATAATGCCCGGGATGTTGCTTTAGTTTTGGGAAAACGTTTTGGTGCCGATATACTTCTTGGAACTGCAACACCATCGGTCGAGAGTTACTATAATGCATTAACCGGAAAGTTCTCCAAAGTTGAATTAACAACCAGGTTTGAAGGAATTCAACTTCCCCGCATTGAGGTTGTAAATCTTCGTGAAGCTTATCGAAAGAAGCAGATGAATTCTCACTTCTCTCCCTTATTGCTTCAATATATGAAAAAGGCTGTTGAAGAGGGGGAGCAGGTTATTCTTTTTCAAAATCGCAGAGGGTTTTCTCCATATCTTGAATGCCGTTTATGTGCATGGGTTGCAGGGTGCAAGCATTGTGATGTAAGTTTGACTTTTCATAAAAATGTTAACCAACTGGTGTGTCACTATTGTGGATATACAGTTAATCTATTAAACAGTTGTCAGGCATGCGGATCTCCTTTAGTTGAATTGAAGGGGTTTGGCACACAAAAGGTTGAGGAGGAGATTCAGGAGCTTTTTCCGGGAATAGGGGTTGCACGTTTAGATTATGATACAACAAGATCTAAAAGTGGATATGAAAAGATATTAGGCAGTTTTGAAAGTGGTGAGACTCAAATTTTGGTTGGAACTCAAATGGTCTCTAAAGGTCTCGATTTTGATCGTGTTAGTATTGTGGGGATTCTTAATGCTGATGCGATGTTTAATAAACCTGACTTTAGAGCTTTTGAGAGAAGTTATCAGATGATTGCCCAGGTTAGTGGTCGTGCCGGAAGAAAGTATAAACAAGGCATTGTAGTTTTGCAGACATCCGACCCGGAGCATCCTGTAATTCACTATGTTGTTAATGATAATCCCGATTCGTTTTACCGTATTCAGCTTGCTGAGCGAAAAGAGTTTAAGTATCCCCCATTTTACCGGCTTATCAATATAATTATAAAACATAAAAGAGAAGATGTTGCACGTAATGCCTCCAATAAGTTAACGGCTCTGCTCTCTAAAGTTTTTGGTGATAGGGTTTTGGGGCCTCAGGAACCTCCTGTTAACCGAGTTCAGGATTTTCACCTTCAAAGGGTTTTAATAAAAATTGAGAGGAGAGCCTCTGCAGTTAAATCTAAGGATTATATTAACAACTGTATAAAAGAGGTGCTAATAGTTGAGCAGTATAAGTATGTTAATATTCAAATTGATGTCGATCCGTTATAATAAACAATATCTTATAATTTGTCTGTAGTTGATAGATGAATTGATTAAATAACGCTATTTTTGTTTATATTATTGATAAGTGTCAAGATGCTATGTTAAAACAGAGTTTACATCAAAAATTGCTGCAAAAGTTATCCCCTTTGCAGATTCAGGTTATCAAGCTTCTGGAAATTCCTACTACTCAACTGGAACAGCGCATAAAAGAAGAGCTTGAAAAAAATCCTGTTTTAGAGTATGCATCAGATAATAAAGATGAGGATTCTTATGAGGAGAATGATAGTTCAGAGAGAGAGCATGAGAAAGATAATATTTCTATAGATGATTATATAAGTAATAATGACACTCCTTCCTATAAGTTGCAAAGTCGCAACTACTCAAAAGATGATAAACAAGAGGAGATTCCTTTTTCTACCGGCATAACTTTTCATGAACATTTGGTAGATCAGTTAAATCTTAGGATTTTAGATGATAGAGAGAAATTAATTGCCGACTATATTGTTGGTAATATCGATGAGGATGGTTATTTACGTCGTGATATCGATGAGATTATAGATGATATAGTGTTTGCTCAAAATGTTGAGATTGATGAAAAAGAGGCTTTGGATTTATTGGATATAATTCATGATTTTGATCCGCCAGGAGTTGGAGCTAGAGATTTACAGGAGTGCCTGCTTTTGCAGATTGAGAGAAAGGATCTTGATTCACCACCGGTTTCAATAGCTTATAAAATTATTAAATTTTATTTTAAAGAGTTTACACGTAAGCATTATGATAAAATTTCAAAACGTCTTAATATTACCGATGATCAATTAAAAACTGCTATTGATGAAATTTTAAAGCTTAACCCCAAGCCGGGCAGCTCATATAGTAACCCTATGAGTAAAACTGTGCAACATATTATTCCTGATTTTATACTTGAAATAGAAAATGGTGAGCTTCAGTTGAGTTTAAATAATCGTAATGTACCTGAACTTAGAATTAGCAATGCCTATTCTGATATGATATCAGATTATAATGCTAATAAACAGAACCAGACACGAGAGAAAAAAGAGGCTGTTATATTTGTAAAGCAGAAATTGGATTCTGCCAAATGGTTTATTGATGCTATTCAGCAGCGGCAGAACACACTGATGACTGTTATGGAGGCTATTTTGGATTATCAGAAGGAGTATTTTTCTGAGGGGGATGAAAGAAAGCTGCGCCCCATGATATTAAAGGATATTGCTGATATTACCGGATTAGATATATCGACTGTATCGCGAGTATCAAACAGCAAGTATATTCAAACTCATTTTGGAATTTTCCCTCTAAAATATTTCTTTTCAGAAGGGATGCAAACAACATCTGGAGAAGAGGTCTCTACACGCGAAATCAAGAAGATTCTATATGACTGTATCTCAAATGAAGATAAAAGTAAACCTTTAACTGATGAAAAACTTGCTCAAATATTAAAGAGTAAGTCCTATAACATTGCACGAAGAACTGTTGCCAAATATAGGGAGCAGCTTAATATTCCAGTTGCACGGTTGAGAAAAGAGTTATGATAAAAAAGAGTTTTATGAAATTTTTGGCAAAACTGATTTCTTGTTTATTTCACCCAATGTTGATGCCTCTTCTTGGGGTTTTTATTATTTTCTCTTCTGGTGTTGATGCCGGTGTTTTATCTGGTGAGGGTCGTAAAATTGTCTATACTATAGTTTTTATATCAAGCTCTATTCTTCCGCTCTCTTTGTTACCTCTCTTTTATCAATTTGGTGTAATAAAAAGTTTTAATATGGAGACTTCTAGAGAGAGAGTTATACCTCTTTTTTTTACTGCTCTTTTTTATTATTTGGGGTATATGTTATTAAGAAAGATTGGTTTATCTGGTTTTATTTCACTGTTTTTACTCTCCACTTTGTTTGTTATTTTTATAATAATTGTTATATCTTTTTTCTGGAAAATCAGTCTGCACACAACCGCACTGGGAGGTGTTACTGGTGCACTTTTGGCCCTGTTGTTGATTAATGGTTCTATAATGGTTTTTGTTGTTCCTGTTATTTTAATTTGTGGTGGTATTACAGCCTCGGCTCGGTTATATCTTGGAGCTCATACACCAGCTCAGGTATATTCAGGATATTTTTTTGGTCTTGTTGCGGTTTTCTCATTTACCACATTCTTTTATTGAATTTGAAAGCCTGCTTTAGATAAAACACTACTCTCTTCTACTGTTATTTTTTTATTCATTTTTATGTTCCATGCATTGAATTCTCGTCTTAAAGGATAGTCGCCTCTAAGTTTTTCAAAATCGTTAATGTTTAATTTTAATCTGTTATAATCATCTGTTACGTTATATGTTTTAAGAATTGAATTGCAAAGCTGCATGGTAGTTGAGGCATTTCTATTTAGTTCAATTGTGTTCTTTTTTGGAACCGGAATTTTATCTGGACTCCACTCTTTTAAAGGTAGATTGAAAAAGTGAGCAGCTCTGTTAACAACTATTTTTGTTGCATTTGCTTTACCATCTGCAGAGTAACCTGCAATGTGTGGAGTGCCTATCCAAACTCTTTTAAAAAGCTCCTTTGAGATTGTTGGTTCGTTTTCCCATACATCAATTGCTAATTTTGATATTATTTTATTATCCACTCCTTTTATTAAAGCATTGGTTTCTGTTATCTCTCCTCTTGCACTATTAATAATTACAGCCCCTTTTTTTATGTAGTTAAGAGAATCGTTATTGAAAAGATGGTGGGTTTTATCTGCTCCTGATTTTATAAGTGGAGTGTGAAAAGTTATTATGTCACTCTCTTGCATCACTCTTTTATAATCGTAAAATCCTGTTTTCCCCTCTTTTCTTTCGCGGGGCGGGTCGTTAAGTAATATCTTAAATCCCATTAATTTTGCTATCTTTTCTACTTTAGATCCCACATTTCCCACTCCAACTATTCCCACTGTTGTTTTTTCCGGATCTACTCCCTGTTTGATTAATAGTGCAAGTGTTGATGAGATATATTGCATAACTGAACCGGAATTACATCCGGGTGCATTTGTCCATTTTATCCCTTTTTGAGCAAGCCACTCTGTATCTATATGGTCAGTGCCAATGGTAGCTGTTGCAACCATTTTTACTTTACTTTGTGATAATAATTTGTGATCACATAGAGTTCGTGTGCGTATGATAATTAGATCTGCATCTTTAACCTCTTTTCTATCTATTTTTTCATCTTTGATATATAGAACCTTTGCATAGGGTTCGAATATGTTTTTTATATATGGTATTTTGTCGTCAATAACGATTTTCATATTTCTATAATTTGATTGTCAATGGTTACATGAAACACGCCAATCCAGTGATGCTCCTGTGTGAGAAATACCAGGCATGACTTGTCACATAATAAACTTTTTGTGTGTGAAATTTTTTGACTTTGTTGATCTGGCGATTCTCATGACTCGTTTTATGTTGATGCTATTTTTATTTTGCTGATAATGTGATTGTTATCCTTACAGAAAACAATAGAACAGAATACCACTATTCATTTTAGCAGTCAAAAAAATTGTTCTATTTTTGTATAATCCTGTTTTAGATAGTAAAAGAGCGTTTTTCGAATATGACTAAAATTAGTAATAATTATAATATTAACTCTTAATATATAGTAAAACATGAGTAAAGAAACAGCTAAAAAGGCAGCTGATAATATACGTATATTATCAGCCGCTATGGTTGAAAAAGCCAAATCGGGACATCCTGGTGGTGCTATGGGAGGAGCAGATTTTGTACATATTCTCTTTTCTGAATTTATGAATTTTGATCCGGCCGATCGGACCTGGGTTAACAGAGATCGTTTTTTTCTGGATCCCGGTCATATGTCTCCTATGCTTTATGCAGTTTTGGCTTTAACCGGCACATACTCAATAGATGACCTTAAAAATTTTAGGCAGTGGGGAAGTGTAACTCCTGGACATCCAGAGGTTGATGTAGAGCGAGGTGTTGAGAACACATCAGGTCCTTTAGGTCAGGGGCACACTATGGCAGTTGGTGCTGCAATTACCGAACGATTTTTGGCTGATCGTTTTGGAGAGTGGTCGGCTCATAAAACATATGCTTTTATCTCTGATGGCGGTATTCAGGAAGAAATATCGCAGGGAGCAGGTAGAATCGCCGGCTATCTTGGTCTAGATAATCTTATTATGTTTTATGATAGCAATGATGTTCAGCTCTCTACTAAGACTGATGTTGTTACAGTTGAGGATACTGAAAAGAAATATGAGGCCTGGGGCTGGAATGTTAAAACTATAGATGGTAATAATCATGATGAGATAAGAGCTGCTCTAAAAGAGGCACAGGAAAATAAAGGGAAGCCATTTTTAATAATAGGAAAAACTATTATGGGAAAAGGAGCTGTTAAAGATGATGGTTCCGGATTTGAAGGTGAAGTTAGTACTCATGGACAACCATTAACAAATGCCGGAGCTTCATTTGAGGAGACTGTGAAAGCATTGGGAGGAGATCCTGAAGATCCCTTTAAGATATTTCCTGAAGTTGCAGATCTTTATGTCGATAAGCTTAAACAGAAAAGCGAGTATGTAAAGAGCAAGAAGGAGGAGCAAAAGAGATGGGAAAGTGAAAATCCAACTCTATCCAAAAAATTCAATAACTTTATTAATAATACTGCTTCTGGGCTGGACTATTCATCTATTGAGCAGAAATCTAATATTGCCACACGAGCTGCATCTGGAGCTGTACTCTCTGAGTTTGCCGATAAGGTAGAGAATGTAATAGTTATGTCTGCCGATCTGGCCAATTCTGATAAAACCGATTCATTCCTTAAAAAGAGCAAAGCTTTTACTAAGGGTGATTTTTCTGGTTCTTTCTTGCAGGCTGGTGTTTCTGAACTTACTATGGGTGCTATTGCCAATGGAATGGCATTGCATAAGGGGGTAATACCTGTTTGCGGAACCTTTTTTGTTTTTAGTGATTATATGAAGCCGGCTATACGATTGGCAGCTTTAATGGAGTTGCCTGTTAAATATGTATGGACTCATGATGCTTTTCGCGTTGGAGAAGATGGGCCAACCCATCAACCTGTTGAGCAGGAGGCTCAAATTCGCTTGATGGAGAAGCTTAAAAATCATAGTGGAGAAAACAGTATGCTTGTTATTCGTCCGGCCGATAGTAATGAGACTACAGTTGGATGGCAAATGGCTATGGAGAACACCAAAACTCCTACAGCTCTTATTTTGTCACGTCAAAATATTACTGATTTACCTGATAATAGCTATGATAGTGCTCTTAGGGCTAAAAAAGGAGCATATGTTTTTTCATCTGACGGGGATAATGTAGATGTTGTGCTTATTGGTAATGGTTCTGAAGTATCTACCCTTGTTGAAGGTGCTTCATTGCTAAAAGAGAAAAAAGGGCTTAAAGTTAGAGTTGTTTCAGCTCCATCAGAAGGACTTTTTAGGTCACAGGAGATAGATTATCAAAATAAAGTTTTACCTGCCGGAGTACCTCGTTTTGGTTTAACTGCTGGGTTGACTGTTAATCTTGATGGTTTGGTAGGTGCTAATGGAGATGTTGCCGGTCTGGAACATTTTGGTTACTCAGCCCCATTTAATGTATTAGATGAGAAATTTGGATTTACTGGAGAGTCTGTTTTTGAGAAAGTAACAGCAATGTTAAAAGTGTAAAATTCAAGTTTGAATACTATTTTTCTGCCCCAAAGAGCTATATGTTTTGGGGCAGTTTTTTTGTTTGAGATAAAATTTGAAATGATTATTAACTTTTATGTAAAATTCTGGTTATATTTAAACTGAATTATTGAAAAAGAGTTTATATGGAAGCTTATTTACTGGAATTAATAAAAGAGAATAACCGTATAATTATTCCCGATTTTGGCGCTTTTATTGTATCCAGAGAGAAAGGGCAAAATATTTTATTTAACAACTTCCTCACTTTTAATGACAGACTGCTTGTTAAACATATCTGTGCTGTTGAGGGGGTTGATTCAGACACTGCTTTGAATAAGATTAAGGATTATGTTAATAAAATAAGCAGTGAATTGGATTCTTCGGGATATTTCCACATTAATGGGATAGGGAAGTTTATTAAGGATGATAACGGGGTTTTAAGATTTGAGCAGGAGGAGAGTGAAGTTGATGTTTCAAGTAGTAAGAGAGATAGTTCTTCTGATCAATCACAAATTTCTGTTACCGATATTTCTGAGGATGACAGGGTTAAAGAGAGCAGTAGTGATGATGGGTTGCTGGATCTTGATTCAGATGATGAGTCAAACCTGGCGAAACCAGATATAGACGATAGCGATTCCAGCAGTAGTGTTGAGCCCGAGGAAGCCTCTTATAATGAGTCTAAAGCTGAGCCATCAAAAACGGTAACATCATCAGAGGAGAAAAAGAGCAACAAGAAATCTGGGAAGGGATTTTTTAAATGGATTCTTATTATTTTACTTCTTATAGGGGGAGCAATTATTTATTCTCTCTTTTTCACATCTTTGTTTGATAAAGATGAAGAGATTGATGATAGTGAGGCTGTTCCCACTGAACAGGTAGATGACTATATACCAGAGGAGCTTCCTGTAAATGACAAAGATGATGAGACAATAGAAAAGAGTGAGGAGGTAGATAGCGTTGAACCAGCCGCTCCTGTTCGTCAACATCATATAATTTTGGCCAGTTTTGCTAATGAAAATGAGGCTCAATCAAGAGTTGCCGAGCTACATAATCTGGGCATTACCGAGGCCAAAGTTTTACCACATGAAGGAAGATATTTGATTAGTGCAGAGTGGCATGAGTCTGTTAGTCATGCATATCGTCGCCAGGAGTATTTTGCAGGCGATAAAAAGATGGAGAACTGGATTTTGTCGATTACACGATAAAGTGAGTTTATGGCTTTTGTCAGTGTTTTAGCCGCCTTTTTTTTGGTTAGCTATTCTCTTGTTATATTTTTTATAAAATATTGGTGGGAAAATAATAGTTCATATGCTGATAACGGTTCAGCCGATAGGGTTTCATTTTTATCTGTTGTAATACCATTTCACAATGAAGAAGCCTTTTTATATCCCCTTTTAAAATCGTTGAAAAACCAACTATTATCCTCTGAAAAATATGAGGTGGTTTTTGTTGATGATAAATCTACTGATGGCTCTTCGTACCTTATTAGAAGACTTGCATCTCAATATCGATTTTATAATTACAGAATTGTTGAGGGTGAGGGGAGAGGTAAAAAAGCTGCTCTTTATACAGGTATTAATCTGGCCCGGGGAGATTTGATTGTTACTACCGATGCTGATATTGTTGCAGGTCGTAGATGGCTAAGCTCTATTTTAAGCAGTTATATTACCAAACCACATGCTTTTACTGCATCTCCTGTTACAATGGAGCATACCAACTCTTTTTTGGAGAAGTTTTCGGCATTAGACTTTATTGCTATGCAGATATGTGGTGGCGGATTAATTAAAGGAGGTCATCCTGTATTTTGCAGTGGGGCTAATTTATGTTTTGAGAAGGATCTCTATTTTAGGGTTATTGGACAGACTGATGGAAGGTGTTATCAATCAGGTGATGATGTTTTTTTGTTACATGCTGCAGCAACAAATAATGAATCAATAACCTTTTTGAAAAATAGAGATGCGATGGTGAAAACTTTTCCCAAGAAGTCGTGGCTTGAACTATTTAAGCAAAGGGTACGATGGGGAGGGAAGAGTAAAGGATATAAAAATATTGATGCTATTGTGTTAACCTTTATAGTATTCTTAACTAACCTATCTTTTACACTCCTTTTTTTTCTTGCTCTTTTTTTTAATCCCACCTTTTTGATTTGGTGGGTACTTTTTTTATCAATTAAAGCTGTAACCGACTATATACTAATTAGTTCAGGTAAAGAGTTTTTTGATATTGAGTTTTCTACTCTTCAGTTTCTTTTATTTTCTTTTATTTATCCCTTTTTTGTTACTGTTAGCGGTATCGCTGCAATTATATTAAAAGAGAGGTGGAAATAATACCGGAATTACTATTCCGGTATTTTATAAACAAAAGCATTGATATTCATACCTGCCCCTACTGAAGTCATTACAATATTATCACCGGGATTTAATTCATGCCCTTCCATCTTACCTTTAATAATTAGGTCATATAGTGTGGGAACTGTTGCAACACTGCTGTTACCCAGAGTGTTAATTGTCATGGGCATAACCGACAGATCTGCTTTTTTTATACCATAGAGGCGAAAGAGACGGGTTAAAATTGCTTCATCCATTTTGGCATTTGCCTGATGAATTAGCACTTTTTTAATATCCGAAAGAGTCATATTGTTTAGCTCCAGACACTCTTTTGCTAAAGGTGGAACATTTGTTAATGCATAATTGTAAAGTCTTCTTCCCTGCATTTTTAGATGGAAGCTTCCTTTTTTCTCTTTGTTAAAAGATTCACCCATCTGCAGCAGATCCATATAGTCCTGAGTGTCTGTTCGGGTTACATGCTTTAGAATTCCTACAGGCTTTTCACTCTCAACAGCTTCAACAATCGTTGCTCCTGCTCCATCACCAAATATCATGGTATCGCGATCATGTGGATCCATTGATCGTGTTATTGTGTCTGCCCCTATTACAAGTATCTTTTTTGCTTCACCAGCTTTGATATAGATATTTGCCTGAATCATTGCCTGTGTCCATCCGGGACATCCAAAGGTAATATCGTATGCAACTGTTTTATGATTCTTGATTTTTAGATTATACTTTACACGTGATGCCAGGGTAGGCAGTATATTTGACGTATTAGAGCCTGACTTAATATCTCCAAGATTATGTGCAAAAATGATATAGTCTAACTCTTCAGGATCAATTCCTGATGTTTCTATGGCATCTGTGGCAGCGAATGTTCCCATATCTGAAGTAGTATGCTCAGGTTTTGCTATTCTGCGCTCTTCTATTTCGGTTATCTGTTTAAATTTTTGCACTATCTCTTTACCCGGTATATCTATTTTTGATCCATCTTCATTCATAAAAATTGAATCTTCAAAATCGGAGTTTTTGAGAATAACCGGGGGAATATAACTTCCTGACCCCGAAATAATTGCAAAGGTTGACTTTTTTGAACTCATACTTTTTGTACTTATCTGTTTTGGTTTATTAAATGTTATTAGATGGTAATTTATTGTTTTGGCTTATAATACTCAAGAATAAGCTGCTCCCCGTCCCACTTTGCATATGAGAATAGTTTTAGCCAGTCTCCTAAAAACAGCAGTTCACTCTTATTGTTTAGTTTTATTTTTTCGGCGTGATGATTGTGTCCAAATATAAAGTAGTCGTAATGATTCTCTTTTAAAATATTTTTACTTTCCTCAATTAATAGTTCAGTTGTTAAATTGATTTTGTCTTGGTTGTTGTTTTCGTTGTTTTGACGACTCTTTTTTGACCATGCCTGAGCAATTTTTATTCCTAAATCGGGATGTAGAAGTCTGAACAACTTTTGTGCTGTTTTATTTGTAAAGATAGATTTTAAACGGTTATAAGATCTCTCTTTTGGCGACATCCCGTCTCCATGTCCTATAAGAAACAGCTTGCCATTAATTGTTTTCTTGGTTGGGGCTCGATATAGTTTTATTCCTGTCTCTTTTGGTAAATAATCGAATATCCAAATATCATGGTTGCCGGTAAAAAAGTGCACTGTAATACCAGCATCGGATAATTCAGAAAGCTTTCCTAAAAACCTTGTATAGCCTTTTGGAATTGCTTTTTTATATTCAAACCAAAAATCAAAAATGTCTCCAACAAGATATATCTCAGAGGCCGAATACTTTATGCTATCTAACCAGCTAACAAAAAATTTTTCGTGATTTAGGGGATCTTTAATAGATGGAGCTCCTAAATGGACATCCGAAGCAAAATATATGTGCTTTTTTTGTGTCAAAACTCTCTTTTTAGATATTACAGCTCTTCAACAATTCTCTCCTCAAGTCTATCTCCAAACAGGTTTCTTCCAACAAGCTCTCCGTCCCTACTTATTAGATAATTTGCAGGTATCTGCTGTATATTATAAACTCTGGCGGCATAATTATTTGTATATTGAAGGTCACTAACTGAAATCCATGGAAGCTCATCTGTTTGGATCATATTTTCCCACAACACCCGGCTTCTGTCTAGTGAAACCTGATATACTTCAAAGCCCTGTGAGTTATATCTTTGATATAGTGGTTTAAGATTTCTGTTTTCAATGCGTGATTGCTCGTCCCAGGATGCTGTGAATGAAAGTAAAACAACATTTCCTTCAAGTGATGAAAGTGCTATCTCTTCGCCGGCAGGATTTTTCTGAACTATCTCAGGAATAGATCTCTCGCTTGTTTCCATAAGCTCCATTAATTGATCTGCTCTTCGCTCCTGAGCTTTAACTTCAAGAACCATATTGTATAGCTGCTCCACTCTTGGTGATTCGGGGTAGAGGATGTCCAGACTGGTAGCTATAGTTGCAAAATAGACCTGGTCACTGTTATCCATAACGTTCATAACCGGGGTGCCATCATGAAGGGTTAAAAAGAGAGCATAGTAGCTGGAAAAGCATTTTGGATTGTTCATAACGAACTCTCCAACACTTTGTTTATAATCCTCTATAATAGTTGTTAATTTTTCACTAATGTTTTCCAGTTCTTCCTGTTGTTGCTCTTCACTTAAATTGTCGTAATAATCTGAAATCTCATCAATTTCACTTCTCAATGATCTGATATTTCTGTTTAATATTCGTACTTTTTGCGAAGCTTTGGAACCTTCTACTCTGTATGAGCTGGCAAAAGCCTCATAGTCAGCCTCAATAGAGATGTTTTCTGTTGAGTCCCCTATAAGTGTGATGAAACGATTTGGAGATAGAGAGAGTTTAAAGAAAGTAGGTTCTGTAAGTGGTGACAGAGAAAATGAAAAACTCCCCTTATTTGATATTTTTGCGCTGTCAATTATCTGATCTCCCAATAGCTCTAATTTGGAAAGATATATTTTGTTTTGTTCACCATTTTTTATTTCGCCTTCTATTGTAAATTTGTTTTCCTGCGAGCATGATATCATCAATAAAATGGTATATGTCACTGTAAAAACGTTGATGATTTTAATTGCTTGTTTCATAGCACTTTAATATCTAATTGTTGGTTTTAATTTTTTGTTAAAGATATAAATTAATTATTCCCTTTTTTTTAATAAAATTTTTTCGAGATTCTCTTTTGTGATGTTTTTGGCAATTATATTACTATTATTATCTAATATAAAATTTGCGGGCATAGTTATTAACCCAATTGTTTCGGCTATTTTTGATTGCTTTTCATTTGTGGTTAAATGGTATAATATATTTGAATGATATAATCTTTGTGGATGATTTAATGAATCCATTACAAAGATAAGAGCTTTGTGGTTGTTGTTTATAACATCGAGTACAAAGTTTCTCTCTATTGAGTTTAGCAGATGCTCATTTTCAGATGTTGTAAATTCAACATAGAGAAGATCGTTGTTAAATAGATTTTCTAAGTTTGAAGATATAATGGTCTCCAGAGTATCTATAGGAAATTTATCACCAGGGGAGTATAGATTATGCAATCTCTTTTTCTCTTTAAGTTTTGAACTCTTTGAAATAAACTTTTTAACCTCTTTAAGTTGTGTGTAGTTATTTAGTTGTGATTCTACTTCAAAAAAGAGTTCTCTGTCGAGCCAGGGGTCAAAAAGCCTTTGATTACCTGTTGCCTGCATTAATGCAAACATTTTTGAAAGTGGTGTGGTAGCAATTCTTTCAGCTTGGTTGCGATATTTGCTGTTTATTGAATCGATTTTAGAAGAAAGAGCTTTTTTTTCTTCTTTGGTTGCGCTCCACTTGCTACTTTTAGTTATAGATGTGGCCTTTGTTAATTCATTATGCCACATTTTACTATTAGCTTCAATTTTATGGATCTCTTTATTACAGTTTAATCCTGTTATTTTAATATTTTGGGGGTAAGAAATATATTGTGCATCAATAATAAGAGGTTGATTTTGCTCAATATAAAATGTTGCCTTTTCTCCTGATGTTTTTGATAAGCAGTAAAACCCATCCGTTAAGCTGTCTGGGTTCCACTCAAATTCGGCTTGATGATTAATTAATATTGTGTCACTATATTGAGAATTTGATGTGGCTTCATGAATTATTAGTCTGCTGCCCTCACCTCCCCACAATATTCCGGATAGCGGGGAGTGATGAACTTCATTGTTACATGATATAGCAATGAAGGTTATAATTAAAATCAATACATTTTTCATTTTTTTGTTATGACTATTTTACTCATCTCTCTTTTATTTACTATAAAATTTTAATAAAGAGCAAAGATATATTGATTTAATGATGAGGACAACAGAGTTATCTTATTAAATTATTAATAATTTTGCCTGATATAATTTACTAACCAATCTCCAACCTCAGAGGTGGTTAAAGATTTCTCCTTATTAATATCTTCGGTAACCGCATCTGCTTCCAGAGATTTTTTAACTGCATCTCTTATGATTTCTGCTTCCTCTTTTAAATTAAAAGCATTTTCGAACATTAAAGCTGCTGAGAGAATAGTTGCTATTGGATTTGCTATGTTTTTTCCTGCAGCCTGTGGATATGAACCATGTATTGGTTCAAATACCGATGTGTGGAGGCCTATACTTGCCGAAGGCAATAAACCTAAAGACCCTGTTATTACACTTGCCTCATCAGTTAATATATCCCCAAACATATTTTCTGTTACAATAACATCGAATCGTTTGGGCCATTGTATTAATTGCATAGCTGCATTATCAACAAACATATACTCTACCTCTATGTCGGGATAATCTTTCTCCATTCCTTGTGCAGTCTCTCTCCATAAACGTGAGGTTGCTAAAACATTGGCCTTGTCAACAACAGTTAGTTTTTTTCTTCTTTTTTGAGCATATTCAAACCCCAGTTTACAGATACGTTCAATCTCCTCTTTTGTATAAACAGATGAGTCATAAGCTGTATTTCCATCTTCGGAACGTCCCTGGGGGCGACCAAAATATATTCCACCTGTGAGCTCACGTATTGCTACAAAATCTGCATTTTCAATTAGTTCCGGTCTTAAGGGAGATTTGTGCAGAAGTGATGGGAAGGTGCTTACCGGACGAATATTTGCATATAGGCCCAGTTTTTTTCGCATTGCTAATAATCCTTGTTCAGGACGTACTTTAGCCTTAGGATTATTGTCAAATTTAGGATCTCCAATTGCTCCAAAAAGAACGGCATCCGATTCCATGCAAATTTTATGTGTCTCCTCGGGGTATGGCTCTCCTACTTTATCTATAGCAGCAGCTCCTGTTATTCCTTCTTTATATATTGGTGTGTGACCTCTTCTTTCACAAACTGCGTTTGTTACTTTTACTGCTTGTTCGATTATTTCCGGACCGATACCATCTCCGGCAAGTAGTGCAATGTTAAGATTCATTATTGTCTGTTTTAATTATATTTTCAAGAATGTTAAGCATTTTTACTGTTGCTTTTATAGCTGCTTCAGTTTGATCTGCATCTAAGCCTCGTGTTTTAAACTCCTGTTCATTAAATTTCCATGTGATAACGGTTTCTACCAAAGCATCTGTTTTTCCGCCGGGGGGAATAGATACCCAGTAGTCGGTTAAAAGAGGATGAGATTTGCCCAGTTTTTCATATATTTTCCATAGTGCTTTCATAAAAGCATCATATTGGCCATCTCCAACTGATGTCTCATAGTGTACCTGACCATCTATTTCAATTCTTATGCTTGCAACAGGGCGCATTTTTCTTACAAGGTTGAGACTATAATTGAGAAGTTTTACACTCTCTTCCATCTCACCGCTTTTAAGTACATCTGAAACTATGTATGGTAAATCCTCGGTGCTTACAGACTCTTTTTTATCTCCAAGCTCTATAACCTTTTCGGTAACTTTTTTCATATCCTCGGGATTTAGCTCAATTCCCAGTTCTTCAAGGTTTTTTAGGATGTTGGCTTTACCCGAAGTTTTTCCCAGTGCATATCTGCGCACTCTGCCAAATCTTTCAGGCATTAACTTGTTGAAGTAGAGGTTATCTTTGTTATCACCATCTGCATGAACTCCGCTGCATTGAGTGAATACATATTCACCGGTTAATGGCTTGTTTGCCGGTATGCGAACTCCGCTAAACGATTCAACCATTTTTGAAACTTTTGTGAGCTTTGATTCATTCAGGCTCCCGGACATTTTAAGGTGATCATGAAGTATCCCCAGAATACTTGCCAGAGGTGCATTCCCTGCTCGCTCTCCCAGGCCGTTTACTGTGGTATGTACCCCTTTAACTCCGGCTTTTATCGCCATATATGCATTGGCAACAGAGAAATCGTAATCATTGTGACCATGAAAGTCAAAATGTGTATTGGGATATCTGTCAGTCATTACCTTACAATATTTGTATGCCTGATCGGGGTTGAAGATACCAAGAGTATCGGGAAGCATAATTCTTGATACATTATAACTTGAGAGGTTATCAACAAGAAAAAAGAGATAATCGGGCGAGCTTATCATCCCATTTGACCAGTCTTCAAGATAAATATTAACTTTAATATCTCGCTTTTCTGCCTCATCAATTACATTTTTAATTTCTGAGAGATGTTGCTGCGGACTTTTTTTTAGTTGTCCTTCAAGATGTTTTAATGATCCTTTTGTGAGCAAATTGACGACTCTCCCTCCGGCATCTTTTATCCAATCAAGTGAAATTGTACCATCAACAAAACCTAATACCTCAATTTTATCCAGCTTATTATTTTTATAAGCCCATTGGGTTATTCTTTTTACTGCATTAAATTCACCTTTGGATACTCTGGCCGATGCAACCTCAATTCGTGATACTTCTATCTCCTCAAGCAGCAAACGTGCTATGGCAAGTTTTTCCCCCTCACTAAATGAGACTCCTGTTGTTTGTTCACCATCACGTAGTGTGGTATCCATTATCTCTATGGTTGTCATAATATCAGACTTTTGGATTTTATGCCTTCTCTTCCCAGGCTATGATTTTTTCTTTCATATTTAGTAGATAATCTATATCATCATAACCGTTTAGCAGACATGTTTTTTTGTAGTTGTTAATATCAAATTTTTCTGAAATGCTTAAAGATGGCACTGATATTATTTGATTTTTTAGATCTACTTTAACTTTTATTGCAGAATCATCTTTTATTGCATTAAAAAGCTCCTCGAGAAATCCGGGTGTTACCTGTACTGGTAATAAGCCATTATTTAAAGCGTTGCTTTTAAAAATATCAGCAAAAAAACTGGAGACTATTACTTTGAATCCATAGCCTGTTAACGCCCATGCTGCATGCTCTCTACTTGATCCGCTACCAAAATTTTCTCCTGCAACTAATATTTTCCCTGAGTAGGTAGGATCATTTAATACAAAATCTTTTCTGGGTTTCCCCTTTTTATCATATCGCCAGTCACAAAACAGGTTATCTCCAAATCCTTCACGAGTAGTTGCTTTTAAAAAACGTGCAGGAATTATTTGATCGGTGTCAATATTTTCGATAGGTAATGGTACACATGATGATTCAAGTGTGACAAATTTTTCTATAGGCATTGTATCGATTTTTAAATTTAAGATTATAATTATAGAAAATCTCTGGGGTCGCTAATTTTACCGGTTATTGCAGCAGCAGCAGCTGTTAACGGACTGGCAAGCATTGTTCTTGCTCCCGGTCCCTGGCGTCCTTCAAAGTTTCTATTTGTTGTTGAAACAGCATAGTTCCCTTCAGGTATTTTATCATCATTCATTGCTAAACAGGCTGAGCACCCTGGTTGCCTTAATTCAAATCCGGCAGCTTCAAGAGTATCTTTAATTCCTTCTTCAATAGCTTGTTTTTCAACTTGCTTGCTACCGGGAACAATCCATGCTGTAATATTGTCTGCCTTCTTTTTTCCTTTAACAAATTGGGTAAAGGCTCTTAAATCTTCAATTCGCCCGTTGGTACAGCTACCCACAAAAACATAATCAACATTTTTTCCTAAAATAGGATCTCCGGGATTGAACCCCATATAGTCAAGAGACTTTTTAAAGCTTTTTTGTGAGGTTTTTTCAATCTCCTCGGTTTTGGGGATCGAGTTTGATATGCCTATACCCATTCCAGGATTAGTTCCATAGGTTATCATTGGCTCAATCTCTTCTGCTTTATATGTTAACTCTTTATCGAATTGTGCATCAGAGTCGGAGGGCAGTTTTTTCCACTCTTCCAAAGCTTTTTCCCACTCTTCATTTTTCGGTGCAAACTCCCTTCCTTTTACATACTCAAATGTAGTTTCATCAGGTGCTATCATTCCACCACGAGCCCCCATTTCGATACTCATATTACATATGGTCATACGAGCCTCCATAGAGAGTGCACGAATGGCTGAGCCGGCAAATTCAACAAAATAGCCTGTTGCGCCTCCTGTTGAAATTTGCGAAATAATATAGAGAATAATATCTTTTGAGCTTACTCCTTTTTTAAGCTCTCCTTCGATATTAATTCTCATTGTTTTTGGTTTTGATTGCATAAGGCATTGAGTTGCCAGCACCATCTCTACTTCACTTGTTCCAATACCAAATGCAATGCTTCCAAATGCGCCATGTGTTGATGTGTGGCTGTCTCCACAAACCATTGTCATGCCGGGTTGGGTGATACCAAGCTCTGGTCCGATGACATGAACAATTCCGTTATATGGATGTGTTAGTCCATACATCTCAATATTGTGCTTATTACAATTCTCTTTTAATTTATTTACCTGAAAGCGGCTAAGTTCATCATGTATTGGCAGGTGCTGATCCATTGTTGGAATATTATGATCAGGAGTTGCCACTGTTTTATCGGGGCGACGAACTTTTATTCCTCTCTCTTTTAATCCGCCAAATGCTTGCGGACTGGTTACTTCGTGGATAAGGTGCCTGTCTATGTAGAGAACCGAAGGGCCTTGATCTATATTACTAATAACGTGCTTATCCCAAATCTTTTCAAATAATGTTTTTCCAGCCAAGGTGTATAAGTTTTATGGTTAATAACTATTGAATTTTCCCTATTGCATCTAAAAATGATTCAACTGATGCAGTGACAATATCTGTATGGGCAGCAAAGCCATAATAGGTTTGTCCTTTATGCTCAACTCTAACATGTACTTTCCCTAAATCATCACTTCCTCTAGTAATTGCCTGAACAAGGAATTCTTCAAGGCGAACTTTTCTTTTTACCAATGTTTTAACTGCACTAAAAGCTGCATCTATTGGTCCGTTACCCGAAGCGGTTTCAGTAAAAATATCTCCGTTAAAGCTAACCTGCACAGTGGCTGTTGGAATAAGTTCTTTACCACACATAACTTGAAGCGATACCAGCTCTAAAGGTCTTGATTCAGCAGTTTTTGCTCTTCCGGCAATTATTTCGAGATCCTCATCTGTGATATCTTTTTTCTTATCGGCTAAATCTAAAAATTTGGTATAAATCTCTTCCATCTTTGCCGGTTCAGGATCGTAACCCAGAACGGTTAAACGATGTTTTAGTGCTGCCCTGCCGCTTCTTGCTGTTAAAACAATTGACGACTCTTTTACTCCAACATCGGCGGGATTAATAATTTCGTAATTTTCGCGATTCTTTAATACCCCATCCTGATGTATTCCCGAAGAGTGTGAGAATGCATTCCTGCCTACAATAGCTTTATTTGGTTGTATAGGCATTCTCATTAATGTTGATACCAAACTACTGGTTTTCATTATTTGGGTGGTGTCAATATCTGTATCAAAATTGAGATCTTTATGCGATCTTAATGTCATCACTACCTCTTCAAGGGAGGTGTTTCCGGCTCTCTCTCCAATGCCGTTCATGGTTACTTCAACCTGTCGGGCTCCATTGATAATGCCTGAGACAGAGTTTGCAGTGGCCATCCCTAAATCGTTATGACAATGTGTAGAGATAATTGCTTTATCGATATTTGGAACTTTATTTACAAGCCATGCTATTTTTTCTCCATATTCATACGGAAGACAATATCCTGTAGTATCAGGAATATTAACAACTGTTGCTCCGGCTTTGATAACCTCTTCTACAACTCTTGCAAGATATTCATTGTCTGATCTTCCTGCATCTTCGGCATAAAATTCAACATCTTCAACGAATTTTTTTGCAAATTTTACTGCTTCAACCGCTCGTTTAATTATCTCATCAGGATTTGAGTTAAGCTTATTGAAGATGTGGTATGGAGAAGTACCTATACCTGTATGAATACGCCCTTTTTTTGCATATTGTAATGCGTCTGCTGCAACTTCAATATCTTTTTTTACTGCTCGAGTAAGAGCACATATAGTAGGATTTGAAACTGCTTTTGAGATTTCAACTACTGAGTTAAAATCTCCGGGACTTGAGACGGGAAATCCTGCTTCTATGATATCAACACCCAACTTCTCTAATTGGCGGGCAATTTCAATCTTTTCAATAGTGTTAAGCTGGCATCCCGGAACTTGCTCGCCATCCCTTAATGTTGTATCGAAAATATATATTTTGTTACTCATGGGTCTGCTTTTTTATAAGTCCGGTTTCCCGGAATTGGTTTTTGAATGAGCCTATAAACTTAAAATGGAGGCGGCAACAATTTTTTAATTATGCCGCCTTCATTTAAGACTTTATTTGTCCTGATTTTCGGGTCTAAGAGTTCTCACAGCTGCACCTGCATTCCACATTTCAGATTCACGCAGCTCCTTAAGCTCCTCTTCGAGTTTGATGCGGTAGTCTGACTGGCTGTTTGCGTCAATTGATCTTTGAGCTTCATTTCCTTTTGCGACTTCATCATATAGTTCGGTAAATACAGGCATAGTTGCATCACGAAACTTTTTCCACCAATCAAGTGCTCCTCGCTGAGCAGTAGTTGAGCAGTTTGCATACATCCAATCCATTCCGTTTTCGGCAACTAATGGCATTAAACTTTGAGTTAACTCCTCTACTGTTTCATTGAAAGCTTCTGAGGGAGAGTGTCCGTTTTTACGAAGAACGTCGTACTGAGCAGCAAAAATTCCCTGAATTGCACCCATTAATGTTCCGCGCTCTCCTGTAAGGTCACTGTAAACCTCCTTTTTGAATGTTGTCCCAAAAAGATATCCGCTTCCCACACCTATACCAAGTGCTATTACTTTCTCTTTTGCTTTTCCTGTTGCATCCTGAAAAATAGCATAACTGGAGTTAAGACCTCTATCTTCAAGGAACATTCTGCGAAGACTTGTTCCTGAACCTTTGGGTGCTATAAGGATAACATCTACATCTTTTGGCGGAATTATACCGGTTCTATCCTTATAGGTAATTCCAAATCCATGTGAAAAGTAGAGGGTTTTACCAGGTTTCAGATATTTTTTTACAGTAGGCCATACAGCTATCTGTCCTGCATCTGAAAGTAGATACTGGATAATTGTTCCCTTATCAAGAGCCTCTTCGATTGGAAAAAGTGTTTTTCCGGGCTCCCAACCATCGGCAACAGCTTTGTCCCATGTTTTAGAGTCTTTTCTTTGACCAACAATAACATTGAATCCGTTATCTTTAAGATTCAATGCTTGTCCGGGGCCTTGTACTCCATATCCTATTACTGCGATAGTTTCATTTTTCAGTACTTCTTGAGCCTTTGTTAAAGGAAACTCTTCGCGTGTTACTACATTTTCTTCGGTTCCTCCGAAATTAATTTTAGCCATAGCTTTTCTTGTTAATTGTGTTATTTGGGATTAAACAATATAAAAATTAGTTGTATAAACTTGTTGGTTCATCTTCATAATCTATATCATCAAAATCAAGCTTTTTGAGATATTTCTCTAACAGCTCTGTTTTTAGTTTTGTAATAGCGATTCTTCCCGATCTTGTGAATTGGGTTACTCCATATTGATCCAGCTGCTCGAAAAGTTCTTGTGTCTCACTTTTATGACCCGTCTTTTCAATAACTGTATATTCAGATGTAATCTCTAATATTCGTGCACTATATTTTCGTACAATATTTTCTATCTCGTTACCGTTAAGAATCATTTCTGTAGGCACCTTGTAGAGAGCAACTTCCTGATGTATAATTTCATCAGCTTTAAAGTAGAAACATTTAATAACATCAATTTTTTTCTCAATTTGCTTAGCGGTTTTTTCTACCTCTTCTTGATTGCTAAATACAACAATTGTGAATTTGTGAATTCCTAAAATTGCCGATTCTGATGTGGTTAAGCTTTCGATATTAAGGTGTCGCCGGGTAAATACACTTGTAATTTGGTTTAGTAAACCCACATGATTTTCTGAAAATATTGTGAATGTAAACTCTTGTTGAATTGCCATGATTTTGAATTTTATTGGTTAAACAGTTAAGCGTTACACCTATTCGAGTCTGATATCTGACACAGATGCTCCGGCCGGTACCATTGGGAAAACATTTCCCTCTTTTTCTACTAATACCTCAAGAAGATAGGGGCCATTATGGGTTATCATCTTTTCTACTGCATTTTGAAGATCTTCTCTATTGGTGACTTTGTTGGATTCAATTTTGTATCCTTTTGCAATAGTTTGAAAATCAGGATTTATAAGATTGGTCGATGAGTATCTGCTTTCAAAAAAGAGTTCTTGCCATTGCCTTACCATACCAAGATAGTTATTATTTAGCAGCACAATTTTTACAGGGATTTTTGATTGCAAGATAGTTCCCATCTCTTGGATTGTCATTTGTAGTCCTCCATCTCCAACAAAGAGACATACAGGTCGTTCGGGATTTCCTAATTTTGCCCCTATCGCAGCGGGTAGCCCGAACCCCATAGTTCCAAGTCCGCCCGAGGTAACAACACTTCTCGACTGTTTAAATTTAAAGTATCTGCTACTCATCATTTGGTGTTGTCCAACATCTGTTACCATTATGGCATCATCATTAAATGCAGTTGATACTTTATGGATAACCTCACCCATTTTTATTCCACCCGTTGGCGGATTTATCTCTTTCTCTATAATACGTGTTTTTTCAATTCTATCACATGCTTTAAACTCTTCGAGCCAGCTCTCATGATTGTTTTTATTCACCTTTTCGGTTAATAGTGGCAGAGAATCTTTAACATCACCCAGTACCGGGACGTCGGCATGTACGTTTTTATTTATCTCTGCAGGGTCAATTTCAAGATGAATTACTTTAGCTTTAATTGCATAACTGTTAAGGTCTCCTGTCACTCTGTCGTCAAATCGCATACCAATGGCAATAATAAGGTCTGCCTCATTTGTTTTTATGTTTGGTCCGTAATTACCATGCATTCCCAGCATTCCTATATTCAATGGATGGTTTGAGGGGATAGACGATAATCCTAAGAGTGTCCATGCAACAGGTATTCCTGTTTTTTCGGCAAAGGTGATCAATTCTTGTTCTGCATTTCCTAAAATAATTCCTTGTCCGGCCAGTATCATAGGCTTTTTTGCCAGATTTATTAATTGAACCGCAGATTCAATTGATGATTTATCGATAGTTGGTCTTGGTATATAACTTCTTATTGATTTAATCTTCTTATAGAGGTAATCAAATTGGGCTGTTTGTGCATCCTTGGTTATATCAATAAGTACCGGTCCGGGCCTTCCGCTACGTGCAATAAAGAATGCCTTGGCTATAGCGTATGGTATATCTTCAGCTTTTTTTACCTGAAAATTCCATTTCGTGATGGGTTGTGTAATACCTACCACGTCGGTCTCCTGAAAAGCATCGGTTCCTAGTAAAGAAGATCCTACCTGTCCTGTTATTACCACTAATGGAGTTGAGTCAAGCATTGCATCTGCCAGTCCGGTTACAGTATTGGTGGCTCCCGGCCCCGAAGTAACCATTGCTACCCCTGTTTTGCCAGTTACGCGTGCGAATCCTTGTGCTGCATGTATGGCTCCCTGTTCGTGGCGAACTAAAATATGGTTTACCTCTTTTTCAAAGTTATAGAGTGCATCATAAGTAGGAATCATTGCTCCACCAGGATAACCGAATATGGTTTCGGTCTCTTCGGCAATTAAAGATCTAATTATTGCTTCTGCTCCTGTCATATTTACTGCTTGCCTCTTTTTTGTCTCTTTCATCTCTGTTTTGGTTTGTGTTTCCATGGCATTTAGCTTCTAAAAGGATTCAAATAAAAAATTAATTATTGCACTCATCGGGAAGTATTCTTACGGCTCCCATATCCGCCGAAGTTACCATTGAGGCGTAGGCTTTTAGGGCTTTAGATACAGTTCTTTTTCTGTTTGCAGGCCTATAAGCATTTTTGCCTTTACTCTCCTCTTTCGATCTTCTTTTATTGAGTTCTTCCTTGTCAATTAAAACATTGATGCTTCTTTTGGGGATATCTATCTCTATGGGATCCCCGTTTTGCACTAATGCGATAGCACCTCCTGCAGCTGCTTCAGGGGATGCATGACCTATAGATAAACCTGAGGTTCCACCCGAAAAACGACCATCTGTTAAAAGAGCACACTTTTTATCCAGTTTTTTTGATTTCAAATATGATGTGGGATATAACATTTCCTGCATTCCCGGTCCGCCTTTTGGTCCTTCATACCTTATAATTACAATATCTCCTTCTTTTACTTTTCCTGACAGTATTCCCTCTGAGGCCTCATCTTGTGATTCAAAAACTTTGGCAACTCCTTTAAATTTAAATATAGACTCATCAACTCCTGCTGTTTTAACTATACATCCTTTTTCAGCAATATTTCCTGAAAGAATTGCCAATCCTCCATCTTTAAAATATGCACTTTCTACATCTCTTATACAGCCATTTTTTCTGTCTGTATCAAGCTCACTATATTCAGCTTTTTGCGATCCCATTTTTAAATTAACAAAACCTCCCGGCGCACTTTTGTATAAATTTTCAGCCTTCTTTTCAACCTTTGATTTTTTTATATCCCATTCTGCAATGGCTGCTGATAAATTTGGATAGTCAACCCTGTTTACCAATCCATCTATTAATCCTCCTCTTTCCAATTCTGCTAATATCCCCAAAATTCCTCCTGCGCGGTTAACATCTTCGATATGGTAATCGCTGTTTGGAGATACTTTGCATAAAACCGGTGTTTTACGTGAGAGTTTATCTATATCACTCATTGTAAAATCTACTTCGGCCTCCTGTGCTATTGCTAATAGGTGCAATACTGTATTAGTAGAGCCTCCCATAGCTATATCAAGAGTCATTGCATTTAAAAAGGCTTCTTTTGTGGCGATGTTTCTCGGTAGTACCGAAGTATCACCATCCTGATAATATTTGTAAGCAAGTTTTACTATTTGTGAAGCTGCATCTTCAAAAAGCTTCTGTCGGTTTACATGTGTGGCCACTACTGTTCCGTTTCCCGGCAAAGCTAATCCAAGTGCTTCGTTAAGGCAGTTCATTGAATTTGCTGTGAACATTCCTGAGCATGATCCACAGGTTGGACAGGCATTTTGTTCAACTTCAAGCAACTCTTCATTTGAAACTGTATCATCTGCTGCCATTACCATTGAATCTACAAGATCAAGGGCTTTATCTTTTGATTTGCCCGCTTCCATTGGTCCGCCTGAAACAAAAACAACCGGAATATTAATTCTCATTGCTGCCATAAGCATTCCGGGGGTAATTTTATCACAGTTACTTATACATATCATTGCATCTGCCTGATGCGCATTTACCATATATTCGGTGCTATCTGCTATTAAATCCCTGGATGGTAAAGAGTATAACATCCCATCATGCCCCATTGCAATACCATCATCTATGGCTATAGTATTAAACTCTGCAGCAAAACAACCCTGAGCTTCAATTAGTTCTTTTACTTTTTGCCCTATTTCATGTAAATGCGCATGACCGGGAACAAATTGTGTAAATGAATTGACAATAGCAATCAGGGGACGCCCCATCTGTTCATCTTTCATACCGTTTGCACGCCAAAGGCTTCTTGCACCAGCCATCTTTCTTCCCTGAGTTGTGGTATTACTTCTTAAAGGTATTTGCATTTTATATAGGTTTTCTGTATTATTTTATTAAATGTTCTAAAATGAAAAAAGCCCCTCTCACAGAGAAGTGAGAGGGGCTTTTAAATTACTTAAACGTTATAATGTTTTGCATACCAATCTCACTTCTCTAATGGTGAACCACGAGAATAATCACGACAACGAGAATGAGAGATGCAAATAGTTTCATAATTCTTTCTTTATCTTCAATGCAAATGTATGAATTTTGTTATTAAAACAAATTATTTTTTTTAAAAAAACATCGATTTTTTTATTTTAAAATAACTTTTAATTATAGGTTTTTCTCTAATACTAAACAAAATAGATCGGGTGTTGTTCATTAAACAACCCGATGATTTCTTAAAAATTGTTGGAGTTTTATAATCATGTCGGGCTTAGTTCCTACTCTTTACTATCTTTATAAAAAAAATGATATATGGATATTTCTTTGTCACACTTTAATCATTTAACGCCCGTTCAAATTAGGTTTAATGATGCTGATAGTTTGGGACACATTAATAATGCTGTTATTCAGGAATATTTTGATCTTGGACGGATAAACTATTTTGACAAAGTATTGGGGGATCGTTTAGGCAGGGCGGGCCAAAATGTTGTAATAGTATCTTATACAACAGATTTTCTTACAGAATCTATACCTTATAATTCATTTTCTGTTTATACAAAAGTAACTCGGTTGGGTCAAAAGAGTTTTAATATGTTACAGTGGCTTGTAAAGTCGGGTAATTCATTGCCAAATGCAACGTGTAACTCTGTTATGGCAGGTTTTAACCGAAATACTCATCAGGGATTGGTTATTCCGGATGAGTGGAGAGACTCTTTTAATCATTTTGAAAAGAGCGAACTGTTTTAATCATTTTACAGATCGATTAAACCTATTGGTAAATCTAAAATTACTCTTTTTTTACTATAATTAAATTCAACAATAAAGTTACCGTTTAAGGGTATTAATATCTCTTTTCCATTTGACTCTATCTCTATAAGGGGGTTATGTTTAATTTTTGTTATTCCTTTTATAACTCCTATATGTCCATGGGTTAGCTCAATTACTTCGCAATTTATAAGTGTTTGAGGATCGTTATCGGGAGATATTATTGAGTGGTCACACTCTATCTCTTCTGTTGAATAGATAGCAGAGTTAATAAAAATTTTACTGGAGTGTATCAGATAGTCGGGCTCAATTAATATTTTTTGGGCCGATACAATATTGAAAGATTTCACCTTAAAGGGTATAAGCTCTTTGTTTAATTCGATTATTATATATTGTGGATTATATTCTGTAAAAGCTGTAAAGTCCCGAAAAGGTTCAATAGCGAGAACTTCTTTTACTCTATTTACCTTTGTCACTACCCCTATATATTGAAGCTTCTCTTTATTGAACATTTTTTAACTCTTTTAGATTGGGAGTCGAATTAAAAGAAAAATAGAAAACCCGACCTGATTTAGGCCGGGTTTAAATTTTTATCCCTGAAAGTCAGGCTGCGAAATAAAATATTATATTTTTTACTCTGCTTTTGACTCTTCAGATTGATCCTGATTGGATGCTTCATCAGATGGAGCATCTTCTTTAGCCTTAGCGGCTTCAGCTTCGGCTGCCATTTCTGAACTTTTTTTGGCAATTTTTTCAGCTCTTGCAGCATTTACTTTAGCTTCAGCTTCAATACGCTTTTTAGTGCTACTCTCTTTTTCGCTGGTAAGCTTGTCAATTTCTGCCTGAATTTTAGCCTCTTTCTCTTCCATCCACTTCTGGTAGCGGCGTTCTGCTTCAGCTTCATCAAAAGCTCCTTTTTTCACACCTTCTAATAGATGTTTTTTCATTAAAACACCTTTACGACTTAAAATCGTACGGGTTGTATCGGTAGGTTGAGCGCCTTTGAAAAGCCAGTCAAGTGCTTTTTCTTTGTCTAAATCAATAGAAGCAGGATTAGTGTTGGGATTGTAAGATCCAATCCTTTCAATGTACCTGCCATCTCGTGGCGCCCTGCTGTCTGCTACCACTATGTGGTAGAAGGCATACCTCTTACGACCGTGTCTTGCTAATCTAATTTTTACGGGCATGTTTTAAAATTAATTATTGTTCAACCTACATTATTTTGAGCCGCAAATATACTATCTTTTTATTGATTAATGATTTATTATCCTAACTATTTTTAAAATATAGGGTTGTAATATTTTACGTTGTAGAGTTTATAGCTTTTTTAAATTGAAAATAATTTATATCTTAAAGGAGCATTTTTAATTATTAGTTTTTGAAAAGTGTATAAAAAATGGTTAAACCTTTTTTATGATCTCTATATTAAATTTAGTTGTTAATTATTGAAATAATTTTTTTTACTTATGAAAGATGACAAGAAAAGATTAACCACAGCATCGGGCAGACCTTATTTTGAGAATGAGGATAGTATGACTGTTGGCAAACGTGGACCTGTTTTGTTGCAGGATCACTACCTTCATGAGAAACTTGCACATTTTAACAGAGAACGTATTCCTGAACGGGTTGTGCATGCAAAAGGGTCAGGTGCTTTTGGAACTTTTAAAGTTACTGCGGATATATCAAAGTATACCAGAGCGTGTCTCTTTAGTCGCGTAGGCAATGAGTGTTCGGTTTTTGTACGTTTTTCTACAGTTGGGGGCGAAAAGGGTAGCGCCGACTCTGAGCGTGATCCTCGTGGTTTTGCTGTTAAATTGTATACGCGCGAGGGTAATTGGGATCTTGTAGGGAATAATACTCCTGTCTTTTTTATAAAGGATGCCAAAAAGTTTCCTGATTTTATTCATACTCAAAAAAGAGATCCTTACACAAATCTTAAATCTCCAACTATGATGTGGGATTATTGGAGTTTGAACCCCGAGAGTCTTCATCAGGTTATGATTTTATTTAGCGACCGGGGAACTCCTGATGGATTTAGACATATGAATGGATATGGAAGCCATACTTTTTCAATGATTAATGATAAAGATGAGAGAGTATGGGTTAAGTTTCATTTTAAAACCGATCAGGGTAACAAAACTTTAACCGGTGCACAAGCCGATGAGATGAGAGGTAAGGATCCTGATTTTGCACAAAGAGACTTGGTTGAAGCAATTAAATCAAAAAAATTCCCATCATGGACTTTTTATATTCAGGTGATGACCGAGGAGCAGGCTAAAAAATTTAAGTGGAATCCTTTTGATTTAACTAAGATATGGCCACATAGTGAATTTCCTTTAATTGAGGCAGGTCGAATGGAGCTTAACAGGGTTCCTGAAAATTATTTTGCTGATGTTGAGCAGGCTGCTTTTGCCCCTTCTAACTTAATTGATGGGATAGGCTTATCTCCTGATAAGATGTTGCAGGGAAGAATTTTTGCTTATCCTGATGCTCACAGATATCGTTTAGGCGGTAATTATGAGCAGATTCCTGTCAATCGTCCTGTTTGTCCGGTGCATAATTACCAACGAGATGGACATATGACTGTTAACGGAAATGGTGGAGCTGCTCCAAATTATTATCCTAACAGTTATGATGAGATTGTTGCCGATAAGAAATATAAAGAACCCGGGCAGCAACTTAATTCAGATTATGCAGATAGTTATGATAGAAATGATAATGAGGATGATCATTATACGCAGCCTGGAGATCTCTTTAGAAAGGTGATGACCCATCAGCAAAGAGAGAATACTATTAATAATTTTATTGATGGTATGAGTGGTATAGAGGGACCTAAGCGGGAAGAGATAATAAAGCGTCAGCTGGAACATTTTAAAAAAGTTGATAGTGAACTTGCTGATAAGGTAGCTAAAGGCCTTGGTTTTTAAAGTTTGCACTTTAATTTACACAAAAATAGGGGACTGTAATTTTACAGTCCCCTATTTTTCTCATTAAATATAGATTTTTAGCTTACCATTTGGGTTCGCACTTCATTTATCTCTTTAATAATTGCATTCATCTGTCTCTCTGTAATAGAGCCATCATCAATTGAGTTGTAGATATTGTGTATTGGAGTTAGTTGATCAATTACTTCAGAAACGGCTCTGTTATCTTTAAATACCGACATTAATTCCATCAATTTGTTTAGTGAAGATTTTTGATCCATAACAATTTTAACCATCTCTTTATTATTGAAAGTATCCTCACTAATATGTGTTGCAATATATAGTGCTTCAACCCAGCTGCCTGCTAAAACTAACATTGAGATCTCTCCTCTGTTGTTTTGATTTAGATGTTCGTAGGTATCGTAAAAAGTATTGGTTATAAGTTTAATTAGTTCATCCTTATCATCCTGCTTTTCTTCAACCTGTTCTATAATGTCTGCACTAACAGCGCCAGAGATGTTGAGAGCATCGATTAATGTTTTTGACACCTCCATATAATCAATAGTCTCTTGCTTTTGATTATATGTACTTGCATAACTCAGGTCAGCACTATAAATCCCCAGATTTATTGCTTTTGATTTTTCTGTAAGATATCTATCTACATTTGAAGGGGGGTTGGAGAGAGTTAATATATAAGCTGCTCCAATTCTGTTAAGCATTTCAGTTACTTCAAATGTTGTCGGCAATGGATATACAAATTCACGTACATCCTGCTCTACTCTTTCTCTGTCGAGAGTCTCTGCAGATTGTTGCTGACTACGATCTCGTGAGCTTCCTCCAAAATTGCAAGATACAATTAGAAGAGCTGATACTAATATTAAACCAATAGAGGTTGCAGGATTAAAAATCATTTTCATCTGTATATTATTTTAAACGTTAAAGTTTTAATTACAAATATAGTGAGTTATATTTTTATTATATAAGAACAGATATTGTAATTTAAAAAAAATATTATAACAGGGATTAATTCTGTTAACAGGGAAATTTTGTATCTATTATGACAAGCTGTATTGACGAGATTCCATTAATATAATTCTCCTCTATTGTGTAGCATATATCGAACTGTTCTCCATTTTTTATTCTGTTAATATATTTGCCCATTGAAAAACCTATAGCCTGAACTATAGATCCTGAGTCTTCTCCTATTAACTCCATTTTAATGTGGTTTTTGTTTTTTCCTACCAATTTACTGGTTCCAAAATCCTGAACATTTCGGGTAACAAAAACCGGTTTTTTGTTACCCGGGCCAAAGGGCATAAATTTTTTAAGAGTATTATAAAATTTTTTATTTATATGCTTTAGGTTTAGTTCTGCATCTATTTCAATTTGAGGAATTAACTGTTCACTTTTTATATTTTTTCTGACATACTCTTCAAACTCAATCTCAAATTGTGATATATTTTCTCTCTTCATCGTTAATCCGGCAGCATACATATGTCCGCCAAAATTTTCAAGCAGGTGGCTGCACGCTTCTATTGCTTTGTAAACATCAAACCCCTCTACCGATCGGGCTGAACCTGTTATCAATCCATTACTTTTAGTTAAAATAACAGTAGGTCGGTAGTAAGAGTCGGTAAGCCGCGCAGCTACAATTGCTATAACTCCTTTATGCCAGTCATTTTTATATAAAACAGTTGATTTTTTTTGCTGCAACTCTTTTTTCTCTTCAATCATTTTAAGAGCCTCTTGCGTAGTTTTTTTATCCAGCTCTTTTCTTGTTTTATTAAATTGGTCTATTGCGATGCTCATCTCCTTTGCAATAGAGGGATCTCTGCTAATGAGCAGTTCAACTGCATCTCTTCCCGATTCTATTCTTCCTGCTGCATTAATTCGCGGACCAATTTTAAAAATTATATCACTAATTAATATTTGTCTGTCGTTTAGTTTTGCTATATCTATAATACTTTTTAGTCCAGTCCCGGGATTTTTGTTGAGCCGCTCTATTCCGTGCTTTGCCATTATACGGTTTTCTCCTGTAACCGGCACGATGTCTGCTGCAATACTTACTGCAACCAGATCCAGATATTTAAATAGTGGTTCTTGTGGTTCTCCTTTTCTTATACAAAATGCTTGAAGCAGTTTAAAACCTACACCACATCCTGATAGATTCTTTTCAGGGTAGTTACATCCTGGCTGTTTTGGATCAAGACATGCCACCGCATCAGGCAGAGTTTCTCCTGGGGTGTGGTGATCACAGATAATAAATTCTATTCCCATTTTTTTTGCAAGAGCCACTTTTTTTTCTGCCTTGATACCGCAATCAAGAGAAATTATTAAGTGACAACCTGCATCTGCTGCATATTCAACACCTTCACTTGATATGCCATATCCCTCTTTATACCTGTTGGGGATATAGTACTCCATATTTGCATAATATTTTCTTAGGAATGCATAAACCATAGCTACTGATGTTGTTCCATCCACATCATAGTCGCCATATATCATAATTTTTTCCCCGTTGTTGAAGGCTCTTGAAATTCTTTCGATAGCCTTATCCATATCCTTCATCAAAAAGGGGTCGTGAAGTTTATCTAATGATGGGTCAAAAAAAGAGTTTGCCGAATCAGAATTTAGAATGTTCCGCTCAACTAAAAGTTGGGCTAATATTTTATCAATATTTATCTCTTCACTTAATTTTTCTACCGTGGCATGGTTGAGCTCATCTTTTTTTATGATCCACTCTTTTTTCATCACAAAACATTCTATTTAAGTTATTGGCCAAATAAATCGAAGATCGATGTAGTTAAACTTGCATGAGTAGTTAATTTTGCGATATTAAAAAAGAGGTTGTTACCTCTTTTAAGTTTTTATAGCCGCATTATCAATTTTCGTTATTTTACAGGCAAAGATAGAAGTTTTAAAGTTAGTTGTTCTATAACTTAAAGACTCTTTCAATATTTTTTAAAAGAAGGCTTGAAACCTCATTTTGAGCTACTTTTCCATTTAACTCTTTTTCCATGCTGGTGACTAATTTATCGGTAAAACCGCACGGATTTATATAATCAAAGTAGCTTAAGTTAGTATTAACATTAAGGGCAAAACCGTGCATTGAGATATAACGACTTGCTTTTACTCCAATTGCACATATTTTTCGGGCATTTGGTTTATCTGTGTCAATCCATACCCCTGTTGCTTTGGCAAGTCTTTCACTTTTGATATTATATTCTTTAAGAGTATCAATTACAACCTCCTCAAGCTGGTAAATGTACTCTTTTAGTCCGATGTTAAGTTCTTCAAGATTAAATATTGGATATCCTACAATTTGTCCCGGTCCGTGGTATGTTATATCTCCACCTCTGTCGGTCTTATAATAGGTGGCATTCACCTTTTTTAAAAACTGGTCATTTATTAATAGGTTGCTTTCGGCACCGCTTTTTCCTAAAGTGTATACATGAGGGTGTTCACAAAATATAAGGTGGTGAGTTGTCTCTCTTTTCTGTTCACTATTTTTGCTGTTATACTCCTTATCTCTCCAAACAGTATTGAATATTTCTTTTTGATAATCCCATGCTTTTTGATAATCAATTGTGCCAAGGTCAGTAAATGATAGTTTCATGTGTCTAAAATTTGTTATTCAATTGCCACATGGAACTCGCCAATATAGTCATACCCCTATGTGAGAAATGCTTGTTTATGGCTCGTTTCATGTGAATATAATTTGTCTTTAAGTTACCACATGGAACTCGCCTTAATAGTTACTCTTTTGTTTGTTGAGCTGTTATATGTGGCTCGTTTCATGTGAATATAATTACAATTGTGTAGTTATGGCTGTTTTTATTGTACATGTTTTTCTGCGTGGTATGATGAACGGACCAGCGGACTGCTTTCTACGTGTTTGAATCCATATGTTAAGGCGATATTTTTAAGTTTCTCAAACTCCCGGGGAGAAACATATTTATGAACAGGGGCATGTTTTATTGTTGGTTGAAGATATTGTCCCAATGTGAGAATTTTCGCACCGGTGTTAGCAATATCTTTAATTGTTTCAATTATCTCTTCATACTCTTCTCCCAGTCCGAGCATTATCCCCGATTTTGCATTTGTAGAGTCAGATTTCGCCACTATTTGTAATACCGATAAGCTAACATCATACTTAGCTCTGGATCTAATCTTTGGTGTTAGTCTGCGCACCGTTTCAAGATTATGGCTTATAACCTCCGGTTCTGCTTCAATCACACTGTTGATAAGCTTCTCATCTCCATAGAAATCCGGAATTAAAACCTCTATTGTAGTATTGGGATTTAGCTTTTTAGTCTGTTTTATTGTTTCAACCCATATTGCTGCTCCACCGTCACTTAAATCATCTCTGTCAACAGAGGTTATCACAGCATGTTTCAGTTTCATTATTTTTACCGACCGGGCTATACGTTCCGGCTCTTTAGGATCGGGAGGAAGAGGTTTTCCTGTGGATACATTACAAAATTTGCAGGCTCGTGTACATATATTACCAAGAATCATAAAGGTAGCTGTTCCGTTTGCCCAGCATTCTGCTGCATTAGGGCATTTACCGCTTGTACAAATTGTATGCAGATTATTCTCCTTTATGGTTTTATTCATCCAGGCATATTCCGATGTTTTTGGGAGATCTATTTTTAACCAGTCAGGCTTTGCCAATATGTTTCGCCGTTTCATACCTATTAATATCTTTTTGTATCAAAAATAGTTATTCTATATGAATTGAATGTTAATAGAAGAACCAATCAACAGGGTAAAAGTTTATTTTTATTGTTATCTGTTTCAATTCAGCTTTTTATTTGAAAAATTTGGATTTATCTTTGTGCTTTTATTTTATCTTAAAAATAGTTGAAAAAGTTATGAGTCATCTTGAACTAAGTGAGCAGGAGCAGGTACGTCGTGAAAGTCTAAAAGAGCTTATTGATTTAGGTATTAACCCTTATCCTGCCGAGGAGTATCCGGTAACTCATTATGCAAATGATATTCTTGCCAATTTTAATGAAGAGAAGAGCGAGGAGTTTGCTGAGGTTTGTTTGGCCGGACGTATTATGACGAGAAGGATAATGGGTAGTGCGTCTTTTGCACAAATTAAAGATAGTACCGGCCGAATTCAGATATATCTTAGAAGAGATGATCTTTGTCCCGAAGATGATAAAACTTTTTACAATAAGGTTTTTAAACGTCTTCTCGATATTGGTGATATCATTGGAGTTAAAGGAGATGTGTTTAAGACTAAAACAGGTGAGATCTCTGTTCATGTAAGCTCATTAACTCTTTTATCTAAATCGATAAGACCTTTGCCAATTGTGAAAGAGAAAGATGGGAAAATCTATGATGCTTTTACTGATCCTGAGCAGAGATATCGTCAAAGATATGTTGATCTTATTGTGAATGATAATGCTAAGGAGACATTTGTAAAGCGAAGTAGAATTATTAATGCAATGCGCTCTTTCTTTAATGAAAAAGGTTATCTTGAGGTTGAAACTCCTATATTGCAACCAATTCCCGGTGGTGCTGCAGCCCGGCCTTTTATAACTCATCATAATACACTTGATATTCCTCTCTATTTGCGTATAGCAAATGAACTCTATTTGAAGCGACTTATTGTAGGTGGTTTTGATGGTGTCTATGAGTTTGCTAAGGATTTTCGAAATGAAGGGATGGATCGCACCCATAATCCTGAGTTTACTGTTATGGAGATCTATGTTGCTTATAAGGATTATAAATGGATGATGAGTTTTACCGAGGAGATGATGGAGAGAGTAGTTTTAGAGTTACATGGTAAAACCAAAGTAGAAGTAGATGGTAAAGAGATTGATTTTAAAGCTCCCTTTAAGCGTATTTCAATGATTGATGCTATTAAGGAGCACACAGGGATTGATGTCTCGGGGATGAAAAGAGAGGAACTTATTGATGTTTGTAATACGCTGGGAATAGAGACAGATGAATCAATGGGTAAAGGAAAGCTTATAGATGAGATTTTTGGAGAGAAGTGTGAGCACCATTATATTCAGCCAACTTTTATTACTGATTATCCGGTAGAGATGTCACCTTTGTGTAAAAAACATCGTGATAATCCAGAATTAACCGAAAGGTTTGAGTTGATGGTAAACGGGCAGGAGATAGCAAATGCTTATACCGAGCTTAATGACCCCATAGATCAGCACCAACGATTTGTTGAGCAGATGAGACTCTCTGAGAAGGGAGATGATGAGGCAATGTTTATTGATGATGATTTTGTTAGATCTTTAGAATATGGAATGCCTCCTACATCCGGTATGGGAATTGGAATCGATAGGTTTGTTATGTTAATGACTAATCAGAACTCCATTCAGGAGGTTCTCTTTTTTCCGCAGATGCGCCCAATTAAAAAAAGAGAGGCTGATAGTGATGAGAAGTTTTTAAAGCTTGGAATTGCCCAGGAGTGGATTACAGTATTACGTGATTTGGGATATAAGAAGATAGATGAGTTAAGCGGACTTAACCACAATAAGCTGCATCAGCAACTGTGTGGATATAACAAGAAAAATCGACTTAACTTAGTTAATCCTCCTAAAGAAGAGGTTGCTAAATGGATTTCTGAACAATAAATTTGTTTATGGATTTAGCCGAAGCTAAAGTTGGAATTATAGGGAGCGGTAGTTGGGCTACTGCTATAGCCAAGATGACTCTTAGTAATGAAGAGCATATTAATTGGTATTTTCGTAACCCCGATCGTGTTAAAAAATTTAAGAGTAAAGGTCATAATCCAAACTATTTGACCTCAGTTGCTTTTGATACCGAAAGAATCACTTTTTATACCGATGTAAATGAGATTATAGAGAATTCGGATGCTATAATTTTTGCCATCCCTTCAGCGTTTTTAAAAGATGTTTTAAAAGGATTGACTATATCTCTTAAAGATAAGTTTATTGTCTCCGCTATTAAAGGGCTCGTTCCCGATGATAAATTGGTAGTTGGTGACTATTTTAATAAGATTCATGATGTGCCTGATGATCAGGTTGCTGTAATTTCCGGACCCTGTCATGCCGAGGAGGTTGCCCTTGAGAGGCTCTCTTACTTAACTATTTCCTGTAAAAAGACAAAGAGGGCACGTCAGTTTGCTTCTAAATTGCACTGCTCTTTTATTAAAAGTGTAATCAGTGATGATATCTATGGAACAGAGTATTCTGCTGTTTTGAAGAATATTATGGCTGTTGCTTCAGGTATCTGTCATGGATTGGGTTATGGAGATAATTTTCAGGCAGTTTTGATTTCAAATGCAATACAGGAGATAAAAAGGTTTGTAGATACGGTTCACCCTATTACTCGCGATATTAAAAGTTCAGCTTATTTGGGAGATCTTTTGGTTACCTGTTATTCTCAATTTAGTCGTAATCGTACATTTGGAACAATGATAGGGAAAGGTTATTCTGTGAAAAGTGCACAATTTGAGATGTTAATGATAGCTGAGGGGTATTTTGCTGTAAAAAGTATTAAGGAGATAAATGAGAAGTATAAAGTGAATATGCCTATAACTGAGGCTGTTTATAACATAATTTATGAAAAAATATCTCCTGCAATTGAGATAAAACTTTTAACTGAATCATTACGATAAAATTTAATAATTAATACCAGATAAAATGCAAAAGATATCATTAGACATTTCAAGATTAGATGGTTTTGTTTCAGCAGATGAGATTAAGGGTATCGAAAAGGATACATTAGCTGCACAGGTTGCCTTACAAAATAAGAGTGGTAAAGGGAGTGATTTTTTAGGTTGGGTGGATCTGCCTCTCTCTGTTTCAAAAGAGGAGATAAAGGATATTAATGAGACAGCAAAAAAACTTGCTAAATCTTCCGAAGTTGTCGTGGTTATTGGAATAGGAGGGAGTTACCTTGGAGCCCGTGCTGTTATAGATGCACTATCCGACTCTTTTGATCTTATGCGCTCAAAAAGGGAAACTCCTGCAATAGTTTATGCGGGACAAAATATTGGAGAAGATTATAGTGCCGAACTTCTCGATCTACTGCAGGAGAGATCTTTTTCGGTAATAGTTATTTCTAAATCTGGAACTACTACCGAACCGGCTATTGCATTTCGCTTGTTAAAGGGTTTACTTGAGCAAAAATATAGTTCAGAAGAGGTTAAAGAAAGGATAGTTGCAATAACTGATAAATCTAAAGGGGCTTTGAGAACTCTTGTGGAGCAAGAGGGATATAAAAGTTATATTATTCCTGATGATGTTGGTGGCAGGTATTCGGTGCTTACGCCGGTCGGACTTTTACCTATAGCGGTTGCTGGATTCGATATTGAAAAGTTGCTACAGGGTGCTGCTGATATGATAAAACTTACAAATGAAGAGGTCTCCTTTAAGGATAATCCTGCAACTCTTTATGCTGCCGTGAGGAACGTTCTTTACAGTAAGGGTAAAAAGAATGAAATATTGGTTAATTATAATCCTAAGCTACACTATTTTGCAGAGTGGTGGAAGCAGCTTTATGGCGAGAGCGAAGGTAAAGAGAGTAAGGGAATATTCCCTGCAGCTGTTGATTTCACCACCGACCTGCACTCAATGGGACAGTGGATTCAGGAGGGTGAAAGATCGATTTTTGAAACTGTTATTTCGGTAGAAGAGTCTAATCGCAATTTAAAAGTACCACATGCTAAAGAGGATCTTGATAAACTCAACTATCTTGCAGATAAATCTATTGATGAGGTTAATAAAATGGCTGAGCTTGGTACACTTGTAGCTCATGTTGATGGAGGAGTTCCCAATATTCGTATATCGGTCCCAAAACTGAGCGAGTATTATTTGGGACAACTTATTTATATGTTTGAAAAAGCGTGTGGTATAAGTGGTTATATTTTAGGGGTTAATCCCTTTGATCAGCCCGGTGTAGAGGCTTATAAATCTAATATGTTTGCACTTTTAGGAAAACCTGGTTTTGAAGATGAAACTAAAGCTATAAAGAAGAGGCTTTAAAAACAGAACATCTTTTTTTTGAGCTTTTATTTGTGATAGGATGGTTCTCAATTGATATTGATTATCATCCTTTTTGTTTATATTATTATTACTGAGCGATTAATTTTTATCTTTGGAGTTAGAAAAGGAGAGTGTAAAAAATGATAGATAATATTACTGTAGATAAGGTAATGGAGGCTGCACAAATGCAGATAACTGATGTAATCTCCGATTTTATTAATCTAAAAAAAAGAGGAGTAAATTACATAGGGCACTGCCCTTTTCATAATGAAAAGACACCCTCTTTTATTGTATCTCCAAATAAAGGTATTTTTAAATGCTTTGGTTGCGGTAAAGGTGGAAATGCCGTTAATTTTATAATGGAGCATGAGCAGATATCTTTCGTTGAAGCTATTAAAACCTTAGGAAAAAAATTTCATATAGAGGTTGATGAGAAGGAGGCTTCTCCTGAGGATATGGCTCGTAAGAATGAGCGGGAAAGCATGCTTGTTTTAACTGAATTTGCCGGCAAGTTTTTTATTAAAAATCTTTTTGAGTCTGACGAGGGGCATTCGGTCGGACTCTCATATTTGCGCTCCAGAGGGTTTAGGGATGATATTATTAAGAGATTTCAGATTGGCTACTCTCCCGAAGAGAAAGATGCTTTTATTAAAGCTGCTCAAATTAATGGATATAAATTTGATTATTTGGAGAAAACCGGTCTGGCAGTTTCAAGTGAAAATTACAGGGCTGACCGGTTCAGGGGGCGTGTTATTTTTCCAATTCATAGCTTGTCGGGTAAGGTTATAGGTTTTGGTGGGCGTATTCTTAAATCTAATGTTAAGGCTGCAAAATATTTGAATTCCCCAGAATCGGAGATTTATCATAAAAGTAAAATTCTTTATGGAATTTATCAGGCTAAGCAAGATATTGTAAGATCGGATAAGGTTTTTCTTGTAGAGGGATATACAGATGTTTTATCCTTTTATCAAAATGGAATTAAAAATGTTGTTGCTTCATCAGGTACTGCTCTTACTATTGACCAGATAAGCCTAATGGTTCGTTTTACTAAAAATATCACTCTTGTATTTGATGGTGATGAAGCCGGCATTTCTGCTTCTATGAGAGGAACTAATCTTTTATTAGGTGAAGGAGTTAATGTTAAAATTTTGCTTTTGCCCGATGGTGAGGATCCCGATTCTTTTGCCAAAAAATATAGTGAAGATCAACTGGCTGATTATATTTCTCAAAATGAGAAAGATTTTATAAAATTTAAAACTTCGCTTCTTGTTGAGGAGAGCAAAAATGATCCTGTCAAAAGGGCTGGTTTAATAAGAGATATAGTGAAATCTATCTCGGTGATTCCTGATCCAATTGTTCGTTCTGTTTATGTTAAAGAGTGCAGCTCTATTATGGATGTTGAAGAGCCTGTGCTATATTCCGAAATTTCGAAACTTAATAAGCAGCAGAGAGATGTTGAGAGAAAGCGTAAGCGATATGGAGACAACTCTTCGGGGAGATATGAAAATGGAGCACGTAGCGGGGTTAAGTCATTGCCACAAATATCTAGCAATGCTAATCCTTTTGAGAATGAAGAGAGAGAGATATTGAAGTATCTTTTACGTTATGGGGACTACCCCTTGGGTGAGGTTGATCTCGGTGATGAGAAAAGAGAGATGACCGTTGGAGAGTTTATGGTGTATGAGTTGCAACAAGATGAGGTAAAGAGTGAGAATGCTGCACATAAAGTAATTCTGGAGGAGTATGAGAATAATTATAAACGGTTAGATTTTTCGGCCCAAAAGTATTTTGTTTCTCATTGTGATCCAACTGTTAGTAAAATTGCTTCCGATCTTGTAGCAGAGGAGTATCAGCTTAGTAAAATCCACCATAAGCTTGGTGAAGCAAAGAGTGAGGAAGAGGTTTTAAGTAAGCTTATTCCGCGTGTTGTAAATGAGTTAAAGTGGAAAATTATTAAGGTTAATATTAATAATATTCAGGGCAAATTGCAGGAAGCTGAGCAGAGAGGCGATATTGAGAGGGTTGTTGAGTTAATGGGGGAGCTTGGAAGGTTACAGACTGTTTTAAAATATATATCTCTTCGACAGGGAGAACGAACAATAATTTAAATAAAATATTTTCTTATGAAGACTCTAGTTCATAATGATCAGGAGATAATTGATGATATTATAGAGAGGAGTGAAATCTGTTTTATTGGGGTTGTAACGCCTGACAACACACCTTATGTTTTACCCATGAACTTTTCTTATCGTGGAGGAAAACTATACCTGCACAGTGCTCCAGAGGGTAAAGTTATAGATTGCCTGGAGAATAATTCATCCATATGTGTAAGTTTTAGTATTGATCATCAACTTGCGTATCAAAATAAGGAGGTAGCTTGTAGTTATACGATGAAGAGTAAAAGTGTTGTTGTTAACGGAAAGGTCTCTTTTGTTGAGGATATGGAAGAAAAACGGAAGGCGCTTGATCTCTTTATGAGTCACTATTCAGATCAACAGTTCAAATTTAATGACCCGGCTGTGCGAAATGTGAAGATATGGGTTGTAGATATTGATCAGATTAGCTGCAGGGAGTTCGGTGTTCATCCCAAACCTTAATATATAATGGTACTAAACTATCTTTGGGTTGCTTTTTTTATTATTGCCTTTGTTGTTGCTCTGTTAAGGCTTATTGTTTATCAGGATTTAGAGGTTTTTCCTGAATTGATGAATGCTACTTTTGAATATGCTGCAACCGGTTTTGAGATCTCTTTGGGATTAACCGGAGCTTTAACTTTATGGCTCGGTTTTATGAGGATTGCTGAGAAGGGTGGCATGGTTAAATTTATGACAAAGGCTATAGGGCCTTTTTTTAGGAGGATATTTCCTACTTTGCCACCAAATCATCCTGCTTATAGCTCTATGATGATGAATATGGCTGCCAATATGCTTGGATTGGATAATGCTGCCACACCAATGGGACTTAAGGCAATGAAGGAGATGCAGGAGGCAAATCCATATAAAGAGTCTGCATCTAATGCTCAAATAATGTTTTTAGTTTTAAACACTTCAGGGTTAACAGTTATACCTGTCTCTGTTATGGTGTTTCGAGCGCAGATGGGTGCGGCAAATCCTGCTGATATATTTCTTCCTATTTTACTTGCAACTTTTTTTTCAACAATTGCAGGTGTTCTTGCTGTATCTGTTGTTCAAAGAATTAGGCTTTTTGATCCCGTTATTATGGCCTATTTGGGAGGAATGTTGGTGGTTATTACAGGTATAATTTATGGCTTGTCTTTATTGGAAAGAGATCAGATGCAGGTTGTATCGTTGTTAATTGCTAACTTAGTTCTATTTGGGTTTATTATTCTATTTATTGTAAGAGCTCTTTTTAAGCGTGTTAATGTTTATGAATCTTTTATAGAGGGGGGCAAAGAGGGTTTTTCTATAGCTATTAAAATTATCCCATACCTTATTGCTATTCTTGTTGGTATTGGCGTTTTTCGAGCTTCAGGAGCTATGGGTTTTGTTATTGATGGAATTGCTGCTGTTTTTGCGTTTTTTGGGGTTGATACTGAGTTTGTTGGAGCTTTGCCAACTGCTTTAATGAAACCTTTAAGCGGAAGTGGCGCCAGGGGAATGATGATTGATGCGATGGATGCTCACGGTGCAGATTCATTTGTTGGGCGTTTGGCTTCTACCGTTCAGGGTGCAACTGACACAACATTTTATATTGTAGCTGTCTATTTTGGTTCTGTAGGGATACGCAGAACCCGGCATGCTGTGACGTGCGGACTAATAGCTGATTTTGCGGGTATAATTGCTGCAATTATTATTGGGTATATGTTTTTTGGATAAATTTTGATTTGCGGTTGATTTCTTGTAAATTGTATTAAAACTTTATGTTATGGGTACTAAAGAAGATAATCGTGATGACAAAAAGAGACGGGGAGCATGGACTATTGGATGGGGATGGTATTTAGCTCTTCCTCTATTCTATTTTGGCAGTAAAATTATAGGGAGATCTATTTGTCGTACAAATCCGGATTTTTTTAACCGTGTTGAAAAATATCCCCTTGATATTTTAAAAGAGAGATATGTAAAAGGAGAGATAGATAAGTTAGAGTTTGAGGAGAAGCTACATGATATTTCGCGTGAAATATAGCAGATTCGGTGTTGACTAAACTCTGTTAAAAGTTTGGTAGCTATAGTGTAAGCCGTTCTTTTCATCTTTAAAGGGCCCATCTTCTTTCATAATCCATTTTGATGTATCTATTTTGGGGAACCAGGTGTCAATACCGGTAAACTTGTGGTGTATTCGTGTTATTATGAGCTGACTGGCAAAAGGTAAAAAATGTTTATAGATCTCTCCTCCCCCTATTATAAATATCTTTTCTTTTTTATCAACTATTTTTGCAATCTCTTGTGGAGAGGTTGCTACATTACAGTTGGGAAAGTTCAACTTTTTATTTCGTGTTAATACTATATTTCTTCTTTGAGGAAGAGGTTTTTTGGGCAGGGCATCAAATGTTTTTCGTCCCATCACTATTGAATGTCCTGTCGTTAGTTGCTTAAACCGTTTTAGGTCGGAGCTTATATATGCCGGTTGATCGCCATTTTTGCCTATGCCGTTGTTTTCATCCAGAGCTGCAACTATAATAATTTCCATAAATAAAGTAAATGTGGTTATACTGCTATGTTTCCTTTTATATGTGGATGAGGATTGTAATTTGTAAGATTAAAATCTTCATAGTCAAAATCATCTATATTTTTTTTGTTCGGGTTAATTTCCATTTGTGGTAATTCCAGGGGCTTTCGGCTTAATTGTAGTTTAACTTGCTCCAGATGATTACTGTATATGTGGGCATCACCAAGTGTGTGAATAAATTCTCCCGGTTTTAACCCTGTGATTTGTGCTATCATTAGTGTTAGAAGTGAATATGAGGCAATATTGAACGGCACTCCTAAAAAGATGTCGGCACTTCTTTGATATAACTGGCAGCTTAATCTATTATTGGCAACATAGAACTGAAAGAGTATATGGCAGGGAGGAAGTTGCATTTCCTCTATTTGAGCCGGATTCCATGCAGATACAATATGTCTTCGTGAGTCAGGATTGTTTTTTATTGAGTTTATAACTTCTTTAATCTGATCTATATTTCCACCCTTATAATCGGGCCATGAGCGCCATTGATATCCATATACCGGCCCTAACTCCCCATTCTCTTTTGCCCACTCATTCCATATTCTTACTTTGTTATCCTGAAGATATTTTACGTTAGTGCTTCCTTTTATAAACCAAAGAAGTTCATGAATGACCGATTTTAGGTGGAGTTTTTTCGTTGTAACAGCAGGAAACCCCTCTGCAAGATTGAATCTCATTTGATGTCCAAAAACACTTATTGTTCCGGTTCCTGTTCTGTCCTCTCTGTAGTTCCCTTCATTTAAAACTCTCTCAATAAGGTTAAGATATTGTTGCATAGCTGATTAGTTTTTTATATCTATTGTTGTCATTATTGGGAAATGATCTGAATAGCCCAATTTAAATCTTGAAAAATTATATGATTTGAATTGGGGTGAATGAAAAATGTAGTCGATTCGAAATGATGGTAATTTACCATTGTAGGTGCCTCCAAATCCACTTCCCGATTCTCTAAAGGCATCTTTAAGATCCTGGCGAACCGTTCTATAAACATAGGATACAGGTGTATCGTTAAAATCGCCGCATACAATAACAGGGTAGGGTGAATTATTAATATGGCGTGATATAGTTTCGGCCTGTTTTGATCGTGAGTTGAACGCTCTTGTTAATTTATCTGAGATATTTCTCAACCCCTCTTTTTGGCTTTCGCTCATTCTAAAATCGAGACTGTCGAGATAGCTTAGTTCATGATCCTGAAATCCTATAGATTCCAGATGATTGTTGAACACCCTTACTCTTTTTCCGTTTATATCTATATCAGCATAAGATGATAGATTTAGTGAATTTTCAAATCTTATGGCATTTTTGTTTGTAATCGGATGTTTTGAAAAGATTGCTAATCCATATCCTGTTCCTCCTTTATGGGTTTTAAGGTATTCTATATATTTATATCCATATTGTCTAAATCTTGCTTTAATAGCTGTAGGGGTGTACTCTTCTTTTCTCAGACTGGTAAAATATTCCTGGAAACAGATTATATCTGGGTTCTGCTGAATGATAAAATCAAAAATTTTTTCCGGAGCTCCCTCTTTTCCTGAATGATTATAGAAGTCAAACATCCTTGTGTTATAGGACATTACTTTTACAGGCTCTTTTAAATTTTGTAACTCTCTGCTTGAGCTGTTAAATTGAAATGTGTTTTGCCAGTGATCCCAAGAAAGTGCTAAAACCAGCAGCGTAATAAGCAGAAGCATATTTTTTCGTGACACCAGCCATAATAGTATTATCAGATTAACTATCCATAGAACAGGAAAGAGAAAGCCTGCAAATGTAAATATATGCAGATGGCTGGGATTAATATATGCTGTAGCAACCGAGCAAATCAATAAAAATGCCGGAATTATTGTAAATATTATTGTTAATGAATTGACGAAACGATTCAAATTGCTGACAGTTATTAAATTTATATAGTTTATAAAAATATAAAATATATTTTACTCCTTACTGGCATCAAATAGTCTTTTCTTTTCTGCCGCTGTTAAACTTTCATATCCGCTTGTCTTTATCTTTTCCAATATGCGATCCACCTCTTTTTGCTCTCTTGCTTTTTGTTTATTATACTCCATATCGGTTACTGGCCTTTTATGCGTCACTTTCATTGAAGGAGATCTTTTAAAGAGTGTCGATATAATATCTCTGTTACCACTGGTTTTTTTAAAAAGAGGTTGGTGTGAACTCCATCTACTCCCCATTATATAGCCTATGAGTGCCCCTCCTATGTGTGCCAGATGGCCTCCGGTATTGTTCATTGTCGGGATACTTATCAGATCAATAATAAAAGCTATTAATGCTATATATTTTAGCTTTACCTGTCCAAAAAAGAGCAGGTATATAGTATGTTCAGGAGCAAATTTTGCTACGGCAAATAGTATTGCCATAACTGAGGCTGATGCTCCCAGCAATATTGATGAGGCCGATTGATTATAGAAGCCCGGAACAAAGTTATAAGCAATAATATAGAGCACCGCCCCTGCTAGTCCGCCCAATATATAAGTTTTTAACAACAATTTTTCTCCTATAAGCTGCATAAATAGTTTTCCAAACCAGTATAGATATAGAATATTAAAGAGGAGATGAAAAAAATGGAAGTGGAGAAACATGTATGAAAAGAAAGTCCACGGTTTTATAATTAAACTTAAAGGATCTGATGGTACTGAAAAAATAGCAAGAACCTCCTGTATGGCATTTGGGTTTATCCCGGCCATAACCATAAAAAGCTGAATAAAGCGGAATATTAAAAATATAGCTATATTAATATATATTAAGCGTGTTAATATAGATCCGTTTTTAAAGGAGTCTTTAATTTCGTCAATAATTGTCATACTATCTATTTTAATAGAGTCCTTTGCTTCTCCAATACTTAATTAGCAGATAACCAAAGAGCATCCCTCCTAAATGTGCAAAGTGTGCAACATTGCTGAATGGAGATATTACTATTGCCTGCCATAGCTCAATAGCACCATATATAATCACAAAATATTTAGCTTTTATGGGGATTGGTGGAAATAGAAGCATAAGGCGGGCATCAGGAAAGAGCATGCCAAAAGCAAGTAATATTCCGAATACTGCTCCTGAGGCTCCTATAGTTATGTATGTATTGAGATAATCCTTACGATACTCATAAATATATTGTTTTGATAGCTCTATTGCCGATTCAGGATCGGTTTTAAGCAGTGCGTTATAAGATTCTGCAAATGCGTTGAATTTACTTCTCATTTCGTGTGAACGGACTTCAAGATGTTCATTTATAAACACTTGCAGTGTGTCGGGATTTGCATTGTTGAGGTAGCTATTAATTGCATTTAATGACGGCATTATCTCTATATATTGTGTTACCAGATGAATTAATGCAGCTCCAACCCCGGTAGCAAAGTAATAAAAAAGAAATCTTTTTGGGCCCCATACTGTCTCCAGCATTCTACCAAACATGAATAGTGCAAACATGTTGAAGAATAGATGTGCAAAACCAGGGTAGGCATGTAAAAACATATATGTTATTAACTGATATGATCTAAAGTTGTCTGCCATAGGTACATGTAACCCCAGATAGTGCTCCAACCGTAATCCCATAGAGCTTTGTATCACAATAGAAGCTATGTAAAACAGAACATTAATTATCAGTAAGTTTTTTACTATGGGAGTTAACCCTCCGAATGGTGAGCCTGAATAGTTCATTATTTGAATCGTTTTTCTAGTTCGATGTTATCTATTATAGTTATTATAACTTTTCCTGTAGGGGAGTAGTTGGGCATAGAGCTTTGAAGTAACTTACCTGTTAGTTTGTTCATCTCTTCACAACTTAACTGTTCGCCTTTAGTCATTGATAAGTTTTTTGCAAGGATCGTTGCCAGTTTATCTTTTATCTCTTGCTGTGGGTTTAGTTCGCCCAATTTGCAGGATTCCAGAATCTCTTCTATAAATTTTTCACTGTTTTTATTTTTAAATTCTGAAGGGACTCCTGTAATTTTAAATTCAGAATTTCCATGACTCTCTATTTCAAATCCGAACTGTTGCAATTCGGGTAACAACTCTTTTAACAACTCTCCATCGCTTCTGTTTAAAGTTAATGTTTCACAAAAGAGAACTTTTTGAGAGGTTGATTTTTCTCTACTTATTTTATTTATTAAATCGTCAAAAATGACTCTTTCGTGTGCTCTGCACTGATCAATAATCATTAATCCCGATTTTACCGGTGTTAAAATATACTTCCCTTTGATTTGAAAATATGCCGATTCATGTATCTGGTTTGTCTCTTCTTTAAAAACTTGTTGTTGCGGCTCTTTTTCACTGTTGCTTTTTGAGGGTAGCAGAAGAACTTCATCTTCTGCTGTGAAATTATCAGGATTATTATCTTTTAGGGGGCTCTCTGGCTCTTCAAAAAACTTTTCCCAATTATTATTACTGTTGACTTCGAATGGATTGTAGTTGGGGTTTGTTTTAATTTCTGGTGTTTTTAAAGTCGTAGCATTAGATGCTACCGGGATATTAATTTGTCCTGTTGTGTCAAAGTCTATAGAAGGAACTAAATTATATCTCCCTAAACTCTCACGTATTGATGCATTTAAAATTTTCCATACCATTTTTTCATCCTCAAATTTCACTTCTGTTTTTGTTGGATGAATATTTATATCAATTAATGAAGGGTCGGTATAGAGAAAGAGAAAATATGCAGGATGACTGTCAGTTGGAATGAGGTTTTCATATGCTTTTGAAACTGCTCTATGAAGGTATGGACTTTTCATAAAACGGTTGTTTATAAAAAAGAATTGATCTCCTCCTGTTTTTCTTGCTGCTTCGGGAGTTCCTGTAAAACCTTTTATTTTAATAATTGGGGTCTCTGTTTCAGTTGGTAAAAGTCTGTTTTTTATCTGCTTCCCTATGGTGCTGACAATCCTTTGTTTAATGGATGAGGGTTTTATACTAAACAAGGTTTGGTTGTTGTGTAGCAGTGTAAATTCAATCTGTGGGTTTGCAAGGGATAGGCGTTGAAATTCATTTATTATATGTCGAAACTCAGTACTGTTACTTTTTAAAAATTTTCTTCTCGCAGGAATGTTATAGAATAGATTTTTAACGATGAAATTGCTCCCTTTTGCACATGATACTGGTTCCTGTTTAATGATTTGACAACCGTTTATTTGTATATGTGTTCCTATATCATAGTTGCACGGCATAGTTTTTAACTCTACCTGTGCCACAGCTGCAATTGAGGCTAGAGCCTCTCCTCTAAAGCCCATACTTTTAATAGAGAAGAGATCATTTGCATTTCTAATTTTTGAGGTAGCATGTCTTTCAAATGCCATACGGGCATCTGTTTCGGTCATACCACAACCGTTATCATTAATTTGTATTAATGTTTTGCCTGCATCTTTAATTATTATGTCAATTTTCCCGGCTTCGGCGTCAATACTATTTTCTACAAGCTCTTTGACAACTGATGCGGGCCTTTGTATAACTTCTCCTGCAGCAATTTGATTTGCCACTGAATCGGGAAGAAGATTTATAATATCTGACATCTATTGGTAATCTTTAATATTATCTATAAAATTATTGCAATAGCGTTGAGTACCATTCATATCCAACATTAAGCAGATAATAAAACAGTATCATTAAGGCCATTAAGATAATAATGAGTCTTATATTAGATTTTTTCTTTTCAGAACGATTTACTTCAAATCCTGACTTTATGCGTTGCCGCATTTTTCCTCTTATTCTCTCGCCCGGTCCTCTTTTTTTATCTTCTTCAGAGATAATTCCCAGCTCTTCTCTGATTTTACGCTCTCTTTCAGCTCTTTCCTCTTTTGCCTTATCATAATAGATAGGTGCGTGATGAAATTTTCTATGTCTGGGTGTACGCATGAATGAAATCCTCATATCCCCATATTTTTTGGTTCAACTACAAAAATACAAATTAAGCATTAGATTGTACGTGGCATCTCTCTTATATTTTTTATAAATTGCTTCTCTTTATAAAAATTTGATAATTAACCCTTAACCTGTTTTCTATGTTGGTGAAAATTTATGGAGCCTCGTTGAATGGTATAGATGCAATTAAAATAACTATAGAAGTTGATATTTCGCGCGGCATACGTTTTTTTTTGGTTGGCCTTCCTGATAGTGCTGTTAAAGAGAGTCAGCAGCGCATTGAGTCTGCTTTTAGATCCTTTAATTTTAAATGGCCAGGTAAACGGATAGTGATTAATATGGCTCCTGCCGATACGCGCAAAGAGGGTTCCTCATATGATTTGCCTATTGCTGTTGGTATTTTGGCAGCCGACAATCAAATTTGCGAAAATCGTGCAGGCAGTTTTTTGATAATGGGAGAGTTATCATTAGATGGTAGTGTTAAGCCTGTTAGGGGTGTTTTACCTATTGCGTTTAAAGCTTACGAGGAGGGTTTTAATGGAGTTATTGTACCTTATGATAATGCTTCAGAGGCCGCTGTTATTAAAGGATTGGATGTTTATGGAGTAAAAAATTTAGGTGAAGTAACTGATATATTGAATGGATCCGGTACTATATCTCCTTTTCCTCACACTATCTCCCCGGGAGTCACATCCAATCATGAGGACCATGATTTTAGCGATGTTAAAGGTCAGGAAGGAGTAAAAAGAGCTATGGAGGTAGCAGCAGCCGGCATGCATAACATCCTGATGGTTGGCCCTCCGGGATCCGGGAAAAGCATGATTGCAAGGAGATTACCTACTATACTTCCTCTTTTGGATTCTGCAGAATCTATTGAGACTACAAAAATACATTCAGTTGCCGGAAAACTTGGCAGAGATAGCGGTTTAATAGTAAAGCGCCCTTTTCGCAGTCCGCATAACTCAATTACTCCTACTGCTTTGTCTGGAGGTGGGGTCCATCCTCAACCCGGTGAGATATCATTAGCACATAACGGGGTTCTTTTTCTTGATGAATTGCCTGAGTTTAATCGCTCCTCTCTTGAACTTTTGCGTCAACCTTTAGAGGATCGAAAAATTTCAGTTTCTCGTGCCAGGTATGCCATTGATTTTCCTGCCGGATTTATGCTTGTTGCAGGCATGAATCCTTGTCCGTGCGGATATTATAGCCATCCTGACAAGCCTTGTGTTTGTAGTCCCGGACAGGTTTTTAGGTATCTTAACCGTATATCTGGTCCATTGCTTGATCGGATAGACTTGCATATTGAAGTTGTGCCTGTTGCATATGGGAAGCTTTCTTGCAGCTCTTCTGCAGAAAGTAGTCTTGGCATTCGAGAAAGGGTGATTAAAGCACGTGATATTCAAAGAGAACGGTTTAAAGAGATTAAGGGAGTTCATAGTAATGCACAGATGAACAATCGAATGTTAAATAAATTTGCTTATCCTGATAAAGCTGGCTCTGCTATTTTAAAAAGCGCAATGGATAAGTTAGGACTATCTGCAAGAGCCTATCATCGTATATTAAAGGTCTCCCGAACTATAGCTGACCTGGAAGGGGCGGGCGGTATCGAAGCTCATCATATAGCTGAAGCGGTTCAGTATAGAACATTAGATCGGTCAGACCGAAGTATGTGAGATATCTTTTTTTATTGTTCTTCTATTTGATTAATTTAATTATTTTTGATGAAGAGTTATAAAATTGTTAATATGTCGAAGAAAAAGGATAATACAGATAGTGAGATGTCAGCAAACAGTTTAATGGATCCTATTGGTAAATTGATGGGACTGCGCTATAAGTCCCATCCATGGCATGGAATAGATATTGGTGATAAGGCCCCCGAAGAGGTTATCTGCTTTATTGAGGTTGTACCAACCGATACTATAAAGTATGAGATAGATAAAATTAGTGGTTATCTGCGTATTGATCGGCCTCAAAAATATTCTAATGTTGTTCCTTCCCTCTATGGCTTTATTCCGCAAACCTACTGTGGTAGAGATGTTGCTGAATTTTGCGCTCAAAAAACCGGGAAAAAGGGGATTAAGGGAGATGGAGATCCTCTTGATATTTGTGTTTTAACCGAAAAGGATGTTATGCATGGTGATATCATTGCCGAAGTTATTCCAATAGGTGGTTTTAGAATGATTGATGATAATGCTGCCGATGATAAGATCATTTCGGTTTTAAAAGGAGATGTCGTTTATGGTGATGTTAAGAATGTTACAGAGCTGCCTGATCTGGTTCTTGAAAGACTTAAACACTATTTTCTTACTTATAAGGATATGCCCGGAAATACCCGGGAATCTGAAATAACTCACGTTTATGGGATAGATGAAGCCCAGGAGGTTATTAAAAGATCGATGAAGGATTATGAGGGGCGTTTTGAAAAACTGCGTAATGCATTAGCCTCTTATTAATGTTGTCACTTATATTTTAAGTTCCCAATCTTTGCAGCTTTTTGTTTAATTGACGTAGCTTGAATGTTTCAAAGTAATGGATAATTCGTTTTAAAATGTCGAGATAGAGAGTGATATAGAGAATTGCTATTCCTATCCATATTATAATAACATTAAATAATGGAGCTGGAATTGATAAGGGGCCAAAATTTTTATAGGCGGCATAGAAATGTGCTCTTCCCCATTTACCGGTTGGTTCTTTATATATGGGATCTTTTCTCTGAATAAATCTGTTTTCGGTCAGTTCAAACTGTCTCGGTTCTTTTCTTGCCAGTAGCCAGTCGGCTAAAGCCTCATTATGGTGATCTCTTTTAAACTGAACTACTGCATTAACAGAACCCCTGGAGTCAATTAACTCTTCCATTTTTTCATCTTTAATATTGCTGATATAGCGATATTGATGGTTAAAATGAGTTCTTGCAAGGGTTAAAACCGAGTCAACAAAAGAGTGAGACTCTATATTGCTGTAGGGCGTAATTTTACTTTTTAGATGACCGGGAATCATATCGGGGATTATCTTTTCTAGCTTTTTAATCCCTGTTGTTAAGATTGTCTGATAGTTATTTACTTCTTCGTTATATCCGCGCTCGTATGACCATAGCGCAGCATCATTTATTTTGATCAGTTCAGGAATAAAAGTTGTGCCGTAATATGAGTTTTGACTCATCTCCCTCTCTTCATCAAAAAAGTGTCTTTGATATTTATTGTTTTTGAACTGATTTACTGCCAAGGCCTCGTATGACCATCTTGTTACCATTAAGTCCCCTATTCTGGGAACAAACTGTTTTGATGCTACACTTATATGAAGTTTATCAAAATTTACTATAACCCCGCTAAAAAGAAGATGAGGCACCAGTATGAGTGGTATAAGTACATATATGGCAACTACTGAATTTAATCCGGAACTTATATTGAGCCCCAACATGTTGGCAAAACATGCAGTAGAAAAGAGAATTATCCAATAATTGAATGTTAATCCCTCTATTTCAAGAATATAATTCCCTACTAAAATAAAACTTAATGATTGAATTGCTGAAATAAGGAATAGAACAAATATTTTTGAGTTTAAGAAACTAGACCGGCTTAGGTTTAAGAATGACTCTCTTTTTAATAGTTTCCTGTCCTTTATAATCTCCTCAGCACTAACATTTAGTCCTAGAAAAACCATTACCACTACGGCCATAAAGAGGTACGAGGGAAGATTTACATTTTCAGCAAAGATGTATTCTCCCGGGTTCTCAGCTGTTCCTGCCAAAAATTTGGTAAAAAAACCTAATATTATTGCTAAAACCGGGGCTTCAAGAAAATTGATAGCAAAATACTGTTTATCTTTTATTTTTGATAGAGCATCTCTTTGAGCAAACAACCAAAACTGCTTTATTCTGTTTGGGATGCTGAACCAGTTTTTTGGCAATTTCTCTTTTTTATTTAGATCACGCTTATGTTTCCATTGATACTTCTCTTCAAAATTATCTATGTAGAGTTGATACCACTCTTCGGGTTTAACTTTTCTCTCCCTTATTAGTTTACCATAAGGGTTAACCATTCTTGCCTCGACTATTCTAAGGGGTTGTTCGGTTTTTACATTTCCGCATACATAACATTCTCGTTCCTCAGGGTTTACGTAATTTGCCTCCTTTTTAAAATAGGCTATAGCATCCATTGGATTGCCGTTGAATATTATTCTTCCTCCCTTATCAATCATCAACAACTTATCAAGCAGTCTGTAAAGATCTGAGGATGGTTGGTGAATATTTATTATTACCAGCTTACCTTTTAAAACCTGCCTTTTTAAGAGCAGCATTACCTTTTCGGAATCCATTGAAGATAATCCTGATGTGGGTTCATCAACAAAAAGAATTGATGGCTCTCTTATTAACTCAAGAGCGATATTTAATCGTTTTCTTTGTCCACCGCTTAATATTTTATTTAATGGAGTTCCTACAACAAAGTCTCTTGCCTCTACAAGATCAAAGTCCAGCAGGGCATCTTCAACAATTTTTTTTATTTCATCTTTATTTAAATTATTAAAGCAGAGCCTTGCATTATACCAGAGATTTTCAAAAACAGTAAGCTCCTCTTTTAGTAGGTCGTCCTGAGGCACAAATCCGATTACCCCTCTTAAAGACTCTTTTTCGTGGTGGAGATTGTATCCGTTGATTACAATCTTTCCACTATGTAACTTATGATTGCCATTTAGAACATTTAAAAGAGTTGATTTTCCTGTTCCACTGCCTCCCATTACTCCAACCAGCTGACCCGATCTGCCGGTAAAACTAAATGAATGTATTCCTGTTTGCCTGTCGTTGAATTTGTACGATACATCAATAGCCCGATAAATGATGCGTCCCGACTCTCTTTTGTGAATAAATTTTTGTGCCACTCTACTGTAATAGACGGGTGGCATGCGGGATGTTTTTATCACTGAGCCAACTGCAAGTGGGTATGGTCGGTCTCTCTCGACTTTATGGCCGTTCAGGTAGAGATTTCTCCCACCTGAATATCTAAAAATAAATGTATTTGTACTTCTAATATGAAGAACCCATACCTCAATCTGTTGTTTGGGGTTATATAAAAACTTTATTCCTTTAAGCGGAATCTCATTAACACCGCTGATGCAAAGCAGCATGTTTTTGTCAGGGACATCCTGAGGCCTTTTTAATATAAAATTTTTGAGGTTTTTATAATCTGCGGGAGCAATTCTAAATTTTTCTGCCAGAATATCTACAAATTTTATTTCTGCATCACTTGTATTTTCTCCCTTTTTTAGAAAGTCTAAAAGCTGAACAAAAATTAGGATTTTGGGCTCCTGCTCCAGCTCTGCATTTATCTTAGAGGCTATATTAAGAATTCTCGACTGGTTATCGTTTGATTGTTTGTCGATTAACTCCTTATTATCGCTGAATATTTGCGAATGATATCTGTTTAGATAAACTTCAAATCTTCCCAAATATTGATTTACATATTCGGTATTAAAATGTTTTGATAAAAAGTCTTTGACCAATGAGTAGGAGCGACCGGTTTTGCGTTCCTTTTGTATGTCGGTTAGTAACGCAAACAATTGCATAAGTGCTTCTAAAAGCGTTTCACTCATTGACTGTTTATTTAATATTATTTACTTTTTAATTTACTGTTGGAAAGATAAGAAAAAAACTGCTGTAGCGATTAAATTTTTGTTAACTAATTTCTACTTTAAATTAAAGGGGCTAATATGTTATTTAAGTACTCTTTTTCATTACCATTTTTTTTATGAGTGTCTCCCTTTTTTTGCTTATAGGTGTTTTTTGATACCCTTTTTTTCTAGAGCTACGATCCATTATGTTTGTTTAAATTGTTAAGGTAAAGGGGGTTCAAATATCGTTTCAATTGGTATATTTGTGGCTATCTAAAAGAGATGTTGTTATTTTGTAGTTTATGAGTAATTCTTTTGAGAATATAATGCATGAACAGGTCGTTATTCCCGGTGGAAGTCCTATTCGTGTTAAATGGAATGATTTACCTCATTTTGAGTTTCCATGGCACTTTCATTATGAGATGGAAATCGTTTTTGTTTTGCGCAGTTATGGAATGAGGTTTGTTGCTGACAATACAGAATCTTTTGATGAAGGAGATCTTGTTTTGGTTGGAAGTCAGGTTCCACATTACTGGAAAAATGATCCTGAGTTTTACTCTGACGATTCAGACTTGCGGCTTAATGCTATTATTGTACAGTTTTCTGCTGATTTTATGGAGAAAGCGATTAATAACTATCCCGAGATGACTCATATTAAAGAGCTTTTTGAGCGTTCGGCACGTGGTATCTATTTTAGTCGCAATTTTAGTTCATTTATGGAGGACAAATTTAAACTTCTCTATAATAGCAGAGGGTTTAAGCGACTATTACTTTTTTTAGAGATTTTGGATGCAATGGCCAGGGAGCGGGAATATCGTTTGCTTGCCTCTGCGAATTATAGTCGAAAAGGCTCTGTTTTGAAGGATGATCGATTAAAAAAGATTTTAAACTATATCAATCTTAACTACACTCGCCAACTCTCTCTGGATGAGATTAGTAGTAGTTTTGGAATGAACCCTTCGGCTTTTAGTCGTTATTTTAAACACAAAACATCAAAGACATTTGTGCAGTATGTCAATGATATGAGGGTAAATTATGCTTGTAAACTTTTGCAAGAAGGAGAGAGCACTATTGTTAATATATGTTTTGAGTGTGGCTTTAACAATCTCTCTAACTTTAATAGATTTTTTAAATCAAAAACCGGGATTACACCAAAGCAGTATAGTGACTCACTATCGTAGTAATTGTTGTTATATTCCTGTAACTTTGTATTATAGATTTCTGTATTATAATTTTTACTGTTTATTATGAAAAGAAAAGAGTTGCTTGAAAAGATTGCCGATGAACGTATTTTGTTGTTGGATGGAGCTATGGGCAGTCTTATTCAGGAGCATAAACTTACCGAGAAGGATTTTAGAGGTAGGTTATTTGAGAACCATACTATGCCTCTTCAGGGAAATAATGATATTCTCTCGCTTACCTGTCCCGGTATTATCTCCTCAATTCATCATCAATATTTGAAAGCCGGAGCTGATATTATTGAGACAAACACTTTTAATGCCAACTCTATTTCTCAATTGGATTATGGTACCGAGAATTATGTTTATGATATAAATTTTAAATCTGCTGTAGTGGCAAGGAACGCTGCAGAGGAGTGGTCAACCGATGAAAAACCCCGATTTGTTGCCGGATCAATTGGACCCACTAATAAAACCGCATCAATGTCCCCCGATGTTAACGACCCGGGTTATAGAGCTGTAACATTTGATGACCTTAAAAACGTGTATAGAGAACAGGCAAAAGGGTTGCTTGACGGGGGTGTCGATATTATTCTTGTAGAGACTGTTTTTGACACTTTAAATGCACGAGCCTGTTTGTACGGAATAAAAGAGGAGTTAAAAGAGCGAGAGATTGAGGATTTTCCTGTAATTGTTTCTGTAACTGTTGCAGATAAAAGTGGGAGAACCCTTTCGGGTCAAATGTTGGAGAGTTTTATTATCTCTATCTCTTTTATGCCTTTATTTGCCTTAGGTGTAAATTGTTCTTTTGGCGCTGATGATTTAAGAATATATGTTGAAGAGTTGTGTCGCAAAAGTCCGTTTAGAGTTAGTGCATATCCCAATGCAGGTTTGCCAAATCAGTTTGGTGATTATGATGAGACTCCGGAAGAGATGACACCAAAAATTTATGACTATTTAAAGAACCGACTTGTAAATATTATAGGAGGATGTTGTGGAACTACCCCAAGGCATATTGAGTCGTTTGGTCAATTTTTAAAAGATGCCAAACCTCATAAACCAAAAGAGCAAAAAAGAGTTTTGCGCCTTAGCGGTCTTGATCCTTTAATTGTAGATGGTATAACCAATTTTATTAATATTGGAGAGAGAACCAATGTTGCCGGTTCTAAAAAATTTGCTCGTCTTATACGTGAGGAGAAGTATGATGAAGCCCTATCTGTTGCTTTAGAGCAGGTTGAAGGAGGAGCGCAGGTTATTGATGTTAATATGGATGACGCTATGCTGGATGCAAAAAAGGAGATGGTCACATTTCTTAATTTGATGGCTTCCGAGCCTGATATTGCGCGTCTTCCGGTAATGGTTGATTCCTCGCGCATTGATGTTTTGGAGGCCGGAGTTAAATGTTTACAGGGTAAATCTATAGTCAACTCTATTAGCTTAAAAGAGGGAGAGAATTTTTTTATTGATATTGCTACCCGGATTAAAGATTTGGGTGCAGCAGTTGTGGTTATGGCTTTTGATGAAAAAGGACAGGCCGACTCTTTTGATAGGCGAATTGAAATTTGCCAACGAGCATATAAGATATTGGTAGAGCAGGTTCATTTTCCTCCTGAAGATATCATATTTGACCCTAATGTTCTGGCCATTGCTACCGGTATAGATGAGCATAACAATTATGCTGTTGATTTTATTGATACTGTTAAATGGATAAAGAAAAATCTACCTTATGCCTCTGTTTCAGGAGGTATTAGCAATCTCTCCTTTTCATTTAGGGGAAACAATGCAGTGCGGGAAGCAATGCATTCAGTTTTTCTCTATTATGCTATTGAAGCTGGATTGGATATGGGAATTGTTAATCCAGGGATGCTTCAGATTTATGATGAGATAGATGCTGAACTTCTTGAACTGGTCGAGGATGTTGTTTTAAATCGTCGTGCTGATGCTACAGAAAGACTTGTTGAGAAGGCAGGAGAGTTTTCGGGTAAAAAGGAGAGCTCTTTAGATGATGCTAAGCTATGGCGAAAAGAGGAGGTTGATAAAAGATTACAATATGCATTAAGGAAGGGTATTTCTGATTTTCTTGATGTCGATTTGGAAGAGGCCAGAGCTAAGTATCAATACTCTTTGGATATTATAGAGAAACCGTTAATGGAGGGAATGAATGTTGTAGGCAAGTTGTTTGGTGATGGGAAGATGTTTTTGCCTCAGGTGGTTAAAACTGCCAGGGTTATGAAAAGAGCTGTCTCGGTGTTACAACCCTACATAGAGGATGAGAAGAGCAAAGATGATCGAAAAGCTTCAAAAGCCGGAAAAATTTTACTGGCTACTGTAAAAGGTGATGTTCATGATATAGGGAAAAATATTGTAAGTGTAATATTATCTTGTAATAATTATGATGTTGTTGATTTGGGAGTGATGGTTCCGGCAGATAAAATTTTAGATGAGGCTGAAAAACATAATGTTGATATTATAGGTTTGAGCGGACTAATAACTCCATCTCTGGAAGAGATGGTCAATGTTGCTGTTGAGATGGAACGAAGAGAGATGGAGCTGCCTCTTTTGATTGGGGGTGCTACAACCTCGGGGGTTCACACTGCAGTTAAGATTGATTCTTCATATTCAGGCGCTGTAGTTCATGTTAAGGATGCTTCTCAAAGTGCCGGTGTTGTGGGGTCGCTTTTATCCCGAAATGATAGAGTCGATTTTATTACCTCGGTTGAAAAGGAGTATGATAAATTAAGAAGTGCCAATTTAAACAGAAAGAGAAAGCGATTGTTGCCTTATAGTGTAGTTAAGGATAGAGGGTTTGTTTTTGACTACGCCTCATATAACCCTAAGATTCCAAATAAAAAAGGTGTAACTGTTTTGGATGATTTTCCTGTTAATGAGGTTATCCCTTATATAGATTGGAATTTTTTCTTTTACGCATGGCGAATTACCGGCCGATTTGATGATGTTCAGATGAGTGTGAATAATCTGGAAGAATGGCTAAAGCGTTTTAGTGAGGGTGATAAGCGCAATAAGGCCCGTGAAGCAGCCAGGCTCTATAAAGATGCTTTAAAGATGCTTGATATCATTCAACGGGAGAATTTTTTGAATCTTAAAGCAGTTTTTGGACTCTTTCCTGCTAACTCTAAGGGAGATGATATTTATCTTTATGATTACTCCGATAAGGATAAGATATTATGTCGCTTTTATAATTTGAGACAGCAACAAGAGAAGGGTAATGATGAGGTATATTACTCTTTATCAGATTATATTTTACCTGCAGATTGTGCTAAGGTTGATTATATAGGGGCTTTTGCTATTAATGCCGGAGAGGGTGTTCAAAAAAGGGTATCTATATATGAATCTGAGGGTGATGATTATAGTGCAATTATGCTTAAAGCTTTAAGTGATAGATTAGCTGAAGCTTTTGCGGAGCTTCTTCATTATAAGATACGAACCCATTTTTGGGGATATTCTCCTGATGAATCTTTTAATCTTAATAATTTTAAAGCTCTTAAATATGATGGAATACGGCCTGCATTTGGCTATCCTGCCTGTCCAGATCATAGTGAAAAAAGAGCACTTTTTGATCTGTTGAATGTCGAACGTAATATAGGGTTAAATTTAACTGAACATTTTAGTATGTATCCAGCTGCCTCGGTTTGTGGTTTATATATCTCGCATCCCGACTCTAAATATTTCGGTGTTGGGAAAGTTTTGCGTGATCAGGTCTCTAATTTGGCTCAAAGAAAAGGCAAGAGTGTAGAAGAGATTGAGAAATGGATACCTTCTAATCTTGGTTATTAGTATAATTAAAATATTTTTTGATGCGTATTAAATCAATTAATCCGGCTACCGGAGAGATTTTAAATAGATATGAAGAGTTTCAGTGGGAAGAGATTAGTTATGTTTTGGATTGCTCACTTTCTGCTTTTCATAAATGGAGGCGCGAAACTATTCAGTTTCGTGCAGATTTAATTTCACGACTTGCAAATAAGTTAGAGGATAAAAAAGAGGCTCTTGCAGTAACCATAACTCTGGAGATGGGTAAACCTATAACACAATCAAGGGCTGAAATAGAAAAGTGTGCATGGTTATGCCGTTATTATGTTGAAAATTCAGAACAATTTTTGAATTCGCAAACCATTAAAACTGCCGCTAAACACTCTTATGTTTCTTTTCAACCTATTGGACCGGTTTTAGCGGTAATGCCCTGGAATTTCCCTTTTTGGCAGGTTTTTAGATTTGCCATACCTGCGCTTTTGGCCGGAAACTCTGTTGTGTTAAAACATGCTTCATCTGTTTCAGCGTGCTCTTTAGCAATAGAAAAACTGTTTAAAGAGTGCAGATTTCCTGATAATATATTTCAAAGCCTTATAATATCCAGTAAAAAGGTGGAAAATGTTATTACCGACCGAAGAATTCAGGCTGTTACATTTACCGGAAGTACACCTGCCGGTAGAGCTGTTGGATCGTTAGCAGGGCGCAGTCTTAAAAAGTCAGTGCTTGAACTGGGAGGTAGTGACCCTTACATTATTTTGGCAGATGCAGATATTAGTTATGCAGCTGATGTTTGTGCTTCGGCACGTTTACTTAATGCAGGTCAAAGTTGTATTTCGGCTAAGCGATTTATTGTTGTTGAAGAGGTGTATGATCAGTTTGTTTATGCTATTACCCAAAAACTTAAAAATACAGTGATAGGTGATCCTTTAAATAGTGAGACAGATCTTGGTCCATTGGCTCGCAATAACCTCAGGCTCGATCTTCAAATGCAGGTTAATAATTCTGTAGAGAAAGGAGCTGATCTTATATTGGGGGGTGCAGATGCCGATATGGATGGCTTTTATTACCTTCCTACTGTTCTTGGGAATGTTTTGCCCGGTATGCCTGCATATCATGAAGAGCTGTTTGGTCCGGTAGCTGCTGTGATTAAAGTTGCCAATGAGGAGCAGGCTGTTTGTACTGCTAATGATACAAATTTCGGACTGGGAGCGGCTGTTTTTTCTGCAGATATTCAAAATGCCCGAAGGATTGCTGAGTTTGAGCTGGAAGCCGGTTGCTGTTTTGTTAATGGTGCAGTAATATCAGATCCAAGAATGCCTTTTGGAGGTGTTAAGGATAGTGGCTATGGCCGCGAGCTATCGGTATATGGACTTTATGAATTTATGAATATTAAATCGGTCGTGGTAAAATAGGTTGTGTGTGTCGAATATTTTTGAAACATATTATAATCGAGCTGCCTCTATTTGCGCTAGACAGGAGAAATGTCGTTCTGATATTAAAAAGAAGTTGATTGAGTGGGGAGTAGAGAGTGCTTTTAGAGATAAGATTCTTGACTCTTTGGAGCGTGAAGGATTTATCAATGAAGAGAGGTTTGCCTGTTTTTATGTAAGGGATAAATTTAAATTTAATAGATGGGGCGAGAACAAAATCCGTTTTAATCTGCGTAATAGGGAAGTGTCCGATTCGGTAATAGATGTAGCTTTCTCTAAAGCTGATATTGAAAGAGATGATTATATTAAAGCTTTAGAGAGCCTGCTTACTTTTAAATCAAAAAAGCTTACTTTTTCAGATGCATATAAAAAGAAGGCTGCCCTTATAAGATTTGCATATTCACGCGGATATAGTTATGATGATATTTTGATGGTTATAGAACGCCTTAAGCTGTTAGATTAATTTTGTTGTTTTTATTTAGAATTGCTGATGGGTTAATTGTGTATATTATGCCCGGAAGTGCTGTTATTGCTGATATTGCATAAAACAGAAGACTTAATGTTACTGCGTTTCCAGCATCTACTTCAAGATATTTAGCCCCCCACATAAAAACAACTTCTCTGGCACCTATGCCTCCTAATGTTATGGGTATAGCTCCTGCTATTGATGAGAGCAGAAATAGAAGAAGGTAGTCATCCCACAACCCTGTAAGTTCTGTCCCAATGGCTTTTAAAATTGTTATGGCAGTTGCCATTTGCAGACATTGAACTATTATTGACCAACCTGTTATTTTTAGGTATACCGATTTTAATTTTTTATAAAACAGGTGTAGAAAAAGGTAAAAGCCAATGGCAACCAATGGTGTAAACAACCATAGATAAGATTGTAAAGGTAGAGGGTAGTCGATAAATGGAGTGAAAAGCAGCATACTAATAACAATAATGGTTAAACCACTAACGCGGTCACTTAAAATCGCTTTAATACTCTCTTTTACTTTCAGGTTTAAATATTTTTCCAGTAAAAAAATTTTAAATCCGTCCCCTCCAACGCCTCCCGGTAAAAAGAGATTGTAAAAGAGTCCCAGCCAGTATAGCTTTAAATTCTCCTTTAGAGTAATTTTAAGGGAGATATGATGAAATATTGTGATAAGACGAAATGATGCTGCAATTTGAGACAATGCATAGATCGATAACGCTGCAATTAAGAGAGGTATTTTTGCTGACTGAATTTTATTTGATATCTCTAAAACATCTATATTGTTAATAACATACCAGAGAGCAAAAGCACTAAGAGTAACTTTAGCTATTAATTTGATGAGTGACTTTTTTGTCATAAGCTCTTTATAAGCCATCAAGGGGCATAGCTATTAGGCTTAAACCCCTCTGGCTTAACTTTTTGTTAGTTTCCTTTTCCTGATTTTAAAATTTTATTTAATTCATCAGTGAAAAAGAATTTTTCTTTTCCAAATGCCGGTTCAAGATCATCCATCCATAGCGCATCAGGATTATATTTTGCAAAAAATGGAATGTTCACCCAATCACTATTTCTTCCTTGTATAAACTCTAACACAAACACTTTTTCATTGTTGATTGTGGTTACTCCATTTACTTTAACTTTTCCGGGTGTGCATGACATACTGGGACCTCTTACCGTGCGGGCTATGCCACTTACTTTTGTATATGCTACTTTAAATATTTCCCATGCATTTTCCAGTGTAACACCAAAATATTCCTGAGCTCCGGTATCACGGGCAATAAACATATAGTAGGGTATTAATCCCAGTTTTACTTGTTTAATCCACATATCTGCCCATATTTCAGCTTTCCCATTTATATTATTTAAAAGAGGTGATTGTGTTCTTATTTGAGCTCCTGTATTGTGGATCTTTTTAATTGCTTCTTGTACTGCTTCTGTTTCAAGCTCTTTGGGATGATTAAAATGAGCCATATATGCAAGAGTTTTACCTGCCTGAGTTACCTTTTTAAAAATGTTTAATGTCTCTTCTGCATCACTATCGGTGAGGTATTTGTATGGCCAAAATGCTAAAGATTTAGATCCTATTCGTATGTTTTTAAGGTGTGGAATATTTGCATCCAGAATTTTTGAGATATAAGCATCTAAAACATTAGCTTTCATTACCATTGGGTCGCCTCCTGTAATTAGGAGGTCTGTTATTTCGGTATGTTTACGGATATACTCAATAATTCCATCAACCTCTTTCATTGCAAATTTAAGATCATCCATCCCTGTAAACTGTGGCCACCTGAAGCAGAATGTGCAGTAGGCATGACAAGTTTGTCCCTGCGTTGGGAAAAATAACATTGTTTCGTCATACTTATGTTGTGCACCTTTTAATTTTTGACCGTTGATCTCCGGGACATTGCTACTTTGTCCGGCCGGATGCGGATTGAGCTGATGACGTATTTTATTGGCCTCCTCTTTTATCGTAGCTGCATCGGCTCCTTCATCTAACAGCCTGGCCATTTTCTCATAATGTTCAGCCTTTAGCATTCCCTTTTGTGGAAAATTTAAAACAAAAATGGGATCTTCCTTATAATTATCCCAGTCAATAAGCTCTTCTACCACATAATTGTTTGTTTTAAAGGGTAATACTGTAGCTACCACATCGATATCCCGCTGATGTTCTTTACTTATTTTATCTATGCAAGACATCTTTTTATAGTTACGGGCTGTATAAATTTGATATTTCATGTAAAATAATTTTTTGGTTAAAATAAAACCTGCATTAGTTCTTTTTTGATACCGTCAATCTTCAATTAGTGATCTCAATTTACAACTTGTATTCCTATTGACGGCTTTTACTTATGCGCGTTTTATAATATCGTAAATTTTATATTGTGCTAAAAACAAAAATATAAAAATTTAAACATTATCGTAATAATTCAGCTCTGTTCGTGTCTAATTTTAAAAAAATAAAGAGAAGTATTGTAAAACCCCATAAAGCAGAGCCTCCATAACTGAAGAAGGGTAAAGGTATTCCTATTACCGGTGCAAGTCCAATAGTCATGCCAATATTTACTATTATATGAAAGAATAGAATAGAGACTACAGAGTAACCATAAATACGACTAAATGAGGAGTATTGCCGTTCCGACAGATATATCAGTCGGAGCAACAATGTTATAAATGCTATAATTACTGCTGAGGTTCCTATAAACCCCCACTCTTCACCAACTGTACAAAATATAAAATCGGTTGTTTGTTCCGGAACAAAATCAAATTTGGTTTGAGTTCCCTCCATAAATCCTTTTCCCTGTACTCCTCCCGACCCTATTGCTATTTTTGATTGATTTACATTATAGCCGGCACCATGTGGGTCATCTTTTAATCCTATCATTACCATAATTCTATTTTGCTGGTATGCACCTAACATCTCTTCAAAAATGTAGTCGGCTGTATAGGTAAAGCCTATTGATCCCCATAGCATTATTATGTATATGATTAAATGTGACTGCCTTTTTAAAAATACTCTTGCTGCAATAAAAAGAGAGGCTGCAGCTATACCTGTAATAACACCAATATTATTACTCATTTCAGTTGCATCATTGTAAAAAACCTGAGTTACTAATGAATAGCTAATGGCAATTATTAAAAGGGATATTAATGCCGACTTTATCTGTTTATAAAATAGTAATGCAATTATAAAGGCAGCGGTTAATGCTAGTATAATCAGGTGATTGGGGATTATCATGGTTAAAATAAATATGATAATTGCTATTATTCCCGCAATAATGAAAAACGGACTTAATCCTTCTCGAAAAAATGTAATAACTATTGCTAAAAGAACTAATCCCGATCCAAGATCGTTTTGGAGAATTGTAATTAAAAGAGGGATAATAATAATTGCAAATGCTATTAAAATATTCTGTAGTTTTGTAAAAGAGAATTGTGTTCGACTAAGGGTATGTGCTATCATTAATGAAGTTGATACTTTGGCAAGTTCAATTGGCTGAAATCTCATCCCGGCAATTTCAAACCATGCTTTTGCCGCATTTATTTCAACCCCCACAAAAATTACCATAATAAGCATTACTGTTGTTATGATGTAGAACATTCCTGCGAATGCCGCATAAAACTTACTATCTATTAGATAGATTACCCCGATAGTTAAAAATGATATTCCTATCCATATCAACTGTTTGGTATATTCAGTGCTAAAATCAAATGATACGGGAGCATTTGGCTCAATATTCGCAGCTAAAATATTCATCCAACCAAATGTAACCAGTAAAAGATAGAGTATTACTGTGAACCAATCGGTACCTTTTATTTTACTTCTGCTGCGCTTCATTATAGAATATTTTTCTGTTTTTACTCCTGCTCTACTCTATTTTCTGATTCTGCAATTTTTTCGTTGATATTTAAATTGAGCATTCTCTCTTCGACCCATCTTCTTGTGTAATGAATTTCAGAGTTGAGATACTGCTCTATTATTAAGCTTGCTATTGGTGCTGCTACCGAGGAGCCTGAGCCTGCGTTTTCAACAAAAACGGCAATAGCTATTTCGGGATCTTCTTTAGGAGCAAAGGCTATAAATACACTATGATTCTCTCCATGAGGGTTTTGTGATGTTCCGGTTTTACCACATACCGATATCCCGGGAATTTGAGCTATTCTTGCTGTGCTTCCAAAATCTCCCAATATAGATTGTTCCATTCCCTCTATTACCGGTTCATAGTGAGCAGAGTCAACGTTTGAATAGTGTCTTATATTAAATTTATCAGGAATTGTTACTCCTTCTATATCCTTTATTATTCTGGGAGTATAGTAATAACCTCTGTTTGCAATGGTAGCTGCTACATTAGCCATTTGTAAAGGTGTGGTTAAAACTTCACCCTGCCCAATTCCCAGTGAGAGTACAGTTAATGATCCCCATACATTATTATAAATTCTATCGTAATAGTATGAATTGGGGAGAAAACCGGATGTTTCGTTGAACAGATCACTTCCCGGACGCTCGCCTAATCCATAGCTTAGAAGGTATTCACGCCACTTGCTTAATCCTTCAGATGGGCTTGCGTATTTGGGGTTATCAATTACATTTCTAAAAATCTCGCAGAAGTGAGAATTACATGAATTGGCAATTGATGAAACAAGGTTGACGGGATTGTAGTGAGGTCGGCAACTAACACGTACTCCGGGAGCATAGTATGCCCCAATGCATGAGTATCTTTGTGACGGATCCAGTACATCCTCTTCAAGAGCCATTAGGGCCATAAGCACTTTAAAAGTTGAGCCTGGGGGATAGCTTGACATTGTAGCTCTGTTTAATAGGGGAGAGAGCGTATCATGAGCAAGAACAGGAAAGTTTTCAGATCTGTTTCTTCCGATTAAGAGTGATGGGTCGTAGGTCGGACTCGAGACCATTGAGAGAATCTCCCCGGATGAGGGTTCTAGTGCTACTATTGCTCCGGTCTTATTTTGCATTATTTTCTCTCCGTAAGCCTGTAAATCTATATCGATACTTATTGTTAAGTCCTTTCCTGCAATAGCAGCACTATCCATACGCCCCCCTCTTAAAGAGCCTTTTTCTCTGCCATGCACATCAACCAAAATATATCTGGCTCCTTTTTCCCCTCTTAGCTCTTTTTCGTAGGTGTTTTCTATTCCGCTTATTCCTGCATAATCTCCCGCACGATAATATGAGTCTCTCTCTATCATGGCATCGTTGACTTCTGTTACATATCCTAAAATGTGAGCTGCATTTGGATATTCATATTTTCTTACTGTTCTGCGACGAGTAAAAAATCCGGGGAATTTATAGAGATGCTCCTGTAATATTGTATGTTTTTCTGCCGATAGCTGCTTAAAAAAGAGTGATGGTTGAAATGTAGATATTCTTCTTCTTTGAATGTTATATTCAACATTGGCGAAGAGCCGGTCGAGATGTTTTTTATCTATTCCAAGTAAATTACAAAATTTGGTACTATCAAATGGTGTTACCTCACGTGGAACGATCATTATATCGTATGTGGCTTGATTTGCCACAACTAGATTTTTGTTACGATCATATATTAATCCGCGGGCAGCAAATTCGGTAAGTTTTCTTTGTGTATTACTTTCGGCCGAGAACTTATAAGAGGGATCAACAACCTGAAGCATAAAAAGTTTACCTATAAAAATAAGTCCCACTAATATAATGGCAATAACAATCAATATGGTTCTGTTATTACTTCCCACTACGATATCTGTTTTATATTATCTGCGTTTATTTCTTTTGCCAAACATTTGTGCTATCATTATAATTAAAGATGTTACTATTGTACTGGCTACTATTTTTGATAGTGTTGTTGTAAAATCAGTAAAAGTGAATGCCTCTGTAAAAAAGAGAAAAAAATGGTGAGCTGTTATACCAATTAAAATATATTTAAAAAACCATGCATTTCCAAAGTGAGAAGGAACGGGAAGACTGCCCGGTTCATATCCGTCACGCGGAGCAAAATATTTTAGGATATAGGGTCGTGTGAAACAGAGAAAAACTGTAGCTGATGCATGCAGTCCAATTGAATTGGTAAATGCATCAATTATAAGTCCGGTAATAAACCCGGTTGTGAAAAGAAGCCAGTTAGAGATATTTACCGGAAGAGATAAAATAATAAGCAGATATAAAAAGGGGTTTATATAGATACCAAAATCAATATTATTTAATATAAGCACTTGTGCCAATATTATAATAATAAAATTTACTATATATTTCCCTAGTGAGCTAATCATTTAATGTCCTGTTTTCCAGATTTAACTGCTCTTTTTTATTTATTTTTTTTACTGCTTCAACATAAGTTAGATTTTTAAAATCTACTGAAAGTTTAACACGTATATTATAAAAACCCTCTCCACTTATTAATTCATAATCTTGAATTGTACCTATTAATATCCCTTCGGGGAATATAGTTGAATAACCGCTCGATACTACTGCATCTCCTGTTGAAACCGTTGCGTGGGCCGGAATTTCGGATAATATTGCATGTTGATATGATTTTCCGTTCCATTCCAGAGTTCCAAAAAAATTACTCTCCTTTAACTTTGCTGATATTTTCAATTGAGTATTTAACAGAGAAAGTACAGTTGAGTAGTTTTGTGATGTATATCGTACCACTCCTACTACTCCTCGTGCCGAAATTACTCCATCGCCTCTGTTTATGCCATCTCTTTCTCCTTTATTTAGAGTGATATAGTTGTGAAGACGATTAACCGAATTATTTATAATTTTAGCCGGACGGTATATATACTCTACGCTATCTTCCATTATAGAATATATATCGTCAATTTCTTTATCAATTTTGTTATCGGGCAAAAGAGTTCGTAAATATGCGTTTTCTCTTGACAACTCTTCGTTTGCCTCTTTTAAGGAGAAGTAGTCGGTGAAACCCGAGGAGAGTTGAAGTAGTGAAGCAGTTACATTGCCTGATGATTTTAAAAATGTTTCTTTATGATGTTGATTATAGCTAATGAGCAGGTAAAAGCTGAATACTTCAAACAGCAGAAAGAAGAAAACAAGATTATACTTTATTATAAATCTTATAATGTTACTCATAGCCTTATTGCTGAAACTCTGTTTTAATCTCTTTTTCTGCTCAAATAGTTATCTATGCAGCTCTTTACCTAAGTAGAAACTGGAATTGATCCCTTTTTTTAAGAGCTATCCCTGTTCCTCTTGCAACTGCATGTAAAGGATTCTCGGCAATGTGAAACGGAATGTTGAGTTTATTTGTTAACCTTTTATCAAGTCCGCGGAGCATAGCTCCTCCTCCGGCCAGATATATTCCCCTTTCAACAATGTCGGCATATAGCTCGGGCGGTGTTTGTTCCAGAGCATTTAAGATTGCTGTCTCCATCTTAGAGATTGATTTTTCAAGACAGTGAGAGATCTCCTGATATGAAACGGGCACCTCTATAGGCAGGGCAGTCATTTGGTTTGGGCCGTTAACAATATAATCGGCCGGGGGATCATCCAATTCGGGAAGAGCTGACCCTACTCGTATTTTTATCTCTTCAGCCGTTCTTTCTCCTATTTTTATATTGTGTTGACGTCTCATGTACTCCATAATATCAGCAGTAAGGTCATCTCCCGCTATGCGGATAGATTTGTTGGTTACAATTCCTCCTAATGAAATTACTGCGATTTCTGTTGATCCACCTCCAATATCAACAATCATATGCCCTTCGGGAGCTTCAACATCAAGTCCAATTCCTAAGGCTGCAGCCATAGGTTCATATATCATATAAACCTCTCTACCTCCTGCATGTTCTGCTGAATCACGAACTGCTCTTATCTCTACTTCTGTACTTCCGGAAGGGATACATACCACAACTGTAAGTGAGGGAGTGAAAATACGATTTTTGTTATTGTCGATCATTTTGATCATCCCTCTAATCATTTGCTCTGCAGCATTAAAATCGGCAATAACTCCATCTCTTAGAGGACGTATTGTATATATGTTATCATGGGTTTTACCATGCATTTGACGTGCTTTTTCTCCTATTGCAACTAACTTGTCGGTGCGTCGGTCTAAAGCAACAATACTGGGTTCATCTACAACTATTTTATCATTGTGGATAATTATTGTATTGGCAGTTCCCAGGTCCATCGCCAGTTCCTGGGAGAGAAAAGAAAATAATCCCATTTAACTCTCTGTTTTAATGTTTAAAATGTCTGTTGCCTGTAAAAACCATAGATATATTGTTTTTATTGCAATACTCTATAGTTTCATTATCTCTGATCGACCCTCCCGGTTGAATAACTGAATTAATTCCTGCCTTATGGCCTATATCTACCGAATCGGCAAAAGGAAAAAATGCATCTGATGCCATGACAGAGTCTTTAAGGTCAAAATCAAATGATTGAGCTTTTGATATAGCATGTTTAAGGGCATCAACTCTTGATGTTTGCCCCACTCCGCTGGCACAAAGCTGTTTGTTTTTAGCAATAACTATGGCATTTGATTTTGAATGTTTTACTATTTTATTGGCAAAAATTAAATCTTCTATCTGTTTTTTGTCAGGTGCTTTATCTGTAACAGCTTTAAGATCTGATTCATTTTCGGTTTTATAATCACCCTCTTGATATAAAATGCCGTTAAGAAGCGTTTTTGTTACGATCTCACTTTTAACCTGAGATTTTTGTATTAATATTATTCTGTTTTTTTTCTTTTTTAATATGGTAAGGGCCTCTTCGTCATATCCGGGAGCAATAATAACTTCAAAAAAGATTTTATTAATCTCTTTTGCTGTATTAACATCTATGTTTTTGTTGCTCACTATAATTCCACCAAAGGCAGATATTGGATCACCCGCAAGAGCTTTACTCCATGCCGTGGTTAAATTATCATCCGATGCCAGTCCGCATGCATTATTATGCTTTAATATAGCTAAAGTTGTTTCATTAAATTCTGCTATTAATGTTACTGCCGCATCAATGTCTAAAAGGTTGTTATAGGAGATCTCTTTTCCATGGAGTTGATCAAATATTGTATCAAAATTTCCGTAAAAGATCGCTTTTTGATGAGGATTTTCTCCATAGCGCAGAGATTTTGTATTATCAACAGATTGGCGTATTGAAGGATATTTGCCTTTACTAAAATAGTTAAATATTGCTGAGTCGTATCCTGATGAAACTGCAAATGCTGCAGTTGCAAACTCTATTCGCTGCTCTTCAGTTGTCTCTCCTTTGCCCTCTTTTAAGATGTTAAGCAGACTTTTATAGTGTTCGATTGAAGGAATTATTACAACATCTTTATAATTTTTTGCTGCAGCTCTTATTAATGAAATTCCTCCAATATCAATTTTTTCAATAATATCTTTATGAGCAGCTCCTGATTCTACTGTTTTCTCAAAAGGGTAGAGATCGGTTATAATAAGATCTAAATTCGGAATCTCATATTTATCAACTTCTTCCTGATCATTTTTGTTATCATCTCTGCATAGAATACCACCAAATATTTTGGGATGTAATGTTTTTACTCTTCCCCCAAGTATTGATGGATATCCTGTTAAGGATTCAACACTTTTTACTTTAATTCCCATTTTTTCTATGAAAGACTGGGTGCCTCCTGTTGAGAATATTGTTACTCCTAAATTATTTAACTCTTTAACTATCTCTTCAAGTCCATCTTTATGAAAAACAGAAATGAGAGCACTTTTTATCTTTTTTGTGTTATCCATTTTTAATTTATATCTTAAAACTTGAGATTAGCTTGTGAAAATAATCAAATTTTATTCAATATTTCACTAAAACGCAAAAATAAGAAAATAAGGAGATTTAACCTGACTTAATCACCTTTTTTACTGGATAAGTTTTCTCTTAATTGATGTGGATGTTAACTGTTTAAGTTTAATTGTTATAATATGCAAAATCTTGTTGTATTATCCGGAGCCGGAATGAGTGCCGAAAGTGGAATTCCAACTTTTAGAGATATGGGTGGTATTTGGGAGAAATATGACCTTACCACTGTTGCCTCGCCCGATGCCTGGGAAAATAATAGAGAGCTTGTTTTACGATTCTATAATGAGCGTCGAAAAAAACTTTTTGAGTGCCATCCTAATAAAGGGCATAAAGTTGTAGCACAGTTAGAAGACTACTTTAATGTAACTGTTGTTACTCAAAATGTGGATGATTTACATGAGAGAGCCGGGAGCAGTAATGTTTTACATTTGCATGGAGAGCTTAAAAAAGCGCGCAGTACTGTTGACCCATCTCTGATTTATGAATTGAGCTCCTGGGAGCTTAAAACTGGAGATTTATGTGATAAAGGTTCACAGTTGCGTCCTCATATTGTTTGGTTTGGAGAGTCGGTGGATAATATCTATCCTGCTGTTGATATTATTCGTTCGGCTGATATTTTAATTGTTGCAGGTACATCATTAAATGTCTATCCTGCAGCCGGATTAATAGATTTTGCTTCTTTTAACACTCCTGTTTATGTTATTGATCCCGGACATCCTAAAGTAGATAAAAGCAGCAATATCACTGTTATACAAAAAAGTGTAACAGAAGGTTTTGCTTTATTATTTGATGATCTTACCGGGCAAAATAGCTAATTATTTATTCTATCTCGGTATAGGCAATTGTTAAAATATAGAGGTTAATGTTTTTAAGATTGTTTAATTTATTGCAGCATGCCTCTAATGTTGCTCCGGTGGTTATAACATCATCTATTAATAATACTTTTTTATCTTTTATTTCGTTGTTGTTATTAACCCTAAAACTCTCCTCACAGTTAAGCCATCTATCATATTTATGTTTTGATGTTTGTGAATGTGCCGGTGCTACTCTTTGTAAAAGATTGTTCTCTACAGGAATTCCTGTTACTTTTGAAATTCCCTGAGCTATTTTTGCACATTGGTTATAGCCTCTATCTTTCTCTTTTGAGGGATGTAGTGGAACAGGAATAATTATATCAGCTTTTTTAAAAATAGTTGAGTTTATATAGATATGACCGGCAATCTCTCCCAAAAATATTCCGCATTGCGGATCGTTTTTATACTTTAAGCGATATATTAAGTTTTGCACTGTCTCATTTTGTCTAAATAGAAAAATTGATGATGCAAACTCTATTTTTGTTCTTCCCCAAAAGGTTTTATTTACCGGATTGCTATAGAACTGTTCGTATCGCGAATATGGTAGAGATGTTAAACATCTTCTGCATAAATATAGCTCTTTCTTGTTTAGTGCCGTATAACATTTTTTACAAACAGATGGAAAAAAGAGAGCCGTAAAATCTATTATAGATCTTTTTAATATAGTTATAAGGGTTAAGAGCATATATTTTTTATAATTGAGAGGGGATTATCCAATTTTTAAATTGTTTACATTTACAATATAAAAAGCAGTTTTATTATTAGCAATAGTTGTTTTGTGATAAAACGATGGTGTGTTTAAGAAATAATTTATAAAACTTTAATTTGATGAAGGTTCATTTTATTGCTGTTGGCGGTAGCGCTATGCACAATTTGGCAATTGCTTTAAAGAAAAAAGGTTGGGATGTTTCAGGTTCAGATGACCATTTTTTTGAACCAAGCAAATCGCGGTTGGCCAAATATAATTTGTTGCCATGTCAGGAGGGCTGGTTTCCTGAAAAGATAACGAATAAAATTGATGCTGTAATATTGGGTATGCATGCTAAAAAGGATAATCCTGAATTGATTGCTGCACTGCATATGGGGTTAAAGATTTATTCTTATCCCCAATTTTTGTATGAATGTACAAAGAGTAAAACCAGAGTTGTTGTAGGTGGTAGTCATGGAAAAACAACAGTAACATCAATGATTATGCATGTTTTAAAGCATAATGGAATCGATTTTGATTATATGGCAGGAGCTCTCTTAAAGGGTTTTGATACTATGGTACGACTCTCTGAATCCTCACAGATCGCTATTTTTGAGGGTGATGAGTATTTATCTTCTCCTTTGGATAGCAGACCAAAATTTTTGTGGTATAAACCTCATATTTCTGTTGTTACCGGGATAGCCTGGGATCATGTAAATGTTTTTCCTACAAAGGATATCTATAATTATCAGTTCAAACTTTTTATTAATTCTGTACCTGATAATGGTACAATATTCTATTATAGCGGAGATACAACAGTGCAGGATTTAATCTCTCATTATGATGGCAAGGCTAAGACAGTTGAATATTCAGGTTTTGACTTTTATTTAAGTAATGGAGTTGTTTTTGTTAAGGTGAGCGATAAAGCCTATCCTCTCCCTTTTTTTGGGGATCACAATATTGAAAATCTTGCTGCTGCCTATAAAGTATGTAAGCTACTTGGTATTGGTGAGGAGCAGTTTTTCGCTGCAATTAAAACATTTGAAGGAGCCATGCGTCGCTTGCAGGTTATTAAGGAGAATAAGCATGGGGCGCTTTTTTTTGATTTTGCTCATGCTCCATCTAAGGTTAAGGCTGCTGTTACCGCTGTTAAAGGGAGATACCCCGATCGTAAACTTACAGCCTTTCTTGAATTACATACATATAGCAGTTTAACAGCATCTTTTTTAAAAGAGTATAGGGGAGCTGTTAAAAAAGGTGATTCAGTAATAATATTTTACAGTCCGGATGTTATTAAAAGCAAAAATTTACCCCCTTTATCTGTTGATTATGTTGCAGACTGTTTTGATATACCCGTAGAGAATGTTTGTACTAATGCAGAATTCTTGCGTAAAATATTATTGAGTGTTGATATAAAGAAGGAAAACCTGCTGGTTATGAGCTCGGGGAATGTTGGCGGAGTGAAAATTGAGGAGCTGTTTAGGGATTAAGAAAAGAGCTCCTCAATTTAAGCAGCTCTTTTCTTAGTGAGATCTATTTTTTTGCTCTTTTTTGAGAGACAAAGTGAAAATGGGATCCATATCTTTTGTGAGCAGCTTCCTCAAGAGCTTCACGATGATCGGGGTGAGCTATTGAGATGATAAGTCGAGCCCGCTCCTGTAGTGATTTACCATAAAGATTAACTTTACCATGTTCGGTAACAAGCCAGTGCATATTGGATCTTGTGGTAACTACTCCTGAACCTTCTATAAGGGTCGGACTTATTTTTGAAAGTCCTTTTGAAGTTATCGACGGCATTGCGATAATTGGCTTTCCGCCTTTTGAGTGACCTGCTCCTCTAATAAAGTCTATTTGTCCGCCAACACCTGAATAGTGAGTGCAACCTATAGAATCAGCACATACCTGTCCGGTTATATCTACAGCAAGAGCTGAATTGATAGCTGTAACTTTATCATTTTTTCTTATTATATCAACACTGTTTGTATGTTTAACATCCATCATTGCAACCATAGGGTTGTCATCGATAAAGTCATACAAATCCTGCGATCCCATTAAAAACGATGCTACAATTTTACCTTTGTCTATCTGTTTTCTTTTACCTGTTACAACACCCTTATCTATCAAAGGTAGAAGTCCGTCTGAAAACATTTCTGTATGAATACCCAAATCTTTGTGGTTTCCAAGTTCTGCTAATACTGCATTAGGAATACCTCCAATACCCATTTGCAAGCAGGCACCATCTTCAACCAGTTCAGCTACATTATGTCCAATTGCTTTTTCGATATCTGATAATGGCGCATTATGGTGAATATATAATTGTTCGTCATGCTCAACAAACATATCTATTTCACTTATTGGTAGCTGAGCATCTCCCCATGCCCTGGGCACATTTTTATTAACCTGTGCAATAACAGTGTCGGCGTTTTGTATTGCCGCTAAACTTGCATCAACTGATGTTCCAAGAGAGACATAACCATGTTTGTCAGGTGGAGAAACCTGTACCATTGCAACATTAACTTTCAAATAACCTTCTCTTATCAGCTTTTGTGTCTCGCTTAGGAATACCGGAATATAATCGGCATATCCTGCTTGTGTAGCTTTACGAACATTACCACCTACAAAAAAAGATTCTAGCTGAAATACTCCTTCAAACTCTGCTTCGGCATAAGGAGCGGGACCTTCTGTGTGGATGTGCTGAATGGTAACATCTTCAATCTCTTTATTACGTCCTCTTTCTATCATAGCTCTAATTAGAGCATGCGGAGTTACGGCAACACTACTTAGGTGTACCCTGTCTCCCGATTTAATCACTTTAACTGCCTCTTCGGCTGTAACTGCTTTGTAACCCATTAGTTTAACAATTTTATTATTGTATTTTTATTAATAATTTTTTGGTTTTTATGTACGGTTGAATTTTGACGCTGCAAAACTACAATTTTATCTTTACTTTTCATTCTCTTTATAATCTGTTTCATATCATGTTTTTATAAAAGCAAAAAAACTTTTTTGCAGAGGATATTGTTTATTTATTAACAAAATTATTGTCTATGGATTATGAAAATAGTCGTGAAGAGTATTCAAAATATGATCTTAAAATTAGTCAGTTAGCAGACAATCCTTTGGTTCAGCTTGAAAAATGGGTTAAAGAAGCTGTTGAAGCCGGTCAGACAGAACCATTTTCAATGGTTCTGTCAACTGTTAATAAATATGATGCTCCGCGTTCAAGGGTAGTTTTAATGAAAAGTCTTGATAAAAACGGGATTACCTTTTTCACCAATTATTATAGTGATAAAGGAGTTGAGCTACAAAACAACTCCTCTGCAGCACTTTTGTTTTTTTGGCCTTTGCTTGAACGCCAGGTGCGTATCGAAGCAAATGTGGAGAAATTGCCGGTAAAGGAGTCAAATCAATATTTTTATTCACGACCTTTTGAGAGTCAGGTTGGAGCAGTTGTTTCTCCGCAAAGCAGGATTATCAGCTCTGTGGAGTCTTTAGAGATAGATTATAAAAGAGAGGTTGAGCGATTAAGGAAAAAAGGGGTTTCAAGACCCAACAACTGGGGTGGATACCTTACAATTCCCTTTTATTTTGAGTTTTGGCAGGGACGCCCCGGACGTTTGCATCGACGCTATGCCTATAGTTTAGATAATAAAAAAGAGTGGATTATTAACACCCTTGCACCTTGATATTATTCATTATTATCTGCTGTTAGTTTATGAAAAATATCTTCTAGTGAGTGCTCTTTTTTATTCATCCCTGTTATAATGAGATTGTGTTCAACGGCAAATTTGAAAAGTTTTTCGCGGGGATCAACATTTGTAAAAGAACTTATTATCCACTTATTGTCTTCATTTAATGTTGCATTTTCAACACCTTCTATTTTTAACAGCTCTTTTTGTTGAGGATTTTTGTTGAACTCAACCTCTATTTGTCCACCTCCCTCTTTAAGGGTTGACTCTATATTTTCGGTTAATTCGTTTGCTATTATAGCTCCTTTATCTATAATGATAACCCTTTCGCATATAGCTTTAACCTCCTGCATTATATGAGTTGAAAGAAGTATGGTTTTGTGTTTTCCCAGCTCTTTAATCAATTTTCTTATACCTATAATTTGATTAGGATCTAGTCCTGTTGTTGGCTCATCAAGAATTAACACTTCGGGATCGGGCAGGAGTGCCTGTGCTAAGCCTACTCTCTGTTTAAAACCTTTTGAAAGTTTTCCTATTTTTTTATGGCGTTCAGGTGTTAATCCGGTTATATCAATAAGTTCTTCAATACGTTTATTGATGTTTTTAAGATTGTATAAACTGCCTGTGAATTTAAGGTATTCAGTAATATACATATCATTGTAGAGAGGGTTGTGTTCAGGCAGGTATCCTGTTTTTAATTTAAAATTGGTACTATTTTTAGTTATATCTAGATTACATACCGAGATCTCTCCTTTTGACGCAGGTAAATACCCTGTGATGATTTTCATCATAGTGGATTTTCCAGCCCCGTTTGGTCCCAAAAATCCTACCACTTCACCTGGTGCAACATCAAATGAGACATTGTTTAATGCTTGTTGTCTTCCGTAAAAACGTGTTACTTTGGATGCGGATATTGACATTTTATATTTTTTTGTGGCATAAAGTTATTAATTTTCGCACATTAGAACATAAATTCTTCCTATAAGATGATTATGGAAAAGATAGATAAAAGCAGACTCCCATTGTATTGTAACTCTTTGTTTCAATTTTCGCGAAATAGAGTTGTTGATGTTGTCGTGGGAAATATTTTGATTGGCGGTTATAATCCTGTAAGAATTCAGACAATGACTACCAGCTCAACTATGGATATTGAAGCCACCTCTCAACAGATTGTTGACTGTATTAAAGCTGGAGCCGAATTGGTACGTGTTACGGCACAGGGAGAGAAAGAGGCTTATGCGTTAGCTGATATTAAAGAGAGAGTAGAACAGTTGGGCTATACTATCCCCCTAGTTGCCGATATCCATTTTAATCCAAAAGTTGCTTTTGTTGCTGCAGGTATTGTTGATAAGGTGAGAATTAATCCTGGCAATTTTGCCGATGGGGCAAAAAATTTTAAAGAGGTAACAGAGGATCAATATAATCGTGGAGCAGAAGTGATAAGAGAAAAGTTTATCCCATTTTTAAAAGAGTGTAAAAAGAATAACACCTCTATTCGTCTGGGAGTTAATCATGGAAGTTTATCCGATCGTATTATGTCAAAGTATGGTGATACCCCAGACGGTATGGCTGAGTCATGTATGGAGTATCTGCGTATTTGTAAAGAAGAGGGGTTTAGTAATGTTGTTATAAGTATAAAATCAAGTAATACTCGTATAATGGTTCACACTGTACGACTGCTAAATGCTTTAATGAAAAGTGAGCAGATTAGGTTTCCTTTGCATTTGGGTGTAACCGAGGCAGGAGCCGGAGAGGATGGCAGAATTAAATCGGCCGTTGGTATTGGCGCCTTAATGAGTGATGGTATTGGAGATACAATTCGAGTCTCTTTAACCGAATCTCCTGAAAATGAGATGCCTGTTGCCCGACAGTTAAAGGAGCATATTGAAGATATTTCCTGTAGTAGTACATCCGCAGAAGAGGAAGATGCAGCTCTTTTTAGTCCGTTTGATTATCAAAAGCGACTAACTACATGTACAGGAATGTTTGGTGGGGATACCTCCGCTGCAGTTGTTCTTGATTTAAGAGGCAGAGAGTGTAAACAGACTATTAGCAATGATCTTGTACCCGATGCTGTGATTATTGACTCCTATGATAAGAATACTATATCTTCTTATAAAAATAGTAAAAAGATAGTTCCTGCAGAACTTCTTGATTATTTTTATTCTGAAAAAGATTCTGTTACTCCTCTCTACAAGCAGGAGAGTATTTGCAGTTCACAAGCTGGGGAAAAAGTTGTTGAGGTTAATTGTGAAAATGTTGATTCCAAGCTTCTTGAATTTTTAAAAAGGGATTTGGATACTGTTATATTACTTAGCAGCTCTAACAGTAATAAACTTGCAGCATTTCGATCATTTTTTTTAAAATTGTTAAACAATAGATTGCCTCATCCTGTGATCATTTCTGCTAAATATAATACTTTTAATATAGATGAGGTGGCAGTGAAAGCTGCTGTTGATTTAGGCGGACTTTTTATTGACGGTTTTGGAGATGGTTTGTCAATTGCTCACAAGGGTGACGAACTATCTCGATTGTGTAGTCTTCATTTTGGGATATTGCAGGCTTCAAGAGTAAGGTTTTCTAAAACTGAATATATCTCCTGTCCAGGGTGTGGGCGCACTCTTTTTGATTTGGAGAGTACACTTAAAGAAGTGCAAAAACGCACCTCACATTTGAAGGGATTGAAGATTGCGGTTATGGGGTGTATAGTTAATGGAATAGGAGAAATGGCTGATGCTGATTATGGATATGTTGGTGCAGGTCGAAGCAAAATTTCACTTTTTAAAAACAGAAAGTTGGTCAAAAAGAATATTCCTGAAAAAGAGGCGGTAGATAGTTTAGTTGAGTTGTTGAAGGAGAATGGAGATTGGGTTAATCCTTTATGATGTGACGTTCGTCAAAAAAAAATGCATTGTGGTGGAAATCAGTCTTTTGATTTTGCGTCTCAACTCTTCTTTCCCTAAATTGTAATTAAATAAGGTGGCTTTTGTTAAGTAGTTGATCTCTCTTATATTACTTTTATTATGCGTTTATTTTTAATGGTTGTCGGTTTTTTTCTCTTTTCTAATATTATAGGGCAGATTGAGATTGACGGAACGTTTCAGGGAGAAAATTTATATGTTAATAATCCTTTTGCTCCCTCGGCAGTAGGGTTTTGTGTCTATGAGGTTACAGTTAATGGTGCTACTACAAGCGATGAGATCCATTCAAGCGCTTTTGAAATTGATCTGTCGAGGTATGGATTTAGGCGTGGGGATCCTGTAAAAGTGAGGATCTTTCATAAAGAGAACTGTATGCCCGAAGTTATTAACCCAGAAGTATTGAATGCCAGTGCAACATTTAGAATTACCAGCTTGTCGGTTGATGATTCAGTTATTGAGTGGACTACCACTAATGAGTCGGGATCATTACCTTTTGTTGTGGAGCAGTTTAGATGGAATAAGTGGGTTGAGGTAGCCCGTGTTGATGGGGAGGGTGTAGCAGGAGAACATTACTATTCAGCAACTGTAAGAATGCATTCCGGAGAGAATAGGTTTAGAATAAGACAGCAGGATTCAAATAATAACAGAAGGTATTCCTCTGAGGTAGTTTATAAAAGTTCAAAAAGAGCTGTTGATTATCAGGTAGTAGATAGTGTGGTTCTTTTTACTTCACCAACCATGTATGAACTTTATGATCCCTTTGGTCGCATTGTTATGCGTGGATATGGAGAGTCACTTCCTTTAACAGATCTTGATAAAGAGAGCTACTATTTGAATTATGATAATATTATGAGCCAGTTCTCTTTATAATACCTGTTTTTGGCTGTATTGGTTGTCTATGTTAACTCCTTTTTAGAGAGTTAAAATTTATTACTCTTTTATAATACGATTCCCTTTTCTCGTTGGTAATGTTCATTTATTGATTTTTAATAAGTGTGATGAATCAACGTTTTGAGCTCCTTTTTGATATATTTACATTAGAATAAAGTGTGAATAATTTCTGTTTATTTTAATAAAAGTTTAACTTTGGCTTTCGTCAAAAAACTTCTTATTTTGACTTTTGAATTAAATAAATTGTTGATTATGGCAAAAGTAATTGCACTGGCAAATCAAAAAGGAGGAGTAGGAAAAACCACTACAGCAATAAATCTGGCTGCGAGTTTGGCCGTGTTGGAGTATGATGTTTTGGTTATAGATGCAGATCCGCAGGCTAATGCTACTTCTGGATTAGGTTTTGATATTCATAAAATTGAAAACAGTATTTATGAATGCATTGTGGATGAGGTTGAGACTGATAAGGCTGTGTTAAAGGCTGATATAGAGCATCTTTACCTGTTACCCTCACATATTGATTTGGTTGGGGCTGAGATTGAGATGCTTAATATGCCTGACAGGGAGTTTGTTTTAAAAAATGTTCTCGATAAGGTTAGGAATAGTTATGATTTTATTTTAATTGATTGCTCTCCATCTCTTGGATTAATAACAGTTAATGCTTTAACTGCTGCTGATTCAGTAATAATCCCTGTTCAATGTGAGTATTTTGCTCTTGAAGGTTTGGGAAAATTGCTTAATACCATTAAAATAATTCAGAACAGATTAAACACTGATCTTGAAATTGAAGGGTTTTTGTTAACAATGTATGATTCCAGACTTCGCCTGTCTAATCAGGTAGTAGATGAGGTGAAAACACATTTTCAGGATATGGTTTTTGAAACTTTGATTACTCGTAACATTAAGCTTAGTGAAGCTCCCAGTTACGGAAAGGCCGTTGTGATGTATGATGCCGCTTCTAAAGGAGCTACTAATTATCTTAACCTTGCCAGAGAACTTCTTCAAAAGAATAATATGACAAAAATGGATAATAAGGATAAAATCATTACTAATTAATTTGTTTACTTAACCATACAATGGCAAAAAAGAAAGCTGCATTAGGCAGAGGACTGGGCGCTTTGATTGAAAATACCGGGGAGGTTTCTCATAACAAACCTGCCTCTTCTATCATTGAGATAGATATTAGTAAAATAGAGGTTAACCCCTGGCAACCCCGATCAACTTTTGATGAAGAGAGAATGTCCGAGCTGGCACAGTCCATAAAGACACTTGGTATAGTTCAGCCTCTAACTTTAAGGAAAACCGGAGGAGAACAGTATCAGATAATTGCGGGTGAGCGCAGGTATCGTGCTGCGAAATTGGCAGGATTAAAAAAGGTGCCTGCCTATGTGCGTGAAGCTGCCGATGATACGATGCTTGAGATGGCGCTGGTTGAAAATATTCAGCGTGAAGACCTCGATGCTATTGAAGTTGCGATTAGTTATCAAAGACTTATAGATGAGTGTAACCTTACTCAAGAAAGCCTTTCCGAGAAGGTTGGTAAAAAGAGATCGACTATTGCTAATTACTTGAGATTGTTAAGATTGCCGGCCGAGATACAATTAGGGTTGCGAGAACGAAAAATTACGATGGGGCATGCCAGAGCTATTATAAATGTTGAGGATCCCGATAAGCAGATTGCTATTTTTGAGGAGATATTAAAACATGATCTGTCAGTAAGAAAGGTAGAGGAACTTGTTCGTAAAATTGATGATGATAGTAAAAAGAGAAATGAGAGTGATACCCCGCAACAAAATAAGCAGGAGTATAATCAATTAAAAGATCAGCTCTCAGGGTTTTTTAAGACTAAAGTTCAGTTTACACGCAATGATAAAGGAAAGGGGAAAATTGTTATCCCTTTTAAATCGGATGAAGAGCTTGAGAAAATTATTTCTGTTTTGGATGATAGTGCAAAATCCTGAATTTGCCGGAAATTTATAAATTGAGCAGGTGGGACAGTTTAAACAGACTTTATTGCTGATAGTGGTTACTCTTTTTTTTCTCCCCGAATATGGTAACGGGCAGGGTGCCGACACATCTTCAGTTATATTACCCGATCAACATATAATGGATGAACTGGATCTGGGATATCAGCATTCACCTCATAAGGCTACAATGTACTCTGCTGTTTTGCCCGGTTTGGGGCAAATATATAACGGCAAGGCATGGAAGGTACCTATTTTATATGCAGGCATAGGTGGAGTTGCTTATGCTATTCACTTTAATTCAAAGTATTACGACAAGTATCGGTCTGCCTATCGTGATTTTTTAATCAGGGATCCCGGTAATACAAGTTATGAAGAGTTTATTCCACCAACACTATCAATTGATGATGTTCATGGTCAATATTCAGAGTGGTTTCAACGAGCTCTTGATAATAAAAGAAGATATTACAGACGTTACCGGGATATAAGCTATATTGGTATGGCTGCCATCTATTTTGTTAATATTATAGATGCAGCTGTTGATGCCCATTTTTATGATTTTGATATTAGTGATGATCTCACTATGCGAATTGAACCTTCTGTTATAGGCGGAATCGACTATGAGAGACTTCTTGGTATGCATCTTCAAATTAAATTTTAATCTGTATATAGTGATATGAGAAATGGTGTTTGGTATATAGTTTCCATAATATTACTCTTTTTTCTTTACCCTTCTGTCAAATCGGATCATTACAAAAGCTCATATAGTGAAAGCAGCTATGCTGTTGCCGATTTTGACAGCCTTGTTAGTTTATGGCATATTAGATCATCAACAGGAAATCTTGTTCAGGATACTATAATGGATTATCCTTCGGTGTATGAAGCAGGGGATATTTCTGACTCTATTTATATAGAAAGGTTAGCAGCTATAAATTCTCCTGTAAATTTTAATTTTAATAATCAGGTTAGAGCATATATCCGTTTGTACACCGAAAATCGCCGTGAGCAGATGGCAAATATGCTAGGGTTATCTCAATACTACTTCCCTATTTTTGAAGAGGTTTTAGATGCATATAATTTGCCTTTGGAATTAAAATATTTAACGGTAGTTGAATCGGCTCTTAATCCTCGTGCACTTTCTCCTGCAGGAGCTTCAGGTATATGGCAGTTTATGTATCGTACCGGACGCAGTTATGGTTTGGAGGTAAACTCCTATATTGATGAGCGTCGCGATCCTATAAAAGCTACTCATGCTGCAGCTCAATACCTGTCCGATTTATATGATATTTATGGAGACTGGCAATTAGTTTTAGCTGCATATAATTGTGGACCCGGAAATCTTAACAGGGCCATTAGACGATCTGGAGGAGCAAGAGATTTTTGGTCGGTCTATTATAGGTTGCCCCGCGAAACAAGGGGTTATATTCCTGCATTTACAGGAGCTGTTTATGCATTTGAGTATGCAAAAGAACATGGACTAGAGAAAAATCCTATATCTTTCCCTGTTGCTACGGATACTGTAATGATTAATAAGCCTCTTCATTTTGAACAACTCTCTGGCATATTGAATTTGCCTGTAGAAGTTTTAAGAGAATTGAATCCTCAATATCGCAGGGATATTGTGCCTGCTCAAAATAAGCCTTATCCTTTAAAGCTTAGTTTTAACTCAACAATGGAGTTTGCCTCATTTGAAGATTCAATTTATGCATACCGAAGAGAGGAGTTTTTTCCTTCGGGAAATATTATTGCAGAACCTTCCAGAGCTGCGCATTCTGCAGTTGCTCCTTCGGGTCATGTTCCCGTTAGTTATACTGTACAGTCGGGAGATGTTGTTGGGTTAATAGCTGAAAGATTTAATGTTAGAGCTGCAGATTTAAGGTATTGGAATAATATTTCCCGGAATCTGATAAGAGTTGGCCAAACTTTAACAATTTATGTTCCTGAAAACCGCAGAGAATATTATGAAACTATATCCTCGGGCAGTGTCAGTAATAGTGGCTCAACTGAAATTGTAGCCAATACAGATGGTGATGGTAGTGAGTTTATCTACTACTCTGTTCGCTCAGGAGACAATTTATGGGTTATTGCTCGTCAATACCCGGGAGTTAGCAGTGATGATATAATTAGGTTGAACAATCTGGGATCAGGGGGAGAGATTAAGCCGGGTCAACGGTTAAAAATTATGGTTAAGGAGTAATTTTTGTTATTTCCCTCTTTTTAGGATATGCCCTGTTGTTTATGGCAGATTTTTTGATTGAAAGATTTTAAACATGTGTAACTAAAATTATTGAGATATGTTTACATCACCACTGTTTGTGATTTTCATTGTTTTTATGCTTGCCAGCTGGATTGTCAGTTCTCAGCTTAAAAGCCGGTTTAAAAAGTATTCGCGCACCCCTGTTGCAGGTGGTGTCTCGGGTCGTGAGATAGCTGAGAAAATGTTAAGCGATAATGGAATATCCAACGTAAAAGTGATATCGGTTTCCGGTAAGCTAACCGATCATTACAACCCTGTCAATAAGACAGTGAATTTGAGTCCTGAAGTGTATCAGGGAAGAAATGTTGCAGCTGCAGCTGTTTCTGCTCATGAGTGCGGACATGCTATTCAGCATGCTAATGCTTATGCTCCTTTGCAGTTGCGTTCGGCTTTGGTTCCTTTACAAAATGTGAGTGCCAAACTTATGAATTTTGTCTTTATCATGATGTTTATGGGAGCTTTTATGCTACCCAATATTATCTCTTTTGATTTGGCCCTTTTGATAATAATAGGTTGTTACAGCGTATTTACTCTGTTTGCATTTATAACATTGCCGGTTGAAATTAATGCCACTCAGCGAGCTTTGGCCTGGCTTAATACAAGTGGTATTACCGGAGGCAGAAGTCATCAGGAGGCTAAGGATGCATTGAAATGGGCTGCTTATACTTATGTTGTTGCTGCTTTATCTGCTTTGGCTACGCTTGCCTACTATCTGATGATTTTTATGGCACGCAGAGATTAAAAATATTTTTTTTATTTTTCCCGGGTTGACATTAATTTGTTTTCCCGGGTTTTTTATCTGTTTAACCTGTAGTAATCTTTTACTATTGTTTTTAAAAAGGATAGTTTATCATTATTGTTCATAAGTTTTAGAGACAATTTGTTTGCAATCACCCTTTCTGTTTTGATTAAAAGTTCCATTGATGATTTTGAATGCCTCTCTCTTTGAGCTGTTTTAATAACCTCTTTTATAATATTTATATCTTTATCAGAAAGATATTCTGCCTGTGGAAATTTTGGCATATAGTTTTCACTGTCCTCTTCGTTTTCAGCCTCTGCAATAAGAGCTTTTAAACCCTTCTTTTTGCCCGGCACCTTAATTACAGTTGTTGATGCAGCTATATCTCCCAGCCGTTGTCCTTTTCCATTTATTATTATTGTTAGTAATCCAATCGATCCCCCCATTAGTGATATGTCGGGCAGACGAAATATCCATCTTATAAAACAGGCTCCTGCCGAGAGTGAAGAGCCATCGGCTTTTACCACTTTAATATTCATTAAATTTTTTCCCGGACTTTGTCCATTAAAAAAGAGCTCCCAAATGAGATGATAAAAAATCACCGGAACAAAAAAGAGCAGATTCCATAAACCAAAGGTGTTTGTTGTAAATATTATTCCATATATGATTAGCCCCGCATATAGTATAATTATCAGGTAATCAATTAAAGTTGCAACTATTCTATCGGCTGCACTGGCAATTTTGTATTCGAGATTTACGTTTTGAGTTGTGTTTAGTTTATAAACTTCCATCTTAATTTAACTTGTTTTAAAACTTATTGTTAAATTTGATTCAAATTTAATAAAAAATGGGCTGTGATTTTAGCAGTTGTATAATGAAACAGTGGGTAATTTAAAAATTGGTGTTGATTTAATCATATAAAGGTTAAATTTAGCTCTGCTCTGCATGTCTCTGGTTTTAATGCACAATTTACTTTTTTAAATGAAAGAGGTTCATTTTATTAATAAAAACAGAAATCGCTGGTTGGATTTTGAGAGACAGCTTGAAAGTCCCTCTAAAATTCCCCCAGATCAATTGGCATCTAATTATCTGTTATTGACCGATGATCTCTCTTATGCACGTACATTTTATCCCAGCTCATATATTGTAGAATATCTTAATGATTTAAGTTCAAAAGTTCATCTTTTAATTTATAAGAATAAACGGGAGAAGGGTTCTCGTTTGTTCTTTTTTTGGTTAAAGGAGTTGCCCGAGGTGATTATTTTCGCCAAAAGATATTTTGTTTTTTCACTACTTATATTTTCTGTGGCAATTGGTATTGGGGTACTCTCTTCTATAAATGATCCTGCATTTTTAAACATTGTTTTGGGCGAGCAATATGTTAATATGACTATTGAAAATATTGAACGAGGAGAACCTTTTGGAGTATATGACACTCTCTCTCCTTTTTTGATGTTTGTAATGATAACAGGGAATAATATTTATGTCTCTTTTGTAGTTTTTCTGTTCGGACTTTTTACTCCTGTTGGTACCGCAATTATTTTGATAAAAAATGGTATTATGGTAGGTGCTTTTATAACATTTTTTTTCGCACACTCCTTAGGTGTTCAATCTATCTTAACGGTTATGCTTCATGGTACACTTGAACTTTCTGCGATTGTTATTGCCGGTGGTGCAGGTTTGTTGCTGGGCAACTCTGTTCTGTTTCCTCAAACATATACCCGTCTCTACTCATTTAAAAGAGGTGTTGTAAGGGGGACAAAGATAATGATCGGACTTATACCATTTTTTATTTTTGCAGGTATTATTGAAAGTTATATCACCCGCTATTACGATCAAATGTCGATTGCTGTAAACTCTATGATAATATTATTCTCTTTAGCTATTATAATCGGCTATTTTATTTTATATCCTTATTATATGTATAACAACCTTAACCGATCGGTAAATGATCAAAAAAACCAATTTAACTATGAGTAATGTTCAACTTAATTTAGAGAAGAAAAGAGATTTTTCTGAAGTTTTTAATGCAACTTTTGCTTTTTTTAGACAGGAGTTTAAAATGTTTTTTACAGTTTTGGGTAAATATGCTGTAATACCTATAGTCTTAATTTCTGTAGTTATAGCGCTTAACCAGGGGGTAGATTATAATATGTTATTGCAATATATAGATGGCGGATATTATGGCCCTGCTCCTGCTGCTACTTATGGTTCTGGTATAGTAGGAACACTTCTGGTTGTTTTTTTGGGATTTCTTTTATACATCTATCTTGCCGGTATTACATTTTCATATATATATATCTATTCCGAAAAGGGGCATAAAGGTTTTACAAGCTCTGAGGTTTGGCAACGTGTTACCGATATTTTTATTAAACTTATAGGGCTCTATCTTTTTATTGCACTAATGGTAGTTATTGCCGTTGCTATAGGAGCTGGAGTTACAGCTTTGGTTGGTGTGGTAACCTCTCCTTCAATAGGGCCATTAATTGTCTCTGCTTTTCTATTTCTTATTATACCTATTATATATTTATCTGTACCTTTTTCAATTTCATATGTTGCTATTGTAAACGAAGATTGTGGTATATGGGATTCTATTGTGCGTAGTTTCAGACTAATAAAAGGGTATTGGTGGATTACCTTTTTTATAATGTTGCTGCTTGGGGTAATAATGTATATGATTTCATTTCTTTTTACGGTTCCTGCAATGATTTATACTTTAATTCAGGGCTTTAATGCTCTTTCAGGTGGAGCCGGACTGCATAATGTTACTTTTGGTTTTGTTATAACTGCTATTATTAGTAGTGTTGGTTCTTATATTGTTTATACAATTTATCTTACCGGAATAGGAGTTCAATATTTTAATCTGCGTGAACGTAAGGATAACGTAAGATTACTTCAGGAGATATCAGAGATAGAATCATAATATAGATGAATTTGTTTATACTATACTTTCGTTTTATTTGTTTGGTGCTTATTATCCAATTATTTGCTATTGCTGATGGGCATTCACATTCGGTTGGTGAAGGTATAGATGAGGTTGATAGTCTGTTTAATTACCGGGAACCACCAGAGGAGATAATTTCTAAGTTACAATCATCTTATAATTATGGCGATAGTGAAGAAGATATAACAAGCTCTCTTTTTTCTGTAATATTGAACTATTTTGAGCGATTTACCGTTAATTTGAGTTTTAGTAAATGGATGCAGTACCTTTTTTTGGGGGTCATTGTTGTTGCTTTAATTTTTGTAGTTTTAAAATATTTGAATTTTCCTGTATCATCAATTTTGGGAAAGCAAAAGAGGGATGATGTTGCTGGTTTATCCGATGTGGATCAATCATCAAAGTTCTCATTGAATCAATTGTTTGATAACTATAAGTTATTGCGTGATAACGGTGCTTATCGAGAGTCGGTTAGGTTGTTGTATGATATATGTATAACAAATTTTCATTACAACTCCATTATTGATATTCAGCCTTATAAGACTGATCTTGATTATGTAAATGAGATAGAAGATGAGAGTCTAAAGAGGTTGTTTTATCAATTTACCCGCTTTTATCAATATATCTGGTTTGGGAATTTTAATCCCGACTCCCGAAATTATAAAAGAGTTGAGGAGTTATATTTCAGGATGGAGCAGTTTGTAACTGATAGTAAGTAATCAATTATCTGTTTTATGGCTAAGATAACAAAGTGGAGTTTTTTTAATAATCTATTAATTGTAGTAATATTTGCCCTGGTTTTAGTGGCTTTATTAAGGATGGAACCTCCGCTTGATTGGACTCCCAGTTATTCTCGTAATCATACAGTTCCTTTAGGGAATGCTCTTTTGTATGAGGCAATTGAGCATATGTTTCCTAAAGGAGAGATATATATATCTGAAACCACTTTGTTTGAGATTGACGATGAGATTTATAGTGATGCCTCGGGGTTAATTATTATTAATGATCAGTTTTATCCCGATTCTGAAAGCTTACAATCGTTACTTGAATTTGTTGAGAAAGGAGGGGCTGCTTTTGTTATTGCAAGGGAGTTTTGTGACGATATTTTAAAAAAGCTTGGAGTTGATGTTGAAAAAGATTTGGTTTATGGGGATTCTGTCTCATGGGAGTTGACCTACTCAAAAAAAGAGTCTCCTTTTCTTTTTTATAATGTGGTTGAGAATAATTATTTTAAAAATTTTGATAGTGATGGAATCGAAGTTTTAGGATATAATCAGTTTGAAAATCCTAATCTCGTTAAAATTGATAGGGGAGAGGGCTCCTTTTTTGTTAGTCCGAACCCCTTTATATTTACCAATTATCATGTAATAGGAGATAGAACCAGCCGGGAGTATATTTTTAAAACTATATCTCTGCTTCCTGAAGAGTCTCTTATATGGAGTGAATTTTATAAACGGGGCAGAGTTGTATATGATTCAATCTTCTCATTTGTATTATCAAAACCCTCTTTACAATATGGAGTATATCTTTTTTTAACCGGACTGGCTTTATATTTTATATTTCAAAGCAGGCGAAAGCAACGCGCTATACCTATTATTAAACCTCATGAGAATCACTCTTTGAATTTTATCAATACAATTAGTGAGTTATATTATAATAGAAAAGAGCATCGATTAATAGTTGAACTTAGATACAACTATTTTAAAAATTTTATAAAGAGAAAATATTATATTGATATTCAATATGATCTTTTGTCGCCGAAGTTTATTTCTGAATTATCTGAAAAATCAGGAGTTTCATATAAAAGTGTAGAAATGCTTTTGAAGTTTATGGTTACTCTTCTATTTCATCAAAAAGTGGTTTATATAGATGATCTTTACAAATTTAACCGTCAGCTTCAATTTTTTTATGAGAATTGTAAATAGAAAAAATAATCGTTATGGATATTGAAAATTCTCCTTTTGAAAACAGACTTGATATATCGCAGTTAAATCATGTTGCGTTTTCTATTAGAGAGGAGATAGGAAAGGTTATTCAGGGGCAGGAGAGAGCTCTGGATTTGCTTATAACTGCGTTATTTGCTAACGGACATGTTTTAATCGAAGGTGTTCCGGGTGTTGCTAAAACATTAATTGCAAAGCTGCTTGCACGCAGTGTTAATACCGGTTATTCAAGAATACAGTTTACTCCCGATCTTATGCCATCTGATGTTCTTGGAACATATGTATTTAATTCACACCGTTCCGATTTTGAATTTAATGCCGGTCCGGTTTTTTCTAATCTTATTTTGATTGATGAGGTTAACAGGGCTCCTGCCAAAACACAGTCAGCTCTTTTTGAAGTTATGGAGGAGCGTCAGGTGACAGTTGATGGTGTAACCCGAAAGATGGATGATCTTTTTATGGTTATGGCTACCCAAAACCCTGTTGAGCATGAAGGTACTTACCGTTTGCCCGAGGCTCAACTTGACAGATTTTTATTTAAAATAAAGATTGATTACCCTGCTTTAGATGAGGAGACTGCTATTCTTGAAAATGCTGTTGAACGAAAAAGTGCCTCAGAGCTTGAGCAGATAGCTAAAGTTGTGTCGGCCGATAAAATCGTTGAGCTTCAAAATATGGTTAACTATATTGTTGTTGATCCTCAACTTCTTCGATATATAACTGAAATATCTGCAAAAACCCGTACCTCTGGATCTCTTTATCTGGGAGCCAGCCCCAGGGCATCGCTTTCGGTCTTAAGGGCTTCAAGAGCTTATGCAGCTTTGGAGGGGCGTGATTTTGTTACTCCGCAGGATGTTAAAAATGTTATACTGCCTGTATTGGTTCATAGGGTTATTTTGACCCCCGAAAAGGAGATGGAAGGTGTTACAGTTGAATCTGTTATAAAACAAATTGTTGATTCTGTTGAAGTTCCTAAATGATGGTTTCTTTTAAAATAGTAAATTCGTTTAAATCACTCTATTTTACCTCTCTGTTTTATAAACTTATATGGAGTTTAACTGTCTTGTTTTTAATCTCCTTTTTTTATTTTTCTCTTTTTTGGGTAGCTATTGTTTTAACTCTGCTTCTTCTCTTTTTATCTGTTTTCGATCTCTTTTTGCTCTTTAAACCAGGAAGCGGTTCTTACATTTCGGCATATCGTTTTCTAAATAAGAGGTTCTCTAATGGTGATAGTAATGAGATAATTATAGATGTTAAAAACACCGCTCCTTTTGCTCTTACAGTTGAGATTATTGATGAGATTCCTGTTCAGTTTCAAAAACGTGATTTCTATTTAAAAAGAAGATTGCAAGCTTCTCAATCAAATCAACTTCGTTACTGTTTAACTCCTGTTACAAGGGGAGTTTATAGTTTTGGCTTTTTAAATGTGTTTGTTACCACTCCTTTATCGTTAGTAATAAGACGCTACAGGTGTGAGAGCAGTCGTTTTGATGTTGAGGTTTATCCCTCCTATATTCAAATGCGCAGGTATCAAATAATGGCACTTAGTGATCGTTTGAATGATATAGGAGTGAAAAAGATTAGAAGAATTGGGCATCACAGTGAATTTGATCAGATACGGGAGTATATAAAAGGGGATGATATACGCACAATTAACTGGAAAGCCACTGCACGTCGCAATGAGTTGATGGTTAATCAGTACCAGGATGAAAAATCTCAGCAGGTTTTTTCTGTTGTAGATATGGGACGTACAATGAAAATGCCCTTTAAGGGAATGACTTTACTTGATTATGCGATAAATTGCAGTCTGGTTATTTCCGGAATTACTATGTTGCGTCATGATAAGGCAGGATTGATAACATTTAATGATAAAGTAAGAACTATTTTACCTGCATCACGTCGTAACTATCATCAGATTAAGACCATTATGGAGGTGCTTTATAATCAGCATACTACTTTTGCTGAGCATAATATAGAAAGCTTATATATAAATATTCGGCGTTATATTAATCAGCGTAGTCTTCTGTTTTTATATACCAATTTTGAAAGTTTATTGTCGGCTCAACGAGAAATTCCTCTTTTACAAAAAATTGCCTCTGTTCACCTTTTAGTTGTTGTCTTTTTTGAAAACAGCGAAATTGTTGACTCTTTAGCCGGGAGACAAGATCACATTGTCGATATTTATCGTAATGCTGTAGCAGAAAAGTATGTAGTTGAGAAATATCATATAGCCAAAGAGCTTAAGATGAATGGAATAAATGTTTTACTTACTTCCCCTAATAAATTGACTACTGATACTGTCAATAAATATTTAGAATTTAAATCAAGAGGTTTCATCTAATATTTATACAATATTGTTACAGAATTGATTTTAGGCATTTTGGTTTATTCTAATTTGTCAGGGTGATATTTTAATTTATATTTATATAGCATTTTATCTATTCCGGTATGATCAGATTGATTAAGACAGGTTTGTTAATGGTTTGGCTATTTAGCTTTAACTCTTTATCGGCTGATGATGGTGGAGATAAGAGACCTACCGTCGGAGTTGTTTTGAGTGGTGGAGGTGCTAAAGGACTTGCCCATATCGGAGTTTTGCAGGTTTTGGAGGAGGCAGGCATTAGACCCGATTATATTGCCGGGACCAGCATGGGAGCTATTGTTGGAGGATTATATTCGATAGGGTATAGTGCGCAGGAGCTTGATTCTATTGTTACTGCTGTAGATTGGGGACATCTTTTATCGGATCGGATTTTGCTTTCGGATGTTATGCCTGAAGAGAAGGATGATTACCAAAGGTATCATGGTGAGATTGATATTACCTCAGATGGATTTTCTACACCTGCCGGCTTTATAGAAGGGCATTCGGTTTCTGAACTTATCTCGAGGCTCTCTATTCGCGTTGCAGGAATAGAATCTTTTAAAGATTTTCCTATCCCTTTTAAGTGTGTTGCAGCTGATCTTATCTCCGGGAGACAGCATGTTTTTAGCGATGGTGATTTTACAACAGCTTTACGAGCAAGCATGGCTATTCCATCTATTTTTTCTCCTGTTGAATTAGACTCTATGCTTTTAGTTGATGGGGGTGTTTTAAATAATTTTCCTGTAAGGGTTTGTAAAAACATGGGTGCCGATATTATTATAGGAGTTAATGTTGGCACCTCTCATAAAACTGATGTGGGAGATTTGAATTCTCCTATAGGCGTGCTTACCGCATCTACTATGATAGGTAACAATATTAATATGAGGGTTCAAATGCCTATGGTTGATATCTATATTGAGCCTGAAATGGACCCTTATACTACTGCTAGTTTTTCAGATGCTATCCATATAGTTGAGAGGGGACGAAAGGGTGCTGCCCCTTTTTTATCCGAACTAAAAAATATGGCCGATAGTTTAAATTCAATAGCCTTACACTCTCCTCGTGTAGTGCCTCCACAGCCCGATAGTGTTCGTATTGATCAAATTCGTGTAAATGGTATGGAGAGAATCAGTTATAGGTTTTTTCTGGGTAATTTGGGAATTCACGAGGGTGACTATATATCGGTTAATGATCTTGAAAGGGGGGTTAGTCGTTTAATGGGAACCCGTTATTTTAAGTCAGTCTCATATCGCTTGAGGCCTGTACGGGATGGGTATGTTTTAGTAATGAATGTTGATGAAGCAGAAAGGGCGAAGTTTAAATTTTCATTGCAGTATGACAATGAGTATAAAGCGAGATTAACTGCTAATGTTACTTTACGAAATATTTTATTGAGAGGCAATCGTGTTTCAAAAACTATAGATATTTCTGACAGGCCCAGAATAAATCTATCTATGATTAATTATCATGGTGAGATACATAGAACCGGCACCAGGTTTCAAGGTGTTTTTGAAAATAACTCTTTCCCTGTCTATTTTCAGGATGGTGCTAAGTATGGGAGCTTTGTTCATAACTACTTTAGTGCCTTTGGAGGATTTATGTCATCGGTTGGAACAAGTCTGGAAATAAATGCTTTAATGGAGTATGAGCGATCGTGGTATAAACGAGAGAGCGGATTTTACAACCTGTTTACTCCAGGGGTTAAAAGCTTTGGAAATTCATATTTGAGCGGACTTTTTTGGCTAAGATATAACTCCACCAATCGTAGATTTTTCCCGGGTAGGGGATCCGATTTGGATTTGAAGTTTAGAGCATATTTTGATGTCTCTGAGCTATATAAAGGTGCTCAAGATCAATACCTATCTGTTGAAGATATGATAGCATTTTCAGATGAGAAGTTTTTTACTTTACGAGGCTGCTACCGGCGTCACATCTCCTTTACAGATCGGCTGGTTTTTATTCCTTCAGTTTTTGCAGGCTGGTCAACAGCCGATATGCCGTTATCTGGTCTGACTTATGTTGGAGGATTACCTTCACAAACTCGTAATCATGACTTAAGCTTTATTGGTTTGGGCAGCAGAGAGAAGGTGGTGCAAAATTATGTGATGGCACAAGGCAGTATCAGGTATAGATTTTATAGTAAACTGCATGCTACAATGATTGTTAATGGCTTGGCTTCCTATCAGGGAGATTATATCTCTTTTGATTCTGTTTTTGTGAATGAGGATGAGCAGTTACTCGGTTATGGACTATTATTGGAGTATGATAGTATTCTTGGTCCGCTTCAAATTGGTGCTTCAGGTGGTTCTGTGGGTGGGGGAGTAAGATGGTATTTTGGATTTGGTTATACATTTTAGTTAAATAATTTTTAATTAATAGCTTAATAAAGGGCGTTTTATTCTTATTTTTGTTTTTTGAATTAAATAAAAATGGTTTTTCATGTTTAAAAAGATAGAGTCTCTTCTTTTAGAAATTGAAAATTTAAAAGCTGAATCTTCGCAACAAGTTGAGGAGTTGCGAATAAAATATTTAGGGAAAAAGGGAATAATTTCTACTCTTTTTGATGAGTTTAAAGCTGTGCCTGCCGACCAAAAACGTGAGGTGGGTCAGGCTCTTAACAAATTAAAAAATCAAGCGAGTGTTACTATTGGTGAATTAAAAAAGAGATTTGATGATGCCGATACAGATGTTGATGGTTTAGATTTAACTTTGCCCGGAACATATAACCCTGTGGGAAGTCGACATCCTTTGTCAATTATTCGTAATGAGATTGTAGATGTTTTTGGACGTTTGGGTTTTGCTGTTGCTGAAGGCCCTGAAATTGAGGATGACTGGCATGTTTTTTCTGCCTTAAATTTTCCGCCTGAGCATCCAGCTCGTGATATGCAGGATACATTTTTTATAAATAAAGATCCCGATATTTTGCTTAGGACTCACACCTCTTCGGTTCAGGTTAGGGTTATGGAACATGAGCCTCCTCCAATACGGGCTGTTTTTCCGGGAAGAGTTTTTAGAAATGAAGCAATTTCTGCACGAGCACACTGTATTTTTCATCAGGTAGAAGGTTTATATATTGATGAAGATGTCTCCTTTGCCGATTTGAGACAAACATTACTCTATTTTGCCAAAGAGATGTTTGGACAAGAGACCAGGATAAGGTTGAGACCATCATATTTTCCTTTCACCGAACCTTCGGCTGAAATGGATATCTCTTGTACCTTATGTGGAGGAAGTGGATGTGGTATATGTAAAAATACCGGTTGGGTAGAGATTTTAGGCTGTGGAATGGTTGATCCTAATGTTTTGGATAGCAGCAAAATAGATAGTGAGAAGTTTACCGGTTTTGCTTTTGGTATGGGAGTTGAGAGAATCGCAATGTTAAAATATCAGATTAATGATATTCGTCTGTTTTTTGATAACGATATTAGGTTTTTAGAACAGTTTAAATCTGCACTATAACTTTTAAAGTAGAGAAAAAATTTTAAAACAGGGATCAATCTAATAACATTTTGAATTGACCCCTGTTTTTTTTATTTCTTTTCGTCAATATTAAGTTTAAGTGGATTAATTTCTTCTCCCCAATATACAGTAGTATGTGGGAAAGGAATTTCAATACTGTTTTTGTCAAATGCTTCTTTTATTCGTTTACGATATTCCCGTGCGGCAGTCCATTGATTCCCGGGTTTAGTTTTAATTCTTCCTCTTATAATTAATGCACTGTCACTAAATTCATTTAGTCCAAATACCTCAAGGTCATCGATCATTATTTCATTAAATGCGGGATCATTTTTTAAATTGGCACCAACCTCTTTCATTATTTCAATTACTGTTCCTACATCTTCTTTATAGGCTACACCAATATCGAGAACTGCAGCTGACCATGTTTTGGTCATGTTTGAGACACTGTTTATCTTTCCGTTTTGATAAATGTGAACAACTCCTGATAAGTCACGAAGAGTAATGGTTCTTAGTTCAATTTTTTCAACAACACCACCTGTTCCGTTTATTATAGCCACATCACCTGTCCTTATTTGATCTTCCATTAGAATAAAGAATCCCGAAATATAGTCCCGAACAAGTTCCTGAGCTCCAAAACCTATTGCCAGACCTAATATCCCTGCACTTGCTAACAAAGGAGCTATATCAATAGCAAATTGGCTTAATAATATTATTATAAAAACAGTTATTACAGTAATTCTTAGGACAGCATACATTATACCGGTTAAGGTGTTTATTCTTTTTTCGGCTTCAGCAGTATCGGTCTCTTCATGGTGCTCAGCTCTTTTTAGCAAGATCTCTCTAAACTTTTTAAGAGTAAATTTTATTGTGCGTAAAAGAACAAATAGTGCAATTACTATTATTAAAATACCTGGAAGTTGAGTTACCGACCACTTAACTAAAAGTGAAAATATTTGTTCCCAAAACTCTGCGTAAAAAAAATTTTCCATAGTTTCTTTTTATTAAATTAAAGATTTATATGCTTTGATTAATGTAGCTATTATTTAAAAAAATATCAATTTATAAATTGATATTTGCTCTATTAATGTTGACTATTTCTACAAGTGTGTAGTATTGCGACACCCCGCAATATTTGCATACTCTTTTAAACTGCTTGATTTATAGTGGTTTAATAAGAGTCTTATTGTTTGGCATGATTATCTCAATACTACTTACCGAAATTATATGTATAACTAACTAAAAATTTATTTAAGATGAAAAAAGGAGCTATTTTTTTTACAGTATTTATAATGGGACTTTTTGTAATTGTTAATAGTAGTGCAGCACAAGAAGAGTTTGATGAGGAGGTAACGAAAACTGAGGTGTCTGTAAATGCTTTACCACAGCCAATTACTGATGCACTTGAGGAAGAGAAGTTTGAGGGATGGCGAGCTGCAAGAGCCGAAATGATTATTGATATGGAGAGAACCTATTATGCTGTTACAATGTTGAAAGAGGTTGAGCGTGAAGAGGATAGAGATGTAAAGGTTATTAATTTTTCACCTCAGGGAGAGTTGATTGACCTTGAAGAAGATGATGATGATAAATAATAAGTAAAATTGATGAAGGGGGTAGATTCAGTTTTAAAAGGGGTTGTCAAACGTGGCAGCCCCTTTTTTTGAGTAAAAGTTCTACAGTTTAGCTTTATCTATAGTTTATATTTACCTCTTCTTTTATAACTTAGGGGCAGATAAAGTAATCTATATATGGCTAAGCTTTTAATTGTTGAAGATGATATCTCTTTTGCAAAATTATTGGAGTCTTTTCTTAAACGAAATAATTATGATGTTATAGTCGCTACTGATAAAGCGAGTGCTCAAACTATTATATCTAAAGAGAAGTTTGATTTTTATCTTTTGGATTATCGATTACCCGATGGCTCCGGTTTAGACCTATTGGCTTTGATAAATGATGCTCCTGCTATTATTATGACCGGATTTAAAGATGTTCGTACAGTGGTGAAGGCTATGAAGATGGGAGCTAGTGACTATATTACAAAACCTGTTAATCCCGAGGAGCTTCTTATGGTTATCAGGCAATCTGTTAAAATGCAGGTAGATGATAGTAGATCTGATACTAAGTTGCCCGGTTTTGTTACAGGCCAAAGTAAAAAGGCTTTAGAACTTCAGGAATATATTGAACTTGTTGGTCCCACCTTAATGTCTGTAATAATTGAAGGGGAGAGTGGTACAGGAAAAGAGTTTGTTGCCCGGGCAATACATCGTTGTAGTGAAAGGTCTGCAAAGCCTTTTATACCAATAGATTGCGGAGTGCTGTCAAAAGAGTTGGCTGCAGGGGAGCTTTTTGGATATAAAAAAGGAGCTTTTACTGGAGCTCTATTTGATAAAAAAGGACAATTTGAAAATGCCTCGGGAGGAACACTTTTTCTTGATGAGATTGGTAATTTAGGTTATGAGGTTCAGGTAAAGCTTTTGAGAGCATTGCAGGAGAAGGTTATACAACCAGTTGGAAGTGATAAGTTGATAGATGTGGATGTTAGGCTTTTAACTGCTACCAATGAGAACCTACTTGATAGTGTTGAAAGAGGAGATTTTAGAGAAGATCTTTATCATAGAATTAATGAATTTAAAATTGTAGTACCACCTCTTAGAGAGCGCCTTGATGATCTTACTCTTTTTATTGACTATTTCGTGGAGGAGGCAAACAGAGACCTCAATCGCGATGTGAAAAACATCTCTTCTGAAATTTTTGAGATTTTTAATCGCTATGAATGGCCGGGAAATTTGCGGGAGCTTAGGAATACCATACGTCGTATAGTGTTGTTGTCAAAAGGTAGTACGGCTCATAAGGAGATGTTACCCGAGGAGATGATCTACTCTTTGAATAAGATTAGTAAACAGGAGAACCAAAATGTAGGCACATTGCGTAAATTGCAGGAAGAGACAGAGAGGGAGCAGATTTCGAAAGTTTTACAGGAAGTTAAAGGAAATAAATCAAAAGCTGCCAGGGTTTTAAATATTGATCGAAAAACTCTATATAATAAAATTGAAAAATATGGCCTGCACCATTAATAATCCTTTTTATTATCTATAAAGTTTTCTACTTTTTTTAAAAAAATATAGCCATTATCAATTAATAACTCTACCTGATTGACTATCTTTTTGAAATCACCCCTGTTTTCAATCTCTATTTCGGTATCTCTTAATTGTGCAGCAAACTTTTTAGCCCCTGCCTGACCGCTTCGTCCTGCCAAACGATGTACTATAAGAGATACTTTTTTAAGATCTTTCTTATTTAAACTCTCTTTTAGTTCGGTTAAATCATTTTTAGTCTCTTCATATATAGATGATAAAATCTCAATGAGCTCTTTTTCACTCCCTGTCATATCTATTAATGTTTGGGGATTTAGTGCATCCTCTTTTTTTAACCTATTAAGACTATTGAAGTGATTGTTTAGTGTTGTTATAATATCTACCTCTTTAAAGGGCTTTTCTATTATACCTTTAAATCCCGATGATAATATTTTCTTTTGTTCATCTATAAGAGTTTGTGCTGTAAGGGCATAAATAGTAACATCTTTGGTTTTGGAGTAGGTATTACATATATATTTACACAGTTCTGTTCCACTTATTCCGGGCATTCTTATATCTAAAAATATGATTGTTGGTTTTTGCAACAAACCGGATAAACTTTTAGCTAACTCCTCCCCGTTTTTAAAGGTGATAAGATCTATATTCCACTTTTTGAATATTGATTTGGCCAAATCTCTTATTGATTTATCATCATCTGTTAAAATAAAGTTGTATTTATTGTGATAAAAACTCTTCAATATTGCCGGCTTTATTGCATAATCTTTTGTCTTTTCTCCTACTGCAAAAGGGATTTCTACAGTGAATAGAGTTCCTTTACCGGGTGTGCTTATCACTTCTACATTTCCGTTTTTGGCTTCAACTATTTTTTTCACTATTGCTAAACCAAGTCCTGTTCCGCTACTGTTTTTCCCATCTTTGTCGATAATAGTGTTATAGGGGTCAAATATTGAATTTAATTTATCAGAGTCAATGCCTTCTCCTGTATCTTTTACCAGTATGGTAATCTGCTTTGTTTTATCTGTCGATTTTTGCCTGTTCTCTTTTACTGTTAAGTTGATTTCTCCCTTTGATGTGAACTTAAGGGCATTTCCCAGAAGATTATATATTATCTGTTTTAGTTTAAATGGATCTCCCTTGAGAATTAGATCTTTATCGATAGAGTAGTTAAATTTTAAAGGTGTCATTTGCTTCTCACTTATGGGAGTAAAAGAGGTTGCTACAGATTGAACCGTTTTATAAAGATTAAAGTCTCTCTTTTCAATAATAATTTTTCCTGAAGTAACTTTAGAGTAATCGAGCACTTCATTTACAACATCTAAAAGGTGTTCGGCCGAGCTGTATATTGGTTCAATATTTGATTTATTATTGTCCGATTTTATTAGCTGCTCGGCATAGCCATATATTGTTTGCAGTGGTGTTCTTATTTCATGGCTCATATTAGAGAGAAACTGTTTTCGTGCTTCAGCTTCATTTTGTGCTTTTTGATGAGCTATCTCCAGCTTTTTTCGGTAAGATGCCGATTTTGAGATATCTGCAGCCATTAATATGGCTAGAATTACTGTAATAGCTATGAATATTAAGATTATGTGATTGAGCCTTTCAATTGTTGTTCCTGCAATGTTAAATGTATTTCTGGTTTCTGCTCTTAACCTGCCTATTTCGGTCTGTTCTAAATCATTAATAATATTTATAATCTCATGTATTAGTCTGCTGTTTGTGTTAATAAGATGAAGCTCTTGTTGTTTGATAAGTGCAGATTGTTTAAGGTATTGGGAGTGCAGACTGTCAATGCGGCTTTCCCAAATTGCTATAAGCGTATCGGGATAATTAGGGGCTATTGTGTCGTAGGATATTTTTGTAGCGGTATCGGTAGTTATATCGTAGCTTATAATTTCAGTGAGTTCTTGAGGAGCCCGGTTAAAAAGGCGCTTAAAAAAACCGGCTCTCTCTTCCCTTATTGTATCAACTTTAGTTTCAGTTGTTGTTGTTACTGTCTCTTTTTGTACTATTGCCGGAGGAGTATGTATGTTTACATCTGCGCTATCTTTAATTGATTTATCTAAAAACTCTTTTATATCCGGATTTTTGTTGTGGCGATATTGCAGCTCTAGAAAATTTGTAAAGAGGCTCTCTCTCTGTTGCAGTAAGGAGTCTATCTGTTTTATTTTTGTTTGTTGATATTCATCGTTATCGAAGAGAATTTTTAAGGTGTCGATTGTATGGAAAGCAGCATCTGACTCTCTCATAAAGTCATGAGATGGATTTCTTCTTATACTTGCAGCATCTTCATGTTGAAAGTGATTTAATTGAGAGACTTCTCTGAATAGTTTATTTACTTTAGTTAATTTTTCATTTGGTTGGGCTATTTTATTTATGTTAGTTGTTATCTCATCAAATGCCAGTTCTATTGCTGCATGAATTAGCAACACAGTTGCCAGTCCGGCCACCGTAGTTAACACAACTTTCCATATTAGTGATATATTTATGTTTTTATTCATAAGCAGCCTTTATATGCTTTATATTTTTATCTACTTAACATCAATATTATAAAAAAAACGAAACAGAAGCATATTTAATTGCTACCTGTTTCGTTTTTAAACTTTAAATTGTGACCGTGCCCCTATTTAATTTTAATCTCAGTCTCTATTGGTATAACTTCTTTGTAAAGAGCAGAGACTCCACAATATTTTTCTTCTGATAAATCTACAGCTCTTTGTAGTTTATCTTGAGGTAAATCTTTACCCGAAAACTCATATATAACTTTCATGTTTTTATAGGTTTTGGGATGCTCTTCACTTAACTCTCCTTCTACTTTTATTTCTAGGTTATCGAACTTAACTCTCATTTTTTTTAACATTGAAACCACATCCATGCCTGTGCATCCTGCTAGTGCTAAAAGCATAAAAGGTTTTGGCCTTGGCCCTTTGTTTTCGCCTCCTACCTCGGGAGATGCATCTATAATTAATTTATGGCCATCCATCTCTGTTTCAAATGCCATATTTTCCTGCCATTTTATTGTAACATCACTTTTCATAATATTTTATTTTAAAGGTTTAATTTATACTTATTTGTAAAGCATTATTTTTAAAGGGGGTATGGGCAGCTCTTTAGTTCCTCTTGACTGTCCCGTAGTATAGAGATCATTTTTTGGCTCCTCTGTTAGTTCATTTGCTTTTAATGCACATAATATTGCTGCTCCTGTCGGGGTAAAGAGTTCACTGTTTACTGGGCCTTCCTGAACCGGGATGTTTTTATTATCAATCATTACCTGTGTAGCGGGTGCAGGTATCTTTACTGTTCCGTGAGAGAAACTTATTGAGCCTCCCCCATAACTCACAGGTGCTATAAGTTTTGCCGTAATTGGAGTTTTAAGATTTGATAAACCTGTAACAGCTCCCATTATATCTATTAATATATCTTGAGCCTCGTGCAGCCATGCTTTTGGCTCCTTTTTATTTTGGTTAAACTCTGTAGCGTCATGGTGGTGATGGTGATGATGATTATCCATCTTAAAATCATAAGTTGAATGGGCGATATTTTCGGCCTCTATAAGATTTGATAATATATCATAGCCCAATTGTTGATATTGCGTGGGAATATCTGATATTTTAAAGAGCTCTGTTAATAACTCTTTTGCTTTTATTGATGACAGGTGTCCGTGGTGATGCTCAATCTCTATTAACAGGCGGGATGACTTGTCGGTTGTTAATAGATGTGTTACAGAAGCTTTTCCTATCATTTCTGCTGCTTTTTGCATTGATTTTGTTACATATACTTCATCGGCTCCTGCATTTATTAATGCTGCTGCAAACATGTCCCCGGCAAAACCACCTGTAGGGTCGATTATTAATTTGTGCATATATCTCTGTTTTTAGTTATTAATCCGGTTATTATTGCCGCTCTTACCCCTCCGTCAATGTTTACCACTGCAAGATTTGGGGCACAGGAAGCCAACATTGAGGTAAGGGCTGCCTCTTTTGCTCTAAACCCATATCCTACCGATGTTGGTACACCTATTACAGGCAGGCTTACCAGAGATGCGACGAATGGGGCAAGGGCACCTTCCATTCCCGCTACTACTATTACAGATGACACATCCCTCTCTATACCTGTTTTTACGGCATCGAGCACTCTGGTGGGGTGTGCTATGCCTCTATCTTCAAAAATGAGCGGCTCAACACCTAAACTTTTTAATGTTAAAAGAGATTCTGTTGCAACCGGGTGATCTGCTGCTCCTGCACTTATAACCAATACTGCCCCTTTTGGTTCAGGCATATCCCCTATCACTATCAGGTTAGGGGATATATTAATCTGGTGGCTCTTTTTATAATGTTCGTTAATCTCTTTATTAAATGGTGATCGCGATATCAGAACTCTGGGATATTCCTTTAACAGAGTGTCGGTAATTTCAATTGTCTGTTTTTTCGACTTATATTCTCCATATATTATTTCTGGAATTCCTATACGTGTTTCACGATTAACATCGGCGATATAGTTACTTGCTGTTTCAAGCCAGTTTAAAGAAAACTCTTTTTTAGCCTCCTTTTTTGTTATCTCACCCTTCTCTATTTTGTCATATAAATCATCAAATGTCATAAGTTTCTTATTTGGTCAAACATATTTTTTCTTGTTCCTTCTAAATCTAAAGTTACAAAAACTGCAATTTTTTTACCTTTGTTTATTATCTCATCTTTTAGTGGTTGTTTACAGAGAAGTTCAAGGGTATTGTCGTTTCCCGGTTCTATTCTCAAGTGATTATGATCATCTATTCGGCATCTTATCTTATAATCTTGAGTCTCTTTTATAATAGATAGTTCAAGTTCTCTTAACAACTCTATTTTTTGTTTATCTATACCTAAATCATAATTGAATCGGGTTGCCATGCAGCCTTCAAGATTTGCCAGATATGGGTCAGCTCCCATTTTAATTGCCATTTCTGCAGCTTCTGTAGCTGAAATATTGAGGCGTGCCAGTGGAGAAATTACTCCCTCTTTTTTTATTGCTTTTAATCCCGGGCGGTATGATGATGAGTCGCTTAGATTGCTGCCATCAAAAAGTGGAGCATCCTTATACTCTTTAACTTTTTTTATCAACTCATTTTTGCAAAAGAAGCATCGCTCAACACTGTTTTTTAAAACTTTTTTACCGGGATTTAATTTTATTGTTTTAACCTTTTTACACCCCATATTTCGTGCCTGTTTTTCAATTATCTCTTTTGTGGCTCTATTGAATCCATTATCAAGCCATATTGGCTCTATTTCTACATTTGCCTCTACGGCAGCACCCAGTATCGCGCTGCTATCGAATCCGCCTGAATAGAGCAGTATAGCCTTGCCGTTTTTTTTAAGAAAATCGATTAATAGTCTCTTTTTTTGCATATGACAACAGTTTATACTATTTGTAAACAGATAATTTGCATCTATGTTTACTCTCTTAATATTATATAATATCTAAATAGGTTTATCATTATATTTTTGTTTTTTTGAAATATTTGATGAAAATTTGAAAGTTCATAATAAGTATTTTTTCCGGAGATAATGACTGGCAGCCGGTATTTTTTATTTAGAAACTCTATTATTTGAATTGTATGGAAGCGAATGGTTATATTTCAATGGTGAAGGATGTGATTGAAAATCATGCAGATAAAACTGCCTTTACCGATTTTAAAGGTGAGAGCTATACGTTTAGGGAGGTTGGTGAGAGAATATATAAACTTCACTGCGTATATAAAGAGTTAGGTATTAAAAAGGGCGATAAAATAGCCCTTATTGGTCGTAATATGTCGAACTGGGGTATTACATATATTTCAGTTATAACTTATGGAGCTGTTGTTGTGCCAATACTTCCCGATTTTCACTCAAACGATATTCATCATATTGTAAACCATTCAGAGTCGGATTTGCTTTTTGCTACCGATTTGATGTATGATAAGGTCGATGAGACTCAAATATCAAGAGTTAAAGGCATTATATCATTAAACAGTTTTACCCCTATATATGATAAAAAGGGGAGAGTTGAAAAGGCTTTAAGAAAGGGAGAAGATAAGGCAGGCAAGAATAGTTATGTTTTTGATGTTAAGTGTATAGACTACTGTAAGGTTAAGGCCGATGAGGTTATAGTTCTCTCTTATACTTCGGGAACCTCGGGCTTTTCTAAAGGTGTGCTTTTACCACACAGGAGTATTTGGTCAAATGTTAAGTATGCCTGTGATACTTTTGATATTGTGGCAGGTGAGCGCATTGTTTCTTTTTTGCCCATGGCTCATGCATATGGGTGTCTTTTTGAGTTTTTATGGCCTTTTATTACCGGGTGTCATATAACATTCCTTACCCGTACTCCTTCACCCCAAATAATTACAGAGGCTTTTAGAAAGGTAAAACCTGCATTAGTTCTCTCGGTTCCGCTGATTCTTGAAAAGATTTTTAAAAAGCGGATTATGCCAAAACTTGAGAAACCCGTATTAAAAACTGCTCTTAAAATACCTGTAGTTAATAAACTGCTTTATGAGAAGGTGAAAAATAGTTTAGTGGAAGTTTTTGGAGGAGAATTTAGAGAAGTTGTAATAGGGGGTGCTGCACTTAATAAAGATGTGGAGATGTTTTTAAAAAAGATTGAGTTTCCCGTAACAGTAGGGTATGGCATGACAGAGACCGGACCGTTAATTAGTTATGCTCCCTGGCAGGAGTCAAGATTAACTTCAGCAGGTCGTATTGTTGACCGTATGCAGGTACGAATAGATAGTAATGATCCGTTCAACGAGGTGGGTGAGATACAGGTGAAGGGAGAAAATATATTAATTGGTTACTATAAAAATAAGGAGGCTACCAATGAAATATTTACCGAAGATGGATGGGTTAAGACTGGAGATCTTGGTGTAATTGATGAAGATAACTTTATTTATATAAAGGGTCGAAGTAAAAATATGATTCTTGGCCCATCTGGTCAAAACATCTATCCCGAAGAGATTGAGGCTGTTATATCGAATATGGATATTGTTCAGGAGTGTCTTGTTCGTGACAGGGATGGTAAAATTGAAGCGCTTATTTATCCCGATTATGAGGTTTGTGAAGATATAGGGTTTGATAATAATAATCAGATAGAAAGGGAGTTGCAAAAGTTAAAGCGTGAAGTTAATCAACAGTTGCCTGCATTTATGCCGGTAGGATTAATGACACTTTATCCCGAAGAGTTTGAGAAAACTCCCAAGAAGAGCATTAAGCGGTATAAATATATGTAGATGGTAAAGAGTGTTATAATTGTAGCTGGTGGAAAAGGAGTTAGAATGGGAGGAGATATTCCAAAACAATTTTTATTGTTGGGAGGTTCTCCTCTTTTAATGCATACAATTAACAGGTTTAGTGATGCGGGTTTTGATAATATTGTTTTGGTTTTACCATCTCCTGAGTTACAAAAGTATTGGAAAGAGCTTTGTGATCACTATAGTTATGGTGTTGAGCATATTGTTGCCGAAGGTGGAGAGACAAGATTTCACAGTGTGCAAAATGGGCTGCAATTTGTTGATGAGTCAGGATATATTGCAGTTCATGACGGGGTTCGTCCCTTTGTTTCTTATGATACTATAGAGAGAGTGGTTGATGAGGTTTTAAAGAGTGATGCTGTTATTCCCGTTGTTGAGATGATAGAGTCGTTGCGAGAGATCTCAAATGAGGAGTCAAGATCATGTGATCGCACCTCGTTCTGCATAGTTCAAACTCCACAAATATTCAAAGGAGAGGTTTTAAAAAAAGCATATCAACAAACTTTCAGGTCGACATTTACCGATGATGCCACTGTTGTTGAAGCTGCAGGTTATGAGATAACCCTTGTTAAAGGGAACATGGAAAATATAAAAATAACAACTCCATTTGATTTTGTTGTGGCTGAGGCATTACTAAAAGAGAAACTCTTTTAAACTATCGCATCTTTTGTTTTTTTAACTCTACTGCTACTACCAATGCTTTTATTATTAAGAATTGAATGGTGAGCATAAATATGATGGCTGCACCGGAAGGGATGTTAAAGTGATTGGCTATAAACAGTCCTGATAATGATCCAAGCAAACCCCAGAGTATAGAGAGGGGAATGATACGGTTAAAACTGTTAGTGAACAGCATAGCTGTTGATTGTGGAATGGTAAAAAGGCTTAGCACCAGAATAATTCCCATGGCACGAATACTAATAACAATGGCAAGTGCTACAAGTATTGCCATGGTATATCGAAAGAAAGTAACATGAATACCGTTGATTTTTGAAAATTCTGGATCGAAAGCTGAATATATAATGGGTCTATACCAGACTAGAAAAAAAATGGCAGTAGCAAGAGTAATTATCAGCATAATAATGATATCGGATTTTCCCACAGACAAGATACTTCCAAAGAGAAAACTTATTAGGTTTGGAGTGTATCCCGGGGTCATAAAAACAAAAATAATTCCCACAGCCATTCCCAGAGACCATAGAATTGCGATAGCACTATCCTCTCGCACTTTCCCTTTATTTGAAATCCACTCAATACTTGTACTGGTAAGGATGGCAAATAGAGCTGCTCCAAGAAATGGATTTAACCCAAGAAAATAAGCGATGCCAATCCCCCCAAAAGAAGCATGAGTAATACCCCCACTTATGAAGACAATTTTTCGGGAAACTATATAGGTCCCGATCATAGCTGCCAAAATGCTAATTAGTACCGATGCCATTAATGCATTTTGAAAAAAGGTATATTGAAACAGTGATATAAAATCGGTCATTTTTTAATGCTTTTTTAAAACTCTATGCGGCACAGGACCGTGTGTTATTAGATCTATAGGGCAGTCGTAAACTTTTAACAATTCTAATGTAAGCTGATTGGATGGATGGTAGTGCAGTGTTCCGTTTACGCAGGCAATTGATTTTACCAGTGAAGGTATGGTTCCTACATCATGGGATACTAATAGAATAGCCATTTTTTCGTTTAGTTTTTTCAACCATTGATGAAGTTCACTTTCAAAGTGTTTATCTACATATGTATTTGGTTCATCCAGTACTAATAGTTGCGGATTGCTTGCAATTGCGCGGCATAGCAGAACTTTTTGCAACTGCCCCCCAGACAATACTCCAATCGGCTTTTTGTAATATCTTTCCATGCCGGCTTCTTTAATCAATCCAAGTGCAGATTCTTTTTGCGATTTTGAAAGTTGATGGCTCCATCGATGGGTTGGTTTTAAACCTGCTTCTACAACTTCTTTAACCGAAATGGGAAAGTTTTTGTCTATTTGTGATGCTTGTGGAAGATATCCCATGTTGATTTTGCCTAGGGGGAAATCAACATTTCCTCGAAATGGCTCTATAATTCCCAGCAAAACTTTTAACATGGTGGTTTTCCCTCCACCATTGGGTCCAATTATTCCTATAAAATCGTTCTCTTTTATTTCAAGAAATATCTCTTTAAGTACAGATTCGCCGTTATACCCTGCAGTCACATTTTTTAGTCTGGCAATTATTTGGTTCATAGATCTGATTTTTATAGATATTGCTTTAACAGAGCTGCAATTTGTTGCATCGATGCCAGCCAGTCATAGGCCAGAGGGTTGATCTGTTCAACTGCTATATTGGTCGATTCACTAACCATTTGAGCATTACGAATATCATACTCCTCTTGAATAAAAATTATCTCTATATTTTTATTTTGAGCCTCTTTTATTGTTGCTGCAAGCAGTGCCGGAGAGGGCTCCTTTCCATCTACTTCAATTGAGATTTGTTCCAGGTCATAATCCCTGGCCAGATAGGTAAGAGCAGGATGAAAGATCATAAAAGAGTGTTGGGTAACATTTGCTGTTACTTTTTTCATCTCGAGATGTAGATTTTCAATGCTGTTATAAAGTTGCGGATAATTGTTACTGATAGTTTCCGATAATTCGGGATAAGCATTGGTAAGTGCTGATTTTATGTGTGGCATAAGCTCTAGCATCACTTTTGGTGAGAGCCAAATATGTGGGTCTACACCATGATGATGGTGATTATCTTCATGATCATGTGAATGGTTACAAGTACCCTCAATAGTCTCTGTTAAATCAGAGAGTATTAAAAGTTCCATTTCGGGGTTCAGCTCCTTTAATCGGGGCGTCCAAACCTGCTCATAACCCAAATGTCCAATTCCCATATAGAGACGGGAGTCGGAAAGTTTACGAAATTGATTTGTTGTAGGTGAATAGGTGGCATGACTTGCTCCGGGAGGAATCATAACGTTAACCTCAAGAGCCCCTCCTGTGAGCTTATCGATAAAAAATTTTTGTGGTAAAATACTTACCGAAACTACATCTGTAGATCGTTCACTGCTACATCCTGCCATCAAAAGAGCAATTAATAGTGTTAAGGCTATCTTAATTTTCATAACTTTTATTATTAAGCTTTTTTATTACAATTATCCAAAACTACTTCAATAATAAGTTTAGGTTCTTTTTATAACAAATCGTTGTGGCAGATGTTCAGGCTGTGATTTTATGCTTAGCTTATTAAACCTGGTGATAAAAAATGGCATTTAAACGGGTATTATTGTTAGAAATTTGCTTTCCTGCCAGTTTACTATTTTATCTAAATTGCATAAATGTATTATTTAGCATGTTAATATTTCATAAAGAGTGTTAATCTGCTTTATATTTACAACTATATTGCAAATATATTGAGATTTATTGGATAGAGAGGACTCTTTGTTTTAATGATTTTAATTGAATTAATATATGGCTGGTAAAAATTGGTTATGTAAGGGGTGCTAAATTATGGTATAATTGTTTAATAGAGAATAAGTGGTATTTTTACATTCAAGAATAACAGAAGAATCAAAAAAAGTTTATAGAGGAAGATAGCAGCAGAATATATTTTAAACAGATTAATATTAATGCAGGGAAAAATCGTTGTAATAGAAGGTTTAGATGGTTCAGGTAAAACAACACAGCTAAATTTGCTTAAGAAGTCTATTAAAGAGATGGGTTTAAAGTATCGCCATATTCATTTTCCCCGTTTAAATGAGGGCTATTATGGTGAGTTGGTTGCCCAGTTTTTACGCGGTGAATTTGGTTCGCTAGATATGGTTCACCCTAAGTTGGTTGCGCTTTTGTTTGCAAATGATCGAAAGGAGCATATAGATATTATTAATAAGTGGCTTGAGCAGGGTTATATTATTATTGCAGATAGATATGTTAGTTCTAATATCGCCTTTCAGTGTGCTAAGTGCTCCAATGAAAAGGAGAGAAAAGAGCTTAAGCAGTGGATTTATAATTTTGAATATGGATATAATATGTTGCCGCAGCCTGACATCTCATTTTTTCTGGATGTTCCTTTTTCAGCTATTGTGGAGTCGCTCTCTAATGAGAGAGTTGGTAAAGACCGGGATTATTTAGATGGCAAAAATGATATTCATGAAGATTCTGTAGAGCTTCAAAAGGCTGTTTACAATGAATATAAAGAGATGACTCTCTTGCAAAATGATTTTTACAGTATCGATTGTTCCGATGATAAAGGAGAACGCTTGACTCCTAATGTAATAAGTGAAAAGATGATCTCTATTCTTACAAGAGAAAATATTATTTGAGAAGGCTATTAGTTGTTGTGATCAAAAAAAATATGTAATTTTGCAAACCTATTATTAAATTCTCAGGGTAATTAAGTGGCAAAAGCAGAGAGAGTTGCCCACCTCAGGAAGAAATCAATAAATAAAAAAATATGTACGCGATTGTTACTATTGCCGGTCAGCAATTTAAAGTTGAAAAAGATCGTAAGATTTTTGTTAACCAGCTGGATGCTGAAGAGGGATCTTCAATTGAGTTTGAAGATGTTTTACTCACAGAGGGTGAAGATGGGGTTAAGGTTGGAGCTCCTGTTGTAGAAGGTGCTAAGGTTACGGCCAAAGTTTTATCTCATCTTAAAGCCGATAAAGTTATTGTCTTTAAAAAGAAAAGACGTAAAGGGTACCGTGTTAAAAATGGACACAGACAAAGACTTTCTCAAATTCAGATTGAAGACATTCAGGTTGGATAATTAAAAAAAAATTAATGTGATATGGCACATAAAAAAGGAGTTGGAAGTACTAAAAATGGTCGTGAATCAGAGAGTAAACGACTAGGGATTAAAATTTTTGGTGGACAGTTTGCCAAAGCTGGAAATATTATTGTTCGCCAGCGTGGGACTAAGCATCATCCCGGTGATAATGTTGCTATGGGAAAAGATAATACTCTTTTTGCCCTTAGTGACGGGAATGTAGTTTTTCGCAGAAAAAAAGGTGATCGTTCTTTTGTTTCTGTTGAGCCTGTTACTGCTGAGTAAGTAACAATAGAAAATAATTTAAATAATCTCCTGTTTTTGTTACTTTTGTAACAAATCAGGAGATTTTTATTGTTATATATATTGTGATGTTCTATGCTTACATTAAATGAAATAAAAAATAACCGGGAAGATATTGTTGACCGCTTAAAGATTAAAAATTTTAAAGCTGAGAAGATAATTGATGATATAATTGCTCTCGATAAAGTACGCCGAAGTAGGCAAGTTGAAAGTGATGAGCTTCAAAGTGAGATTAAAAAAGTCTCTAAATCTATAGGTTCTTTATTAAAGGAAGGGAAGAGTGAAGAGGCTGATGTTGCTAAAAAGCAGACTGCTAAAATTAAAGAGCTGATAAAGGAGAAGTTGTCTTTAAAAGAGGAGGCAGAGCAGAAGATTATTGAGCTTATAGTACTTTTGCCGAATGTCCCACATCTGTCAGTTCCTGCCGGAAGTTCTGCTGAAGACAATGCTGTTGTCGATAAGGGCGGTTCATTTCCCCAACTAACAGAAGAGTTATCTCATTGGGATATAGCAAAAAAATTTGATATAATTGATTTTGAACTTGGGGTTAAATTAACCGGTTCGGGCTTTCCTGTTTATAAAGGAAAGGGTGCGCGTCTTCAGCGCGCTCTTATTTCATTCTTTTTGGATGAGGCTGAAAAGGCTGGGTACGATGAAGTACTACCACCTTTGCTGGTAAATGAGGAGTCGGGATTTGGTACAGGGCAGCTTCCCGATAAAGAGGGTCAAATGTATCATATAGAAAATGATGATCTCTATCTTATTCCTACTGCAGAGGTTCCCGTTACAAATATTTATCGGGATGTTATTCTTGATGAGAAGAGTTTGCCTTTAAAAAACTGTGCATATTCTGCTTGTTTTAGAAGGGAAGCCGGATCATACGGGAAAGATGTTCGGGGATTGAACAGGCTGCATCAGTTTGACAAGGTCGAAATTGTTCAGGTTGCCCATCCTAATGAATCATATAGAGTTTTGGATGAGATGTTAGCTCATGTTAAACAGTTGTTGGATAAACTGCAGCTACCATGGAGAATGGTTAAGTTGTGTGGTGGAGATATGAGTTTTACTGCCGCACTTACTTACGATTTTGAGGTCTATTCTGCTGCTCAGAAGAGATGGCTCGAGGTTAGCTCTGTTAGTAATTTTGAAGATTTTCAGTCCAATAGATTAAAACTTCGGTATAGAGGTGTAGATGATAAGCGTCCCTTACTGGCACATACTTTAAATGGCAGCGCTCTTGCACTACCCAGAATAATGGCTGCACTGTTGGAGAATAATCAATTGCAGCAAGGGATCTCTATACCTGAGGTGTTAGTTCCTTATTGTGGGTTTGATAAAATTTAAACTATAATGGGAGATAGTTTTATACTTAATGTCTCGTTTGTGATGCCACCTGTCCTTGTTGATGAGTGGGAGGCATGGCGTAACAAAGAGATTGATAAATTTTTAATGGAAAATCCCTGTTTAAAAAGCGAAACCTTTGAAGTTGTTTCGGAGCAGCCCGGGGGTAATGCTCTTTTCTCGGTTCAATGGAGGTGTTGTTCTTTAGAAGAGGTTAAGGTGATAGATAAATTTTTAAGCTCAGCACTACCCGGTTTATCTCTTCTTTTTGGAGATAGAGTAAACCATTTTAGCTCATTAATGAAAAAAGTAGGGTAATTATTGTGTCGATGCAAAAAAAAGGTGCGGAAAAGATAGTTTTAGGGATAGATCCCGGCACTTCTGTTATGGGATATGGTGTTTTAAAAATATGTGGAAAAACGCCTTCAGCAATTGCGATGGGTGTTTTGGAGCTAAAAAAGTATGAAGATCACTACCTTAGATTAAAACGTATATATGATAGGGTTATACAGCTTATAGATACTTATTATCCCGATGAGATGGCTATAGAAGCACCTTTTTTTGGGAAAAATGTGCAATCGATGTTAAAACTGGGCAGAGCACAGGGTGTTGCTATGGCTGCAGCGCTATCAAGATCGGTTCCTGTATTTGAATATGCACCTTTAAAAATTAAGCAATCAATTACCGGTAGGGGGAGCGCTTCAAAAGAGCAGGTGGCACTTTTTTTGCAAAACTATTTAAAAACAGATGGGGAACCACAATTTTTAGATGCCACTGATGGTATGGCTGCTGCGGTATGCCATTTTTTTCAGTCTCAAAAAAACTTTGGCAGCAGCTCACCAACCAGTTGGGGAGATTTTGTTAAAAAGAATCCCGGTCGCATACGTTGATAACGAATATTATTTAAAATTTTGTTTTATATTTTCTGCCAAACTTGCCATCTCTTCCTGAGAAAGCTTTAGTTTTGGTTTGGAAAAACTGATGTCCGATTCTGATTGCAGGGGAACCAGATGAATATGCGCATGCGCAACTTCAAGTCCGAGCACAGCAACTCCAACTCTTTTGCACTCTACACATTTTTCTACTGCATGCGCAACTCTTTTTGTAAAAAGTGTTAATCCCGACAATGTTTCATTGTCGAGATCAAAAATATAGTCAATCTCTTTTTTTGGTATTACTAATGTATGTCCCCTGGTTAAGGGGTTAATATCCAGAAAAGCCAAATAGTCATCGTTCTCTGCAACTTTATAAGCAGGAATTTCCCCTGTTATAATTTTTTTGAATATTGTTGTCATACTAACTTTTTTATAAAACTATAGTTGAAAGGACGTCAAATATTATGCCTTTTGGTTTTATAAAGAGATTTCCATTATTTCAAATGGCATTTTTCCTGATGGAACAGTAATTTCAACTTTATCTCCAACTTTTTTTCCTAAAAGTCCCTTGGCTATTGGTGTTGTAATTGATATTTTGCCCTCTTTAAGATTCGCCTCGCTTTCAGATACAATGGTATAGGTCATTGTTTTATTGGTTTTCAAATTCTTTATTTTCACTTTATTGAGAATTTGAACCTTTGATGTATCAAGTTTTGATTCATCGATTAAACGACTACCTGCAATGGTCTCTTTTAATTTTGCAATTTTCATCTCAAGCATTCCCTGCTCCTCTTTTGCAGCATCGTATTCTGCATTTTCCGATAGGTCACCCTTATCGCGAGCTTCAGCTATTTGTTTAGAGATTCTTGGACGCTCAACCGACTCTAATTGGGCTAACTCATCTTTTAATTTTTTTAATCCTGTTTCGGTAACATAACTTACTTTTGACATTGTATGGTCCTCCTGCAATTTTATAATTTTTTAAATATTAAAGAATCCCGGGATATTCCGGGATCTTTAAAATATTAACTCTTTAATTTAAATGTGATTTTTGATTTAAATGACTGATCTGTTTTAAAAATCAGGTCTTTTGATGATTTCGGAGTAAATAACAGCTTTCTTTAAGTCTATCTCCTCACTATCCCATAAATCGCTTTTTGCTGTTATATCATCTTCGGTAACTAAACTCTTTTTTCTTGAGGGATGTCGCATTATTGATGGATTTCTATCCCTTTGTTTGAAGCTTTTTTGTTTAGTTATATTTTTATATTCGGGTCTTTTATATTCTAGTTTTTCGGGCTTCATCTTTTCAGGTTCCATCCTTTCTGATGAGTCAGAATCTTTCTTTTTATTTTTTTCTTTGGGTTGATCCAGCCAATCATCAAACGGGGGAAACTCATCATTTTCACTTTCGGGCACAACAACGTCCTCATCGCTTTTTGGCTTTTTGATTACACTAATAACCAAAACAGCGACCATGATTAAAAGATATAATATGTCACCCAGTGAATCCATATTTCAAAAATTAAGGCTAAATTAGTGCGAACAAAACAAATTACCAAATAAAGTGGTTGAAATAATAGTATGAGGCTGATATATTTTTTCTTTTTAATTTTTGCTCTATCAAGCTTATGTAGCTGTAGTAAAAGTGAACATCCTGTGCCTAATCGTCGTTTTGAAGTCTATTTTCCTTTAGATCGACCCGAATTTCAGGAAGAGGTTTTTCAGGTTTCCAGATATTATACCGGCAGGCAAACATCCGGGTCTGCTAATTCCGGGGCGGGAGTTAGTGGCTTAATTATATATAAGCAGGGATATAATCAATATAATGCTTATGATCGTTATTGTCCTAATGATAGAAACAGCTCCTGTATAGTTTCTGTTAATTTCGATGATCCTTTTTATGGTGTTTGCAACTGTTGTGAATCGGAGTTTCTTATTAGTAATCCTGCTGCTTTTCCCAGCGGAGCCCCTGTTCTTGAGGGGCCCGCGGGGCACTCTTTAAAGCAGTATCGCACACGAGTTGAAAATAATTATTTAATTGTGTGGAATTAATATCTGTAATGATCGGGCTTGAACGGTCCTTCTTTGGGTATTCCTATATATTCAGCCTGCTCTTGGGATAATGTAGTTAATTTAACTCCCAGTTTTGAAAGATGCAGGCGAGCAACCTCTTCATCAAGTCTTTTGGGAAGGGTGTAAACTCCCATATTGTGATCTCTTTTCCATAGCTCTATTTGAGCTAATGTTTGGTTGGTGAATGAGTTACTCATTACAAAACTTGGATGACCTGTGGCATTTCCTAAGTTTACCAGACGTCCGCGAGATAAAAGTATAATTGATTTACCATCTGGAAAAGTAAATCGGTCTACCTGTGGTTTTATGTTATCCTCTTTTATCCCATCAAGCTTTTCTAGTTTTTCAACCTGTATCTCATTGTCAAAGTGACCTATATTACATACAATAGCAGTATCTTTCATCTTTTGCATATGTTCCACTGTGATAACATCTTTATTACCTGTTGCAGTAACAAAAATATCAGTTTCTTTAAGAGCCTCTTCAGTTGTGGTTACTTCAAAGCCTTCCATTGCAGCCTGTAATGCACATATAGGATCTATCTCTGTAATTAAAACCCGCGCGCCAAATCCTCTCATGCTTTGAGCGCATCCTTTTCCAACATCTCCATATCCGCAAATTAATACTGTTTTTCCTGCAACCATAATATCTGTTCCTCTTTTGATGCCGTCGGCTAAACTTTCGCGACAACCATAGAGGTTATCAAATTTAGATTTTGTTACTGCATCATTAACATTAATTGCAGGAAACAGCAGCTCTCCTTTTTCGAGCATTTTATAGAGTCGGTTAACACCAGTGGTGGTCTCTTCGCTTACTCCTTTAATAGCATCTGCAACTTTTTGCCATCTATTATTATTTTTGTTGTACAAATCTTTAAGAAGTGAGATTAGTTCTCTAAAATCTTCACCTTCTTTATTGTAATCTTTATTTAAGATCTCAGGATTTTTTTCAGCTTCAACTCCTTTATGTATCATCATTGTGGCATCGCCTCCATCATCAACAATTAAGTCAGGCCCTAATTGGTCTCCAAAATCAAGGGCCCTTTCGGTACACCACCAATACTCAGCAAGCGTTTCTCCCTTCCAGGCAAACACCGGTATTCCTGCTTTTGCAATTGCAGCTGCAGCATGATCCTGCGTTGAGTAGATATTACAACTTGCCCATCTAACCGAAGCTCCCAAAGTAGTAAGAGTTTCAATAAGCACTGCCGTTTGGACAGTCATATGGAGTGATCCCATAACTTTAGCTCCTTTTAAAGGCTTCTCATCTTCATACTTCTCTCGCAGTGCCATAAGTCCGGGCATCTCCTTCTCTGCCAGATCTATCTCTTTTCTGCCATAGTCAGCTAAAGAGAGATCCTTTACTTTAAAATCATTATTATTTGCAGTCATATATTTATCCTTTTTAATTATACGCTCTGTTTGGTTAAAATTTGACGAATCTCTTTTTCATCTTTTATAAGTTGCTCTTTTAAACTGATGATACTGTTAAACTTCATCTCCTCTCTAACTTTCACAATAAAATGGACCGATATGTATTTTGAGTAGATCTCCTTTTTAAAATCGAGTATGTGAACTTCTAACGACCGGTTATCTATATGGTTGTTGACAGTAGGTCGAATCCCAATATTTGCCATTCCTTTGTAATTCTTCCCTTCAATATTTACATATACTGCATAAACCCCGTCGGGAGGAATAAGTTTAGCTCTCTCATCAAACTTTATATTTGCTGTTGGGTAGGATATTGTTCTTCCTATTTTTTTTCCCTGGGTCACTTCCCCTGAAACAAAAAAAGGGTATCCGAGCAGTAGATTTGCCTTTTTTATCTCTCCATTTAAGAGGTGGTTTCTAATTTTTGTTGAGCTAGGTGAGAGTCCGTCAATTGATACATGCTTAAATTGACTAACTTCAAAATTATAGTTTATTGAGAGTTCAAGCAGATCTTTAAATGAGATTCCCCCTTTGCCAAATTTATGATTGAACCCGATAATAAGATGATCTGTATTTAATTTGTCAATGAGTATCTTTTTAATAAACTGCTCGGCTGATAGTGTTGCCAGTTTTTTAGTGAACGGGATTGTTACAATATGATCAATCCCGCACTCTTTTATTAATCTGTTCTTCTCTTTTGGAGTTGTTAAAAAGCGCAGACTTTCGGCATCTTTACCAAGAACAATTCGAGGATGTGGCCAAAATGTAAGCACTACCGACTCTCTTTTTTTTCTTTTAGCAATTTCACTAACCTTTTGTAATAACGCCTTATGCCCGGGGTGAACTCCGTCGAATGTTCCCATTGTAACAACAGGCTTATTTATATTGTAAGGGAGATTTTTATCTATAGCTTTTTCCATTGACTAATTTTTTTTAAAGAGATCATCTCCTCCAAACTCCATAAGGTATGCTTTAATAAAGCCGTCTATATCTCCGTCCATAACTGCCTGAACATTGCCTGATTCGTATGATGTTCTTACATCCTTGACCATTTTGTAGGGCTGCATTACATAAGATCTTATTTGTGAACCCCATTCAATCTTTTTCTTTTGAGACTCTATTTTATTCTGTTCCTCCAGTTTTTTTCTCAGCTCAATTTCATATAGTTGAGATTTTAGCATTCTTAAAGCATTCTCTTTATTATCTCCCTGAGAGCGTGATTCGGTGTTTTCAATTACAATCCCTGTAGGCTCATGTCTCAATCTAACTCCTGTTTCAACTTTATTCACATTTTGACCGCCGGCTCCGCTCGACCTAAAAGTTTCCCATGTTATATCAGAGGGGTTAATGTCAATATTTATTGTTTCATCTATAAGGGGGATTACAAATACAGATGTGAAAGAGGTCATTCTCTTGTTGGCGGAGTTAAAAGGAGAAAGTCTTACCAAACGGTGAACTCCATTTTCACTTTTAAGGTATCCGTAAGCATAATCTCCCTCAAAACGTATTGTTACTGTTTTAATACCCGCTTCTTCTCCTTCTAATATATGATCAACAAAAGTTTTGTAGCCACGCTTTTCGCCCCATCTGATATACATTCGCATAAGCATTTCGGCCCAGTCCTGACTTTCAGTTCCTCCTGCTCCAGCATTAATTTTAAGTATGGCTCCCATTTTATCTTCAGGTTTGCGGAGCATGTTTTTTAATTCCAGAGCTTCAATAAGCTTGATAGCTTTTTGCAATGCATTTTCTACCTCATCTCCCGAGGCTTCCGACTCTTTGGCAAACTCGTTTAAAACCTCAAGCTCTTCAATAGCGTTTTTTACATCTTTGTAGTCATTAACCCAGCTTTTTAGATCTCTAAGCTTTTTCATCTGTTTTTCAGCTTTTTCAGGATCATTCCAAAAGTCTGGTGCTTGAGCTCTTAACTCTTCCTCCTCAATTTCAGCACTCTTTTTATCAATGTCAAAGATACCTCCTTAACGCAAGCTCGCGTCCGTGTAGTTCTTTTATCTGTTCAGATGTTACCATGTTTATCTCTATTATATTAAAGAGCAAAGATACTAAAAAACCGATGATCTTTCCCTAAAAAAAAGACAGGTTTAAACTTGTATATTTTGATTTTGGCACCCCCAGTGAGGGTATGGTGTTAGCTGAACCTGTTGAAGGGAGATTTATTTGGACATTAAAAAAGCAGTTCTTTAATAAGTAAAGAACTGCTTTTTAGAAGGGTGAAAGACCGGATTCGAACCGGCGACTTCCAGAACCACAATCTGGCGCTCTAACCAGCTGAGCTACAATCACCATTTTAAAACGATGCAAATATAAAATTTTTTATTCTATTTTTGCAAATTAATTATACCTATTAACGATAATAAAACAACTTTTACTTTTTTTGATTGGTTAGGTTGTTTTATAAATGATTTATACTCATGGATGTTGCACTAAATTGCAATATGAGATCGATATTACAAAAATTTTCTTTTAAGTTTGACTATGAAATTTTATTTATATGATAAGGAGCTCGATTGCAAATTGAAGATGGTGCAGGCCAGAATTAGACAGCTTATGAATGGTGATACTGCAGAGAAGATCAATCTTGCAAACATGAGATATGATAAGGTTTATGGTGTATCTTTAGTCCATTTAAGAAAACTTGCTGATGACCTTAAAAGAGATGGAGATGGTTTAAATGAATTGGCTGAGCGATTATGGTTTATGAATGTTCGTGAGACGATGATTATTGCTTCATTAATTGTTAGAGGGGATAAGTTAAACGATAGGGATATTATAAACTGGAGTGGTAATATTTTTAACAGAGAGTTGGCTGAGCAGTTTGCATTTAATCTGCTTGGACGCAGAGAGGACTCAACAGGGATAATTGAGAAGCTTTTTTATGGTGAAGGTTGTTGGGTTAAATATTGCGCTTTAATGTCTTTGGGGTGGCAATTTCGTTTTACCAAAGATGATAACACTCAATTTTTTGTTGATAATATTGATCTTGTCGAAGACTTTGCAGATGATAAACTATTGGTTAATGCTGTAGTGCAGCTGTTTAAAATGGCTGGTCGTTATGGTGGGTTAAAAAAAAATGTTGAAGATATTGCCTTAAGATGGAGAAGGAGTGACAAATTTGAGTTGAACAGATGGGGAGAGGAGATTTTATTTGAGTTGGAGTATATGTAGTTTAAATGTTGAAACCTATATATTATGGAGATACTTTCAGTTAAGGATGAGAAGAGTCGTAGAATGTTTCTGGATGTTGTAGAACGTATTTACAAAGATGATGACTCTTATATTCGTCCTTTAGATGTTCAAATTGAAGAGATTTTTGATCCCTCTGCAAATGACTATTTTTCTCATGGTGAGGCGGAGAGGTTTGTACTTATAGATGATGATGGTCTTCCTGCAGGCAGAGTTGCAGTGTTTATTAATCGCAAAAAAGCATGGAATTACAGTCAGCCTACCGGTGGGTTTGGTTTTTTTGAATCTATTGAGGATAAGAGTGTTGCATTTTCTCTTTTTAATAGGGCCAAGGAGTGGCTTTCGAAAAGAGGTATGGAGGCTATGGACGGACCAATAAATTTTGGTGAGAATGACACTTTTTGGGGTTTGCTTGTAGAGGGTTTCACGCCTCCTGCATTTGGTATGAATTATAATCCCCCTTACTATAAAGATTTTTTTGAAGAGTATGGGTTTGGTGAATATTATGAGCAGTTGACAAATCATCTTAATTTGCAAAAGAAGTTTCCAGAAAGGTTTTGGCGTGTTGCCGAAAGAGTTATCTCTCGTGAAGGATACTCCTTTACACACTTTAAAAAAAGTGAGTCAGAAAAGTTTGTAAAAGACTTTGTTGAGATTTATAATGAAGCGTGGCAGTATCACGAGGGGTTTGCTCCTATGGATGGCGATACTTTAAGAAAAACTTTGCGAGAAACTGCATCTTTTATGGAAGAGGAGCTCATATGGTTTGCATATTATAGAGATGAGCCAATTGGTTTTATAGTTCTTTTCCCAGATATAAATATGATAATAAGACACTTTAACGGCAAATTTAATCTTTTTAATAAGTTAAGGTTTCTCTATTATAAATGGAGAAAAGAGATGAGCAGGGCACGTGTTGTTATTTTAGGTGTTAAAACATCATTTCAGCGTTTGGGCATTGAGTCGGGCATTTTGTATCATTTGAATAATGCTGTTGCAAAAAAAGCTTATCTTAAAGAGGTGGAATTGTCTTGGGTAGGTGATTTTAATCCAAAGATGCGAGCTTTGCTAAGGGCTACGGAGGCCGATTTTGGGAAAAGGCATATCACTTATCGATATCTCTTTAATAGTAAAGGAGAAGGGGTGAAGCGTGCTGCAAGTATACCTGTTGATGTTAAACAGTAGTTATCTAATCACTTAATTGTAAAAATGTTTGGTTGTTATAGAGCTTCTTTTTAACTTTGCAAACCGTTTTGGGATAGAAGTTGTATAAATAGAAATTAGTCTCCGAAACATCAAATATCCCTGATGCCCGGAGACAAAACAAAACATTAATAATAGAACCATGAAAAAGGGAATTCATCCGGATAATTATCGTTTAGTTGCATTTAAGGATATGTCAAACGGTGATACTTTTATAACTCGTTCAGCTGCTCCTGCCAAGGATAAAGAGACAATTGACGGAGTAGAGTATCCATTAATTAAACTTGAGATTTCAAGTAGTTCGCATCCTTTTTATACCGGAAAAATGAAACTTGTTGATACTGCAGGACGCGTTGATAAGTTTAGAAATCGTTATAAGAAGCATTACGACAATAAAGCAAAATAGATATTTCTATTTTTTGTTAAGATATTAAAGGGCTTCGGAATTAATTCCGAAGCCCTTTTTAGTTAAAAAAAGGCTGGCACGGCTATTGCCTGTATAGTTATCTGAAAAAAGAAATGTTGATTAATGACAATTTGACATATATAGTTATGGATAATATTAAAATTTCATATAAAGGATTAGGTATGAGTGAATACATGGAGTCAGATGCAGAGTTTATACCAATTGTAGAGGATGATGATTATCAACAAAGTGTAGATGATGATATAATACCCCAGGAGTTACCGCTTTTGCCATTACGCAATACAGTGCTTTTCCCCGGAGTTATAGTTCCTATATCCATAGGACGCGAGAAATCTCTTAAGCTTGTAAAAGATGTTCAAAAAAATAAAGGGTTTTTAGGCGGAGTTGCTCAAAAAGATCATAAGGTTGAAGAGCCCGGTCCTGATGATTTATATAAGGTTGGTACAGTTGCCAAGGTTGTTAAGGTGTTGGAGATGCCGGATGGTTCAACCTCGGTGATTATTCAAGGTCGTAAAAGATTTAGGTGGAGTGATATTGTTGAGACTGATCCTTATTATAAGGCTAAAGTTGAGGTTGTAGAGGATATTGTTCCTGGAGATGATGAGAAGCGTGAGTTTGAGGCTGTTGTTGGAAGTCTTAAAGATCTTGCATTACGTATAATTAAGAGTTCCACCAACATTCCTCAGGAGGCATCGTTTGCAATAAAAAATATAAATAACTCCTCTTTTTTGATTAATTATATTGGATCTAATTCTGATATTAAAACTGCCGAAAAGCAGAGGATTTTGGAAAAAGATTCGGTTAAAGAGCGCGGACTTGCCCTTGTAGAACATTTGGTGCGTGAAGTGCAGCTTCTTGAGATTAAGAATGATATCCAGTCAAAAGTTAAAAAGGATATGGATCAGCAGCAGAGGGAGTATTTGTTGCAGCAGCAGATGAAGACGATTCAAAATGAGCTGGGTGCAAGTCCGGTTGAACAGGAAGCTAAAGAGATGGAGGAGGCTGCTAAAGAGAAGAAGTGGGGAGAAGAAGTTGAAAAGGTCTTTTTTAAGGAGCTGGACAAATTGCGTCGTTTAAATCCTGCTTCGGGGGAGTATTCGGTTCAGCATAACTATCTTCAAACAATGCTCGATATCCCGTGGAATGAGTTTACCAAAGATAATTTTGACCTTAAAAGAGCTCAAAAAATATTGGATCGTGATCACTATGGTATGGAAAAGGTTAAAGAGAGAATATTGGAGCATTTAGCTGTTCTTAAACTCAAGGGCGATTTAAAATCTCCGATTATTTGTCTCTACGGACCTCCCGGTGTTGGAAAAACTTCTCTTGGCAGGTCTGTTGCTGAAGCCTTAGGGCGTCAATATGTCAGAATGTCGCTTGGAGGAATACATGATGAGTCAGAAATAAGAGGGCATAGAAAAACTTACGTTGGAGCTATGCCTGGAAGAGTTATTCAGAATATGAAAAAAGCGGGATCTTCTAATCCTGTTTTTATTTTGGATGAGGTTGATAAAATGAGTAGCAGCTTTCATGGCGATCCTGCCTCTGCGTTACTTGAAGTTTTGGATCCTGAACAGAACAGCACTTTTCATGATAATTTTTTGGAAGTTGATTTTGATCTCTCTAAAGTGATGTTTATAGCTACAGCAAATACATTGTCATCCATATCTGCGCCTCTTCTCGATCGTATGGAGCTAATTGATGTTACCGGATATATTCTTGAAGAGAAGATTGAGATAGCTAAGCGCCACCTTATTCCTCAACAGATGGAGGCTCATGGTATTGAAAAGGGGACGGTTACTTTGAGCAAAAAAGTTTTGGGCTATATGATTGAACGTTACACTCGTGAATCGGGTGTTCGAGAGTTGAATAAGGTTTTGGCCAGATTTTATAGAAAGATTGCTCTTAAAATTGCTTCGGGATTTAAGGTTAAAAAGAGTGTCTCTATGGCAGATTTACGAGAGCTTCTGGGAGTAGAAAAGTATAGTAAAGATACATGGGAGAAAAATGCTGTTAACGGTGTTGTTACCGGTTTGGCATGGACTGCTGCAGGTGGTGAGATTCTTTTTATTGAAAGCAGTTTAAGCAAAGGGAAAGGTAATCTTACACTTACAGGTAATCTGGGTGATGTAATGAAAGAGTCGGCTAAGCTGGCCCTTGAAATTGTAAAGGCGCATGCCTCTGATCTTGGTATTGAACAGGAGATGTTCGAGGAGAATAATGTTCATCTTCATGTTCCTGCGGGTGCGATACCTAAGGATGGCCCCTCTGCAGGGATAACAATGGTCTCTTCATTAGTCTCAATTTATACGGGTCGTAAGGTGAAGCCCAGAGTTGCAATGACAGGGGAGATAACATTAAGAGGGAAGGTGTTGCCTGTTGGAGGTATAAAGGAGAAAATACTTGCAGCTAAGCGTGCCGGAATTAATGACGTTGTTCTCTCTGCCGAGAATAAAAAGGATGTAGATGAGATTCAGAGCATATATGTAAAAGGATTAAATTTCCATTACGTTGAAACAATAATGGAGATTATTGATATAGCTCTTGAAAAGTAGTGTTATAAAAAGTATTATATAGATTAAAATGGAGCTTATCTATTTTGTAAAATAGTGATAAGCTCCATTTTCTTTTTTAATAATGTAGGTTTCTTCAAACTTATCGATAATCATCTCCATATCAGGTGTTAGCCGGGCTAACGCTCTTTTAATAAAAGCTTTTGGTATATGTTTAAAATAGGCCTGTGCTAATGCTCCTGTTATTGAGGCTATTGTATCTGAAGGTCCGCCAATTGTTATTGCTAGTCTGATAGCCTCTTCAAAATCGGATGATTCAAAAAAAGCAGCCATCGCTGGTGGAACAGGTGTATCGGGCTTATCTTTTCCCTCCAGTAAATCTTGCCAGTCAGAAACTTTTAAGTTTAGTTCATATCCAAAATGGACCGAGATATAATTTTTTATCTCTTTTTTTGTGGCACCGTTATTTGCCATAAATATTGCAACTGCTGCTGCCTGCGAAGCCTCTATTCTTTGAGATATATTATGTGTTATAATTGTTGTTTTTTTAGCTTCGGTAAGAGCCTGATTAATGGATTTTGCCGAAAATCCAATTGGACTTATACGACGGGCTGCTCCATTGCCTTTACTGATATAATCTTCTGTGCCACCATTTTTTATCCAGGTTAAAAATTCCTCTTGATAACCGGCATCAGGATAGGCTTTAACCCATTTTATTAAAGAGTCTTTGTAGTTTATATTATTTAGCAGAGAGTCTGCTGTTGCAATTGTCAGTATAGTATCATCGGTAAACTCTGATCTCTCTTTGAAAAGTTGAAAATCTGGAGAGGGCTGTCGCTGATTGTTAAAAGCTGAGCCTATTATATCTCCTATTATTGCTCCCTTCATTCGGCTTTTGGTTTTATAATTAAGGCAATTTTAGGGTAATTGGTATAAGGTGAATATAGCAAAAGCGAATATCTAAAGTTTTATTATAATATCAAACTTTTTTTAACAAAAGTTTATGTTGATAAGGCCATCTGGTCTATCTTTTATCCAATTAATTTGTTTATTATGTTTAAATAAGCTGCAGTGCTTGTTGTATTTGCATCAATTACAGCATCTGCTTTTTTATAGTGCTTTTCTCGTGAATTAAGTTTTTGAGCAATAAATTTAACCAGTTTATCATCAGACATATTTGCTATAAGAGGTCTTTTTGCTTTAGCAGGTTTTAATCTGCAGAAAAGATCTTTTGGTGAAAGATATAGGTATATTGTTGCTCCGCAGCTCTTCATAAATTCAATATTATTATTGTGGCATGGTGTCCCTCCTCCTGTTGCGATAATAACATTTTTATAGGCTGCCGCTTCGTTAAGAGCTTTGGTTTCATACTCTCTAAACTTTTCCTCCCCCTCTTCTTCAAAAATTGCCGGTATCGATTTTTTATGTTTCGACTCTATAAATTGATCAAGATCGAGAAAATCCCAATTAAGAGCTTCAGCTACATTTTGCCCCGCAGTTGTTTTTCCACTTCCCATAAATCCAATAAAAAAGATACGATCTGTTTTATCTCTATTATTTTTCATTGCCTGCTGCTTTTCATTTGGCTCATATTAAAATATTGACATCTGTCCGGGATAATCTTTATCATCTTTACCTTTTTCACCTTCATTATGTTCATCTTCACTATTTTCTGTTTCGCTCTTTTGCAAAGGCTCAAGCTCTTTAATTTTAGATACCTGATATGTTGTCAATCTTTTTCCTTTAGCCTTGTATCCTTTAACATTTATAAATTCAACAACCTCTACAATCGATTTTTCTCTCTCTTTATCCTCTCCGCCAAAGATTAATTCCAGGCGCGGGTATTCAACTTTTGTCAATTTAACCAGATAGGAGTCGGGGTGAGAACCTGTTATTTTTTGTGGTTTAGATATATTCTCGGCCTGAAATCTTTTGATGTAGTAGTACTTTTGTTCTCCATCATAATATACAGCTGACCATACTGTATCTGGATTAAATTTTTGAATATATAATATATTATCTTCGTAATGGTTAGCTATATCAAAGTTTGTAAGATAAAAATAACCATCTTTTGTAAAGACAATTATTTTTTCACCATTATGGAACTCTCCTAAATATTGACCTCTGCCATCCGTATTTAGTCTTAAAACTTCAGGTTCAAACCATATTTTTTTTCCGCCAAGTGTTGATTCGCCTTTTTGTTTCAATGTTATTTTATGGATGGCATGTTTTGTAAGTATATTTCCTATAGCTCCTCTTCCTTTCACTGCTATATCTGCCATATCATAATTGAAGACTACATTTCTTATTCTTGGTCTTGGTTTTAAAGTAACGCGTATTATCTCTGATTCACCATTGGGATTTGCGCTAAAGTATAATATTTCTGAGCCTTCAATCCCTTTTGTTAAATTATACTCTTTATCTCTGGTTATGCCGGTAACAGCAAATCTTTTTATATAGTTATTACCGCCTCGTCCGTCTCTATAAACTGTATTGTAAATTGTTCTTTTATCATTTCTTTTAAAGAGACCTACATGGATTATATTTTTACCTATAAAGGCTTTTTCCTGAACCCTTGTTATTATGTAGCGTCCATCTTTATAGAAAATTATGATATCATCTATATCAGAGCAGTCGAAAAGATACTCATCTTTTTTGAGAGCTGTTCCTATAAATCCGTCTTGATAGTTTATATAGAGTTTCTCATTTTTAACTACCACCTTTGTGGCTTCTATACTTTCGAAATTTCTTAATTCAGCCCGTCGCGGATAATGTTTTGAATAAAGTTTTTTAATACGTTTAAAATAGTTGATTGTGTACTCAATTATATTTTCAAGGTTATATTCAACTTTTTCAAGCTCCTCTTCTATTGTTGCAATGTATTCATCGGCTTTTTTAGAGTCAAATTTTGAGATACGCTTAATTTTGATTTCGGTTAATCTTATTATATCATCTCTGGTAATCTCTCTTTTGAGATTGCCCGTGTATGGCTCTAATCCGTGCTCAATAGTTTTTATAATTGCCTCATATGTTTCGCAATCCTCTATTCGTTGGTAAATTTTATTTTCAATAAAGATTTTTTCCAAAGATGCAAAATGCCAGCTCTCTTCCAGCTCTCCTTGTTTTATCTCCAGCTCTTTTTTAAGAAGCTGTACAGTATGAGCGGTGTTTGATTTTAAAATATCAGTTACTCCTATAAAGCATGGCTTATTATCTCTTATGACACATGCATTTGGAGAGATAGAGAGCTCACAATCGGTGAAGGCATATAGCGCATCTATAGTTTTGTCAGGAGATGATCCTGCCGGCAAATGAACTTGTATTTCAACTTTTTCAGCGGTATTATCATCAATCCTTTTAATTTTAATCTTTCCCTTTTCAACCGCTTTTAAAATAGACTCTATAAGAGAAGTTGTGGTTTTTCCGTAAGGCAGATCCGATATTATAAGAGTTTTGGTATCAAGTTTTGAGATTTTTGCTCTTATCTTAATCTGTCCGCCTCTCATTCCATCGTTATATCTTGAAATATCGACCATCCCACCTGACGGAAAATCGGGATATAGCTCAAATGGTTTATTATTAAGATGAGCTATAGAGGCATCTATTAGCTCACTTATATTGTGAGGTAGAATTTTAGAAGCAAGTCCTACAGCAATTCCTTCCACACCCTGTGCCAAAAGCAACGGAAATTTTACAGGAAGTGTTACAGGCTCTTGATTACGGCCATCGTATGAGGATTTCCATTCAGTTATTTTCGGGTTGAAAACAACATCGTGGGCAAACTTTGTTAGTCGGGCTTCAATATATCGTGGAGCGGCAGCTCTATCTCCGGTAAAAATATTTCCCCAGTTTCCCTGTGTATCTACAAGCAGGTTTTTTTGTCCCAACTGTACCAGTGCATCTCCTATTGACGCATCTCCATGTGGGTGAAACTGCATAGTAAATCCGATGATATTCGCTACTTTATTATAGCGTCCATCATCCATTCTCCTCATTGCATGCAAAATTCTTCTCTGTACCGGCTTTAATCCGTCATCTATATGTGGTACAGCTCGCTCAAGGATAACGTATGATGCATAATCTAAGAACCAGGAACGATACATTCCCTGTAGTGGTGTAACTATGGGTTTATAATTTTTCTCTTCTCTACTTTCTCTATTTTCTTGGGGGTTGTTGCTTTCCATTTTTCTTTTTTATAACATATCCAGATCTACGATAAGATTATCTATTATAAAGTTTTGCCGGTCGGGAGAATTTTTTCCCATATAGAAATCGAGAATTTCGGGGGCTGCATCCTCTTTTTTCATTCTAACTCTATCGAGTCTCATATTCTTTCTTATAAAGTGTCCGAACTCATCTGGTGAAATCTCCCCTAATCCTTTAAAACGTGTAATTTCAGCATTTTTGCCAAGTTTTTTTAATGCCAGCCGCCTCTCATCTTCAGAGTAACAGTATATTGTCTCTTTTTTATTTCTCACCCTGAACAGGGGGGTGAGAAGGATATAGAGATGTCCGTTTTTTATCAATTCGGGGAAAAATTGTAAAAAGAAGGTTATTATTAGTAATCTGATATGCATTCCATCTACATCAGCATCGGTTGCAATAATTACCTTATTATATCTTAACTTTTCCAATCCTTCCTCTATATTTAAGGCTGCCTGCAAAAGATTGAACTCCTCATTTTCATAAACAATTTTTCTGGTTAATCCATATGAGTTAAGGGGCTTTCCTTTCAAACTAAAAACAGCCTGGCACGATACATCACGAGCTTTGGTTATAGAACCGCTTGCCGAATCACCCTCGGTTATAAATATTGAAGTTTCAAGTTTACGCTCCGAGTTAGAATTGTAATGGATACGGCAATCCCGTAGTTTTTTGTTATGCAGACTAACTTTTTTAGCTCTCTCTTTTGCCAGTTTTTGAATTCCCGAAATAGCTTTTCTCTCTTTTTCGGACTGTAATATTTTTTTGTATAAAATGTCAGCTGTATCGGAGTGTCGATGTAGATGATTGTCCAGTTTTTCGGTTATAAACTCAACCATATAGTTGCGAATTGAGGGACCCTCTGGATACATATTTTTAGAACCGAGTTTTGTTTTTGTTTGTGATTCAAATACAGGCTCTTCAATTTTTATGCTAACTGCTGCAACTATTCCCTGGCGAACATCTGCAACATCAAAATTTTTATTGTAAAACTCTCTTATTGTTTTTACTACCGACTCTCTAAAAGCCTGAAGATGTGTCCCTCCCTGTGTAGTGTGCTGACCATTAACGAATGTGTAATACTCCTCGGCGTACTGACTGGTATGTGTTATAGCTACCTCAAGATCATCATCTCTAAGATGAATCATTGGATATATACCCTGTTCAGTCATATTTTCCTCTAATAGATCAAGCAGTCCGTTTTTAGAGCAAAACTCTTTATCATTAAACTCAATTGTTAGTCCGGCATTCAAATAAGTGTAATTCTTAAGCAGCTCTTCAATAAATTCATGTTTAAAAGTGAACTCCTCGAAAAGCTCTTTATCTGGAAAGAACTCTACTAATGTGCCGTTTTTGCTTTTGCTATCTTCTTGGGTAAACTCTTTTGTTACACTCCCCCTTTCAAATTCAACTCTTTTAGAGCGTCCATCTCTAAAGGCCTCAACAGCAAATGATTGAGAGAGTGCATTAACAGCTTTTACTCCTACGCCATTTAACCCAACTGATTTTTTGAATACTTTACTATCATATTTGGCTCCGGTATTCATTTTGGATACAACATCAATTACTTTACCCAAAGGAATTCCTCTGCCGTAATCTCTTATTTTAACATAACCCTCCTCACTTACCTTTACTTCAATTTTTTTGCCATACCCCATCATATACTCATCAATGGAATTATCCATAACCTCTTTAATAAGTACATATATTCCATCATCAGCATATGATCCATCACCCAGTTTTCCTATGTACATACCGGGACGGCGACGTATATGTGCTTTCCAGTCGAGAGTTTGAATCGATTCTTCTGAATAGTTTTGAGCCATAATATGGTAGTTATATTTACTATTAGATTTTGCTGTCTGCTTTCACAAAATGATATTATGCAAAAGTGGCTCAAATATAATTAAAACAGCGCAGTCAAAATAGAAATCTTTATCAACAATTCTGTTTTGTGCTGATGTAGTGAGAGTTATATACTGTTTTTTTTAAGAGTGTTCCATATTACATCTTTAAGATGTGCAATACCCTCTTGGGTTACAGAGGATATAAATAGTGACGGAATATTTTTTGGCAACTCTTTTTTTATCTCAACTTTTAAATCCTCATCAAGAAAGTCAGCTTTTGATATAGCAAGAATTCTTTCTTTGTCGAGAAGTTCTGCATTAAACTCTTTTAATTCATGTAGAAGAAGATTGTACTCTTTTTTTATATCGTCACTGTCGGCAGGAACGATAAAAAGGAGGGTTGCATTACGTTCAATATGGCGAAGAAATCTAAGCCCCAGACCCTTTCCTTTGTGAGCATCTTCAACTATTCCCGGTATATCTGCCATAACAAAAGATTTATGGTCATGGTATCTCACAATTCCCAGATTTGGGACTAATGTGGTAAACGGGTAATCGGCTATTTCGGGTTTTGCGGCACTAACTACTGATAAAAGAGTTGATTTTCCTGCATTGGGTAATCCTACCAATCCTACATCGGCCAACACCTTTAGCTCCAGTATAAGAGAGAGTTCTATGGAAGGTTCTCCGGGCTGAGAATATCTGGGTGTTTGGTTTGTGGATGATTTAAAATTTGCATTACCCAGTCCGCCCCTTCCTCCTGCAACAACAATCCTCTCTTCTTTATCTTTAGTTATTTCAAAGAGGGTTTCTCCGGTATCTCCGTTTTTTATAACTGTTCCAAGTGGAACCTCAATTATTTTATCTTCACCTGATGCTCCCGAAGAGCGCTGTTTACCACCTGATTCACCATGGCCGGCAAAAATGTGGCGTTGAAACTTAAGATGTATTAATGTCCAGAAGTTTCTGTTGCCGCGAACAATAATATGTCCGCCGCGTCCACCGTCTCCCCCGTCGGGCCCGCCTTTTGGAATAAACTTCTCTCTGCGAAGATGAGTTGAGCCGCGTCCGCCTTTACCCGAGCGACAGAATATTTTAACATAATCAACGAAATTGCCAGTAGCCATGATGCTTTATATATCAGGTGTAACTATTTAAATATCTTTAGTTTTGGCACTTATCTATAGCCTCACTTATACGAGAAAATATATCATCAATTGATCCTACCCCTTTAATACCTCTGTAACATCCTTCATTTTTATAGAAATCTATTACCGGCGAAGTTTGCGACTCATATACCGAAATTCTCTTTTTTATTGTTTCAAGATTATCATCCGATCTTCCTGATGTTTCTCCTCTTTTTAATAATCTATCTATTAACTCTTGATTCTCCACTTCCAGATTGAGCATTATATCTATTTTTTCGTTATGTTTTTTCAGCATCTCTTTTAATGCTGCAGCCTGATCTGTAGTACGTGGAAATCCATCAAAGATAACCCCTTTTGAGTTGTTAAGGGTGTTTAGTTTTTTTTCAAGCATCTCAATTATGATATTATCCGGCACCAGTTCGCCGTTGTTGATAAATTGAGAAGCTTTTTTACCTAAATCGGTTTCAGCTTTTATTTCAGCTCTTAATATATCTCCTGTTGAGATGTGATCAAAGTTGTATTTTTCGATAAGTTTTTCACTTTGTGTCCCTTTGCCCGATCCCGGCGGGCCAAAAATTATAACATTTACCATTTTAATTTATATTTAAATATTTAGTTCTCTATTTTATATATGTGGGGAAGGTTCCTTCCATATCCGTTATAATCTAAACCATATCCTACAATAAAATCATTAGGGATTTCCAGTCCAACAAAATCGGGTCTTTTTCCCGACTTAAGAGCATTTGGTTTAAATAGAAGGGTCGCTACATATATTTCACCGGCTCCCATATCTTTTAGCTTTTGTCTGCTGCTCTCTATAGTATGGCCTGTATCTACTATATCTTCCAAAATTATTATGGTTCGCTCTTTTATCTCTTCATTAAAACCAATTAACTCTTTTACTTTTTCTGTAGAGTTAATCCCTGCATATGAAGCTAATTTTACAAAACTTATGTTGCAGGGAAAACTTAAGAGTCTGATTAAATCAGCAGAGAATATAAAAGCTCCGTTTAATACAGAGATAAAGAGAGGGTTTTTGTCACTAAACTCTCTGTTTATTTTATTTGCCATATCTGATACTGCATCAGAGATCTCTTTTGAGGAGATCATTTTAACAAACTCTTTGTTTTCGATTTTAACTCTTTTCATAATTGTAAGATAAAGTACAAAAGTAAAAAAAAATGGGTGTTGACACTTTTTTATTTGTAATGTATCTTGTGTTTAATTTTTTTTGATAAACCCTTAACCCTTAACTAATGAATTTTGTTTGCTTGTCAGCAGCTTACAACAGGTGTGCTTTTTTTATTCTCTTTTTTCTTCCTTTGCACACTCTCTTTTGTGAGAACCGATTTTTTTTTACTCCTTCTGATATTTTAACAGGGAAAAATGGAGCAATATCCGATGAGGTATGGGGATTACATTTGAATCCTGCAGGGGATAGCTTTGTTCAATCCTCTATTGTTGGTGCAGGTCATTATCTCGATTTTTTTGTTGAAGATTACACCTCTAACACTATGTTTTTTAAAACTCCGCTTAATCCTGGAGTTGTTTCTTTTGGGTTAACTCAGAGTGGAGTTAATGCATTTAAAAGTGAACAGCTCTCGCTCTCTTTCTCGCGTCGTCTATCGCAGGGTTTTCGCGGAGGTGTAAGGTTTAATTATTCACGTCGTCAACAGATGGGTGTAACTATAAGCTCTCTTATTACTCTTGATGCCGGGTTTCAGGTCAATCCGGGAGATTTGGCATGCGTGGGGTTTTATATTATTAATTCGGCACGTAGCAGCTGGGATTATGATATGGGTGAGAGTGATTCAGGACCATTTATTATGGGTGGATCTATTAGATATGAACTACCCGGAGAAGTTTTTTTAGAGAGTGGTGTCAGTTCTACCGAAGAGTCTCCTTTCTCTTTCTCTTTTTCGGTAGAGGCCTCTCTTTATAATAGTTTAAAAGTAAATGCCGGCATTTCTCACAATCCTTTATTGTATGGTGTTGGCACCTCCTTTTTGTGGCGGGGTCTTCTCTTTGATAATGCAATAAGTTATCATACTGTTTTAGGGTTCTCATCCTCTTTTGGTGTTGTTTGCTATATCTCAGATTTTGATCTCTTTTAATTATGATACTTTTTTTATTAAAAAATAAGAGTTGTACTATTACTATTATCATTCTCTTTTTTTCGTGCGTTATTAATGGGCAAAATTTTTTTGATACTATTAAGGAGTTTTCAGAATTATCTGAGTCTTATAGTTATGATGGGGAGGACTATTTTGATGGAGAATGGATCACCAGTGATTTAATAGAGCTTGCAGAAGAGCCTTTAGATATCAATAGTGCTACTCGTGATGATTTAAGTAAAATCCTTTTTTTAAGCGATAACCAAATAGAGGCCCTTTTATTCCGCAGGTACCAGTCGGGTTACTTTCTCTCACCCTATGAACTACAGGCCGTTGAAGGATTTAATAATGATCTTATAGAAAAACTAGCCCCATTTATAACATTTAAAGTAGATAATAGAGAACAATATTCTAATAGAGTTTTTAGAGTCAGGAGTGATCTTTTTTTGCGTACAAACTTTATGCTTGAAACAGCTGCAGGTTATCGTTCTTCAAATAATGAGGATCCTTCCTTTTTAGGAGATAAAAAAAAGGTATATACCAGAATCGAATTACAGCCTTTAAGAGAGTTGTCGTTAGGTTTTGTTGCCGATAAAGATCCCGGCGAGCCATATTTTGACAACAATATAAGTGGGTTTGATTACTGGTCGGGATATATTAACTGGAAGAGTCAATCTTTTTTTAAAGAGTTTAATATTGGTCAATTTGGCATGACCGGTGGTCAGGGGTTGGCCTTAAGATCGGGTATGCCTATGAGAAAAAGTTCTATGACTACCTCGGTGCGCAACCGTTATGCTTATGCCCGTCCAACCTTATCTGTAAACGAGGGAGATGGTTTAAGCGGAATCTATTTTACCATTGGTGCCGAGAACTATAAAATCACCCCTTTTCTTTCATATAGATATAGAAGCGCAAGGTTAGAGATGGATGAAGATGATGATGTTGTTGTGCTATCTTTACCCTCTTCGGGTTATCATCGTACTAAAACTGAACTTGCAAGAAGAAATAATATTTGGGAGGCTGTTTATGGAGTTAAAGGAAAGTATTTTGGGAAGAGGTTTAATATAGATGCAGGAACTTTTAAATATAAGCTTGAGCACCCTCTTGGTGAAAGTCAACATCTGTATCATTTACATTCATTTACAGGGAGGGATATTGTAAATGGGTGGATTGGTTATGAGGGAACGATAAATAATATTTTTCTTTTTGGGGAGGCTGCTTATAGCAGTAATGCTTCTTTGGCCTGGATTCAGGGAGCGCTTTACTCTTTTTCGGGGGTTATGGATATTTCTCTTCTTTGCAGAGATATTCCAAAAGGTTTTAATGCCCCTTTGGGAGCCCCATTTGCCGACTCTTTTTCCTCTTCGGGTGAGACCGGTCTTTATACCGGAATTGAACTCTCTTTGCCAAAGGGTCTTACACTATCTTCTTATCTTGATTATTTTAGACATCATTGGTTGAGGTATCGGGTGGATGCCCCCTCTTCGGGAGTAGACTTTTTCAGCGAGCTGGAATATAAAAGAGATAATAATTGGGAGACTTTTTTTCGTTTCAGATATAGAGAGAGAGCTCAAACTTTTGCCGTTGATCAACCTCCCGGTTATCCTGTAGAATATAAACAGCAATATCAATATAGGATTCAAACGCGATTTTCTCCTGATGATTTATGGACTTTTACCTTACGAAGTGATCTTCATTGTTTAAGGGAGAATCAAAAGAGAGTTACCCCCGGTTTTTATATGGGGGGAGATATTCGCTACAGATTTAATAATGATCTTGGCTATATTATAATGCGTTACGGGGGTATGGATGTTGATAATTATGATACCCGTATTTTTGTTTACGAGCCGGATATACTTTATAGTTTTAGTACACCTGGCTATTATGGTAAAGGTTCAAGATTTGTGCTTTTAACAAAAATTACCCCTATGCGAAAACTTGATTTCTGGATTAGGTTTTCGCGTTGGTATTATTCAGATAGGGATAGTGTTGGTACAGGATTTATGGAGACTAAAGGTAATACTCGCCATGAGTTTAGATTTCAACTTAGACACCGGTTCTAATTTGAAATCTAATTACCAACCTCTGATATAAATTTAATTCTTACCATTCTTATATCTTCCTCCGAATAGTCCCCTTCTCCTAACTCTTCAAGGGCAGAGGTAATATCATCTGTTTCTGCATCCTCTTTAAAGTAGAGAAATATATCCTCTATATAATCTTCATCCATAATCTGACTGATATGGTAGTCTATATTAACTCTTGTACCGCTATAAACTATAGATTCCAGTTCGGTAAGCAGTTCGCTCATCTCTATTCCTTTACTATCTGCAATATCATCAAGTGGCATCTGGCGGTCGATACTTTGTATAATTGAAATTTTAATTTTTGATTTATTGGCAATAGATTTCACCACAAGGTCGGTAGGGCGTTCTATCTCATTTTCTTCAACATGCTTTTTTATTAAACTGGTAAACTCCTTGCCAAACCTTCTGGCTTTGCCACTTCCTACCCCTGGCATATTTTTAAGCTCTTCGTTAGATATGGGGTAGTATGTTGACATTGCTTCAAGAGAGGGTTCTTGAAAAATCACAAATGGTGGAAGATTTAATTTTCTGGAAATTTTTTTGCGCAAATCTTTAAGCATAGAGAAAAGTAGAGAGTCAACTGCTGCTGTTCCCCCTGCGGTTTCATTTTCCTGCTCCATTTGATCATAGTCATGATTTTTTGTTAACATTATGGAGTAAGGATTGTTTAGGTATTTTATACCCTTTTCACTGATTTTTAGCAAGCCATAATTTTCAATCTCTTTGATTATTAATCCTTCAACCAGTGAATGTCTTATCACAGCATTCCAAAACTTATGATCATTATCGGCTCCTATGCCAAATAACTTATGCTCTTCATGATGATATGCTTTAATTGATCCCGATTTTATTCCCGAGAGAAACTCTACAATGTAATCGGCTTTAAATTTCTCTTTTAGGGTTTTTATAACCGATATGAGCTTTATTATATACTCTTTTCCGTCAAACTCCTCTTTTGGATGCAGACAGTTATCACAGGTTTCGCAATTTTCTATATTATATTTTTCTCCAAAATAGTGGAGAAGTAATTTTCTACGGCATAACGAAGATTCAGCATAAGCAACAGTTTCGTATAGTAGCTGTTTCCCTATCTCCTGTTCGGCAATAGGTTTTCCCTGCATAAATTTTTCCAGCTTCTTAATATCTTTGTGGCTGTAGAATGTAATACATTTACCCTCTCCGCCATCTCTTCCTGCTCGTCCGGTCTCCTGGTAATAACCTTCTAAACTTTTTGGGATATCGTGGTGAATTACCATTCTTACATCGGGCTTATCTATTCCCATTCCAAAGGCAATGGTTGCTACAATAACATCGGTCTCTTCCTGTAAAAATTTATCCTGATTTCCGGATCTTGTTGCCGCGTCCATACCTGCATGATATGGTAAGGCTTTAATTCCGTTTACAACAAGCGTTTCAGCTAACTCCTCCACCTTTTTTCTGCTGAGGCAGTAGATTATGGTAGATTTTGAGGGATTATCTTTTAATGTCTTTATTATATCATGTGATGCATTAACTTTAGGCCTTACCTCATAATAGAGGTTTGGTCGGTTAAATGAGGATTTAAATATTTGAGCATCCAACATTCCAAGATTTTTTTGAATATCATGTTGAACTTTTGGAGTTGCTGTTGCTGTTAAAGCTATTACAGGAGCAGTTCCAATCTCATTGATTATTGGTCTTATCCTTCTGTACTCGGGTCTAAAGTCGTGCCCCCATTCCGAAATACAGTGAGCCTCATCAACTGCATAAAATGAGATCTTTACCTTGTTAAGGAATTTTATATTATCCTCTTTTGTTAAAGATTCGGGAGCTACGTAGAGTAATTTTGTCTTTCCAGTTATTACATCTTCTTTTACTTTTGTTATTGCACTTTTTGTTAGCGAAGAATTTAAAAAATGGGCTACCCCATCATCTTCACTATATCCGCGTATTGCGTCTACTTGATTTTTCATCAAGGCAATAAGTGGAGATATAATAATAGCTGTTCCCTCAAGGATAAGAGCCGGGAGCTGGTAGCAAAGAGATTTGCCTCCTCCCGTGGGCATTAACACAAATGTATCATTGCCTGCTATAACATTTTCTACAATCTCTTTTTGATTCCCCTTGAATGTATCAAAGCCGAAGTGTTGCTTCAACTGCCCATTTAAGTCAAGTTGCCTACTCATAACAAACCTTGCAATTCCTCCTTAATTTTTCTTTTCTGTTAGAAAACAAACAAATATAACAGAAAGATATTTAAATATAGTTTATGAAGTTATAAAAAGTTTTAGTTATTAACAATGAGACGGCATTCTACTTTTTTAGCAAAAGATTTTATTAATATTGTTTTCAAAATGTATCTTCGCAAGATAATAAGTTGCAATAAAATGGTTAATTAAATTGATATAATTATACTGTTTATGCAAGTTTTATTTGATTATAGTAATTTATAAAGATTTATACAGATGCAAAATGATATTAATGAAGAAAAACAGCAGATGTCTTTTTTAGATCATCTGGAGGAGCTGAGGTGGCATATAATAAGGTCATTTCTTGCAATTTTGATTTTTGCAGCTTTGGCGTTTGTTTTTAAAACTTTTCTTTTTGATGTTATTATAATGGGACCCAGTCGTCCCGATTTTTTTACTAACAGAGTGTTATGCACTCTTGCAGAATCTCTTGATATTCCCATTTTGTGTATAAATCAGGAGCAGCTTCTTTTTCAAAATATTCGAATGGCCGGGCAGTTTACTATGCATATCTGGATCTCTTTTATAGCTGGTGCTGTTGTAGCTTTTCCATATATTTTTTGGGAGTTTTGGCGTTTTATTCGTCCCGCACTCTATGAGAATGAAGTAAAGCATAGTCGTGGTGCTATATTTTCAGCTAGTATACTATTTTCTCTGGGAATACTTTTTGCATATTTTATTATAACTCCATTATCGGTATATTTTCTTGGTAATTATCAGGTTAGTGAGAGTGTTGAGAATATTATTAATTTTGGATCATATGTCTCAACAATATCCTCTATTGTTCTGGCCAGTGGTATAATGTTTGAATTGCCTGTTTTTATTTTCTTTTTGAGTAAAGTGGGACTGGTGACAGCAGAGTTTCTAAGAAAATATCGTAAGCATGCAATTGTTATAGTGCTAGGTTTAGCAGCAGTGATTACTCCACCTGATATGATTAGTCAGATTATGGTATGTTTACCGTTGCTTATATTATATGAGGCTGGTATAATAATAGCAAAGAGGGTAGAGAAAAAGAGAGAGAAATTCTTGGCAGAACAGTAGTTGGTATAATTTTTTAACAGATAGCTGACCAATGGAAAATAAAGGAATGTTACTTCACACAAAGGATTTGGTGAAGAGATATAAAAAACGGACTGTAGTAAAAGGTGTGTCGGTTGAGGTTAAGCAGGGTGAAATTGTTGGTTTACTTGGCCCTAACGGGGCAGGTAAAACCACTACTTTTTATATGATTGTAGGATTGATAACTCCTAATGGTGGCGAGATTTTTCTTGATGATGAGAATATTACCGGGCTGCCAGTTTATCGTAGAGCTCAAAAAGGTATAGGTTATCTTGCTCAGGAGGCTAGTGTTTTTAGAAACTTGAGTGTTGAAGATAACATTAAAGCAGTTTTAGAGATGACCAGTTACTCTAAAGAGTATCAAAAGGAGCGTACCGAAGAGTTGATTGATGAGTTTGGTCTTAATCATATAAGAAAAAGTAAAGGTATTCAATTGTCCGGGGGTGAGCGGCGACGTACCGAAATTGCAAGAGCATTGGCTATTAATCCCAGTTTTATTCTTCTGGATGAACCTTTTGCCGGAGTAGATCCTATAGCTGTAAGAGATATTCAGGAGATTGTTGCCCGGTTAAGGTATAAGAATATTGGGATTTTGATTACTGATCATAATGTTCATGAAACTTTGTCTATTACAGATAGAGCCTATTTGTTGTTTGAGGGGGATATTTTAAAAGCCGGTACAGCAGAAGAACTTGCTGATGACCCTGATGTACGTCGGGTCTATCTTGGTGATGATTTTGTTTTGCGCCGGCGCTCTTTTGATGTTACCACTAAGAAAAAGTATGATTGAAAAAGATATTTTTTTTAAAAAAAAGAGTCTGTTTTTTTGTTGGTGAAAAAAAAAGATTTACTTTTGCACGCATGATTGATAAGCGGACGTGGCGTAATTGGTAGCCGCGCTAGACTTAGGATCTAGTGCCGAAAGGCGTGGGGGTTCGAGTCCCTTCGTCCGCACTTGGTTAATGTTTTAAAAACCGCCTGGCGAACGATATTTATCGCAAGTAAGGCGGTTTTTGAGTATTTAATAGTTATGAGTTGTAACTTTATAACTATTAAATATTTTTGAGTAGCTGCAGTTTTGTCTCATTGTAAATGCTTCACTATCTTTGCAGTCTATTTTTGATTAAGAGACAGATATTTAATTAACAATTTTTTTTATGAATATTTCAAGGGAAAATATTGATGAGCTCAATGCTGTAATAAAAATCAGTGTTGAAAAAGAGGATTATGAGAAAAGAGTGGCTGACGTTTTGAAGTCATATCAGAAAAAGGCTAATATGCCTGGTTTTCGTCCGGGAAAAGTTCCTGCCGGATTGATTAAAAAAATGTATGGTAATGCCGTTTTAGTAGATGAGATAAATAAAATCGTATCGGAAAATCTTTCAAGTTATCTATCCGAAAATGATTTGAATGTATTGGGAGAGCCTTTGCCTAATGAGTCTCAAGAACCTGTGGATTTTGATTCTCAGGAAAATTTTGAATTTTCTTTTGATATAGCACTTTCTCCCGATGTTGAGGTAAAACTCACCAAAAGAGAGAAACTCCCATTCTATAAAATTGAGATTACCGATGAGATGATTGATGGCCATATTAAAACTCTTACCAGTAGATTTGGCAAAAGTGAAGTTGTTGAACAGGCTGGAGAGGAATCAATGATAAAAGGTGATATTGTTGAGGTAGATACCGATGGAAATGAAGTTGAGGGAGGTATAAGAGCCGAAGATTCTGTTATCTCAACAACTGTTATTAAGGATGATTCCGAAAAAGAGAAAATTGCTGGTAAAAAGAGTGGTGATTCTGTAATTTTTGATTTGCGTAAAGCATTTCCTAATGATACAGAGATCTCTTATATTTTAAAAATTACTAAGGAGCAGGCTGCAGAAGTTAATGGAATATATAAATTTACCATTAAAGAGATTACAGAGTATCAAGATCCGGAATTAAATCAGGAGCTTTTTGATCAACTATTTGGTCCCGGCAATGTTACATCTGAGGATGAGATGAAGGTAAAGGTTAAAGAGGATTTAGAGAAGACTTTTGAGATGGAGTCGGAGTACCGGTTTGCAACTGATGCTCGTGAAAAATTGCTTAAAAAAATGGATATCCCATTGCCTGAGGAATTTCTTAAGCGTTGGGTGAGAGTCAATAATAAGAATAAAGAGAAAGAGGAAGAGAAGGTTAGTGAGGAGCAGATTGAAAATGAATTTCCCTCTATGCTTGATGATTTAAGATGGCAGCTGATCAAAAACTATATAGCAAAAGCTAATGATATTAAAGTTGAAGAGGCTGATTTAAAAGAGTTTGCTAAAAAATCTGCTAAAGTGCAGTTTATGCAGTATGGGTTAACTAACCTGCCTGATGAGCATCTTGAGAATTATGCAAATGAGATGTTAAAAAATCAGGATCAGGCTCGCAGAATGGCTGAGGGAGTTATAAATGAAAAGGTTACAGAATTTATTAAGGATTCTATTAAAGTAGAAGAGAAAGAGGTTAGTAGAGAAGAGTTTAATAAACTTTTTGATAAGTAATTTAAAATTTTGCAACATGACAGATCCTAAAGATTTTTATAAATATGCTACCCGTCACAGGGGAATTAGCAGTATGGTAATGGACGGATATACCAATGCTGTAAGTAACAGTTATATCTCACCCACAATTATAGAGGAGCGTCAGTTAAATGTTGCTTCTATGGATGTTTTTTCCAGGTTAATGATGGATAGAATCATCTTTTTGGGACTCCCCATTGATGATTACGTGGCTAATATTATTCAGGCTCAGCTTCTCTATCTTGAATCGGCCGATCCTTCAAAAGATATCTCAATCTATTTTAACTCCCCCGGGGGGTCTGTTCATGCCGGACTGGGAATATATGATACTATGCAGTATATAACCTCAGATATTGCAACAATATGTACGGGCATGGCAGCATCAATGGGTGCTGTTTTGCTAACAGCCGGAACTAAAGGTAAGCGTTCTGCATTAAGACATTCGCGTGTTATGATTCATCAGCCAATGGGTGGAGCACAGGGCCAATCGGTTGATATAGAAATAACAACACGAGAAATAGTGAAGTTACGTAAGGAACTTTATACTATTTTAGCTGAGCACTCAGGTAATACATTTAAGAAGATTGAAAAGGATGCAGATCGTGATTACTGGATGACTGCCCAAGAGGCTAAAGATTATGGAATGATTGATCAGGTGCTGGTTAGAGATAAGAAGGAGAATAAGTAATTTTATGGATAAATGTTCATTTTGCGGCAGGGAGAGAAAGGATACCAATCTTTTAATTGCCGGTATATCAGGTCACATTTGTGATAGTTGTGTAGAGCAGGCTAATAATATATTGAGCGAAGAGGTGAAAAAGAAGTCAACTTTAGATCTTGATGAAATCACTCTTTTGCGACCTGCTGAAATCAAGAAGTTTCTTGATAGCTATGTTATTGGTCAGGATGAAGCAAAAAAGTTCCTTTCTGTTGCTGTATATAATCACTATAAACGATTAACGCAGGATAGTGCCACCTCTGATGATGATGTTGAGATAGAGAAGTCTAATATTATTCTTGTAGGTGAGACCGGTACCGGAAAAACTTTGTTAGCTCGTACAATTGCACGTATGCTACATGTCCCTTTTACCATTGTTGATGCAACTGTTTTAACAGAGGCGGGATATGTGGGAGAGGATATAGAGAGTGTTTTAACACGTCTGTTACAGGCCGCTGATTATAATCTGGAAGCAGCACAAAAAGGTATAGTTTTTATTGATGAGATTGATAAAATTGCCCGAAAAGGCGATAATCCTTCAATAACGCGTGATGTTTCAGGTGAAGGAGTTCAGCAAGGATTGCTTAAACTTCTTGAGGGCTCTGTTGTTAATGTGCCTCCACAGGGAGGACGCAAGCATCCCGATCAAAAGATGATAGCTGTTGATACCAAAAATATTTTATTTGTTTGTGGAGGCGCTTTTGACGGGATAGAGAGGAAGATAGGGCAAAGACTTAATACACAGGTTGTAGGTTATAATGCATCTGATACCAGAGATAAAGTTGATAGATCTAACCTGTTACAATATATTGCCCCTCAAGATTTGAAATCTTTCGGACTTATTCCTGAGATTATAGGGCGATTACCTGTACTTACTTATTTGAACCCTTTGGAAAGAGAGACTCTTAAAAAGATATTGACAGAGCCTAAAAATTCTATTATTAAGCAGTATATGAAGCTTTTTGCTATTGATAATATAGAGTTGGAATTTGAAGATGGGGTTTTTGACTTTATTGTGAATAAGGCAGTTGAGTTTAAACTGGGTGCGCGCGGACTACGATCTATATGTGAAACTATTATGATGGATTTTATGTATGAGATGCCCGGGAAAAAGGAGGGCAAACTGGAAGTGACTCTGGATTATGCACGTGAAAAGATTGAACGGACAAATATTTCACTACTTCAAACTGGATAACAACGAGTTTCTTATATAATTTTTGCATTAACGGTATTCCTTATTATTGTGGGAATACCGTTTTTTTTCTCTTTTTTATTTGATATATTTAGTAGAAGCAATTTTAAATAACCTTAAAATCTTCTGCTTATGATAAATTCTATATTTTTTGTAGTTCCTCTCTCTTCATTGATTGCACTCTTTTTTGCATGGTTCTTTTTTAAACAGATGATGAAAAACTCTGAGGGAACTGATTCAATGAAGCGAATAGCAAAGCACGTTAGAGAAGGTGCTTCTGCTTATCTAAATCAACAGTACAAAGTAGTTATTGTTGTATTTTTAATTATTGCGGTTATTTTTTCTGTTTTGGCGTACGGACTGGGAGTGCAGAATAAATGGGTGCCTTTTGCATTTTTGTCGGGAGGTTTTTTTTCTGCGCTGGCAGGTTATTTTGGAATGAAGGCAGCTACTTATGCTTCGGCCAGAGTAGCTAATGCATGCCGAACCTCTTTAGATGGGGGGTTAAAACTTGCATTTCGCAGTGGTGCTGTTATGGGTCTGGTTGTTGTTGGATTAGTATTGCTTGATATCTCTCTTTGGTTTGTTATATTAAACTTTTTTATTGAGGAGATGGCCTCAGGCTATAAATTGATGACAATTACTGCTATTATGCTCACTTTTGGTATGGGCGCTTCAACACAGGCTCTGTTTGCACGTGTTGGTGGTGGTATTTATACTAAAGCTGCCGATGTAGGTGCCGATCTTGTAGGTAAGATTGAGGAGGGTATTCCTGAAGATGATCCGCGAAACCCTGCTGTTATTGCCGACAATGTTGGAGATAATGTTGGAGATGTTGCCGGTATGGGTGCCGACCTTTTTGAATCTTTTGCAGCAAGTATCTTGGCGACAGCACTTTTAGGGGCTGCTGCATTTATCGATAATGAAGCTCTTCAGATTAATGCGGTTCTGGCTCCTATGCTTATAGCGTCAATAGGAACTATCATATCAGTAATAGGTGTTTTTTTAGTGCGTACCCGGGAGGGTGCTTCTCAAAAAGAGTTGTTAAAGTCTTTGGGTTTAGGTGTTAATGTAAGTGCCTCTTTGATTGTTGTTGCCTCCTTTTTTGTATTAAAGTTTTTAAATCTTCCTAATTATGCAGGTATTTGGGGTGCTATTGTAGTTGGATTGATAGCTGGTATTGCTATAGGACAATCTACCGAGTACTTTACTGCCTCTGCTTATAAACCAACCCGGATTATCTCAAAATGCGGACAAACAGGTCCGGCAACTGTTATAATCAACGGTATTGGTACAGGATTGATCTCTGCTGCTATTCCTCTTATAATTATTGTGACAGCTATTACTCTTGCCTTTTTATTTGCTACCGGATTTAATTTTGATATTGCCTATTTAAATAAGGGGTTGTATGGGATTGGTATTGCTGCTGTCGGACTTTTATCGACGCTTGGGATAACGCTGGCTACTGATGCATACGGACCAATTGCTGATAATGCCGGAGGTAATGCAGAGATGTGTGGTTTAGGTTCGGAGGTACGTGATAGAACTGATGCCCTTGACTCTCTTGGTAACACTACTGCTGCTACGGGTAAAGGCTTTGCAATAGGGAGTGCAGCATTAACGGCACTGGCTCTTTTGGCTTCCTATTTTGAAGAGGTGAGGATGATGTTTGTAAAGTTTTTAGATCGTCCTCAGGAGTTGATCAATGGTATTCCTGCAATAGATGCTGAGTTTATTGATTTTGTATATCACTATGAAGTACATCTTATGAATCCTAAGGTAATTGCAGGAATTCTATTGGGTGTTATGGCAGTTTTTCTTTTTAGTGGCATTACTATGAATGCTGTAGGGCGTGCAGCTCAAAAGATGGTTGATGAGGTTCGCAGGCAGTTCTCCTCTAATAGTGATATTATGAAAGGTAAATCAGAGCCCGATTATGCTCGCTGTGTTGAGATTTCTACAAAAGGAGCCCAAAAAGAGATGATGTTACCCTCTTTTATAGCACTGTTTATACCGGTTGTTGTGGGCATTGTTTTTGGTGTTCCGGGTATAGCCGGGTTACTTCTTGGAACCATATCGTCGGGTTTTGCAATGGCTATATTTATGGCGAATGCCGGCGGAGCATGGGACAATGCAAAAAAGTATGTTGAAGAGGGAAATTATGGCGGAAAAGGCTCCGAATGTCATAATGCTACTGTTATTGGTGACACTGTAGGCGATCCTTTTAAAGATACTTCAGGCCCTAGCTTAAATATATTAATTAAGTTGATGGTTATGGCATCTGTTGTTACTGTTGGAGTTGCCGTTTCATATCATCTATTATAGGAGCGGACTAACAAGACGGGCAAATGACTCTTTAATTTTCTCCAGGAGTGGTCTTTTTGACCACTCCTCTGTAACTATTTTTTTGCTGTTTTCTATATCTGTGATGTAGGTCTTTTTTAGCTCTGATGCTGTTGCCCTGTCGTAGATAAAAGCGCTGGCTTCATAATTTTGCTCAAAACTGCGAAAATCCATGTTTGCCGATCCCACAACTGAAAGATCATCATCAACTATCATTACTTTTGAGTGCATAAAACCTTTTGTATAGAAATATATTTTAACATGTGCATCAAGCATTTCTCGGATAAAAGATCTGGATGAGAACATTGTGATTAAAGCATCGCTCTTTTCGGGTATTATTATTTTAACGTCGAGACCTCCCAGTGCTGCCGTTTTTAATGCCATTAGTACAGCATCACTGGGCATAAAGTAGGGAGTGGCAATATATACACTTCTCTCTGCAGAGGCAATTGCCTGAAATATCCCCATCATTATTCCCGGCCAGTCGGAATCTGGTCCGCTGGGAACTATCTGTATCATTTTATCTCCCGGAGTCTCTTTTAGTGGAAAATATTTTTTATGGTGTAACTCTTTTTGACTAACAAAATACCAATCGGTTAAAAAGATTGTTTGTAAACTGTTTACACCGTCTCCTTCCACTTTTAAATGAGTATCACGCCACTGTTTAAATTTTTTTGATCCGGTAAAGTATCTGTCAGCAATATTTAATCCGCCAATATATCCTATCTCTCCATCAATAACAATTATCTTTCTGTGATTACGGTAATTTACTTTACTGGTAAGATTTGGAAAACGAACTTTAAGAAATGAGAAGATCTCTATGCCGGCATTTGTAAGCTCATCAAAAAAAACCTGTTTTAATTCCCAACTGCCAACATCATCAACAATTACTCTTACCTCAACACCCTCTGCTGCCTTTTCAATTAGAATCTCCTTTATTCTGCCGCCGATATTATCATCGGCAAAAATATAATACTCAAGATGTATAAATTTTTGGGCTTTTTTTAAAGCATTGATGATTGATTTAAAGGTTGCAGCTCCATTTTGCAGAACCTTAATTTTGTTTCCTATTGTTATTACCGAGTTACTGTTGTTTAAAAGAAGTGTGATTAAGGAACGTTTTTTTACAAACATATCTTTATCTATACCTTCGCCTTCTGATAGCCGATGTATTTGTGCATGTGCAAGATTTGAGAGTCGTTCATGATTTTTTAATCCTTTTCGTGCTATAATTTTCTCTTTTCTGTAGTTTTGTCCAAAAAATATAAAGAATATAAACCCTACTACCGGAATAAGAATTAGTACCAGAACCCATGAAATGGTTTTTAAAGGGTTTCTGTTTTCCAGAATTGTATATACCACTACTGTAAGTATACTAATGATATATAGAAAAATTATTATTGGGTGAATTATATCTATTATATTTTGAAGAGTTTGCATCATTTGAATTACAAATTATTTTGGAAAACTATTAACTTACTCTCCCCCAAATTCTCTTTTCTTGAAGGAATCTCTTTAATTTTGGGAGCTTTAATTCCTTCTTTAAACCATACATTACCATAAAATACTCTGGCCTCATCCCATGTACCTGCCTCCAGAAAATAGTTGATAAGTTTAGCACCACCTTCTACTATTAATGATTGTATGTTTCTTTTGTAAAGATCTTTAAGTATTGAATTTACAGGAGGTATCTCATTTGGGATACAAATTTTGGTTACTTTTTTGTCAGCACCGTTTGGTGAATAGCAGTACAGAAATGTTTCAACACCTCCATTAAAGATATCCAGGTATTCGGGCAGATTATCTTTTCGGTCTAGTATAAGGCGTAACGGGTTGTTTCCGCTCCAGCTTCGTACTGTTAATGAGGGATTATCCTTAAGAGCTGTGTTTGATCCAACAAGAATCGCCTGCTCTAAGCTTCTCCATTTATGCACAAGTCGGCGCGACAGCTCATTTGTGATCCATGTTGGTCTGTTACCTTCTACTACTTCCCTGTTTATATCAATAAATCCATCTTGTGATTCTGCCCATTTTAAAATGATATATGGTCTTTTATGCTCATGAAATGTGAAAAAGCGATGGTTTAACTCTTTACTCTCTTTTTCCATAATGCCAATCTCTGTTTTTATGCCGGCATCACGAAGCTGTTTCACACCTCTACCGGCCACTTTTGAATTGGGGTCGATAGAGCCGATTACTACATGAGGAATTTTACTCTCCTTTATAAGTAGTGAGCAGGGCGCTGTTCTTCCATAATGTGAGCAGGGTTCCAGATTAACATATAGGGTTGAGTCTTGTAAAAGGCTTTTATCTTTAACCGATTTTATTGCAATTACCTCTGCATGATCTTCTCCTGCTTTGCGATGAAATCCTTCTCCTATTATTTTGTTGTTATGAACTATTATTGAGCCTACCATTGGATTTGGGTATGTTAATCCTTCGGCTGTTTTGGCAAGTTCAATACAACGCAGCATAAATTTTTGATGTTCTTTCTCTTGTGTTCTTCTCATTAAACTTAAAACAAAGGCTATTAAACTACGGTTTTGTAAATCTTTACTAATATAATATTTATTTTTGTGGAAACTTTATATTCTGCCTGTTATGCGCACTGTAAATGATTTTATTGATTATTTTAAAATTGAATTGAATAATCGTGAAGAGTCTCGTGAAATTATGAGTTTTATATCTCTGCTTTTATATAAAATTAGAGGGTATGAGTTAGCAGATATTATTGTAAAAGGTGAAGACTCTCTTAACGAAGATGAGCTGGAATTTCTTTTAAAAGCTACAGAGCGTCTAAAAAATGGTGAACCTATTCAGCATATTACCAGTTTTGTCATCTTTTTTGGCAGTCACTTTAAGAGTGATAAAAGAGCATTAATTCCCCGACCAGAGACTGAAGAACTTTTGGAATGGATTATAATTAGTAATAGTTCAGGGGACTATAATATTTTGGATATAGGTACCGGTAGTGGCTGTATAGCAATTTCATTAAAAAAAAGATGGCCTAAAAGTAAGGTTGAAGCATGGGACGTTTCAATTGAGGCTTTAGAGCTGGCAAAAGAGAATAGTAGTATTAATAATGCTGATGTGAATTTTTTAGAGAAAAATCTTTTTCACCACCCTTTCCCCGATAATATGGATATAATTGTTAGCAATCCTCCTTATGTTACAATAAGTGAGGTTTGTAAAATGCGGCGTAATGTACTGGATTATGAACCGGGGGTAGCTCTTTTTGTACCAGATGATGAACCTCTTCTTTTTTATAGAGAGATTGCTTTAAAAGCATGTAGGTCCTTAAATTCGCAAGGGAGTTTATACTTTGAGATTAATCGCAAATACCATATTCAAATTAAAGAGATGTTGCTTGAAATGGGTTTTATTAATGTTGAATTGAGAAGAGATCTTTTTGGAAATTATAGAATGGTAAGGGCTATATGGCCTGGCGGTGATCTTGATATATCATAGTCAAAAACTGTTGGCACTCTTTTTCCATCTCATTAAAAAAGGTGAAAAAATCTTCTCTTAACAGTTCGTAATTCCCCATTGTTAGTCTGTACGCCTCATCAGAGAAGTTTGGCATTGATGAGTGGCGCGACATAATCTTTAAGGTTTGTTGAATACTTTCGGGATATTTATAATTCTCCATTCTTCGGCTTTTTATTAAAAACGGAAGAAACTTTTTTACCGTACCCGGAAGCAAAAAGTAGTTGTTAATAAGAAGTTTATGAGATGAGGAGACAAATGAGTTGAGAGACTCCTTTTTGTATTTATCCCAGTTTGCAGCTAAAAAATGGTCATATACTATATCGACAACAATTCCTGCATATTTTCTATAATATTCTCTAAAGATTAAAGAGCTCTTTTTTGTTAATGGATGGCTATCTGTAAATGAATCTATTTTACGGTGTAATAGAATTCCGGTTTTTATATCGTGTTCATATCTGTTATATCTGCTACCTTTTACATAATCACCTATAAAGTTTCCCAGTAAGACCCCCGGAATATCGCCTGATAGGTATAGGTGTGCAAGATAATTCATTTAGTTACTTTTTTTTGGCTCTTTAAAATACACTTTTTTTAGAGGTTTACCAAATAAAAAGAGCAACCTCTAAATATAGAAGCTGCTCTTTTAGTAATAATGCTCTTTTTTATTTATTTACGTGCTTCAAGCAATAGATTGAGTATTGATATAGCGGCTCCGGCTACAGACGAACCAGGACCGAATATTCCAACAACTCCTGCGTCATAAAGGAACTTATAGTCTTGATTTGGAATAACACCGCCTGCAATAACCATTATATCTTCACGTCCCAGTTTTTTTAGTTCTTCCATAACTTGCGGAACCAGCGTTTTATGTCCGGCAGCAAGAGAAGAGACTCCAAGTACATGAACATCATTTTCAACAGCTTGTTTGGCAGCTTCGGCAGGTGTTTGGAATAGTGGTCCCACATCTACATCAAAGCCTATATCGGCATAACCTGTTGCAACAACTTTTGCACCACGGTCATGACCATCCTGTCCCATTTTGGCAACCATTATACGGGGCTGGCGTCCTTCTTGCTCAGCAAATTTGCGAGCAAGTTCCTGAGCTTTTGCAAACTCGCTGTCATCGCCTGCCTCTGATGAATATACTCCGTTTATTGAACGTATCACAGCTTTATATCTTCCGGTTATTTTTTCACATGCAGTGGAAATTTCACCAAGAGTAGCCCTCTTTTTAGCTGCTTCTACAGCCAGCTCCAGTAGATTTCCCTCACCTGTCTCTACACATTTGGTAATTGCTTTAAGAGCAGTTTCCACCTCTTCGTTGTTTCTCTCTTTTTTTAGTTTGTTTAATCTCTCAATTTGTGAGTTACGAACAGCAGTATTATCGATCTCTAAAATGTCAATGGGATCTTCCTTGTCGAGACGGAACCTGTTGGTTCCAACTATAATTTGGCGTGCACTATCAATTTTAGCTTGTGTACGTGCCGCAGCCTCTTCAATTCTCATTTTGGGCAACCCAGTTTCAATAGCTTTGGCCATTCCACCCATCTCTTCAACCTCTTCGATAAGTTCCCACGCTTTATCTGCGATCTCTTTAGTAAGAGATTCTACATAATAGGAGCCTGCCCAGGGATCAACAGCACGACAAATTTGAGTCTCTTCCTGAATATAGAGTTGAGTATTGCGTGCAATTCTGGCCGAGAAGTCTGTTGGCAGAGCAATAGCCTCGTCAAGAGCATTTGTGTGGAGTGATTGTGTATGTCCTAAAGCAGCGGCCATAGCCTCAACACATGTACGACCTACATTATTGTAGGGATCCTGCTCTGTTAATGACCAGCCTGATGTTTGCGAGTGGGTACGTAAGGCTAAAGATTTTGGGTTTTCGGGATTAAATCTTTTAACGATTTTTGCCCATAACATACGTGCAGCACGCATTTTAGCAATTTCCATAAAATGGTTCATGCCGATAGCCCAAAAGAATGATAAACGTGGTGCAAAAGAGTCCACCTTAAGTCCCGACTCAACACCTGTTTTTAAATATTCCAGTCCGTCAGCCAAAGTATACGCCAGTTCAATATCAGCAGTAGCACCTGCTTCCTGCATATGATATCCCGAAATTGAGATACTGTTGAACTTAGGCATCTTTTTAGAGGTGTACTCAAAAATATCTGCGATTATTTTCATTGAGAAATCGGGAGGGTAGATGTATGTGTTCCTCACCATAAACTCTTTTAAAATATCATTTTGAATAGTACCTGCCATCTCTTCAGTTGAGCACCCCTGCTCTAGTCCGGCCACAATATAAAATGCCATAACAGGTAATACAGCACCGTTCATGGTCATCGAGACAGACATTTTATTTAATGGAATCCCATCAAATAGCACCTTCATATCTTCAACAGAATCTATCGCTACTCCTGCCTTCCCCACATCACCAACTACACGTTCGTGATCCGAATCGTAACCGCGGTGAGTTGCAAGATCAAATGCTACAGATAATCCTTTTTGACCTGCAGCTAAGTTTCTCTTATAAAAAGCATTAGACTCCTCAGCAGTTGAAAAACCTGCGTATTGACGTATTGTCCATGGTCTCATGGCATACATTGCAGAGTAGGGACCCCGTAAATAAGGAGGTAAGCCTGCAGCATAATTTAAATGCTTCATCTCTTTTAGGTCATCCCTTGTATATACTTTTTTAACCGGTATCTGCTCAGGGGTTATCCAATCTTTTTTGATCTCCTTCTCTTTGGTCCACTCTTTTGAGTTAAATGAACCGGTTTTTGCTTTTATATCTATATTTTTGAAATCTGGTCTCATATGAATATTATTTTAATAGAAGCTGGTTAAATCCTTTTAAAGTCTCTAAAAGGTTGCTCTTTATATTGATAAAGTGCTTTATCCCTTTTGCCTTTAAGTCATCCATACATGCCGGAGCTCCTGCAACTACCAGTTGAGCTTTATTACCTATTAGATCAAAAGCTTCAGGAGCAGCTTTAGCATACTCTTCATCTGAAGAGCATAGAACAACTATATCAGCTTCTGCTTTTATTGCAGCATCAACACCCTCTTTTACTGTTTCAAATCCCAGATTATCTATGATCTCATATCCTCCCGATCCAAAAAAGTTGCCTGAGAACTGACTTCTGGCGAGTCTCATTGCAAGATGCCCATAGGTAAGCATAAATACTCTTGGTCTTTTGGCAGCCTTTTCAGTTTCAATCCTTATTTTTTCAAACTCTTTGGATAAGCGGAATTTTTTAACAGGTTTAACTTCTCCTTGTTCGGGTAAATTCTCTTCATAGATAGTTTTATCTATTGAACTGCTCATCTCCTCTTCGGGATTGGGGTATTGATTTGTTCCTATAAGGATAGTTCTTCTTGAAGCTAGTAGATCGCTATATTTTTGAGCTGAAGTATTGATTTGATCCTGGATGAAGCCATCTTTTAATGCTTTAAGGTAACCTCCCTGCTCTTCAATTTTCAAAAACTCTTTCCAGGCCTCATTTACAATTTTGTCTGTTAAATTTTCGATATAATAGCTTCCGGCCGAAGGATCGGTAATCATTCCAAAATATGACTCCTCTTTAAGAAGTAGTTGTTGATTGCGCGCTATTCTTTCACTAAATAGTGAAGACTTTCTAAAGCTTTTATCAAAAGGTTGCACGTTTAATGAGTGGCAGCCTCCTATTGTTGCTGACATTGCTTCAGTTTGAGTTCTTAGCATATTTACATATGGATCGTAAACAGTTTTATTGAACTCTGAGGTTTCGCAATTGATAATCATTTTACATGACTCTTTTGAAGCAGGCTTATATTCATCTACAATAGCTGCCCATAAGAGTCTGGCCGCCCTTAAACGGGCTATCTCCATAAAGTAATTTGATCCTGTACCAAAATCAAAACGGATTGATCCTGCTGCTTCATCAGGTGTTACGTTGTTTGATGTAAGCATTGCAAGATATTCGTTACCTGCTGCTAATGAAAAGGCAAGTTCTTGAGTAACAGTTGATCCTGCATTGCCAAAATTTTTACCGTTAACAGTGATACTACGAAAGCAGGGAGTCTTTTTTGTTTGGTTTACCATCTCTGTTACACTCTCTGCAACAGAATCTATTCCCTCTTTAACTCTACCTTCAATTGTTAGTTTACCTAGAGGATCGAAGTTTACCGAACCTATAATTTTCTCGTGGTTCTCATCTTTAGCTTTAACCTCATTAACAACCAGTTCATATAACTCTTTCTCTTTGCAGAAAGGTATAAAATTCAGTTCTGTTTTATCAGAATCTATTCCTTTAAGTAGTCTCTTTATATTTTCGGCTGTTATTAGCTTTTCATCTTTAATGATGAATCCAATTGAGTTACATCCTTTTTCAAGAATGGTTTGCGCACTTTTATTAGCCGAATCAGGAGCATCTACTTCTATGTCCTGACGAATCAACCATTTGTTTGATATCTGGGTTCCTCTGATAAACGGGAACTCTCCGGGAAGGGAGTCCAGGTATTTTACCTGTTCAAGATCCTCTTCGCGATAAAAAGGTCGTACTTTAAAACCTTCGTTTGTTTTCCAGACCAGCTTTTTTTCAAAGTCTGCTCCTTTAAGATCAGCTGTTACTTTTTTCATCCACTCTTGGGTTGATACCGGAGGGAAATCTGTAAACAGTGATTTTTTTGATTTATCTGCCATAATGTAACCGTTTAAAATGCAAGTTAACAGCCTGCAAAAGTACTGCTTTTGTTTTAATTAAGGAATATTTTTGTGCTGTTTAAAAGCAGAGAGGTGTTAATTTTAAAACTGTTAACGCTTTTTATAGTCCAAAAGAGTTGTTGTTTCAACTTATTTTTTCAAATTTTACCAATTAATATTTCATCATTAAAATGACATGGAAAAAATTGCAATCTTCCCCGGTTCTTTTGACCCTTTTACAGTAGGTCATGAGAATATTGTTCGACGCGGATTAAAATTATTTGATAAAATTATTATTGCTGTTGGTTACAATGCAACTAAAAGCTACTACTTTAATGTTGAGGATCGTAAAAGATTTATTGAGGCGCAATTTAGTGACGAATCTCGAATTACTGTTGAGACTTATACCAATTTGACCGTTGAATTTGCCAAAGAGAGAAATGCCGACTCTATCTTGCGTGGAATTAGAACTGCAGCCGATTTTGAGTATGAAAGAGCTATAGCACAGGTGAACAGATTAATGAGTGGGATTGATTCTGTTTTTCTTCTCACTACACCTGAACACACTCCTGTTAACTCTTCTATTGTTAGGGATATATTAAAGCATAAAGGGGATGCCTCGCAGTTTATTCCCGATATTATATATCAACTGATCTTAGACTCTGATAATTATTAGAATTTATGGACAGGTTTTGTTTTTTAATTTTTGCTGCTTTTAGCCTCTGTTTAATTGATACTGTTGCTATGCCCTCTGATAGTGTTAGGATAAAGGGAGCAAATGAGGAGTATGCCGGATTTACCCTGGTTTTTGAGCACTACTCGAATTTTATTACATCAGAGACAAAACCTTTACTCTCCCTGCAGATTGATGATGAGGGAGTGTTTGATTACACCTTTCCTTTAGAGGAGATAACTTATGCTTTTGTAGATCTCGGCAGATACAGGGCCCACATCTATTTTGAGCCCGGAAAAAAATATGAGGTTGTTTTTCCGCCATTTGAACCCCGAACCGACTCAGAAAGACTTAGTCCGCATTTTCAACCACAGGAGGTTGTATTGGGGATAGCAAATGAAGAGTCACGTTTATTAAATCGTAATATTACAGAGTTTGAAGCTTCATTTGAATATATGTACAGTAATAATGCGGTAGAACTTTTTGTTAACGGAAATGACTCTTTGGCTATGCAGATAGAGGAGCGATTAGATAATCAATTTATCTATAATCACCCTTTTTTTAGACGGTATAAAGAGCTCTCTTTTTTTAAGCTATGGCACATGACAGTAAGGAGGCAGGAGAGATTTTTAATAGACAACTATTTTTCTGATAAGCCTGTTGAGTACCAGCTGCCTGTTTATCATGAGGTTTTTCGGACTATCTTTTCCGGATTTTTTCCTGACGGATTTGACTCTTCTGTAAAAGAGCAGTTACGCGAGGTTCTGGGACGACGGCGCCCGTTTAATGAGGTTGTCGATGTGGTTAAACAGGACACTCTTTTTGCTCAACAGGAGTTTGCCGAACTTGTATTGCTATACGGTTTGTATGACTCTTTTCATCGTGACTTTTTAAGAGAAGAAACAGTGTTTTCGGTTGTAAATAGTGCTCGTGAAACTGGTTCATCACAACGGGTTAGGAATATGGCAGATGGGATTTATCGGCGCATTACTATGTTGCGCCCGGGGAGCAAAGCTCCAGGTTTTTCTCTTTTAAACATTGAAGGTGAGCGGGTAAACCTAACTGATTATGAAGGCCGATATCTCTATCTCAATTTTATTCATACCGAAAACTATAGCTGTTTAAGAGATCTGCAAACTTTAAAGAGTCTTTCTCAGATGTTTGATGAGGTTATGGATATAGTCACTATTGTAATAGATGAGGATTATGAAGCTATGGTAACCTTATTAAAGGAGTATCCAGAATATGATTGGGATTTTTTACATTTTGGAGCCAACTCTCAGGTTATTTTTGACTATAATATTATGGCTGTTCCTGCTTACTATCTTATAGCTCCCGATGGTACTCTTGCTATGTCACCGGCTCCGACTCCTGAAGAAAATTTTAGAGAGCGGTTTATAACTATATTAAGGAATTCACGATCTGTTCATTGATCATGCTTAATTGTCTTTTTCCCGGTGTTTAAAGATTTTAATGGAGTGTTTGTTATTGATAATCCTGTAGAGCTGTATCTTTATCAAATAGTTGCATATATTACTATTTAACTTTTAATTATTAATTATTTTTGTTGTCAACTTAATTTATAATGTGGTAAATTGTGCAAAATAATTTGATTGAGAATTTTATGCATTGTTTTAAACTGTCAAAAAGAGGAGTTGATTTGTCTCTCATTATATTGATTGTAATGCTCCTGTTCTCTTCTTTTTCTAACGCACAATCTTTTGTTTCAATGGATGCAGATGATGATCAGTTTTGCGGTGTTAGCGGGAGTCTCTCTTTAATGTTAACTTTTGATGAAGGGGGCCCTTATGATTATACTATAGGTATTTATGAGAAGAGTGATGATGGTATAAACATATTGCGTTCTCTGGAGGAGAATGGAGTTCAATCTGAATATGGAATTATAGAGAAAGAGTTTACCCAAACAGTTAATTTTGATGATGGGCAATCCTCTGTCATTTTGATTATGGTTCTTCAAAAAGCTGGTGATAATTCCGGAAATGAGTACAGTAGAGAGGAAGAAGATTTTTCCAATAGCGCTCAATTTGATTTTTACAAACCTGTTGATGAGAGCAATTTAAGTGGACTGCAATCAATTGATGAACTAAATAGTTGTGGTTATAGTTTTAAAATAGAGGGGGAGGTTGATGATTTTATCCCTGAAAAAGGGTGGGCGGAGTATTCCAATGGAGATTTTGAAGATGACAATTCTTTTTCAACTCTGTTTACTGCTGTTGAACCAGGAAGTCATCAACTCTATTTTGAAATGGTTAATGGTGTTTGTGAGTATAATCATAATGTTGAAATTGTTACATATGGTTATCCTTCAGCAACTATTTCAACTAAGTCTGAAATTTGTGGAGAGGGCCAAGCAGAACTCAAATTTGAGATGGAAGGGAGTTCTCCCTGGACTATTCAATATCGTGATGATAGCGATAGCTATGGTTATATTGAAAATGTTACAGAAAAAATATACGTTGAGAAAGTTGATGTTTTAGGAACAACAAATTTTACTATTGTCAATTTGGAGGACAAAAATGGTTGTTCTCCTCCTTCGTCTCTTAGTGATGAGTATATTACGGGAGTTGCAACTGTTTATGATATTACTCCTGACACATATGCAGGTGAAAATATTGAGGTTTGTGGAGAACGTGTTGAGTTGATGGGAGAATTAAGTGCTGAGAGTGGAGTTTGGAGTGTCGATAAAAAGGGTGATTTTGAAGATGAAAGCAGTGCGGTCACCTATTTTGATGCTGAAAATATTGAGATTAAAGAGCTCTATAAGTTTACCTGGACTCAAACCAATAAGGATTGCTCCTCTTATGATGTTGTAGAGGTTATTTTTTATGAAGAGCTTAATGATGCTATTGTTGATGCAGGTGAGGATATTGAGCTTTTTGAACTCTCTAAGACTTTTTTGAATGCTGCTCCTCCACTTTTTGGTGAGGGTTCATGGAAAGTTATTAGTGGTGCCGGTGATATTGTTAATCAAGATCATTATAACTCAGCCATAGAAAATTTAAGTGTGCCAGGACGCGCTCAATTAGAGTGGGAGGTTGTTAACGGTGCTTGTAGCTTTACCGACAGAGTGGTTGTAGAGGTAGAAAAACTTCAATATCCCAATGGTTTTTCTCCCAATGGTGATGGAGTTAATGATACATTTGAAATTGTTGGTTCACATTTTATTGAAAATAATCGTCTTGTTATTTTTAATAGTAGTGGCAAGGAGGTTTATCGACGTTACAATTATGGTAAGCCATATTGGGATGGAAGAGATAGTAGCGGAAGCATGTTACCCGATGGTCATTACTACTTTTTGTTTCAGGGAGATAATATTGATCCTATAAAAGACTTTGTTATAATAAAGAGTTCAGATAGTTAAATTATGCAGTTTATCCTAACCATACTTTTTTTTCTTTTTTTTGTCTCCATTAATGGAGAGGCTCAAAAGGCCTTAAATATGAGTCATTACATGCATAATCAGTATGCTGTAAATTCTGCTTTCGGAGGGTCGAGGGAAGTGATGACTGCATATGGTGCTTATCGCAACCAGTGGGGTAATTTGCCCGGATCTCCCGAAGCACTTTTTTTTTCGATGCATGCACCTTTAAAGAATGAGAATGTTGCTCTTGGAGGATCTTTTTTTAATGAGGAGTTCACCATTGTAAAAAATCGTGGCTTATCACTTTCATATACCTACAGGGTTAAAACAGTAAACAAGAGATGGCTTGCATTTAGTTTAAGTGGGGGATTCTCCTCTTCCACAACTAATTATAAAGATGTTAATTTAATTGATCCCTCTGATCCACTCTTTGGCAATAATGAATCCGGTATTAGTCCGGGACTCTCTTTTGGCACTGCATATTACGGGGATAATTTTTTCTTGGGCATTTCTATTAGAGATCTCTTTTATAATACTCCTTTTGAGGAGGGCTCTCCATTTTTTGAGCCATCAAAAACAGATTATAACTTTACAGGAGGATATTTTTACAGATTTAGTGAGAGTGTTGGCATACAACCTTCACTTCTTGTTAATTATAATCCCGATTATCAAACTACTACTGATTATTCTGCCACACTATTTTTATATGATCTTTTATGGGTAGGAGCTACTTATCGGTCAAATAAAGAGCTTGTTGGATTATTAGGTTTTCAGCTTACTCGTGGTTTGCGGTTTGCTTATAGTTACGATTTGGCGATGGGAGAGTTGGGTAATATGAATAACGGGAGTCATGAATTTTCGTTACAGTTTGATTTTGGATTTGAAATAGATGTTGTAAACCCAAAATTCTTTTAAGTAGTCTTTAATTAAATTTTTTTTGATGAAACGCAGTTTACTCTCAATAATCTTTTTGTCGTTATTTACTCTGTTTGCTTTATCTCTTACAGCTCAAAAAGTTGATGTTAATGTTGAGCCTGTTTCTGTTAATACTAACGATAATAGTGAAATTGCTCCATTTTTGTTTAATGATGACTTCTATTTTTTATCAAATCGTAAAAACTCTTTTTTAATGAGTGCCTTTGATAAAAGTAATATGCCTATGTATCGTTTATATAAAGGGAGATTAATTGATGATAGTGAAGTTATGGATGTTGAAGAGGTTGCATTTAATGGTGCTTTTTATGATATGTACGGACCGGCAGTTGTGTCGGGATGTGGAACTAAATTGATTTTTACCAGATCGAGAAGTGAAACATTTAAAGAGAGTTCCCGAACATCTCCTGTGAGGTTGGATCTCTATGAAGCTGATTATCCGTTAAATAATAGTGAGAGAACTGTTCGTCAGCTCCCTTTTGGTTCTGATGAGTGGTCTGTTTTGCATCCGTCACTCTCCTGTGATGGGCAACGTCTCTTTTTTGTTATGGATAAACCGGGTGGATATGGTGAGAGTGATATCTATATGAGCCCTTTAACCAGTGAAGGGTGGGGTGAACCTGAAAATCTTGGCGATGTTATAAATAGTAGTGGAAGTGAATTCTTTCCATTTTATCACTCCAGTGGCAAACTTTACTTTACATCTAATGGGCATGGATCTAATGGTAATGCCAATATTTTCTATTCAGAATATGTGGATGGTTGGCAACCACCTGTTAAACTGGATTACCCGATAAATTCGGAGTATGATGATTTTGGCTCTTTTATTTTTGATGATGAGACAAAGGGGTATTTTGCTTCATCGCGCAGCGGGAGTGATGATATTTACTACTTTGAGTTTGATCTTCGTTTTTGCGAAGAGGGTGATCAGGTTGTTGAGGATAGTTACTGCTTCACATTTTATGAAGAGAGTGCTATTGAGACCGATACCTTACCCAATAAATATTTGTGGGATTTTGGAGATGGGGATACTCTTGCGGGAAAAGAGGTGAATTTCTGTTTTGATGGCCCCGGTAATTATGATATTATCTTAAATGTTGTGGATTCAATAACTGGTCAGGTGCAGTACCAGGCTGCATCATACTCTTTAAATCTTGAAGAGACAAAACAGGTTTACATTAATGATCCCGGAGTTATAGATGTAGATAGTGAGGTTACATTTAGCGCTGAGTTAAAGGGTTTTGGAAAAGTTGATGCGCCTAACTATTTTTGGGATTTAGGAGATGGTGTTATTAAGCGGGGAAGAACTGTTAAGGCTGAGTTTGTTGAGCCCGGTGAGTATAAAATATGGTGTGAGGTTTATTGGGAAGGTAATAGTGTATGCTCTTATCGTATAGTTGAAGTGAAGTAATATTATTGATTTTTTAATATCTTGAGCATACCGAAGTTTTAGATAAATTGGTATAAATATGAATGTAAGGGTTTTTATTATTGTTGTTGCAATGGTTTTGTTTTCTTTAAACCTTGCTGCACAGCCTGTTCCTGCGGATGATGAAAATATTCCTGCTTTGGTTACCTTTGGAAGAGATGGGGATACCTCATGGGGCGATGATGATTTTATTCAAATAATTTTTTTCTCGATTCCTGAGGATTTTGAGGATCCTGTCTATTTAAGGGTTTTTGATCCTGATGTAGGTGGTGAGTTTGATGAGATAAAGACCGAGTGGAATACTCGCACTAATTTTTCTGTATATGGGGGAGAGGGAGCCTGTTCCGATAAGGATGCACGTAGAATTGAGAGGGATGGAAACTATCGAAGTGGCACATTATTAGCCTCTCGCACCTTTGGTTTTGAGCCGCGATGGGATATGGAATGGTACACTTTTGGACCGTTTAACCCAAGGGAGGGTGAACTGTTACCCGAATATGGCGGGAATGTTTTTAAAATGGTTGTTGAAGGACTTGAAGGAGATGATGGAAATCTATACCGTTTATTCCTCAGTACCAGTCCGGATGAAAACCGTCCTATTGAGGGAGCCTTTGCTTTCTATTTTAAATATACCTTTAGGCTGCATGATGATCCCGGTGAAGTATCACATATTTATCCCTATATTACCGATGATGTGGTGGCAATTAAACAGAGTAATTTTGATTGGGATCATGACGGAATTCTTCGTATTATTTCTCCTTCAAAAAATGGAGAGATGATGGCAGTTTCGGGGGATGATGAGTGGGTATCCAGTACGCATACTATTAGTGATCGAGATAGAAACAGCTCTATGGATATTCAAATGATAAAATGCCCTGATATGGCAATGCGAAATAATAATGTAGTTATCTATCTTGAGAATCAATATGGTGAGCTAATGCCATTTTATAGTGTTCCCATTGGTGGAATACCTCGTTATGAGTATAGTATAGGTATAAGGCCCAATTAATATCAGTGATTGTTTATGAGTAAACCTTTGTGTATATCATTTTTGTTTTTTCTGTTCTTTTTTTTAAATGAGGGAGAGGCTCAAACATATAATTTTGCTAGTTATGATACTAATAGCGGACTTCCACACAATTTTATTTATGCATTGCAGCAGGATAAAAATGGTTTTTTATGGGGAGGAACAGCTGAAGGGTTAGTAAAATATAACGGGATTGAGTTTGAAGTGTTTAACAGAAATGATTCTTTGGCTTATGACTTTATAACTTCTCTATTAACTCTTGAGGAAGGTAAACTTATTGCCGGGCATAATAATGGGGATATAACCATTTATGAGGATGGTGAGTTTATTCCCATTTATATAGAAGATTCTTCGGGTCCGGTTAACGATATATCGGTTGATGATAATGGTTATATATGGGCTGTAGTTCAAAACAGCGGAATAGTACGTATTGATAATTATAATAATGTTACCAAGTGGTTTGATTCAGGCAATTTTAGCTTTACTCTTTTCTATGCTTTAGAACATTTGGATGGTAATCTTTTACTGATTGGTTCCAGTGATGGGTTAATGGAGATTGATCTTAATGAAGATGGCAGCATAAACCGTATCGAGAGAATTGGAGATGTTGCTGGCGGCGATGTTAATTCTATTGTTGCACGTAATAATGGGGAAGAGCAATTTTGGGTTGGAACCAGAGAGTACGGACTCTTTTTATATTCTCGCACAAACCGTAAGGTTTTTCATTTTTCGGATAATGATTTTTGCCTCGATTTTTCTGTTGATTATTTAAGTGTTCGTGATATTGTTGAGGAGCCTAATGGTGATTTGATGATTGCCACCTGGGGAGATGGTGTAATAAGATTTTTTTATGACTCCACAAGAGACTCTTATACCAACTCTTTCTCTTTTTCGGTTGAAAATGGGTTGGCAAGTGATTATATAACCGATATACTAATAGATAATGAGGGTAACTATTGGTTTGCCAGTTATGGTGGAGGAGTCTCCTCTCTTACATGTGAGAGTATGACCTTTTATAATCTTGATAATATTGGATTTGCCAACAGCTCTGTGCGTTCGGTTGAAGCCATAGAGGATATGGTATGGTTAGGCCTGGATAATGGTATCATTGAAGCTGACCCTTTCTGTTTTAGTGATTATAATTTTTATGGAAGAGATGCCGGATTACCCGATAGTGATATAACAGGACTCCACTTTTGTGAAATGGACTCACTATTATGGGTTGCTACTGGTCAGGACGGACTTTATTACAAAAATTTAGAGAGTGATCTTTTTAATTCTTACTATTATACCAGCTCTTTAAACGGTAAACAGATTAATGATATTGCTGTAGATCAACCTTATCTATATCTTGCTACAACCGGTGGTTTTTTTATCATTGATACTTTTGAAAATGATGTTTTAGAGTATAATACTGCAAGTGGTTTGCCCCATAATAATATAAATTTTGTCACTTTAATTAAAGATGATGTTTGGATTGGACCTCGTAATAGTGGTATTTGCAGGGTGGGAATTGATAGTTTCGATATTCACAGAGTAGAGGATGGCCCTGTGGACGTCTCGGGTATGGATCTCAAAGAAGAGGGAACTTTTTTGCTTGCTACCAAAGGACAGGGGGTTATTGAGTACAGTAGAGATTCCACTTCATTTATCTCTTCAAGGGAAGGATTGGCACGAAATTTTTGTTATGATATTAAAGCTGATGCTAAAGGACGTATATGGGTAGCTCATTTTCCCGGGTTATCGGTTATTGATTATCAACATGAGAGAATAAAAACTTATGACCATAGCAATAATATGGGAGAGGATTTTTATCAAATTAAACCGGGGAGAGATGATTTGTTGTGGTTTGCTTTTAATGGTGGTGTTATTAGCTACAATCCTTTAAAGGATAAAATAAATAGTGTGCCACCTTTACTAAACTTTACCTCAGTTTTAGTGTCGGGAGAAGAGGTTTGTTCAGGTTTAAAAATTGAACTTCCTTATTCTTATGGAGATGATTATCGGTTTAGATTTGAGTTTACCGGGATTAGTTTAAGTGCTCCTGAAGAGGTGAGGTATGAGTCTCGGTTAATTCGCGGTGGAGATGTAAGTTCTGCTGAATGGATTGATTTGGGAACCTCTCGCTATAGGGAATATGATTATCTTCCTGATGGTACTTATCGTTTTGAGGTAAGAGCTGTTAATAGTGATGGAGTATATACTTTGGACTCTATTGCTGTTGATATTGTTATAGCTCCACCTTTGTGGAAGCGAGTATGGTTTATTGCACTTATGATAATTATTATGGGGGTAATTATCTATTTTGTTATACTATTTCGAGAGCGTAAGTTAAGACGTCAAAAAGAGGCTTTACAACGTGAGGTTGAATCTCAAACAATTATTCTGCGGCAGCAGAAGGCCGAAATTGAGAGAAAAAATCAAGATATTACCGATAGTATTAATTATGCTAAGAAAATTCAATCATCTATTTTACCTCCTGCAAAAATTATAGAGAAGGAGTTTAAGGAGAGTTTTATCTTTTTTGCTCCCAGAGATATTGTTAGTGGCGATTTCTATTGGTTTCACCCCTTTGGAGACTCTTTTCTTTTTTGTGCAGCTGATTGTACCGGTCATGGTGTTCCAGGTGCTTTTATGTCTATGATTGGCACCACACTGCTAAATGATATTGTTAAACGTGAAGATGTTTTTACCCCATCCGATATCTTAACCCGCCTTGATGCAGAGATAAAAATTTTACTTCAAAAAAATGAGACAGATAACACCCGTGATGGAATGGATATATCTATTGTTGAATTTGATTCAAAAAACAGTATAATTAGAGCAGCATCGGCCAAACGACCGGTTTATATGTTTATTAATGAGGAGTTTGTTGTTTATAAAGGGCAGCGACGTAGTATTGGAGATAATATTGTTGAAGAGGAGAGTGATTTTATTGATTTTGAAAAGGATGTTTCTACCGGAGATCTCGTTTATCTTTTCTCTGATGGTTATTCCGATCAGTTTGGAGGCCCCGATGGTAAAAAATTTATGACATCAAGAGTACGTAAGTTGTTAAAAGAGATCTATTTATATCCAATGAAAGATCAGTTGCAGATTGTTCATGATAAGTTTTATAGCTGGAGGGGAGATGAAGAGCAGGTTGATGATGTTGTTTTTATGGGGGTGAAGTTGTGAATTTAAGCTATATTTTTATATAGTTTAATATTGCATTGCAAAAGCAGGGATTACCGCAAATTGGACATTGATATTTTTTTTGAATACTCTCTCCTGTCCAGTAGGTGTTAATAAGTGAGAGCTCTTTAAAGCCTATTGAGTTAAAAATTTTTTTGACCGGATTTTCGGGTATATCCCATACGGTTCCTATTGCATATTTATATTTTTCACTTTTCACTTTTTGTAGAGCTTTTTTTATTAAAGCCACTCCAATCCCTCTACCTCTTAGTTTTAATTTTACTGCAGCAGCTTTAAGAATAGCTGTTTTTTCTATCCCGGGATCAATATCTATTTTATGTAGTTCCTTTGTTATTCTTTTACAATTGGCAGGTGTGAATCTTTCTGATATTATAATACCAACAAGTTGATCTTTTAGGTGAGCTGTTATTAATATTTTGTTTGAGTATTGTTTTGCAAATGGTTTTAGCTCTTCGGTTGAATAACTATTTTGTCCCAATCCTTCATTCAATAAAAACGCACAAGTAGTAATTTCATCGTGAGAAAAACTGTTGTCTTTAAAGTATATCATAGGTGATAACCCTGATTTGTTATTTCTGCCGCACAGTAGTATCTATGACCTTCTTTATCGAAAGGATAATCCCAACTCCCTAATGTATGAACTATATTACCTCCAAAGCCACACTTAAACCTAAAGAGCCCGTGCATTGGATGTGTAGAATCATTGTTGGGTGCAATGCCAAACATATCATACTCGGTGCATCCTCTCTTTTTAGCTTCCTTAATTGCTGCCCATTGAAGAGCATAGCTGCCCATAAAATTTTTTAAGCGGGATGATGAAGCTCCATAAAGATATGTTGCTCTTTTTTCCGATATTACCAGAAACATCGCTGAAAGTGGAATATTATCGACTTCAGATACTAACAGAATTATTGATGTTGAAGAGTTATTTTCTTTATGTTTTGCAGATATTACAGCTTTAAAGTATTCTTTATCGTGAATTAGAATATTGTTTCGTTCTGCCGTCTCTTTATAAAGTTGATACCAAATTTGAAGATCATCTGCCTGATACTCTTTTACTATAACACCTTTTCGTTTTGCCAGCTTTATATTGTAGCGCGTTTTAGGCTTCATCTGTTTTAACAGCAGCTCATTTGATTTAGTGAGATCAAGAAATAGAGTGTTTGAAGGGAGATTGTTTGTTGGTGCCTTTTTAAAATTCCATTTTTGTGAACTAAAGTTGAATCGCAGTTCCTGAATTCTCTGTTGAGGTGGTCCAAGCCAGTTTTTTGATTGGTCAAAATAATCTTGCTCTTTTGCCCAGTACGACTCCCAAAAAAGGTCATATCTTATCATAATACACTCTTTTGGTAAAAGGGGTTTTAATGATTCAGAGAGCTCTTCCAGAAATGCTCCGTGTAGTGATTCGTCAGGCTCTAATTCTGGTCCGTATGGAACATACGCAATTGAATTATTGTTGTTAATTTTTTGATTTATTATAAGCAGATCTGCTTTTTGGTTGTCTGCAGTTTTAAAGTCAAAAGCTAAAGAGTCAACTCCCAGCTCTTGTTTTACTTTCGACCAAAATTTTGTTTGTTGTACAATTGGAGTGTTAAAAACCTCTTCTCTCTTTTTCAGAGTTACCTCCTGTACCATTTTTACTCTTTTTTTCTTATTTATTATCAAACCAGCCTATTACGCTCTGTTTTCCTTTTACTATTTGCCCCGGTTTAACATCTATTTTTGCGTTTAAAGGCAGGTATATATCAACTCTGGATCCAAATTTAATAAAACCAAGTTCTTCTCCCTGCTCTGCTTCTCTTTTTGTGCATGCGTAGCAAACTATTCGACGTGCTACAGCTCCGGCAATTTGATTTAAAGCAATTTTGTTGCCCGTTGGGTGTTCTATTCCTATAGTAGTACGTTCATTTTCTCTTGAAGCCTTAGGTAGATAGGCTGAAAGATAACGTCCATTATGGTGTTTAAGGTGCTTTATTTTACCATTAACAGGAAACCAGTTTATATGAACATTAAAGACATTCATAAAGATAGAGACCTGTATTGCTTTGTCTTTAATATATTCATCCTCAACAACCTCTTCAATAACTACAATCTTCCCGTCGGCAGGAGCTACAATAGCATTACTATCTACATATTTTTCTCTTTTAGGAACTCTGAAAAAGTTTACCGATAGTAAAAAGATGATTGCCGAACTCCAGATAATCCAATGGTTAATATCGTAATTAAACAAAATTATTAATATTAAGTTTAAAACCAGTAGAGTGATAAAAATTTTTATAAGGATGCTATACCCCTCTTTATGAATCTTCATAGCAGTTGTTTTGGTTTTTAATACTGTTATGTTTTTAATTTAAAAAGTGTACTATAAAAAGATAAGCGCAAATTAGTGGCGCGGCAAAAATAACAGCATCAAACCGGTCAAGAACTCCGCCGTGTCCGGGCAATAGTTTCCCTGAATCTTTAATGTTTGCACTTCTTTTTAGCATTGATTCTACAAGATCCCCAAGTGTTCCCATTACTGATATTAGCAGCCCTACAACCATCCAGTGAAGAAGATGCAGATTTGAAATAAAATTAGCAATAATAAGTGCTGTTATAATTGTAAATATAAACCCTCCAACTGCTCCTTCCCATGTTTTTTTGGGGGATATTCTTTTAAAAAGCTTATGTTTTCCAAAACTTGATCCAATAAGATATGCTCCTGAATCATTTGCCCAAATTAACAGAAAAAAGCCCAGAAGGAAATTGTAGCTATATGCTCCATCACTAAATACAATCATATGCAAAAACGAGAATGGAAGAGCTACATAGAAAGGAATTATTAGCGTACATGCAATATTTATAAGTGGAGTGGATGAATCTCTAAACAACTCTGAAACAAAAACTCCTATAATTAACGGGACTACAAAAATTAACCATAATTCAGAGACTGCTCCTGATAGAGCAAGAAAGAGAGTTATGTACCAAAAAGATCCTATAATTAGAGACCATGCTGTTTGAACTTTAACATGGCGCGCTTTAATCAGTTCTGAAAATTCAAGCATCCCCAGCAGTACAACTGTGTAAAAGATGAGCAGGTATGAATATGAGTGCCACCACATTCCTCCTATTATGGCTATAATAATAACAATTCCAGTTAAAGATCTTTGCCAGAAGTTGCTCATGTTAAAACTTAAATTGTACTAAAAGCTATTTAGCATAAAATTAATAAATCTTTAATTGGCAAAAATAATATAAAGAATTAGAATTTAAAATTCAACTCCTCCTCATTACGCCTCATCACCGTTTTTTGACTCTTCATTTGTGTTATTTGGCGCTTTATCTCCATTTTTCGACTCTTCATCACTTTTCGACTCTTCATCACTTTTCATATCTCCATTGTTTTCGTCTATAACGTGCTCTTTTGCTTTTCTTTTTCCAAAGATTTTTTCAAGATCTTCACTAAAGATTACCTCTTTTTCAAGAAGTAGTTCTGCTAATTTTGTATGTTTATCCCTGTTCTCTTTTAATATGTTTTTTGCTCTCTCATATTGAGATTCAACTATTTTTGATACTTCGTCATCTATTAATTCAGCAGTTTTTTCACTGTATGGTTTTGAGAAGGAGTATTCACTTTGGCCTGAGGAGTCGAAGTAACTTATATTTCCTAATTTTTTACTCATTCCAAAATAGGATACCATTGCATAAGCCTGACGGGTAACTTTTTCTAGATCATTTAATGCTCCCGTTGAAATTTTTCCGAAAGTTATATCTTCAGCTGCTCTACCTCCCAAGGTCGCACACATCTCATCTAGCATTTGGTCGTAAGTGTTTAACGAACGCTCCTCGGGTAGATACCATGCTGCTCCTAAAGCTTTTCCCCTTGGTACTATGGTCACTTTTACTAGAGGATGAGCATGTTCTACTAACCAGCTTATTGAGGCATGGCCTGCTTCGTGAAATGCTATAGCTTTTTTTTCATCTTTAGAGATGATTTTATTCTTTTTTTCTAGTCCGCCCACAATCCTGTCAACTGCATCTAAAAAGTCCTCTTTCGAAACCATTTTTTTGCCTTTGCGTGCAGCAAAAAGGGCAGCTTCGTTACATACATTTGCTATATCTGCACCTGAAAATCCAGGTGTTTGTTTAGCAAGGAAATCTGGTTTTACATCTTCATTTAACCTGAGAGGTCGAAGGTGTACATTAAAAATCTCTTTTCGTTCTTTTAAATCGGGTAGTTCAACACTAATTTGTCTGTCAAACCTGCCTGCTCTTAAAAGTGCGCGATCAAGAACATCAGCTCTGTTTGTTGCAGCCAGAATAATTACCCCGCTGTTTGTGGCAAAGCCATCCATTTCTGTTAATAGCTGATTGAGAGTATTTTCTCTTTCGTCGTTGCCGCTAAAATTGTTATTTCTCCCCCTTGCTCGTCCAATTGCATCAATCTCATCTATAAAAACAATACAGGGAGCTTTCTCTTTAGCTTTTTTAAATAGGTCCCTTACTCTAGAAGCTCCTACTCCTACAAACATCTCAACAAAATCAGATCCTGATATACTAAAGAAGGGTACGCTAGCCTCTCCTGCTACTGCACGAGCAAGTAATGTTTTTCCTGTTCCGGGAGGCCCAACTAATAGTGCCCCTTTTGGTATTTTCCCTCCTAAATCGGTGAATTTTTCAGGCTTTTTTAAAAACTCTACAATCTCTTCCAGCTCCACTTTTGCCTCTGAGAGTCCTGCAACATCTTCAAAATCTACGTTAATATCAGCCTCTTTATCAAACATTTTGGCTTTTGATTTACCAACACTGAAGATGTTTCCACCGCCTCCGCCACCTCCTTGAGAGCTCATTCTACGGAATATAAAGATCCATATTGCTATTATTAGCAGAATTGGCCACATCATCATAAAGAAGTCGCGAAAGAGATTTGTTCTCTCATCAAATTCAACGGGAATTCTAACATTAAATTTTTCTTCAGCCTCTTTTCTAGCCTCTGCAAATTGGTCAATAGTTGGTATTTTAACAATCAGATGAGGACCGCTACGAGGGATAGATTGCTGATCGGTGAATATATCAGAGTGTTTGTCAAGCCCCTCCTGCGTGAATGTGATCTCAGCTTTACCTTCGTTGGTAACTACTATAACTCGCTCTATCTCTCCTTCGGGTAGAACAGAGTCTTCAAAAACACTCCAGGGCACCTCTTTGGGTGATTGACCCATGTTGAACAGACTTATAGCAATAAGGGATATTATTATTATTCCATAAATCCAGTAAGCATTAAACGGGGGTAGTTTTGGTCCCTGCTTATTTTCTCCCTGCGTGTTATTACTTTTTTCTTTGTTATTCTCCTCTGCCATTATATGTCAAAATATTATTGAATATTATAATTTAATCAAGTGCTGCGATATCGGTTCTGGGTGCATCTGCCCATAATGTTTCCAAATTGTAAAATTTTCGTGTGGGTTTTTGAAATACATGAACCACTATGTCGAGATAATCGATTAAAATCCATTGTGCATTCTCTTTGCCTTCAACATGAAAAGGTTTTTCGTTAGCCTGCTCTTTTACATATTGTTCAACTGCTTCTGCAACCGCATCGGCATGCACATTGCTTTCTCCTTCGCAAATAACAAAATAACTTGTTATTGTATTTTCAACCGAAGTTAAATCCAGAACCGTAATATTGGATCCCTTCTTTTCCTGGATACCCTCTACAATTGTATCAACAACTTTTAAAATGGATAGATCCTCTTTGTTCTTTTTTGTCATTATTATTTATAAACACTTTTAATATTTACAGTATTAAATTGGCTCTCACATGAAAATAAAAAATTTTGTTCAAAGATAATACTTTCAAAGGATTTAATTGCCTAATTTCGTCTCTTTAAATTATGATTTATGATAAAGTATGATCCATTGATTTTCAGGTTTAAAGAGGTAGAAAGTACCAATAAAACTTTAAATAGTCTGTTAGCTCAACAGGATGTGCCTGAGTTTAGTGTAGTTATTGCTCAGGGGCAGAGTGCTGGAAGGGGATATAATGGAAATAGTTGGGAGAGTTTACCAGGTAATAATTTAACCTTTTCTTTTCTGTTAAATCCTCATTTTATTGAGGTGAATTGTCAGTTTTCTATTACTCAGCTGGTGTCACTTTCACTGTTTGAGTTGTTAAATAGATATACAGCCGATATCTCGATAAAATGGCCTAATGACATATACTACAGGGACAGCAAGATTTGTGGAGTGCTTATAGAGAATACTCTTACAGGGAACCGTATAAGCAGTTGTGTTGTTGGGATAGGATTAAATCTTAATCAAACATCTTTTTCATCTTTTTTGCCTAATCCTGTCTCTTTAAAGGATATTACCGGAGATACATACTCCGTTGAGGCTATGATGAATCAATTTATGGCAATATTGATTGAGAATTATCTAAAGTGGTATGAATTGGGTGATGTTAATCATTTTTATAATGACTATATGTTAAAATTGTACAGAGGTGATAATTATTATAAATATGAGGATGAATCGGGTGTTTTTAAGGCTAAACCTTTATTGGTAAAGCCGTCGGGACATCTTCTTTTGAAAAGAAGTGACGGGACGGTAAAGGAATATTCCTTTAAAGAGTTAAAGTTTATAATTTAAGAAATCTCCTCATTATTGGGAAAATTATAATCAGCAATACTTGATGTTATCTCCTCCAAAAATCTTTCTATATGTTTGGACACCATCATTTTTATCATTGGATTGAGATCTGCTTTTATGGTTAATTTTATTTTTGAATTATTTTTAGAGATCTCTTTTAGTTGTACCCATAAAAAGAAGTTAAAAGGAGTTTTTCCATCTGAAGAGTATTTTACTGTTTTGTTCTCCTCTTTATCTACGATGGTAAGACCTATTTCCCCTATTCCCTCAATTTCAAACCGGCACGACTCCTTACTATTTTCCCAATAACTGATTTTATCCTCAGGAAGCAGAGGTTTAAAATTATCAAAATCGGTCAGGAATTTATATATAACCAAAGGTGATTGTGGAACTGTTTTTATTGGTCCTTCAAATTTTGTCATTTGTGATAGTAGTTATTTATTCCAGTTTGCGGGATCTTTGCTCCAGTTATTTAAGGTGTCCAAATCTTTTTCAGATATATACCCTGAGTTTAGAGCAACCTTGAGAAGAGTTTTGTAGTCACTTAACGTAGTTAGCTCAATTTTTTTGCTGCTAAAGTTATCTTGAGCCACCTTGAATCCATAAGAAAAGATTGCAAGCATGCCTATTACTTCACCTCCGCTGTTGGTAACTGCATCAGCTGCTTTTAAACTGCTTCCCCCTGTTGATATTAAATCTTCAATGATTACTACTTTTTGCCCCGGTTTTAACTCTCCTTCCAGCAAATTTTCTAGTCCGTGCCCTTTGGGAGCAGACCTTATATAGACAAAAGGTTTATTGAGTGCATCTGCTACAAGTGCTCCCTGAGCAATAGCTCCGGTTGCTACTCCTGCGATAACATCAGCCTGCGGATAAAGCTCTTTTACTTTGGCCGCAAATTGTTCTTTTATATAATCTCGTACATCGGGATATGAAAGAGTTTTACGATTATCACAATATATGGGAGATAACCATCCGGATGCCCATGAAAATGGGTTTGCCGGTTGCAATTTTATTGCTTTTATTTGCAATAATTGATTGGCTACTGTTTCATTAATTTTTTCCATACCGCAAATGTATAAAATATTTTTTAAGCAAAGGACTCTTTTTTTGACCTCTAAAATTGAGAAAGATTTAAGTGATGATTTTGATTCAATATTAAAATATTCGAACAGAGGTGAGTTGATCGATTTTATTAAGAGGTTCGAGTGTGACAGTAATATTAATAAAGCTTTTATATATTGGCATGATGCTGATGAATTATTTAATATTTTTCGCGATTGTTTTGTTAATATTGCTGCTGCCGGGGGAGTTGTTTATAATCAAACCAGAGAGTATTATTTGGGAATAGAAAGGCGTGGTTTTTTTGATCTGCCTAAAGGAAAACTTGAGGATGGAGAAAACTTTGAAGAAGCTGCAGTTAGAGAAGTGGAGGAGGAGTGCGGTATTAAGGGGGTCTCTATTTTAGGGCTGTTACTGACCACTTATCATATATACAGAGAAAAAGGGGATTTAATTTTAAAAGAGACAAGATGGTATAAAATGGTTTATAACCAAGATGCATCCCCTTCACCTCAAGTTGAGGAGGATATATCTAAGGTCTATTGGGTAAAAAAAGGGAATATTACCTCTGGTTTACCGGTTTACCCTTTGGTCCTCGATGTTTTAGCCAGGTCTAACACAAAATAGTATTAGTTAATGTTTTATTATCTCTATAGTTTTTATACGAATATCTTTTTTAGGTCTCTCTTTATTGTTTGTCTCCATTAATGATATCTCGTCTACTAGCTCCATACCTTTGACTACTTCTCCAAAAACGGTATAGTCGTTATCCAGATGAGGGGCACCTCCAATGGTTGTATAAACTTCACGCTGCTCTTTGGTAAAAGTTATTCCTTTCTGCTCTTCCAGTTCATCCAACTCTTTATCACGAAAGACTCTTCCTGATATCATATAGAACTGGCCTCCATCTGATTCATTACGGGGGTTATATGCATCAGGAAGCTTAGATGCAGCTATTGCTCCGCGCTTATGGAAAAGTCCGGGTACAATATTCATTGGTATTGTATGTCCAGGTCCCTGCCAGCCCACCATCTCATCCGACGGAACCTCTTCACGGGTATCTGCTGCACCTGTTTGAATAAGAAAGCTTCTTATCACCCTGTGTATCATTAAATTATCGTAATAATTGTCGCTAACAAGGCGAATAAAATTATCTCTGTATTTGGGAGTTTCATTATAGAGCTTAATTTCTATATTACCCATATCTGTTATTATATTAAAGCCTTTAATATCTTTATAAGATGGGTAAACTCTATTACTTTTATCACTTAGATTGATAATATCATTAACATCTTCTCTTTTATTTAAAAGGTCTATAATTAGACTATTGTTTTGGGCATAATATAGAGTTGTGCCATCATCATTCTCTTTTTTTTGAATTATACCTGCCAATCCGTGATCTTTGTAAAAAAGAGGGTTGCCCACAGGAGTCTCTCTTTTTAAGTTGTACCAAATTGCACTGTCATTATCTATTTTTTTTGCCGAGAGATAACGTCTTATCATTAAATTATCACCCTCCTTATATAGTGAATATAATGAATCGGTATCAAAAATAGGAGGCTCAACTTTTAAGAAATCATTATTTGAACTGTTAGTTCTTAAAGTAATTAAATTGTTTTTTAGATCATACGCAGTATAACCCGAAATGTTGGTTCTGCTGTGGGACCCCGGTGATGAAGCTCTAACACGGTAGGCTCCCTGTATTAAATCGTAGTTTGTTATGATAGTTCTCTCATCTACGTAAAATCCTATTCCGTTGTTAATTCTTCTGGTGTATCTGTCATAAGTTTGCAGTTCAACAACAGCTTTTATATTTGTGTTATATGATCCTCTTAAAACCTGGGTTTCTTTATCAGTTTGTGAGGAGTCATTGCTGTTTGAGCTTGTTTTGCATGCAGTTATAAGTAACGATATTAAAAACAGTATAGTGAGAGCTTTTATTTGTTTTTGCATTGTAGAGGTAATTGTTATCCCTGTTAATTTTAATAGCATTGTTAACTTTTAATAATCTCTTTAAATGCTTTGATAAAGATATCTTCGGTTGTCTCTGACAAAATCTCTTCAACGGTATTGTCATCAACAACATCATACATCTCTTTATCCCAGTATCTAAGATGCCAATCTTTGTCTTCATATTCAAGAGCAGTCATATTATCTACCCAGTCTCCCGAATTTATATATGTTACCGCTCCGCGTGGAGTCAGTATCCTTTTTTTAACAGGGCGATGTATATGTCCGCAAATAGCATAATCATAACCTTTTCTGATTGCAAGGCGAGCTACTGTAGATTCAAAATTGGAGACAGTATCTTTACTTCCTCCTTTTACTTTATCTTTTATTTTTCCTGCCAAAGAAATCTTATTTTTCCCGAAAAAGCGAAGTATAGAATTTACTATTTTGTTTATTGCAGTTAAAATCCCATACCCCATAGAGCCCATTTTAGCTAACCATTTAGAGTGATGTAAAACTACATCAAAAACATCTCCGTGAAATATCCATGTTGTAGTACCGTCAAGTGTTAATACTATTTTATTTTCAACTTTAAAATTGTTGAACTCTATTCCTGCAAAACGTCGTGCCACCTCATCATGATTTCCGGGGATATAAATTAAACGTGTTCCCGACTCAATCATCTTTATTAAATGTCTTAACACCTTTAAATGGTCGGTTGGAAAATATTTTCGGGAAAATCTCCATGCATCTATTATATCACCATTTAGCACTAGTATCTCCGGTTTTATTGATCTCAAATATGCATATAGCTGCGACGCCTTGCTACCGTATGTTCCAAGGTGTGCATCTGATATAACTACAGCTTTGAGTTTTCGAACCGGCGATGATTGTGCTGTCATACACAGTTGTTTATGTTTATTATCAATAGTAACACTCTCTAAATTGATAGTATATCCATTAAATCTAGCAGGGATTTGTTCAACCCTTTTTTGTCCTTTAATGCTTTTTCAAAGGGAATATAACAGATTTCTCCGTGAACGAGACCAACCATTACATTCTTTTTTTTCTGTAACAGAGCTTCAACGGCCGAAGCTCCCATTCGACTTGCTGAGACTCTATCGAAGGCTGAAGGTGAGCCTCCTCTTTGAATATGTCCTAAAATGGCAACCCTTACATCATAGTCGGGGTGGTCTTTACTCACTTTTTCTGCTATATTAAATGCTCCTCCTGCTTTTTCTCCTTCTGCTACAAGAACAATACTTGAGGATTTTTGTTTTTTGAATCCGTTTGTTAAAAAGTTGTCCAGTCGTTTATAGTCAGTCTCTATTTCGGGAACCAAAATAGCCTCAGCACCTGATGCTATTCCGCCTCTTAAGGCAAGAAAGCCTGCATCACGTCCCATTACCTCAACAAAGAAAAGTCGGCTGTGTGCACTGGCAGTATCTCTTATCTTGTCTACATTTTCTGTTACGGTATTTAAGGCTGTATCATATCCAATAGTGTAATCAGTACCAAAGAGATCATTATCTATCGTTCCAGGAATACCTATGATTGGGATATTGTACTCTTCTCCAAAAATACGGGCTCCGGTAAAAGTTCCATCTCCTCCTATTACAATTAAAGCATCAACACCATGTTTTTTAAGATTGTTGTATGCTTTTTCTCTACCTTCTTTAGTTTTAAAATCTTTGCTTCTTGCTGATTTTAAAATAGTTCCTCCGCGTTGAATGATGTTACTTACCGATTTAGAGTCCATCGGGATTATATCGTTTGTTATCAATCCTTCATATCCACGCATCACCCCTTTTACTTCAATTTTATTGTAGATTGCACTTCTTACAACAGCTCTTATTGCAGCATTCATCCCCGGGGCGTCGCCTCCTGAGGTTAAAACAGCTATTTTATTTACAGGATCCATTATAAAATTCTTTTATTCGTTTAATAAATCATTTAAATACTCCTCTGTTTTCTTCATTAACCAGTGAGGTGTTGATGTAGCACCGCATATTCCAATTGAATGGGGTCTTGGAGTAAACCACTCCTTTTTAATATCATTAGGATTACTTATTAAATATGACTCTTTATTGTTTTTTTTGCAAACTTCATAAAGAACTTTTCCATTACTGCTTTGTGAACCGGCAACAAAAATTATGATATCATAAAATGCCGCAAATTTTTTTAGATGTGGTATCCGGTTTCCAACTTGGGCGCAAATTGTATTGTGCATTGTTAAAAGCTCTTCACTATTAAGGTGAGCTTTAATTTTTTCTGTAATAATTTCCAAATCGGTATAACTCTTTGTTGTTTGACTAAAGAGTATAGTTCTTTTTTTTGGATTAAGTTTTTTTATGTCTGCCTCATTTTCAACGATTATCGCTTTGTTGTTTGTATGGCCCAGGAGACCTTTGATTTCGGCATGTCCTATTTGTCCAAAGATAACTACCTGTCCGTTCTCTTGCTCCATTTGCTGCCATGCTATTTTAACTCTTTGCTGAAGTTTTAAAACAACCGGACATGTTGCATCAACTATTGTTAGGCCTCTCTTTTTTGCCTTTTTATAAGATTCGGGAGGCTCTCCGTGAGCACGAAACAGCACTTTTTTCTCTTCTATTTTTTCAACTTCTCCTTCGGGGACACTCTTCATTCCCATTTTATTTAGACGGTTGATTTCGGTATCGTTATGTACAATATCTCCCAGACTGACAATTGTATTGTTTTTTGTCAGATTAGATTCTGCCATCTCTATTGCACGATTAACTCCAAAGCAAAATCCCGACTTTCTATCTCTTTTTATTATAACCTTTCTTTTTTCTGCCATGACATTATAGCCATCCTTTGTTTTTAAGCTGCTCTTTTACCCATACAAGTTGCTCTTCTCTATTCATGTTGCTGTTGTCAAGAATTAATGCATCATCAGCTTTTTTTAACGGACTTTCACTGCGGTTACTATCTGTATAATCACGCATTTTGATATTTTCCAGTACTTCATTAAAAGAGATCTTATCTCCTTTTTCTTTCATCTCTTTGAATCTTCTTTCTGCTCTAACTTCGGGCGAAGCGGTCATAAAAATTTTAATGTCTGCATTAGGAAAAACAACTGTTCCTATATCTCTACCATCAAGAATCACACCACCTTTTTTCCCCATTTCTTGTTGAAGCTTTACCAGATGTTTTCTTACAAAGGGTATAGCACTTATAGCGCTTACATTGTTACTTACTTCTATTGAGCGTATTTTATCTTCAACATTCTTGCCGTTTAAAAGGGTTATATCTCTGTTATTCTCTTTGCTAAACTTTATATCTATGTGGGGAATTTTTTTTTCAAGTTCAATTAGATTAACATCCTTCTTTGTAGCAATATTATTGTTAAGAGCATAAAGTGTTAATGCTCGGTACATTGCTCCTGTATCTATATAGATGAGATTAAGCTCATTTGCTATCTCTTTGGCAACTGTGCTTTTACCACACGATGAGTGTCCGTCAACAGCAATAATAATATCTTGCATATGTCTGTAATTTGTCTTTCAATTGTCACATGTAACTTCGCCAATATAGTCATCCAACTGTGTGAGAACAATTATACTTGGTCGATATGGCGATTTTCATGTCTCGTTTTATTAGTTGAATACTATGTTATATTATTGGTCTCTTCTTTTTGATAGATTACAAAGTTAAAAAATTACTCTTTTAAATCGATTTTACTCATTACTTTGTCCAGTGTTGTAACTAATTGTAAAGAAGTGTGATGTGGTAGTTTTTTGCTTTCAATGTTGCGGTTTAAAAGCGCACTGTTTACCTCTTCTATTTCATGATAGTACCCATTGCCCGTGTAGTCAATATTTATAGTTTCAATTACTTTGCTGTTTTCTATAATTGATATTGTTTTTGAGTGATGAAACCTGCTATGGAGTTTTATTGTTTTTTTTGTGCCATATATGATAGCCTCCGTTGGAGTATCTGCCTCTGTTGTTGATTCTAAAACAGATTTTGCTGAATTTTCATGTTCAAATAGTATTGCACAGTAGCTATCTACCCCTGTTTTAGCCATACGCGCAACAGCTTCTGTTTTGGTTGGCATTCCTAAAAGTAACTGACTTAAATAAATGGGATATATTCCTATATCTAATAAGGAGCTTCCACCTAAATTTTTATTAAAGATGCGACTGTTAGGATTAAACTCGGCTTTAAAGCCAAAGTCTGCATGCAGTGAAATAATTTCTCCTGCATAGTTATCCCTTATCAGCTCTATTAACTTCTCTGTTGCAGGTATAAATCTTGTCCACATACCCTCCATTAAAAAAAGATTTTTTGATACTGCTTTCTTTTGCATCTTTTTTACCTCTTGTGCATTCATGCCCATAGGTTTTTCGCATAACACCGATTTGTTATTGTCTAAACAGAGCATTGTGTTGCTGTAGTGAAAGGTGTGTGGAGTTGCTATGTAAACAACATCTATTTCGGGGTCTTCTGTCAGTTCTTTATATGATCCAAAATATTTTACTGCTTTATGTTTCTCTTTAAAAGTTTTTGCTTTTGATTCAGTTCTTGATGCAACACCATGTAACTCGGCTTTTTTTGATAGTTTTAAATCCTGGGCAAATTTGTCTGCAATATTTCCCAGTCCGATTATCCCCCATTTTATCTTTTTTTGTTGCATTATATAAACGGTTTTTAATTTAAAAAAATGATACTTTACCAATCTGCAAGTCTTGTTGTAACAGTAAAATGGTTTGATGAACCACCTAAATGGTAGTGAGATGATCCATAAGAGAAATTGAATTTATCTACTTTAAATCCTAGTCCCCAGGAAAAGCCAACTGTTGATGTTTTTGATTCAATTTTTAGCTCTTGTCGTCTTTTAGGATTTACACCTGCTGCTATATAAAAATTTTCTGAAGGTAAAAATTCAACTCCTATTGTTGTATGTCTTAGTATATTTTGTGCAAATGAGTTTGAGTCATCATTGTTTTGCGATTGATTTAATGAGTAGTTTAAAGAACCATGTATTAGATTTTGTGCAGTTAAAGATAATCTAAATGGTGCATGGCGTGGTTTGTGTGTAACTCCTATTTGCAGGTCGGGCTTTATTGCTCCCTCATGTGACTCATCGTATGCTGTAATTTGATATCCAAAATTTCTAAGGGCAATACCATATGAAGTTAAACTGTTTTCACTGTTGTAGATAACTCCTAAATCTGCTGCTAAGCCCCAGGAGTTATATCTCTCTATTTTACTGTATAGCGGTTTAAATGAGATCCCTGCTTTAACTCTTTCGTGCAATTGCATACTATAGGTTAACTGTAAAATTGTTTCTCCTGCCGAGAAAGTGCCCGTCTCGGTTCCAAACTGATCTCTTCCATCAAAGTTGCCATAGTTTAAATGGTAAAGACCTATTGCAAATTGGCCGTTACCGGGTGTATTAAAAGCATATCCTGCATATCCGTAGTTAATTCCGGCAAGATATGGAACAAATCCCACAGTGATATTTTTTAAAAGGGACGAGTCAAGAGTGGCAGGATTGTGTTGAAGCATACTTAAGTCTGTTGCTTTTAATGCTGTCTGATTTCCTCCCAGAGCGGTTAATCTTGCTGAATGGGTTATTTGCAGGGCAGAGAAAAGAGTCTCACCTCCTTTTTGAGAGTAAATGGAGGTGAAATTCAATAGAATGATAGTTGTTATATATACTATTTTTTTTATCAAGTTTTAAACAGATAATTAATAGATGAACAAAATTAGTTTTTCTTTTTATATTTATATAAAATTAGAGAGAATCATTATTTTTTGATTTATATGGAGCAATTAACACTTTCAACCCCTGCACTTTTATTTTCTGCAATATCTTTAATTATGCTTGCCTATACCAATAGGTTTTTAGCTTATGCTGCGCTGGTTCGTTCATTACATGAAAAGTTTAAAGATAATCCCGATAAGAAAACATATGAGCAGATAAAAAATATGCGTAAAAGGCTTGTTTTAACACGACTTATGCAGATAACGGGAATTTCGAGCCTGTTATTATGTGTTGTATGTATGTTTCTCATTTATATAAAATGGACTCTTTTTGCTGCAATAGTTTTTGCTGTTGCTCTGCTGTTTCTTATCTTTTCTTTGGGTGTTTCAATAAGGGAGATATTAATTTCGGTTAAGGCCCTAAATTGGCATCTTAGCGATATGGAGGAGTATTAAAATTATAATACTCCTTTTGTGCTGGGAAGTTGATCATTTAATATATCCCGGTTAACAGCTGCTTTTATTGTTCTGGCAAAGGCTTTAAAGATTCCTTCTATTTTATGGTGCTCATTGTCCCCTTCAGCTTTTATATTAAGATTGCTTAACGATGTGTCGCTAAAGCTTTTGAAAAAGTGTGATACCATCTCGGTTGGCATATCTCCTACCATCTCTCTTTTAAAAGTAACATCCCATACAAGCCAGGGTCTTCCCCCAAAATCTAAAGCTATTTGGGCAAGGACATCATCCATTGGTAGCGAGAATCCATATCTCTCTATTCCTCTTTTATCTCCCAATGCTTTTTTGAATGCTTCGCCTAAGGCCAGACCGGTATCTTCGATTGTGTGGTGCTCATCTACATGAAGATCTCCGTTTACTTTTATAGTTAAATCGCACCCAGAATGCCGGCCTATCTGCTCAAGCATGTGATCAAAAAAGTTTAGTCCGGTACTTATATTGCATTTGCCTGTTCCGTCCAGATCTAAATAGATTGAGATGTCTGTTTCGCCTGTGGTTCTTTTTACAGCTGCACTGCGTTCACCTTTAAAAAGTGTGGCTGCTATTGTATCCCAGCTGTTTGTTATAATTTTACATATATCTTCAAGCTGCTTCTCTTTAACCTCTTTTTCTCCTTTTTGAGAATCTTTATAATAGATTGCTTTGCAACCCATATTTTTGGCCAGTTCTATATCGGTAATTCTATCACCTATTACAAAGGACTCTTTTAAATTGTAGTTATCTTTAAAATATTCCTGTAACATACCTGTATTAGGTTTTCTACAGGGAGAGTTATCATTAGGGAATGAGTTGTCGATATAAATTTTGGAAAATTTTATCCCTTCTCCTTCAAAAACTTCCATCATTTTGTTATGCGGCAGTAAAAAATCTTCTTCCGGAAATGATTCTGTTCCCAGTCCGTCCTGATTTGATATCATTATCAGCTCAAAATCAAGTTTTGAATTGATTAGATAGAGATTTCTTATTACTCCCGGGCAAAAGGATAGTTTTTCAAGAGTATCAACTTGTTGATCACTAACCGGTTCTTTTATTAATGTGCCGTCTCGATCAATAAAAAGTAGTTTTTTCATTATTTTACAAGTTGTAATTTGTTAGTGCTATCAATAGTCTCTTGTTTTCATCAGGAGTGCCTACTGTGATTCTTAAACATCCTTCACACAAAGTTACATTAGAGCGATCACGCACTATTATTTTTTCTTGTGTAAGATAGCTATAAATATCTTTGGGCTTAATGCAGTTAACCAGCAGAAAGTTTGCTTCAGATGGATATATTTTTGTTATAAAAGGCAGTTTAATAAGTTCGTTTGATAACTTTTCGCGTTCTTGCAAAAGTATATCTATCCATTTTGTAACATTTTTTGAATTGGTCTTTATCATCTCTATTGCAGTCTGTTGAGTTAAACTGTTTATATTATAGGGATACTTTATTTTATTAAGCGTATCTATAATTTTTTTATTTGCAAAGGCCATGCCTAGTCGGATTCCTGCAACACCCCAGGCTTTAGAAAATGTTTGTAGGATTATTAAATTGGGGAATTCATTTAATTTGGATATTAAGGATTTTCCTGGAGCAAAATCTATATATGCTTCATCTACAACTACAATCCCGTTAAATTTAGTGAGTAATTCTTTTATTTTTTCAAATTGCAGACAATTACCTGTGGGATTATTTGGTGAGCAGAGCCATACTATTTTTGTTTGGCTGTTTGCAGCCTTAAGAACAGCTTTTGTATCAAGACTAAAATCTGGCTTTAAAGAAACATTTTTAACCTCAATATTGTTTGTTCCTGCAGCTACCTGATACATTCCATAGGTAGGATCAATTGAGATAACATTTTCTTTGGCAGGTTCGCAAAATGCTCTAAATATAAGGTCAATAGCCTCATCTGAACCATTTCCCAAAAATATAGACTCTTCGTTAACACCTTTAAGTGAAGATATTCTGTTTTTTAAAATCCTTTGACGTGGATCGGGATATCTGTTTAATGGATTATTGAAAGGGTTTTCATTGGCATCGAGAAAGATTCCTTCGCTACCTGTATATTCATCTCTTGCCGATGAGTAAGGTTTAAGATTTTTTATGCATGGTCTTATAAGTTCGTCTATGGATCTCATATTTTTTTAGTTATAATTTGAGATAATAAGCAAGCATAAATTAGCTTTTAAGTCGTACTGAAACAGCATTTTTATGTGCTTCAAGCATTTCAGACTCTGCCATAATTTTAATAGCAGGGCCTAAGCTTTGCAATCCCTCTTTTGTTATTTTTTGAAATGTTATTTTTTTAATATAGCTGTCGATATTTACACCTGAATAGGTTTTGGCATAACCGTAAGTTGGCAATGTATGGTTAGTTCCCGAAGCATAATCTCCTGCACTTTCGGGAGTGTAGTGGCCAATAAAGACCGATCCTGCATTGATCACTTTGTCTGCAATCTCTTCCGCTTCATTTGATAAGAGTATTAAATGTTCAGGGGCATAATAGTTTGATGCTGCTATTATATCATCCATGCTTTTCATTAACAGGGCCTTGCTCTCCTTTAAAGCTTCTCTTGTCTCTTTCTCTCTTGGAAGTGCAGAAACCTGCTTTTCAAGTTCTGCCATAGATTCGTTAAGAACCTCTTTACTGTTTGTTAAAAGTATAACCTGACTGCCGACTCCGTGCTCTGCTTGTGATAAAAGGTCTGCTGCTACAAAAGCAGGGTTTGCGCTGTTATCTGCTATAACTAAGACCTCGGATGGACCTGCAGGCAGGTCAATTGCGGTGTTGTCCAGACTAACAAGTTGTTTTGCTGCAGTTACATATTTGTTTCCAGGTCCAAAAATTTTGTAAACTTTTGGAACTGTTTCTGTACCGTATGCCATTGCTGCTACTGCTTGAATACCTCCGATTTTATATATTTTTTTTACGCCCGCTATGTCTGCAGCATATAGGATGGCTGGATTTATTTTGCCATTACTATTGGGAGGTGAGCATAGAATAATTTCTTTACAGCCTGCAATTTGTGCGGGGATGGCAAGCATTAGTGTTGTTGAAAATAGTGGTGCTGTTCCTCCAGGAATATATAGTCCCACCTTTTCAATTGGCACACTTTTTTGCCAACAGATAATCCCTGTTTCAATATTCACTTTTTTTACCGGATACAACTGCTCTGCATGAAATTTTTTGATATTTGCTGCTGCACGGTTAATGGCATTTTTTAGCTCAATACTTATTTGTGACTCCGCCTCTTTTATCTCTTTTTTTGAAACGGCTATTGATTTTCCCGAATAATGGTCAAATTTTTCGGTATACTTATTTATGGCACTGTCTCCCTCTTTTTTTATCTCATTTAAGATCTCTGAGGCAGAATCAAACAGGTTGCCATAATCAACTTCGGGTCTTATAAGTATTTTAGCAAGCTCTTTTTGTTCTGGATAAGAGAATATCTCCATTGTATAACTGTTATTAAAGGATCATTTTTTCTATTGGTATTATTAATATTCCCTCAGCACCGTTTGCTTTTAACTGATCGATTACATCCCAAAATTTGGTTTCATTAATTACCGAGTGGACAGAGCTCCATCCCTCTTCTGCTAATGGCAGAACGGTTGGGCTTTTCATTCCGGGCAGTATACTAACAATCTCCTTAATGTTTTCATTTGGAGCATTGAGCAAAATGTATTTGTTAGAATTTGATGCTTCAACAGCATTAAAACGGAAAAGCATTTGGTCAATTAGTTCCTGCTTCTCTTTTGACAAGTTTTTGTTTGCAACTAAAAGAGCTTCGGACTTCATTACAACTTCAACCTCTTTTAAGCTATTTGCAACAAGAGTACTACCTGAGCTTACAATGTCAAAAATTGCGTCAGCAATGCCAATGCCTGGAGCTATTTCCACAGAGCCTGCAATTTCGTGGATATCGGCATTTATCTTCTTTTCATTAAAAAATCTTTTTAAGATTACCGGGTATGAGGTTGCTACTTTTTTTCCTTCAAACCAGCTCAAATCTTTATACTCTTCTGATTTGGGTATTGCTAAAGATAATCTGCATTTGCTAAAACCAAGACGCTTAATGATGTTTAGCTCATACTCTTTTTCTGCATATTCATTTTCCCCAACAACTCCTAAATCAGAGACTCCGTCTGCAACTGTTTGCGGGATATCATCATCTCTTAAAAATAGAGCTTCTGCTGGAAATTTTTCTGACTTCGCTACCAGTCTGCCCTGCCCAATATTAAATTTTATTCCCGACTCCTTCATTAGCTTAATACTATCATCATGAAGACGTCCTTTTTTTTGAAGTGCAATTCTTAATTTTGTATCCATTTTAATTATCTTTTTGTTATTTCAATCAAAAAAAAAGGCTTACCACGTGGGGAAGCCTTTTGTAATATTATAAGCACAATAAGCCCGCCCCTTAATTAAAGGAGATGATTATGAGCTTTATTGTGGTTTAATAATAGTGACATTGTTTAATTAACTCTTTTATTTTGAAATACAAAACTATAACTTTTTACTTTTGCAACAAAATTTTGAGGGTTGAATACTACTCTTTCATGTGTCTAAAATTTGTTATTCAATTGCCACATGGAACTCGCCAATCATAGTCATCCCCCTGTGTGAGAACTCTTTCTCATGGCTCGTTTCATCCCCTTATAACGCATATCTTCTGTTAAAATATGGTTATGGATCCACTCTTTAATAAAGTTGGTTACCTCAAGTGATAAGAGTAATTTGCCTGATGTGAATTTTTTGTGAAAATCTTCAGCTTTTTCTATAAATGCCTGATGCTCTTTGCGATGATTGTCCAATCCCGGAAATCCTACTGCCTGCATATGTTTTTCTTCTGTTGCAAAATGCTCTTTTGCATAAAGCAGTAATTTCTCTATCATACGAGCCATATTTTCATCCGACTCCCTGTTTCTTAAACCTTCGTAGAAATTATTTAGAGTTGAAAATAACTGTTGATGTTGTTTATCTATATGTGGAACATCAACGCTATATCTCTCTTCCCATTTAATCATTTTTATTGCTTTTTTATTTTAGTTCTACTTTAATAAGCTGCATATTTATTTTTTGTTTTCATAAAACGCTGCGTATTGTTGATCAGTTCCTTTGATATGATTAATAAGCCAGTTTTTAAGAAAGTTCGTCACCTCAAGAGATAAAATTAGTTTTTCCGATTTTATTTTGCTGTAAAACTCTTCAATTCTTGAGATATAGTAACTGTGCTTTTCTTTATGAGATTCTATGTCGGGATAATTGATTGAAGTCATAAATTGCTCTTCATTAGAAAAGTGATACCTGGTATAATCGAGCATTGCTACAACCAACTCTTCAAGTTTCTCTTTCGGCTTTCCATCCATTAAACCCTGATAGAAATCGTTAAGAATAGAAATCCATTTTTGATGCTCTTTGTCAAGTTGTTCATTTTTTACCGATAGATCGGGAGTCCATTTAATTAACATAGCATTCTGTTTTAGTAAAATTGTTTTTTTTAACTTTAACGTAAATGTGTTCTATAATGTTTAATCTACGTCAATATTTTGATGTTTGTATATAAAATATTTCTATTATTGCACTCTTTCTAAAAGTTTAATATATGAGTTTTTTACGTTTTATCCCCAATCTGCTAACATTAACTAACCTTTTTTTAGGTGTTGTTGCGATATATTTTGCTTTAAATGGTCGTCCCGATTTGTCGGCCTGGGCTATTGTTGTTGCTGCTGTTTTTGACTTCTCTGATGGGTTTGCAGCCCGATTGTTTAATGCATATAGTGATATAGGTAAAGATCTTGATTCGCTGGCCGATTTGATAAGTTTTGGGTTGGCTCCTACAGCTGTTTACTCTTCAATTATTTTTTACGGTTTGACAGGAAGCTGGAGTGGAGATTTTTTTGAGTTATCAACCATTTATAAAATTTTTATGTTATCTCCTGTTATTCTTACTCTTTTTTCGGCACTTCGCTTAGCTAAATTTAATAATGATGAGAGACAGAGTGAGAATTTTATAGGCTTAACAACTACTTCTTCGGGTATGTTTGCTGCTTCGTTTGGTTATCTTGCATATAACTATTTTGAGAGTGGCACTTTTATTTTTTCTCCATTTTTTATTATTGGTTTAGTTCTTATCTTTTCTGCGCTTATTGTTAGTGAGTTGCCTATGTTTTCACTTAAATTTAAAAATTTGGATTTTAAAGAGAATTTAAGTCGTTATATTATTATTGCTATTTCACTTGTTTCACTTATATTTTTTAGTGTTGGTGCGTTTGCTTTGATAATACCTGTTTATATTTTTTACTCATCTTTAGTTGCGTTAATATGCCGAAGGTAATTAGAAGTTGTAGCCAATTCTAAAGTCAAGGTTAGCAGCGTTATGTTTATGTGCTTTAAGTGAGAATCCTATTTTAACATGCTCTTTTAACAGATAGGTTAAGGTATATCTTTGATAAAAATTGTTGGTTGTTGATTTGCTCTTATGCATGTAGTATCCAAATCTTTGACTAAAATCAAACTTGCCCAATAAAAAATGGTGAGAAATAAAAGGAGCTATTATAGTTTGATCTTTAAATGAACGATTTTGTTCAATTGAATAATCTGTAATAAATTCTATTCCACAACCTATACCATTTATTAGGGATAATGTTTTAGTTGCTCCTGTTGCTAATGATAAGAGAGGCTTTCTTCTGTTTTTATCGCTTTCTGTTTTATTTGTTGTAACACCTAGTTCTGTCCATAACCACCCATTTGCCGGGGGCATTATAGGTTTATGACTAGGTAAACTTTTTCTTGAGGGGTAGTAGTTAACTGAAACTCCTGCAACAGTAAAATTCATTCCTCTGTTGGGCTGTTTAACTCCTCCATTTGAAATATGATTAAAGTTTAGTGATAATTCACCGCTAAAATATTGGCTAATTTTATACTCGAATGATGGACCAAGAGAAAGGAGAAAACTGATGCGGGAACTAAAAAAATTGTTGTCGGGATTTTTCTCTTTGTTATGAATTTTTGTTAAATATGATACACCAACAGAGCTTTGAAGATATAGTTTTAATTTCCCTGTTTTATAAATAAGAGGATCAAACGTTCCTGAAAGCGAATATGCCGATCCTAAAACATCCTTATCTCTAAAATTGAAATATGAAAACTCAACTCCGGTATAATAGAAACAATTACATGTATGGAAACTTTCTATATTAAGATTTTTTCTTTGCCATGAAAGTGTAAAGCCTGAAGGGTTATTTTTTGAATAGGGTTTTAGATCATCGGCATGAGAGATAATTGCTCCATAGTTAACAGAGCCTTTAAAGCGGTCAATTTTTTGAGCGGTTAACCCTTTTATAGCTGTAAATAGTATAAGTAATATTAAGAGTGATTTAGCTCTGTTTTTATTGGGCATCAAAAATAAAGTTTAAAAACTACGTGTGTTTTCTTTTTCGATTGTCATACTATATAATGATTTTATTTTAAAAAAGGAAAAAGCTTTTAAGTAGATGGAGGAGTTAATATCAAATAAAGCAGAAATTCACCCTGATGCAGTTATTGGTAAAAATGTTGTTATTGAGGCGTTTGCTAAAATTGACAAAGATGTCGTTATTGGTGAAGGGACATGGATTGGTGCAAATGCAACAATTTATCCCGGAGCACGAATTGGCAGTAATTGTAAAGTGTTTCCCGGTGCAGTTATAGCAGCGATACCTCAGGATTTAAAGTTTAAAGGAGAGTATTCAACCGTTAAAATAGGTGATAATACTACCATAAGAGAGTATGTAACAATAAACAGGGGTACTGCCTCTAAAGGAGTAACTAAGGTTGGGAAAAATTCTTTGTTAATGGCATATTCGCATCTTGGACATGATACCGAGGTAGGGGATAATTGCGTAATTGCAAATAGTGTGCAGGTTGCCGGGGAGGTTGTTATTGAGGATTGGGCCGTTATTGGCGGGTCTAGTGCAATTCATCAGTTTTGCCGGGTAGGAGCCCATGCTATGGTATCGGGAATGTCGGGTATTTTGAGTGATGTAGCGCCTTACACTAAAGTCTTTGGTGTACCTGCAAATTATATGGGAATCAATTCTGTAGGATTAAAACGAAGAGGTTTTACAAGAGAACAGATAGAGATTATTCATGATGTTTATAGAGCGATTTATCAAAGTGGTATGAATAACTCACAGGCGATTGAGCATGTTGAACTTTGTGTTGAGCCTTCTGCCGAAAAAGAGCAGATTGTTGAATTTGTAAAAGGTTCTAAGCGCGGTATTATTAAAGGGGCTACACGGACTGCCAACGTTGCTGCAGGCGCATAATTAATTTGATTTAAAATGATATTAAAAGAGGCTGCCTTTTTGGGCAGCCTCTTTTTGTGGGTGTACTTTTGTCTATTATAATTCAATAGTTCTTGTTATTTCAATATCACCTATTGTTTTTACTCTCCAGTTACCATTGTTATCTAATTCTCTGCTTATCTCTTTTCGAACAGCTTCATTATTATTATTAATTATCTTTTCATTATCCGACAATTGGATGGAACCGGAACTGTTTTCTGAATATAGCTCATTTGTTTCCATTACGGTTGAAGGATCTAATTTTTTGTCAATAAACGCTCCAAAGAAACCGATATTTCTATCGCGATCTATTTGGCTTGAACTATAATCAACAGATTTAACAGAGAAATCATCATTAAGAGCCAATAGGTATGTCATGTTTTTAACACCCAGGGCATCTTTTTCGTTTACCCCTACATATGAGTTAAATATACCAGTTTCTCTTAACATGGTGCTCTCCAGCAAAATGTTGCCATCGTAATCATACATAACATTTATTCCATTATCTGATCTCCATCTACCTTTGGAGTCAGTTTTTATATTACTAATGTTAATTTGAGAGATTAGATTGAATCTGGAGTTATAAATACCATTAGGCAACATTATACTACCATTTTTTTGGTTTGTCTGAATTGCTCCATCAGCAGTTTCAATTTTTATTCTGTATGCATTTGTTAAAGCGAATAAGAAGGATTTCTTAATAGTGTAATCGGCAAGCTTATCTCCATTTTTTGTGATTGAGCCTGTAATTTCTTTAGGTTGTTCTGAGCCGATTTCACTACATACAAATTCAACAACTCCATCAATATCAGAAATCAGTTGTGATAGAAAGATATTCATACCCCATTCTCTTGCTGTAGTTGAAGCTTTTTCTCTTGCATTACTGTTAGCGAGAAAAGCTATAAACTGAGGGTTCATCGCATCTATTCCCGGGAAATAGCTCTCCATCATCCGTTTAAATATATGTAGGTTAGCTATTGACTCTTCATCATATATGCCAACTCTGCTTAAGCCTATTACTTCACCTTGATTATTGGTTGTTTTCTCCCAATCTATATAATTAATCCCTATCGCCTCTTCAATATGTTGGTTTGCCTGCTCTCTGTTTCCTAACAGGAAGTTTGCGACAGCCAGATTGTTGTAAACTGTCCATACATTCTCATCGTTTACCGGTGCATCTTCTCCCGGCTGATGCTCGTTTAATATCTTTTCCCAAAAAGCTAAATTTTCTTTTGCTTTGTTTTGATACACCTCAGTACGATGCTGACTATTGAATGATCTTATAAGTTCGCCCAGTTCTTCTTGTTTTTCACTTGCCTGGTTGTCTAAGTTGCTCTCAAGTCCTCTTACTCTATATACAGGAACATTAATAGTAGTATATCTTATCCCATATTTGTTTTGAACATTTTCTGCAGCCCATCTTCTGGCCAAGGCCATTCTGGAGTTTTGAATTCTTTGAGAGCTTGCAAACATGTCGCCTTCACCCCTGCCAACAATCCAATAGGGGCCGTTTGATTCTAAAAGCTCCTTGTCACCTCCTTCGGGTTTGTGGTATAAGCGGTATTCCACTTTTATACCTATGGACTGGTTTGCCGAATGAGCCTCTGGTTCAAAAAGAACCTCTTCAAGCTCTAAATTTTGTCCACGCTCTTCGTTTGAGACTGTAACCTCTAAAAATAGAGCATCCTGCGCCGGGAATACATCTGGTATAAGTGTTCTTATCTGTGTGGTAGTTTGTGACCGTTCGTCCTCTACAACTGCCGATGCCAATCCTCCTAACCTGCTATTACTATCTGTTACATCATCTAAAGCACTTTCACTGCCAACAGTAATCTCTAAGGTTCTGGCTTTTATTTCCGGGTTACCTGCTGGAAATTGCAGTATTGAAAGTCTGTGTGTATCCGTATGATATGGATTACGCAATTGTGCATTTAATGGCATTATAATCATGATAATAAACAGTGCCATTAAGTAGTTTTTAATTTTCATACTTTTAAAATTTAGTTTGAGAGTGTTTATTATCTTAGTTGATATATCTTTTCTGTTTTGAAAAAAAAATATTTTTTTCAATTCTTAAGATTTATATCCCCGTCATTTTGCAGATTAATATTGACAATTTAGGCTGTAAACCGTCATTAAAGGAGAGTTCTTAAATGCTGTTTTACCCGAGGGATAATAGTTGAGGTTTAGTTGTTCAGCTAAGCTGGTCAGGTGAAAGTTGTTTATCGATTTATTATCTTACCTACAAACAATAATTCAAAATTGCTGTTTATAAGTTTCCAGTAATATAACCCGGGTTGTAGTGGAGGAAGGGTGACACTCTCTTTTGTGCTTGTTGAGGTATATATCTCTTCGCCTTTATTGTTGAATAGTTCCAGATGCAGAGTCTCTTTTTCAGGATTTGTCCACTTAAGTTTTAATTTATCACAATATTTTATTTCAGGGGGAGTTTTAACTTCTACTGTTCTTCCCCTGTAAGTGCCTTGTAAATTGTCATATAATTGTTCGAGAACCGGATCAGGCTCAAAGTTTGCTAATTTAGGAGCATCAATAGTTTCAGAATCTGTTATTTCAGATGTAGTATCTGTAATTATTTTATGCTCTTTTTCGGGTTTCTCTTTGAGAATGCTGTTAGCCGCAGCGCTTTTATCTGTTTTGTTGTAAACATCATTTTGAACAACTGCAATTTTATTTTTATCACCTGGACTAAACCACAGGGGTGTTAATGTTATAACAGCTAAAATTATTGCTGCTGCTGAAGCTATGCTTATAATAAGCTTTTTATTTAAGGGCTTAAGTTTTTTAAATTTTTCCTCCTCTATATCTTCATCAAAACTATCCGGAATATTTATCTCTTCTCTATCTGAAATAAGTTCTGCTACATTTATCACTTCTGCAGCACATTTATCACATATATGTATATGTTGTCGCAGCTCCTTATGCAGCTTAAAATAACTGTTATTGTTTAATGCTTCGGCGCATATGGCTACCTGCTCTGCAGTTAAGTGTTTATTGTTTTTTGTAACGGGCATATTTAATGGCAAATATAAAGCAGTTTGTTGACTTTTTTAATAAAAACGGTAAAATTTCATCTCTAGCATTATTCCAATCGTCTCTTTGTTGTGAAATCTTTTGTTGTTACCATTCATACGGTTAAGCAAAACATTAATCTGTTTATTTATCCACATTCTTACAGCATCACCACCAATGTCTCTGTTTTCGACTAATAAAACTAATTTTGCAAGTCTTTCTGTTACTGCCGCTTTGGATAAACCCTTGCGGTTTCCCAATATTTTTAACACTGCTTCTTTATTGTTATAGCCTGCATATTCAGTGATAATACTTTCTTGCAGCGGAATATCAAAATAATACTTTAAAAATAGTAATACTTTAGAATGAGTGCCATTAAATAGCATTATTGAGTTGTTAAATCTCTTTAATTCTTCATTAACATATGTTTGTTTGGCAGAGTCAAGTTCAACTGTAGCATAATGATGAAACTCTTCATCACTATTATTTGTAACAACATGCCAGTGTTTATGCTCCTTTCGAATTACTTCACAGCACATTCGATTTATTACTGCAGTATAGTAGGTTGATCTTTTTGATTTTCCTTTAAAGCGATTATCTATTTGCTCTTTTTTAAGAACAAATTTTTCTATTATAGAGTCTTCAACATCACCTCGTTCTCTTTCAGGTATGGCTCCTCTTGACACATATCGCCCAACAACTTTTGATGAGATTGACTTTATTGTAGATAAAAATTCGCTCTGCTTTTGATCTATCTTGTTACTCAATTGCATTGATCATTAAATAAATTTATGTGCAAAATATTTTTTTAACAAAAAAGCATGAAAATTGGAGAATATCATTTTTTGTCTTGATTATATATGTCTTATATACTTTTAAGGCTTTGATTATCAGGGCGGTATAGATGTTAATCATATGGATCTTATTCTTATACGTGATAATTTACTATTTGTTTTAATTTTTTTTAAATAAAAAGATTTTTAAGCATGTAAATATTAATTAAATGATTGAGATTTATTGATGTATAAAAAAATAACATATTTTTATCCTCGTTTTTCTTAATTACGATTTTATGTTGAAAATTTTTACCAGAAAGAGGGTGAGAGCCATCATTTTATTATTTTATCTGCTTTGTTCTATTCAGTTTGTAAGTGGTCAATACTTTCCGTTCTATTCAGAAGAACGTAATTTGGAGGAGTATTCATATTATCAAAAGTATTTAGATATAATAGATCGTTATAATAATGGCGATAGTTATAGCGATCTTATTAAAGAGATGGATACTTTTGCTAGTAGTGCTTTAGAGGCTAATGATGGTAAGCAGTATCTGTTTTTTAAAAATGAAGTTGCCAATTTATATCGTCACCAGAGCAAGTTTCATGAAGCATATGATGTTCTTGATGAGAGCATGAATGTTTTTAAAATGGAATATGATACTATTCATATGGAGTACCTGGTTTCGATTAGGCTTTATAGAGCTACTTTGAACACCTTGCTTCATCAGCCAGATGGTTTTGAGGGTAGTCATTCTGATATAGGAGAGCTATTTCAGGCTCAATTTGAGTTATTAGATTTGCTAAATGATGAGGGAGAGCCGCTTCGAAATACATTGGTTGATTATGGGCTATATCTTTTGCGGGAAGATAATTTAGATGAGTCAATTCAAACACTCTATAAGGCCCGACAATTGGCACTTAAGGCCGACGATCTTGCCAGTTTGGCCGTCGCTGATTACACCATAATGGCAAATATTGACATTTCTTATGATTTGAAGGAGACACAAATTGAAGTGCTAAAGAATGATATAGCACTTTTTGAATCAGGAACTCCATCGTTGCCCATCTTGTTTTATAATGCTTTTTTTCAATCAAAGGTAAGTTATAATTATTTTCATGACTTTGATAATACTGAGCGTGCTATCTATTTTGCCGAAAAATCAGCTGCACTTCTTGATACTTTACGGTATCCGGCACACCACATAAGAGCCTCCACGCATGGCAATCTTGCTCTTTATTACTCTAATAAAGATGATACTGCAAAAGTTTGGCATAATACCAAGATTTCACGAGATATTTTAGCAAATGAACCAATTACTCATGCTAATCGTGTATTGGCTTATCTTCTTATTGCTGAGGCTGCAATACCATTCTCGACAGACTCTGTGTTTGAATATTTATCTATTGTAGAGACATTGCAAGGGGCAGAATCTTTTCAGGATAAAATAATGGAGATTGAGTCAACTGCCTACTTTGAAAAGGGTAACTATAGTAAAGCTAAGCAGATAATTCTTTCTCTTTTTGATGATTACAGTGAAATAGCTGGCCATAAAGTGCCAAAGATATCTTCAACTGTCAGTTATGTTAACCAGCTTAAATTTTTAAATATTCTTGAAAAAATATATAGAGTGTATGAACTTGAACAACAATACCAATGCTCATCAGCTGTTGTTGCTTTAATAGAGCTGCAAAATCAACTTTTTCATGAGGTGGTAGCTGAGGATATTTTTGGTTTTGAACCAACCGGATTGGCACGTATTTATAATGATTTTCTGGAAAGATCTATACCTTATATGCTTGCTGGCGAAAGGGAAGATTTTGCTGAGGATGCATTTGAGATGGCTTTTGCATCAAAATCTTTGCAACTCAATAATTTAATGGCAAAAAAAAGGTTTCAAACTCTGCTTGAAAAAGATACAGATTTATTCGAAAGCCTTCTTAATAGTTCCTTTGAAGTTCAAAGTTCAAGAAACCGTTTAGCATCTGCTTCCCCTTCAAATTCTGATGAAATCTATTTAAAGAAGATGGATTTAAATAATAGTTTGATAGACTATTTTATGTTGAGACATCAGATAGATGATCTTTACAAGAGTGGAATTAAAAGAGAGTTTCAAGAGAGTATTAATATTGCTTCATTAGAGGATATTCAGTCTAGACTTGGGGAAAATGAAGCATTCCTGGAGTTTTTTGTGATGGATAATTCATGGGGTCAAATTGCTGTATTACAAGATACTACAATCTCTTTTTATTACGAGGATGTTGATTTATCATCTAAAATAGAGCGGGAAAGATATAGTTTGTTAACAGGTAGAGCATCAACAGATTTAGGCACTCTTTTATTCGAAAACATTTATCCCCATTTAGAAAATATAAACAACTTGATTGTAATTCCTGATAAAGATTTAAATAGTATCCCCATAGAAGCCTTAATAGTTGATGATAAATTTTTAATAGAAGATTTTTCTGTTTCATACTCATACTCTGCAACATTATGGTATAATCTTCGCAAAGATAACAGCTTTGTACCCCCTCAAAATATGTTGACAATTGCCCCAATGGTTAGTGATTATGATGATTATGAAATGCAGGTTGTGTCGTCAGGCTATCGTGGGGGAGAGGAGCTTGAAGCACTCCCTTTTAGTTTGGAAGAGATTAAAGGGATAGGAGCAATTATGCATAGCACCTTGAGTGATGTGCTTCATCTTTATGCTGGGGATGCCTCCTTTTATAATGTGAAAAATAGAATTGAGGAGTTTGATATTGTTCACTTTGCAACACATGGTATTGTTAATCCCGATAATCCTGAGAGATCGGGGTTATATCTGTATCAAAAGGGTGAATATGATTTTGATCACTCTACACCCTCATTTTTAAGTCTGGGCGATCTTTATAACATGAACTTAGGTGCCGATCTGGTAGTTTTAAGCTCCTGTAATACGGGGCATGGGAGATATGTTGCGGGTGAGGGAGAGATCGCTTTACCACGGGGATTTATACTTTCTGGTGTGCCCAGTGTAGTGGCCACGTTATGGAGAGTGCATGATGAGCGGACTAAAGATGTTATGTTACTCTTTTATGAATATGTAGCAAAGGGGTACAATTATCGCGAAGCATTGCGACAAGCTAAGTTAGAGGTTATTGAGAAAGGCTTTTTACCAATGGATTGGTCCGGACTTATTATTATTGGGCGTTGATTTATAGAGGAAAGTTGTTTGCTATATTAACACGCTTATTAAGAAAATAATATTGTAAAACAGAAAGAGGGGTTAAAATGCCACTCACAGCGTTTTAACCCCTCTAAGCTAATAAGAATACTAATGGTTATTCATCATCTCTGGTAAGAGTTTGTTGCCAGTGACATTTCAATTCGTTTTCTGATTCAATAATAAGCACGTAAGGATCATCAAACTCTGAGTTTGAATGTTCAATCACAATGCTTAATGGATTATCTTCTGAAGAAACGCCAGAAGGAGCTTCATAATTTTCTATTGTCCAGGTTGCATTTTCATCAATTTCGCCTGACTGACTTGCATGCTGACCTTCAACTTTTTCCAGTATTGCAGAACCATCAGAGGAAAGAACTACATTTATACGCTCAGCAACGTTTGTGAAAGTGCCGGCCATTGACTCTTTAGTGTACTCATCACCATTACCATTTTCGTCGCCGTTATTACCACCATTTGTTTTGAAGTAGAGGGTGCCATCAAGTGGGCATACTAATACTGTTTCTCCATCTTCTGATACGGCCAGATACTCTAAAGTCCCCTCTTCATCTTCTACAATAACTCCGCTCTTGGATGTTTTCCATGTATCATTTTGCGATACCCAATCCATTTGTCCTTCATAGATAAACCCAAACCATGAAGATAGATCTTCATTTAATCTAAGGACTTCTACTTCACCAAAGCCTGGAAGTGATTGCCATTCACCAATAAAGTCTTCCTGAGGTAGCTTGTCATCATCATCATCACTACAGGCGGTTGTGAAAAATAAAACTGCTCCCACTAAAAGAAAAGGAAGCCACATAAATTTCTTTTTTGAACTTGTACTCATCTTGTTTTAAATTTTAAATTAGTATTTCTTATTTTCACCAATTAGTTGTTTTAAATTGTGGTTTTTGAAAAAAAAAGTGACTTTTTGGATAGCTGGAAAAGTTAGATATTCTAAACTTTGTGAGTTCTATGTTGATTACTAATGTTTTAAAAATAAAAAAAGGGCTGCCTATTTTTTAGACAACCCTTTTTTTATTTTTTAGTAAGATTTTTTATTTCTCTACAACAAGGTTTTGCTCGCTAAACATCTCTTTTACTGCGGCTACACCGTTATGGTCAGCTGTGACAGTTATACTCTTTTTTCCGGGAAGATAGATGTTTGCCTTTTGGTTTTCAGTTAGCTCTACAAGTTTAATATCTTCGTTTTCATCTATATAACTCCACGATTCTTCATTTTCGTCATATACCAGAGCTCCTGACTTTCCTTTTTCATCTCCTTCGAGCTGAACAAAATCGAAACGGTTTTGAGAGGCGGTTATTTTATACTTAACTCCATCTTTTTTTACAATTTGAGTTTCAGTTTCTCCTGATTCCATTGCTAACGGACTAGAGCCTGACCAGAATTCAATAGAGTTAAGTACTACTCCATCAACCAATAATGTTATTGAATAGACAGGAACAATCAGCATAGCCAAAAATACAACTTCATTAGCCCATTTGTTGCCTATACTTTTATTCCAGTCATAAACATTATTAGTTAACTGAAATGAGCCAATACATGATGTTTGAAAAGATCCAATTGTTAAAGCCATAACGATGGCTCCTGTAATTTTAAGTTTTCTCATTTTTTTAAGTTTTATTGTGTTAGTAATAACTCTATTCAAAATTAAGGCTTAATGCGAACTTTTGCATAATAAATCTTTCTTCATTTTTACTTTAATGTTTAAATGGTCGTTATAATAATCTGTTTTTATGGTAAGATGGTGAATAATAGGTATGTAGCCTTAAGGTGAAGAATCCTGTTGCTGTTGTTTTTTTAATTAAACAATATTGATGTAGTTCTGTTAGATTTTAATAAATCAAACAGCAATGAAGAAGGAGAAGGCAGGATATATAGAAGGAGTTGTATCTGTTTTATCGAACGGAGTCCTTTTTGCATTTAAGTTGTGGGCCGGGATGGCTACAGGTTCAATTGCATTAACTGCTGATGCCTGGCATACTTTATCCGATTCATTAAGTTCTTTTATTGTTATAGCCTCGGCTCGTCTTTCTGCAAAAAAGCCTGATAAAAAGCATCCATATGGCCATGGGAGATGGGAGCAGATTGCAGCTTTACTAATTGCTTTTTTGCTTGCTGTTATTGCTTTTGATTTTTTTATAGAGGCTATTACTAATCTGCACTACAGAGAATCTCCCAATTTTGGAGCTTTTGCAATAGGGGTAATAGTTGCATCAATTATTTTTAAAGAGCTTCTTGCACAGTATGCATTTTACCTGTGTCGAAAAAGTGGAAACCTTACAGTTAAGGCCGACGGATGGCATCATAGAACCGACTCTCTCTCATCTGTTGTTGTTTTGGCAGGAATCTTTTTATCGGGTTATTTATGGTGGATTGATAGTTTTTTAGGAATTGTGCTATCAGCTATGTTGTTGTATGCTGCTTTTAATATTGGTAAAGAAGCTGTTGAAAAATATCTTGGAGAAAAACCTTCAATGAAGCTTATTGATGAGATTATAAATGTTACTAAATCTGTTTCTGCACATGAGTTACATCCACACCATTTTCATATTCATAATTATGGTACACATCGTGAACTTACCTTTCATATTAAGTTTGAGAGCGAGGTCTCTATTGGATACGGACATGAAATAGCAACAGAGATAGAGACCAGGATTTTTGAACGGCTAGGTGTTATTGCAACAATCCATATTGAGCCTCACGGTTATAAACATGATTCTGATTAACTTTAGCTTGTACTGCTAAATGAGTAAATTCCTAAGTGAATTAATGCTATTATTATCGCTGCATATAAAAAAATGCTAATGGAGGCTGACCAGATAAAAGCTCTGTTTTTCATTTGAAATGCTTTTGAGGTTGCACCCATTAACCATATGCCTGTCCATGGTGTTATAAGAAGCACATACCATATTCCGTAACGATTAATATATTTTTTTGTTTTTGGTGAAATCGGTTTAGTTACTCTTTTTCTTATCCATGTAATTGATAAAATCCACTTTTCCCCTCTATCTATTATAAATAGTGGAGCTAGATTTCCCGAGACAGAAAATAGCAGAAGGGAGATGGGATCTAAACCCATTCCTACTCCTGCCGGTATTGCTACAAAGATTTCAAATGCAGGGATAAAGCTGATAAACCAGACTGATACCGCTTGTATAATATATTCTAGCAATGTTTCTTTTTTTAAAATATTTACAGTTTATATTTTGAAAAAGCTAACCTGATTTTTTAAGCTGTCAGCTTGTGAGGATAACTCTTCAGCACTTGAAGCCATCTCTTCACTTGAGGCAGCATTTTGTTGTATAACCTGACTTAATTCCTGAATAGCATTGTTAACCTGATCTGTTCCTGTAGATTGTTCGCGTGATGCTGCTGCAATCTCTTTTACCAATTGTGTAGTCTCTTCTACATGAGGCATTATTTCTACCATTTTAACACCTGCTCCTTCGGCCAGGGTTAAACTTTTACTTGAAAGTGTTACTATCTCATCTGCAGCTTCTTTACTTTTCTCTGCAAGCTTTCTAACTTCTGCAGCTACTACAGAAAAGCCTCTTCCTTGTTCACCTGCCCGGGCTGCTTCAACAGCAGCATTTAAAGCCAGAATATTTGTTTGAAATGCTATATCATTAATAATAGTTATTTTTTCATCAATTAATCGATTAGCTTCAATTGCGCTTTTTGCTCTTTCTGCTACTTCATTTATTCCGTTATGTGCAGCTGTTGATATTTTTGCTGTTTTTCCTGCATTGGAACTGTTTTGATCAACGTTTGCTGAGATCTCTTCTATTGTAGAGGAGATCTCTTCGGTTGACGATGCCTGCTCAGATGCACCTTGTGATATCTGGATACTGCTGTTGCTTATTTGAGAACTGGCATCAGCAATGTAATTAGCTCCTTCTGTTATCTCTTTTATAATCACTATCAGTTTCTCTCGCATTAATGTGAAAGCATTATATAATTTGCCTATCTCATCATTAGATGTTTTTACGTTGTGAGTTTTATTTAAATCACCATTTGCCATTTCGGTTGCAATAAAAACCATGTCAGATAGAGGGCGTATAAGTTTTTTAGTATATAACACTACTGCCATAATACCGATGATAGCTAATATAATGCCTATTACTATTTGATTTCTCATTAATCTGTTTGCCTCTGCTGTTACAACACTTCTGGGAATCGAAAATCGTGCTTGCCATAACTGATCTGCCCGTCCGGTTTGAATGGGTATGCGCATTTCAATGATATTATCATCTTCAATTACCTGTAACTCTCCTCTTTGAATAGATTCTATCTCCTCTTGATAGTTTTCCGAAACTATCTTTTCAAGATTGTTTCCAATTAACTCGGGATTTCTACGGTCAGCAGCTATGATTCCATTATTTGAGATAATTGTTGCATCAAAATTGTTTTCAAAGTGATCTCCTTCAGAGATAACATTTTGAATAAATGTAATAGGAATATCTAACCCTGTTACTCCTAAAAACTGATTATTATCTATTATGGGAGCCATGGTGGAGACCATAAGCACCTCTTCTCCCTGAACTGGATATAGTACCGGTTCGGTAAGGTATTGATTCATATTTAGTTTTGGTATCCAATACCATGGACCTACTTCAGCAGTTTCATAATCTATTAATGCTTCAACAGCAACATTTTCGCCATCTTTAGTAATATAGGATAAAAATCTTCCTGTTTCATCGTGATATTGTGCGTTAATATACTCTTCATCTTTGTTGTCAAAAGCATCAGGTTCAAATGCAAGTGTAAATCCAAGAAAGTTCTCATTTGAGAGGAGAACATTTTTTGCCATATCTATGGCCAGCTCCCTGCTTATGCTTCCCTGATAATCATCATTTAAAGCTGCAGTTAACACATTTGCCATAACTTCTGCATTTTCCATTGCTTCGTTTAACGAGTTGTTAATTTCACGGGTGTAGTTTAAAGCTATAGCTCGTGCTTCACTTCTGGTTTGTTCAACCGATTCTCTTGTTACCTGTATTGTTGAGTATGTAATTAATATTGCTGAAATAACTACCATTCCCAGTCCGATTACCACTCCAAGCTTTTGCATTAAAGATACCTCTTTACTGGTATCTCTCCATTTCATATTAAATCGCCTCATGCTCTTTTAATTTATTAAGTTTTACAGGGATTTATTTATCCACTATTTTGTTTGTGTTTGTGTGACATAAGGTGTTACGCTGTTTTTTGCATATAGTTGTAGTTTTTTTATTAATCTTATTTAAATGATCTCAATAACTGTTTTTTTGTTGTGGTTTTTTATTATAAAATAAAAAAGGGCTAGCTGTTTTTAGCAGTAGCCCTTTTTTTGATTTAAGTGTGTTGCGATCTATTTTGTCTCTATTTTTATTGTGGCACTTTTTACACCTTCAGCTTCGGCAGTAAACTTTATTACTCCTGCCTCTTTTGCGGATTGAACTATTGCAGTTAACTGACCACTAAAAAGGGGCATTTTGGGATGGTGAAACATGTTTAGATCTGTTGGATCTCCGTTAGCTGCTGCTCTAAATTCTCCATTACCTTTTATCGAGAAGTTGAGCATGCGTGTTTCGGTAGGAACTGTATTACCATTTTTATCTACAATTCTTGCATTTATATATGACAAATCTTTTCCATTAGCTTTAATTGTTTGACGATCGGGAGTGAGAACAATTTTGTAGGGGTCTTTGGCTGTAACAATCTTCTCTGTTGCAACCTTGTTACCCTTTTTATCCATTGCTACTACTTTTACTTCTCCCGGTTCATATTTTACATCCATCCACATTAATCTATATCTGTGTAAAAGCGTTGAATCATTTTTTGTTCTAACTCCCTGGCTTTTTCCATTTATGAAAAGCTCAGCTGAGGGATGGTTTGTATAGACAAATACAGGGGTGATTTCTCCTTCTCGTCCTTCCCAGTTCCAGTGAGGTAAAATATGTAATGTCTCCTCGTTTTTATTCCATATACTACGATATAGGTAGTATCTATCTTTTGGAATGCTTGCCAGATCGATTATTCCAAACATTGAACTTCTGTTTGGCCATGCATCTGTATCATATGGTGTGGGTTCTCCCAAATAGTCGAAGCCTGTCCATACGAACTGCCCCATAGTCCATTCATAGTCATCTGCCAGAGCGAAATCTTCATCGGGAATGTTTGACCAGTTACAATACTCCAGATCATACGATGATGAGTGATGGTCATCATAAGTTACATGTCTCTTTTTCTTAGGAGGAAATTTATATATCCCTCTTGAGCTGACTGTTGATGCTGTTTCAGAGCCAAGTACAAAACGTTGTGGTAAACGTTCGTAAGTCTCGTTATATCGGTGTGTACGATAGTTTAATCCCGGTATATCTATCATTGCTGCAAAACCATTATCTAACACGCAGCTTACCTGGTCCATACCGCAGTTGACCGGTCTGGTTGGATCTTCTCTGTGGCAAATATCCTGAAGAAACTTTGCAACTCTGTATCCATCGGGGCTGCATTGAGTAGGTACTTCGTTGCCTATGCTCCACATTACTACACTTGGATTATTTCGGAAGTGTCTTATCATATTAATAAGATCTTTTTCTGCCCAGTCGTCAAAAAAACGGTGATAGCCATTTTTTGTTTTTGCTATATCCCACTCATCAAATGCTTCAACTACCAACATAAATCCCATTTCATCGCATAGCTCTACAAGTTCAGGAGCCGGCATATTATGTGATGTTCGAATTGCATCTACTCCCATATCTTTAAGTAATACCAGTTGTCGTCGAATGGCAGCTTTATTTACTGCTGCACCTAATGGACCTAAATCGTGATGGTTGTTTACACCTTGAAACTTTCTTCTCTCCCCGTTAAGGAAAAATCCTTTTTCGGGAACAAACTTTATATCTCTTATTCCAAATCTTGTTGAGTAGGTGTCTGTATGTACTCCTTTGTGATAGACTTTACTTACAGCCTTATAAAGCACTGGATTTTCGGGGCTCCATAAATTGGGTTTGTTAACTAGAAAATGTTGTTCATAAGGTCTGTCTTCATAATAAATCTGTGTCGTTCTTTGATTAGCTACTTTATCTCCTTTTTGATTGTATATAGTAGTTTTTATCTCAACGGCGTCTCCGTTCTTTGCATTATTTAGTTCAGTTTCAAGTTTTACTGATGCAAACTCTTCTGTAATATGAGGAGTTGTAATAAAAGTTCCCCATATAGGTATGTGCACTTCATTTGTTTTTATAAGATATACATTGCGGTAGAGGCCTGCACCGGGATACCAACGTGATGATTGCTCTTTATTTTGGAGGCGTACAGCTAATGTGTTCTCTTTTCCATCTTTGGTAAGAAAATCTGTAATATCAAAATGAAAAGCATTATATCCGTATGGCCAAAATCCTAGTTTTTCACCGTTTATGTACACTTCGGCTTCACTCATAGCTCCTTCAAAAAGGATATTAACTCTTTCTTTTTCTTTAGTTGATATATCTACATCAAAAGTTGTACGGTACCAACCAACTCCCATATATGGGAGTCCTCCGGTTCTACCGGTTTTTCTTGTAGGTATCTCCTCTTTATTTTGGATTATTGCTACTATTTGTACGTCGTTTTCTTCATCGAAGGGACCATATATTGCCCAATCATGTGGGATGGTTACATTTTCCCATGAGCTGTCATCATATTGGGGGTTATATGCATCAATTTGTTCTCCTTTTGTAAATTTCCAGTTTTTATCAAGTAATATCTTTTCTCGCTTTTGAGCATCCGATAGATTATGAATTATCAATAAAATTGATATGATTATTATTAACTGTTTCATTTTCTTATATTAATTAATGGTTAATCGGCAGATAAACTTTTTGACAGATAGCTTTTACTTTAGTTTTTTAAAGTATGGAAGTCGGTTTAATGGCACATTTATAGAAATGGTTTGTCCACCTTTATGAGTCTCTCCTTTATCATCTCTCCATTCTCCTTTTGGAAGTTTTACCTCTCTTCTGTTTTCCGGAGTTACTACTGGTGCAACCAGATATCTTTCTCCGAGCATAAATTGATCTTTACATGTTTCAAATCCTTCTCCCGGAAATGAATATTCCATGTGGCGCACTATTGGTTCACCTGTTTGTGCCGACTCTTTTGCTTTTTTGATTATGTAATCCCCTTTTTTCTGATGAAGCAGAGCCATTTCTCGCACAATAGAGAGGTTCTCTTCATTAAGAATTCTCCATGGGGCTACCGAGAATTGCATCATTGGCATTAGCGCGTGCACCTGGGTTGATCTTACAATAAGCTCCTGATCAAAGCTGTCTTGATCGACATTTAAAAAAGTTTGATACTGTCCGCCACCTATCATATCGGGACATGTATATGCATACCCCAGCAGACCGGCCGCAATCATTTCCGGAATAAGAATTTGAACTGCATGCCATGAATAATCCTTATCGCCAAGTCGTTGAACCAGAGCTTCTCCCCCTAATTTCCAGCTTGCTCTATACTCATTAAACGAAAATTTGAGTCCGAGCTTTGCCCATGCTTTTGTGTGATCTACCGATAAAGCGTCCTCTTTATAGCTACTAAGTTGTGACATATCATAAAAGCGGGTGTCACCACCATCTAGCTTGAAACCGTCAACTCCATATTCATCTTTTAGATATTGCAGTTCTGCTGTGAAATGTTTTGTGGCTTTGGGATTTGTAAAATCATAGCAGGCGCTGAAACCATTCCACCACTGAATTATTGCAGAATTCCCGTCTTTGTCTTTAATAAGGTAGTTTTTTGCGTCAAGTTCGCGAAATTCCGGACTGTCAGGTGATACGAATGGACATACCCAAAGCATTACCTTAAATCCCATTTCATGCAGTTTGTTAATCATCCCTTTTGGGTCGGGGAATTTGTCGGACTTAAATTCAAAATTACCGTAATGTTTTTGCCAGTTATCATCAATCATTAATACACCAGGGGGTAAGCCGCTATCAATGATCCCTTTTGCGTAGGCAATAATATCTTCCTGATTTTGATTATACATTAATTCAATCCAGGTATTGTATTGTGGCATTGTGAAGAAAAGCAAATCAGGGAGCTCTCCTGATGGCGGGAAATGATTTTTACTTGCTTTTAAATAGGCCTCTTTTAAGGTTGTGCCTCCTTTTTTTATTTTAATGTTATTGTCATAACTACTGTTTAAAATGATACTGTTTTCTTTTACGGTGAATTTAAATGGGTGCTCACTCCAAACATATCTTCCTTTATTTGAAAGGAATAGAGGCACTGTTTGATTGTTAAAATTTTGCTTTTCGAGATCGATGGTTGAAACTGGTTGTATATAGGGCATTTGTGAGCCAAATGCTACAACACCTCCCCACCAGTATTCATCTTCCAGAAACTCAATTTTTGTAGTTGACTGGGCACTGATGTTTGTACTTAAACAGATTAACAGAGAAAAGATAATTAGCTTCATGTCTTTATCGTTTTTTTTATTGTCACATGAAACTCACCACTTAGTCATACTTCTATGTTATAACTATTGCGTATGGCTCGTTTCATGATTCAAAATATTTTGATTTGGATTTACAAAATTAATCTTTTTTGCATTAAGTATTACAAAATTAAAAAATAAGTGACCACTATTTGATTTTTTGCTTATCTGTTTTTGAGCTCTCTTTTTGTTATGTTGGTGTATGTATCATTGAAAAGATGGAGTGTTAATAGAATAATTGCCATGCTAAATATAGATGGTAGTATTGATGGAATTGTTATTAAAAAAGAGTCATATATAAAAGATATTTCGGGAAGTGTTAAAAAAACAGCTGCCCAAATTGCTGCAATAATAGCTGCTGCTGAAAATAGTGCCGATATTTTCAGTTTCTTTTTTATTGCTTTTTCTGCTTCAATTTTGGACATCAAATTTTGAGTAAAACTTTTAGAGGGTGATATTTTACTCTCAGCCATAACTTTTTTTATTAATGAGTCATCCATAATTCTATTTTTAAAAAAGGGATTCAATTTCGTTGCCAAGGCTCTTCTTTAGTAGTTGCTTAAGATTTTTTCTTGCACGTAATAAAGTTACCTTAATTTTAGAGCTTTTATAACCTGTTACCTCTTCAATCTCCTTAATATTAAGCTCTAAAAGGTAATAGAGTCGTAATAACAGAGCCTCATCATATTTCATCTGATTTAAAACAGAGTCTATTATTTGAGTTCTCTCATTAGTAAAGTATTTATCTTCATATGTTTGATATTTTAATTGATCCTCACTTTGGCATCTGTAAGGGTCACTATCAATAATTTCTTTTGAATATTTTCTTTTAGCTGAATAACAAGTGTTTATCACAATTCGGTATAACCATGATGAAAATGATGCCTCCCCTCTGAATTTTGCGAGGTTGTAATAAACCTTTATAAATGCTTCCTGAAGAGCATCCTCTGCGGCTGCTTTATCACCAATTATTGAACATGCTAAAGAGAAGGATACATCTTTATATTTTTCAGCTATTTGCGCAAAGGCTGATGTATCCCCTCTTTTTATTTTTTTTATAAGGGTCTCCTCCTCTTTATTTCTCTTCTTTTTTCTCAATTTTTTTACGAATAAAGTAAGCTGAAATCATTCCTGCTGCCGTAAAAAATAGTATACCTGAAAATTGCAGGGTTTTAGGCATATTGTATTGCGATATTACTCCGGATAGCGCTAATCCTAATGAAAAACCCAATAAGGTTATTCCTGCTTCAAGGTATGGGAATTTTTTCTTTTTAACATCTATATCTCCGCCATGTTCGATTATAGCTTTTTTTGTTTTATAATTGAACAGGGTTACAAAATATACAATTAGTAAAACAAAGGCAAAAAACCCAAGTGGTACAAGGATGTTTTGTAGTGTCATCCCTGTTGAAAATAATAAAGATTCCATTTGAAACATAATTTTAAGTTTTAAATTAATAAAAATTTTGACCTGATTTTGTTTATAGGACTCTTGCTCATTTTTTTTGGTTACAAAAAATTATGTTTTTTTGTAAGTAAATAAAAAAAGGTTCCCTATAGCTTAATAATTAAACTATCCGAAACCTTTTTATCTTTCAAGCTAAAGCTTTGTTTTACGGGATGCTATCTTTTTGATAAAGGTGCATACTCTTTAGAGTCAACTACACTTTTATATGCAGGTCTTATTATTCTTGCACTTGAGGAGGTAACCTCTTCAATTCGGTGAGCTGTCCAGCCTGCTACTCTTGCAATAGCAAAAATAGGTGTGTAGAGCTCTTCGGGTAGTCCTAAGCATTGATATATAAAGCCTGAATAGAAATCTACATTAGCTGCAATCACTTTAGAGTTACTTCCTTTATATCTGTAAAAAGTTTCAGGACCCAGTTTCTCTATTTTTTGATAAAGGTCATATTCAGCTTCTCTTCCTGCCTCTTTTGCCAGATCGCGAGCCTTCTCTTTTAATAAAACACATCGAGGATCCGATAATGTATAGATAGCGTGCCCTATACCATATATTTTTCCTGAATTATCAAAAGCTTTTTTATTTAAGATCTTTGTAAGATACTCTTCAACCTCTTTTTCATCCTCCCAGTTTTTCACATTCTCTTTAATGTTATCCATCATACGGATAACTTTTATGTTTGCACCACCATGTAATCCGCCTTTTAAGGAGCCTAACGCAGCAGCTATTGCTGAATAGGTGTCGGTTTGTGCAGAGCTAACCACTCTTGTTGTAAATGATGAGTTGTTTCCTCCACCATGTTCAGCGTGCAGTACAAGAGCTAAATCCAGCAGATCGGCCTGAAGCCTGGTATATTTGTCTCCCTTTAACATGTAAAGAAAGTTTTCGGCCAAACTAAGTTCAGGATTTGGGTGTCGTATTACTAATGATCTGCGTTGAAACGAATGTCTCATTCCAAAATAAGCGTATGCTACTATTACAGGGAACCTTGCAATTAGCTTTATGGACTGTTTTATTAGGTTTTCGGGACTATAATTTTCGGCCTCTTCATCATCGGTATAGAGTCCGAGAACTGTACGGGCGAGCATATTCATAATGCATTTTCCGCGTAGTGAAAGGATAAGATTTTTTGATAAAGAGAATGGCAACTCCTGCTCTTTTTTTATAAGATCGGAGAACTCTTTAAGCTCTTCTTTGTTTGGAAGTTTTCCTGAGAGTAAAAGATATGCAGTTTCTTCAAAGCCGTGGCGATTATCATTTTGAAAACCGCGTGTTAATTTTTTAATTTCATAGCCTCTGTAGAAGAGTTCTCCCTGCTTGGGTATAGATACTCCATTTTCATCCTTGCTGTATCCAACTACATTACCAATATTGGTAAGGCCAACTAATACCCCTGAAAAATCCGCATTTCGTAGTCCGCGCTTCACATTGTACTTGTTGTAAAGAGCCTTGTCAATTTCACTTGAGCTTAATGCAGATTTTGCTAGTTTTTCAATAATTGCCATGTTAGTAGGTTTTTGTTTATGTTATTAAACTATTTATTGCCTTTTCCATTTTATTAAAAGAGAATTGATTTAATATATTATCCATTTTTTTACTAATTTCTTTATTACAAAGATTACCTATACTACCATGATGGGTGTGTGAAATATTTGAAGGAGCTTTAAATTCTCCCTTTTCAATCTCTTTTCCAACTTCACGGTATGCTTCCCTAAAAGGAACACCTTTAATCACTCTATTGTTCACCTCTTCAACGCTAAAAGCATATTTATATGCAGGATTTTTCATTATATCTTTGGTTACAATGATATTTTTTGCTCCAAATTCTGCAATTTCTATACAACTTTTTATCTCTTTTAAAGCAGGAATATAGAGCTCTTTTATGAGTTGTAAATCTCTAAAGTATCCCGATGGCAGGTTTGATGTTATCATCATTATATCCTGTGGAAGAGCCTGTAGTCTGTTACATTTTGCTCTTAAAAGTTCAAAAATATCGGGATTCTTTTTATGCGGCATAATACTTGAACCTGTTGTAAGCTCATCGGGTAGGGAGATGAATGCGAAGTTCTGACTCATATAAAGACATGCATCCATTGCAAATTTACTTATTGTTGAGGCTATTGAGGCTATTGCCATTGCCACATTACGTTCGGTTTTTCCTCTACCCATTTGTGCGTATATAACATTGTAACTCATCTCATCAAAACCTAAAAGTTTTGTGGTGAGTTCTCTATCTAAAGGAAATGAACTTCCGTAACCGGCTGCTGTGCCAAGAGGGTTTTGATTGGCTGTAGTCCATGCAGCATAAAGAAGATGCATATCGTCAGTTAAACTTTCGGCATAGGCGCCAAACCATAAACCAAAAGAGGATGGCATGGCCACCTGTAGGTGTGTGTAGCCTGGCAAAAGGTCATCTTTATGCTTTTCACTTTTTTGTTGCAATGTATTAAAAAAGGTTTTGGTTAATGTGGTAATATTTTTAATCTCTTCTCTTGTATAGAGTCTAAGATCGAGCAAAACCTGATCGTTACGTGAGCGGCCGCTGTGAACTTTTTTACCAATATCTCCAAGTTTTTGGGTTAATAGCATCTCTACTTGAGAGTGAATATCTTCAACCCCCTCTTCAATTATGAACTCCCCTTTTACAGCTCTTTTATATAGGGTCTTTAGCTCTGGAATTAGTTGATCATAGTCAGATTGTGATAATAGCTCTGTTTTCTTTAACATAGTTATGTGAGCTATTGTTCCTGCAATATCCCATGCAGCCAAATCTGTATCAAGCTCCCTGTCCTTGCCTGTTGTGAACTCTTCTATTTTTTTATTTGTGTTACCTCCTTTATCCCAAAGTTTCATTGTATCTATTTTAAAACTGTAAATTATCAAGTAAGTTTATATATGTTTTAATGCCCTCTTTTATTTCATTATAGGTTATATATTCATTGGCTGTATGTGATCTTGCTGAGTCACCCGGACCTATTTTAATGGTTTCAAAAGGCATTACTGCCTGATCTGAGGTTGTTGGTGATCCAAACGGGGTTAATCCCATATTTTCCCCTTTTATTACTATGGGGTGATTATATCTTATTGATGATGAGTTTAATCTTAAGGAGCGCGCTTTTATTTCGCAGCCAACTTTATTTTTTAGTATGTTGAAGACCTCTTTGTTGGTATAACATTCATTTACCCTTATATCTACCATAAATGTGCATTTGTCGGGAACAACGTTATGTTGTGTACCAGCCTCTATTCCTGTAATTGTCATTTTTACATCTCCAAGAAAGGGTGATCTTTTTTCAAATTTATAATTTTTGAAAAACTCTATAACAGGAAGAGCTTTTAATATTGCATTTTCTCCTTCATTACGTGCTGCATGACCCGATTTTCCATTTACAACTCCATCTATTACCAAGAGTCCTTTTTCGGCAACAGCCATTTGCATTTGTGTGGGTTCACCAACAATGGCTAAATCAATTTTGCCAAGTTTACTTAAAATTGACCCTACATTATTTTTTCCTGAAATTTCTTCTTCTGAGGTTGCAGCAAATATAAGGTTATAGCTTTGTTCTTTTTTTGCCAGATATCTGAATGTTGCCAGCAGACTAACTAATGGTCCGCCTGCATCATTACTTCCCAATCCGATGAGTTTGTCATTTTTTGAATAAGGAGTATGTGGGTCACTATTCCAGTTATTGCCAGGTTTTACTGTGTCTAAATGGGAATTGAGTAAAATTGTTGGTCTTTTTTTATCATAACCGGGAGCAATAATCCATAAATTATTATTATTACGCTGTGGAGTATAGCCCATCGACTTTATAATCTCTTCTGTTTTATCGGCTACCTCTGCCTCTTCCCGACTAAAGGAGGGGATAGAGATTAATGTTTTGAGCATTTCTATGGCATCTGCCTGCAGAGCTTTAATGTCCATAACTGTATTAAATATTATAATCGATGAGTTTTAAATTTATACTTTATTCTCTATTGAGCCTGGCGGATATATGTTCCACTATCCATATTGCCCAAACCTTCTCTGTCTGTTATTCTTACTTGAAAAACCCCTTTTTTTATTGCAGAAAAGCTGTTGTCAAGTTTTGGTATCATTCCTCCAGCTACAATGTTGTCCTGCTTTAATTTCTCATATAAATCTGGTGTTATTAATGGGATAGCTGAAGAAGGGTCGTCCTGGTTTTTCATTACACCTTTAAACTCAAAACAGTATGTTAATGTAACTCTGTATAGAGAGGAGATGGCTGTTGCTATTGCTGCTGCTATTGTATCGGCATTGGTGTTGAGAAGTTGTCCCTTACCATCATGAGTTAAAGGGGCAATAACAGGTACCGATCTGTTTTTTAAAAGAGTTGCCAAAGCTTTTTCATTTACTTTTACAACATCTCCAACATATCCGTAATCTATCTCTTTTTTAGGACGTTTAACCGATTCTATAATATTCATATCAGCCCCTGTTAACCCTATTGCATTTACCCCATGCGCCTGCAGGTTGGCTACCAAATTCCTGTTTACCAATCCGCCATACACCATGGTTACAACTTCAAGCATGTCTGCGTCTGTAATTCTACGTCCTTCTGCCATCTTTGTCTCTACCCCCATTCGTTGCGCCATTGCAGTTGCAGAGCGACCACCTCCGTGTACAAGTATTTTTGGACAGGGTAATTTTGCAAAATCATTTAATAAGAGGTTCAGACTCTCTTTCTCTTCTACTACCTTACCCCCTACTTTTACTATTATTAAATCTTCCATTTATCTGATTCTTATTAAAATCTTAAAAATCTTCCTCTTCAGCTATCACTTGTAACATTCTTTGCAGAACTACTTGCGCCGACACCACTCTGTTTGCAGCCTGGGGAATAACTAAAGAATTTTCACTCTCAATTACTTTATCTGAGACTATCATATTACGTCTCACAGGTAAACAGTGCATAAATTTAGCATTGTTTGTTAATGCCATCTTCTCTTCGGTGACAGTCCATGAAAGATCTTTGGTTAAAATTTTACCATAGCTGTTGTAGCTTGCCCAATTTTTAGCATAGATAAAGTCGGCATTTTTAAATGCAATGTTTTGATCGGCTTCAAAGTTAACCCCTTCCATAAATTCAGGAGCCAGTTCATATCCTTCCGGATGAGTTATGGTAAGATCAACATCAGCCTCTTTCATCCATTCTACAAAAGAGTTAGGTACTGCTTGAGGCAGTGCTCGGGGGTGAGGTGCCCATGTAAGCACAACTTTAGGGCGTTCTGTTGTTTTATTCTCTTCTATTGTTATAATATCTGCAAAAGCTTGCAGAGGATGTCTTGTGGCCGACTCCAGACTAATAACCGGAACCCCTGAATAGTTTATAAATTGGTTTATGATACTTTCGCTGTAGTCTTCTTCTTTGCTTTCAAATTTTGCAAAAGATCTCACTCCAATTATATCACAATATTGCCCCATAACCGGAACCGCTTCTTTTATATGTTCAGGTTTGTCGCTATCCATTATAACTCCGGTCTCTGTCTCCAGTTTCCAGCTATCTTTATTAACATCCAGTACTATAACATTCATTCCCAGATTCATTGCTGCTCTTTGCGTACTAAGTCTGGTTCGTAAACTGGCATTGAAGAAGATCAGAAGCAGTGTTTTGTTTTTTCCCAGTGTTTGATCGGCGTACGGACTTGCTTTTACTGCGTGGGCGTCCTCAAGAGCTTTTTGCAGTTCTCCTATGTCTGTTGGTGTTAAAAATCTTTGCATATGTTATTATTTTAAGGGCGTGTAAGACCATCACTTTCGATAAGCCATTTATAGCTGGTTAATTCGGGTAGAGCCATTGGTCCCCGTGCATGCAGTTTTTGAGTGCTTATTCCTATCTCGGCACCCATACCAAATTGTGCTCCATCGGTAAAAGCTGTTGATGTGTTAGCATATACTGCAGCAGCATCAACTTCTTTAAAAAAGAGCTTTTTGTTTTCTTCACTTGTGGTTATAATTGCTTCACTATGTTTTGTCCCATATTTATTAATATGATCTATAGCTTCTTGGGCAGAGGACACTGTTTTAATTGATAATTTATAAGCAAGATGCTCTTTGCCAAAAGAGTCTTTGGTTGCTTTAAAAAGCAGTTTTTCATTATAGCAGCCCTTTAAAGCATTATAGGCAGTCTCATCAGCTTCAATTATTACACTATCCTCAATTAATGGTGATGTTAATGATGGCAAATCAGCTATTCTATTTTTATGAATAAGTAAGCACTCCAGAGCATTACAAACACTTACTCTTCTTGTTTTTGCATTGTGTATAATTTTTTTTCCACTGTCTAAGTCGCCATTCTCATCAAAATATGTGTGAACAACCCCGGCTCCTGTTTCAATAACAGGAACTTTAGCATTATCTCGTATATAGTTAATAAGACCCTGTGATCCTCTCGGTATTAGTACATCAATGTATTCATCTGCATTCATTAAAGTTGTTGCTGCTTCACGGTCTGGTGGAAGAAGTTGAATAACATCGGGTGAGATATTGTGCTCTTTTAATGATTCATGTATTAGCTTAACAATCGCCTGATTTGAACCCCAGGCATCCTGTCCTCCTTTTAAAACAGCAACATTGCCCGTGCGAAAGCAGAGTGCGAAAACATCAAATGTAACATTTGGTCTTGCTTCATATATTACACCAATTACACCAAGAGCGACTCTTACTTTTTGAAGTTGCAGACCGTTATCCATCTGCTTTTTTTCTATAATCTCTCCTATGGGAGAATCCATTTTTGCTACATTTCGAAGGTCGGCTGCAATCGCCTTTATTCTCTCATCTGTCAGTTTTAACCTGTCAAAGCGAGGATCTGATTCAGGCATACGATCTAAATCCTCTCTATTTGCAGCCAATAGAATATCAATTGAGTTTTCAGCTTTGTTTGCCAGAGTTAATAGAATTTTGCTGTTTGTTTCACTGTCAATGTGAACCATTTTTTTTGCAGCTTCTCTGGCGGCAGCAATTTGTGAAATAGCACTCATATATTTTATATTTTATGTTATAAAATTAAGGATAAAGAAAGAGATAGTCATAATGGACAAGTGGTTTATATTTTTTATCATTTATATGTGACTCAGCTGTCTCTTTATCGTATTGGGTTTTACCTATACCAATTAATTCATTATTGTGATTTTTTATTTTGATTAAATCCCCTTTTTTAAAGTTACCATTTATATTTGTTATGCCAGCTAATAACAGACTGTTAGCTTTTTTTGAGTGGAGGGCTTCATTAGCACCTTCATTTATTGTCACTTCAAATTGAGTGAACTCTTCACTGTATGCTATCCACTTTTTTATTGATCTGCTTGGGGCAGCTGGTATAAATCTGGTGTGTTTGGTTTTTTCCGGTTCCAGAGTAAGTGAGGTTATAATATTTTTTGCTGTTCCGTTTGCTATACGCACTGTTATACCGGCAGCAGCAGTTTTTTTTGCAATTCGACTTTTGGTAACCATTCCGCCTCTTCCAAAATTACTTTTTTGGGTAACTATCCACTTTTTTAAATTGTGGGTAGAGTGGTCAACCTCTTCTATTAATTGTGACTCTTTATTGTTAGGATCTCCTGTGTATATGCCATCAACATTACTTAATATAAAGAGCTGATCACTATCCATCATAGATGCTGTTAAGCCGGCCAGTTCATCGTTATCGGTAAACATAAGGGCAGTTACCGAAACGGCATCATTTTCATTTACAATTGGTATTATATTGTTGTTGAGTAAAACTGATATACAGTTTTTCATGTTAAGATAGTGTCTTCGGGTTCTAAAGTCCTCTTTTGTAACGAGAACCTGTGAAGATGTTAAGTTATGTCGTTCAAACATTTTAGAATAAGTGGTAAGTAATTTTACCTGTCCTACAGCAGAGAGTAATTGGCGTTCCGATACAGGATCCAATTTAAAAGGGAATTTAATCATGGTACGACCTGAAGCAACTGCTCCGGAGGAGACTAAAACTATTTTATATCCTTTGTTATGCAAAAATGCTATTTGATCTGTTATATGGGATATTCTATCAGTGTCTAACATACCATCATTACGAGTTAATACGTTTGAACCTATTTTTATGGTAATACACTTATTTGAATTACTTCCCTTTTTTGTCATAACCCTTATTTTACTTTGTTGTGAGCTGCAATTAAGCCTTTTATTATTGATGAACTAAAATTGTGATGCTCCATCTCATTTAAGCCGGTTATTGTAATACCTCCCGGTGTGGTTACTTTGTCAATTTCCTGTTCGGGATGTGAGCTGCTGTTATTGTTTAATATTTTTGCAGCTCCCCTTAATGTTTGCGCAACCATTTTTTGAGCCAGCTCTGGTTGTAATCCCATTTGGGTTCCCCCTCTTGAAGCGGCACTAATGAATCTCATTGCGTATGCTGTTCCGCATGATGCTAATACAGTAGCAGCCCCCATTAGTTCTTCGGGAATAACTTCTGTTTCTCCAATGTCTGAAAAAACTTCTGATATTATACTTAACTCTTTTTCGCTATAATTTACTCCGCAAATTGAAGTGAATGATTGACATACTTCTGCTGCTGTATTGGGGATTGCTCTAAAAAGAGTTAGTTTTGTTCCGGTAGCGCATTGCAGCTCCTTTATGCTAACTCCTGCTGCAAGGGAGATAATAATAGATTTAGGCTTAATCTCTTCTATAAATTCATTTATTACCTCTTTTACTAAATAGGGTTTTACAGCCAATATAATAATATCGCCTTTATTTGCTGCATCACTGTTATTGGTAGTGGTATTTACTCCCAGTTTTTTAATGCTTTTTAAGGCTTCTATATTTTTATCTGAGACAGTAATTCTTTTGTTATCGTATTTGCCCGAGTATATTAATCCTTTTATTATGGCCGAGCCTAAATTGCCGCTCCCGATTACTGCAATAGAGTGTTGTGTCATATTTAATTGGTTTTATTTTTATCATCTATTTTAATGTGGCTCCAGTTTTCACCTTTTCTTATTCTGTGTAGCTGCATTTCACTCACTCCAAACTGTTTGGCAATAATTCTAAGTTTTGTTTTTCGGTTAGGATCGAGTAGTTTCTTTTTTAATCTCATTACTTGCGTCGATGTTAGCTTAGGCCCTTCGGTTGGCTTTCTTTTTCTGTTTTTTTCTCTCCCTTCAATTACCGATGGATTTTTTTGCTGATGGGCAAATGTCTCTTTCTTATTTGCCCATTTAAGATTATCGACAAAATTATTTCCTTTGTTGAAATCAAGATGAATTACATATATATAGCTATTGTCAGGTTTATTAAGAAAGTATTCTGCAACAAGTTTATGAATATAATAAGTTGTTGATTTTCCAAATGGTCGTAAGGGTAATGTTTTATAGCCCTTTAATGTTCCTCCTTTTATTAATCGGCCATCTTTTTTTAAATCTGTAACAAAACTTGCTACTCTACCATAATTACTTATTGCATAACTCTTTTTTAATGCTTTTTTAGGAAACTCAATTTGTCTCCATTTCTCATTCCAGTAGGACTTGATCATTTTGGGGTTGGGTTTAAATGTTGTCTATTGGGTTATTTTTAGGTAATGCTGTTAAAACTTTCAATAAAATAGTTTGCCATCTCTTTTGAGAGGGTTAGAGGGGGCAGAACCCTTACAATATTGGTAGAGGAGACGCCTGTGAATATTTTTTTATCTTCTCGCAATTTTTTTCTTAGCTCTGCTACAGGATAATCCATTTCTATACCAATCATCAAACCTTTTCCTCTTACCTCTTTTATTTTTTTATTTTTAACTAACTCATTGATTAAATAGTCTCCAATCTCTTTTGCATTTTTAATAAGATTCTCTTTTTTAATTACATCCAATACTGCTATTGATGCTGCACATGCCAGATAATTGCCGCCAAAGGTGGTGCCCAGCATGCCGTGTGCCGGTTTAAATTGCGGGGATATTAAAACTGCGCCTACCGGGAAACCATTGCCCATCCCTTTTGCTACTGTGATTATATCTGGTTTAATATTTGAATCTTCATAGGCAAAGAATGATCCTGTGCGACCATAACCCGACTGTATTTCATCGAGAATAAGCAGAGAGTTATATTTTTTGCAAAGATAAGATAAATTTGTCAGGAACTTTTTTTGAGGAATTCTTACACCCCCTATTCCTTGAACGCCCTCTATGATAACGGCACAAACATCACCTTTTTCAAGTTCCTTTTCGACAGCCTCCGAGTCGTTTAGATTAATAAAAGTAACATTATGCGTGTTTATTTTTGACTGTATTTTGGGATTATCCGTTGCTGCAACCGCAACTGAAGTCCGTCCGTGAAAGGCCTTATTAAAAGTTAGTATACGATCTTTTTTTGTATGGAAAGATGCCAGTTTAAGTGCATTTTCATTTGCTTCGGCTCCACTGTTACAAAGAAAAAGTTTATACTCTGTTAGTCCGCACATCTCCCCAAGCTTACTGGCCAACTCTTTTTGAAGGGGATTTTGTATTGAGTTGGAGTAGAACCCTATTTTACTTAATTGCTTAGTGATTTTGTTAACATATTCAGGATGGGAGTGGCCGATAGAGATCACGGCATGTCCTCCATAGAGATCAAGATATTTATTGTTTTTATCGTCCCATACATAGCAATCTTTTGCTTTTACCGGGGTTGTATCCATTAAAGGATATACATCAAAAAGATCCATAAGAGTAGATTTTGGTTTTAAAAAGCTGACGGTTTTAAATATAATCCTTTAGTCCAGGGTAAATTGAACATTAAATTCATGTTCTCTACTGCCTGTCCCGACGCGCCTTTCAGTAGGTTGTCTATAATAGATACTATATGTACTTTGTTTTTGTATTTTACAGGGTATATAAAGCATTTATTTGTATTTACTACCTGTTTTAGATCGGGATTGGTATCAGTTATAATAGTGAATGGTGACTCTTTATAATAATCTTTAAAGAGTTCTGTTATCTGGTTTTGTGATAAATCGCAATTGCTGTAAACCGATGCCAGTATTCCTCTTGTGAAGTCTCCCCTCATAGGTATAAAGTTAACATCTTTATCATATGAAGGAGTATATTCATTTATAGATTGATAAACCTCTTTTAAATGTCGGTGAGTAAATGCGTTGTAGGTTGATATATTGTTGTCTCTCCAACTAAAGTGAGTTGTTGGGGAAGGTGCCTGACCTGCACCTGTTGATCCTGTAATAGCATGTGTATGTATCTCATTTAATACACCTGCTTTTGCCAGAGGAAGTATTGCCAGTTGGACTGCTGTAGCGAAGCATCCCGGATTGGCTATTTTGTTGGCTTTGGCTATCTCTTTATGATTAAGTTCGGTTAATCCGTAAACAAAGTCGTTGCCCGATGCTTTTATCCTGTAATCATGACTAAGGTCTATTATTTTTACTTTTTCAGGGATACTATGCTCCTCTATAAATGATTTTGATTTACCATGCCCCATGCATAAAAAAATAAGATCAACAGAATTAAAATCGGGCGTTTTGGAAAAGGTCATACTGGACTCTCCAAGTAAATCGGCATGAACTTTTGTTATGGGTTCCCCGGCATGACTGTTGCTTAAAATCCACTCAATTTCTGTATCGGGATGCCCTATAAGAACTCTTATAAGTTCTCCTGCAGTGTATCCTGCGCCCCCTACTATTCCTGTTTTTATTGCCATAGTATTAAGATTAAATATCCAGTTCTCCTTTGTTGACGTTATTAAATATTTTAAGTGAGTTTGAAATAATTTTAGTAAACCCTTTTACATCATCTCCGTTCCAGGCTTTGTTTATTTCACCATACTCTCCAAACTCACTTTTCATTAAATCATTTTCTGATTCTACTCCTGTAAGATTAAAGTGGTAAGGTTTTAGCTCTAAAAAGACTTTGCCTGTTACGTTTTTTTGTGTGTTTTCCAAAAATTTCTCAATATCACGCATTGTTGGTTCAAGGTACATTGCATCGTGAAGCATCATTCCATACCAATTACTTATTTGCTCTTTCCAGTACATCTGCCATTTTGTCAATGTGTGCTTTTCAAGCAGATGGTGAGCTTTTATTATAATTAAAGGAGCTGCTGCCTCAAACCCCACTCTTCCTTTAATCCCTATAATTGTATCGCCTACATGGGTGTCTCTTCCTATGGCCCATTTTGCCCCAATGCTTTCTATCTCTTTAATGGCTTCTGTTTTGTTTTCAATATTTTTTTCGTTTACTCCTACTATTTCTCCTTTTTTAAACTGAATCTCCATCTTTTCGCTACCCTCTTTTTGAAGTTGTGAAGGGTATGCTTCATCTGGCAAATTCAGGTTTGAGGTAAGAGTCTCTTTCCCTCCAATACTGGTGCCCCACAATCCTTTGTTTATAGAGTACTCCATTTTTGTCCAATCTCTTTTAACACCATGGCTTTTTAGATACTCTATTTCATCCTCACGACTTAAAGTTTGATCTCTTATTGGAGTTATAATTTCTATATCGGGCGCTATTATTTGAAAGGTTAAATCAAATCTTATTTGATCATTTCCTGCGCCGGTACTTCCGTGTGCAATAAAATCTGCTCCAACCTCTCTTGCGTAATTAACAATTGCAAGAGCCTGAAAAATACGTTCGGACGATACTGATAGGGGGTATGTGTTATTTTTTAGTATGTTGCCGTAAATCATGTATCTAATACATTTTTCATAATACTGGTGTGCAACATTAAGTGTTTTATGTTTTGTTACCCCCAATCCATATGCCTTCTCCTCAATATCTTTTAATTCACTTTCATTAAAACCTCCTGTATTGGCTATTGCTGAATATATCTCCAGATTTTTCTCTTTGGCCAGATATTTAACACAGTAAGATGTGTCAAGTCCGCCACTATATGCAACTACAACTTTTTTCATTTGAATATTATTTATTTAAGTAATTGGTAAAATGGAACCTGTATTAGCTTCTATTTCTATCTTTTTTTGAGCCTTTTATATTATACAAGTTTTATAAGCAGATTTTTTAATTAAAAATCCCTGTTATTTTTCTCAACAAACTTTTCTTTTTACTCTCTTTATTATTTCCCTTTAAAAATACAAATCTCTTAAATTTTAACCATCTGTCGTACACTTTTAATTTGGTTTGGGGGAGAGGTTTTTTGGAGTTTGGCCTCTCTTTGTCAGGATCATAGAGCATTCCTGTGCATAGGCAGTGTTTCCTTTTTGTTCGCAATAGAATATCATAGTTTACACAACTTTGACATCCTTTCCAGAACTGCTCATCATCTGTTAGTTCTGAAAATGTTACCGGTTTATAGCCAAGTTCTGAATTGATCTTCATCACTGCCAATCCTGTTGTTAAACCAAATATTTTAGCTTTGGGGTATTTGGTTCTGCTTAGTTCAAAGGCTTTTGCTTTTATTTTTCTTGCAAGTCCCTGTCCTCTAAACTTGTTTGCAACAATTAATCCTGAATTGGCAACAAACTTATCGTGCCCCCATGATTCTATATAACAAAATCCGGCAAACTCTTCACTGCTGGTTAAAGCAATTATTGCTTTGCCCGATAAGATTCGCTCTTTAACATATTCAGGATTTCTTTTGGCTATTCCTGTTCCTCTTATTTTGGCAGCTTCTGAAATTGTGTGAAGTATTGTATCCACATAATCCAGATGTTTTTTTGTTGCTACATATATTTTTACTTCACTATTCATTTAATCCTCTATTAAAATTTATATTTAATTTTTATGCCCGGAATAAGTTGGTTAAGAGCAGTTAAAGTATCTTCTTTTGAGATATTCTCTTTTATTATCAGTAAAATTGTGTCATCACCTGCAATTGTACCTAAAATCTCTGATGGTGCTTCAGAGTCAATAATTGATGCAACTCCATTTGCAAATCCTGGTCGGGTTTTTACTATTGCCAAATTCCCCGAAAAATTTATTGATAAAATTCCTGAAACGGGAAACTGTTCATTATCATTATTTGTGGTTTGTGATTGATAAAAATGGGTAGGCAGCCTGTATATGTAGTTGCCATTTTCATCATGTTGTTTTCCTACTTTTAATGTTTTAAGGTCTCGTGAAAGAGTTGCCTGAGTTGTTGACATCCCTTTTTTAATCAACAGGGACATTAACTCTTCCTGATTACCAATTCTATTATTTTTTATAAGCTCTTTTATCGATTCCAGCCTTATGTTTTTTGTCTTCATATAGCCCTTTTTACTATCTATATTGCTTATCTTTTTTGTTGAATGAATAAATATTCACACAGAATGCAAAAATATTCATTTTTGTTGATGTAGAAAAATTTTGCTCAAAAAAGTTATATTAATTTTACTAATATTTATCTTAATTGGTCTGGACTGTTTTTGGTAGCTGAGGAGACGGCTCTTTCAAAATCGTTTTGCATTAAGGTTATTGCCATACCGTAATTAGTAACCGCTATACCCTTTTTTATAGCTGTGGATAGTTGATTTACAATATCGGTTTTGGTAGTCATGCATGCTCCACATTGAATTATTAAAGCATAATTTGTAATTGGTTCGGGCGGGATATCACTGCCCGACTTAAAATGTATGCAGAGATTTTTTTCTGTATATTTTTTTAGCATATCGGGAATTAGCACTCTGCCTATGTCGTTGCACGATGGCATATGTGTACATGTTTCTGAAATAAGGATTTTGTCGTTTTCTTTTAAAGAGTCTATTTTATGGGCTCCCTCAATATAATTATTGAATGGACCTTTTATTTTCGCCTGCAGAATACTAAAGCTTGTAAGTGGTATCTCTATTGGTATAGTTGTTGCAACACTGTTGTATATTCTGCTGTCGGTAATTACCAGTGCAGGTTTAACCGTTGAGTTTTTAAAAAAGAGATCTAATTCACTGTTTTTAATTGTAAGAGCAAATGCATTGTTGTTAAGTATATCTCTAATTGTTTTAACCTGCGGAAGTATTAGTCTGTCAGCCGGGCTTCCCCCATCTATCGGAATAACTAAAAGTACAGTATCCCCTTTTTTTATTATCCCCTTAACCATCGAATTGGTTGTTGGTTTTATTGTCTCTTTTTTTAATGCATTAATTAAAATTGCGGGTGGCTCTTTAACTGAGTAATCTAAAAAAAGTTTTGCCCCCCTGTTTTTGTATTTTTCGATAATTGATTGAGATGCAATTTCTTTATCACTTTTGTTGTGAATTACTATATATGGTATATTCTTTTTATTAAATTTGGTAGTAAGGTTTTGCTCATATTTATCAAGTGAGTTTGAGGTAATTACTAAAACTGCTAAATCTGTTTTGTTTAGCATTTTGTAGCTGGAGCTTATTCTTAAAAATCCTTTTTCACCCTGATCATCAATGCCGGCTGTGTCAACTAACACAACTTTTCCAAATTGTGGTAGTTCCATTGATTTTTTAACAGGATCTGTTGTGGTTCCGGGAAGTGATGAGACAATTGAAACCTTTTGCCCTGTTATGTGGTTTATAAGAGAGCTTTTGCCTGTATTTCTTTTTCCGTAAAAACTGATATATGGAGTTTGGTCTCTGCTCATATTTTAAATTGTAGGTATTAAATGTTTTAAGAATGAAGATACTCTTTTTATTCTGTTTTATTTTGATATGTGGTGACATGTTATCCAAATCCCCTTATCAAAATTCCCCTGCATCTTTTTTGTTACCGGATGTAATGGCTGAGCATAGCAGAATGTTTGCTCCCGGATTGGTTTCGACGGGACTTGATGAGACGGGTGGTGTTTTTTCTCCAAAGTATGATGAGTTTTATTACACTGTTCGTTACAGAGAGTATTCAGCTATTGTTTATATCAGATATGAGGGTGGTGTTTGGCGTCATCCGCAGGTGGTTAGTTTTTCTGGCGAATATAGAGATGAGGATCCTTTTATTAGTAGTGATGGCAAACGCCTCTATTTTTCGTCAACTCGACCTGTAAATGGTGAAGAAGATGAGGGTGTGTGGAATTTATGGTATGTTAAACGCAATGGCTCCCAATGGGGTGAGCCTACATGTATTGTAATAGATACAACACGTCATGAGCGGCATCCAACTGTTTCTGATGGAGGAGCCCTCTTCTATTATGCTGATTATGGATCGAATCGTGTAAGCTTTGATTTTGACCACTCTTCGATATATATGGTTGAGCTTCAACATCAGGGAGAACTCTCTTCATCAGCTGCCAGGGTTGTTATAAGCAGTGATGGTTCAGACTACTCTCCTGTAATAAGTTCAAATGGCCGACTGCTTTTTTTTGCTTCGAACAGAGAGGGTGGGAAAGGAGGTAGTGATATCTATTTTAGCCATAAAAATGAAGAAGGTGAATGGGAAAAAGAGCAAAATGCTGGTAGATTGGTTAATTCATCATATTCAACACACTATCCTGTATTTACTCCTGATAATGAGATTCTATTTTTTTCGGGTAACAGGCGAATAAGAGTTCCATTGAACGACCGACTTACATACTCTTTTTTGCGAAACTCGGCTCTCGGTTATGGAAATGGTGCTAATAATATATATTATATAGATTTAGATTTGGTGACTTCAAAAACAGAATAGCAATATAATTTATTGCCAAACAGGGTTCGCATAGGCTTTTACCTCTTTTTCTGTAATTTTGTCACTACCCAGTATTATCAATCTTTCAACTACATTTCGAAACTCTCTTATGTTTCCTGTCCAACTCTTACTTTGTAATGCCTTGATTGCTGATTTATCAAATATTTTTTTGCCTATCCCTAACTCTTTACATATAATTTCATTAAAATGATCGGTTAACAGAGGAATGTCCTCTTTACGCTCATTTAGAGATGGTATATGAATTAGTATTACACTTAAGCGGTGATAGAGATCTTCTCTAAAATTGTTTTTTTGAATCTCTTCCTGAATATTTTTGTTGGTAGCAGCCAATATTCGTACATCTACTTTAATGTCTTTATCACTTCCAACTCGTGATATTACTTTCTCTTGCAGAGCCCTTAAAACTTTTGCCTGGGCAGACAGACTCATATCACCGATTTCGTCAAGGAATATGGTTCCATCATGAGCCTGCTCAAACTTCCCTTTTCTCTGTTTTACTGCAGATGTAAAAGCTCCTTTTTCATGACCAAACAGCTCGCTCTCTATAAGCTCAGAGGGTATAGCGGCGCAGTTTACTTCTATAAAAGGTTTGCCTGCTCTGTTGCTTTTTTCATGCAACCACCGTGCTACAAGCTCTTTGCCTGTTCCATTTTCGCCTGTTATTAATACTCTGGCATCGGTAGGAGCAACCTTATCTATCATCTCTTTAACTTGCTTCATTGCATCCGATTCTCCTATCATCTCATAGGTTTTACTCACTTTTCGACGCAATGCTTTTGTCTCTGTTACTAACTCTTTTCGTTCAACCGCATTTCTTATGGTGACAAGTAGCCGGTTAAGATCAAGTGGTTTTTCGATAAAGTCGTATGCTCCTAATTTTATTGCTTCTACTGCGGTATCAATGGTTCCATGACCCGAGATCATAATTACAGGAACTTCGGAGTTAATTTCCATTACTCTTTTTAAAACCTCTATGCCATCCATCTCAGGCATTTTAATATCGCATAAGATAATATCAAACTTTTGAGCTTTAATTAGTTCAAGTGCTTGCTTACCATCTTCGGCTAGAGATACTTCATTCCCTTCATAACCCAAAATGTCCTGTAATGTGTTTCTTATACTTTTTTGATCGTCAATTACTAAAATCTTTGACATACTATAGCTCGCTGTTTATTATTTGATCAATAGCACCCTCTTTTAATGAAAATGCACATTGCCAAACTTCTGCATTTTTTAATTTCCCAATAATCCACTGTACTATTATACTTGCCGGAACAATATTTTGTACTCTGTTTTGATCCATTCCCGGAATTAGTTTTCTGGCATCTATATCTAAAGAGGTTAATAATCTATGAGTTTTTTCAACATCTTTTCTGTTAAGTCTAAAACTTGTTATTTTTGTTAAATCTAATAGCGGGTAATGCTCTTTGGCTATTATTGCAGCTAATGTATCAAATGAGCCTGATGAGCCTATGAGCTGTTTTATAGAAAAACCCGAAACTGCTTTTATAAGTGGCCTCATCTTCTCTTCAAGATGTTTTTCTATAGTTTTTATCTCTGCTGAGGTGATAGGATCTGATGGAGAAAACTGCTCTAATAATCTTGCCACTCCTAAATTGTAACTCTCTTTCCAGGCTATACCGTTTTTGTTGGCAATTATAAATTCAACACTACCACCACCAATATCCATAATTAATGAGTAGTCGGTACCCAAAGGAACCACCTGTTTAACTCCGTCAAATATTGTTTGAGCCTCTTCGTCACCGGGAATTACTCTTATTGATAATCCTAACTCCTGTTTTATTTTGCGTACAAACTCATTTCCGTTTGTGGCACTTCTTATTGCTGATGTTGCAAAGCAGAAGATGCTTTCTACCTGATATTCGGATATTGTTATAAGGTGAGATGTTAAAGCTTCTAATCCTCTTTTAATTGCTTCGGGAGTTATAGTTGCTTTATGAATTCCACCTTCACCTAGTTTTGCAGGATATTTTGACTCTTTTAAGATTCTGTATGTTGAGTTTTCTACTTCAGTTATAAGTAGATTGAATGTATTTGTGCCTAAATCTATTATAGCAACTCTTGTCTTTTCCATTATTAATAACTTAATAGAGGGTTTAATTTCAAAGGTAGCAAAAATTAGTTCAAATGGCTTATTTATAGCTTTTGCAAATCTCTATTTTCCTGAAAATATAAACCATTTCCACAACTCTTTATAGGTAACTTTTTTCCCGTACATTAAAATCCCGGTTCGGTATATTCGTCCTGCAAACCATATTGTAAAAATTGCACCTGCAAGTAATAGTGACATTGATATTGCTATTTGCCATAGTGGAACATCAAAAGGAGCTCTTGCCATCATAACTACGGGAGAGGTTAATGGAATCATTGAGAATATTACAACAAAGTCACTGTGAGGATTTCTAAATGCAGCTATTGCAACATAAAGTGCTATTATAATGGGGATTGTAACGGGCAGCATAAATTGCTGGGAATCTGTTTCATTATCGACAGCTGCACCTATTGCTGCAAAAAAGGCTGCATATAAAATATATCCTGCAGCAAAATAGAAAAGAAAAAGGAAAAGTGTATTGGTTAAATTTATGCCTGACATAGCCCGGGTTATTTCTGCATATATATTTATTTGATCATCAACCTCTGCAGTTGTACCATTGGCAACTATTTCAGTATTGGTGTTTATTGTCTGTTCGGGAGAAGGGGAAATTACTTTTATGCCACCTAAAATCAAAAAAGTAAGAGAGACCCAAATTATAATTTGAGTTAGAGCGACCATAGCTATTCCGGTTATTTTGCCTGTCATTAATTGAAAAGGTTTAACCGATGAGATTATCACTTCAACTATTCTGCTTGATTTTTCTTCCATTACTCCTCGCATTACCTGTGAGCCATAAATGAATATGAACATATACGACATAAAGGCAAAGACTAAGCTTATTATCATGGCGGCTTCGGTTGAGGTCTCTTTTGCATCACCTGTTGAATCAACCCTGATTGTGGAGAGATTTATATTTACGCTGTTTATTTGATCAACAATATAATCGAGTTGATCGATATTAAAACTTTTTAGTTTTTCATTTTTAAGATGGTTACGCAATACTCCCGAAATTTGAGATTGAACGTCTATTGTTATCTGTTTGTTAGAATAGAGCTGTGCAGCTTCGGGGTTTTTAAGAAGATCATCCTCAATAATTAAAACTGCATAGTGCTTTGAATTACTATATAGACTATTTATAACGCTCTTCTGTTCTGATGGGGCGAAAAATTCAAAATCTATTATTTCTGTACCTGTAAGTTTATTATAATAGAGCTCACTGTTGTCTATAACAGCTATTTTTTTTTCATCGCTCTCTTCAAGGGTTGCAATCCATGCTGGCACAACAAACATTGCGGCAAACAGGAGCGGTCCCAGTATAGACATTATAATAAAACTTTTCTTTCTTATTCGTGTAAGATATTCTCTTTGTATAATTAGTAATGTTTTACTCATTTTTGCAGGTTTATGGGTTATATATTTTTTTCTCCGGCAACTTTAATAAATACTTCATCCATCCCCGGTAAAATTTCACTGCAACTGTGAATAGTGCAGCTTTCAATAATATTTTTTAGCAGGTCATTAACTGAGATCGATTCGGGATTTTTTATCCATAAAGATTGAACTTCGTCATTCCCTGATTCTGATTTAATAATTGTTGAGGTTTTTGATATAAGGTTTTCTGTAACATCCTTGTCTCCTGCATATTCAAGTTTTATTATGTTATTTTTATATTTTTGCCTTATTTCATTTACCTTCCCTTCAAGAACTGATTTACCATTGTTTATTAATGAAATGTTATCGCAGAGCTGCTCAACTGAATCCATATTGTGAGTAGAGAATATAATAGTTGCCCCCTCTTTTTTTAATTTAAGGATCTCTTTTTTTAAGATATTTGCATTAACAGGATCAAATCCGCTGAATGGTTCATCAAAAATAAGAAGTTTAGGTTTGTGCAGTATTGTTACAATAAATTGAATTTTTTGTTGCATTCCTTTTGAAAGTTCTTCTATTTTTTTCCCCCACCATGGCTCTATTTCAAATTTTTGAAACCAATATTTTAATCTTGAAAGAGCTTCATGTTTTGACAATCCTTTTAGTTGTGCAAGATAAAGAGCATGTTCTCCAACTTTCATCTTTTTATAGAGCCCTCTCTCCTCAGGAAGATAGCCGATCTGACTTATGTCTTTACTTTGCAAAGGCTTTCCGTTAAAAAGTATCTCTCCTTTATCGGGACCTGTAATTTGATTAACGATTCTGATAAAAGTGGTTTTCCCTGCACCGTTCGGTCCTAGTAGTCCGTATATACAGTTCTCAGGAATTGAAACATTAAGATTATCTAAAGCCAGATGATTTGTGAATGATTTTACAACATTGTGTGCTTCTAAAAAGTGCATTAGAAAAAGGTTTAGTTATTGGTTTTTGGTAAATTAATTGATTATACTCTTTTTTCTATTAATGTGAGGTTTCTTATTTTTGTGAAATGAATAGTAAACATAGTAATATATTTGAATTAATAGAAAAGATATATCTCTCTTTTTCAAGTGCAAAGGAAATACTTTTAGATCATAGTTTAAAGGTTTTAAATAAATCTCTTCAAATTGTAGAGTCTCATCCCGAGTTAACTGTTGATCTTAATTTGATTGAGGAGGGCGCATTAGTGCATGATATAGGGATGATAAAAACCTTGGCTCCGGATATTTTTTGTTATGGTGATAAGCCATATATATGTCATGGAGTTGAAGGGGCTCATATTTTAATTCAAAATGGTTTTTCTTATTTGGCAGGATTTGCAGAAAATCATGTTGGATCAGGTATTTTAGTTGATGAGATAGAAAAGCATGGTTTGCCTTTACCTAAAAGAGATATGGTACCGGTTTCCGTTGAAGAGGAAATTGTCTGTTTTGCTGATAAATTCTATTCAAAAGGTAAAAGATCCTCAAGTGAGAAAACTTTAGAAGAGATAAAAAGTGATATGTTTAAATTTGGAGAGGCGCCTTATAATCGGTTTTTGTTGCTGGCAAAAAAATTGGGTTAAAAAAAAAGGTTGATCTCAACTGAGATCAACCTTTTTATTTTCTTTATCAACTATCTTGAACTCCATAAATGTTAAAGAGGCGGAGGGTTGAATGGATAGTCCGAAGCCATATTTCCATTTCCATTTTAAAGCTATCGAAAAAAGACCTTTTTTAAGATATGCGTTAATATATGGATGCACCCTCAGGATCAAATTCTTTATTTTTTTCTCTTGCATTGCAATCCGGATATTATCTTCTATTTTTTCGGTAAATAGAATTGTAGGTCCTGTTTTGCCGGTACCAAGGCATGAAGGACAGTTTTCTGAGGTCTCAATATGCATTTCAGGCCTTACTCTTTGCCTTGTAATTTGCATAAGACCAAATTTTGTTAGTGGAAGAATGTTATGTTTTGTGCGGTCAGGATTCATAGCCTCTTTCATTTTTTCAAAAAGTTTTTGACGATGTTCCTGATCCTGCATATCAATAAAATCCACAACAATTATTCCTCCCATATCTCTCAATCTGAGCTGTCTGGCAATCTCATCTGCTGCATGAATATTCACCTCTAAAGCGTTTGTCTCTTGACTTGCTGAAGATTTTGACCTGTTGCCACTGTTTACATCAATGACATGTAAAGCCTCAGTATGTTCTATTATAAGGTAGGCTCCACTTTTAAAGGATACAGTTTTACCAAATGAGGCCTTAATCTGTTTTTCTATTCCATATTGATCAAATAATGGAGCCTTATTATTGTGGAATTTTACTATTTTCTCTTTTCCAGGTGCTATAAGTTCAACATAATCACTAACCTCTCTGTATACATCATAATTGTTTATATATATCGACTGGAAGGTTGGATTAAACAGATCTCGTAGAAAAGCTGTTGTTCGGCCAATTTCTCCGGTTACCAGCTGAGGAGCTTTTGTCCCTTTTAATTTTAAAGCGGTTTCTTCCCACCTTTTTATTAATGTACGCAGCTCTTTATCCAGCTCGGCAACTCTTTTATCCTCTGCTACGGTTCTTATTATTACACCATAGTTTTTTGGCTTAACACTTTGCAGTAATTTTTTTAGTCTGCTTCTCTCCTCTGGTTTTTGAATCTTTTGACTTACCGAGACTCTATCAGAGAATGGCATTAGAATGAGGTTTCTGCCGGCAATTGATATTTCAGATGTTAGCCTGGGGCCTTTTGTCGATATTGGCTCTTTTGTGATTTGTACAATAATTTCCTGACCAGGGGATAATACATCTGAAATGGTACCATTTTTATTTATATCACTCTCCGGTTTAAGTTTGTGCAATGCAATTACTCCTTTTTTTGCTTTTGCGATATTTAAATACTTATGCAAAGTTTTAAATTGGGGTCCAAGATCATGGTAGTGAAGGAATGCATCTTTTTCATATCCTACATCTACAAATGCTGCATTTAATCCGGGCATAATTCTTTTTATTTTTCCCAGATATATATCGCCAACTGCAAATTGAACATTACTCTCCTCTTTTCTTAGTTCTACAAGACGTTTATCTTCGAGTAAAGCAATGCTTAATTCTTTAGGAGTAACATTAACAAATAGTTCTGCACTCACTATTAAATAAATTAGTTAGTAATAAAATTTCAAAGAACGTAAATTTTGGTTTTCTAAACCAAAAGAACAAACAGGTAAAAAAGCTGCTTGTTCTTTTAATTTGGAAAGATAACAGACATCTTACTTTTTCTTACTTTTATGCCTGTTTTTTCTTAATCTCTTTTTTCTCTTGTGAGTAGACATCTTATGCCTCTTTCTCTTTTTTCCACTTGGCATAGTGCTTTAGTTTAAATGTTTAACTTCCTTTATTTTACATTGTTTTTTACCTTAGTAGCAAAACTTTTAGATGGCTTAAAAGAAGGTATGTAATGTTCAGGGATGATTATGGTTGTGTTTTTAGAAATATTACGAGCAGTTTTTTCAGCTCTCTTTTTAACTACGAAACTTCCAAAACCTCTCAAATAAACATTGTTACCTTTAACCAAATTTCCTTTAACAGTTTCCATGAAGGCTTCAACAGTTTTTTGTACTGTAACCTTTTCAATACCAGTATTTTTCGAAATTTCGTTTACAATATCAGCCTTTGTCATTGCTTATAAAATTATTTAATTATCAGTTAATTAGATGCTATTTAAAAAATTTAGTCTGCAAATATAAAGGCTTTTGCATTTAAAAAAAAACGAAACCATTTAATTTTTAGTAAATTTATGAAAATTACGCTGTTTCGCCTTTTTTCTAACATAAAAGAATATTCTTGATTTGATTACACAAAGTAAGTTTTGTAATTTAGCTTCGATATATTAAAATGCATGCTCTCTTAAACTATTATAATCAATATGGTAAATAAAGTGATTTTATTGGGAAATGTAGGTAAAGATCCCGATGTAAAATATATTAATGAAGATTTAGCAGTTGCAAACTTTTCACTTGCAACAACTGAGCGAGGGTTTCGTACAAGAGATGGACAGGAGATTCCACCCCGCACCGAGTGGCATAATATTGTAGCCTGGCGCGGACTGGCGAAAATTGCAGAGAATTATATTAAAAAGGGTTCTCAAATATATGTAGAGGGCAAGTTAAAGACTCGCTCCTATGATGATGTTAATGGTGTAACAAAATATATCACAGAGGTGTTTGCCGATACTATCAATTTATTGGGAAGACCCCCGGTTGATAAATCAACAGAAGAAAAATTTGCTTACAAAAGTGACAGTAGCACCAGTATAAAAGAATCGCACACAAATGACACAGATAAGTCCAAAGGAGATGATTTTCTCTCTGGCACAGATGAGCAGGAGGATGATTTACCATTTTAATTTATAATTGATATAAAAAATTTTTGGAGATCGAGACATTATTTTATAATAATCTTTTTTTATTAGTTAATTTATATCCCCTATCGGGAGGAATTATAGTTGCTATAATTGTAACTATAATTTTGCTGTTTGCTTCAGCTCTTATATCAGGATCAGAGGTAGCATTTTTTTCATTAGATCCCTCTGATGTTGAGAAGATGGAAGAGTCGGATACCAAATCGTATAATAAAGCAGCCTCTCTGTTAAAGCGACCCGAAGAGCTATTGGCTACCATCCTAATTGCAAATAATTTTGTTAATGTGGGAATTGTTATTTTATCTGCATATGTTGCTGAAGCGTTGGTAGATTTTGGTCGTGGTGATGTAATTCAATTTGTTTTTGAAGTAGTTATTATAACCGGTATGCTCTTACTGTTTGGAGAGATTTTGCCAAAGGTTTATGCAGGCAGATTTCCCCGGCGATTCTCTTCATTTATGGCCTTCCCCTTAGCTTTTTTGACAGGTTTTTTTCGTCCGTTAAGTGCAATCTTGGTGAAATCAACTGATGTTGTTAATCGTCGTTTGGCAAAACGGATGAAGAGAATCTCTATGGATGATATTTCTGATGCCCTTGATCTTGCAGATGACGAACATACCGAGGGTAAAGATATACTAAAAGGAATAGCCACTTTTGGTAGTATTAATGTTGAAGAGGTTATGACTGCAAGGGTGGATGTTGTTGATTTGGATATTAAAAGTGAATTGTCAAAAGTGATTTCAGTAATTGTAGAGTCTGGCTATTCACGTATTCCTGTTTATGATGAGGGGCCTGATGATGTTAAGGGAATTTTGTATGTAAAGGATTTGCTACCCTATCTTTCTGAGAAGAACAGTTTTAACTGGTCATCTCTGCTACGTCCTCCATACTATGTTCCTGAAACTAAACGGATAAATGATCTTTTACAGGAGTTTAAGGAACAGAAAATACATATGGCAGTTGTTGTCGATGAGTATGGTGGAACTTCGGGGATCGTTACGCTTGAGGATATATTGGAAGAGATTGTAGGGGATATTACTGATGAAATGGATGATGAAGAGCTGAATTTTAGTGTTCAGGCTGATGGAACATATATCTTTGAGGGGAAGACTTTGCTTAAGGATTTTTATAAAATAACGAGTTTGCCTGAGGATACTTTTGATAAGATTGTTGGCGATGCTGAAAGTTTGGCCGGACTTTTACTTGAAATTAAGGGCCTTATACCCGAAAAACATGAAATTATTGATTATGGTAGTTTAAGATTTGTTATTTTGGCAGCTGATTCAAGAAGAATTAAGAAGGTTAAGTTTATTAATAAAATGAAAATTAAGTAGATGTATAAGGCAGTTTTAAATCTTTTATTTGTAATTGGAGCAATCCTTTTTTTTCTCAATTCATGTGGTACCCCCGGCTCTCCCAAGCCAAGAGGTTATTTTAGAATTGATTTACCTCAAAAGGAGTATAAAAACCTTGACTATTTAATGCCTTACAGTTTTGATTATCCGGTTTATGGTGAACTAGAAACTGATGTTTCACGTGATGCAGAGCCTTATTGGATGAATCTCTTTTTTCCTCAGTTTGAGGCACGGGTTCACATCAGCTATAAACCTGTTGAGGATAATTTATATGACCTTTATGAAGATAATATCCGCTTTGCATATAATCATGCCGTCAAAGCTGATGCAATAGAAGAGCACTATTTTCAGGATAAAGAGAACGATGTGTATGGTATGCTTTTCGAGATTAAGGGTAATGCGGCATCACCACTTCAATTTTTTGCTACCGATAGTACCAATCATTTTTTAAGGGGCTCATTATATTTTCAAACTCAACCCAATCGTGACTCTTTAGCTCCGGTGATTGATTTTCTTACTATTGATATGATACGGTTGATGGAGACTATAAGGTGGAATGAGAATTAAAACCATACTTCGATGCCGTTAATTATAGATAAGATTGAAAGTGGGGTAAAGCGTTTTGCTGTTTGGCAAATTGAGGAGGAAGAAGAGGAGTTGATGTCTTTAATTGACTTTACTCCTGAGTTGGGTAAGCAGCTTAAAGCAATAAGAGATGAGGGGAAAAGACGAGAATGGCTTGCTTCCCGTATATTGCTTAATAAATTGTCGGGTTTTTCTCCATCGGTTAGCTATAACAGTTATGGTCAGCCATATATTAAAGGGCGAGATTGTTCAATAAGTATTACTCATACAAAAAATTATGCAGCAGTTATTTTATCAGATAAAGATTCAGTTGGTATTGATATAGAATATCCCTCTAATAGAATTAAGCGTGTTGCTCCTCGTTTTTTGAATATGAAAGAGATGGAATTTGCACAAAAGTCTTCTGTTGCTGATGATAGTCTGGTTTATGGATTAATATGGTGTGCCAAGGAGGTTTTATATAAAGTTGCAGGGATGCCTGGATTGGCTTTTAGGGAAGATATTGAGGTGTTCTCTTTTGAGTTGGCCAAAGAGGGTTTTATTAAAGCCAGAATAAAGAGGAGGGAGGAGTATCTACTACGCTTTTTAGCAGAGAGCGATTTTTATCTTGTCTGGTATTGAGAAGCACTTGTTATTTTTTCTTTTTTGGGGCACAACAACTTATTACAAATATTTTATGATGGATCTATATTTTAATATTAAAGAGAGAGTATTAAAAGGTGAAAAGATTTTTGTTCTGCTTATTGATCCTGATAAGTGCAAAGATGATGTTCTCAATAAGTATTTAAAAATAATAAAGGAGAGACCTCCTCATATTATTATGGTTGGGGGTAGTCTTATTTCAACCCCTGTTAAACCATTGATAGAGGTTTTAAAAAAAGAGAGTGATGTCCCTGTAGTACTCTATCCTGGCAGTCCGTCACATCTTGTTGACAATGTTGATGCGATTCTGTTTTTATCTCTTATTTCGGGGCGCAATCCTGATCTGCTTATAGGAAGTCACGTTGTTGCTGCTCCCTATATAAAAAGAAATAATATTGAACCTCTCTCTACCGGATATATGCTAATTGATGGTGGAGTTACCACCTCTGTTGAGTATATTAGTCAGACCAAACCAATACCCTCAAATAAGCCCGACATTGCCGTTGCTACTGCTATGGCCGGTGAAATGTTGGGTATGGATTTAATATATATGGATTGTGGAAGCGGAGCTCAAAAGTCGGTTCCCCTAAAAATGATAGAGCGCGTAAAGGCAAGCATAGATATACCTTTGATGATAGGAGGAGGAGTAAGAACTCCTGAAACATTAAATAATATATTCTCCTCTGGTGCTGATATGGCTATAGTTGGCAATGCTCTTGAAAATGATTTGAATCTATACCATGAGCTGCTGGATGTTGCTGAAAAGTGGCGGAAGTAATTGTAATTATTCTGTTTTTCGGGGATATATCTCTAAAGCTTTTTTTAATGTTTCAACCGCATTACCAAGATCTTTGATATTTAATACATAGGCTATTCTAACTTCATTTTTACCTTTACCAGGCGTGCTGTAAAAGCCTGCTGCCGGCGCCATCATTACTGTTTGGTTTTTATAAGAGAAGTCTCGTAATATCCATTCACAAAAATCTTCTGAGTCTTCAACGGGTAATCTGGCTACTGTATAAAAAGCACCCTTGGGAGTTGGGGTATATACTCCGGGGATACTGTTTAGTTCTTTAACTAAAAAATCTCTTCTTTTTTTGTATTCATTGTGTACATTCAAAAAGTAAGAGTCGGGGGTTGCTAATGATGCTTCTGCAGCTATCTGTCCTAAAGAGGGCGGACTCAATCTTGCTTGTGCAAATTTTAATGCGGTATCTATTACATTTTTGTTTTTACTAACAAGCATCCCTATTCTTAATCCGCATCCGCTGTATCTTTTTGATACAGAGTCTATCATTACTGTGTTGTTCTCTATTCCTTTAAGAGTCATAACTGAAATGTGGGGCTCTCCATCATAACAGAATTCGCTGTAAACCTCATCAGCAAAAAGGTAGATATTATATTTGAGAACCAGCTGTCGTAGTTGCTCTAACTCATCCTTTGAATAGAGATACCCTGTGGGATTATTGGGATTGCAAATAAAAATGGCTTTTGTTTTTGGCCCAATCATTTTTTCTATTTCGGAGACCGGGGGGAGAGCAAAGGATGTTTCTATATTTGATATTACCGGAACAACTTTTATACCCGCAGCTGTTGCAAAACCATTATAGTTGGCATAGAAAGGCTCGGGAACAATAACTTCATCTCCAGCATCCATGCAGCTTAAAAAGGTGAGAGAGATAGCTTCAGAGCCTCCTGTAGTAACCATGATTTGATCCTTATCGATATCAAAACCAGCACTTTGATAATATTTTGTTAAATTTTCTCTGTATGATTCGATGCCAGCAGAATGGCTATAGCTAATTACATCCAGATTGATATTGCGCATTGCATTCATTGCAGTTTCAGGTGTTTTTATATCCGGCTGACCAATATTAAGATGATATATGGTTACACCTTTTGATTTTGCCTTTTCTGCATATGGTACCAGTCTTCTTATTGGAGATTCAGGCATCTGTTCTCCGCGTTGTGAAATATTTGGCATGGATGTATAATTTGGTTTTATCTTCTCTTTTCCGAAGTTGCAAAAATAGTGAAAAAAGGTGGCTTCGGCAAAAAAGGTTATATGTGGTTATTTGCTCTCTGTAGATATTGAGCTTATTTGTTTTTAACCGGTTGTAAAAATTAGTTTTTAATATTAACTCGTTTGGTGATAGAGTTGCTTTCAAAATTAATAATTAGCAGATAAACTCCTTGTGCATAATTTGCTACTTTTAATCTACCATTACTATTATCAATCTTTTTTTGAACAACTGCTTGTCCGTTAATATTATAGAGCTCTACTTCAACAATTCTTTTATCTGCTTCTATAAAGAGATAATTGCTTGCTGGATTGGGGAATAAAACTACACCCTTAGACCTGTTTTTAACGATATGTGTGGCAAGTTCAAACCCAACTGTGATATCAATATTTTCGGATAGGTTCTCAACAGTATATGTACTTTCGGTGTACCCATCAATAACTTCCTCGTTTAGCGTCCACTCAGAAATTTGATATCCCTCTTCCGGAGTGGCTGTAAAGACAATTTCGCTTCCTTCATAAATCAGCTGTCCGTCCGATATCGTTTCTCCATCGATTGTCGCATGAATGCTTCCTTCACCTTCGGCAACATCAAACTCAACAATGTGCGTTGGTATTTCTTGCCATATTGCGTAAACAGTAACATCAAAAGTAATGATGGAGTTAAGAGTTAAAGGTTCCCCTTCGCCATTAGAATCGCTGTTCCATTCAACAAAGGTATGTCCCTCTTTTTTAGGTTCAGCAGGCATTGCTTCTATAGTGCTGCCATACTCTACATCAATTGAAGCGGGATCAGCTTCGGTATCACCTCCATTATTATTGAATGTAATGGTGTGTGTGACCGCATTGTATAAAGCAAAGAACCCGTCCCTGGAATAAGCCATACGCACTATATCGCCCAAAACAGACACTTCATCAAGGTCTTTGATTTAGTATATCGCCCTGGTAAATGTTTAAAAAGTCTCCGCTTTTTGTCGCTGTTATAGCGATTTCTCCATTGGTTGCCACAGAAGGGGTGCCGGGGATGTTTTCTATGTCAGTGTAGAATGCCGGCATTGAAAAATCACCATCTTCTGTCTCCATTCCATTTATGTAAAAATAGTTGTCAGATATGGTTGAAAGCACTATTATGTCTATATAGCGATAGATATCATTTAAATCGAATATATCACTGCTATGTGAGCCAAGGGACATTTCTTCTTTTTCACTAATTAGGAGGAGCTCATAATTGTTTATGACAAACATTCCAGTAGATCTGTACCAGTAATGGGTTATAATGAAATAGTTGTCATCTTTGTCTATGGCAATGTATGACCCTTTGTTGTAACGATGATATTCAGTATCAAACATATCCATCATGTAGCCTTCTTTTATGAGAGTTGTTTCAAAAGAGCCACTTGAGTTTTCGGCATACATTATGTCATTGTACCTGTTTGCGCTTTCATCTGTGTATGTTATGTGTGCATTACCTGCACTATCGGTACATATATCCGGTTTAGAGCAGTCAGCCTCTCCGTCTGCAGATGATTCTATCAACAGTTCTTCGGTCCATTGATTTCCATCATTCATTCGGTAACCAATTGCACTATAACCATCAGGTTTTGCGGTGGTGTATGCAACATGGGGGTTCCCAAAGTTATCAAAAGTAATTCTTGCCTGTGAGCCCTCTGCTATAAGCTCTTCATCTCCCCAGTTATCTGTTGAGGTGTTATATGAGGTGTAATATATATCTCCCTCTTTATTGTAACCTATTCCAATAATATTGTCTGTAGCATCACTATGTAGAAACTCTCCATGGGTAAACCCTAAAAGCTCAACATCAATATAGTCAAGCTGCATTTCAAATTCTAAATCTTTAGAACTTCCATCAACAGTAAGCTCCAAATAGCTATTCAGGTAATCTTCTTTAGTTACCAGCATGATATAGTTCCCATCGGCCAAATCCGATGAAGCTACTCCGCTCATATCAGTAAACATAGCATCATCAACCCTGTTTTCTTTACAAATATTGTATTTGTAGGGAGTTTCATAGTAATAGAATTTCACCATCACATCTTCAACTTCGTTTTCCTCTTCTAATGTAACAGTGTGAACAATTTGCTCTTTTGTGGTAAAAGTTAATTCAAAATCTTCTTCAGGCTTAATCTCCGGATCTCTCTGTATCCCAAAAAGAGTTGTTTACTTCAGGATAACTACCGGTAATGCTACCTGTAAATCCGGTCCAAATGTTTTGTTCTGCTTCAACTTTACCGGTAGAATATGAGTTATCAATTTCGTAATAATTTGGATCGTGGCTATAGTGTAATCCTACAAAACCAGAAATAGTCCAGTGATCACCACCTTGCACATTGCCTGTGGCAAAGGAATTAAATATTTCAGCTTCCTGATTTCTTCCGGCAAATCCTCCAACTTCCCTATATCCCGTGACATTGCCTATTGAATAGGATGTGGTAATTGTACCATTTTCATTTAATCCTGCAAACCCTCCTATATTTTCATTTATACCTGTGACTTTAGAAAGAGAGTAAGAGCCTTGAATATTACCTCCTCTGTTATTTCCTACAAGTCGGCCAACCTCGTCATCGCCGGTAACAACTCCTGTTGCAAATCAGTTGGTAATATAGCCGCCATTGTTCACGCCAATTAGAGCACCAACTCCATCTTCACCTTTAATGTTGACATTCTCTAAGCCTAGATTCAGGATTTGTGCATCTGCCATGGTTGAGCCGAATAGACCAACTTCATCAATCTTCTCCATGTCGATAAAAAGATTGTTAATAGAGTATCCGTTATCATCCAATATTCCATTAAACTCCAATACTGGACTCCATCCATTGCCTGTGGTGAAAGTTGCCAGATTGTTGGGATCGGTATAACTGTTTTCATCATTAAAATCGAGATTGTTCATCAGGATAAAATTCTCATTTAGATTATACCTGATAGCATCTAAATCTTCAATTGTTTATATTTGAATAGGTGCAGATATTGCAGTTGTAAAAAAACCTAAACAAATAATGATTGGTAATAATTTTTTGATTTTGAAAGTAAAAAAAATGTCATAAGCTTTTGATTTCTTTTTTTAATAAAAAGAGGCAGTGTTGCTTTTTTATTAGTTTATATTTAGACAATTTTTCTTGCTTTTTTTTGTAAATTTTTATTTTAACATGCATTAAGTATTTAGCGTGTTACTTAAATTGCAGTAAATATTTTTTATAGAGTAGGCCATATTATACGATAATTTGTTAAAAAAGGTTGCAAAAGAATTGCTGCCTTCTTTTTTGTTATTCTATTTATTACAGGTTTTGCACTATTATTTTTTTATTTTTGTCATTTGATTAACAATTTTGTTCGATAATATAATAAAAACATGGAGTTAGCAAGCAAATACGATCCTTCTAAAACTGAAGAAAAATGGTACTCTTACTGGATGGAACAGGGCTTTTTCAAGTCGGTGCCTGATGAGCGTGAACCTTATACTGTCGTTATTCCGCCCCCTAATGTTACCGGTGTTTTACATATGGGGCATATGCTTAATAATACTATTCAGGATATTTTAGTAAGACGTGCTCGTATGCTTGGGAAAAATGCATGTTGGGTTCCCGGGACCGATCATGCTTCAATAGCAACCGAAGCTAAGGTTGTAAATAAATTACGTGAACAGGGAGTTGAGAAAAGTTCGCTTACCAGAGAAAAATTTTTGAAACATGCCTGGGATTGGACTGATAAGCATGGAGGTATTATCCTTGAGCAGTTAAAAAAACTTGGAGCATCATGTGATTGGGATCGTACATGCTTTACAATGGATGAGGTTCGTAGTAAAGGAGTTATTAAATCTTTTGTGGATCTCTATAATAAGGGACATATTTACCGCGGTGTACGTATGGTTAACTGGGATCCCAAAGCAAAAACAGCAGTTTCGGATGAAGAGGTTATATATAAAGAGGTTAATTCCAAGCTTTATTATATTCGCTATAAAGTAGAGAGTGATGATAATGAATATGTTACCATAGCTACTACGCGACCAGAGACAATCCTTGGGGATAGTGCAGTATGTATAAATCCTAACGATAAAAGATTCTCCCACCTGATTGGAAAAAATGTTTTGGTTCCCCTTATTAATCGTCCCATACCTGTGATAGAGGATGAATATGTTGATATGGAGTTTGGAACCGGGTGCTTAAAAATTACCCCTGCCCATGATCTTAATGATTATGAGATTGGCATGCGCCATAATCTTGAGACTATTGATATTTTAAATGATGATGGTACTCTTAATGAAAAAGCTGAAATTTTTGTTGGAGAAGATAGATTTCAGGTACGAGGTAAAATAGAAAAGAGGCTTAAAGAGGAAGGTAATCTTGTTAAGGTAGAGGATTATATAAATAAAGTAGGTTATTCGGAGCGTACCGATGAGGTTATTGAGCCAAAGCTTAGTGCTCAATGGTTTATTCGAATGAAAGATCTTTCTAAACCTGCTTTGGATGCTGTAATGAGCGATGAGGTTAAGTTTCATCCTTCCAAGTTTAAAAATCTTTACCGTCATTGGATGGAAAATATAAAGGATTGGTGTATATCTCGTCAATTGTGGTGGGGGCATCGTATTCCGGTTTACTACCTTGAGGATGGATCTTATGTGGTTGCAGAAACAGCTGAGGAGGCATTAGCTGCTGCTAAAAAGAAGAGTGGTAATGAGAAGCTGAGCTTTTCTGATTTGCGTCAGGATGAAGATGTTTTAGATACCTGGGCCTCTTCATGGTTATGGCCAATTACAGTTTTTGACGGCTTTAATCCCGAGAATAGTGATATTGATTACTATTATCCTACAAATGATTTGGTGACAGCACCTGAAATCATCTTTTTTTGGGTGGCCCGTATGATAATAGCAGGCTATGAATATAGAGAGACTTATCCTTTTAAGAATGTTTATTTTACCGGTATTGTAAGAGATGCTAAACGACGTAAAATGTCAAAATCTCTTGGCAACTCACCTGATCCTTTAGATCTTATTGGCAAGTATGGAGCTGATGGTGTGAGAGTTGGAATGTTACTCTGTTCTCCTGCAGGAAATGACCTTTTATTTGAAGAGTCATTAACTCAACAGGGAAGAAATTTTGCCAATAAAATATGGAATGCTTTTCGACTTGTAAAATCGTGGAGTGTGGATGAGACAATAGAACAACCCAAGCATTCGCGTATAGCTGCTTCATGGTTTTCTAATCGTATGAAGCAGGAGGTGGCAGTAATAGATGATCATTTTGAAAAGTTTCGTATCTCTGATGCTGTAATGTCGGTTTATAATCTTTTCTGGGAAGAGTTCTCTAGTTGGTATCTTGAAATAGTTAAACCTCCTTATCAGCAGCCTGTTGATTCAAAGACTTATGCTTCAACAATTGCTTTTTTGGATGATTTAATGCGGTTACTTCATCCGTTTATGCCATTTATTTCAGAGGAGATTTGGCAGTTGTTACAAAAGAGAGAAAAAGGTGAAAGTTTGATGGTGAGTCTTATGCCCAAAGTTGAAGGGTATGACAACTCTTTTATAGAGAGTTTTGAAGTTGTTAAAGAGGTTATAGGAAATGTTAGAACTATAAGAAAAGAGAGGAGTATCCCTTTAAAAGAGATTGTGAGTTTAAAAGTTATACAAGGTAAGGATGGCTATATGCCTCAATTTGATGAGATAATTAAAAAGATTGTGAATGTTGATGTAGTCTCACAAATTAAAGAGAAAGAGGATAAAGCAGTATCTTTCTATGTTAAGTCGTCTCAATATTTTGTACCGGTTGAATCTTTTGTAAATGTTAAGGAGGAGTTAGAAAAACTTCAAAATGAGCTTAATTATACAGAAGGATTTTTAAAGGGTGTAATGAAAAAGCTGGGTAATGAGAGGTTTGTAAATGGTGCGCCTCAAAAGGTTGTGGATATAGAGAAGCAGAAAAAGAGTGATGCTGAGGCAAAAATTGCAGCATTAAAAGAGAGTATTGCACGATTAGCACCTTAACCTTAACATAAATGAGTGAACATGTTTTAGCTGATAACTCTTTTACATTAGAGATATCAGCTTTTTTATTATGGGCAGCTGATATTTTTCTATTTGAATAAAATCTTATATTTTTGACATCTGTAGATATGCAAATTATTTAATATGAATATTGGTATATTTTTAGGGATATTACCCATAAGATAAAAAAATGATGATATGAGACAACTCTTTTTTTTGATAGTTATTTTACTTTTTTCCACTCCCTTTATATCTTATTCTCAGGTTGAGGATCCTGTTAAGTGGGAGTTTTCTTACACTGTTATTGATGAGGCAAGAATTAAGGTCTTTGCTAAAGCTGAGATTGAGCAGCCCTGGAATATATACTCTACCAATGTTGATCCTGGAGGACCTATACCTACCTCTTTTGTGATTGAAGAGGATGATAGTTATGATGTTGTAGATGGGTCTTTAAAACAAGATCCAGAGCCGGTACCATCATATGATGAGGCATTTCAGATGGAGGTTGGCTACTTTAACGATAAAGTTGTTTTAAGTAAGGAGGTGGTTATAAGGGGTGAACAACCTTTGCATGTTAAAGGCTACGTTGAGTATATGGCATGTGATGATCACCGGTGTTTGCCTCCGCAGGCAGTTGATTTTAATATTGAGGTAGCTGATAGCGGATCGGTTGAAAAGATATCTGATAGTGATTCTACTGATAAATCAACTGATTATAGTGGTATTTTCTTAATTGCTTTTATAGGAGGATTGGCCGCCTTGTTAACACCATGCGTTTTTCCCATGATACCATTAACGGTAAGCTTTTTTATTAGAAATGCCGGAAACAGAACTAAAGCAATTAAAGATGGATTAATGTATGGGGGAACTATTATTTTTGCCTATGTAGTATTAGGATTATTAATCTCAGTTCTGTTTGGTGCTAATGCCTTAAACACCATGGCTACCAGTCCGGCCTTCAATTTATTCTTTTTTATATTGTTAATCTTTTTTGCAGCATCCTTTTTTGGTGCCTTTGAGTTACAAATGCCTTCAAAATGGAGCAACTCTCTTGATGAGAGAGCTGATAAATCGCGAGGTTTAACAGGGGTGTTTTTGATGGGACTAACTTTTGTTCTTGTTTCTTTTTCTTGTACCGGACCAATTGTGGGCACTTTGTTAGTTGAAGCAGCCATTGGTGGTAGTATGTTTTCGCCTGCTGTTGGCATGCTTGGTTTTAGTATTGCCCTGGCTATACCTTTTACACTATTTGCTATATTTCCCACAGCTATGAAATCCTTACCTAAATCGGGTGGTTGGATGAATTCGGTTAAGGTTGTTCTTGGTTTTATTGTTGTTGCTTTTTCTTTAAAGTTTTTGTCGGTTGCTGATGCTGTTGCACAGTGGGGAATATTAGATCGTGAGGTGTTTATTTCGTTATGGATAGCTATATTTTTACTGCTTGGGTTATATCTTATTGGTAAAATTAAGTTTTCACATGATAGTGACTTACCCTATATAAGTGTTCCTCGTTTGGGACTTTCGATTGTGGTTTTTGCTTTTGTTTTCTATTTAATTCCAGGATTATGGGGAGCACCGCTTAAAGCTGTTAGTTCGTTTTTACCTTCACCTGTAACTCAGGATTTTGACCTGTCGCGAATGCAGGTTAGCTCTGATGTAAGATCCGCAGGTGTTGATAATGTTGCAGATGGTGTTAGTGTTATAGAGGGTCCCCATGGATTGATGAAGTATACCGATTATGATGAAGGGCTAGAAGCGGCCAAAGAAGCAGGGAAGCCTATATTCCTTGATTTTACCGGTCTGGGGTGTGCAAACTGTCGAAAAATGGAGAGTATGGTGTGGTCTGATGATAATGTTCGTCATTTGCTTGCCAATGATTTTATTATAATCTCTTTATATGTTGATAACAGGGAGAATTTGCCCGATTCAGAACAGTATGTTTCTGATGTTACAGATAGACGTGTACGTACTGTTGGAAACAAGTGGAGCGACTTTCAGATTTCACGTTATGGTGTAAATAGTCAACCTTTTTATGTGTTGTTAGATCACAAGGAGAACAAGCTAAATGAGCCAAGGGGCTATAATACAAATGTTGAGGCTTATGTAAATTGGCTTAGAGAAGGGATAGAGAATTTTTAACTCTAAAAGGTGATAGTTTTGTGCAAATATATCTTATCATCATAAGAGAGATGTTCATCCATTATATTATTACATTGGTAAAATAGCAATTGACTTTATTGTATGCTCTTGCATATTTTTGCAGCATGTATTAGTTTATTTTTTCATTTATGAGAAGATTTATACTTGCTGCACTCTTTTTTATTTTTGCATTTTCACTTTTGCAAGGACAAATTGATTTCAGCTCTCTGGAGGAGGAGCAGATCTATAATCCCGATAGCACATATAATCGATGGTCGGTCACGGTGGGGTACGGACCTGTAATATATTATACCGATGTTATCGACTATACAGTTTTTCCCTCATCTGATTTAAAGTTTGCCCCCACTTTGCAAATAGCCAGGCAGTTTGGCCGCTCATGGGCCGTTGAAGGTCAGTTTTTAATGGCAGATATGTATGGTCAAAAGTATGAGAGGTATTTTGAAGGTAGTTTTAGAGAGGCTACTATTAACTTAAAGGGTGGGATAAATCAGCTTATTAGTGGTGGACCTCTTGGAGACCGCTGGAATATATATGGTAAAATAGGAATAGGTGCGATCTTTTTTCGTTCTGTTCAAAGAGAACAGGGGAGTGATAATCTGTTGACTGTAGGTGATATATACTCTATTCCTTCTGGTTACCCAACAAGCTACTCTGATTGGAGTAGTGACGACTACCTGGTCATGGGATATGAGCGTAGAAATGCCGATTTACAAAAAAAATCCAGAGTATCAGAGGTTATAATTCCTTACGGACTGGGAGTTAGTTATAGAATTAATAATCGTTTTGATGTTGGTTTTGAGGCAAATATGCGCAATGTTGCAGCTGATAATCTGGATGTTGATAAAACAGGTGCTGATAATGATTCATATTTGCAAACCTCTTTTTCTGTTACATATAAAATAGGTAGAAGAGATCGCCGACACTCCTCATGGACATATAAGGATTTTAATCTTGCCTATGAGAGAGAAAGGGCCAGAGATCCATTAGCTTATAAGATTGACTCTTTAAGGCAGGAGGTTCAGGAGCTTGCTTCTGTTAGAGATAGTGTTGTTAGTGATACTACTTATGTTCACACTCAAGAGGTTATAAAAAGGGAGTTTTATTCTGCAACAATATTTTTTGGATTTGATCGATCAGATATAGATGCACGTGGGCAAAAATCTCTTGCTGCAGTTGCCAGATTTATGCTGGGAAACCCCGAAGCAAGAATGGTTATTCAGGGCTATACCGATGAGAGGGGCCCCGATCAATATAATTATAAGTTAAGTGAAAGGCGATGTATGGCCGTAAGGGATGCGCTGGTTAATGATTTTGGTATTAGCAGTTCGCGTTTTGATGTTGAGCCTAAAGGAGAATCAGAACTTTTATCAGATACAAAAGCTCTTGCCCCACGAGGAATTCATCTTGTTAATCGTCGTGTTGATATTATTTATATAACAGATTAAAGCTTGTTTTATATGCTTTATAGTCTAAAATATAAGTTCTGGTTATTTTTATCGCTTTTGCAACTCTACTCTTTAATCACTTTATATTCTCAGGGGCGAGTTACTGATGATAGAATTATTACTGAAGAGATGAGATATTCGGTTGAGAAGAGTTTTAATAGCTGGAGTCTTTCATTGGGAGCAGGTCCTTTATTTATGTATACTGATATTACAGATTATTCAGTTTTTCCCGATCATAGATGGAGGGTTGCTACTGCTTTAACATTAAGTAAGCAGCTTAAGCCTGTTGTGGGAGTAGATTTGCAGTTAGTCAAGGGTGATATGTTTAGCAGAGATCAAAAGTATTGGTTTAAAGGGGATTTATATGATGTCACTCTTGCAGGGTCACTCTATTTGAATCATCTTGCTGCAATGTCAGGACCTGTTAATGATAGATGGAATTTTTATCTTAAAACAGGTATAGGATTTACTGCTTTTCGTAGCAGGCTCTATTTTGCCGGTAGTGATCAAATTGTTCGTGAAGATGACTTGGGTATAGAGGGCGTTGACCGTTATATGGTACATGGTTTTGATGTTTATTCTCCTGAAGAGAAAAGCAGCAGGCAAAAGGAGGTTATTATCCCTTTTGGTGCAGGAGTGCAATATCGTATTAATAATCGTTTTGATCTGGGGTTTGAATCGGTAATGCGGTTTTCAACCAGAGATAATTTGGATAATGTTTTAACCGGACCTACAAATGATCGCTACCTTTTTACAGGTTTAACTTTAAATGTTAAGCTGGGAAGAGAGAAAAGACATACAAGGTGGACTTACAGGGGGTATGGATTTGATCTCTTTGGGAGAGTTGTTGGAGATACTCATGAAGAGGAATTAGTTCTGTTGAAAGAGGAGGTTGAACGATTAAAGTCTTCTAAAAGAGTAGTGGAGCGTTCTGTTTTTGTTGAAGAACATTTAACTATTTTGTATGGTCGCACCGATATATACTCTTTCTTTTTTGATCGTTTTGGAGATACTCAATTTTATTTTGATGATAAAACTGCTATTGCTGATGCAGTTCTTTTTTTACAAAATAATCCCGATTCTTTTATTTCTCTTTACGGATATGTTGATAAATCAGATGATGGGGATCATGATAAGATAAGTTTAGAATATTGCAGAAAGGTTAAAAATTATATTGTTGAAAATTTTAAGGTGGATAGAGATTCAATTATAATAAATGCAATGGGCAGCTCTGTTGGTTTTAAAGGTGATGGAGAGATTAATGTTAATCGCAGGGTTGATTTAATAACTACCAGATAGATTCTTGATTTATTGAGCCTTTAATTTATAAAATCTGTTGGTTTTAGTTTTGGCAGGATAATTGTTTTTTAGAAAAAACAGTTATCCTGTTTTTTATTTAAAAATGAAGCTATATTTGTACAGTTCATTATCAAATTTAATTTAAACATTATGAGAAAAAATATATTTTTTGGAACATTTTTACTTTTACTCTCTTTTCTTTTTATGGGTGCAGGAGAGGTTAACGGACCGGTTTTGGAGTTTGAAAAGTCGGGATTACAACTTGGTGAGATAGAGCTTGGGGATTTACCTGACAATAATTTCTCTCTTGTTTTTACCAATGAGGGAACGCAGCCTCTTGTTCTTTCTAATGTGCGTGCCTGTTGTGGTACACGAGTTCTTTCTTATCCCGAAGAACCTGTTATGCCGGGATATAAGGATACTATTAAGGTAAGGGTTAACTTTCCCCGCAGGGCGCAACGTTTTAATCGTGTAGTAACTGTAAACTCAAATTGTGAAAATGATTTTTCTCATACTTTTAGAATTTCAGGGAGAGTTGTTGAGAATGGTGAGGATTAGTCATCTGTTGAGATATTGAGATGATTTTATTGTATGATGGATATTGTGTTTTATGCTCAGGACTTGTTCGTCGACTGGTTAAAATTGTAGGGGATAATATATCTGTTATACCTATGCAATCGACAGTGGGCGAAGAGTTGTTAAAGAATTATAATATTGATCTTTTACCTGATGAGGTTATATTGTTGAAAGATAAAGAGATCATTAGAGGGGCAGATGCTATTATAGAGTTGATGAGATTATGTGGGCGGTGGTGGAGGTTTACTGCAAAAGTTATCTCTACTTTTTTTCCTGCGGCCTTTGTGCATTGGGGTTATAAACGGGTAGCAAAATACCGTTTTTTCTTGTTTGGACGTCGTAAGAGCTGTTATTATGGAGACATTAATTAATACAATTATAGCTCCAGTTCTCCCTCTCTTTCCAGTTTCTCCTTTTTTGAGAGTTCAGCCAGGAGCTTGCTGAATGCTTCAAGTGCCTGATTTGTCTCTTCAGATACTTTGTCACCTTTTAATTTTAACAAGAAGGAGTTATAAATGGCACTAAGCATTAACTCTACTTCATTGTTGCACTCTTTGTCGGTTTTTGACTTTAGTTCGTTTATTAATGGTTGAACCGACATATATAGAAGCTGATACTGTTTGTGGTGGTTCGAATTAATTAAATTTAGATGGAGTGAGTTTAAATCATTTATCAAATTTTTTATAACCTGCAGATGCCCTTTTTCTCTTTTCTCCTCTATTTTGATCATCTCTGTTAGGTTTTCCCACCACTCTTTTATCTCTTTAATTCTCTTTTTATCTGTTTTATAGTGGGGTATAATGTTCTCTTCAATAAGATCCATATTACATTTATTAGCTCTTATTAAGTCCTCAACCTGCCACATATATAGAATATATTCAGCTATATTCTCTTCTCTTTTCTTTTTTGCTGTTATCATTTTTTAGCCGTTGAATAGGTTATCAAGATCTCTTCTCTCTTTTTTTGTTGGACGCCCCATACCTTTAGGCCGGTTCATTTTATTTGCCAGTCTTCTCATTTTTAAAATTTCAAGATCACTTTCGGGTGTAATCTCTTCAATATAACCGGGTGTAAGTTTTGCACCCATTCTTTTTTCTGCAGTATTTATAATTTTGTACTGTTTTTCAATAGGAGGTTCTTTAATTGATATGGTTTCCCCGGGTTTTATTGTTCTTGAAGGTTTTACATAAGAGTTGTCAACTGTAACCTGTCTTTTTTTACATGCTTCTGCTGCTAAACTTCTTGTTTTAAAAAGTCTTACAGCCCATAAAAATTTATCTATTCTAACCTGATTAGCTGTTTCCATAGATAAGCGTCTTATTTGTTGTTGAATAGGTTCATGGTGCGTGTAACACCTATTGTTCCATAGCTTGTTACAATCTGTGCTGCCTTATCAATTCTTTCGGGCAGTTTCTCTTTTTCACTTTCATCCCATTCACCTATAACAAAGTTGACTTGATCACCTTTTTTATATTCATTTCCTATTCCAAATCTTAATCTTGCAAATTTATTATGTCCAAGATTTTGTTGTATGCTTTTTAATCCGTTATGACCCGCATCACTTCCCTTTGCTTTTAATCTTAATGTGCCAAAGGTAAGAGCTAAATCATCAGCTATAACCAGAAGGTTTTCCACTGGAATTTTTTCCTTTTTTAGCCAGTAATTTATGGCTCTGCCACTTAAATTTACATAAGTAGATGGTTTTAGCAAAACAAAAACTCTTGCTTTATGTTTGAAGCGAGTTGTCATTCCATATCTTCCATCTTCAAAAGTTGCATCCTTTTCTTTTGCAAGATAGTCTAGAATATCAAAACCAATATTATGTCTGGTATTTTGGTATTCTGCTCCTATATTTCCCAGTCCGGCTATAAGATATTTCATCTCAGGTTTGCTATTATTGCTAACTTTTTTTATGCCTAAAGAGTATAATATTTTATCTATCATATAATCCTTTTTGAATCGATGTAAAGATAAAAAACCTCCACATTAATAATATGGAGGTTTATATCTTTAAGGCATACTAAGCCTAATTTAATTTATACTATTTTTATGACTGCTCTTCAGCCGTAGCTTCTTCTCCAGCTTCACCCTGTCCTGCTGCCCTTGCCGCACGTGTTAGCTTAACTGCAGCTACAACCGAGTGTTTAGCATTAAGCAGCTCTATTCCTGGGAAGTTTAATGAACCAACTTGAATTGATTTTCCCAATCCTAACTTGCTTATATCAATATTTAGATGATCGGGAAGATCTTTGGCCAATCCTTTTACTCTTAATTTTCTTTGCTCCAGAGTTAATTTACCTCCTGCTTTAACACCTTCGGGGAGTCCTTCAAGTTTAACAGGTATTGAGATTGTGATTGGTTTATCTTCAAACACCTGAAGAAAATCTATATGAATAAGATTATCTGAAACAGGATGGTATTGAGTCTCCTTAATGATTGATTCATATACCTTGCCATCAATGTTTAAAGTAACAATATAAACATTGGGGGTAAAGATAAGTTTGTTGAAGTCTTTTAATGGGGTATAAAAGTGAACGATCTCTTCACCTCCATATAAAACACCGGGAACATTTTTGTCTTTACGTAAATCGTTTGTGGCTTTTTTGCCTAGGTTTTCTCTTTTAAACCCTTTTAGTTCAATTTTTTGCATTTTCTTTAAATTAAAATGTGCTACTCAAAATTAAGTTACGAATGATGTTAAACCTTAATTTTCCCATCACACGAAAGTCGTTCTCCTAAAACGGCTGCAAAGATATAAATTAAATTATAAATTGTGTGCTTATAGATTGATAATTATAGACTTTGTCTATTGTATCTGAAAAGAGTTGTGCAACGCTCAACACTTTTATTTTATCAGACTCCTTTTTTAGCGGAATAGAATCTGTAACATAAAGTTCAGAAAGAGCAGAGTTTTCGATTCTCTCATATGCCGGTCCGGATAACACCGGATGAGTTGCAAAGGCACGTACACTGGCAGCACCTCTGTCAACCATTATATCAGCAGCTTTTGTTAAAGTACCGGCAGTATCAATCATGTCATCTAGTATTATTACATTTTTACCTTCGACATCACCTATTATCCGCATCTCATCAATTACATTTGCTTTTGATCTATATTTATGGCATATAACCATTGGAGTTTCCAAAAACTTTGCATATGTATTTGCCCTTTTAGTTCCTCCTACATCTGGCGAGGCTATTACAAGATTGTCAAGCTTCATTTTGCGAATATAGGGAACAAATATACTTGATGCATAAAGATGATCTACAGGTATGTCAAAAAAACCTTGTATTTGATCGGCATGTAAATCCATTGTAATTATTCTGCTGACTCCTGCAGTGCTTAACATGTCGGCCATTACTTTTGCACCTATCGACACTCGCGGCTGATCTTTTCTATCTTGTCTTGCAAATCCGAAATATGGTATGACTGCAATTATTTTATAAGCTGAAGCTCTTTTTGCAGCATCAATCATCATTAACAGTTCAAACATGTTGTCGGTTGGCGGAAATGTTGATTGTATTAAAAAAACGTGAGATCCTCTCACTGTCTCTTCAAATGCTGTAGCAAACTCTCCGTCACTGAACTTTATAAGATTGACATTTCCCAGTTCTTTTCCTGAGCAACTGCTTATTTTTTCTGCGAGATATTTGGTTTGAGTTCCAGTGAAAATTTTAATTGGTGCTTTAGGTGGCATTAAATTGCTGTTTATCAGATTTTTGTGTAATTGCATTAATTTTATGCAAAGATAAGAAAAATCACTAATGAAATGCATTATGAAGATAAAATAAGTTTTCACCTTCTGTTTTTATGCGGTTGTTTTAATTCTAAAAAGCTTAGTACTAACTAAATTACCACTTTTTATTTATATTATCTATAAATTCAAGAATCTCTTCTCTGCCCTCTTTTGTTATTGATGATGAGATAAACATTGGCGGAAGCTCTTCCCACTTTTTTAGCATCTCCTTTTTATAAATTTCAACGTTTTGAACAGTTTTGTTTTTTCCCGGTTTATCGCTTTTAGTGAAGATCATTGCAAATGGAACCTCTGCTTCTCCTAACTCCTCCATATAGGTAAGATCCGATTTTTGGGGTTTTAATCTTACGTCGATTAAAACAAATATGCACATAAGATTTTTGCGGTTGTTGATATAACCTGGTGTTAGTTTTTCAAATTTACCCTTCTCCTTTTTTGATACTCTGGCATATCCATAACCGGGTAAATCTACCAAGTACCAGCTATTATTAATTAAAAAATGATTGATCAAACGTGTTTTTCCGGGTGTAGATGATGTTTTTGCCAGATTTTTTCTATTGCAGAGCATGTTTATAAGTGTTGATTTACCAACATTTGATCTACCGGTAAAGGCATATTCTGGTTTGTTTTGAGGGGGGCATTTTTCGGGATTTTCGTTACTGATCAAAAATTTAGCATCTTTTATTATCATACTATTTTTTAAAATGGTGTGAGTTTTTTTGCTGATTTTTATTATCAGTGACAAAGATATCTTATAAAAATGATAGTTATCACTATATTTGTGGATTATTTATTTGATTAACTTACTGTTCTTTAAATGTAATTTATGACTACAAAGCTATATCCGTTAAAGTTTAAGCCGTTTTTGAAATCTCGTTTATGGGGAGGAACTAAACTTGGCTCGGTATTGGGAAAATCTTTAAATGGGGAGTCAAATATAGGTGAGAGTTGGGAACTATCTGGGGTGGAAGATAACATATCTATTATTGCAAACGGTTTTTTAAAAGGGAATAGTCTTACCGAACTTATTGAGATATATATGGGCGATCTTGTCGGGGAAAAGATTTTTCAAAAGTTTGGAGAAGAGTTTCCTCTGCTTATTAAGTTTATTGATGCACGGGAGGATCTTTCAATTCAGGTTCATCCTGATGATGACCTAGCTTTGAAAAGACATAACTCGTTTGGTAAGACTGAGATGTGGTATGTAATGGAAGCTGAAAAGGATGCTGGTTTAATTAGTGGATTTTCGACAGATATTAACAAGCAAGAGTATCTTGAATTGGTGGAATCCGGAAATCTGGAGTCAGTATTAGCGAAACATCCTGTCGATAGTGGTGACATCTTTTTTATTCCTGCCGGACGTGTGCATGCTATCGGTTCCGGTATATTGTTGGCCGAAATACAACAAACCTCTGATGTGACATATAGAATCTTTGATTTTAACAGAAGAGATGCTGATGGTAATAGCCGTGAATTGCATACCGATCTTGCTGTTGATGCAATAGATTATAATAAATATGATAATTACAGGACCGAATATAGGAGAGAGAAAAATGTTCCGGTTACTGCTGTAACCTCTCCATATTTTGAAACAACAATAATAGATATTGATAAATGTTTTAGTCGCGATTATTATAAACTTGACTCTTTTGTTGTTTTAATATGTGTGTTGGGAGCTGGTAGTATTGAGTATGGGGAAGGAAAGGTTGAAGAGTTCTCCATTGGCGAGACACTTCTTATTCCTGCTGATTTACGGCAAATTACTATTAATCCCGGTGCCGGTCACTGTAAGTTACTTGAAGTTTATATACCTTAAGATTTAATACCGTTTGAAATATTAAAATAGTGTAATATGAAAGTGATGAAATTTGGCGGGACTTCAGTGGGTTCTGCAGAGCGAATTAAAGAGATGACTAAGCTGATTGTAAGAGGAGGTAGAAAAATTGTGGTTTTGTCAGCAATGTCGGGAACTACGAACAATTTGGTTGAAATTGTAAATTATCTCTATAAGAAGAATCATGATGGGGCCAATGAGATAATTAACCGTTTGGTTAAAAAGTATAATAAAGAGATTGATCTGCTTTATACTACTGAAGAATATAAGGCTCAGGCTCGTGAGCTTGTTAGATATCACTTTAATTATATCAAATCCTTTATAACCGATGTATTTACAGTTTTTGAAGAGAAAACTATTTTGGCTCAGGGCGAGTTGTTATCAACGGCAATGGTCAATTTTTATTTAAAGGAGCAGGGTTATAATTCCGAATTATTGCCAGCTCTAGATTTTATGCGGATCAATAAAAATAATGAGCCTGACACCTCTTATATTAAAAATAATTTAAAGGATTTGCTGGCTGACTATTCTGACGTTGAGATCTTTATAACGCAGGGATATATTTGTCGTAATGCTTTTGGAGAGGTTGATAACCTTCAAAGAGGTGGAAGTGACTATTCAGCATCTTTAATAGGGGTAGCTGTTGATGCTGATAATATTCAAATATGGACAGATATCGATGGGATGCATAATAATGATCCCCGATATGTGGAAAACACATCTTCTATTGCCGAGATGTCTTTTGATGAAGCTGCAGAGTTAGCCTATTTTGGGGCAAAAATACTTCATCCTACAAGTGTTTTACCTGCTAAACTGGCCAATATCCCTGTTAAGCTATTAAACACTATGGAGCCTGATGCACCCGGTACAACTATATCCGAGAAGGAGAGTCATAATCGTATTACAGCAGTAGCTGCTAAGGACAATATAACTGCGATACGTATAAAATCGGGACGAATGTTGCTTGCTTATGGCTTTTTGAGAAAAGTTTTTGAAATTTTTGAGAGTTATAAAACTCCTATTGATATGATAACCACCTCAGAGGTAGGAGTTTCTGTAACAATAGATGACTCAAAACATATTGATGATATCGTTGATGATTTAAAAAAGTTTGGTACTGTCGAGGTTGACCCCGGTCAGGTTATAATTTGTGTTGTGGGAGACCTTGTTAGAGAGAATAAAGGATATGCCAATAAAATTTTTAATGCATTAAAAGAGATTCCTGTCAGGATGATTTCATACGGAGGAAGTGATCACAATATCTCTCTTTTAGTAAGCTCTGAACATAAAAAAGATGCTTTAAATGCATTAAGTAGTAAACTTTTTAATAATTAAAATGGTTTTACCGTTGTATAGATTAAGTAGTATAATTTTTTATTAAAAAGAACTCACAGATAAAAATTAAAACTTAACAGATGAGTAGTACATTTCCATTAAAAAAATTTGAAGCTCTTAAAACTCCTTTTTACTATTATGATATGGAGCTGTTGGAGAGAACTTTGAAAAAGATTAAAGAAGAGTCGGACAGATACAACTTTCATGTTCATTATGCGATTAAGGCTAATTTTAATAGCCGTTTGCTTGAGTTGATTAAGAATTATGGATTTGGAATAGATTGTGTTAGTGGATACGAGATTAAAAGGGCACTGGAAGTTGGTTTTGATCCGGCAGGAATTGTTTTCGCCGGGGTAGGGAAGTCTGACTGGGAAATAGAACTTGGTTTGGATAATGATATTGCCTGTTTTAATGTTGAGAGTATTCCAGAACTGGAGGTTATAAATGATTTGGCTAAAAGAAGAGGAAAGGTTGCAACAGTTGCAGTGCGTATAAATCCAAATGTGGATGCTAATACTCACAGTTATATAACAACAGGTTTGGATGAGAACAAGTTTGGTGTTAACAGGATTGATCTTGAAGATTTTACTGATAAAATATCTAAGATGCAAAATGTAAGCTTAGAAGGCTTGCATTTTCATATTGGTTCGCAAATTACCGATTTAAGCTCATTTAAAGATTTGTGTGTTAAAGTTAACGAGATTCAGGAGTGGTTTATTTCTCAAAAAATTTATCCTAAAGTGATAAATGTTGGAGGAGGATTGGGCATCGATTATGAGAATCCTGATTATAACTCAATCCCTCAGTTTGAAGATTATTTTAAAGTTTTTAAAAAAGGGCTTAATATTAAAGGTGATCAGCAGGTTCATTTTGAACTGGGGCGTTCAGTTGTTGGGCAGTGTGGAAGTTTGATTACCCGGGTTTTATATGTTAAAAAAGGGGTGAAAACAGATTTTGCTATAGTTGATGGGGGAATGACTGATTTAATACGTCCAGCTCTTTATCAGGCATATCATAAGATCGAGAATATATCAAGCAGCTCGCCCGAAAAGAAATATGATATAGTTGGACCCATTTGTGAATCATCAGATAGTTTTGGTAAAGCACAATCCTTGCCGGAAACAGCTCGTGGTGATTTTATTGCTGTTAGGTCTGCCGGTGCTTATGGTGAAGTAATGGTTTCACCCTATAACTTAAGGGAGTTCCCTAAGGCTTATTATTCAGATCAATTATAGATAATTTAAAAAGGCAGGTTAATAAATAATTCCTGCCTTTTTTAAATTAAGAGTAAACTTTTTTAACATTCATAATCTACACAGGCACGTTCGCTTAATACTTCTCTTATTATTAGAGCCACTTTTTGATGGTCGGGATGAATCACATATGCTTTAAGATCCTCCCAGGAGTTAAAGTGTGTGGTTAAAGCCAAATCGAAGCTTTCATCGGGGTTACTGTTAATTCCTGCTTCTATATGATTTAACTCAGGAATTGTTTTAGACAAATCTTCAAGAGCTGTTTTTATCTCCTCAAGTTTTGTTTTTTTTACACTCTCTTTAATATCACTTTTTAATTTAAAAAGAACAATGTGTTTAACCATTTTATCTCATTTTTTATTAGTTTGCATTATCATTTTTTTTGTAAAAATAGATAATTAGAATAGATAACCTTCTTTATAAATAGAAAAAAATATGCTCGAGCAGTATAAATCTGAAAACGTTTTGTTTATTGATGTTGAGACAGTTCCTATTAGTAGATCTTTTGACCTTTTGGATGAGGAGATGCAAATGCTGTGGACCAAGCAAAGTAAGCGAATTAGTTATGATGATGAGACTCCTGCTGAGTTATATGATCGTGCAGGTATTTGTGCAGAATTTGGAAAGATAGTGTGTGTATCTGTAGGGGGAATTACTATTAAAAATGGCGAGCGTTACTTTAAGGTTAAATCTTTTTATGGTGATGATGAGAAGAGTATTCTTCAGGAGTTTGCTCAGGTGTTAAATATATTTTCATCCAAAGGGGATAATTTTTTGTGCGGTCATAATGTTAAGGAGTTTGATTTTCCTTTTATTTGTAGACGAATGATTATAAATGGTGTTAAGCTACCATCTATTCTCGATGTTTCTGCAAAAAAACCGTGGGAGATTCAATTTATAGATACAATGGAGTTGTGGAAATTTGGAGATTTTAAATATAGAACTTCCCTTGCATTACTTACAAAAATATTGGGTATTCCCACTCCTAAAGATGATATTGATGGGAGTGAAGTGGCGCAGGTCTATTATGAAGAAAACAATATTGAAAGGATAGTGCACTATTGCGAAAAGGATGTTTTAGCTACGGCACAGCTTTTTTTACGCTTTAAAAATGAGCCTTTAATTAAAGAGGATAATATTATAAAACGATAGCAGCTTCTTAGTTATCTTATTAAATGAACCGGACCTTGCTCTTTATATTTTTCATCAGGTTCATATCCTTCGGCTGTTATGTAAAAAAAGTAAACTCCGGGCGGACTCATAGAGCCACCGTTTTTTCCGTCCCATCCCTGAGAAGGATCATTTGACTCATAAACTTTGCGTCCCCATCTATTGTATATCTCCATTCTAAAACTCTTTAATGATTGATATTCAACTCTAAACTCATCATTTATACCGTCACCATTTGGTGTAAAGGTGTTTGGAATTAGCAGCCTTGACTCTCTTATTGTTACTGACAGGGGATCGGCAACGCTATCTCTGCAGTTGTATGGCGATGAGCGATCTATAACTGTTAAATATGCATGTTGGGTGCCTATCTCGGAAAAAAGATTTACAGGCTCTCTCTCCGATCGGGTAACTCTGCCAAATTGCCACTGCCGTGCCGTGATATTTCCTTTACTTGTATCGGTGAATCTTATCTCTACTGGTCCCGATGCATTGATCGATTGTGGCGGAGTTCCTTCTATATCGGTGGGGATTTCATTGGGAATTTCGGCCTTTATAACTTCGGCTTCGTAGGATGCTTTAACGGCTATAGCGTTATATAACATCTCTGTTTCAATACTGTTGTTTAAGTTATCTGTAATAGAGAGTGTAAAGAGAGTCTTCTGGTAAGGAGCATTTATTATTAATGGATTTTCACTATCCATTTCAGTGATATCTGTTTCAGGATCACTATCCCATTGAAAGTATAATTTTTGGTTTGCAAGGTAAATATTTCCTGCATTATCGGTATAAATCATCTCTGAGAGCTCAATGTTAGCCTTAATCTCTAATGTATAACAATCCTCATAAATTGTTTCCAGCTCTGCATTGATTATATCGGGGGTGAAAACCCAGCATGTATAGATTTTTTCACTTTGATCTTCTTTTGTGACAGCTAATCGATAACCTCCGGTTTCTGATATAAGAATAAAAGTTTCGGCGCCCGACTGGGTGCTTAACTCTATATCCCATTCAGATGTGTTGTAATTATATTGATACCATTGATATGTATAGTTTGCATTACTATTTTCTGCACTATACCTTAACGGATGGTTTGTTTCAAAATCATTATAAAAAAATATTGGCTCTTGTGGGCTGTATTGGGTCATTTTACTATCTGCTGCTGTGGTTGCCTCTATTTGACTGTAGGTTACGGCAGAAAAAAGTAAAAAGAGTATAACAGATATAGTGTACAATGTTACTCTTCTTCTCATTGGGAAAACTCTTTTTATTAGCAAAAATACAATATTACAACGTAAAAGAGCCTTATTTAATTGTAATAATATGTTGATTATTCAATTGTGTTATAACCGAATCTAAATCATTACTTTTGTAGTTATTATTTTACAATTGTTGATATTTATATTTTGTAGCACAAATAAAATTTTTAAAAGGTGCAGAGTTATCTTAATGAATTAAATCCAGCTCAAAAAGAGGCTGTTGTAAATTTTGACGGACCTTCACTGGTTATCGCCGGTGCCGGGTCGGGAAAAACCCGAGTGCTTACTTATCGTATAGCTTACCTGTTATCGCAGGGAGTTTCTCCTTATCGCATTTTGGCTCTTACCTTTACCAATAAGGCTGCACGGGAGATGAAGCAGCGTATTGGTGCAATCATTGGAGATCAGTTTGCACGGCAGTTATGGATGGGTACTTTCCATTCTGTTTTTGGTCGTATTTTAAGAATGGAGGCCGAAAAACTTAATTTTAAGTCCTCTTTTACAATATATGATAATGCCGATTCTAAAAGTCTGGTTAAATCTATATTGAAAGAGATGAGGATTAAGGATAAAAATTATAAACCGGGATTGATACTATCGCGTATCTCATCTGCAAAAAATGATCTTATATTGCCTAAGGCTTATAGTCAGGATCAGAACCGGATGGTTGCAGATAAAGCATCTGGTATTCCTCTTACTTATGAGATTTATGCTAGATATGTAAAGCACTGTACAAAATCCGGCGCTATGGATTTTGATGATTTGCTGCTAAATACAAACATTTTGTTTAGAGATTTTCCCGAATCACTGGCACGTTATCAGGATCAGTTTTTATATGTTTTGGTAGATGAGTATCAGGATACCAATATTTCTCAATATCTTATTGTTCGCAAACTTGCCGAAAAACATAAAAACATATGTGTTGTTGGCGATGATGCTCAAAGTATTTATAGTTTTCGTGGTGCACGAATTCAAAATATTTTAAATTTCAGGAATGATTACCCCGGTTATCAGTTGTATAAACTTGAGCAGAATTACAGGTCAACTCAAAATATTGTTAATGTAGCCAATAGTATCATCTCTAAAAATAGTGGGCAGATTGAAAAAGTTGTCTATTCGAAGAATGATGAGGGGGATAAAGTTAAGTTTTTATCTGCTTACTCTGATATTGAAGAGGGGTTTTTGGTTGTTAAAGATTTAGTTAGAAGGCAAAGTGAGACAGGATGCTCTTTTGCCGACTTTGCTATTTTGTATCGAACGAATGCCCAGTCACGAATTTTTGAAGAGGCTTTTAGAAAAGCTTCACTACCTTATAAAATATATGGGGGTTTGTCGTTTTATCAGCGTAAAGAGATTAAAGATCTTCTTGCCTACTTAAGGGTTGTGGTGAATCCTTCAGATCAGGAGGCGTTAAAGCGAATTATAAACTATCCTGCCCGTGGTATTGGCAAAACCACTACAGATAAGCTTGAGGCTGCTGCCATCGCAAATGATATCTCTATATGGGAAGTTTTGACACACCCCTCTTTGGCATCTGTTGGCTTTAATGCCGGCACATTAAAAAAGCTTGGAAATTTCAGCTCTATGATAAAAAATATGGGGAGTCAAATTTTGCAATCTGATGCCTATGAGATTACCAAAGAGATTGCTATTCAAAGTGGACTGATAAAAGAATTGCAACAAGATAAGAGTATCGAAGGTCAAACTCGTGTTGAAAACATTGATGAGCTTTTGAATGGTGTTCGTGATTTTGTTGATGAAAAGATCCAATCGGGACAATCAGCATCTTTAATTGAGTTTTTAGAGGAGGTCTCCCTGTTAACCGATCAGGATAATGAGGGTGAGGAAGGAGTTGATAAAATTACTATGATGACTATTCACTCTGCAAAAGGATTAGAGTTTGAGAATGTTTATATAACTGGTGTTGAAGAGGGATTGTTTCCTTCTCCCATGTCGATAGATTCGCGTGAAGCACTTGAGGAGGAGCGGCGCCTTTTTTATGTTGCAGTTACCCGTGCTCAAAAAGCTGTAACACTCTCTTTTGCAAAAAGCAGGTTTAAATATGGGGAACATAACTTTGTTACACCCAGCAGATTTATAAGAGACCTCGATGTTAGCTGTATAGATGAGGAGAGTTTGAGTTTTATTATGGCAAATAAACAACCCTCTTTTAAGGAGAGACAAAAAAAAGTGTTTAATCCTTTCAATAGCTCCTCTTCGTCGTCACAATTAAAGAGGAGCAGTAGGTTAAATAAGAGGGGTTTTGAAGATAAAGATCAACAGGATGCCTCGCAATTGATTAAAGCGTATAACAGAGATGTTAATATTGGTAATCGTGTAGAGCATGATCGTTTTGGGCATGGAAAAGTTATTGATTTGGAGGGAGTGCCTCCTAATGTAAAAGCAGTAGTTGAGTTTGATAATGCTGGAGTTAAACAATTATTACTTAAGTTTGCCAGACTAAAAATATTGAGCTAATTTTGTGGTTTGGATTAGAGTATTTATAGTTCTAGCTTATCTGCCTACAATTTTATTTATTATACATGGATTATAATTCAACAAGAAAGCCATTAATTCTTCCGGAGTATGGGAGGCATATTCATAAAATGGTTGACTATGCAAAAACCATTGAGGATCGCAATGAGCGTACACGCTGTGCACATTCAATAGTGAGTGTTATGGGTAATCTGTTTCCCCATCTTCGTGATGTTAGTGATTTTAAACATAAGTTATGGGATCACATTGCAATAATGTCTGATTTTGAATTGGATATAGATTATCCCTATGAGCCTCCCAGGCCTGATAATTTTTCGGCTAAACCTGATCCTGTTCCTTATAATGATTTTAAAATACATTATCGTCATTATGGCCGGTTGATTGAGCAGATGATTTTAAAGGCAATTGATATGGAGGAGGGAGAGTTAAAGAGTTACTTTGTCTCTTTGATTGCCAACCACATGAGAAAGTCCCTTATTAACTGGAATAAAGATCATGCCAATGATGAGAGGATTAAGATTGATATGGAGACACTCTCGGGCGGTAAGTTGAGTCCGACAATAAAAGAGATTAGATTGTTGGACAATCGTGATCACCATAATCCAAAAGGTGGACGCAGACGCAACTTTTCTAGAAAAAAGCAGTGATATATCAAAACATTGTTTAATGAGCAGTTTTGAAATAAGGGGCTCCTGCAATTTATCAGGATCTATTATGCCTCAGGGAGCTAAAAATGAAGCATTACAGGTGATATGTGCTGTGTTGCTAACACCTGAAAGGGTTGTTATAGATAATATTCCTGATATTATAGATGTTAAAAATCTTATTTTTTTACTTGAGAAACTGGGTGTTGAAGTTGTAAAACTCTCTACATCTAAATATCAGTTTTGTGCTGCTAATGTTGATTTATCTTATCTTCAGTCGAGGGAGTTTAAAGGTAAAGCCTCTTCGTTAAGAGGGTCTATTATGATTCTGGGACCGCTTTTAGCACGCTTTGGATATGCTTATTTCCCTAAGCCGGGAGGCGATAAAATTGGGAGGCGTAGATTAGATACTCATTTTTTTGGATTTGAAAAATTGGGTGCTCAATTCCATTTTGAGTCTGATAATTTTTTTTATACAGTAACTGCCGACTCTCTTTCAGGTAACTATATTTTGCTTGATGAAGCTTCGGTTACCGGTACTGCAAATATTTTAATGACTGCTGTGCTAACTCCCGGTAAAACTACTATCTATAATGCTGCTTGCGAACCATATATTCAACAACTCTGTAAAATGTTAAACAGGATGGGAGCATCCATAGGTGGTGTTGGATCTAATTTGTTGACTATTAAAGGTGTTAGTGAGCTAAATGGTTGTTCACACCGTATATTGCCTGATATGATTGAGGTAGGTAGTTTTATTGGTATGGCTGCCATGACTCGAAGCAGTATTACTATTAAAGATGCTGCACCTTCAGAGCTTGGGATGATTCCTCTTGCATTTAAAAGAATGGGTGTTAAAATAGAGATACAGGGTGAAGATCTTTTTATACCTGGTTTAGATGAGTATGAGATAGAAACTTTTATAGATGGTTCTATCATGACTATCTCTGACGCTCCCTGGCCCGGATTAACCCCTGATCTTTTGAGTGTTTTCCTTGTCCTTGCTACGCAGGCTAAGGGGAGTGTTCTTATTCATCAAAAAATGTTTGAGAGCCGACTTTTCTTTGTGGATAAATTAATTGATATGGGGGCACGTATAATTCTTTGTGATCCTCATCGTGCTACAGTTATTGGTAATAACCATGAAACACCTCTTCGAAGCTCTGTTCTATCTTCTCCTGATATTCGCGCAGGCGTATCTCTTTTAATTGCTGCCCTTTCTGCCAGAGGGACCAGTGTAATTCATAATATTGAGCAGATTGACCGTGGATATCAAAATATTGATAAACGTCTTAATCAGCTTGGAGCTTCCATTCGTCGTATTTAACTCTTCATTCGTCTTCAAAAAATGCACTTTAGTCATTTTTGTGCCTTTTTAACAAAAGGCTAAAACGTTGACAACCAGCATATTAACTCGCCTTCCTTAAAATATAAATATAATTTTTAACATTCACAAACAAACAAATTTGGATTTTATCTGTTTAATAACATACATTTGCAGAGTAAAATAGAAATATATGAAATTTAGGACTTTTACTTATTTATTGATAGTGACCGGATTGGTGTTTTTGTCGTCTATGAATGGCAGTTATACACCCGGAGTGGGTTTATCAGTTGGGGATAAAGCGCCTGCCATTGATGAAGAGCTTGATGATGGGACGTTTTTTTCTCTTGATTCTTTGAAAGGGAAAATGGTTCTTGTTGACTTTTGGGCCTCTTATGATGGAAAATCAAGGATTGAAAATCAGACAAAGAGAGAACTGAATAAAAAATATCAAAACAGCTCTTTTTATAATAGTGATAGTTTTGTTATTGTTAGTATATCTCTTGATAGATTTAAAACTCCTTTTAAAAATGCAGTTAAGAGAGATGGTCTGGATAGTTTTATTCATCTCTTTTATTCTGAAGGGAAAGATGCCGAGATTGCTCAATTGTATGGAATAGAGGATGAGTTTGTTAATTTTTTGATTGATGGAGAGGGACATATTGTTGAGAGGTCATCAGAAATTGACAAAATAGCAGATGCTCTAAAACGGCTCGAATCGGTTACATATGATGATTTCGCATACCGTTTAAGTGAGTAGTCAGTATTAATTTTAGGGTGATAATAGAGAAGGGGCAGTGTCAAGTAATTTGACGCTGCCCTTTGTCATATTTGCAGTTTTATGCTTAACATTGACAGTAATGTGTCATTTTGGCTTTAATAGTAAATTGGCAGGAAAATTGAGTAACTTTGCTGATGATTTAGAATGTTTTAAATGAAAATAATATTGAGATGCTCAATATTTGTAACATATAAGTAATTATATGGCTATTTATCTAATTAAACTATTTTTAATTAAAATAAAATGGGCTTAAATATGTCTGGACAATCAAAAAAGGAGACTGAAGAAAATAAAGAGATTAAGAAGGGTGAGCAGGAGGTAGATGCTCAGGAGAATGTTGCTGATGATAAGGTGACTAATGAGGAAGGTGATAAAAAGAAAGATGATAAAAAGAAGAAGAGCAAAGAGAGCTCTGCTGAAAAAAAATGCCGTGAATTAGAGAAAGAGCTTGAAGAGATGCATAATAAACATATGCGCCTTATAGCAGAGTATGATAACTATCGTAAACGAACTTTAAAAGAGAAGATGGAACTCTCTAAGCTTGCCGGGGAAAAGATTTTTGGTGATATTTTACCGGTAATAGATGATTTTGAAAGAGCTCTTTTGCACCTTGATGATGATTCTGATATTACATCGGTGAAAGAGGGAGTTGAACTTATCTATAATAAATTTTTAAAGTATTTATCATCTCAAGGAGTGAAAGAGATAAAAACTGATAAGGAGGAGTTTAATGCTGATATTCATGAAGCAGTAACTAAGATTCCTGCTCCCAGTGATGACTTGAAGGGTAAAATAGTAGATTGTGTTCAAAAGGGGTATATTCTTGATGAGAAGGTAATAAGGTATCCCAAAGTTGTAGTAGGAGAATAAAATAAATTTATCAGTCATGTCGAAAAGAGATTATTACGAAATATTGGAAGTAGGGAAAAATGCTTCTGCAGAGGAGATAAAGAAAGCATATCGAAAAAAAGCAATACGTTTTCACCCCGATAAGAATCCCGGAGATGCTAAGGCTGAGGAGAAGTTTAAAGAGGCTGCTGAGGCTTATGAAGTTTTAAGTGATCCCGAAAAGCGCCAAAGATATGATCAGTTTGGTCATGCTGGTGTTGGTGGAGCTTCTCAAGGGGGAGGCTTTGGTGGAGGTGGCATGAGTATGGATGATATCTTTTCCCATTTTGGAGATATTTTTGGTGGCGGCTTTGGCGGCTTTAGTGGTTTTGGCGGCTTTAGCGGAGGCGGAGGAAGGCGATCTCAAAGAGTAAATAAAGGTTCTAATCTTCGTGTTAAGGTTAAATTGACTCTTCAGGAGATTGCTAATGGAGTTGAAAAGAAGCTTAAAGTAAAAAAATATGTTGGGTGTAACTCTTGTAGTGGTACAGGAGCGGCCGATGGCAACTCTTACAGCTCTTGTTCAACATGTGGCGGTAGCGGACAGGTAACAAGAGTCTCTAACACTATATTGGGGCAGATGCAAACTACCTCTACCTGTCCATCCTGTCAGGGAGAAGGTAAAAATATTACTAAAAAATGTCCTAAATGTAATGGTGAGGGACTTATTCGTCAGGAAGAGGTGATATCGGTAAAGATACCTGCAGGTGTTGAAGAGGGGATGCAGTTGTCGGTATCAGGAAAAGGTAATGCTGCTCGCCGTGGAGGTATTAATGGAGATTTAATTGTTTTAATTCAGGAAGAGAGACATCCAGACTTAATTAGAGATGGTCATGATCTTATCTATAATTTGACGTTGGGAATTCCTGATGTCGTGCTGGGAACTCCTGTTCAAATACCTACTATAGAGGGTAAGGTTAAGGTTAAAATTGAACCAGGTACTCAGCCTGGAAAAATTTTAAGACTTAAAGGTAAAGGATTGCCCGAAGTGAACGGATACCAAAGAGGAGATCTTTTGGTACGTGTAAATGTATATATACCAGATAATATTAGTCGGGAGGAGACCCGTGCCTTTGAGAAGTTTAGAGAGTCTGAATCATTTACCCCTAAATCGGGTGAGGGTTCAAATATTTTTAACCGTATGAAAAGTATGTTCGATCAATAATTAGTTATTAACAATCTCTTTATTTTAATGAATCTTCAGCAGCTTGAGTATATTGTAGCATTAGATGAGTATAGACATTTTGTGACCGCAGCAGAAAAATGTTTTGTCACTCAGCCAACTTTAACAATGCAATTAAAAAGACTTGAAGATGAGATTGGAATTCAACTTTTTGATCGTACTCGTAAACCTCTTATACCTACGGGTGAAGGGGAGGCTTTTATTGCCAGAGCAAGAAGAATTTTAAGAGATTTAAATGATCTTGAAAACTTTCTTGTTGAAGAGAAAAAAAGTATTGAAGGAGTTTTTAGAATTGGTGTTATACCAACTCTTGCTCCTTATGTTTTGCCACTGTTTTTAGATCGTTTTAGCAGAGAAAATCCTAAAACATATCTAAAAATTGAAGAGCTTAAGTCTGAGTCAATAATTAAGGCACTGCATAATGATCACTTGGATTTAGGTATTATGGCAACACCTGCTGGAGAGAAGGATTTAAAAGAGACTCTTTTGTTTAACGAACCTTTTCTTTTTTATGGTTCTTATAATCATCCTTTTCTTAAAGAAGAAAGGGTTGACCCCGATAAGTTAGATAGATCTTCGCTATTATTACTTGCTGAGGGACATTGTTTTAGAGATCAGGCCCTTAATATTTGTAATGAAAAAGGGGATGAATTTGTTTCTATGAATTTTCATTATGAAAGTGGTTCAGTAGAGACTTTAAAGAGATTGGTTCAATCCGGTCTCTGTTATACTTTGGTTCCGCAATTATCGGTAAGTGATTTTGAGAGTAAAAATGTTAAGCGCTTTATTTCACCAGAACCTGTTAGAGAAGTAAGTTTGGTATCACATATTAGCTTTAATAAAACTGCTTTAATTGATTCAATCAAGGCTATTATTCAGGAAGAGCTTCCCGGTGATATCTCAACTCCGCATGAGGTGAAAAAAATAAAATGGAGATAGATTTGCATATTAATTTTTTGTTGTGTAAAATTGCAAATAAGTAGTGAGTATAAACTTAAGTATAGATTTTTTAGTGATGGGAATATGTTTTTGTAATAATAATTGGTGGTGGCAAACTTCATACCTGACTTCCGGGAGGTGAAGCAATGCCCTTTTGTGTTATTACAAAAAACTAGAATATTAAAAAAGGCTTGTCGGACTCCCGACAAGCCTTTTTTTTTGAACCAAAATTCAAACTATTCATACATGAAAAAGTACATCTTAGATTTAAAATGTAGCTCTATTCCTCCAAATATTGGAGATGTAGTAACACCAGTTAGTGTATATCTTTCATTGAGAGATCTTTTCCCTAACACTATTTTGCTCGAAAGTTCCGATTATCATGGAGGAAATAACTCTATGTCGTTTGTTTGTTTCGATCCTGTTGCAGATTTTATAGTTGATAAAGAGGAGGTTGTTTGCCGATTTCCGGATGGTTTGGAGCAGTGCTATCCTTTACCTGCCTCTGAGAGTGTTCCCGATTTATTGACTCGATTTATCTCCTCTTTTATTTTAAAAGGGGAGAGTGATGTCCCGGCATGCGGATTGTATGGATATACTAATTACGATGCAGTAAGATATTTTGAAGATGTTGATATTAAGGTTGATTCAGAAGCTCCCAACTCTATTCCGGATATGCGTTATCATCTCTATAAATCTGTAATTGCATTTAATCATTTTACTAACAAACTCTACTTTGTGGAGCATTTATGCAATTCGCAAGAGAGTCAAATTGATTCTTTACTTGAGATATTGAAGAACCGTACGGTTTCCTCTTTTGGCTTTCAGCCTTCAGGTGATGAGGTCTCTCCATTAAGTGACCAGCAGTATAAAACCATGGTAAATAAAGGTAAAGAGCATTGTTATCGGGGAGATGTTTTTCAGATCGTACTCTCTCGTCTCTTTTCTCAATCTTTTACAGGAGATGAATTTAATGTTTATCGTGCTTTGAGAAATATTAATCCCTCTCCATATCTTTTCTATTTCGATTATGGTGGTTATCGTCTGTTTGGTTCATCACCCGAGAGTCAGCTTGTTGTGGAAAACGGTGTTGCAACAATTAATCCTATTGCCGGCACTTTTAAACGTACAGGTGATGATATGCAGGATTTTAAACTTGCAGAGAAGCTTGCTGCTGATGTTAAAGAGAATGCCGAGCATGTTATGTTGGTAGATCTTGCTCGTAACGATCTTGCACGAAATTGTAAAAAGGTAGAGGTAACTACTTTTAAAGAGATTCAGTATTATAGTCATGTTTTACACCTTGTATCAGAGGTAAAGGGCGAGCTTAAGGGTAACAGATCTATACCCAGATTAATGGGGGACACTTTTCCTGCCGGCACTCTTTCAGGCGCACCTAAACATAAGGCTTTGGAGTTAATAAACAGATATGAGCCTCATCAAAGAAGTTTTTATGGGGGTTGTATAGGAAAAATAGGCTTTGATAGCTCTTTTAATCAGGCAATTACTATTCGCTCTTTTTTAAGTAAAAACAACAGACTCTTTTATCAGGCTGGAGCCGGTGTTGTCTCTGAATCGGATGATATAAGTGAACTCAATGAGGTTAGCAATAAGCTTGGAGCTTTAAAAAAAGCAATAAAATTTGCCCGTCAATTTTAAACCTGGTAAATAATTAAAAAGAATAGAGATGAAAATATTAGTCTTAGATAATTATGATTCTTTTACCTACAATTTGGTACATTATATAGAAGAGTTATCCAACCACAGTGTAGATGTTTATCGTAATGATAAAATTACTGTGAATGATGCTTCAAAGTATGATAAAATAGTCCTTTCGCCCGGTCCGGGGATTCCTGATGAAGCCGGAATATTAAAGGAGTTAATTTTTAAACTGGGCAGCACACACTCTATATTGGGTGTATGTTTGGGTTGTCAGGCTATAGCAGAGGTTTATGGGGGCTCTATTTTTAATTTGCCTTATGTTTTTCATGGTATTGCCACACCTGTTAGAGTTACTGATAAAAATGAGGTACTTTTTAATAAACTTAGTTCATCATTTATGGCTGGGCGATATCATTCGTGGATTGTTAACAGAAGAGGTTTGCCGGATGATCTGCTAATTACTGCTGTTGATGAAGAAGAGCAGATTATGGCCATTAGGCATCGTAACTTTGATGTGTGTGGAGTTCAATTTCACCCCGAGTCTGTTTTAACTCCGGATGGTAAAATGATGATAGAGAACTGGCTAAAAAGTGCATAAAAGATTTGTGATCTTTAATTAATATCTAGACTAATGGCTAAATATAAAAGTTATGTTACAACCTGTATTAAAAAAAATGTTTAATTATCAAACACTCTCTTCAAAAGAGGCATATAATGTTTTAGTTGAAATTACTCGCAATAGTTATACAAAATCTGAAGTTGTTGCTTTTTTATCGGTTTATATGATGAGAACTGTTACTGTTGAAGAGCTTACCGGCTTTAGAGATGCGCTGTTAGAGTTATGTTTGCCTGTTGATCTTTCCGATTTTAACACCATTGATATGTGTGGAACGGGTGGAGATGGTAAAAACACATTTAATATTTCCACTTTAGCATCTTTTATTGTTGCCGGGTCAGGAGTAAAAGTCTCAAAGCATGGGAATTATGGTGTTAGCTCGGGGTCAGGGTCATCTAATATGATGAGTTCTATGGGCTATAGGTTTTCTAATGATGAGTCAATTCTTAAAAAGGAGCTGGAGAGTGCAGGAATTTGTTTTTTACATGCTCCTCTTTTTCACCCTGCCATGAAGTCAGTCGGACCGGTTAGAAAAGAGTTGGGATTAAAAACATTTTTTAATATGCTGGGTCCAATGGTTAACCCCTCTTATCCTAACAACCAGCTTGTTGGAGTTTTTGATCTTGAGCTTGCACGCTTATATCAATATATTTATCAAAAGCAGAATACCAATTTTACTATTGTACATAGTGTTGATGGGTATGATGAGATATCTTTAACTTCGCCTGTTAAGATAATTAAAAGGAGTGGAGAAGATCTTTTAAAGCCCGAAGATCTAGGTTTTGAGAGGTTGAAACCAGATTATATAAAAGGGGGGGAGAGCGTTGACTCGGCTAAATCTATTTTTGATAAAATTTTAAAAGGTGAAGGAACCAATGCATGGAATGATGTAGTGACAGCTAATGCTGCTATGGCTATTAAAACTATGTTTCCTGGAAAGGAGTATGACAGGTGCGTTGAGCTTGCTGCTGATTCGCTCCATTCGGGAGCCGCATTAAAAGCTTTAAACAAATTGTTAGAGGTAAATAACAAATTGAATTGAGAGGATTCTTTTAACTAATTATTTAAGAAAGCAATTTTTTGATGAATATTTTGGACAAGATTATTACTAACAAAAGAGAAGAGGTACAGAGGAGACAGAGGATAAAAAGTGTAGAGAGTTTTAAAGATAGTTTTCTTTTTCACGAAAAGAGACCTTCACTTTATGATTATCTTTTAAATGGTAATGGAATTATTGCAGAATTTAAAAGAAAGTCTCCCTCAAAAGGCGAGATTAATTGCAAGGTAACTCCGGCTCAGGTTGTTTTGGGGTATCAAAAAGCTAATGTTTCTGCAATTTCTGTTTTAACTGATCATAAATATTTTGGAGGAAGTAATAGTGATTTAATAGAAGCCGTTGAAGTAACCTCTTTGCCTGTTATAAGAAAAGAGTTTATTATTGATGAGTACCAGATATATGAGGCAAAAGCTATTGGGGCCTCTGCAATATTACTTATTGGAGCTCTATTAACAAAAGAGCAGGTCGCCTGTTTTTCTTCATTAAGCAGGCAATTGGGGATGGATGTTCTCTTTGAAATTCATGATAGCAAAGAGCTTGATAAGCTAAATAATGACATAGATATTGTAGGTATTAATAATCGTAATTTAAAAACTTTTAATGTAGATATAGAGCAATCGATTTCTCTTGCCTCTATGTTGCCTGCTGATAAATTGCCGGTTGCCGAAAGTGGTATACAAACCGTTGAAGATTATCTCTATCTTAAAAAATGCGGATTTAAAGGGTTTTTAATTGGAGAGACTTTCATGAGAAGCGCCCAGCCTGATAAAATGTGTCAATATTTTTGTAACCAAATAAAGATTGCAGAGAGATGTTAATAAAAGTGTGTGGAATGAGGTGTCCTTCTAATATAGCACTTTTAGCTCAGCTTGATATTGACTATATGGGATTTATTTTTTATAAGAATTCTGCCAGATATATTGGTGATGATTATATTAATGGATTTAATGTTAGAGAATTAAACTTATCTCAAGTAACAAAAACCGGAGTTTTTGTTAATGTTAAAATAGAAGAGGTTAAAGAGTTTGCAAATAAATTTTCTTTAAACGCTTTACAATTTCACGGAGAGGAGAGTGCCGATTACTGTAAGGTTTTTAAGCAGATGGGTTTTGAAGTAATTAAGGCATTAAGACCACAAAAAGAGTCTCTTAATAGTGTGGCGAGCCGTTATGAAAAGGTTTGTAACTATATTTTGTTTGATACCCCCACGGCTTTTTATGGTGGCTCTGGTAGAAAGTTTGACTGGTCGGTTTTGAATAGATATGATGCAGATACTCCATTTTTTTTGAGTGGTGGAATTGAGTTGGATGATGTTATGCAAATTAAGAAGATTCAAAATAAAAGTTTTGCAGGTGTTGATATTAATAGCAGGTTTGAAACAGAACCGGGACTGAAAGATTTTAACAGGGTGAAACAATTTGTTGAACAGATTAAAAAAAAGTAATAATATATGATCTATCCTGATAGTAAAGGTTTTTATGGAGAGTTTGGCGGAGCTTTTATTCCAGAAATGCTGCTGCCAAATATTGAGAGACTTAAGAGTTGTTATAATGAAATATTGTCTTCAGATGGTTATAAACAAAAATTGAGTTCGCTTTTGAACGACTATGCAGGCAGGCCTACTCCATTATATGAGGCCTCAAACTTATCTTCATTTTATAACACTAATGTATGGCTTAAAAGAGAGGACCTTAATCATACAGGATCTCATAAAATTAATAATACTATTGGTCAAATTTTGTTAGCTAAAGAGTTGGGCCGAACCAGAATAATTGCTGAAACTGGTGCAGGACAGCATGGCGTAGCTACTGCTACAGTAGCAGCTTTAATGAATATGGAGTGTGTTGTTTATATGGGAGAGGTTGATATAGAACGACAGGCTCCAAATGTTGCACGTATGAAAATGCTTGGAGCTGAAGTGCGACCAGCTGTTTCTGGAAGCAGAACTTTAAAAGATGCTACCAATGAAGCTTTGCGAGACTGGATAAATAATCCGACCGACACTTTTTACATTATTGGTTCGGTAGTTGGCCCTCATCCATATCCCGATATTGTAACTCGTTTACAAAGTGTTATTGGTATAGAGATAGAGGAGCATTTTCGTCTTAAAACCGGGAAGGATTATCCCGATTATGTTCTCTCTTGTGTAGGAGGTGGCTCTAATGCAGCAGGGAGCTTTTTTCCATTTATTAATAATGATAATGTTACGCTTTTGGGAGCTGAGGCTGCAGGGTTGGGTGAGAAGAGCGGAAAAACTGCTGCTTCTATGGCCTGTGGTGATAAAGGTGTAATTCATGGTAGTTTTACTTATTTGATGCAGAATGATGATGGTCAAATTACTGAACCTTATTCATTATCTGCCGGATTAGATTATCCTGGTGTTGGACCGCTTCACTCTTTTTTAAAAGTAAGTAATCGAGCTCAATATATTCCTGTTAGTGATAAAGAGGCGCTTGATGCAGCTTTGCAGCTGACCAGACTTGAAGGTATTGTGCCTGCATTGGAGTCGGCTCATGCTTTGGCTCTTTTAAATAAAAGAGAGTTTCTTCATGGTGAAAATGTTGTTATAACAGTTTCGGGACGGGGGGATAAGGATATGCAGACCTACATGAGGGAGTTTAATTTGTAAGTTATCTTTTTTTAGTTGCTGTTTTAAATTTTTATTATGAGGTTAACCAATATTTTTAATAATAAAAGCGATCTTTTATCTGTCTATTTTACAGCAGGATTTCCTGAATTGAACAGTACAATCTCGGTTTTGGAGGCTCTTGAAAATGCCGGTGTTGATTTTGTTGAGGTGGGTATGCCTTTTTCTGATCCTGTTGCTGATGGTCCAACAATTCAGGGTAGCAGCACTCATGCTTTGAACAATGGTATCTCTTTAAAACTGCTATTTGAGCAGCTTGAAGAGGCTAAAAAGAGGGTCTCTTTTCCGCTTATTTTAATGGGATATTTTAATCCGATTTTAAAATTTGGTGTGGAGAGGTTTGTAGAGCGATGTGTTGAGTGTGATATTCAGGGAGTGATTTTGCCCGATATGCCTTATGAAATATATGATGAGAAGTATCGTCATATTTTTGAAAAGAGGGGGGTATTTCCAATATTTTTAATTACTCCTCAAACTACAGATGAGCGTATTAAACTTCTGGATGAAAACAGTTCTCTTTTTTTATATATGGTTTCATCTTCCTCTGTTACAGGCAAGTCTTCAGGGAATAATATGCAGCAACTTGCTTACTTTAAAAGAGTAGCTGAGATGAAGCTTAAATCTCCTGTAATGACAGGTTTTGGTATTAGTGATAATAAGAGCTTTAAGCGAGTTTGTGGTTATACTAATGGAGCTATTATTGGCAGTGCTTATGTTTCTGCAATAAAAAATAGTGTTGATATAGAGAGTGATACTCTATCTTTTGTAAAGAGAATTCGGGGTTAAAGTGTCAAGCAGAGAAGAATTCTATTGATGAAAATAAAGGGTGCGACAACTTGACATTTTGCCGCACCTTCTTTTTTTATTAATATTTAACTGTTTTACTCCTCTTTTGATTCTGCTTCGTAATCGGCCAGCAACTGCTCCTGAATTTCGGGTGGTACTTTATCATAATTGGCGAAATCCATTGTGTAGAAAGCTCGACCTCCTGTTATCGAGCTTAAAGAGGTAGAGTATTTATTCATCTCTTTAAGTGGTACTTTTGCTTTAATTACCTCGAAGCTTTTTTCGCTGTTCATCCCTTCTATAATTGCTCGTCGTCCTTGCAGGTCACTCATTACATCTCCCATGCGATCCGAAGGCACTCTTACTTCAATATTATATATTGGCTCAAGAATTTTTGGTGCAGCCTCTTTAAATGCTGTTCTAAAAGCGTTACGTGCAGCTAGTTTAAACGAAATCTCATTTGAATCAACAGGATGCATTTTACCATCGTAAATACAGACTCTTATATCACGTGCGTAAGATCCTGTTAACGGCCCTTCTTCCATTTTTTCCATTATTCCTTTCAGTACAGCCGGCATAAATCTGGTGTCGATAGCACCACCTACAATGCAATTACAAAATATAAGTTTTCCACCCCATTTTAGAGGTACCTCCTCGGTATTACGCACATTAACTTTAATCTCTTGCCCGTTTATTTTATAAATGGATGGATCGGGCATACCTTCTTTGTAAGGTTCAATTATCATGTGCACTTCCCCAAACTGACCTGCTCCCCCCGACTGCTTTTTGTGGCGATAGTATGATTTTGCTTTTTTGGTTATTGTTTCTCTGTAGGGAATTTTGGGAGCAAAAAATTCTAACTCTATTTTATCATTGTTTTCTATCCTCCACTTCATTGTGTTAAGGTGAAACTCACCCTGGCCCGATACAATTATTTGTTTTAGCTCTTTTGAATACTCAACAGATATTGTGGGATCCTCTTCTTGAATTCTTGTTAAAATTTCGCCTAATTTCTCCTCATCACTTTCATTAACAGGCTTTAAGGCTGTTCTGAATTTCGGACTTGGATATTTTATGGGGGCATAAATATAGTCGCACCCTTTTGCATTTAATGTGTGATTTGTGCGGGTCTCTTTTAGTTTTACTGTTGCTCCTATATCTCCTGCAATAAGCTCTGATACTTTTTTACGGGTATTACCGGCAACACAATAAAGTTGTGATAACCTCTCTTTAACATCTCTGTTCATATTAATTAAATCCATCCCTTCAGAGATTTTTCCTGAAAGAACTTTGAAGTAGCTTACTTCACCCAGATGTGGCTCAATACTGGTTTTAAAAACAAAAATGGAAGCAGGTTTTGATGGATCAGGATCTACCTCTTTGCCATTTTTATCGGTTACTGCAGGCATTTCTGAAACAAATGGTACAATGTTTCCTAAAAACTCCATTAGTCGGCGTACACCCATATCTTTTAATGCCGAAACGCAAAAAATGGGGAATAGATCCCGTGCTATTAATCCTTTTTTTATTCCTTTTCTCATCTCATCTTCGGTTAAACTTCCTTTGTCGAAGTATAACTCCATGAGCTCCTCATCGTTTTCAGCTGCCGATTCTACCAATGCATTGTGCAGCTCTTCGGCTTTCTCTTTTTCGCTGTCGGGAATTTCCAGTATTTCGGGTTTTCCGCCATCAGGTCCCCACTTATACATCTTCATCTTTAATACATCTATTAATGCATTAAAGTCGGGTCCAATAGTTATCGGGTATTGTACTATTACTGCCTTATTACCAAAGAACTCTTTTATACTTTCATAAGAGGAGTCGTAATTTGATTTTTCATGATCGAGTTGATTCATTACAAATATTACCGGTTTATTATACTCCTCTGTATATCTGAACAGATTTTCGGTACCAACTTCAACTCCCTGTGAAGTATTGATTATCATTAATGCTGTATCTGTAACATTTAGTGATGTTATGGCTCCATTAATAAAGTCATCGGATCCGGGACAATCTATAAAATTTAATTTTTTACCAAGCCACTCAGTATGTAGAACTGATGAAAAAACCGAGTAGCCGTATTCATGTTCTACCCGGTTATAGTCAGATACCGTATTTTTATTTTCAACACCGCCTCTGCGGTTTATAACACCTCCTTCATAGAGCATTGATTCGGCAAGAGTCGTCTTACCGGAGCCGCTGCTTCCAAGCAGCGAAATATTTTTGATCCGTTCAGTTGAGTATACATTCATGGTAATAATGTTTAAAAAGGTTAAAATTGAAAATGTTTTAATTCATTTAGTAATAAGGGTATAATCTCAAAATTAATGATTTTATCTAAAGATACAAGTAATAACTTTTAAAGATGGTTCTCTTTTTTTGTCATAATTTAATGTTATTGCAGGTCTCTGTTTTTGAATTGAGGTTTAGCATAAACCATCTTTGTTTAATATATCACTGCTTTTTTTAACTTTGTGATAAAACTGTTTTTGTGAAATTAGAATTATTTATAGCCAATAAAATAAGTTCAGGAGGTGTTTCGGGTAAGAATTTAGCCGGACCCGTACTTAAGGTTGCTGTTGCAGGTATTATTCTCGGGATAGTAGTTATGATACTTTCCATAGCTGTGGGTAGTGGATTTAAACATGAAATAAGAGAGAAAATTACTGGCTTTGGGGGGCATATATCTGTTGTTAATTATGATTTTAATTTGAGCTATGAACCTAATCCTATTACAGATGATGCAGCTCTTTATAATAAGTTGGGCAGTTTGGATGGTGTTGACCATATTCAACGATTTGCATCAAAACCCGGTTTAATAAAGGGGGAGCAGGATATGCAGGGAATTGTTTTGAAGGGTGTTGGTTCGGAGTATAATCCTCATTTTTTAGAGTCGATATTAGTTGAAGGCGCTATTCCAGAGTATTGTGACCAGGAGACTTCTGATGAGATTCTTGTCTCTGCTGTTGTAGCCGATATGCTTCAGCTTTCATTAGGAGATGAGGTGTTTGTCTATTTTTTTCAGGAGCAGATTAGAGTGAGACGTTTTTCTATTGCTGCAATATTTGATAGCCAGTTACCCGATATGGATAAGATGTATGTAATTGCTGATATCAATCAGGTAAAGCGATTAAATAACTGGGATGATGATCAAATTGCAGGATATGAAATAATTGCTGCTGATTTTGATAGAATGGAGCAGGTAGGAAGAGAGGTAAGAGATATTGTTTCAACTTATATATCTGATGATGGAATGTTATTACGATCACAAACTATCCGACAAACAGAGCCTCAGGTGTTTGGATGGTTAGATCTTTTGGATATGAATATTGTGGTTATTATTGTTCTTATTATTATGGTGGCCGGGTTTAATATGATTTCAGGCTTGCTCATTCTTATTTTGGAGCGTACCAATATGATAGGTGTTTTAAAGGCTATTGGAATAGAGAACTGGTCACTTAGAAAGGTTTTTATAGTTTTAGCTATTAAAATTGGATTAAGAGGTTTGATATGGGGAAATATTATTGGTATTGGTCTCTGTTTGTTACAGTTGAGTTTTGGCTTTATTAAGCTTGATCCTGAAAGTTACTTTTTAGATACTGTACCTGTTTTACTTAATCCGGTTCATATTATTTTGTTAAATATAGGAGCTGTATTTGCTATTTTATTGATGATGATAGGACCCTCATATTTAGCAGCTCGCATTTCTCCTGTTAAGGCCATTATGTTTGATTAATATATATAACTTTTTTTTGGGTAGGTAGATGATTAGAGTTTATGAGATATTAAAAAATTTGTTGGCATCTTCACTACCTGGTGAGCCGGCGCAAAATCTAATGTCACCATCAGTTAGATTTACCGGCTCTGTAATGCCTTGTAAAGATTTGATGCGATCCAGTAGTGTTTTGCTACTTCTTTATCCAAAAAACGGGAAAGTTTACTTCCCATTAATTAAGCGACCTAATTATCCTGGTGTTCATGGCGGACAGGTTAGTCTGCCCGGAGGAGGCTGTGAAGAGTGCGACAACAGCTATTGGGAGACTTCATTGCGAGAGAGTAATGAGGAGTTGGGTATTACAACCAGAGATATTTTATTTGCCGGTGCTTTATCTCCATTATATATTCCAAACAGTAATTATATGGTATATCCTCAGGTTGGGATAGCTACCAAAGAGCTTCTATTTTATCCCGATAGGGATGAGGTTGATGAGGTAATAGAACTACCATTATCGGTTCTATTTGATAATAAATATAAAAGTCATTTTACCTGTAATATTAACGGACATAATATTGAGGCACCTTGTTATCTATATAAAGATAGAGCTGTATGGGGGGCAACTGCCATGATGCTTAGTGAATTTGCAGTGTTATCATCTAAAGAGAGTTGCACAATAACTAATCTAACACATTCTTGTAATGATTAAATCTTTCTAAGATCTCTATCACATAGTGATATGGCTCTGCTCCGCGTGCATATCCAAATTGTACTACCGGGTCATTATAATATTCGGGATGCGATTTGTTTAATAAATAGTAATCAACATTGTTTTCCCATATTTTTGGATCTTTTTCATACTTTTCTGCTAATCGCATCGCATCAAGCACATGTCCCAGTCCGACATTATATGATGCCAAAACAAATTTAAGACGCTCATCGGGATCTTCAATTCTATTTTTCATATGTTCATCAAGCCATCTTAAAAACCTTAATCCGCCTCTAATATTTTGGCGTGGGGCGGTTATTAAATCGACACCAAATCGATCGGCTGTTTGGGGCATTAGTTGCATTAAGCCCATAGCTCCTGCCCAGCTTTCAGCATCAGGAATAAATCTGGATTCCTGATAAATTAGTGATGCAATCAACCTCCAGTCAAAATCAAAATTTTCACTCTCCTCTTTAATTAAATCGTCATAAACCGAAATCTGTCCTCCTTTAATAGAGTGGAAACCTGCATCTACAAGATGTATTGATCTTTGATTAAGAAAGTATTTACGAAAAATGAAACTATACTTATCACTCTTTTTAAATCCTGTAAGCCAGTTGTTTATCGCATTTAAAAGTTCTTCTGCATTACTGTTAACAGCCCATGCATGTTTTTGCGGAAAACTTATTGCAGTTTCTATATCAATGTTAGGGTAGAAGTTGAGATTTACCCTTGCCAAATTTTCATCGCTTACAGTATAAGGTATTTCTCCCTCTGCTACAAGCTCGATGAGTTGTTCTATTTCATAATCAGGCACCTCTACTATATGAATAGAGTCTCCAATTTCATTTGAAAGGTTTCGTAACCTTTGGGCATAGGCCGATCCTTTTTGTACATAAATCGTTTTACCTGCCAGGTCTAGCTGATTTCTTATTAATGTATTCCCTTCTCCGGGTTGAGGTTGTGTGCCTATGGGATGTCTTTTTTGAACCAGAACCTGTCTTGAATAGCTGTGAGGCTCGGTGTAGGCAATGTTTTCTTTTACAGGATTTTTGGTTACCGGAAGATTTGCTGCTATAATGTCTAATTTGCCGTGCTGTAAATTTTTTATGTTTGTTTCTAAATCATTAGATATAGTTATATCTAATTTTAAATCCATAAATTTGGCAAACTCCTGCAGCAGCTCTAGTTGATATCCCATTGGCTGTCCGCGATACACGAAGTAATTGGTTGAGTTATAGTTAGTAACAACTCTTATTTTGCCTGAATTAAAAATCTCTGAGAGATCTTTAATATCATCGGGTGTGATTTTTGCATCTCTTTTTTTATCTGAAGATCGACCACAGCCGAATGCAATTATTGAAATTAGAATTATGAGTAGAGCTTTTATCATTTGCGATATTTTTGATTAGCACCAACTTTTATTTTAGTTGCTTAATATATTAATCATAAAAATTCCATGATAGTCCGAACCTTATTGTTCTCGGATTTACCGGATAGCCTGGAGAGTGAAAGTAATCATTATTTGTTACCCCTTCATTAATATGATCTACTTTAATAAAAATGCGAGCTCTTTTAAGGTGCATATTTAAAAAAAGATCTACATAAGGATATTCTCCTACCTCTCGCTCTTTTTGGATGTGAAATTGTCCGGTAGCAGGCAAATATGCAGGGGCGTACCATTTTGATGTGAATTTAAGATCAAAACCGAGTTGATAAAAAAGAACATCAAAAAGCATTCCTTCGTAGTAATTGGATGTATTTAATACCCATTCAGGTAGTGGTAAAATATCTTGATGGCTTGAGGCCTGATACATTATGGTGTTTCGGCTGTGAAAATTTCCCAGCTGAAAATATTTTTGTAAACGCAGCTCTAAAAGTTTTAGGTAGGCTCCGGTTTGTGTTGGCTTTGCATTTTCATCCCAGTAGATATGATCATTTATAAATCGGGATTCACCGGTAAGTTTTAATCTTCGCGTAGGAATATCAAGTCCCCCCGATACTCTTAATGTTTTTGTCTGACTAAAATTTTCATCCCATTTTATATGATTCGACCAGTATCTGTTTTGCCATAACGATGGAGAGTTGAGGTAGAGTCCTCCATCTGCAAAAAAGTTTGTGGTATCATTTTTTATTCTAAAAGTTGTATTAAATCCTCCTCTTAATTCACTGTCTCCGGCTCTATAACCTTGTATATAGACATTCATCCCAGCATTCCAGTTTAAAGCCTCTGCTGTTGTATTGTATATTTCCCCTCCTATACTGGTTGTAACTTTTGTTGAGTCACTGTTTAGGTAGTGAGGAGGTTCTGTTTGCGTTCCGGTTTTTGCAGGTGGTATGGGAAATGTGAATTTTTCAATCTCATTTGTAATATAAGCTCTTAATCCAAAATTGAGAAGTGCATTTGCCTCTTCATTAAATTTAAGCTGAAGGCTGTTTTTCGCTGATGTGTAGTAAACAGAGTCTCTTGTTTGAGTTGAATCGGCATAGATGTTATTGTAGAAGAACTCCTCCATACTGCCTATATTATAGTAATTGCTCAAATCATCTATTCTGTGCACCCTCCTGTTTCTATTTAGATGAAAAGAGTGTGTAGCTTTTGCCACTGGTAGTTCTTTATTTAAGGAGTCGTTTTTTTCTATATTTATATGTCCTATGTCGAGTGATTGCGTAAGGTAGAGTTGATGATTATCTGTTCTGTTGGTTGCAGAGTAAAAATTTACCGGGTAATTTTCAGGTTGATCCTCATCATATATTTCGGGGTTTAATACATAATCATCATCAGTTAAACCTCCGCTTTCAAACTGGTCTGCTTTATTATAGACATATGAGCCATGAATTGAATAATTTTCTCCTATATAGCTTGAGAAAAATCTAAAATGTCTGTTATTAACCTCTTGTGCTTCATATTTACCGATAGATGATATTAAACGGTAATCAAACCCTACATTCCAGTCTGCATTTATATTTTGTGTAAACATAGCAGCAACAACCTCTTCGGAGCGCCTTTTGGGACCGCTATAGTGGTAATAGAGATTTGTATAGGGGGTTTTTGTGTTGTAAAATCTCCATTCATCGGGCTCTCTAAAAAAATTGCTTAAATTATCGGTGAATAAAAATCCTGACCTCAATCTTAATTGAGATACTTCAGCAGCTTGCCATGGTGCTCCGGTATTACCAAGTTGCACATTTGCGATAGCCTCTCTGTCGGCCGGATTATGCACTTGAAATCCTGTCGGCATTGTATCTAAAGGAAGAGAGTCTATTCGTGCCCCTAACTCTGACAACTTCCAGTTTACAATTTTATGAGGAATTACAGTAGAGGTATCATGCTCATGAATATGACCATCACCACCTATTCGTTGTGATTCAGTTGCACCTTCAGGAATTCCTTCTACAACCTGTGCCTCTGCTATTGTTATCGAGAGCAGAATTGTAGTGATAATATGCAGAATTCTTTTCATTAACGGCAAAGATATTGAAAATATTAAAACCTTGATTAAAGAATTCTTAAATCATCAAAGCCTGTAACCGCTTTTATTTATAATAGCAGGTACAGGCTTTACAATTTATAAAATATTTTTATTTAACTTCCCAAACATCGCCATCTTTAGCCAACTGATAAAAGTTCTTAACTTTTGATTGTGACTGAACCGACTCTATTTGATCCTCCATCTGTTTTTCGTATGTAGGAGCATCTACACTTCGTATTACACCCATTGCTACGGGGAATTCGGGATACTCCATGTTTGCAAGCATTAGGTGTAGAGCGTTGTTGTTTGATTTTGCATCATGAACTAAAATGTCTTTTTCTGTTACTCCGTTTTCACCAATTTTAGCAACTTTTAAATTCATATTATCCAGAATTAAACCTTTATCTCTCTCTTTACCAAAAATCATAGGCTTACCATGTTCAAGTTTTATTGTACGGTCGGCTTTATGATTTTTATCTGCAATCATATTATGAGTGTTGTCATTATATATAACACAATTTTGCAGCACCTCTACTACTGATGATCCTTTATGATTTGCAGCTTCTTTAAATACTTCCTGGCAAAGTTTAAGGTCTCTATCGATTGCTCTGGCAAAAAAGTTTCCTCTTGCTCCCAAAGTTAACTCTCCGGGTCGAAATGGTGGTTCTATTGTTCCAAACGGCGATGTTTTTGACACAAAACCATGAGAAGAGGTTGGGGAGTATTGGCCTTTAGTTAATCCATAAATCTGGTTGTTGAATACAATCATGTTAAGATCGATGTTGCGTCTTACAGTATGGATAAAATGGTTTCCGCCAATTGCCAAAGCATCACCATCTCCTGTAATTTGCCAAACATTAAGTTTGGGATTTGCTGATTTTACGCCCGATGCTATAGCTGATGCTCTACCGTGAATAGTATGAAATCCATAGGTGTTCATATAGTATGTGAATCTTGAAGAACACCCTATACCTGAAACAACTACCACATCTTCCGGTTTATAGTTGAGTTCAGCCATTGATTTTTGTACTGAATTTAATATAGCATGGTCTCCACATCCGGGACACCATCTTACATTTAATTCGCTTTTAAAGTCAGTGAATTTATATTGTGTATTACTCATATTTTACCCCTCCAAAATTTTAATGAATTGATCTTTTAATTCTTTCACTGTGAATGGCTGTCCCTGAACCTTGTTATACTGTTTGTACTTATATTCGGGATGTTTCATTCTTAGATAGTTTGCAAATTGCCCCATATTGAGTTCGCATACAACTATATTTTTATACTCTTTTAGTATATCTGCTGTGTTATTGGGGAGTGGATTTATGTAGTTAAAATGTGCAAAAGCTACTTTTTTATTCTCTTTATTCATCTCTTCAACTGCACTGTATAGGTGGCCGTAGGTTCCACCCCAACCTATAACAAGAAGATCTGCATCTTTATCCCCTTCAACCTCTAAATCAGGAATAATATCTACTATTTTATCCAGCTTCTCTTGTCTTAGATTAACCATTTTTTGATGGTTTGGCCCGTCATGAGAGATGTTACCTGTAACCGAATCCTTTTCAAGTCCGCCTATTCGGTGAGTATAGCCTGGAGTTCCCGGGAAAACCCAATCTCGATTTAATTTTTCAGGACTTCTCAGGTAGGTTTTAAACTCTTCGGGTTTCTGTTTGGTTTTTGGAATTGTAATATCGGGGAAGTCATCTTCATTTGGCACTCGCCATTGTTGAGTTCCGTTTGCAAGGAACCCGTCGGTAAGCACTATAACAGGAATCATATGCTCTACAGCAATTTTACAGGCATAATAGGTGTAGTCAAAACAGTTTACCGGGGTTGATGCTGCAATAACTGCAACCGGACTTTCACCGTTGCGTCCAAATAGTGCCTGTAAAAGATCTGCCTGTTCGGTTTTTGTTGGCAGTCCCGTTGATGGTCCTCCTCTTTGTACATCTACTACTACGAGGGGTAACTCTGCCATTACTGCCAAGCCGATCGCCTCTGTTTTCAAAGCTAATCCCGGACCTGACGTGGTTGTTACTCCCAAATCTCCTGCAAAGCTGGCGCCTAAGGCCGTACAAATACCTGCAATTTCATCTTCTGCCTGAAACACTTTAACTCCCATATCTTTACGTTCGGCAAGCTCCTGGAGAATTTCTGTAGCCGGGGTGATTGGGTATGAGCCTAAAAACAGCTCTAATCCGCTTTTTTCGGCTGCCATAAGAAAACCCCATGCAACAGCTTTATTGCCATTTAAATTTCGATAAAATCCCTTTTTAGATTCCGTAGGAGAGATGTGATATGATGGTGTAACAGCTTCAATAACATTACCATAGTTGTAACCTGCTTCAAGAACTCGCAGGTTTGCTGTCATAACCCTTTCTTTAGCTGCAAATTTGGAACGAATGAATTCTGTGGTATGTTCCAGAGGTCTATTAAACAACCAATATACAAGTCCGAGTGCAAACATATTCTTACTTCGAAGAGCACTCTTATTGTCTAAACCTAAATCTTGAACAGCCTCTTTGGTTAAAGAGGTTATAGGAGCTTCTATAAAATTAAAACTCTCAAGTTTATCTTCAGTTATAGGATTTTCTGTTTTATATCCTGCCTTTTCGAGTCCTTTTTTATCAAAACTATCACTGTCGGTAATTATAGTTCCACCAGGTTTCATATGTTTTGCATTAGCTTTTAATGCAGCCGGATTCATTGCAATTAAAACATCTGTTTTATCGCCTGGGGTGGCAACTCCTTTTCCAAAATGAACCTGAAATCCTGATACACCTCCGATTGTTCCTTGTGGAGCTCTTATATCTGCCGGAAAATCGGGGAAAGTTGATATATCATTTCCAAAGGCAGCCGAGGTGTGAGAAAACAATGTTCCTGTTAACTGCATACCATCCCCGGAATCTCCGGAGAATCTCACTGATAATTTTTCAACTTCGATAACTTTTGAACTTTTTCCCATAAGTTGTTGTCTTATTGTATGAATTTTGATGTTAATTTTTCAGACTTATAGCCGGATTAATTTAAACATTGAGGAGTCTCTATTTTAATCCGTCGATTTTATAATTGTTAAGGTTTTAAAGCTATAACCTTAGTTAGTAGTGTTTTACAAGAATATTAATTCTAAAAATAACAAGCGAAAATAGTTCATTATTTGGTAATTAACAAACTATTGTTCTATTGGGGGCTGTTTTTTTAGTAAAACATCCTTTTTTTTGGATTCAATGAATATATAAAATATCTGTTGGATGATTAAAACTTAATATCTTTGCCATATTTTAAAAATTTATTTTTAATAATATTTAAATATGGCATTGATTAGGGAAGTTAGAGGATTTAAACCTAAAATAGGGGAAAATGTTTTTTTAGCTGAAACAGCAGTTTTAATTGGGGATTTGGTTGTTGGAGATGATTGTAGTATATGGTATAATGCTGTATTGCGTGGAGATGTTAACTCTATTAGAATTGGTAAGAGGGTAAATATTCAAGATGGCGCCGTTATTCATACTTTATATAAGAAATCGGTTGCTGAGATAGGTAATAATGTCTCTGTTGGGCATAATGTTACCATTCATGGTGCAAAAATTGAAGATAATGTTTTAATTGGTATTGGAGCTACTATCCTTGATCATGTAATTGTTGGAAGTAACTCTATTGTTGCTGCTAACTCATTGGTTTTAACCGGCACTAAAATTGAACCCAATAGTATATATGCCGGAGTACCTGCTAAGAAAGTAAAAGATATAGAACCCCGACAGACCAAAGAGATGATAAATAGAATAGCTGATAATTATCTTATGTACGCCGATTGGTATAAATAACTTATTCTACTATTATTTGTTTTGCATTAACTCTCTGTTTTAAAAAAAGGGATGCTGCACTGTTAAATGTTTCACAATTTTCGGACGTGTAGAATTCTCTGCTTTTGGTACGTGTTATTCTGTTATTTATTTCGGGATGGCGTAGCAGATAATTTTGCAAACTCTCTTTTATAACCGAACCTTGAGATACTATTTTCACTTTTGGCGGTAGATGCTTTTTTATTAAAGGCATTAGAATGGGATAGTGGGTGCATCCCAAAATTATAGTATCTATTTTAAATGATTTACTTAATAGTTCTTCTATATTTTTTTTTACAAAAAAATCTGCACCTATTGAGAGGTGTTCTCCATTCTCTACCAGTGGTACCCACATGGGACAGTCTTGCTGGATAACGTTGATGCCGGGGTAAAGTTTGTTTAACTCTATAGGATAGGAGAGAGAGCGGATTGTACCTTTGGTTCCCATAACACCTATATATCCATTTTTTGTTAAAGAGCCTGCTATTTCTACGCTTGGCCTTATAACCCCCAGTACCCTTCTTGTGGGATCTGATGATTGAGGGAGATAATCTTGCTGTATTGTTCTAAGAGCTTTTGCAGAAGCTGTGTTGCATGCCAAAATTATTAAAGGAGCATTAAATGCGAATAGTTTTTTTACTGCCTGTAGAGTGTACTTGTAAACTACCTCAAATGATCTCTCTCCGTATGGGGCTCTTGCATTATCACCAAAATAGATAAAGTCGTGCTCGGGAAAGTTTTTTATCAGCTCATACATAACTGTTAAACCTCCATAGCCCGAGTCAAATATTGCTATTGGTGATCTTTTTACCATTTACTATTATTTTAAAAAAGGATGATGATAAAATTTTATCAGCATCCTTTTTTATATTAAGTTATTTTGAATAGATGTCTAGTTAATTCCCAGTTCTGCTCTTACCATTGGAGCGCAATCAACACTTTCATCTGAATGATATAGTATTACTTGTGAGCTTACATCAAAGATATAGATAAAACCATGCTCTTCTCCAACTTTGGCTATAGCTCTTTCTATTTTTTCGAGTATAGGTTCGTATAGCTCCTGCTCTTTACGTTGTAGAGTTTGTTGAGCCATACTTTGGTAGTTTTGTAAACGTTGCTCTATCTCTTGTATCTCTTTTTCCATTGTAGACCTGATTAATTCAGGCATTGTTTCTCGCTGTTCAAGATACTCTCTAAACTTTTTTTCATGCTCTTCACTCATTACCTGCATCCTGTTTTGAAGGGTCTGAGCCTCGGCCTGTAGTTGCCTGTCTGCCTCTTGTTTTTCGGGCATTTCATTTATTAGTTGCTGAGTGTTGATATGGCCAAACTTTTGATTCTGAGCCGAAGAGATAGCTGCAGATCCTATAAGTAAGCTAACAATTACAATAAATTTTAATATTTTCATTTGATTACGATTTTGTGTTTACGAATGTTTTAATTGTCAATAGCTGTTATAATCCCAGTTTTTCTTTAACAAGCGTAGTAACATCTTCGCTATTCTGAGATTTGTATGGAGTTAATCCTGAATTCTCTTCAAAAATGTATAGATATCCATGTTCGTCTCCTACCTGAGCTATAGCTCTTTGAAGTTTTTCGAGAACGGGCATCTGTAGCTCTTGTTGTTTTTGTTGTAGTGTTTGTTGGGCATTTGAGTAAAATTGCTGCACCCTTTGCTGAACTGTTGTATACTCTTCTTCTTTTGCAGCTCTCTCTTCTTCGGTATATGTATCGAAGTTACTTTCATACTCCTGTTCTATTCTTTGAAGCTCTTCTTGCATGTTCATTAATTGCCTCTCCAGTCTTTGCGTCTCCTCCTCCATCACAGTATTTATGTTTTGATATTCAGGCATTAATAATACAATATCAGCTATATTAACATGGCCGAATTTGCTATCTTGTGCCTTCGTTGATAGAGAAATTAATGAGACTGCTAATATGAAAAAAGATAGTTTTGCTATTCTCATTTTATTTGTGATTTTTAATTATATATATTACTAATAACCTAATACTTCTAAAACCTGATCGCTAATATCATGACGCGGATCCAGATATAAAACTCCTGTAGTTCTGTCAAAAACAGCAGCAAAGTTTTCATCTCTTGCTATCTCTCTTATAGCAGATGCAACTCTCTCCTGTATTGGTTCAATAAGAGTTTGCTGTTGCTCCTCCATCTCTCCTTCGGGTCCAAAATATCTCTCCTGAAGAAGTTTTGCTTCTCTCTCTCTTTGAATTATATCTTCTTCTCTTTCGATGCGCATTTCATCTGAGAGGAAAACACTCTCCTGCTGGTAGTTTTTATATAGCCTTGAGACCTCCTCATAGATTGCTTCCACCTCTTGTTGGTACTCTCTTGATAGCTGCTCTAACTGTTCCTGGGCAGCCTGGTACTCAGGAATATTTCGCATTACATGTTCAGTGTCAACAAAGGCGTATCTTTGGGCTGATGCCGAGATCCCTGTTAATGCTATTATGAGAACTGTTAATACTGCTTTTTTCATCAGAAATTATTTTAGTTATCTTCTTATTTAGGGTATAGTCCAAATCTACTTTTGTATCATCTGATCTGTTCTTAATTTAAATTCGTATATGAAAATACAAAAATTAAACCATATTTTTCCTTTTTGTAAAACAAATTAAAAGTTTTGCCCCATTACAAAGTGGAAATTTCCTCCTGCTGCTCCGGGGTTATGGGGAACATCATCAAATCCGTATCCCCAATCTATTCCCATTAAGCCAAACATTGGTAAAAATATTCTTACACCTACACCCGCTGATCTATGTAGGTTAAAGGGATTGTAATTACTAAACTCTGACCATGAATTTCCGGCTTCTGCATATAACATTCCGTAAACAGTTGCTGATGGTTGCAGTGTAAGAGGATATCTCAACTCAAAAGTCATTTTTGTGTACATATTACCATCTGTAACCATGCCTGCATAATTTCCCTGATCATCATACATAGCTCTAACAGCTGTAAGAGAGTTATTCTCGTATCCTCTAAGGCCAATTGTTTCACTGCCGTAATAGTTGTAACCGGCCATGCCGTCGCCACCAAGGTTATATTTTTCAAATGGCGATTTTAAATTTTTGTCATAATACCCTAGAAAACCTCCTTCAAACTTGGTTCTCATAACCAGATCTCCTGAATTTGAGAGTGGAGTAAATGCATCACCTTTAAAACTCCATTTGTGATATTCAATTTTTCTATATAGCTCCTGTTCATCACTAATTTGAGAATAATCTTTATCACTGAAAAGTGAGTATGGAGGAGTGAATTCTACTCCAGCTGAAAATTCAGATCCTCTTCGTGTATATAACGGGTTATCTATAGATCTTCTGGTTAAACTTAGGTTCATCCTAAAGTTATGAGATGTTCCGTTTGTCATTATAAAATAGTTCCAATTTTTCAGATCGTATCGTTGATAGCTAATACCTGTATATAATGAAAAGAAGTCATCGGGCCATGTTAGCCGTCTTCCTAGTCCGACAGAGAAACCAAATGTTTTTAGATATTCATCAGGGTCCCCCCGAAGAGAGTATGGGTCATAACCCATTCCATAACCACCATATCCATACATTCCTCCATAACCGTATGAACTGGGATAGTAACTGCTACTAACACCGGTTTGAACTGAACGGTATGCAGATACACTTAAAGAGTTTGGTCTGGATCCTCCCAGCCATGGTTCTGTAAATGATACGCTAAAGTTTCTGTAATAACTTCCGTTTGTTTGAAAACGAAGCGATAGGGTTTGACCGTCTCCTGTGGGAAGAGGACGCCATGCCTCCTTATTAAAGAAGTTACGCATCGAAAAATTTGAGAATCTTAATCCTAAAGATCCTATGAACATACCGCCTCCCCATCCACCGGAGAGCTCTATCTGATCATTAGCCTGCTCCTCCAGATTAAGGTCTATATCTACTGTCCCTTTATCCGGGTCGGGCATAGGCTGCGGATCTATTTTTTCAGGATTAAAATGACCTAATTGCGCTAGCTCACGTACAGTTCTTATAAGTGCAGCTTTATTAAAAAGTTCGCCCGGTCTTACCCTTAACTCCCTACGCACAACGTGCTCATGAGTTTTTGTGTTTCCTCTTATATTTATATTCTCTATTGTTGCCTGATCTCCTTCATATATGCGCATTTCTAAATCGACCGTATCATTTTCGACTCTCACATCTACAGGAATAATTTGACTAAAAAGATAGCCATTATTCATATATTCGTTGTGAACTGCATCATCATCTATAAACAACCTTTCATCCAGTCTGGTTTGATTAAAGATATCTCCTTTTTCTATTCTTAAAATATAGGAGAGGTATTCGCCCGGATATATTGTGTTTCCTACCCAGGTTATTTCTCCAAAGTAGTATTTATCTCCCTCTTCTATCTCTATTGTTATATCTACAGTATTATCGTCATTTGGAGTCACCTCTTCGCTGGTTATTTGTGCATCGCGGTACCCTTCTTCGTTATAGCTTTCAATAACAGCTTCAAGATCTTCTCTGTAGTTTTCCTCTACAAATCTTTTTGTTCTAAAAAAGTTAACGAGTCGGCGTCTCTGGTTTGTATTACTCATTATTCGGTTTAACTGCCTGTCTGATAAAGCCTCATTTCCCTTGAATTCTAACAGGTTGATTTTGACACGCTCTTTTTTATCAACTTCAACATCCAGAATTACATGATTGTCTCGTTCCGGATCATCTTTTTGAACAATATTCACTTCGGTGTTGTAGAAACCTTTCTCTCCAAAATAATCCAGAATTACCCTTTCTGCTCTGGAAGTTAGGTATGGAGTAACCTGACTGCCTCTCATCATTCCGATTTTATCGTTGAGATCATTCTCTTCGGAGCGTCTCATTCCAAAGTAGTTTATTTCAGAGAGGCGAGGTCTTTCCTGAAGATATATCTCAAGATATATATTGTTTCCTTCTATGTTAGATGCTGATATTTTTACATCAGAAAAGAGTCCGTAATCCCAATATTTTTTGATTGCATTGGTAATATCTTCGCCGGGAACAGAAATCTGCTGTCCAACTCTCAGTCCGGATAGACCAGCTAGAATCTCCGGATCATTAGTTAAATCTCCGGTTACTTCTATTTCTGCTATCCGATAATTACGGGGAGTTCCTGAATATGATATTTCTGAATTGTCTGTTTGTCCTGATAACTTAAAAAAAAATAGTAAAAAAGTAACTGTAAAAAAGATTATGCGTTGCAACATCATTATTTGTTTAAAATTAACTGATCACTCGTTTTTCCGAATCGTCTCTCTCTATTTTGAAAATCCCAAAGAGCTTCGTAAAAGTTTTCCTTGCGAAAATCAGGCCATAATACTTCGGAAAAATATAATTCTGCATAAGCAATTTGCCAAAGAAGGAAATTACTTAATCTCTTTTCGCCGCTGGTTCTTATAAGTAGTTCAGGGTCAGGGATATTTTTGGTCTCAAGATATTTGCAAATAAGCTGGTCATTAATATCTGCGGTATCTATTTTATTATCACAGATATCTTGTGCTATAGTTTTGATGGCTTTAGTTATTTCCCATCTGGAGCTATAGTTGAGAGCCAAAATTAGGTTTAGCCTTTTGTTTTGTGAGGTCTGTTTTGTACAGGCTATAAGCTCTTCCTGTACCTTCAAGGGTAAATTTTCAATGCATCCGATAAATGATAATTTAACATCATTTTTCATTAATGTTTTAGTCTCAGACGCTATGGTTGAAACCAGCAGTGACATTAATGCATTTATCTCATTTTGGGGTCTGCTCCAGTTTTCTGTTGAAAAAGCATAAAGTGTTAAATAGTTAATTCCTATTTCAGCTGCTGCCGTAGTTATTTCTCGTACAGCTTTTACTCCGTTTTTATGTCCGAAAATTCTGGCTGAGCCTCTTTTACGTGCCCAGCGTCCATTACCGTCCATTATTACTGCTACATGTTTAGGCAGTTTCTCTTTGTTAAGTTGTTCTGCTATTGACATATGTTTTTTTCTTGGGCAGTTTAAAAACCATCATAACATTTGGTGTCTTTTGTAAATATGCTAAAGGTTGCATGTACACCAAAAATGGAATACCAGTCGTTGTTGTGTATAATAGCAGACTCATTCATATCAAAAGGATCAGATGGGTCAATGGGAGTGTTAAAACCCTTGAGATCTAAATCATTTGCGAATGTTTTGCGAAACGTCCACTCTATGCCCACTTGCATGTTTTCTGTTGGTTTCCATTTTAGCCCTGCACCAAAAGGCAAAGATAATACAAAAGTCGGTTTTTCAGATAGTTCTCCTTCAACTTCTTTATAACTTTTGTAAAAAGTTGACGCTAAGCCCGCTGTGATATAGGGTGAGAAGTTTGTGTCGTTGGTATGTGGTTTATCAAACGAGAGAAAGTTAAATTCAGTTAAAAAAGAAATATCTCCTACTGTTCTTTTAAATTCATAGTGATTATTGTGATGATACTCTTTTAGAAATGTACGGGATGTGGGGTATTCCCCACTTATTGTTACTGCCGTTACCCCTGTTCTAAATGCTATTCGATCGTTGATTAAATATCTCAATAAGATCCCTGCTGATGGATGCATATTATAGAACTGTTTTGTGCGATTAAGCTCTCCATTATACCATGAAACTCCTATAAGAGGTCCCATTTCAAGCTTTGTTTGTGCTTTAATGTAGTGTGATGGCATTAATAGCACAAAAATAAAGACCGGGAGTATAAAGAGTTTTATATTTGATCTCATGGTATTATACTTAAATAGCAAAATAGTTAAGAGTGGCTAAATATTAACAACGATTGACCATTTAAATTATTGCGATTTTTTAATTGCGCTTGTCTGCTCCCCACATCAACTTTGATCTTAGTGTGGAATAAAAAGATTGTTTATCCCTCTCTATTATTTTAATGTTAAAATCGGCTTTTTTTATAATAAGTTCTGTTCCTGTATCTAATGTAGCATTACGGGAGTCCAGGGATGCAAGAAAGTGTTTGCCCCTGCTCTCTATTTTTAATTTAATCTCTACATCATTGGGGACTATAACTGGTCGTACCGTTAAGTTGTGAGGTGCTATAGGTGTAATTACAAAACTATTGGCAGAGGGGACTATTATTGGGCCTCCTACGCTTAAAGAGTAGGCTGTTGAGCCTGTTGGAGTTGCTATTATTAGTCCGTCGGCCCAGTAAGAGCTTAAGAATTGATTGTTTAACCATGTGTGTACTGTTATCATAGATGAGCTATCAGCCTTTTGAACTGTTAGTTCGTTTAATCCAAAATTGAGATCTTTAAATTGAGTTATGTTTGGCTCTAACTTTAGCAGTTCCACCTCTCTTATTTTATATTTTTTTTGCAGAATGTCTGTTATTGCCGAAGGAAGCTCTTCTGTTGAGATGTCTGCTAAAAAACCTAGTCTGCCGGTATTTATGCCTACTATAGGGATGCTTTTTTCTGCAATTATGGTTGCTGCATCTAAGAATGTTCCGTCCCCTCCGATGCTCAAAAGCATATCACATGATTCTAACAACTTTTTATCTGAAAAAGTTGCTTTATACTCTATTGGAATGTTTTGTGATTGGATAAATGATAAAAAGGAGTCGTCTATATATATATCAACTCCGTTTTGTGATAGAAAGCTGAAAAGTTGCGAGCACTTTTCATTAAAAGATTGTTTAAACTGTTTTCCATATAGAGCTACCTTCATGATGTTCGAGAGATTAAATATTTAGGTATTTAATTAATGATTCATAATTTCTCTTTATTTTTTCATCTATTGTGGATTGCTCTCCAAAGGTTGCTGTTATTTTATAACCAAATCTTTCAAATGAACTTTTGACCGTTTTAATATCTTTTAAGTTCAATTTTATAGTTATTCGCAAGGTTCCTGAATTATTGTTCTGTGAAACATAAAGGCTTAATATTTTTCCGTCTGAATCCTCAACTATTCTTGCTATCTCAGATAGTGAATAGTCTCTATATCCTACCTCTATAATTATAATTCCTCCAGGTGTTTGCGCGGCAATAAGATTGTTAAAGCTTTGTATCAGCTCATGCTGAGTTATAAGTCCCATATACTCATTCTTCTCACATAAAACTGGAATAACAGTCAGTTTTAATCTTGCTGCAATCTCTATCACATCATAGATATGTTGATTGTTATAAACATATGGTGTCATTAGTGATAATCTGTGATTGCCAAGAGGCTCTTTTGATAAATTTAAGTCGTATATATCGCTATCTGAGATCAAACCTAAAAATGTTTTATTGTTGACTATAGGCAGATGCGAAATCCTAAATGCCTCCATAAAACTTAAAGCCTCTTCTGCTGTATCGGATGTTTTAAGAGCAGGAATTATATCTGATATCAAATCTTTTGCCAGCATAAAACAGAATAAATGAAATACTTTTTAACTTTGTCACTATAAATTGATACTTATAGTAATGACAAAACTTAGTGTAAACATAAATAAAATTGCTACACTACGCAATTCGCGAGGTGGAAATATTCCAGATGTGATTAAAGCTGCAGTAGATGTTCAGTCTTATGGTGGAGAGGGTATTACAGTGCACCCCCGACCTGATGAACGTCATATTAGAAGAGCCGATGTTTATGATCTTAAGAGGGTTATTGTAACTGAATTTAATATTGAGGGTTATCCATCACCTGAATTTATAAAGCTTGTGAAAGAGGTTAAGCCTCATCAGGTAACTTTAGTTCCTGACCCTCCTGAGGCACTTACTTCTAATTCGGGATGGGATACTATTAAAAACAGAGATTTTTTGCAAGGTGTAATTAGTGAGTTTAAGCAGTGTGGAATACGTACCTCTATCTTTACTGATACTACTGCCGATTTTATAATTAATGCCGCTAAAACCGGAACCGATCGTATAGAGTTATACACAGAACCTTATGCTTCTGCTTTTGGTGGTAGCAGGGAGTTGGCTGTATCTCCTTTTGTTGAGGCTGCACGACTTGCAGATAAAGTTGGAGTAGGGGTAAATGCAGGTCATGATCTTAATTTAGAAAATCTTAAATTTTTTAATGATAAAATTCCATTTTTAAAAGAGGTTTCTATAGGGCATGCGTTAATTGCAGATGCTTTATATATGGGTCTTGAAAAAACAATTTCTTTGTATAAAGATCAATTGAGTTAATCGTTATCGATAAATTTATAACTGGATAAAAATGCAGCTGTTTTATCGTAAATTTGGAACTAAAGAGGGTTCACCTGTTTTAATTATTTTGCACGGACTTTATGGTTCGTCTGATAACTGGATCTCTTTGGCAAGAGAGCTTGAGAGTTATTTTACTGTAATTATTCCTGATTTACGTAATCACGGTAATAGCTTTCACTCTAAAATTCATAGTTATGAAGCTATGGCTGATGATCTCTATGATCTTTTAGAATCTTTTCCTGATGAGAAATTCATAATAATGGGGCACTCAATGGGTGGTAAGGTTGCTATGCGTTTTGCATTAAAGTATCCAGAGCTTTTGGAAAATCTTATCGTTGTAGATATTGCACCGGTTAATTATAATAAGACCTATTCAATTGAGGTTTCATCAAAACATGAGTTGATTTTAGAGGCAATGCAAAAAATTGATCCTTCAAAATTTAAAAACCGTAAAAGTATTGAAAGTGAGCTTAGATTAAAAGTTTCTGATGCAATGCTTCCAAAGTTTTTATTGAAAAATGTTAAAAGGAATAAAGAGGGCACATTTTTTTGGCGCTTGAATTTGCAAACATTGATTGATAGTTTGCCTGAACTAATGGATGGGTTTTCTAAAGAGGCTCATAGCAGCAATGTTCCTGTTGTTTTTATAAAAGGGGAAAATTCTCCTTATATTATGGATGATTATATGACTCATATCAGCAGGATATTTCCTGATAATCAGCTTGTTACTATTCCTGATTCTGGTCATCTACTTCATATAGAACAACCCGAACTTTTTTTTAAAACATTTATTTATATAACTGATTTAGCATAATGATAATTTGTGCTCGTGAGAAGTTTTCTTTGACAACCTAATAAAATTAAAATATGTTTATTTAATGAATTCCCAAAATATAGTAATTATTAAATATAATGCTGGTAACATACGTTCTGTTAAAAATGCGTTATATCATCTTGGTGTAGATGCTGTTATAACTTCCGATCCTGAGAAGATTGTTAAAGCCGATAAGGTTATTTTTCCTGGTGTTGGGGAGGCTTTAACCACTATGAAATATCTTAATTCTTCAGGATTATCCGATACGATTAAGTCATTAACACAACCTTTACTGGGAATTTGTTTGGGGATGCAGTTAATGGGTAAATACAGTGAAGAGGGTTCTGTTGATTGTATGGGTATTTTCGATGAAAATATTAATCGATTTCAAATTCCTGCAGATAACAGTTTAAATATGAAGATTCCTCATATGGGGTGGAATCGTATCTTTGATATTAAATGTGATATTATACCCTCTCAACTTGAGAATGAATTTGTCTATTTCGTTCATAGTTATTTTGTTCCTTTAGGCGTTGATACAGCTGGAGTTACCGATTATTTTGGACGGTTTAGTTCGGTTTTACAAAAAGATAATTTTTTTGCCACTCAGTTTCATCCCGAAAAGAGCGGTATTGTTGGACAACAAATATTAAAGAGGTTTATTGAGTTATAGAAATTTTGTAAAATTATTAAGAGTAGAGTAATGCATAATAAGATTGAGATTGTTCCTGCAATAGATATTATAGATAAAAAATGTGTACGATTACAAAAAGGTGACTACAATACAAAAAAGGTGTATAGCAGCAACCCTGTTGATGTTGCAAAAAGTTTTGAGAATCATGGTATTACTCGTTTACATGTTGTTGATTTAGATGGAGCGAAGGCTGGAAAAATCATTAATTATGATGTTTTGTCTGAAATAGCAACAAATACCTCTTTAATTATCGATTTTGGTGGAGGTGTTAAAACTGTTGAAGACCTGATAATTGCATTTGATAGTGGTGCAAAGATGGTTACAGGTGGCAGTATTGCTGTTAAAAATCGACCCGAGTTTGTAAGTTGGCTTGATAAATATGGAGGTGGAAAAATTATTCTTGGAGCTGATGTTAGGGATAAAAAGATTGCTGTTTCTGGATGGACCGAAACTTCTGATATAGACCTATTTGATTTTTTAACGGGCTATATAAATAGTGGTGTAACACAAGCAGTTTGTACCGATATTAGTAAAGATGGGATGTTGCAGGGGCCTTCACTTTCATTATATAGTGATATTATGCAGAGATTTCCTGAACTATATCTTATAGCCAGTGGTGGAGTTAGTTGTATGAAAGATATTTATCAGTTGCAAAAAATTGGAATTCCTGCTGTTATTTTTGGGAAGGCTCTTTATGAGGGAAAAGTATCGTTGAAAGAGATTGAAAATTATATTATTAAATAAAAAGATTGATCATATGTTGGCAAAACGTATAATTCCATGTTTGGATATAAAAGATGGTGAAACAGTAAAAGGAGTGAAATTTGTTGATTTAAAAAATGTAGGCGACCCAGTTGAGCTTGCCAGGGCTTATGCAGAACAGGGGGCTGATGAACTTGTTTTTCTTGATATTACAGCCTCTTTTGAAGGGCGAAAGACTTTTGTAAAGCTTGTTGAAAACATTGCTAAGCATATAAATATACCATTTACAGTTGGCGGAGGGATAAGTGAAGTTGATGATGCCAAAGTTCTACTAGATGCAGGGGCTGATAAGATAAGTATCAATTCGGCTGCAGTTGCTAATCCTAATCTTATAAATGATCTTGCAGCAGCTTTTGGCAGTCAGTTTGTTGTTGTTGCAGTAGATGCTAAAGAAAATATGAATCTAAATGATTGGGTTGTTACTGTAAAAGGTGGCAGAGAGTTTACCGATAAGCGTCTCTTTTCATGGGTTAAAGAGGCTGAGGAGCGCGGAGCTGGAGAGATATTATTTACCAGTATGGATCATGACGGGGTAAAACAGGGATTTGCTAATGATGCTTTACGTCGTATTAGTGAAACTATTTCTATACCCGTTATTGCTTCGGGAGGAGCAGGTGCGATGTCACATTTTAAAGATGCTTTTATATTGGGGAAAGCCGATGCTGCTTTAGCTGCTAGTGTTTTTCATTATAATGAAATATCGGTTCCTGATCTAAAGGCCTATTTAAAGCAAGAGGGAGTAACGGTTAGATAGAAATTTTAAACTAATCATTATAAAGTTGATAAAAATATGAATGTTGATTTTTCAAAAACTGCTGATAATCTTGTTCCTGCAATAATTCAGGATAGTACAACAGGAAAAGTTTTAATGTTGGGATATATGAATGAAGAGGCTCTCGATAAAACAGAAAAAGAGAGGAGGGTCACCTTTTATAGTCGTTCTAAAAAGAGATTATGGACAAAAGGGGAAGAGTCGGGGAACTATTTAAATGTGGTATCAATTAAATCGGATTGTGATAATGACTCGCTCTTGATTATGTGTAATCCTGTTGGCCCTGTTTGTCATACCGGGAGTGATACATGTTGGAATGAAAAAAATGAGAGCAGAGAACTTGATTTTCTTCAAAGCTTGCAGGATTTAATTGAAAAGAGAAAAGTTGAGATGCCCAAAGGGAGTTACACAACCTCTCTTTTTACTAAGGGAACAAGAAAGATTACTCAAAAAGTTGGGGAAGAAGCTGTTGAGACAATTATTGGGGCTATGGCTAATGATGATGAGAATTTTATTTATGAAGGGGCAGATCTAATTTATCATTTAATAGTGCTTCTTACACATAAAGGTTATAGAATTGAAGATTTAATAAAAGAATTGCAAAAGAGACATAAGTAGTGGATATTTAAATTGATTATTTATTACAAATACTGTCTGTAGCCCGGATAATATTTATTGTCCGGGTTTTTTTGTTGCCGTCCATCGCGAGCAGTAATTTTGTTATTGAGGGGTAACTATTATTTCAATTCGGTTGTTTAACGTTTTTCCCTTTTCATTATCGTTTATGTATCTCGGATAGTTTTCTCCCATACCTCTTGTTTTTACTCTATTAGATGTAATACCGTTTTCTATAAGAAAAGCTGATACTGAGTTTGCTTTTCTTTCGGTCATAATTTGATTGTAGCTTGCCTCTCTGCTATTGTCTGAGTGACCATGTACTTCAACATTAGTATTACTATGTCTGTTTAAAATAGAGATAAGATTATTTAGATCACTTTCAGCATGGGATGCGATATTGTATTGATCAGGGTTGAAAAGCATATTGTTATTTATCTCTATTATAACAGCATTATTAAAGGAGTTTGTAATTGAGTGCGCAATTTTGTTCTTGACCTCTGTTTCAACGCTCTTCATTATTGAAGATGTTCTCTCTTCATCTGTTTTTATGCGATCTATTACACTTGCAGCACTTTCGCTTATCTCTTTGATAGCATATTCATCAATCTTATCGGCAGGGAAACTTGCCGATTCCGGTCTTTCAACTGTTCTTAGTGATTTACATCCGTAAACAGAAAGAGTAATAATGGTAATAAATAATGTAAATTTAGTCAGCTTCATAACTACAGTTCTTTGCTTAATATTAATTCTAATGTAAATATATTACGAAATTAAGTAAATCTTACCCTGTTTTTGATTAATTTCAAATATAAAGAGTAATCTTTTTTTCTTGTGACACTATATGTCTTTTCTCAATTATAGATTTGTCTGTTAATTACACTTTTCATTTAAATAAGCTTTAAGTATGTCCGATCAGGCTAAATTTCAAAAAATGTTAGAGATTCTTCTTATGTTGAATTGTAAATATGGAAGAACTATAGAGGAGTTAGCTGCAAAATATTCTCTTTCACAGCGCACAATATATCGCTATATTAATACTTTTCGTCAGGTAGGTTTTGTTGTTAGTAATAAATATGGATATTTTAAAATTGATGTTCAAAACAGTGTTGCCTCTGATATTAGTGAGCTGCTACATTTTAATGAAGAGGAGTCCTTTCTTTTAAGTAAAGCTATCCACTCAATTGATGAAAATATTGAGTTTAAGAGTAAATTGGTTAAGAAGTTGTACAGTATCTATGATACCAACAGGATTATATATTCAGTTGTGAAAAAAAAGGATACAGAAAATATTTATAATGTTTTGCAAGCTATTAAAAAGCAGATGCAGGTAGTTTTTAAAGGATATAGATCGGGGAATTCAGCACAGATTAGAGATAGGGTTGTTGAGCCTTTTGATTTTACCGAAAATTATAATGCTATTTGGTGTTTTGATGTTGAGGATGAGAGTGTAAAACTGTTTAAATCAGCTCGTATAGAAGAGGTTGTTTTGCAAAAGATTACGTGGAAATATAAGTCGAAACATGTTAAAGGAATAACTGATGTTTTTAGAATTTCAACCCTTGAAAAGATTAAAGTTGAGTTAAAATTAACATTGTTAGCTGCTAATCTTTTATTGGAAGAGTTCCCTCTTTCTGAAAAATTTTTAAGCAGATGTAATAAGAGTGGTTACTTTTACTTTTGCTGTGATGTTGCAGGATTTATTGGTGTAGGGCGCTTTGTGCTAGGCCTCCCAGGTGAGGTTGAGGTATTATCTCCTAAAAGTTTTATAGATTATATTAAGGAGAAGCAAAAAACATCTCTTGTTGACATTAGTTGACTATGATTAGTTATTTATTTGAATAACGGTTTTAATTGCTAATTAAGATATATTGCTATGTTAAAGAAATTAGGTCTCTGCAAGATTACTGTTTTAGTGGTGATGTTTTCCTGTTCATCTCCTTTGAATATTCAATTTTGCACTGAAAATTATCAGGATGATTTAAAACATATTTATAATTCCGGTGATATTAACAGTTATCATTACGATCTGCTTGAAAGCTATATTATTTGGTGTTTATTAAATAATAAGGAGATCACACATTATACTTATGGGGAGTTGCTTAAGTTAGCGGTTCAGTATGATGATAGTCTTAAATTAACGGGAGAGTTATTAATCTCTCCCATTACCTTAAATGGCCTTTAAACTCATATCCATACTTTTAATCTGGTGGGTAAGAGCTCCAACTGAAATATAATCTATCCCGGTTTCAGCATATTCTCTTAAATTATCGAGAGTAATATTTCCAGATGATTCAGTTTCATATCGATTTGCAATTAGGTCAACCGCCTCTTTTGTTGTAGGAATATCAAAATTATCAAGCATTATTCTATCTACTCCACCTATTTCAATAACTTTTTTGAGTTCGTCGAGATCTCTTACCTCTATCTCAATTTTTATTTTTTTATTTTTTTTGTTTAAGTAATTTTTTACTGCTTTTATAGCTTCCTCAATTCCACCGGCGAAATCGATATGGTTATCTTTTAACATTACCATATCATATAATCCCATCCTGTGATTTTCTCCTCCTCCGGTTTTTACAGCCAGCTTTTCTAAAAAACGAATGCCGGGTGTGGTTTTTCTTGTATCTAAAACTTTTGCTTTAACTCCTTTAAGTTTTTCAGCGTATAGGGATGTGTTTGTTGCTATACCACTCATTCGCTGCATAATATTTAATATAAGACGTTCTGTTTTAAGTAGAGTCCTTACTTTACCTTCAGCTGTAAAGGCTATATCTCCACTATTGACTTTTGATCCATCTTTAATAAATTGATTTATATTTATAGTGGAATCTATTTTTTTTAATATTGTAATTGCAACTTCACTTCCTGCCAGAACACCTTTCTCTTTTATAAGTAATTCAACTTTTCCTGTTGCATTTTCAGGAATACAAGCTATTGACGAATGGTCTCCATCTCCGATATCTTCATTAAGTGCATTTTCGATAAAATGATCTAAAGTTTTATTATCCATCTCTATAATAAATATGATTAATTATTGCGGGCTTCATCTTGTTTCTCAATTCTAATTTGATGTATAAGAGAGCTGTTATTATTTTGTTTTGTTAAAATCATAATTCTGTGTTGTCCATTGCTGTAGTTATATCTGCCAATAGCAAACACAGCATTTTCTCTTACTCCTTGATGAATAATTCTGAATGAAATGGGTGGGTGTTTTTTAAAGAAGCTATCTATTAAATAACGTGCCTGTTCTTTACTGTATATTCCGCTACTTTCGGGCATAATGATTTCAATGCGATCATTAAAGTGCTCACTTAACTGTGATGCATTACTTTTATCAAAAGCTGAAATAATATCACTGCTTATTGTTGCTTCACTGTTTTGAGTGTATGCATTTGCAATAAATAGCATTGTATAAAGCAGAGTACTTAATATATATACCAGTCTCATTTTTTATTTGTTTAATTTTAATACAAATATTAAAAGAATTTTTGACATAATTCAATCAACAAAAATTAAACCATATCTTTGATATTGATTTATATATCTAATTTGGGATTAAATTTTGTATTAATGAAGATCTATTTAATTATGGTTGGCAAAACTGATGCTGGGTGGATTGAATCGGGAATTGATCTCTTTGTTAAAAGAGTTTTGCATTACCTCCCTTTTGAAACTATAATTATTTCTGATATAAAAAGGGGGGCTAAATTAGATGAGAAGGAGCTAAAAAAGAGAGAAGGGGAGGCCATTTTGAAAAATATTTCACTCTCTGATTATGTTGTTCTTTTAGATGAAAAGGGAGTTAATTACGATTCTGTTGGGTTTTCCCGTTTTATTGAGAAGAAGATGGTCGGCGGAATTAAAAAACTTATTTTTGTTGTGGGTGGTGCTTATGGATTTTCACCTCCTGTCTATAATCGTGCTGATGCAAAAGTTAGTTTATCGCGTATGACTTTTTCACATCAAATGGCTCGTCTGTTTTTTGTTGAGCAGTTATATAGAGCTTTGACTATAATTAAAAATGAAAAATATCATAATAGATAGTTTTTGACTGTTGTTGTATGTTTCAATTTAAGAAATTAGTTTTAACTCTGTCAACATTGTTAATTGCTATATTGATTGCAGCAATAACCTTATCTTATGGTTTAGATTCGGCCAATGATAATAGTAAGGCTCTACTTAAAATTGAAGAGAAGATAAATGGATTAAGAGAGCAGATGAAAACTCTATCATCCTCTTTACCCGAGGATAGTTTTTCCAGTCATCAATCTTTATGGGAAAAGATATCCACTTACTCTTCAGATGAGATCTCTCTTGCGGTATATCAAAACAATGAACTTATTGCCTGGAGTAACAATCAAATCCCTTTGCAGGGGATTAATCCCGGATATTTTGATCATCCTGTTGTTAAACTTGATAACGGTTGGTTCTTATCATCAAGCACAAGTTATGATGAAAATATTAAAGTTGTTGCTTTTGCTCTTTTAAAGAAAGATTATCCCTTTCAGAATAAATATTTGCAGAACTCATTTAATCCTTTATTTAACATTAACTCTTCTGTTTTAATAACCAGAGATGGTCATGATGATTATTTGCCTGTATATGATGAAAATGGTGAGTATCTTTTTAGTTTTATAGTTGATGATTATTTAAAATATGGGTATTGGTGGCAAAGGGTGGCAGGATATCTTTATTTACTATCACTTATTATCATTTTTTTATTGTGTGATAAAATCTTGCGAAGGTTTAAAAATCATGATAAAATCAATTTGATTTTTTTAACTGTTACATCTGTTTTTTTGCTCTTTTTTTATGTTGTTTTTTGGCATTTCAATCTTTATCCTAAAGATTATTCCAATATCTTCACTCCCTACTATTTTGCCATGTCCTCTTTTTTACCATCGTTAGGACATTTTGTGATTTTTGCACTTTTGCTTTTTATTACTTCAATGTGGTTTTACAGATATTTTAAAATTCCTCTCTTTAATTTTTTTAAACATCGAATTATCACAGTTGGAGTTCCCTTTTGCTTGATTTTACTCTCTATTTTTTTTCTTATCTATATAAATTCTCTTTTTTATGATTTAGCAAAGCATTCATCGGGGACTTTTGTAATTACGGGATTAGCAGATATTGACTTTGCTGTCTTCGTTAAACTTTTGCTTTTTGCACTGCTTTTATCTTCTTTTATCTTTCTGTTTGATAAAGTTGTTATAACAGCCCTCTATTACCTCTCTTTAAAACAATTAACTCTGATAATTTCGGTTGTTATATTTTTGTTTGTTTTATTATATAGAGGATTTGGTAAAGGTGATAGTGATTTTGCATTTCTTTTTTATTTTGCATCATTTTTGATTCTTGCTCTTGCAAAAAGAGACAGGATGATAATATACTCCTATTCAACATTTTTATGGCTCTCTTTTTTATTTGCCTTGTATATAGGTTCTCTTTTTACCGATCTTTCGATTCGAGAGGAGGAGCAGAATAGAGAGCTGCTGGCCGAAAATCTTACTTTTAGATATATGCAGGATGAGGATCCAGTTGCTGAAATTTATCTTGAAGAGATAGAGTATCAAATTATAAATGATGCAACATTAATGAGAATGGTCGCTGATTCAGAACTCGATATAGAAATGATTAGAAATCATTTGATGAAGTTTTACTTTTATGGTTTTTGGCAGCGTTATGATATGCAGGTGATTCCATGCTGGCCTCAGGGAGATCTGTACATTGAAGATACCGCAGAGACAATTAATTGTTATGACTATTTTTTTTATCGACTTGATAATATAGGGTATAATATCGCCGGGGGTAACCATTTTTATTATCTGGATAATTTTAATGGGCGCTCTACCTATTTTGGTGTTTTTAGATTTTTCCCTGATAATCCAGAAAGAGAGACAACGCTTTTTATTGAATTAAATTCTAAACCTTTTTTTGAAGGTTCCGGGTATCCCGAACTTCTTATCAGTGAAAGTGATCAACAGTATAAAGAGTTGCTTAGTGGGTACTCTTATGCAAAATATATAGATGGTGATTTGGTTCGGCGCGGTGGGGAGTATAACTATAAAACTGAAGCGCATTTTTATAACCCTGTATTGCACAGCAAGTTTTTTATGAAAGATGGTGACTATTCTCATTTAGTTTATCAACCTTCAGAGAGTATAACAGTTGTGATCAGCAGGGAAGATTATTCTATTTCAAATATATTTATCTCTTTCTCTATATACTTTCTCTATTTTTTAGCTGTAGGAATTATTTTTTTATTAATAATACGCTGGAAGCTTACTGGTTTTAATTTTAATCTCTCTATTCAAAAAAGAATTCAGGTTGCATTTGTCTCTTTGATGTTGTTGATGCTTATTGTAATAGCGTCTGGCACAGTTCATTATACGGTCAAGCAGTATAGAAATAAGCATATCGAGATGCTAGAAAATAAAGTACAGTCTGTGCTTATGGAGTTAGAGTATAAAGTAGGTATTGATGGTCCTGAAACTTATGCTCCAGAAGATTATCTTAACTATCAACTTCAAATGATCTCTAATGTTTTTAATTGCGACATAAATCTTTATGGTATAGATGGGAAATTAACCGGCACTTCGCGACCTGAACTTTTTGGTTATGGTATTTCAGGAGCGCGCATGAACCCTACAGCCTATCAGCAGCTTTTGTATGGTAATGCTGTAAGGCATCTTGAGGATGAAGTTATTGGCAATATGGACTATTTATCATTTTATGTTCCGGTGATAACATCAGACAACCAATTGGCCGGATTTGTTAATCTACCATATTTTGTAGGTAACAATGAGTTAAAAAATGAGATATCATCTGTTATTGTTACAGTAATAAATTTTTATATTCTCTTCTCTTTTATTGTTATAGTGTTTGCAGTTTTTTTATCTAAACAGATTACCCGTCCGCTATTAATGCTTCAGCAAAAAATTTCGGGTGTTAAACTGGGGTATGCAAATGAGGAGATTGATTATAAAGGGAAGGATGAGATAGGCGATTTGGTTATTGAGTATAACCGTATGGTGAAAGAGTTAGAGAGCAGTGCAGAGAAACTTGCCCGAACCGAAAGGGATACTGCATGGCGCGAAATGGCTAAACAGATAGCTCATGAGATTAAAAACCCTTTAACACCTATGAAGTTAAGTATTCAATATTTGCAAAAAGCTTGGGAAAATAGCCCTGAAAATTTTGATAGTTATCTTAAAAATGTCTCAAATACTTTAATAGAACAAATTAATTCACTTTCCTCAATTGCAACAGAGTTTAGTAAATTTGCTAAGATGCCTAAAGCCAGAATGCAATATGTGAATATCATGGAGAGATTAAGGAGCAGTATAAATCTTTTTTCAGAAGCACAAACTGATAATATCTCCTTTACATTTATGGATAATGATTTTAAAGAGTTGATAGTTAAGGCTGATGGAGAACAGTTGCTGGCTGTTTTTAATAATCTTATAAAAAATGCTGTTCAGGCAATTTCTTGCAGGGATAAGGGTGAAGTAATTATAGGGGTTAATAAAGGTGATAATGTCGTTACTGTTTTTATTAAGGATAATGGTAAGGGGATTTCTGAAGAAATAAAAGATAAAATTTTTGAGCCCAATTTTACTACTAAATCGGGAGGAATGGGGCTTGGACTTGCTATTTCAAGGCGGATTGTTGAGAGTTTTAACGGTAAAATTTGGTTTGAGACAGATTATGAGAGTGGTACTACATTTTATATTGAACTTCCATTGCAACAGAAGTGATAGGTGTGATTAATTAAAGCTCTGATTCATCATCATGAACAAAAACAACTGTGGTTTGAGCCCACTTATCGGCAAGTCGGTAACCTTTTGATAATAAGAACCATGCATCTATAATGTTTAATATTGGTATGAGCATTACCAAGCCTCTAATCACTGATTTTTCGGGATAGACTGATAGAGGTACTTTTTGTGGCATGGCCAGGGTTCTTATGTTAAGAAGTTGTTTCCCTAAACTTTGGCCTTTTAATAAAGGGAGGGAGTCTTTTGTAAGATGATATATTATTCCAAACATCCATCCTATCCTCGGGAAAAAGCATAACCCAATAACAATAATTATATCTATAATTGCCGCTGTAATTCTTTCAATTAACGGAGCTGGCATTACGGAGTCTGGCTGACCTGTGGTACTCATATTCTTTTATTTTACAGATATAAATATATAAAAGTTTATTGATTTTGATAGAGTGCAATAGGACTATAAATTAAGTGCGATATTGTGAAAACATAATCTATGAAATATCACTCATCTTAATAATTCCATTTAATATTGCATATACAGTTAAGCCCGAGACACTTTTAATTTTGAGTTTGCGAGTAATATTTTTTCTGTGTGATATAACTGTGTGAGAGCTAATATAAAGTTTAGATGCGATCTCTTTATTTGTTAAACCCAATGCTACATGTTTTAAAATTAACTGCTCTCTTTGCGTTAACTCCTCCGAACCTTCTTCATCTACCAACTCTTTGCTCAAATCTTTAATTAGTGGTGAAAGTTTATCTGTAATTTTTATTTTTGTATCATAAATGGATATTTGGTTGTTTGGAGATTCCGAAGGTAGGATAGTGTTGATAAGGTGTATTATTTTTATATCATTTTTGATTTTATTTGAAAAGGAGCATTTATCATTCTCATTAAGTATGGTTGAATTTATAATTAATATATCGGGTGATAGGTGTTCAACCACTTCGTTTAACCCCATATGTGAGCTTAGCACTTCTATTTGAGAAATTTCATTGAACTGATTAAGCACATGGGTTAATCCTTTTCGTATTAAATATGATTGCTCGGCAATTAAAACCTTTATCATAGTTTTGAAATATTAATATAGCGCTTATTTTTTAAGTTGTATCTCCATATGTCTTACCTTTGGAATGAGAACATTCTCTTCCAATAGAGTATGGTCTTTAAGATCTTTTCCCAGTCGATATATTTCCAGTAGCAGGTTAGTAAATTTGCAATTATTAACTGGTGGAGGCATATATTTTAGTAATATACTTTGAAGATCTACGATTTTTTCTTCTAAATTACTGTGATTGGCCAGATATTTATCTATAGAGTAATTTTTGTATTTTTTATTAAAATCTGATAGAGCTAACTCACCTCGGTTTGCTTTCTCTAATGCCTGAATATACGGAAAAGTAATCTCCTCTTCATCTTTTAAATGATCGGTAAATTCATTAATATACTCTTTAAAAAACTTGATCATTAGTTGTACCGACTCTCCAGGAAGCTCTGTCTCTTTTTCCAGATTTTTAATTTCCTGTTCGATTCTGGGAATTTGATGTTCCAAATAACATTTATGTGTGTTGTGAAGGTAAGTAATAAGCAAATTGGGATGACCTTGCATTAGCTCCTCCTGAGGAAAATTTTCCCGCTCTATAAACCATTGTGCCAATTGAAGAAAAAAGAGAACTTCGATATTATTCTCTTTACATACTTTGTCAATAGTTTTATCTTTAAATCCAAAAGGGATTTGTAACCTTTGAATCACTTCTAAGATTTCAAAATTGACCTCAACAAGGTCGGCCATTTTCATATTTGAATGTATTCGCATGTTACTAATTTTTACATCTATTTTTTTCTCATAAATATATTTATAGGAACACCTGAAAAATCCCATTGTTTACGGATATGGTTTTCGAGAAATCTTTTATAAGGCTCTTTTACATATTGGGGCAGATTGCAATAAAAAGCAAACGAGGGAGCCATTGAGGGTAGCTGTGTAATATATTTAATTTTTATATACTTTCCTTTTGTAGCAGGAGGTGGCGTGGCTTTAATTATGGGAAGCATAAAATCGTTTAACTTTGAGGTTGATATTTTTCTTTTCCTGTTTTTATCTACTCTTATAGTCTCCTCTAATATTTTATATACCCTCTGTTTTGTTAATGCCGATGAGAATATTATTGGATAGTTGGTGTATGGAGCTGTTGCATTTCTAATTTCTGTTTCAAAATCTTTAACTGTTGTTTTATCTTTTTCTATTAGATCCCATTTATTAACTACCACAACAACACCTTTACGGTTTCTTTCAATTAATGAGAAAATTTTTTGATCTTGCCCTTCAAAACCTCTTGTTGCATCTATAACAAGTATTGATACATCACAATTTTCAATAGCCCTAACTGCCCTCATCACTGAATAGAATTCAAGGTTTTCATGCACCTTGCTCTTTTTTCTAATTCCTGCGGTGTCAACTAATAAAAAGTTGTGTCCAAACTTGTTATAAGGCGTGTATAAGCTATCGCGGGTTGTTCCTGAAACTGGTGTTACGATATTTCTTTCATCTCCTGTAAAGACATTAATCAATGATGATTTACCTGCATTTGGTCGACCAACAATAGCAAATCGAGGAAGTTCTTCCTCTTCGCTCTCTCTGTCGGCATTTGATAAATTAATAGATGTGGTTAGTTCATCTAACAACTCACCAGTTCCGGCACCATTAATTGATGAAATAGGAAAAAGTTTTTCAAATCCCAGAGAGTAGAAGTATGAAGCTTCAGCTATTCGATCATTTGTATCTACTTTGTTAACAACTATAATTACAGGTTTATTTGCACGCCTTAATATCTCGGCCACATGTTGGTCATAATCGGTTACTCCTGTTGTGACATCTACAATAAATAGTAATATATCAGACTCTTCAATTGCAATAAGAACCTGTTCCCGTATCGATTTTTCAAATATGTCGTCAGAGTTGATTGCATATCCTCCTGTATCAATAACCGAGAATTGTTTCCCGTTCCATTCGGTTTTGCCATATATTCTGTCTCGTGTTACTCCGCTTGCTTCATCTACAATCGCATGTCGTTTGCCTGTAAGGCGGTTGAATAGTGTTGATTTACCCACATTTGGTCTGCCAACAATTCCTACTATAGTATTTCCCATATTATTATTATGATCAATTTTATGTTTGATGATTGATGTTTGGTGACTTATGCTTTACTATTTATTTATAGCCAAAATTGAGAAGAGAGTTGTTTGTGTCTCTCCAGTTTTTTGACACTTTCACAAAAAGGTTGAGGTGTACTTTTTTTTCTAAAAAGTTTTGAATGGTGCGCCTCGATTCTGTGCCCAGTTTTTTTAGCGCTTTTCCTTTCTGTCCTATCAGAATTCCCTTTTGAGATTCTCTGGCAACATGAATTATAGCACTAATTTCTGTTATGTTTTGACCCTCTTTGTACTCTTCAATCTCTACTTCTACTGAATAGGGGATTTCTTGTTTATAATATAAAAGTATTTTTTCTCTTATAATTTCTGAGATAAAAAACTTTTCGGGCTTGTCGGTCAAAGCAGTTTTATCAAAAAAAGGTGGAGCCTCCGGTATTAATTCAGCTATTCTCTCATACAGTTTATCAAGATTAAATTTATGAAGAGCCGATATAGGAAATATCTCTGAATTTGGCAGCAACATTTTCCAGGTTTCTATTAATTTTTCAATCTCCTGGTGTGATGATAAATCTATCTTGTTTATTACTAAAATAACAGGAACTTTACTTTTTTTTATTTCAGTTAAAAAATCTTCGTTTTTACCTGGGGTTTCAACTGTATCTGTAATATATGTAATTATATCTGCTTCTTCTAATGCTGATTTACTATACTTTAGCATAGCTTCCTGAAGCTTGTAGTTTGGCTTTAATACTCCTGGGGTGTCTGTGAAAACTATTTGATGATTTTCATCATTAACTATACCTAATATTTTGTGACGTGTTGTTTGTGCTTTAGAGGTTACAATTGAGAGTCGTTCTCCTGTTAACATATTTGAGATAGTCGATTTCCCTACATTAGGATTACCTACTATACTAACAAATCCTGATTTATGCTTCATCTTAATAATGTTCTATACTTATTTAAAAATAATTTTAGTTTGCAAAGTTAATAATATGGTTTGAATTATAGATTAAAAAAAAATGAAGTTCATTTTTTTATTACTTGAATATCAACAGCTTCATATTTTTTAACATAAAGATAGCAGGGGATGTT
>JARULA010000020.1 GCA_029688995.1 Marinilabiliaceae bacterium ANBcel2
TCTTCAAACGCAACCATACTATAAATTAACTATCTTTACATAAATGTTTAAAATTGAGTAATAAAAATAATTTTCATGAATTTAAATCATAAATCTGTTTTAATCACCGGAGGAACAGGCTCTTTCGGACAAAAGTTTGCTGAACTCATCTTAAAAGAGTATCCCGAAGTTAAACGAATTGTTATCTACTCAAGAGATGAGTTAAAACAGTATGAGATGCGTTCGAAAATATCACCCGAAAATTTGCGAAGATTCAGGTTTTTTATAGGAGATGTTCGTGATCGCGAACGATTAATAAGGGCATGCGAGGATATCAATATTATTATTCATGCAGCTGCCATGAAGCAAGTTGATACCGCTGAGTATAACCCCACCGAATGTATAAAAACAAATATTGATGGAGCCGAAAATGTTATTCATGCAGCTTTACAGTGTAATGTTAATAAAGTTGTCGCTCTTAGTACCGATAAAGCTTGCGCTCCCATAAACCTTTACGGAACAACAAAATTGGCTTCCGATAAGTTGTTTACTGCTGCAAACAATATTAAAGGGAAAAGAGAGATCTCATTTTGTGCTGTTCGTTATGGCAACGTTATGGGCTCAAGGGGATCGGTGATTCCTTTTTTTATAAAACAGCGTGAACAAGGTTTTATACCTGTAACTCATCAAGAGATGACTCGCTTTAATATTACCCTTGAAGAAGGAGTCCGTTTAGTATTTTTTGCTATAGAAAACGGATTGGGAGGTGAAATTTTTGTACCTAAAATACCATCTTACCGTATTTTAGATGTAGCAGAAGCTGTAGCACCAAACTGTGAAGTGCGTGATGTTGGAATAAGACCTGGCGAGAAACTGCACGAGGAGATGATAACTGAAACAGACTCTTTAAATACTATCGATCTGGGTAAATATTACGCTATTTTGCCATCGGTCTCTTTTACCCATCAAAAAAAAGACTTTATATCCCATCATAATGCTAAAAATGTTCCTTTTGGATTCAAATATAATTCAGGATCTAATAGTGAGTGGGAAACAGTCGAGACGTTGCGCAGTAAAATAGTTAAATATATTGACCCCGATTTTTCAATTTAAGCTATGGCGATACCTTACGGTAAACAACATATTACAGAAGAGGATATAGAGGCAGTTGTTAAAACTTTAAAGAGTGATTTTCTCACCCAGGGACCTGCTGTTAAAGAGTTTGAAGAGCAGTTTGCTTTATATTGTAAAAGTAAATTTGCAGTTGCAGTTAGTAATGGGACCGCAGCACTTCATTTAGCAGTTTTGTCCCTTGATATAAAACCGGGCGATAAAGTGATTACCACACCAATCACCTTTGCTGCAACTGCCAATAGTGTGCTTTACGCCGGTGGAGAGGTTGTGTTTTGTGATATTGATCCTCACACCTATTTGATTGATATAAACAAGTTGGAAGAGATTTTGAGCTCATCGCCCAAAGGAACTTATAAAGGAATAATACCTGTTGATTTTGCTGGTAGAGCGGTAGATATGCAGTCAGTTAAAGAACTTGCCGACAGATATGGTTGCTGTATAATCCAGGATGCCTGTCATGCCCCGGGTGCATACTTTATTGATCAATCAAATCATAAGCAGTTTTGTGGTAATTCAATCTACTCCGATTTAACGGTATTCTCTTTTCATCCTGTAAAGCATATTGCAGCGGGAGAGGGTGGTATGGTAACAACAAATAGCGAAAGTTTATATAAAAAACTGTTAATGCTTCGCACTCATGGCATCACTAAAGATCCCGCTCTTCTTATCGAGAATCACGGTAAGTGGTATTACGAGATGCATGAGCTGGGATATAACTATCGTTTAACCGATATTCAGGCAGCTTTGGGTACCTCACAGTTAAGAAGAGCCAATAGTGGTTTAGATAGACGAAAAGAGATAGCAAGAAATTATTATCAGGCATTTGAGAAGAGGCCATATATACATGGTCAATCGGGAGTTGTTGAAGGGCATGCATATCATCTCTATATAATAGAAGTTGATAAACGAAAAGAGCTTCATGAATATCTTCATGCAAATAATATTTTTGCTCAAATACATTATGTTCCGCTCCATTTAATGCCCTACTATAAAAAATTTGGGTGGAAAAAAGGGGATATGCCTAATGCCGAGAACTATTACAGCAAGTGTGTTAGTCTGCCAATATACCCAACCCTAACCAATAAAGAGCAGGACTTAGTGATTAATTTAATCGATAACTTTTATGAATAATCTGGCAATTATTCCGGCCCGGGGAGGAAGTAAACGTATTCCCCGAAAAAATATTAAACCATTTTTAGGAAAGCCTATTATTGCATACAGTATTGAAGCAGCTTTACAAAGCAACCTTTTTAGTGAAGTTATGGTTTCAACAGATGATGAAGAGATTGCCTCTGTTGCCATAAAATATGGTGCTAAAGTTCCATTTATTCGAAGCCGGGAAACAGCAGATGATTTTGCAACACTTGCCGATGTTGTAGAAGAGGTTATTCAACAATATATACAAAAAAGTAAACTGTTTGATTTTGGATGTTGTATATTACCAACATCACCACTTTTGCAGCAAAAAATGATGAGTGAGGCCTTCGAGCTTATACAAAAAGAAGGGTATGATTCTGTTAAACCTGTTGTCCCTTTTAGTTACCCTGTACAACGAGCTTTAAAACTTAAAGATAACAGAACAGAGATGTTTTATCCTGAGCATATACGCTCCCGGTCACAGGACTTAGAACAAGCATATCACGATGCAGGTCAGTTTTATTGGTTTAAATTTGATAAGGGAATGACAGGACCCAAAAAAGGCGCTATAGTGTTAAGCGATATCGAATCACAGGATATTGACAGTTATACCGACTGGCAAATTGCTGAAATGAAATATAAATTGTTATATGATACGAGCCATTAGAATCGCCAGATTGACCAAATCTAATAGTTCTCACAAAGCAGATCAAATTTTAAACGCATGAAAATTCTTTTTAGATGTAATGCTGGAAAGAGACATGGCTTAGGTCATCTTGTGAGATGCAAAGCCCTTGCAAAAGAGTTTTATGAATTGGGTCATGAGTTCTTTTTTTTAATTAAAAGTGATAGTAGAGATAAGATAATAAGGTTTTTGTATGATGATATTAATGTTTTTGATACAGTTTTAATTTTATCCGATAATATTTCTGTAGAAGATGATATCAAAATAGTTAAAGAGTATTACAATAAGGGTTTTTCTTTTTTAATTTTAGATCACTATGAGCATGATATATCATATCAGCAATCTTTGGTAAAAGATGGAATAAGGTGGGGACAGTTTGATTATAGTGCCGATAAAAAAATAGAGGCTGATGTTGTAATTAATGGTAATATTGCAATTACAAAAGAGAAGTATAAGAGCATTACTAAAAGTGATGCAAAATTATGTGTAGGGTTTAGATATGCAATTTTGCCAAAAGAGATTGCAGAAGCAGTTGCTCAGCCTCAAAAAGGTAGAATATTAATTGCTATGGGAGGAGGTAATTATCCTCAAAGTATAATAGATATTATAGTCGATATTGTGAAAGATAGCTCTTTTACTTTTGATATTGTTTCAAATGATAATCGCTTGTATGAATTAATGCAGCAGGTTACTAATGTACATTTTCATATTAATTTAAAAGAGACAGCTTTTGTTTACGGAAGGTGTGAATGTGCTATAGTTGCGGGCGGTGTAACCACTTTTGAAATTGCAGCGTTAAATATACCAATGATAATAATTCCTTATGTTCAAAATCAAAAGCCCAATGCTCTTGCATGGGAGAAGATGTTTTTTGGCATAACGTGTGACAATATTTTGAAATTTAGCCAAGAGCTGCAGCAGAAAGGGTTGAACTATTTTATTAATTTAGTTAATGATATTGCTGCTAAAAAGCAGATTAGAATTGATGGAAGAGGAGCTAAAAGAGTTGTAGAGAATATTGTAACATTGTTAAATAAATGATTTTTTTAATTTATGCAGTTGGATAGTATAAAAATATATGGGGAAAAAGTAATTCTTAGGCCAATGGAGGCAAGAGATGCTGCATATATTGTCAGGTGGAGAAATGACCCGGATATAAAAAAGTGGATGTTTAATCAAAAAGAGCTAACATTAGAAGGGCATCTTGAATGGTTTAAAAATGTTGATATAAGTAAAAGGATTGATTATGTAATTTGTGACATAAAAAATGGAACTCCAATAGGCACAGTTAATTTCAAAAACATTAACGAGAGTAGAGCTGAGGAGGGAAAAATGCTTGGGGACAAAAGTTATTGGGGAGGTGGTTTTGCTAAGGAATCCTTTTTGTTATGGCTCAACTTTGGGTTTCAAAAATTGGAGCTTAAAGAGATATACATCCGCACTTTTATAAATAATATTCCTAATATTAAGCTGAATGAAAAAATCGGGTTTATTAAAAAGGAGGAGGGAGTTATTGAAGTTGATAGTGTTGCTAAAAGATATATAGTTATGAAGTTAAAAAATGAAGATTTTTATTTAAAGAACATCATATGAGCAAAACCTTTATTATAGCTGAACTGTCTGCCAATCATAACAATAATTTTGATATTGCAGCAGAAACTATTAGAGCAATTGCTAAAGCAGGAGCTGATGCTGTTAAAGTTCAAACATATAAACCCGAAAGCTTAACCCTTGATATGGATAGCGGCTATTTTGCCCCAAGAACCGAAGGGTTATGGAAAGATTATACACCGTGGAAATTATATTCGCAAGCTTCGATGCCATACCAATGGCAGCCTAAATTAAAAGAGATTGCCGAAGAGGTGGGGCTGATATTTTTCTCTTCACCATTTGATAACGAGGGAGTTGATTTTTTAGAGAGCATTGGTAATCCTATATATAAAATAGCCTCTCTTGAAATAAATGATACTCCCTTGATAGAATATGCTGCATCTAAAGGCAAGCCAATGATTATATCTACCGGAGTTGCTGAAGCTGATGAAATTGCTGATGCCTTAGCTGCCTGCCGTAAAGTTGGTAATAATAATGTTACTCTCTTAAAATGTACATCGCAATATCCCGCAACAATTGCTGATGCCAATCTTGCAACAATTCCTGAGATGCAGAATCGTTTTAATGTTGATATTGGTGTTTCAGATCATACACAGGGATCAATAGTGCCTGTAGTTGCAGTCTCTTTAGGAGCAAAAATTGTTGAAAAGCATTTTACACTTGACCGGGCAATGGGCGGACCAGATGCTCCTTTTTCTATGGAGCCCCATGAGTTTGCACAGATGGTAAAAGATGTTCGTGATACTGAATCTGCCTTAGGCGTGGTTACCTATAATGTTAATGAAAAAGATAAGCTGCGGCGTCGTTCGCTTTTTGTTATAAAAAATATATTGAAAGGAGAAAAAATTACTAAAGAGAACATAAGGTCAATTCGTCCCGGTCATGGTATTCACCCCGGATTTTTATCACAAGTAGTTGGTAAAATTGCTAAAATAGATATTGCACGGGGAACACCACTTGATTTTGATCATTTCGAATAATGGATTTATGATAAAAGAGTTAGTTGAAAATCTTAATCTTCCCCTAAACAGGATTCTGTTTTTGCATGTCAAACTTAAAGGTATTGATGATGACATTTGTTATGCAGAGCGAACTAAACTTATAATTAAGTATATTGAGGAGTTATATAAACCTAAAACTATTTTAATTCCAACCTTTACATACTCTTTTACTAAAACCGGAATTTTTAACCGGGCAACTTCCTCATGTGAGGTGGGTCGATTTGGTGAAGAGGCACGTATGGCATATTCATCACGGCATCGAACTATTAATCCTGTTTTTAGTGTTATAGATACAAATCAATACTTTAGTAGTTATAATATAGATGAAACAACAGCTTTTGGCCAAAATTCTCTTTTTGATCTTTTAAATGATATAGGGCATGTTATTGTAAACATTAATCTGGAGAGAATTTTATTTACCTTTTTACACTATATCGAAGAACAAAAAGAAGTTTTTTATCGATATAATAAAACATTTAAGGGCAAGGTCTCATGTGATGGTAAAAATTACAGATTTATTAAATATAATTATTTTGTTAGGGATCTTGAATTGGATACACGAAGACGATATAATAAAACGAAAAACTTTTTATTAAAAAGAGGAGCTTTAAAAGAGAGTTGTAGTAACACTATTAACAGTTGCTGGATATATTCTGACGAACTTTTTCAACATATATCAGAGGTTATAGATAAATATCCTGATTTTACAATTACCGATTAACTATTTATATGGAGAGCGGAGATAAAATGTATTTGTGGGCAAAAGAGTTGTTCCCTATTACTCGTAGCATTACCGGTGAGGGTGTACGTAAAACTCTTAAATATATTAAGGATAATATTTTAGATGGTTTGCACATTCACTCGGTTCCTACCGGTTACAAAGCTTTTGATTGGGAAGTGCCAAAGGAGTGGTCAATTACAGAGGCATATATTGAAAACGAGACAGGAGAAAAAATAGTTGATTTTAAGAATAACAACTTACATGTTTTAGGATATTCAACACCTGTTGATAAATGGGTTATGTTGGATGAATTAAAGAACCATCTCTACTCATTGCCTCAACAGCCCGATGCTATCCCGTATGTTACCTCATATTATAAAGAGAGATGGGGCTTTTGTTTAAGCGATAATCAGATGAAATCATTAAAGCCCGGAAAGTACCATGCAGTAATAAAGAGTAACCTTAAAGCCGGTGTTCTTAATTATGGAGAGCTTATATTGCCAGGTGAATCAGATAAAGAGGTGTTTTTGTCAACATATATTTGTCACCCTTCTATGGCAAATAATGAGCTCTCGGGACCTGTAGTTACTTCAGCACTTGCCGAATGGTTAATGACATTGACCAATAGATATTATACCTATCGTATAGTTTTTATTCCCGAAACTATAGGTTCAATTGTATATATAAGTAAACACCTTGAGCATTTAAAAAACAATGTAGTTGCAGGATTTAATATCACATGCATTGGGGATGATCGTTGCTATAGTTTTTTGCCTTCGCGTAGAGGTGATACTATAGCTGATAAAGCCGCACTGCATGCATTAAAATATATTGATCCGCAATTTAAAAAATATACATGGCTGCAAAGAGGAAGTGACGAACGGCAATATTGTTCACCAGGTGTTGATTTGCCAGTTACTACAATTATGCGCAGTAAATATGGTACATATCCTCAATACCACACATCTCTTGACAATCTCGACTTTATCTCTCCCTATGGTCTCCAGGGAGGCTATGATGCAGTTAAACAAGCAATTAAAATAGTGGATACAAATTGTTATCCTATGGTAACTACATATTGTGAGCCGCAAATGGGAAAACGGGGATTATATTCAACCATTAGTCAAAAAGGATCGGGAGGCGATACTAGATTAATGATGAATTTTATATCATACTGTGATGGCACCAAAACAGTTTTAGAGATTGCTGAAATGCTTGATGCACCTTACAATCAGCTGTTTGATATTTTTACTTTGCTATTGTCAAAAAACATTGTAAAACTAAAAAGATAGTGAAAAAAAATAGTTGATGACGACTTTTGTCAAAATTGTCTTTTTTGTTTTTTTAGAGTTTAAAAAGAGGCTATCTCTCTTTTTAATTTTACTTTTGCAAGTTAAAAATGTGACTGACAGTACCGGAGGTATGTTTTTATGTAACTAACACTTGCTGACAGTCAGTCTTTTATATTATTCTCACTTTCGTTTATTATTGATTTTAAAGATCAACTTATGAATATTATTAAGTTAAAAAACAGGCAAAAAAGAATTAACTCTTCTTTTTTACTGATGGTTTTTCTATTTATCTCTTTCAACCTTTTTTCACAGGATATTGGCTCATTATCACAAAGCGATTTATCAGGAGTTAGGTCGGAGGATGTTAGCGATGACCAGTTGATATCTTTTATTGAGCGTGGTAAGGGTGAAGGAGTTTCTCCAACAGAAGCTATTAGTATGGCGCGAGCCAGAGGGATGAGTGCATCGGTAGCTAACGAGCTTGCTCAACGAGCCAGAAGATTAGAAACTGAAAGAGGGGACAATCACGAGGAGACATTGGGAAGACAGATGCGTGATGCCGAAATGGAGCGGGTAGAGTCAGATACAGCAGATTATGAAGAGGAGAGCAGTGAAGACTTTATTTTTGGCAGTAATATTTTTCGGAGAGGAACTCAGGCTTTTGAAACTGCAATGCATGTTCCTACACCTGTAAATTATCAGTTAGGCGCAGGAGATGAACTAATAATTGATATTTGGGGCGCTGCAACTAACTTGCATCAGTTACAGGTTAGTCCAGAGGGTACAGTTACAATAGATAATCACGGTCCGGTATATGTTCACGGATTAACTATAGAGGAGGCTACTGAACGTATAATGGACAAACTATATCAGTTATATAAAGGGTTACGTCCAGGGTCTGACCAGGATACATATGCAAGGGTTAGCCTTGGGAGGGTGCGTTCTATTCAGGTTACAGTTATTGGAGAGGTTAATTTGCCCGGAACACATACATTATCAAGTTTGTCAACTGTTTTTAACGCTCTGTATAAAGCTGAGGGACCTAATGATATAGGAACTTATCGTGCTATAGAGGTGATAAGAGATAATGAAAAATTAGCCGTACTTGATATTTATGATCTGTTGATGCACGGAGATCAAACTGATAATATAAGATTGCAGGATCAGGATGTAATAAGAGTAGGTGCATTTAGCAACAGAGTTAAAGCAGAAGGAGAGGTAAAACGACCTGGTTTCTACGAAGTTGGTAAAGGAGAAACTATAAGTGATTTAATAGAGTATGCAGGAGAGTTTACCGAAAGAGCATATACCCGTCAGTTAAGATTATATCGTAATACCGAAACCGAGCGAATGATTGTATCAGTAAAGCAAGAAGGATATGAAACATTTTCATTAACTAATGGAGATGTTCTTTCGGTTGATGTACTGCTCGATCGTTTTGAAAACCGAGTTTCTATTGAGGGGGCTGTATGGCGCCCCGGTGACTATCAGTTAGAAGAAGAGGGAATGACTCTTTCTGGGTTAATTGAAAAGGCCGATGGTGTTCGTCCTGATGTTTTTAGTTCCAGAGGAGTTATTAATAGATTAAGTGACACTCATGATTTTATAACAGAATCTTTTGATATTGATCAGGTATTAAATAATCCTGAGCAGTATGATATAGAATTACAGCCTGAGGATCAGGTTATAATTAAGAGTATTCATGATATGCGTGAAACTTTTCAAGTTTCAATTGGAGGAGAAGTACAGGAGAGAGGCAACTATCAGTTTAGAGATGGGATGACACTTGAAGATTTAATTTTAAAAGCTGACGGATTTAGAGAGTCTGCATCAGAAGCGCGCATTGAAATTAACAGACGAATTATAGGAGATCCTGCACCCGATTTTAGGAGTTCTGCACTGGCAGAAACATTTATTTTTTCTGTTAGCAGAACCCTATCTTTAAGAGAAGATGCCGCCGAGTTTAAACTGCAGCCTTTTGATCAGGTGTTTGTACGTTCACGTCCCGACTACTCTGTACAACTTAGCGTTGAAATCGAGGGCGAAGTAATGTTTCCCGGAGATTATGCTTTAACCGATCGTCGTGAAAGAATCTCCGATTTAATACGCCGAGCAGGAGGTTTAACAGATGAGTCTTATATAGAAGGTGCTACAATGGTTCGTGAAGCCTCGCAGCTTGAAAGAGAGGATGTGGAAGTAGATTTAGATTCCGATGAGTTTGTAGATATACAACAGGGAGAGCGAACAATTGGAATACAGTTAGCTACAATACTTGATAATCCGGGCGGGCCCGAAGATCTTTTTTTGCGCCCCGGTGACAAATTGCGCATACCACAAGAGTTGCAGACAGTGCAAGTTACCGGAGGAGTTTTGCGTGATGCTGAAATACGCCATATTGAAGGGCGCGGACTTAACTATTACATCAGCCAATCAGGTGGATATAGTAATAATGCTCGAAAACGTAGAGTATATGTTGTTCATGCTAACGGAGATGTTGAAACAAGACGACATTTTTTACTCTTCTCCTCAAACCCTGATATAAAACCCGGCTCTCAAATTATTATACCCGAAAAAGAGCCCAGAACACCAATGTCATCCGGAGAGCGTATTTCTGTTATGAGTTCTATTGTTTCAATGGCTGCAGTGGCAGTAACAGCAATATCACGACTTTAGTTTTGTCTAAAAGGGTTATAAATATAATTTAGAGCTTTATGTCGCACGAAAATATAAATAAAGATAACAAACAGCCTCCTTCCATTATCAAAGATGATGAGATAGATTTGGTAGCCTTAATGCTTCATATTTGGAATGGTCGTAAAATCATATTAAAAACTGTAGCAGTTTTTATAGTACTTGGTTTATTAATCGCATTAACGAGTCCCGAAAAATATAAGTCACAGGTAAAACTTATTCCTCAAATAGGCGCAGGTTCATCAGGATTAGGGAGTTTGGGCGGTTTGGCTTCTCAATTTGGATTTGGAGGATTAGGCGGGGCAAATGTTGCTGCAGAAAGTGGAGCTATTCCTCCCGATTATTATCCTGAAATTGTTAGCAGCTTACCATTTCTACAAGCCTTGCTTGAGGAGAAAGTCTATTTTGAAGAGATTAAAGAGGAGATAACTCTGTTTGACTATTTTAATGATTATCAAGCAGGGTTTTCTTTTGGTTCATTTTTAAGACGATATACAATAGGATTACCTCATACTATTATAGATCTTTTTAAAAGTGACCCGGAAAAGGTAGTTGTAGAAGATGTTACAGGCAGGCGCCAAACAATTAGGTTAAGTGAAGAGGAGTGGGAGGTTGTTGAAAAATTAGAGGAGTTAATTACCCTTGAAGTTGGAACAGAAACAGGAATGGTTACCATAACAACCGAGATGCCCCAAGATTACTTAGCTGCCGATATTGCTGATATAGTTTCAGAGAAGCTTTCTGAGTTTATTTTAGCTTATAAAACTGATAAATCGAGAGAAGATTTGCGTTTTGTAGAAGAGAGATATAGTGAAGCAAAAAAACGATTTCAAGAGTCACAAGAAGAGTTAGCAAAATTTCGTGATGCTACCAGAGGACGATTAACCGCATTGGCACAAACACAAGAGGAGAGATTACAAAGCGAATACGATCTTGCATTTAATGTATATAATTCATTAGCCTCACAACTTGAAGAGGCTCGCATTAAGTTGCAGGAAGATACCCCCATTGTTCAGGTAATTAACCCGGCAGCCATACCCAATGAACGTAGCTCTCCCCGCAGATCAATGATAATGATCATATCTGTAATTTTGGGAGGATTTCTTGGTGTGGTAGTTTTATTTGGGAAAATGGTGTGGACTAACATAAAAGAAAAAGTAAAGGAGTATAATTAATCAGGTTATAACATCTTTAATTTTAACCTGCCTAAAGCCCTCATTAAAAAATGAAAAAAGTTTTAATTGTATTTGGAACCCGTCCTGAGGCGATAAAAATGTCGCCTGTTGTAAAGGCATTCCAAAAAGAGAATCTGTATTTTGAAACTCGTGTTTGCGTAACTGCACAACATAGAGAGATGTTAGATCAGGTGCTTGATTTTTTTGATATCACACCTTATTATGATTTGGATTTAATGAAGCCAAATCAAAACCTCTATTCATTAACCGGAGATATTATTAATGGATTAAAACCTGTTTTAGAAGAGTTTGTTCCCGATGTTGTTTTGGTTCATGGAGATACTACAACTTCTGCAGCAACTGCACTGGCCGCTTTTTATGCAGGAAGCAAAGTTGGTCATGTTGAAGCAGGCTTAAGAACATATAATAAATTAGCCCCATTTCCAGAGGAGATAAATCGTCAGCTGACCGGACGTATAGCCGATTATCACTTTGCTCCAACCGAAAAATCAAAAAGCAATTTGTTAATGGAGCAGATTGCAGAAGAGAGTATATTGGTTACCGGTAATACAGTTATAGATGCTTTGTTTGAGAGTGTTGAGAGAGTAAAGGATAATATAGATAATGATTTGATAAATTCTTTAGAAAAGATTGTTGGTGATCATGAAATAGTCTTGGTAACAGGTCATCGGCGTGAAAATTTTGGGGATGGTTTTTTAAATATATGTGCTGCATTAAAAGAGATAGCTCTTAACTTTAATGGTAAAGTTATCTACCCTGTTCATTTGAATCCTAACGTTCAAAAGCCGGTGCATGATATTCTTGGAGACGTTGATAATATAAAATTAATAGATCCATTACCATACGAAGGCTTTGTTTGGATGATGAACCGCTCAAAAATTATTATCACCGATAGTGGTGGTGTACAGGAAGAAGCTCCCAGCTTAGGCAAACCTGTACTTGTTATGCGTGAAACTACCGAACGTCCCGAGGCTGTTGATGCTGGTACTGTAATTTTAGTAGGAGCAGATAAGAATAAGATAAGTAGTGAAGCTATTGATCTAATAAAAGATAGTGATCGTTATAAAAGAATGAGTGCGCTTCATAATCCTTATGGAGATGGGAAAGCAGCCGAGCGAATTGTAAATTTTTTTAAATAAAACAGCATCAATGAAAAAAGATATCACTGTATCGGTAATAGGATTAGGGTATATTGGATTACCTACTTCAGCTTTAATTGCCTATAACGGCATAAAAGTTCAAGGAACCGATGTTAATAATAAGGTTGTTGAAACTATCAATAAAGGCGATATACATATAGAGGAGCCTGAGTTAAAAAGTTATGTTGCCGATGCTGTTAAAAAGAGAAATTTAGAAGCATTTAGCACTGTAAAACCCGGAGATGTTTATTTAATAGTAGTTCCAACGCCATTTAAGGGTAATCATGAACCTGACATCTCTTTTGTTAAAGCTGCTACACAAAATATATTGCCATTATTAAAAAAGGAAGATCTTTTAATTATAGAATCCACATCCCCTGTTGGAACCACTGAAAAAATGGCTCATTTTATATTTGAAGAGCGCCCCCAATTAAAAGGAGAAATTAGTATTGCCTACTGTCCCGAACGTGTATTGCCCGGCAATGTAATGCACGAACTGGTACATAACGACCGTGTAATTGGTGGCGTGGACGATGTTTCCACGCAGAAAGCCGCTGACTTTTATAGCCTGTTTGTAAAAGGCGAGTTACACAAAACCAATGCCCGCACAGCAGAAATGTGCAAACTCACCGAAAATGCCAGCCGTGATGTTCAAATTGCTTTTGCCAATGAATTGTCATTGATTTGTGATAAGGCAGACATCAATGTTTGGGACCTAATAAAATTGGCCAACAAACACCCACGTGTTAATATTTTACAGCCTGGTTGTGGAGTAGGTGGGCATTGCATCGCTGTAGATCCTTACTTTATTGTATCTGAGTACCCGCTGGAGTCTCAAATCATTGGTAAGGCTCGTGAGATTAATAATTACAAATCATTCTGGGTGGCAGAAAAAATCCAAAATGCCCGGCTTGAATTTGAATTGAAGCATGGCCGACGACCATCTGTCGCCATTATGGGATTGGCATTTAAACCCAATATTGACGACTTGAGAGAATCTCCCGCTAAATATATCGCTCAAAAAATCCTACAAAATAGCAACAATGAGGACATCTATTTTGTAGAGCCAAATATAGAGGAACACAAAGTTTTTAAACTCACCAATTACAAAAAAGCTTATGAAAAGGCAGATATTGTCGCTTTTTTGGTGGCGCATGATGAGTTTAAGAGTTTGGATTTAGTTAATAAGCCGGAGGATAAGGTTGTGTTGAATTTTTGTGGGATTATCAAATAAGAATCTAAACTTTGCAGTCTTTATTTAAGAGTTTGTTTGCAAATGGTTTTTCCTATCTTTTTATAGGAAATGTTTTTACGCATATTGCAACATTTGCAAGCCATCTAATTATTGCTTGGCTTTTAACTCCGGAAGATCTTGGCCGGGTAAAAGCTGTCCAATCTTTTATCGATGTATTTATAGTGTTTTCAACATTTGGTATTCCATATTCTGTGTTGAAGATTATTTCGGAGGATGTTTGTAATGATCATAAACGAAAAGTAATTTATGCCGGATTGTTTTCATTGATTGGAGTGTCTGTTGTTGTATTACTTTCTGCTCAAGTTATAGCAAGTATAGGTTGGTTTTCTAATGATGAATTAATAAACAGATACGCTAAAATATATGCATTTGCTATAATTCCTCAAACGTTTGTACTTTATTTCTTTTCTTTATTTCAGGCGAAACAAAAGTTCAAGCAACTGTCTATTATACAGGTTTTTTCCAAAGTTATTTCCATTCCTGTTGTAGTGTTATCCACATATTATTTTGGAGTAAAAGGTTTTTTTTATTCAATGATATTTTCATTGATCCTAAATGCATTATTTTTATTAAGAAAATCCAATATTACACTTCTTTGGAGCCAATATTTTTTGAGAAGCACGAAAGATCTTAAGACTCTGTTTCAGTCTGAGAAAAGATTGTTTCGATTTAGTTCAATATCATTTGTTAGTCAGCTTATTAGCAAAATTACGATTACTTTTAGTTTTTTGTATTCAAACTATTTAGTTGTTGACAGATTTGAATTTGGACAATATGGGTTTGCTTTAACTATTGTACAGGCATTACAAATAGTAATTTCAACAGCACAACAGTATTTAGTCCCTCAATTGTCTTTTTTATCGAATAAACCGACGAAGTACAAAAAGTTTTTACTAAAGTCAATGATTAAATTTTACCCTTTGTTTTTATGTATTGCTTTTATTGCAATTGTTATTTATCCGATGTTTATAAAGACATTCTTACCTGGATATATCGACAGTGTTGTTTTTTTTCGTTTATTAATGATTGGATGGTTGATAAACAGCACTTATTCTTTTCAAGGGATTGCAACATCTACATTAGGTTTTTTTAATTACAATTTAATTACTAACTCAATAAAAATTAGCTTAATATTTATTACTACTATTTTTCTCGTTTCAACCTTTGGAATGAAAGGTGCCGCTTATACCAATATAGTGGTTGGTCTAATAGGGATTATCTTATATAACTTTGCTTTTTATAAAGCATTTATAAAGAACAGACAAAAAATTGAACCAAATGATTGAATTAACAACCATTAAATATTTTGAGTACACGCCTAATTATAGAGATCAGGTTATTAAACTTTTGGTTGAACAGGGTATGACTGAGGAAAAGTTTACATGGAGATATGAGCGAGCTCCTTATTCTAATAAATCCTTGCTTTTTCTTGCAACGTTTAAAGACAGAGTTATAGGGTTTCGAGGACTTGTTCAGCAAAAATTTAAGAGCGAAAGTCAAACAATTAATGTGTTTAGCCCTTGTGATGCATTTGTAGATAAAGGTTTTCGAAGAATAGGGCTGATGACCCATTTAAATATGTTTATGATTGATAAAATAAAAGATGAATTTGGTTCAGAATCTATTATTTTAAATCTTTCATCAAATGAATATAGCACCCCGGGGTATTTAAAACAGGGATGGGTTTCTATGGATGCTATGAAACAATATTTGCATAAAGTTTCGTTAGCTGGAGCCTTTAATCAATTTCTATATAATGTAGGCTTTATAAAGAAAAGATCTGAAAAGAGGTTTAATATGCAAAAAGAGAATGAGTTTCTTGAAATTAGGCAACCAAGTAGATTAATATACAAAGATTTAGTGAACTTTAATTTCAACTTAAATGAAACTCGAATTACCAATAATAGAGATGAAGCGTTTTATAATTGGCGATATAGTTTTGAGAAAGAAAAGTACCTTTTTGTTTTAAAGTTTGAAAATAGCCAGATTAAAAGTTACGTTATACTTCAAAAAGCTTCGAGTTTTAAATATTTTATTGCCGAATATGCTAGTCAAAGCCATATTGATATGCAACAGATGCTTAATTTTGCAAGTTGTAAATATGGAATTCCTTATATGACTCTTTTTTCGCTTACATTAAATGATTCTGAACTGCAAAAATTTAAAAATGTGGGTTTTATGCCTGAATCCTGGTTTTTACAAAAATTATTTAAAAAACAACGCTTACCTGCATTGGTTCGTTTGGTTGAGCATAAAGCAGAAGAGAAGTTGTATTTTGCAAATAGTAAAGATATAAGAAATTATCAGAGTTGGAATATCCAATTCTCTGATGTGCATTAAATTTAATATATGTTTGATCGTAATTTAGTAATTAATTTTCATGCTGTTGAGGATCCTGTTTGGATGGAAAAAATTCTGCTGTTTTTGGACAGGAATTACAAACTTATTTCGATTGAAGAACTTGATGAGTGGTTTAAGGGAAAAGCAAAACTCACTAATTCGTGTTTACTGACTTTTGATGATGGGCATCGTACTTTCTTTTCAAATGTTTTTCCTTTATTAACGAAATATAGAATCCCAGCATGTTTATTTGTATCGCCCGATATAATAACTAAGCAAGAAAACTTTTGGTTTCGTAAAGTGCAATACTATTTTTCTCCTGACTTTGTTAAGCACCTTCAATCCCAAAATGGTTTTTCAATTGAAAAAAACTCGCTATATGAGTGTCGTAATAAAATGAAGAGTCTCAAATATGTAGAAATTTCAGAGATATTAAGAACTTATGAGGATAAATTTCATCCTGCTTTAATGGAATATGAAAATATTACACAAGAGCAACTGAAAGAGATTCATAAATCGGGGTTAGTTAATATTGGTGCGCACACAATAAATCATCCCATACTTGCTAATGAAAGCTATGAAACATCAAAGACGGAAATTGTCGAATCTATTGAAAAGTTAAATGAATTGCTCAATTATCAATCATTTTCATTTGCTTATCCTAATGGAATTCCTGAATTGGACTTTGGTTCAAGGGAACAGGCGTTTTTGAAGATGATGGGAATAAGATATGCATTTTCAACACGAAATATGTTTTTGTCGAAAGATATTGATAAATACAGTATTCCTCGGACAGGATTGGTTGATGAAACAATTGGGAAGGCTAAGTTAAAGCTTGTTTTGGGACCTGCATGGGATTTTTTTAAGAATATTGGGAAAGTCGGTGAAACTGAAATTTCCATACGTCAGAACATTGTTCAACAACGAAAAGGTTAATTGTCAAATGAAGACCCCATTTGCGATTGTTTTTCATCCATTAGGTTACATAATAGTCTTATGGATAATTTATTTCCTTTCGCTTTTTGAGAATCCTCTTGGTTGGGGAGCCAGTTATGGAGTACGAATGTTGGATTATTCACACCTGTATATTATTTATACTGTGTCTTTCCTTGCTGGGGGAGGATTAACTTATTTTGTAAATAAGAAGTTGCATCGAAATACCGAATTGGTATTGACTAATCCTGTATCACTCAGAATTAAGTTGATATTAATTATTGCACTGTTGTTTTTTGTAGCAAGATTTATTCATATAAAGGATATACCTCTGTTAGGAGACCCTTTTAGCCGTTATCGTAGTAATTTAGGCGGATTTCCTGATTACCCAACTCGTTTGTTAGCTCCATTAGGAGCTTTATCATTCTTGTTTTATAAGAAATACCGTAAAGCACCATATTTAAAATTTTTTGTTTTTTCAATTGGTCTAATGATTCTATATACATGGAGGCAAGAGGCTTTGAGTATTATAATAGGAGTGATTATGTTATTGGCTTTACATTATGAATTTTCTGTTAGAAGACTTATTAGATTTGGGATAACAGGATTTCTCTTTTTTTTTGTAATGATAGGTTTGTTAGGAATTGTGAGGTTTGGCGATCATGGATTAGATGGCTTAGGCGAATTATATGGTTTAGCTATGGGTTTTTTGCATGGAGAAATAACAACTTCACAAAAATTTGGAGCTTATGTGCTTGAAGAACTGAATGGGGATTATTTAGGGGGTATATATACATTAGGGATTTTTAAGTCACTTTTTGTTCTTGATTTTGATGCACATGGAGCTGAATATTTAAGACAAAATTTTTCGTCAGCATTTACAGCGCAATCCGTTGGAGTTCCGTTTGGTTACGTTATTGATTTTGGTATAATCGGATTAATTTTCATGGGATTTATTGTTGGGTATATGACTTACTTCCTTTATCGAAGTTATATAAATCAGCAAGGTTTTTTGTCGGTTTTAATTTTTATTACTTACTATTTGCAATTAATGTTTTCTTTGCGTTCAGGCGGATTACCTTTTAGCCCTGTGTTCATTTATATAACGTTGGGGTTGATGTTCATATTTTTTAATGAAATTAGGGGGCGTTTATTTTCTGAGTTTGTACCTATTATTATACTCGGGTATCTTGGAACACTTCTCCTGTCCTTAATCTTTTTAATTATTAGAATATAAGTTAAATAATACTCCTTTAAAAGGGTTTTATACTATCCTTTATAAACCTATTATTGCCCATTTAATTGGAGTGAGATTTATTTCGAGTTTCAATACGATTTAATCACATTTTTTTTTGCCTACAAATATATCTTATTGATAGTCTAAGTCTTTTAGTTTTCAAAATCTTCATTCAAACTTTAAGAAAAGTAAAATAATATATAAGCTTTATGTTACACTAACATAAATGAATTTAACTATATGCCTAAACACTCATAATAGTTGAATGATAATACGCGTATTTATAAAATGTTCATATTACAAACATGATATCACTTGAAATAGCATCGAAGGTTCTTGTAATAGGGCCTGAATATAACAATAGTAAAGGTGGAGTAGGACAAGCAATTGCTAATTTTGCCTTTTATTACGAAGATTTTCGGTTTGTCTCAACGTATAAAAATAAAAATGTAGGTCTTTTGACTTATTTTGGAGTTTCATTGTTAAGATTTGTTTACATTTTAATAGTCAATAGAAATATTAAAGTTCTTCATTTCCATGTTGCTTCAAGAGGGAGTTTTTACAGAAAGTTTATTTTATTTTTGTTAGGGAAATACCTGTGGCGTAAAAAAGTAATATTTCATTTGCATGGAGGCGGTTTTGCAAACTTTTATAATAATGGTAATTTTTTACAAAAAGAAATGATTAATGTTTTCATAAATAATTCAAATATTTTTATTTCACCATCAAAGGCTTTATATAATCAAGTACACAATGTGCTTAGAATTAAGATTAATCACAGTTTTTTACCTAATGTTATAGTTCCCCCAAAACAAGTAAACAAGATTCAAATAAATAAATCTAAAAAATTAAGATGTTTATATTTAGGAGCAATTAATGATAATAAGGGGATATTTGATTTATTAAAAGAAATTGGTAAGTCTGATTTTCTTCAGAATAATATTTTGTTGACTATTTGTGGGGGTGGGGAAGTTGAACGTTTGAAAGATTATATCTTTAATGAAAAACTTTCAAACTGTACACGATTTTTAGGTTTTGTGAATGGAAAACTTAAAGAAGATTTATTTAATAGTAATGAATTATTAATTTTACCTTCATACATAGAAAACTTTCCTATTGTAATTTTGGAAGCTTTTCATTATAACTTGCCAGTATTGGCTACGAAAGTTGGAGGAATTCCAGAAATGGTAGAAAATGAAGTTACAGGTTATTTATTTGATGTAGGTGATTTTAACCAACTAAATACTGTATTATGTAATATAATTAATAAACCCAGCCAACTGTCTATAATGAGGGGTTTTATTCGAGATAGGTTGAGAAAGTTTGGAAGTGAGTCGGTTATAGAGAAGTTGGAGCTGATATATAAATCTCTTTTGTAAGAGATTCATCTTTAATAATCTGTTCCGAACATAATATTAAGGAGGTATAAATTAGTATTGTCTTTTTATTATGCATGAATTTAATTATTGCAAGAATTTAAATAAAGTTTACTGTTTTTACTGGTTAACCGTCCGCAATATGCAAAACTATTGAAATACAATGTTTGCTTAGCCCTTTCTTTGATGTGAGATTGTTAAGTGTTGTTTGGTATAACAAACGTTATGCAAAAACATATAGGAAAAATTTATTCTTACAAAGGTAATTGTGATTTATTATAATAAACAAAAATTTATTTATCGAAATGTTGCTAAAGGATACAGTAAATTATTACGCGAAATACAATTTTCTTTTTAAAAAATATTTATCTGATCTGGATGAACTTGATCCAGATAAAATACTCGAAAAGCAAAACGATTTATTCCGTTCTTTGCTTAAGAAAGCTAAAAGATCAAAATTCTATCAACTTCATTATTCTAATTATGGAGTAGATCTAAATAGAATAAAAACTATTGAGGATATTAAAGAATTGCCAACGATTGATAAACAACTTATCAAGAATAATGTTGATCAACTTTGGGTGGGTGGAGCCATTAAATTCAAAGGTTATACAAGTGGCACCTCTGGTTCACCATTGCTTGTATATAGAAGCCTGAAATCAATCATAAAAGAACAAGCGTATGTTTGG
>JARULA010000021.1 GCA_029688995.1 Marinilabiliaceae bacterium ANBcel2
ACAAAACCACCGGAGCAAAACCACAAGCCCGGATCCACCCACATCAACCCCAACAAAGACTACGACACCCCACTTTGATCGACATATAATGGATGAAATTTTCTTGATTTTTTTGTTTCTTTTTGCATCAAGGCAAAAAGAAAAGACAAATAAAACATAAATGGTTAAGTTATTTTGGTACGCATAATTGTGATGAAGCAATTAAAGAAATGAGATTGTTTTCTTTAACACGAAACGCGCGCCCGCCCGTCAGATCGGCGGGCTAGCAATAGAGGGACGAAGGCGCCGTGGGCATCTATGGGGTTTGTGCGGTTGGCAGAAGGCGACAAGGACGCGGGATGAAGCCGAAGCAAAGCGGAGTTCCGTCCCACGGAAAACGATCTGACTAGACTTTTTTAGCAGAGCTGATTTTTGCTACGTTCGGTATTGATGCAAACAAGTTTGCTCACTACACTCACTGATCGCAAAAATTGTTACCTTTTTGGGGCAATGCCAAAAAGTAAGAATAAAAAAATAGCATGAATGTATAGCAAATTTCAATTAACAGATAAATAATGAACCCTTTATACCAAAAAGCCCTAAACTACCTCAACGAAAAAGGCAAACAAAACTACGGCAAACGCTTCGAAATTGCCGAAGAAGACATTCCTATCATAACCAGGTTAATCGCATGGTTTCTCCGCGACGAAGCCACCGCGAAAGAAAGATGCATCGACCTGGATAAAGGAATCATGTTAACCGGACCGGTAGGTTGTGGCAAAACAGCCTTAATGAATATGATGAGATTTTACACAGGAAATAACTATCCACATGTCATCAAACCATGCCGGGACATCGCCTTTGAGTTTCAAAAGACCGGCTTCGAAGTCATCCGGACATACGCAGCCATTTCTTATCATTCCACAACAGCTGTACCGGTCATTAAAACCTTTTGCTTTGATGACCTGGGCACCGAACAAAGCCTCAAACACTTTGGTCAGGAGTGCAACATAATGGCCGAAATCATCCTGTCACGTTACGATCACTATATCCGCCAGAGAATGGCCACCCATTTCACTACCAACCTCTCAGCCGATGAAATTGAAAAAATATATGGCTCCCGGGTCCGTTCCCGGCTCCGGGAAATGTGTAACCTCATTGCATTTCCAAAGGATGCACCTGATAAAAGGAAATAATTGACTATTTTTAAAATTATTGATATTTGTATCTTAGCATTTTTATATGCATTGTATCGTTGATTTTATCTCCAATTATTTTAGAAATGGGAATTCCAAAGCATATAACCCCCTCCCATATACCAAGTATATCGGTTTTAATTGTACCAATAAGTTTATTGACCATAAAGTGAAATTGGTCAATTGTTATTCTGGTTTTTAAGATTAATTTTAAAAAGTATGATATATCGTTATTTTCGGATATCTATTTTTATGGTAAACTCGTTATGAAGATGTTAGCAACAGGCAAAAAAGGAAGACTTGAAATTACCCATTGTAAATAGGAAATGGACAATAATTAGAGTTATTGTGATTTGTATATCTATAATCACATTATCTTTTATTATTCATAATGTAGGTGAAGAATTGATATTCACTTTTGTATCTGTTTTAATTATCGGAGTACTCTATTTTTTTTAAAACAATATTCAAACAGTCTCCCTGAATTGTTAAAAGACAAAAACCACACAGCATAGTAATGACAAATATAAAAGCCAATAAAGTTCTATTTATCAAACTCGGCCATGGTGGAATCTTTGAAAAAGAATGCATTGAAGAAAGCCAGACCTTAAGACTTGGTTACAGAGAAGTTGACCATGAACTCTGCATCAACGGTTCCTGGCAAAAAGTGCATGACTATTTCACAACTGAAGAAAATTCAAGAACCTTTGTAGCTACGAGCCATACTAATCAAATTAAACAATTCTACGAAGAAGATGATGAAACGCTTTGGATAACTTTCTTTGCTAATAAACTATGGTGGTGTTTTTCTAAACCAGAAATCACCTTGCATCCTGACAAGACCAAAACAAGGCCAGTTATCGGTAGGTGGTCAGACAAAGACTTAAATGACAATATCTTATTTGCCGGAAACATAAGCGGAAAACTGTTAAAAACACAAGGTTTTAGAGGTACCATTTGTAGAGTGCCAGAAGAGAAATATACGCTGGCCAAAATCAACTCCGAACAAATGAAAGAAGTTGTCGAAGTTGAGCAGGCAATGAATATCCTGAAGACAAAACTCGCTTTCCTAATCCAGAATTTACAATGGAAAGACTTTGAAACTTTAGTGGATTTAATTTTCAGACAAGCCGGTTGGCAAAGAGTTGGCGATACTGGAAAAACTCAAAAGACCTTAGACCTGGAACTTTTCGCACCTGTAACGGGGGAAAGAGCAATTGTACAAATTAAAGCTCAATCTGATTTGCCACAATTTTTAAACTATCAGGATCAGTTTGCTACGATGAATGATTATGACAAATTTTTCTATGTTGTTCATACTGCAAAAAATAATTTGGCCGGTTATGAAAATGAAACAGAAACAAAACTTTATCTTGTGGACAAAGTGGCGGATTTGACAATCTCAGCAGGTCTTGTCGAATGGGTAATAAAGAAGACCACTTAATTGAAGACGATAAATAAAACAAAGCACCAAACATGAACAAACAAAAGCTCGCAGCAAAAATCTGGGAATCGGCTAACAACATGCGTTCCAAGATTGAAGCCAATGAATACAAAGATCACATCCTGGGATTTATATTCTACAAATACCTCTCTGATTAATTCCGATGTATTAATCGTCGATGCATCCAAAGGCTTTATTAAAGTTGGGAAAAACAACAAGCTCCGGGCTTCCGACATTAAAAGGATCACCGATGCGGTCATCAACAGAGAAACCAATCCCAAATTCTCAAAGCTGGTCAGCAAAGCCGAAATTCGCGAGAACGATTATAACCTCAACATACCCCGCTATGTTGACTCATCAGAAAATGCCGAAAGCTGGGAGATCTACGCCTCCATGTTTTGGGGGTATTCCGGATAAAGAAATCGACCAACTGAATGTTATTTGGAATGCTTTTCCCGGTTTCCGGTCTCCGCCCTCCCTGCTTTTCCTAAAATACACCCGATAACCGAAAGTAATTGACTATTTTTAGAATTTGTTAAAATTAATATCTTAGCATTATTTATTTATCTGTATTGAGTTTATGAGCCTCGTAAATACAAAATTGTTATAGGTTAGCCATCAGCCAAAAAAAAGCATCCATTCCATGATAATAAATAGCCGTCAAAAAGATTTTGAATCAAGATGTTTTTTGCTGGACAGTGAACAAATCATAAAGTTAAATATTGCTGAAAATCAGTCATGTATTAATAATGTCATTGTTGGCCTTGAAGAGAACTTCTATTATTTGAATGTGCTTGAAGATGATGGAATAATACGATATAATTTAATATTTGGGTCAAACAAAAATAGACTTAGTGGATTTATTGTTGAGCTAAATACATGCATAAAAGACAGTGACAGAGATAATATCGTTTTTATGTTTGCTAATCAAATTTCCCAAGAATACGAAGAATTAAATGTTATTGATGTGTTTAATATTTATCAAAGAAGTATTAGGTCTATGTATGAAAAATACAATTATTTCACCTATAACCCACAGAACATAAAAGATAAGAACACCCAATTAGCGTTAAAAGGCAAACTGGGAGTAATTGCTGTCTTGGAAATTGAAAAGGCAAAATTTTACCAAGAGTTTTTCAATATTTCAAAAAAGAGTTTATCTGAAGATGAAGAATATGTATATCTAATGTATAACTTTATAAATGATTTGATAAAAATAGGTCAGAGCAAGAATCCAACTTTTAGAGAAAAAACACTTCAATCACAGGAACCGGAAATACAAATGATTGGCTTCTGGAAAGCATCAAAAAGCATTGAGAAAGAATTTCATAAGGAATTTAGTTTTAAAAGAAAGCGAGGAGAATGGTTTAAGCTTACATTTAAAGATTTAAAGAGAATTAAAAACCGAATGGAGAAATTTGAATAAGGTCGCTGGCCAAAATCATGTATAAAATATTGAGGGTTTAGTAGATACTTAAATCCTCCTGCCCCGCATCAGCCGTTGTAGCGGCAGACAGACAGGGCTGTAACCCGCAATCCTGCACGGCACATTTACGAGAAACGTTTATGGTAACTAGCCAAATTATAGACTCATAAAAACAGTACATTCATAAGTAACAAGATAAAAAAGAAAGAATGACAAGTACAATTCAAAGAGCCGAACTGCAGGCAAAAATCTGGCGAATAGCCAACGATGTTCGTGGCTCTGTTGATGGATGGGATTTTAAACATTTTGTGTTGGGGACGCTCTTCTATCGCTTTATCAGTGAAAATTTTACCCATTATATTGAAGGAGGCGATGAGAATGTTAACTATGCCTCGCTTGATGACAGTGTTATCACCCCCGAGATTAAAGACGATGCTGTTAAAACCAAGGGATATTTTATCTATCCCAGTCAGCTTTTCGCCAATGTTGCCAAAAACGCCAATACCAATGAAAACCTTAATACCGATTTGGCTAAAATATTCTCAGCCATTGAAAGTTCTGCCAATGGCTACCCGTCAGAAATGGATATTAAGGGACTCTTTGCCGATTTTGATACTACCAGTAGCCGCCTTGGCTATACCGTTGAAAATAAAAACAGCAGGCTTGCCGCGGTTTTAAAGGGGGTGGAAGGTCTTAATTTTAATAAGTTTGAAGATAACCAAATTGACCTTTTTGGTGATGCCTATGAATTTCTAATTTCCAATTATGCAGCCAATGCAGGTAAATCCGGTGGTGAGTTTTTTACCCCGCAAAGTGTATCTAAACTTATTGCCCAACTGGCAATGCATAAACAAAAAACTGTAAATAAGATTTATGACCCCGCAGCCGGTTCCGGTTCTCTGCTTCTGCAAGCCAAAAAACATTTTGATAACCATATTATTGAAGAAGGTTTCTTTGGGCAGGAGATTAACCACACCACCTACAACCTTGCGCGTATGAATATGTTTTTGCACAACATTAATTACGACAAGTTTAATATTGTGTTGGGTAATACGCTCATAGACCCTCAACTATGGGATGACAAACCTTTTGATGCCATTGTTTCTAATCCGCCCTATTCCGTGAAATGGATTGGCAGCGACGACCCCACGCTTATTAACGATGACCGTTTTGCTCCTGCCGGGGTGCTTGCACCCAAATCAAAAGCAGATTTTGCCTTTGTGCTGCATGCCCTTAGTTACCTTTCCGGCAAGGGCAGGGCTGCTATTGTTTGTTTCCCCGGCATCTTTTACCGTGGGGGTGCAGAGCAGAAGATTAGAAAGTACCTGGTAGATAATAATTTTATAGAAACCGTTATCTCCCTGGCTCCAAACCTATTCTTTGGCACATCCATAGCGGTTAATATTCTGGTGCTTTCCAAGAGTAAAACAGAGAACACCACGCAGTTTATCGATGCAAGTGGCGAAAATTTCTTTAAGAAAGAAACCAACAACAATGTACTTACCGATGCCCATATTGAGCAGATTTTGGCCATGTTCGACAGCAAAGAAGATGTGCCGCATGTGGCAAAACAGGTAGAAAATTCCCAAATTGCCCAAAACGACTACAACCTCTCTGTTAGCGCTTATGTGGAAGCAAATGATACGCGTGAGGTGATTGATATTGAAGCGTTGAACAACGAAATTGCTGCCACGGTGAGTAGGATTGACGCGCTGCGTACCGATATTGATGCAATTGTAAAAGAAATTGAATCATGAGGGAACCACAGAACACACAAAACAGACAGGTAAATGCCTTCATGGAAAGATTGTTGGAAGGGGTTGAGGTGGAGTGGAAGACAGTAGATGAGATCGCAGTAAAAGTTTCATCTGGAGGTACTCCTAAAACAAGTGTATCAGAGTACTATAGTGGTGATATTCCTTGGTTACGTACACAAGAGGTTGATTTTTGTAATATTTGGGATACTGGGGTGAAAATAACAGAGTTAGGATTAAAAAATTCAAGCGCAAAATTGATACCTGCAAACTGCATTATTGTTGCGATGTATGGTGCAACTGTTGGGAAAATAGGAATAAATAAAATTCCTATGGCAACTAATCAAGCTTGTGCTAACATTCAACTTAATGAGCATATTGCAAACTATCGTTTTGTTTTTCATTATTTATTAAGCAAATATGAATATCTAAAATCTCTTGGAGCAGGTTCACAAACAAATATAAATGCTCAAATTGTTAAAAACCTCCAAATCCCCATCCCGCCCCTCTCCGTCCAAAAAGAAATAGTTCGCATTCTCGACATCTTTACAGAGCTTACAGCAGAGCTTACAGCAGAGCTTACAGCTCGTAAAAAGCAGTATAACTACTATCGTGATGAGTTGTTGCGTTTTGAGACCACGAAAGGCACGAAAAACACGAAAGAGGTGGAGTGGAAGCGTTTGGGGGAGGTTGGCGAGTTAGTACGTGGCAATGGATTGCCCAAAACCGATTTTACGGAAACAGGTGTACCTGCTATCCATTATGGACAAATTTATACCTACTACGGGACACATACTACTAAAACAATGTCTTTCGTTTCTCCTGAGACAGCTAAGAAACTGAGAAAGGTCAATAAAGGCGATGTAATCGTAACTAACACAAGTGAAAACCTTGAGGATGTTGGAAAATCTGTCGTTTACCTTGGTGAAGAAACTGCTGTTACAGGTGGCCATGCTACCATTTTTAAACCTGGAAGTTCTATCACAGGTAAGTTTTTTGCCTATTATACTCAAACTAATATGTTTGCTAAGAAGAAAAGGAAATATTCAAAAGGCGCTAAAGTGATTGATGTTTCCGCAAAGGATTTAGCAAAAATTGAATTTCCCATCCCCCCATTAGAAGAACAAGAACGCATCGTCACCATCCTCGACAAATTCGACACCCTCACCAATTCCATAAGTGAAGGACTCCCTAAGGAGATTGAACTCAGAAAAAAGCAATATGAGTATTTCCGGGATATGTTATTAACTTTTCCATACCACGAAAAGCACGAAAGGCACAAAAGGCTGGACAATCATGAAAAACAAGAAAAACAAGAAAAGTAGAAAGGCATCAAAGGCACGGAATAAAGGGATAATGAAATAAAATCTTTCGTAAATAAAACCTGAAATGCATGAACGGAGACATAATTTATAAGGAGGAATGTTTCGCCATTCAAGGAGCTATTTTCGATGTATATCGCGAAATGGGCTGTGGTTTTCTTGAAGCGGTTTATCAGGAGTGCCTGGAGAAGGAACTGAGAAAGCGTAATATTCCTTTTGTAGCTCAGCCCGAACTGCAACTAAGCTATAAAGGAGAACCTTTGAGGCAAAAATACAAACCTGATTTTATAGGCTACGATAAGATAATTCTAGAGCTAAAAGCCGCGAAAACCATTCTGCCAGAGCATCAAGCTCAGGTGTTAAATTATTTAAAAGCAACAGAAATGCGACTGGGCTTACTCGTTAATTTTGGAACATACCCTAAAGCATCCATCACACGGTTGGCTCTTTAAGCTTTCGTGCTTTTCGTGCCTTTCGTGGTTAATAAAAAAACACAACCATGACCAACTACAAAACCATAGCAGAAACCAACAATTTTATTGTTCTTGACGAATTCACCAAATTTTCGGAGGTGAATGAGGCGCCTGTCGGCTATCAATCCGAAGCAGAACTTGAGCGGGAGTTTATACAGGATTTAATAAACCAGGGTTATGAACATCTCTCTAGGGTTTGCACACAAGATGCCATGCTTACCAATGTGAGAGAACAGCTTCAAAGGCTCAACAATATGGTATTTACTCATGGGGAATGGCTTCGTTTTGTGGAGGAATACCTGGACAAGCCCGGTGATAGGCTCATAGATAAAACACGAAAAATACATGATGATTTTATTTACGATTTTGTTTTTGATGATGGGCATATCCAAAACATCTACCTGGTAGATAAAAAGAACATTGCCCGCAATAAAGTGCAGGTTCTTTCACAGTTTGAGCAAAAAGGGATACATGCTAATCGGTATGATGTTACCATCCTGGTTAATGGCTTACCTTTGGTTCAGGTAGAATTGAAAAAACGAGGGGTTGCCATTCGCGAAGCCTTTAACCAGGTGCATCGTTACACTAAAGAGAGTTTTAATGCTACAAACTCCCTCTTTAAGTATTTACAGCTTTTTGTAATATCTAACGGTACCGATAGCCGTTATTTTGCCAATACCGTGGAGCGTAATAAAAACAGTTATGACTTTACCATGAACTGGGCAAAGGCAGACAATACCATTATCAAAGACCTCAAAGACTTTACAGCCACCTTTTTTCAAAAAAACACCCTTTTAAATGTGCTGCTAACCTATTCGGTGTTCGATGTAAGTAATACGCTCCTAATCATGAGGCCCTATCAGATTGCAGCAACGGAACGTATCTTATGGAAGGTAGCCAGTTCCTTTCAAGCCAAAAAGTGGTCTAAACCCGAAAGTGGTGGTTATATTTGGCATACCACCGGGTCGGGCAAAACCCTCACCAGTTTTAAAGCGGCACGACTGGCAACGCAATTTGATTTTATTGATAAAGTTTTCTTTGTGGTCGATCGTAAAGACCTCGACTTTCAAACCATGAAAGAGTATCAGCGCTTTTCTCCTGATAGTGTGAATGGCTCGGATAGTACAGCAGGTTTAAAAAGAAATATTGAGAAAGAGGATAATAAGATCATCGTTACTACCATTCAGAAACTCAATAACCTTATGAAAGGCGAGCGTGATTTGCCTATATTTCAGAAGCAGGTTATGTTTATTTTTGATGAAGCACATCGCTCGCAGTTTGGTGAAGCACAAAAGAATCTTAAAAAGAAGTTTAAAAAGTACTATCAATTTGGTTTTACAGGAACCCCTATTTTCTATGATAATGCTTTAGGCTCAGAAACTACAGCGAGTGTATTTGGTCGTGAACTGCACGCCTATACCATTACCGATGCCATTAGAGATGAGAAAGTACTTAAATTTAAAGTGGACTATAACGATGTTCGTCCTCAGTTTAAGGGGATAGAAACTGAACAAGATGAGCAGAAGTTAAGTGCTGCAGAAAATAGAAAAGCACTGCTGCACCCTACCCGTATCAAGGAGATTTCGCAATACATTTTAAATAATTTTAGGCTAAAAACCCACAGATCACAAGGGAGTGAAAAAGGGTTTAATGCCATGTTTGCCGTAAGTAGTGTGGATGCTGCCAAATGTTATTATGAAGCCATCAACAATCTACAAAAGGATAGCGATAAGCCCTTAAAAATTGCGACCATCTTCTCCTTTGCAGCCAATGAAGAGCAAAGTGCCATAGGTGAGATTGTGGATGAGAGCTTCGAACCCTCGGCTATGGACAGCACTGCAAAGGAGTTTTTAACCCAGGCGATCAACGACTACAACGCGATGTTTAAAACCAGCTATGGAGTAGACAGCAAAGAGTTCCAGAACTACTATCGTGACCTGGCCAAACGCGTAAAAAATAAAGAGGTTGATCTTCTTATTGTGGTTGGCATGTTTCTTACCGGGTTTGACGCACCTACACTTAATACGCTGTTTGTTGATAAGAACCTGCGCTACCATGGTTTAATGCAAGCATTTTCGCGCACCAATCGCATCTTCGATGCCACCAAAACCTTTGGTAATATTGTTACCTTCCGCGATTTAGAGACCGCTACCATTGATACCATTACCCTTTTTGGCGATAGCAGTACAAAAAATGTAGTCTTAGAAAAGAGTTATAAAGAGTACTTAGAAGGCTTTACCGATATAGCAACCGGTGAAGCTCGCCGTGGTTATATTGAGGTAGTAAAGGAGCTAAAAGAAAAGTTCCCTGAGCCTGAAGATATTGTAACCGAAAAGGATAAAAAAGAATTTTCAAAACTCTTTGGTGAATACCTCCGTGTTGATAACATACTGCAGAACTACGATGAGTATGCCAATTTAAAAGCACTTCAATCCATAGATGTAAACGACCCTGAAGCAATTGAAGCGTTTAAAGAAGCTCACTTTGTTACAGATGAAGATATATCAGCTATGCAGGAAGTGGAATTACCGGCCGATAGAACCATTCAGGACTATCGCTCCACCTATAATGATATTCGGGATTGGCTGCGGCGTGAGAAAAGCGGTAACGAACCCGAGGAGTCGGATATTGATTGGGATGATGTGGTTTTTGAGGTAGATCTTCTTAAATCACAAGAAATAAACCTGGACTATATTCTTGAATTAATATTTGAAGAAAACAAAAAGACAAAAGATAAGAGCGAGTTGGTTGAAGAGATACGTCGTATTATTCGTGCCAGCATAGGCAATAGAGCAAAAGAAAGCCTGGTGGTAGATTTTATCAACGAAACAGACCTCGATACCATTCAGGACAAAGCAAGTATTATTGATTCATTCTTTAGTTATGCCCAGGGTAAACAAAAATCTGAGGCATTAGAATTAATTGTAGATGAGAATTTGAATGAAGAAGAAGCAAAACGATATATACTAACATCGTTACGACGAGAATATGCCAGTGAAAATGGAACAGAGCTTAATGCTCTTCTGCCAAAGATGAGTCCGTTAAACCCTCAGTATTTGACAAAAAAGCAGAGTGTTTTTCAAAAAATTGCCTCATTTGTTGAGAAGTTTAAAGGGGTGGGGGGCCAGATATAATTGCGAGCAGGGTAGGCGGTATTCAAATATATACTTTTATAGGTAACGACCGGTTCCGGTTGATCTATCCTCCGGAGGGTTATCTTTCTACCGGAACATTAATTGAATTTTTACCCTTCAAAATTTCAATAAGTGTTACACCTAAAACATCTTCTATTTTCGCGATGGTTTCAAGTGAATTTCAGAAAGGAGCTATCATACTACAAAGCTTATAAGATTGGTAAATTTGGTGGTATTCCTGAACTCTAATAGTTATGTAGTTATAGAACGTTTTGAACATTAAAAACGCAATAAAACATGAATTGGATTGAAGTTAAGTAGAAAAGTTAGAAGAGGTATATACATTGATCCTGATTCGAAATTCAGACTCGTATCGGCTGACCCTGAATATGCATGCCATAATTATAACTATAACAAATTCGTTAGCCATTTGAAAAAAACACTTTTTATTAATATTTTTATATTGGTGTCCGGTAAAATATTTTAAAATTGCATTATATGCTATATCTATTAAGATACACGACCATTTGTAAATTAGGGCTTACTTTCCGCCTCAGGAAAAAGGCGTTAAGAAACGAGTTTACGAGTTCATCGAATGCTATTAAAACAAACACAAAATGAGGTAAAATCAATGGTTTTTTCGTTAAGAAAACCGTGCTGTTTGAGCGAAGCGAGTTGACGGTTTTTAGAAGAAACCATTGATTTTTAGCCTTTTTCATGTAGCGGCGGCATTTTTTAGCAAAGCTGATTTTTGCTACGTTCGGCATTGATGCAAACAAGTTTGCTCACTGCTCTCACTAAACGCAAAAATTGTTTACTTTTTTTTGCTGTTGCTGGAGCGAAGCGGAACACGAATACCATAAAAACCTAGCCTATACATGAGTAAAAAAGTAAAAGCCCGTGCGGCTTGAGCACTTAAAGAATATGAAATTATCCATCTATTCCCTCCAGAAATGGAGTTTATATTGAGTTTTCGGGAAAAACGGATTTTCCCTTAAAAACAGAAAGCCTGGAGCAAACCAATTCAGGTATACGCCTCCTCAATATAAGAAAAAAGGAAATTGAAGGGCATCAAACAAATTTTGCAACCGTTTATATACCCTCAGAGAAAAGAGGTCATTTTCTTAAGAAATTCCGGGAATATTCCTCTTGGCTATAACGGTTCAAAATGTGCCAGTGATTTCGGTTTAAAATGTGCGACTTTTTGGGCTGTTAAGTGATGAATTAGACTAAATAGTTGCAAATTTACCTCCGATAATTAGAGGGTAACACTAAGATACTTATATTTTAAAAAAAATATTTCATGAGTAACAACAACTTCAACATATTCAAATTCCTGAAAATTGACAGAAAGGAAACCATCAGTTCTCAGTTCATTGTCTCAGTTCTTAACGCTAAAGATGAGGCCAACAAGGACAATCTTTTTTTAAAATTGCTATTAAAAAGATTAAATTGTCCCGACACAATCAATATCAGTCATTGCAGCGTAGTTGCTGAGAATGGCCTTAGTTCAAAAGTAGAAAAAGATAAAGAATATGGGCGTGCAGACATCTGGATACGATATAATAATGGACAAGTTACAACAACAATTATAATAGAAAACAAAATTGATGCAGTGGATCAATATAAGCAACTAAATAACTACAGAAAGTATTTAAATGAAAGAGGCCCTGGCAAACTGTTTTATCTAAACCTTCATGGGAAACCCGCAATTCCATCAAGTACAAAAGGAGATAATAGTGTTGAAATAAAATCCGGAAATGCAGATACGGGTTATGAAATCATAACTTATAGTAATCATATTATTGAATGGTTAGAAGAGGTTAGGGGCAGCAGCACCAATGAACACTTAAAGCTTTTTATCAAGCAATATATTTATGCACTCAAACCAATGATTGAGGTTTATAGTTTATTAAAACACAAGAATATTTTACAGATTGATTCACGGTTTAGGGAGGAGGGATGCTTTCTTTTGGAATTGAATTTTTGGATGAGCTTACAGGAAGAGATTCAAAAATGCAGCTCCAGTATAATTGATGCTCGTCGTCGATATTCCTTGCAGAAAATTACACAGAAGAATAGAATTAAACGGGCATATGGAATTATTTCAGGCAATATTCGCATTCAAATTGATTTACAAAACAAAGGTTTAATCATTGGTAAGGGGTCCTTTGACGAGGAGAACAATTGGGGATGGACGGAAAAAGAAACTTTGGCAGAAGATGTAAAATCTTTAAAAAGTCTCAGCGAAGCTAGGGAGTTAGCGAACCAGGTGTTCAAGCAATTCGTTAAATTTAAATCAGGAAATAAATAATGCTGCACTTAATTGGAATAGGCAAAGTCGGCAAGAAAATCCTTGAGAAAGCATACGAGGCTGGTGTAAATGCCAAGCTAACATGCATCATTAAAAACTACAATAGAATCAACCAGATGGATGCACCTTCAGAATTTATTGATTTTGATCCTGAGTTTATTAAAAACCCGGCTTCTGCTCTTAACCTCTTTTACGGTAATCCGGCAAACACTGGGTATATTACTATTGCCGGCTTAGGGGGTCGTGGTGGTGCTTTACTTTTAGAATCGCTAACTGATTTTTTCATGAACAATGGCATTGCCCATTACTCTATAGGTGTCTGCCCGTTTGTTTTTGAAGGTACCGCTAGGAGACAAAAAGCCATTGAAACCATTCAAAAATTACAATCAAATCCCAGTTTTACCTATTTTGATAATAATCTGGTAAAAGAAAAGTACAAAGGGAAGATAAACATTGGAGAAGCCTTTGGTATGGTTGATAATGCAATAGTTGAATTGATCATAAATTTGACTTCAGAAGAAAATACCAACCCCAATTTTAAATGCAATTAAATAACCTTTCCCTCCACTTCCCTGAGTATAAAATGCTATTATTAAGTAGTTGAATGACTATTTTGAATGGTTTTCATAAAACTCCCTTATTATCGGCGTCTGCTTTTCCAAATAGTCTAATATTTGTTTTATTATATTGTCGAAAAAATCCTTTTTAAAGCCTTCGTTTTCATGCAGCTTGTGCAAGGTTTTGGGGTGTTGGTTATTGACAATAAATCCATGGAATGATTCAATCACTTTAATATTTAGCCAGTAGGAGTTGTGTCTTTCAAAATTCTCTGATATGATGGAGTCTAAATTGTCTCCATTCGAATTAAAAATTCCTATAAAATAGGACTTGTCTATGGGATTATTTAGACTAAATGATTCAAAGCCGAAATAAAGATGTTTATTACTTAATTCTGTTGGCTTAATCCATATCTGTGAATAGGCTTTAGTTACCGGGTTCCCTTCTGTTATTAAGTATTTCTCTTTAAGTCTCTCCTTTAGTAGAGTAATTATTTTGCGACGGTTCTGATTTGCAAAATCAATTTTCATTTTCTCAAAGTTGTTTGCAATAAATTCAGCTTCAGTGTAATGGGAAAGCATGACTTCTTTCAGCTTTTTATCATCAGATTTATCCATGGAGTTTGTTAATTTTTTAAGAAGTATTTGGTATTGCTTTATGGTTTCTCTTAATATTGGGGTTCCATACGACTCTTTTATGCATAGTTCTAACCATTGCACAATATGCTGTTTATAAGAAATCAGCAAAAAATCATCTTCTTCACTCAGTTGGCCTTTGCTCTCAATAGATGGAGCAGTTCCAAAAAGCGTCAGGTAAACTACCCGGTTATTTTCTTTTTTATAATTACAATATCTTTCAATCTGTGCTACCTGATCTCCCGCATAAACCTTATTCTCAATAGATAAATGATTTTTTTGGTCAGAAATGTAAATATCAATTCGACCACCTGTTTTGTTTTCAAGATCCTTAGCCCCAACAGAATGCTCTAACTTTACAAATGCTTTAGGCACATCTATAAAACTTTCTTCGATTCCGATTATTGACAAGAAGAGTTCCAGAAATGTCGTCCCCATCAAATGAGATCCTTTCGGATTTAGTAATTCACCAAGAAACGCTGAATGTGTTTTATTTTCATGGCTCTCAAGCTATAGAATGCTAAACACATTAAAGGTTTCCCCTTTAAGTTTCTTCTTCTCAATATGGTGCTGAATTATTAAAGCGGTTTGTCGCAGTAGATTATGAAAGTTTTCTGTTTTACTCAAATTCAATCCCTCATTATTTTTGTCAGAATCGCTCATCTAAAACCATGTTATTGCCAAATAAATAAACCTATTACCAGTTTTCAACTGGCACTTAACGTTCGAAAATACACAAAATATGAACTTAAACAATAGCAGTTGGACGATATATTGTTTTAATACTGCATCACACATTGCGATATAAATAAGTTTTACCTCAATACAGGTAACTTCTTATTCGTATTGATGGCTGGTGAATTCCTGGGGCTATAAGGAGGTGTTTTTAAGTTTTACGATCATTAAGCCTCAATCAGCTATTTTCCTTAAGTAACTTGGTTTAGTTTTAAAGTTTTATAGGTATTCAATAACCAACATAGTTCTTTTAATACTGGAGTTATATATATTCTTTTAATTCGTTTGTTTTGAATCTATTAAACCTGAAATACATGAGAATCAATTATCCCAATAATTCTAAATTTTTGCAGCCTTGTGAAGAAATGATTCAAATGAACCATGATGCTTTGGCTGCAGGTTTGCCTGTTACAGTTAGCCTATCTTCAGGCGGTTATCCCGGCACGATATCAGTTAACATAGATGAAAATATCAAACATTCTTTCTATACAAGCTGGAATAATCCGGATCCAACTCGTTTCCCTCAAAGAATTAAAGTGGCTGCCTGGGCTTTATTTCAAAATGGTTTTTTTGGGGAGTATATTATTTCTCATGAGTCTGGAAACCTGACAATCTGTAAAGAAATACCCTCAAAAAAAATAGAAGGTCTTAATATGCATCATGAAGATAAATATTGCGGACAAGGGAGAACGATTTCTAAGGAACCAATAGGTAGTCAGAATAGCAAAAATGAAAACATTCATCACATCCAAACAGATAGTGAGGCAATTTTGGAGCGCCTATTGAAGTTTAATTCGACAATCAAACCAGCAGCCTTAGTTCCCGCACTTTGTGAGCATGCAGCTCAGCTAATTGCAAATGACCCATTTGCTTTTGCATTGGCTGCAGTTATTGACAGGGGGGCTAAAGCAGAGATTATTTGGACAATTCCTTATTATTTGAAAAATGAGATTGGCAGTTTAGATCCTCGTTTTTTTTCAAAAAAAACGGCAAAGGAAATTGAAACGATTCTTTTCAAGCTTACCCATAAACCTCGATACATTAGTGATGCTTCCAGAACTATCCAGGAACTTTCTATTATGGTTCTCCAAAAATACAATGGTGATACTTCAAAAATTTGGAAAAATAAAAATTCGGAAGAAATCAAAGCTGCGTTTTTGAGTTTGCATGGTGTAGGTCCCGGAATAACTTCTATGATTTTACTTTTGCTTGAAAGATTTTACGGATTCCATTTTAATGAATTGAATCATAAAGCCATGGATCTGAAACCTGATGTTCATATTATTCGGGTTATGAGTAGGCTTGGTCTGATTTCTCATTACTCTGCCGATGCTGCCTTAATTGCAGCACGGAAATTAAATCCGGTTTTCCCGGGAGCCATCGATGCTCCACTTTGGATAATTGGTCGAAATTGGTGCTTCCCCAATAAACCTATATGTTCAGCGTGTCCGGCAAATGATGTTTGTCCGCAATACAAACTTTCACTAAACGTTAATATTAATAAGGAGGAAAAAGGTATGTTTAATTTAATTGTAACGTGTGTAGGTAGTAAAAAAAATAAAGGATCCTCAATTCGTGATGCTAAAGAAAAACTGATCAGTAATGGAGTTCAGAATGATGTGACAAGCCTGTTCCGGGAGTGGAAAGAAATACTTGAGCGACATATTGAAGAGGACAATGTTTCTAAAGCAGTTGATCTCTATAAAGGTGGCATGTGGAATGCATCCCTTGAGGCATTTGATGCAATAAAAGACCAAAAACAATTATGGATTATCTCCTGTGGGTACGGATTTATTAACTCTGAAGAAAGCATCAGCGGATACCATGCGACTTTTGGCAGAAATAAAGAAGATTCTTTGTACGATAAGAATATATTTAGCGCAATACCCAATTTGAAAGTTAAACGTCAATGGTGGAATCATTTAACCACATCCGGTATTATAAAAACAGAAAAGCCACGGTCAATTCATGAATTGGTGAATAATTCAAAACCATCAGATGTTGTTTTGATTGCTGCTGGTGCTGATTATTACGAAGCTATTTACGATGATTTAAATCAAATTGATGTTTCAAAAAAGCTTCCAAAACTTGCATTTGTTGGCATCAAAAAATATAATAATGGATATGTTCCCGCCATGCCAGAAAAACTGATACCATTCATTCAATTTTATCATGATGGGAATGCCCTTCGTGAATCTCTTGGATGTAATAAGATTCAGGTTCAACCCCGTTCTGCACTATTGCTGATTAATCATTTTATGAAAACCGGGGAACTAAGCTATGCTTTTTCTTGATTATTGGGGATTGTTTATTTGATCTGGGATGCTCTTTATCAATATGCTGGTATTATTGCAAATGTCGAATGAATGTTGACATTATTTCTTTAATATGATCATCCGTTTTGAAACAACCGATCCGATTTTTGAAGAAACTTTCGTGGCAACATCGTAAATCACGAATACCAATTTAAAGACCAAATTATTTTTTCCAATTAACATGGGTTTAAAGTTAATTGTTTCTTGGCGATTTTGCATTGATCCATTAATTCTCAATCAAATTCGTTAGCCATTTGAAAAAACCACG
>JARULA010000022.1 GCA_029688995.1 Marinilabiliaceae bacterium ANBcel2
TCCGCCAGAACTAGCAATTTCTAAATCACCATTAATGGTTAATCGGCATCCGGCAGAAAGAATAAAGCCAGATTCAGCTTTAATACTTAAACTACTAAGACTTCTATCTTCTTGCAGAATTAAAGGATTACCTGATTGCGATGATACTACCCAATCATTTGTTAAAGGCAAACTATTATTACACCAATTATTGGCATTATTTAAATCACTATCTTCTACTCCTGTCCACAACCCATCAGTGTTAGATTTATTCATGGTAATAACAAAGCTTTCACCTATACAACCATCGCTATTAGCTGCTAAAACATACACCTTTGAACCATCTGATAACTCATTTGTAGTATATTCCGGTTCTGAGCCATTATCATACATTACTTCATCTACAACAAAAGTATAATTATCGAAACCAGAGGAAGCAATAAAAGTTACATCACTACCAGGACAAAAACTATTATTCTCAACATTGCTAATAAGACTAACTTCAGGAGCCGGCTCTACTACTATCTCTTCAAGAGGTAAATCAATACTACATCCAAGATTATAAGCCTCAACAACAAGGGTTACAGGTGAATCATCATAATTAAGTGATCCAGTTGATAAAGTCAAATCAGCCCCGTTACCGGGTACAGATCCACCTACATATTCTTGATCAACAATATTTTTTAATCGATAAGTAACCCCCTCTTGAGAATTCTCTATAACAATATCTGTTGAAGTTCCATTACAAAAAACGTCATCAACTATAAACACACTTTTCTCTTTTACCTGTGGACTAACTATTATATCCATCATTGCATCCCCATAAACCTCTGATGCGCCAACACGTTCCTCCACGGTTATACTGCCTTCTCCAACATCATCCCACTTCACCTCAACAATATGTCCCCCATCATCTACAGATCGCCAGTTTTCGGCACCAGAAGACTTAATGGTTCCTCCAACAATTTCCCAACGATATTGATTATTTTGAATAGGCGTTGTAGAATAATGCTCTATAGTTCCTACACAAATATTTGAAGTAAACGGCTCAATTGAAGGAACAGGAATATCAGTAATCTCTATCATAATAGAGGTGTATGCCTCACAGCCAGTAGAGCCTGTAACCTCTAAAACCTCTAACTCATATATCCCCGGCTCATCAACAAAATCAATTTCTATTTGAGAAGAGTTAGTAGAACTTATGCTACCACCACTATCTCCATTCCATGACCAACTATAACTATTTCCATCATGATAGTTAGTTTCATAAAACCGTGTTTCACCACCACCTACCATTAGAGCCCCTTCAATAATAGGCTTATCTGTTCTTTGTATGTTTAAGTTAACAACCCCATCACTTGTTAAACCACTTGATAAAGCATCAGATACAGCTACCAAAGAAATTTCATACATTCCATAACCATCCAAATCATCACCTGATAAGGAGATTACCATATCAGAAGTTGAAATACCTTTTTGCGTAAACTCCTTTATTCCAGTTTCTGTTGCTACACTATAAGTTAAAGACCAAGGAGCTGTACCTGTTAAAGAAACCGGTATATAAGCCAAGTCACCAGTATCACATATCTCAACATCAGAGTAATCAGCAATGGTAGCAGTTACACCACTTAAACCAAAAGTAAAGATATAATCATCTGACTCTACTATAGAGGTTGTAGCAACCGTTTCATTAGAAAAATCTACTGCATCACCGATCTCGGTCCATTTACTATCATCAGAATAATACTGCACAACCCTCAATCTATCCAAAATATTTTGATTATCAGCAGTAATTCCGGGATAAGACATTTCATCCCATTTCAACTCAATATTTGCGACACCACCTTCGGGGCGTGTTACTATCCAATGCTCATTATCACTTACTACAGTAAGGGGAGTATTAAGATTATCCTCATTGGCAGGAAATGGATTATCATTTTCATATTTTACCACCCAGTCAGCATTTGCATCAGATGTTTGCGTATTTAAGAGGGTCATCTCCCCATAACGTCCCGAATCGCCAACTGGAAAAAATGACGAACCTCCGTTTATAACACGACGTTTCAAAGGGCCCTCTATATATGAATTCAAATTACCACCAACAACAGCGCCAGAAGATGTGTTTAATACATACAATAACCTATCTTCATAAGTCTTAACAACACCAGATTTCAACTCTAAACGATTAATAACATTCAAGTTTGATCCCAATTCACTTTCTTTCATATCTACTAAGCCTGAACTATTAAGACTCACATTATAAAATGTTTCAGTTGAATTTAAAACAATTTTTTGTGTGTTAGAACCATTAAAATCTACTGTGCCTCTACCCGGTATATATCCACCTTCATCACTATTCTCATTAATCCAATCTCCTCTTATATGTATTGTCCTATTGTAATTAGAATTATCTAATACTGCTCCATCTCGAATAAATAAATCACCATTTATCTGTAGATCTTCAGCACTAATATTTTTGGTTCCAGTGCCCGATATAATAACATTTTGAAGTGGTTTGTATATATTACCAGGCTTTAGTGGTAAGTTAGCATCATTATCTCCCCTAAATTCAATAGTTGACTCAGGATTTGCAAAAAAATCATCAAAACGTCCTCCGGGAAGAACAAAATTACCAGCATCAGTTGAAGCGATAGTAAGGTTTCCATTTCCAAAAAAATGCCCCATGTTATGGTAAAGAGTTGTTCCAATATCTAATGTGCCATTAACCTCTATTGAATATGTATTTACATTATTTTTATTCACAACAACTTCATGGCCATCAGAAATTACCACAGGATTACCATCAGGAGTTAAATTAGCGACAGAACCTCCAGGGTTAAGCGACCATGTATTCTCATCATTCCAATTGCCATCTTCACGACTATACAGTATAGGTTTAGAATCAAAGTTAGAAGGATAACCTATTGTATATTCACCAGTAATATAATCAGAGGAAAACTCAATTTTATTATTGTTAATATCAACAACATCATCCAAAGCAGACCAAACATAGTCCTCATAATCGTAACGACCTAATATATAATCATTTTCATCTCCATTAACATCTTCCTGGTTATAATAATAATTATGAATAACCTCGAAATCATTAAAACCTTCGGCATTTACACTCCAATAATAAGAGAGTTCATTTACATCCAAATCGCTCACGGCAGGATGTCTTTCATTAATTGGCCTCACTGTAATAGATCCTGACTCACTGTTATCCATAATAGTATAAGCTACAGGAGTATATTTTCCCTGTACACCAAGTGGAAATAAGAATTCTGAATTACTTTCTACACTATATAGCTTACGCACCCCTTGATCGGACAAAACTCCATTTAACATTATCATACGACGGTTATCGGTAGTCTCTCCTATATTTGCATTTTCACCAAAAGTTAAAAGATAATCATCAATATAAATTATTCCATCATTAAAAGTAAGAGCTCCATTAATAATCATATTATTTACTAAATTCACTCCATTACTATTATTCATTAAAAGGTTACCGATAACAACATCGCTACCCGAAATAGTTTGAACAGAACTACCCTCAAGCGAAATTCCTCCATTATCATATTCACTAATATGCTCTGAATTAATATAAAGATCACCAGAAACTGAGACAATATTACCACCATCTTTAAACACTCCAGAAAATATAGATAAATCATTATCAATATAAAGTGCAGAGTTAGTATCCAATTCCAAATTATTATCAGAATTTATTTCTAAGTTAGCAAAAGTTGTAACATTTGTTCCAACTCCTTTTATAGACTGATTGCTACCATTAAAATAGGTGGTTTGTGAACTGCTACCAGACTGAAAACCTCCTTCATTTAGATCGCGATTCGAAGAAATATTATTATTAATTAAGTCCCCGCCTAAATGCACACTTAATCCATTGGCCAAAAAATGCGAATTATTATTAATCAACAGATTATTTTTTATTGTAATAGGTAAAACCGCTAGAGATGCACTTTGCCCCTGATTAGCTCCAATATTTAAATTCCAAACAGGAGAAGCAGATTGTATGGTATAATTATATCCCGACTGACTGTTATTGCTTCCTAATTGAATAGTTCCTCCTTCAACACGATATTCTGCAGGCCTTAAGTATAAATCACCAAAAGTTGTTCCAGTTGCCGATGGATGTTCTAATACAAGTTTTCCACCGGAAACATCAAGCAAGCTATTATCATTAGCAATCTCAAATATACCGCGACTGGCAATACGATCCATACCAGCTAAAACAACTTCTCCACCAGTTTGAATATAATTTAAAGACCCACTTGTAGATGTTACAGATCTGCGAATTTGACCATTCACATATAGTTCTCCGTCAGAAACAAATATTTCAGGTCTACCTGCGGCAGCATACTCAATACTATTGTTCTGGTTTCTATTTGAATCCCCTATTTTCATAACACCACCCAAAACTTCAACTTTTCCTGCCAAAAATAAATCAGCATCTCCATCACCATAAGCAATATTCACAGCACCAGAATTTACAGAAAGAGCAGCAGAAGAAGGAATTGAAAAATCTGTAGAACCATCTGTTACAGTAACATTTAACTCCTCATTGTCAACCCTAAAAGTACCATTCAATAAAGTTAAAAAGGGATTAACAACTCCAGTAGTTATTGCTGATTTTAAAGTAAGAACAGAACTAGCATCTCGACCTTTATCAACTATCAAATTATAAAAGTTAAAGCTATTTGCAACCCCGTCAATTACAGCATCTGCCTCACCTTTAAAGTAAACATTTACCCTGCTGTTATTTTGGTGCATATTAAAAACACCATTATTTATCAAGTTTCCATATAACTGAAGGTTATGGTTAGTATTATTATTACTTGTGCGTACACGAAATGTAGCATCTTCATTAACAATAAGATCACCAAAAACATTAATATTTTTAGGTTCTCCCTGCATAATAATAAACAATCCTGATTCAGCAACCAAGTCCCCATTAACAACATACTCACTCCAACTATTATTATGATTAGTCCGTACACTTCCTCCTTCTCCTACTCCATTAATGATTAAATCATCATGTACAACAATGTTACGATTGGGCATAACAATATAGTTATCATCATGAGTAATCATTAAATTTCTATAAGATCTTAAAGCTATATCATCATCAGTGAATTGAGGTATTGTTATATCACTATCAATTGTATAGTACTCAACAGTTCCCCCATGTTCACCCAAAAACTCACCAAAATCACCACGTGGAAAATAACCGCTACCAATTCTTAATGTCCCGCTACCGGCAACTGTTTCTTCTGGTAGTGCAGCAAAATTATGTCCGTTAGTATCACGTAAATCAAGGATAGAGTTATCAGTAATAAAAAGTGCTCCGGCCTGATTTCCATTATTAGTCATTGTTACAACATGATGATTTTCATCATCACCTATAACCACAATAGTATTAGACGACGGAGTAGTGTTTGAAGGCTCTCCTGTATGTCCCTCACTGCTCCAGGTATCTGTATCATTCCAGTTCCCATTCTTACGAGAATATAATACAGGGATATCCTCAAAAGCAGATAACATACCAGCAGTATAATCTCCATTTGCATCACTCTCACCATCAAAAGTGATAACATTAGTGCTTTGATTAACTAAATTTGGATCATTTAAAATACGCCAACTAGTACCATAATCATAAACTGCAGGTATAAATTCATTCTCTTCTCCTTCAACAAAACTATCACTATAATAATAAGTATGCTCAACACTACCTTGGGGGATATTTTTAAAATCAAAACTATTAGTTTTCCAGTATGCGGTAAGCGCATTATTATTATCCTGAGCTAAATGATGACGATCATTAACAGGTCGAGAATTAACTACACCCCACTGCGATGGCGCTGCTGTAAAACGTAAACTGGCAGGCATATAATAATTATTATCCCCATCAACAAACCCAAAAGGGAAAAGAAATTCATCTGTATTTGAAAACTCCTTCTCAATGCCACTATTCGACATCAATCCTCCCGTTACAATCATCTTATTTTGGTCAAAATCTTGATAAGTACCGGAAGAAGCACTATAAACATTTGAATTAGCTCCTAATGATAATTTATTATCTCCAATAAAAAAATGATTATTACTAACCAAGCGTAAATTACCATTAATTCGGGTATCTGAAGATAATAGTACAGAGCCACCACTCTTATTTACTGATAAGTTATTAAAGACTCCATTATTATCTCCCAAAATTACCTGATCTCTATTACCAATAAGCTCTATACGACCTGCACCGGTCTCGGGCCTAAAATGAGTTCCACTATTATAAACATCACCACCAACAGACAGTGTACGACCATTATCTCTTAAAGTAGTTTCTGCACCTAAATATAAATCTTCTCTAACCGCAATTATAGGAGCGCCATTAAGTGTTAAATCAGATTCACCCTCAAGTCGTAAATGGTTAAATCCATCGGTAACTACACCATTTTGAGTAAAAAGCTGCGTACCATAACCATTAAAAACAGTGGTGTTTGATTGTGGAATGTATGTTGCATAATCCTGAATAGTAAAATCACCACCTACAATAATATCAGCATTATCATCACCTGAGGTTAATACTGCGTTATTACTTAAAGTTAAATTATTTTTAATAACCAAAGGCTGAACTTCTATTCCAGTTATAGTTTCATTATGGTCATAAGCCCTAAGCTGAGCAGAACGATTATTCACCTGAGATATTATATTCAAGTTCCAAAGGGGCGCAGAGGAGAGCAAATAAGCATCTCTCTCTTCGGGTACAATAACATTAATATCTCCTCCGGTAATACTAACATTATCAGGATTAGCTCCAATTAATAAACTAAAATTAGTTCCAGAACCGGGCGGATTCCCCCTTCCACCAGCTGTATTAGGATTTGGAGATAAAATATTAATTTCTCCTCCACTAATATCAATAGTGTTATCAGGATATGGCATAGTAAATGCAGCATATGTTTCCATGCCAGTAAGATTAGGCAAATCCTCTGCCCTTATCGTTAGTTCGCCTCCAGACATATTAAAAGCACCACGATGCACTCCCTCCTGATAGGAGGGGCGTATACATTCAGTTGATATTGTTCCATCCTCAATTATAATAGAGGCTGTAGCTCTACTTACAATACCCTGTTTACTATTGTCATTTAAAACAGATGTTCCGGAAACCTTTAAAGCTCCATATAACAATAAGGTTGTTCCATTACCAGTGTTGCCTACTCCAAATGTTACATCTGCCCCATCCAACCATAACATGGCATCCTCATCAACATTATAAGTAGTACCGGTTGCCAAAGAAGGAATCTCTATATTTTGACCTAATCTAACTGTACCAGACTGGAGACCTAAAGCATGAGGGTTATCAATGTTAGGAGGATTTGTACCTGGATCCTGATTATTTATACCAAATAAATTAAAATTTTCAGGTTCGGATGCATCAATGTTTAATATATAAGTATGATCAACCCCCTTTTCTATCTCTATACGATAAAAATCACTTTGTCCGGCAAGATAAAGATCTTGATCAGCCGTAGAGTTATTAAATATAACATCTGCACGACCATTATTAGGAATGCTTGTATAATTAGGTGTAGATTGATTGGTAAACCTAACAATGCCATAATTGGTAAAATCTCCATTCACATAAAAGCGATGATTAGCATTGCCTCTACCTAACTGAATAGTTCCATTGTTATCAACAATAACATTACCCTTAACCTCAATATTTCTCGATATATTACTATTGTCATTAATCCTAAATTCTCCTCTATTAATATTCAAATCACCATTAACAACTAAGTCGTTGTTCAAAATTACACTTCGATTATTTCTATCAAGACTAAAAGTAAGATTATTATATTGTAACCTCTGTAAGTTAAAGTTTGCAGAAGGACTATAGTATTCAACGGTACCACCACCTACAGAGGTAAAAGAGCTAAAATCGCCCGAAGGGAAATTATTTGTTCTAAGTCGTAAAGTACCCTCACCCTTAACAAAACCTAAATCATGCTCAGATGTGGTTCTAAGGTCAAGGGTTCCTCCATCTTGAATATGTAATGAATAAACATTTTTATTATTATCAGAAATATAAACGTCGTTACCATTAAGTATCGTAACGTTATCATCTTCTCCGGGTACAGAGGGATTAACAGATAGTGAACCAGATGGATCCTGTGTCCATGTTAAAGGATTATTCCAGTTGCCAGACTGGTAACTGTAATAGTTCCCGGTTACCGGCTCAATAGTGATATCATCCGAAATAAAAACATTATTGCCGGGACCACAAACCCCATTATTATTACCAAACCAACACTCCCCTTCAATTACAACATCAAAAGTTAAATTCTCAGTTGTAACAGATTGCGGAGCAGTAACCTCAAGTTCATAAACACCTGTTTCTCCTGGTTGCAAACCATCTGCACTAATACGTACAGGATAATCACTATCAACATTCCACTTAACTCCAATATTAGCATCGTAATCACCATCAACCCAGGCAACATCTCCTACATTTTTAACAGTAACATAAACAGTTCGTGTTTCACCTACCTCCCAAACATGTGAACCAATATCCATAGATATAAACTCCGATTGAAATTTGGGAATATCATAACTTATGCGAATAGCACCATCAGCACCATCGCCACCGGGATGATTGCTAGCCCATAAACCCCATAATATGCCAGGATAGCGTTCACCACCACCTCCACCGCCTCCAGGAGTATCTCCGGAGCCTCCAGCTCCGTCACTATTACCATCTCCACCAGCTCCACCTTCAGCACCAGCTCCACCATCTCCGCCACTATCACCACCCGGTGAACCACCTTCTCCATTTAAGTTAACTTCGCCTCCTTCACCAAAGCCACCCTCTCCTATATTACCACTATTGCCTCCGCCTCCTTGTCCACCACTAGCAGTGAGTTCTAAAAAATTAGTATCTCCTCCATCTTGCCCATCTCCTCCATTAGCAGCACCACGAGCACCTCCGTTACCCACAGTAAAATCTATAAAATCTCCTGGTTCAACATTAAAAGTGTCTGCAGCGTAACCTCCGCCTCCGCCTCCAGAACCACCAGAGTTATTAAAACTTGAACCACCTCCACCACCTCCGGCACCCCATGCTTCAACAGTAATTTCCGTTACACCCGGAGGTACTTTCCAGCTACCATCAGAATTCAACTCTTCCATAGCTCTATCCTGACTATATAAAGTCAAGTTAAAGCTTAAAAACATCAACAAAACAAAAATAGATCCTATCGCTTTAAAACAAAAATCAGAAAAAAACTGCACTGTGGAGTTCAGCAGGTGGTAAAGTTTATCCATACCTTTACATATTAAATAAAAACAAAAATCAAAAACTAACACTACTTATATTGAGATAATAATCTAAATACAATAACACAAACAAAGCATCTTTTATTAAAAACTATCAAAACTTTAGATTGATCATCAAAAAACTTCCAAAAATAAGTAGAAACTAAGATATTACCACTTAATAACAAACTTATTTTGACTATCTTAATTTATATACGATATACTATAACCAAGGTTATAAATAGCTTGACAGTTATTACAACCATTTGATGAACATCAAAATTTCAGTGATGAAAATTCACTAACACTTGGAGTTTATAGTAAAATCATCAATAATATCTAAAAAAACATAAAAGGGCTGCCCAATACTTTTTGGACAGCCCCCTTTTATTTAATATTTATCGGTAGAATAATATTATCGCAATCCCATAACAGTTTCACTCTTTATTAATCCGCCTATATAAACCCGTACAATATAAGCTGAGTTTGACTCTGGCAAAGCTATAAAAGTTCTGCTGGTTAAAGCAGATGACTCACTCACCTGGCGACCATTAATTGTGAAAACCTCTATTGTGCCCTCACCATAAAGATCAAGCAAGTCACTGCTAATACTTACAATTGCCCTACCTGAACGCGAGGTGATACGAATGCCATCCAAATCTTCTTCCTGAACATCGTCAATGCCGGTTGATACTCCTGAATCTTCTTCTGTTTCGCGACCGGGAGTTAAATGAATAACAAATCGATCATCATCCTCACCAATATCTACAGGAGTATATTCATACGATGGGGTAGTA
>JARULA010000023.1 GCA_029688995.1 Marinilabiliaceae bacterium ANBcel2
GAACTGGCACAAGTCGAACCGAAATCATTTAGCCAAAATGCCAAACATAGTGGCACATTTTAAACCGAAATCACTGGCACAATGAAACCGAAATCGGTGGCACATTTTGAACCGTTATAGCCACAAAACAAGTTTGCCGTGAGTAGTCAGCCCAAGCCATAGTACTTTTTAACCCAATATCATAAGGAAGGGCAGAACCTTAGTTGCCTTAGATGATTTTACTGTGTGCATTGGCTCAACCAATAACAAAATACCTTTTTTTACTAGTACATTTAACACACCTGATATTCCTAGGTTTAGATGACTCACTAATTATACTATAAAATACTTGTACGTTATTATTTTTTATTTTTTGTTATATATTTTGTATTAAAACCAACTCTTAGTCATTTAGGGATATAATTGTCCTTTCTTAGTGATAATATTGTATAGGTCTTAAAATGGAGAGGGTATTTATATGATTTGTGCACATTCATTTAATTTCTGTTGTTAATTTTGATTTGTGTTTTTAATCAAGATGATATGTGATTGATCTAATCTTAACTTGATACTATTTTATTTTTTATTTTTTTAAAATGTAGATTTATGAAAAAAATGTTGAGGTTTATGTTGCTTTTTTCTGTTCCTTTTATTTTGTTTAGTTGTCATAATAATAGGGCATTTAACTATAATGAAGCTGTTGAAGTTGCTGAATTGCAAGTCGCTGCTATGCTTAATAATCTCGATGAACCTGGGTGTTACCCAAGAACAGTAACTAGTGATGGAGAGTTATATTGTACTGGAATGACTGATTGGACAGAGGGTTTTTTTCCTGGTTCTTTGTGGTATCTATATGAATTGTCTAATTCTGATTTTTTTAAACGAAAAGCTGTTAAATGGACAGAGCATCTAGAGCCGATGAAAAATGTTACTCATCATCATGATATTGGATTTATCATGTACTGTAGTTTTGGGAATGCATATAGGTTAACAGGAAATAAAAAATACCGTGATATTTTGATTGAAGCAGCAAACGCTGCTATTACTCGGTTTTCTCCAGAAGTTGGTAGTATTAAATCATGGAATCAAAGAGATGCATGGGATGGTGAAACTACTTGGTATTACCCTGTAATTGTGGATAATATGATGAATCTTGAATTGTTATATTTTGCTACACGAGAGACCGGTGATTCTACTTATTATCATATTGCAAATGAACATGCTGAAACAACTGCTAGGAATAATATTAGAGATGATTATGGAACTTATCATGTTGTAAACTATGACCCTGATACAGGTGATGTTTTGCATAAACAAACTTGCCAGGGGTTTTCGGATAATTCTACTTGGGCAAGGGGGCAAGCCTGGACTATTTATGGTTATGTGATGGCTTATCGCGAAACTGGACGTGAAGATTTTTTAGAAAATGCTCTTGGACTTGCTGATTATTTTATTCAACATCCCAATTTACCTCAGGATTATATTCCTTACTGGGATTTTAATGTTGATGAATATGGTTACAATCCAGATTGGGATTATAATCCTAATAGATTTGATTCAATTCCTCGTGATGCTTCGGCAGCAGCTATTACCGCATCGGCTTTATTGGAGTTGTCTACTTTAATTGATGATGGAGAATATTATTTTCAGTTTGCTGAAAAACAGTTAAGATCTTTAGCTTCTTCACCTTATTTGGCTGAACCCGGAACCAACAATGGTTTCGTTTTGAAACATAGCGTAGGCAGCATACCTCATAATCAGGAGATTGATGTGCCTCTAGTTTATGCTGATTATTATTTCTTAGAGGCTATACAGCGTTATAAAAACATAAAAAAATAATATTATGAAAGTTTTACTTTCTTTAATCATAGTGTGTCTACTTAACACACACTCTTTTACTCAAGGTTTTGATAAAAGATATCAACAAATTACTAACCCATCTTTATTATCTATAAATATGGAGCCTGCCCGTAGCACTTTTATTAGCTTTAATGATAGTCTTAGTGCTCTTAGCAATGATTATAATAATTCATCTCACTATAAATCATTAAATGGAGAATGGGATTTTTATTTTACTGATGATCCTGCTGATATTCCTAATGATTTTATAGATAATGATTTTTGTAAAAAAGATTGGGATAAAATAAAAGTTCCTGGAAACTGGGAAGTACAGGGATTTGGCGTTCCAATATATGTCAATATCCCTTATGAATTTGTTTCTAAAAACAATCCTCCATATATGGATGAGCCCGATCCTCCATATGTACCTTATGATTTTAATCCTGTAGGAATTTATCGAAGAGAGTTTACCGTATCTGAAGATTGGTGTGATCGAGAGGTTTTTATAAGTTTTGGTGCTATTAAGTCAGCTTCTTTTATTTATATAAACGGTCAGTTTGTTGGTATGAGTAAGGACAGTAAAACACCTGCGCGTTATAATATTACCCAATATATTAAGGAAGGTGTTAATTATGTTGCTGCTGAGGTGTATAGGTGGTCAGATGGTTCTTACTTAGAATGTATTGATTTTTGGAGAATAAGTGGCATCGAACGCGATGTTTATCTTTATTCAACGCCTAAAGTAAGGGTGTCTGATTTTTTCTCAAAGGCCTTGTTAGATGATTCATATAGGCATGGGGAGTTTTCAGTTGATGTTGATCTTGTAAATCACCTTGATCTTCAAAAAAATGTTATTCTTGGAATGACCCTTCTTGATGATAAAGGAGAAGTTATTCTTGAGCACGAAGAGGATCTTCAGGTTACAAGTAATGCTTCGGCTTCATTTTCGGGGAATGTGTCTGATGTTAGGCAATGGACAGCTGAGACTCCGAATCTATACACTATGTTGCTTTCTCTTAGAGAAAAGGGGGGCGAAGTAATTGATTATGTTTCGCATAAGATTGGCTTTAGAACTGTAGAAATAAAAAACAGTCAGCTATTGGTTAATGGGCAGCCCATCTTGATAAAAGGTGTTAATCTTCATGAGCATAATCCTACAACGGGACACTACGTTGATGAAGAGTTGATGAGAAAGGATTTTGAACTATTTAAGCGATTAAACATTAACACTGTTAGAACTTCCCATTATCCGCAGCCAGAAATGTTTTACAGGATGGCTGATAAATATGGAATATATGTGATTAATGAAGCTAATGTAGAGGCGCATGGTATGGGATATTCTCTTGGTGTGGGTGGAGGATTGGGTAATAATCCAATGTTTAAAGAGCCTATTATTGATCGTAACAGGAATATGGTTGAACGAGACAAAAACCATGCTTCTGTGATAATTTGGTCTATGGGTAATGAGGCTGGTAATGGTTATAATTTTTACGAAACTTATAAATGGATTAAAGAACGTGATGATACTCGGCCTGTTCAGTATGAAAGGGCTTTAAGGGAGTGGAATACAGATGTATATACTCCTATGTATTATACTGTTGATGAATTGGTTGCTTATGCTGAATCTGATTCTGCTATTCGACCTCTTATCTTATGTGAGTATGCACATTGTATGGGTAATAGTTTAGGAAACTTTCAAGATTACTGGGATGTTATAGAGGAGTATGATGTGTTGCAAGGCGGTTGTATATGGGATTGGGTTGATCAGGGGCTTGAAAAAGAGGGTGCTAGTGGAGAAACTTACTGGGCTTATGGAGGAGATTTTGGACCTGAAGGAACTCCTTCGGATGATAATTTTTTGATTAATGGAGTGGTATTTCCCGATCGTTCTTTTAAACCAGCTACTTATGAAGTGAAAAAAGTTTATCAAAATATTAAATTTTTATCATTTGATGTAGTTTCTAAAGAGTTGCAGCTTCGAAATGATTTTTTCTTTACTGATTTAGGGAAATATAATTTTGAGTTTTCTTTATTTGCTAATGGAGACTTAATAGATAATGAGGAGTTTGCTGTTGATCTTTCCCCTCAGAGGACAGTGGTCTTACCTTTAAATGTTGATTTACCTGATAGTTTTACTCAAGGGAAAGAATATTTTTTAGAAATACAGGCGCTGACAAAAATAGAGGAATCGTTTTTGCCAGCTGGTTATGTTATTGCAGAGGAGCAGTTTAAATTAAATTCTTTTATCCCTAACGAGGTTGCAATTGAGGGTAATTCTCCATTACCAGTAAATGTTAATGGCCTGGTGGAAATAATGGGAGATGGTTTTTCTCTTTCGATTGATAGACACAGTGGTGTTATAAATAGTTATATATACAATAACCAGGAGTTGGTTCGAGAAGGTTTTGGGTTTCGACCCAATTTCTGGCGTGCTCCTACTGACAATGACTATGGTTATCGAATGCCTCATTATAATGAGATATGGAAGAAGATGTCGGCAAAAGATATAAAGGTCGATGATTTTATCGTGGAACGTTATCCTGAGTATTTACATATTAGCTGTATTTATAATTATGGTACTACCTTAGAATGGCATTTGGACTATTTTATTTATTCAAATGGAGTAGTAAAAATAGATAACCATTTGGTGACAAGTGAGAAGGAACTTCCTTTTATGCCCAGACTTGGTCTGCGTATGCAGATGCCTTCTGAATATAGTCAGATAGAATATTTTGGGCGTGGGCCTAGTGAGAATTATATAGACCGTAAAACATCTATGTTTGTGGGGCGTTACAAAACGGATGTGGGGTCATTGTATGTTCCATATATCCGGCCGCAGGAAAATGGTCATCGTACAGATGTAAGGTGGTTAATGCTTACCAATGAAGATAAAAATGGATTTGCTTTTTCCTCAGATGGGTTGTTTGGTTTCAATGCTCTTCATAACACAATTGAAGATTTTGACGGTGGATGGGGGGGCTTATCAGATTCCAGTGATCCAGCAAGTAAGAATATACATTTTAAGCATACAGTTGATATAACTCCACGTGATTTAATTGAATTAAATTTAGATTATCGTCATTCCGGTGTTGGTGGAGATAATAGTTGGGGAGCTCGAATTCATGATCAGTATATTGTGCAGGCTGGGGTTGGTAAAGAATATATGTTTTCCTTTTATTTGATTCCTATTAATAAAGGCACTCCAATTATGGATGTTACAGCGATACCTAAGTAAATGTTATTATGCTTAATTTTTAAATTATTGACTTTTGTTTAGTTTAAATTTTGTAAATTTTTTTTTGCTTTTAAGCAAGATATATCTTAAATGAAATGTTTTATTATTAACTTTATTTATACAATGAAGAAATATTTTGATGCTTTTGTTAGCCTAATAATTAGGAGTGTTATTGGTTTATTTATTTTTTATTCTTGTGACGTCACTGCAAAAGATTGTAATTCAAATAATGTTTTTGTTGTGGATTCACCAGATTATGAATTAAGTCCGTATACTGGAATGACCCGAGATCACTGGATTGAGGCTGCTACCTATTTACTTGAGGGTGCTTTTGAATATGTTGATGATCTGAATGATCCAATGTGGTTTCCTGTGCAGCCTGGTAAAAGCTACCCTCAAGATTTAACTGATAGGGATAGAGTAATTACTGCTAAATTAGAGGGTTTATGTCGGACACTTTTTTTAGCTTCTCCACTTTTACGAGAAAACGAAGATTTATCTATTGGAGGCATTAATGTTGCAAGTTATTATAGGCATCAAATATTGCAACTTATTAATCCTGAAAGTGCTTCATATATACCTTTGAGAACCGGAGGTACTAATCAGCGTCTTGTAGAATTTGGAGCATTATCTATTTCTTTGTTTACAGCTCCCAATGTGTTATGGGATCCATTAACAGATAATGAAAAGGATTTATTGGCTAAAACTATGATTAGTTATGCTGACGGGCCTACTTTATCTTCAAATTGGAGGTTTTTTAATATTTTTATTTTGAGTTTTTTTGATTCTCAAGGTTATGATGTTAATGAAGAGTTGCTAGTTGAATTATTAAAAGAATCTCTTGAACATTATAAAGGTGATGGGTGGTATATTGATAATCCAGCATATGATTTTTATAGTAGCTGGGCTTTTCAGTTTTATGGTATGTTGTGGTCTGAACTGTACGGTAATAGTAATTATCCACAGATTGCATCTAAACTTCGTAATAATTTTCTAGATTTGGAAGATAGTAATCCTTATTTATTTAGTCGTGATGGAGAGATGTTAATGTGGGGAAGAAGTATTCCATATCGTTTTGCCAGTATATCTCATTTTCCTTTTATGGGTTTTTTTGATGATGATAATATTAATTATGGCTGGATGCGTCATATCTCTTCTAGTACTATTCTACAGTTTTTGAAGCATCCTAAGATGTTGCAGGATCATGTACCTACATTAGGTTTTTATGGTGCATTTGAGCCTGCTGTTCAATATTATAATTGCAGAGCAAGTGTTTATTGGATGGGAAAGGCATTTATAGGTTTAATTGTACCAGAGGATAATCCTTTCTGGACTTCTGTTGAAAATAGGGGGGCATGGGATGATGTTTTTAAACAAGATAATGTATATCATAATTTCCAAGCGGGGTCAGAAATTTTAATTACTAATTATCCTAATATTGGAGCTTCGGAGATTCGTGCTTGGTGCTATGCTGGAGTTGAAGATGATTGGCAACAGATTTATTCTACTGAAAATTATAATAGGTTGTCATATAATACTGCTTTTCCTTGGCAGGCAGATGGGGACAATGGAGAGGTAGCAATGAATTATTTAATTTATAATGATAGAGATCAGTGGGAAGCTTTTAGGTTGTATTCTTTTGAAAAATTCAAAGATGAGGTTTACTATAGAGATGTGGTTCTTGAAACGAATGATGATGTAAAATTTAATTTGGCCGAGACTGGTCTTGCTAATGGAATATTGCGTGTAGATTGTAATTTAAGTTCGACTTCTACTAAAATGCGTTTGGGACACTATGCACTTCCCGAAAAAAAACAAGAAATTGTTATGAGAATTAAGGAAGTTGACGGTAATAAAGTAACTATTATTGATAATGGAGAATATCAGCTTGCAATGGTTCCTCTTTTGGGGTGGAAAAATACCAAGGTGCTTGAATGCGATAGTTTACATCCTGAGGGAGGTAAGAGCTCTGTTATAGTAGCAGAAGCTAATTATATGCCTGATCATTCCTCTTCTTCTATTTATGCAATTTTAAAATTGTGGAAGAAATCTGGAGAGGAATGGACTAAAGAAGAATTGATGCCTGTAAAAGATATCTCAGTTGACTTAAAAAACTGTTCAGTTTTTGTAGAATTAAGATGTGGTGGTCAAAAAAATATTATTTATAACTAAATATTATTATCATTTTAACGGGGGCTGTCTTTTGGACAGCCCCTATTTTATTTTTATATTCTTTATATTTAGTAGAATAGATGTAGCCTTCCCTGAAAATCGGACAGTTTAAAAATTAGACAAAT
>JARULA010000024.1 GCA_029688995.1 Marinilabiliaceae bacterium ANBcel2
TTAACTCTCTAACTCTCTAACTCTCTAACTCTCTAACTCTCTTCTCTTATCTTTACTCTTCTTATTTTACCGCTTATTGTTTTGGGTAGTTCTTTAACAAATTCTACAATACGTGGATATTTATAGGGTGCAGTGCTCTTTTTTACATGCTCTTTTATCTCCTTAGCGAGCTTCTCTGATTCTTTATACTCTTTTGCAAGAACTATCGAGGCTTTAACTATTTGTCCCCGTATCTCATCCGGAACTCCTGTTACTGCGCATTCTACCACTGCCGGATGAGTCATTAATGCACTTTCTACTTCGAACGGTCCTATTCGATATCCCGAGCTTTTTATTACATCATCTGTGCGTCCTACAAACCAGTAGTATCCATCTTCATCTCTCCAGGCTACATCTCCTGTATGGTAAATGTTATTCCTCCAAACGCTGTTCGTCTGTTCTTTATCGCGATAGTATCCTTTAAATAGTCCCAGAGGTATCTCTTTATCTGTTAATATAACTATTTCTCCCTCTTCACCATCTTCAGCAGGAGTGCCATCACTCTTAATAAGGTTAATATTGTATTGAGGAGAAGGTATTCCCATAGATCCTGGTTTAGGTTTCATCCAGGGAAAAGTCCCTAACTGTACAGTTGTTTCTGTTTGTCCGAACGCCTCCATAAGTTGCAGTCCGGTAGCCTCCTTAAATGATTCATAAACTTTTGGATTTAATGCTTCACCTGCAGTAACACAATATTTTAAGGATGAGAGATCATAGCGGGTTAAATCTTCACGAATCATAAATCTATATATTGTTGGGGGTGCGCAAAATGATGTTACCTTATATTTGCTTATTACATTAAGCATCTCCCCGGGATCAAATTTTTCATGATCATAAACAAAAACTGCACATCCTGCCATCATTTGACCAAACATTTTACCCCATACTGCTTTAGCCCATCCCGTATCAGCTACTGTTAAATGTCGGCCGTTCTCCTCAACATTTTGCCAAAAAGAGGCTGTTACAATATGAGCTAACGGATAGGTGAAATCATGTGCCACCATTTTAGGATTGCCTGTGGTTCCTGAAGTGAAGTATAGGAATAGCAAATCTTCATTTTGGGATGCAATATCGGGCTTTATAAATTGTGGAGCATTATTTACACCATCCTGGAAGTTATCCCATCCTTTTGGGTATGACGGACCTATAGAAATTAAGTTCTCAATACTGTTACACTCTTTTACAGCTTCGTTTATATGAGATGTAACCGGCTCTTCACCTACACTAACAACAGTTTTTATATCGGCGGCATTACACCTAAAAACAATATCTTTTTTTGTTAACAGGTGTGTTGCAGGTATTGATACTGCTCCAAGTTTTTGCAGTGCTAAACAGGCAAACCAAAATTCGTAGCGCCTTTTTAATATTAACATAACCTTATCACCTCGGGTAATTCCGACCGACTTAAAATATGAAGCTGTGGCATCACTCTTCTCTTTTAACTCGCGGTATGTAAAGTTATGTGCTTGATCTTTATCATTTACCCAAAAAATAGCACATTTGTCCGGTTCCTCTTTGGCATACATATCAACTACATCATAAGCAAAGTTGAAATTTTCGGGAACAGCTATTTTAAAGTTATTTTGAAAATCTTTTAATGAATTAAATTCAGGTTGTTTTAAGTATTTTTTATATATCTGCATAAATAAAATTTTAAAAAATAAGAGCTAAAAATTCACACGCTTCATTATTAAGGGCACTCATAGCATGAGGCAGTCCGGAGTCAAAATAGATACTATCCCCTTCATTTAATATCATCTCTTTATCTTTCAGGTATAACTTCATAGCTCCTTTTAATACCATATTAAACTCCTGCCCCGGATGTGAATTAAATCCTGGTTTCTCCTCCTTTTTAGGCTCAACCGTTACATGAAATGCATCTGCTTTTCTGTTGATAAAATTTGAGGCTAACGACCTGTATTTATAAGCATTTCTACGTGCCACTGCTACACCACGGTGCTGTCTTGTTATAGTATACTCATGCATTCGCGGCTCTTTTCCGCTTAATAAAGAGGTGATATCTGTGCCTAAGGTTTTAGCAAGCAGTTGTAAGGCTCCTACATGGATATCTGTCTCACCTTTTTCTAATTTTAGATATTCTTCGGGTTTTAAACCACAACTCTCTGCTGCCTCTTCACTGGTTAATCCTCTAATTTCACGCAAATCTTTTATTCGCGTTCCCATCTCTATTAATTGATTTTCCATAATACAAAAATCTTATTTAAATTTTACTATATGGTTTTATTTTAGATTGTTATCTCATTTTTGGTAATTCTGGTATTATTTTTTTTTGAAAATTTAAATTAGATAAAATTTAATACAAATTATTTCAAATAGTCTGTTATTTTTAATAAATATATTAAATTCAAAAAAACGTTATTTTTTTGAAAAACGTTATTAGATTGATAGTTAAGCAGTAAACATTTTCAGGTTTATTTTCTTATATTGTATGTAACACTATTTTATAATAATATTATCTTGTAAGTATAATAAGATAGATAGGGAGGGAATATATGAAGGATAATCAATTTTTTTTAAAAACGGTTTTTTCTGCATCCATTTTTATTTTAGCACTTATACCGCTCTACTCTCAGCAGCAGGATGCTGTTGAGAGCAGTGAACCTGTAACTGTTTTCAGAGGTGAAGTTTTGGGTGCCGATTCAGGTGACGAGTTGGTTTATGCCACTCTTGCTATTGAGGGAACAAATGTTGCCACCGTCACCAATGCTGAAGGTGAATTTTCTCTGCGCATTCCCGTTAATTTGGAAGAGAGGAATTTAACAATCTCTTATATTGGATACGAGACTAAAGTTATTGCTGTAGCAGATCTTGATAGAGAATTTAATGAGATTGAGCTTATTCGCTCTGCAGTTTCATTAGATAAGATATCAGTTTTTCCATCAGATCCGGAACTTCTCATGTATGCAGTGATGGGACGTCGTGATGAAAATTATGCAGGCTTTAACTCTATTAATCGTGCATTTTATCGTGAAACAATACGCAAAGGACTGTTTTATGTCTCTCTTACCGAGGCTGTTATTGATGTTTACAGATTTCCATATCATAATATGAGATCCGATAGGGTTAAGCTACTGGCAGGACGGCGTAGTACCGACTATGATCGTATAGATACATTAGCCTTTCGATTACAGGGGGGGCCACAATCTGCTTTCATGCTTGATGTTATGAAAGATCCTTACACTCTGTTTGATAGTGAAATTATTGAGCATTATAATTTTGAGATGGAGGATGTTACAGTTATAGATGATCGTCTCTTATATGTTGTAAGTTTTAAGCAGAAAAGTAATGTTGAGATTCCACTGTTTTACGGAAGAGTATATGTTGATACTCAAAATCTGGCAATTGCAAGAGCTGTTTATAATATGAACGTAGAAGATCGAGATGAAGCAGCCAGAATGTTTGTTCGAAGCAAACCCTTTGGCGCACGAGTTTATCCTACCGAAGCCTCTTATGAAGCCACCTACAGGGAGCAGGAAGATGGTCTTTGGTATCTGGCTCATACAAAGGGTAATATCTCATTTAGAATTAACTGGCGCCGCAGACTCTTTAATACAAACTATCATACCTCTATAGAGATGGCAGTTACCGATTGGGAAAAGACCGAAGAGAGACCTTTTCGAGGCGGTGACCGACTACGTATGAACGTTATAATGGAGGATGAAGTTTTAGGCTTTTTAGATGAAGATTTTTGGGGAGATTACAATGTTATTGAGCCTGAGGCTCCTATAGAAAGGTTGATAAGAAGAATTGGTCGTAGATTAGATTAGTAGTTTAGAATTTTTATAAATAGCAGACTCTATTTTTAACTTTTGGTTTTTTAGTACCGTCCTGTAACTGACTGATAATTAGTTTTTGTTAGTTGTTGGACGGTATTTTTATTAAATTGCGCATTGATGATTTAAATAGTAAGGGGGTGGTATAATTATATCATTCCCTTATTTTTGTATATAATGATGTTATATAATATAAGATATTGACAACAGGAGTATATTAAATTAATACTTATTTGAGTTGATCTAACCCATTAACTTATTTTTTGACCAATAACTAAAACAAATAATTTACAAATGAAACCAGGAGAAAAAATTCGTACTCTCCGTGAGGAGAAACAGATTGAGCTTTCAGAAGTAGCCAGCCGTGTGCAATTAGAAGTTTCGCAATTAGATGATATTGAGAATTGTAAAGTAGCCCCATCCTTAGGAGTTTTAATTCGTTTATCACGCACACTTGGAGTTCGTTTAGGCACCTTTCTTGATGATCAGGTACAGCAAGGTGCAGCTATCACTCGAAAAGGTGAGGCAGAAGATACCAGTAGCTTGTCTAATGCAGATGTTTCTAAAAAAGAGAATCTTGCTTTTTTTAGTTTAGCTAAAGAAAAGGCTGACCGCCACATGGAGCCTTTCCTTGTTGAGATTAAGCCCGGTACTCCTTCAAATCCCAATGCCTCAACTCATGAGGGAGAAGAGTTTATATATGTATTAAAAGGAGCTGTAACCATTAGTTACGGAAAAGAGGAGTATAAACTTAATGAAGGGGATAGTATCTATCTCGACTCAATTGTTAAACATCAGGTATATTCAGCTAATAATGAAAAAGCTCTTCTTTTAGCTGTAGTATATTTACCTGTTTAAGTTTACTGTTTTATGGAATTGTTAAAAGATACATTAGGGGGAATGCTCGAAAAATGGGCGAAAGAGACTCCCGATACCGATTTTATGGTTTATCCTGATCGCGGATTACGTTTATCTTACGCTGAATTTGACGAGAGAGTTAACAATTTGGCCAAGGGACTTATCGGTATAGGAATAAAAAAAGGTGATAAGGTGGGGATTTGGGCAAACAATGTACCTGATTGGTTAACATTTATGTTTGCTACTGCAAAAATAGGCGCTGTACTTGTTACAGTTAACACAAACTATAAGCTATCCGAACTGGAATATCTAATAAAGGATGCTGATTTAAATACACTCTGTATTGTTGACGGATATCGAGACAGCGACTATGTTAACATGGTATTTGAGCTTATTCCCGAACTACGCACGAGTGAGCGTGGACATTTAAAATCAGACAAATTTCCCGTTCTTAAAAATGTAGTCTTTATCGGGCCCGAAAAGCATCGTGGGATGTTTAATACAGCAGAGCTTTTCCATTTAGGTTCTCATATTGAGGATGAAGTTTTGGGGGAGGCAAAAAACAGCTTTGATTGTGATGATGTTGTAAATATGCAATACACATCGGGCACAACCGGCTTCCCAAAAGGAGTTATGTTGTCTCATCATAATATTGTTAATAATGGCATGATTGTAGGGGAGAACATGAACTATACAAACAAAGATCGATTGATGCTTTGTGTTCCCCTTTTTCACTGTTTTGGGTGTGTTCTTGGTGTGTGTGCAATTGTTACACATGGTGCCTCTATGGTGATAACCGAAGATTTTGATCCTTTACGTGTATTAGCTGGTGTTCAAAAAGAGAAGTGTACATCTATTTACGGGGTGCCTACTATGTTTATAGCTGAGCTAAATCATCCAATGTTTGATATGTTTGATCTCACCTCCCTTCGTACAGGAATTATGGCAGGTTCGCTCTGTCCGGTTGAAACCATGCGTCAGGTAATGGATAAGATGCATTGTGAGGATATTATTATAGTTTACGGTTTAACCGAAACTTCACCTGCAATGACCACTACCCGCGTATTTGATTCTCCCGAGGTTCGTGCCACCACCGTTGGAAAACCGATACCACATGTTGAGGTTAAAATTGTAGATCCCGAAACAGGCAAAGAGCTTGGATCTGATGAGCAGGGCGAAATTTGTTGCAGAGGGTATAATGTGATGAAGGGGTATTATAATAAGCCCGAGGCAACTGAAAAGACTATAGATAAAGATGGTTGGTTGCACTCAGGTGATTTAGCTGTTCAAACAAAAGATGGTTTTTATAAAATTACCGGTAGAATAAAAGATATGATTATACGCGGAGGTGAGAACATTTATCCGCGTGAGATTGAGAATTTTATCTATCGCATACCTCAGGTTGAGATGGTAGAGGTGGTTGGAATTCCCGATAAGAAGTATGGCGAAATTGTTGGCGCCTTTATTAAAGTTAAAGAGGGTGAGGTTCTCACCCAGGAAGCTGTTCAGGAAGCTTGTCGCGGACAGATAGCCAGGTATAAAATACCAAAACATGTATTTTTTGTAGAGGATTTTCCTAAAACGGCAAGTGGAAAGATACAGAAGTATAAGCTTCGTGAAATGGGACAGGCGATGATTGAAAAAGAGG
>JARULA010000025.1 GCA_029688995.1 Marinilabiliaceae bacterium ANBcel2
TATGACCATGGTCAATCAAATAAGGAGAGAAGAGATAGGCTATAGGAATGCTTATACTGGTGTTGCTCAAGGTGGAGGGGGTAGTGGTTTTTCTAATTGGTGGGATGATCATTTTACTGCGCAAGCAAGCGGAGAAATATCCAAAGGTGTACAAATTTCATTAGGACTTGAAAAAGGTGCGAACTTCAATGCAAATCTTGTTTCACAAACTCTTTTGGAAGGAGCATGGGGGAATCAGGAAAAATATGTAAGAAGCTATACTGAGAAACCTTTTGCTTATATGGATAAGGGAAAAGCTTTAGATTTTGGGGGTTCATATTATGCTGGAGGTAATTATAATTGGAATATTGTGAATGGAAAGAGAGTATCGCAAACCTTTAGTGCCGGAGCATTTGGAGGACTGATCGCTGGAGATTACACTTGGGGAAAAGGAGGTTCAAAACTATTTTTAGGTATTAATGTTAGTGGAAAGGTTGCTGTTGGGTGGGGAGCGTCTGGGGGTGTTAAACTAGGATTTATTTGGGATTGGTAACGAAAATTTTATGAAAAAGAAATTTAATATTAGTTTATTGGGATATTCTATAGGTATAAGTGTAACATTGATTTCATTGTTCCCTTGGCAATATAAATATAAGATACCAGATTTATCTGGCATCTTAGGTTTGAGTTTAATAATTATTTCCTTTGTATATGGGATGTATATTGCAAATAAGAAGAGAAACGTAAAAGGAAGGCGATTAACAAGTCGCTTAATGCCATTATACAAATATTACATGCCGATACTTGTTGTAATAGCATTGCTGTTTAATAGTTGCTTGCTTGGTTTTGAAGTTTATCCGGGGCACGACATTAGTATATTTATTGTTCTTGAGATAATGTTATGTATTAGTATGATATTCTTGTGGCCGTGTTTGAAATTGCGTACTGTATTCTTACACAAGAATGAAATAATAGTGATTGATTCTGTCAAGTCCTTAACGATAGACATTAATGAAGTTAAGAAAATAAGGAGATCTTTTGTAATGTTTTATTTGCTAAAACTGAAAGATAATACAAAAGGTTTTAAATCATTTACTATGCTACCTAAGGTTGAAGAATCTCTGAATTTATTTATTACACCGAGTAGTATAAAACTATTGAAAAATAAATTAACGAATTAATTTAGGGGAGCTTCAGCTCCCTTTTTTATAAAAAAAGCTCTTATTTTTGGTTTAACTATAATACTATAATACTCCCCATATTTTGGACCACTGCATAAGAAATAAAAATAGTATTAATTTAGATCGGTAATTATTAAACAGTCAAGAAGAAAATACTCCTCTGTATTTAAGGAGTACAAGCTTTTACAAATATGACAGTAAACTCTGGAGTTGCTTCATGGAACGGACTAGGTTATACAACTGCAGCAGTTGGTGGTGCATGGTTTACCTCAAACTATTTTACTGGCAAAAAAACAGAAAGTCCATCCATGGATATGACCATGGTCAATCAAATAAGGAGTGAAGAGATAGGCTATAGGAATGCTTATACTGGTGTTGCCGCAAACGGGGGAGGTCCGGGATGGGAGGCTTACGCAGGTGCTGCTGCATCTACAGCAAGCGAAATGTACTATAGTAAAACATACGGTACATGGATGGGTAAAAACTTGAAAATATACAAGCAAACTTGGGGTGGAAATGGTATTACGGGAGGGAAAAACAAATTTGGCAAAAATGTATCTACTGGTTTTAAAATAGGTGGTTACGGTTTAGGTATTTGGAACGCCTATAGCGTCAATTCACAACATAGCTCTGGACAAATTACAGATGGGCAAATGTATATGGAACAAGGTTCTAATGTGTTAACCACTGTTGGTGGACTATATGGTGCTGCATGGGGAGTTGGATGGGAACTTGGTCGAGCAATTACAAATACAGGTTGTTATCAGGAAGCTAAGTTTAATTTCTGGTACAATTATTGGGAAAGTCAGGTTGGGTCTCCATCACAATCCAATGAAGCTCTTTGGTATTATTTCTATCAAAATTACAAACCATGATAAGCACACTATATTATTACTATTATCTTTTTTATAAGAAAATACTAAGGGATAATGAGCCGCATATGCTTGCAACCCTTGTTTTAGGGTTTTCATTTTCCTTGTTATTGATATGTATAGTTGATATTACTATAGCGCACTTATTTAAATTGAAATTGGGACATTATACAATGCTTGGAATTAATCTATTTATGATTGCAGTTTTCTATCTCACTTTGCACCGGACTGGTAAAGCTAAATATATCGTTAATGAAGAGCCAAGATTTTTTAATAGTCATGCACTATCAATATTGATTACATTTCTTTTTTTCGCAATAACAACCTCATTTCTCTTTTGGGGGTCAGGTTATGTAGGAAATGTTTTAGGAACGAGATAAAGAAAAAGCCCGAAATTTACCGGGCTTTTTTTATATCATTAAGCTTTGTAATTTGCTTTTGGCAAAGAATGCGTCAAGCATTGCGTATACATGGCTTTTATCTTCAAGCGTAAGCTTCTCGATGTTCTGCATTCTTTTTAAAGTCTCGTCATTTATATTTTGGGATTCTGCATCTTTTACCAAATAATTGTAGCCTTCTCGAAAAAGTGGGCAGTTTAAAATTAAAAAAAACATTAATTTTGAGCAGACAAAAAACGTTATTAAAAAATCAAGATTTACAGAGAGTGAAAATAGCAAAGAAAGTTCGCTGCATTATACTGTCAAGTATATATAAACGGCTTCGTAAACATAGCCGTCCTTGACAGAACTATTTAGCTCACTAAAAAAGCATCTAAAATTTGGCTTATTAAAAAGAAAATAGTCTATTTAAAAGCTGTTCTATAAGAGGTAAGGTTACACAAACAGATATTACAAAGAATATTTTAGAATAAAAGAAAAGCTCTGGAGGAACTTTATTAGCGACTTTACCACCCTCTTTGTTAAGTGGAGCGTAGCGGAACGGAGCAAAGAGGGTTTTAAAAACTGCAAACAGTATTTAGGATTAAAATTAAAGTGTAAATTTGAAATAGGATTGTGAATTAAAAAGTGTAAACTAATTTTGGATGAGTCACGTCTTTCAGACTGGCACATTTTGACCGAAATTAGTGGCACAGTCACACCGAAATAGCCATAAAACAACAAGCATCGATTAAACTAATAACATATGAAAAAGATAGAGATTTATCTTTGGTGTTTTTTTACTATAAGTCTTTTGGTAATTAAAATTACCAATACATCATTAGCAATAATAGGCATTCCCGGGTTTCTGCTGAGCGGTTTCTATTTAATTTTTACGTATTTTCTAATTTCTGAAAAAAGTCTAAAAAATAACACCTTTACATTCAAGAAAATTGAAACCTTGTATTTACCACTTAATGGCATAGCCTTTTCCTTATCAATAATTGCCTTGCTATTTAGGCTGCTTTATTTGCCTGGTTCATTTGTTATATTGGCTATTTCAATATTATTAATTTTCCTTTTAATTTCAATTACTTACAAAAAAAAGAAAGCATTAAGTCATTATTTTTCTCGATTACTTTATAGACAAATCTGTTTTTTACTTATTCTACTATTTTTTTTATTCGTGCGTTTATAGAGCATAACCCTGACCTTTCGCACTATTTTGCAAACCGTGCGCGTTCAAAACCATGATTCAGGTAATAAGGTGCACCAAATCACCTATGGTGTCGACCAGCAACGAATAAAAGGCATCTTTAAAACTGTTAGCACTACCACCT
>JARULA010000026.1 GCA_029688995.1 Marinilabiliaceae bacterium ANBcel2
CATAATAGATGACCGCTACAACCAAAAAACAACAATTGTGTCGTCACAAATACCTGTATCAACTTGGTATGACATTATCGGGGAAGGAACAATTGCTGATGCAATACTCGACCGACTGGTAAACTCATCTCATCGAATCGACTTGAATGGGCCCTCATTAAGAAGGGATATTTTGAAATCAGAATAACATTTTTTTTGTAATATTGCATGATCTCTCAGACTGGCACATTTTGATCGAAATGCCTGGCACAGTCAGACCGAAATAGCCACTATTTGCTGACAACCGGATATAATATAGTGACTCTACAAATGCATTGTTCTTAAACAATACATTTAAAGAATCAGTTATAAAAAATAAAAGGAGCATCCCGACCAATGGAATAACTCCTATCCTGTTTAATACTAAATATGTGTAACTATTTTTAACTGCTCCCATTATTAAACCGGGATTTTAATACTAACATAATAAACTTAGAATTCCCTACCAGATAGCGCCTCCACATCCTACGTGGCTCCTGGATAAACCTGAAAAACCATTCCAGACCAATTTTTTGTATCCACCTTGGCGCCCGCTTAGTAATTCCTGCCACCACGTCAAAACTCCCACCTACTCCCATTACAAACGGAACATTCATCAATTTCTTATACTTATTAACAAATATCTCTTTTTTGGGTGAACTCATGGCCACAAATAACATGTGCGCTCCGCTTTTAGAGATCTCGCTGGCAATTTGCTCTTCTTCGTTATCATTAAAATACCCGTTGCGAAAACCTGCAATAATTTCAGGAGAATACTCCTGATTAAATGTTTCCACTACTTTTTCAACCACCTCTTGTCGGGCTCCAAAAAAAAAGCATTTGTAACCCTGTTCATGCGCCATTTTTACCAGTTCCAGCATTAAATCAATGCCTGCCACACGCGCCGGCAATGCTCTACCCAAAAAACGCGAAGCCCATACCACCGACATCCCATCCGCATTGATCATATCGGCATCCAAAACCGATTGCCGCAATGCCTCATCTTTTTGCATAGAAACAATTTTCCCGGCATTGACTACCACATGCTGAGTAAATTCATTGGTATCAATGCGATTTTTAATAAAATCGAGTGTTTCAGACATGGACAATGCCTGTACGGGAATGTTAAGAACTGTTTTAGTCTTTGTCATCTGTTGGAAATTCTCTTTGGTAATAACTTAATGAATAAAACATCCATGCCTGTGCCCATCGAATATATGGTATTTTTGAAGTCCACAATCGGCGCTTTTGAAAATAAAAAAAGCCTCGCTTATCCCACATATTTTTAAAGACCCAATCTAGGACTTTATCAACTAATTGTTTATTCTCCTTTAACTTACGTATTTTAAACAAGGTAACAACCAACTGAGCAGGTGCATGAATATCAATGGGATATCGTTTATTGTTGTAATACTTTGGGATGCCATTATCTTCAAAAAAGGTATTAAGATAATAATCCGTACTTTTTTCAATTATTTCATTATAGGCACAATCTCCACTATATTTTTGATAATCTGAAATACACTCAATCATATAACCCGTATGGAAATTATCAACCCACTGATGATATGGCAATGTGCCATAAGGCCAGGCTCCATCATCTTTTTGATATGGGAGGCAGAATTCTACGGATTTTTTTGCGGCAACCTTTAATTCTTCCTCACCGGCATGTGAATAAACCCTTGCTAGCAACCTACTTCCAAGAACAGATGCATTAAAAACCTGAGTTTTATCTAAAGGACTATACGAAAAACAGAAATTGCCGGTATCATCAAAAGTTCTATTCAAGTCATTCAAAATAAAATCACAAGCTGAACGCGCTTCTCTTAATAAACCATCTTCTTTCAGAATATCATAAGCATCCAACAATCCATTAGCAATAAAAGATGTTGCTACAACTGTGGGTGTGCCTTTGGGTTGAAAAAACGCTCTGGCCTGCCAATCGAAATTATATCCCCAACAACTACCGGAATAACCTGAGGTCTTCAGTTTTAAAATTTCATCAATTAAAAATCTCATTTCCGTCAAATCTTCCTTTTTTGAACTTTGATGGTACCGATTACAATATCCGGTTAAAAATAGTCCTAACCCTTTTGGATTATAATCTTTAGGTACTCTAAACAACCACCGAAAGTTTATGGGACTAATCTTAAAGAATTGTATCCATAATAAGCGGAAAAAACGAGAATGACGTAAAGGTGTTTTTTGAAAAAAACGACTATTTAGGCCATCGTAAGGATCCCAGCCTTTAAACTGTTCTTTATGACAGTAATTACTATGCATTCCGCTTACGTTATTGGCTACCATTGAGAATTCTGTTAATTACAAATTGAAATTTGCCTGATTTAACTCTTTCAAACTTTGAAGCACTGCAATATGTGTAACTAATTTCACATGTATCACCAACATAATCCATGGTGTTTTTAGTAATTAGCTCTTCATCCTCTTGGGAGTATCCGGCTTCTTTATCAATGAATATTCTTAATGAATAATCATTGTTCTGTAATATTTGAGCACTTTTAATGTTGTTTACACTTTTAAAAATGTGATCAAGCCTTCCGATGCGTGTACCATCTTTTAACAAAACAACATCATCAATTCTACCTGTAATAGCTCCAATTGAAACAAATCTCTCTTTCCTAACATCTTTTAAAATATCATCAACTCTATAACGTATAAGTGGGAATGAATCATTAATCAAACCCGTAGTCAAAACATGATTTTCTTCATATTCATTAATTGAATATAAAGGCGGTTCATAATATCGACTATCGTCTCCCAGCTGCAATGCAATCGTCCGTTCTGCGTTGCCATACCAATCAAAAATTTTACAATTAAAATTTTTTTCAATAACATTTTTTTGGTACATATAAAGTGGTTCTGAAGACGTGAATACAAGTGGAATATCAATTTTAACTCCGTAATCCTGCATAAGTAAGGCTAAAGAATAAATAGAACTTGGATAGGCTTCAATTGCAATTGGTCTAAAATTTTTAATTTCTTTTAAATATGCATTGATAGTCTTTGAATTCAAGTTATAACTAGACAAATACAACACATTATGTGCTTTATTATACCTGCTTAATTCTCCCTTCTTTAAAGTTCCACGTAAAGATAATAAGGGCGCTTTTAATTTCAATCCTTTTGAAAAACGATAATGCCAAACAT
>JARULA010000027.1 GCA_029688995.1 Marinilabiliaceae bacterium ANBcel2
TTATTCAGATGACAGCGTGCCTTTTGCATAATGAGCCTACGAGTTATACTTTACCGGCAAGGTTAATCTTGAAAAAAAGAGGAGCCGAAGCGAAAGCGAGTCTTAACAGGGCGTTTATAGTCGGTAGGGATAGACGCGAAACCTTGTGATCTACCCATGGTCAGGTTGAAGCTGCGGTAACACGTGGTGGAGGACCGAACCAATAAACGTTGAAAAGTTTTTGGATGAACTGTGGGTAGGGGTGAAAGGCCAATCAAACTAGGAAATAGCTCGTACTCCCCGAAATGCATTTAGGTGCAGCCTTATATTATTTTTTCAGAGGTAGAGCTACTGATAGGACGCGAGGGCTTCATCGCCTATCAACTCCTGACAAACTCCGAATGCTGAAAAAAGATTTATAGGAGTGAGGGCATGGGTGCTAAGGTCCATGTCCGAGAGGGCAACAACCCGGACCATCAGCTAAGGTCCCCAAATGTATGCTAAGTTGAAGAAAACGCGGTATGGTTGCAGTGACAGCTAGGATGTTGGCTTGGAAGCAGCCACTCATTTAAAGAGTGCGTAACAGCTCACTAGTCGAGCGACCGTGCATGGATAATAATCGGGCATAAGCATACTACCGAAGCTATGGATTGTTAATAATATTAACAGTGGTAGGGGAGCATTCCATTTTACTTAGAAGCAGTTATGTGAGTAATTGTGGAGTATATGGAAAAGCAAATGTAGGCATAAGTAACGATAATGAGAGTTACAAACTCTCACGCCGAAAGACCAAGGCTTCCCCGGCAATGCTAGACAACCGGGGGTTAGTCGGGACCTAAGGAGATGCCGAGAGGCTAATTCGATGGCAAAACGGTTAATATTCCGTTACCAATATATTTTGCGATGCGGCGACGAAAGAGTGACAGGGCTGCGTACTGATGGAATAGTACGTTTAAGAGTGTAGGAGTTGATCTTTATAGGAAAGTCCGTAAAGAGATCCGAACTTGAAAGTACCGCAATTCTACGGAAGCGCGGAAAATGTCCGTAATCCTATTTCCGAGAAAACCCGCTAAGCTTCAGAGATATATTGCTCGTACCGTAAACGGACACACGTAGTTGGGTTGAGAATACTAAGGCGCTCGAGTGATTCATGGCTAAGGAACTCGGCAAATTGACCCTGTAACTTCGGGAAAAAGGGACCCTGATATTGATTTATCAGGGCGCAGAGAAATGGCCCAGGCGACTGTTTATCAAAAACACATGGCTTTGCAAATTCGAAAGAAGAGGTATAAGGCCTGACACCTGCCCGGTGCTGGAAGGTTAAGAGGAGATGTTAGTTTCGGCGAAGCATTGAATTGAAGCCCCAGTAAACGGCGGCCGTAACTATAACGGTCCTAAGGTAGCGAAATTCCTTGTCGGGTAAGTTCCGACCTGCACGAATGGTGTAACGATCTGGGCACTGTCTCAGCCATGAGCTCGGTGAAATTGTAGTACCGGTGAAGATGCCGGTTACCCGCAACGGGACGGAAAGACCCCGTGAACCTTTACTGCAACTTAACATTGATTTTGGGTAAGTGATGTGTAGGATAGGTCGGAGACGTTGATGCAGCATCGCCAGGTGTTGTTTAGTCGTCCTTGAAATACGACCCTTTGCTTGCTTGAAGTCTAATCCTTCAACGGGGGAGACATTGTTTGGTGGGTAGTTTGACTGGGGTGGTCGCCTCCAAAAGAGTAACGGAGGCTCCCAAAGGTTCCCTCATGACGATTGGTAACCGTCAGCAGCGCGTAATGGTATAAGGGAGCTTGACTGTGAGAGCAACAACTCGAACAGGTGGGAAACCAGGGCATAGTGATCCGGTGGTTCCGTATGGAAGGGCCATCGCTCAAAGGATAAAAGGTACTCCGGGGATAACAGGCTGATCGCCGCCAAGAGCTCATATCGACGCGGCGGTTTGGCACCTCGATGTCGGCTCGTCACATCCTGGGGCTGGAGAAGGTCCCAAGGGTTGGGCTGTTCGCCCATTAAAGTGGCACGCGAGCTGGGTTCAGAACGTCGTGAGACAGTTCGGTCCCTATCTGTTGTGGGCGTATGAGATTTGCGAGACCCTGTCATTAGTACGAGAGGACCGTGATGGACAGACCACTGGTGTATCAGTTGTACCGCCCGGTGCATAGCTGAGTAGCTACGTCTGGAAGGGATAAGTGCTGAAAGCATCTAAGCACGAAGCCTGTCTCAAGATTAGATCTCATTTAAGGGGTGTTGAAGATTACAACGTTGATAGGCTGCAGGTGTACAGGTGGTGACATCAAAGCCGAGCAGTACTAATTACCCGAAACTTTTGCTTGCCACGCAGTGAGTGATTATTTTATTGTTTTAGTATAATTTTTCAAGTTAGTATGTTAAGATATTCAGGTGGTTATAGCGCAAGGGTTCCACCTCTTCCCATTTCGAACAGAGAAGTTAAGCCTTGCAGCGCCGATGGTACTGAGTAAAATCGGGAGAGTAGGTCGCCGCCGATCTTTATAATAATAAAATAAAAAAGGGCAACAGGTTTTTTATCTGTTGCCCTTTTTTT
>JARULA010000028.1 GCA_029688995.1 Marinilabiliaceae bacterium ANBcel2
ACTTTCTGGAAAATTCTGGCAATCGTTGGATTTTTTCCAATTGTGTGGCAAAAAATCGTAAGCCTTCGGTCTGACCCATATTGTAGAAGTAAGAAATTTTCCCAGCCCGGGGGTGCCGGCCTGGGAATTAGATTTTTCCAAGTTCTACTGGAATCTCTTAGAATTTGTTGGAATTGTTGGAGCTTTCCGGGAAATTCTGGCAATCGTTGAATTTTTTCCAATTGTGAGGTAAAAGATCGGCCAGATCTAAATCGTAATTGCGGTTGTACTGTGGAATTTTGGCAAACACATCGGTAAGCCATTCCCTGGGATTGACATTACTGGCTTTGCAGCATCCCAGCAACGAATACATGATGGCTGCATTCTCTGCAGCGTCATGGTTACCACAAAACAGATATCCTTTTCTTCCAATAGCAAGGGGCCTGATGGCATTTTCCGCCAGGTTATTGTCTGGCAGGTAGCGCCCATCAAGATGATAGCGCGACAACCGCATGAAAAGATTGTATGTATAAGCCAGAGCTCTGCTCATTTTTCCGCCTGCAAGTGCTTTCGGATAATATTCTTCAACCCATTTTTCAAAAGCACGCATAATTGGATAGGCCAGACGTTTTCGAAGTTCCGCCCTTTGCTCATGATCTAACTCTTGCTCGTCGGCCATTTTTTCAACCTGATAGAATTTGGCAATTTGTGCCAATGCGTATTCAGCCCCACTTTTGTCTTCCGCAAGACTTTCGGAGAATTTTCTGCGCGCATGTGCCCAGCAACCCAGAAGCAAAACACCTTTCTTTTGCTCATAGATTGAGTATGCTTCATATCCATCGGTTTGAACGGCCCCCTGATAATCCTTTAACAGATCAACTACCACTCTTTGCGCCCGGGAGCCTTTGTCGTAGTGGAAGAAAACCAGGTTGGCCATTACTGATCGTACCATCCACAGGTAAGCTTTAGTGGTCTTGTGCTTTTGATTATTGATAACCGGAATGGTACTTTCATCAACCTGGATATAATCAGTTTCGAGGACTTTTTCTTTTAGGCGATTGTAGAGAGCACGAAGCAAATCACTGCTTCCCTGAAACCAACCGTTAACGGTGGATGCGGGTAATCTTACTCCAATCATCTTAAACATAGAGATCTGACGATGAAAAGGAAGATGATAGAAGTATTTGTTCATCATTAGCTCAGCCAACATAGAGGGGCCGGCGTTGCTGCGGGGCAGCGGCAAAAGTGGCATTGGAGCAATACGGATAGCAGGTGCTTCTTCTTCGTTCTGCTCATTCCCGGCATTCTCTTCTGCTACAATTGGCTTTATGGCATACTTGATACGTTCTATCCGACGGACATAGGTCTCACCTGGCTTGTGTTCAAGAATTTCAGTCACCTCTTCGCCGATACGCACCCAGTTGTCCTGTATGCCCTCTGGCTCTATGACTTCTACTACTCGTCGAAGGTGATCTGGTAGCGGCTGACGTACGGGCTTCTTTTTTTCTTTGTTCGGCTTGCGTCGCTCATATTCGATAAGCTCTTTTTCAGCATCTTCAATGGCTTCCTTCTCCTCTGGAAGTACTTCCAGCCCCTCCCAGTCAATCTTTCTTTGGTTGGGGTCTGCTGCAATATACTTTTCGCTGGAGCTGCCAAAAAACTTATGGCGAAACCAGGCAAGTTGATCGGTTAGCTTATGGATTTGCTGGTCCTTTTTAGCCACTACAGAGGCCAATTCCTGGTTTTTTGCTTCCAGAGTACCCAAGGCCCCATTATCGACTTTTCGCAACCGGGAAAGCTCCTGAAAGAGCTCATCACGTTCCTGAAGAAGCTCCTGTATTAACATATCCTTATCGGTTGCGAAATTGCTCATTTATCACTGTCTGATTATGAGCTTAAAGATAGCAAAATCAAGGCTTACAGCCAATTAATTCTATCTAAAAAACCTGAAAAGATGCTTCTTTTTGTCGCCTTTTCAGAACACGTTTTCTGGGCTTCACATTTTTTACAATCATCATCAGATCGTGCCACCCGATGGCATGTGATGTAAGGCTTTCATCGAAGCTGGGCAATTTAAAAACACCACCGTCTAACTTCTTGTGGTAGATTACCAGTCCACCGTGTTCCAGATGAAGAATCTTCATGGTGGTCAGCCTCCGGTTGACAAAAATGAAAACTTCTCCGTTTTGAACGTCGCGCTTCATCTCCGACTTTATGATACCGCTAAGGGTGTAAAAACTTTTGCGCATATCCACCGGTGCAGGATAAAGAAAGTACTTTAGCTTACTATGTAAATGAAACATCGGCCTCAATCAAATAAGTGAACAATCGCTTTTAGTAACTCCATATGAAAATAGCAAATTTAAAACCATCAAATTTTCGTAAAAGTAAATCACCAGTTTAAATTAAAAAGTATATTAATCATCCCTCTGATTGTTGAGGGAGCGTTAGCGGACGAAGCAATCAGAGGGATGATTGCTTCTCAAAGATAGTTTTCCTGTTCTCCATTCTATAA
>JARULA010000029.1 GCA_029688995.1 Marinilabiliaceae bacterium ANBcel2
TGATGCAATACCGAAAACAAGTTATTTATCGATTCCAAGTCGTTAAAGAACTCCAGAAAGGAGGTGTTCCAGCCACACCTTCCGGTACGGCTACCTTGTTACGACTTAGCCCCAGTTACCGGTCTTACCCTAGGACGCTCCTTGCGGTTACATACTTCAGGTACTCCCAGCTCCCATGGCTTGACGGGCGGTGTGTACAAGGCCCGGGAACGTATTCACCGCGCCATGGCTGATGCGCGATTACTAGCGAATCCAGCTTCACGAAGTCGGGTTGCAGACTTCGATCCGAACTGAGACAGGCTTTGAAGATTAGCATCTCATCGCTGAGTAGCTGCTCTCTGTACCTGCCATTGTAACACGTGTGTAGCCCTGGACGTAAGGGCCGTGCTGATTTGACGTCATCCCCACCTTCCTCACGGTTTACACCGGCAGTCTTGCCAGAGTCCCCACCATTATGTGCTGGTAACTGACAACAGGGGTTGCGCTCGTTATGGGACTTAACCCGACACCTCACGGCACGAGCTGACGACAACCATGCAGCACCTTGCATAGCGTCCGAAGAACTGTCGATCTCTCAACATAGCACTATGCATTTAAGCCCAGGTAAGGTTCCTCGCGTATCATCGAATTAAACCACATGTTCCTCCGCTTGTGCGGGCCCCCGTCAATTCCTTTGAGTTTCATCGTTGCCGACGTACTCCCCAGGTGGATTACTTAATGCTTTCACTCAGTCACTTGCGCTGTATTGCAAACAACCAGTAATCATAGTTTACGGCGTGGACTACCAGGGTATCTAATCCTGTTTGATACCCACGCTTTCGTACCTCAGCGTCAGTTGTAGTTTAGTAAGCTGCCTTCGCAATCGGTGTTCTGTGGTATATCTATGCATTTCACCGCTACACACCACATTCCGCCTACCTCATCTACTCTCAAGAATAACAGTATCAACGGCAACTCTACAGTTGAGCTGCAGGATTTCACCGCTGACTTATTATTCCGCCTACGTACCCTTTAAACCCAATAAATCCGGATAACGCTCGGATCCTCCGTATTACCGCGGCTGCTGGCACGGAGTTAGCCGATCCTTGTTCTTACGATACTGGCAATTATCTACACGTAGATAAATTTCTTCTCGTAGAAAAGCAGTTTACAACCCATAGGGCAGTCTTCCTGCACGCGACATGGCTGGTTCAGACTTGCGTCCATTGACCAATATTCCTCACTGCTGCCTCCCGTAGGAGTCTGGTCCGTGTCTCAGTACCAGTGTGGGGGACCTTCCTCTCAGAACCCCTAGACATCGTTGCTTTGGTGGGCCGTTACCCCGCCAACTGGCTAATGTCACGCATGCCCATCTATAACCTCCGGAAATTTTACTTATAAATCAGGCAATTTATAAGTAGTATGTGGTATTAATACTCCTTTCGAAGTGCTATCCCACGGTTATAGGCAGGTTGCATACGCGTTACTCACCCGTGCGCCGGTCGTCATCAAGAGCAAGCTCTTATGTTACCCCTCGACTTGCATGTGTTAGGCCTGTCGCTAGCGTTCATCCTGAGCCAGGATCAAACTCTTCGTTGTATAAAAAAATTAAAATCCCTTTGCTCTTTAGCGAACTAATAAAATCAATAAATTGACAGGTAAAAAAAATTATTTCTACCTTGTACTTGTTTGGTATTGCATCAATATTTTCAAAGAAC
>JARULA010000003.1 GCA_029688995.1 Marinilabiliaceae bacterium ANBcel2
CTATTTTATAGATCTATCTCTATACCCAGCTTAACAGCCCAGTTATTTGCTCTATTGTTAAAGTTATAGGGTCCGTATCTATAGTGAAATGATACTCCATAGTGAAGAAAGTCATGTTTTAATAGTCTGCTCAGATATACCCCCGATTCATAATATCCTTTGCTAAAAGAGTTTATAAGTTCTTTGTTTTTACTTTTTACCGACCCTATGGCTGCTGATGTAGAAACTATGATTACTGGATTTATAAATTGTGAATTTACCTCAAGAGGTATCTCTGTTTTAATAAATAACAGTGCAAACTTATCTGCAGCAAATTCATTGGGGCGCATTGTTGCAAATGAGTAAGATGTATGTATTCCTAAGCCGTTATTATATGTACCAAAAGCACTATAGAGATGCGTATGTTTAAAACTTCCTGATATATAACCTGATACTGCTCTAATGTTTGTGGTTACTCTTTCTGATAGGGATACTCTTTGTTCAGCTGCAAACTCTGTTTTTAAATAAGAGAAGGTGTTTTCTCCTGCCCCTTTACCATATATAAAATTGCTCCACAATTTTAATTTGTTATTTTGCTTTGGATTCCAGTTAAATCTAACAACTCCTTCGTGGTTGTAAAATGCAGGCTCAGGTTTTTCCCTACCGGTTAAGTATGGATATGTAAGTATGGGTTCAACATCTCTATAAGAATATCCTATTTTATACTTCAATTTACCGGAAAATCCAAATTCTAAGGATGCTCCTGCAGCAGTAGTGCGGTCAACTGTTTTAATTGCATATTTTTCAAAGCGTTCATTTGAATATGGTTTGGGTAGGCCTAATAAGCTGTAGCTTCCTGTTTCAAACAGACTCTTTTCGGCAAAAATATTTAGCTTCCTTTTTTTATCACTGCTTAAATGAAATGTAACAGAACTTCCATAGTTGTTATAATTTGATCTCAAACTTCTGTTGTAGAACAACTCTGAGGTAAACAGTTGTGATATCTCATCTCCTGATCTTATCCCTATACCCGGTTTAAATCCTTCATATCTATTATAATCTATAAGTCTGTGCAAATTCAAATCTACTGGTCCGGCAGCTACATATCCTTCGGCTAACTCTTTTCTCCTTCTCTTTTCATAGGCTTTTTCCAAGCTGTCAATTAAATGGATTATCTCATCTTTATCAGGACTATCACTATTATAATGCGGTTGGTTGAAACTATCTGTTGAGGAGCTTCCGGTTAATGCTATAAGAATTGGCAATATTATTATTAAGAGTTTGCCAGTGAGGGTTTCAAAAAAAAATTTTACCATTTTTTATTCAAATTCCATGGGACAAAGCATACCAGTAATATAATATATATTAGGAGAAAATTAATTCTAATTTATGATAGCATTCCTGCTTTTATCAAAATGATCTCTTTTTTTGTTAAAAATCTCCATTTGCCGCGGGGCAGATTCTTTTTTGTTAATCCAGAAAAATAGACCCGGTCAAGCTTTACAACTTTATACCCCATATGCTCAAATATTCGTCGTACTATTCTGTTTTTGCCCGAATGTATCTCTATTCCAGCCTGAGTTCTATCTTTTTTATCGGTGTAGCTTACTGCATCTGGAACTATCAACCCATCTTCTAACTCAATTCCATTACGTATTTGATCTAAGTCAGCCTCATCTATTGGTTTATCAGTGAATACATGATATATTTTTTTTCTTAAGGAGGAGGGGTGTGTCAGTTGCTTTGAAAGTTCCCCGTCATTTGTCAATAGTAGTAATCCGGTTGTATTGCGATCTAAACGGCCAACCGGATATACCCTTTCTTCACATGCCTCACTAATTAGATCTATTACAGTTCTTCTTCCTTGCCGATCTGATACTGTTGTTACAGTATCTTTTGGTTTGTTGAGTAATATATAGACTTTCTGTTCGGGATTTAAAAGCTCTCCTTTATATTTTACCCTATCACTTAATAATACTTTGCAACCCAACTCTGTTACAGTTTTTTCATTTACTGTTATCTGCCCTTTGCGGATAAGTTCATCAGCATCCCTTCTACTGCATACTCCACTGTTCGCTATATATCTATTTAGTCTTATGTAATTCTCTTTATTTTCTTTTTCCATAGAATATCAAATTTTGTACAAAGTTGCAAAAAAAATATGGTAAGGATTTGAGTTTTAATATATCTTTGTTTTTTCTTCTGTTATTCATGATATATTTTATCATATTAAGAGTTTTATAATAAAAAAAGATAAGACATGGCTTTAATTAAATCAATTTCGGGAATTCGTGGAACTATTGGCGGAGCCCCTGGAGAAGGATTAAGTCCGGTAGATGTTGTTCGCTTTACTTCGGCTTACGGTACATGGTTAAAAGAGAACTCTTCTTCGGCGATGCCTACAGTTGTAGTTGGAAGAGATGCCCGTATTTCCGGGGAGATGGTAAAGAACTTAGTTTTGGGATCGCTACAGGGCCTGGGAATTAATGTTATAAATTTAGGTATGGCTACTACTCCAACTACCGAGTTGGCTGTAGTTGAGTTTGCTGCTGATGGAGGATTAATCCTAACGGCAAGCCATAATCCTAAAGAGTGGAATGCGTTAAAATTACTTAATTCAGAAGGTGAGTTTTTGGATGCAGAAGAAGGAGCTAAGGTGTTGAAAATTGCTGATGAAGAGAGTTTTTATTATTCAGAGGTTGAGGAGTTGGGTAGAGTTAAAGAGGAGGGTGATTTTTTACGCAAACATATTGAGAAAATAGTAGATCTTGACTTGGTAGATGTTGATGCCATAAAGAGTGCCGGTTTAAAAGTTGTGGTTGATGGTGTTAATTCTGTTGGTGGTATTGCTCTTCCTGAGCTTTTGAAAGCAATTGGAGTTAAAGAGGTGGTTGAGTTGTATTGTAATGCAGATGGACGTTTTCCTCATAATCCGGAACCTCTTCCAGAGCATCTCACTGCTATTTCAGAACTTATTAAACAAAAGGGAGCTGATTTGGGATTTGTAGTAGATCCTGATGTAGATCGACTGGCTATAGTAAATGAAGATGGAACTATGTTTGGTGAAGAGTATACATTAGTCTCTGTTGCAGATTATGTATTGACTAATACTCTGGGTAACACTGTTTCAAATTTGAGCTCATCCAGAGCGTTAAAAGATATCACAGAGAAGCATGGGCAAAAATATTCAGCTTCTGCAGTAGGAGAGGTAAATGTTGTTAAAAAAATGAAAGAGACCAATGCTGTTATTGGAGGGGAGGGCAATGGAGGTGTAATATATCCCGCGAGTCATTGTGGAAGAGATGCATTGGTAGGAGCTGCTCTGTTTTTATCTCATCTTGCAAAATCGGGGTTAACATGTTCTCAACTGCGAGATAAGTACCCCTCGTATTTTATGATAAAAGAGAAAATAGAGCTTACTCCTGATATTGATATAGATAATTTATTAGTAAAAATTAGGGAGTATTATAAAGAAGAGAAGATTAATGATATTGATGGTGTGCGAATCGATTTTGATAATTGTTGGGTTCATTTAAGAAAATCTAATACAGAGCCTATTATAAGGATTTACTCCGAAGCTCCTGATAATAAGAGAGCTTTAGCATTAGTTGATGATATAAAAAATGTAATAAGTAAGATAGGATAATAAGGTTAACCTTATAATAATTTAAAAAATGAGAGAGGCCTGATTAAACTTTAATCAATTGAGTCTGTCTCATTTTTTAAATCATCTATATTAAAATGCAAAACAGAAAAAAAACGACTAAAGTAACTGTAATAGTAGTTGCAGCGCTATTTTTAGCAGGAATTGGATATTGGATGTTTTCAGGATCCAAAATTATTGGAGATATTTTTATCGAAGGTCAGGTTCAACGTGGATCTTTTGTTGCAGAGGTCTATTCCAGCGGACAGTTGCAAGCTGAGAATGCAACTGTTATTGAGGTTCCTTCAGAGCTTTCAAGTCGAAGTATAAATATTCATGAGATTCAGGTAACGGACATTGTTGAAGAGGGAACTGTTGTTGAAAAAGGGGACTGGGTAGCTTCTTTGGATCACAGTGCGGTTGAGGAACTGTTAGATGAAGCTCAGGATGATTTGGAACGTGCAATTCAGGATCTGGAAGATGCCCGTATCGACACCAATATTAATATGAGTAATTTACGTGATGGATTAATTGATTCTGAGGTAGCAGTTGAGGAGCGAGCATTAGTTGTTGAACAGTCTGTATATGAATCTCCTGCTGTTCAGCGACAGGCTGCTCTTGATTTAGAAAGGGCTAAGCAGAATTTAGAGCAGGCAAAGAGGAATTATGAACTACAGCATAGACAGGCTCGTTATTCTGTTCAAAGGGCAGAAGAGGAGGTAGAGCGATATCGCGAAAGGGTACGGGATATGGAAAATTTGTTTGAGGCACTTGATATTCATGCTCCTATGCCTGGCATGGTTATTTATAGTTATGACAGGTTTGGTAATAAGATTCAGGTGGGTAGCAGTGTTAGTCGTTGGATGCCTGTGATTGCAGAATTACCTGATTTGTCAACAATGATTTCGGTTACCTATATAAATGAAATTGATATCTCTCGTATAGATGTAGGTCAGACAGCCAGGGTTGGAGTTGATGCTTTCCCCGAAAAAAGATTTGATGGAGAAGTTATCTCAGTTGCTAATATCGGACAAAGTTTGCCTGATGGCAGTACAAAGGTGTTTGAGGTAACAGTTCGGCTTGATGGCTCTGATCCTGAATTACGGCCGGCTATGACTACAAGTAATGTGATTACTGTATCTGAATTTGATGATGTATTGTATATTCCTTTAGAGACTGTGTTTCGAAATGATAGCCTAAAATTTGTTTATGCAAAGGATAATAAGCTTTATAGACAAATTATTGACACAGGTACAGAAAATGCTACACACGTTGTTGTACGAGAAGGAGTTCATGAGGGGCAGACTCTGCTTTTTAATGAACCTTCAACCAGGGATGATATTCCATGGGTAGGCGAAGATATTTATAAGAAAATTATAGAACGTAGAGAAGAAGCGCGTCGTGATTCTCTTGATAAGATAGATCAGGAAGATATCCCTTCTGAAGATGAAATTCCTGAAGAGATTATAGAAGAAGGATTCACGGGAGAAGGAGCTACACCTCCTCAGGGTCAGGGTGAGGGTATGCGTCGAGGACGTGGAGGCAATAATTAGTTTTTTTTAATGAGTAGAAGAGACAATTTAAGTTCTTTCTGAATGAGAAATTTTAAACAGTTATTTACCAGGTATATACATAATGTTATTATTGCTGTAGAAGCTATTTTGGCGAATAAAATGAAATCACTTCTTACAGCATTAGGTATTATGTTTGGAGTTGCTGCTGTTATTAGTATGTTGGCAATTGGTACGGGTGCACAGCAAGAGGTGCTTGAACAGATACGTTTAGTGGGAGTTAATAATATTATAGTCACTCCCAGTGATTTGGCTGTTGATGGGAGCTCCTCGGGTGAGAGTCGTTTTTCTCCCGGCTTAACACTTCTTGATGCTGAAGCAATAGAGAGTTCAATACCATCGGTCTCTCGTGTAAGTCCGGTAATATCTCTTAATTATCATGCCGTTTTAGATGGCAGAAGTTATCCCGTTTCATTGGATGGAGTCTCCTCCGACTATTTTGATCTTTTAAATATTAATCTTGTTGATGGGAAGATTTTTAACGAGGAGCAAAGTGAAGGTGGCTTTCCTGTGTGTGTAATTGGGGATAATATAAGAAACAGGTTCTTTAGTACCGAGGATCCAATTGGAAAATATATCAAGGCAGGGGATACCTGGCTTAAAGTTGTTGGGTTAATTGAGAGGCGTGATTTTACAGCTTCTGCTTCTGATGAGCTTGGAATAAGTAGTACTGATAATAAAATTTTTGTGCCGGTTAAAACTATGTTGATGCGTTTTAGAGACCGGTCACGTATAGATTCAGAAGTGTTGGAAAGCATTGCCAGGGGAGGAGGTAGTGACTCAGGAAATAATAATGGCGTTACAACTGCTGAGGATCAGTTAGATAAAATTGTGGTTCAAGTAGATGAGACTGAACATTTAAGTGTTACAGCTGATATTATTCAGAGATTACTTTTAAGGCGTCACTCCGAGATATATGATTTTGAAGTGACAGTTCCCGAACTGTTGCTTAAACAGCAACAAAGAACAAATGATATTTTTAATATTGTTTTAGGAGCTATTGCCAGTATCTCGTTAATTGTAGGAGGTATTGGGATTATGAATATAATGTTGGCATCGGTTTGGGAACGCATAAGAGAGATAGGAACGCGACAGGCTATAGGAGCTTCACGAAAAGATATTATTGTTCAGTTCTTGTCTGAATCTACACTGATAAGTGTTACCGGTGGAATGATAGGCATTGTATTAGGAATAATTTTGGCACAATTGATTGAAACCATGGCTGAAATTCAGACAATAGTTACACTTTTTTCGGTTGTAATTGCGTTTGGTGTTTCGGCAACTGTAGGAATTGTTTTTGGATATATTCCTGCTAAAAGGGCTGCAAATCAGGATCCGGTTGAGTCTTTACGTCATTAATTCTGTCAAAAAAATAGAAAATTAAGCATATAAATATTTAACTGATGGTTCGTAATATTACACTATTTCTGTTAGTACTGTTGTTTGTTAATTTTAAGATGGTTGCCCAAAACAACAACAATGACAATGTTATTGAAGTTGATTTAACACTTGATGATGTTATTGATTTGGCTCATCAACAGTCATTACATAGTTTTAGAGCCAGAAATATGTATTTGTCAAGGTATTGGGAGTTTAGAAGTTATCAGGCTGATCGCCTGCCAAGTTTGGAACTCTCTGCTACACCTGTTAATTACAACAGGTCTGTTGAAGAGCGATACGTTGATGGTGATGATCAGTTTGTTTCAATTTCGAACTTTACATCCAACGGCTCTTTATCCATTCGTCAAAATGTACCCTGGACTGGAGGTGTATTTGATGTTACAACATCTTTAAGGCGGCGAGAAAATCTTGATGAGGGAGGAGTGCAGTATAGCTCTGTACCTGTTAGTGTTGGTTTTTCTCAATCTTTAAATGGATATAATCGTTTTAAATGGGAGTCACGAATAGAGCCACTTAAATTTGAGCAGGCAAAACTTGACTACCTTCAATCACTTGAAAATTTAGCTGTTCAGGCTACCAACCACTTTTTTAATGTTGCATCAGCCGAAATTGATAAACAAATTGCCGAAACAAACTATGCTAATGCTGATACGCTTTATAATATTGGAAAGGGGCGTTTCGAAATAGGAACAGTTACTCAGGATGAGCTGTTAGATTTGGAGCTTAGTCTTTTAAATGCACAGTTAGAGGTTAGCCGTTCCGAAATAAATTTAAAGGAGGCATATGCTTCACTCAACTCATTTTTGGGTTTGGGAGATGATATTAAGGTTAACTGTGTTGTACCTGATGATATTCCAGAGTTGCAAATTGATGTAGAAAGAGCAGTAGCTATGGCTATTGAAAATAATCCCGAAATTCTTAACAGTGAACGTCAACTCCTTGAGGCTGAGCAGAACGTTGAGCGAACCCGTTCACAGGGAGGTATAAGTGCAGATATTCGTGCAAATTTTGGAGTAGAGCGTAGCTCCGATGATTTTGCAAATGTTTATAGCTCTCCGTTTGATGAGTATCAACAGGTTAGTGTAGGATTAAGTATGCCTATAATTGATTGGGGAAGACAGAAGGGTAGAGTAGAGATGGCACGTTCTAATATGGAGGTTACCGAAGCTACTGTTCAACAAGCTTTAATAGATTTTGAGCAGGATGCTATTATTTCGATTCTTGATTTTAATCTTCAAAAGGAACAGGTTGCTATTGCTGCCAAAGCTGACACAATTGCTCAGTTGGGTTTTGATGTAACTATGCAACGTTTTAGAATTGATAAGGTTGATGTTATACGTTTAAACTCTGCACGCACATCTTTAGATGCTGCTCGTCGCAGTTATATTAATGCTTTAAGACGATACTGGACAAGCTATTTTGGCGTTAGAAGTTTAACTCTTTATGATTTTGAAAATGATCAGCCTTTAATTGAAGAATTGGACGATCTTCTTCAGCAGTAAGGTTAATCGTTTATTTGATATTAAAATATTTTACTGATGAACAAAAAGTTATGGCAGTTGGTAATCCCTTTTGCCCTTGTAGTGGTTTCTCTTATTATCTATTCTATTATTACCGGAGATGTTGAGGAGCCTGATTATGTCAGGGTAGAGGAGGGAACATTTGAGGTTGTAGTTTCTGCAAACGGACGTTTAGAGGCTTTAAAGTCCACACAAATTAGCATCCCTGATGTGTTACAAGAGAGAAGGATACGGATAAGACATATAGAAATAAATGATATTGTAAGAGAAGGTACCGTTGTTGAAAGGGGTGACTATATTGCCACCTTGGATCCCGGTGATGTACAGGATCGTTTAGATAATGCTTATGAAACCCTTGAGCGTATTGAAAATAATCTTGAGAACGCTGCCCTTGATAGTTCCCTTGTATTGAGTCGGGCCAGAGATAATATACGGCGAGCGCAGGATGATGTTTACGATCGTGAAATAGAGCTTGAGCAGTCGGCGTATGAATCTGAGGCTGTTCAGCGTCAGGCACAAATTGCTTTGGAGACCGCTGAGCGAAAATTAGAGCAGGAGCGCAGAACATATCAGCAAGAGCGAAGGAGGCATAATACTCGCATACGCCGCTATCAGGAACAGCTTGATGATCATACCAGTTATATTGAGATGCTTGAGCAGTTAAGAAGAGATCTCTATATAACTGCTCCTTCAAATGGATTGGTGGTTTATGCGCGTGATCATGGTGGTAACAAGGTTCGTGCAGGTTCTAATGTTAGCCGTTGGCAGCCTATGATAGCTACTTTACCCGATCTCTCGACATTACAGAGTGAAGTATATATTCCTGAAATTAATATATCTAAGATAAAGTCAGGATTGGATGTTCGAATTCGTATTGACGCCTTTCCTGAAGAGACTTTTTCGGGGGTGGTTTCACGTGTAGCTAATGTGGGACAGGATATGCCCGGAGAGTTTTTTAGTGCTTTTAAAGTTGAGATTGAGGTTGATCCCAATGGTAAAATGCTTTTACCGGGAATGAGCTCTTCTAACAGAATAGTTGTAGAGTCTGTTGAAGATGCTTTAATGGTCTCTCGTATGGCAGTTTTTTCCAGTGATGAATGTGAATCTTTTGTTTATAAACGTGAGGGGATGTCGGTTGTTAAAAAGGAGATAAAGACCGGAGGTGAAAATGATAATCACTATTTGATAAAAGAGGGACTTCAAAAGGGAGATCGTGTATTATTAACCCCTCCTTCTAATGCTAAGGAGTTGAATGTAAGTCGGTTGTAATTGGGTTTTTTAATAATAAAAAAGAGGGGTTAAATCTTTTAAAAAATGAAGAAATTTTTCTGTAATTAATCATACTTATTTATATTTGTAATATCAAATAGAGATAATATTAATTAAATAAAAATAAAATTTAGCAGTATGAAAATTACAGTAGTAGGAGCAGGAAATGTAGGCGCAACTTGTGCCGATGTTTTGGCTTACCGTGAGGTAGCAAATGAGATAGTATTAGTGGATATTAAAGATGGGGTTGCTGAAGGTAAAGCTTTAGATATCTGGCAAAAAGCGCCCATAGATTTGTATGACACCCGTACTGTTGGTGTTACAAATGATTATTCTAGAACTGAAGGGTCTGATGTAGTGGTAATTACTTCAGGTTTGCCTCGTAAGCCTGGTATGACTCGCGATGATTTGATTGAGACTAATGCAGGTATCGTTAAATCTGTAACAGAGCAGGTAGTTAGCAAATCTCCAGATGCTGTTATTATTGTGGTTTCAAACCCTTTGGATGTAATGACCTATCAGGCTCATATTACCAGCAAGATGCCTCGTAGCAAAGTTATGGGTATGGCGGGAATTCTTGATACTGCCAGATATCGTGCTTTCCTTGCCGAAGAGCTTAATGTTTCTCCAAAAGATATTCAGGCTATGTTGCTGGGCGGTCATGGGGATACAATGGTTCCTCTTCCCCGATATACTACCGTAGGAGGAATTCCTGTAACTGAACTTATCGACTCAGAGAAATTGGATGCTATTATAGAGCGAACCAAGTTTGGTGGTGGAGAGCTTGTTAAGCTGATGGGTACTTCGGCATGGTATGCTCCCGGCTCAGCTGCTGCACAGATGGCTGAAGCTGTTGTTAAGGATCAGCGTCGTGTGTTCCCTGTTTGTATTAATTTGGAGGGAGAGTATGGTATCGAGAATTGTTATTTAGGTGTACCGGTAATTCTTGGTAAGAATGGCGTTGAAAAAGTTATAGAGTTAGATCTTAATGATGATGAAAAAGCCCTTCTTAATAATAGTCGTGATCATGTTCGTGAAGTTATGAACGTATTGGATAAGTTGAGCTAACTCAATTTTTTTATAAAATATTTTTAATAATAAGATAAAGGCTGCTTACCTACGTTTTGTGTAAAGCAGCCTTTGTCATTATATCTGTTTAATACTTTTATCTTTAGATTACAACTTATGCTCTTCACTTTTTTGTTATTTTATTTGTTCTCATTCTCTTTTTTCTCATCTCTATCTTTACTCTCTTTATTTTGTTCTTTTACTTTGCTTTGGATTTTTGAGCTCTCTTTTTGTGGTGGTGCCGACTCTTTAAGAATTAGCTGTTTGTAGTATGATACAATTAGTGTTGTTAAAGGAAGCGCCAGTAACATTCCCAATACGCCCATCAGACTACCCCATACCGATAGAGCCAGAATAATAAGTGCTGGATTCATGTTGTATGCTTTTCCCATGATTTTGGGTATTAATACTGCTTCTTGAATTGCCTGTACTATTAACATAACAAGGCATACAAGTAAAAAAACTTCAAGAAATGTTTGATCCGATTCCATAGACTTTAGCATTGCAAGAGCTATTGCAGGAAAAAAACCAATTATTTGCAGATAGGGAACAATATTTAAAATACCAATAAAAATTCCCAATGTAATGGCCATAGGTAAATTTATTATAGAAAATCCTGTTGCCATTAAAACTCCTACTGTCATAGCAATCATACTTTGAGCTCTAAAATATACCCTCATCGATTTTTGCAAATCATTTGATATGGCTGATGCCAGGGCGCGGTGCTTGGCCGGTATAAGGCTAATCCATCCCGATTCTATTCTTTTGTAGTCAAGAAGAATAAAAAAGAGATATAAGAAAATCAATAGAAATCCTACGATGCTAAATAAAATGCTTAACGAGCCAGAAAAAAATGAACGGGCCGACTTTACTATTGCTGATGATATTTGGGCTACATTTTCTGCATTTAAAAACTCCTGAATATTTTGACTGGCAATGATTGTTCTTATCCAATTGTCAATATTCTCAGGGATTATATCTTGATAACTATGTGTTTGAAGATATATGCGTATTAGATCGGTTAACTTATAAAGTTCCTGCAAAAATTTTGGAATTAGCCAAATCAATCCTATTGAGATAATTGAGATAAAGAGCATAAGAGTAATGAAAACCGCCAATCCTCTTCTTTTAACTCTTAGTTTGGTTTGTATCAGAGTAACAAGCGGATCTACTAAATATGCCAATATTATAGCAATAAAAAAAGGTATTAGCACGTTGCTTATAGAGCGGATAACAATAACAACACCTATAAAAATTGCTATCGATAATAAAAGTCTTACAAATCTGTCAAATGTATAAGGCTTTTCGGAGATAAGATCGAATCCTGATATATTGTCTGAAATTTTACTCATTTGATAGTATCACTATAATCGATAATTCAAAAATAGAGAAATTAATTGATATTAGTTATATCTATTATTAACTAGTATATAAGCAAATACTTTTGTAAAGTTTTGCAATTTATTAAAAAATATGTTAATTTTTTAAATAAAATTTCTATTTTTGTAATATGGAGAAAAGTTGACTTTGTGATGAAAAAGATTTATGAAATATTATACCTGCTTCTCTTTCTGCTATTAATATATAGTTGTGAGCGGGATTATGGATTTAGAGGTGGCGGAGAGGGTGTAGTGTTCTCTGTTGATACTTTGCGTTTTGATACAATATTTACTTCAATTGGTTCAGCAACTAAACATTTTAGATTGTACAATCCTTATGGGCAGGATTTAACAATAGAAAATATTCGTCTTGCCGGTGGGGAAGATTCTAAATTCAGGGTTAATATTAATGGAATTCCTGAATATGATATTCGTGACATGGAATTGAGATCGGGAGATAGTATTTTTGTTTTTGTAGATGTAACAATTGATCCTGATGAGAATTCGGATGATCCTTTTGTTTTAACTGATTCTATTAAATTTTTCACTAAAAACCAGCTGCAAAGTGTTAAGCTTTTAGCTTATGGGCAAAATGTAGAGCTGATTCAGGGGGATACTATAAAATCAACTACATTTACTAATGATCGGCCATATCTTGTTTATGATCACTTATATGTTGACACTCTGGAGACACTTACTATAGAGCCCGGTGTTCGTATTCATTTTTTTGAGGATGCGACATTGAGAGTACAGGGTTCGCTTGATGTTCAAGGTACTAAAGATGAGCCTGTTCTTTTTTCTGGATTTAGACAGGAGGAGTGGTATGCTGATAAACCAGGACAGTGGGGTTATATTTACCTAATGCCCGGTAGTCAAAATCACTCATTTAATTATGCAGAGATTCGTAATGCTACCATGGGAATTGTTATAGATGAGGTCGGACTCGAAGATGATACCCCTGTTTCTATTACTAACACAAAAATTGAACATATTGCCAAGCAGGGTTTGTTTGCTCAAAATTCTGCTCTTATTGCCGCTAACTCGCTGTTTGGGGATTGCGGAAGTGCTTCTGTTGCTTTAACAGCCGGAGGTGATTATCAATTTTTCCACTCTACTGTTGCTAACTATTATCAATGGGGGTTTAGGGGAACTCCTGCTTTAGTTCTTACTAACTATTTGGAGGATGCTAAAGGTAACAAGGTTCATAATGTTTTAAAACAGGCAAGATTTGTAAACTGTATTATTTATGGTCAGGCTGAAAGTGAATTTCTATTTGATTTTTATGATAGTGAGGATAAAGATGATGGTGAAAAGATGATGCTCAATTTTGAATTTGATCACTCTTTGATAAGAACTTCATATAGTGAGGATGTTACTGGTAACAGTAGTAATTTTACTAATGTAATATTGAATGAAAATCCTCTTTTTGTTAACCCTTCGGACTATAATTTTAAACTTGATTCACTCTCTCCGGCACGACACTCCGGTACTGGTTATGGAGCTGAGCAATATCCTGTCGATATTTTGGGAAAGAGAAGGGATTTAGCCGGAACACCGGATCTAGGGTTTGTTCAGTTTGAAGAGGGCGAATGATTTATATTTAGTAGGTTTATTTAAAAGTAGTATCTGTTTTGCGCATTTGGTTTACTCTTCTTTTTTTTATTTTACTTCAATTTTATATTAATAGCAGACTTGTTGCTCAAAAGCAGTCTTGTGATTATTACGATGCAGGTATTATGTTTTATAATGTTGAGAACCTGTTCGATATCTATAATAATAGCGATAAAAATGATGACGAGTTTACTCCAACAGGAGCACGTGGTTGGAGTTATGGCCGATTTAAAGAGAAGATAACAAATATATCAAGGGTAATTTTAACAGCAGGCGGTTTTTCTCCTCCTGTTATTGTAGGGTTATGTGAGGTAGAAAATGAGTATGTCCTTAATAAATTAATTTTTGAAACCGGACTTGATAATTTAAATTATAAACCTGTTCATTACAATTCGGGTGATTTTCGGGGTGTTGATGTTGCTCTACTTTACCGGTCGGACCATTTTAAGTTATTCTCTTCTTATCCTGTTCAAATTGAGCTTCCCCAAGGAAGACGAGCTACCCGAGATATATTGTATGCTAAAGGAGTGCTTTATAATCGTGACACCCTACATCTTCTTGTTAATCATTGGCCTTCGCGATTTGGAGGAGTGGCTGCAACTCAAGAGTATCGGGAGATAGCTGCAGAGACATTATATTCAGCTACCGACTCTATCTTCTCTTTAAACCAGGAGGCTTTTGTTATTGTTATGGGAGATTTTAATGAACCTTTAAACTCCTCTATTTTTGAGGCATTTGCTGCAATTGGCAGAACAGAGTGCGACTCTTCTATGATTGTCATGACATCCTGTCATATTGATTCAAACAGAGGTACTATTAAATATAGGTATAGATGGGACTTGTTTGATCAGATAATGGTTTCACGTAATATGTTGAGCGACTCTCTATCCATATTTGTTGAAAAACCTGAAATGGAGATTGTCGATCTCCCTTTTTTGCTCGAACCCGATGAAGCTTTTGGTGGAAAGCGCCCATATCGATCTTATCGGGGATATCAATATATTGGTGGTTATAGTGATCACCTGCCTGTATGGCTTAACTTGAAAGTGAAAAGAGAGTAAATTATATCAATTATTGAGAGTCAGACCTATCTCTTTCCCTTTTTTTATCATGAATTGATAAGCTTCGTTATAGCTGTTATTAATTTCACCGTCTAAAATGGCCTCTTTTATTGCAGATTTAATTACTCCTACTTCATAACACGGTTTTAAATTAAAGGTTTTCATTATTACATCACCCGATATAGGTGGTTGAAAATTTCTTACCCTGTCTTTCTCCTCTATCTCTTTTAGTTTACGCCTTACAATTTTAAAGTTTCGTAGATGTTTTTCTACTTTTTTTGGGTTTTTTGAGGTGATATCAGCTTCACATAATATCATTAGATCATCTATATCATCACCTGCTTCAAATAGTAAGCGACGTACTGCCGAGTCGGTTACAATATCTTCTATGAGGGCTATCGGGCGCATATGAAGATATACCATTTTTTGAATGAATTTCATTTTTTCATTGAGAGGAAGTCGTAGTCGTTTAAATATAGAGGGAATCATTTTTTGACCATAGTGATTGTGTGCATGAAAAGTCCAGCCATGAACATTGTCAAATTTTTTAGTCGCTGGCTTGGCAATATCGTGTAAAAGTGCTGCCCACCTTAACCATAAATTATCGGTTGATGAAGTTATTTGGTCCAATACTTCAAGGGTATGGTAAAAATTGTCTTTATGGGAGATTCCATTTTTTTTGTCAATCCCTTTAAGTTTTTGAAGTTCGGGAAAGATTATTTTTAGTAGCCCTGTTTTCTCAAGTAGTTTAAAGCCTGTTGATGGTTTTTCCGATAAGATGATTTTATTTATCTCATCGGTAATTCTCTCCATTGAGACAATATTTATTCTCTCTCTGTTTTTGGTTATTGCTTCGAATGTTTTATCCTCAATTCTAAATTGAAGTTGGGTTGCAAATCTTATGGCACGCATCATTCTTAAAGGATCATCCGAAAAGGTTATTCCTGGCTCAAGAGGAGTTTTTATAGTACGATTTTCTAGATCATAAACACCGTCAAAAGGATCTGTAAGTTCTCCCCATGTATTTGTGTTCAAACTAATAGCGAGAGTGTTAATAGTGAAGTCTCTGCGGTTTTGATCATCTTTGATAGTACCCTTTTCAACTATAGGTTTACGGCTGTTATGTGAATAGGACTCTTTTCGTGCACCTACAAACTCATATTCAATATTTTGGAATTTAAACATTGCAGTTCCAAAATTTTTAAATACCGACATTTTTACCTTTCCTAATCTTTTTGCAACATCTTTAGCGATATCAATTCCGTTACCTGTAACTACAATATCTATATCGGTGGTTTTTCTTTCCAGCAGAATATCTCTTACAAATCCTCCAATTGCATAGGCCTCACATTTATGATCGGCTGAAATTTCTGATGTGATTTTAAAAACTATATTATCAATATACTCCTTCATCTTTAAATGCTCTTCTATCAGTTTTAGTGTGACAAATCTACAATTTTTATCCCAATTACAGTTTGGCATAATCATTGCATCAATACATCTATAAGTTTAAATGTTTGCATATGTGAATAATTGTTTTTAGATTTGTGATAACTTTTATAACAGGAAAGAGTTGATAAAATAAATATAAACCTAATTAAAGATTTAAGTTATGGTAGAAAATTTAACAGCAGATAAGTTTAAAGAGAGAGTTTTTGACTATGAAAATAATAAAGAGTGGAAATTTAATGGCGATAAGCCTGCAATAGTTGATTTTTATGCTGATTGGTGTGGGCCATGTAAAATGGTAGCTCCGGTGTTGGATGAACTTTCTCAAGACTATAAGGGAAAAGTAGATGTTTTTAAAGTTAATACCGAGAACGAAACAGAGCTGGCATCGATATTTGGAATTCAGAGTATTCCCTCTATTCTTTTTATACCTAAAGATGGTCAACCACAAATGGCTCAAGGTGCTCTTGCCAAAGAGTCGTTCGAAAAAGCCATTAGTGATGTGCTAAAGGTTGAAAAGTGATATTTGTAATATTGTGTAATTAATTGATATGCACCACTTTATTAAATATAGGGTGGTGCATTTTTTGTTTCAGTATTAAGCGGTAGCGAACTTTTTAATTAATACATGGTTAAATATTTATATTTGTAGTTTAATTTTATGCATTGAAGTGTTAAAAAAGTTAGTTTATGAAGAAGGTAGCGTTTGTAGTAACAGTAATTTCTCTTTTATTGGGGGTAAGTGGGAAATTTTTTCATTTATATGCCTCTCCTGATGATTATGGAGATAAAGTTATTTCATTAAATAGTGAAACATTCACTCAAAAGGTGTTTGATTTTGAGAATGAAGATGAGTGGAATTTTTTAGGTGATCGTCCCGTTATACTTGACTTTTATGCTGAATGGTGTGGGCCATGCCAACAGCTGGCTCCTATTTTGGAGGAGCTTCAAAGTGATTATGGAGACAGAATTCAAATTTATAAAATTGATGCAGAGGCTAATCGTGATCTGGCTGCAGCTTTTGGTGTAACAGCTTATCCAACTCTTTTTTTTGTGCCGCTTGATAGTGAGCCTGCCGGTGCAAGAGGGTTAATACCACGAGAAAAACTTGAAGAAATTATTGAAGATTATCTTGGAGTGACAAAATAGTATATTTTTTATTATATAATTAATTTTGGGGGTGCCGCGTGAGGGCTGAGATCAAACCCTTTGAACTTGATGCAGGTAATGCTGTCGCAAGGAGTTTTGATTTCTTTCTCATAGCACTCTATAATAAGAGAATTATGAGAAAGATTTTTTTTGCTTTTATATTTTCGCTTTTAATTGTTGGCAGTACCTACGGTCAGATTTTAGTGGAGGGAAGAGTTATTAATGAAGAGAGTGAGTCGCTTGTTGGGGCTGTTGTTATTTTAAATGATACTTATACTACTGTTACAGGTGGTGATGGTGAGTTTAGTTTTCAGCTTTCTGATAATATAGAGAGCTTAAATATTACTGTTTCTTTTCTCGGCTATAAGATGGTTGAAGAGAATCTTTATATTGAAAAGAGTGAAGACATTACTGTTGTTATGCAGGAGGATTCTCATTTGACGCCCGAGGTAGTAGTATCTGCATATAGAGCCGGTCATAAAACACCTGTGGCACATACCAATATAAGTGGTGATCAACTACGTGGTAATGCGGTTAATGAAGATATTCCATTTTTACTTCAAAGAGCACCTTCGGTTGTTGCAACCTCTGAATCGGGTATTGGCGTCGGGTACACCGGGTTTAGAATAAGAGGCACCGATCCTACAAGGATTAATGTTACTATGAATGGCGTGCCTTTAAACGATGCTGAGAGCCAGGATCTTTTTTGGGCCAATATGCCCGATTTTGCCGAATCGGTTGATGAGGTTCAAATTCAGCGAGGTGTTGGCACCTCTTCAAGTGGTGGAGCTGCCTTTGGAGCCTCTGTTAATATGAGAACATCATCGGGTTCACCAGATCCTTTTGCAGAGATTGTCTCTTCGGCCGGCAGTTATAATACCTTTCGTAATAGCATAAAAGTTGGAACAGGATTAATTGATGATAAATTTTCCTTTGAAAGTCGTTATTCAAAACTCGACTCTGATGGATATATTCACAACTCTTTTTCAAACCATCAATCTCTCTTTTTAAGTGGGACTCTGTTTATGGATAACAGTTTTTTAAAAGCTAATTTAATTCATGGAGATCAACAAACAGGAATCAGCTGGTGGGGTGTACCTGATTATATGATTGAGAGTAACCGTAGATATAATCCTGCAGGAGTTTATACGGATGTTAATGGAGAAGAGGCTTATTATGATGATCAGACTGATAATTATAAACAGACTCACTATCAGCTTTTTTACAGTTATGCACTAAATAATTACCATGATTTTACTGCTGCAGTTCATTATACCAGAGGAGAAGGTTATTATGAACAGTACCGGGAAGAAGAGGATATGGCCAGATATGGTTTACCCTATTTTACAATTGGTGGTGATGAGATTGAAAGCAGCGATTTGGTAAGACAAAAATGGATGGATAATGATTTTTATGGTTTTGTTGTGAGTAGTAATAACAGACTATCAAACAGCTTAACAGCTTCTTTTGGTGGTGGCTGGAATCGTTATGATGGGGATCATTTTGGAAATATTATTTGGTCACGTTATGCAGTTGTAATGGATAAGGACTATGAGTGGTATTCAAATAACGGACTAAAAACTGATTATCATTTTTTTGGTAAGTTTAACTGGGATATTGGGTTGGTCAATTTGTTTGGTGATCTCCAGTATAGGGGTGTAGAATATAAAATGAGTGGAATTGATGATGATCTTCGCGATTTAAGTCAGGATCACACTTTTAATTTTTTTAATCCTAAAGCAGGCCTATTTTATGATATTTCATCTAATCAAAGCTCTTACCTCTCTTTTGGTGTTTCGAATCGTGAACCCACAAGAACCAATTTTAAAGATGCAAATCTTGATCCTGAAGTTACCCCTCAAGCCGAAAGACTCTATAACATTGAAACAGGTTATACATATAAATCTCCCCAATTCTCAGGTGGTATAAATTTATACTATATGAGATATAAAGATCAGCTTGTTCCTACAGGAGAGAAGAGTAATGTAGGATATGATATTATGACTAATGTTGAAGATAGTTATCGTGCAGGTATTGAAACGGAGTTTTCGTGGCTTATTACGAATGGTTTACGTTGGGATGCAAATTTTACATTAAGTCGTAACCGGATTAGAGATTTTGTAAAAACAGCACCTTATTATGAAGGAGACAATTTTGTTGGCGAGGTGCAAAAACATTTGGGATCGGTCGATATTGCATACTCACCTTCATTAATTGGTAATAGTTTGATAAGTTATGATCTTACAGAGAGTTGGAGTTTAACATTTAATTCAAAGTATATAGGTGAGCAGTATTTTGATAACACCTCTTCGGATCAACGTAAGCTGGAGTCATTTTTTGTTCATGATTTATCATTCAACTATAACTTTTCATTTGCTTCGTTAAACAAGTTGATGATACGTGGAACTGTAAATAATTTGTTTAATCTTAAGTATGAGAGTAATGCCTATGGAGCAAGTTATTATGATTATGAGACTGAATATACCTGGGCTTACTATTATCCTATGGCACCGCGTAACTTTATGTTTGAACTATTGATGAGATTTTAACCTGTTACATTTTCAAACTCTTTCCATAAATTGTCATCATTGGGAACAGGAGCCTTAATTAACAGCGGTTCCTGTTTTACGGGATGTGTAAATGAGAGAGAGCGGGCATGCAAAGATATGCCTCCATTTTTATTTGATCTGGGAAATCCATATTTTAAATCTCCTTTAATTGGAAAACCTGCTTTTGATAGTTGACATCTTATCTGGTGATGTCGCCCTGTTTTAAGATCTACTTCAAGGAGATGGTATCGTGCTGAGCTGGAGGCTAGGCGATAACTTAAAACAGCTTTTTTAGCATCTTTTTTAAGTTTTGAAGTAGTATATGATTTGTTTTTTTTACTGTTTTTTATCAAATAATGTGTTAAAGTGCCTGAGTCATTTTCAGGCAGTTCTTTGACAATGGCCCAGTACTTCTTTTCCACACTGTTTTCTTGAAACAGTTTGTTCATTCTTGAAAGTGCTTTGCTTGTTTTAGCAAAAAGAACCACCCCTGTAACAGGACGATCAAGACGGTGAACAACACCAAGATATACATCTCCTGGTTTATTATATTTTTCTTTTATATATGCTTTTACCTTGTCACTTAAAGGCTCATCATCTGTTTTATCACCCTGAACTAAGTCTGAGTTGCTTTTGTTTACAGCAATTAAATGATTGTCTTCGTATAATATATGGAGATTCATTATAAATTATTTGTTTAAGAAGAGTTCCTTGCTTATGTCTCTTTAGAAATAGTTCTGTTCTTTTTTGTTTTTAATATTGCTCTTTTTCGTTTGGGAAATCAGAGCTTTTAACATCATTAATATAATTTTTAACAGCACCTGAAATCTCTTCATGCAGATTGTGATATCTTCTTAAAAATTTTGGTGAAAAGCTCTGATTCATTCCAAGCATATCCTGTATTACCAGTACCTGCCCATCGGTTTTATTTCCGGCACCTATACCTATTGTAGGAATAGATAGATTATTTGTTGCTTTTTGTGCAAGGGTTGCAGGTATTTTTTCAAGTACTATTGCAAATACTCCTGCTTTTTCTAACGCTAAAGCATCACTAATTAACCTGTCGGCCTCTTTATCTTCTTTTGCTCTTATTGAATAACCACCAAATTTGTTTATCGATTGAGGTGTTAAACCCAAATGACCCATCACTGGAATACCTGCTGAAAGTATTCTTTCAATCGACTCCATTATTTCAACTCCGCCTTCAAGTTTAAGAGCATCTGCCGATGTCTCTTTCATAATTTTGACTGCAGAGTTTATAGCTTCTATACTGTTGCCCTGATAGGAGCCAAAAGGCATATCAACTACAACCATTGCTCTTTTGGCAGCTCTTTTTACCGAAGCAGCATGATATATCATATGATCAACTGTTATCGGAATTGTAGTATCCCATCCTGCCATAACATTTGCTGCAGAATCTCCTACAAGAAGAATATCAGTTCCTGCTCTATCGATAATTGTCGCCATTGTATAATCGTAGGCAGTAAGCATCGATATTTTCTCTCCTTCACTTTTCATGCGGGCAAGCTCTGTAACTGTAACTCTTTTTGTACTCTCTTTTGCTGTTGACATAACTTAATTATTTACATACAATGCAAATTTAGAAAGAAAAATGATTCTTAGGCTTTTGCCTTTTCCAAACTATCTTTTTTTGATTTGCTCTTTTATATTTGAAATCTCTGCTGTGAGCTCTTTTATCAGATTACTGCTTAACTTGTTTGGCTTTGTTTGTGTGGCAACTTCTTTGCAGTAATTTGCTCCTAACTCTAAATTAGTAATAAATTTTTGCCATTCTTTTATTTTGCGTGAATTTGGGGTTTGGTAATTGCTTAACTCTTCCTTGATATAATTAACATACATTTGGAGCTCTTTCGCAAACATGGAAGGTCTTTTTTCAGGATCTTCAATTATATTAGTTTCTCCGTAAATATGATTAACCATCATTTTAAGCGATACTTTTTTGGTGAAATAGGCCAAATTGGGGCCGGGGCATACAGAGACTCCATCACCTTCATGTTTTGTATCCATATTGTGAGCTTTTAAGGTTGATACTCCCAATCCGTTACAAATACAGCTCTTCACAGTTATCTCATCATACTTTTTTTTATACTCCTCTTTGCTTAATTCCGATAAGTTAAGTTTTTGAATCTCTTGGTTTTGATATTTTCTTGATGCAGTACATATAGGTTTGTTTTTTGAGTCTTTGTTTAGCATCAGGAAATTTTTAGTACAGGCAGCTCCCGGCTTACCCTGACTTATCTTACTCTCCTTATCCTTGTCGCGAGAGTTGCCTTTTACATTATTAAATCTTACTCCAACCGGAGATATGTCACTGAGATAGAAATCATCCTCTTTAGCATTAGAGAGAAGATCAATAGTCTCTTTATCGGTTGAAGAGGCTTCGGGGACTAAAAGAAATGGAGAGCCCCAACCAACACTGTCAATATTATATTTAGATAGTAGAAAATTGTGCTCCTCTGATGTGCCAACGCCGCCTTGAGCTGTTAAAAGCATTTGTGGCGGATTGGCAGGTACATGCTTCTCCTTTGCTTTAAGTGCGTTTGAGTATATTTCAAAAAGTTCTGATTTTAACTCTTCTCTGTTTTTACTGAACTCTTTAAGTATAGGACCCATTAAAATCCCCTGAGTTGCAAAAGCATGTCCTCCACAATTAAGTCCTGATTCAACACGAAATTCTGATACCCATAACCCTTTTTTGGCAAACATCTTTCCCTGTACAATTGCAGAGCGATAGTCTGACACTTTTAATATTATCCTTTTTTTCAGATTGAACTCCTTGTCGGGATAAAAGTCCTCAAAGTTTTCTATGTAACTGTATAGGCGCGGACTCATACCTGCTGAGAGTACTACCGAGGAGTTTAATTTGCTGTTGGCAAACCCTCTTAAAGCTGCATGTGCGTCATTATATTCAGCAGGCAGCTCTTCTCCCCCTTTATAGTTTGCCTTATCGAGCTTAGTCATTATGTTTACATCTATGCTCCCGGGCTTATAATATTTTTCGATTGTTTCATAGATAAGCGAGTTGGATTTTGCTTTGTATGCAGCAATAAGATTCTCTTTTAAGAGAGATTTTGGTGGTAATATATCGATTAATTGATTTAACTCATCTCTTTTTTTTATAACCGACTCTTTAAAACTGCTTACCTTCTGGTTTACAATTGTGTTAACAGTGTTTAGATATGCTGTTATTCTTTTGGCTCTTGAATCTTCTTCGTTGTGAGGCACAAAACTATAGGGCAGGTCATACTTATTGCTATAAAGCTCTCTCATTCTTTCAATTAAAATATCATCTACTAAAGATATTGCTGATGAGATACCCAGATGTGCTATTTTTATGGGCGAGTCTATTGTAAAGCCTATCCCCATTACAGGAATGTGAAAAGTGTGTATTGACATAAAATATTTGATATTGATTTAATTAGTTGTTGGTTTCTATAGCAAATGTAGCTTAAATATATAGCTCAATCACTATTAATTATTGTTAAAACTATTTATATGGTATAAATAAATTTGATTTGGGGTGACTAACATGTATAGTCCGGTTAATTGATTAATTTTGTGTTTTGTGAAAAAGATAGAAAACAGCATTAAAAATATTGATTAGTGATTTATCCCGATTCGTTTGAAAAAAAGCTGGGTTTTGATAAGATACGAGACCTTATAAAGAAAAAATGTATAAGTGCGCTGGGAGAAGAATGGATTGATAAAATAGCATTCTCTACTAAATATAATCAGGTGTGTGGATGGCTTGAGCAAACAAATGAGATGCTTATGCTTGCACATAATAATAGAGAACTTCCTGTTAGTACCATTATAGATGTACGTGCCCCTTTAAAAAAAATTATGGTTGAGGGGATGTTTATGGATGTAGATGAGCTATTTGATTTGCATAAAAATCTCAGCTCTATAAAACTCGTAACCTCATTTATACGTGGATTAGATTCGGTCGAGTATCCCAGGCTTACCTCGCTCTCTTCGGATGTGATGGTTTATCCTGCTGTTACAGATAAAATCGAGACTGTTTTGAATCGCCAGGGAAAGATTAAAGATAATGCTTCCCCTGAGTTAGCTCGTCTTCGTTCTGCAATTATTAATTTGCAACAGAGCGTATCTAAAAGAATGAACTCCATTCTTAGAGAAGTGAGGTCTCGCGGATTAATTGACTCGGATGTTAGTGTTACTATGCGTGATGGGCGTCCCGTTATTCCTGTTCCTTCGGCAAACAAGCGAAAGGTTCCCGGTATAGTTCATGATGAGTCGGCAACGGGTAAAACAACCTATATTGAACCATCTGAAATTGTGGAGGTAAACAATGAGCTAAGAGAGTTGCGATCTGCCGAAAGGCGTGAAATAGTAAGAATTCTTATCGAAGTCTCTGATTTTATTCGTCCATACATAGATGATATTTTTTATTCGGTTAAGTTTTTGGGTGTTATCGATTTTATAAGGGCAAAAGCCCGTTTTGCTCATTCTATTGAAGGGATTATTCCCGAAGTGCGTAATAATCCGGCTTTTCACTGGATAGAAGCGCGTCATCCGCTTTTATATCTACAACATAAAGCTGTTGAAAAAGAGGTTGTTCCATTATCTCTGCAATTAACTCCCGATGATCGTATAGTGCTTATTTCGGGGCCAAATGCCGGAGGAAAATCTGTCTGTTTACAAACAGCAGGATTGTTGCAATATATGTTGCAATGCGGATTGCCAGTTCCTCTTTTGCCTGGTTCAAATATGGGTTTTTTTGAAAATATATTTCTTGATCTAGGAGATGAGCAGTCAATTGAAAATGATTTAAGTACATATAGCTCTCATCTTAATAACATGAAAAATTTTGTTAGATATTGTAACAACAAATCACTGCTTCTTATAGATGAATTTGGTACTGGTACAGAGCCAATGTTGGGAGGAGCAATAGCAGAATCGGTTTTAGAACAGCTCAATTATCAGGGGGTATATGGAGTTATTACTACTCACTATACAAATTTGAAACATTATGCATCTCAAACTGATGGTATTGTTAATGGAGCTATGTTATTTGATACTCACGAACTTAAACCGCTTTTTAGGCTGCAGATTGGGCAGCCCGGAAGCTCTTTTGCTTTTGAAATTGCTCGTAAAATAGGGCTACCCGAAACTATTCTGGCAACGGCAAAAGAGAGATTAGGAGAGGATCATATTCACTTTGACAAGCATTTAAGAGAGATTATCAGGGATAAACGTTACTGGGAGCAGAAACGACGAAACATAAAGTTAGAAGAGCGTAAGCTTGAAACGGTAACTCAACGTTATGAAAAGGAGTTAGAACAGCTTAATCAGGAGAAGCTTAGGTTGCTTAAAAATGCGAAAGAGGAGGCCTCTTTAATTTTGAATAAGGCAAATAAGAAGATTGAGAATACAATTAGAGAGATACGTGAATCTCAGGCTGATAAAGAGAGAACTCGCAGAGCAAGAAAAGATCTTGAAACTTTTAAGGATGATGTAGTAGCAAAGGATATTCAAGAAAAGCAGGGAGAGGATAAAATTGCTGCAAAAATTGAGAAGATAAAACGTCGTAAAAAAAGCAAAGAAGAGAGAGAGGGTAAAAAAGAGAAGTCCGATAACGGTTTGGTTAAAGTTGAGTCGTCCAGCACCATAGAGGTGGGAGATAGTGTTTCTCTTGAGTCGGGGGCAATGCCCGGGGAGGTTTTGGAGATTAAAGATAAAAAGGCTCTTGTAGCTTTTGGTGATCTTATTACAAATGTTGCGGTTTCACGTTTACAAAAAATTAGCAAAAAGAGGCATAAGCAATCACTTAAAAAAGGAGGAGGTGTATCAACTATTGCTGATCGTATTCGTGAGAAGAAGATTCATTTTAAATCAGATATTGATATTAGGGGAATGCGTGCTGACGATGCTATTAACCATGTGGTTAATCATCTCGATGAAGCTGTTATGTGTGGGGCTGAAACTGTAAAAATATTGCATGGTAAAGGTAACGGCATATTAAGAGCCCTAATACGTGAGCATCTATCGGTAATTCCTTTTGTAAAGAGTTTTCGTGATGAGAATATTCAAATGGGTGGAAGTGGAATAACCGTAGTTGAGCTTGAGTAGTAATTTATAAGCTCAACAACGGCTATTTGTTTAAACAATGTTATCCTTTTCTATATCTTTAAAATATTTATAAGTTCCTACTTTTAACTCAGATGTTGCCTCTTCATCACATACAATTATTCCTTTAGGGTGCATCTGCAGAGCACTAATAGTCCATAAGTGATTAATTCCCTCTTCAACACCATGACGAAGCGCCCTTGCTTTATTATGTCCATTTACAATTATAAGAACCTCTTTTGCATTCATAATTGTGCCAACACCTACAGTCATTGCCGTTGTTGGAACCTTTGAGGTGTCATTCTCAAAAAATCTTGCATTTGCAATTATAGTCTCCTGAGTTAATGTTTTAATTCGTGTTAGAGATTGTAACGAGGAGCCAGGCTCATTAAATGCTATATGTCCATCAGCACCTATACCTCCCATAAAAAGGTCTATTCCTCCTGCTTTAGCTATTTTCTCTTCGTATAATTTACATTCAGCTTCAGGGTCGCTTGTGCTTCCATCGGGAATATTAATGTTTTCAGGATTTATATCTATATGATTGAACAAATTTTCATTCATAAAGGTTCTGTAACTTTGAGGATGACCTTTTTCTAACCCTATGTACTCATCCATATTAAAAGTTACAACATTTTTAAATGACACTTTACCCTGTTTGTGCATTTCAACAAGATGCTTATATGTCCCAACAGGTGAAGATCCGGTTGGAAGTCCGAGCACAAAAGGCTCCTCTTTTTTGTGGTTGTTAATTTTGTCAGCAATATAGTTTGCTGCCCATTTTGAGATCGCCTGGTAATTTGGTTGAATAAGAAGTCTCATTTTTTTTCAATTATATTGTTTAACAAATCTTGATAACAGGCAAATATAAGATAATGAAGTTACTTTATAAATGGGACTCTTTTAAATTAACAATAATTATAAATAAAACTAACCATAAAGTTTTTAATGTTGTTAGTTTTGTAGTGGTGTGAAATTTAATTTTATAAATCATGGTGGAAAAATTTGATAAAAAAATCTCTAACCCGGGGAAGTTTAAAAATGATAATTATCAAAATGATCCTTATCTTTTCTCCCTTATTACAAAACATGAAAATATTCCTACAACTGTTTATGACTCTTCAACAGAGGGGAGTAAGAGTGTTGCCTGTGAAATTGCCGATCTTATAAAAGAGAAGAATAAAAAAGGAGAGGCTTTTGTTCTTGGTGTAGCCACAGGTTCTGCTCCTAGTGAAGTTTATGAAGAGCTTGTAAGACTTCATAAAGAGGAGGAGTTATCTTTCTCAAATGTTGTGGTAATTGGGGTTATGGAGTACTTTCCTATTTCGTTAAATGCTTTACAAAGTTTTAATCGTAAAATTAGGGAGAAGTTTTTTAAACATGTTGATCTTAAAGAGGATAACATAATTTATTTGGATGGTACAATACCTCAGGAAGATGTTTATTCTTACTGTCAAAAAATTGAAAAAAGAATAGCGGAGTTAGGTGGTATTGATCTTCAGGTTTTGGGAATAGGTACAACAGGTCATATTGGTTTAAATGAGCCGGGCTCTTCTTCTAATTCGTTGACCCGATTGGTGACTTTAGATGATTTTACACGAACCGAGGCTGCTTCAGACTTCTTTGGAAAAGATAATGTGCCTCAAAAGGCCCTCACCTTGGGATTAAAAACTATCCTTGGTGCAAAAAAGATTCGTCTTTTAGCCTGGGGAGAAGGCAAGTCATCTATATTAACAAGAACTATAGAGGGGAATATTTCTGAAGAGGTTCCGGCATCTTTTCTGCAAGAGCATAATAATGTTGATATTATTCTTGATGTAGCAGCAGCAGCCGAATTAACACGTATAAAAACGCCCTGGCTTGTTGATTCTGTAGTATGGAACGATCGTTTAATTAGAAAGGCTGTTGTTTGGCTCTGTCAAAAGGTTGATAAACCTATTTTAAAACTTACAGACCGTGATTACAGTGATAATGGGATGTCTGATCTTATTACAGAAAAGGGGGGAGCATACAGTATCAATATTAAAGTTTTTAACGAGCTGCAGCATACAATAACCGGATGGCCAGGGGGCAAACCAAATGCTGATGATACAAATCGTCCCGAAAGGCGTTCTCCATTTCCCAAAAGAGTACTTATTTTTAGTCCGCACCCCGATGATGATGTGATTTCAATGGGGGGTACTATGTTGCGCCTTGTAGATCATGGTCATGACGTACATGTTGCATATCAGGTATCAGGAAGTATAGCTGTAAGTGACGAGGATGTATTAAGATATCTTGATTTTGTAAACGATTTTCAGGGAGATGTTATTGGTAAGGACAACTCTTCAATAACTGAACTTGAGAAGAGAGTAAAAGAGTTTTTAGAAACAAAAAGACACGATTCGGTAGATTTGCCTGAAGTACGTCAGATGAAATCTATTATACGTGTTGGAGAGGCCAAGGCTGCCTGCAGGTATGCAAATGTTAAAGATGAAAATGTCCATTTTTTGCAGATGCCATTTTATGAGACAGGTGAGGTAGAGAAAAAGCCACTTGGTAAAGAGGATATTGATATTGTTGCAGATCTTATTCGAGAGGTTAAACCTCATCAGATATATGCTGCAGGAGATTTGTCAGATCCACATGGTACTCACCGGGTTTGTTTGGATTCCATTTTTGCAGCTATTGATAAGCTCAAAAATGAAAAGTTTATGGAGGATTGTTGGGTATGGTTATACAGAGGAGCGTGGCATGAGTGGGATACTCATCAAATTGAAATGGCAGTTCCTATTAGTCCGGACGAACTAATGCGTAAGCGAACAGCGATATTTAAACATCAGTCACAAAAAGATGGGGCAATGTTTATGGGCGGTGATAATAGAGAGTTTTGGCAGCGTGCCGAAGAGCGCAACAGGGGTACTGCTAAGACCTATGATGAGCTTGGAATGGCCGAATATGAAGCGGTAGAGGCTTTTGTCAGATATGAGTTTTTATAGAATTTTTTAGTAAAAATTGAATTGATAAAAAGCTGCTCTTTTTTTTGGGCAGCTTTTTATTTTGGGCAGCCTTTTAAAACTATTTATCTTTTGTTTCGTTTAAAATAGTAATTTCTATTAATTAAGGTTATTTTCTGATGAGTTTATATCGACCCGCTTTTTTTCTTTTCTTTTTGGGAATGCTTTTTTCAGTTACCAATCTCTATTCGGTTGGTGCATTCCCAGATTCGCGACGCATTATTCAGCCTGATGGCAGTGAAATAACAATAAAAGTAAACGGAGATGAATGGTTCAATTGGATCTCAACTATTGATGGCTATCGTATTGCACTTAATGATGATGATATATATGAGTATATCACACTTTTAAAGTCAGGTGAACCTTCACTTTCGGGTATAGCAGCATCCAATCCCCACGAACGTTCATCAACCGAACTGGATTATCTTAGCGAAATAGAAAAAGGCTCTCTTGTTAGTCCGCAACAGGTGCAAAATATAAGGAATAGATATAGAGAAGATTTATTGAAAAGTGTATCAGATAATGTTTTTCCTGCCGAGGGAGAGCAAAACATGTTGGTTATACTTGCTAATTTTAGCGATACCAATTCATCATACTCTCCTGCCGATTTTGATGATTTTATGAATCAAGAGGGTTATGCAGGAACAGGTAGTTTTAGAGATTACTACCTTGAGGTTAGTAATGGGGCACTTGATGTTAATTCAGTGGTAACCCAGTGGGTCGATCTCCCCAATAGTAGTGACTATTATAGCAGCCGGGATAGATGGGGAGAATTTGCCTATCAGTCGGTGCTTGCTGCCTCCAATGCCGGAGTCGATTTTTCTCAGTTTGATAATAACGGTAATGGTATAATAGAAGGTATTGCCATAATTCATACAGGACCCGGACAGGAAGTAACCGGTGATGAATCTCATATCTGGTCGCATTCATGGACTCTTTCGGCAGCTGGTTATTCAGAATCTATGCGCACTTTTGACGGGGTGAAAGTTGATCGTTATACTGTGCAGCCCGAAACGCATGATGAGCAGGGTAATAAAAACAGTATTGGCGTTATTTGTCATGAATTTGGCCATAATTTAGGGCTGCCCGACTATTATGATACTAATGATAACAGTTATCCCGGTACCGGTAATTGGGATCTTATGGCACGGGGTACATATAATGGTGAAACTCCCGGATCATTACCGGCACATCACAATCCATATTCAAAAATGGAGCTTGGCTGGATTCCCCAGCCCCAGGTTATTTCTACTGCCGGAGAACTTGTTTTGGAACCTGTAATAGAGTCACAAAAGGTATTTTTAGTTGAGAGTCCCTACTCACAGGAATATCTGTTACTTGAGAACCGCAGACAAATAGGATTTGACTCATTTATACCGGGCGAGGGACTATTAATCTATCATGTCGATGAAGAGCGAATCGACAACAGGCGCTCCTCTAATAATATTAATACCGAAGAGCATCAGGGATTAATGGTTATTTCTGCATCAGGTGTGGTTAATTCTGCTACCGCTCCATTTCCGGGATCCTTTAATAAGACAGAATTTACCGATGATAGTGATCCTGCTGCTATTACATGGTCGGGCGAACCTTTTGATAGAAGTATTACATCCATTAGGGAATTGGATAATAATATCATTTTTGATTATATGGCTGTGCAAAGCGGAGCACCATTAAGCTTTATGCTTAAATCCTCCTCACCAAATAGTGTTGAAGTGGAATGGAGCTTATCTGCCAATTTAGATCCTGTGCTTCTTGCATGGAGTGAAGATGGAGTTTTTGGTGAGCCTGAAGATGGAGTTGATTATAGTAATGGTGATATTCTACCTTCAGGAGGAGAGGTTCTTTATTATGGTGATGCTGAAGAGTTTATTCATTTAGATTTGGAACCCGGAACAATATTTCATTATAAAATATGGAGTGATTTAGGTGATACATGGTCTCCTGCTCTTGAGAAGAGTGTTCAAACGATGATTGAACCTGTAGATCAGTTTCCATGGAACGACTCTTTTGAAGATGGATTAACTAATTGGAGTCAGCATCAGGTAAGTGGTGTTTTTAGTTGGGAGCAGCAGACTATCGGAACAAGTAGTAATCCTTCATCGGCCTATGATGGTGATTTTTTTGCTTACTTTTTTGTTGATGATTACAACCCAGGAGTAACCAGATTAACCTCTCCACTTATGAACTTTGATGATAAGAAGAACTATCTACTTGAGTTTCGTCATTTTCAGCGTGAATGGGATGGTGATCAGGATTTTTTAAGAGTTTTATACAGGGGTGAAGAGGATGAAGAGTGGATAGAGCTGGCTTGCTATAACTCTAATGAGTACGAGTGGATAGAGCGGCGTTTGCTGCTGCCTAATGAGGGTGCAGGATATATTGCATTTGAAGGAACCGGGAAATATGGATATGGGATTGCAGTAGATGATGTAACGGTTAAATCAACTTTGCAAAAGCCTTACAACGGGGAAGGAGAAGTTTACAATATCTCTCTTGATAATCGAAGTGAAGATTTAATGGCTCTTTCATGGGATAAAAGTAATGATGTTTCGTTACTGGTTGTAGTAAGAGAGGGCAATAAAGTAGTTGATTTGCCTGAGCTTGAATATGCCTATGAAGGCAACTCTGTTTTTGGTGAGGGAGAAGATATTGGATCACACTCTTATGTGGTCTCCTCAGGTGATAATAGTAATGTTACCGTTACAGGTCTGGATCATTCAACCAGATACTATTTTGCTTTTTTTGTTTACGATAGTGAGGCCAGCTATAGTTATCACCCATTGCAAACCTCCTATTTTACCGAAACAGTAGATGTTAATCTTACCTATGTTGTTACAGATAGTGATGGTAAAGATCTGCAGGGAGCATATCTTAATGTTGAAGGAGAGAGTACGGTAACCGATAGTAATGGTAATGCCTATTGGGTGCAGGGGTATTCCGAAGAGTTTTACTCTGCCGTGGTTAAAAAGCAGGGATTTTATACTCGTGCTATTCGCTATATCCCAGATAAGAGTAAAACTATCGAGATAGAATTAAGCAGTTTGGATAAAGTTAAACCATCCAATTTTACTGCACATTTTTCTGACAATCTAGAGGCTCAGTTATCATGGGATCCTGTTATTAATGAGGATTTTAGCAATTATGAACCCTTTTCTCTCTCTCTTCCCGGTTGGATTATGAAGGATTATGATGAGAGTCCTACTTGGGCATTACAGGATCTTTCATTTCCAAATGAAGGATATGTAGGAGCATTTATTTTATTTGACCCCCATTATAGTACTCTTTTGCAGTCAGACTTTGACATGACAGCGCGTTATGGTGAAAATCTTCTTGCCTCTTTTGCTTCTCGTGAGAGACCTAATGACGATTGGTTGATTTCTCCTCGTTTTACAGTTGATGAGAAGAGTGTTTTATCTATCGATGCACGTACACTATCTCCTTTATATAGTGCTGAAAAAATTCGTGTATTAATATCGCCCGAAGGTGGTAGTGATAAAGATAGCTTTGAAATGCTTCATGAAGAGATAATAGAGGTTCCAACTGAATGGACTCGCTACCGGTTTTCTCTCGATCAATATAGAGATCAGCAGGTTAGAATAGCTGTTAATTGTGTTACAGACGATGGAATGGCACTTTTTATTGATAAAATAAAAGTTGCTTCCGATAGTGATATAGATGAATCAATTGTCTCCGTGGCAAGTGAAAGTGGTGATTTTGATAATCAAACTTCATCTTATAAAAGTGGGATTAAGAGGGCTGCTTACGAAAAACAAAAAGTAGTGACTGAAAAGGGTCGAGACTACCTGGGGGGAATTGATTATCGTATATGGATTAATGATGAGCCCGTTGGTGAGGTTTCGGGGTTTAGCTCAGTTGATGCTACTGTAGAAGCTTTTGAGTGCTGTGATAATATTTTTTCAGTTTCTACTATCTATAATCAGTATGACTCAGAATCCAACAGGGTTGACTTTTTAATTGATTATTTATGCTCTCCTTTGGTTGTTGAAGTTGTAGATATGGATGGGCATGGTGTAGCAGGTGCTTTAGTGGTTATATCAGATCAAGAGAGTTTGATAACAGATAGTGAGGGAGTAGCTCTTTTTGAAGATTATAAGCTTTCTGCCACCGGAACTATTGAAATCTCTTTTGATGATCTTGAACCTATATATGTTGATTATGATTTGAGTGTTGATAATTACGTTAATGTTGAACTTACCAACTATTCAACCTATACAGATAATAATTTAGCAGATGATATTAATAAATTATATCGTCAAGAGGGTACAAATATATTTATTGCAGAAGTAGTACCTTTTGGAGATGTCACTGTTGAAACTTATGATGTTACAGGTCGCGTAGCTATGTTAACTGATTTTAACTACTCTGGCGGTCAGTTTGAAATTGATATGTCACATCTTAATTCCGGTATTTATGTAGTAGTTATTAAAGCTAATGGTGAGATAGTTTTGCGTGAAACTGTTATTTTGTTTTGAATTGATATATAATTAACTTTGCGGCTCGGTTTCCTGCATTAAAATTGTTACACCTGCAGGAGTGTTTTACTATCATTATAATATTATGATCGGAGTAGTTGGACTAAGTCATAAGTCAGCCCCTGTAGAGGTTCGTGAAAAGTTTGCTTTTGACAGAGAAGATGTTTTGTCTGTCTCAAAAAGGGTGCTTTTAAGTGAATATATAAATGAGGTATTTATATTATCAACATGTAATCGTACCGAGATATATTTTAAGAGTGAGGGTATTTGTACTGCCGGAGTTTTTAAAACCATTGTAAGTTCACTCCCTCATTATAAACTATATGGTGAAGAGGTTAATGATAGTTTTTACCGTTACTTTAACAAAGAGGCAGTACGTCATTTATTTAGAGTGGTGTGCGGATTGGAAGCTATGGTTGTTGGTGAGTATCAGATAGTAGCTCAGTTAAAGGAGGCTTGTTATATTGCCCAGTCGGCAGGCACTGTTTCAACTGTTTTAGAAAGATTATATGGTAAAGCTCTTGAGACGGGAAAGCTGGTTCGCTCTACTACTGATATTAGCAAGGGTGTCTTTTCGGTAAGCTCTGCGGCGGTGGCAAAATGTTGTCAGGTTTTTGATAATATTGTGAATCGTAAAATTTTATTAATAGGGGCGGGCGACACTGGTGAACTGGTAATAAAGAATCTTCATAAAAAAGGGTGTCAAAATATTTTTATAACTAACCGTACAGCTGGTAAAGCTGATGAGTTATCTAAAAAATATAACGGTACGGCTGTTGCTTTTGAAAGCTATCTGGATGAGTTGTCCGATTCTGAAATTGTTGTAACCTCTGTTACATCCAAAGAGCCTGTGTTAGACTATCACAATGTAAAATCCTCTTTAAATGGTCTTTCTAAAATATTGATGATTGATTTGGGCGTACCACGAAATATCAATCCCGATATTACAAATATTGAGTCAGTTAATCTATTTAATATTGACGACCTCAATGGTATTGTTGATAATAACCGGGAGAAAAAGCTAAGTTGCTTTGCCGAGTCAGAAAAGATTATTGAAGAGAAGGTTTCTGAATTTACTGATTGGTTATATATGCGCAACCTTTCACCTGCTATTGATAATATTATTAATGCTATCGATAAGGTTGCCGTAAATGAACTTCTGCATTATAAAAATCCTGTAAAGAGCTCTAACAAGGAGCCTGATGCAGTGGTTGAGTATAGCGAAATCTTCTCTAAGAAAATAAAAAATGAACTTATCAAAAATTTAAAGAGTGTTACCGATAATGGCAGAAAATCGGACTATATTCAAGTGATAAATAATCTGTTTTCGAAAATTAATGAGACGTAAAAAAATAGTAACAGGAACCCGTGGAAGCCGATTGGCATTGTGGCAGGCAAATGAGATCTCACGCTCTTTAAAAAGTGCACATCCTTCATTAGATGTTGAGATAGAAGTGATAAAAACCCGTGGTGATAAAATATTGGATGTTGCGCTCTCAAAAATTGGAGATAAGGGATTGTTTACCAAAGAGATTGAAAGTGCCCTATTAGATGGTTCAATAGATATTGCTGTTCACAGTTTAAAAGATTTACCCACCGAGTTGCCTGATGGCCTTGCTATAGGTGCTGTTTTGCCGAGAGGAGAAGTTAGGGATGTTTTGTTAACTTCTGATGGCTCTATGAGAGATGATTTTTTTGATAATTGTGTAATAGCAACTTCCAGTCTGCGTCGCCGGTCTCAAATTTTAAACTTTAAGGAACATATTAAGGTTATAGATATAAGAGGCAATGTAGATTCCCGCATAAAAAAGATGGAGAGTGGTTATTGTGATGCACTTTTAATGGCCGGAGCTGGTATAGAGAGGTTAGGATACCACTCAAAAATTGCCGCCTATATGGACCCTATGATTGTAACACCTGCTGTTAGTCAGGGAGCAGTTGCTGTTGAAATTCGCGAAGATGATGAGGAGATTATAGAGATACTTGATAGTGTAAATGATTTTGCAACATGGCAACAGGTGATGGCCGAAAGAGCCTTTTTAAGAACTATGGAGGGTGGTTGTCAAATTCCTGTAGCTTGTTATTCAAAGGTTAAAAATGATAGTATTACACTATATGGGATGGTTGCTTCTTTAGATGGCACAAATGTTTTACGTGACAGTGAAATTGCTTGTGGTGAGAATGTTGCTGAAAAAGCTGTTGAGCTGGCTTTTAGAATGTTGGATAATGGAGGCAGGGAGATTTTAGAAGATATTAGGGTTTAAAATTAACAAATTGTGAATGAGTTATACCAAAAAATCGACAGTTATAACTTTATATCCTCCCCGGGATAATGATGAATTTGTAAGCCATATAAATTCTTATGATGCTAAAGTTATATCAATGCCTTTGATCGAGATAGTTTCTCTTGACTTTTCACCTTTGTATAATCTTCAATATTATAACTGGATAGTTTTTACCAGTCGAAATGGAATCAACTCTTTTTTTAAAAGATATAATAGTTTAAGTGAGAATAGAGTTGCTGTTATTGGTGAAAAAAGTGCATGTTATTTGCGCCGGTATGGGGTAGAAGCTGACTTTGTGGGTAGTGGCAGCTCGGGCATCGACTTTGCCGGCGAGCTGTTGCCTAAACTCAATTCAAAGGATAATGTTTTACTTGCTCAGGGTCGATTGGCCGGTGAATCTCTTTTGAAAAAGCTATCTTATTATGTAAAGGTAGAGCGTGTAGATGTATATGATACATTAATGCCTCAAAATGTTGATATTGGAGCTCTTAATTTGATTAGAGAGAATCGTTATGACATCATTGTAGTTACAAGTCCGTCCTCTCTCTATAATCTCACTAAACTTCTTGATGGTTTTGTAAATAAGCTGCGAGTTATAACAATTGGGAAAATATCGACGGCTGCAGCATTGTATTGTGGTATAGAGCCATTGGCTGAAGCTCCTTCTCAGAGTTACTGTTCGTTGGCACAGACTGTTATTGATTGTTTAAATAGACGTTAACTCATTAAAATATCTATATATGACTTTTCCTGTTACACGATTACGTCGCTTGCGAAAAAACAGTACCATACGTAACATGGTACGTGAAACCGAAGTTACTGGCGATGATCTTATAATGCCATATTTTGTTTGTACAGGTCGAAATATTAAAAAGGGTGTTGCTTCTATGCCCGGTATTTATCACTATTCAATCGATCTCCTTATTAAGGAGGTAAATAAGATGATTAAAGATACGGGTATAAACAAGATACTTCTTTTTGGTATTCCTGATGAGAAGGATGATGAGGGATTGGTTGCCTGTGATTTTGAAGCTGTTGTTCCCAATGCTATTCGAAAGCTTAAAGAGGCTATACCCCACATTTTAATCATAGCTGATGTGTGTAATTGTGAATATACTACACATGGACATTGTGGTACTATTGTTGATGAAGATGTTGATAATGATTTAACCGTTAATACACTTGTTGCTCAATCACTTATTCTTGCTGAAGCAGGTGCTGATATTCTTGCTCCAAGTGATATGATGGATGGTCGGGTAGATGCGATACGAAAAGGACTTGATAATGGTGGATTTCAGCAGGTTCCCATCATGTCATACTCAGTTAAATATGCATCGGCATTTTATGGACCGTTTAGAGAAGCAGCACAAAGCACTCCACAATTTGGAGATCGTTCAACTTATCAAATGAACTTTTCTAATCGTAAAGAGGCTATGCGTGAGATTGCTGAAGATATTAAAGAAGGAGCTGATATTGTTATGGTAAAACCTGCATTGAGCTATCTTGATATTGTACGGGAGTGTGCAAATTTTACCAATATTCCTGTTGCTGCTTATAATGTTAGTGGTGAATACTCTATGGTGAAAGCTGCAGCAGAAATGGGCTGGGTTGATGAAACAAAAATTGTTGAAGAGATTTTAACTTCAATAAAAAGGGCTGGAGCCGATATAATTATTTCATATCATGCTATTGATTTTGTATTATCAATGAAAAAGCAGCAACGGAGAGTTTAATTTTGAAAAGAGAAATTTTATGAATAATCAAAAGAGTAAGCAAGCTTTTTTAGAGGCTAAAAAAATTATTCCCGGAGGTGTTAATTCTCCGGTTAGAGCTTTTAAGGGTGTTGGAGGCGACCCCCTTTTTATAGAAAAAGGCAAAGGTAGCAGAGTATGGGATATTGACGGAAATCAATATGTTGATTTTGTTGCCTCCTGGGGTCCTTTGATATTGGGTCATGCCCGTGAAGAGATTGTTGAGGCTGTACAAACTATAGCTGCAACTGGTACCAGTTTTGGCGCTCCCACACTGTTAGAGAATAAGATGGCAGGCTTGATAACCTCTATGGTGCCATCAATTGATAAAGTTAGAATGGTTAACTCGGGTACCGAGGCCACTATGAGTGCTTTACGATTGGCCCGTGGGGTCACAGGGAAAAACAAAGTTGTAAAGTTTGCAGGTTGTTTTCACGGACATGGAGATAGTTTTTTAATAAAAGCAGGGTCAGGAGCTTTAACATTGGGCCTCCCTGACAGTCCGGGCGTCACTCACTCTTCTGCAAAGGATACTCTTACAGCATATTATAATGATTTTAAGTCGATAGAGGAGCTCTTTAGCAGCTATGGAGATGATATAGCTGCTGTTATAGTGGAGCCTGTCCCCGGTAACATGGGTGTTATATTACCAGATGAGGGATTTCTTGAGAAGCTTAGAGATATTACTACTCAAGCCGGATCAATTTTAATTTTTGATGAGGTTATTACCGGCTTTAGAGTTGCACCCGGAGGAGCGCAGGATAAATTTGCAGTTACTCCCGATATTACAACTTTAGGGAAGATTATAGGTGGTGGATTGCCGGTGGGAGCTTATGGAGGTAAAAAGGAGATTATGGATCATCTTGCTCCTGAGGGCCCGGTTTATCAGGCAGGAACACTTTCGGGCAATCCCCTGGCTATGTCGGCCGGCATAGCGATGTTAACCACTCTGAAAAAGAGTCCTGCTATTTATAGTAAAATAGATAATTTGGCCTCTCATTTAGAGAGCGGATTAAAAAAAGCTCTTGATGATACAGGAGTTGATGGTGTGATTAATCGCATTGGTTCAATGCTCACCCTCTTTTTCACTTCTCACAAGGAGGTTCGCCTTAATAATCAGGTTTCCAGTATTGATACAGAGAGGTATGCTCAATATTTTCACGGGTTGTTAAAGAGAGGTATATATATTGCGCCCTCTGCTTTTGAGAGTATATTTATAAGTGATGCTCACACCTCTGAGGATGTTGAACATATGGTTGAAATGAGCCGTGCCGTATTCACCGAGATGAGTGAGGGTGCTTTATCATGATATAATTATTAACTAAATTTTGAGCTAATGCAGAAAACTCTTTTGTTAAAAAAGCTAAATAAAGAGGCAACTGCTCGACCGCCTGTCTGGTTTATGAGACAGGCAGGAAGAGTGCTTCCTTCATACAATAAAATTAAGGAGAACTACTCTTTTAGGGAGATGATGGCAAATCCCGAAATTGCTGCCGATGTCACACTTTTGCCTATAAAGGATTTGGGTGTTGATGCGGCAATTCTTTTTTCAGACATATTAGTTGTTCCGGTTGCTATGGGTATGGAGTTGGAGTGGACTGCCAATGGTCCGCTTTTTCCGACCCCATTATCAAACTACTTATCTCCTGTTGATCACCTTAACACTTCTCCCCAAAAATTAGAGCATATCTATCAGGTAATTGATGAAATTATAGAAAAGCGTGATAATAGTACACCGTTAATAGGTTTTTGCGGTTCTCCTTTAACCACTATGTGTTATATGTTACAAGGAGAGAGTCGCAAGCATGATTTTCCTGAGGCTGTTAAGTTTTTGTATCAAAATGAGAGAGAGTCTCAAAAACTTATCGATGCTATTACCGAGTTGTCGGTTTATTATGCACAAAAGCAGATAGAGCATGGTGTAGATGTTTTTCAGTTATTTGAGACACATGCCGGTTTAATTCCTTTTGAGTTGTATCAAGAGTTTTTTATACCTGCTGTTGAGAAAATTAGTAATGCTGTAAGATCTAAAGGAACTCCTTTTATCTATTTTCCAAAAGGATTGGGTACCGGATTAAAATATGTAACTCCCGATTTATGTGATTATGTGAGTATCGATTGGCAAATGCCATTAACAGATGCCCGGCAATTGGTTCACAGTGAGGTAGGATTGCAGGGTAATATAGATCCTCGCCTGCTCTACTCATCTAAAGAGAGAATTTCTAAAGAGCTTGAAAAATATAAATCCTATTTTGCTAATAACAATAATAGATGGATAATGAATCTGGGTCATGGCTTTTTACCTGATATCCCTTTTGAGAATGCAAAGTTTGTTGTTGATTGGGTTAAAAACAGTAAATGGTATTGATCTACAAAGCAGGTAATTCAAGAACGCCCTTTGCAGAATAGTATTCTCGTTTAACCGGAGAACAGACTGGCGAAAGTTGGTTAATTGAGAGCGAATGTTCTGCAAAAGGGCGTTTCTGGTTTTGGAATAATTCGACTGCAATGTAATAAAAAGAGTGACATTGTGTTTTAAAAAGTCGTATTTGCAGCTCTTTTGGGGTGAATGTATTTTTGAATGGGGTGAATGAAATTATTGCGGGGTAGTTGTGTTTTTGCCAATTTGGTCATATCTTTGCGATAGCATTTCATTATGTTAATCTGTCTTTTATAAAGCAGGACTTTTTTATGGCTGCCTATTTTAAATCAGTTCCCGACTATTTTATTAATAGAAAAAACACCTTTATACAGGTCTTTTTTACTGCGCTGTTTGCCTTCTTTTTTATTAATATGTATATGCCATTTGGGGCAGGTGAGTGGTATGATGTATCGTGGTGGCTGTTTCTTCTTGTATCGGCCCTGCTTGTTACTGCAGGTATGTTGGTGGTTATTTTAAGCCGGCTGCTGCTTTTACTCTATAAACGAAAAAGGAAAAGGGTTTCTGTTTTTCTCTATTTGCTAATGATTTTTGCAGAAGTCTTTTTTATGGGAGTGTTGTATGCGGTTTTAGAAATTGTTGTGCTAGGGTCTGTACGACCCTTTGGGATTCTTCTCTATAAGGCCGTTCTTAATACAACATTAATATTGCTTATTCCCTATAGTATTAGTCTGCTCTTTTTTTCGTGGCGAGAAAAAAAAGGAAGTTTAGAGAAGCTTCTAAATCAGTTAAAAAGGGGAGGTAGGTTTGTTCCTTTAAAAGATGAGAACGGAGTGTTACGATACACTGTGAAGTTACAGGATCTTATCTATTTCGAGGCCAGTGATAATTATGTTGTTATCTTTTATTATAGTGGCAAAAGTATTAAAAAATATCTGCTTAGGAACTCTTTAAAGCGATTAGAGGAGATGTTCAAAGAGTATCCTTTTTTAAGGTGTCATCGTTCATATATGATAAATCTTGAGAGAGTTAAAATGCTTAAGCGGGAAAAGGGTCGCATAACCCTTCTTCTTGATACAGAACAACCATTAGAGATTCCCGTCTCACGCAGTTACTCCCTGGCAGTTTTATCATTCTTTCAATAAGGTTTCAAGCTTTAAATATTTTTATAAAATAGAGTTAATTTTTTACTTTTTTGTTTTGTTCTCTTTTTTATAATTTAAATGGCCTAGCTATCTTTGTTTTCTTTGTTTGACTGGTTTTTCTAATTAACCATATTCTAGTTTTAATAAAATTGTTGCCTTTTGTTAATGCTTTTTTGATTTTTTACAAAAACTTACCATTGTTAATTAAGTTAAAACTCGATAAAGATTACTCCGACTTATATATTTTTGCAATTTCAAATTTGTGAATAATCTATTATGGATTTTTGGCACCTAAGTTTTTGCATTTTTAAAGCTATTATTTTTTAAAGTATATAATTCGATGAGAAAGTTAACTCTTTTATTAACAGTTGTTTTATTAATCACATTTTCAGATAAGAGTAAGGCTCAAATTGAAGAGCATCAGGCTACTTTTGTCTATAATTTTACCCGCCTTGTACAGTGGCCCGATTTACATACCGAAGAGGCTTTTGTTATAGGTGTTTATGGTAGCAGAGAGGGAATAACTCAGGCGTTGGAGTCAACTGCCGGTGAGCGTAATGTTGCGGGACTATCTATTCGTATTGAAGAGTATTCTTCGGCCGATGAGATTGAGCATTGTCATATTTTGTTTGTATCAAATCGTGGATTAAGAGATATCTCAGAGGTCACTAATGCTATTGGTGGTGAGCCTGTTTTAATTGTTACTGAGAACCAGGGGCGTCATCCTTCGGGATCGATGATAAATCTATCGGTTATAAATGATCGTCTGGGATTGCATCTTGACAGCGATTTAGCTGAGGGTAACGGACTTGTAATAAGTAGTCAGCTTGCTAATTTTGCACGCTAAAAGGGGTTATAGACCGTTTTTAATCTTACCAAAGATATTAGAAGCATCCATATATATAATAATATGGGTGCTTCTGATATTTTTAACCTAACCTGCTAAGAGTTTCTATAATTTTTAAGCTGTTGATTTTTAATCTCCTCCCTTTTAGCTCTATTATTTTGTCGTTCTTAAACTCTGTTAATGTTCTAATAAAACTCTCTTTTGTTGTTCCTGCAAAATCAGCAAGTTCACTTCTGTTTAATGGAAACTCAAACTCTATTATATTATTATTAGTATTGTAGAAGTATAAAATTATGTCTGCGACCCTGCCCGGCAGCTGCTTATTGCTTACACTTATGAGTCGGTCAATAATTAGTTGAGAGTTTTTTATTGATTGTGATATAATATCTTTATACTCATTGTTATTGCTGTTTACACTCCATGTTATCTGATCTGTTAAAATAAAAGATACTTTGGTTTTGGTAATTGCAGTTGCAGAATATTTATGTTTTTCGTTAAGTATTAGATTTTCGCAACCTATATATTCACCCGCTTTTGCTAGTTGTAAAATAGTGGATTTTCCTTTTACATGACTACTGCTTATTTTTATCAGTCCCGATTCAATTTTTATAATTGATGAAGATGGAGTACCCTCTTTTATAATAATATCTCCTTTATTATAATTTACAATATTACTGCTCTTCTCCATCTTCTATATTAATAGGTGTTTATCATTTTCTTGTATGCTACGCACTATTATAGTTGATAGTTATAGCTATTTTGAATTTTTTTTTACTTTCTTTAATATGTATTTACTATTTCGGTAAAAATAGTAACACTTTATTTTAAATTGCGTAATGATATATCTCATTTTTATAATAGTAAAATAGAATTTTAAATAGTTGATTGTTAGTCGTATGTCACAATTTCCCAATAGAGAATCTGATGCATCCTGGAATAAAATATTATCCAAAGCAATTCTTCAAAGTCCGTCCACCATCATAATTACTGATCCCCAGGGAAAAATTGAGTATGTTAATAGAAAGTTTACATCTTTAACAGGGTATAAGTTTGAAGAGGTTAAGGGAAAAACTCCGGCTATTTTAAAATCGGGACATACCACCCCTGATGTATATCAACAGCTTTGGAAAACTATTAGTATGGGTGAAGAGTGGCAGGGCGAGTTTATTAATAAAAAGAAAGATGGAACACTTTATTATGAGTCGGCTGTAATCTCTCCTGTTTTTGACAATAATGGTGTAATATCCAGGTTTTTAGCTATTAAGGAGGATGTTACCCAGCGTGTTAAAGCTCAACACTCAATAATGCGCCACAGTAACAGGTTGGCAGCTTTATTAGAGGCTAGTGAATCTTTTATCTCAATGCTTGATGTTGCAACTCTCTCTGATGATATAATTGAAAAGAGTATTGAGTTGTCGGGTATGGAGGGAGCAGGATTATATCTTTTTGATGATGTTAGTGGAGCCATCTCTTTAAAAAGTTATCGATTGGAAAAAAATCTTAGTAAATCTCTTTTGCCTTTAAATGTTACAATTAAGGATGTCCCTGTTATGGTTCAAACGATTATAAGTCGTAAGCTCAGGCATATTTTAAATGTTGAGGATGTTGAGGTAAATAAAGTATTAACCGAAAGCTTGATTAAATCAGATGTTAAACAGCTACTGTTTTTGCCTCTTTTTGTGGAAGGAAAAACTTTGGGGTGTGTAGTTCTTTTTAGCTCAAATTGTGAAAAGAAACTCGACAGCGAAGATCTTGATGCTTGTTACACTTTTGCATGTCAGGCTTCTTTAACTCTTAATAATGCTATTTTACACAGACAGGTAAGCGATAGTTATAGAGAAGAGTCATTGCGCAATAATGAACTGGAACGACTTAATAATCAGTTAAGGGAGGCAAGAACTAAAGCAGAAAAGAGCGACTCCTTAAAAACAGCCTTTTTGCAAAACATGTCGCATGAGATTCGAACTCCGCTTAATGGTATTCTTGGTTTTTCTGAGCTTTTAAAAGCAAAAGAGTTAAGTGATGATAAAAGAATTCTCTATTCATCATACGTAGTTGATGCATCACTTCAGTTATTGGGTATTTTGGATGATTTAATGGATATGTCTAAGCTTGAAGCCGGTGAGGTAGTTATGAATAGTGAGAGAATTGATATAGGACTCTTTATTGAATCGCTTTATGATATGTATCGAAACAGGAAAGCTCAATCGGTAAAGTTGTTAAAGTCTGTTTCTCCACTGCCAAAAGGAAAGATTTTTTATGGAGACAGAAATAGATTAAAACAGGTTTTTGACAAACTCATTTCAAATGCACTAAAATTTACTTCGCAAGGAGAGGTAGAGTTTGGTTACGATTTAGCAGTGGATGGTAGTGTAGAGTTTTTTGTTTCAGATACGGGAATAGGAGTTGATCCGGATAAGCAAGAACTTATTTTTGATCCGTTTTATCAGGCAGATAGTGGTGCTACACGGCAGTATCAGGGGAACGGACTTGGTTTAACGATTGCTTCCAGAATAGTGGAGAAGATGAAAAGTAAGATTGAGGTTGTTTCTGAATTGGGACAAGGCTCTAAGTTCTCATTTAATCTTCAATTGAAGGAGGGAGACGATTGTAAAATTATTATGAGAGATAACTATCACAGTAGTCTTAATAACGATGCTTATACTGTTCTTATTGCTGAAGATGATGATGTAAGTTACTTTTTGCTCTATGATCTTATTGAAAATTATAATAGCACCGATCGGTTTAAAGTTATCCGTGCCCGAAATGGCAAAGAGGCAGTAGAACATGTTACCTATCGTAAAGATGTAGATATTATATTGATGGATTTAAAAATGCCTTTGATGGATGGACTCACTGCTACACGTAAAATTAAAGATATCGACTCATCAATACCGGTTATTGTACAGTCGGCTTATGCACTTTCATCAGAGTATCAGTCCGCTTTAGAGGCTGGATGTGATGATTTTATATCAAAACCTGTTAAATTTGATCAGTTATTTGAAAAAATTTACAGATATTTGCATTGTGTTAAAAATTAGAACTTTAACCCAAATATTATGGATTTTACTCCTGACTCCGAATTGGTGAATAATGTTCCCTATGGAATAGTTGTTTTCGATTATGACTCTAAAGGGCCCACCAGAATAATATGCTTTAATAGTGCAATGCAAAATCTTTTGGGAAGTGTTACTATTCCCGGGGGGAAAAACAATATCTTTCAATTTTTTAATGAGATTAGCGATAGCAAGATTGACTGGTCTTATATTTTCAAATCTGTAATTAGCAGTAAAAGTAAACAAAAATTCACTTTTTTTTCTCCTTTGTCTAAAAAATGGTTCGAATCACTGTTCTACCTTTCTAATTATGAGAGTTATCTCTGTTTTTCAATTGCCGATGTTACAGAGAGAAAAAGAGTGGAACAGGATTTAAAAAAGAGTGAGCAAAGATACAGAGAGCTCTATTTAGAGCAAAAAAGAATAGCTAAGGAACTCTATATTGCCAAAAATGAGGCTGATTTGGCTAATCGTGCTAAAAGTGAGTTCCTGGCCAGTATGAGTCATGAGATAAGAACTCCTTTGAATGGGGTTGTTGGGTTTTCTGAACTGTTATTAACCACTTCGCTTAAAGAAGTTCAGAAGCAGTATGCCGAAAATATTACTGTTTCGGCTCAATCTTTAATGGATCTCATAAATAATATTTTAGATTTTTCTAAAATTGAAGCAGGGAAGCTCGATCTTAATATCGGCTCCTCTAATATGGTAAACATTTTGGAGACAGTTATTGAGATTGTAAGATATAGTGCCCATAAAAAGGGGCTTGACTTAATTTTTAATATACCACCAGATCTCCCTTCAATGGTCTTTATAGACTCTTTGAGATTTAGACAAATTTTAATTAATCTTGTTAGTAATGCAATAAAATTTACATCTAAGGGGGAGGTTGAGCTTAAAGTTGAATATAATAGTATAAGTAAAGAGAGGGTTGAGTATATTGTTTATATTAAGGATACAGGAATAGGCATTTCAAAATCGGATCATAAAAAAATATTTGAAGCTTTTTCTCAGGTTAAGTCGCCACTAATTAGTGAGTCTCAAGGAACAGGATTAGGATTGGTTATTTCTCAAATGCTTCTTAATAAAATGGGGAGTTCTATTAAGTTGAATAGTGAGCCGGGTAAAGGATCTGTTTTTTGGTTTAAAATTGTATTACCTACCAAAAAAGTTAATGCAGATAATAAATATTGTGCTAAAACAACTTTTTCTAACATAAAAAGAGTTCTTGTTGCTGACAGCCATTCAGCTAATCGTAAAATCATTACCGATTTTCTATTGTGGTATAATCTAGATGTCGATACAGTCTCTGATGGGGCAGAACTACTTGATATTATAAATTCAAAAGGGCATTACGATCTTGTTATTATCGATCATAATCTTCACTTTTTTGATGTGCTCAACCGGTTAAACTCTTCAATCCCTGTTATTGTGAACTGCTCTTCGTGTGATAACATCAATAAGTTTAAACAGAATTATGCCTATATTATTGATTATATATTAATTAAACCGGTTAGTATCACCGATCTTAACGAAAAACTCTTCTCTATTGATAAAAATTTAGAATCTATTAATGATAATACTGTTTTAAATTCTCCTAATGAATCTTTAGATTATAGTATAATTAATCAGGATTATACATTTTTGATAGCTGAGGATGATAAAATTAATTTAATGCTTTTTGTTGAAGTGGTTCAACAACTACTACCTTCTGCTACAATAATTGAAGCTTCTAACGGAGCTGAAGCTTTAGATCTTTATGTAAAGCACTCTCCTGATATCATTTTTCTTGACTTGAACATGCCTGTTAAAAATGGTTATCAGGCTGCCTCCGAAATACGTAAAGTTGAGTGTGATAACAGTAGTGGTCATTATATTCCTATTATTGCATTAACAGCAGATTCCGGAGAAAAGATTAAACGAAAATGTCGCAGTGCCGGTATTGATGATATGTTGACCAAGCCTGTTCCTGGTAATATTTTTATTGATTCTATTAAAAAATACCTTTCATTATCTGATATAAATCGAACTTTTCCATTTCATTTTAATAGAGCTGCTTTTGATGAGTTGACAGGAGGTCGCCAAAGAGTTAACCGGCGGGTTATTGCTGCTGCTCTTGAATCAGTGCCTGCTTATATTGATCAGTTAAACAGAGCCATAGAGAGTAAACGGTATAAAGAGGTTGTCGATATTGCCCATACTTTAAAAGGAGTTGCTTCATCTTTATGTTTAACCCGGTTAAAAGAGTTGTTGCAAAGAATTGAATCTATAGATTCTGATAACCCTGACTGTGCGCAATTATACAAAATATCCTCTCTACTAAAGAAGGAGTGGCAGGTGGTATCAAATATTATTGAAGAAGAGTTGGTTCGATAATAAAAAGTGATATATATCACCTTTTATATTAATTTACATCATTGTTATAGTTGTATATCCTCTTTACTTTTGACGTAATTACTTATAAAATTTTATCTTTTATGGTCAAAAGTAGTGATTATATTCTTATTATAGATGATTCTCAGACTAATAACGTTTTGCTTCAAGCTGTTTTAGATGAAGCTGATTATAACACTCATGCTGCATTATCGGCCTCTGAGGGCTGGAAATTACTTCATGAACAAAAGCCTGCTTTAATTCTTCTGGATCTGTTAATGCCAAAAATATCAGGATTTCATTTTCTCGATAAGGTGAAAACCAATAGTGAGTATAAAGATATACCTGTAATTATTGTCTCCGCTCTGGGGGATGATGGCACAATAAGGGTTTTAAAAGAAAAGGGAGCTGAAGATTTTTTCACCAAACCCTTAGATATAGATCGCCTTTTAAAAAGAGTTTCAGATTTTGTTTAATATAAACAGTTTTTAGATGCAGTCTTTTGAAAGTTTTCAATATAAATTTATAGAGGAGGCTCTTGATAGTATAAATGATCTTGAGAAGTATCTTCTTGAACTTGAATTATCTCCTGATAACAAATCGGTTCTTGAAAAGGTTTTTAGGGTTATGCATTCTTTAAAGGGCGGTGGAGCAATGTTTGGGTTTGAGAGGTTGAGTGAATTTACTCATCGTATGGAAAATATTTATGATTTGATACGAGAGGGTAAATTGGATGTATCTGTAAATATTTTATCGGTTACTTTAAAATCTGTAGATCTTTTAAGAGCTCTTTTAGATCCCGAACATCCCAACCCTGAAAGTTTGAAACAGCGATGTAAAAAGATGATGGCGCAGGTGGATGAAGTGATTAAAGAAGAGGCTCATACTATGTTGTTAAATAGTTCTTTAAAAAGCAGTAGTTATGATGAGTGTGATGAGAGAGATGAAGGAGAGATCGCTTCATATTATATTCATTTTTACCCGGGAGTTGAAGTCTTAAAAAACGGTACTAATATTTTATATCTCCTCGATGAGTTATCTCAAATGGGAGAGACTTATATTATTGCTCGTACAAAGGAGATCCCTTTACTTGAGGATATTACTTCTAAAAGCTGTTATCTGTTTTGGGATATCTTTATTGCAACTACATGCGGGCGAGATGCTTTAATGGATATCTTTATTTTTGTTGAGGATGAGTCTGTAATTGAAATAAATGAGCTTGGTAAAACAGATATTTTTATAGATAAGGGATTTGCCAGCCAACTTGAAAAAATAAAATTGGGTAACGATGAACTTGATTTTGAACAACTATCTCAATTGTGTCAAGAAATAGGCAAAGTTGATAGTGAAAATAGGAATCAAAATAGAAATGATAATAATCGAAAGAGTGGTGCTCACACTGATATTAAAGATCGCTCTCTCTCTCTTCAATACGGGTAGCTACAGAAAAGATTGACGGATTAATGAATCTTGTTAGTGAACTGGTTATTACTCAGGAGCGGCTCAACTCTATTTCCGGTAAATATCATATTCCAGAGCTCAAAATGGTTTCAGAAAATGTTCAAAAACTTACCGGAATGCTTAGGGATACAGCCTTTAGTATGAGTCTGATCCCAATAGAGAATATACTAACTCGTTTTCAACGACTTGTAAGGGATTTAGGAGGTGGGCTTGGGAAAAAAATCAATTTTTCAGCCTCAGGAACCGATACCGAGTTGGATAAAACAATGATAGATACCCTTATCGATCCGTTGCTTCATATTGTGCGTAATTGCGTTGACCATGGGTTAGAGACACCAGATGAACGTATTAAAAATGGTAAAAGTGCTGAAGGGAATATATTTTTATCTGCAGGTTATTCAGGTGCAAATGTCGTTATAACTATTAAAGATGACGGACGAGGAATAGATCCAGAAAAAATAAGGAGAAGAGCTATTGAGAAGAAAATGATTTCCTCCGACTCAAAACCCTCCTCCACTGAGTTATATAATTTGCTTTTTGAACCCGGATTTTCTACATCTGATAAGATTACCGAAGTTTCTGGCAGAGGAGTAGGAATGGATGTTGTAAATCGCAACATTACATCTGTTAGAGGAAATGCTATAATTGAGTCAGAGTATGGAAAGGGTACCACAGTTACTATTACCCTCCCTTTGGTACTTTCTATAATTGACGGCTTGTTGGTTCAGATTGGCGATAATCAGTATGTTTTGCCATTGTCTGTGACTGATAAAATCTATTCTGTTACTAATGATATGCTTAATAATAAATTTATTGATTTGGTAACCCTTGAAGGCAGGCAGGTTCCTTTTATTAATTTAAGAAAAGAGTTGGAGATTAAATCTTATCCTCCTGAACGAGTACAGCTGGTAGTAATTAAAAACTCGGGTAGTGAAGCAGCCCTTTCTGTTGATAGAGTAGTAGGTAAAATACAGGCGGTTTTAAAGCCTTTAGGAAAGCTGTACAATAACAATAAATTAATATCGGCTGCAACGATTATGGGAGATGGCAGCATCTCTTTGGTTTTTGATATTGATGAGACTATTAAGCTTATTAAATAGATTAATATAGACAGATAGCCGGCTTATTTTTAATTTGAATTACTCTGACTGTAAAAAAAGCACAGTGCAGTTACTGGGAGTCTTATGTCCTAACTTAAAATATGTTTAATAAAATAAAATATCAGATTTTATGAGTAAAAATGAAAAGCAAACTATCTCCTCTTATTTGTCCTTTCGTTTGGGAGGGGAGATTTTTGCCATGAATGTTAACAGGGTTCTTAAAATACTTGAAGTGCCCGACATCACTGAGGTTCCTAAATCTCCTGATTATATGAAAGGAGTAATTAACCTTAGAGGGAGCGTTTTGCCTATAGTAGATACAAGGATAAAGTTTGGATTGTCTGCTGTAGAGATGACTAAAAACACCTCCATTTTGGTTGTAAATGTTGATATAGAAGGGGAGATGATAAATGTTGGCCTGTTGGTAGATTCAGTACATGCTGTGCTTAAACTCTCCAATGATGAGTTACTTTCTCCACCTTCTTTAGGGAGCAAGTATAAATCAGAATTTATAACATCAATGGCAAGGGTGAAAGATAAATTTTTTATTGTTCTCAATATTGATGCTGTGTTTTCTGCCGAAGACCATATTAATATTAAAGAACTAGCCGGCGTGCGTGATGCAATTACCAAAGAGGTTGAAAAAAAGAGTGAATAAAAAACATTAAAATAAATTTTATAAATAAAAAGTAATTATAATATGCGGTTTAAAGATCTTAAAGTAGGACAAAAAATAATTTCTGGCTTTGCACTTGTTGGTGCTGTAGCTTTAATAGTAGGTGTTGTTGCATTGGTTAGTTTGCGAAATGTTGGTAACTCTTTTCATCAGGTTGCTGATGTTAATATGCCAAGCATAAGATATTTGCAGGATGTTGAGACTAATGCTGAAGCTCTTATGGTGGGATTGCGTACTACATTAAACCCTAACCTTGACCGAGATGAGATGAATCAGATGTTGAGAGATGTTCAAAATGCCAGAGCTGCTTATAATAACTCTATAGATGAATATGAGGATTTGCCACGATCTGACTAGGAAGAGGCAGTTTGGCAGCAGTTTTTAGCAGCAGTTGATAATTGGCGTGATATTAATGAAGATGTGACTGGTTATGTTGAAAACATAATTCAGATGGATTTGGGTAATCCTATGATGCTACATGCAAATATGGAGCGCTTTGCAAAAGATCATTATGAGATACAGGTTAGAACTGCCAATGCTATCAGGTCGGGAGAACACTTTGAAGGAGGTGATGATCATACAGCATGCGGACTTGGTATGTGGTTAACAGGATTTGAGACTTCCAATAATATGATTAACTCTTTATTACTTAATATTCGTCAGCCTCATAATCAGTTTCATCGTTATGTTCGAGAAATTAATGATCATTTACGTAACGGCAACATCTCTGCTGCTGAGGAGATATATGTTAATCAAATGATGCCGGCAGCTGATGAAGTTTTTGTCTCATTTAATGATCTTATTTCTGAAGCTGATAGAGCTGTTGAGATGTATGAAGAGATGGATCGTTTACAAATGGAAGAGGCGATGGTTTACCTTGAAGAGCTGCGTGAATATATTGTTTTTCTTATTGATTATAATATCAATTTTGCAGCTGAAGAGGTTCGACGTGGAGACAATAACATTGCCGGTAGTAATATTGCTACAATACTTGCTATTATTATAGGTCTTGGCTTTGCTGCTATCCTTGCATTGTCTATAACAAAATCTATAACCGGGGGGATAGATAAGGGTGTTCACTATGCCGAGGAGGTTGCAGATGGAAATCTTTCTGTTAAAGTAGATAATGAGCTCCTACAACAAAAAGATGAGATAGGACGTTTAGCAAATGCGTTAAATGATATGATTGGTCGATTACGAGAGATATTGGGAGATATCCTTGGTGGTACCGATAATATTGCTTCTGCCAGTCAGCAAATGAGCGGCACCTCACAGCAGATGTCTCAGGGGGCTAGCGAGCAGGCTTCATCGGCCGAGGAGGTGTCCTCTTCTATGGAACAGATGGTTTCGAATATACAGCAAAATACAGACAATGCAATGCAAACCGAAAAGATAGCTGTTCAATCTGCCGAGGGTATTAAGCAGGGAGCTGAAAGTACCGATGTTGCTGTAAAATCTATGAAGGAGATTGCCTCAAAAGTTTCTATTATTGGGGATATTGCTTATCAAACAAATATGTTGGCTCTTAATGCTGCTGTTGAAGCTGCCAGAGCAGGAGAACATGGAACCGGATTTGCTGTTGTTGCCGAAGAGATTCGTAAACTTGCAGAAAGGAGTCAAATTGCAGCTGAGGAGATCGATACTTTGTCAGAGAATGGAGTTAAGGTTTCTGATGAAGCAAGCGAAAAATTAAGCACGATAGTTCCTGAAATAGAAAAGACCGCTAAACTTGTTCAGGAGATAGCTGCTGCAAGTATGGAGCAAAATTCTGGTGCCGATCAGGTGAATGGAGCAGTTCAACAGCTTAATGAAGTTATTCAGCAAAATGCTGCTGCTGCTGAAGAGATGGCCTCAAGTTCTGAAGAGTTATCAGGGCAGGCCGATCAGATGAAAGACGTTGTCTCTTTTTTTGTAATAGATGACTTAAAACGTGGACGCTCTTCGGTAACAGAAAAAAACAGGACGAAAAAATTTCATGCTTCTACAGCACAACCAGCAAATAAAGGGAGTATAATGCCGGGAAGTGATAAAAAAAGTAGTGAAGATATTAACGATGAAAAAGGGCAGGGTGTAGATCTTAAAATGAGCGATAGAGATTCTAATGATGGTGATTATCAAAGATTTTAACTGTTGATTATATTTTTAACGGGGCTACTTTGTACAGTTGTGGGTAGCCCTGTTTTACTTATATTTGTAAGTGTATTGCCTTATTTTATTTACTTTTAAGGCTTTAAACAGAGGATTCAAGTTATTTTATCTGATGAGTTTTGATCATTTACGCAATATTTATAAAGCTGAATTGTCGCAGGAGCAGTTCGATCGTTTAGGTTCATTTATAAATAAGAATACCGGAATAAAGATGCCTTCTACTAAACGTGTTATGGTTCAGGCGCGTTTAAAAAAGAGGCTACGTGCTTTAGATATGGTCTCTTTTGAAGAGTATTTAAAGTATGTTTTTGGTAAAGAGGGTTTTCAAACCGAAATAGTTCATATTTTCGATGCAGTTAGTACTAATAAAACTGATTTTTACCGGGAGCCTGCTCATTTTGATTTTTTAAAAAAACATGTATTACCACAATTTGAGAAAGAGTCAAATGGTAAACTTTTTAAAATATGGAGTGCTGCCTGCTCTAGTGGTGAAGAGGCTTATACAATGGCAATCACGATTCAGGAGTATTTAGGAGCTTCTAAAAAGTTTGATTATATTGTAAGCGGATCTGATATTTCAACGCGTATATTGCAGATGGCTGTTGATGGTATTTTTCCATATAATAAAGTTGTTCCTGCTGTTCCGGATACTGTTATGAGAAGATATTTTATGCGCAGTCGGGATCCTAAAAATCGTACACTTCGTGTTATTCCGGAGTTAAGGCAAAAAACTTCATTTTTCAGACTCAATTTTATGGATGATGATTATAAGTTGAAGGATAAGTTTGATGCTGTATTTTGCAGAAATGTTTTAATCTATTTTGATCGTGATATACAAGAAGCTGTTATCAGGAAGTTGTGCAGGCATATAAAATCTGGCGGATATCTTTTTCATGGCCATTCGGAGTCTCTATATGGAATGGACTTACCATTGAAGTTGATTAAGCCCACTATTTATAAAAGAGTATAGATATTAACAGATAAAAATTTGGTTTTGAGTAATCGAAAGGTAAGAGTTTTAGTTGTTGATGATTCTGCTGTAGTAAGACAAACTTTATCCTCTATCATTGAGGCTGATAGATCTCTGTCTTTGATGGCAACAGCTTCCGATCCTTTTATTGCCGCCAAAAAGATGTTGGATGAGGTTCCCGATGTTATAACCCTTGATGTAGAGATGCCCAGAATGGATGGGTTAACATTTTTAAAGCGTATAATGAATCAACATCCTATCCCGGTTGTTATTATATCAAGTTTAACACAAAAAGGAACCGAAACCGCTATAAAAGCATTGGAGTATGGTGCTGTTGAGATTATTACCAAGCCGCAAATGGATACAAAATCCTTTTTTAAGGAGTCTTCAATTAGAATATGTGATGCTATTAAAGCTGCCTCTTATGCAAAATTACGACGCAGGAAATCTGTATCGCATACAAATATGAAGGTTGAACCCAAATATAGTGCTGATGCTGTTATTCCATCCTATAGAAAAAATAACAGTATGATTAAAACGACTGAAAAAATTGTTGCAATTGGGGCTTCAACCGGTGGTACTGAGGCGCTTACTCATATTTTAAGTTCAATGCCCCCTGACAGTCCGGGTATAATTGTAGTTCAGCATATGCCTGAGGAGTTTACCCGTTCTTTTGCATTACGTTTAAATAATTTGTGTGCAATTACCGTTAAGGAGGCTGATGTAAACGACTCTGTTATTCGGGGGAGAGCTCTTATTGCACCCGGTAATCGTCATATTGTTTTAAAGAGAAGCGGAGCACGTTACTATATTGACATAACTGACGGTCCGTTAGTTAACAGGCATCGTCCCAGTGTAGATGTGCTTTTTAGGTCGGTGGCAATGAATGCCGGATCAAATGCTGTTGGTGTTATTATGACAGGGATGGGTTCAGATGGAGCAAAGGGATTGCTTGAACTAAAAGATGCAGGGGCATATACAATTGCTCAGGATGAAAAAAGCTCGGTTGTTTTTGGAATGCCTTATGAGGCAATAAAACTTAATGCACATACTAAAATATTATCTTTGGAGAATATTACTTCAGGGATACTTAATAAGGTTTAAAGCAGAAGAATGAGTTGGGATAAAAAGCAGATATCTATATTAACAACAGTTTCAGTAACCTCATTTTTAGGAACATTTTTAATTTCTTCAGTAAATATCGCACTTCCTCAAATTGAGGAGGTTTTTGATATGGACGCTGTTTCCCTTAGTTGGATTATAACTGCTTTTTTGCTAGCGTCAGCTATTTTTTTGCTGCCTGTTGGGAGGTTGGCTGACTTAACCGGATTAAGGCGGGTATATCGGACAGGTGTAACTATTTTTACCATTTTTACCATTTTATCGGCCTTTTCACTGTCGGGTTGGATGCTTATTTTGTTTAGATTTTTAAAAGGGATAGGCGCCTCTATGGTCATGTCTACCGGTCCGGCCATCCTTGTATCTTCATTTCCTCCTACTCAACGTGGTCGTGTTTTGGGCATATCTGTATCAGCAGTCTATATTGGGTTGGCTTTGGGTCCGTTTGCTGGCGGACTGATTACTCAGCAGCTGGGTTGGAGGTGGATTTTTATTATTTCAGCCCTGTTGGGCTTGGCAGCTTTAACTCTTAATGTTTTATATTTAAGAGAAGATAAACCCTTTATATATAAATCTGTAATTGATATAAAGAGTTCGTTAATATATGCTCTTGCTCTCGGCTCATTAGTTGCAGGCTCCTCTTTTATAACATCTTTATTTGGTCAGTTGGCTGTTGTAGCAGGATTAGTTTTTGTAGTACTTTTTATCTATAATGAGAAGTTGTCAGGGAAACCTGTAATTGATATTAATTTATTTGTAAAGAATCGTCTTTTTGCATACTCAAATATTGCTGCTTTAATCAATTATAGTGCTACTTTCGCTATTGTTTTTCTGCTCAGTCTCTATCTTCAAAAGATAAAAGGGTTAACAGCTCAGGAGGCCGGCACAGTTCTTCTTGCACAGCCTTTAATGATGGCAATTCTTTCACCATTAACGGGGAGATTATCCGATAGGGTTGATCCTAAAATTCCGGCAACTATTGGGATGTTATTATGTGCTATCGGATTAATCTTTTTTTCTTTTTTAAATAGTGGTACATCCATACTTTTTGTTGTAATAAATCTTTTGTTGGTTGGTTCAGGCTTTGGTCTTTTTTCCTCTCCTAATATGAATACTATTATGAGTTCTGTAGAAAAACGTCAATATGGTACGGCCACTGGAATTGCTGCTACAATGAGGATTCTAGGGCAAATTATTAGTATGACTTTGGTAACCCTCTTTTTCTCTCTCTATATTGGGCAGGAGCGTATAGCTGTTGTTGACGATGAACTTTTTTTAACAGGAATGAAAGTTTCTTTTATAGTTTTCGCAGCTATCTGCTTTTGCGGTGTTTGGTTCTCTTATGCCCGCAACTCTAATTAGTATTTGTAATATTTATTATTGTGTTAACATGCAGGGTTTAACTATTCTGGAGATGTTGTTATATTTTTTGTCTATGATTAAGTTGATATTTTTTTTAAAATATGGTACTATGTATTGCAAGGTATTATAAAATCACTTATATTTGCAATGAGTTTAACTTAAATAGTTGTTTTAATGCGGGTTGATAATACAAAAGCACAGATGCGGAAAGGCATTTTAGAGTATTGCATTCTTTCAATGCTTTCAACTGATGATGCATATGCATCTGATATAATTGAGGAGTTAAAGCGAGTAAAGATGATAGTTGTAGAAGGTACGCTCTATCCTTTGTTGACACGTTTAAAAAATGCCGGACTGTTAACTTATCGATGGGAAGAGTCAACACAGGGGCCTCCCAGAAAGTACTATAGCTTAACTGATAAGGGGAGTTTTTTTTTAAAAGAGCTGGATCAGGGGTGGATTGAGTTGAATGAGGCTGTTACTATGATACATAAAAAGTTTGGGGCTAACAGGTAGCTGTAAGGCTCTTATTAACTATACAAACTATATTAAATCACTAACATATTTAAATATTTTAAAATGAAACGAACAATATCTGTAAACATTTCTAATACACCGTTTTTTATTGATAATGATGCTTATGACAGGTTAAATCAATACCTCTCACAACTGACTAAATGGTTCTCTAACAAAGAGGGAGGAAGTGAAATTATCGAGGATGTTGAGAACCGTTTAAGTGAGCTATTCTCTATGAGGATAGATGCTAAACTACGTGTTGTTACAATAGACATTGTAAATGAAGTGATTGAAATTATGGGTCAGCCCGAAGATTTTGTCTTTGACCATGAGAATAACAGCTCTTTTAATGAACAGACTAATAATCCAGAGGCAGATAATAATGAATACCATTCTCGAAAAAAACGTCGGCTCTATCGCAATATAGATAATGATATGATAGGGGGTGTATGCTCTGGTTTAGCAGCATACTTTAATATTGATCCAGTTATTGTTAGAGTTATTTTTGTAATTCTGCCCTTTTTAAGTTTTGGCCTAATCATTCCAATTTATATTATTTTATGGATTATTATGCCTGCAGCAGTTACAACCACTCAAAAAATGGAGATGAGGGGTGAGCCTGTAACTATCTCAAATATTGAAAAAAATATAAGAGCACAATATCAAAAGGCTAAAAAAGGTTTTGATAATTTTAGTAAAAGGTAGGTTGATTATTATTTGGGTTTGTTTGGTTTGTGTGTTAGTTCAAACTCTTTACGATACCAGGCAGGGGGCATGTTTGTTATCTGTTTAAAAATTCTGGAAAAATGGAACCTGTCGGCAAAACCACATTTGACTGCAATCTGTTCTATTGTGTGGTTAGAGTGGTGAAGTAATATGCAGGCCTCCTCTATTCTCTTTCTTTTAATATATTTTTGTGGTGAAACACCTGTTTCATTACGAAAAAGTCTGGTGAAAGCATTTGGAGCCATTTTAGCACGTTGTGCTAATACCTGATTGGTTAAAGATAATTTAATATTTTTTTCGATAAAGCTTATTATATCTAATACTCTATAATCTTTTGAAATTAAATCCCATTTCGATTTAGGAATATCTGAAAGAACACCTGCAATTAATGCTTGAACATCTAAAGATGAATAGAAGCTAAATCTTCTAAAGTTGGTGTGCAGGTGATCTATAATTGTGTGAATTTTTTCTTTAAGGTGGCTGTTTAATTTAGATACAAAAACTCCGGGAGGGATGTTGTCGTATGGCATACCCAGATTAAAATGGATAAACATATGTAATACTCCTGATTTTTCTTCTACCTCTCTCTCTTTCTCTTTACTTTCGACCCTCCCTCCTTCAAGTTCATACTCTTTTTTAAAAGAGATTTCTCCTGTTAAACTACTTTTAAAAGAGGTGTTTGGGGCAATTAATATAATGGTGTCGGGATTTAGCGGGTAAACCTTTTTATTGTAAAATATTTTTGCTCCTTCTGTTTTGTTGTAATAGATGCGCCAATATGGGTATGTTAGTTCTTTAAACTCCCATTTTTTGAGCCACCAATATCTGCAACATAAAATTTGCAAATTGTATCGCGGAAAAAGTTGTAACACATCTGAGGGATCACCTGCATCAGGTATTTTATAGTAACGATTTTTCATTTATAAGTATGTTTAAAACAGATATAAGAATATCAAATTTAAACATTTTTTAATATTGCTAATGTAAGCAAATTTGTGTTGTAGTACAAAAATGATGTTTTGTATAATAGTGCAGTAGTAATTTTAAAAAAATATAATTATGGCTAACAGACTTATAGGTGATTTGCCAAAGGTAGGAATACGACCTGTTATTGATGGTCGTGAACGTGGTGTAAGAGAGTCGCAGGAAGAGCAGATTATGACTTTAGCTAAGGAGGCAGCAAAATTAATTGAAGAGAATGTAAGGTTTGCCAGTGGCGAAAAGGTGGAGTGTGTAATAGCAGATACTACAATTGGAGGTGTTGCTGAAGCTGCTATGTGTGCAGATAAATTTAGCAGAGAGGGGGTTGGCGCCTCACTTACAGTTACCTCTTGCTGGTGCTATGGAACTGAGGTTATGGATAGTGATCCGCTTATACCTAAAGCTGTTTGGGGTTTTAATGGTACCGAGAGGCCAGGTGCTGTTTATCTTGCAGCTGCTTTAGCAGGTTATACTCAACGTGGGTTGCCAACATTTGGTATTTACGGGAGAGATGTTCAGGACGCTGATGACCTAACAGTTCCTGAAGATGTAGCTGAAAAAATATTACGTTTTGTAAATTCTGCTCTTGTTGTAGCTCAAATAAAAGGGAAGTCATACCTTTCTGTAGGCTATAGTTCAATGGGCATTGTTGGCTCTATGGTTGATGCTGGCTTTTTCCATAATTATTTGGGAATGAGAACAGAATTTGTTGATTCCACTGAGATACTACGTCGAATAGAGGAAGAGATATATGATAAAGATGAGTTAAATAAGGCGTTGGAGTGGACTAAAAAATATTGTAAAGAAGGAAAGGATTATAATAAGCCTCATAACCAAAAAGATGATTCTCGTAAGCAGTATGAATGGAAAACTGTAATTAAAATTACCTTGATTCTTAGAGATATGATGATAGGTAATAAAGGTTTAATTGATAAAGGGTTTAGAGAAGAGGGATTGGGGCGTAATGCTATTGCAGCCGGATTTCAGGGGCAGAGGCAATGGACCGATTTTCTTCCTAACGGAGATTTTTCAGAAGCAATTCTTAACTCTTCTTTTGATTGGAATGGGATACGTGAAGCTTTTGTTTTAGCTACCGAAAATGATAGCTTAAATGGTGTATCTATGCTATTTGGGCACCTTTTATCTAATAGTTCTCAAATGTTCTCAGATGTTAGAACTTATTGGAGCCCCGAGGCAGTTAAAAGAGTTACAGGTAAAGATTTGACAGGTAAGGCTGCCGATGGAATAATTCATCTTCTTAATTCAGGATCAACAACTCTTGATGCTACTGCTCAACAGCGAAATAGTAAAGGAGAGCCTGCTATGAAGCCATTTTGGGAGATTACTAAAGATGAGATGCATAAATGTTTAGAAAACACATTATGGCCACAGGCCGACAGGGAGTATTTTAGAGGAGGGGGATTCTCTTCACAGTTTAAGACCTCAGCAGAGATGCCTGTTACTATGTTCCGAATAAACCTGGTTGAAGGTGTTGGTCCGGTTATTCAAATAGCCGAAGGCTGGACAGTTGATATCCCTGAAGATATTCATACAGTTTTGGATGAAAGAACCAATCCCACATGGCCAACAACGTGGTTTGTGCCTAAAGTTACCGGTGAAGGTGCATTTAAAGATGTTTATAGTGTTATGGCTAATTGGGGGGCAAATCATGGTGCTATTAGTTACGGACATATCGGAGCTGATTTAATAACATTATCATCAATGTTGAGAATTCCTGTTTCGATGCACAATATTGATAGTGAAAAGATATTTCGCCCCAGTGCCTGGGCCTCTTTTGGCGAAGATAAAGAGGGCTCTGATTATCGTGCTTGTGCTAATTACGGACCGTTATATGGTATTAAGTAGTAATTGCAAAAAACAAAGAGTGTATGAGTAAAGAGAATGGTATTGCAATTGTTTTTGATTGTGGAGCTACTAATATTCGTGTGGTTGCTATGGATACAAAAGGAGAGATTTTAGCCTCGCATTCATTACCCAATTCAACAGATAAAGATTCTGCTTATGATGGAGGCAGGATATGGGATCTAAATAAGATTTGGGATAAGTTTTGTAAGGCAAGCAAAGAGGTTGTCTCGAAGATTGATTCCTCTCTTATTAAAGGAGTAACCGTTACAACTTTTGGAGTTGATGGAGCATTTGTAGATGAGAAAGGAGAATTACTCTATCCGGTCATCTCATGGCAATGCCCCAGACTGCAGTCAGTAATGCAACGCATTGACAGTTATATGCCTGTTGAGAAGTTGTATAATATAAGTGGAGTTTATCCTTTTGCATTTAATACCATATCTAAAATGTTGTGGTTTAAAGAGTTTCGTCCCGATGTTATCGATCAGTCGGAACGCTTTTTATTTATGCCCTCACTGTTGTTGACAAAAATGGGGGCAGAGCAGGTGAATGATACTACAATGATTGGTACTTCAATGATGGCTGACATAGAAAAAAGGAGCTTTTCTAATAAAATTTTAGATAGTTTGGGATTATCCGAGACTCTTTTTGGATCTATGGGTGAACCTGGAGATCATGTTGGCAATGTTGATAAAAGAGGATCTGTTGCAACAGGTATTCCTGAAGGAGTACCTCTCTTTTTGGCAGGACACGATACGCAGTTTGCAATTTATGGCTCGGGAGCAGATTTGAATCAACCTGTATTAAGTTCTGGTACATGGGAAATTCTAATGGTACGAAGTAAAGATTACTCCTCAACAACTAATGAACTTGAGAGGGGAATTACTACCGAAGTTGATAGTGAAAAGGGGATTTTTAATATTGGGCATAATTGGCTTGGTTCGGGAGTGTTGGAGTGGTTTTCTCGCAACTTTTATCCCAAACTTGAAGGAGATGAGCTTTATGAGACAATGATTAAAGAGGCTGAAGTTGTATCTCCCGGTTCTCATAATTTAACAGTTAATCCAGACTTTTTGATTGATGGAAGTAGCTCGGGTGGTGTAATAAGCGGGTTAACAATGCATTCATCTCGCGGCGAGATATATCGTGCTTTGCTTGAATCTTTGGTTTTTAGCTTGCGGGAAAGCATTGAAATAGTTCAAAAGGCAGGAAAGTTTAATATAGATAAAATTATTTGTGTAGGCGGGGGGTCTAAAAATATGCTTTGGAACCAAATTAGAGCAGATGTGTGTAATGTGCCTGTTAAATTAATAAAACAGAAAGAGACTACTGTTTTAGGTGCTGCACTTTTTGTGTTTTACGGAGCCGGTCTTTTTGCAAGCACCCAGTTAGCAAGGGATAATATTAATTTTGAAGAGACTATTATTGAGCCTGCAAAGGATAATTTTGATATTTACAATACTTTATTCAATAACTATAAAAAATTGAAAAAGGGAGTGATTAGCAAATAGCTGTTTTAAACTATTTAGTATTAACTTTTAAGCTGTTTTTTATGTCTAAATCAAAAATTGTTAGCAGACAATATCTTGTTCCATTTATAGTTATCACTTCACTTTTTGCTTTATGGGGTTTTGCTAATGATATAACTAATCCTATGGTGGCAGCTTTTACCACCGTGATGGAGATTTCAAATGTTAGGGCTTCTCTTATTCAGTTTGCTTTTTATGGAGGCTATGCTACAATGGCAATTCCTGCTGCTCTTTTTGTTCAACGTTTCACCTATAAGAAGGGTATAATGGTAGGCCTTGCGCTTTATGCTTGTGGGACACTTCTATTTTATCCTGCGGCAAAATTTCAGGTGTTTGAATATTTTTTAATAGCACTCTATATAATGACATTTGGTTTGGCTTTTTTGGAAACTACTGCAAATCCCTATATCCTTTCATTAGGTAGTAGAGAAACTGCAACACGCAGATTAAATCTTGCCCAGGCCTTTAATCCGATGGGGTCACTATTAGGTATGTTTGTAGCCTCAAGAGTGGTTTTAGCTTCACTAAAAAGTGATGAGAGAGATGCTGCAGGAAATCTTATTTTCCCCACTCTTGATGAGTCAGCTAAAGCAGCAATAAAAGTTAATGATTTGATGGTAATACGAGATCCCTATTTAATCTTGGGAGGTGTAGTTATTGTAATGCTTATTATTATTGCTCTTTTGAAAATGCCCAGAACAGATAACTCTTCGCGTATCCATTTTATGCCTTCTTTACGAAGATTAATAAAAAATCGGGTTTATCGTGAAGGAGTTGTTGCGCAAATTTTTTACGTTGCGGCACAAATAATGTGTTGGACTTTTATTATACATTATGCCGAAAATCTTGGATTAGATAAGTCTACCGCACAAATGTATAATATTCTGGCAATGACTATTTTTTTAGTTAGCAGGTTTGTTAGTACATTTTTAATGAAATATATAAATTCGCGTAAGCTACTTATGATTTTTGCTTTTGGCGGAATGTTTACAATTTTAGGAACCATATTTATTCAGGGAATGGTCGGACTCTATTTTTTGATTGCTACATCCGCTTTTATGTCTTTGATGTTTCCTACAATTTACGGAATTGCTTTAAATAAAGTTGGTGAAGATGCTACATTGGGGGCTGCCGGACTGGTAATGGCGATTGTGGGAGGAGCCTTGATGCCTCCTATGCAGGGTGCTATAATAGATTTGGGACAGGTAGGTATTTTGCCTGCTGTTAATGCCTCTTTTGTAATCCCTTTTATAAGCTTTGCGGTGATTTCGGTATATGGCTACAGATCTATGAGGTTCGAAAATGAAATGTAACAGATAGTTTTAATTAATAATAGCGACATGGTTGATAATAGTTTGAAGATGATGCATCCTAAGGATCAAATTATAATGATAATTGATCGTATATATAAAAAGGGATTTACAACTACTTCGGGTGGTAATCTCTCAGTTATGGATGAGAATGGAGATATGTGGGTAACTCCTTCAGGGGTAGATAAGGGAAGTCTTAGATCTTCTGATATAATGTGTGTTAAGTCGGGAGGTGAAATCACAGGAGATCATAAACCATCCATGGAATACCCCTTTCATAAAGCTATATATGAAAATCGCCCCGATATCAGGGCTGTTGTGCATGCCCATCCTCCTGCATTAGTTGCATTTAGTATTGTAAGAGAAATGCCTGATACTAATTTGATTCCCGGGATAAAAGAGGTTTGCGGGGTTCCCGGATATGCTAAATATCATCTGCCCGGCAGTGAAAATTTGGGCACCTCTATATCAGAGCAGTTTAAAGCAGGATTTTATTCTGTTATTATGGAAAATCATGGTGCTGTTGTTGGCGGTAGTGATCTGCTTGATGCCTATGAAAGATTTGAAACGCTTGAATTTTTGTGTCGATCAATTGTTAACTCGCGTATAATTGGTGAACCATCTTCGTTAAGTGAGAAGCAGCTTTTGGCATATAAAAAATATAGAGTGCCATCTCTTCCTGAAATGGAGACTGTTTTTTATCCGCCTAAAGAGAAAGAGATTCGTAAAGAGATATGTAAGTTTTTACAACGTGCTTATCATCAGAATCTTATTATGAGTAGTTTTGGCTCTGTTTCGGTCAGGTGGGAAGATGATGATTTTTTAATTACACCCGGTCAGGGAGCTCGTTGGAATATTACCCCTGAAGATATTGTTCAAATTAAGAGAGGAGAGTGTGAACCACAAAAAATTGCGTGTAAATCATATCTGCTGCATCAAAAAATATATGAGAGGTTTCCCCATATTAATTGTGTGATATTGGCAAGGCCTGATAATCTTATGGCTTATAGCATTTCGCATAAAACTCTTGATGTTCGAACTATTCCTGAAAGCTGGATATTCTTGCAGGATATGGAGAATGTTCCATTCGACTCCTGCATAAATGGAGAGGATATTATAGTCTCTAAAATTTCTAAAGAGAAGCCCGGTGTTATTGTAGAAAATGACTCTGTTTTAATGACAGGGAGTTCTCTTTTAAAAGCATTTGATCGCTTAGAGGTAGCAGAGTTTAGTGCCAAATCCTTAATTATGGGCACCTCTTTGGGTAGGTTTGAACCTATGAATAATACCCAAATAGAAGAGTTACGTAAAGCTTTTTTTTAAGGTTAAAATTTTAATCATGAAACTTTAATTTGTAAATAAATTATCAATAGCTTTATTTAATATATTGATATAATAGTTTTTTGTTTTATCACAAGTCTGTTTTTAAACAGTTTAATATTTTGTAAAACCAAATCTGTTTTAATAATGAGTAATCAAAATTCTTTATCAAAAGTTCTTCCGGTACTTTTTGGTTTTTTTATCATGGGTTTTGTTGATGTAGTAGGTATCTCAACCAGTTATGTTCAAAATGATTTTGGATTGAGCGATACAGTCGCCAATTTTCTTCCCATGATGGTTTTTCTTTGGTTTTTTGTTTTTTCTGTACCCACTGGGTTGTTGATGAACAAAATAGGTAGAAAAAATACTGTTTTGTTGAGTATGGTTATAACCTTTTTTGCAATGCTTTTGCCATTAATTGCCTATAGTTATGCTATGGCGCTTGTGGCTTTTGCACTTTTAGGAGTTGGTAATACGATTTTACAGGTCTCTTTAAATCCTTTGGTCTCAAATGTTGTTACTAAAGATCAGCTTACAAGTCGTTTAACTTTAGGACAATTTATAAAAGCAATTTCAGCCTTTTTAGGGCCAATTATTGCAGGATTTGCTGCTGCAACACTTGGTAACTGGAAGATGTTATTTCCTCTTTTTGCCGCAGTAACCTTATTTTCGGGTATATGGTTGTGGGTCGTTCCTATTGCTAAAGATGAGCGTATAGAGCAAACTACATCTTTTAAAGAGGTGTTTGATCTACTCAAAGATAGAACCATTCTACTTCTTTTTTTAGGAATTTTATTTGTTGTTGGGGTTGATGTTGGAATGAATATGTCAACTCCCAGATTTTTAATGGAGCGATTAGAGCTGCCTTTGGAGCAGGCCGGACTGGGTACCAGTCTCTATTTTGCCGCGCGAACTGCAGGAGCTCTTACCGGGGCAATTCTTCTTGCACACTTGTCGGCTATGCGGTTTTTTAAAGTAAGTATGTTATCTGCTATTGCAGCTATGATTGTTATGTTGATAACTCATAATAATATTTTGGTTTGGATATTAATTGCGGTTATAGGTTTTGCCATAGCTAATATTTTTTCCATTATTTTTTCAATGGCACTTCAACGATTGCCCAAACGGGGAAATGATATCTCGGGTTTAATGATTATGGGAGTATCAGGAGGAGCTGTTTTGCCGCCTTTAATGGGTGTTGCATCGGATGCTATTGGACAAACTGGAGGAATGTTGGTAATTTTAGGAGCAATGTTTTATCTATTGTTTGCTGCTTATAAAGTGAAGGTAGAATAAAATATGTCTTAAACCCGGGAATTGCATTGGCCACCTTGTCAATAAGACTTTTGCAGTTTTGTATGTCATTGTTTTGGCCAATAATTTCTAAGTCTTCCCGGTTAATTTGTTCGTATTTACCGTTAACCGACAGGTAGTGTCTGTTGACATAGGCAGGTGCTGCCAAATCAACACTAAAAGTTAAGTCATAGGCGGCAACCCCTGGTATAGTTTGTCACTATTGCCGGACCAGGGGATCTGACGTTGGCTGCGGGGCGAGTAGATGGACATCGTTAATTGGGCGATATCCAGATTTTGTGTTAAAAAATCAGGGTCATATTCAAAATTGGCAATATGGGTATTATGATCCCATGACAAATAACCTGCATCTGGATTCCATAATCTGACTTTTACGACGTTCGATTCCATAGTGGTTACTTTTGTTTTTGCTTTTTGTATAGAGCACGGGGACTCTCAGGTAATGGGGGTAATATTTTTTCGATTTCATCCAGACAATCAATTGCGCGAAGCAATTTGATAAACGATGCCATGGTAATGCCGGTACCACTGCCTTTTTCAAAACTGCTGATGGTAAATACACTTAACCGGGATTTATGAGAAACTTCTTTTTGTGTTAATCCCATACGTTTTCGATAGTCCCGATATCGCCTACCTAATTCGCTAATTAATTCAGCCCCCGATTTTTCGTATATATTCTCTTGCATTAAAATGTAGTTATATCTGCAATTTTAGTGAGTAAATGTGGTAAAATAAAGGTTTAGCTCTGTTTTTTGTGTAAAGAATTATTTGTTCGGAAGTTTTGGCGATATGGACTAAGAATGGTTGTACCTACTTATTCATAGGATGATTTTAGTCGTTTGGTTTGCCAATACATTTTACCCTTCATTCATTGTATTATACACGTCATCAATGAATAGGTGAAAAAAAATGAAATGGAAGGAGTTTTATAAAACAGCAAAACCCTTTGTTGTGAAGGGTTTTGGAATATTTTGAAATGTTAAAAAAGTGATTTTGTGGAGCTGCGGGGGATCGAACCCCGGTCCAGACAAGGAAGCTATATGCTTTCTACATGCTTAGCCGCTTATTGATTGTCAGACCTGGAACGGGTAGCGGCACCCTTACCAAATCTTATCTCCTTTAATTTCATTTTTGACCCGGAGAAAGTCAAAAACTAGTTTCGGTTTACCTGCACCTCCTGATCGGATAGCCCCAAAACAACGGCATCCGGGAGATGTCTTGTTTCGACTCCTTGAGCCGAAATTAAGCATAACCTACTGTACTTCGGTTACGCAGCAAGAGCGTAATTTTCTTCGCCAGTTAAAAAAGTTGAGTCCTGAGATTAACGAGCCAGCTTCACAACGCTCGGCATGCTTACATACCACTTTGCCTTACTGTCAAATCCATGTCAGCCCCGTGGTATTATAATTTGAACTTGCAAAAATAGTAATTAATAACGTTTAATTATAAAAATAATGCATCAAATTGTGTGCCGATAGCTCTTCTATTGCTCTTTTAATTTTTTGATAGCTTCAACCGGGTCACTTGAGTTGAATATAAAACTTCCTGCAACAAGAATGTCAGCCCCTGCTTTAAAAAGAGCTGACGAATTCTTTGAGGTCACACCTCCGTCAACTTCGATTAAGGCTTTACTGTTTTTTCTCTCTATTAACTCTTTTAGTCGGCTTATTTTGGAATATGAGTTTTCAATAAAATCTTGTCCGCCAAAGCCGGGATTCACCGACATAATAAGCACTAAATCGAGTTCGCATATAATCTCTTCTAATACTGATACAGGCGTGTGTGGATTTAATGTTACTCCCGCTTTCATTCCGGTATTATGAATTTTGGTAATGGTACGGTTAAGGTGCAGACTAGCCTCATAGTGTACATTTAAAAGATCGGCGCCTGCCTCTTTAAAATCTTCAATATACTTTTCGGGTTGCACTATCATAAGGTGAACATCAAGAGGTTTGGTTGATAGTTGCTTTGCAGCTTTTACAATGGGTAAACCAAATGAGATGTTTGGAACAAAAACACCGTCCATGATATCCATGTGAAGCCAATCGGCTTCACTATTATTTATTTTAGAGATCTCTTCTTTAAGGTTTGTAAAATCGGCAGCTAAAAGTGAGGGTGCTATGTACTGTTGCATATTTATTTTATTATATGACTAAAACAAAATACAAAGATAATATATTTTGCTTGTTGATTAATCCCCCAGATAAGATCTTAATATTTTACTGCGAAAGGCCGATTTGAGTTTTTTTATTGCTTTTTCTTTGATTTGGCGAACTCTCTCTCTGGTTAAATTAAATACTTTGCCAATTTCTTCTAGAGAATAAGGCGGTTCACCATTTAATCCGTAATAGAGCTTAATTATATCTGCCTCACGCATTGATAATGTTGCAAGTGAGCGCTCAATCTCTCTGCGTAAAGAGTCGTCAAGGAGTTCAGAGTCGGGACTTAACCCTTCTCCGGCCAATAGAACATCATAGAGGTTGTTATCTTCATCTGACTTTAATGGGGCATCCATTGATACGTGCCGGGATGCTATTTTTAAGGATTCTTTAACCTCTTTGGGAGCCAGGTCTAATATGTCTGCTATTTCATAAGCTGTAGGTTCTCTTTGATACTTTTGTTCCAATATCGAAAAAGTATTGTTTACCTTATTTATACTTCCTATTTTGTTTAAAGGTAAGCGTACTATTCGAGCCTGCTCTGCAAGAGCCTGCAGAATTGATTGTCGTATCCACCATACTGCATATGAAATGAACTTAAAACCCCTTGTTTCATCAAAACGTTGCGCAGCTTTAATAAGTCCCAGGTTGCCTTCGTTTATGAGGTCGGGCAGACTCAAACCTTGGTTTTGGTACTGCTTTGCAACAGATACTACAAATCTCAAGTTAGCACTAATCAATTTTTCTAAAGCGATTTGATCTCCCTGTTTTATCTTTTTTGCAAGAATTACCTCCTCTTCGGCCGAAATAAGGTGAACTTTACCTATTTCATGAAGATACTTATCGAGGGAAGGAGCTTCGCGATTAGTGACCTGTTTTGTGATTTTGAGTTGTCTCATTCTTTTCACTTCTAAATTCGGGTTTTTTAATTAAGATTTTAGGATTAAGGTGACGTAATATTAACAAAAATATGTTAACAATAGTTCTCTTTTGTCATCTTTTTTATGTAATTATATATTTTGTTTATTAACATTCGAAATTTAAATGTTTTAGACTCTTTTCCTATTTTTAAAAGAGAGTTGATATGCTCTTTTTTTAAAAAAAGAGAATTAATCTTGTACTTTTAATGGGTTATAGTTATGTTTGTACCGAAAATAAGATTCACAGTTAGTTGTGAATGACTATTATAGTTATTAATTCTTTTTAAATTATAATTTCCTTACATCCGTAAATATTTTTGTAATAGCTGCAAAGCTGCTATTGCTATTTGAGGAATGTTAGTTGTATATTACAACTGTTTTATTAAAGGATGTAAAAGATTTAAGTGTTGCTTAATCTTAACTGTCTCTAAAAGTTCAAAGAAAACATTCTACAATCTGTTTAAAATTTAAAATCAACGATTTACAATAAAGTGTTTTATAAATTATGTATGATATTCTAGAGTTGAGTAAGAAGCTTCTGGTTGATCTTCGTGCTATTGCAAAGGAACTGAATATTAAGCGTGTTGACTCTTATAAAAAGCAAGACCTTATATATCAGATCCTTGATGCTCAAGCCATAAAGGCTTCTGAAAAAAAATCTAAAGATTCTTCTGCTGCTGAAAAAGAGCAGGAGCGAAAAAGTCGTCGCGGACGTCCTCCTAAAAGGATGCAGGAGCAAACTTCAAGAGCTGCAAAAGAGTTTAGCTCTGATGATAAAAACCCTGCTGCTGCAGATAAAAATGTGGTAAAGGAGAAAAAAGAGACTGAAAAGCTTAAAGAGCAAAAAAAAGAAGAACATTCTTCTCAAAAAGAGTCTATGCAAAAGCAGGCCTCGCAAGATGAGTCTTCACAGGATAAATCTTCAGCTAATGCTTCACCTAAAAAGCAGGAAAATAAATCTGTAAAACGCGTTACACCTAATAAACCGACTGGTGAACAGCAACAAGGTAGAGCCGAGCAAAAGCAAAAGTCTGTAAATCAATCTTTTCAGCAACAGAAGCAGCAGGACCAAAAGCCACATCAGCCTGCTAAAGATCAGCATCACCGTCACCAGGAACAGAGTGGAAATCAAAACCAGAATAATCAAAATCAAAATAATCGAAAGTTCAGCAAAGATGATCGACAGCAGCATAATCAAGGTCAGCAGCGTCGTAATCAAAATCGCAAAGATGATAAAGCTTTTGAGTTTGAAGGGATTATTACCGCCTCGGGTGTACTTGAGATAATGCCTGATGGATACGGTTTTTTAAGATCATCTGATTATAATTACCTGAACTCACCTGATGATGTATATGTTTCTCAATCACAAATTAAGCTTTTTGGGTTAAAAACAGGTGATATGCTTATGGGGGCCATTCGCCCTCCTAAAGAGGGAGAGAAATATTTTCCTTTAATTAAAGTAGAATCTATTAATGGACGTTCTCCTGAGTTTGTTCGTGATCGTGTTCCTTTTGACCACCTTACTCCAATTTTCCCCGAATCTAAGTTTAATATTACCGGTAGTCCTAAGGTTAATTTTGCATCTCGTATCGTGGATATGTTTGCGCCTATTGGTAAAGGGCAGCGTGGATTGATTGTGGCACAGCCAAAGACCGGGAAAACTGTTCTGTTAAAAGATGTGGCAAACTCTATTGCTGAAAATCATCCTGAGGTGTATATGATTATTCTTCTTATAGATGAGCGTCCCGAGGAGGTTACCGATATGTCCCGAAGCGTAAATGCTGAGGTTGTCTCTTCAACTTTTGATGAGCCTGCAGAACGTCATGTAAGGGTTGCAAATATTGTACTTGAAAAAGCCAAAAGAATGGTTGAGTGCGGCCATGATGTTGTTATTCTTTTAGACTCTATTACACGTTTGGCACGTGCATATAATACTGTTTCGCCAGCTTCCGGCAAGGTGCTTTCGGGAGGTGTTGATGCCAATGCACTACATCGTCCAAAAAGATTTTTTGGTGCAGCACGTAATATTGAAAAGGGGGGGTCACTAACTATTTTGGCAACAGCTCTTACCGATACCGGATCAAAAATGGATGATGTTATTTTTGAAGAGTTTAAAGGAACCGGTAATATGGAGTTGCAGCTTGATCGTAAACTTTCTAACAAAAGGATATTTCCTTCTGTTGATATTATGTCTTCAAGTACCCGTCGTGAGGATCTTCTTCTTGATAAAGATGCAATGAATCGTATTTGGATATTGAGAAATTATCTTGCTGATATGAACTCTGTAGAGGCAATGGAGTTTATTAAGGATCGAATGATTAAGACTAAAAATAATGATGAGTTTTTAATATCAATGAATGCCGATTAGTTTTTAATCGGTTAAATTATATTGAGTGACAGTTTTTAAAGCCGTAAAGAGTTCTCTTGAATTTTTTACGGCTTTGTTATTTTTAATAGATATAAATTGCAATATTTTAGTTAAATTGTAATGCCGGGATAGCAATTTTTGTTGTGCTATGTTTTATATTTGTCTGTGTACAATAAATATGAAAATATGATGCAGGCTTTTTTTAAAACACATAAATATTTGCTTGAGCATTTAAATGTGCCTGTTCATCGTGGTTTAATGAAAAAAGTTGATTGGAGTGACCGTTTGATAGGGATTTTGGGTGCTCGCGGTGTTGGAAAAACCAATTTTTTGTTAGACTATATCTACTCATCATATAAAAATGATAAATCATGTTTATATGTGAATTTAAACAATCTCTATTTTGCTAATCGCTCTTTGGTCTCTTTTGCCGATGAATTTCAAAAGACCGGGGGCAAAATATTGGTTTTTGATCAAGTCTTCAAGTATCCCGGTTGGGCAGATGAGTTAATATACTGTTATGATAATTTTCGTGATTTGAGAATTGTTTTCAGTGGCTCTCCCTTAATGCAAAATGATAAACTCGATTCAGGGCTGGATGGCAGAGCAAATATCTATAATCTACAGGGTTTTTCGTTTAGGGAATATCTCAATTTTAAGTCGGGCAATAACTTTGAACCTTTATCACTAAACGATATTATAACTGATCATCAAAATATTGCAAAAAAAATTGTGGGTAGAGTTAAGCCCCTTGCTTTTTTTACAGATTACTTACATCATGGTTACTATCCGTTTTTTCTGGAGAAGAGTAATTACCTTGAAAATCTTTTAAAAAATATAAATTTGGTTTTAGAGGTTGATATTAGTTACCTGCAACAGATTGAACTTAAATATCTTCCTAAACTGCGAAAATTATTGTATATTTTAGCGTGTTCAGCTCCGTTTCAGCCTAATATAAGCAGGCTTAGTCATGAGATAGAGACCAGCAGGGCAACCGTGTTGAACTATTTAAAATATTTAAGGCAGGCCCGATTAGTAAATCTGCTTTATGAATCAGAGGCAGACTGTTTAAGAAAACCCTCTGAGGTTTATCTTCAAAATCCTAATCTTGTTTTTTCGGTTTCGCGCGGAGAGATTGATCAAAATATGTTGTGTAAAACCTTTTTCTGTAATCAAACAGGGTGTAATAATCGTGTTTCATATAGCAAACAGAGCGATTTTATTGTCGATGGCACATATAAATTTAATGTAGTTGACAAGATGGCTGACAGTTGCAAAAATGATAGTATTTGGTATGCCTGTGATATGATAGAATCGGGTAGTGACAATATAATACCTTTGTGGTTGTTTGGTTTTTTGGATTAATTATTAGAATATACTTAGAGTATTAAATAAACTATTTTTTAACTGTAAAGAGAATAAACAAATGGCAAAATCAAAGAAGTTTATTACTTGTGATGGGAATTACGCCGCATCTCACATAGCTTATATGTTTAGTGAGGTAGCAGCAATTTATCCTATTACACCTTCTTCCAACATGGCAGAGTATGTTGATGAATGGGCTGCTAATGGAAGAAAAAACATCTTCGGTGAAACTGTTCAGCTTGAGGAGATGCAATCTGAGGCCGGAGCTGCCGGAGCTCTTCACGGATCATTGCAGGCAGGAGCTTTATCATCTACATTTACTGCTTCACAGGGATTACTGCTGATGATTCCTAATATGTATAAAATTGCAGGAGAACTGCTTCCAGGAGTATTTCATGTGAGTGCACGAAGTTTGGCTGCACAGGCCCTCTCAATTTTTGGTGATCATAGTGATGTTATGTCAACCCGTCAAACTGGCTTTGCAATGCTTGCTACGGGTAGCGTTCAGGAGGTTATGGATCTTGCTGGTATAGCACACCTTGCTTCAATTAAGTCACGTATTCCATTTCTTCACTTTTTTGATGGATTCCGTACTTCTCATGAAATTCAAAAGGTTGAGATGATGGAGCAGGATAGTCTTAAAGAGCTTATTGATTGGGATGCACTTAAAAAATTCCGTGCCAATGCTCTTAATCCTGAAAATCCTGTAACAAGGGGAACTGCTCAAAATCCTGATATCTATTTTCAGTCACGTGAAGCTGCAAATCCTTTTTATGATGCTATTCCTGATATTGTAGCTGATTATATGGATGAGATATCCAAAATCACTGGTCGTAAATATAGACCATTTACATATTACGGTGCCGAAGATGCTGAAAATATTGTAGTTGCAATGGGGTCAATTACCGATACCATTAAAGAGACTATCGATTATCTTAACGATAAAGGAGAGAAGGTTGGTTTGATATCGGTTCATCTATATCGTCCTTTTTCTGCGAAGCACTTTTTTGAGGCTTTCCCTTCTTCTACAAAACGTATTGCTGTTCTTGACCGCACAAAAGAGCCGGGAGCAAACGGGGATCCTCTTTATCTTGATGTTCGTGATCTTTTCTATGGAAAAGAGAATGCACCGGTTGTAATAGGTGGTCGCTACGGGTTATCATCAAAAGATACAACACCTGCTCATATTGTTGCAGTGTTTGAGAATCTTAAGATGAATGAGCCTAAAAATAATTTCACCTTAGGTATTGTAGATGATGTTACTTATAAGTCTCTTCCTCTTTTACCTGATATAGATCTTAGTGTTGAAGGAACCTTTGCCGGTAAATTTTATGGTTTGGGATCTGATGGTACCGTTGGTGCAAATAAAAACAGTATTATGATTATTGGTGATAATACCGATAAGTTTGCACAGGCATACTTCTCGTATGACTCTAAAAAATCGGGCGGTATTACTATCTCTCACCTTAGGTTTGGCGATAATCCTATACGTTCACCATATCTTGTCAATACTCCCGATTTTGTAGCATGTCATGTTCCTGCATATTTAGGACGTTATGATATGCTTAAAGGTCTTAAAAAAGGTGGTACATTCTTGCTTAACAGCCATTGGGATGCCGAAGGAACCAAAGAGCGACTTCCTGATGATGTTAAAAAGTATTTGGCCGAAAATGATATCAACTTTTATATTATAAATGCAACAAAGATTGCTGAAGAGATTGGTTTGGGTAATCGTACCAACACAATTATGCAGTCAGCTTTCTTTAAAATTTCGGGTGTAATCTCTTATGACGAGGCCGTTGATCAGATGAAAAAATTTGTTATTAAATCTTTTGCACGTAAAGGTGAAGAGATTGTTAACATGAATCATAAAGCTATTGATCGTGGTGGTGATGTTACAAAAGTTGATATCCCCGGGGAGTGGGCCTCTATAGGCGCAGAGAAGAGTAATGGTGATGGAAACGATCTTCCTGACTTTATTGAAAATGTTGTATTCCCTATAAATGCTCAAAAAGGAGATGATCTACCTGTAAGTACATTTTTAGGTCGTGAGGATGGAACTTTTCCGCAGGGAACAACTGCTTATGAGAAGCGAGGTATTGCTGTTAATGTTCCTGAGTGGCAGGTTGATAACTGCATTCAGTGTAACCAGTGTGCTTATGTTTGTCCGCATGCAGCTATTCGTCCTTTCCTTCTTGATGAAAAAGAGATCGAAGGTGCACCTGAGGGTATAGCTACCAAAAAGGCTAATGGTAAGGCATTTGCCGGATTGCAATATAGAATTCAGGTTAGCGTTCTTGACTGTACAGGCTGCGGTAATTGCGCCGAGGTGTGTCCGTCAAAAACCAAATCGCTTGTGATGAAACCTCTCGAGGAGCAGATGGAAGAGACTAAGAATTGGGATTATATGGTTGAAAATGTATCAATTAAAGATAATCTTCAATCAAAAGATCTTAATGTTAAGGCTTCTCAGTTTGCTCAGCCGTTATTTGAGTTTTCTGGAGCATGTGCTGGTTGTGGCGAAACTCCTTATATTAAACTTATCACTCAGCTTTATGGTGACAGGATGATGATTGCTAATGCTACTGGATGTTCATCTATCTATGGTGGCTCTGCACCTGCTACTCCATATTGTAAGGATAAAAATGGTCGTGGTCCTGCCTGGGCAAACTCTTTATTTGAAGATAATGCTGAGTATGGTATGGGTATGGCTACTGCAGTAGATAAGCTTCGTGACAGGATTGAGCTTCGCATGAAGGCTTCTATGAATGATGTAGCTCCTGCTACAAAAGAGGCTTTTGAGGTATGGATTGAAGTTAAAGAGGATGGAAATAAGAGTCGTGAAGCTTCAGATGCTGTAATTAAGGCGTTAAAAGATGAGAAGCATCAGTCGGCCAAAGAGATTTTAGACCTTAAAGATTATCTCGTTAAAAAATCGGTGTGGATTTTTGGAGGTGACGGATGGGCCTATGATATCGGTTATGGTGGCCTTGATCATGTTATAGCTAGTGGTAAAGATGTAAATATTCTTGTGATGGATACAGAGGTTTATTCTAACACAGGCGGACAGGCATCTAAGTCAACACCGGTTGGAGCTGTTGCTAAATTTGCTGCATCGGGTAAAAAGGTTCGTAAAAAGGATCTTGGATTAATGGCTACAACCTATGGTTATGTGTATGTGGCTCAGGTTGCGATGGGGGCTAATCAGGCACAATACTTCAAAGCAATAAAAGAGGCTGAAGCATATCCCGGACCATCTCTTATCATCGCATACTCTCCCTGTATAAGTCACGGGTTAAAAGGAGGTATGGGTAATGCTCAGGATGAAACCAAAAGAGCAGTTGAATGCGGATACTGGCATATGTTCCGTTATAATCCAATGTTAGAGGCCGAAGGTAAAAATCCATTTGTGCTTGATTCTAAAGAGCCTGAATGGAGTAAGTTTGATGCTTTCCTTAAAAATGAGGTTAGGTACACCTCTTTAATGAAAGCATTCCCCGAAGAGGCTAAGGAGCTCTTTGTAGCTGCCGAGGAGAATGCAAAATGGCGTTATAACAGTTATCGTCGACTTGCTGAGATGGATTATTCAACTCAGGAATAATAATAGATGTAGAGAGTGTTTTCATTAGTATAACTCTCTATAAATTTAATTGATAAGCGGGGACTCTTTTATAAGAGCTCCCCGCTCTGTTTTTGAACAAGGCTTGTTGAATATTGTTTTATTTTAAGTTAACTTGTTGTGTAATAATTTAAAATGATTTTAATATGGACTTGTCGGTAAACTATTTGGGACATAAACTTAAAAACCCTTTGATTGTTGGAGCTTCAAATTTGTCTCTGGATCTTTCCAAAGCTTTGGCGCTTGAAAAAGCCGGTGTTTCGGCAATAGTTTTTAAATCTCTTTTTGAGGAGCAGATTAATCTTGAGTCAGCACAGCTTGAAGATGATCTGCATGAGTATGATGATCGTGACCCCGAGATGATTACTCTTTTCCCTGATATAAAGCATGCCGGACCAAAAGCTCATCTTATGGCGCTAAAAAAGCTTAAGGAGAAGCTCACTATTCCGGTTTTTGCTAGTCTTAACTGTAATTACAAAGAGAGTTGGGATTTATATGCCAGTTACCTTGTTGAAGCCGGAGCTGATGCTTTAGAGCTTAATTTTTATTCAGCTGTTTCGGATGGTGAAAAATCAGCTGCTGAGATAGAGGATAAACAGATTGAGATTTTGAAAATTGTTAAGAATAAAGTTGATATTCCCATTGCCGTTAAACTCAGTCCGTACTACACCAACCCTATCGCTTTTATAGAAAAAATGGATGATGCGGGTCTCGATAGTCTTGTACTGTTTAACAGGTTCTTTCACCCCGACATTGATATTAAGAGAGAAAAACTTGAAATGCCATATAATCTCAGTACTTCTAATGATAGTCGTTTAACTATAAGATATATGGGGCTTTTGTCAAATAATGTAAAAGCTGATTTGTGTGCTAATACCGGGATTATTAAGAGTGAAGATTTAATTGCAGCAATTTTAGCAGGTGCTGATGCTGTTCAGGTTGTGAGTACAATATATAAAAATGGTGTCGATCATATCTCTGTTATGATTGATGAATTAGAGTTATGGATGAAAAGCAAGAATTATAGATTAATTAACGATTTTAAAGGAAAATTGTCTAAACAACAATTAAAAGAGCCTTTTGCATATAGCCGCGGACAGTACGTAGATTTCATTTTAAAAGCAGGAGACTATTCAAAAAAATATCCGGTAAAATAGTTTTCATTTAATACTTTATAACTAAACTTTAAATATTTTGTTTACAGTTAAATGGTAAAATTTCAGTTTCTTTGTATCCTAATTAAAGTAATGCTTCTCTGTTAATTTTGAACAAACAATAATATAATTATGAGTATTAAACGTGTTTATACTTTTGGCGACGGAAAAGCCGAGGGTAAAGCAGATATGAAAAATCTGCTGGGCGGAAAAGGTGCTAACCTTGCTGAAATGAATCTGCTCGGAGTTCCCGTACCTCCCGGATTCACCATTACAACTGATGTATGTACCGAGTATAATGAGCTTGGGCGAGACAAAGTTGTAGAGTTGTTAAAATCTGAGGTTGAGAATGCTATTGCAAACATTGAGAAGTTAACAGGAACAGTTTTTGGTGATTCTGATAACCCTTTATTGGTTTCTGTTCGTTCTGGTGCAAGAGCTTCAATGCCTGGTATGATGGATACTATCTTGAACCTGGGACTTAATGATGAAGCTGTAAAAGGTATTGCTAAAAAATCGGGTAATGAGTGGTTTGCATGGGATTCGTATAGACGATTTGTGCAGATGTATGGCGATGTTGTACTGGAGATGAAGCCTCAATCAAAAGAGGATATTGATCCTTTTGAGAAGATCATGGAAGAGATGAAAGAGGAGAAGGGTATAGAGCTTGATACTCAATTCACTGTTGATGATCTTAAAGAGCTTGTGCAGCGATTTAAGAGTGCGGTAAAAGAGCAGACAGGAAAAGATTTTCCTGCTTCGGCTTATGAGCAGTTGTGGGGTTCTGTTATGGCTGTTTTTGACAGTTGGGGAAATCCTCGTGCCGAATATTATCGCCGTCTTAATGGTATTCCTGATGAGTGGGGTACTGCTGTAAATGTTCAGGCTATGGTATTTGGAAATATGGGTGATACATCAGCTACCGGAGTTGCATTTACTCGTGACTCAGCTACCGGAGAGGATGTTTTTAACGGTGAATATCTTATTAATGCTCAGGGAGAGGATGTTGTTGCTGGTACAAGAACACCTCAGGAAATCACTCTTACGGGTAGCCGTAAGTGGGCAGATCTTCAGGAAGTATCTGAAGAGGAGCGAGCTTCTAAGTTTCCTTCTCTTGAAGAGACTATGCCTGATCTTTATAAGCAGCTGGATGAGGTTCAGCAAAAGCTTGAAGATCACTATAAAGATATGCAGGACCTTGAGTTTACAATTCAGTCGGGTAAATTATGGATTCTTCAAACTCGTAGTGGTAAGCGTACATGTGCTGCTATGGTAAAAATAGCAATGGATCTTTTAAGAGATAAAAAGATTGATGAGAAGACTGCACTTTTGCGAGTTGAGCCAAAAAAACTTGATGAACTTCTTCACCCGGTTTTCGATTCAGTTGCAATCCGTTCTGCTGAAGTTTTAGCTAAAGGATTACCTGCTTCTCCCGGTGCTGCTACTGGTCAAATCGTATTTTTTGCCGATGAGGCTTCTAAATATGATGAGAGTATTCTTGTAAGAATTGAAACTTCTCCCGAAGATTTGGAAGGAATGAATATCGCTAAAGGTATTCTTACTGCAAGAGGAGGAATGACATCTCATGCTGCGGTTGTTGCCAGAGGTATGGGAAAATGTTGTGTTTCGGGTGCAGGAGCATTAAAGATTGATTACAAGGCTCGTACACTTACCATTGATGGTAAAGTTTATAAAGAGGGTGACTGGCTTTCTCTTAATGGTACAACAGGTGAGGTTTACAATGGAAAAGTTGAGACTCGTAAGCCCGATATGAGTGGAGATTTTGGTTTGATCATGGATCTTTCTGATAAATACTCTAAAGTTGACGTTCGTACTAATGCTGACTCTCCTAAAGATGCTAAAGTAGCACTTGAATATGGCGCAAAAGGAATAGGTCTTTGCCGTACCGAACATATGTTCTTCGAGGGTGATCGTATTAAAGCTATGCGTGAGATGATTCTTGCATATACAGCTAATGGTCGCAAAAAAGCTCTTAATAAGATTTTACCATATCAACGTGAAGATTTTGAGGGTATTTTTGAGGCAATGCAGGGATATGGAGTAACTGTACGTCTTCTTGATCCTCCATTGCATGAGTTTGTTCCTCATCAGCTTGCAACTCAAAAAGAGTTAGCTCAAGAGATGGGTGTTACGCTTGATGTTGTTAAAACAAAAGTTGCCGAGCTTGAAGAGTTTAATCCAATGCTTGGTCATAGAGGTTGTCGTCTTGGTAACACTTATCCTGAAATTACTGAGATGCAATCACGTGCAATTATTGAAGCTGCTTTAAATCTTAAGGCAAAAGGTGTTGACGCTCGTCCAGAAATTATGGTTCCTTTAATCGGAACATGTAAAGAGTTTCAGTTGCAGGCCGAAATAATTCACACTACTGCTAAAAAGGTATTTGAAGAAAAGGGAGATACTATCGACTATCTTGTTGGAACTATGATTGAGATTCCACGTGCAGCTTTAACTGCAGGAGATGTTGCAAAAGAGGCAGATTTCTTCTCTTTTGGAACTAATGACCTTACTCAGATGACTTTTGGTTATTCAAGAGATGATGCAGGAACATTCCTTCCTATCTATTTAGAAAAGGGAATTCTTAAAGAAGATCCTTTCCAGGTTCTTGATCAGGAGGGTGTTGGTCAACTTGTTGAGGTGGGTACAGAGCGCGGACGTGCTGCCAAGCCTGATCTTAAAGTTGGTATTTGTGGTGAGCATGGAGGAGAGCCTTCTTCTGTTGAATTTTGCTGCAGAACCGGAATGAACTATGTTAGCTGTTCTCCTTTTAGAGTGCCTATTGCCCGTCTGGCAACAGCTCAGGCTGCAATTAAAGAGGAGTAGTTGGGTTAACTATTTTTATTGATATATTATATAAGAGAGATTGTTCTGTTTTACCGGGCAGTCTCTTTTTTTTTATTTGGTCTGTTTTTGGTTAATATTTTATGTATTTTTGCATGTTAAATTTATTTATAGCGTGGGTAGAATTTTAGCATTTGATGTTGGACAAAAACGTGTTGGCATTGCTGCAACCGATAGTTTAAAAATTATTGCAAACGGATTAACCACTGTTGCCATTCATGAGGCACACTCTTTTTTAAAAGAGTATATTGAAAAAGAGGATGTGGAGGCTTTTGTAGTAGGTCATGCAAAAAAAGTAACCGGAGAAGAGTCTGCATCGATGGAATATATCAACCCTTTTGTAAGGAGTTTAAAGAACAAATATAGAGATATTCCTGTTTATTTTATGGATGAGCGCTTTACAAGTAAACTTGCTTTAAGAGCTATGATTGATGGAGGGATGAAAAAAGGTGCAAGGAGAGATAAAGGTATGGTTGATAAGATTAGTGCTACCATAATTCTTCAATCATTTTTAGAATCACAAAACAGAATTTAAAGATGTTATTACCGATTTTTTTATATGGAAATAGAGTTTTAAGGAAAATTGCTAAAGATATAGATAAGGATTATGAAGAGTTGCCTCAGCTTATTGAGAATATGTGGGAAACGATGTATCGCTCTGATGGTATAGGATTGGCTGCTCCGCAAGTAGGTAAATCAATTAGACTGTTTTTAATAGATGGTAACGATTTAGCTGAAGATTTTCCCGAATTGAAAGATTTTAAAAGGGTGTTTATTAATGCACGTATTATAGAAAGAGACGGTGAGAAGGTGACCGAGGCCGAGGGATGCCTTAGTCTGCCCGGTATTCGTGAAGATGTAACCCGTTATGATCGAATTAAAATTGCCTATCAGGATGAGAATTTTAACAGTTATGAGGAGGTTTTTGAAGGCTTTGCTTCAAGAATTGTCCAGCACGAATATGACCATATAGAAGGGAAACTGTTTATAGATTATCTTTCACCACTTCGCAAGCGATTAATAAAAAGTAGGCTTACAGCTATTACTCAGGGTAAAACAGAGGTTGATTATAAAGTTCGTGCTCCTCGCTAATTTAGCAACTATGATGATTGTAATAACTTTTTTAAAGTTTTAATAACTTTGTTATTTTTAGGTATGGCTCTTGTAATATTTAGTACCGGGTTGATTAATTTATATGGATAAATTATAAAGTTTGTTGTGGCACCAAAGAGCTCTTTTTCATTAGCTCCTATATTCAATTTATATTTTTTTAATCCGTCACCCGAATCTGTTTTAACCGATCCACCTAAATTATAGCTGTAAATTCCCTGCTCTTTATATTTTGAAATTACCTTTGAGGTTAAAGCTGAGGATGCACCGTCCCGGTATCCTTCTTCACTTGTAGCTTTTAAAAGAGTATATCTCCGATCGTTCAGCTCTATATTGAACTCTATTGCTTCAATATTTTCTTTACTCTTTAAAAAATATACTGTGCCAAATCTATTATCTAAAAGAGATTTTAAAGAGGTTTTTGTTAAAAAGGGAAGGTAGAGCGGATTGTAAATATCGTTATGGCGTCTCATCCTCCTTTTTTTTGTTGTATTGAGCAGGGTGAAAATAGTGGCTAAAATGTTTGGTGAGGTGGATGATTCAAAAGTAAGACTCTTTTTTCTGCATTTTTTAAGATGCTTTTTTATCTGTGATGAAAAATCTGTAGAGGCTTCATGATTTTTTGGATCTATTATATACTCATTTCTTTTGAAGTTATAATACTCTTTTGGAAAATTATTGAATTTTATATTATAATCATAACATGCAGCAACAACTCTATAGTATCTATTCTTAACGGCATATTTATATAGTTTTTTATATGAGTTATATAGCAGAGCCTCGTATGCATTGTTACTGTTGTGTGGCATTATCCCGGCATAACTGTATATGTAAATACCCAAGTGATCTTTTATTTTTAATCCTGATAGTTTAGCTTTTACCCTATCTCCAATTTTAAAGTCCAGAAAAAAAGGCTCTTTGTTACTGTTTTTAACGGCATGTAACCATGAGGGATACTGAAATGTAGTTATGTTATATTTATCAATATCTTTTAACCATGAATTATGATTCTTCTCTTCAATCTCGATTTTCATAGTTTGATTATTTAAAGAGTAAAACTTGATTGGCTTTTTCTTTTAGCAAGAAATTTACAATATTTTTATTTGAATTGCTTTAATGTAATTAAAGTTTTCTGCGTGTTAGTCAATGGTTTAATATCATTGGTTAATTTATTGTGTAGAATCATGTAATTTTTTAAAAAAAATCGAAAGTATCATTTAAATTGCTACTCTATTTAATGGTATATTATATGGATCTGATTAAAACTGATCATTCTTTATCTTTATCTACCCCTTTTGATCCTTTATTACTGTCGACAAAAACTGAGTCGCATGTTGTTTCGGGTAATAAGAGAAAATATAAAAGGTTTGGTACTACACCCGATTATAAAACCGGAATTGCAACCGGATATTCTGTGGGGTGTAATTTAAGATGTAACTTTTGTTGGGCGAGTGAAACACGAGATAAGCCCGATGAACCATTTAAATTTTACTCTCCTGATGAAGTTTTTGATATTTTATATGAGATAGTTCAAAGAAACAGGAGTATTGATAAAATGAGAATTTCTGACGGAGAACCAACTTTGGGAAGAGATCACCTTCTTGAGTTAGTTGAATATTGTGAGAGATCTAATTGTAAACAGTTTGTTATTGAGACTAATGGTATTATTTTGGGTTCTGACAAAGATTTTGTAAAAGAGTTGTCAAAATTTAAAAAGATATATGTACGATTAAGTCTTAAAGCAGGTTCACCTGAAATGTTTCGATTAAAAACAGGTGCTGTTGAAGACTCTTTTTATCTTCCTTTTGAAGGAATAAAAAATTTATCAGAATATAATATCTGTTTTACTATATCTGCCATGAGTGCCGATCCTCGATTTATGTCACCACTGGAGAGGGTTGCACTTATAGTAGAACTTGGAAAAGTTAATCCTGAACTGGTCTTAAATCTTGAGGAGGAGATGGTAATACTCTTTCCTACAGCTAAAAAGCGTATTAATAAGTATCTCGATCTATATAATAACAATCTTGAGGCTCCTCTTTTTTTACGAAAGTTGTTTGGTAATTACCTTCAGGTCTCTTACCCCTGTATAAAGACTCTATTTAAACAAAAAATATCTGTTAGCCATACTGTTAAAAATATTATTCAGTTGATACATGGGATATAATGGCTCTACGTTATAGCTCCCTGTTACAGTTTGTCATATTTTCAGGTATGTTAATAAAGCTTTTTTATACGGTGGTGTAATTTTGGTTACTTAACGATAAAATAGGTTGTAATTTGCAGTTAGTACTTATTATAAAATAGTTTTTTTATCCTGTTCGGTTTTATTATGTGACCGAGGTGGCGAAGCAGTGCAAAAGTTATATTTGTGTCAAAGGCAAGAGAATCGGTTTTTTATGTTTTGGGTAGCTCCCTATTCTCGAAAATGATTTCGTTTGCAGTAAGCATTGCTCTTGCCCGTATTCTCTTTCCTGAAGATTATGGCTATATTTTAATTGCAAATCTTTTCACTGCTTTAGTGCAGACTCTCGGTAATACAGGTTTTGAAACATTTTATCAACAGGAGATAATCAAAGATGAGCAGCATCGTAAAGAGATTTTAAATGTAACAACAGTTTTAAGGTTTCTATTTAATTTTTGTCTCTTTTTGATTCAGTTTATGCTCTCTTTTTTAGTGGAATATCTGTATAAGGAGCCTATTATAGGAACACTTTTAAGAATCTACTCTTTTAATTTTATTATTACAGGTTTGTCAATGACACCTTTGTTTATTCTTCGCAAACAAATTGAATTTAAGCCTGAATCAATAGCTAATATGACTCGCGACATTTCTGGTTCGATAGTAAAAATATTTTGTGCAATGCATGGTTTGGGTGCTTTAAGTTTTGCTTATGGTGATGTTGCCGGTTCTGTTTTCAGGGGTGGGGTTTTATTAAGGCATGGACTATATATCCCACAACTAAAGAGATGGGACAGAAATATTTTAAATAGAATCATCTTTTTTGGGAAGCACAGTTTTATTGGAGGATTGTGGTTATATGTTGTTAATCAAATAGATAAGTTTTTGTTGAGTATTGCCTACTCCAAAGAGCAGATTGGATTCTACAATTTTGGGAATACACAATCAAGCCTTCCTTATTCATATCTGGTTTATCCGCTCTCTGGTTTTTTAACGGCATATCTTGCAAAGAATAAAAATAATAAGCCTTCTCTTGTAAAGCTGTTAATGAGAAATATTTATCTTTTAGGTACCCTTTTTTTACCAATTACTGTTTACCTTTTTGTCTTTGCTGATTATCTTTTTTTAATTGTATTTGGCGAGAAATGGAGTTTTTCGGTCCCTTTTTTCCGTTTATTTGTTGTTTATCACTATCTATCAATTTTTGTTTTTCCTGTTAGTGGTATTCTTAATGCATTTGGTTATCCCGATATATGGTCAAGGCTTTTATTTGTGAGGTTGGCCGGACTGGCAACGGTGTTGGGGATCTGTATATTATTAAATGTTCCACTATTTGTTTATGCTTTTGCTTATGTTTTAACTGCGCTTTTGTTTGCGTGGATTAAAGCGTATGTTTCGGTAAAACGGCTCGATGTTTCGTTTATATCATTTTATAAATCGGTATTAATTCATCTCTGTTGTGGAGTTGTTCTTTATATGGCGGCAGCAGCGATTAAGGGGAGTGTTGCTGATCTCTATGTTTCTTTAATTAGCGGTTTTGCAGTAGTGGCATCTCTTTTTCTTGTTGTTAATTTATCACTCTTTAAAAAAGCGTTTTTTGATGCTCTTGATGATCACTTATTAAAATATCCATTATATAAAAGAATAAAAAGCTACTTTATAGATTAACTTATTTATGATAGAGAAAACTATTATTGCAGAAATAGGGCAGGCACACGATGGCAGTTTAGGAATACTACACAGTTATATTGATGCTTTAAAAACTACAGGTATTACTACAGTTAAATTTCAGGTACATATAGCTGATGCCGAAAGTAGTACATTTGAACCTTTTAGAGTCCGTTTTAGCTATCATGATGCAACACGATTCGATTATTGGAGGCGAATGGAGCTAACACCCCGTCAGTGGCTCGAAATAAAAGAGCATTGCGAGGATGTTGGCCTGGAGTTTATGGCTTCACCATTTTCACAGGCAGCAGTAGATCTGCTTGAGGATATTGGTGTTAAAAGATATAAGGTAGGCTCGGGAGAGATTTTAAATTATTTACTTCTTGAAAAACTTAAATTGACCGGAAAACCTTTGATTGTTTCTACCGGTATGAGCTCTTTCTTTGAGATAGATGAGGTTGTGGGGTTTTTAAAAGAGGGAAATTGTGATTTTTCTTTGATGCAGTGTACTACTGCTTATCCTGTTGATGCGGTTGATATTGGATTAAATGTGATAGGTGAATTAAAAGTGAGATATGGTGTCCCTGTTGGGTTAAGTGATCATAGCGGAACTGTTTGGCCATCTGTTGCAGCTGCTTCTTTAGGGGCTAACCTGTTTGAATTTCATGTGGTTTTTGATCGCAGAATGTTTGGACCCGATTCGGGTGCTTCTTTAACTATCGATGAGGTTAAAAATGTGGTGGAAGGAATAAATTATATTGGTAAAAGTATAGTCAATCCTGTAGATAAAAATAGTATAAAAAAGTTCTCATCGCTTAGATCATCCTTTGGAAAAACTTTGGCTCTTAATAGAGATATGAAAAAAGGAGAGCTACTATTTTTTGAAGTCCTTGAGGGTAAAAAACCTGCCGGATATGGTATTCCTGCTTCAGATTTTGGTGCTGTTATTGGCAAATCACTTGCTTGTGATAAGTTCAGAGGTGAATTTTTATCTTATAAAGATATTTTATGATGAAACTTTTATTTAATATTTTTATTGTAGTTGCAATTTTTATTACAACTATTTTGTTGATATGCCATTTAAGATATCCATTCTATTATAGTGTAGATAGTGATGTTAGATGGTCGGTAGCAACAGGTATTACAAAGTCTCTTGATTCGGTTGCTCCGCAAACCGTCTTATGTTTTAAATCGGTTGATGAAATTACTCCCACACTATATCTTGCCGATCCTTTTGTTCTTGAAGTAGATTCGGGATACTTTTTATTTGTTGAGCATGTCTCTGACAGTAATGGCAATATAAGTTGGTTTTACTCCGATGATTTTATAAACTGGGAGTTTGGAGATACTGTTATTGATGAGATATTTCATCTTTCATATCCTCAAATCTTTACCTATAATGAAGAGTTTTATATTATTCCTGAATCGGGACAGAGTGAACAGGTACTGCTTTATAAAGCAGATAAGTTCCCTGATAAATGGAGCATTGCAGATACTTTAATTAATGATATGGTTTTTAAAGATCCTGCCTTGTTGATTAAAGATGACAATTTTTATCTGTTTGGATATGATGAAAAGTATGTGCAGCGACTCTATTTTTCTAACACTCTGTTTGATAACTGGCAGGAGCATTCAGCTTCTCCCTTGGGAATAGGCAATACCAAAAGGCCGGGAGGCAGAATTTTTGAGTATAACGATGCTATTTATTTGCCTGTTCAGGGAACTAAAAGAGGATATGGATCAAAGCTCTATCTGCATAAAATTAAAACTCTTTCTCCTGAGTATGTTTCCCTTGACCGATCTCCTCAACTATTTCTTGAAGGGTTTGAACATATTAAATTCTTTAAAAACGGGGTGCACCATTTTGATGCAATTTTTAAAGAGAATAAAATTTTTTATGCAATTGATGGAAGAGGCTATGAATATGAACCAGTTACTCTTCAGGTTATTCGTGCAAGTTTGGTAAAAAACGGTATGGATCTTCTTGATTTTTTAGGGATTATTGAGATCCCCGATCAATTTTATTCTAATCTCTAATTTCAATAGAGGCTCGTATTAACCTATCTGTAATTGACCTCTAACACCTAATATTAATCAGGCCGATAAATTAATTAAATTACTGTTTGATGCATAGGAAAAGAAAAATATGTGTTGTTGTAACTGCTCGCCCTTCTTACAGCCGCATAAAAACTGCACTTAAAGCTATTGATGATCATCCCGATTTAAAATTACAATTGGTTGTTGCAGGGTCTGCCCTTCTTGATAGGTACGGCACTGCTGTTAATTATATTTTAAAGGATGGGTTTAAAATAGCAGAGAAAGTTTACAATGTACTTGAGGGTGAAAATCCAACATCAATGGCCAAGACAACAGGATTAGCTGTTATGGAGCTTTCAACCCTTTTTTATAACCTTAAGTGTGATGCTGTAATAACTATAGCAGATCGGTTTGAAACAATTGCTACTTCTATAGCTGCCTCTTTTCAAAATATTCCTTTAGTTCATATTCAGGGGGGAGAGGTAACAGGCAGTATTGATGAGAAAGTTCGTCATGCAAACACAAAGTTGGCCGATCTTCATCTTGTTGCCTCTGAAGATGCTCGAAGGCGAGTTATAAAAATGGGAGAAAATCCCGATGGAGTTATTAATACAGGTTGTCCCTCTATTGATTTGGCTGCAGAAGTTTTAAAGGATCCAGCGCTCTCTTTTGATCCATATAAAAAATATGGAGGAGTGGGTTCAGCTCCTGACCTGTCAACAGGATATATAGTTGTAATGCAACATCCTGTTACAAGTGAATATAAGTTGTCACGGCAACATATTGAGGAGACTCTTGTTGCTGTAAATAATTTAAATTTTCCTGCATTATGGTTTTGGCCTAATGTTGATGCAGGTTCTGATGGGACATCAACTGGAATAAGGTCTTTTCGGGAATATAATAAGCTTGATAAAGTCCATTTTTTTAAAAATATGGAACCGGTTGATTTTTTAAAGCTACTTTTTAACTCAAAATGTTTAATAGGCAACTCCAGTGTTGGAATTAGAGAGTGTGCGTTTTTGGGAGTTCCTGTGGTGAATATAGGCAGTAGACAAACAGGAAGAGTTAGGGGTAATAATGTAATTGATGTGGATTATAGTAGTAATGAGATATTATCAGCAGTAGAAAAGAGGATTAAAAATGGAGAGTGCTCCAAATCAACAGCCTATGGTCATGGTAATTCAGGAGAGATTATAGCTGATATTCTGGCAAAAGCAGAATTAAAGAGTGTTAAAAGGATAATGTATTAATATATGAAGGTGATAGCTATTATTCCGGCAAGAGCGGGGAGCAAAGGTGTCCCAGGTAAAAATATTAAACCGTTAAAGGGAAAACCTCTTATTAATTATACAGTTGATACTGCTTTAAGCGTTCCTGAACTTGATGAAATAGTTGTTAGTAGTGATAGCGATGATTTATTAAATTGTGTAAAGAACCTATCTCTTTTTTGTTCAAAGCGTCCCGACAACCTTGCTACAGATAGTTCTGATATTGCCGATACAATACTTTATGAACTCAATAGAGCTGAAAAAAGAAATAACCAAGTTTATGACTATATTGTTTTACTTCAGCCTACCAGTTTGTTCCGTACTAAATCAGATATTTCTCAGGCATTAAGTTTAATTTATAAAACAGGTTCAAATTCGTTGATCAGTGTAATAAAGATGGAAGATCCCCATCCTGCACGCATGTATTATCTTGACGATTTTAAAACAGAGGGTGGCACTTTAAACACTAATATAAAATCTCTTTATTCGCTTTTTTCTGAATTTGAAGATGTGAAAAGACAAAATTTACCTGATGTTTATTCGCGCAATGGTTCCATTTATATAACTAAACGAAGTGAGTTTTTAAAAACAAAAAAGGTTATGTGCAAACCATCTGTTCCATTTATAATGGATAAGTACTCTTTTGTTAATATTGACAGTGAAATTGATTGGCTTATAGCAGAAGCATTAATAGACAGTTATGATTTCAATAAATAAGTTGTTTGTATGATAGTGGTTAATATTGAACCTCTTAATTACTCTGAGAAAGCTGTAGGGATTTTAAGCAGACACTTTATCTATTTTTCAACTAACAGTGTAGATACTATTCCTGAAGATATTCTCAGTAAAGCTGAGGTGGTAATAACGCGATTAAACTATAGGATTGATAGCAATTTTATAGAGAAATTTCCCTCTTGTCGTTTTATTGTTACTGCAACAACAGGTTTGGACCATATAGATATGGAGGCTCTAAAAAAACAGGATATAGAGGTTATATCTCTTAAAGGAGAAGAGCAGTTTTTAAAATCTATCTCATCGACAGCTGAACATACAGTGGCTCTTATTTTATCTCTGGTTAGAAATATTAAAAACGCAGTTAAAAGTGTTGAAGCAGGTGATTGGAATAGAGACCTTTTTAGGGGTATTCAGCTTAAAAACAGAGTTTTGGGTATTGTTGGTATGGGGCGTACCGGAAGTATGGTTAGCAATTATTGCAAAGCTTTAGGAATGGAGATTATCTATTTTGATCCATTTGTAACTAACTTAAATTATCGGAAAATTGATAATTTAAAAACGCTTTTTGAGTTATCAGATATTGTTTCTCTACATGTTCATTTAAATGATGAGACAGAGGGAATGATAAATAGCTCTGTTTTAAAATGGATGAAAAGGGGTGGATATCTTATAAATACTTCACGCGGGGCGGTAATTAATGAAGATGATGTAGTTGATGCGATTAATATGAAAATATTAAGAGGAGTTGCAGTAGATGTTATTGTGGGGGAACCATATAATTTAAGTAGTAGCTCTCTTTACAGGGCAATGTTAAAAGGAGCCAATATTATTATTACCCCTCATATAGGCGGAGCATCAACAGATGCTATGAGAAGTTGTGAAGAGTTTGTTGCTTCAAAAGTTGTTGAAAAATGTACCTCCTCTCTTAAAATTTAGTTATGCGTAGAGTTTTAATATTTGTTCCTGATGGTACCGGATTGAGAAACTACCTTTTTTCTGATATCCCTTCTCTTCTTATTAGTCAGGGAGCTGAGGTCTCACTGGTAACATCGCTTCCCGATTCTGCCGTAGCAGAGGTGGAAAAGGTGCACGGTTGCAAATTTAAAGTATATCCGGTACCATATTATAAAGAGTCTTTTTTTGAAAAGTTTTTTCGGGAGCTTGAGACTATTTCACGTTTACGCTTTTTTTCAAAAAAATTGAAAAATCCAGAATTGATTCCCGACTATGAATGGGGAAAGCTATTAAAATATCGTCGTACTTTTCTGTTGTGGCTCTTCTATTTTTTTATAAAGTTTATATCCCGGGTTACTTCGAACTACCCCTTAATTTTAAAAATTAACAGAAAATATCAAAACAGGGTTTTAAGATCATCATATATAAAAAGTTATTACAATTTAGTTGATAGGTTAAAGCCAGATGTTGTTCTATGTACTCATCAAAGGGCACTTTTTGCTTCACCATTTTTTTTGGCTGCTCGTAAAAGAGGGGTAAAAACAGTAACGGCTGTTTATTCCTGGGACAATTTGCCTAAAGCCCGTATGCCTTTAAGGGCCGATAAATATTTGGTATGGTCATCTTATATGAAAGATGAGATGAAGCTTTATTATCCCGAAATTCCTGAATCGGATGTTATTATAACAGGCACACCGCAGTTTGAATTCTATAACAAAGAAGATCTTTTAATGTCAAAAGAGCAATTTTTCAGGGAGTATCATCTAGATTTTTCCCGTTCGGTTATCTGTTATTCTGGTGGAGACCTTCGAACCAGTCCGTATGATCATATTTACCTTGATCATATAGCATGTGAGTTGCAGGTGATAGAAAAAGAAGATCGACCTTTAATTTTTTTTAGGCGTTCACCAGTTGATGTAAGTGATCGTTTTGTAAATGTTTTAAATAGGTATCCCGAAGATATTATTTCTGTTGATCCTTTATGGAAAACTGCATTGGGGAGTGGAGGCGATACTATAATCTCCTTTCCTTTGTATGAAGATGTTAAGCTCCTTGTTAATATTGCATTACACTGTAATGTTGTATGCAATGTTGGTTCTACTATGGCTCATGATTACTCAATGTTTGATAAGCCGGCTTGTTACATAAATTATAATCCGGTAGAAAAAAATGGCTACTATTCTGTAGATAAGATTTATCGTTATCAGCACTTTCGAAGTATGCCTACAGATAAAGTTGTTGAGTGGATCAATTCCCGGGATGAGATAAGAGGTAAGATAATGAACTCTATTAACGATCCTTCAAAGGTTGCAGTTGATCGTAAAAAATGGTTGATGAAAATTGTGCACCAGCCCGTTGATGAGGCCTCCTTAAATATTGTTAGTTTTTTAATGACTGTATAGCTCTTTTAGTAATTATTTTAACAGATTGGAGATTATGCATATATGTTTTTTATCGGGAGAATATCCTTTTTGGTGTTCAGGAGGAATAGGAAGTTTTATTCAAACATTGGGCAGGGAACTGGTTAAAAAGGGGGTAAAGGTTTCGGTAGTGGGTACCGGACCTGTTGATGAAGAGAAGTTTTATAATGATTGTGGAGTTGAAGTTTACAGAATTCCTGGCTCTTCATTTATTAAAGGCTCTCTATTTATAAATAATCGCAGATTGAGACAAAAACTGGAGGAGATAGGAAGAAGTTCTCCTGTAGATGTTGTAGAGTCATTAGAAAACGGTTTTGCTTTTTTCTCTTCAAAAATGCCATATAAAAAGGTTATTAGAATGCATGGTGGGCACTACTTTTTTGCTGAGAGTGAAAATAGGAACGTTAATCTTTGGAAAGGTTATAAAGAGAGGCTTTCATTTAAGAGTGCCGATCATATTCTTGCGGTATCAAAGTATGTGGCAGATCAAACAGCGCTATTGCTTAATATGCAGCTGAAAGTTAAGGTTATATATAACTTTGTTGATACCGACAAGTTTAGACCATTACCCGATGTTAAGGTAAATAAGGGTCAGCTTCTTTTTATAGGCACAGTGTGTGAAAAAAAGGGAGTGAAACAGTTAGTAGAGAGTATTCCATATATTTTAAAAGAATTTCCCGGAGCTGTTTTAAAGATTGCAGGACAAGACCTGATTAGTGAAACAGGAGAGTCGTTCACCGAATCACTAAAAAGATTACTTCCTTTGCCATTTAATAAGCATGTTCATTTTTTAGGGCGAGTTGATCATGATACAATTCCTAAGCTTATAGCTGAAAGTGAAATTGTTGTTTTACCATCATTTATGGAGGCCATGCCTATAGCCTGGCTTGAAGTGCTTGCGGCAGGAAAACCTTTGGTTGCCGGGGATAGGGGGCCGGCCAGAGAAGCAGTGATTCACGGAGAGACAGGGTTATTGTGCAACCCCTATGAGCCCATTGATATTTCCCGTAAGGTGATCTACTTTTTAACTCATAAAGATGAGGCTGAAAAAATGGGTAGAGCTGCTCGTTATTATGTTAATCAATATTTTAATAAAGAGAGTATTGTGCAGGATAATATCTCTTTTTATAGTAGTATTATAGAGCAGGTAACTGTTTAATTATCTTTTTGAACTACAAGAGAATATGTTGGAGTTAATATATAATCGCAAACTCTTTATCTTATTAATTGTTCTCCATTTTTCAATGGGGCTTATTCTTAAATTTATACCCTCATTAGTTTCAGGTATTTATATTGCTGTTTTTCTCTTATTTGCTCTCGATATTATTATAAATTATGATAGTAAAAACCGGGCTGGGTTTTATGCTATGTATATTGCATCTTTAGAGATTGTATATCGTATGTCAGGCGCACTTTTTTCATGGGAGCTTGGCAAATATCTTGTGATTTTACTCTTTATAACCGGTTTGATTATGGGGAAGCGAAAAGTTGTTCCCTGGGGATTTTTGTTAATGTTACTTTTATTATTGCCGGCACTCTTTTTTGTGCAGCATTCCAATCCTGAAAGGATAAGAGAGATGATTCTTTTTAATGTATCCGGACCGTTATCTCTGGTTTTTGCCGGACTCTATTTTTACTGTCGTGAAATAGATAGAGATACTTTTTTTTACGGATTGAGATTGGTTTTTTTACCTGCATTTTCTCTTGTTAGTGCTTTAACTTTTTTAGCTGCTATTTCAACATTGGAGTTTTCAAGTTTGCAGTCAAGCTATGGTGCTTCAGCCGGTTTTGGTCCTAATCAGGTATCAACTTTATTGGGGTGGTTTTTAGTTTTAGGACTACTCTTTAAAATTGTGGGGAAAAAAATTACCCCTTATGAGATTCTTGATTGGGTTACTCTTTTTGTCATTTTTTTAAGAGCGCTGTTAACTTTTTCTCGTGGAGGAGTTGTTGGTGCTCTACTTGCAATTGTTGGTGCAGTAGTTGTTTTATCAATCTCATACCCTTTTTACAGGAAAATTTTTGTTAGGTCTATGCCGTGGGTTTTTGCCGCACTTCTTTTTTTTGCTGCTGCCTTTGTTACGGCTAATGAAATAACAGGTAATTATCTTTTATATCGTTATATGGGCTATACTACAAGTGAGGTGGTTACTGGTATTCCTGAAGCTGAACGATCTTTTTTAACCGGCAGGGGAGATATAATGAAGGGTGATTTTGCAGCTTTTAAAGATAAACCTCTTTTAGGTGTGGGGTATGGGATGGGAGAAAGATATAGATCACGCTATTATTGGTCGGGAACTGCACATACCGAGTTTGCCCGTTTACTTTCAGAGAATGGTATTCCCGGTATAGTGTTTATGGTTACGGGGATGATTGTTTTGCCTCTTCTCTTTTTTATACGTATGAAGGATCCTGTTACACGCTGTTTTTTTACCGCCTTTTTTTTGCTGAGCATGTTTACAATGTTTCATGCTGCCATGCGACTTGCTCTGCCGGGAGTAGTTTTTGGAGCAGCATTTATTTGTATTAACAGTTTTAAAAAAGAGGGTAATTAAATGTCTTATGAGATTTTATATCATATCACCTGTAATACATAAAAAAAGCTTGTCTGGTTATGCTGGATATGCTCCATATGTGCGAGAGATGAATTTATGGTTGAAGCATGTCGATGAAGTTAGGGTGTTGGCCCCTGTTGCTAACAAGGATGTTGATAATCTTGAAATAGTGTATCAGCATACAAATCTTATTTTTGATGAGGTGCCTCCTTTGGCCTTTATAAATTTAAGATCGGCTTTGCGCTCTTTTATTCTGCTTCCCTATATTATTGTTAAAATGATTTCCGGAATGGTGTGGGCCGATCATATACATTTAAGGTGCCCTTCTAATATGGGGTTGATAGGTTCTGTTATCCAACTTTTTTTTCCTGGTAAAAGCAAGAGTGTAAAATATGCCAATAACTGGGATCCAAAGAGTAAGCAATTTTTTAGTTACCGTATTCAACAAATGATTTTAAGAAGTAGAATTACACGTAATGCCAGAGTTTTAGTCTATGGCGATTGGAATGAGAAGAGTAATAATATTAAACCATTTTATACAGCTACTTATTCTGACAAAATGAAAACAGATGTTTTGGTGCGTGATATAAATTATAACTCAACTATATGGCTGCTTTTTGTTGGAACTATTACTCCAAACAAATGTCCCGATCTTGTTCTTAGAAGTTTTAACTGTTTGTTGGAGGCTGGTTTTGATGTAAATATCAACTTTTTAGGTGATGGTGTTTTGCTTGAGGATTTAAAAAAGTATACCCAGGAAAACAATCTTAATTCAAGAGTTTTTTTTAGAGGCAAAGTGTCTCAGGAGGATGCTGTTCACTACTTTAAGATGTCCCATTTTTTGGTATTCCCCTCTAAATCTGAGGGGTGGCCAAAAGTTGTGGCTGAAGCTATGTGGTGGGGATGTTTACCTGTAACAACAGATGTTTCATGTGTTAATTATATGGTAGGAGATGGGTCACGTGGTATTCTTGTTGAACCTGACGAAAAGGTAATATGTGAAACACTCTCCGATTTAATATTTTCACCGGAAAGGTATAATGAGATGTGTTATAATGCTATTGAGTGGTCTCGTAAATTCTCATTGGAAAAATTTGAGAAGGATATCTCTTTGCTTCTTTATCCAAATTGATTATGAGGGAAATTCGGGTTTTATCAGTTATAGACTCTTTAATTGCAGCCGGTGCTGAGCGAATGGCTGTTAATGTTGCCAATGCACTTTTAGATAAAGGAGTTAAAAGTTATTTGTGCGCAACTCATCATGGTGGTGACTTAAAAGAATTTGTTGATAAAAATGTACCACTTTTAATTTTGAATAAAAAGGATGTTTTTGATTTTCCAGCTTTAATAAGATTGAGAAATTATGTTAAATCAAACTCAATAGATATTATTCATGCCCACTCCTCTTCGGTATATTGGGCTGTAATTATTAAGATAATATTGAGAGGCAAAGTTAAAGTTGTGTGGCATGATCATTACGGATATAGTGAACATCTCGATAAAAGAGCTCTTTTTCTATTAAAAGTTGTGTCAAGATTTTTGGATTATGCCTTTGTTGTTAATGATAAACTTTTGGCATATGCTATTGATAAAATTGGCATTGATAGATCAAAAGTCTCTTTTTTACCCAATTTTGCCGATCTTAAAGATGTAGAAAAAGATAGCTATCTGCAACTACCGGGTAAAAAGCTCTATCCTAAAATTGTATCTCTTGCAAATATGCGACCTCAAAAAGATCATCATACTCTTTTGGATGCTTTTTCAATAGTGAGAGCCAAAATTCCTAATGCAGCACTTTATTTGATAGGGGGGCATTTTAATGACGATTATTATAGAGGCATTATAGAAAGAATTAATAGTGAAAAAGCTTTAGCAGGCCATGTTTTTGTTACAGGTTCACGAAATGATGTTGCTCAAATATTAAAGCAGTGTGATATAGGAGTTCTCTCTTCAATTTCAGAGGGACTGCCCGTTTCTCTTTTGGAGTATGGTATGGCACAACTTCCTGTTGTATGTACCGATACCGGGGATTGTGCTTCTGTATTGGAATATGGGCGTTATGGCCGCATAGTTAAGCCATCTGACAGTATAATGTTAGCGAATGAGATTCTTTCTTTAATTGAGGATAGTTTAGGAGCAGATGTTACTGCTAAAGCATTTAAGCAGCATGTTTTAAATTATTATTCTGCTGATTCGGCTGTCACTAATATTATCTCTATTTATAAAAAAATCCTTGTTCGCACCAACCATTAATTTGCCATACCGCCTGCTTAAACAAAGTATATTCAAATGAAAACATATATTATTTGTACCAGTCTGCCTCAGTTCACCATTAGTAAGTATTTCTTTTCACTTGCCCTGTTTTTGAAACAAAGGGGAGACCGGGTTATTATTGTTATTGATCAAAACTATGATGGTACGCGTAACTATAATGGAATAACCCTTTATAGCTGGCCTTCTAAAAGACCGGTTAATATTCGTGATTTTTGGTTTTTTTATAAGCTTTGTCGGAGGTATAAACCTGATGTTACTTTAGGACAATTTGGATCAACCAATGTTGTACTTATTGTAAGTTGGTTAATGAGAGTTAATGTACGACTCACATATATTCATACTGCTAGTGAGGCTATTCGAATAGATAATAATAAAAATAGATATATTCTTAAATATCTTCAGCTTAGGAAAAAGTATGTACTGCAATTTTTTGCAACCAATATTCTTACCAATTCGAAAGCTACGCTTGAGGATATTGCAGCAACTATGAAAATTGATAAAAAGAAAATTTTTGTTTTTTATCCTCTTCTTGAAGATGTTATAGCAAAAAATAAGTTGAAAGGAGTTGATGAGCGGGAAAAGGCTATTGCTTTTGTTGGTCGAATTGATGCCAGTAAAGGACAAGAGAAGGTAATTGATTTTATTCCGCGCATACTTGATATAGATTCTCAATTTAAGTTTAGGTTTATAGGAGGTGGAACACAAAAAGAGCGATTACTAAAAAAGGTGATGAGGATGGGTATAGATAGTAATGTTGAGTTTACCGGAGCAGTGCCTCTTTCAAAGGTGTATCACTATCTCTCAATTTCGTTACTGCATATAAGCTGTAGTGTTGATGAGGCGTTCGGATTGGTAAATGCGGAGGCGTTAACCGCAGGAACTCCTATTATGGCAGCTCGTGTGGGAGGCATTAAAGAGATTCTCATTGATGGAGAAAATGGTTTTTTCTTTGAGCCTGATGATGAGGATGATTTTGTTAAAAAACTTATTGAACTCACCGGTGATAAATGGCCTCTTTATTCTTTAAGAGCAAGGCAATCATTTGAAAATAATTTTATGATGGGTAATGAGACAGTTAAGAAGCAGATAGAAAAGATGGATATGATTGTTAATAATGATCTGTAGATAAAAGAAACTATGAGGAAAACTCTTTTTGTTGGTCCGTTTCCCCCTCCCTATATGGGTGATGGGATAAAAAATATCAATCTTAAAGCAGGTTTTGAGAAGGCCGGAATTAATAATATTATCTGGTTCGATACTGTGAAAAGGGATCGTTTTATTTTGAATCATGTATGGTGTTTATTATCCTTTATGTTTGTAGCCCGCCAGGTTATTTTTTCTCTAAACAAGCATGGAAGATATGCTATAATTCCTCTTTTTTGGATGCTTAAGTTGTTTAATCCAAAAAAACGGGGCGCTCTCTATGTTGTTGGAGGAACCTTTGATTTACAATTAAAGCGGGAGAACTATTTATATCGATCTTTTTTTGTTCGTATGGTAAATTCTCTTGATCAGGTTTTTGTTGAATCTCAGGTGTTGAAAGCCGGATTGGAAGAGTGTGGGGTGAAGAGGGTTAAGATTGTATATAACCCCAGGTTGAATATGGGATATAGATGGAATTTTCAAGCTTGTGAGCCGCATCGTATTGTTTTTATTTCACGTATAACTGAGGTGAAAGGTGTGCTGGATCTTATTAATGTTGTTGAAGGGCTTAATAAATCCGGGTTTTCTGTAATTGCTGATTTTTATGGTCCTATTGATGAGGCTTTTAAAGATGTTTTTTTTGAGAGGCTTAGGTTATGTGGTAGATGTTGTTTTTATAAGGGTGTTGTCGATCCCGATCAGGTGCAGCAGCTTTTATGTAATTACAGGTTGTTGGCACTGCCTACATTCCATTTTGGAGAAGGATTGCCTGGGGTATTGGTTGAAGCAGGTATGTGTGGAATTCCAATTATAATTACTCGCTTTAATTCTTTACCGGAGTTTTTTTCCCATAAAGAGAATGCTTTTTTTATAGATGTTCATGATGTTGAAGCATTGCGTGGTGCTATTGTTGAGTTAATTTCCAATGATATTATTGTTAAAGCTTTAAGTGCAGGGATTAAAGAGAGAGTGAAGCCTTTTGAAAGTAAAGAGGTTGTTTTTGAATCATTAAAATATTTAAGTGAGTCGGGATGGATTTTTTAAATGTTTTGAGGTTGACAGGGTATCCTATCTCCAGAGCTTCTGATTTTTATAATCAACTTATCCGTGAATTTGCTTCCAGCTCAGATTTTAAAAGTAAATATGCATGGGAAATATTTGATTATCATTATAAAAACAACTCATTTTATCAGCAGTTTGTTGGTAATCAAAGACCTGCTACATGGGAAGAGATTCCTGTAATTGGCAGAGAGGACCTTAAGCGAGATTTTTTAAAGAAAATTCCTGATGATATCTCTTCAAAGGAGCTTTATATTAGCTCTACTAGTGGCTCCTCTGGAGATCCCTTATGGTTTGCGCGTGATAAGTTTATGCATGCCTTAATTTGGCTTAACGTATCTCATTTATATCAAATGGCTGGTGTTTCTATCAATTCTAAACAGGCAAGGTTTTATGGTATGCCAACCAACTATAAAGCACGATGCAAATCGCGTCTTAAGGATCGCTTTGCAAATCGTTACCGTTTTGATATAACTGATTTGTCCGATTCAGCTTTAAAAAAATGGATTTCAAAATTTCGGAAAAAGAGATTTAACTATATCTATGGATATTCAAATACCATTGCTGCTTTTGCATACTATTTAAATTCCCGGTCTTTAATTTTATCATCGGTTGCTCCATCATTAAAAGCTGTAATAGTGACTTCAGAGGTGTGCAGTGAACGTGACAGAAGCTTAATAGCGTCATCTTTTGGAATTCCTGTTTATAATGAATATGGTAGTTCTGAGTTAGGTGTAATGGGTTTTAAATATGATGATAAATATTGGCATATTAGTGAAAGACTTATGCTTCTTGAGGTACTTAATGAGGAAGGCAAGTCTGTAGAGGAGGGGGAAGCCGGTTATCTTACCTCTACGCTTTTTCATAACAGGGCAACCCCTTTTATAAGATACCAAACAGGTGATATCGCTTCGATAAAAAAGAGTAATGGTAATATCTATTTATCCTATATTGCCGGTAGTTTAAACGATATGGCTATACTTCCTTCGGGACGCAAAATTCCTGGCATCAACTTCTATTTTGTGGTAGAGAATATTTTAGATCCCTCTCAACAAATTGACCGTTTTTTGGTAAAACAGAAAGGTTTCTGCTTTACTCTTGAATATGTTGCTAAATCTGATTTAAGTAATAAAGCAGCAGAGAAGATAATAAGAAGTTTTTCAACTTTTTTAGGCAGTGAGCAAGTTAGAATTGAGATTAAAAGAGTTGAGGAGTTGCAGCGAGGAGTGAATGGGAAGTTTAAACACTTTATTTATGAGGGTTGAAATAGTTTTTACCTTATTATTTGTGCAAGCTCTATTTTGCCAACAATTAATTTAATTGTTTATCGATGAGTAATACTATCGCTGCTGAAAAACCAAAGGTTTCAATAATTATTCCTGTTCGTAATGAGGAGAGGTATATAGTTTCATTTCTTGAGACTCTTTTTAATCAGGATTATCCGCATGATAAAATAGAAGTTATTATTGCCGATGGGATGTCAAATGATTCTACACGTTATAGAATAGAACACTTTTTAAATGGTAAAAATTCAGTAAAGGTTAAAGTTATTGATAATCCGGGTCAGATTGTGCCTGAAGGTTTAAACAGAGCTTTAGCAATGTGTGGCAATGAGATTATTATTCGTATGGATGCTCATGCTTTTTTTCCTGCAAATTATATAAGTCGTCTTGTGGATGAAATGGATAAGTATAATGCTGATAATATTGGAGGTGTTATAAGAACTTTGCCATCATCTAATTCTCTTTTTTCAAAAGCTATTGCTGCTGCTATGAGCTCTGCTTTTGGTATGGGTAACTCTCGTTTTAGGGTAGGAACAACCAGAGTTTGCCGGGTTGACACTGTTCCATTTGGTTGTTTTAAAGCCGATGTTTTTGAAAAGGCAGGAGGTTTTGATGAAGAGCTGGTACGTAATCAGGATGATGAGTTTAATGGAAGAATTACAAAAAAGGGTTTTAATGTAGTTTTGCTGCCCGATCTAGTTATAGATTATTATGCACGAGACTCCATTAAAAAAACAGCCTTGATGTTTTTTCAGTATGGTCTCTTTAAGCCGTTATGTGTAAAAAAATTAAAGAGAATAGCCACGTTTAGACAGCTTGTTCCACCTCTTTTTGTCTTCTCTATCTTAATCTCATTATTAGTCATTTTTTTTATTCCTCAGTTTATAATTCTGTTTATATCTGTTTTTGGTTTATACTTTTTCGTCTCTGTTGCTATATCAATCTTATTATCTCAAAAGGATAAATCTTCACTTGTCAACAGGATTAAGCTGTTGTGTGCATTGGTTGTAACATTTTTTGTTATCCATTTTTCTTATGGACTGGGTTATCTGCAAGGGATTATCTCTTTGGTATTTAATAGAAAGAGACTTTTTGCAACTAAATCTGTTAACCGCTAAAATTCTTAATAGTAAGCATATTGCAATAAAAAAATAAAATATTTTCCAATGAGGATAAGTATGAAACGTCTTTTTGATATTTGTCTATCTCTTTTATTGCTGTTTATTTTTTTGCCTTTAATGGTTCTAATTGCTCTTTTTATCTATGTAGATGACGGATTGCCACTTCTGTTTCGACAAAAGCGCATTGGAAAAAACAGGTTGCCGTTTTATATCTGTAAATTTCGGAGTATGAAGGTTTTAAAGGGTAGTGAGAATGGCTGTTTTGATGCCGGGTCTTCATTGCGAGTAACTAAATCAGGCAGGTTTTTGCGAAAAACAAAACTTGATGAGTTACCTCAACTCTTCAATGTTATCAGGGGAGATATGTCGCTTGTGGGGCCCAGACCCGAGGTGTCTCAATGGGTTAACAGTTATCCTGCAAGATGGAGTGTGGTTTTGGCAGTTCGTCCCGGTATTACCGATGTTGCTTCCTTAAAGTTTAAAAATGAAGAGGATCTGCTTGCAGCAGCTGAAGATCCTGTTGAGATGTATCGTAATACTATTTTGCCCCGTAAGCTTGACCTATACGAAGAGTATGTTCAAAATCACTCATTTAGTAGTGACCTTCTTATTTTGATTAAAACATTTTTTGCTCTCTTTTTTAACTTTTCAAAAAGAGGGTGAGTTAAATATGCTCACTTCTCCACTTTTTTAATAACCAACTAATAAATATTATAATGCATATTCCTTTTTCGAGAGTTTGTTGCGAGGGTAATGAGCTTCTTTACATAAAAGAGGTTTTAAAAAGTGGGTGGCTAACCACTGCAAGTAAAACCCTTGAGTTTGAGAAAAAGTTTGCGCAAAAAACAGGAGCAAAGTATGCCTGTGCTGTTAACAGCTGTACTGCAGCTTTACATTTGGCTCTTGAAGCGTTAGGGGTTAAAAGTGGTGACAATGTTTTTGTTCCCTCAATGACTTTTACTGCTACTGCCGAGGTTGTTCGATATATGGGGGCACACCCGGTTTTTTTGGATGTTGAGTATCAAACAAATCTTATAACTCCTTCAATTGTGCAAGATGCAATAAATAGATATCCGCAGGTTAAGCATCTTATTGTAGTTCATTTTGGTGGCCATCCAGCGGAGATGTATAATGATGAGGGTGATGGTATTATTGATATATGTAAACGAAATGGTATTAAAATTATAGAGGATGCAGCCCACGCATTCCCTGCATCTATAAATGAGAAAGCTGTTGGTTCACTGGGTGATATAACCTGTTTTAGCTTTTATGCAAATAAAACTATAACAACCGGAGAAGGAGGAATGGTGACAACTAATAATCAGGAGCTTTATGAAAGGATAAAAGTTATGCGGTTGCATGGAATTAACCGGGATGTATGGAATCGATTTACTTGTGGCAGTGCTGCATGGGAATATGATGTAGTTGCCCCCGGTTTTAAGTATAATATGCCTGATCTTAATGCAGCCGTTGGATTGGCTCAGTTGGAGCAGGCTGACGCTTTTCGTGAAGCACGTATGAGGATTGCTCTTAACTATTTGGAGCTGTTGAGTAATGTTAATTGGATTGACCTGCCTTTATGCCGGGTTGACTACTCTTATCATGCCTGGCATCTTTTTTTTATTGTTATTAAGCCTGATGCTCCTGTTACACGTGACAGATTTATTGAGATTATGAATAGAAATGGAGTTGGCACATCGGTTCACTATAAACCTTTATACAGGATGTCTTATTATCGTGATCACTATAATTTAGAAGCTTCACACTACCCCCAATCGGAGCGTATGTGGCACGGAACCGTTAGTCTGCCTATATATCCTCAACTGAGTTTGTCTCAAATAAAACGGGTGGTTAAAGTGATTGAATCCATGGCTTCACAAAAAGTCTCTTTTGTGGATAATATAAAATAGATAGGAGGAGTAAGATGATGAAAGATCTGTTCTTGAAAGTGTTAGGAGATAAAATTATTTCACCGTGGTGGATATTTTTAATTGATATTGTATTAATAGCCAATGCTTTTGTTTTGGCTTATATAGCAAGACTTAATATTATATTGCCCGACTATACCATGTGGCAATTTGTAAAAGCCGGTGCTACTGTTACTCTAATTTATGGCTCTCTATTTTTATTTATAGGGGTTCATCGTGGAGTAATTCGCCATACAGGTTTTTCAGAACTTCGTATTGTTTTATATGCTTGTTTTTTCTCACTTATCTCTCTTTTTATTGTCGATTATCTATTTAGGCATTTCTATTTAAGTGGTGGCTTAGTTCCACGCTTAGTGATGATTTTTCACTTTGTATTGGTGATTTTTTTCTGTTTTGGGTTTAGAATTGTGGTAAGGGAAACATATGCATATTTAACACGACGTCCCGGGTCAGTGCCCACAGTTATTTATGGTACAGGAGATTTGGCATTAATAACTTTTGAGGCTATACGTAACGACCAGGAAAGTCAGAACAATGTAATTGCTTTTGTTACTAATGAACCATCCCGATATGAGGTTAAATTAAACTCAATTCCGGTTGTTGGTTGGTCAAAATTAATTGCCCCCGACAGTAAATTTAAAGATATATCAGAAGTTGTTTTAGCTATTAATGATCTTGATGTAAAATGTAAGCAAAAGGTTGTGGATGAGTGTTTGCGCCAGGGGTGGAAATTGAAAATTATGCCTTCGGTGGGTAACTGGGTTAATGGAGTATCTAATATGAGGCAGATTCGTGATATTCGAATTGAGGATTTGCTTGGCAGGGATGAGATACATCTAAATCAGAAGGAGATAATGCAGGGATTGCAAAATAGAGTTGTTTTGGTTACAGGGGCGGCAGGGTCAATTGGTTCTGAAATTGTACGCCAACTTCTCCGTTTTCCCTTGAGAAAAATATTGTTGCTTGATCAATCTGAGTCGGCTCTATATGATTTGCAGCAGGAGCTTATTATGAAATATACCGATGCTCCCTTTGACCTTATTTTAGCTGATGTAACAAATGTTTTAAGAATGAGGAAAATATTTGAAGAGCATGGTCCCGATATAGTATTTAATGCTGCTGCATATAAACATGTCCCTATGATGGAGGATGCTCCATATGAAGCTGTTAGGGTTAACATTGGCGGAACAAAATGTATTGCCGATCTTGCCGTTGAGTTTGAAGTGGATAAATTTGTTATGGTAAGTACAGATAAAGCTGTTAATCCTACTAATGTGATGGGGGCGTCTAAAAAAATTTCTGAGATGTATATTCAATCTTTAGCTCAGATGGAAAGTGTAAAAACATCTTTTATAACAACCCGTTTTGGAAATGTACTTGGTTCAAATGGATCTGTTTTACCTCTTTTTAAAAGGCAGATTGAGCAGGGTGGTCCGGTTACTGTTACTCACCCTGAGATAACCAGATATTTTATGACTATTCCTGAAGCTTGTCAGCTTGTATTGCAAGCTGCTTTTATGGGCAAAGGGGGTGAGGTTTTTATTTTTGATATGGGTGAACCGGTAAAAATTATAAATTTGGCCAAAAAGATGATTCAATTATCCGGACTGGTTGAAGGTGAAGATATTGATATTATCTTTACAGGTTTACGACCCGGTGAGAAGTTGTATGAAGAGCTTTTAAGTAATGAGGAGGCTGTTTCAGCAACTATACATGAAAAAATTATGGTTGGTAAAGTTAAGCAGATCTCATATGATGAAATGGCAATGCGCACCAACCTGTTACTTGAGTTGTTAATTAAAGAGAAGGATGAGATTATTGTCTCAATGATGAGGGAGATGCTTCCTGAATTTAAGCCTCAAAATGAAAGATATAGATCTTTTTATACTGTTTTGGATAATAGTTTGCATCATAGGGTTTTAGGATAGTTGTTATATTAAGAAAAGAGCTTAATTTTTAACTGTTTTACTATTTACTTTTAATTTTTTCTCTCCTACATTTATATAGTTGAATACCCCCGTTTTTTATTGTTTTAAAATATATTTTTCGATGAAAACAATATTATTAATCTTGGGGATGCTGTTAATGGCTTGTTATTCTAAGGCAGATTCATTTTATGTTATGGTAAATGGATCATCAAAGGGAGAAGGGTCTTATTCGAGTCCGTGGGACTTGCAAACAGCATTAAATCACCCATCGTCATTAAAACCGGGTGATACTGTTTGGATTGCCGGTGGAACCTATCGGGGAACTTTTATTTCGAGGATAAGAGGAAGTGAGGTGAATTCAATTATTGTAAGAGCTATTCCTGGTGAACAAGTAATATTAGATGGAAATGTTGAGGGAGGTGAAAATCATGTCTTAACCATTGAAGGTAATAATACATGGTATTGGGGACTTACTATTACAAATAGTGCTTATGAAGGTTCTGCTTATTACAAAGGAGGGGTTTATGCAAGGGGGGCCGGTACAAAGATGATCAATTGCATAGTTTTTAATAATGGAGGTGTTGGTGTAGGTTTTTGGGATCCTGCAGTTGATAGTGAAGTTTATGGTTGTATAATATATCATAATGGATTTAGTGGATCATCAAGGGGCCATGGACATGGAATTTATGCTCAAAACAGTAGCGGAACAAAAACTTTTAGGGATAATATTCTCTTTAACTCATTTGGTATAGGTATTCATATCTATACCGAAAGTGGATCTATTGAAGGGTTTAATATTGATCGTAATATTATTTTTAACAGTGGTTTACCCGGTGCTGATTTTCTTGAACGCAATATTATTATAGGGGGGCTGCAACCTGCTGATCGCATCTCAATATCTAATAACTTGATTTATAATCGTCCCGCTTATCCTTCTAAAGCAAGTGTTCAATTGGGGTATTCAGCCGATAATCGGGATGCTGAATATGTTGGAAATAGAATGTATAACGGTACATTATATTTTATGCGAGAGTGGAATAATGTTCGAATCTCCCATAATACTTTCAATAGTGAAAGGGATGATATGGCTGTTATTGCCTTCGATTCTTTTGATAATATTAAAAGACCGGTGATTAATTATAACAGCTATTACGGAGGAACAATTTATAATCGTGATCTTTCCTCATGGCGTCAATATAGCGGGGAGGATGCCAATAGCGTCTATTATGAAGAGCCTTTGGATGAACTGTACTATAAAATTTTAAAAAATCGATATGAAGATAAAAGGGCTTATATTGTAGTATATAATCCTGGTAATGACCAAGATATTCCTGTTGATTTGTCCGATATTTTTGAAGAGGGGGATGATTTTAAAGTATGGGATGTTCTTAATTTAGAAGGCGGACCTGTTATTGATGGACTCTATTCGGGAGAAATGGTTTCCATTCCTCTTGATTTAACAGATTATGAAGAGCCTATGCGTGACTTTTATGATTTACGGGTATATAGTCATACACTTCCTGAGTTTGGTGTTTTTGTGGTTGAATCAATCACTGATATTTTATCAGATCCCTCTTTTGATTTTATAACCGAACGGCTACCTCTTACTATTGAAAGATGCTATCCAAATCCAACTGTTGATATTTTGATGGTTGATTTTTATTCTCCTGCCTCCTCTTTAATTCGAATTGAAGTTTTTGACGAGTCGGGTCGCTTAGTTAAACATAAAGAGTATAGTGCATTTATTGGTGATAATAGTGTTGTTATTAATTTAATAGATCTTCCCGGAGGCTTTTATATGGTTGCTGTTTCTGATAAAAGCAGTAGAGCCAGCTGTAAAATTTTAAAACAGGAGTATGCATATCAGGATATTGAGTTTAATATTGATGAAATATCCGAATATGATTAGAGTTTTTCTGAATCTTATTTGGTTTTAAACAGCTGCTTTTTTAAAGTAGCTGTTTTTTATTGTATATCCATATTTATAGCTATACTCCTTTCGATCAAAAGGTATTCCATTTAAAATAAAAGCTATGTTTCCCGCCTTTTTTGTCTTTTCATCTTCAAGGTTCATTTCTAAAAGTGGTTTTGGAGTTTTGTTGTGTCTTAAAACCATTAATGTTAAGCCCGATTGTTTGGTTAAAAGATAGGCATCTGATACAACACCTACTGGGGGTGTGTCAATTATAATAATGTCATAAATAGTTTTAAGCTTACCGAATAGCTTATCTGTAGCATCGCTATCTATTAGCTCACATGGATTTGGAGGAATAGAACCTGCAGTTATTATATCGGGAGTATTATTACTCTCACTTTTTATTATAATATCATCAATGCTATGGTCTCCTGTATAGTACCCAGATAGTCCCGGAAGATCTTTAAATTGTTTGTTTTTATTAAATGAGGGTTTTCTCATATCATACTCAATTAAAACTGTTTTTTTGTTTAAAATGGCATATGAGTTTGCCAAATTTATTGAACAAAAGGATTTGCCTTCTCCCGGTAATATACTGGTTATGAGTATGGTTTTGTTATTGTTAAGAGGGTCGTAAAAGTTAAGAGAGGTACGAATCGTTCTAAAAGACTCTTCTAATATATTCTTGTTTGTATTATCTTTTTTATTGTTGCTGGCTATTTCGCCATTCTTGCTATATGGGATCTCTCCTATTATTGGAATTGAAGATATTGATTTTATATCCTCTTCATCTTCAATGTTCTTGTTTGAGAGAACTTTTATAAAAATAATTATCAGGGGTAACAAAATACCTGTCAATATAACTACTATTATATGGTGCGTTAAGTCTGGAGCTGTTTTTCCTGCGACTATTGCATCTTCAACGATTTCATTATCGGGTGTGTTTGATGCCTTTGCCAGTTGCGCTTCAGCTAAACGGTTAAGAAGATAGGTATAATTCTCGCTGTTTATTTGCCTTGTGCGTTCAATCGATAAAAGCCTCTGTTCTGTTTTAGGTAATCCTGATATTTTGTGGCTCAAATCTACCAGTCTGTTATTAATATCACTCAGGGTTAAATTAGTAGTTGTTTGTACACTGTTTATTGTCTCAAGGATGCTCTCTTTTAAATTTGCTACTCTATTATTTAGTCTTGTTATATGAGGATTCTCGGTTGTAGCATTAAAGAGCATTGAGGATCTTTCAGCATTTAGTAGTGATAGTTGGCTTATTTGCTGACTTAAAACCGGATCTTCTATTCCAATAGATGATGGAGCTACAATTTCTTGTACGTTCCTGTTGTTTTGGATATAATCTTTTAGATATGAATAGTAATCCAGTTTTGCTTTAATTTCTGCTTTTTGCCTCTCCAGATTTTGTGATTGTGTTATTATTGATTGTGCCTGATATGAGACATCCATAATCTGATTTCTGCTCCTGAAGTTTTCCAGTACATTTTCTGCTGCACCCAAAGAATCAGCTACTCCGATTAACTGATTTTCAATAAAGTTGATTGTGTTTAATGCTATCTGGTTTTTTTTATCAAGAGTGTATTGAACCGAGCTTTGTTGAAGTTGATTTAAAAAATCTATCCCTTTTTGCCGGTTATTTTCTTCTAATGAGATATTAATAACTGATGAGCCCGGCTGCACACGTTCCAGAACTATTTTTGATTGATATCTGTTTATTAGATTATCCATGCTGTTAAAAACAATCTTATAGGAGTTTTTATCATAGTTTGAGCCTTCAATTATATCATCATTGGGAATAAGAGAAAACTCTATTTCGGGATGAATTATTTTATGAAAGAATCTGCCCTCCTTTTTAAAATCTCTCTTTTTGTCACTTACAATAAATCCATCTTTTGATATAAACTCTATTGAGAATTCCATATTTTGGTTTAATGTTCCCGAGGAGTCTATTATTGCTGTAAAGGGAGACTCTTTATAAATCTCCTTAAAATGAAAAGGTTCTTTTTTATAATATGATATGTTAAAGTCGAGCTGGTTAAGAGTGTTCTTTATTTGATTTCGGGAGGTTAAAATTATAGATTGATTTTCAAACTCGCTTTCACGCCCCAGTGTTATTCCGGGAAGAGCTCTATCCCCTTCGGTTATTTTACTTCCGGGTGATTCGCCGGCATTTGACATCAACAGTTTTGCTCTTATCAAATATTGAGGAGCTGTTTGCATATAGTTTAGGTAGGCAAGAGATGCTGACACGAATAAAAATATTAAAATTATATACCACAAATGAAGGGCTTTAAAAAGAAACTTTCTAACATTAAGCTTTTGCTGAGGTATGTTATTATTGTTATTCATGACCATATTAGTTTACTCCCTGTTGGGGTGGTTTGTAAGGTTAAAATTTAATCATCAATAATAATTGTGTAGAGTAGTGCCGATGTGCTTATTATTGATAAAGATAAGCTTACAGGAACTGAGTAGAAACTCCATTTTTTTGATCTTTTAGGTTCTACATAAACTATATCTCCGGGTTGTATATAGTAATAGTCAGAAAACAGCAGAGAGTCTTTAGTTGTATCCATTACAATAATCTTTGGTTCTCCTCCCTGTTTTCTTATAAGTCGTACTCTTTTGCGATTGCCGAAGTCTGTCATATCTCCCGCCATACCAATTGCTTCAATAACCGAAATTTGCTCGCTGTTTAAAGGGAATCTGCCGGGAGATCTTACCTCTCCCACAACTGTTATATTATCATTTAGCAGTTTTACTATGGCACTGCTGTGTTCAACATACCTTGATACTGCGGTCTCTATTTTACTGGTAATATCCTGAACTGTTAATCCGGCTACATATATTCGTCCAATAAACGGATAGTTTATTGAACCGTCGGAGTTGGTTCTATATCCCAGTAGGCTGGCCGACATAGCATTAGATGCCATTGTGGTATATTGTGATTCATTATTTAAAAAGGATGATGATTGTTCGTCCAGACTCGAGATGCGTATGTATAGGAGATCCCCCGGCTGTACTTTATAATCAGGGGGTACATCCAGAAACCGGCTATCAGTCTTTGTTATATGCTTTGCTATATCACCCTGTAGGTAAACAGTTCTGCGGTTCGACATGCAGGAACTAAATTGTATTAACATTATTATGCTTAATAATATGAGAGTAAGCAGACGTTTCATTTTAAAAAATATGTTCTGTGTGTAAAATTTTTTATTTAATGCAATTTAATCAATACTCTTTTATTGAAGAGAGCTGCAGAGCATTGTTTGTCACTGTTATTTGTCGATTAGTCAAATTTTTATCAACTATTATTAAAATTGATGAGCTATGCTTTTAGGTTTTTATTGATGTATGAAAATCTTCTTGTTAAATTACATCATTAAATTATGTTATTTTAAATCTTTAAAATGAATTACCATTCCAAATACCCTTTTTTAAAGCTTTTACTCTTCTTGGCATCAGGCATTTATGCGGGCTATCAATTTACCGATAATAAAAATCTCTTTTTCTCTCACTTTTCTGTTTTATTGGTATTAATATCTCTTTTTTTACTGCAGGTGATTTTTTATTATGTAAATGTTAAATTTTACAGATTATTTAGGTTTGGAGGAGTTATTACTGCTCTCTTTTTGATTTTGACCGGTTTTTTTGCTGTTAATATTTTACTGCCTCAAAAGGTTGAAAAAAGTGAAGCAGCTTCAGTTATAGGTGAGTTGAGCTCGGTAACAATTTCAGATAGCAGTTATGTAAGAGGTGAATTTAAGCCACTCTATTTTGATGATGTTTTCCTGAAAGATCTCTCATCACTTTTAATTGTAATATATGGTGAAGGTGCCTCTACTCTTAATAAAGGAGATGTTATCTCTGTTAAGGGTACAGTAACTCCTTTATCTGAAGCTGAGAACCCCGCAGAATTTGATTATGGACGCTATTTGTGGCGCAGCGGTTTTAGTGGAGAGTTATATGCCCGCAGTTATAATGTTGCTGTAGTTGCAGATAGTCGTTTTCAAAGAGAATCTACTTTATCCTCTTCAAGGTTAAGAGAATATTTTATAGGGAATCTAAAAAGGGCAGGCTGCAGTGACTCTGCCATGATGTTGGTTCGAGCTGTTTTATTGGGTGACAGATCAAAAATAGATCGTGATATAAGAGACGGGTTTATAAAAAGTGGAGCGATTCACCTTCTTGCTGTTTCAGGGCTTCATGTAGGAGTTATCTATCTTTTTGTCAATTTTTTAACTTCTCTGTTGTTTAAAAGAAGAAGAGTTTTGAGACTTTTGTTAGTTATATCTACTCTTGTTTTTTATGCGCTTATTGCTGGTTTCTCGCCATCTGTTACGCGAGCTGTTATTATGTTTGCTGTGATACAAACAGGAGTTACTTTTAATAGAGATATAGTATGGGGTAATATCCTTTCTGCAGCTGCTTTTATCTCATTATTGGTAAATCCTCTTTTTCTTTTTCATGTTGGTTTTTGGCTTAGTTATGCTGCTGTTGGCGGAATTGTTTTGCTATACCCATATTTTAAATCTCTTTTACCTTTTAAGTTTGTTGTTTTTAAAATGATATGGTCAATTGTTTCAGTATCACTGGCTGCTCAAATTTTCACTCTTCCTCTTTCTCTTTATGTTTTTGAAGCTTTTCCTCTCTATTTTCTTCTTTCCTCTCTTTTTGTACTGCCGGTAGTAGCACCATTTTTGATCTTTTCTATGTTAACTCTTATTTTTTCATTTTCTCCTGTTTTATCTTTGATTTTTGTAGGTGTTGTTAATGATTTAGCCGCCTATATGTTGCAAATGGTTGCTTATATAGAGGCTCTTCCCGGAGCCTATGTTACTGGAATATGGGTCTCTTTTCCTCTTTTTATTGCTCTTTTTTATACCATTATAAGTAGCTGTAAACTTTACTTCTCTTATTCAGGAGGGAGTGTTGTTAAAACGGCTTTAGGAGTGGTTGTTGTTTTAGCGGTTATTAACTTTCAATATTATAATAAAATATCTAAAAATTTGATGGTGTTATATAGCTGTGGTAACAGGGAATTTATGGCTGATTTTTGTTCTGGAGGAAAACTGTTTCATTTTGCCAGTAGTAATATTGAAGATGGTACCAAAAGTTATATTAGAGACTCATTTGTAAAAACTATAAAAGCAGGTGAGCAAACTGATTTTATATTTGATAGCGAGTGTGAGAGCAAAGTACTATTGAGTGACATCTATTTTAATGGTGATCGATATATTATTTTATACGGGCACCTTACAGAAGGATACCTTATTGAAGGGGAGAGAGAAAGGTGTGACTATTTAATTTTGGCAGGTGATTTTGATCTTTCGCCAGATAAACTCATTAGTAATTTTTTAACTGACAAGGTTATAGCTTCAACTTTTGTCTCTTATGAGACCTCTTTTGAATTGCAAAGCTATCTTAAAAAAAGGGATATTGATTTTTATGATATTCGTCTTAACGGTGCTTATGTCAATTATTATTAATTTTTTTTTATGTTCGGGTTTTATTGTCTTAATTTGCCTTTCTCTTTTTGCTTTGAGAGGAAAGAAGCAAGAGTTTGATGTTTATAAACAGTTTATTGCGTATTTAACTTAGATACTTATTTTTCGATGAAGATATTGATTGCAGGAGCAGGAGAGGTGGGGAATCATTTGGCCAGCCTTTTTAGTAATGAAGATCATGATGTTATCTTGATGGATGATGATGAGATTCGTCTTTCCAGGGCAGAGGATAATTATGATCTTATGCCTGTTTTAGGATCGGTCACGTCGATTGAGGATTTAAAAAAAGCTCAGGTAAAGTCATGTGACCTTTTTATAGCCGTACCTCCCTATGAAGAGGTAAGTATATTATCTGCAATGCTTGCAAAAAAACTTGGAGCAGGCAAAACTTTTGCACGTATAAATAATTATGAATATTTATTGCCCGAGAATTTAGAATATTTTAGGCAGCTTGGTATTGATGAGATGATATATCCCGAACATCTTGGTGTTGCCGAAATTGTAGCTTCACTAAAGCAGGTAGGGATACGACAAATGTTTGAGTTTAGTAATGGAAAACTTATTTTATATGCTGTTAAATTAAGGGATAATGCTCCTATTGTTGGAAAAACCCTCTCCGAGGCATCCTCTTTTCATGATAAAAATGGCTATTTTACCGTTGCCATTAATCGTGATGGAAAAACAATTATTCCGCGTGGAAAAGATTTTTTTATGCATAACGACCTTATCTATGTTGTTACCACAAAAGCAGGTGCAGGTCAGCTTTTAGCCGATGCAGGCAAGGTGCAATATGCAGTAAAAAATGTTATGATACTGGGAGGTAGCAGAATTGGTAAAAAAGTTGCTCATGAACTTGAAAACAGCTATCACATTAAGCTTATAGAGATTGATAAAGAGAAGAGTAATCGCCTGGCAGATGTTTTGGAAAATACTCTTGTTATTAATGGTGATGGCCGTAATCTGGATCTTTTAAAAGCTGAGGGTATAGGAAAAACTGATGCTTTTGTTGCTGTTACAGATAACTCTGAGGTAAATATTTTAGCTTGTCAGTTGGCCAAGAAAATGGGAGTTAAAAAAAGTGTTGCAGAGGTTGAGAATATGGATTATATTGATCTTGCTGAAAATATTGGTATTGGTACTATTATAAATAAAAAGCTTATTGCAGCAAGCTATATATATCGACACACCTTTAAAGCAAATGTCTCATATGCCAAGTGTTTAACTGCTACTGATGCTGATGTCCTTGAACTTATTGCCCAAAAAGGCTCCAAAATTACAAAGGCAACTTTAAAGAATCTTGATTTGCCTAAAAATATGAATATTGGGGGTGTTATTCGTAATAATGAGGCGATAATTCCAAATGGTGATACTCAAATAAGACCCGATGATAAGGTGGTTGTTTTTGCACTACCGTCAGGTTTAAAGAAGGTTGAAAAAATGTTTCTGTAATTTTTTAAATTAAAGCTTTATTTCAGCTTTTCCTTCACGTACTATTTGATGGGGAAAAACTGTGCAGTCGATAATTGTAGAGCCTTCATTACCACCATATCCACCATCAATTACCATATCTACTGCATTTGCAAACTTTTCATGTATCAGTTCGGGATCGGTGGTATATTCTAAAATCTCATCATTGTCTCGCACCGAGGTGCTTAATATGGGATTACCCAGTGCTTTAACAATAGCAGTTATAATTGTATTGTTGGGAATTCTAAACCCTATAGTCTTTTTGTTTGCCTTAAATAATTTAGGAACATTGTTATTGGCCGGGAGTATAAATGTAAACGGACCCGGTAAATTTTTTTTCAGAAGCTTAAAAGTTTGATTGTCTAATGCTTTTGTGTAGTCAGATAGGTGACTCATATCGTGACATATAAATGATAGGTGATCTTTTTTTAAATTCAGGCCTTTTATTTGTGCCACTCTTTCAACAGCTCTTCTGTTGTTTATATCACATCCTATTCCATAAACAGTATCTGTTGGATAGATAATTATACCGCCATCTTTTAACAGTTCAACAACTCTGTTTATCTCTTTAGGATTTGGATTTTCAGGATAGATTTTTACAATCATAATGCTATGTATAAAGGAAGAGAAGAGAGTAGAGCCAATGGAGGGATTCGAACCCACGACCTGCTGATTACAAATCAGCTGCTCTGACCAACTGAGCTACATTGGCATTTATTGTGGGGAGAGGAGGATTCGAACCTCCGAAGTCGAAAGACAACAGATTTACAGTCTGCCCCGGTTGGCCACTTCGGTATCTCCCCGGTAATAAAATGTTTGAGCCAATGGAGGGATTCGAACCCACGGCCTGCTGATTACAAATCAGCTGCTCTGACCAACTGAGCTACATTGGCAGGTGGGCAAGCTACCTGCATCGCACCGCTACGACCGCCTACCCTTGCTGCCGTCAGGCCCTGGGGGAGTTGAGCAGGAGCTGGTCGTACAGGACTTGCCCGACCACAAAAGTATAAAAAAAAGCATTTGGTACAACAGTTGAGTGGTCGTTTTTTACTTTTTTTTATCTCTTCTATAGCTATAACTCCTGCAATCAAATATTTATAGGGTTATTTTTTTATAATTTTATTTGTGTTTGATAGACTTTTATACACTATCTGGTATTTATCTGTTATAATCTCATTTTTGATTTTATCAGATTTGTCTTTTTTCAAGTTGGCTACAAGCCAACTTTCTTGTATATTTAACGATTCGCTATGGCTAATTTTTGATTAATTTATTTTCTAATGAAGCAGGGGTGATCACCACCTCCAGGAAAAGGTGTTCTAAGGGAAGTGAGTTCAACATTATTCGATATTTTGATTGAATTTTGCTTCAGGAGAAATGCTTCCAGATAAAAAATATAGTAATATGAGTTATTTTGGTATTCCCCGTAATCAATACATTTTAATGAGTGGAGCTGTTTTAGGGATTGCCCAGTCATTATTGCTCTTTATATTATACCTGACAGGTAACCTTTTTGGTGGAGCTTCTACTTTTATCTCTCTTATAATTTATCTTTTGCTTATCTATTATGCTGGTGTAAATTATCGTGATCATTATCGTGAGGGGATATTAAGTTATGGTAAATCTCTTGGTTTTGGAGTTAAAATATCAATACTCTCAGGTCTGTTTGTTGGTTTTTTCTACTTTCTATTGTTAACAATCATAGATCCTTCATTAGCAGATTATTTGATTGCAGAGACTCAGGATGCCTATCTTGCCATGGGGTTTTCAGAGTCGGAGGTAGCCAACATGCAGGATGCTATTAATATGGCAGGAAATCCGTGGATGCTCTTTTTTTCATCTATTTTTAACGGACTGGTTTATGGGTTTATAGTATCATTGGTTGTTTCAATTTTTGTTAAACGAAAGGGAGACCCTTTTAAAGAGACAATGCAGAATGTTGAATAGTGAAAATAATGATCTCAACGTTGACCTTGACCTTACTATCATTGTTCCTCTTTATAATGAAGAGGAGTCACTTGCTGAGCTTACAAGTTGGATATACTCATCACTAAAAAGCAAGGGTTTTACTTATGAGATAATTTTTGTTGATGACGGCAGTAGTGATAACTCCTGGAAGATTATTTGTGATTTAAAAAAGAGTTACTCTTTTGTTAAAGGTTTACGATTTAGACGTAACTATGGAAAGTCTGCTGCTTTGCACTGTGGATTTGAGATGGCTTTAGGAGGTATTGTAGTATCTATGGATGCCGATCTTCAAGATTCCCCCGAAGAGATCCCTTTGATGGTAAGCATGATAAAGGAGCAGGGGTTCGACCTGGTTAGCGGATGGAAGCGAAAAAGATATGATCCCCCCGGAAAAACTATTCCCAGTAGGTTATTCAATTATACTGCCAGATTGGTTTCGGGGATAAAGCTGCATGATTTTAATTGCGGTTTAAAAGCATACAGGAGAGAGGTTGTAAAAAATATTGAGGTGTATGGAGAGATGCACCGTTATATTCCAATTCTTGCTAAAAGAGTTGGTTTTAATAAGATTGGGGAGAAGGAGGTGCAGCATCAGGAGAGAAAATATGGAGTAACTAAGTTTGGACTTGATCGATTTGTAAAAGGCTTTTTAGATTTGATGTCGGTTATGTTTATATCTAAGTTTGGTAATCGGCCAATGCATCTTTTTGGTTTTTTGGGGATTTTGACCTTTACTGCCGGTTTGTTATCAGCTCTGTGGCTTGGAATAAGAAAGTTGTGGTATGTGCACCTTGAGATTCCGGCGCAGAGAATATCAGAAAGCCCCTATTTCTACATTGCTCTGGTCTGCATGATTCTTGGAACTCAACTTTTTATGACTGGATTTATAGCAGAGTTAGTATCACGAACAAAATCTGATCGTAATATTTATCATATTAGTGAACGTATTGATTAAATAGTATATGAGTTTTTATGAGAGTATAGCCCCCTGGTATAACTATATATTCCCTTTTTCACCTATTCAGGTTAGTTTTATTGAACGTAAGGCAGGGAGTTTAAAAGCTAAAAATGTTGTTGATATAGGGTGTGGCATCGGTTCGCTCTCATTCGGCATGGCCGATCGTGGAGCATCTGTTGAAGCTATTGATCTGGATCCTTTTATGATTCTTAAGGCCAGGGAGCAAAGTTGTAATTTTGGTAATAGCGCAAGGGTTCTGTTTAAAGAGCTTAATATGCTGAAGTTGAGTAAAGAGTTTAAAGCTCAATCGGTTGATGTTGTTGTCAGCTTTGGCAACACTCTTGTTCATCTGCTTAAACCCGGCGAGCTACTCTCTTTTTTTAATCAGGTAGCATCGATATTAAAACCGGAAGGAAAATTTATATTTCAGATTATCAATTATGATTTTGTTTTAGATCATGGGGTAGATCGACTGCCCGATATTGAAAATGATACTATTCATTTTCGTAGATTGTATGAGTTTAGAGAGCAGGATGAACTTATCAATTTTAAAACAATACTTACAATAAAAGAGAGTAATAAAAAGATTGAAAATGTGGTTCCTTTGCAGCCTGTTCGTGCCGATATGTTAAAGATGTTGTTTAAGGAGTCGTTGTTTTTTGATGTTGAGTTTTTTGGTGATTTTGACGGTTCACCGTTATTGTCTCGTTCAATGAAGTTGATTGGAGTTGCAGCTTTTTAATATGTCCCTTCTCTATTTATTAATAGTTCTACTACCTTTTTATCTACCGGGAAAGTGACTGTTTTGTGGTTTAATTTATTTACAGGATGCCATCTTAACATCTGTTTTGTATCTTTTTTATATTCAGGTGTGGTAGATATGGGAATTTTATATTTAAAATCTAGATCGATATAGTAGTAAATAGATATTAGCTGTATTTTTTTATAGAAAAAAGCAGGTTGAAAAAAATCAGTTGTATATAGATGCTCTTTAACTGTGCATGTTAGATCAAACTCTTCCATAAACTCTCTTTTTAAGCACTCAACTGTTCCTTCTCCGTAGTTTAATCCTCCACCTGGGAACTTTGTCATTTCATTGTTTTTGAATATCTCATCCGATAAAAGTATATGGTTATTTTGTAAACACACTCCGTAAACTCGTATATTAAAGGGAAACTCTTTTGTGTGAGGGGAATCATTTTTTAATAACTCCATTTTATTAGTTTAAGAAGAAAAAAGGCGGCAAAAAAAATAGTTGTAAACCGTGAGTAAGGATTTGTCGTATTAGTAAAGCCGCCTTTTTATATTATACAAAAATAACCTTAAAATTATAAAATATCAAAAATCTTATCTTTTATATACTCTTCAACTTTATCGTTTTGTGCCGGGTTAAACCAATTAATCTCTTTATCTTTTCTAAACCAGGTTAACTGTTTTTTTGCATAACGTCTTGAGTTTCTCTGTATTAACTCTACAGCCCTTTCTAGTGAGTACTCATTATTAAAATAGGGATAAAGTTCTTTATATCCTACAGTATTTAGTGCGTTTAACTCTTTTTTATGCAGTAACCCATACGCCTCTTTTAATAGTCCTTTCTCCACCATTTTTAATACTCTTTTGTTTATTCTATTATATAGCTCTTCTCTTTCAATGTTTAATCCGATTTTTATTATTTTAAAAGGTCTTTTTTTTCGTGGTGCCGTTCTTAATTCGGAGTATGGTTTGCCTGTCATTAAACAGATTTCCACAGCATGAATTACTCTTTTGGGATTTTTAAGATCAACTATATTGTAGAACTGCGGATCAAGATTTTTTAGCTCTCTGCGAATTGATTCCAGACCCTCTTTTTCATATCTCTCTTTTATCTCTTCTCTAAGCTCTTTATCAATGGTTGGCAGCTCATCAATTCCATTGCAAAAAGCATCAATATACATCATTGAACCACCGGTCATAAAAATAGTATCACGATGTTTAAACTCCCTGTTTGTAATTTGAAGGGCATCTTGCTCAAATTGCCACGCGTTGTAATAATCCTCAATTGAATGTGTTGCGGTTAAATAGTGTTTTACTGCTCTTTTATCTTCGCATGTGGGAGCTGCTGTTCCTATTGGAATCTCTTTATAAATTTGTCGGGAGTCTGCTGAAATTATAACACTATTGAAGCGTGATGCTATAGCTGTTGTAAACTCTGTTTTTCCAACTCCGGTTGGACCGGTAATGATAACTACAGTTTTGGTCATTATCTATATTTTAAACGACAGAGTCCGGATCTATCATATCATCTGGAAACTCGTTATTATTTATATCCTCATTTTCCAGAAGCTCATCAGATAATATATCACTGTTTTTATCAAAAGTTTCAGCATCAAATCCTTTAGGGGGTGTTCCTCTTTTTTTTATAGATTTTGCAGTTTTTAATTCACCATTTGCTGTTTTAAACAGCTCTATAAAAAGCACCCTTTCGCAAAACTGGTCAAATATATATAGCATTCGTTGTTTAGGATCGCTTATTATCTCTTCAATTTTCGCACAATCCATAACTAAAGCCGAACCCTCCTCTTCTTCCATATCAATAAGGGTGATCTCTTGTTCTTTTTGCCACTCTTGATCGGTTGTACAAAAGGATGCCATTTGCGTTTGATCAAAGTTTAACTCCTCTTGTAAAAAATTGTGTAGTTGTATAAAATAGTTCTTGCTATCTATGCAAAACTCAAAAATGAAATCTTCCGACTCATCACTGATAGCTCTAAAATAATAGATCATATATTAAGTTGAAATTTTTGTTTTATCTTTTTTAGACCATAACGAATAAAGATTTAGTTTGTTTCAATTTTTGATCAGTATAACCAAAAATTATTGTTAATTTACCGGGTTAATATTATTGAATAAAATATGTTTTCACCAAAAGTAGTTATATTCACTTCTCTTTTTATCTTTTTTTGCTCTTTTTTGTCTGCACAAAGTGAGAGCAAAAATGACACCATTATGCCTGCATTTGTCGAGGATGTATTTAAATTTGGAGAAAAAGTATTAGATAAGCTTACATTTCCCGTTGATGATGGAGTTTGGGTAGTTTATCCTTCAGCAGGTTATGGTAAACGTTCAGGTTTTGAGGCAGGTGTTATGCCGGTTTATAGTTGGCGCGAAAATGGTTTTGAGAATAGAAAGGTTAATACTTTAGCTTTATTGATGCAGGGATCGGTTAAAGGCGATTTTCGTTTTATGAATGATATTGAATATTTTCATAAGGATAAATGGCGCGTCGATTCCCGGATAGATTGGTTTAAAGGGTATGATATTTACCGTAAGCTTAACTCTAATAATAGTGTAGATGATAAAACTCGCTACTCATTAAAACGCAGGGGAGCTTCTGCAGAGTTTTTAACACGTCTCTCTTTTTCTTCAGGGGTGCATATTGGGGGAGAGTTATATGCTTATCACTATGATCTTGATATTTCTGATATAACCACTAATGTAAAAGGTTTGTATGGAGGGTTTGTTTCGGGGATTGGACCTGTTTTTATGTATGATAGTCGAAATCATAATCTGGCCCCTTCCTCGGGTTTCTTTTTGCGTGGAGGGGTTTTGGTTTATGATAATTTATGGTTTAGTGATTTTGATTTTGTAGAGTACTATTTTGATATACGGCAATTTAATTCTGTTCTTGGGAACTCTGTTTTAGGTTTTCAATATATATATAATTATACATCAAATGATGCACCCTTTTTTAAGCTGCCCGAGCTAGGTGGTAAGGACAGAATGCGAGGAATAGGCTATTCTCGTTGGATAGTTGATAAACATATTCAAATGGTTAGAGGTGAGCTGCGTTTTCCTGTTTGGTGGCGTTTTGGTGGTGTGTTTTTTACTGAAACCGGTTTTGCCGGAGATTCCTTTTCTGCTATTTATGATGATTTAATGCTAACCTGTGGACTGGGTCTACGTTTTAGGATACATCCAAGAGAGCCATTAAATATACGTTTTGATGCAGGTTTTACCTCTGATGGTCAATCGGGCTTTTTTGTTACCCTTCGTGAAGCATTTTAATCCCTTATTAAAATAGGATAATTTTTTGTGAACAATTACTTGTTTTGCCTTGTTTATTATGTGTGGTTTTTCAAATCATACATTTTTTGTATGTTTATTTTTTTATAAAATGTGTTGTGGATGAAACGTTTTAATAAGTTTTCTAAGAAAATCTATTATGGATTAAGGTTTTTATTTGTTTTATGTTTGCGCAAACCTGAGGTTTCATCTGTTGCTTATGTTGCTAAAAGAGAGAAAGTGCCTGTAAAATATCTTGAAAGTGTAGCAGGCGATTTGAGAAGAGCAGGATTGATTGATGTTAAAAAGGGTGCAGGGGGAGGGTACCTCCCTTTACTACCTTTAAAAGCGATCTCTTTAGCTGATGTTGTTGCTGCTCTTGAAGATCAAGGTGAACGCTCTTTTGAGGTGACATCGCCTGAATCAAAAGCAGTTGCAAATTTTTTATATGATACGGGAGATTTTTTGCATGGTAAGCTAGCAGATATAAAGTTAGATGAACTTACCAACTACTATAAGGATGAGTCTGCTTTAATGTATCATATTTAACAATAACCACGATTATAGGGGTTAGCATTTTTGTAATTAGATCCCTCCTTTTAAAATGAGTAGTAACAGGTAATGAATTAAAAAATTGGATATTATGAAAAGAGTGTTTAAAGATGTAACAGAGTTAATAGGTAATACCCCTATGGTAAAAATTAACAGGATGGCAGATACACTAGAGGGTGCTTTATATGCTAAAATGGAATCTGCCAATCCTGCAGGTTCGGTTAAAGATCGCCCTGCTTTTGCTATGATAAAAGCTGCAGAAGCCATGGGTGAAGTTGATAAGGATACTGTTATTGTTGAGCCTACAAGTGGTAATATGGGGGTAGGATTAGCTCTTGTTGCAGCTGTAAGAGGGTATAAACTTATTCTTACAATGCCAGAGAGTATGAGTATTGAGCGGCGTAAGCTGTTAAAGAAGTTTGGCGCAGAGTTGGTTCTTACGCCTGCTTCGGGCGGAATGAAAGCTTCTATTGAAAAGGCTCTTGAGATTGCCGATGAGCATAAAAAGTCATTTGTTCCCTATCAATTTAAAAATGTTGCTAATCCTGATATTCATTATAAAACTACTGCTGAAGAGATATGGAAAGATACAGGAGGAGATATCAGTGCTTTTGTTGCAGGAGTTGGTACAGGAGGTACAATAACAGGAGTAGGTAGATTTTTGAAGGAGAAGAATCCTGATATTAAAATTTTTGCAGTAGAACCGGTTGATTCGCCTATTCTTTCAGGAGGCAAACCGGGTCCGCATAAAATTCAGGGAATAGGAGCCGGCTTTATTCCTGATATATTGGATCGCTCGGTTATAGATGAGGTTATAAAGGTGAGTAATGAGAACGCCATTGAATATTCATCAAAAGCTGCTCGTGAAGAAGGTCTTTTGGTTGGCTACTCATCAGGAGCAGCTTTATATGCGGCTTTAGATGTTTCGGGGCGCACTCAATATAAAGGTAAAAATGTAGTTGTTATTTTGCCCGATACAGGGGAGAGGTATTTAAGTACATTTTAATGTTTTATTTAGTTTTCTAAAAAAAAGAGCCCTCCATCTTTTGGAGAGCTCTTTTTTAAATTTATAGTTTGTTTGTTTATTTATTTCATAAATGAGTGTAGCATCCAAACAAGCTTTTCCTGCTCCGAGATGTAATCCGAGGCCAGTGCCATGGTTCCCTCATCTTCAGCCTTTTCGGCTATCTCTAAAACTTCTCTCTCTATTTTAATAAGTTCTGCAATATTATCAAGAGTTATAGCCATAGTTGAAGCCGCATCGCACTTATCTTTTGCCGGCTCAATTTTACTATTTTCAATGTAGTCACTAAAAGTGTGAAGAGGAGTTTCTCCTATTGTAAGAATCCTTTCGGCAATCTCATCAATTTTAACAACTGCATCATCATATAGCTCTTCATATTTTGAGTGCAACACAAAAAATTTATCTCCTTTAATATTCCAGTGAAAACCTCTAAGGTTTTGATAGTAAACTTGAAAAGAGGCTAGTAAATCGTTTAATTTTGCGGCTACCTCTTTTGACTCTTTCTCTTTTAGTCCTAAAATTTCTGTTATTTTTTTCATCTGTAACTATATTTTTAATTGTTATACATTATATTATTTTGACTACTCTCTATTGAATCAAACTCTATTTCAAAAATAGTTTAAAATAGTCGAACAGTCAAATAGATATTTGTGATCCACTATAAGTAGAATTTATAAAACTTTTTAATTGCCTTTTTTGTTTTGTTCTTTTATTAAGTTTAATGCTGACCCTGCTTTAAACCATTTTATTTGCTGCTCATTATAGGTGTGTAAAACTTTAATTATTTCTGAGGATCCGTTTGAATGTAGCAGCTCAATGCTTAATGGTCTGTCAGGTGCAAGCTCCTTAAGATCTATGATGTTTATAGTATCATCTTCACCTATTTTATCATAGTCGTTCTCTTTTTCAAATGTTAAAGCAAGCACTCCCTGTTTTTTAAGGTTTGTCTCATGAATTCTTGCAAAACTTTTTACAAGTACCACTTTAACACCTAGATGGCGTGGTTCCATTGCTGCATGTTCTCTTGAAGAGCCTTCTCCATAGTTGTGATCACCTACTACAATGGAGCCAATATCATTAGCTTTGTATTGTCTTTGTACTTTTGGTACTTCATCATACTCACCCGTTAGTTGGTTTTTCACATAGTTACTTTTATCATTAAAATGATTAATAGCACCAGTTAGCATGTTATCGGATATATTATCCAGATGTCCGCGAAATCTAAGCCATGGTCCGGCCATCGATATATGATCGGTAGTACATTTACCTTTAGCTTTAATTAGCAGCTTTAATCCGGTATAATTGCTTCCATCCCATGGTTTAAAAGGTTCTAATAGTTGTAGCCTTTGTGAGTCGGATTTAACTATAACTTCAATCTTTCTGCCATCTTTTGCGGGTTCCTGATAACCCGACTCTTTAACATCAAAGCCTTTGGGTGGCATCTGAATACCTTCAGGTTCACTAAGTTTAACATCTTCTCCATTCTCATTTTTTAATGTATCTGTTAGTGGATTAAATGTTAAATCTCCTGCTATTGCAAATGCAGTTACAATTTCAGGGGAAGCAACAAATGCATGAGTATTGGGATTGCCATCATTACGTTTTGCAAAGTTTCTGTTGAACGAGGTTATAATTGAGTTTGGTCTTGTGGGGTCATTGGTGTGACGTTTCCATTGACCGATACAGGGACCGCAGGCATTGGCCATAACAATACCACCAATTTTATTTAAATCTGAAAGGTAGCCATCTCTTTCAACTGTATATCTTACCTGCTCCGATCCAGGTGTTATGGTATATTCGGCTTTCGCTTTTAACTTTTTTTTAACAGCATCACGGGCTACATATGTTGCTCTTGTTATATCCTCGTAGGAGGAGTTTGTGCATGATCCTATTAATCCCACTTCAAGTTTAGCCGGCCAGTTATTTTGTTTAACTTCTTTTGCAAATTGTGATATTGGAGTTGCTTTATCGGGGGTGAACGGACCGTTAACATGGGGTTCCAGCTCCGATAAGTTTATCTCTATTACCTCATCAAAATAGTTTTCAGGATTGGTATATACCTCCTCATCGCCTGTCAGGTGCTCTTTTATCTCATTTGCCATCTCTGCAATATCGGTACGTTTTGTTCCTTTAAGATATTGAGCCATCTGCTCATCATAACCAAAAACAGATGTTGTTGCTCCTATTTCGGCTCCCATATTACAAATTGTGCCTTTACCTGTTGCAGATAAACTTTTTGCCCCTTCACCAAAATATTCAACTATGCTGCCAGTACCACCTTTAACGGTTAATATTCCGGCCACTTTTAATATTACATCCTTAGCCGAACTCCATCCATTTAATTTCCCTGTAAGTTTTATACCTATAAGTTTGGGAAATTTAAGCTCCCATGGCATTCCTGCCATCACATCTACCGCATCAGCTCCTCCTACACCTACAGCCACCATTCCTAATCCGCCTGCATTTACTGTATGTGAATCGGTCCCTATCATTAAACCACCGGGAAACGCATAGTTTTCAAGTACAACCTGATGAATAATACCTGCTCCGGGTTTCCAAAACCCTATTCCATATTTGTTCGATACTGAAGATAAAAAATCAAAAACCTCACGGTTACGGTCTAAAGAATTTTTTAAATCCTTTTCTCCTCCCTCTTCAGCTAAAATCAGATGATCGCAATGAACAGTTGAAGGAACAGCAGCCTTGTCTTTGCCGGCTTGCATAAATTGAAGTAAAGCCATTTGTGCTGTTGCATCCTGCATTGCTACCCTGTCGGGATTAAAATTAACATAGGATTTGCCTCTCTTGAATGAGTCTTTAGGCAACTCATCGGCAAGATGTGCATAAAGTATCTTTTCTGTTAAGGTAAGCGGGTGATTCAAAAATTTACGGGCTTTGTTAACTTTTGTCTCAAAGTTTTCGTAAACCCTTTTTATCATTTCAATATCAAAGGCCATAGCATCTGTTTAATTAAATTCGATTATAAATCTCTATATCAAAAATAGCCAAAATTGTCTATTTTGTTAACATCTAAAATCTTAATATTGTTTAATTATAGACGCCTCTCTTTTTTTATATATTTATTACAGTTATTTGGGAAATTATTATGATATTAAATTACACATTAGATAAGAGTTTTGGTCCTGCAGGGTCTGTTGTTGGCTACTTTATTATATTGGTAGGCGTTTCAACAGTTCATTTATCATTTTCGGGTGTTGTTTTAATGTTGATTGGTAGTTTTATGGCTTTTTCTACTACAGGAAGCGTTATTGATGTGGACAATTTTAAAATAAGGTTTACAAATAATCTTTTTGGGTTTATTAAAATTGGTGGATGGAGGTATGTACATCCTAAAATGATGATAGGACTCTCAGATTCTAAAATGACTTATCGTGTATATAGTATGAGCAACAGATCGGTGGATATGGGATATTCTGATTACCGTATATACTTATATAATTCAGATGGACGACGAGGAAATGCTATTTGTAGATTTAAAAAGCTGAAAGATGCTGAAGATGAGCTTGCCACCCTTAGTGATCTTTTGGGATTGCAAATAAGAGAAACTAAGATTAGATAATTATTAGATAGTTTATTCAAGAAATCTTTCTGATAAAAAAAGTGTTGCCCTTTTAATAGAGAACAACACTTTTTTTAAAAAATGTAATGCTTTATAAATTAAGCATTATCAACAGAGTTCATATGTTCGATTAGCTCAACAACTTTTGTAGAGTAACCCATTTCGTTGTCGTACCAGCTAACAACTTTTACAAAACTATCATTAAGAGAAATTCCAGCATCAGCATCAAATACTGAAGTCTGTGTTTCTCCTATAAAATCGTTAGAAACAACTGCATCTTCGGTGTATCCAAGTACTCCTTTTAATTCGCCGTTAGAAGCTTCTTTCATAGCTTTACAAATCTCTTCGTACGAAGCACCTTTTTCAAGACGACATGTAAGATCTACAACAGACACATTAGGAGTAGGAATACGGAATGCCATTCCTGTAAGTTTACCATTAAGTTGAGGAATAACTTTACCTACAGCTTTTGCAGCTCCCGTAGAAGATGGGATAATATTTTGACCTGCTCCGCGGCCACCTCTCCAGTCTTTTACTGAAGGCCCGTCAACAGTTTTTTGAGTAGCAGTTGTAGCATGAACAGTAGTCATAAGTCCTTCTACAATACCAAACTTGTCGTTAAGAACTTTAGCAACAGGAGCAAGGCAGTTAGTAGTACATGAAGCATTTGACACAAAGTTCATATCTTTTGTGTACTTATCTTGATTAACACCCACAACAAACATAGGTGTGTCATCTTTTGATGGAGCTGACATTACAACTTTTTTAGCTCCTGCATCAAGGTGTCCTTGAGCGTTCTCCTTTGTAAGGAATAAACCTGTTGACTCAACAACATATTCAGCACCTACTGCATCCCATTTAAGGTCAGCCGGGTTTTTTTCTGAAGTAACACGGATTTCGTTTCCGTTTACTACAAGTTTCCCGTTTTTAACTTCAACATCTCCGTTAAATTTCCCGTGTGTAGAATCATATTTAAGCATGTATGCCATATAGTCTACATCAATCAGGTCGTTAATTCCCACTACCTGAATATTGTTGAAGTTTTGTGCGGCGCGGAATACTAAACGGCCTATACGGCCAAAACCGTTGATACCAATTTTAATTTTTGACATTTTATTTCTCTTTTAAGTGATTATTAAATGACTTACTATTAAACTTTATCAATTACTATAATAATTTCTCAAAATTTAGCACCAAAGATAAAAAATGATTGTTAAATCATCAATTTCTAAGGAGTTCTATTTCTTGCGTTAAAGCAATAAAAGATTTGTTCCGAATTTTTAACAAAAGGTTAAAGTTTTTCGGATAATACTTTTGTGTAATTGAAATGTGGTGAGATGCTATGCTCTGTTTACTTGTTCTGTTTCAATCTCTGTATGGCCATAGGCTGGACAGTCCTGGACTGATCTACAGGAAGATAAACTAACTGCTGTGATAAAAAACAGAATTGTAATAATTGAAGTGGCACGTTTCATATATATCAATTTATAACATTTAATCTTCAAGAATATAACAATAATACAAAAATATATATTTAAAACGCAAAATAGTTATTTATAGTTGCACTTTTTGTTAATATTTTTTTAGTGTTTTTTAATATGTTGACTGTTAATCAATTGGTCTTTGTTTGTTGTTCTCTTTATTTGTGCATTGCATTTCTTTTCAATATATTTACAGTTGATTATTTAAACAGACATAATTGATTTGTACTTTAAATAGTAAATTTTAGACACATGCATATTGAAAATTTAACTGGCTCAATAGTAGCTATAGTAACTCCTTTTAAGGATAATGGTGAAATTGACTTTAAAACATTTGATGAATTGCTTGAGTGGCATGTAGCAGAAGGAACCGACGGAATTGTAGTATGCGGTACTACCGGTGAAACACCTGCCCTATCTGAGCAGGAGGATGCTATGCTTATCGAAAGAGCTGTAAAAACTATTAATGGTAGAATTCCTGTAATTGCCGGAAGTGGAAGTAATTCAACAAGTGATACTATAAAATATTCACTTAATGCTCAAAATGCTGGTGCTGATGGATTGCTTATTGTAGCTCCATATTATAATAAACCTTCAGATGCCGGGCTATATCATCACTTTGCAGCAGTTGCAAACGCAGTAGAGATACCCATTGTATTATATAATGTGCCGTCGCGTACCGGAAGTTGCATTCCAGCTTCTCTTGCTTTAAAGCTTGCTGACGATTTTGATAATATTATAGCTATTAAAGAGGCCGGTGGTGATATAAATGTTTTTGTTGAGCTACTTCAAAATAGACCTGCAGGATTTAAAGTTTACAGTGGAGATGACTTCTTATCAACCTCTGCTAATTTGCTGGGTGCAGATGGATGTATCTCAGTTATAGCCAATATTGTACCGGGTGATTTTCATAAATTGATGGAGGCTTCGGTTAATGGTAATGTAGATAAAAGTCGCGATCTCTTCTTTAAGTATAAAAATTTGATGAAACTTATGGCTATTGAGTCAAATCCACTTCCTGTAAAAACCGCTCTTTCTCTTATGGGAAAATCCGGTGAAGCATTCAGGTTACCACTATGTTCAATGGAAGATGAGAACAAAGAGATTTTAAAGCTTGAGCTAAAAAGGTTAAATTTAATGTAAATTAAATTTATCACAGGTTATTTGAATTTTGTGAATTGAGCCTTATATTGATATTTTGAGAAGAGCCGTAAAGGCTCTTCTTTGTTTAAAAAAGTAAATTTAAAAGGAGGTAAAAATATGCTTGATACTTTAATTAATCACAGATCTGTTAGAAAATATAAAGATAAGAAGGTTGATGATCAGTTTTTAAGTGAGATACTAACAGCCGGATGCCGGGCTTCGACAACAGGAAATATGCAGGTTTACAGTATTGTCGTTTCTCAATCTGATGAGGTTAAGGCTGAGCTGGCACCTGCACATTTTAATCAGCCCTCAATTACTCAGGCCCCATTGGTGCTTACTTTTTGTGCTGATTTTAACCGTTTTAATAAATGGTGTCGTCAGCGTAATGCTAAACCCGGCTATGATAATTTTTTATCTTTTATGACTGCCGCTATTGATGCTTTGCTGGCTGCTCAAAATGTTTGTGTTGCTGCTGAATCAAAAGGATTGGGTATATGTTATTTTGGTACTACCACATATAATGCTGATAAAATTATTGATACTTTAAAGCTTCCTCGCGGAGTTGTTCCGGTAACTACTATTACAATGGGATATCCCGATGAAGAAACAGAGTTAACCGATCGTTTACCCTTAAGAGGAGTTATTCACAAAGAGCGCTATAAAGATTACTCTAAAGAGGATATAGACTCTATTTATTATGAAAAGGAGGATATGCCTCAATATAAACAGTTTGTAAAGGATCATAATAAAGAGAGTTTAGCTCAGATTTTTACCGATGTTAGATATAAGAAAGCTGACAATGAGCATTTTTCCAATCTGTTTTTTGAAGTGCTGAAAAAACAGGGGTTTTTATCTGAGCAATAGATCGGTATTTTTATTATATTAACCATATCTTTAATCTATTGATAAATCTTCTATTTTTGTAATAAACATATTAAGATGATTTGATATGCCTGATAAGAATGCTACTATTTATGATGCAAAAGCTTTTGGATTAACATCCTCGGAGTTTAATAGTATTAAAAAACTATTAGGGCGTATTCCAAATGTTTTTGAGCTGGAAATGCTCTCAATATTATGGTCGGAACATGCTAGTTATAAGAACTCTTTAAAGTGGTTGGAGCTTTTACCTGTAAACGGAGAAAAGGTGGTTGTAGAGGCGGGTGGAGAAAATGCAGGTGCCATTGATATAGGAGATGGGCAGGTGTGTGTCTTTAAAGTGGAGTCTCATAATCATCCTTGTGCTATACAGCCACGTTTGGGTGCCTCAACTGGCTTGCGTGTAGTTAATCGGGATGTGTTTTTGATGGGAGCTAAACCTTTAGCATTTCTTGACTCGTTAAGATTTGGGAATGGTGAAAAAGATACTGCTAAATGGCTTTTTGGTGAAGTGATAAAAGGTTTGGCCGATTTTGAAAAAGCTTTTGGAGTTCCTGTAGTTGGTGGTGAAGTCTATTTCTATGATGAGTTTAACTCAACCCCTGTAGTAAATAATATGGTTGTGGGTACTGCAAAAAAAGAGAGTCTTACCTCAGCAGTTGCCAAAGGAGAGGGTAGCCTTGTTGCTGTTATTGGTGCTTCAACCGGTAGAGAAGGCGTTGATGGAGATGCTTTTGCCAATGATATTATTACCGACAACGGAACTAAAAGTGGAATGATTGATTACCTTAAAAATGTAGAGGTTGAAAAATCGTTATATAAGGTTTTGCAAAATTTGCAGAAAGAGAAGTTGCTTATTGGTGTTAATACGGTTGGCGGACAGGGAATAGTGGGTGCTGCAGTTGAAATGGCCGCAAGAGGGAAGTCGGGAATAAAACTTAATATTGATGAGGTTCCTCTTCGTGAACAGGGATTGAGTGTGCGCGATATTTTGGTTTCTGAGACATGGGGTCGTATGCTTGTCTGTTTTTCACCCTCAGATAAAGATAAAGTGAGGTCGGTTGCTCATAAAAACGGAGTTGAGTTTGGAGTTGTGGGTCAGATTGTTAACAATGAGGTTTTTACGGTAACAGATAATGATAAGTTGATAGCAGAAATTCCGGTTAAATATATGGGAATGACAGGAGGAGAGGCTCCCGTTTATGATCCTGATTATAAGATAAGAAGTAATCGATTTAAAGAGTATAAAACTGAGGATATTCCTGAACCGGATCACTATCCGGCAGTAGTAAAAAAGATGATGACTTCCCTTAATGTTGTTTCTAAAAAATGGTTGTCTAAAAATTTTTCCCGTTCACTTCGTCTTGATGATATGGGAGGTAAATATCCTTCTGATGCTGCTATAATTGAAACAGGGACCAAAGGGAAAGCTCTTTTGGCTACCATGGATTGTAATCCCGGGTATATGAGCTCCGATCCCTATAAAGGAGCTCAAATTGCTGTTAGTGAGTCGGTTCGTAATATTATATGTGCAGGGGGATCACCATTGGCGATATCCGATTGTCTTAACTTTGGTAATCCCGATGACCCTGAAGCTTATGGTGATTTTGTAAGCTCAGTTAAAGGTGTTGCTGATGCCTGTAAAAGATTTAAACTACCTGTTATTAGTGGTAATGTAAGTTTTTATAATCAGCGCTCTGTTGAGGGTAAAATTGAGCCGATAACACCCTCTCCTGTAATAGGTACTGTTGGTTTGCTTAATGATTCATCGAGACACACCACACTCTCTTTTCGACATAAAGGTGATATGATCTTTTTAGTTGGCCGATCTCAGGATGATATTAATGGCTCTGAGTATATTCGTCAGGTATGTAATATTGAAAATTCTGCTGCACCTTTCTTCGATATGGAAGAGGAGGAGAAGCTACATTTAATAATTAAGGGCCTTATTAGTAACAATCTTGTACGATCGGTTCATGATGTTTCAAATGGCGGACTCTTTTTTACTCTGCTTGAGTGTTCTGCCCCTTTAGAATTTGGCTTTGATATAACCAGCGATGCTGAAATTAGAAAAGATGCTTTTCTGTTTGGTGAGTCACAAAGCAGGGTTGTTGTTACAGTATCTTCCGAAAAACAGGATGATTTTGTTGATTTTATGGTTGATAACAGCTTTTCTTTCTCAATATTGGGGCATGTTACAAAAGGAGAGGTGAGAATTGATGATGAGTCATACGGTTTTATCAAGAGTTTAAAAAAGAGTTTTGAAAATCAGTTAAAACAGTGGTTTGAGCACAGAAGATAGCGTTATGGATGATGTAAAACCTTATATTGGTGATGATACAGCTGAGACAAAAAAGGAGCAGATTACCTCTATGTTTAATAAGATTGCTCCCAAATATGATTATTTAAATCGAACGCTATCTTTTGGGATTGACAGAGTGTGGAGGAGAGAAGTGGTTAAGCGCATAAGTTCTTTAAATGGAAAGGTTATTCTGGATGTTGCTACCGGCACAGGAGATTTGGCACTGGCAGTTGCAGGTGCAGCACCCGAAAAGATTTATGGTTTAGATATTTCTGTTAACATGCTTGATATTGCTAAAGTAAAAGTTAAGGAAAAAGGGTTGCAGGAGACTATAAATTTTGTTGAGGGTGATTCAGAAGCTCTTCCTTTTGAATCATCCTATTTTGATGTTGTTACTGTTGCTTTTGGTGTTAGAAATTTTGAATCATTAAATAAGGGCTTAAAAGAGATGCAGAGAGTTTTAAAACCTGATGGTCGTCTTATTGTTTTAGAGTTTTCTAAACCCACATTATTTCCTGTAAAACAGTTCTATAATCTCTATTTTTCTTATATCCTACCCTGGTGGGGCGGAATTATATCACGCGATCGAAAGGCATATGAGTATCTTCCCCAATCGGTTAAATCTTTTTGTGAGGGGGATGAATTTACCGCAGAGTTGAAAAAAGCGGGGTTCTCCAATGCCATTCAAAAGCGACTTACATTTGGGATAGCTTCTATTTATGAAGCTCAAAAGAGATCGCAATAATAGAAATACTTTTTCGTTTATTTAATTAAATTGGTATAGTATTATTGCTCGGTTTTGTCTAACTAGTCTGTAATGAAATTTTTAACTCTCTTCTTTCTCCTGTTTTTTTTGAATCTGCAGTTAGCAGAGACGTTTGGTCAGCAGGTTGTTAAACGTTATAATGTGCCCAATTTGCCCCATTTTGATTATCAGCGTATCAATTTTGGCTTTTTAATTGGATTTAACACTATGGATTTTAGGGTTGACCATAAAGATCCGGAGTTGATAGAAGGGGATGTCAGATATGCCGATATTGTCACATTAAATCCCGGAATCACAATTGGAATGGTTTCCAGTTTTAGAATAGCAGAGCGATTAAATATGAGATTGTTACCGGGTATCAGTTTTGGTCAGCGTGATTTGTTATATATTAGTGAAGATGGAGAAAAAGACCGGCGGGCTTTGGAACTTAAATCCACATTTATTGAATGTCCTTTTATTTTAAAATATGGCGGAAAGCGAATGACAAATGTCCGTCCTTTTCTAATTACCGGCATTAACCCACGTTATGATCTTGCTAAGGGGAGGGAAGATGGATTAGATCTAAAGGCTTTTGATCTCTATTGGGAGATTGGTGCGGGAATGGATTTTTATATGACCTATTTTCGCTTATCCACCGAGCTGAAACTCTCTGTTGGTTTGTCAAACATCCTTAACCGATCAGGGACAGGAGAGCCTGAAGATATTTTATATACTGATGTTTTAGATCGGTTAACTTCTCGCTTGTTTGTCTTTTCTTTCTATTTTGAGTAGTTGAAATATTTACGTCTGTTTAGCTCTGAACAGACTACCGCTGTTGCCGTAGCTGCATTAAGTGATTCAGCTGTGGGTTGGTGATTACAGGCTGTTGGAATAGTGATTCTATCTGTAATAAGTTTCTCCACCTGATTGCTTATACCATTGCCTTCATTTCCTATAACAATAGCTCCTTTGATATTTATATTTGTCTCATAAATATTTTCACCATTTAAAAATGTTCCATAAACAGGGTTGTCTCTCTCTTTTTTATAATTAATTATAAATTGAGATAAATTTGTGTATAATATCTCTACTGTGGCAATTGCACCCATGGTTGCCTGTATAACTTTGGGATTATATATATCAGCTGTATCTTCGCTACATACGATATTATTAATGCCAAACCAGTCAGCAACTCTTATTATGGTTCCTAAATTACCGGGATCTTGAATAGAGTCAAGTAATAAAAGTGAATTTTGTTTGATAAAACAACTATTTTTATTTACTCTTTTTTGAGGAAAGAGAGCTATAGCATTTTGAGGATTTTTTAGTTTAGATATGTTAGATAGCTCCTGTTTGGTAACAACAGTATGGTTTTGAGGCTCTATATTTAATTGACAAACCCAGCCCTCTGTTGTAATTAATAAATGGGGTTTAAAACCTGATTTTAAAAGATCATAAATTAATTTATCCCCTTCTGCAAGAAAGAGATTATGCTTGTCGCGTTGTTTTTTTTGCGACATTGCGTTAATCACTTTTTTTTGATTTTTACTTAACATGATCTATTTTTTTAACTTTGCTTGCAAAAGTAAGTAATATTTGATTGTTACAGATGTTCATAAGAGAATTAAAAATTGCTGATAATATACTTCTATTACTTTTGATTTTATTAATAATGGGGGGGTGCAAATCAACAAAGTATGTGCCTGAGGGAGAGAAATTGCTCACCCGTGTAAAAATTGATAGTGATACAAGAAACGTTTCAAATGATGAGCTAAGATCATTTGTGCGGCAGCAGGAGAATATTCGGATACTGGGATTTTGGAAATTCAATTTGGGAATCTATAACCTTTCGGGTAGGGATGAAACAAAGGGATTTAACCAATGGCTTCGTCGTATAGGGGAGCCTCCTGTTCTGTTTGATTCCTCTATGGTTGATCTTTCGGTTGATCAAATGAGACTTCATATGCGTAACCGGGGTTTTTTTCATGCATCGGTATCAGACACTGTAGTTTATCCTTCTGATAAAAAAGCCAGAGTAGAATATGATGTTGAATCAGGACCTCGTTATCGATTAAATGATGTCTATTATCATATAGAGGATGAGACAGTTAAAGATTTGGTGTTTTCTGATACGGTTAACACTGTAATGCGTAGGGGCAGGCCTTTCACTGTTGAGATGCATAACAGGGAACGTGATCGAATTACAGAGCTTTTAAGGAATAATGGGTACTACAGTTTTTCAAGAGAGTATATATACTTTATTGCTGATAGCTCGGGAGGTGGAAGAATGATAAATGATACGCTTGTTTTAATGAGACCGCCCGAGGGTGTTCCCGGGGTTACTTCTGATGGGAACCATGCACAATATGCAGTACGTGATGTCTATTTTCAGGTAGGATCTGATCTCGCACATACTTTGGGAGATGACAGATCTCAGGATTTTTTGGCTGATACGATTAATTATAATGGTTACTATATTATTTATGAAGATGAACTTGACTTTAAACCTGATGTTTTAGTTAACAGCAACTATATTATTCCCGGTGATATTTACAGTGCTGAGCTTGCTGATCGTACACAAATATTGTTGAGTGGCTTAAGAATTTTTCGATATATAAATATTCGTTTTAGGGAGATAGATGGTCAGGTAGATGAGCAGGGGCGTAAAATACTTGATTGTGTTATACATGTTGATCCTGGAAAATATCAGTCATACTCTGTTGAAATAGAGGGAACAAACTCTTCTGGTAACCTGGGAGCTGCCGGTAATATTAAATATCAGCATAAAAATTTATTCAAGGGAGCTGAACTCTTTACCCTTAATACACGTTTGGCACGTCAAAATCAGTTTGTAGTGAGAAGTGGTGATGAAGAGAGATTTAATACCATGGAATTTGGAGCAGAGTCATCAATTGTTTTTCCGCAATTTTTGATGCCTTTTAGAATAGAGGGCTTTAGACAAAGGTATAATCCTTCAACAACTGTTGCTTTAGGATATAACTATCAAAGACGACCAGACTATACACGAACTATTGCTAATGCTCGTCTGGGATATAACTGGAGAGCATCCCGTTATAGTTATCACTCATTTTTTCCGTTTGATTTTAATTTGGTTAACATTCCCAGTTTAAGTGATAATTTTAGATCTACTATAGAGGATACTTTTCTTGAATATGCTTATCAGGATCATTTAATAGCCAATTTAAACTATAGCTATCTTTTTAATGAGCAGGAGATGGGGAGACGTCCTCGCGATTTTAGATTCTTTAGATTCTCTTTTGAGTCGGCAGGTAATTTATTTAATTTGACCTCTCCTTTGTGGTCTAATAGCAATAATGAAGGCAAAAATTATAATAAGATACTGGGAATACGCTATGCTCAATATTTAAAGGGTGATGTTGATTTAAGATATCATAAAGTGATTAACCGTCACAGCTCGGTTACTTATCGTTTATTTGCCGGAGTAGGGGTTCCTTACGGCAATCTGGATGTGCTTCCATTTGAAAAACGCTATTTTTCGGGAGGAGCAAATAGTATTCGTGCCTGGCCTGTTAGATCACTCGGACCGGGATCTTATAAGGAGGAGAGCCTTAGTTTTTATAATCAAACAGCTGATATTAAATTAGAGGCTAATGTTGAGTATCGGTTTCCATTGGTCGGACTGCTGGAGGGGGCTCTCTTTGTTGATGCCGGTAATATTTGGGGATTGCGTGCAGAAAACAGTCCTGAGGGTGGTGCTTTTAAAATAGACAGGTTTTACCAACAAATTGCTGTGGGTTCAGGATTTGGTACTCGTTTTGATTTTAACTATTTTATATTTAGAATTGATACAGGATTAAAACTGCGTGATCCTGCTGAATCTTCCGGTGAGCGGTGGATACCATTATCACGTAGTTACTCATGGGACGATGTTGCATTTAATTTTGCTATTGGATATCCATTTTAAATGGCAACTTAATAAAAATAAGTGCTTTAAACTGAGCAAAAAATATGGGATCTGACCAATACTTTTTGGTCAGATCCCATCTGTAAAATCTTAACTTTGTTAAAGGTTAAGCTTTTTCTGCCGAACCTAAAACTTTTTCATTTTTATGTTTGTAAAGCTCTTTTAATGAGTCGCGAGCCGGACCAAGATATTTTCTGGGGTCAAACTCATCTGGTTTCTCAGCCATAACTTTACGAATAGCTGCTGTCATAGCAAGGCGTCCGTCAGAATCAATGTTGATTTTACATACTGCTGATTTAGCAGCTTTTCTTAATTGATCCTCTGGGATTCCTATAGCAGCATCAATTGCTCCGCCATTTTTGTTGATTGTTTCAACATGTTCTATTGGAACAGATGATGAACCGTGAAGAACAATTGGGAAACCGGGAATTCTTTTTTCAATCTCTTCAAGAATTTCAAATTTTAGTGGTGGAGGCACCAATACACCATCTTCGTTTTTAGTACACTGCTCAGGCTTAAATTTATGTGCACCGTGAGATGTTCCAATAGAGATAGCAAGAGAATCAACACCTGTTCTCTTAACAAAATCTTCAACCTCTTCAGGACGGGTATAAGTTGATTCTTCGGCAACAACATCATCTTCAACTCCGGCTAGTACTCCAAGCTCTCCTTCAACTGTTACACCATGTTTGTGAGCATAGTCAACAACTTTTTTGGTAAGAGCAACATTCTCTTCATAAGAATGGTGTGAGCCATCAATCATTACTGAAGAGAATCCGTTATCTATACAATCTTTGCAGATTTCAAAGGTATCTCCGTGGTCAAGATGCAGAACAATAGGAATCTCATATCCAAGCTCTTTAACATATTCAACAGCTCCTTTAGCCATGTTACGTAATAGCGTAGCATTGGCATATTTTCGCGCTCCTGATGAAACCTGTAAAATAACAGGCGACTTTGTTTCTACACATGCCTGAAGGATAGCCTGCATCTGTTCAAGATTGTTGAAATTATATGCCGGAACTGCATAACCTCCGGCTACAGCTTTTGCAAACAGATCTTTACTGTTAGCAAGGCCTAAATCTTTGTAACTTGTTGCCATTTTTATTGTTTTTAATGGTTTTACTTGTTCTATTTAATAAATACAAAAGTAATCATTGAATATTACTTTTACAATTTTGATGATATGCAGAAGATTAAAAACTTGTTATATTTGCATGTTTTCTAGCTAAATTATTTTATGCTGTATGAGTGGTAAACATAAATATACTAAACGGGACAATTTTTCTAGCAAATTTGGAGTTATTGCTGCAGCGGTTGGGTCGGCAGTCGGACTGGGAAATATATGGCGTTTCCCCTATGTGGCCGGGGAAAATGGTGGTGGAGCTTTTTTGTTGATTTATCTTGGATTTATTATTGTTTTGGGTATTCCTTTAATGCTAACTGAGCTTATGATTGGGCGTAAAGCTCAACTTAGTATTTTTGGTGCTTTTAGGCGACTTGCTCCTGGTACCCCCTGGTCTTTGGTGGGACTGATGGGAGTGGTTGCTGCTTTTATGATACTCTCTTTTTATTCTGTTGTTGCAGGATGGACTCTCGAATATGCATATATAGCTTTACGAAATGGGTTTGCCGATAAATCACCTCTTGAGATAAGGGAGATGTATAATGGAATTGTAGAGGCCAAATGGAAACCGGTTATATTAATGTTTTTCTTTTTAATTACAACGGCTTTTATTGTAAGATCGGGAGTTAAAAATGGAATTGAGCGTTATACAAAAATGCTTATGCCACTTTTACTGGTGATTATTATTCTTTTAAACATAAGAGCACTTTCACTTGATGGAGCAACTGCCGGATTGGTTTTTTTGTTTAATCCCGATTTTACTGTGATTAATAAAGATGTTGTGCTGGAAGCTTTGGGACAGGCTTTCTTTTCTTTGAGTCTGGGCATGGGAGTGATGGCAACTTATGGTTCATATATTAAAAAGGGGGAGTCGCTTGGACAGACTGCCATATCGGTCTCTATTGCAGATTCTTTGATTGCTATTTTAGCAGGGATGGCTATTTTTCCGGCTGTTTTTGCATTTGGAATCGATCCCGGTGATGGGCCCGGACTGGTTTTTGTGACGCTTCCGGGTATTTTTAATCAGATGGCGGGAGGTTACTTTTTTGCACTTATCTTTTTTCTTCTGCTCGTTATTGCTGCCCTTACATCTGCTATCTCTCTTCTTGAGGTTACTGTTGCCTATTTTGTTGAAGAGTTGAGGCTTACAAGAAAAAGGGCAACTACTGTAGCAACAGTTGCAATGATAGCCCTGGGCTTTTTATGTGCGTTTTATGATGGAGTGTTTGATTTTTTTGACAGCATCTCGGCTAATGTATTGTTGCCATTGGGCGGATTGTTACTTGTGGTCTTTGTAGGTTGGTTTTTGGGGCGTGAGGTTGTTCGCCAAGAGCTTGAAGCTGATGGAAAAGTGGCTAAATATTTTTATGTTTTTGTTTTTGTAATAAAATTTATAGCTCCTTTTGCTATTACTATTGTCTTTTTGCATAATTTGGGTCTGTTGTAACACTTTTTTAGTTGACATTAACAGTTGCTCCTTTTAAGTTTGTCCTAAAAAAGTAGAATGTGGAAGTTTTTATTGATTTTCTCTGAAAAGGAGCAAAGAGGGTTAATGGTTTTAATCTTTTTAATTGTTATTTTAATCACAACCCGGGCCACCGCACCTCTTTTATTGAGCCGGGGCGAACCTCTTAGTTATAGCGTGAGTGAGCTCAATGTGCAAAAATTGGTGGATAATAGTAGTAATCCGGCCCTTACTACGAAAGAGGAGATTGAAGACGGTGAAGGGGATAATAAGGAGCTCTATTTTAATTCAGCCGGTAATGAGGAGGTGGCTGTTTTTATAAATAGCTCTGATTCTCTTGACTGGCAAATTTTAAGAGGTATAGGTCCTGTTTTGGGCAGGCGCATAGTAGCCTATCGAAAGGCTCTGGGAGGATTTTTTTCTGTTAGTCAGATTAACGAGGTGTATGGCATCTCAAATGAACTTTTTGAGGATATTGAGCCATATTTAAAGATTGATACTCTTTCTTTACGCAAAATCGATGTAAATAGTGCCTCTGTAGGATATTTAAGAAGCCATCCCTATCTTGATTTTTACTCTGCCAAAGCTATAGTTGAGTATAGATATGATAATGGGGGTATTAAAAACAGGGCAGATCTATACAATATTGAGATTCCCGATTCATTAATAGATAAAGTAGCTCCCTATTTGTTGATTGAAAGTCATTAAAATAAATAGAGAAAAATAGTAAAATATCAATCATAAAATTTGTTGTAATCAGGAAACTTCATTTTCTTTGCACTCACAAAACGAAAAATTAAATTAATAAAATTATGATAGTAGTACCCATTAAAGAAGGCGAAAACATTGAGCGCGCTTTAAAAAAGTTTAAGAGAAAGTTTGAGAAGACTGGTGCTATGCGTGAATTGCGTTCACGCCAGGCTTACATCAAGCCCTCTGTTCAAAAAAGAGAGCAAAAGAAAAAAGCTATTTATATCCAGAAATTGCAGCGCGAGGAGGAGTAAAGTTTTTAACTGTTTTTGCTAAATAGTTTTTAGTTAAAAGGTGTCTTGTTTTTCCCTTTTTTATTATATTCGTATAAAAGGGAAGAGTAAGACATTTTTTATGGATTATATTGGAGGTTTTGTTAAATATCTTGTATATGAGAGGTCTCTGTCAAAACATACTGTTGTGGCATATAAAAATGATTTGCAGCAGTTTGTAAATTTTGTTGGCAGTTACAATGATGGTGATTTTTTAGGTATAAAACCTAAAGGAATAAGAGATTGGATGGTGCATCTCACCAATAACGGGATAGGTGCACGTACAATTCATCGCAAAGTCTCTTCAGTTAAAATGTTTTATAAGTTTCTTCAGCGCGAAGGTTTTCTCGAAACTAATCCTGCACAGGTAATATCGCTTCCTAAAACGCCTAAACGGCTACCGCTTTTTGTTAAAGAGAGCGAGATGAACTTTTTGTTGGATAGTGATAGTTTTAGTGAGGATTATGAAGGGGTGCGAAACCGCCTTATTATAGAACTCTTTTATGGAACCGGAATGAGGCTTTCAGAGTTGGTAGAGCTGCAATGTAAAGATGTAGATCTCAATTCGGGGTATGTTAAAGTATTGGGAAAAAGAAGCAAGGAGAGATTAATTCCACTTACCCGCGAATCTATCTCTTTAATGCGCAGATATCTTCAACTTTTAAAGAGAGAGTATCCCGTAGATAATACTTCATGGCTCTTTCTTACTTTAAAAGGAGATAAAATTTATCATAAACTTGTATACCGTATTGTAAACAGAAGTTTGGGACAGGTTACACCAATGAAAAAAAAGAGTCCGCATGTTTTGCGTCACTCTTTTGCAACAATATTACTTAATAAGGGGGCTGATCTTAATGCTATAAAAGAGTTGCTTGGTCACTCAGGATTAAATGCAACTTCGATATATACGCATAATACTTTTGAGAAGTTGAATGCTATTTATAAACAAGCTCATCCACGGGCTTAAAAATTAGGAGGAGATACTATGAACATTAGAATTCAATCAGTGCATTTTGATGCGGCTCAGCATCTTGAGGATTTTATAAATCAAAAAGTGAGCAAACTTGAGGTATTTTATGATGGAATAATTAAGGCTGAGGTTATTTTAAAGCTTGATAAATCAGATACACTTGAGAACAAGGTAGCAGAGATTGAACTGGATATTCCAGGTAATAATCTTTTTGCTAAAAAGCAGACAAAAGCTTTTGAAGAGTCGGTTGATATGGCCTGCGAAGCCTTGAGAAAACAGTTGGTTAAGCGAAAAGAAAAGATTAAGGCTAAATAGTTTAAAATTCAAATTCATTTTTTGCGTTCTAAAGAAAAAAATTATACATTTGCACACCAATTTTGCGAATTAGTTCGTAAATATGGTCTTTTTAATAGGCTGGTTATCAAAAGTGATCAGCCTATTAAAATGTAGCGAATCAAAGTTAATGGGAGAGATATAAATTGAAATGATATTAATCCGCTGTTTTTAAGGTTTTTTCCTTATAAAATCATTAACTTTGTTGCTTTAAATTTGCGGGAGTAGCTCAGTTGATAGAGCATTAGCCTTCCAAGCTAAGGGTCGCGAGTTTGAATCTCGTCTCCCGCTCTTTTAAAGCCGATGTAGCTCAGAGGTAGAGCGCTTCCTTGGTAAGGAAGAGGTCATGGGTTCAATTCCCATCATTGGCTCAGTTTTTTTTACGGTTTCAATATTGTTCTAATTGTCTTAAATAATTTCGAGTTATGGCTAAAGAAACATTTCAAAGGACGAAGCCTCACGTTAATATCGGTACTATTGGTCACGTAGACCATGGTAAAACTACCCTTACAGCAGCTATTACTACTGTTTTAGCCAAAGCAGGGTTGTCCGAGATAAAGAGTTTCGATTCTATTGACAACGCTCCAGAGGAGAAAGAGCGTGGTATTACAATTAACACTGCTCACGTAGAGTATCAGACTGAAAATCGTCACTACGCACACGTTGACTGTCCGGGTCACGCCGACTATGTTAAGAACATGGTAACAGGTGCTGCTCAAATGGATGGTGCTATATTGGTATGTGCAGCAACTGACGGTCCTATGCCTCAAACACGTGAGCATATTCTACTTGCACGTCAGGTAAATGTACCTAAGATTGCAGTATTCTTAAATAAAGTTGATCTTGTAGATGACGAAGAGCTTCTGGAGCTTGTAGAGATGGAAGTTCGTGATCTTCTTAATTTTTATGAGTTTGAAGGAGATGATGCTCCTATTATTCAGGGTTCTGCTCTTGGTGCTCTTGAAGGAGAAGCTAAGTGGGAAGAAAAGATTCTTGAGCTTATGAGAGCTGTTGATGAGTGGATTCCTCTTCCTCAGCGTGATGTTGACAAACCATTCTTGATGCCTGTTGAAGATGTATTCTCTATTACAGGTCGTGGTACTGTTGCAACAGGTCGTATTGAAACTGGTGTTATCAAAACTGGCGACGAGATGGAGATGATCGGTCTGGGTGCTCAGGGTAAAAAGACTGTATGTACTGGAGTTGAGATGTTCCGTAAAATTCTTGACGATGGACAGGCTGGAGATAACGTAGGTTTGCTTCTTCGTGGTATCGACAAAAAAGATATTAAGAGAGGTATGGTACTTGCCAAGCCAGGTTCTATTACACCTCACACCAAGTTTAAAGCAGAGGTATATGTACTTAAGAAAGAAGAGGGTGGACGTCATACACCTTTCCACAATAAGTACCGTCCTCAGTTCTATTTGCGTACACTTGATGTTACAGGTGAGATCTCTCTTCCTGAAGGAACAGAGATGGTAATGCCGGGTGATAATGTAACAATAACAGTTGATCTTATCATTCCTGTTGCTATCAATGTTGGATTACGATTTGCTATCCGTGAGGGTGGACGTACAGTTGGTGCAGGACAGGTAGTAGAAATTGTCGAATAGTACAGTTTAAATATATTTGCAGATTCGGAGAGTTTAATCTCCGGTCTGTTTTACGGGTGTAGCTCAGTTGGTAGAGCACTGGTCTCCAAAACCAGGTGTCGGGAGTTCGAGTCTCTCCTCCCGTGCTATATTAAAATAAATTATTTTCTCATGAAGAAGGTAACAAATTACTTTCAGGAAGTACATAATGAATTAGTGAATAAAACTTCATGGCCTACATGGGCTGAGCTTCAAAACAGTGCTATTGTGGTTATGATTGCTTCGCTAATCATTGCAGGTATAGTTTTTGCTATGGATATGTCGTTTGACACAATCCTGGAGTGGGTTTATTTACAATTATATTAAAATCCCGAGAATAACTGTGCAATGAGTGAAATTGAAAAAAAATGGTATGTGCTTCGCGCTATAGGTGGAAAAGAGAAGAAGGTTAAGGAGTATATAGAGAGCGAAATTTCTAATCATAATATTGGGGAATTTGTAGCTCAGGTGCTTATTCCTACCGAGAGGGTATATCAAATTCGTAACGGAAAAAAAATTAGTAAAGAGAGAAACTATTTTCCCGGATATGTTTTGGTAGAAGCTGCATTGGTAGGTGAAATTCCGCATATATTACGCAACATACCAAATGTTATAAATTTTTTAACCGATCGTAATGATGATCCTACTCCTTTGAGAACGAGTGAAGTTAATAGAATACTCGGGAAGGTGGATGAGTTATCTGATACCACAGAGGAGATATCAGTACCTTTTGTTGTTGGTGAAACTGTGAAGGTTACTGATGGTCCATTTAATGGTTTCTCCGGAATTATTGAGGAGGTAAATGAGGAGAAACGGAAATTAAAGGTTATGGTTAAAATTTTTGGGAGAAAAACTCCTCTTGAGTTAAGTTTTTTGCAGGTGGTTAAAGAGTAGTATTAAATTTAGTAGCGGAGCTTCCAGGACAGATTACCTGTCTCTACAAATTTTGAAATCTTTAATAAAACCTGAATATTTATAAACCAATATGAATTGCTACAATGGCTAAAGAAGTAGAAACTTTTATTAAGCTTCAGATTAAAGGCGGTGCAGCGAACCCTTCACCTCCGGTTGGACCGGCACTTGGTGCTAAAGGGGTGAATATTATGGAGTTCTGCAAGCAATTCAATGCCAGAACACAGGAGAAAGCCGGGAAAGTACTGCCGGTTGTTATTACAGTTTATAAGGATAAATCTTTTGAATTTGTTGTAAAAACACCTCCTGCAGCTGTGCAATTATTGGACGCTTCAAAAGTTAAAGGCGGATCTGCTGAACCTAACAGGGTTAAAGTAGCCTCTGTTTCATGGGATCAGGTTAAAGCCATAGCTGAAGATAAGATGTCCGATCTGAATTGTTTTACGGTAGATTCTGCAATGAAAATGATTGCCGGCACTGCCAGAAGTATGGGAATTACCGTAGATGGGGAATTTCCGGGTAACAATTAAAATTTGATTGATAAAATGGCGAAACTGACAAAGAATAGAAAGTTAGCTTTAGAGAAAATTGATGCCGATAGATCTTATCCTGTTAATGAAGCTGCATCTTTGGTAAAAGAGATTACAAAAACCAAATTTGATGCTTCTGTGGATATTGATATAAAATTAGGTGTTGATCCCCGAAAAGCTAACCAAATGGTGCGCGGTGTTGTTACTCTTCCCAACGGAACCGGTAAAGAGACTAAAGTCTTAGTGCTTTGTACCCCAGATAAAGAAGAGGAAGCAAAGAGTGCTGGTGCTGATTACGTTGGTTTGGATGAGTACATCGATAAGATTAAGGAAGGATGGACAGATGTTGATGTAATCATTACAATGCCCAGTGTGATGGGTAAGGTTGGTGCACTCGGACGTATTTTGGGACCTCGCGGATTAATGCCGAACCCTAAAAGCGGTACCGTAACCATGGATATAGAAAAAGCTGTAAAAGAGGTTAAAGCCGGTAAAATCGATTTTAAGGTTGATAGATACGGAATTATCCACACTACAGTAGGAAAAGTATCATTCAGTCCCGATCAAATTGCTGAGAATGTGCGGGAATTTGTTGGAACGGTGCATAAGCTTAAGCCTTCTTCAGCTAAAGGGGTTTATGTTCAAAGCATCTTTCTGTCCAGTACCATGAGTCCGGGAATTCGTATTGAACCCAAATCAGTTGAGGTTTAATTATTAATTTTAATGTTAAAGATGCTCATGGTTTAATGTTTATAGTTGATCATTATGGTTGGCTGATAAAAAAAAATTATGAGACAATTTAAACAAAATTTTTCCGCATGAAGAAGACAGAAAAAGCTGAAATGATAAACAGCCTGTGTGAGAATATAGGTGAATATAATCATTTTTATATTACCGATATTCAGGGTTTAAATGCAGGCCAAACTAGTGATCTGCGTCGTCTCTGTTTTAAAAAAGATATTAAGATTAGAATGGTTAAAAACACTCTTTTTAAGAGAGCCATTCAGCAGAGTGAGAAAGATATAGAGGGTATGGATGATGCCCTTAAAGGAACGTCCGCTATAATGTTTAGCGATACAGGTAACTTACCTGCTAAGCTGATTAAGGATTTTCATAAAAGCGGATTAAACCTTCCTCTTTTGAAAGGAGCCTATGTAGAAGAGGCTGTTTATTTAGGGGAAGATCAATTAGATACATTATCTAATATTAAATCCAAAGAAGAACTACTTGGAGATGTTATTGGACTACTTCAATCTCCAATTAAGAATGTTGTTTCTGCCCTTGAGTCGGGTGGAGGAACTATTCACGGGTTACTTCAAACTTTGGAAGAGAGAGAATAAAGCATTTATAACAGAAATTTATTAACACTTACAAAAATGGCAGATATTAAAAAGCTTGCAGAAGAATTAGTTAATTTGACTGTAAAAGAAGTTAGCGAACTAGCAGATGTTTTAAAAGAAGAGTATGGTATTGAACCTGCAGCTGCAGCTCCAATAGCTGTTGCGGGCGGTGATGCAGCAGGTGGAGAAGAAGAAGCTGTTCAAACAGAATTTGATGTTATTCTTAATGCTGCAGGTGGTTCTAAACTTGCTGTAGTTAAGCTTGTTAAAGAGATGACAGGTGTTGGTCTTAAAGATGCTAAAGAGCTTGTAGACAAAGCACCAGCTCCTATTAAAGAGAAAGTTACTAAAGAGGAAGCAGAAGCACTTAAAACTCAATTAGAAGAAGCAGGAGCAGAAGTTGAACTTAAGTAATCAGATACTACCCTTGATAGGGAACGGTTTAGGAACCTGTTGTAACGGGATCCTAAACCTTTTTATGCTTATATCTCATTAAGTTCAATAAATTGTTGATAAATGACTCCAATTACTGCCGAAAGAATTAATTTTGCAACACTCAAGAACAAACTGGATTATCCTGATTTTCTTGAGGTACAGTTGAAGTCTTTCCGTGAATTCTTTCAATTGGGCGCAACACCCGAAGAGCGGAATAAGGAAGGATTGAATGAAGTTTTCTATGAAAACTTCCCGATTACTGATACCAGAAATAATTTTGTTCTGGAATTTCTGGATTATGGTATTGACCCTCCCAGATATACTATTACCGAGTGTATCGAACGGGGACTTACTTATAGTGTACCTTTAAAAGCCAAACTTAAACTGTATTGTACCGATCCCGAACACGAGGATTTTGACACAGTTGTCCAGGAGGTTTATTTAGGTACGGTCCCTTATATGACAGAAAAGGGAAGCTTCGTTATAAACGGGGCAGAAAGAGTGATTGTCTCTCAGTTACATCGATCTCCTGGTGTATTCTTTGGACAAAGTGTTCATGCTAATGGTACTAAACTCTACTCTGCACGTATTATACCATTAAAAGGTTCATGGATCGAGTTTGCGACCGATATTAATAGTGTTATGTATGCTTATATCGATCGTAAAAAGAAGTTGCCGGTAACCACTCTGTTAAGAGCTATCGGTTATGAAAGTGATAAGGATATTCTTGAGATATTTGATCTTGCTGATGAGGTTAAAGTCTCGAAAGCTGCCTTAAAAAAGGTTATTGGTCGACGGCTTGCAGCTCGTGTTCTTAAATCGTGGATTGAGGACTTTGTGGATGAGGATACAGGTGAAGTTGTCTCCATTGAGAGGAATGAGGTTATTATTGAGCGTGAAACAGTTTTGGAGAATGAACATATCGAGGAGATTGTTGATTCAGGAAGCAAAACTATACTGTTGCATAAGCAGGTTTCAAATGTTAGTGATTATGCAATTATTTATAATACATTGCATAAGGATGCCTGTAACTCTGAAAAGGAAGCTGTTGTTCATATTTATCGTCAGCTAAGGAATGCTGAACCACCTGATGAGGCTACAGCAAGAGATGTAATCGATAAACTCTTTTTCTCAGATAAACGTTACGATCTTGGTGATGTAGGACGATATAGGATAAATAAGAAACTTAATTTAAATATAGATATAGATACCAAGGTTCTTACCAAGGATGATATCATTGCAATCATTAAATATCTTATTGAATTGGTAAATTCAAAAACTGATGTTGATGATATTGATCACCTTAGTAACAGAAGGGTAAGAACAGTTGGAGAGCAGATGGCTAATCAGTTTGGAGTCGGATTAGCCCGTATGGCCAGAACTATTCGAGAGCGGATGAATGTTAGGGATAATGAGGTGTTTACACCTATTGATCTAATTAATAGTAAAACATTATCCTCTGTTATTAACAGTTTCTTTGGCACAAATGCTCTATCTCAGTTTATGGATCAAACAAATCCACTTGCTGAGATAACCCATAAAAGACGAATGTCTGCTTTAGGGCCTGGTGGTCTTTCACGTGAAAGAGCAGGTTTTGAGGTACGTGATGTTCACTATACTCACTATGGAAGACTTTGTCCGATTGAGACCCCCGAGGGGCCTAATATCGGACTTATCTCTTCGCTATGTGTATTTGCTAAGATAAATAAACTTGGGTTTATTGAGACACCATATCGCGAGGTTAAAGATAACAAGGTTAACTTAACCTTTGATGGTGTTCATTATTTAAGTGCTGAGGAGGAGGAGGCAAAAACTATTGCTCAGGCAAATGCGCCTTTAGATTCTGATGGAGTTTTTGTCAATCCCCGAGTTAAAGCTCGTTTAGAGGGTGACTTCCCTGTTGTAGATCCCGAAGAGGTTGATATGATGGATGTTGCTCCTAATCAGATTGCTTCGGTAGCTGCATCGTTAATTCCATTTCTCGAGCATGATGATGCAAATCGTGCTTTGATGGGGTCGAATATGATGCGTCAGGCTGTACCTCTTTTAAGAGCGGAGTCACCTGTTGTGGGGACCGGACTGGAAGGTGTTCTTACTAAAGATTCACGTACTCAAATTGTTGCCGAAGGAGAAGGTATTATTGAGTATGTTGATGCTGATGAGATTGTTGTACGTTACGATCTCACCGATGATGAGCGCTTTGTTAGTTTTGAACCTGAAACAAAAAGATATAAGCTTACTAAATTTTTAAAGACTAACCAGAATACCAGTGTTAATCTTAAGCCGATAGTTGAGAAAGGAGATCGTATTCAGGAGGGGCAGATAATGACCGAAGGTTTTGCCACTCAACAAGGCGAGCTGGCTTTAGGTCGCAATTTGCGTGTAGCATTTATGCCCTGGAAAGGATATAATTTTGAGGATGCGATTGTACTGAGTGAACGTTTAGTTCGTGATGATGTATTTACCTCGGTTCACATTGATGAGTATTCACTTGAGGTTAGGGATACTAAACGTGGTTTAGAGGAGCTTACCGCTGATATACCCAATGTTAGCGAAGATGCCACTAAGGAGCTCGATGAGAACGGACTAATACGTGTTGGTGCGCTTGTTAAGCCGGGTGATATTCTTATCGGTAAAATTACTCCAAAAGGAGAGAGTGATCCTACTCCTGAAGAGAAGTTGTTACGTGCAATTTTTGGAGAAAAGGCAGGCGATGTTAAAGATGCATCACTAAAAGCTACACCATCTCTATCGGGAGTTGTTGTGGATAAAAAGCTTTTTTCGCGAGTATTAAGAGATCGTAAGAGTAAAGCTTCAGATAAACCTGAGCTGGCTAAAATTGATGAAGAGTTTAACCGTCAAATTGACGACTTAACAAACCGTTTGGTAGAAAAACTTTTTTCATTAATTAACGGAAAAACCAGTCAGGGGGTTAAAGATCATATTGGAGCTGATGTTATATCAAAGGGTACTAAGTTTACGTTAAAAGTTCTTCAGGATGTTGATTACCTAACTGTTAATCCTGTTAAATGGACAACAGATAAGGATAAGAATGAACTCATAAAACAGGTTATTCATAACTATCGACTAAGGTATAAGCAGCTTGAGGCTAAAGAGAAACGTAAAAAATATAGTTTGACAATAGGTGATGAGCTTCCTGCAGGTATTGTTCAGTTAGCAAAAGTATATATTGCTAAAAAGAGAAAAATTACTGTAGGTGATAAGATGGCTGGTCGTCACGGAAATAAAGGTATTGTTTCACGAATTGTTCGTCAGGAAGATATGCCTTTCCTTGCAGACGGTTCACCTGTTGACATTGTATTAAATCCACTTGGTGTGCCATCAAGGATGAACCTTGGACAGATATATGAAACTGTTTTAGGATGGGCAGGAGACGTATTAGGCGTTAAATTTGCCACTCCTATTTTTGATGGAGCAAGTGAAGATGATTTAGCACAATATTCAGAAAAGGCTGGAATACCTCATTTGGGTAAAAGTTATCTATATGATGGCGGTACCGGAGAAAGGTTCCATCAACCTGCAACAGTAGGTGTTATTTATATGCTTAAACTTGGGCATATGATTGAAGATAAGATGCATGCCAGATCAATTGGTCCATATTCTCTTATTACGCAGCAGCCACTTGGTGGTAAAGCCCAGTTTGGTGGTCAAAGGTTTGGAGAGATGGAGGTATGGGCACTTGAGGCTTTTGGTGCTTCTAATATTCTTCAGGAGATACTTACAGTTAAATCGGATGATGTTATGGGCCGGGCGAAAGCTTATGAGTCTATAGTTAAGGGTGATCCTTTACCTGTACCTGGTATTCCCGAGTCGCTTAATGTGTTATTGCATGAGATGCGCGGACTGGGTTTGAGTATAAATCTTGAATAGTCTTTTGCCGGATTAGTTTTACCGGTTTAATTTTAATTATTTTAATACTCTACTATATATGGCATTCAGGAGAGAACAGAAAGTCAAGAGTAATTTTACCCAGGTAGCTATAGGGTTAGCTTCTCCCGAGGAGATTCTTGAAAGATCAAGCGGAGAGGTTTTAAAGCCCGAAACTATTAACTACCGAACTTATAAACCTGAACGGGATGGTTTGTTTTGTGAACGCATTTTTGGTCCGGTTAAGGATTATGAGTGTCATTGTGGTAAATATAAAAGAATCAGATATCGCGGTATAGTATGTGATCGTTGTGGTGTAGAAGTAACCGAGAAAAAGGTTCGCCGGGAACGAATGGGGCATATTGCTCTTGTTGTTCCTGTAGCGCATATCTGGTATTTTCGTTCATTACCTAATAAGATCGGCTATTTGTTGGGATTGCCAACAAAAAAGCTTGATTCTATTATTTATTATGAGCGTTATGTTGTTATAAATCCAGGAGTTAAAGAGGTTGACGGGATTAAAAAGATGGATTTCCTTACCGAAGAGGAGTATCTCGATATAATGGATGCTTTGCCTAAGGGAAATCAAATGTTAGAAGATGATGATCCTGAGAAATTTATCGCTAAAATGGGAGCTGAAGCTCTTCATATGATACTTTCCAGGCTCGATTTGGATGAGATGTCTTTTGATTTAAGACATAAGGCCAATACAGAAACTTCTCAGCAGAGGAAGAATGAAGCTCTTAAAAGGCTGCAGGTTGTTGAATCTTTTAGAGAATCAAAAGGTATAAATCGTCCGGAATGGATGGTTGTTAAGGTGGTACCTGTAACACCACCCGATTTGCGTCCGTTGGTTCCCTTAGATGGAGGGCGATTTGCAACATCCGATCTAAATGATCTTTATCGCAGAGTTATAATTCGTAATAACCGGCTAAAGAGACTAATTGAAATTAAAGCTCCTGAGGTTATTTTGCGTAACGAAAAGAGGATGCTGCAGGAGTCGGTTGACTCTCTTTTTGATAATTCAAGAAAATCAAATGCAGTTAAAACTGATGCTAACCGTCCGTTAAAGTCGCTATCCGATAGTTTAAAGGGTAAGCAGGGACGTTTTCGTCAAAACCTTCTTGGTAAAAGGGTTGACTATTCGGCGCGTTCGGTAATCGTTATAGGTCCCGAACTTAGAATGCATGAGTGTGGTATCCCTAAAGATATGGCTGCCGAACTTTATAAGCCGTTTATTATTCGAAAGCTTATTGAAAGAGGTATTGTTAAGACTGTAAAATCGGCTAAAAAGATAGTTGACCGAAAAGATCCTGTTGTATGGGATATTCTGGAAAATGTTCTTAAAGGTCACCCGGTTCTTTTAAACCGTGCTCCAACTCTACACCGTTTGGGTATTCAGGCTTTTCAGCCCAAGCTTATAGAAGGGAAAGCCATTCAATTGCATCCATTAGCATGTGCAGCATTTAATGCTGATTTTGATGGTGACCAGATGGCAGTTCACCTTCCATTGGGTAATGCTGCAATTTTAGAAGCTCAAATGTTGATGCTTGGTTCACAAAACATTTTGAACCCGGCTAACGGTGCACCTATTACTGTTCCTTCACAAGATATGGTTTTAGGTCTCTATTATATGACTAAAATGCGACCCGGGGCTAAAGGTGAAAACCTTATGTTTTACTCTCCCGAGGAGGCAAAAATTGCTTATAATGAGGGGCGGACCGAGCTTCATACCAAAGTTAAGGTTAAAACCTGGGATTTAAATAGTGAAGGTGAGCGTGAACTTAAATTTATTGAAACGACTATAGGGCGTATTCTCTTTAATGAAGTGGTGCCCAAAGAGGCTGGCTATGTTAACGAATTGCTTACTAAAAAAGCTTTGCGTGATATTATAGGTAAAGTACATGACATTTGTGGAACTCCTAAAACAGCAGACTTTCTTGATCACATAAAAGATTTAGGTTACAAACTTGCTTACGAAGGAGGCCTCTCTTTTAATCTTGCCGATGTAATAATTCCTAAAGAGAAAGATGAGCTTGTTGCCGGTGGTTATGAAGAGGTTGAAGAGGTAATGAATAACTATAACATGGGATTTATTACCAATAATGAGCGATATAATGCTATTATTGATATATGGACTCACGTTAATGCCCGACTTACGCATACATTAATGACTCAGCTTACTAATGATCAGCAGGGCTTTAACTCTGTTTTTATGATGCTTGATTCTGGTGCTCGTGGTTCCAAGGAGCAAATTAGGCAGCTTTCAGGTATGCGCGGACTAATGGCTAAGCCGCAAAAGTCCGGGTCAGAGGGCGGACAAATTATCGAGAACCCCATTCTTTCTAACTTTAAAGAGGGATTATCGGTGCTTGAGTACTTTATATCTACTCACGGTGCTCGTAAAGGTTTGGCCGATACTGCGCTAAAAACTGCTGATGCGGGTTATCTTACACGTCGTCTTGTTGATGTGTCGCAAGATGTTATTATTAATGAAGTTGATTGTGGTACTTTAAGAGGATTATCAGCTTCAGCAATTAAGAGTAACGAAGAAATTGTGGCATCTCTATATGAAAGAATTCTTGGTCGGGTATCTGTTCATGATGTATATAATCCTACCACAGGTGAGATTATTGTTAAATCGGGAGATGAGATAACCGAAAAAGAGGCTAAAGAGATGGATGACTCTCCTATAGAAACGGTTGAGATTCGTTCAGTACTTACCTGTGAGTCTAAAAGGGGTGTATGCTCTAAATGTTATGGGCGTAATCTTGCAACCGGACGTCCTGTTCATAGAGGCGAATCGGTTGGAGTTATAGCTGCCCAGTCTATTGGTGAGCCGGGTACACAGTTAACATTGCGTACATTCCACGTAGGAGGTACTGCATCTAATGTTACCTCCGAAAGTAACATGCTTGCTCGTTATGATGGTATTGTTGAGATTGATGAGTTAAGAACTGTATCATCGGAGACCGAAGAGGGAACTGATGTAGATGTTGTTATAGGAAGGCTTGCAGAGATGAGAATTGTGGATGAAAATACCGGAATCTCATTAACTACTCAGCCAATACCATATGGAGCCAAACTCTTTATTAAAAACGGAACTAAAGTTAATAAGGGTGATGCGATTTGCGAATGGGATCCCTGGAATGCCTTGATTATATCAGAGAAGTCAGGAAAAATTGTTTTTGACAATCTAATTGAAGGCGTTACTTATAAAGAGGAGTCTGATGAGCAGACCGGATTTAAGGATAAAGTTATAGTTGAGACAAGGGATAAAACCAAGAACCCGGGAGCCAAAATTGTCTCAGATGACGGTGAAACTTTAAGAACTTATAATCTCCCTGTTGGTGCGCGCATCTCTATTGATGAGGGCGATACAATAAAACAGGGGCAGATTATTGCCAAGATACCTCGTGCTATGGGGCGTTCTGGTGATATTACCGGTGGTTTACCCAGAATTACAGAGCTTTTTGAGGCTCGTAATCCATCTAATCCATCTGTTGTTTCTGAAATTGATGGTGAGGTTTCATTTGGAAAGATTAAGCGTGGTAATCGAGAGGTTATTGTTACTTCAAAAACCGGAGAGGTTAAAAAGTATCTTGTCTCTCTTGCTAAGCAAATTCTTGTTCAGGAAAATGATTATGTGAGAGCTGGAACAGCACTTTCTGATGGAGCAATTACTCCTGCAGATATCCTTTCAATTAAAGGTCCTACTGCTGTTCAGGAGTATATTGTAAATGAAGTTCAGGATGTGTACCGTCTTCAGGGTGTGAAGATTAATGATAAGCATTTTGAGGTTATTGTTCGCCAAATGATGCGTAAGGTGCATATAGAAGATCCCGGTGATACAAGATTCCTTGAAAAGCAGATTATTGACAAGGTTGAGTTTATGGAGGTGAATGATGATATCTGGGGGAAAATGGTTGTGGAGGATGCAGGAGACTCAGGAGCAATAAAGCCTGGCCAAATAATTACAGCTCGTCGTCTTAGAGATGAGAACTCTCAGCTTAAGCGCCGTGATTTGAAAGGTGTTACTGCCCGGGAAGCGATTCCTGCAACATCAAGTCAGGTACTTCAGGGTATTACCCGAGCAGCACTTCAAACTAAGAGTTTTATGTCGGCTGCTTCATTCCAGGAGACAACTAAAGTTCTAAACGAAGCTGCTATTCGCGGTAAGATTGATCGTCTTGAAGGACTCAAGGAGAATGTAATTTGTGGGCATTTGATTCCTGCTGGTACCGGACTGAGGGTTTATGACAAACTTGTTGTAGGTTCTAAGGATGAGTATGAGAAACTGGTAGGAGGTAAAAAAGAGGTGGTGAAAAGTTAACACTATCTTTTTAACTGATGTTATTATAGAATATTTTAAAAGGGAGGCGTTGGTCTCCCTTTTAATTTTTAATACTATTTTTGTTACATTAGTAAAAATTTATAAAAATGGATGAGAATAAAAAGAAGAATCAGCAATTGAAGATTGAACTTAATGAGGAGATAGGGCAGGGTATATACTCCAATTTAGCCATTATTAGTCATTCTCCTTCAGAGTTTGTACTTGATTTTGTTCGTATTATGCCCGGAGTTTCTAAAGCACAGGTTAAGTCCCGGGTTGTTTTAACACCTGAGCATGCTAAACGTTTGTTAAATGCACTTAAAGATAATATTGTGAGATTTGAGAAGCAGCACGGACCAATAAAAAATATTGATGACGGTAAGAGTGGTATGAATCCTATGACTTTTAGAGGGCCAGGAGGTCAGGCTTAATCTGTAATTGTTTTGCTTTTTTATTATGCGGGAAATGTTTTTGTTATTAACGGCACTGTTTACTTTTTCTATTTTTGCATTTGGTTGTAGTGGCCGTTCGGGTGAGGATTCTCAAAATCCACCTACTTTAAGTAAAAGCGATTGTATCGATGTTAATTATGATACGAACATATCTTATCATTTTCCTCAAGATATATATGAGCGAAGCTCTCATTGGGTCGATTCAGTTTATAATAATTTAACTCCTAAAGAGCGAATATCTCAGCTTTTTTGGCTTGCTGTTGATTATCCTTTAAGTGGTAGTTTAAAAGAGGAGGTTGAAGAGTTTCAACCTGGTGGAATACTGCTTTTTAGGATGAATGCTGCACAAACCTTAGAAGCTGTAAATGATCTTCAGCAACTCTCCTCATTGCCATTATTGATCTCTATTGATGGGGAGTGGGGTGGTGCGATGCGAATCGAAGATCTCACTCGTTTCCCTTATGCAATGACACTTGGTGCAATTCAGGATAGTAATCTTATTTTTGAAATGGGAAAAGAGATTGCCAGGCAACTAAAGCTTTTTGGCATCCATGTTAATATGGCTCCCGTTGCTGATGTTAATAGTAATCCTGATAATCCTGTTATTGGTTTCCGTTCATTTGGCGAGGATCCTTTAAATGTGGCAGAAAAATCGATAGCTTATACTCTTGGAATGCAGCAGGGTGGAGTTATGGCTGTAGGAAAGCATTTTCCGGGTCATGGAGATACCGAAACCGATTCTCATTATACACTTCCGCGTGTTGATCATACCATTGATTATATGCATAGTTATGAACTTCTCCCTTTTAAAATGATCATAGATGAAGGAGTTTGGGGTATTATGACTGCTCATATTGATGTTCCTGAACTTACTTTTGAACCGGGTACCCCTTCAAGTTTTTCATCAATTTTAATTAAAGATTTATTAAAAGAAGAGCTTGGCTTTGAAGGGCTGGTTATTACAGATGCTATGAATATGGAGGGTGCCCGCGTAATGGGTTCTCCTGGCTACGTTGACGCTCTTGCTTTAGCAGCGGGTAACGACATTATTGAGTTCACCGAGGATTTGGGAAAAGCAATTAATGAAGTTAAAAGAGCTATAGAAAAGGGATTATTAACCTGGGAAGATATTGAGATTAAGTGTAAAAAATCATTGGCATTTAAACATCATCTTGTTGATTTTGAGAATGTATCTCAAAATTCGTTATGCTCCGATTCTATTTTGGTTAAAGCTGAGAGAGAAAGTACGCATGACCTTATTCAAAAGTTATATAACTCTTCGGTTACATTAATGCACGATAAGTCTCAACTTTTCCCTTTGAGTACAAATTCTGATACAACATATGGTATTGGTGTTATAGGGTCAGCTCCTTTAATTGAAAGTAAGATAACTCAATATAATAATATCACTTTTTATCAGTTGCCGGGGAGTGGTTATGGATTTATCGAAAACTTGGGTAAGATGGATAGGTATGATCACCAAATTTTTATTATTGCCAATAGCAGATGGACAGGACTAACCGATAGCTCCAACTCTTTAAATGAGCTTGTTAGTTTTATAAACCGTAATAGATCAGGTGTTGTTTTTATGGGTAATGCATACCACTTAAGAAGATGGCAAGGGATTGAAAAAGCTGACGCATTTTCAATCATATATGAGAATAATTCTTATGCTCAAAAATCCGTTTATAACTCTGTGATTTCCGGAAGCAGCTCATTTAGCGGCAAATTACCGGTTTCTGTTGATGGTATGTTTAATCTAAACACCGGAGTGTTTCCTAATTGATAAATTTACAGTTGAAATTCACTCTTTTTTTTTAGTTTGTATCTGCAGCTGTTTTCCGATAACTCTATTTCAATGATATCTATAACAAGCAAATTTACTATTATTTTTTCGGCATGCCATCGGTTTATTTTAGCCAGTTTTCTAAATTGAGGAAGAGATATTGAATCGTTTTCATTGAGATATTGGAGCAGAGAGTTTTCTGCTTTTGTTAATTTTAAAAAAGTTCCATCCTTTCTCTTTTTTCTGGCCCATACTTTTAATAAAATTTTGTTTGCCAGTATGTTTTGATCTTTTACTCTAACATAAGCTTTATATTTTCCATCTTTTGCAGGGGCTTTATGCGGTCCATTACTGCTTTTAGGTACAAAAACTTCTAAAACGGTTTTTTTTTCCCAGCTGTATGTTTTTGTTGTAAAAATCACCTCGGGTTTACAGTAGAGTGAAGCTGCTGCCTCAACCATATAGTACTCCTCGTCGGTTACAACACCATTTATTTTACCGTTATCTTTAACTCCTATAAGAAGTCTTCCTCCATCGGTATTGGCAAATGCTGCCAGTGACCGTGCAATTTTTGCGGAATCATTTATTGCGTATTTAAAATCCTGAGTTTGATGTTCACCCTCGGAGATAAGATTTTTTAAATATTTATTCACGTGGTCACCCCTTTTTAATAACCTACAAAATTGCAAAAAAACTTTTAGAGAGTGAATTTATTTTTAGGATAGTCTCTTTATCTTGATGTACAGTTGATTTTATTCTGCTTTATTTTAAAATTATTGTGGCTGATTTTTTTATTGTGTAACTTAAAGTTTTAAAACTATAGTATCAATATGCGCCAGTTAGTTGAAATAGATCCTCAAAAGTGTAATCTTAGTTTAACCTGTATAAGAACCTGTCCGGTTAAAGCTATAAAAATTGAGGATAATTATGCCAAAGTTGTTTCTTCACGGTGTATTGGATGTGGACACTGTATTACAGTTTGTGGCAGGGGGGCTATCTATTATCGTCATGAGAGAGAAGCGGTCAATGAGCTGTTAAAATTGGATGAACCTGTTGCTGCACTATGTGATCCGGCCATTTCGGCTGAGTTTCCTGATATAAGTGACTATAGAAAGTTTGTTTCTATGATTAGAACCATTGGGTTTGATTATGTTTTTGAAACAAGCTTTGGGGTTGATCTTATTGCTCACCGTTATCGTGATCTCCACAGTGATTTTCATGGTAAATACTATATTCATACGGTGTGTCCGCCCGTGGTCTCTTTTATTGAGAAATTTCAACCCGAACTGGTATCCAACTTAGCCCCTCTTGTGCCTCCCTATATAGCTATGGCAAAGGTAATTCGTGATATGTATGGTAAATCTCTAAAAATTGTCTATATAAGTTCTTGTGTTGCTGCAAAAGATGATGTTTTATCGGGATATAAGGATTGTAAAATAGATAGTGTCATCTCTTTTACCGAGTTGCGCGATATGTTTACTAATCATGATATATCAGAGAAGAATGTTGAGTATAGTGAGTTTGATCCGCCTGCCGGAAGAAAAGGGGGGCTTTTCCCCATTAGTAGAGGGATGTTACAGGCTGTAGATATGTATCAGGATCTGCTCACCGGTAATATAATTATAGCTGAAGGGCGCAACAACTTTTTGCAGTCGGTATCAGAATTTAAAACTCAAAAAGGGTTGGATAAACATCTTGATCTCTTCTATTGTAAGGGATGTATTATGGGTCCGGGCACATCACCGGGGGGAAAGAAGTATATGAGACGCTCAGAGGTTATTAGATATGTGAACAAAAGATTAGAGCATAATGACTATATTGAGTGGAAAAGATTAATTGATAAATATAGTTTACTGGATCTTTCCCGAAGTTTTAGACCTCGGGATCGTCGCTTACCATCACCCTCGGAGTCGGAGATACGTAAGGTTTTAATTGAGATGGGTAAAACCGATAAAGAGGATATGTTAAATTGTGGCTCTTGTGGTTATGTTACCTGTCGTGAATTTGCTGTTGCATATTGTCAGGGACTCACAAATTTTGAGATGTGTTATACATTTACAATTAATAAGCTTCACTCTTTTATTGATAAAGTAAATTCAGCAAATGAAAAGCTAAAAAATACCAAAAAGGCATTAAAAGAGAGTGAGGAGAAGGCTCGAAGAGGGGAGACAGCAGCTCTTGAATCGGCCGGCATTACTACGGCAATGCTTGATAAAATCAAATCCGGAGTTGTTATAGTCGATGAGAATTTGAGAATTGTTGAGTCTAATCGTGCTTTTGTTGATATGATTGGTGAAGATGCTATTGAAATTAATGAGTTAATCCCCGGTTTAAAAGGAGCCGAGCTTGATTCGCTGGTTCCGTTTTATCGACTTTTTTTAACGGTTTTGCGTTCGGGACAAGATCTTCTTGACAGAGATACCCGACTGGGAGATACTCTTGTTAATGTTTCGGTTTTTACAATTAAAAAACAGCAGGTTGTTGGCGGAATTATTAGAGATCTTACATCTCCTGATATTCGTAAAGAGGAGATTATAAACCGGGCTCGAGAAGTTATTAGAGAGAATCTGGAGTCGGTTCAGCAGATAGCATTCCTTTTGGGTGAGAGTGCATCAAAAACTGAGAAGATCTTAACATCAATTATTGATGCAGAACGATTAGGAGCCGATGATAGTGCCAATTTAAATGATAGTTAATGTATTTAGCAAACGAAAACTCTTTTCTTGATATATTTTGTGAAAAGGTAAATCATCACGGAGAGATGGTTTGTGGTGATGTTTTTCTCTCGCGGCGCTATAAAGAGGAGGGTAGAACCATTATTGTCCTTTCAGATGGAATGGGGTCGGGCATTAAAGCTAATGTTTTGGCCTCTATTACTGCCTCAATGGCACTCAATTTTACTTTGGAGCACAGGGAGGTTTGCAAGTCGGCCAAAATAATTATGGACACTCTTCCTGTATGCTCTCAAAGAGGAACCAGCTATTCAACTTTTACAATTGTAGATATTGAAGATGATGGATATACCACTATTGTGGAGTACGATAATCCCGGATCTGTTATTTTAAGAGAGGATACTTTTTTTGACCCCGGTTGGGAGAAGATTCCTCTGGAGAGTGAGAAGTATAAGAATAAACATATAAAAACATGTAGTTTTTACGGTAAAAAGGAAGATCGTATTCTATTTTGGAGTGATGGAGTTGTGCAGGCCGGTATGGGATCTAAAAAGTATCCATATGGGTGGGGCAGAGATGCTGTATTAAAAGTGCTGCCTGAGATAATTACAGGTAATCCTGCTATTTCATCCTCAAAACTTGCACGGCGAATTGTTTCCACTGCTTTAAGACTTGATGGCGGGGATGCAAAAGATGATACCTCTGCCGCTGTTGTTTACTTTAGAGAGCCTCGCAAACTACTTCTTGTATCGGGTCCTCCCTTTAATGATAAAACCGATCACAGTTTTGCAAAAAAAGTTGAACGTTTTGATGGAAAAAAAATTATTGCAGGGGGTACTACTGCTCAAATTATAGCACGCGAGTTATCGCTCCATTTTGAACAACATACTAACAGAGTTGACTCAGATTTGCCTCCTATATCTTATATTCAGGGTATCGATTTGGTTACCGAAGGTATTCTCACATTAAGCAAAGTACTCTCTTCACTTGAAGAGATGAAGAGCGATACCCGGTTAAAATATGGTGCTGCCGATCAAATTGTGAGGCTTTTTATAGAGAGTGACCGGATACATATAATAAACGGAACTCGTATAAATATGGCACATCAAGATCCCGAATTGCCCTTTGAACTTGAAATGCGTAAATCTATTATTAAAAGGCTTGTTACTGTTTTAGAGAGTAAATTCCTTAAGGAGGTGACCGTTGAGTATGTTTAATTTAGAATCTTTATATATTACTTTAAACCAACTCTATCAACAGTCTTAAACCTTTTAAATTATAATTGAATCAGCTATCTTAAAGTTATTGTTAACATCCTGTTACCATTTAATATCTATAGTTATGGATCTTATAAATTCACCCGAGAAGTTGCAGCAACTTAAAACTACTCTTGTTAACCAAAAAAAAGCTAAATTGAAGCTGGAACATGAAGGCGGCAGAATTCAGGTAAAGGTTTCAATGTCAACCTGTGGAATAGCTTCGGGCGCAGGCGAGGTTAAAGATTTTTTTGAGGAGAAGCTTGATTTGGAGAATATAAATGCAGATATAGTTTCAACAGGATGTATGGGATACTGTTATGCAGAGCCCACAGTTGAAATAACTTTACCGGGAGGTGAGCCTGTTATATTTTCAAATGTTGATATGGTTAGAGCCGGAGAGCTGGTTAATGATTTTATTAAAGAGAGAAAGAGTGCTGTAAACACTATTCCGCATAAAAGCAGAAAGCCGGGAGGAGCTGTTGAAAAAGGGAAACAGTATCGCATTGCATTGAGAAATTGCGGATTTATAAATCCTGAAGATATAAGAGAGTATATTGCTGCTGAGGGATATGATGCATTGCGAATGGCCCTTACCGAAATGACTCCTGATGAGGTGATTGAGGTTGTTAAAAAGTCGGGGCTGCGAGGTCGTGGCGGGGGAGGTTTTCCTACCGGGTTAAAATGGGAGTTATCTGCTAAAGCTGAGTGTCGTAATGAGAAATTTGTAGTTTGTAATGCTGATGAAGGTGATCCCGGTGCTTTTATGGACAGATCTCTTTTAGAGGGTGACCCCCATTCGATACTTGAGGCTATGGCCTTATGTGGATATAGTATTGGTTCAAATAAAGGAGTTATCTATATAAGGGCTGAGTACCCTTTAGCAATTGAGCGTTTAAAAACAGCAATTACCCAGGCTAAAGAGACACAACTTTTGGGGTCGGATATAATGGGAACAGGCTTTAATTTTGATATTGAGATACGTTATGGAGCAGGAGCATTTGTTTGCGGAGAAGAGACTGCTCTTATTCACTCAATGGAGGGTTTAAGAGGAGAGCCAGGAGTTAAGCCTCCATTTCCTGCCGAAAAGGGGTATAAGGGTGAGCCTACAAATGTTAATAATGTGGAGACATTTGCCAATATCCCCCTTATTCTACTAATGGGGGCAGAGTGGTTTTCAAAGATAGGAACAGAAAAGAGCAAGGGAACAAAGGTTTTTGCTCTTGCCGGGAAAATAAATAATGTGGGTCTTATTGAAGTGCCTATGGGGATGACTCTAAGAGAGGTTGTTTTTGATATAGGAGGGGGAATAAGAGGAGATAGGCAGTTTAAGGCTGTACAGACCGGCGGTCCGTCAGGCGGATGTTTAACTGTTAAACATCTGGATACACCAATAGATTATGAAAATCTTATTGAGAATGGATCTATGATGGGATCGGGTGGAATGATTGTAATGGATGAAGATGATTGTATGGTTGCTGTAGCAAGATTTTATCTTGATTTTACTGTAGAAGAGAGTTGTGGTAAATGTGCCCCATGTCGTATTGGTAATAAACGTCTTTATGAGATATTAGATAAAATCACATTGGGTAAATCGGTAAAAGATGATCTGTCGGGTTTACGTAATTTAGCTTCAGTAATAAAGGAGACCTCGTTGTGTGGCTTGGGTCAAACTTCACCCAATCCGGTACTCTCAACTATGGATAATTTTTATGATGAGTATAAAGCTCATGTAATCGATGGAGATTGCCCGGCCGGTCAATGTCGGGCTCTTATGCGTTATGTTATTGATCCTCATTTATGTGTGGGTTGTACTTTATGTATGAGAGTGTGTCCGGTAGATGCAGTTTCGGGAGAGAAAAAGCAGGTGCACTCTATTGATACCTCAGTCTGTATAAAATGTGGCGCCTGCATAGAGAAGTGTAAATTTGGTGCAATATCCCTTCAGTAATATTATTTTTAATATAAAACGGTCAACATGACAAAAGTTAGTTTAACAATAGATAATCGTAAGGTAGAAACTGATAAAGAGTCAACAATTTTACAGGCTGCCCGTTTAATAGGAGTTAATATTCCCACTCTTTGCTATATGAAGCTTGATGATCTTAATTTTGAAAACAAGCCAGGTGGATGTAGAATTTGTGTTGTTGAGGTTGAGGGAGCAAAGAATCTTATGCCTGCCTGTAAAACAGAGTGTCGTGATGGGATGGTGGTACATACTCATTCAGTGAGAGTTGTTAATGCCCGGCGCACCGTGCTTGAGCTTATTTTGTCTGATCACCCTGCCGAATGTTTAATTTGTGCCCGCTCAGGTGATTGTGATTTGCAATCACTTGCTCAACAGCTTGGAATAAGAGAGATTCATTATCAGGGTGAACAGTCCCATTATAAAAGTGATCAATCTCCTGCTATTATAAGGGAGATGGATAAATGTATAATGTGTCGAAGGTGTGAAACCATTTGTAACGATGTGCAAACAGTAGGTACTTTGTCGGCTATCAACAGGGGTTTTAGAGCTGTGGTTGCAACTCCTTTTGAAACCGATCTTGACCACTCCTCTTGCACATATTGCGGCCAGTGTGTGGCAGTTTGTCCAACCGGAGCTTTAACAGAGAAAGATTATACCCGTAAAGTTATTGAAGCTATTGTTGACCCTTCAAAAACTGTGGTAGTGCAAACCGCTCCTGCTGTTAGAGCTGCATTGGGAGAGTCGTTTGGAATGTCGCCGGGGACTCTGGTAACGGGCAAAATGGTTGCAGCTCTTAAAAAACTGGGTTTCGACTATGTTTTTGATACCGATTTTGCTGCCGATTTAACTATCATGGAAGAGGGAGCCGAAATATTGGATAGATTAACCCGTTACTTTGATGGTGATAGTAATGTGAAGTTACCAATTTTAACAAGCTGTTGTCCCGGATGGGTTAACTTTCTTGAATACCATTTTCCCGAGATGAAAGATATACCATCAACAGCAAAATCGCCTCAGCAGATGTTTGGTGCAATAGCAAAGAGTTACTTGGCTCAAAAAATTGGTGTTGCTCGCGAGGATCTTTTTGTGGTTTCGGTAATGCCTTGTTTGGCTAAAAAATATGAGTGTACACGTGAAGAGTTTTTTATTAATGGTGATCCCGATGTAGATGTCTCTATCTCTACACGTGAGCTGGCACATTTAATTCGTAATGCAAATCTCCATTTTGAAGGTCTTACCGATGAAGAGTTTGATCATCCTATGGGTGAATCCACCGGAGCCTCTGTTATATTTGGAACAACAGGAGGCGTTATTGAGGCAGCGGTTCGCAGTGCATACGAACTCTTTACAAAAAAAGAGCTTAAAAAGGTTGATTTTGAAGAGTTAAGAGGAATGGAAGGTATTCGTAAAGCTGAAGTAGATTTTGACGGAGTGCTTTTAAAGGTTGGGATAGCACACGGGTTGGGTAATGCACGTAAATTGCTTGAAGAGATTAAATCGGGCGAGTCCGATTTTCATGCAATTGAGATAATGGCGTGTCCCGGAGGATGTATTGGAGGTGGAGGTCAGCCATATCATCATGGAAATGTTGAGATATTAAAAAAGAGGCAAAAAGCAATTTATAAAGAGGATAAGGGAAAAGCGATAAGAAAATCTCATGAAAATCCTTATATACAGCAACTCTATCGTGAATTTTTAGGAGAACCTTTAAGTCATAAGGCTCATAAGCTACTTCATACATGTTATTTTGATCGTAAAAAGAAGATTGAATTTTAAAACTGTAGTTATGGCAAAAATAAGAATTCCTCAAAATAAGGTAGAGGAGCTGCGGCAGATATGTAAAAGTTTTAATTATGATAAAAATGAGCTGATAAATGTATTGCATTCGGCTCAAAAACTGTTTGGGTATCTTCCTGCCGAAGTTCAGGAATTAGTAGCTCAAGAGCTTAATGTTCCTCTTGCAAAAGTTTATGGAGTAGTATCATTTTACTCTTTTTTTGATATGGTGCCCAAGGGTAAGTATCCGGTGTCAATCTGTTTGGGAACCGCCTGCTATGTTCGTGGTGCTGAAAAGGTTTTAGCAGAGTTTAAAAAACATATAGGTATTAATGTAGGAGAGACCTCTGCCGATGGTAAGTTTTCAATTAGCTGTCTTAGATGTGTTGGTGCATGCGGATTAGCTCCGGTTGTAACAATTGGGGAGAGAGTTTACGGGCGAGTTGCTCCCGATGATGTTCAAAAAATTTTAAAAGATTATTATTAGTCCATTATAAATTGTTTTTAAAAATTAAACAACCTTAACTCTTTTTTTCGGAAAAAATAATAATGATGCTCTACATTTGCAAAAGTATTTTTTAATATTTTAGGCTGAAGGGTAGAGTTAGATGAATTATCAGTATGGATTAGTTTACTTAATGATAGCTGTTGTTGCAGCTGTTGATCTGTTTTTATTTTGGAGATGGCGTAAGGGTGGCCTTTTTGAATCTTTGTGGGGAAAGGTTCTTGCTCTGTTTCTTTTTGCAGCTGTTCCAATTACAGCAATTTCTGGAATGATATATCTGGGATTTCGTATAGAGGCAGCTGAAAACTCAATGATTTATCGCCATTTTGGCTGGTTTCTTTTTATCTTTTTTTTAATATATATCTTTAAATTTGTTTATGCCAATATTCATGGTGTAGCGCTTGCTGTTTCTAAAAATAGTATCAAAGATAGATTTAAAAACAATCATGAAAATATCCCTGCAGAAGAACCTTTAAAAAAACGTCACTATCCCCGTTTTACCCGTCGTAAATTTTTAAGTCAGGTGGGAATAGTTATGGCTACAGCTCCCTTTGTTTCTCTACTTTTTGGAGCTTTTAGAGGACGATTTGCTTTTTATACACGCCATATGCGTCTCTCATTTCCCAATTTGCCCTCCTCTTTTGATGGTTTAAGGATAGTTCAGATATCTGATCTTCATCTTGGCAGTTTTGGTGCTAATCGCGAGCCTTTAAACAAAGCTGTAGATCTTATTAATGAAGAGCATGCCGATATAATTCTCTTCACCGGTGATCTTGTTAATAATTTTGGAGAGGAGATAGATGGATGGGGATCTGTTTTTTCACGTTTGAAAGCCCGCATTGGTAAATTTTCGGTTCTTGGTAATCACGATTATGGTAATTATAGTAGCTGGAACTCTAAAGAAGAGAAAAGAGAAAATTTTGAAAAAATTTTAAAGGGGCACGCAAAGCTTGGATTTAAACTCCTAAATAATGAGTCGGTAAATATTAAGAGAAATGGTGAGGTGGTCGCACTGGCAGGAGTGGAGAATTGGGGAACTGCTTCATATCCCAAAAGAGGAGATCTGGAGAAAGCTGCTGAGGGTTTGGATAAAACACCTTTTAAAATATTGATGACCCATGATCCTGATCACTGGGATAAAAAGGTTTTAAAGCAGGGACTTTTTGATATAACTTTTTCGGGACATACACATGGTATGCAGTTTGGTATCGAAAGAGGGGATTTTAAATGGAGCCCTGCGCAGTATGTGCAAAAACATTGGGCCGGCCTTTATCGTGAAAAGGATAAGTTTCTTTATGTGAATCGTGGATTGGGTTATCATGGATTGCCTGCACGTGTTGGCATGCCTCCCGAAATAACCGTATTTGAGTTAAGCAGAGGAGCTATTGGGACAGAACCTATGTAACTGCACTCTTAGTTTTGAATAAAATTTGCTATTTCAGCTCTTATTACAAAATCTGCAAAATAGCTATTGTCAGCACTTCTGCGTCCTCCTCTTACACCTATTGTAAATGGTGATACAAATCTAAAAAAGTGTGCATCGGTAAAAAGTTCGGCTCCAAATGATGAAAAGTTTGATGTTACACTTTTTTCTTTGCCATTTTCTGTTTTATAATCAAACTCTGTTCTTGTTACATCAAAAAAGAGATTAAGACGTGCTCTTTTAATATATGCTAAACTGCCTATAGAGATATCGGGATATGCTATAGGCATCATATATGAGCCTTGAAACAGGTACATATTATCATTATGCAAATTGGAGTATCCTCTGGCGTGTGAAATTAAATCACTAAACCGGTTGTAATTGATACTGTTGTTATTATAATCTTCTGTTTTGCCCTCATTTCTAAACTGGTAGCTGTTATTAATATTTATAGAATGATATCTTGAAAAACCGGGCAGATAAACTCTTAATCCGCCTCCTGTTATACTGCCATAATCAACTCCTCTTCCCGGTGTATGTCTATGTATAAGCCACAACGACTGTCCCATTCGTACTCTTGCATCTCTGCTTGTTCCTCTTCTTATGTTACTCATATTTAACGAGTGTTCATATGCAAACCTTTCAATTTTTGGCTCTGTAAAAGTTGAGGTCTCACCTGTGGGAACAATAGTATTCAATATCTCGGTATAGTGATCTGCCGTAAATGAAAATTCCGATCTTTTTTCCCAGTTAAGCTTGCTGCTCAAAGTTAAGCTTCTTGAATAGTTTCTGCTGCTTATATTTAGAGGAATACGCAAACCACTCTCTAAAAATAGATGGTCAATTTTTGTATTGTTATTAATGGAGAGTAGCTCCCCGTTATTATTTACAACAAAGCCTTCTTTTGTTAACCTGCTGTCTCCCTTTTTTACTTTAAAATCTATTACCGGGAAGAACCCCTGATATGAGATGTTAAAATTATACTTTTGATGAGAGTATGATGGATTGGCATTGTATCCTGCTGTTACAACAGTATTGCTTAGTAGGTTTTGCGACAATACTGAAACTCCTGAATAGATCGATTCTTCTGTAAAATCTATGTATGCCGGAGCCCAGCTGTGCACATTAACAAGATTCCATTTACTGTAGTTTTTTGCTTCATAAGAGGTTTTTGGTTGATTTTTGTAATAGTGATGATATATATCACTCATATTTTCATGGTTACTTAAATCATCTGCCATTTGATCGATAAGAGAGATCCCTTTCTCTTTTTTACACTCGTTAAATGTTTTATCATCCGGGATAAAGACCGGTCGATAACCCTTTGATGTATAGTGGCTATACACCAATTTATTAGAGGGGGTTATGTTTGGTTGCTTCACTCCAAATTTGGATGAGGTTACCTGTCTATTCTCTCCATTTTTAAGGTTTAGCCTAAATATTTCGTCACTAAATCTCCCTTTGGCTATATACCAAACAACACTATCTTTTATTACCGGGTCCCTTATCTCATTGTAAGAGGGCTTAAGCAACTCTTCCCACTCTTCGGTTTTTATATTTAGTGAGTAAAGGGCCTTCCCTTTATTTGTAACTAATACACAAACAATTTTCTCTTCCCCATTTTTATCCCATGAAGGTGTATGAATAAAACTGTTGCCGGGAGAGGGAACTCTTTTTATCTTCTCTTTTGTGTTGGCATCAATTATAGTAATATAAAACCTGTACTCTGGTGATGTCTCTACGGCAGCAACTCTGTTTTTTTGAGGGTGAATAGTTGGAGCAAACAGCCTTGACCTTTTAGTTAATCGCTCTCTATTTCCTGTAGATATATTGTATGATATAAGCTGAGACCATGATTTGTGACTCCATCGTGGGTGTTGTTTTATCTCGCTCCACACTATTATATTGTTATTGGCTGTTATTCCGTCTGCCGGTCGGTTTCCCGTATAGGTGACTGTTTTGGTTGTTTCGTTTTTGATGTTGGTTTTTGCTATGTGAGATCTTATACCCAGACCTTCAACCTGTGTGATTAAAAGAGAGTCGTTGATAATTTTCGGAGAGCTATACTCAATATAATCATCTTCAGGGAGAGCAGTTTTTTTATATTTAGTAAAAGAGCGCATTTCTAACTCTTTTTCCCACTCCTCTTTTAATGAGCTGAATATTTCATTGTAGAGCTCTTTTTGCCCCTTCCCTGTATAGCTAAATATAGCATCTTCAAAGGGGGTTAATTGCCACCAGTTTCTACCAACATTGTTTATTGTCTGTTCCCACAAATGTGCACCATAATTTTGTCGGGCTCTTCCTGTTAGTAAATATCCCATTTGATAGTAGTTAGGAGTATAATCTTTGAATGAACCCATATAGGCTTTATCGTATGAAAACTTGCCTCTTTCAATAAGTTGTGCTTTAATCTCTTTATTAAAATCGAAGGAGCGTCCGCGCCCACTATTTGTAAGTGTTGTCTCTGTAATAACAGCATCTCCTTCAATAAACCACATTGGCAAAAATGCTCCCATAACTCCACCTGTAGCCTGCTGACCTATTATGTAGCTTAAAAACCGGGTAAGTCCCTGGTTTAATTTGTCAATCTGTACAATATGGCGATATTCATGTATAGCAAGATGTTCAAGCCAGGGAGATGATCCGTGATTTTGTCCCGGGGCAGCATAAAACTCGGTTCGCCTTGGAGCCCATGAAACAAAACCGTTTGATATTGCTGAGTGGTTGTGAATTAAAAGATCAACTTGTTTTGGATTGTGATTAAGGGTGTATGATATAAAAGGAGCCATGCTATCAATATATGCAGCAAGAGTAAATGCAGTGGGTGTAAAACTCTCTTCGAAAACAATTCTTGTATTTGAGGTTTTTATCTGGTTCCAGTTGAAGCTGGACGGACTGTTACCTGAGGAGAAGTATTGTGCTTTTGTATTGGTTATAATTGATAGAAAAATGGCTAAGGTTATTATTAACTTCATTATTTACTTTTTATATTGCGAAAACGAATATTTGTTATGCTTATTACTCTGTTTTTAAAACTATATAATTTAAAACAGAATATTATAAAAAAGAGCTATTTTTGATAGAATAAATTTTGAATGGTTTTTAGACGAGAAAATAATGATAGATAGTTCTAACACAGAGATAGAAAGTTTGGTAGTTCATCATATTGGCGCACACTCTAAAGGTGAAACGGTAAAAATTTCCAGGACTCCCGTTCAGTTGCGCGATGATGACATCACTGGTGAAGTTTTAAAGAGCTATTTTTTTAATGCCTTTAAAACCGATGAGTTCTTTAATTTTATTGGTGCTGAAGAAGGAGCCGCAGGATTGGTTCATGAAGGGGTCTCTACAGTATTTGATGATAAGAGCCTCTTTTATAGTCAATCGGTTAAAATAGCAGAGTTTTTATATAAACAGAGCAACCATCCTAAAATAGGTGCCGGAGAGTTTTATATGGCATATTTTTCGAACTGTGTTGTAGATGGTGAGGTGGTTGATGCAATTGGGATATTTAAGAGTGAAAATAAGGATAAGTTTTTAAAGGTTTATCTTAAAGAGCAGAGTTTTGAGTTAGGTACTCAGGAGGGGATTAATATTCGTAAACTTGATAAGGGTTGTATTATTTTTAACACCGAACGCCACTATGGTTTTAAAGCTGTAATGATAGATAATATTAATAAAGGTAATGAGGCTCGTTTTTGGCGAGAAGATTTTTTAGGATTGCAGGCGCGTGAAGATAGTTTCTATTTTACCCGTAACTATATGGATGTATGTAAAGGCTTTGTTGAGGATGTTTACAATAAAGATAATCAGGTAGATAAACCTGAGCAGTTTGATTTTTTAAATCGTTCACTCGATTTTTTTGATAAAAAGCACAATTTTGATCAGGATGAGTTTGAAACCGAAGTGGTAAGGTCTCCCGATGTAAAAGAAGCTTTTGCAGACTATCGTCATCAGTTTGAGCAAGAGAAGGGTATTCCTTTAAATGATAGTTTTGATATCTCTAAAAGTGCTGTAAAATCTGAAAAGAAGCATTTTAAATCAGTTTTAAAACTTGATAAAAATTTTCATATCTATGTACATGGTAAACGTGACTATATAGAAAAAGGGTTTGATACTCAAAGGGGAATGAATTTTTATAAACTCTATTTCGATCAGGAGAATTAATCTGCTATTCTTTTATTGTTTTATAATATTTTTTGAATGAACTTCCGGTTTATACTTAATATTTTTGGAAGAGTCCTGCTTATTGTTAGCGGCTTTATGTTGTTATCATTAATTCCTGCATTTATTTATAATGAAGATACCGTAAAGGGGATTTTACTATCAGCTTTAATTTCTGTTGCTTCGGGTTTATCACTTTATTTATTTACACTCCCCAACTTAAAAAAGGAGCTGCAGGTAAAAGATAGTTACTTTACTGTTACTTTTACCTGGATAGTAATCTCTATTTTTGGTAGTTTGCCTTATCTTTTAACAGGTTCGATAGATAGTGTTAATGATGCTCTCTTTGAGACTGTCTCGGGCTTTACCACAACCGGATCTTCAATTTTAACCGATATTGAATCGTTACCTAAAAGTGTTTTGTTGTGGCGCAGTTTTACTCATTGGCTTGGAGGTATGGGTATTATTGTTCTGGTAGTAGCAGTTTTACCGCTTTTACGAATTGGAGGATATAACCTTTTTAAAAATGAGACCTCGGGAATTACCTATGAAAAGCTTGCTCCTAAAACTGCAAGTACTGCAAAGCGGTTGTGGGGAATATATGTAGGCTTAACCTTTGTTTTAACTGCACTTCTTTTACTTGGAGATATCTCATTTTTTGATGCTATAAACCATGCATTCAGTACTATTTCTACAGGTGGTTTTTCAACCAAAAATGAGAGTGTTGGAGCCTTCTCTCCATATATTCAATATGTTATTTTTATTTTTATGTTTATATCGGGAGCTAATTTTTATCTCCATTACCATTTTTTGCAGGGACGCTTTAAACGAGTTTTTACCAATAGTGAATTGCGTACATACAGCACACTTGTTATAGTAGCTGTAATCTTTGTAGCTTTATTAATATTTAATAGTGGAGGCTATACTATCGAGAAGGCTATTAGAGACTCCTTTTTTCAGGTTATATCAATTATAACAACAACAGGTTTTGCCACTTATGATTATTTGCAGTGGCCCGTTCAGGCATGGAGTGTTATATTTTTATTGATGTTTTCAGGGGCTTGTGTGGGGAGTACAGGAGGAGGTGTTAAAATCATTCGACATCTGGTAGCATTTAAAAATGTTCTGCTTAATTTTAAAAGGATGCTACATCCAAATAGTGTTATCCGGTTAAAAATAAGTGGTGAAATTATTGATGATAATAAAGTAACAAATTTACTCTCTTTTCTTTTTCTATATCTGCTTACATTTGTTACAGGCACTATTGTAATGATATTTTTAGGAGAGGATATCTTAACTTCGGTAGGTTCAGTAGCTGCAAATATGGGCGCTGTTGGTCCGGGTATCGGCAGTGTTGGTCCGGCATCAAATTATGCTCATATACATGATGCAGGTAAAATAGTTCTCTCTTTTTTGATGGTTGTTGGAAGACTTGAGCTAACCACCGTTTTTATTCTTTTTACTTCAACATTTTGGGATAATTAAACAGAAATTATTAATAAATTGTTTTATTATTATTAAATTGATGTTGAACAACTATTTCTTAGAAATAATAGAAAGGTTTTTAAATATATTATAATCAAATAAGTATAAAACTTTTATCTTAACTATAAATTAATATGGAAATGAAAAAACAGAATTTTTTTACAGTTACTATTATCTTTCTTATCTCCCTTTTTATAATAACCTCTTGTTCGGGAAGTGATCATGCATCTCTTATATCTGAACTTGAGAGTAGATATGATTTTGATGAAACAGTAGAGAGGTTAAAAGAGAATGCCGAAGATGCAGGCTGGACTGTACCTGTAGTTCATGATATGCAGGCAAATATGGAGCGTAGCGGCTTACCTGTATTGCCAGCCAAAATTATAGAGATTTGTAATACCGGACATGCATATAATATACTTGAAAGTGATATGGAAAAATATAATATGGCTGTTCTCCCTTGTCGCGTTTCAGTATATAAAAAGAGTGACGGGTTAACTTATGTTTCGTGGTACAACTATGATGTTTATTCAGCTATTGAACATGAGATAGCTAAAAGTTATTTTCGTCAAATGGCCTCTGATATAGAGGATATTGTGCAGTCAGTTACCCGATAAAATTAATACTATTTTAATTTGAGATCAAACACATCGGTACGTCTGTCTTTAAGATTTCTCACACTCCCATAAGTGTGGAGTTCAGATAACAGATCAAGATCCACATCCGATACCAATATCATTTCGGTATTAGGTGTGGCTTCTGTTTTAACTCCGTTAGTAGGAAATGCAAAATCACACGGTGTAAATACTGCAGATTGTGCATATTGAATATTCATATTGTGAACCTTAGGCAGGTTTCCAACCGATCCTGCAATAGCCACAAAACATTCATTCTCTATTGCTCTGGCTCTTGCACAATATCTTACCCTGCTGTAGCCATTTTGGGTATCTGTTAAAAATGGTACAAAAAGAATATTCATACCCTGATCGGCCAATATGCGGGGCAGCTCGGGGAACTCTACATCGTAGCATATTAAGATTCCTATTTTGCCACAATCGGTCTCATACACCTTTAGCATATCACTGCCCGATAACCCCCATGCTTTAATCTCATCGGGGGTTACATGAATTTTTTCGTAGCTGTCGTAAGTACCGTTTCTACGACATAAAAATCCAACATTATATAGTTTATCATTTTTAATTAATGGCATACTGCCGGTAATGATATTTACATTATAGCTTATTGCCAGTTGAATAAATCTATCTCGTATATCTTCGGTATATTCAGCAAGTTTACGAATTGCATCGGGCTCCGAGAGGTGGTTATATTTAGCCATTAGGGGAGCATTAAAGAACTCGGGGAATAGTATAAAATCACTTTTATATGCCGATACTGCATCAACAAAATACTCTATCTGCTCATACATATCTTCCGATGTAGAGTAGAGTCTCATTTGCCACTGTACCAATCCAAGTCTTATAACCGATTTTTGCTGTTTTAGCTCTTTTGTTTTTTTTGTATAATTTATATTATCCCACTGCATTAAAACAGCATACTCTTTTGACTCCTGATCGCCCGATAAGTATCCTGTTAGCACCTTTTTTACATGAAAATCATTGGAGAGCTGAAAAGTTAGTGTTGGGTCATATAGCTCTTTGGTTTTAACCTTTTGCAGATACTCCTTGGGAGTCATCTCTTTTGAGTAGTTGTGGTATTTGGGCATTCTTCCTCCAAAAACAATAGCTTTAAGATTTAGCTGCTCACACAGCTCTTTTCTTGCATCATAAAGCCTTCGTCCCAATCTTAAGCCACGATATTCGGGATGAATAAACATATCTATGCCATAGAGCACATCTCCTTTAGGGTTATGAGTGCTAAATGTACTGTTCCCTGTTATCTCATCATAACTGTGTTCATCACTAAATAGTTCATATTTGACAATAATGGAGAGAGCACATCCAACGATTATCCCATCAACAAGCACAGCAATTTGTCCCATAGGAAAGATATTTAAAAGAGTTTGTATCTCATGCTCTCTCCAGTATGACTCTTGCCAGTTGTTATAGGCTTTAAGCATTGCTGACTTAAGTTCTTGATAATCTTCTATTTCAAGATTTCTCAGCTCTACATTTTTTATATCATTGCTCATATTGCTCCTTATTATTTATTATGCCATTAAAAGGCATCTCTACTATGGAAATTTAGGGAATTTTTTAAAATCGGGATCTCTCTTCTCTAAAAATGCATTACGCCCTTCCTGTGCCTCTTCCATAAGATAGAACATTAAAGTGGCGTCACCTGCAAGCTCCATTATACCAGTCTGACCATCCAGCTCTGCATTTAATCCTCTCTTTATCATTCTTATTGCCATCGGACTTCTTTGTAGAATTGTTTTACACCAGTTGATTGTCTCTTCTTCAAGACTTTCGGGTTTTACCACTCTATTTACCAGTCCCATTTTTTCTGCTTCATAGGCTGAATACTGTTTGCACAAAAACCATATCTCTCTTGCCTTTTTTTGTCCAACATGACGTGCAAGGTAAGATGAACCAAATCCTCCGTCAAAGCTACCTACTTTAGGTCCGCTCTGCCCGAACCGTGCGTTATCCGATGCTATAGTTAAATCACAAACAACATGAAGCACATGTCCCCCTCCAATAGCATATCCATTAACCATTGCTATAACAGGTTTAGGAAGCGATCTAATTCTTTTATGAAGATCAAGTACATTTAATCTGGGAACCCCTGACTCATCAACATATCCTCCATGTCCCTTTACATTTTGGTCTCCACCTGAGCAAAAAGCTTTATCGCCTGTTCCTGTTAATATTACCACTCCCACTGTTTCATCCTCACGACATCTGTCAAAGGCATCTATAAGCTCGTTTACCGTTTTGGGACGAAAAGCATTATAAACCTCAGGTCTGTTTATCGTTATCTTTGCAATACCATCAGCTATTTCGAAAATTATATCTTCGTACTCTTTTCTTTTTGTCCATTTAATAGTCGTAGCCATAACAGCAGGATTAAATTTCGTTATTTAAAAATTTAAAATACTTTTTTAGTAATTTACCGTTCTCTTTTCCGGGAGTAAAAACCTCTAAAATTGAAGGTTTATCATTTTTGCTTAAAAATTGCTCCATTTTACTGCTAAACTCATCTTCATTTTTACATGTAAAATAGTTTAAGCTAAAAGTATTTGCAACCCCTTCACAAGAAAGATCCTGTTTTGTTTCAAAAAAATCTAAAACATCCGATTCAGAAGGTCCCTGTAAAAATCTGAAAATGCCGCCTCCCTGATTATTTATAACTATAATTTTAAGATTGGGCGAAAGATATTTATTCCAGAGTCCGTTTGAGTCGTAAAAAAATGAGAGATCGCCGGTTATAAGCAGTAAAGGTTTATCTGTTTGATAGGCTGCCCCTGCCGCAGTACTAATTGATCCGTCAATTCCACTTGTGCCGCGGTTTGCATACCATCTATTACCTTCGTTCCAGTTAAAAAGCTGTGCATACCTAACGGGAGTACTGTTTCCCAGATGAATTTGCATATTGTTAAAAGGCTGCTCACTTAATAGTTTAAATAGTTTTAGGTCGCACCATTCAAGGTTATTAAAGAACTGCTTATGCCTTTCGGTTGATTTTTCGGTTCTGTTTCTCCACACCTCTTTAAATCTCTTTTCTCTTGGGTTTAACTTCTCTGCAACCTGTTTTAAAATCTGTTCTCCATCTCCTTTTATTATTCTTGTAAGAGATTGGTAGCTATCGGTTATGTTCGATTGATTTGAAAAATGCCAATGTATTCGTGCAGGTTTATCTCTTAAGATTTTTTTTATCATTTTTGATAGAACAGGAGCATCAAGGGTTATCAGGATGTCCGGACTAAAAATTAGATGTTCATTATCATCTATTGTTGATGCTGCACGATCTATATTTGAAAAAAAGTTGGGGTCTTCTATATTTGAAAGAGTTTCGGTAAGTACCACCACACCTTTTTCAGCTAAAGAGGCAAGAACCTCTTTTAATTGGGGATTACTGTCCATAGCCCCTGTAAGTATCATAACTCTTTGATACTTATCTATTTCTGCAACCAGTTCATCTACTGCTTTTTGTGAGAAGAGACTGTCACCTTTTAAGGTTTTTATTTTTCTCACAGGTTTATCGGGATATACAGTTTTACCATAAAGAGGCTCCCTCATTGGCACATTTATATGTATTGGTCCGGGTACAGGCCCCATTCCTTTTTGAAAAGCCTCATTTAGCATTCTGTTCATATACCACTCATCATCACTGTGGCCTCCCGATAGGGGAAGTGAACATTGATAACGAACAAAATTGTTATATATACCAGGCTGGTTAATAGTTTGTCCTTCCAGCTGATCTACCCACTCTTTTGGGCGATCGGCAGTAATAGCCACTAATGGTATCTGTTGATAAAAAGCTTCGGCAATTGCAGGAGAGTAGTTTAATGCAGCTGTTCCGCTGGTGCATACAAGAGCAACGGGTCTTTTTTTCTCCCTTGCCAGTCCGAGCGCAAAATATCCTGCACTGCGCTCATCCACAATACTAAGGCATTCAAACTTGCCATATCCGGTAAAAGAGATAATAAGCGGAGCGTTTCTTGAACCGGGAGAAATCACTACCTGTTCAACTCCATACAAATGGCACAACTCTACCAATGCTTTAACAATTGGTTTGTCAGAAATAGGTTTACTCACTGCTATTTGGTTTAAATTATTAACAAAAAAGTGGTTGTTAAACTCTATATTGCTGATAATAAGGTTTTGCATTTTAGCAAAGTCTCATTCCACTCATCCTCTTTTGAGGAGTCGCGTGTTAAACCACCGCCTGCAAATATAGAACTATATCTTTTATTTGTAAGCATACACCTGATGTTTACAAACAGATTTACAGAATCATTAGTTGCAGGTCCTAAAAAACCGCCATAGTATAAACGGTTATGCTTTTCGGTCTCTTTAATAATCTTTCTTGCAGCCTCTTTTGGTTCTCCGCACAAAGCAGGGGTTGGGTGTAACTCTTCAATAAAAAGGGGAAGATTGGTTAAATCATCCTGATGAAATTTATATACTGTTTTTAAATGATTAATATCCCCTGCCTCACTTATGTAGGGTCCCTTTTTAGAGTAGTTGGTAATATTATGATTGTTTAGTATTTTATCTATATAGCTGCTTACCATCATCTGTTCATCTCTCTCTTTACTTGACCAGTAGTTTTCTGTTTTCTCTGTTGAGCGGCGAGTCCCTGCCAGAGAAACTGTGGTATAGTGACTCTCTTCTTTTGATAGTAAAATTTCGGGAGATGCACCTGTCCATATATCACCTTGTGGTGTAGCAACAATATAAACAAATGCTTTAGGGTTATTGGTTGCTAATTTAGAGAAAACATTAGCGAGTCGTGGTATTAGGTTTTCTTCAACATTAACAACCCTTGAGAGAATAACTTTTTTTACATCACCTTTTGATAAAGAGCTCATCATACTATCAAACTGCTTATAATACTCTTTTTTTTGGTTAGCCGAATCAGCAACAATTTTAATATCTATAAAATTTTTAGGTTCCCTTTTTTCACTTTTTAAATAGAAATTTTTACTCATTTTAGTAGTGAACCACCACCCTTTTTCACATTTTAGATCAAATGGAAAAAAGATAAAACCTCTGTTTGAAATCGGTTTTTTAAAAAGAGAGAAATCGCACTCTTTTGCCTTATCAATTAATGCTGTAGTTACCTTTAAACCTTCATTAGGTAGGCGATAAGCAATAAAAGGAGATTCAGATTTTAAAAGTTGCTCTGTATATGTAAAAAAATCATTTTCCATCACCTCTTTTTACTTTCAATCATCACTCTTGCTTATTATATAAAAAGAGATAAAAACCTGATTAACATTGCCCCACTTGTCCGATGCAAATACTCCCAAATGGTACTCTCCTTCCTCTGCATTTTCAGGAACTTTAATTTGCTTTTTTATCTGATACTTGCTTTTGTCTTTGGGAAAAGAATCCTCTAAAATTAAGTTCCAGGCTATTAGCTCATCATTTTCTGCCTCATCAATATTTTGGTCACTATTTTTTAAGGAGCCGTTTTTATGGGTATGTCCGTCAAAATTGTCGTGAATATCAATTTTCCAACTATTTAAATATTCGTTATCCCATACATTAGCTTCAACAAAAAGTGTATCTCCTTTTATAACAGAGTCATACTCTATAGGCTTTACTATCTCTATTTCAGGAGGCTCTGTATCTACATTGTCATCGCTGCATGCCATATAAATCAGTAGGGTAGCTATCAAAAAAATATTTTTAATCTTCATCTTTAAGTAGTCTATTTAAAAGTTATAATTTAATGTGAGTTGAATATTTCTGCCCGGTTCGGGAATATTTAATCTTCTATAAAAACTTATATGGTTATAAAACCTCTTATTAAGCAAATTGTTTCCTTGCAGATAAATCTCTGCAGAGTTTTCCCCAATAGTTAAAGGAATCATAATTGAAGCCCCTGCAATATTATATCCCTTTGTGGTCATTTCATTTCGGGTAACTCTGTTTTGGTCGGCTACCATTTTAAAATTAAGAGATACCTCTGCAGATCTTTTGCCATTTAGATTGTCGGTTAAGTATGTAACCTCTGTAAAGATATTTGCAGGGGGGGTAAAGGGCAGGGGCCATGAGACAGAACTTTCATCTCCTTTTTGATATGAATAGAGCCACTCTCCTTTAACTTCAACTCTCCAGTTATCTATCCCCTCTTCGGTATATGAGGCTTCTACTCCATACATAACTGCTTTTGCTTCGGTATAGTTATAAATTTGTCCCGAGTGGGGCAGATGACTCCAACTACCTGATGGTTCAAGAAATATGTAGTTGTTAAAATTGTAGATGTAGGGAGAAACTGCTATATGTCGTTGATTGTTAGTGTAAACAGCATTAGCATCAAGGTAGTATCCTGTTTCGGCAGATAAATCCTTATTGCCCGATTCATGTCGAAAAGATCCGTGATGGATACCATTGGAACCCAGCTCATTTGGTGTGGGCACTCTAAAGCTTTTTCCTGTATTTATTAAAAAAGTAAGATTGTTTGTTGGCTTATATTCTAATCCTGCAAGGTAACTAAAGTTGCCAAAATCTCTATTTGTGTCAGAGGCTCGTTGTGCATAAAAAAGAGCCTCCTCGCTCTCTTTGTTACTGTTTATCATATATTGATAAAGGTGGGGATCAAAAAAACCTTCTATATCCACTTTTGCATTATCATATCTTACACCTGAGTTTATCGATAGTTTACGGGATATTTCAAAATTATGAGATAGGTATGCTCCTTGTGTAGAGCGGGAAAAATCGGGTAGTAGAAAACCGTATCCCTGTGATTCATTTTTTTGGTACTGTAGCTGAACTCCTCCGGTAAAAGAGTGCTGTGATGTTAGCCTAAAATTCCATTTAGAGTTAAAACTCCATGTTTGCAGCTTAAAATCAAGTTCTAAATCGGGATCCTTTTCGGGTTTTTGTTGATTTGCAAAATGAGTGTGAAATTCGGCCCACTCTTGCCGGTGATTTTGTTGGTATCCAATATCGGTAGTAATAATTGAGTGAGGTGTTTGCACAACAGTATTGGAGGCTAATCTAAGATGTTCCACATTTTGATATGGTTTTTCAATATTTCGATGATCTCCATCATGTGTAACCCTGCTGATGTCGGGAACTCCGTGTGCTCCGGGAAAGAACCCCGCTTTTTGCCATACTCCACTTGCTGTTAAAGAGCTTCTCCAGTTACTCTCTATTATCCCCCCCTGCAGATAAAGATTTTGTTCATTCCCGGCACTGTTTTTTAATCTCTTTTTTTCAATGGGTATTTCCCTGCTCAAATAGGTAATCGATTCGGTAGGTATTCTATAGTCGGCAAAATCCATTGCTGAGGCTCTTGTTTTAAAAAAGAGTGATCCGCTATTTTTGTTAAAGGCTAGTGATCCGCCTATTGCATCATTAACCGAGCTTCCAGTTAACGTTATCGAGCCTTCGGCTCCCAATGGTGGAGGGCGGTTCGAAGTGAGGTTTAGCACGCCACCTATAGCTTCACTGCCATACTCTATTGAAGCAGCACCTTTAATAATCTCCGCCTCTTCGGTTAGGAAAGGATCAATTTCCAGTCCGTGATCAGCCCCCCACTGTTGCCCTTCCTGTTTAATGCCGTCATGAACAACAACAACCCGGTTAAACCCCATTCCTCTAATGACGGGTTTTGAGGCAGCAGCTCCAATATCCATAGTGTTAAACCCTGCTTCTCTTTCCAAAGATCGAACCAGGTTCCCGCTTAAATTACGTAAAATCTGCTCCTGATTTATCATATCTCTTGAGAGAGAAGGAGTAGAATTAAGAGTGTGCCCTCTTATTGATACCTCTTCAAGTTCTATATCATCGGGGATCATTTCAACTCTTAAGTGGTGATTTCTATCTACAATCAAAGTAGTATCCCACTGGTGATATCCAATAAAAGAGATTGTAATATCAATGGATTGGGCCGGTATATTATTAATAATAAAACGTCCGTTATTATCACTTACAACATGATACTCCCCGGCTTTAACATGGCAGCCTGGCATAGGAGAGTTATGTTCATCAGTTATTAGAGCGGCTATATGAAAATTTTGTGCAGATATTGCTTCTGTAATCCCTGTAATGATTATTAGTGTTATAATAATGGTAGTACGCATGTTACTGCTTTAAATACGCGCACAAAATTAATAAATTAAAAAACACCCAGACTGTTTTTTATAGCAACTTTAAGTAATAAAAAGCTTTTTTGAGTATTTGAAATTCGATATCTCTTTAATAGAATAGCTCGGGGAGGCGCTTTTTTTATCTTTTTAAAAAGAGATAAATAGTATCGGTATGCAAGATAAACACCAAACCTTACATCTTTTCTAAGAGCAACAATTCCGGGATATGCCTCTTTAAAGTCCTGTTCTATTTGACGCTCTATCTCCTCTTTTGTTTGGTGGTTAAAGTTAGAGAAATCGATATCTTTAAAATAGACTCTTCCTTTATTTACAAAATCATCTTCAGCATCCCTTAAAAAATTAACTTTTTGGAAAGCTTCCCCCAGTTTACGTGCCGGGTACTGTAATCGGTCATACTCCTTACTATTATTGTAGTAGAACACTTTAAGACACATTAAACCTACAACTTCGGCCGAACCATATATGTAATCATTTAAGTCCCTTTGCGAAAAATATTTCTGTGTAAGATCCATCTCCATGCTTTTTAAAAATGAATCTATAAGTGAGTGGTCTATTTTACAGCTGTTTACTGTGTGTTGAAAACTGTCGAGCAAAGGGTTTGTACTTACTCCTCTTTTAATCGCCTTATAGGTATCCTCTTTAAATTCGTGTAGTAACCTCTCTTGATTAAATTGATTTAAAGAATCGACTATCTCATCGGCATATCTAACAAAACCGTATAAACTATATATATGGTTACGATACTCTTTCTTAAGCATTCTTACCCCTAAAGAGAAAGAGGTACTGTAGGTTTTTGTTGTATTTCTGCTACACTTTAAATTATTATGCCTGTATAGTTCAATGGGAGTAAGTTTCATACGCCATCCTATTTTTTTAGATGTTTAATAACTCTTTCAGTTGTTAGGCCTGAGCTTATTACAGCCATTGGCAGGCCGGTTCCCGGAATTGTGGATGCACCGGTGAAAAAGATGTTTTTATACTTCTTATCTCTGTTTGCAGGTCTAAACCAGCCTGTTTGACTCATATCGTGAGCCAAACCCAGTCCGCTACCTTTATATAAATTGAACATATCACGCCAATCATATGGAGTAAAAACTGTTTTGCTCACAATTTTGTTCATAATATTGCACCTTGTTTTATTTGAGAGATCCTCTATTACTCTGTTTGCTACTTCATTTTTGTCACTCCAATCTTTTTTATAAAGCAGGTGGGGAGAGGGTATAAGAATAAATAGTGCCTGATGCCCCGTTGGAGCAGCATTTGGATTGCTCATCGACTGAACATTAACATAGTAATATGGAGTCTCTTTATCTGTTCTGTTTTTAAAAACCCTATTTGCATACTTATTAAAGTTATTGCCTAAAAAATAGTTGTGGTGAGATAGGTTTTTAATATCTCCTTTAACGCCCAGATAGATTGTTAAAGGTGCCATAGTCCATTTTTTTCTCTTTAATTTCTCTTCTCTATACTCTTTATGCTTTAGTACTTTACCTCTAAACCAGGCAGCATCGCTGTTTATAATATATGCGTCAGCCCTCCACTCTTTGCCGTTTTTATCTGTTAAAGCATCAATTGTTCCATTTTTAGCTTTAGCTCCTGTAATTTCGGTGTTATAAATAAATTGTACCCCTTTATCTTTAAGCACACCTGTTACACCTTCAACTATTTTGTACATACCACCTTTAACATTGTGGTAGCCGTCATGCTTTAGTTCCACATAATTTAAAAGAGAGTAAACAGCAGGTGTATCAAAAGGTGTTGCACCAAGAAAAAATCCTACAAGAGAGAATATCATTCTGGCCTCTTGTGAATCAAAACTTTGACAAAGCTCACTCCACATATTTTTATACAGCAAAGGGGTATGCTTTAGGGGTACTTTGGTAAGTTTGGTAAAGTAGTCAAAGAGAGAATCAAAATTGTTGTGAACTATATGGTTTACAGTATCATGATAGAGTGTTTCAGTTTTATTTAAATGGGCAGTTATTTTCTCTTTAAAGTTTGGCTCAAACTCAATAAACTGTTCGGTCAATTTATCGATATCTTTATAAATAGTAAAAGGTTTATCTACTCCTTTTATATTTACGGTAAAAAGTGGATCCAGTTCTATAAATTCAAAAGGGTAGTCGATATTACACTCATCTATTAATTTATCAAACTCATAACTCATGCTAAAAAAAGTTGGACCCATATCAAAAGTAAATCCATCTTTTGATAAAGTGTTTAACCGTCCGCCTGCCTGATGATGCTTTTCTATCACAGTAATTTTATAACCTTTTACCGCCAGGCGCAACGCCGTAGCTAATCCTGCTATCCCTGCCCTATAATAATTACCTCTTTTTGCATCTTTATCTATTTTAATGAATTAAACAAAATAGTTATATTTTTTTTATATTTATAACCTAAAAAGAAATAGTTTAAAAAAATGGGAGCTGCTTTAGTAAAGTTAAAAGAGTCTGTTGTTTTAAGGGTTATTATCCATTTTTATATTATAGGGGTCGTTGGCTTTTTATTTGCTTCGGTGCGTCCTGTTTTTGAGTTTTTAATACCATTTACCATTCTTTTAAACCTTTTTTTGCTTCTTTTTTTTCACAGGCCTTTTGATAAAAAGCATACTCTCTTTTTTATAATGGTATTTGTTTTAACAATAGGGATTGAAGCAGTAGGAGTGAGGAGCGGACTCCTTTTTGGGAGCTATTCATATGGTGAAAGCTCATTGGGATATAAAATATTTGAAACTCCTGTTTTGATAGGTGCTAACTGGCTAATATTGATATATGGCTCAATAGCTATCGTTCGTTATTTATCAAAACAAAGAGGCTTCTCTTTTTTAAGCAAATGGGTTCCTTTTACTTCAGCTCTATTTATGGTGATTTTTGACTATGTTATGGAGCCTGTTGCTGTTTATACAGCTATGTGGGGTTGGCATAATGATATCATTCCTTTGCAAAACTATTTTACCTGGTTTGTTATATCTGTTCTAATATCAGCCGGTTTTGAGCTTTTAAATATCAAGACTATAAAGCCGGTTGCTATACGTCTGTTTTTAGCACAATTTTTCTTTTTTTTGATATTAAATCTGTTTATGGTTAATTAAATTTTAGATATATGAAGAAGGGTGGGATTTTTTTGTTTCTATTTTGGAACATAATTGCAGTTGGTCTTTTAGCAAACAATAATGATACCGATAAACTTTTTAAAAACTATTTTTTTACCAATGATATGGAGTCCTGGGAGTTACTTGTTGATAGTATAACAGCATCTAATCCCGGCACTATTGATGAGAAGATAGAGCTACTTTATGGGCATTACGGATTGGTAGCAGGATTAATAGGGAATGACCAAAAGGGTAAGGCTATGGAGAAGCTTGAGATTTTTGACGATACTATTGAACAATTTTTGGATGATTATCCCGATAATGGTGTTTTGTATGCTTTTAAAGCTGCCTCTGTAGCTTTTAGAATAGTTCTGCAACCAATAAGAGCCCCTTTTTTAAGTTCTTCTCATTTAAAATATGTTGAAAAAGCGATCGATTTATGTGGTGAGAAAGGGTTACCACTTACCGAAAGGGCTAACAGCTATTATTTTCGCCCCAATCTGTTTGGCGGAGATAAATCTGAAGCTGTGGAGGCATACAGGAAAGCTTTTTACTATTATAAAGAAAATGCTCCTGACCACTGGATGTATTATAATACCGGTGCATGGTATGGAAACTCCCTTGTGTCGGTAGGTGAAAAGGAGGCTGCTGCAGAAATATACAAGATGTTGCTTAAAGAGGAACCTACTTTTGAATGGGTGAGGGATGAGTTAATACCAGCTCTTGATGATGGCTCTGTTATTAATTTTTTTGACAGTAAAGATTTTACTCATTAGGGAGATCTGTGGAGACTAAAAGTTCAAGCTCTTTACATCTTATCTCTTTTCTCTTTAATTTTCCGCTTTGGGTTAGCGGAACCTTCTTTATATAGTATAATTTATAAGGTTTTTCATATTTTGAGAGAGCCCCGCTTATCTTATCAAAAAAGAGTCTTGGTTTTTCAGGTTTTGTGTTTGTTAAAGCTACAATTTTTTGCCCCAGAACTTTATCCTCTTCAAAGGTGATTATAACATTATTTTGGGTAGTCCTTTTTATCTTCTCTTCTAAATCTTCGGGAGATATTTTTATGCCGCCCGAATTGATTATATTATCAACTCTTCCTTTTATTATAAACGAACCGTCACTATAAAGCTCTGCAATATCATTGGTTATAACAGTTTTGTTAAACTTCTCTCCATAATGTATTATCAGGCAACCATTACTATTTAGCTCTGTTTTAATACCACTTAAAGGGAGAAAACTATTGCGGGCAGTGTTACCGTTAATCTTTCGTAAAGCTACATGAGTTAGTGTTTCAGTCATACCGTAACTTTCCCACGCATCAAATGGGACATCTTGTAATTTGCTGTTTAAATCACTATCTGTTTTTCCACCACCAATAATAACTTTTGTGAGCAGATTATGTTTTTTTTTGCTCTTTAATATGTTTATCATCTGCATTGGAGTAAATGCCGCAAATTCCACTTTTCTATTTAGTTTATTAAGGGGGTTGGCAGCAGGCTCTACACATATTAGGTTTAAACTGCCAACAATAGCTCTTATTACCATCATTTTTCCGGCAATAAAGCTTACCGGTAAACAGTTTAGCACTTTCATTCCCGGTTTTAACTCAAAAAAATTTATGGTTCTTATAGCAGATTCCACCATCTCACTTTTTTTTACTTTAATATTTTTAGGTTTGCCGGTTGACCCCGATGTTGTAACCATCATATAATCTTTGGTGCTAAACCACTCCGATAAAAATTGTATTATATCTTTTAAACTATCAGGATGTTCTCTGTTATCAACCTTATCAGCCTCAATTACTATATCATTTATTGTTATTTTGTTGTAGTGTAATAAGTGTTGCATCTCTTTTCCTGTTTTTAAAATTAAAGGTAAACTCTTTTTTTGATATCTATATTTTATTGGATTCCTAAATTTATCATATATATTTGCAAATACAACACGAACGACAGGGGTGCCTATAAGTGGCTGAGATCATACCCTATAAAACCTGATCTGGATAATACCGGCGAAGGGAGTCTCTCTTACTTAAAAAATTATTACCACCCACTGTTTTCTGTTGTTTTTTTGATTTGCATAATAAGCTTATAAAATTTTTTGATATGCATTTAAAAGTCAATGGGAAAGAAGTTTTTACCAACGCAAAAACCTTATCAGGTTTAATTCTTGAATTAGAGATTCCCACAAAAGGAGTGGCACTTGCTGTAGATAATGAGATTGTTTCAAATCGAGAGTGGAATACTTTTGAGTTAAAACAGGGTGCTGATATTGTTGTGATTAGTGCCACTAGAGGCGGGTAATAATATTTAAAATGGATAATATCATGTTAAACAACTCAAAAAAAATAGTTGAAGGTAAGCCTGTACGCGGCTCACAAAAAGTGTATGTAAGTAACGGTAACTCCAATATTAAAGTAGGAATGCGTCAAATTTTTTTATCAACCGAAGAGTGTCCCGTTAAATCACCTGCTACATTTTCAGTTTATGATACATCAGGGCCATTTGGAGATAACGATGCTATAATTGATTTAACCAAAGGGATTAAGCCTATACGTAATCAATGGATTAAGGAGCGAAATGATACTGTTAAGCTTGACAGACTAACATCGAGGTATGGGCAGATGCGACTTGATGACACCTCCCTTGACAATCTACGGTTTAGCCATGTAAATACCCATCCTCGTAAAGCTAAAAAGGGGGCGGCAACTCAGATGTGGTATGCAAAAAATGGAATTGTAACTCCCGAAATGGAGTATGTTGCAATAAGAGAGAATCAGCAGCTCAATAAGAAGATAGGTAGTGAGGGTGTAGCCGGTGATATAATAACACCGGATATGGTAAGGGAAGAGGTTGCTGCCGGCAGAGCTATTATTCCGGCAAATGTTAATCACCCTGAATGTGAGCCGATGATTATTGGTCGAAAGTTTTTAGTTAAAATTAATGCCAATATTGGTAATAGTGCAATCACCTCTGATATTGTAACAGAGGTTGAAAAATCGGTGCATGCAATTAAACATGGTGCTGATACTATTATGGATTTAAGTACAGGGGCAAATATTCATGAAACGCGTGAGTGGATATTGCGCAATTCACCTGTGCCCGTAGGTACGGTACCTCTCTATCAGGCTCTTGAAAAAGCAGGAGGTAAAGCTGAAGATTTAACCTGGGAGATATATAAAGATACTTTAATTGAGCAGGCCGAGCAGGGTGTTGATTATTTTACAATTCATGCAGGATTGTTAAAAGAGCATATCCCATACACTTTTAAGAGACTTACCGGAATTGTTTCTCGTGGCGGTTCTATTATTGCAGCCTGGTGTAATGCTCATAATAAAGAGAACTTTTTATATACGCGCTTTGCCGAGATTTGTGATATTTTGGCTGCTTATGATGTTGGGGTTTCACTGGGCGACGGATTGCGTCCCGGTTCACAAAAAGATGCAAATGACAGAGCTCAGTTTGCAGAACTTAAAGTTTTGGGTGAGCTAACTAAGATAGCATGGAGTAAGCATGTGCAGGTTATGATTGAAGGGCCCGGACATGTGCCGCTCAATATGATTAAAGAGAATATGGATATGGAGTTGAAGCACTGTTTTGATGCTCCTTTTTATACGCTCGGACCCTTAGTTACTGATATTGCTCCGGGTTATGATCATATTACCTCAGCAATAGGAGGAGCAGTGATTGCTGGATATGGAGCTTCAATGTTGTGCTATGTTACACCTAAAGAGCATTTGGGTTTGCCCGATAAAGATGATGTTAAAACCGGAGTGGTAACTTTTAAGATTGCAGCACATGCTGCTGATATTGCCAAAGGTCATCCTGGTGCTATATTGCGTGACCATGAGATGAGCCGTGCCCGTTTTGATTTTCGCTGGCGCGATCAGTTTCATCTCTCTCTTGATCCCGATACAGCATATAGCTTTCATGATGCCACACTGCCTGATGAGGCCGACAAAGAGGCTCATTTTTGCAGTATGTGCGGGGAGCAGTTCTGTAGCATGAGAGCTAACAGAAAATTGAGAAGTGAAAAAGTATAAGAGATATGATTATAGCAATTACACCACCTGACTATTTTAAGAATGAATCAAAGGCTATTGAGTCTCTTTTAAATGAGGGGGTTAGCTATGTTCATGTTCGTAAACCTAAAAGCAGCAGTAGCAGTGTAGCAAAACTTATTAACACCATTGATAAGAGTTGTTATAATAAGCTATCGGTTCATTATTATTATGATTTATGTAGCGAAGAGGGTGTGGGAGGATTTCATGAAAGTAGAGGGTATAATATAGATAGAGTGGAGCAGAGAGAAGGTTTGCGTATTAGCAGAGGAGCTCACTCATTTAATGAGCTTAAAGATAAAGGCCGGGGTTGTAACTACATCTTTTTAAGTCCGGTTTTCAACTCTATATCAAAAAGCGGCTACCTCTCTGCTTTTGATTATGAAGAAACAAAAGAGTTTTTACACTCAATCCGAAATGAATTTACGGCAAAAATAGTTGCTCTGGGAGGTGTCTCTCCGCAAAACATAGAGAAAGCTTTAGAAACCGGATTTGATGGGGTTGCTCTTATAGGTTCTCTATGGTCGGTAAAAAATGGATCGATCGATATTAAAGAGAGTGTTGATAATTATAAATTATTAAAAAAGAGATACGGTTATGGCTGATTTTTTAAGATCTATACCGTTGAGTATAGCGGGTTGGGATCCTTGTGGAGGGGCCGGACTGGCAGCTGATATTAAAACATTTGAGATTTGTGGCGAGCCGGGTATGGGAGTGTGTAGTGCAATAACAGGCCAATCTCACAACCGTTTTGATTTTGTAAACTGGGTTGACAAAGAGGTGATATTTTCACAGTTAAGCTCTCTATTAAGGAGCTACTCATTTACAGCAGTAAAGTTTGGAATTGTTGAGTCTTTCGACCTTATTTTACCCCTTATTGATCTGCTTTATCGCAAAAACAGCTCGCTTTTTGTCGTTTGGGATCCTGTTATTAAAGCATCAGCCGGATACGACTTTTCTCGATTTGATACCGGTGAAGAGAGTTACCTTAAAGTTATGGAGAAGGTTTCTCTTTTAACACCTAATATGGATGAAGCATCTGCTCTTTTCAAAACTACCGATCCGCAAATTATTGCAACTCTGCCACTGGTAAAAAACGGAACTGCTATTCTTTTAAAAGGTGGGCATGCAATTGATAATGCTTCCGATATATTGATCACCCCTAATGATGTTAAGGTTATTAAAGGGGAGCGATTTGATAATCCCGGTAAGCACGGAAGTGGATGTGTTTTTTCGGCTGCTGTTTGTAGTGGTATTGCAGCAGGTTATAATCTTTATGATGCCTGTTGCTTTGCAAAGAGTTATACCGAGAGGTTTATTCTCTCATCGAATCATCTGCTTGGCAGGCATAATTTATAACCAGTAAAACTTTTAATATGAGTAAACCATATAGAGATTTGATGTTTATAACACCTCAGGAAGATACTTCAATGATTATCTCCTTGGTGCAATCATTTTTATCAGGAGGAGGTAGATGGGTTCAGCTGAGGCTGAAAGATATTTGTGAAGATCAGTTATATGAAACTGCTATGCAGCTTGCTCAGCTTTGCAAACAGTTTGGGGCTGTTTTTATAGTTAATGATAACCCTGTAATAGCAAAAAAGGTTAAAGCTGATGGGGTTCATCTTGGCAAAAATGATATGAATCCACTAAAAGCACGCGATATAGTTGGAGATAATATGATTGTTGGAGGTACAGCTAACAGTGTTGATGATATGGTAAAACTAGCTCGTGAAAAGGTTGATTATATAGGATTGGGACCCTGTCACTTTACCACAACAAAAAAGAATTTAAGTGAAATTATTACTCCCCGGGGCTATAAAAATCTTATTGAGCAGTTTAGAGTTGCAGGATATACACTTCCGGTCACTGCCATAGGTGGAATTACCCTTAATGATATTTCTTCTCTTTTAAAATCGGGGATAAATGGAGTGGCTCTTTGTACTGCCATATCCAAAAGTTGTGATCCAGCTTCTGCTACCGGTGAAATAATTTCACTCATTGAGAAGAGTAAAAGCAGATAGAGATATTTTTTTATCTAAATACTATATGATAAGCAATCTAATTTGAAGTGGAAATTATAGATATATAAAACAATTCAATTAAAATAATATGAGACCTTTAGTTATAGCAGATAAAACGTTTTCTTCGCGACTATTTACAGGAACCGGTAAATTCAGCTCAAATTTGGCAATGGCCAAAGCTGTTGCCGAAAGTGGCAGTGAGCTGGTGACAGTTGCTCTTAAGCGTGTAGATATTGAAGATAAGAGTGATGATCTTTTAAAGCATCTTGAAATTCCAGGTGTTAATCTGTTACCCAACACCTCAGGAGTGCGAAATGCTTCAGAGGCAGTGTTTGCTGCAAAACTTGCCCGTGAGGCAATTGGTACAAACTGGGTTAAACTTGAAATACATCCCGATGCCCGATATTTAATGCCCGATCCTGTTGAAACTTTAAAAGCAACAGAGGAGTTAGCAAAAAATGGTTTTGTTGTTTTGCCTTACATACATGCCGATCCTGTTTTATGTAAAAGATTAGAAGATGCAGGTGCTGCAGCAGTAATGCCCTTGGGATCACCAATTGGTAGTAATGCGGGTTTACAGACTCGCCAATTTTTGAGAATTATTATAGAGCAATCAAACCTCCCTGTTATTGTTGATGCCGGCATTGGTGCTCCATCACATGCTTGTGAAGCTATGGAGATGGGAGCTGATGCTGTTTTAGTAAATACTGCAATTGCAGCGGCCAAAGAGAGTGTTGGCATGGCAGCAGCATTTAAAAAAGCAGTTGAATGCGGACGGGAAGCTTATGAGTGTGGCCTCCCTGTGCAATCTTCAGGAGGCGCCCCGCAAGCATCCCCTACCAGTCCGTTAACCTCCTTTCTCTCATAAAAAAGTTATTATATGTCATTTTATAATGTTCTTAAGGAGTATAGTTGGGAAGAGGTTACAGCCTCTATATACAGTAAAAATGAATTAGATGTTGAGAGAGCACTTTCCGGCTCATATCGCACTTTGGATGATTTAAAATCTCTTTTGTCTCCTGCAGCCGATAGCTATCTTGAGGAGATGGCAAGGCAGAGCTATGCAGTTACTCGTCAGCGATTTGGGAATATCATACAGCTCTATATTCCGCTCTATCTTTCAAGCTATTGTGAAAACTCTTGTGTTTACTGCGGATTTAGCGGTTCAAATCCAATTAAGCGGAAAGTCTTATCTATGGATGAGTTGAGTAAAGAGGCCGATAATATTGCAGCAATGCCTTTTAAACATATTTTACTTGTAACGGGAGAGTCGCAAAAGCATGCAGGAGTTGACTATTTTTGTAATGCAATTGATACTTTAAAATCCCGTTTTAGTCAGATCTCCCTTGAAGTGCAGCCGCTTGATCAGTATGAGTATGAGCTTTTGGTTGAAAAGGGGCTGCATGCTGTTTATATTTATCAGGAGACATATAACAGGGAGAGATACCCTCTTTATCATCCCAAAGGTAAAAAGGCCGATTTTATATATCGGCTTGAGACTCCTGACAGACTCGGAAAGGCGGGGGTTAGGAAGATTGGACTGGGTAATTTGATCGGACTCGAAGATTGGCGTACTGAGGCATGGTTTACTGCTTTGCACTTGCAGTATCTTAGAAGGAGATATTGGCAGACTAAATATTCGATCTCTTTTCCTCGCTTGCGTCCTTTTACAGGAGAGGGTTTTAAGCCTAATGTTAATAGTACCGAAAGAGATTTAACACAGCTTATATGTGCATATCGACTTTTTGATAATGAGGTGGAGCTTTCTCTCTCTACACGAGAGCGTCCTTACTATAGAGATAATGCTCTTTTGTTGGGAGTAACAGCAGTTAGTGCCGGTAGTAAAACCAATCCTGGAGGTTACTCAGAGAGTGATTCTCTTGAGCAGTTTGCAATTAATGATGATCGCTCTCCCTTTAAAATTGCCAATATTATAAAAAGTAGAGAGCTTGAGCCTGTTTGGAAAGATTGGTCGATATACCTGCAACATATTTAAACTTATAGATTTAAACTTATTTTATATGAATCTGGAACGATATCAAAGACACTTTTTAGTTGAAGGATTTACCAAAGAGCAGCAGAACAGGCTTTTTAACTCATCTGTTTTAGTAGCAGGAGCCGGGGGATTAGGGTCAGCTCTTCTTCTCTATCTTGCTGCAGCAGGAGTGGGACATTTGGGAATTATAGATTTTGATCTGGTCTCTAAGAGTAATCTTAACCGTCAAATTTTATATACTCCATCTGATGAAGGAAAATATAAATGTGATGAGGCAGCAAAGCGTGTTAAAGAACTTAATCCCGAGTGTAAAGTAACACTTTTTAATTGTAAATTGGATCGGCTCAACGGAGATGATATTGTTAAAGATTTTGATGTTGTAGCCGATGCCACTGATAATTTTTCAACACGATACATTCTCGATGATATATGCTTTAAGATGAGAAAGCCATTGGTTTATGGAACAGCTGAGCAGTGGGGCGGACAGGTTTCGGTGTTTCACTATGATGGAGCAGCGGGGTACAAAGATCTCTACCCCCAACCTCCTGCAGGGGGAGAGAATCCACCCGGCGTTATTGGTCCTACCCCCGGCTATATCGGTACCAGACAGAGTGTTGAGGTGCTTAAAATTATAACAGGTTGCGGAGAGGTGTTGTCAGGTAAACTGTTGGTTGTTGATCTTTTAAATAATTGTGATACAGTTTTTACAATTTAGCACTTTACTTTAATTTTTTGGGTTTTAATTATGGTAGATATTTTAATTTGCCTTTTTCCATCTTTAAAGGAGCTTTAACATTGTTTGTAAAAAGTTGTCCCGTCCCCAAACCCTGGGGTAAATAGTTGTTTAGTGTGGCACACCATTGCGCAATTGCATTTAAGCCTAAATTACTTTCAAGGGCTGAGGTAATCCACCACTTAACTCCGTTTTTTTCGGCCAGAGTGATCCATTCAAGCGATGATTTAAACCCACCCGTTAAGCTTGGCTTTAAAATAATATAGTGGGGCATTATAGTCTCAATTAACTCTTTTTTATCTTGGTAATTATTAACCCCTATAAGCTCCTCATCTAAGGCTATAGGAACAGGACTTATTTTGCATAGTTGTGCCATTTTATTATGCATTCCTGCTTTAATAGGCTGTTCGATAGAGTGGACTGATAACTCTTTTAGTTTTTCCAAAACCTGAATTGCCATCTCAAAAGAGTATGCTCCATTTGCATCAACGCGAACCTCAAGCTCTTTTGGCGAAAACCTCTCTCTTATAGCTTTTAAGAGAGAGAGCTCCTTTTTAAAATCAAGAGCCCCAATTTTTAATTTAAGACAGTTAAATCCGTTTTCCAGTTTCTCCTCAACTTGCTTTTGCATCTCTTTAACCGATCCCATCCAAATTAAACCGTTTATCTCAATTGAATTTTCACCGCGGGTAAAAGCAGAATGGAACCATTTTTTTTCTCCTCCGTTTTTTAAATCTAAAAGAGCCATCTCAATGGCAAATCTCAATGCAGGCACTTGTTTTAGACTGTTGTGATAACTTCCCGCAAAATCATCTATATTTTGGCAGCAATATTGAATTTTCTCCTCTATGTTAACACTATCTTCGGGACTTAAACGCGGAAGAACAGAACATTCGCCCACTCCTTTTACAGCTGGATTTTGCGTATTGTAGATCTCTATAAAATAGCTTCTTTTTTTTGTTAAAACTCCGCGAGATGTGCCTCCCGGTTTTTTAAAAATAAGATCGTACCGTTTATAAGATGCTTTAAGCATACATTTTTAGTTTTAAACTGGTTATCTATTGGGTTAAAAAGAGTGCTCCTGCTGTTGCTGATAATACAAAAAGCAGAGTGCTAATCGATAAAAAGCGTAGCTGGCTATCTATCCTGTCTGAACTATTAGTAGTAAACAGAGTTGATACATTTATTATAAAAAGGGGCAGTGTTACGACAACAGGCCATAGGTATATTGCATTAAATAAAATTATATAGATAGTGATAGAGAGCCATCCTCCTGCAATTAAAGCTGCATGATACCATTTTGATGCTCTTTTGCCCATTCGTACAACAATAGTCTTTTTCCCGCTTAATTTATCCGACTCTATATCGCGTATGTTATTTATGTTTAAAACTCCGGTGCTGAACAGACCAATAGTTGTTGCAGGTAAAAGAATTTCCCACTGCCATATGTTGGTATGTAAAAACCATGTTCCCGCAACACCTATTACCCCAAAAAAGAGAAACACAAACAGATCTCCCAGTCCGCGATACCCATAAGGATTTTTACCTGCTGTATATTTTATTGCAGCAGCAATTGCCGCAATACCGGTTATTAAAAAGAGGAGTTTTAAAAGAGGAGCAGTTTCAAAGGCTTTTACAATAAGTGCTAGTCCGGCAACCAGCGAAAGCAGTGCAAAAAGAGCCATTGCTTTTTTCATTGCCGAAAGAGAGATGGTGCCTTGCTGTATCATTCTTTTTGGTCCTACTCTATTTTCATTATCAGCTCCTGTTTTAGCATCACCATAATCGTTAGCCAGATTTGATAATATTTGTAAAAAAAGAGTTGTTAATGCGGCCCAAATAAGAATCTCTCCATTAAAGCTCTTTTGCGCGTACGCAATAACACTCCCTGTTAAAATTGTTGAGAGCGATAGTGGAAGCGTACGCAGCCGCATTGATATTATCCAGGCTTTAATAATAGTCATTTGCTACTTGTTTATTTATTTTTGGATATCTCCATTTTTACATTTGCAAGTTCCCTTTTTATATCGCTTAACGTCTTTGTGATAATAGCCATATCACTTTGTGGTTCGGGCAGTTCACTGCTTATATAGTTTACAAATCTCCATATCTCTTTAATTTGAGAGTAATGGATTGTATATGGTTCATAATCATCATTTAAAGAGCTGCATTTTATTTCCCCTTTCGATATAAAATTATTTTCAATAATTTTAAAGTTTATCCCGTCATTAATAGTAATTATAATAGATGCATCACCATCTTTTATATTTGTCCAATCCTGTATAAATTCACCTGTTACATAAGATCCCGGTTTAATAGGAAGCATCGAGTCTCCGCTTATTTGAAAAGTTCTATACTTTTTTGAACTGTCCAAAAATGGGAGTCTGAACACCGGCAAAGATTCAATATATTCCGGATCGGCAAATCCTGCTGTATATCCCGCTTTTGCTTTTTCGGGAACCAGCTCTATATTCTCTTCATTATCCGCACCTACAGTTGAAGTTAAGATTCTTATATCTGCTCCTTTAATATAATCACTGTTTTTAACCGAGAGATCACATTTAATAAGTGAGTCAACCGAGATATTAAAAAAGTGCGACAGTTTTATTAAAATCTCAACCGGCGGTATTGAAACGCTGTTTTCATAATTGTTTAATGATGAGCGTTTAATACCAAGCTTAATGGAAAGTGCCTGTTGAGTTATTTTTTTTACACTTCTTAAATATTTAAGGTTAGAGGCTATCTGCATAGGATTATATTTTAATTATCTTTTTGAACATACCTAACGTTAAATATTACCCTCCTGTTGCAGAAGACATATCATAAAACATTTCGGCGCCCGGACCCAAAGGGAGGCCTGTTAAAATCCAAATAATAAGCAATATACTCCATCCTATAAAAAATGCAATAGAGTAGGGAATCATTGTGGCAATAATTGTTCCCATTCCTGCATTTTTATCATACTTTTGAAAGTATGCTATAATAAGTGCAAAAAAGCTCATCATTGGTGATATTATATTGGTAACCGAATCTCCTATCCTAAAAACAGCCTGTGAAAGCTCGGGAGAGTATCCCAGTATCATAAAGATGGGGACAAAAATAGGAGCCATAATAGCCCACTTGGCTGAAGCACTACCCATTAGCATGTTTATAAGTGCTGCCAGCATCACAAACATTATCATTAGAGGAATAACTCCCATATTTGCACTTACAAGAGTTTCGGCTCCTGTTATTGCAAGTATTAATCCCAGATTGCTCCATCTAAAGTAGGCCACAAACTGAGCTGCAAAAAATACCAGAACTAAATAGTGACTTAATGTTTTTAAACTTATTGCCATTCCATTGGCCACATCTGTATCATTTTTAAACACACCGTTAATAGCACCATAAACTATACCCATTGTAGCTGACACTAAAAAGAGAAAAGCTATAATACCTGTTATAACCGGTGAAGTTATTAACCCGCCGTCACTACCTCTTAATATTCCTCCCTCAGGAAGGAGTCCGGATAGAACAAGAATTATCCAGCCTGCAAGCACTGCCAAACTCCATAGCAGTCCCTTTTTTTCTTTTTTATTTAAAGGTTCAATCTTCTCTTTTTCAACATCACCGTTATATTTACCAAAACGGGGTTCTACAATTTTCTCGGTTATCCATGTTCCTAAAAATGCTACCAAAAATGTAGATGCTACCATAAAATAGTAGTTTGCAGTAGGATTAACATGATACGATTCATCTAAAATATGAGCAGCCTCTTCCGATAATCCTGCTAAAAGCGGATCAATTGATCCGATAATAACATTTGCACTAAATCCGCCCGATACACCTGCAAAAGCTGCTGCCATACCAACAAAAGGGTGGCGTCCCATCGCTTGAAAAATTACTCCTGCAAGCGGTATAAGCAGCACATAACCTATATCACTTGCTGCGTTAGCAAGAATTCCGGTAAGAACAATAACAAAAGTCAATATTTTTTTAGGAGCAGACAGCACCAACAACCTTATAAAAGCCCCTATTAGTCCGCTCGTCTCGGCAATCCCAATTCCCAGCATTGCAACCAAAACAACTCCCAGGGGCGCAAAGCCTGTGAAATTATTAACCATCTCCTCTATAATAAGGGTTATTCCTTCGCCTGAGAGCAGGTTTTTCACCTCTATTACTTCACCTGTTGCAGGATGGGTTGCATCCCAGCTTAAAAAGAACCCCACAGCTGACATAACCAGCACCGATAGTGCAAACAGTGCAAATAGTGTAGCGGGATGCGGGAGAGCATTTCCTCCTTTTTCAAGAATGTTTAAAAATATATCTATAAAACCACGCTTTTTTTTAGGGCTCTCTTTAGGGTTTTGATTTTCTTTTGAGGATGAGCTGTCAGTCATAAACTTATTGATTTTACATTTTAGATTTTCGCCACAAATATGTAAAAAATTTTTGTGTTAAAAGTTATGAGAATATTCTCATAACAAAATAATTTTCTTACATTTGTTCTATGCCACGACCAGTTAGATTAAGAAAAGTAGTTGCACCACCCGGTTTTGACGGGTATAAACCTTATGGTGCTTTAAACGGAGAGATGGCTCCTGTTGAGCTTTTTTATGAAGAGTATGAAGCATTAAAGTTATCTGATTATGATAATTATGATCACTTAACAGCATGTAGGTTAATGGGTGTTTCAAGAGCTACGTTTGCCCGTATATATGAGCGGGCTCGTCGAAAAATCGCTAAAGCATTTGTTGAGACCCGTGAAATAAAATCTATATATGGTAATGCCTCTTTAGATGCTGATTGGTACTGTTGCACAGATTGTAATGCCAGGTTTTCGGAGGATAGTAAAGAGGGTTCTTTCGAATGTGCTCTGTGTGGATCGGATAATGTAAGGGAGGTTGGTCAAAGTGAAGTAAATAATAAATTAAAAAGCAGTTATAATGATAACAGTGATAACCAGTACGGCAGATAATATATCTGCTCCATTTGATAAAAGATTTGGCCGAGCTGAATGGTTTTGCTTTTATGACAGTGAAAAAGACATGGTGAGTTTCCAAAAGAATGAATTTTCCAATGTTTCTAATGGTGCCGGAGTAAGAGTTGCTGAATTGATGGTTGAAAAAGGTGTAAAAAAGATCATTTCTGGCGACTTTGGCCCAAAGGCAAAAGAGATTTTAAAAAAATTCTCTATCCAGATGGTCGTTGCTGATAAAAAGAGGGTAGAGGAGATAATAGAATTAATAAAATAGTGTTTAACCTTAAAAAGAGATTATTATGCCAGGATTTGACAGAACCGGTCCGTCGGGACAAGGTGCCCGAACCGGTAGAATGAGAGGACAATGCGGTAAAGCTCAATCTGTAAAAGATGAAAGGGAAAAAAGAGGGTTAAGAGAAGAAAGTAATGATTTTACAGGTGGTCAGGGCCGTGGAAAAAGTCGGCGTAGATTGAGAGATGGATCTTGTAGATTTTAAGTTATGAAAAAAAGAAAGATTGCTATTCCGGTAAATGGAGAGGGGATTTTGGAGTCTCACTTTGGACACAGTAAGTATTTTGCTTTTTGTATGATTGAAGATGGATATTTAACAGCTACTGTTCAAAGTGAGCCTCCTCGTCACGAGCCTGGTGTTTTGCCCCGGTGGTTGGCTCAGCAGAACGTTACAGATGTTATTACAGGTGGATTGGGGCAAAAGGCAATTGCTCTGTTAAAATCGGGCGGGGTTAATGTTTATACAGGTGCTCCTCCAATTTTTTATCAGGAGATAATAGAGCTTTTTTTGCAAAACAGGTTAGAGTTTTCTAACAACTATTGTGATCATTAGAATATTGTTTTTAGTAAAATGAGTTATAAAATAGCCGTGGTTAGCGGCAAGGGTGGCACAGGAAAAACTGCTTTTTCAATTTCGCTCTTTAACTTTTTGCGTAGTAACTTAGAGAGGTCAAAAGTTACAATTGTTGATTGTGATGTTGAAGAGCCTAATATCTCTCTTTTTTTAAAGGATAAAACAAAGTTTTATCATAAGTTAATTACTCAAGATGTGGCAGTAATAGATGAGGAGAGATGTAAATTTTGCAAAAAATGTAGCGATTATTGTGCTTTTAATGCTATTGTTGTTATTCCGCGGGCACGGTATGCCAAGGTTGACTCCTCATTGTGTCACTCCTGCGGTGCATGTTATCTTGCTTGCAATTATGATGCTATTGGCACTAAACAATATGTTGCCGGAGAGGTGGATGGTTATAAAATTTCCTCTAACTCCTATATGTATGAAGGCCGACTTAAAGTGGGGTCTCCTATGCAGACTTTTTTAATTGGCGAGTTAAAAAAGGAGCTCCCTCAAGATGATACAATCACCATATATGACAGTCCGCCCGGAACCTCATGCTCTGTTGTTGAAACTTTAAGTGGTAGTGATTTTGTTATTATTGTGGCAGAACCAACAGCTTTTGGAATTCATGATATGTTACTTGTACGTGAGTTGGCAGATAATCTTGATAAACCGTGTGGTATAGTATTGAATAAAGTTGAAGATGTAGAACGAGCTGTTGAATATATACCGTCACAACATCGTAATGATTTTTTGGGGGCGTTGCCATATAGTGTTGAGTTTGCATGGAACTATGCCTGCGGAGAACTATCTTATTCGAATGAAGAGAGGTTAAAAGAGAGTTATTTTAAAATATTTTCTAAACTATTTATTAATGAAGGAGCTGACTGTTTTAAGCGGTAAGGGAGGAGCAGGGAAAACTACTGTAGTAGCAGCTTTGGCTTCATTAAATACCAATACAATACTTTGCGACAGTGATGTTGATTCTTCAAATCTTCATATAATAGCCAATCCTCAAATTGTTAAAAAAGAGATTTTTCATGGCGGATATAAATCCTCTATTAATAAATCTGTCTGTAATGGTTGTGCAATTTGTTATGAATATTGCAATTTTGGTGCAATATTTAAGAGTGAAGATGGTAAATTTAATGTTGACCCTAACAGATGTGAGGGGTGTCTTTTATGTAGCAGGGTTTGTAAATTTAATGCTATTGAGCTATATCAAAGTAATAATAATTTTTGGTATATCTCTCGCACACGTTTTGGAACAATGGTTCATGCCTCTATGGCGCCGGGAGAAGATAATTCGGGCAGACTTGTAACGGTGGTAAGGAAAAAGGCTAAGGAGGAGGCTTTAAAAGTTAATGCTTCGCTTATATTAAATGACGGACCTCCTGGAATAGGTTGTCCTGTTATAGCCTCATTAACCGGGAGTGATATGGCTTTAGTAGTTGCTGAACCAACAATATCTGGTATTCATGATGCGAAAAGAGTATTGGAGCTGATTCGTAAATTTAATATTTCGGCTATTGCAATTATTAACAAAAGTGATATAAATCAAGAGGTGAACGAGCAGTTAAAAATAGTTTTAAAAAGCAGTGGAGTTGATATATTAGCTGAGCTACCTTATGATAATATAGTTAGCAAAGCAATTGATAGTGGTAAGTCGGTAACAGAATATGCTCCCGACTCTATTGTGAGCCAAAAGCTTTTAGAGACTTGTAAAGAGTTGACTTTACTGCTTAATAGAGCATGATACTTTAAACTCTATAATATAGATATAGTTTATGATTGAAAATGTAATAACAATTCGTCCCCGATATTGTGAAGTTGATAAAATGGGTTATGTTTATCACGGAAACTATGTCTCGTATTGCCATCAGGCTCGTACCGAGTTGTTTAGGAGGTATGCTATTGATGATTCTGCACTTGAAAAAGAGGGTATAATGTTACCGGTTATAAGTATGCAGCTTCACTATCACTCTCCGGCTAACTATGATAATCCTTTAAATGTTAAGGTTCTATTGGAGAAAATACCTTCTACACGAGCTAAGTTTAAATTTGAGATAACAGATGGTGATAACACTCTTGTTTGTACGGCATCAACCACTGTAACGTTTGTTGATTCTAAAACTCGTAAACCAATAAGACCGCCTCACATTGTAACAGAAGCTTTAAAACCATATTTTTAGTTTTACTTTTTTCCAAAGAGATAGAAGAGATACCACTGCATAATGTATGCATTATAAAAATTAAGCTGTGTTGGAGTTTTTTTAAAAGAAGGGGGCGTAGCTCTTTTCATCTCTTTTGTGATGATATCGTATAGGAACGGACTCCTGTTTTTTGTGAATAGATTAACTAGTGCTGCAGGAAAGAGCTGCTTTATTCTGTTTTTGAATATTTGCAGCTCTTTTTTTCTTCTTCCCGGTTCAAGTTCATTAACAAAATTGAGATTGTACTGGTTAAAGATATCTTTTACTGTTTTATTGTATAGCTTTTTATTAAGTCGCATAGTTACCGGTAGCTTTAAAAAGAAGAGGTGAAACTGATCTTCCCAAAATGGAAGCAGGTACTGATACCCCCAAAACTCAAAAGCACGGCATGAGTTAACAATAAATTTGGGCTGCCTTTGATGCATGCTCCAGTAATCTAGTGGCTCAATGTTTTTAGGTAGAGTTTTTTTAATCTCTTCTATAATTTGCAAACGCTTATTATAACCTGTTTTTATATTATTAAAGTGAGTTTTAAATATTATATCTATCTGTCTTTTTCTATCTAACTTTTTGGGATCTTCTATAAGATGGCTCCCTGCAACTAAATCTGCACTATGACCCGGAATAAAAACTGTGTTTTGAGGAAATAATTTCTTCTCTTTTATCTCTTTTAAAGCAAAATAGTCCTGCATAAAAAACATCGAGCTGTAGTTTGCTGCGTAACAGATATAGTTTTTAAAAGTGCTGCTGTTAATAAAACCGGTTGTATTATTTTTGTTATATTCAATAAATATCCATTTAAGATTTAACCTTTCAGCAGTTAGTTTTGCAGCTTTCACCTCTTCATTGTTGCGACGTCCATAGGTATATAAATAGATTTTACCGGTATGATATTTTTTCATCATCACTGCTATAAGTCGGGAATCATACCCTCCCGATAGTGGTATTGCAACAGGTGAGGAGCCTATATTACTGCATAATCTTTTAAAAATATTATCGAGGATTGATGATAGCTGTTTTGATAAAGTTTGTAAATCCTCTCCTCTCTTTTCGTTCTCACTATAATATTTCAGGTAGTTAACAAAAGAGGCATCCCCTTTATCTGTTTTTATTATTTGAGCTGCTTCGGTTATCTTAATTTCATTAAAAAGGGTGGAGTTGTTTAAAGTATATCCGCATCTTAAAAAGAGATCTGAGGCATCTCTGTTTTGTGTTAAAGAGCTCTTTATATTAAAACATTTTTCATTTTGGTCGGTAATTAATAGAGTATCTTCTTTTTTTACCAAAAATAGAGGATAGCTTCTTATTTTATCTGTTATAATAGTTGCTTCACCATTTTTATCAGTTATTATAATTGTAAAATGGCCGTTAAGTTGGTTGGCTTTTTCTAAAAATTCTTCTTCTTCTTCTTCTTCTTCGTTAATGTTAATGAACTCTCTTTTTAAAATATCGACAGCATCATATTTTCGGTAATATCTGTTATTACTGATTAAAAATCCTGTAAACCAGAAATTATCTTTATAAACCCATCTGTTATTATTTAAACTAATTTTTACCATATTAAAACAATGAGTTTATAACATAGAAGAGCAATGGTACCAACATACATTTTGCAATAAATAGTGATGAGGTAGTGCAGGGCACACCGTTTAATTTTAATGAACAGACCGATAAAAAGAGCCAATATATAAAACTTACTGCTGAAAATAACCAAAGAGCTGTTATAAAGTCGTTTAAGAGAAAAATGCCTGTTAAAAGAGCCCCAACTCTTAAAATAAGTATTGAAATGTTTAGCTGAAAAGAGAGTTTTAATTTTCTTTTAACTACAAAAACAGAAGAGATTGGAGATCCTGCAAAAACAAAGAGCATCCATGGAGATATTATTGATGCTGCCTCTCCGCTAACACCCCATTGCTCTCCAAATATTATTTTAAATATAGGTTCTCCGTAAAAGAGTATAATTGAAAAGGGTACTACCCCCAGAGTTAGAAGAAATTTGAATGTTTTAAACGCTATTGTGCTTTGAGAAACTTGTTGCTGTTCAAGATCGGAACTGTTTTTTATAAAAACATCATAAACACTGCGTCCAATAAGTTGTGAGGGTTGTGCTAACAGTTTGTGTGATAGATGGTAAAATCCTGCTGTTGCCGATCCAAATACCGATTTAAAAAGAATTAGAGGGAACTGAACACTAAGCTCATTTATTATGCTGTTGGGCATTTCAAATTTTGCAAATTGATGCTCTATTTTAAAAACTGAAAAAGCATTTTTCAACCCCTTTTTCGAAAATTTACTGGTTAGTTTTACTTCGGGGTTTTTTATTGTTAAAAACAGAACACTAATAACCGATCCTGCTATAGCTCCCACTATCAATCCTTTGTAATTGTAGCCTGCAAAGCCTGCTGCCATCTGTATTATGGTTATACCCGTAACTTTTAGCACATTGCTTTTTGCAATAGAGCCATACCGCAAATTAAAATTGCTAAAACCTTGATATAGCCGCATTAATCCTATTACTGATGAGAATAGTAAGATAGCAGCAAAGTAATAAAAGCTGATAGTTATATTTAAGTGAGTGCTAAAAAGATAGGATATTAATGGAAAAGCAGCAATAATGATTATATCGCAAAAAACTATAATAGCAGCAGCTGATGATACAATCTCTTTTGACTCACTTTTTGTTTTACATACAATAACAGCTTTTTCAAGGGCAAATGTTTTAATTATCGAATAAAACGATGCTGCAAGTATAAATATTGAGAATGTGCCAAAATCGACCGGAGAGTAGAGCCGTGTTAAAACCGGAGTCATTAACAAACCGGCCACCTGTGCCAGTCCGGCTCCGGTAAATAGTTTTATAACATTTTTTATATAATCGTTTATCCTGATTTTGCGAAAGTGCAACATTTTAGCCGATGGGTAAACTCATAAATTTCCATTTAATAATGGTAACGTAATTTTATATAAAAATATTATTTTTTAATACATAGTTGCCCTAAGCTCCTCTATAGATTTATCATTTATATAATCTTCGTAACTCATCAGTTTATCTATAGTTCCTTTGGGAGTGATCTCAATAACTCTGTTACATACAGTATTAATAAATTGATGATCATGCGAACTCATTAATATATTGCCTTTAAACTTTGTAAGAGTTTCATTAAATGCCTGAATTGTTTCCAAATCCAAATGATTTGTAGGGTTATCAAGCATCATAACATTTGCATTGCGAAGCATCATTTTGGCAATCATACATCGCATTCTCTCTCCTCCTGAAAGAACATTCACTTTTTTGTGGATATCCTCGCCCGAAAAGAGCATTTTGCCCAAATAGCCTCTTAAAAAAGCTTCACTTGTATCTTCTGAATAGAGGCTTAGCCACTCAACAAGTGATTGATTGCTTTCAAAAAAATGGTTGTTTTCAATAGGCAGGTATGCCGTTGTTATTGTAACTCCCCAGTTATAACTGCCCTCATCTGCAGTACTGTTTCCGTTTAAAATTTCAAAAAGAGCTGTTGTAGCTAATGGATTTCGTGACAGAAAAACCACCTTTTCATCCTTCTCAATGGTAAAACTAACATTATTTAGAAGTTTCGTTTTATCATCTGATTGTTTGGTAAGCCCTTTGACATTTAAAATTGTATTACCTGTTTCTCTATCGGGAGTAAAAATAATACCCGGGTATCTGCGCGTAGATGGTTCAATCTCTTCGATATTTAGTTTATCAAGCATTTTTCTCCTGCTGGTGGCTTGTTTTGATTTTGCCACATTAGCGCTAAACCGGCGAATAAACTCCTCCAGCTCTTTTTTCTTCTCTTCGGCTTTTTTGTTTTGTGCATTTTGTTGTCTTAATGCCAGCTGGCTACTTTGGTACCAAAAAGAGTAGTTTCCAGGAAAAAGTTTAACCTTCCCGTAATCAATATCTACAATATGAGTACATATGGAGTCTAAAAAATGGCGATCGTGCGAAACAATTAAAAGGGTATTATCAAAATTTGCCAAATAATTTTCGAGCCACCTTACAGTTTCAAGATCAAGATCATTAGTTGGCTCATCAAGCAGCAAATTGTCAGGTTTACCAAAAAGAGCCTGAGCAAGCAGCACCTTAACCTTTTGCTTACCACTTAACTCATTCATCATTTTATAGTGAAATTCCTCCTTAACACCCAATCCGCTTAGCAACGAAGCTGCATCACTTTCGGCATTCCAGCCATCCATTTCGGCAAACTGCTCTTCCAGTTCGGAGGCGCGAATGCCATCTTTTTCATTGAAATCGGGCTTGCTATAAAGTTCATCTTTTTCGCGGCTTATCTCCCATAACTTTTCATGTCCCTTTAAAACAGTATCAATAACCCGAAAATTATCGTATGCAGTATGATCTTGCTTTAGAACCGACAACCTTTCTCCCGGTCCGGAAGTGATACCACCTCTGGTAGAGTCGATATCTCCGCTAATCAATTTTAGAAAAGTGGATTTGCCTGCTCCGTTTGCTCCAATAATTCCGTAGCAGTTGCCCGGTGTAAACTTTATATTAACATCCTGAAAAAGGAATTTTTTGCCAAACTGAATGGCTAGATTAGAAACTGTGATCATTGTTTATTGCTTATGCTTAAAATCTAAATAGAAGGGGCAAAAGTAGCAAATATAAACCGGGGTTAACTCAATAATATGTTAAGTTATGCAAAAACCGGGATAACTCATTTATTACGCTTTTAAAAGTGTTAGATTTGCCATAGTTATTACAATTAACTTAATGTTGATCTAATGTACGGTATCTTTATTATTTTCTTGTTTTATGCAGCCGGTAATCTTATTAGCATGCTTATAAATGAGGTGATCCCCGGAAATGTGATAGGGATGTTACTACTTTTTGTCTGTTTATGCTGTAAGGTAGTTAATCCGGAAAAAGTTAAGCCTGTTTCAGATTTTATTTTGCGCCACATGGCACTATACTTTGTACCGGTAGGAGTTGGACTAATGGTGACAACCCACTATTTTAGCGGGGCAGGTGTTGCAATAGTGGTTTCAATGTTAGTTAGTACAGTTCTTGTATTAGTTGTAGTTGGTCATCTCTTTCAGTTTATTCAAAAATGGAAAAAATGAATTCTCTCTTTGCTTTACAGCCTTTTACTCTGGCATTTGTGATAGGAGTATATTTATCTGCAGTTTGGTTTTATCGTAAAACAAAGCTTAGTTTATTACATCCTGTGCTAACGAGCATCCTTGTGATTATTCCTGTTTTAAAACTTTTAGATGTTGATTATGCTGCTTTTGAAAAGGGAAGTTTTTTAATTGATTTTATGCTTGGACCATCGGTAGTTGCTATCGGTTATAGCTTATATGAGCAGGTTTCTCTTGTTCGAAAAAATATAGTTTCAATGCTAACGGCTATTACCGTAGGTAGTATTGTCGGAATTGTTTCGGTGGCTTTTATCGCACGCTTGCTTGGTGCCGAAGAGATTGTTGTCTCTTCACTTGAGCCAAAATCGGTAACTACACCTATTGCAGTTGATATTTCGGCCCGTTTTGGAGGTTTGCCCCCTTTAACTGCTGTTGTGGTAGTTGTTACCGGTGTGTTTGGTGCAGTTGCCGGACCATTAATTTTGGATAAGACAGGCGTTCGAAATCGTATTGCTCGTGGCCTGGCTATGGGATCGGCTTCGCATGGAGGTGGAACAGCCCGTGCACTTGAAATGGGTGCTGTTGAAGGTGCAATTAGCGGATTAAGTATTGGACTGATGGGAGTTATAACCGCTTTTATGGTTCCTTTGCTTAGAGCTTTGTTTGGATAGCCTCTGTTATTTCATCCGATATTGCAAGCTTACCATTTATAAGAGTTGCAGTTGTAATTACCCCTTTAAGAGAGAGCTTATTATCGGGGAGTTTATAAATATCCTGATAAAAAATATATTTAAAACCTTTCTGTTCAACTCTGGTTTTAACAACAAAGCGGTCTTTACTTTTAAGCGGATGCTTATAGGAAAGGTCGGCACGTGCAACAACAGCTACAACTCCTTTATAAAACAGTTCGGTAAAATCGAGTCCTAAACTTAACAAAAACTCATGACGTGCATGCTCAAGGTAGTTGAGATAGATGCTGTTGTTAACAACACCTTGAAGATCACACTCATAGTCACGAACTTTATACTCTAACTCATTGTGATATTTAGCAGGCATACTTTAATACTTTAAGTTTATTTTAACCGCTTAAAATTACTAAAATAGTTCAAATCGTTTAACTGTTTTGGATATAGTGTGAGTCGGGAATTTTTTCAAGTTGCCTAAATAGCTGATTAGCATTTAAAACAAAAAAGGATCTTATATCAAACCCCGCTTTTTTAAATGCTTTTGCCATATATGTGTTGCAGTTGTTAAAGAGGTGATACCTGGGTTTTGAAAGAAAAAAACGGCTTTGAACCGACTCTTCATCTGCGGCAATAATAGTGTTGTTATTATCTCTCTTTAGTGAGTTAGAGACAAAGCTTGTTAGTTTATCCAGTTGCGATTTAGTTACTTTAATCTCTTTTATTCGGGCATTTGGTCCGTATGATCTTTCTGGAGAAATGGTAAAAGGGTAAAGTTGTATAACCCCTTGCGTTGGCCATAAAACTGCTCTGGCACCTATAAAGAATGGACGGCCGTCGCTCATAAAAAATTTTTTATCGCCCCAGCCCACATCAATATATTTATAGTCGTTGTAGGTTTTTATTTCGGGAAAAATATTATCGCAGATATCCTCAATATAAAAAATTAATCCTGTATGCCATGCTCTTTGAACAACATATACAGTGCAATCCTTACTCTTGTTTATATCATTGTTGTTGTTTGCAACAGCCACTGAAAAGAGCAGTAACGCAATTAAAAATAGTATAAAATGTTTTAAAATTTTCAGCATTATTAGTCCATTTTTTTTAATAACGAAAAATTTCTTTAATTTTGTTTTTTATAAAATAAAAATAATCAAATTATGGCGGATTTTAAGTATCAAAAACCTTTTCCTGTTGAAAAGGATTCAACCAGGTACAGACTGTTAACAAAGGATTATGTTACTACAGTTGAAGTTGACGGAAAAAAAGTTTTAAAGGTTGACCCTGAAGGACTTTCACTGTTAGCAAAAGAGGCTGTTTCAGATGTCTCTTTTTATCTTAGAGCATCACACTTACAAAGCCTTGCTGATATTTTAAAAGATCCTGAAGCTTCGGATAACGATCGTTTTGTAGCCCATACAATGATTATGAACCAGGTAGTATCTGCCGAGGGAGAATTACCAACCTGTCAGGATACCGGTACTGCCATAGTTATTGGTAAAAAAGGAGAGAGAGTATGGACAGGCGGCAGTGATGCCGAAGCCTTGTCAAAAGGAATTTTTGATACCTATAAAGATAAAAATCTTAGATATTCACAGGTAGTTCCCTTCTCAATGTTTGAGGAGAAAAATACCGGGACCAACTTGCCCGCCCAAATAGATATATATTCCGAAGAAGGAAATCAGTATGAGTTTTTATTTATAACAAAGGGAGGTGGATCTGGTAATAAAACCTTTTTATATCAGCAAACCAAGGCATTGTTGACCGAGGAGGCCTTAACAAAATTTGTACAAGAGAAGATAAAAGATTTAGGTACATCAGCCTGCCCTCCATATCATCTTGCATTAGTAATTGGAGGTACATCTGCCGAAGCTACTCTTGCAACTGTTAAAAAAGCCTCTGCCGGGTATCTTGATCATTTGCCAACAAGTGGTAATGAAGGCGGACAAGCTTTTAGGGATCTTGAATGGGAAGCTAAAGTGAAAGAGATATGTGAAAAGAGTTCAATTGGAGCACAATTTGGTGGAAAGTACTTTGTTCATGATGTTAGAGTAATTAGATTGCCCCGCCATGCAGCTTCATGCCCGGTGGGCTTAGGTGTTAGCTGTAGTGCCGATCGTAACATTAAGGCTAAAATAACCGAAGAGGGTATTTTTGTAGAGGAGCTTGAGAAGAATCCATCAAGATTTGTTCCCGAGCGTGCCCCCGAGTTAGCCGACCCTGTTGATATAGATTTGGACAGACCGATGGATGAGGTATTAAAAGAGCTTTCAAAGCATCCTGTTAAAACACGATTGAACCTTAGCGGAACCTTAATAGTTGCACGTGATATAGCTCATGCCCGCATAAAAAAGATGCTTGACGATGGAGAACCAATGCCCGATTATCTAAAGAAACATCCTGTATATTATGCTGGACCGGCTAAAACACCATCAAGGATGGCATCAGGAAGTTTTGGTCCAACAACAGCAGGTCGTATGGATGCATATGTAGAGCAGTTTCAAAAAGAGGGTGGTTCACTCATAATGCTTGCCAAAGGAAACAGATCGCAGGCCGTTACCGATTCATGTAAAAACCATGGCGGTTTTTACCTTGGCTCAATTGGCGGACCAGCAGCAATCCTTGCAAAAGACAGCATAAAATCAGTTGAAGTAATCGACTTTGAAGAGCTTGGAATGGAGGCAGTTAGAAAAATACGCGTAGAAAATTTTCCCGCTTTTATCATTGTTGATGATAAAGGAAATGATTTCTTTGCCGAGATGGGAATGTAATAAACAGTTTTCTTTTTACAGTAAAATTGGGTTGCTTAACGGCAGCCCTTTTTTTGTTACGCTAATTGCTTTTATTATATGCCAATGCTTTGTTTTTGTGCGGTGTTAAATTTAAACTATTTGTGTAAACTTATATCAGGACAAGTCAATTTGAAAGCCTTTATTCAGACGCTACAGAACTCATAAAGCTCATCACAAGCATCATAAAGTCTACCAAAGCCAATATTAAAAATTAACCATTGAGTATTGATAATTGACAATTAACATGTATCTTTGCATGACAAATCATTCACTAAGAATCAAAAAACAGCTTTATGACTGATAAATCATTCAAAGAATGGGCATCCATGAGCGACAAAGCATTAGCTGAGCACATCGGTACATTTGTCAGACACCAGCGTATGGAGCAAAATAAAACGCAGGATGAGCTTGCCACTGCTGCCGGCATCAGTCGATCTACCTTAAGTTTGTTGGAGCGGGGTGAAACGGTGACAGTCACCACACTAATTCAGGTGTTAAGGGTTTTGGACCAACTTGCGGTACTAAATGCTTTTGAAGTGAGGGAAACGATAAGTCCACTGGCATTGGCAAAACTGCAAAGAGTAAAACGCCAACGGGCACGAAGCAAACCCGGGAAAGACGAAAACAAAGAAGATACAGATTGGTAAAAGATGAAGGTAGCAGAAGTAAAAATATGGGGAAAGTTAGTAGGTGCCGTAGCATGGGACCCAGACTCCGGATTGGCTACTTTTGAATTCGATCCCGGATTCAAACAACTTGGCTGGGATTTGGCTCCGCTAAAAATGGCTATTTCTGATAGTCGGAATCAGTTTACATTCCCAGAACTAAGAAGGGATAGAAACTTTGAATACGATACCTTCAAAGGTTTACCCGGTTTATTGGCCGATGCTTTACCCGATAAATACGGAAATCAATTAATCAATCTATGGCTGGCACAGCAAGGACGACCACAGGACAGCATGAATCCTGTTGAAATGCTTTGCTTCATAGGCTCAAGAGGTATGGGTGCACTGGAATTTGAGCCGGCTGTACTTAAAGAAAACAAAAGAACATTTTCTGTTGAAATGGATAGCCTGGTAGCTACAGCACAAAAGATGCTTGACCAAAAGGAATCCTTTACCACTAATCTCAACAAAGACGAAGAACAAGCCGTATTAGAGATTTTGAAGATTGGCACATCTGCCGGTGGTGCTCGTCCAAAAGCCCTGATTGCATGGAATGAAAAAACAGGCGAGGTAAAATCCGGACAAACTAAAGCACCTAAGGGATTTGAACATTGGCTTATCAAACTCGACGGGGTAAGCGATGTACAGTTAGGCAGCAGTCATGGCTACGGCAGAGTGGAAATGGCTTACTACAATATGGCCATAGCTTGTGGCATAAATATGATGCCATCACGCTTGTTGGAAGAAAACGGCAGAGCTCATTTTATGACCAGGCGTTTTGACCGGGAAAACGGTAAAATCAAACACCACATACAAACCTTTTGCGCTATGAAGCATTTTGACTACAACCTGGTCAATAGTTTCAGCTACGAGCAGCTCTTTCAGTGCATGCGGGAATTAAAATTGACATATGCCGATGCGGAGCAGATGTTCAGAAGAATGGTTTTTAACGTGATTGCACGAAATTGCGATGACCACACCAAGAATTTCTCCTTTTTGCTCAGGCAAGGAGGTAAATGGGAACTGGCACCGGCATACGATGTATGCCATGCATACAGACCCGGCAGCGAATGGGTCAGTCAGCATGCATTAAGCATTAACGGAAAGAGGAAGGACATTGAAAAGGCTGATTTATTGGTTATTGGAGAGTCCATTCGATGTAAAAAAGCATCAGAAATTATAGATGAAATCAAAGGCACAGTCCATCAATGGAAAAGATTTGCGGATGAGGTAAAAGTGAAACCAACCTTGCGTGATGAAATAGCCAAAACTCTTTTAAACCTTCAAAAATGAGATATAAAGGCACAAGGCATGCGAAATTGTAGGTGAAAAAGAAGTGTTCGGGCAATGCATTGCCTGGGTACGCCTGATGGAGGACGGAAGTTTCCATGAAGTTCCATTCGATTAGCTGGAAAAACCATCTACTGCCTTTTCTATGCCTTACTTACGATTTGTGTCTATAGCTGCAAAAATTAAAGATGAAGTTGCCCGTAAAAACATATTAGCTCCTTATGTAAGCATTCAGTAAACCCCCTCTTGGTGGGATAGAATAAGTGTTATTTTCAAATGTAGGAAACACTTTTCACAAATTAGTCTGTTTGTTTTTTAAAATTATGAGGTAGGAGCTCAGCAAGATCTTTGCTGTAATCTGTATCGTACCTGTGGACGTTTTCCAGAAAATAGATCATCCAATCACGGAAGTTAGCATCGTTATTTTTGCAACAACCCAGCATGGAGTAAATAATGGCAGCATTCTCCGCTGATTGATGATTTCCACAAAACAACCAGTTTTTCTTCCAAAAGCGATGGTTACATTGTTTCCTTGAATTGATTTGAATGTGGGGATTAACTGTGCCCTACCATTTCGTTTTAATTAAACACCTAAAATGCCAAAGAAAAAACCTATTATTCCAGCTGCAAGTCCAAACCAAAAACTAAGGGTTGTCCATTTTTTTGCATTTGCCGAAGTGCGAAATGCTCCCTGAACATCTCCGGCATAAAATCGGGATTCAACTTTTGCAGCGTTTACAATGCCTACTATCCCAAAGGGTAAACAGCAAAAAAGCGTTACTAATATTGATTCAGCTAACCATGTTTTTGGAGGGGACTGTCTGTAAAGATTATCCATGAGATAAAATTTTGAGTTTTGTTGAAATTGTAAGTTCAACTTAATTAAGGCTTAACTTCAAATATATCAATATTTTTCTGTTTTTTGCTTAATTGGTGGCTAAAACAGTTCAAAATGTACAGTTTATACTTTTATTGAGTATTCACTCTTTTTGCTTATAGAGTTTTTGTGAACTTTTTTTTATTTTGCAGTTATGAAGATAAAGGAGAATGCAATTTTAGTAAATTAGGTTGTTTTCTATATTGAGTTTTTTTATTGTAAAATTATTAGGTTTGATTATGAGACCCAGAGAGGTGGTAGTTAATGATAAAATGCAGAGTGATTATCGTTATGTTTTAACTCAACCCGAGGGTTGCTGTTTTCATCCCGATTTTAAACCGGATTTAACACCTGCTGAGATGTTGCAGCTGGGTATATTTGGCGGAAAGTATATTACCGACTGCATGGATGAGTTTCCTGCCTCATGGTTTAAAAATGCAAAGCTTTCACCTGATAAACACAATAAGGAGCTAAATTATTTTAAGGTTTCGGCCTCTAAGCCTCTATCATATTGGATCGAAAAAGGTTGGATAAGGGATCAGGATCCAAGGGGTTGGTTTCAGTGGTATTGCCGGTATTATATGGGTAGGCGGTCACAGGATGATGAGAGACAAATTAAAAGGTGGAAAGCTATGAGGCGTCATATTGGTCAGCTTGAGAAAAATTGTTATAAGGGTGATATTCAGTGTCGTCCCGTACAACGGCAGGCACTTTTACAATGGGCATACGATTCTCGCTTAATTTAATTTATATATTATAATTGGCATACAGCTCAATTAGATAATATTTTATTAGTTTTATTTTTATGTAGTAAAATGAGTTTAGCTTTTATTGATATGGATGATTAACATTTAAAGAATAAGATTGAAGAGGAGATATTAAAAACCGAGAAGCTAATAATTGAAGATATAAGAAAAATTTAAATTTTATTAATTTTTATATGTAAAATATACCGTCACTATTTTGTATTTTTGTCATGTTTCGGAAAGTAGTTTTTCATTTGAAACAGTTTACTTACCAATACCTGTTAAATTAAAAGAGAATATAGTTTATATATAGCTTGTTTTTACAGGTGTTTTTTATGAAATAAGTTGTTAATTGTTGGTGATATTTACTTTTCCTTCTTTTATATAACTTGATTGTTATCACTGATTAATAAAAAAATAATAAATACTAAAAGATACAAATATGTTATCACAACTTGAAAAACAGGGAGTTGTTGTGCCACAGCAAATAAAAGATTTGCTTGAGGCATCTCCTAAAGTTCACTATTTTAATTCTACCGATGAGTTAGTTGATGCATCAACCAATGGTCCCGAGAATACTTCTTTTGAAGTAAAGTATGATATTCCGGGTAAAGGAGAGTATGTTGAGGCTATTGTTCATAAGGTTTCTAATGGTATTTCGGCTAACTATACTGAGCCTTATATGCGTCGTCGTGATCCAGGTACAATGGTTATAGCTGATGATAAGCCATCAGATAAAGGTCGTTTTAAGGATGATTTTGGTTATGATTTTTCTGAGTTAAGGAATGAGACCTTTGATTGGCTTAAAAAACAGGAGCTTGCTGTATTTGTTTATTATGCAGGTAATCACCCTGTGGGTGCAGGTGGTATTGCTATTGCTCCTGCCAATGCCGGTTTTTTTGCTCTTGGATTAGCATTCTTACAAAAAATATTACCATTTAATGACCTTCCCGAAAAATTTGCTTTGGATTCGGTTATTTATGTTGCTCCTCCATTTAGACATACACATTTTGATGGTAAGCAAAAGGTAGTTCATAACCGAAGAGATGAGATTCATGAGCTTTTCTCTTATAATCTTTATCCCGGGCCAAGTGCTAAAAAGGGATTATATGGTGTATTGCTTTCAAAAGGTGAAGCTGAAGGATGGGTTACAGCTCACTGTTCTACTGTTCAGGCTATTAATCCTTATGATAACAGCACTAATTTTATGCATGAGGGTGCCAGTGGAGGAGGTAAGAGTGAAATGTTGCAAATGATACCTCGTGAGCCCAATGGACAGGTTAAAATAGGGTATAATATGCATACCAATGAGGAGCGTTTAATAAATATACCTCTGTTTTGTACATTTCGACCTGTTACTGATGATATGGCGCTTTGTCATCCTACTTACCAAAAGGGTAATGGCAAATTAACTGTTGCTGATGCTGAAAATGCATGGTTTATTCGTGTAGATGGTGTTCATAACTATGGAGATGATCCGGTTTTGGAAAAAACTACTGTAAATCCCTCTAAGCCTATTTTGTTCTTAAATATTGATACTCTTCCCGGAGGAACTGCAATGCTTTGGAACCATATCGAAGATGAGCCGGGAAAAAAGTGTCCAAATCCACGTGTTATTGTGCCCCGTGATATGATGCCCGATGTGATGAATAAAAAGGTGTCTATTGATGTTCGCAGTTTTGGGGTGCGTACTCCGCCCTGCTCAGCCGAAGATCCATCTTATGGTATTTTAGGAATATTTCATATATTACCTCCTGCTCTTGCATGGTTATGGCGTTTGGTTAGTCCGCGCGGACATGCTAATCCAAGTATTACCGGAACCGGTAAAATGGAGAGTGAAGGAGTAGGTTCTTACTGGCCTTTTGCAACAGGTAAACGAGTTGAGCATGCTAATTTGCTTTTAGAGCAGATGATTTCAAATCCTCGCGTACGTTATACCCTTGCTCCTAATCAACATATAGGTGTATGGAAGGTTGGTTTTAAGCCTCAACTTATAATGCGTGAATACTTAACTCGAAGAGGTAATGCAAAATTGCGCTCAGAGCAGTATCAGCCATCAAGATGTTCTCTATTGGGATATGAGTTGAACTATCTTACAATTGAAGGAGCCAAAATACCTTCACGATTCCTTAAGGTTTATAAGCAGGCTGAGGTTGGTACTAAAGGTTATGATGCCGGAGCAGATCAGTTGATTGAATTCTTTAAAAAAGAGTTAAAGCAGTATCAAACTGATGATCTGCTTCCTTTAGGACATAAAATTATTGAAGCATGTTTAAATGATGCTTCAGTTGAGGAGTATAATGAGCTACTTCCAATGGAGTATAAGTATGCATTTTTTAAAAAGAATAAATAATGGGTAAAGTTGTTATTTTAATGGGTTCAAAGGCCGATCTTGATTGGTCTACCCGTATTGCAGATTCATGTAAGAAGTATGGTTTAGAACCTGTTCTTCGCATAGCATCAGCTCATAAAGTGCCTTTAAAAGCTTTAGATATTATTCGTGAATTTGAAAAGGAGAATGTTGTTTTTATTACCGTTGCAGGACGTAGTAATGCCTTAAGTGGATTTAGTGACGCACAAACATACTGTCCGGTTATAGCATGTCCTCCTTATGGGGATAAATTTGCAGGAACAGATATTTATTCAAGTTTGCGTATGCCTTCAGGAGTAGCTCCTGTAGTGGTTCTGGAGCCTGATAATGCCGGTTTGGCAGCGGCCAAGATGGTAGGATTGAGTGATGATAAGGTGAGGCAAAAAGTTGCCGAGGCGCAGGAGCTTCAGCGTAAAAAGCTTGAAGATGATAACGATTCATTGTTGAAAGGATGATAAAATCTGGCAAAGACACAATTTTTGCTGCAAAATTAATAAGGGAAGGCAAGTTGGTTGCCTTCCCTACCGAAACAGTTTATGGATTGGGAGCAAATGGATTAGATGCTAATGCAGTAGCATCGGTTTTTGAAGCAAAAAAACGACCATCTTTTGATCCTTTAATCCTTCATATATCTTCAACAGATGATTTGTCGGTTATATTTAAAAAACCAGCTGATATAATTTATCAGCTGGCTGATAAGTATTGGCCCGGACCGCTTACTATAGTGGCAAAAAAAACAGCTAAGGTGCCCGATATTGTTACAGCAGGATTAGAAACGGCTGCTGTTCGTATGCCCAATCATCCTGTTGCATTAAAGCTTATTCGACAGTCCAAAGTGCCTGTTGCTGCTCCAAGTGCCAATATTTTTGGACGACTTAGTCCCACAAAACCTCAGCATGTTAAAGAGCAGCTTAAAACCATTGACTATCTTCTTGAAGGAGGAAAAACAGATTTGGGTATAGAGTCAACTATTGTATCGGTTAAAGATGCAAAAACCATAGAGGTTTTACGTCCCGGTGCTATTACTATAGATACGTTACAAAAGGATTTCCCCCATATTGATTTTATAACCGGTTCGGGTGGTGATAGTTTAACTGCACCGGGTCAGCTTAAGAGTCATTATTCACCTCGTAAGCCTCTTTATTTGTACGATGAGTTGCCATCAGAGTTGCCATCTTATGCAGCACTTATACTGTTTAAGCCTTATAATATTCCTTCAGATGCTCAGTCAAAAGTTGTTTTGTTGTCTAAAACAGGTGATATAAAAGAGGCTGCTTCAAATATGTTTGGTGCTCTTCACTCTCTTGAGGGGGATAGTGAAATAGAGCAGATTTATGCTGTAAAAATAAAAGAGGAGGGACTTGGAATAGCTGTAATGGACAGATTAAAAAAGGCTGCATACCGTTTTACAAACTTTTATAATGATCATGAAATAGAAGCCGGTTAAAAACCGACTTCTATTTTTTTATCTGCTTTATACTTTTTACTCCTTAATTTCTACTGCTCATTTTTAACAAAAAAGCAGACGCCTTAATAAGGTTAACAGAAGAATTTTATAATTTACTGTTCAAATTTAAATGCTCAATTTTAATAGTTAATTTTTAACGATTAATACCGGCAGATTTTTGTCGGGTGCTATCATTCTTTCAGCTACACTACCTATTAAAAACTCGCTATCATCGGCTTTCCCTTTGTTACCCAAGACAATAAGATCAACACTCTCAAATACAGCTCTGTCATAAATGGTTTTTGAAATATGCTGGTCTATATCTTCAATGATAACGCAATCTTCTTTTAATTTTAGCTTGCTCTTTATCTTTTTATATTTTTTTGCTGCTGATTTTTCCAGCTCTTTCATAATCTCCTTTTTATCTTTTATAAAAGGGAAATATTGCATTCCTACTTTTATGGCATGAACCGGAATTAACTCTGCACCTAATAAATCGGCACTCTCTTTTGCTATTTTTAAAGCGTTGTTTGTGTAGGAGGAAAAGTCAACGGGAACCATTATTTTGTTAATCTCGCCTCTTGCAATTTCACTTACAAAAAGAGTATTATTATTACTTAAACGAGCTACCTTGCTAGAGAATGTTCCCGATCCGTAATGATTTGGCTTTTTGCCCATTGCCACCAGATCATAGTTCTCGCGATCAATCCATTCTAAAAGGTTTTCTATACCCCCTTTTTTATGAACATGCACATCTGTTTTTACATCCTCCTGACCAAAGAACTCCTGCGCATACTCTTTTAGCTCATCACCTATAATTGATTCTATTGGTTCATCTAAATCGGGATACAATTTTAAAACTTCATCAGGAAAATTTTCTACTTCTATAAAGTGTATAAGTGTTATTTGATCAAATTTATAGTTCTCATTAATTTTTTTGATGTAGTTGAGAACGATTTTGTCCATATCGGACAAATCCATCATTAATGCTATTTTTGATAGTTTCATTTTTTATCCTCCTTTTTAGACACACGTTTAGCAATCATTCCAGCTATTTTCTTTTCATAAGATTTTTGATCCTCTGTTTGAGAAAGATATTTTTCACGTGCAAGTTCTGATTTAAGACCTTTAAGCAGACTGTAAATCATTATTACCAGAATGATCAAAAATGGCAATCCGGTTGTAACAGCTGCCGTTTGAAGAGCCGTTAGTCCGCCCCCCAACAATAATACCGCTGCTACGGCACCTTCGGTATTAGCCCAAAAGACTCTTTGACCTACCGGAGCATCCAGTTTTCCGCCCGCTGTTATACTATCAATCACCAGTGAACCGGAGTCAGATGAGGTAATAAAAAAGCTTATTACAAGCATAACACCTAAAATAGATGCTACACTTCCAAAAGGAAACTGCTCAAAAAAGACAAAAAGCGCTGTTGATTCATCGGCAATAATTCTTTCACCTAAATTATCGGCAGTACCTTTCAGATCCATCCATATTGCCGATCCTCCAAAAGCTGTTAACCACAAAAATGTTATTAAAGAAGGCACCAAAAGAACACCAAAAATAAATTCACGTATTGTTCTTCCTTTGGATACTCTTGCAATAAACATTCCTACAAATGGCGACCAGGAGATCCACCAAGCCCAGTAGAAAACTGTCCAGCTCCCCTGCCAGCCTACATCTTTAAAAGCTTCGGTCCATGATGCAACCTGTAGTATACTGTTAATATACCCACCTGTATTTTGTACAAAGGATTTTAAAATAAAGAGTGTTGGACCTATAATTAATACAACTAGAAGCAGTAACCCTGCAATGCGTACATTCCATTCACTAAGAAAGCGCACCCCTCTTTTTATTCCTGTTATTACCGAAACAGTAGCCGCCATTGTAATAATTATAATAAGGAACACTTGCATTCCTACTGTATTTGGAGTGCCAAAAACATGATGCAAACCGCCGCTAACCTGTTTAACTCCCAAACCAAGCGAAGTTGCTAATCCGAACAGAGTAGCTAAAACAGCAAAAACATCTATTACATTTCCTATCGGACCGTTGACTCTCTTTCCCAATAGGGGCAAAAAGACTGATTTGATTGTGAGTGGCTGGTTTCGGTTAAAAGCAAAGAATGCAAGAGATAACCCTACAAGAGCGTATATTCCCCATGCGTGAAAGCCCCAATGTAAAAAAGACAGATCCATTGCATTTTGAGCCGACTCGATGGTTCGCCCTTCTCCAACCGGAGGATTCATATAGTGGAATACCGGTTCTGCAACTCCCCAAAATAGTATTCCAATACCCATACCGGCACTAAATAGCATTGCAAACCATGCAGTAGTAGAAAATTCTTTTTCTGCTTTTTCACCTCCCAGACGGATACCTCCATATTTTCCAAACCCTATAACTAAGCTGAAAATGAAGAAGAGATTAACTGCAATAATAAAGAGCCATCCAAAATTATGCGAAATAGCATTTTGAGTGTTTGAAAATACTTGTGCCATTGGCTCTCCAACAATTAATGTGATGGAGATAAAAAGTACAATCAAAATGGTTGCAGGCCAAAAAACCGGCTTGTGAATATCAAAGTATTTTTTTTTCATAAAAAGTTTTATGATGTTAAGTTTGTTGATGATTTTCTGTTATGGCAGATTAACCATCTTTAATTAACTTTGGTTGTAAAATTATAATTTAAGCTGAAAATAAAATTTTCTTTTAACACTATCAATAAAGTTGATCTATAATTTAAAATATTTTGTTTTATGATTTCGAAAGAGAGCTTAGAGAATATTTTAGGTGAGAGAATAACCGGTTTTAGTAGTATGGGAGGAGGCTGTATTGCTGATACTCAAAAGATTGATACGGACGGGGGACTCAGTTATATAGTTAAGCAGGGAGGTGCATCAGATATGTTTATTAAAGAGGCTGCCGGTTTAAAGGAGCTTGCTAAGCCTGCTGTTATAAGGGTACCTAAAGTGGTTGCTTTTGACAACGACTATTTGGTTATAGAGTATATAGATTCAAAAGGGAGGATGCCAAATTTTTTTGAAAAATTTGGTGAGCAGTTTGCTTTATTGCATAAATATAAAGGTGAGCGATTTGGATTTGATGATGATAATTATCTCGGGCATACGCCCCAGCCCAATATTCCCCGGGGAGAAGAGGCGTTCAGCTGGCTTCAATTTTATAAGAATAAGCGTTTGATTTATCAATATGAACTGGCAAACCAGAATGGTTATGTTGATAAAAAATTCTCCTCTTTATTTAATAATCTGATTGATCAATTACCTCAAATATTATCAGGTAGTGAAGAGGAGCCTTCTTTATTGCATGGTGATTTGTGGGGAGGAAACTATATGACAGGCGAGAGAGGTGAGCCGGTTATAATAGATCCTGCTGTTTATTATGGACACAGGGAGGCAGATCTTGCAATGACAAAACTATTTGGAGGTTTTACTGCTGAATTTTATAACTCCTACAATAAAACCTACCCTTTAAAAGATGGGTATGAGTATCGTGAAGGAATTTATCTTTTATACCATGTGTTAAATCATCTTAATTTGTTCGGACGCGGTTATTACAGTCAGGCCATCTCATTGATGCAGCGTTACAGCTAATTGTTATTGTTGTGGAGTTCTTAAATTATACAAATCCTCTGGTTTCGGCTACAATAACTATCATTTCAACAATCTCCTCGTCGGTCATTGTTGCACAGTTGAAGAATGAGTCGAAGAACTCAATATCTGGTCGGTTTTTTTCAAAATAGTTTCTAAACTGGGTTCTTCGTTTATCCATCTCATTGGCCTCTTTTTTTGCCTCGGTAATGCTCATGCCGTATGAATTGGCCACCTGTTCGGTCCTCCATTCAAGGGGAGCCTGCAGTTTAACATGAAATGATTTTTCAAAATGCTTGGTGATTGATTCACCTGCCCTACCCACAATTACAACGTTTCCTTCGGATGCTGCATTATAGATAAATCGCGCTATAGTATTTTTTATCTTTACATCGCCCGGATAAAACTCGTCTGAAAAAAATAGAGCTAGATTTTCAAAAAAGCCTCTGGTTCTGTAATCTGATAAATCTTTTATAAGTGTTGGTGAAAGTTTTAGCTCTCTGGCAGACTCTTCAATAATCTCTTTGCTTATCCATTTCCACTCTTTATCTTTTCCCAGCCTCCTGTTTTTCTCGGTAAGCACATCTGAAAGTTTACGCGCAATTTTTCTCCCCGGACAACCATATTCCCTCGATATGGTAATTACCGGACCAGGAGCGTTAAATTTCGGACTTTTACGTTTGGGTTTGCCGGTCCGCTCTTTCATGTATTTTAGGAAAAGATTATCCATGCTATCTTTGATTAGTTTAATCGGTTACATTTCAGGGCAGGGTTTTTTATTTAAATCTATTTGTTGAAATTAAGAAGAATGTGGCAAATATCAAAGAATAAAATTGCCGGCAGGTAAAAAATAATGATAAAAAACTGTATAGTTTAACATAATGCAGTGAAGAGTAGATAAAAAAGGACAGATTAATAATTTAATCTGTCCTTTCCCTAAATCAGCCTTTGTTAACCAAATCCAAATCTATGAAAAAAAATCTTATTACAAATATATATCTTAAATGTCTGAAATTCATTGAATGCAGGTTAATTGTTGTTAAAACGTGCAGTTTGTTTTTATACTTTAATCTGCTCTTTTTTCTACCCTCTTTTTTATAATTGTGACAATCAATTAACTTTGAGGTTTAAATTTTGAAATTATGTTGAAGAGAGTTCCTCATACTTATGTTATTGTTTTTGCTTTGATTGTTTTATCAGCTGTGGCTACCTGGTTTGTTCCCGGTGGTGTATATGTAACTCCTGAAGGGACTGCTGCCGATTCAACTCCTGTTTTTAAACCTACCGATAATAATCCTCAAACCTGGCAGATATTTGGGGCTATGTTTGAAGGCTTTGTAAGACAGTCGGGTATCGTTATTTTTATTTTAATGGTTGGGGGAGCTTTTTGGATAATGAACGACTCTAAAGCTATAGATGTTGGTATTCGTTCTTTTTTAAATTTTACTCGCAGGCTTGACCAATTTGCCTTTATGCGTAAAATTGGAACAGGAAATCTGGTGATTGCTCTTATAATGCTTATGTTTTCCGTTTTTGGAGCTGTTTTTGGAATGAGTGAAGAGACAATTGCTTTTATAATTATTGTAGTTCCGCTTGCGGTATCTATGGGTTATGATTCTATAACTGGTGTTGCTATGGTGTTTGTGGGTGCCGGACTCGGTTTTGCCGGTGCTGTGCTTAATCCTTTCACTATTGGTATTGCACAAGGTATTGCCGGTCTGCCACTTTTTAGTGGATTTGAGTACAGACTTTTCAGCTGGGTTATAATTAATATTACTGGTATATCTTATGTTTTATGGTATGCAGGGCGCATTAAACGTAAGCCCGAACGTTCGCTTGTCTATAAAGAAGATGATTACTGGCGTGAACATCTGCATCTTCAGCAAGATGAAGAGGAGCATATTACCTATAAAGCTTCCTGGTGGGTGTGGATAGCCCTATTTGCTGTTCTTATACTTTTTTCGGTATTTCATCCTTTAACCACCTTAACTATTGGTGATGGAAATGGAATAACAGCTCCTTTTTTGCCTATTATATCTCTTCTCTATTTTGTAACCGGACTGATATCATTGAAAAAGTCTTCTCCCGTTTTTGTACTTAACTTGTTGGCCTACACTATAATTTTTTTGGTCATAGGAGTAATGGGGTATGACTGGTATATAATGGAGATAGCTTCTCTCTTTTTTGCTATGGGTATTTTGGCAGGTGCAGCAATGAACAAATCGGCCGATTCAATTACCGATCTCTTTTTAGAAGGTGCAAAGGATATTATGTCTGCAGCTTTAGTTGTGGGTTTGGCCGGAGGTATTATTGTTATTCTTGAAGATGGTAATATTATACATACCATATTACATGCAATGGCTCAGGGAATGAATGATATGGGTGATATAGCCTCGGTGGGTATTATGTATGTTATTCAGTCAGTTATTAATGTTGTTATACCCAGTGGATCGGCTAAAGCAGCATTAACAATGCCAATAATGGCACCATTTAGTGACTTAATTGGTCTATCACGGCAGGCAACTGTTATGGCTTTTCAGTTTGGTGATGGTTTTACCAACCTTATTACACCTACTTCGGGAATTTTGATTGGTGTACTTGGAGTTGCTAAAATTCCATATGTTAAATGGGTTAAGTGGATAGCACCGTTGATATTGATTTTAATTATAACCGGTTTTCTATTATTGATACCGACAGTAACAATGAATTTAAGTGGTTTTTAAATATGTATGATAAAGTAGAGACAATACCCGAGAAGGTATTAAAGTATTGCCCCAGATGCGGCTCTGGTCTGTTCAGATACCAAAAAGACTACTCTTTTTTATGTAATGAGTGTGGATTTCACTTTTATATAAACTCAGCTGCAGCTGTGGCGGCTGTTATTGTAAATGATAAAGGTGAGATGTTGTTATCGAAGCGCGCTTTTGATCCTCATAAGGGGATGCTTGATCTGCCCGGTGGTTTTGTAGATCCACAGGAGAGTGCTGAAAATGCTTTAAAACGGGAGATTAAGGAGGAGTTAAATCTTGATGTTAATCACTATCAATATTTAATATCTGCTCCTAATGAGTATGTTTTTTCTGGCTTTTCGGTCTATACAAATGATATGGGTTTTTTATGCCATATAAAAGATTTTTCAACGATTACCCACAGGGATGATATCTCTGACTACTTTTTTGTTAAACCTGCAGATATCGATTATGAGAAGATTTGCAGTGATTCTATAAAGAGTATTATAAAAACTTATATCTCTTTAAGTTGCAAGCAAGAGTAATGTTTTTCAGGATTTTTTGAAATTTATACTATTTTTGAACTTTTAAAAATTCAAGGTTAAAAAATTATTTATAATAAAATTGTTATGAGTGAACCAAGCAAGAAAAAGGATGGCTTTTTTAAAAGGATCCTTGATAAAGTTGAGATAGTTGGAAATAAATTACCGCAGCCGGTAACTCTTTTTGCCATGCTTATGGGAATTGTGCTGATTCTATCCTGGATTTTTGGCGGGGTGACAGTTCAAATGCCTGGTACAGGGGGTGCTACCGGTATTGAAGAGGAGTTTATTTCGGTTAAAAATTTGTTGACCAAAGATGGTTTGCAAAGAATATTTACCAATATGGTTGATGTGTTTGCCGAGTTTCCTCCGCTTGGTTTGGTGCTGGTTGTTATGTTGGGTATAGGTGTTGCTGAACATACAGGAATGATAGCTGTTGCTTTAAGAGTTTTTGTTTCTAAAGTACCTAAATATCTTATAACATTTTCAATAGTTGTTGCCGGAATGGTAAGTTCTGTTGCTGCTGATGCAGGTTATGTTGTGCTTATTCCTATGGGAGCTGCCATTTTTATGGGATTGGGACGCCATCCTCTTGCCGGTATTGGTGCTGCCTTTGCTGGTGTTTCGGGCGGATTTGGAGCCAATTTTTTACCCACCGGACTTGATCCTATGATTGCTGCTTTTACCGAACCTGCAGCACAAATTGTTAATCCTGAATATACTGTTAATCCACTCTCTAATTACTATCTTATGGCAGCTTCGGTGCCTTTAGTTGGTTTGGCGGGAACATGGGTTACCGAAAAGATTTTGGTGCCTCGCCTGGGACTCTACTCTGCCGAAGAGGAGGGTGTTGAAATTGAAGCTCATGAGAATGAAGTTACACCGCTTGAGAAAAAAGCGTTAAAGTGGTCAATGCTTTCGGTAGTTGCTTTTATAGGATTAATTGTTGCTGCTGTAGTACCTGAAAATGGGCTTTTAAGAGGAGATGTTGATGAGGTTACAGGGAGCCCCAGCTTTAGACCTTTTTATGACTCCCTTGTGCCTATAATGTTTCTGCTTTTTTTTATTGGCGGATTGGTATATGGTATTGTGGCTAAAACCATTAGAAGTGATAAAGATGTTTCGGATATGACTGCTAAGTCGATGTCGACAATGGGACTCTATATTGTTATTGCATTTGTTGCTTCTCAGTTTGTAGCCTACTTTAACTGGTCAAATTTGGGAAGTGTATTGGCAGTTAAAGGATCGGACGGACTTAATGCAATTGGGTTTACCGGTATGCCTTTGCTGGTCTCTTTTATTTTAATTTCGTCGCTTGTAAACCTTGTTATGGGAAGTGCTTCTGCCAAGTGGGCACTACTTGCACCTATTTTTGTTCCAATGCTTATGTATATGGGATACTCTCCCGAGACCACCCAGGCTGCATATCGTATTGGAGATTCATATTCAAACATATTAACACCTCTGCTTCCATACTTTCCTTTAATTATTGTTTTTGCTCAAAAATATGTGAAGAATGTTGGTATAGGTACTATAATATCGATGATGCTGCCTTATGCAGTTGCTTTTATGGTTGTTCGTATTCCAATGTTTATTTTATGGATTTGGTTAGAACTTCCTTTAGGAATTGAAGGTCCCATATTTTATCCTTAACTTAACAGCTAAAGCTTAATTTCTCATTTTTATAGAAGAGAGTAAACTATATGAAGATTTTTCCAGTTGAACAGATAGCCGGGATTGATAAGTTTACCGTTGAAAATGAACCCATCTTATCAGTTAATTTGATGGAGCGTGCTGTAGGTGCTCTTTATGATGAGCTTGCCTGTCGGTATGATGAGGGGCAGAGGTTTATTGTTTTTGCCGGACCGGGAAATAATGGGGGAGATGCTCTTGCTTTATCAAGGATCATGCTGCTTGATGGATTTGAGGTGGTTACTGTGCTGTTGCGCTCAAATAATCTCTCAAACGATGCAGAAATTAATCTTGATCGCTTATCTCATATAAGGAGTTCAGCATTGGTTTATCTTGACAGAGGCCAACAACTTCCTGTAATAACTCCCGGCGATGTTATTGTAGATGGGTTATTTGGTAGCGGTTTAAACCGGCCTCTTAAGGGCGAAGCGGCTGATGTGGTTGCTTTTATTAACCGTTCCGAAGTTGAAGTTGTATCAATAGATATCCCTTCGGGATTGATGGGTGAGGATAATAGTGGTAATTGTCCTTATGCTATAGTTAAAGCTGATTTTACCTATACATTTGAGCTTCCCAAACTCGCATTTATGTTTCCCGAAAATGAGTGTTATGCCGGGGTATGGAAAGTTGTGCCGATAGGATTATACCCCTCTAAAATAGAGTCCACCCCAACAAATTGGTTTTATACATTAGTTAATGATTGCTCTCGATTAATACCTAAACGGCGAAAATTTACCCATAAAGGAGATATGGGGCATCTCTTACTTATTGCAGGTAGTTATGGAAAAATTGGAGCTGCAGTACTTGCCGGTAAAGCCTCTTTGAGGTCAGGTGTCGGATTGTTAACGGTGCATTTGCCGCATAATGGCGGACTCAATTTTCATGCTGCACTGCCCGAGGCGATGGTTAATATTGACAGATCTGATTTGATGTTTACCGAGCATCCCTCCCTGGATAATTTTTCAGTTGTGGCTGTCGGACCGGGAATTGGGACCAGGGTTAATTGCACCAAGGCTTTGCGTACTCTTATTTTTGATGTTAAAGAGAAGAGGCTACCCTTTGTGTTGGATGCCGATGCTATTAATATTTTGGCTGCCGAAAAGAATCTTTTAAGTGAATTACCTCCAAATACTATAATTACACCACACCCGGGTGAATTTAAGAGGCTGGCCGGGGAGTGGAGTAGTGATTATGAGAGGATGAATAAGGCTGTAGATATGGCCGTTAAATATAGTATTATTATTGTTTTAAAAGGAGCTTACACTATGGTGGTTACTCCTGATGGTAACTGTTATTTTAACTCTACCGGTAATCCCGGTATGGCTACTGGCGGTAGTGGAGATGCTTTAACAGGGGTGATTGCATCTCTTTTGGGTCGGGGTGTTAAGGCTTGTGATGCTGCAGTTGCCGGTGTTTATCTTCACGGATTGGCAGGAGATATTGCCAAAAAGGAGAGAGGGGAGGATGCTCTTATGGCATCTGATTTAATTGATAAGCTTGGTGATGCATTTAAAAAAGTACTTGACTATTAGATAGTGCTGCTTTATATTTGGTTATAATTGTTTTTGCTTTAACATATTAAATTGTATATCGATGAGAAATGTCCTATATACTATAACTGCTCTTTTTTTACTCTCTTTTTTTGCGGGTTGCTCTTCAAATGAAATAGTGCAGCAAGGTGCAACAACTAATGTTGAAGGGAGTAAGGCTGATAGTCATGGATTATATTACTATTTGCCTAAAACTGTTATTGATGTTCAGGTAATAGCAGAAAAACGAGTCGAAAAGGCAGGTCCTTTTTACCGTTTTGCAGGCAGATTTTTGAATTTATCTGATTTAATTACCGAGGATGTAGAGGAGTGGCGTATTGTTGGTGCAAATATATCGGTGAGCTCTGTTCCCGACCCCGATCGCCTATTCAGGGTAACCACTCAAGGCGTACCTGCTATGGCAGCGCTGGAGTTAACCGATGAAGGCATTTTAAAAAGTATTAATATTAGGGATAACTTGAAAAGTGATGCCATCTCTGTTAATGGTGGGGAAAGAGATTATGATACTGATTTAAAGAGTTTTGGAGATTTATCAGATGTGATTTCATTAAATGATTTAACCTTTGATGACACACCCTATACCGGTGAGCAGTTAGTAAGAAGTAGTACTACTGCTATGGCTGAGGAGGCCTCAAGAGAGATTGGTTATCTACGTGAGAACAGAACACGATTAATTGACGGGGATTTTGAGATATTGCCTCCCGATGGAGCTGCCTACGAGATTCTTTTAAATGAGATTGATAAAAAAGAGAATGCATATCTTGATCTTTTCAGGGGCAAATCTACAAGAGAGCGCTATGTAAAAAGTTATCAGTTTATACCTTCGGCCGATAAATCTCTTAATGCAACCCTTTTGAGATTTTCGCATCGCAACGGATTTCTTGACAGGGATGATGTTAGTGGAACACCGGTCTATATAAACATTAAAACTGATAAAGATGGGGGAGTTAACCTTATTGATGAGGAGGTTGTTGAACGAAGAGAGGATCCTAAACGCGGAGTTGCATACTGTATGCCGGCTGTGGCTGAAGTTAGTATTGTTGATCGCACCTTAACTCTTGTGACCCGGGAGGTCTATCTTGGTCAATTTGGTCATATATTGCGTCTGCCCGAGGATCTTTTTGATGGTGATAATAGTGGTGCTCTTTTTAACCCAACTACCGGAGCTTTAAAACAGGTTGTGAGGTGGTAAAGTCTCGAAGGCAAATATCAACTATCTTAAAATATATATGGAGAAGCTCTCCGGGCTGGACATTAATAAATATAGTTTTTGTTTTTATAAGGGGCTTTTTGCCCCTTTTATTGCTTTTTTTGGTTAAGCTATTGGTTGATGAGATTCAAACCATTATGCAACTACCGGTTGATCAACGTGAGCTTACAACTGTTATGCCCATTTTATTTGTTGCGGCTGCTATTTTTTTGGTTAATGCTGTTTCAGCCTCTTTATCAAAACTTATAAGGGAGAAGCAATCTTTTGCCATAACCGATTTTTTTGATAATTTGATTCATGATAAGATAGGCAGACTGCAATATGGGTATTTTGAGCATCCCGAGTATCAAAGTGTTTTTTATCGTGCTTTAAACGAAGCTGCTTACAGACCTTCGCGTATTTTTTATGGGGTTGTCGGATTGTCACAAAATTTTATTACAATTATTGTTTTGGGGGGAGTGCTTGTTATGGTTCACTGGTCGGTACTTCTTATTTTAATTGCTGTTACTATACCAATAACTGTAATACGACTGTTTCATGCCCGTAAGCTTTTTAGATTTAAAAAGAGACATACTGTTATGGAGCGGGAGGTCAATTATTATAACCGCTTGTTAACAGCACCTGAGTTTGCCAAGGAGGTAAGAGTTTTCGATTTGGGCTCTCTCTTTAGACGTCGTTACTACTCCTTAAAGGAGCGTTGGCGAAAAGCACAATATAAAATGCTTGCCAATAAAACACAAAAAGAGTTTATAGTGCAGTTAGTTGTTGCTGCCACTTTTTTTGGGATCTACTCTTTAATTGCATTAAGAGCCTTTAGCGGAGATATTACAATTGGTGAGGTGGTTCTATACTTTATGGCTCTGCAACGCGGATACTCTTATTTGCAGCAGTTATTGGGTCAGATTACAGCTCTTTATGGGGATTCTCTTTTTTTGGATAACCTATTTGAGTTCTTAAACCTAAAGGAGTCAAAAGATGCTATTGCTGTTTCATCTATCGATAGAGCAGCTGAAAAGGATTTTCCTGCTCAGTTAAAAGAGGGGATAGAGTTTAAAAATATAGATTTTCATTACCCCTCAAACAGCAGGTGGGTATTAAAAGATCTCAGCTTTAATGTTAAGGCAGGGGAGACAGTTGCTATTGTAGGTTCTAATGGTTGTGGAAAGAGCACCCTGGTAAAACTTTTATGTAGCTTATATTTACCCGTAAAGGGAGATATTACTATTGATGGAGTAAATCTGCAATCTATCTCTCCATCTCAACGCATTTCTAATATAGGTGTTATTTTTCAGGATTTCATTCTCTATAATGTTACTGCAGCTGAGAATGTATGGTTTGGAGATGTAAGGCGCAAAAAGGATCAGTTTTTTATTAGAGAAGCAGCTCAACTCTCGGGCATTGATGGTGTTATTAGCTCATTTAAAAAAGGTTATAACACAACTATGGGTACACTTTTTGAAGGAAGCGAACCTCTTAGCCCGGGCCAATGGCAACGTCTTGCTTTAGCCCGTACATTTTATAATGATGCTCAAATAGTAATATTGGATGAGCCTACTAGTTCACTTGATGCTTTTTCTGAGGCACGACTTTTAAAATATATATTCTCTTTAACTAAAGGAAGAACCTCCATAATAATAAGCCATCGTCTCTCCACAATAAAGATGGCCGATCGAATAGTTGTTGTGGACGATAAAAGAGTTGTTGAAACAGGCTCTTATGATGAGCTTATGCAAAAAGAGGGAAGTAGGTTTAAAGAGATGGTGAACTCTTTATCAGACTTCTCGATATAGTATAAAACAACTATTTTTAGCTAAATTGGATATTACTCTAAAGTATATTTAATACCGCTAAAAACTCCCATGTAATAAGGCTTATAGCTTACCGGATGATCTTTGTTAATATTATTTATAAAGTAGTTTATCCTGGGTTCAACTGAAAAAGAGAAAGGTCCATATACAGGAACAGTAAATCCTATACCTGCATGAGTGCTCCAGTTAACAGTTGAAAGTCCGTCGGTCGATCCAATATTAACATTTTCACTTTCACTGTTAAAATATGCATTGTTATTTAAAAGCCAATTACTGCTAAATCCGCCCGCCAGTGAAAGAGTGATCTCTTCATTAAAGATAAAGTAACGAAAGGTTAAAGGGACTTCAATATATTCAAGTTGCTGCTCAATTACTCCTTTATTATTAACTGCTGTTGAGGCCTCAGGTGCTAGTCGCACACTAATTTCATTTGTTGCAGCTCCCGCCAACGAGGTAGTTGCTGTCATCGATTTTTGCGTATTTATATCTCCCATTGAGTTGTTTAAGGAGACGCTTTTTACTTTTACATTATCACCCCTGTCGCTTGTATTAAGAGCAAAAATATGTTGGTCGCCCGACCTTGGATGTACTTCCTGACCTAACCGGGCAAACATTACTCCCGATTCAATCGCCCACTTGTCACTCATTTCAATGGAGATGTTTAATCCGCCACCTGTTGAGGTTATCCCCTTTTCGGTATAGGGAGATGATGGAGCCATAGCAGTACTAAAATTGCCTGATGTATTTCTAAAACTATATCCGGATGAGAGCATACCACTTAGGTGTATCCGTCGGGCTCTTTTCTCTTCTGGTACAAATTCATTGGAGTATTCAGCATCGAAGATATTATTTTGAACGTTAAATATGTTCTTAATCTTATCTATATCCTTTACTGCAAAATACTCCTTAATAACACTTTTTTTCTCATTTTGAGGAAACAGTTCGGGTGAGTGATTGATATTTTGAAACTCAACTATATCGTTGCTTACCGAGGTGTGAGTTTTATCCTTTACCTCTCCATTGCTAAGTTTTGCTGCCAGATGATCATTATATAAATTTCCCGGAGTGGTTGTCTTCTCTCTGTTGTCGGGAACCGACAGGTCAACCGAAGCAACCTCTTTGCTCTCTTCTTCCTTTATACTACCAGATGATATATTGCTATCAGAGCTAATTTGCTTATCCTCCTCTTTATGGAATTGAACTGATTCGGCTCTGTAGGAGGGGGAGTAGCTACTCTCACTTTGTTCATCTGTTAAACTAAAACTGTTATATAGAAAGTTTGCTCCAGTAATGGTCAGTAGTGCAATAGCAGCAGCTGCAGCATAGCGCTTAAAGATAACAACCTTGTTAGCTCTCTTTTTTTGATCAAGAGACGCTTCAATTTTGTCCCACACATTTGGGTTGGGATTAACCCTTAGTGATTTAATGTGGCGTTTGTATCTTTTTTCTATGTTATTCAAATCGCCCATAGTTTTTTCTTTTTAACCGTTTTTTTTTCCAGCCGGTTTTTAATCCATCTTCTGGCTCTGGAAAGATTAGATTTGCTTGTGCCAATTGATATATTAAGCTGGTTTGCAATTTCATTATGTGAATACTCTTCCAATACATAGAGCTTAAAAACCATTTGATACTTTTTAGGCAGCTCTTCTATAATAGCCAGCACCTCCTTTAAGCTTACAGCATCACTACTATCATCCTCTTCACTGTCTGCAGAGTCACTCTCTTTTTCGTTAAAATTAGTAAGATATGACTCATCTAAAAATGTATATTTTTTATTTTTTCTAAACTCCTCCAATATGCTGTTTACCATCAATCTTCTCATCCATCCTTCTATAGAGCCGCTTCCTTTATACTGATCAATTTTATCAAAAATTTTTAAAAACCCTTCATGTAAAAAGTCTTCGGCATCCTCCCTGTTTTTAGTGTACCTAATGCAAACAGCGAGTAATTGAGGCGCATAAAGCTCATATAGCTTTTTTTGAGCCTCTCGCTTCCCCTTTTTACAATTCTCTATGATTTCGTTTAACCCTATCACTTAGTCCTGACATTCAATATTGTTTTAGAGGAGAAATCTCCATCGCACCTTCATCCGTTTTACAGATGAGTTTTATTTGTTGAGGTTGCGCTGATTTTAATTAGAAGATAATCAGAACACCTTTTTTGCTCTATCCATATCTCTTTTAGCATCCTTTTGCTTAAGAGACTCCCGTTTGTCATACTTCTTTTTACCTTTTGCAAGTCCTATTTGAAGTTTGGCAAACCCTCTTTCATTTATAAACAATCTTAAAGGTATAATTGTTAAGCCTGTCTCTTTTGTTTTACGCAAAAGCTTTTTAAGCTCTTTTTTTTGCAGTAAAAGCTTTCTCTCCCTTGCCGGTTTATGGTTGTTGTAGGTTCCGTAAAAATATTCAGCTATATTAATCCCTTTTACCCAAAGTTCACCCCGGGAAAAATAACAAAAAGAATCTACCAGTCCGGCCTTCCCCGCTCTTATCGATTTTATTTCGGTTCCTGCAAGCTGAATGCCGGCAACATACTTCTCAATAATTTCATAATCAAAAAAGGCTCTTTTATTTTTTATGTTGATTCTGCTTGCCATCATAAACAATCCCTTATATAATAATTTTTAGTAGAGCAAATTTAATAAAATATGGAGTAATGTGTATTATCCCTGCGATTAAAACACTTATAACTAAATTGTGTTCGATCCTTATTCCCGGCAGATAGCTTACAGCATGCCATATTATATAAATAGAGTAAAAAGTAAGCAGGTGTAATATTATTAATTCAGGGATGAGGTTAATTATAAAAGTAATTATATACCATAGACCAGATGGGTAGGCTACTATACTAAAAATTAATCTGGGTGAAGCAGGAATATGCATTTTTGGCAATATCCATTTAAGCATTAAAAATGATAGATAGAGCCCGACAAAAAGTGATGCAAAGCTTACTGTAGCATGTTTAATTGCCAGTTCTGAATTAAAAGCCTGATGATTAATGGCAAAATTTATAAATGTTGCCACAGCACATAAGGCTATAAGTGGAAGAGAAAAATCTGATAGTATTTCATTAATACTTTTATTTTCTCTGTGAATACTCTTCCACTCTTCTCCCGGTTTAATAATAAGGTTTTTTATCCTTAAAACAAGATTCTTGTAAAGTCCTTTTGTTGTTACAGACTTGTTGCTGCTCATTTTTTTAGTTTAATAGATATTGGCAAAAATATAAAAATGGTTTAACCATTTAGATTAAATCGAGAAAATTAACTTTTATGTGGGAGTTAAATTGTTAGTCTCTATAGCTTACTATTTTGCTTTTTTTAGTGCAGTGTTACTATTTTGAGTTTAGTACCACAATATTATCTATCAAAGATTATCTTTGCATAAAATATAGTAGAACAATTATAAAATTAAAAATGAAGAAGTCGCCTTATAACTTAATTGTGGTTACCGGACCAACAGCTTCGGGTAAAACCTCGTTTGCTGCTAATATATGTGCCAGAATTGATGGAGAGATAATTAGCGGAGATTCAAGGCAGATATACAGGCGGATGGATTTGGGTACTGGAAAAGATTATAAGGATTATATAGTTAACGGTAAAACCATACCCTCGCACTTGATTGATATACGTGAACCGGGATATAAGTATAATGTTTATGAGTTTCATAACGATTTTTATCGCGCTTTTGAGGATATACGGTTTCGTAATAAGTGGCCTCTTTTATGTGGAGGAACAGGTATGTATATTGAGGCTGTTTTGCATCAGTATCAAATGATACATGTTCCTGCAAATCCTGGTTTGCGAGAGTCATTAAAAGGTAAAAGCTTAAGTGAGTTGGAGGAGATTCTTGCATCGTATAGGATTCTTCATAACACAACCGATAGTGATACTGTTAAAAGAGCTGTTAGAGCAATAGAAATAGAGGAGTTTCATCAAAATAATCCAGAGGTTGAAATTGATTTACCACAATTAAATCCATTGGTTATAGGAGTAGATATAGATAGGGAGAGACGAAGAGCAAATATAACAGAACGACTTAAAGAGCGTATTGATCAGGGGTTGATTGATGAGGTTAAATCACTGCTTAATGAGGGACTTACCTTTGAGGATTTAATTTATTACGGACTCGAATATAAGTTTGTAACAAAATATATTTCTGGAGAATTAAGTTTTGATGAGATGTTTGAAAGGCTTAACATTGCTATCCATCAATTTGCAAAACGGCAGATGACCTGGTTTAGAGGTATGGAGAGAAGGGGTATTAAAATAGAGTGGATAGATGCTAAAGAGCTTGTTAACTCAAGGGTTGAAAAAGTTATATCTATGCTTTATTAATTTTGCTTGACCAATATCCCCTTTTTTATTAAATTTATTTATAAAACAGGGTATATGAGAGAAACTGAAAATTTTCTTGACAGGGTAAAACGGTTGGCAGGTCGAAATAAAGCTCTTCAGGGACAACTGGAACAGTTGGTGAGTAGAATAGTTGAAGTTGAAAATCAGAGCCGTCAGTATCAGGATGTTCTGCTTAAATATTCTACCGATAAGGCTGAAACTATTCATGACCGACGTAAACTTACCCGTCGTCTTAGAATGGTTTCGGTACTCTATATCTCTGTTCAGGGGTTTGAAAAATTATACAGACTTGATAATCCCAATGTAAAAGTGGACCTGTTAGATGAGATCTATCTCTCTTTTGAAGATATAGCCTTTAGAAATAATATTGTTAAGTTAAACTCTTTGGGTGACATGATGCTTTATGGAGCCGGATTGCAGGGTGAGAACCGTACTAATCCTATTGATACCATAAGAGTAGCTCTTGAGATGCTTGAAACAGCTCAAAAACTTGATGATAATAGTAACGGAGGATTTTGGGAAATAAAATTTGGCATTCATACTGGTCCGGTCCTTGCCATCCCAAACGATAACAGATCATCTGATTTTAATTTTTCGGGAGATAGTATAAATACTGCATGTCGTATTGGGGAGTCTGCTCAGCCGGGAACTATATCTGTATCGGTAATGACCTATGAATTGATAAAGGAGTTTTTTGATACAGAATTGACCGGATATATGCCTGTAAAATATAAAGGTAATATTGAAACCTACTCTATAAAGGGTTATCATCCCGAATTTATTTCTGCAGACTCTATTAGTAAGCCTAACGGGCATTTTCATACACGTTATATGCTTCTTAAGTTTATGGATCTGCAGGAGGAGATGTTAGATTATCTTGAGGTAAATTTACCAGACAACCTCTACTATCATAATGTTAAACATACTATTGATGTTGTAACCGAAGTAGAGCTTATAGGGTGGGCCGAAGGTATAAATGAAGAGGAGATACTGTTACTTAAATTTGCAGCTCTTTTTCATGATGCCGGTCATACAATAAGTTATAAAGATCATGAGTATCATGGTACGGTTATGGCACGTGAAAAGTTAAATAGTTATGACTATAGTCAGGAGCAGATTGATATTGTATGCCGATTAATTATGGCTACAAAAATGCCACCTCGTCCCAAAGGCATTCTTGAGAAGATTATTTGTGATGCCGATCTTGACTACCTGGGACGCCGGGATTTTATTCCTGTCTCGAATGCTCTTTACCGGGAGTTTAAAGAGCGCGATATGGTTCCTTCATTGGAAGAGTGGAATAAAATGCAGTTAAATTTTATTCGTCAGCATCAATACTTTACAGAAACCGCACAGCAGCTGCGTGAGGTTAATAAAAACAGCCAGATATCCCGTCTTGAAAAGCTTATTCAAGAGAGTGTAGAGAGCAACTCATTATAGTTTTAAAGGTGTAATAAAATAAAAATCTATTTGGGTTGGTCGAAATAGAGTTGAATCATAACTATTTCGGGGCGGTTGCCTGTTCTAACAGGAGGTCCCCAGGTTCCGTAGCCCGGACTAACATAAATGTGGGTGTTGTCAAACTTGGCATATCCTCGACTAACTTCAAAAATTTGGTTGGTTATATATCCAAATGGCCATAACTGTCCGTGATGTGTATGCCCCGATATTTGAAGATCTATTTTTGCATCGATAGCATCATTTAAGTTGTAGGGCTGATGATCAAGCAGTATGAGAGGTCTTGACATATCAACATCTGCAACTATTTTATTTAGCTCTTTTCTGCTTTTTCCGGTTGTGAATCTTTTGTGCAGATCTTCCCTGCCTATAATATAAAAGTTATTATTTATAAGTAGAGCGCTATCCCTTATCACATTTATATTATGTTGTTCCAGATACTTTACAGCCGGTTCGGCTCCTCCAATATATTCATGGTTACCCGTTGAGGCATAAACTCCAAGCGGGGCATTAATCTGTTTAAGGCAGTTACCTAAATCCTGTTTAACTACTGTTTCAACATCCTCATCAATAACATCCCCTGCAAAAAGCACTATATCTGGTTCAAGTGCGTTAATTTGATTAACCAGTTTTTGAGTTTTTCGCGGACCAATAAGAGTGCCTAGATGAATATCACTTGCTGCAACAATTCTTAAAGATTCCATATTCCCTGCTTTTTTGGGAATAACTATATCAAGACGTGTTGTTTTTGGTGTCCACGCATTTATATGTCCGGCAACTACAACCAAAAGAGTGATTAGGGAAAAAGCATAAAAAAGCTTCATTTTAAGAGTTGCTATATTTTCGGTAATGTTATGTATAAAGGGTGTAAAATGGTTAATGACACGAATTATATCGGTTAAAAATAGAAGTAGTGTAACATATAGCATTGCTGCAAACCAAAAAGCGCCAATCCAGTGTAGAGTTATAGGTATAGGGTGATACCATATCTTTTCTAAAATTCTTGCAAGCGGGTATGCAACATATAACAGCACCATAAAAGTGATAAACCAGGGACGTACTCCTGAGTTGAGTTCTAAAGCCTGCCATCCGCGCAGGGCTATATAAAAATTGACTGCTGTATGAATTGCTAAAACTATTATAAAAAACATATTTTGGTATCTATTTATTTGTTTGTTGTACAGTTAAAACAACCGTTTTAAAAAGTTGTTTAAACTTCTTTTTTTAATAATGCTACAATTACACTTAATTAACTCATTTTTAAACTCTGTTACAGAGCTATATCTTTTTGCTATACCATTTAATAATGTGTTGTTAATCTCTTGAACAGCCATTCTGCGCGGCGGTATTCTAAATGGTTGTTTGGCGGTTGCTTTTTCTATTATTGAGAAGAGTTGAGGGGATAGTCTGTTACTCTCTTTTTTGAGTGGTAAATTAAGCTGAATGTGCATAAGCATTTCGGGGTTATAGTAGTTAAATGCTTTTTTAAAAGTGATACTCTCATAAAGAGTAACTCCCAGTGCAAAAAGGTCAGATGCCGGTGATAGCAGGTGATTAAAGTTTAAAAGCTGTTCGGGTGCAGAGTAGCCAAGTGAAAATGGGCGACGCAGACTATTATCAGCAGGTAGTTTAATCATCTGTTCAAAGTCTATAAGAGTACATTTTTTGGGATCCCAGCATGAGGGGTCTTCATTATGCTCATGAGCTGCAATAATATTTGAGGGCTTAATATCGCAGTGAAGAAGGTTGTTTTTGTGTAGCAGTTCAAGTTGGGTTAATATATTGCAAAAAGCCTCTTGCACATATTTTAATCCGGCTTTTTTAAGCCTCCCCCTCTTTTTTGTTATCAGCTCTTTAAAAGTTGTTCCTTCAATATACTCTCTTAAAATATATGTTTGATTATTATGCACTATTGGCTCACTTTTAAAGAGGTCGAAAATATTTAAGTTATGGTTTTCTATTACCTTATTTGATTTTTTGTATAAATTATAGTTTGTCTCCTCTTTATTAAGTAGTGATAGTATCAGGGAATCGCTCTTTATAGGTTTTAAAATATATTTTTTATTACTGTTGCATTTAAAGGCCTCTTTTACCTCACCAAACTTTCCTGTTGACAAAATTTTGCCAATAAAAAACTCTTCACCCATACTGTTATTAAAGGACTCTTTCTGCTTTTCCATGGAGAATAAGTTTGGATTTACTATAATTTTTAAGACTATTATATTAAAACTATCCCGGTGAAACCTTAAAGATATAAGGAAAAACACCGGGATAATAAGTTATGGCTTAATAATAGTAAATTTTGTTAATAAGCAAAAAGAGGATAATCTTTCATCTTTTTATTAACCTTCATTTTTACATCACTAATAGCCTTTTCATCATCTATGTTAGATAGAACCTTATCTATTAGGTTTACAACATCAGTCATATCTTTCTCCTTTAATCCCCGTGTAGTTAAAGCTGAACTACCCAGCCTTATTCCTGATGTCTGGAAAGGCGAACGGTCATCAAATGGGACCATATTTTTGTTAATTGTTATATCAGCCTGTACAAGAGTGTTTTCGGCCTTTTTTCCAGTTAGTTCGGGAAACTTTGTTCTAAGGTCAACAAGCATACTGTGATTGTCGGTACCTCCTGAAATAATTTTGTACCCCTTTTCGATAAGAAGGCGAGCCATCTCTGCTGCATTTTTTTTAACCTGACTTTGATACTCTTTATATTCGGGTTGAAGTGCTTCAAAGAAAGATACAGCTTTCGCAGCAATAACATGCTCTAAGGGTCCGCCCTGAATTCCAGGGAATACAGCAGAGTTAAGAAGTGAAGACATTTTTCTAACAACTCCTTTTTTTGTTTTTTTACCAAACGGGTTGTCAAAGTCTTTGCCAATTAAAATAATTCCTCCGCGCGGACCTCTTAATGTTTTATGCGTAGTTGAAGTAACCACATGGGCATACTTAACAGGATTTTCTAACAGTCCGGCCGCTATCAATCCCGCAGGATGAGCCATATCAATCATAAGTATAGCACCAATTTTATCTGCAATATCTCTCATGCGCTTATAGTCCCAGTCGCGCGAATATGCCGAAGCTCCACCTATTATGAGCTTGGGCTTATGTTTAAGAGCCATCTCTTCCATCATCTCGTAATCAACCTCTCCGGTATCCTCCTTTACTCCGTAAGCAATTGGCTCATAAAGAAGCCCCGAACTGTTAACAGGTGATCCATGTGAAAGGTGTCCTCCGTGAGCAAGGTCAAGACCAAGAAATTTATCTCCGGGATTTAAAACAGTCATTAAAACAGCCATATTGGCCTGAGCTCCACTATGGGGTTGAACATTTGCCCATTCAGCATCAAAAAGCTCTTTTAATCTCTCAATGGCTAAATCTTCACTTTTATCTACAACCTCACAACCTCCATAATATCTTGCACCGGGAAGCCCCTCAGCATATTTGTTTGTTAATACAGAACCCATGGCCTCCATTACCTGTGGGCTGACAAAGTTTTCAGAGGCTATAAGCTCCAGTCCGTCCATTTGGCGCTTATGCTCGCTGTTTATCAATTCAAAAATTTTGTCGTCTCTTATCATATCTTATTAATTAAGTGTTTTATTCACTACTATATAAATTTAAAACTAATCCTGTGAAAAGTGAATTAATACCCTGCGATAAACCGAGAATATTTTTGATTTAGACACAAAACCCTGATATTTACCATCCTCAACTACTGGAAGATTCCATGCACCTGTATCTTCAAACTTTTTCATAACATTATCCATATTCTCACCTTTTTCGATAAATGCAGGCGGAATAGTCATAAGATGTTTTACTCTTGTTGTTGTATAGAGGTCGTTATTAAACATTATCTCTCTTATATCGTCAAGAATAACAATGCCAAGTAAATTATTCTCTTTATCAACTACAGGGAATAGGTTTCTGCGTGCTTTTGCTATAGTTTTTACCAGATCACCAAGAGTATCTTCGGGGTGTACAGATAAAAAATCTGTCTCTATAACCTTATTAAGTCTCATTAGAGTTAAAACAGCTTTATCTTTATGGTGAGTAATAAGTTCACCACGACGTGCCAAACGTTTAGTGTAGATAGTATGGGGTTCAAAATAGCGATTTGTTAAATAAGAGAGGGTAGATACCGTAATAAGCGGAATAAACAGAGCATATCCGTTTGTGATTTCAGCTATAAGGAATATGGCCGTTAGGGGTGCATGCATAACCCCCGACATTAATGCAGCCATGCCTACCAGAGTAAAGTGTGATACAGGCAGGTCGGTATAAAAGTAGTTATTTAGCAGTACTGCCAGAAAATAGCCTGTAATCCCTCCCATAAAAAGAGTGGGAGCAAAAATACCGCCAACTCCGCCACTGGCATTTGTGAATGTGGTGGCAACAACTTTAAAAATCACTATAAGTGCCAGGAATATGAGAATTGCCATACTGCTTTCGCGCAGTGAATAGAAGAGACTGTTTTCTACAATTGCATCTGAATTATCTGATAGCATTGCAGTTATTGTATCATAACCCTCACCGTATAGCGGGGGAAAAATAAAAATCAAAATAGAGAGAACGATACCTCCAAAGGCCCATCTGCTAAAGGGGTTTTTAATTAAAGCCATTTTTTGCTCCAAAAAGAGAGTTCCTCTTGTCATATATACGGCAACCACTCCACCAAGTAGTCCTAGAATAATATAGAAAGGGAGATTACTTAGTTCAAAAGGAGATTCCAGTATAAAAGTGAACTCAGCCCCTTCACCAAGAAAAAAGTATGCGACCGATGCAGCTACCACAGCAGCTAAAAGAAGAGGCACTATAGAGGCCATTGTGAGATCCAGCATAAGCACCTCAAGCGTAAACATCAGTCCGGCCATCGGCGCCTTAAATATACCTGCAATTGCACCGGCAGCTCCGCATCCAATTAGCAGGGTTATTGTTTTATAGTTCATGTGAAAAAGGCGTCCCAGTGAGGAGCCTATTCCGGCGCCGGTTAATACAATTGGAGCCTCGGCACCAACCGATCCTCCAAATCCGATTGTAAACGTACTTGCCACCACCGAGGTGAAAGAGTTGTGCGATTTAAGGTTACTGTCTTTTTTTGAAATGGCATATAAAATACGTGTAACCCCGTGACTTATATCATCTTTTACAATATATTTTACAAACAAAAGAGTTATAAAAATACCAGCCATAGGGTAGAGCAGGTACATATAGTTCCAGTTTGTTAAATCAAAACCTTCGGTTAAAAAATTGTGGACAAAGTGTATTGAGTTTTTAAGCACCACCCCTGCCAATCCGCTAAATAACCCTACAACAATAGCCAGCACCAGCAAAAAGTTGCGGTGCGAAATATTTCGAGCTCGCCATATAACCAGGCGGCTAATATATTTTGAAAGTAGTTCGGTAAGACGCATCTTTAAAGATTTCGAAGCCGCAAATTTAGTTTTTATTATTTTTTAAATCAAATTACGGGGTTTCGAATCAGGGCCAACGCATGAAAATATTGAAAACTAAAAATTTGACCTTGATATTAACATGTTTTCAACATTAGTGGTGATTGGGTTTTGTGAAAACATCTTTTTTTGTGGTTGTTGTTGATGACTTGTAACCTTACCTCTTATAGAACAGTTTTTAAATAGATTATTTTTTCAATTCATAATTTGTACTTCTTCCTCCTTCGGGTTCCTTTTGTAATATGTTCTTATTTATCAAATCGTTAATGTCTCGAATTGCTGTGTCTTTTGAACATTTGGCCATTTTAGCCCATTTCATTGAGGTCAGTTTTCCTTCAAATCCATCAAGAATTTTGTTTAATACTTTTCTCTGTCTCTCATTAATAATTGTTTTTGAGTGTCTATTCCAAAAATCTGCTTTGAATAAAACTTTTGTCAAAATCTTATCTGTTGCATTTAAGGCATTGATTAAACAACTTAAAAACCATTTTATCCATTCGGTTATGTCTAGGTCTCCTTTTTGAGATTTTTCAAGAATCTCATAGTATTCTTTTCTTTCTACTCTAATTTGAGCGGACATACTATAAAATCGTTGAGTGCTTTTATCTGATTGAGCTAATAGCATATCTGTTAAAGCTCTTGTAATTCGTCCATTTCCATCCTGAAAGGGGTGAATTGTTACAAACCAAAGATGTGCGACTGCTGCTTTTATTACTAAATCAATATTCTTCTCTTGGTTGAACCATTTTAAAAATTGATTCATTTCATTTTCTATTAAATCTGCATCTGGTGCCTGGAAGTGAACCTTTTCTCTTCCCGCAGAACCCGAAACAACTTGCATTTGTCTCGCTGTGTCTTTTCTCCAGTCTGCCACCGTTATTTTAAAGATTCCACTTCGTCCCATTGGAAACAGCGCAGCGTGCCAATCAAAAAGCCTATCTTTAGTTAATGGTTTGAAACAATTATTGGCAGCATCAATCATCATTTCGACCATTCCATCGACGTTTCTATCGGACGAAATTGCCCCAGCGAATTCCATTCCTAATCTCTGTGCAATTGAAGAACGAACTTGCTCGGGATTTAAAAGCTCTCTGACTCGTCCTAAAAAAAGTTTACACTTTTTATTTCACAATCCTATTTCAAATTTACAGTTTAATTTTAATCCTAAATACAGTTTACAGTTCTTAATCCCCTCTTTGCGAAGTGGAGCGTAGCGGAACGGAGCAAAGAGGGGATTAAAGCCGCTAAAAAACTTCCTCCAGGGCTTTTTCTGCCTTTTTGGAATAATAATTTTTCCATCTCCTTTTCAATTCCCCTGATTTAAAATGGGCCTCTATTGGTGTCAGATAATCAATGCTGCCATGAGGTCGCTGATGATTGTATATGCTTATGGCTACTGATATGCCTTTAACAGCCTGTCCGTAGTTTGCATAAGCTTTTTCTAGCAGTTCATCTTTTAATATCCCGTTGACCCTTTCTGCAATAGCATTTTCTTTTGGGTCGCCATTTTGGGTCATGCTTATCCTTATAAAATTATCGTTCAATATACCAACATAATCTGAGCAACAATATTGGGAACCACGGTCGGAATGATGGATTAGTCTGCCTAAATCCTCTTTATTGTTCTTCAAAGCCATTTCTAATGCCCTAATACAGCCTTCTGCTGACAAATCAGGGGATAAGTAGAACCCAACTATCTTTCTGCTGTAAGCATCGGTTATCAGGCTTAAATAGGCAAAACCGTCACCAACTACAATGTAGGTAATATCGCTTACCCATAATTGATTGGGAGCCGTTGGATAAAACCCTTCAATTAGGTTGGGGTGTTTTCTCATCCAGTGGTCTGAAAAGGTTGTAATCGGTTTATTTCGCTTCCTTTTTCGAACCAATAAGCAACGGTCAGAGAGCAAATCAAAAAATGCATCCCGCCCCAGAAAAATATGGTGTTCCTCCATAAATGGTTTTAATATAAACAGTAGTTTCCGGCCTCCTATACGCTTTTGTGTTTTCCGGAACTTAAGCACCTCGTTAATCAACAAATCATGCTGCAACGATTCTTTTTCTAATTGCTTTTTATGTTGGTAATAAGCCTGTCTGGTATAGCCAAGCAACGAACAAAGAGCAGTTATACTGCGGCTTTCTCTTTGACTTACATTCATTATCGCTTGGCACCAAACTTTTTTCGCAAATCAATCCCTGTATAATCCTCCGAAAGCTTTAGCATTTCTTCTAAAAGCTCGCTTTTGAGGTGGCTCTTACGCAAGGCGTCTTGTAGTAGCTTTACATCCTTTGGAAGTTCCGGTTCTGGCGTTTTGCCTTCTTTTTCCAATTTGCAACGCTTTTTTTCTTTCCAGCTTGGTTTTCTGCCCTGATATTCTAATACCCAATCGCAGATACTTCTACTTGGAATGCCGTATTTAGCTTCTAATCCACGGTAACTTATTGTTCCGGTCAGATACTCGGCTACGATGGCCTCTTTACTGATGTTCTCTTTTTTCTTGTCCATGACTTTTTGTGCGGTGTTAATTTACACTATTTGTGTAAACCTATATCAGGTCAAGTCACAGATGGAAACCGCTCTATTTTAGTCTCTTTAATCAACAATTTTATTTGGGTGTCAACAGTTTTCTGGATGCCGGCAGAACCACATCAAAAATTGATGTAGAATCACGTATTTCCGAATTTGATGATTCCACTGATGATTATTTCGATTTTGGTGCAGAAGCCCTGCATGTGAGTTATGGTTTGGGCATTCGCATTGCAATGAACCGTAACTTTATCATCGCACTTGATTACGGCCGAGCCATTAATGAGCAGGATGGGGATTCCGGGTTTTATGTTGGGCTGAATTATCTTTTTTAGTGATTTTGAGTTGTTTAATAGACTATGAAAGTGACTTTTTATGAAATCCAAACTCATTTAAAATTGATTATAATGAGCAGGGTCAACGCATTTAAATTTTTATAATATCCAGTAAAAATTTATTATCCCAACCGGCTCTCAGTCTTTTTGATTTAAGACTTCCTTTGGATTGATCTTTTTTTAATATGTTCAGAGCCATTTTTTGTATTAAAGCAAAGTTTTCAGCAGACCGTGCATTTCTTTTTCGTTGGTAATCTTCATTAAAGACCATGTCCAAAGTCCAATGTAAGGAATTCTCCACACCCCAGTGCATCCTTATGTATTTATTGAAATCAATTGCGTTTAAATTAAGGCTACTAATGTAATATCTGGTTTCTGATTCAGTTTTTTCTTTTAGAACTCTTTTTGATGTGATCTTTATAACGCTGTTTAGGTTTTCCCATTTCTCTTTGCTATCAAGGAACTTTAGATCTGTGATAACTTCACATTTTCTTGTTTCTATGCGGCCGTGTCCCTTCTCAGTTTCTTCACAGGTTGAGTTGGGTTTTTGTATTTTAAACAAGCTTTGCGCTTCTTCGTTGATTTCTTTCTGGTTGCCTTTTAATGCTAAAATGTAATCAGCTCCCTTGGTCACGATCTTTTCAGCAATAGCTCTTTGTGTGCCCATTGCATCAATAGTAATGATGGAGCCCTCAATGTCCAAAAGATCGAGCAGTTTTGGAATTGCGGAAATTTCATTCGACTTATCTTTTGTTTTATACTGACCAAGTACCAACTGGTTTTTGCATGCCCATGCATTGACTAAATGAACGGGTGATTTTTCATTAAATGCATCTTTTGACCTTCTGACAGTCTTCCCGTCAATTGCAATAAGTTCAATATCAATGTTTTTGTCGCGCAAGGAATTAACCCATTTTATAAAGACTTCTTCAAACAGTTTAGGATCCAATATCGAAAACACACGATTGATTGTGTCATGTGAAGGAATCCCGTTTCGCAATTTTAGAAACTGCTTCAAAAAATCTATTTTTGTTTTGCCAAAAAGTTCAATAGAATCCCAGGATTCAGCACCGCATACAACTGCTAAAATTGTTAAAACGATAATATCTAATAATTCATGCCGTTTATTACGTTTAATTCTTGGATCTGGAAATCCTCCGAAAAATTGATGCAAAGAAGTCCGTTTTGTCGTCATTTGTTTTTTTACAAAAATCGGAATGCTTTGCTTGTTATTGCGCTATTACCATTATCAATTTACTAACAACCATAAGGTTATTTATCAACAACAACCACAAAAAAAGATGTTTTCACAAAACCCAATCACCACTAATGTTGAAAACATGTTAATATCAAGGTCAAATTTTTAGTTTTCAATATTTTCATGCGTTGGCCCTGTTATAATGAGGAATATTTTGTATTTTTGAAAAATAAACTTATTACCATGATTACAAAGACACAATTAAGGAATTCAATAGAAAGCTTACCTGAAAATGTATCCATTGATCAGGTAATCGATCATTTGGTTTTTCTTGATAAGGTTCAGAAAGGCCTTAAGGATTCACAAGAGGGAAAAGTTTATACCAAGACACAAGCTAAAGACAAGCTTAAAAAATGGTTGAAGTAGTATGGTCGGAATCTGCAATACAAGATCTCAATGATCTTGCAGAATATATCGCCAAAGACTCAGTTCGATATGCTGAAATTACCGTTTAAAAGTTATTTTATTCCACTGATATTCTCGAAACATACCTATTGGCAGGCACTAAAGTTCCTGAATTCCAGGATGAATCAATCAGGCAGTTAATTAGAGGGAATTATAGGATTGTTTATAAAATTTTCAATTCTGCTAGAATTGATGTATTAACAGTTCATAATTGTGCCAGATTAATATCCAACACAAAACCATTTAAGAAGTAAGATAGGCATTCTTAGTGATGTTAGCGATAGCTTTAGAATTCAGACTTGAAAATCTATTGAACCAATCTATCACTCTATCATCTAAATATCTATTCGTCTTTTTTCAAAACAACCCCATCGCATTCCTCAACGACGCTTTAAACATCAATACTCCTTTTTGTGGATTAGAAACCCGGTAACGCTGTTTTAAGATGGCTTCGGGTTTGGCAAACTTAATTTTGTGAAATAGGTTAAGATAATACCTGTAAGCCAGATAAACGCCAAGCCTCACCTGAGGTTTTAGTTTGACGATGCCTTTAAATGCTTCGTTAAAATCGGATTGTATTTCCTCTTCAATTCTTCGTTTTGCTTCGGGTGTGAAATTATTGAAATCAATGTCTTTAAAATAGATGCGCCCTTTATTTTGATAGTCATCCTGGGCATCGCGAAGGAAATTCACTTTCTGGAATGCTTCTCCCAGCTTTTGGGCAGGATATCGAAGTGCATTGTACTCCTCATCGTCATTTACATAAAACACACGCAAACACATTAAGCCCACCACTTCGGCCGAACCGTAAATGTATTTTTCCAAATCGTTGCGGGTGTATGTTTTATAATTGAGGTCCATCTCCATGCTGTCCAGAAAGGCTGTTATCAAGCTGTGGTCTAATTTGCAATCGTTCACTGTATGTTGAAAGCTATCCAGTATGGGATTCAAACTAATACCACGTTCTATGGCTTTCCAGGTATCATCCCGAAATTCGTTCAATAGGGTTTCGCGGTCGTGTTCCAGAAAGGTGTCCACAATTTCGTCGGCATATCTCACAAAACCATAAATGCTGTAAATATGGTTTCGGTACTTTTTGTCGAGCAACCGAACACCCAGCGAAAATGATGTGCTGTAAAGGCGCGTAGTGTTAATGCTACATTTTAAATTGTTTTTTCGGTAGATATCCATATCAGGTTAATTTACAGGTTTATGGTTTAAATAATCAAATACTCTATCGGTTGTTAGCTTGCTGCTGATGACCGTCATTGGCAGTCCGGTCCCCGGAATGGTTGAAGCTCCCACATAGAATAGGTTTTTTAACTTTTCGTCTTTGTTGGATGGTCTGAACCATCCAATTTGGTTCAAATCGTGCGCCAGGCCAAGCCCGCTTCCTTTATACAGGTTAAACATCCCCTCCCAGTGTTCGGGCGAGAGTATAGTTTTACTCACAATCATTTCATTCAGGTTGTATCCACTTCGGCGCGAAAGGTCATCGATAATGTTTTGGGCAATCTCCTCACGGTCGCTCCAGTCGGGTTTGAATCGCAAATCCGGGGCCGGACAAAGAATAAACAGACTTTCGTGACCCTCCGGCGCATAATCGGGGTTGTTCTTGGATGGCACGTTTACATAGTAATACGGCTTTCGGAACGATACCCGGTTTTTGAATACCCCTTTGGCGTATTCATCAAAATTGTTACCCAAAAAATAGTTATGATGTTGCAGATTGTCAAGTTTTCCTTTTACTCCAAGATAAATGGTGAGTGGCGCCATGGTCCATTTCATCTTGTTAAGTTTTGATTCACTGTACTTTGGTCGGTTGAGTATTTTTCCCCGAAACCATGCGGCATCGGCATTTACGATATAGGTGTCTGCCTGCCACTGTTTCCCTGAGCTGTCGGTGAGGGCTTGCAGGGTGCTGTTTTCAAAATCAGCACCCGTAATTTCTGTATTGTAATGTATTTTAACGCCTTTATCAATCAATATTTTTTCCAGACTCTGCACAATCTTGTACATTCCGCCTTTGACATTGTGATAGCCATCGTGTTTCATCTCTATGTAATTGAGCAAAGAGAACACAGCCGGCGTATCAAAAGGCGTGGCTCCCAGAAAAAATCCCACCAGGGAGAAAATCATGCGTGCTTCTTTGCTTTCGAAACTATCGCATAGCTCTTTCCACATATTTTTAAACAGCAGAGGACTATGCCGCAAAGGCACTTTGGTTAGTTGCAGGAGATAATCGGGAAAGGAATTAAAATTTCGGCGAACAATGCGGTTGATGGTATCATTGTATAGTTTTTCAGTCTTTTGCAGGTGCGCCTCCATTTTGGCCTTAAAATCTGGTTCATATAACTCAAATTGGGCTGCAAGTTTGTCTAAATCCTTATAAATGGTGAAAGTTTTATCAATGCCGTCGATGTTTACCGTAAACAACGGCTCAAGCTCAATAAATTCAAATGGGTAATCGATACCGCAACTTTCCACCAACTCATCAAATTCATAGCTCATGCTGAAAAAAGTGGGGCCTAAGTCAAATTTGAACCCGTCCTTTTCCATAAGGTTGAGCCGACCACCTGCCTGATGATGTTTTTCCAGAATGGTAACATCAAGTCCTTGTGAGGCAAGACGCAGAGCTGTTGTCAACCCTCCCAGACCGGCTCCGACTATGATTGTTTTTTTTGAATGCATCTGCTATTGTGTTATTACTGCAATTTAGTTAAATCTATTTGATTATTAGTTCGTTTGTTTTTTATTTATTTGATTTTCAGATGTATGCAGTTTTTATATGTGCGCATTTTGCTTATAATTAAGAAATTGCCATTCTCTAACATCTAAATTTCTAAAACTCTAACGATCTATTGTAAATGATAAAGTTATATTTACAATTAGTAAAACCATTTTGAGATTTGTATTGTTTAATGAAAATAAAAAAATAATTAGACAAATTAAAATTTATTTGAAGTGAAAGAAAAAGTTGCCTGCATAATTGGCGCCGGAATTGGCGGTTTGGCCGCAGCCTTAAGGCTTGCGGCTAAAGGTTTTGATGTAACAGTTTTTGAAAAAAGCACAGAACCCGGCGGCAAACTTGCGCAGTTCGGCAAAGATGGCTACCGTTTTGATATGGGGCCATCGTTGTTTACGTTACCCGGTTTGGTGGAGGAGTTATTCACCCTTTTTGGTAAAAACATGCAGGATTATATGCAGGTGATAGAATTGCCGATGACCTGTAATTATTTTTTCCCCGATGGAAGCAACATTAGAGCCTGGAGTGACCCGGATCAATTTCTGGATGAGGTTCAGAATTCCGGAGCTGATCGCCATGCAGTGGAACAATATCTTGAAAAGCAGGCTTTTTTGTATAGTAATACTGCTGATTTTTTTCTGTTTAATTCTATTCATAAACCATCCACTTACGTTGGTGAGGCGGGACAAAAAAGTTTGAAAGCACTTCATAAACTGGATGTTTTTTCATCCATGCACCGGCGTAACCAAAAAACTTTTGGCGAAAGCAACCTAGTGCAGTTGTTCGACAGGTATGCCACTTACAATGGGAGCGACCCTTACCGTGCGCCTGCCACGCTTAACATGATTGCCCATTTGGAACACAACACAGGTGCATGGTTTCCGGCAAATGGTATGTACGGAATAATGAGTGCATTAATGAAGCTTGCACACGAAGTGGGGGTGAGGTTTTTATTCAATACCGGGGTTACAGGATTGGTAACATCGGGCAGACAAGTTACTGGAGTTCGAACGGGTGATTGTGTTTATCCTGCATCGGTTGTAGTAAATAGCACCGATATAACGCTGTTTTACCGCGATATTCTGCCAAATAAATCCATGTATCGCAAGCTGATGAAACGGGAGCGTTCGTCGTCCGCTCTGATTTTTTACTGGGGCGTGAAGCTGCAATCCGATCTGGATGTGCACAACATCCTTTTCAGCAGCGACTACAAGGCAGAGTTTAAGGGGCTGTTTAAAACCAAAACATTTGCCAACGATTTAACCCTATATATTTTCATTACCAAAAAGGTTGTGCCTGAAGATGCGCCCAATGGTTGCGAAAATTGGTTTGTGATGGTCAATGCACCTGAAAATGTGGGACAGGACTGGGAGGAAGAGGTTTCACGTGCACGAAAAGCAGTGGTGGCTAAAATCAAATCAGTACTAGGTGTTGAAATTGACAATTTCATTGAGAACGAACGCATTCTCACCCCCGAAGATATTGAACAACGCACCGGGTCTGTAAACGGCTCATTATACGGTCACAGCAGTAATTCTACCCTGGCAGCGTTTCTGCGGCATCCAAACTTCAGCCGGAAGTATCGGAATCTGTTTTTTACCGGTGGAAGCGTTCATCCGGGTGGCGGAATACCGTTGTGCCTGGCATCGGCAAAAATTGTGGATGAGATGATAGTTTAAACGTAAAGGCGCATTGTTTTTTTCTTCTTCAAAGCAGCTTATTGGAAAAAGCAATCTGAGTTTTAATGAATCAATGCCAAAAGAAACTGTCTATATGTTTTTTTAATGTAATCGACTGATTAAAAAAAAATCAAAAAAATTACAACCTTGATAACATTTATTCGTCTTGTATATTGAGATGTTGTAAATTTAAAGACATTATGAAAAATCAATATTATAAATGGTCTGTCATCCCCTTTATGCTGCTTATTATCTTAATTGGTGGTTGTTTATCAAAGTGGAATAACGTAGAGTCTTTTTTTTGATAAGTACTAATATCCATCTTTCCTGCGACGATTTTATTTCCCCATTATTATGTTTAACCATTGGCCATAAAGCGTTAGCAATTATTTTAGATGCCAATGATAAATAATATTAAAAAAAAGACCAATCTCATTACCACCTTTCAAAATTGTTGCGTCTTAGTAGTAGAAACGATTAATTAATCTATAATTAGAAAACATTAAATCTATTTAAAGCTCTATTATTAATAGGTCTATTGGCACTTTTAAATTCGTGCGAAAAAGAGGATGATGGTTTAAAAAACAAAACGGCTATTAAATTTGAAGCCAACTATCAAACACTGAAATCAGCCCTTCTAAAGAGTGCTAATGCTACGGAGGTTGTTGTTGAAAGTTTTAAAATCAACATTGAAGAAATTGAGATTGAATTTGACTCCAATGATCCTATGTTCTTGTCTGATTCAGTCGCCACTGACTATGAGATGGACGGACCTTTTGAAGTGGATCTTATGAAGGATGGTAATGCTCTTGAAACTACTGTTGTGAAAAATGTAGAATTGCCATCAGCTGCTTACGAAGAGATTGAATTTAAATTTAGGGAGAGTGAAAACCCGATTTCTGATATGTATGGTAAATCTATACTGATTGAGGGTACAATTGATGGTTCGCCATTTATTTTCTGGTCGGATGAAGAAATTGAGGTTGAAATTGAATTTGAAGAGTTTGTATATCTTGACGAAGCCAGCAGGGCAGTTTTGACTGTATCGTTTGACTTAGCATCATTGTTTAACCCTGCTTTAGGGGGGATAGATATAACATCTGCCACAGATGGAAATGAGAATGGCATTATTGAAATATATCCTGAAGACCCTGATGGTAACAGTGATTTGGCTGATTTAGTGTGGGAAAAGATTGAAGATATAATTGAAGCTTTTGAAGAAAAATATTATAATTAGATTTCTTAAAATTTGAGATGAAGGAAGGGGCTATCCAAAAATTATTGGTTAGCCCCTTTTTTTGTTGCTGATATTTAAATAGTAATGGATTGTTTTTCCCATGCAATAAAGAGTTATATATTTGAGAAAAAAATAACACCATGAGTTTCGTCATAAACTACTGCAAAAACTTATCTGAGCAAGAGGTAAAGAAATTCTTAATTATCTATTACATCGTTGGTATAACGGGTTTTCTAATTCCTTATGCCCGTCCAGTTTTTGAAGCATTGATTCCCCTGTCGGTGATGTTGAATATGTTTCTGGTATTGCTATTCCATAGGCCTTTCGATAAAGCTCACATACTTGTTTTTTCGTTTGTATTTCTGTTTACAATAGCCGTAGAAGCCGTTGGGACCAACACCGGAATATTGTTTGGCAGCTATTTTTATGGGGCCAATTTGGGTTGGAAGGTTTTTGATACACCCATACTCATAGGAGCCAATTGGCTGGTTTTGGCCTATGGAGCAACCGCGATTGTTCGTCACTACCCAATGTTTAAAAAATGGGTGCCATTTTCGGCTGCTGCGCTCATGGTTTTGTTTGATTTCATAATGGAACCTGTAGCCATGAAAACCGGCATGTGGGATTGGGCAGGTGGTGTGGTGCCTATACAGAATTACTTTATGTGGTTTGTGGTGGCTGTAATTGTAGTTGGCCTTTTTGAACTCTTCAATATTAAAACAGTAAAACCGGTGGCCATTCGTCTTTTTTTGGTGCAGATGGTGTTCTTTTTAGTGTTGAACCTCTTTTTGTAAACTGATTTTGAGAGATCTTAAAAAAACTGTGTAATATAGCTCTCTATTATTAATCTCATCTTTCCATCTAACATCTAAAATTCTAATTATCTAATTTTATGATAAAAGCCTGCCACCATTGGTTTTACGACACTTTTTTCAACTTTTATATTCATCGCATTCTGAAAAAGGATTTTCATGCTATTAATATATTTGGTGAATGGGATGTGCCCGATGAAAGCAGCAACCTAGTTATAGGTAATCACGTGAGTTGGTGGGATGGGTTTTGGGTTTATTGCCTTAACAAACGTTTTTTAAAAAAGCGTTTTCATGTCATGATGCTCCAAGAGCAGTTGAACGACCGCAAGTTTTTAAGGCGAATCGGAGCATTTTCAATCTATCCGGGAACACGTTCTGTTCTGGAATCTCTAAATTACACTGTTGAAAAATTAAAAGAACCCGGAAATATTGTGTTGATGTACCCTCAGGGAAAAATTGCTTCTTTTTCAGCAGGTGTTTTACCCTTTCAGCCGGGGGTTGAGCATGTAATTAAGAAATCCGGAGTTGAAAAGGTGCTGTTTTATGCGGCGTTTGTGGATTTTTTTGAGCAGCGCAAACCTACTCTGAATATATATTTGAGTGATATAAGCACCAATAAAGATAAGCCCCTGCAAGTTGAAGATCAGTTTCGGGATTTTTATGAGGATTCTTTAAAAAAGCAGGTTGATTTTTTTCGCGGATAAACTATCAATAGTTCGTTAATAAAAGCCTAAACGCAGAGAAAGCCCTACGCTGATGTTTCGGACTTTGAGAGACGCAAAGGTTTTATTATCAGAGAATTGCCATCAACGTTTGTCAGTATATAAATAACTATTTGCCAGGCGTTTGCAAAAGCTTTACGGACTATTAAACTATTAAAACATGGAATTATTTTGGAATATCTTTTCGGCACTAATATTTGGAATGCTTGTGCTGCGTTTTTTTGTGGTGCTGTTTAATTTTATTTCCGGAGTGCATCTTCCCAAAATTGCTGTTCATTCTTATCCAAAGGTATCTGTTTTAATTCCTGTTCGCAACGAAGAAGAAAACTTGCCCAAACTTTTATCTGACTTGCAAAAAATCGATTATCCAAACCTGGAAATTATTGTTTGCAATGATAACTCTACTGATAATACTTTAGGTGTACTGGAATCTTTTAAACCTTTTCTTTCAAATTTGGTTTATTTTACAAATAAGGAATTGCCCGGTGGCTGGATGGGAAAAAATTATGCCTGTCATGAGTTGTCTCAAAGGGCTTCGGGGAGTTACTTTTTGTTTGTTGATGCCGATGTTAGGTTAAAACCAGAAGCGATAAAAAAGGCCGTTGCTTTTGCTCAAAAAAAGAAGAAGGGGTTGTTGTCGATTTTTCCTCAACAAATTATTGAAACATCAGGAGAGTTGATGACAGTGCCATTAATGAATTGGGTTTTGCTCTCGTTTTTACCGCTTAAGTCTGTTCAATTGCGCTGGTTTAGTTCATTATCTGCCGCTAATGGTCAGTTTATGTTGTTTAATGCCGTTCTGTATCTTAAGTATCAATGGCATAAAAAAGTAAAACATGTTGCTGTTGAGGATATTGAAATAGCCCGGTTAATGAAAAAGGAGAAATTAAGGATTGCTGTTTTTACCGGGAACAATGATGTTTCTTGCCGGATGTATAAAAGTGGGAGGGATGCAATTCAAGGGTTCTCCCGAAATATCCACCACTATTTTCGAAGAAGGCGATTGTGGATGCTTCTTTTTACGGCTTTGGTATGGCTCCGCTTTATTATTTTTTCGTTGCTGGGGCATTGGTGGTTCTTATTTATTGGTATCATACTTGTATTGATGATTAAGGTTTTGGTTTCAATAATGAGCCATCAGTCGGCACTTAAAAATTTGGCATGGCACATTCCACAACTTTGGGGCTTAACAAAAGTTGTATTTAAAAACATTGTTAATGGTAATAAAATAGAGTGGAAAGGAAGGGTTTATGAAACGAGCCATGTCGAACTCTTCAATAGACAGGAGCATGGCTAGATTGGTGAGTTCCATGTGGCAGCTTAAAAACAAATTTTGGACTCATGAAAGAGGTTTTAAGAAAAGGTAAAGCAATAAAACTTGTTTTATTTATTGTGATGTTGATAGTGGGTGAGGTTTCTTCAGCCGACAATATAAGAGAACTCAATAATAAGTTTAAGGTCTACTTTCTGGCCGGAGATATCCCCGCCTGGAAAGAGGCTGTAGACAGTTTGCGCAATGCGCCGTTAAACAAAGATTCAGAACGGGTATTGTTGTATGCCGAGTATGGTTTGATAGGAAATTATATTGGGGCAAAACGGAAAAGCGAGGCAAGAGTCGAGCTCCCATTTTTTGAAACGCGGCTTGAAAAAGCCCTTTCCCGTTATCCAAACGATGGTGAATTGTATGCATTTTTGGCTGCTTCGGTTGCTTATAATATTGCTTTACAACCCTTGAGTGCCCCATTTTTGAGCAGTACGCATACCAACAATATTCAAAAAGCATTGGAGTTAAGCCCCGATATGGGTTTACCGCTGGTTGAGCAGGCCAACTCGCTCTATTTTCGACCTGCGCTTGTGGGAGGTGACAAAGAGAAATCGATTGAAGTATATGAAAAAGCGTTTAATTTCTATCATAATAATAAACCCGGTCATTGGATGTATTATAATGTTGGAGCATGGCTGGGGCAGGTATATGCCAATCAGGGTTATGAGCAAAAGGCAGAAGCAATTTACGAGTATTTGTTGGTAACAGCTCCTGATTTTTTATGGGTTAAAGATGAGTTGTTACCGCAACTTCAGGAGGGGAAGGCACAAGGCATCCGTTTTTTTGAAGATTAAGCCGGGATTCTACTTTTTTACGTGTTGAGGTTATTGTAGATCATTTCTTTTACTTTGTTTCTTTGAATTTTTCCTGAGATGGTGCGTGGCAATTTTTTTAAATTTATTATAGCTGTCGGGACTTCATATTTGGAAACTTCTTTTTTTATTTGGTTAAGGATGTTTTCAGGGGTTAAAAGTTCGCCTTCTGTAACCAATACTAGCTGTTCGCCCATTGTTTTATGCGGAATGGATGATATTACAAAAGGGAGTTTTATTAAATGAGCAATGCATTCTTCTATTCTTTCTGGTGATAGTTTAATCCCACCACTGTTAATAATGTTATCAATTCTTCCTGTGATTGAAAATGAGCCATTGGCGAATATGGTTGCCAGGTCGTTTGTTTTAATGGTTTGATTAGTAATGTAGGGAGCTTTTATTTGCAGGCAGCCCCTGTTGTCTGTTGATATTTCAACGCTTTTTAGGGGTGTAAAACTATTTTGCGGATTGTTCCCATTTATTTTTCTAATTGCAATATGGGTAAGGGTTTCTGTCATTCCGTAGGTCTCATAAGCTTCAAAAGGTTGTTGTTGAAGCATTTTGTCAAGTTCACTGCTTATTTTTCCACCACCGATAATTACTTTCTTCAGAAGTTGCAGTTTAGATGTGTCAGGGTAATTAAGCTGCTCCAGCATTTGCATTGGGGTGAAAGCTGCAAAATCAATTGCTTCATTTACGTTTAATAATGGGACTGAGGAGGGTTCAACTGCAATTATTTTTAATCCTCCAACAAACGCCCTTACAACCTGCATTTTGCCGGCAATAAATGAAGTTGGAAGGCATAGGAGTGAGGTCATTCCAGTGTTCAACTCAAAATAAGAGAGGGTTCGTAAGGCTGAAGCCCTCATTGCGCTTTTGGGCATTTTTATCTTTAGGGGGGCTCCAGTGCTTCCTGAGGTTTGTACTGTGATATGCTGGTCAAGGTTAAGCCATTGCTGAATAAAAGCATATAGCTCTACTTGCCAGTTAACAGTTGTTTCATTATCCGCCAGTTTTGAAAATGATTTTGTAGTATCGATAATTATATATGGTCTCATTCCGTTGATTTGTGTCAGTTTATTCAAAAATACGTAAATTTGAAGGATTTTGAATTGGTCATTCTGAAAAACCATTTCATGCGTGTTCTTTCTGCCAAAGAAGGATATAATAAATTTAATGATATACGAATGCAAATTCCTGTTTGTTTTATTATTGCAATGGAAGCAGAGGCGAAGCCTTTAATTAATGCTTTGAGTTTAAAAGAGGATGTTGATTTTGCTCCGGGGCTCCCTTGTCGTGCTTTTACCGGAAGTTTTAATAATAACCCAATAGCATTGGTATTAAATGGCAAGGATGAGCAGTACAATCTTGATTTAATCGGAACACAGGCTGCAACACTGACAACTCAGCTAACTATTGATTATTTTCATCCTGAATTGATAATAAGTGCAGGCACAGCAGGTGGATTTCAACGCAAAGGTGCCGAATTTGGCGATGTTTATCTGAGCTATCCTAATGTTGTTTTTCACGATCGGCGGGTGGATATTCCCGGATGGAAAGAGATGGGTTTTGGTGGTTATTCTGTAAAAGACATAAGAAGCATTGCCGATGAGCTTAATTTAAAGACCGGCGTGGTTACTACCGGAAACTCATTGGATATGTCGGCACAAGATGAGGCAATTATTGAGCAGTTAAATGGCGAAGTGAAAGAGATGGAAGCTGCCGCAATTGCCTGGGTGGCAACTCTTCACAAAACTCCAATGTTTTGTATCAAAGCGGTAACAGATTTGGTTGATACAGAACACCCAACACAAGAACAGTTTATGACCAATCTTAAACTGGCGGTGAATAACCTTGCCATTAAAGTACAGGAGGTTCTTATAAAGTTATTGGGTTAGCTTTATTCGCTTCTTTTTTTACACGCTTATTCTGATGTTATATTTACAATCCTTAACACCGGTTTTGGTTTGTGGATGGATTATATTTGTACTTTTGCACTTCTTTTTGTGAGCTGGTTTACAAACTGGTTTTTTAATTATTTTCAATTTCGTTTTAATAATAACAGTTTCAAATCTTGCCATTCAGTTTGGTAAAAGTTTCCTTTTTCAGGATGTTAGTTTAAAATTTACCCCCGGCAATTGTTATGGAATAATTGGTGCAAATGGTGCCGGTAAATCTACTTTTTTACGTTTAATTAGCGGAGATCTTGATTCTACCCGTGGTTCAGTATCTCTTGCTCCTGGCGAGCGCCTTTCTGTGTTGCGTCAGGATCACAATGCTTTTGATGAATATAAAGTTTTAGATACCGTTTTACTGGGCCACGAGGAACTCTGGAAAATTGGCCAGGAAAAGGATGCTTTATACGCAAAACCCGATTTTTCGGATGCAGATGGGATACGGGTTTCGGAGTTAGAGGAGAAATTTGCTGAAATGGATGGTTGGAATGCTGAGAGTGATGCTGCAATGCTCTTGAGCGGCCTGGGTATAAAGGAGGAGCTTCATCAGAAAAAGATGCAGGATATAGGCGGTAAAGAAAAGGTTAAGGTGCTGTTGGCACAGGCTCTTTTTGGAAAGCCTGATAACCTTTTACTGGATGAGCCCACCAATGACCTGGATTTGGAGACGGTACGATGGCTCGAAAATTATCTCGCTAATTTTGACAATACCTTGCTTGTTGTATCTCACGATAGGCATTTTCTGGATACTATATGTACGCATATTGTAGATATTGATTATGGAAAGGTGCAGTTGTTTGCCGGGAACTATACTTTTTGGTACCAAAGTAGCCAATTGGCATTGAGGCAGCAACAATCACAGAACAAAAAGGCCGAGGAGAAAAAGAAGGAGCTGCAGGAGTTTATCCAGCGTTTTAGTGCTAATGTTGCAAAATCCAAGCAAGCTACCAGCCGGCGTAAAATGCTTGACAAATTGAATGTGGAAGAGATATTGCCTTCAACACGCAGGTATTCGGGCATTATTTTTACCCCTGAGCGGGAAACCGGTAACACAATACTTAATGTAAAGGGGTTGGTAAAACATGCCGAGGATGGTGAGTTATTGCTTAATGATATCAGTTTTACCGTTGAGAAAGATGAAAAGGTGGTGTTTTTGTCGCGAAACCCTCTTGTGACCACTGCTCTTTTAGAAATTCTTGCCGAAAACCAAAAGCCCGACTCGGGATCGTTCAACTGGGGGGTAACCATTACTACCGCTTACCTACCTATGGAAAACAGTCACTTTTTCGAAAGCAAGCAAACACTTGTTGAGTGGCTTAGTATGTATTCTGCTGATACCAGTGAGGCCTTTTTGCGTGGTTATCTCGGTAAAATGCTATTTTCAGGAGAAGACATCTATAAAAAAGTAAATGTGTTATCGGGAGGAGAGAAAATGCGATGCATGATTGCCCGCATGATGTTGCGCAATGCCAACGTTATGCTGCTTGATAATCCTACCAATCATCTGGATTTGGAAACCATTCAGGCGTTTAACAACACGCTGGCAGCTTTCCCTGGTAATATTTTAATGAGCTCGCACGATCATGAGTTTATCAATACGGTTTGCAACCGCGTGATTGAAATCACTCCCAATGGCATAATCGATAAATTAATGAGTTATGATGATTATGTGTCGGATGAAAATATTGCCAACCTTAGAGCTGAGATGTATAACGAATAATCCATGCCTTTTTTTTATTTATAAAAAAGTTAATATTATTGATAAATATGGGTTTGGTATTTGAATTCGTTTGAGATAGCCTCGATTACGCACTCTGGAGCACGCATAGGTTTTCTTGTCTCTGCATTAACAAATACCACTGTTGATTTTGCAGTGCAAATGAGTTGCTGGTCATTACGGAATTCAAATTTGAACGAAAACCTTGTTTGGGGTAACTCTTCTACTACGGTGGTGATTTGCAGGGGAACGTCGTAGTTGGCCGGACGGTGATATTTTAAGTTCATTTCAATTACCGGCATCATTATTCCTTTTTCTTCCAGGGCACAATCGTTTACACCATATTTACGAAGCAGCTCGGTTCGTGCCTGGTGGCAATAGGTTACGTAGTTGGCGTGATAAACATACCCCATTTGATCTACTTCATTATATCGGGGGCGTATTGTATAGTTTCCTTTTAACATTTTATCGATTTTTACAGGTTGCAAAAGTAGTAAAAGGTGTTGAATTGATGCTTATGACATTCTTTTTTCAATTAATGTCCACATTTTTTTGATGTTTCTTGTTAAATCTGAATGAGGTGCATATTCAGTGATTGTTTTTTTAAAATCATGGCTGATACAATGGATTTATTAAATGGGATTTCTCCGATGACCGGGATGGTGTTTTTGCTAAATAGGGATTTAAGTCCGGATGAAATGTTTGGGTTTATATCGCATTTGTTGATTATTGCCAAAACAGGAAGATTAAACTGCTTAATTAGCTCAATTAGTCTTTGGGCGTCGTGAAGTGCCGAAGCCGATGGCTCAGTTACAATTATTGCCAAATCAGTCCCCGAAAGGGACGCAATAACAGGGCATCCGATACCCGGAGGGCCATCATTAATTATCCATCTTGCTGTATCTTTTTCTGCAACTTCACGTGCTTTTTTCCGGATATGAGTAACCAGCTTTCCGGAATTATCTTCGCCGGGTTGCATTTTTGCATGAATTAACTTACCCAGTCGCGTGTCAGATAAAAGCCATTGGTTGTTTTTGTTTTGGTTGGATGAGATCGCTCCTGATGGACACATCCGTTCACATAAACGGCAACCCTCACATTGATATTTATTAATGAAAAACCCTTTGCTTTGGTTGCCCTCTATTGCAGAGAAGTTACATAGTGACTGACATAATCCACATTTTGTGCAACGTAATTGATCTATGCAAGCCTCCCATCCGCTTAAAAATGTATGTATTTCAGTTGGTTTTGGGTTTAGTATTAAGTGAAGATTAGATGCATCTACATCATTGTCGCACAGAATTACATCTTTAGCCAATGAGGCCAAAGCTGCTGTTACACTGGTTTTTCCTGTTCCGCCTTTACCACTAAGTATGGTTACTTCCTTCATGTACCAACATTTTTTTATTGATATTATCAATTATTTCATTGTAGCAGGTCTCTATTGAACCTGGTGTTTCCCCCTTTAGAAAACCAGATGACGCATAGGCCGAGGCATATTCTTTATTAAAAGGGATGGAGCCATAAGTTTCTGCTTTGTAATCTCTAATTACTTTGTAAATTTCATTGTTGCCCAATCCGGATTTGTTAATTATAATTCCATAGTCTATTTTTAATTCGTTAATCAGGTTGAGGGTTAGTTTCATGTCATGTACACCAAATGGAGTGGGCTCAGCTACAACAATAGCCATGTCGATATTTAATAGTGTTTGGGTGGCAGCACAAGATGTTCCCGGCCGTGAATCATATATTATAATATCATTTTTTTGCGGGATATTGTGTTTAAGGGCTTTAATTAACATGGTTTGCATGGCTGAGCCAATATTCAATACTCCTTCTGATAAGTAGCCGTTTCCCGAGATATTGTAGTGGTTTATTGTGCCGATGATTTTCTTTTGCAATTGAATGGCATTTTCGTTACAAATTATTTTACAGGCCCCGCAAGAGTGGCATAAAGAATAATCTGTTTTGGTATACTTTACTGCCGGTATTACAGTAATTGCATTAAAGGCACAGGTGTTACTGCATTTTTTGCAAAAAGTACACAGGCTATTGTCAATTTCAGGTGCTTCCTGGTGTATGGGCAGTGTTTTTATGAGTTTTTTATTTGTAAAGAATAAAGCATCATTGGGTTCTTCAACGTCGCAGTCAACCAAGTGGACGGATGCTCCTAATCGTTTTTGGAAATAATGAAACAGCGAGAGTGAAACTGTTGTTTTCCCTGTTCCTCCTTTGCCACTTACAACTGCAATTTTATAACTCATTATTGGTTTAGTTAATGGTCGCAATAATTATTGGTTAGCGTTAATTCGTTATTCAGGTATTTATTGATCAGATCCGGAGCCTGAATTTGTGGTGCGCCAACGCATACTCTAATATTGTTATTATGGAATAATGATATGGCTTTTTGACCCATCCCCCCCGCTATTATGTCGGTAGTCCCATTGTTTGACAGCCATTTTGGTAACACACCGGGTTCATGTGGTGGGGGCTGAAGTTTTAATTTCTCTACCACTAGATTATTTTCAATAATAAATAGTTCAAAAAATTTACAATGCCCAAAATGAGCGTCTAACTTACCGTTGTCATCAACGGGAATTGCGATTATTTTTTTCATGTGTCTATAATTAGTTTTTTAATTGCCACATGGAACTCGCCAATCCAGTCATTGGCTGCGCCGACCTACGATTCCCCTGTGTGAGAAAAGTATTGACTCCGTCGATCTCGCGATTCTCATGGCTCGTTTCATCTGTATATGTTTTATTTAAGTATTGGGCACATTAATGGTTCGGTTTTAATATATCGGGGTTAACAGTTTTGTTTTGAAATCGGCTCAATATCGATAGACCCGCACAGTGCACATTTCTCATTATTTGCATTGTTTGGAGTAGAAAAACGTGCCCTGCAATTGTTGCACAGTAACCAGTTTTTGTCCATCCATGCATTTCCGTATTCGGTTTTAATTGTCCTTACTTCTACCATGGCTTTTGCAATTTTTCTGCGTGCATTTTCATATATCCTGGCAAATGTAGGTCTTGAAACGCCCATGATTTGAGAGGCCGCTTTATGATCCATTAGATCATAATCTGCAAGTTTTATGGCTTCGTATTCTTCATATAATAATCTAACCGGTTCCTTTTTTTCTGAACCACCATTTCCGTATGGTTTGTACCCTTCAAACAAGGGAGGGGCTACTATTTTTCTTAATCTTGGTGTCCTGGGCATCTATTAGTTTTTTACAAATATAATGAGAATATTCTCATTATAAAATTTGTTACGCTTTTTTTTAGAAGTTAATGCTGTATTTTTATTCGCATTTTTATTTTTGTGGTTTGTTTTAATGGGTTCTTCTTTAGTGCTTTATATGTGATTTTGGATCTGCTGGGTAATGGTGGAATGATATCACTCAGTAAAAAAATAGTGGATTATTTGCATATTTGCATTTCAAAATGAAAAAACAATGACTGCACCTGCAAAAAAGAAGAAGAGTTTTTTTGATTATTTTCTTAATTTTTTGGAAAAAGGGGGGGGAATGCCTTACCGCATCCCGCAACACTTTTCGCCCTTTTTGCCGTTAGTGTATTGATATTGTCGGCAATTGGATTTTGGCTCAACTGGCAAGCTACCCATCCTGCCACAGGGGAAGTTATAACTACCATTAATTTGCTTTCGAAAGAGGGAGTTGCGCAAATACTTGAAGAAATGGTTCCCAATTTTACCAGTTTTGCTCCTTTGGGAATTGTTTTGGTTGCGATGTTGGGAATTGGTATTGCCGAAACCAGTGGGTTAATTGGGGTTTTTATTCGTATGTTGGTGTTATCGGCTCCCAAAAGCATCCTTACTTTTGTTATTGTTTTTGCCGGAATTTTGTCCAATGCTGCCAGTGATATTGGTTACGTTTTGCTTATTCCATTATCCGGTGTGATTTTTCAGGCCATGGGACGCCATCCTTATGTGGGCATGGCTGCCGCATTTGGCGGGGTTTCCGGAGGTTTTAGTGCCAATTTAATTATTGGCACCATTGATCCACTTTTGGCCGGTTTATCAGAGGAAGCAGCTCATATTCTTGATGATACTTATCATGTAAATCCTACAGCCAATTACTATTTCATGGTTGTTTCAACTGCCCTTGTTGCTTTTTTAGGAACATGGATAACAGAAAAGGTAATTCAGCCTCGTTTTGGTAAATATGAGGGAGAAGTTAAGCCTGAGACCATTGAGCCTTTATCTGCAAAGGAGAAAAAGGGTGTGGTTTGGAGTCTTGCTGTTTTTGTAGGATGGATTGTTGTTATAACACTGGGGGTTTTACCTCAGGATGGGGTTTTGCGTGGTGCTGACGGAGGGTTGTTATCGTCTCCCCTGATGACTGGTATCATCACCTTTTTATTTCTTATTGCCGGGAGCATGGGGATTGTTTATGGTGTCATTAACGGGGTGTTTAAAAATGATACCGATGTTGCAAATGGAATGGCACAGAGTCTGAAAACACTGGCTCATTATATTGTATTGGTGTTTTTTGCCGCACAGTTTGTAGCCTATTTTAAGTGGAGTAACCTTGGTGTTATTATGGCCATTACCGGTGCTGAGACTTTAGTTGAAGCTAACTTAGGGGTAGTGCCTTTAATGATATTATTTGTGTTATTGGCTGCTTTGGTCAATATGCTTATGGGCAGCGCATCTGCCAAATGGGCTATTATGGCGCCTATTTTTGTCCCCATTTTTATGATTTTGGGATACTCGCCTGAATTATCGCAGGCTGTATATCGGATTGGAGACTCCGTAACCAATGTAATATCGCCCATGATGAGCTTTTTTGCCCTTATTATCGCATATTTTCAGAAGTACGATAAAAATGCCGGACTGGGTACTATCATTGCTACCATGATTCCATATAGTATTGCTTTTTTTATAGGGTGGAGCATTTTGTTGATTATCTGGATAACTACAGGCTTACCACTTGGTCCCGGTGCCGGGTTGTTTTATGAGATGGGCGTATAGTTGGGATTTTGATCGTTCATTAAGTTTTTCTTAATCCATTCATTGATGGCACTGGATTGAATGCTGTAAATTTATGATGGTTGTCTCGTCGGGTAACGCAGGCGGATTGCTCCGCCCTTGTCCCCTAAGAACCGTACTTGATAGTTTCCCATCATACGGCTCAAGCTCTCTAAAGGCGGAATAACCCACCCGACAATATATGAAAATTCAGGCTAAAATCCTGCACAACTTTCTTTTACGGATATAGTCATCCCAATATGGGTCAAAAGGATTAACCGCCCCTGCAATGAGTTTATGGCGTTTGATTTTGAAAAGGGCAAACATTCTTAGCAGGATTGTTTTACCGTTGGAAAACTTTCCGAAGAACTGCCATTTTCTGTTGCCAATTGTCATAAACAGAAGAGATACAATCTTTCTGTATCCAAGGTTATTGTGTCTTCTGCGTGCCCAGTTCCAGATGTTTCGCCACAATATCCTGTCCAGTTTGAAGAAAATCTTCTTTGAACAGGCGTGTTTGTTGTAATTAGCCCACCCGTTAATGACACGGTTTAGATTTCGGATTAAAACGGCCGCTTGTGACCCCCTGTGTTTAACAATAATCCCTTTGAGTTTTCCCATAACAGATTTGATGCTATCTTTGGAAGGTCGCATCAGGAGTTTGTTTTTGGAATACATCCTGATGTTCTGTCCAAGGAAGCCAAAACCTTCTGTGATATGGGTAATTTTGGTTTTCTCCTGCGATAATTGTAATCCCCGTTTGGCGAGAAATTCCTCAATGAGAGGTTTGACCTTGTTTTCCAGTATTCCCTTATTGTTGGCCGTAACAATGAAGTCATCGGCATAACGAATAAGGTGGATTTTATACTTGTTGTTTTTGCGGCAGCCGTCTGGTCTTATTGAGATGCCAAAGGCTTTGTCAAGCATCTTTCCAAGGCATCATGACAGCTTCGAAGTAACCGGAAGCCATACGAGCCTTTGTCGGCCAGAGTTTCGGAAACTGGTTCGAGGGCAAGAAGGTGTAAAGCCTGAAAAGCCCGGTCTTTCATGGTGGGAATCCCCAACGGTCTTCTCTTACCGTTCTTTTTAAGGATGTAAAGACGGCGAAGTGACAATGCTTTGTAGTCCTTCCTGACTAAAGATTTGGCAGCCAATAGTTTTTGGCTTGGGGTTTTCCAGCGTATCTTGTCAACGCCGGGCGTCCGTTTTCCTTTGTTTTCAGTAACCCGTTTTACCGCCCAAAGTTTGGCATGATACGAATGGGTTAGAATCCATTGCAGGCTTTTGGCTTTACCGTGTTTTCCTTCCCTTATTGCCTTTGCAATACGTAGTTGTAATGACTTGACCGACCGCTCTACTTTCTTCCAGTCAATGGCGTTCCAGTTTGAGTAGTTGGCTTTAGGCGCACAGTCCTTTATGTAGGGCTTCATTTGCATTTCCTAAATAAAAAGTCTTATTACAATTTTCTTGCAACAGAGAACCAGATGAAAGTCTGCACGGTTTTCACCGGGGGCAAATGCGGAACCCCTATCCACCTCATTACAAGATGGCCTTCGCTTCATCCATCCTCCCATACCTGCACACCATTGTGGATTTCTCACGAACCCCCTACCATTTGCAACAATCGAGATGTACAGGCTTACCACGTTTTGTCCGTTTAACAGGGTGGGTTAGGTGCTGCCTATATACCGGAAGCTCAACATCCATGTGCTCATAGCTAACGTACTTGCATCCTGGCTTCTTACCTTTTGGTCAGAGTGTATCATCAACTTTCACTCTTTCGCGCATGACGGTACGTCAACGGCAGTTTATTTAATTTCACCATACCATCCAAACCAGCGCCCTTGAAAATGTTGCTAGTCCTCGGGTAGCTTTGTCCCGGCAGCTTCACACCCCAACGTTACCATTGACGCATGTGCCGGTAGGTTACTCATGATGGAACATGAGGTTAAATCAGTCTTGATAATCAAAGAGCGTTTAACAGTTATTCGGACAGCCTCGTGTCGCACTTAGCATGTTGCACAACGGTTTGGCTGTATGCGCTCGGCCGGGGCTTACCCGCTGTGATTTCATCAGGTTAAACGCGGCTGACAAGGCCAAACGAGTGGTTTAATATGCTGTGGATCCCCGGCTGGCGTGTTACAGCTTTGTTGGGTTTTCGTGCTTTATTCAACTGTTTGAATATTACTAATTAAATGATTTGATACTTTTCTTTTTAAACTATTGATTGTATCAGACATAAACATTATATGATAATCATTTTCTATATCAAAAAGTGTTGTTGAATTTTTAAAATAACCGTCAGAGTCTGTGTTCTTTTCTTCTATAACTACCTTGTAATTAGAATCATTAATTTGAAGTGTACACCATATTTCATAATTAATTCTTTTCGTTGCAGTTTTAAGAGAAAGCATTTTTTTAACCCATTGAATCTTATTAATGTTTTCTTCTTCTAAATCGTGTCCGAAAATTTTGTACTTTTTAACTATCACTTCTCTATCGGCCAATAATCGGGCTGACCGTAATAAGGGGTTAGTAATTGTTTTAGTTTCCTCAATTTTTATATCGTCAACATAATTATCATTCTTAGTTTCGGCAAAGAAGTCGTCAAACTTTGATAGTACGCTATTAAGGGGTTTCCATAAATCACTATTAATGTGGTTTATGATTTCAAAAGCAACTTTGGGAGTTACAAATATTTTTGATTTAGTAAGTTTCTTGCGTTTCAGAATTTCAATTTCTTTTTCAATATCACCTAATTCGTCAATATCTTCTCCATTCGCTGCTTTAATGCTGAGTTCTAACGACCAAATTGATTGCCTTTCAATGTATTCAATTAGGGATTCAATATCGCCAGTATCAGCTTTTTGTAAAGCTGTTAGATAGTTTTCTTTATCTTCAGATTTTATTATTACTGGTGGGTAGCTGTTTTTTAAAAGAATATAATTCATTATTAATCTGGCAACTCGTCCATTTCCATCATCAAAAGGATGGATACAAACAAATCTGTAATGGAATTCCGCTGCTAATTGTACTGGATGTAATTGGTTAATGTTAGAGTTATACCAACTCAATAAATCCCCCATTAATGCTGGTGTTGCTTCTGGTGAAGCATATTCATGAATTTCTCCATTTTTCAATTGAACGCTGTTGGGAGAACTTTTGTATTGACCGATTTCAATCTTTTTTCTAGTAGATGTACCATCTGGTGTAATTGCATCTTTCCAAAAAGGATTAACTAAAATTGTTTTATTTAATTCTTTGATAAATGTTTCTGTTAATGGACGTTCTTTTTCTTTTGCCATTTCCTTAATTTGTGATAAAGCTACATCATGAGCTTTCATTTCTTCAATATCACTTACTGGAACATCTCCAGAACTTTTATCAAAAAACAATAATAATTGAGTTTGACCATATGTTAATGTATTACCTTCGAGGTGATTTGAGTTATAGTTGAATTCTAAACGGAACTTTTTTTGCAAACGCTTATTATCTTCATCTTTTAAAGGGAGCATTTCGTCTAATTCCACCTTCAGCGCATTCACGGTATCTATTGTCTTAGTATTATACATTTCTATTTTTTTTATTAGATACAAGTAATTCTTTGACATCAACATCCAATATGTCTGCTATTTTATATAAGTCTTCTAAACTTGGTTGTCTCCTATTTTGAACGTAAGCATTTATCATGTTATAGCTTTTATTCAATTGCTTAGATAACCAAGTTTGTTTTATGCCTTTTATTTCAAGTATCTCTTTTATTCTATTCATTATATCTCAAAATATGATATAAAAATACGGTATTATTTAATTGTCTGCAAGTTTTTTTTTAGGAATGGTATTGTTTTTTTGCATGAAACCACCGGGTAGCTTATGCCCCCTAAGAACCGTGCGTGCCAGTTTCCCGGCACACGGCTCAAGCACTTTTAAGGCCATTCCGTTTATGGAAGACCCGGCTATCATTACTATCTGTATCATCGTTGACAATAAAAGTAGTAATTTGTCTACATTCTTTGGTTAACTGTTCTCTTTTTTTTGTTCTGTTAAAGAAGTACTTATCAAATTCAGGCTGAAATGGGTTGGCCTCTCCCTTGATTTTCACATGATACCTGATTGGAACATACCCAATACGATACAGTCGGTGAACGACAGTACCGTTTTTAGTTATGCACTTGTCGGAAAAATGCAAGTCGTGGAAGTAACGATGAACAATCCACCAAAGATTTTTATTACCGTGTTGGTATTTTGCCCACCTTTTGAGCTGCGTCCATATGAATTTCCCTATTTTCTGGAAAGTCCTTTTTGCACAAATGCCCTTGTGATAGTTCGCCCATCCCCGTATTACAGGATTGAGGATACGTATCAGTGCATGTGCCGGAATTCCGTGATTCTCCCTGATTATTTTTTTGATTTTGTCCTTGAAAGATTGTACAGACGTTTTAGAGGGTCTGATGACCAGTTTGCCCTTATATTTACGGACATTTTGGGAGAGAAAGTCAAATCCATCGTTGATGTGTGTGATTTTGGATTTTTCGGGTGAGAGCAGAAGCCCTCTTCCCAGCAAGAATTGCTTCACCAAAGGAACGATCTCTTTGGTGATTATTTCTTTGCTGTTAGCCGTAATCACAAAATCATCCGCATAGCGGATGAAGTTGACTTTTTGGCCTTTCCATCGTGGATACTGTCTGTCGAGTAATTTCTCTAACCCTTCAAGCACCATGTTCATAATCAGAGGCGAAATGGTTCCTCCTTGTGGAGTTCCCATATTCGTAGGGAATAAGCGTTTGTTCTCGATGTACCCGGCCTTCAACCATTTATTAAGTATGGTTTTGTTGATTGGGATGTGTTTTAATATCCAATCGTGGCGGATGTTATCGAAACATGCTTGAATATCTGCCTCGAATATCCATTGTGCAGAGTTTTTTCTGCAAAGCGCCAGAAAGCATTGAGCAATGGCATCATTGCACGATGGCCTCGGTCTAAAGCCGTAGGAGTTAGGGTCAGCCGTGGTTTCGGCCACCGGGTCGAGAGCGATTTTGAAAAGAGTTTGCATCGCTCTGTCGTGCATGGTGGGTATGCTAAGTGGTCTTTTCTTTCCGTTCTTTTTAAGAATGTAAACTCTGCGCAGTGGCTTGGGACGATACCCTCTAACCTTAAGAGATCTGGCCGCTTGTAGTTTCTCGTCATGGGATTTCCATAACTTATTGTCTACCCCTGGGGTTTTGCCACCTTTGTTGGAGGTAACCCTTAGTACGGCCAGTAGTTTTGCAAAGAATGATTTCGAAAGAAGATGTATCAAGGCCTTTACTTTGCCCCAACGCTTCTTCTTAACAGCCTTGGCAATGCGTCTTTGCAGCCTGCTCACCGATTGGATAACTTTTCGCCACTGAATGGTCGTCCAGTTGTCCGTGTGATGTGAAAGTGCACACGATGAATTTGCATCCTCGTTCATTTGCTTTCCTTCATTTGCAGGTTTTACTAAAGTGTTTTGCCATAAAGCACCAGTTGAGGGTCAGCGGGCTTTCGCCCTGTGATGATATTGCCATGGCTCAATCACTATCCGACTCATTACAAACCGGCCTTCGCTTTGTTCAACCTTTCCGTCCGACGTTTATTCACAATAATAATTGAATTATAAGGTGTTCATGAACTCGCAAGCTCGTTTCCCAATGCCTTGCGGTTATGGTTTTATCCCGTTTGTTTACCCGAAACAGGTGGGAGAGAGCGCCGGGCTTCCGCGTTCCGCCCTAATAACATCTACTGTGGGTTTAGGCTTATCCTGTCTGCCGACTGAACAACGTCTTCGTATGAGCTGCGTTAAACGCTCATAACCTGTCAGCTTACCGTTTTGGTGAGGAGCGTGTCATTCTTAGTTTTCGCTCTTATGTGTTACGACAGTTACGGAATATTTAAATGTTTTAGCCATGCCCACTAGATCCATGCCCTTAATCGGTCTAAGACCCCGATGACAGTCTGCCTCACGGTTTTCTGCCCCGCCATAGGATACGACATCCGGGCCATTGGTACACTTATCCCGGGAGCTTCAACCGATAATGGCTGCACCATACATCCGTTGTCCCGGTAGGATACTATTGGAAGAACAATAGGTTTTATCAGGGATTGTAATCGCCTGTAAAACAATTATATAGAGCGACTTCGTGTCGCAACGGTCTCGGCTATGCGTAGTGCGGGTTTTTAAGACGCTTGACTTTCCGAATACCGATATATTTGTTAAAGTTCATTTACTTTCAATTTAGCACCAAAACCCGCATTACGTATAGCCAATGTTACCGGGCCGTTGTTCTTCTTTCAATTTCATTAAGCTCATTTGTCAGTAGTCTCTTTGTCTCGTTAATGCTGTCTTTTTTTAATGGTACACCTAAAATTAATATTGTATTTGTCGCTTGGTTTATACCGTTTTTGAATTGGATAGTTTTTAATTCAATTTGGTCTGAAGGGTAACAAAGAAAACCGTATTTAAAGTCTGTCTTACTGAATGAAGAGTAGGCCATTATTTGATGTAAGTCGTGTCTATGATCTTCTTTAAGGACTTCACTTTGGTCAAACTTGTTGTATAAATTCGATTTGTATTTGGCGTCTATAAAAACCAAAACATTTTCCTTCTGAAAAATTGCGTCTGGCTCGATATGCTTTAGTTCCCAGGAGTAATGCTTTGAAGTCCTAGAATGAAACTTAAAGTTTGAATAAAGTCGTCCGCCCGTTTCTTTTGCAGCTTCTTTAAAAATATGTTGAATAAATTTTTCGAAAACATCTGAAAAGTCCACACGCCAAGCTGTGCTGTCTACTAGTTTAAAGTTTAAAATTCTATTGGCTTGTTCCTTGCAGGCCTTCACAGTTGGACTATCGGAAAATCGGATTGTGATTTTATTGGTTGCTTTTGGTTTATGATGATATAATCGTTCTTCAATGAAACTCAACTTGTTTCGCAAGGTGTTCTTAATTCTCTGCGGTGTATTGGCTGAAAGTAATTCGCTTTTACAAATGTCAAAGACATATCTAATTTCCGAATATTCAGAATGAAATTCGCTCAATACATTTGTCCTTGCTGGAAATTTCAACTTATTTTCTACTTTGTATTCGTTGTTTATGTATTTAGTCCAATTGATTTGACCAGTAGGCTGAATTGATACTTTTTCAATGTTGTCAAACTTTCTCCAAGGTCTCATTGTCAGTTTTTCAAGAGATGCTATAAATTTTACAGCCTCTAAATACAGTGGCGGCCTGAAATTCTTACCTGATGCTAATGGTAAACTGTCAATTACCTCTGGGCTAATTTCAGTTCCAAGCAGATTAAGAATTTCAATGTAATCTTCAAATCTGTCACGTCCAGTGAACCGAGGCATAACTACAAAATCACCGATTTGCTTTCCTGTGTCAGAAGCCCTCAAAGGAATAGAGCCTATGAAACCAGATGAACGGAATGTTAGCGCTGTGCTTTGGTCTGTACCAATTATGAATGGTTGAACACCTAGGAATTTAAAATGCCCAGAGTTGTAGTCAATAAATTTCTGGAGGTATTGACCAATAATTCTTTTGTCTGCTGACTTGAACCACTTTTTTTGCAAAGCAGCTCCACCCAACTGTTTTGATTGTTCAGTTAAGCAAGGAATTTCGCAAAAAACATCTAAGGGCTTTGTCATTCGAAAAGAGATAGATTTATTCTTGTCGAGAAATAGTTATTAAACTCTTCTTTCGCATTTCGCAAAAGACCTTCTTGTAAATACTCTTTAATCAAAGGGAATATTTCATAGCGAATGCGATTTTTCATTTCGTCTTCGGAGTTAGCGATAAAATATCCTTCTCCAGGCTGGAGGTTTAATTCAGGGCTTGATGCATACCAATTAAAAATTTCCTCAATGACAGCATAGTCCTCCTTAAAGAAAAATTCTTCTTCAGTAATTTTATTCACAGATACACTCTCAAGTCTTTTACTTGTTCCATCAATGATTTTAGGCATTTTGCTATACCAGGCAAAGCGTCTTCGTAATGCAAAGTCAACAACTGCCAAGCTTCTGTCGGCAGTGTTCATTGTAGCAATCACAGAAAAGTTTTCCGGCAGTTTCGTTACTTTGAAATTTGGGGCAATCTCTATTTCAACATTCGAAACATCCATTTTATATTCAAATAGATAAAAAATAGGTCCCAATACATTGGAGAGATTAGCTCTGTTTATTTCGTCAATTATTAAGATGACTTTTTCATTGGTATGGTCAACGGCATATTTCAAGGCCTCTGAGAAGCTGCCTAAATTTTCTTTGTATCTCAGTTCTTCATTTTCTGTGTCAGGTCTGATTCCGTAAATAAAATCGGAGTAACTTGTTTCTGCGTGAAATTGAGTGAAGAAGGTTTTTGCTCTTATTTTGTCTGCAACACTTTTTGCGGTTCTTGTTTTGCCAGATCCTGGAGGTCCTTGAAGAACTATGTACTTTCTTTCGTTTAAGAGATTTTGTATTTCCTCTGTTTCATCAATTGTTTCTGTCTTTAAAAATGGTTCTAAAGCTTCTGAAACTGCTTTTCTGTGGTCTTTATTGGAAGGCCAATCTCTAAGTTTAGCATAACCAGCTACAAAGGCTGCAATAAGTTGTTTACCTTCCTGGCTTTCTGGATCATCAACGATTTGGCAAGTCGGTAAAACTTTAGTGTAGGTTTTAATTGTGTTTTTAATGTGTTGTAGGTCCAGGCTACCTGTAATTGATTTGGGCAAACTAGTTTCTATGTCTGAAAAATCTGATTTGCAAAACCCTCTTTCGTTAGTCAATTTTGAGAATAACCTTCTTAGTCCTGGATACGTTGCTAGTTCGTAGTCATTTTTGAAACCACTTGAACCAATTCCAAGACATACTAACCAGGGTTTGTTTTGGTCGTTTGGAAAAATTGTCAAAGAAAAGTCGTGAAAAGGACCAGACGCCTCTTCCTCTGGATGGATAAATCCGAAATATGCTCCGCTATCTTTAAGTGCTTCCTGTCCGGTGTTGTTCCGTTCAACATAAGGTTTGTTGAATTCGTTGTCTGTCTTTGCACCGAATTGTTCTGCTTTTTCTTTTATGTATTGTCTAATGTTTTCTATACTCATTTTCTTTGTTTGAATGTCATTTTACAATGCCCGGTAACGGTCACATATATGAAATGTTGGGGCTGCGGTGTGCGTCTTTGTCTGCCGTTACAAAAGTTGGTGCGGGGCAGGAGGGTTTGCATAAACACGTGCCCCCCAATATTTAATATATGATGTTGTATGTATTTTCTCTTTTATAAATTAATAAGGTCGTTAAAAATCCACCTTTAAAAATAGGAATTATCTGGAAAACTTGTCGGTTTCTGACTAATAATCAATTTTCAAAATCTGAACAGTCTTATAGCAGTCACTTTTCAGATATTCAGAATTCTTGTTTTTCATCGTATTTATCGGAAATCAGACCATTAATTTTGCAGCCATTTGATTTATCGCTTATCAACCTATTCCCGTTAAAATCTATGCGTTACTTCGATTTGCTCAAGATTCTATATTTTCTCCAGAGAACTCAATTGTCTGGTCGTTATAACTTAACTTAGCGAAGCAAAGCGTTTTTCTGTTCGATATTCAATCAATTCTTTCGTTATAAAGTTTTATTACGAAGCCGTATGAACCTAAAAATCAGTCGTTAAAATGAGCTTCTAATAATCTGAATTCCAAATTTGCAATATATCTTCATAAATCAATCTCTTCCGTTAAAATCCTGCCAACATTTTCGAAATTATAGAATCATAATATTCTCCGAAGTAATCAATTGTCAGACCATTGTCAACCAACAGTGCGGAGCAAAGTAATTGTCTGTGAAAATTGATTCAAATGTTATAATCTTTGCCCAAATCCGAAGTCTTAAACAGCCTAAAAAACAATATTAAAACTGTCCAACGAGTTTCAAAAACTTAAAATTAACAGATTCCTTTTAATCATCCTCTGTTTCTGCGCTTTTCTCTGTACGCAATTTTTGAATGCAATCAGTTTTACAAATTCAGGATAATTATTTACGTTTCTAAGCAGTCCATTAAGCGAACCTGAAAGTCAGCAAAATCCAGCCTTATAGAAGCTTAGTTCGTAAAAATCAAAAAAAAAATCGAAAAATTAGTTTGCCGGAAATTTTAATCAAATCTATCCTCTTTCTTATCGTTTTTAGGTCTTAAAAACTAGCTTGGAGTAGGGTATTTGCTTCTATGTCAATTACATACAACAACGGACAAGTATATGCAAACGTGGGCGATTGCGGGCTTCAAACTTATCAAACCGTAAAAATTTAAAGCGGGCTAAACCCCTTGAATTTACAACAATATCGCCCATTTTGTATATACAGTGTTACCAGCTGGGCTTTATTACATGTGTTTATTCATCTATCAAACAAGTTTTGCTAAATCTTCAGGCAATATTGTCTTAAAGCCATAGTCTGCATCGAGCCAAGCTAAATTAGTTGCACTTAAAACTGATTTACTTCCTGCTCCTTTTGCTTGGTCTCTTGTACAGAAATAATCACAACCAAGAGCAATTGAAATAGCGACAGAATCTCCATCTGCCCATTCTGCGGCTGCTTTAGCAATTTTTTTTCTATCTGATTCAGGTGCACGTTTTAATCCTTTAAACCAAACTGGATTTCCATATTGTTTGCCAATTTCTTCAATTTGCGTTATCCCAGCACCTGCATCCTCAATTTTTCTACCTACTTCAAATACTTTGTCAAGATATGTTGAAAGTGAAGATTCTTCTTGTTTATATCTTACAGCGTCAACTTCTGGATTTACTAAACCTCCAATTCTTGGAAGTCTTGCGATATTAAATCCTAATCTTACAGCCTCGTCAAAATACTTTTTAAGTATTGGCCTTTCTTCAAAATCAATGGCATCTTTCTCATTTGGACCAACAGTAAGGTTTAGTGAAATGCCTCCATTACCAGTATCCTTTTCATCTGTTGTAATTTTTGCTGATGTTGATGAGAAGAAATCCTGTCTTTCTACTTTCCGTATAGCTTCTATCGTAAATATTGTTTCCGACAAAAAAGGTTCTATTTTCTTGTCTATAATTGCTTGATTAATTTTAATAAAATCATCAATTAACGGTTCACTTGGAAAATCCGAAGGGAGTGTTACTATTTGCCAAACATTGCTGTCAAAAATTATTTTCATATCTTTTTTCATTGTTATGTTAACAGTTGGGTTTTTTATTTTTTGTCAAATCACTAATCGCGGCTTGTAATACTTGCCATGAAATTTTTGCAGTATCAATATCTGGAGAGAATCCACTACTCACTTGCAAATAGGGATGTATGTAATTTCTAAAATCTCTCAATGAATGACTAAATTTTCTTACATCAAGACCAAGCATTCCTATACTATATGCAACATCAATAAAACTACTTAAAGTCCAATCATGAAATGGTAAAACCTTTCCAGAATCTTTATCTTTTGGACTCGAAGTAGATTGATTAAACTCTTTCATGTTTTTTAAGGCTATTCCTAATAAAATCCCTTCTAAAATACTACCGCATAAAATTACGACTGAAAGAGGAGATTCATTTTTCAAACCTTTATTTACTTCATTTAATCTACCTTTTAAAACCTCAATTACGGCATCATCAATTTCAAGTTTATCAAGAGTAATATTTTTATATTCTCTTTTTAAAAATTCATCTTTAGTCGTATCAGACGCATCAACAGGTTTTACTTTATCAACAACACCTCGTAGTCTATTTGCAATTCTTAAACAGTCATTGAATATTTGAGCTTCTTCCTTGGTCAATTCAGCACCTTGCAACTTTTTATTCGTTCGCCAATATGCAAGAAGTTCATTAATTAAAACGCCTACAGTCTTATCTGTTTCAAGTTGCCAAAACACCCTTAACCTTTTTGCTTTTGAATCACCAAAACCAGAATATTTTGAATCGTATATATCAAGCTTGCATACATCAAATATAAATTGTTGAAATGACGGATTCGAAAAATCAAGCACATATCCACTGCCCATTCCTAATTGTCGTTCTAATATTAACTTATCACTTTGTTTTAGATTTGCCATTTCAATTTTATCACGTTTATTTTATGCTCGGTGCCTTTCTCAGCCTTGCTGGTAACGTTCGGGCATAAACCCAGTAGCCGCTTCCACTATCATTTCATAAAAGTACAAAATTTTCAACCACCCTCGTCAGTATCCTATGAAATGCCCGCGGCTATTGGGTTTTATGCCTTGTTGGCGTTTCGTTGGTTATTGTCATATTATTTTTGTTTTCATTTCAAATTTACATATGCCGCCCGATAAATAAACATAATTCCACCACCAGCCACTCAGGTTTTTAAAAATCATGTGTCTGCGTAGTTTGTAGCTTTTGTAGTGTTTCATTATTCCCAAATATGAGTTCATGCTACTTTGGAAGGTTTGTTGTTCTTCTTTTGTCGGTTTGTGGTCCCGGGCTATTTGGTTTTGCTTTTCTATGGCATTATAAAAGTTCCCTTTGGTGCGGTTGGCTATGTATGTTTTATGTGGTTTGATTACTGCTCCAAGGTATTTAACGCCCTTGCTATAATGCTGTAAATAAATTTTATCGGGATGCAATGTCAGTTCTAAAGTTGAAAGTAAATAGGCTGAAAGTTTTGGTATTATTGATTGTAAATAATCTTTACTTTCGTGTATCAACACAAAATCATCAACATACCTGCCATATTGCTTTATGCTCAATACCCGTTTAACCCAATGGTCAAATTCGTTCATGTAAATATTGCCAAATAGTTGAGATGTTAAGTTGCCTATTGGCAAACCACAATTGTGCTGAGCATGAAACAAACTCTTTGTTTGGGGCAAACCTGCCCAATCTTGCTTTTTTCCTTTTATGATGCAGTTTTCTTTGGGGTCGTTGAAGATTGTTTTTTCAATAAGGTACAAAACAAGTTCCAAATCGAAATTTATTTTATTTTTATTGCGGATTAGCACATTTTTAACATTTTGATGAAGCAAAGTCTTATTCATAGACATAAAATACCCTTTAATGTCGAGTTTAAGTATGTAGCAGTCTTTTGAATAATTTTGCGAACATGAGCGTATAAAATGGTCAACCCGGTTTATGCCGTAATGCGTTCCTTTGCCTTTTCTACAGCTATAACTATCGTTAATAAAGGTTTTCTCAAATACAGGTGAAATGTAATTGAAAATGAAATGATGAATGACCCTATCGCGAAAATCAGCTGCAAAAATTTCTCGTTTTACAGGTTTATCAACGATAAAACATATACTTGGTTTCGGTGTGTATCTGCGTTCAATAATATCACTGGCTAAAGCAAACAAATTTGCTTCCAGATGCTTTTCAAATGCAAGTGCGTTAATTGTATTACGCTTGTTCTTTCGTGCATCAAAATATGCCTGAAACAAATCGAGCGTGATTTTATCTCTGTCTATTTCTGTAAACAAATTGAGTTGTTGCATTCTTTGTTTTTTATAAAAACCACGGGGAAATAATCCCCGTGGCTGTGTTTTCCTTCAAATCCCTCAAGCAACGGACAGAGAAACCTAACTCCTTATTGTTATTGTTCCTGTTTACATTGCTGTTATTGTAGTTCATGTTCCGGTTCCAGGCGTTATTGGTATTGTTCTCAGTAGCACTCCACCAGTTACCGTTGTTACCAATGTTGTTGAATGTTCCATTGGTGTTACGGTTGCCACCCGGAAGGGCTGTAAGAGTAACCGCTTAATTTGTTGTACCGGCATTTGCAGCCCATACAATCTTTTATAGCTAACATCTACCTGATTTGGATATGGCAGGTTTTTACAATGCCAGCGGGTTACCGGATTTAAAATGCTCGCTCGTCTATGCCGTAGCACGCACGACTCTGGCGGAAAACTTTTATTTTTGGCTCTTTTGCCATCCTGTTAATTGTTTTGACACTGCTTCAACTTTTTGATTTATAGTTACAAATCGTTTTAAATTTATCTGCTTTAAATCTTTCATTAAGCGTATTAACAAGCGAATAACTTCAATACTTTCTCTTGCTTGCTGTAAAACAGCATTTTTATCACTCCTGCTATTTGCCCGAAAAATTAGTGTCAGTAAATCAATCGTTTCTTTTTTTAAGCTTTCGCCTACTGTATATTTATATTCCCTGGTAAATTCCTTGGTAAATAAGAAAATTTCCAAAAGTAAATCGTAACAAGATTTGTAAACAGGTAAATCACTATGTAACTTCATTTTTAAAAAAAATTCGATAGGGCTTCGCCCCATACCCCAAATAATCAAATAGTCAAATAGTCAAAGTGACTTAATCCCTCAAGCAACGGACAGAGAAACCTAACTCCTTATAGTCATAGCTCCTGAGTACATCGCTGTTATCGTAGCGCATGGCCCGGTACCAGGCGATACTGGAATAGTCCTCATTAGCACTCCACCAGTAACCGATGCTACCAATGCGGTAGAATGCTCCATTGGCGACACGGCCGCCACCCGGAAGGGCTGTAAATCCGGTTTCGTTGGTTGCTCCATTATTGGGGCTTTGCCAGTAGGTGGTGTCTGTGGCTTTCAGTTTGCCACCGGCAACATCTTCACCACCAAGCAGTTTTATGAGTTTAAGCCAATCCTCATCGGAAGGGATGCGCCAGTCTTCTGGCGCCAGACCACGCCAGTCGTTTACGGCGTACCAGTTGTAGAGCTTGCCATAGATTTTTCCGTTGGCAGGGTCGTTGTCATAATAGCACCAGGCGGGTTGTCCGTTTTCGCCCGCCTGCTGCCATTCTTCGTCAGTTTGTGCGTGTGGAATGGGGTCGCCGTTGCGGAACTTAACCACATTCAGGTTTTCGGCCATCCACTCCTGGTCGCCAATGGTGACGGTTTTAGACTTTTGGCTGTTGCTGCATGATAGTAGCAATGTCGCTAATAATAGTGCAACTAAACTTTTTGCGAGCATGTTGTTAAACTTTTTTTTCATTGTTTTATCCTCCTTGTTTAATGTTTAATGATTTTTTAATTATCTGTTTTTGTGCAATGTTACAAGCTTGAAAGGGCTTGCTCCAA
>JARULA010000030.1 GCA_029688995.1 Marinilabiliaceae bacterium ANBcel2
GGATCACATCCAAAAGTTGGGTCTAAATTTAAAATAATTGATCTTTGCATTAAATAAAATAGATGCAGATGAAAGAAGATATAAATCAATCTTTGTTAGAGCTGATACTCCCCGAGGGAGTATTAGATTATTTTAATATAGTAGGTCTTGAAAAAGGTGAAAGTGGAAAGTATGTTTATGATAAAACATTGACTATCTATCTTGAAGAGAAGAATAAAATTCCTGAAGAATATAAGAGTCATAAATATAAGTCTAGTGGTTTCATGGAGCCTCGCCTGATTAATGATTATCCTATTCGCAACATGTTAGTTACCTTAAGTGTTAAGAGGCGACGATGGGATGTTGAGATTGATGGCCAAACAAAGAAAGTTACCAGAGACTGGAGATTAGTAGCACAGGGTACTCGCATGAGCGCAGAGTACGCTGCTTTTTTAAAAGAAATTAGTCGATTCTAATGCAATTAGCTGCCAAAGTCTGGAAACATACCTGGGCGTTAATGGGCGTAACTTTCAACGTCAATACAAAGAGAAACTCAGTGATTTCTACACATGGAAGCAAGTGCTGCATGCAGATCGATACATTGTTTATCCCAAAAATCTCGGGCCTTATTTGACAATCGATGAGACTGCTTTATCCAATGGTGAACTTTATACCATTATTACTAACAAAGCCAGAAAAGGAAAGAAAGGTACCATAGTTGGCATGTTTAAAGGGACCCAATCCAATGATATCATCAAACTCATACTTGAGCATTACCCGGCTCAACAGCGTAAAATTGTTCGAGAAGTTACTCTGGATATGGCTGGTAATATGAATCTTATTGTCAAGAAATGCTTTCCCAAAGCTACACGTGTAATAGACCGATTTCATGTGCAGAAGCTAGCCTACGAGGCCGTTCAGGATGTACGGATAAAACACAGGTGGGAAACACTGGATGCTGAAAATAAAGCTTACAAAGAAGCTAAAGCAAAAGGGATTGAATATAAACCAGAAATTTTAGCTAATGGTGATACCCGAAAACAATTACTGGCCAGAAGCAGATATCTCTTATTTAAGCCTGAAGAACGTTGGACACTCGCTCAATGGCATAGAGCACAGATAATATTTGAATTATATCCAGACATCAAAAAAGCCTACAAATTAGCATATAATCTCTATGAAATCTATAACTGGAAAATACGTCCAGATATTGCAAGAACAAAACTGGCGCATTGGTTTAACCATATAGAGAACGCAGGATTTAATGCATTTATGACAATTAGAAGAACCTTTGAAACTCATCATGACACTATCATAAACTATTTTAATAGCAGAAGTACAAATGCAGCAGCTGAGTCATTCAATGCAAAAATAAAAGACTTTAGAAGAGAGTTCAGAGGAGTTGTGGATGTGAAATTTTTCCTTTACAGATTATGTAAAATTTATGCGTAGACCCAACTTTTGAACGTGGTCC
>JARULA010000031.1 GCA_029688995.1 Marinilabiliaceae bacterium ANBcel2
AATAACGGATGTTTGCTCATGTAGATGATTGATTAGATTAAAAAATGCAACGGCTTCGTGCTTCTTTACCGGGAATAGCATGATGTCATCAATGGCCACCAAATGAGCCTTTAAAAGACGGTTGTAAGTATTTAGTGCAGCAGATGTCATTTCCTTCATTTTAAGAACCGTTACCAGCTGCTCCATTGTGATAAAGTAAGCTTTATGCCCAGCTTTTACAGCATCACACACCAGCCCGGCTGCTATGTATGTTTTCCCGGTTCCGGAGGGCCCCATAAGTATCAGGTTGTAATTTTGTTCGAGCCATAATAGCTCCCTAAGTTGTTTCAGCTGTGGTACGCTCATGCCGTTTGCCATATTAAAGTCGTACCTGTTAAGATCATGATCTTTGGGCAACCGGGCAAGTTTCAACCTTCTATCCAGATCGGTTTTCCTACGGTGCAGCACTTCCCTTTGCAGAAGGCTCAAGGTAAACTCCTGGTATGATGGCTTGTCAATCTGTGCCCCATGAAGCATCCTCTCTGGCTCATTCTTCATTTTTGTCAGCCGTAAAATGTCGGCATAATTTTTAATTTGATCTAATGGTTTCATTTTACTATTTACATTATTGATTCATAATTATTTATGTTACTTATCTGCGGAATCATGTCCTGACTGGCGTTATTACTGATATTGCACGGTTTAATATCAATGTTAAGCCCCCCTTCTCGGTCTTGCTGTTTTTTGTAATAGTTTACTATTTCCGAGAACTGGTTAGCGTTAAGTATCCTGTTTTCATTGCAAAACAACAGGGCTGGGCTAATTATATCAGTTGGATGATTTTGTATGCTTTTTAGTATAACCCTTAGGTTGTCATGAAAATACCGGGGCTTGTCTTTTTCTATTTCTGCAAGGTACTGTTCGCCTTGCGGAATATGCCTTAACTCATACAGTACCAACTCATAGGTTTTTTGAAGTGTTTTCGATTTCTCTCTTTTATGATCGTTGTTCTTTATTATTCTTCCTGTGTCAAGAGATAATTCATGTGTGGTTAACAATTGATTGTCAGATGTATAAAAATAAAGCTTACCTTCTTTTTCTTCCAGGAGTATGTTTGTGTCTGTTCCCTGATAAGTACCAAGCGGGACACTATAAAAATTGCTTCGGTAAAGCACGGTATTGTCTTTCCTAACGGTATGTGCAGGCAACTGTAAGAATGGTTTCTCGGGTACGCCTGAATAAGGCAGTAGATGCCGTTTTTCTTTTTCCCATTCTTCTACAGGTATTCGTTTTGTTGTGCTATGTAATTTAGCATTTCCTGTACGTTTCAGCCATGCTAAAGCATCATTTTGCAATGTGTTG
>JARULA010000032.1 GCA_029688995.1 Marinilabiliaceae bacterium ANBcel2
TGTTCGTTAAGGGAGATAGTTTACAAAGTTAAAGTCACATGCTTTACACTAAATTAGTGCTTAACCTTGTAGTTTTTTCTTTAATCCTAATGTCCTTCTCATTAAAATATCCTAAAAATACGTTTCTATAGAAAACTCTCCAAATTCCATTGCCAAGTTCTTCTGCTGCAACCTGTTTACCTATAAGTCCTCGGGTTATGTATACCCAGTAATATGATTTCCACCTAACGGAGCCGTTCATCGTAACATTCATAACTTTCATTTTTTCTGGATATTCATATTTCCTTATTCTTTCCGGAAACGGTATGGTTGAAAGTCTATGAATACTTGCCGGTGTTTTCATCTCTAAGGCTTCATGTGGTCTTATGGTATTATATTCCTTAACAAAATGATTTAGTTTTAATTGTTGTGGCTTTAAATCGTATGCGGGTTTAAATGCACATGCAGCCTTTAAATCTCTGTGCATGCGTTCATGTCGTCCATTTTGTTCAGGATGCGCTGGGTCTGAAAATACTGGCAGTATTCCAAGATCTATAAACCAATAAGATAGTTTTGTAAACCTTTGTATGGATGATACTGCTCCAAATGGACTTCCATTATCCGTATGTATTTGTTTTGGAAGACCATATTTTCTGAAAACTTTTATAAACTCAGCCTTTACTGAATTAAAATTTTCACTATAATGTCCCTTTGCTGAAAATAAAAACCTGCTTTTTGAATCCGCTATTGTTAGGGCGTGACAATATTTTCTATTACCCATTTTAAACTTTCCTTTGTAATCTGCGCTCCATACTTCATTACAATGTATGGGGTCAAATATAGGATAAATTGGTTTTACTCTTCTGAGACGTTTTTGCGGACATACCAATCCGTTTCTCAGGAGGATGTTGTGAACCGTTATTACTGATGGAATGTCTTCCTCTGTAAAATAGTTAAACAACAATATTCTGATTTTTTTTGCACCCCATTTGCTGTATTGTTCCTTTAGGTTTAGAATCTTTGTCTCAACTTCACCCTTAGTTCGGTTAGGATGGTTTATTGGTGCTTTTGATTGCTTCAGAAGCCCTTCTATTCCATGTTTTTCATAAAGAGAAATAATCCTATAGGCCGTAGGCCTTGATATTCCAAATGCTTTACATAGTTCGGTTATCGAATATTTACCGGATAACCACTCACAGATAAATTCTACTTTCTGTTCCATAGTTGTTGTTTCTTTCCAAGGCATAGCAATTTGTTTTTTTAATCACAAATTACAACTTAAAAAGTGTAAACTATGTCCCTTTAACTTTGTAAAGCATGTCCCTTTATCATACC
>JARULA010000033.1 GCA_029688995.1 Marinilabiliaceae bacterium ANBcel2
AAGTCCGTTCCATGAAGCAACTCCTGAGTTTACTGTCATATTTGTAAAAGCTTGTACTCCTTAAATACAGAGGAGTATTTTCTTCTTACTGTTGATCTAAGTTAATACTATTTTTATTTCTTATGAAGTGGCCTAAAATATGGGGAGTATTATACTTTTGGGGTGCAGTTCATTTCTCGGGCTTTTTATTTTATTTTGGAGTAGTAAAAAAGAATATATACAAAGGAATTAAAAAAGACACTATAAGATAAAATATAGTATACGCTGTACCTTTTTTCCTTCTTTCCTTACTTTCGGATTTAAACTCTTCAATTATTTTATTATGCTGTCTTTTTCGTGCAAGCAAAAAATAATTAAATATACCAGCACTTACCAAAATTACCGCAATCCAAATTTTAGCATTAACATTCATTTGAGGCAAGTTGATTATTTCATTTTTTGACGCTGCCAGAAAAATGAGTGGAATGCTTATAATGTTAACATACAGCAAAAAAGATATTGTGATAACTGCATTTATATGAGCGTTTTCCGGCTCATCCTTTTTTTTCAACCAAAGTTGATACAAATTAAAATATAAATACCTGTAAAATTTCATTTAAATATCAATTTAAAATCTAGGAATTATCGGTGGTGCAACATATGTTTTATCTGGTGCAGCAAGTGGGGAAATATAATGAGTTAGACCTCCTGGTAGTGGTTGCATTATTATCATGTATCCACCATATAGCAAAACTCCAGGTATTCCACCAATTGCAGCTGCTCCGATTCCAGCACCAAAATCAAGGCCTGCTTTTGTTACTCCAGCCATATCTCCCTGACTATATGCATCATAACCTTGAGATATTGAAATACCCGCCCCAACAACAATAACACCACGGCCTACCCATTTTGCCCCAGTTGCAAAATTGTTCGTATTCCTCATAATTCTATCAATTTCTGCTGTTGGTATGTTATTTCGGACTGCAGCCGCTCTTACACCTTCATTACTCCCTTGGAATATCCTTGCTCCACCTTGTGCTCCATCTACTGTAAGTCCTAATCCTAAAAGGAATAAAGTTTGTGCATGATTACCCCCTCCACCTTGAGCAACACCAGTATAAGCATTCCTATAGCCTATCTCTTC
>JARULA010000034.1 GCA_029688995.1 Marinilabiliaceae bacterium ANBcel2
TTAGGGCCTGAAAAAAACATAGAAGCTCATGAAGATTTAGAGGAGCTGTCAACTTATTATAGGATAGTTGAAAAATATTTTCAAACCCTTAATGGAACAAGCCTTGCGTCAGCAAAGGCTGCTTATATGGCATCTGTCATTCGGTTTTATTATCCGGATTTTTGGCCACAAACCATAAGAGGACTAATGGTACATAGTGCTGACTGGCTTCCGGAATTGATTGACCAATTCGATATTGATTTAAGAAAAAAACAGATATAGCCCGTTTATTGCGAATTGTAGGATATGGAGTTCCTGATTTAAACAAGGCACTTCACTGTGCTGCCAACAGTTTGACGCTTATTGCTCAAAACGAGCTTCAACCTTTTAAAAAGGAGGGTTCTTCATACAAAACGAATGAAATGCACCTCTATAGATTACCATGGCCCAAAGAACAGTTAATGGATCTCGGAGAGGTACAAGTCAAACTCAGAATAACTTTGTCATTTTTCATTGAACCAGGTCCAGGCGAAGTAGGGTGGAAAGACAGGTATCGGTATGCCTCACATGGTTTGCGATTTGACCTCAACAACGTAGATGAATCCGAACAAGACTTCATAAAGAGATTAAACCAGATAGCCGATAATGATGACGACTCTCCTGCTGCTGGTACCAGTGGTTCTGCTAGATGGCTAATTGGCAGTAATAATAGAAAATTAGGTTCAGTTCACTCCGATATTTGGGAAGGAAACGCAACCGACTTAGCAGCCTGTAATCTGATTGGTATTTTTCCTGTTATTGGTTGGTGGCGAACTCGTCAACACTTAAATTGTTACAATAACAAGGCACAATACTCACTTATAGTTTCTTTAGAAGTTCCCGAGCAGGAGATTGATATTTATACAACCGTTAAAAATTTAGTTTATGTTCCGGTGGAAATAAGAATTTAAAACACAGCTTTATTCTTTTAGTAAATTTGCATAACCTGCCGGTAAATGCTAAAAATCACCTATAACATTGCAATTATCTAAATACAAATATACATTTGTACCGGGTTAGGG
>JARULA010000035.1 GCA_029688995.1 Marinilabiliaceae bacterium ANBcel2
CTCAATCGCACCATAATGGAATTGAAATCTCTTAAAAGTACACAAGGAGAATTAAGGACGCAAGAGCCTCAATCGCACCATAATGGAATTGAAATTTACAAAACCGCAAGAGAGCTTGCAGGATATTAATAAGCCTCAATCGCACCATAATGGAATTGAAATTGACGGTTATAAGCATTCACCCCTGTTCGATTAGTAGCCTCAATCGCACCATAATGGAATTGAAATCGGAGCTGATGATCCCTTCACATAATGAAATCAAAGCCTCAATCGCACCATAATGGAATTGAAATTTTCCTAATATTTATATAGGGTTCACGGGCAATGAGCCTCAATCGCACCATAATGGAATTGAAATAATGTAATTAATGATCCTGTTACTTTCCCAGATAGAGCCTCAATCGCACCATAATGGAATTGAAATCTTAAAAAAGGCTGCCGCTTTTTATTTGCATAATTGCCTCAATCGCACCATAATGGAATTGAAATAATAGCCGAAAACCCCGAGCTTATCGAATTAAAAAGAGCCTCAATCGCACCATAATGGAATTGAAATTATTGAAAAAATACAAGGGGGCAGGATTTATCTTTGCCTCAATCGCACCATAATGGAATTGAAATCCGGGCGAACCTCCCCCACTATCTCCCGGGAGTCCTGGCCTCAATCGCACCATAATGGAATTGAAATTATATTGATGACTATCACAATTTAGATTTAACCCTTGCCTCAATCGCACCATAATGGAATTGAAATTATCTGTTCCTCTCTGATAGCAATTTTTGCTTTTTCGCCTCAATCGCACCATAATGGAATTGAAATGAACAAAAACAAAAGGGGCGATGTCATTTGTTACTGCCTCAATCGCACCATAATGGAATTGAAATTTTCCTAATATGTATATAGGGTTCACGGGCAATGAGCCTCAATCGCACCATAATGGAATTGAAATTTCGATGTGTAATGATCAATAAATTTTTGCGGATCTAGCCTCAATCGCACCATAATGGAATTGAAATA
>JARULA010000004.1 GCA_029688995.1 Marinilabiliaceae bacterium ANBcel2
TACAGTGAGCCCAGCGAACAAGTAAGTTCGATAACGGCACGGATTTTATGTTAGAGTAATTTTTAGTAGTGCTTAATTACTGCTTAAAAGCGATTCTTCAATCAAATCTTTTTGATTAAAATCAAAATCGATTTCATTAGCCAATTCAAAAAGATCTTGTTTAGGCCATTCATTAACAGAACGAACACCTATATCCATCATCCGGCGAATATCACGCGAAAGCATTGGTCCTTTCCATGTAGAGCTATTAAAGAGAACAACATAGGAAATCCCATCTTGACGATGCAGCATAAGCGTTGAAGTGCCCGATAATGTACCGGTTCTGTACCATATTCTGCTAGAAGTTGCCCTCCATCCAAAAGGCTGAAATCCAGGGCGGACAGGTGTTGTCATGGTTTCTATACTCTCTTTTGACAGAATGTTAGGATTAGAAGGATCCCCGTCAATAGCCAACATAAACTTCATTAAATCAGTTGCAGAAGCGATCCAGCCACCTGCAGCTCCCAAAGTTTTAATATCATTACCACCATAAGCTCTTGATGCTTTATCATTAGTGCCCATAAAATCTTTTACAGTAGTAGCATTTAGCGGTTCATAATACTTAACCTCATTCTCTACACGCTGTTCGGGCAAACTTTCACCAAGTCGCATATCAAAAATCCCTAAAGGATAAAGAATGCTCGTCTGTATATACTCTTCATAGCTTTGATTAGTCAACTCTTCAATTACTTTTCCCAAAATAACATAACCCAAATTTGAGTAGGATGACATACCTCCAGGTGTAAAATGAAGTCGGCGTGCAAGCATAAAGGAGATTATATCTTCATCACTAACAGGCAAATCAACATTTTGATGGCGCGCAATAACTCTGGGCATAAACATAGGATCTCCCCATCTGTTAGTCCATCCTCCCGAATGATTTAAAAGATGTTCAACTGTAATGTTTTCAACACGCCTATCCAGATATTCGTTATATGGTTCTTTGTTTAATATGCCATCAGGCCCAAATACATTATCTTCAATATTTAAATTACCATCCTCAACGAGTTTCATGATACCTGTGGCGGTAATTAATTTTGAAATACTTGCTATGCGAAAAAGATGGTAAGGTTCAGCTTTAACATTTGACTCCTTATCGGCATATCCATATCCTTTGGAATAGACCATATTACCATCCTTGGCAATAGCAACCGAAGCTCCTGTTAAGTGCCATCTTCGTAAAAAATTTTCTATCTGAAGATCAAAATTGTTAAATTCAGAATCTTCAGATAGAAAGCCTGGTATTCTTAATGAAACAGTCTCCGGAGCCGGAGGTGTAAAATCTGTACCAAATGTTTTTATAGAGGGGCCTGTTATGTATTTAACGGCAATTCCTATAAAAATACCGATAAATAGCAACAAAACACTATTTTTAAAACTCATACTTTACTGTATTTCCTTCTTTTCAAATCGTTCTACACTTATTCAATCTTCTGCAAAAATACAGATTTTTAATTAAATATTAATATTTGAAAGCTTTTGTTGCAATTTATTCATGAAATTTTATTGTGCAACCAACCGCTCTTGTCTCTTTTACACTAATCTGCTCTCCTTTTAAGAGTGCATTAATTGCATTTGCCAAATATTTCTCCTCTACATCATTTACATCTTGAGCATTATCATCAATAGCGCCGATGTATGCAACAGAGAAATGTTCTCCTTCATTTTTTAAAAGATATACATGAGGTGTTCTTGTTGCACCATACTCTTTAAACAGCTCCTGATCATCTAATATATAGGGGAAATTAAACTGTTTCTCCTCTGCCCTTAAAATCATTTTTGAAAAACTATCATCCGGAACAATTGTTGAATCGTTTGGATTTATGGCTACCACAGGAAATCCTTTTGAACCAAATTTACTTTGCAAATCAATAATTCTGTCTTCATATAGAACTGCATATGGGCAATGGTTACAAGTGAAAATTACAATAACTCCTTTTTCATTATTATAATCTTCTAATGCAACCCATTGGCGATCAATGTTTTTTAAATTAAAATTGGGTGCTTTATCTCCAGGTTGCAACTGTGCTTGTGAAACAACACTAATCAAAATAAAGATAAGAGAGACTAAATAAAACTTTGCTTTTTTCATAAAGTTTTGCTTTTAAATAGTTTAAAAAATATACTTATAATAATGAATCTATCATATCTATTAACTGTTCATAATTTCTTTCACCCTCATAAAATGTTCTGTTGTTGTTATAGAAAATGATTGTTGCCGGTATTGCACCACTCCACTCTTTTTCAGTCTCTTCAATCCACTCTCCCCCTCTTGGGGTTATGGTGATAACAACTTCATTTTCTACTATATTATTTTCTAGAAATGGAACTACTCTGGACTCTTTTTGATTGGGGAAGTCCAGACTGGCCATTATTGTTTTTACAGGCCTGTTTTTATAGTTATCGGGTAGTTTATTAAATTCAGGTATCTCTTTTACGCATGGTTGGCACCATGTAGCCCAAAAATTTAAAACAAAGATGGTATCTGAAGGATGCGATACCCTCTTCATAATATTTTCTACTTCTATCTCAGGGATATTGTTTACGTAAGCTTTATCTGTTAGTGAGCTTAACCCTATTAGTAAGCCAGTTAAGATTAAAACAGCAGTTTTTTTCATACCCTTCTATCTTTATTTGCAACTAACATTATAACAATAAGATAGAAAAAGAGTTTATTAAATAGTTAGTTTTTAGCTGGAAAAATAACCCCTGCATTATAAAAAATAAGAGCTATTCTTATTACCATAATATACCAAACAGCTATTAATACTAAGGGAATATATTGATTAAGTATTAATACTAAAACCGGCATAAAAATTATTGGAAGAGATAAAAAAAATAAAAAATAACCGGTTGTTTTGCTCATTGTTTTGTTTTTAAATGTTTGAACTATTATGAGTATATGAGCAGGATTTGCCCATAGAATATGCCAGTTTGGACCAGTGACTGTATGTGAGGTAAAAAACCATAAAAAAACAATTAACAGTCCGACCACTGTAGTTGTTGCAAATATTAAAATATTTATAGCTTTAAAGAGACGTTTCTGTTTAAACTCATAAAACGTGATAAAACTAATTAAAAGAGCCGCAAGCCATAACGCAATATCTGGAGTTACTGACAAGGATTTTTCTTCTCGGTCAAACTCAATAACAGTGGTTGTTTTAGAAACAATTTTTTCACTATTTTTTTTATTTACAGCATTATCAAACTGCATCATCAAAAAATCCGGTAAAAATTGTACAGTCTCTTTATCTACAACATCATCGGTAGGAGCTCCAAGTATTAAATCGAGTCCGAGCTTAGTCCAACTACGATATTTTAGATATGTCTCAATAGCATCTCTGAAGGTCATATCCTTAAAATAATCAGCTTCTTTAAATACAACACCCTGATATATGTTATCTGCAATTATATCACGGACTCTTGTAGCACAATTATCAAAAAAGAAGTGATATTTATAATAGCGATTTTCGGTTTTACTATTTTCAATTAAAGCCAAAAAAAGAGTTTCAACCTCAGCATCTGTTAATGAGAGCTTTTGTTCATAAACATCGCGTTCATCATATTTGTATTGATTCAAAAAACGATTATAAGTACTAACAGATAACATATAATTTAACTCTCCTCGCATAAATTTTAAATAGAAATTAGGAGTATTAAAATCAAATGTACCGTAATTAAATACATAATCGAAATCATTTACAGGATCATTTACTCTAATTGCAGTATGTCCAAAAAGACTGTAAAGTTCATCTCCGGATGAACATGTTAAAATAGAAATCGACGCTTCATCAGATATTTTTTCATGTTGTGAAAATATCTGGAATGTATTTAACAGTATAAAGAGCATTAAAAGCAAATATTTGAACTGGTGGTGCAATGTTGATGTCAAAGTAAAAATATTTCTAATGCCAATACAATTTAAGCTATTATTTATTATTTGTCTTAAAATCATTAGATAAAATGCGTTAAAATTTAATTTTGAAATACTCAATTAAAGATTAAGCGAATATAATTAAAAATGGTATAAAGAGAGACACAATTTTGAGACTGCTAATTGTAAACAAAAATTAGTTGGTGATACATAAGTGAACAAGAACATTGACTACAAAACCGCCCTTCTGCTACCTTTGTAAACATAGGTAAGCATAGGTAAAACAGCATTCAGCTTATTACAAACACGAAATAAAACACTTAACTTTTTACTTAATAAATTGCTTAAGAGATAAACCTATTGTACTTTTAAGCAAAATTTTAAGTTCATTATTAAGCTTAACGGATGTTTAATTCGAGTTCAGATAAGATTAATCTACCTCCCAGAGAGCAATTATTACGGGTTATACCTGAAATATTTCCGGGTATTGATAAAGTTATATCACTTTTCAGGACCGACTCTAATATGGTTGAAGGATTGGAATTAATTAGAACTGGTAACTCTTATAAACTACGCACTCTTATTCCTGAAGGATTTGAAGATAAATTCATTCAGTATAACCGGTCAAAAGCTGGCTTTACCTGGCTGCATAAAGAGCAACTTCCTTTTGAACATCAAAATAGTAATGAGAAGCAGCTTCAAATATTTTCGGAACAGAAACATGTTGTACTTTTTTTAAAGTTACCATCATTAAACCACGAAAAAGCTTTTAATCATAATCTCTTTTATCTTTTTTTTCGTGAAGATCAAAGTAATTTTGGAATTAGTAATTTGTCCGGAGTACTTGATACCTCACGTAAAGCTATTATTGGTTCAATATTTTTTAATGCATCTAAAGTTTTTATTAAATCGGTTAATTCCTCCAGAGAGTATGTTAAGGAGTTTACAAATGTAACAAGGAGAATTATTTCAGAAAAAAAAGAGGATAATAGTTACCGATCGAAACTTAATCAATGGATTAATGAGTGGGCTCATAACTTTGCTAACAGATATGTTCAGGAGACAGGAAAAAGGGTAAAAATTAGTGTTGAGGCAATTATTAAATTGTCATCTTTACCCTCTTTTAATGATGCTGAAGCTGCTTTGGAGGACGCTGTAAAATTTGCTCTTATGTTGTATGAGCATAGTGATGGTGACCTGTTAAAAATCGAAGAGGAGTTTATTGTGATTAATCGCTCACCATCTTCAGAAAGTAGTGAGCTAACTATAGAACCTTCAGATAATCCTGTTGTTGTACAAAATAGAGACACACAATCTCGTGGAGCAGGTAAAATGTCGAAAACAGAGGCTCTTTTGGATAGATTAGAAAATGCAGCTCATACTATAATTTCCTCAGGAGAAGATCCCACAGGGAGTTCTGTTGGCCAAATGTTAGATAAACCAGTTAGTGCACCGGCTATTACCGATGCACTGCGAAAAAACAGCAGACGAATTATTCTTTTACTTGAGAAGTATCCACAAAAATGGCCTGTACTACGAAAAGATTTTAAGCCTTTAACCAATGTTATAGAAAAAAATAGTATTGCAGGATCAGCTTAACTATATTTTCAATGCTCCGGTAATTTCACCTATCGATTTACATCCCTTTTCACATAAATAGGCCTCAATTCCGTCAATAACTTTAATTGTTATTTCGGGATCAATAAAGTTTGCAGTTCCAATTTCAATAGCTGAAGCTCCTGCAAGGATAAATTCAATTGCATCTGAAACTGAGCTTATGCCACCCATACCAACAACAGGAATATTAATCGCATTTGCGGTCTGCCAAACCATCCTCAAAGCTACAGGCTTAATACATGGTCCGGACAAACCGCCTGTAATAGTTGATAGCTTAGGGTTTTGTGACTCAATATCAATAGCCATTCCCATAATTGTATTAATCAATGAGACTGAATCAGCTCCAGCGCCTTCAACACCTTTAGCTATCTCTGTTATATCTGTAACATTTGGTGAAAGTTTAACCATTAGATGTTTTTTGTAAACATCTCTTACTGCTTTAGTAACTGCAATTGCAGATGGGCAGCTTGTACCAAATGCCATTCCGCCCTCTTTTACATTGGGACATGAGATATTAAGCTCGATGCCCGGAATATTATCCAGAGAATTAATTTTGCGCGCAGTTTCAACATACTCTTCAACTGTTGATCCGGAAACATTAACTAGCATATTGGTGTTAAAATCCTTTATTTTAGGATATATAGTTTCAATAAATGAATCAACCCCCACATTTTGTAATCCCACAGCATTTAACATCCCTTTTGGAGTTTCTGCCATACGAGGATAAGGATTACCTTCTCGTTTGGTAAGAGTGGTACCTTTTACCACAATACCGCCTAATTGGTTTATATCAATAAAATCAGCATATTCAGTCCCATAACCATAGGTTCCTGAAGCTGTCATTACCGGATTTTTTAAAACCAGGTTATTTCCTAAGTTTACTGAAAGATCTACCATTTTAAATATTTTGAATCAAAAACTGGTCCATCAATACAAGTACATTTATGTCCTTGTTGAGTTGGAGTTACACAACAAAGACAAGCACCAAAACCACATGCCATATTATTCTCAAGAGAAACCTGACAATCAATATTATGTTTGGCAGCGTACTTTGATAAAACCCGCATCATACCATCGGGTCCGCATGTGTAAATTATATTAAAATCAGGTTTTTCGGTTTTTAAGACAGGATGGTGTATAATAAAACCCTTAACCCCCTCAGAACCATCTTCAGTTGTTATCATAACTTCTCCCAGGTCTCTGTATTCATCTAATCTAATTAAATCCTTAGAAGATTTAGCTCCGATTAAAAAACGGGGAGTGATATTGTTTTTAACTAAATAGCGACCTAAAAATAAGAGAGGAGCAACACCACAACCACCGCCAACTAATAATGATTTTTGATCATTTAAAGGTTTTGTAAATCCTTTTCCCAAAGGATAAACCATATTAATAGAATCGCCTTTGTTTAAATTAGAAAGCTTTTTTGTTCCTTCACCAACTTCTTGAATCAATAGTTTTAAACTATTATTATTATAGTTCACATCATGTATGGATAAAGGACGTCTTAAAAAGGTGTTTGATGCATTATCAACCCGCACTTCGGCAAATTGTCCGGGCACAATTTCTGGAATAGTTGAATCACATTTTAGAGTTAACACAACAAATTCATGATTTTGACGAATATTATCGGTAACAGTAAAATCATGGATATATTTCATCATAAAAAATTTAGTAAGTTCAGATATACAATACCAATCATACAGTTATTTTACATTTGTAAACAAGAGTGTATTGCTGCTCAAATATACGATTTTACCCTTAATTTATTGTTATCGCGGTAAATATTGTTCAAACGAGTCATCATTGTAAAAAATAATAACTCGTTTTATCTCCTTTTTAGTATCAGTTTGATAATTACTTTCTTCTACCACTGAACTGTTTACATTATCCGCAAAATTAGCATCTTTCTTATTATTCTCACTCTTATTTGCCTTAGAACTCTCTTTAATATTATCAATTGCATCTGGAATATTATTAGAAAAAAGCTCATTATTTTGCCCTTTATAACTACTTTTAATCATATCTCCTGCCCCATTAATAAGCCATTCACTACTGATATCAGGAAATTTTAAAAGAGTTTTTTGAATAAACTCCAGTCCGGGATTATTCCTTCCCGATAAAACATGGCTAACACTGGAGCGTTGAACACCAATTATATTAGCAAATGCTGATGAAGTAAGGTGTTTTTTCTGCAGTAGTAAATTGAGCCTCTCTTTAATCATAATTATACTGTATTGATAAAAACTCTCTTTTTACAAATATATAAAATAGTTTACAAAATTAACACAGTTAAGTTGTTTACATTTGTTTATATTACACTCGTCGCACAATCCGACTTTTCTACAATTGTATACTTAACCAGGATCTTCTAAAGCATATATTTTTCTTTGTAATTATATATATATTGCAACTTTAAATTAGTTATTATAATAGACTGATTATTAAATATAAGAAATGTTCACTATCCTGTTAAAATACACTTTTGGTGTAACAATTTACTAGCTTTTACATTTAAATAGGTGTTAAAAGATCTATTTATAAAAGGTTGAATTGCAGCTATCTATATAAAAGCTATTTTCAAAGATAAATCTTTACATCAAATGCTTATCTTAAAAAACTGGTTATTAATATTTTAACGTTTTAATTTAAGGCAATAATCACATGTTTTGTATAAATATTCATCATTTTAAAAAAATGATTTAACTATAAGTTTATGTGATTGATATAAAATGCTGATAATGTGATTTTTAATTTAGTAATTAACCTCGATGTGCAGTGTTGCATTACTTAAATTTAATGGGGCACATTTGTGAAATGTTAAAATATTATGAAAACTAATATAGATGAAGTAGATTTTTGTAGAGGGCTTAAAATAAATTCAGATAAAATTGGTAAGTACTTACTATGAAGTTTTTAATAGATACAAATTCTCTAATTCCAATAGTTAGATATTAAAAAAAAAAGGATTGCCATAATTGACAATCCTTTTTTTGGTGACTCAGCTGAGGTTCGAACTCAGGACCCCATCCTTAAAAGGGATGTGCTCTACCAGCTGAGCTACTGAGTCATCCTTGCTTTACTTATTTCACCTGCAAAAGTACATAAATGATATCCCTACACAACTATGTTAACTGTTTTTTCATAAAAATATGAGCTATTAACCTCTTAATTAGATTACATAGATCAATTTAATTTTTTTCAAACTCTTTTTTAATCTTATCGATCCACTTTTCAATACGTTCATGAGTGAGAGCAGCCTGATTTTCAATATCTAAAGCTAACCCTGTAAATTTATCTCCTCTTTGAGCTCTGGAGTATTCAAATTTATATCCTTTAACAGAAGTAAATCCTACAACTTTTGCGCCGCGCTCTTCAAAAAATTCAGCCAAAATACCAATTCCATCCACAAAATTTTCTGGATAGTTCTTTTGATCACCACCACCAAATATGGCTACTTTTTTATCTTTCATAGATTGATCTTCAATCATTGGTAAAAACTCATCCAGATAGTTAGGTAATTCCCCGTCGAACCAGGTTGGAGCTGCAAATATATAATTATTGAATTTATTAAAATCATCTAATGTAGCATCTTCAATATCAACCTCTTCACATAATTTTTCGCCTAAATTTTTTATTATATACTTAACTTGTTGATGAGTTTTTTTTGATTTAAAACTGTAAAATATTCCTATTTTTTTCATAACTCTTTATCTCTACAATATTTAACTTAACTATTAATAGCTTAGTAATTCTTTAGCAGCTTTATATATCTTATTGGTGTTTGGCAATGTTGCCTGTTCCAGATTTTTATTAAACCCTACAGGAGTATACTCTGAGCCTATCCGTTTTACCGGTGCGTCAAGAAGTTCAAATCCTATCTCGGCTATTTTTGCAGCTACCTCTCCCCCAAATCCGCCAAAAACCTTATCTTCATGCACAATCATCACTTTTGAAGTTTTCTCTATTGATTTCAAAATAGTCTCTTCATCTAATGGTGATAGTGAACGCAAATCAATAACTTCAATTTCACCTTCACCTTCATCCGCAAGTTTGCTTGCAGCTTCTATACTAAAATGTGTAGTATTACCATAAGTTATAATTGTCATATCCTTTCCTGTGCGCCTTACCTTAGCTTTACCAAATGGCACTTCAAAATCATCGGGGATTGGTGTGGCTGCTTTTGGAGAGTTATAGAGAGCTTTTGGCTCAAGAAACAGGGTCATTCCTTCAGATTTCATAGATGTTCTTAATAATCCTGCTGCATCATCAGCAAATGATGGATAAACAACTCGTACACCGGGAAATGTGGTTAATGCACCTTCAATAGTTTGTGAATGATACAATCCTCCACCGATATAACCTCCTGATGCTAAACGTACAGTTATATTGGGCGAAAATTGTCCTTTGGTTCGCCAATATTCATGAGTGGTTTCTACAAACTGTTCCATTGCCGGCCAAAAATAGTCTGCAAACTCTGCCCCTTCAACCACAATACGTATTTTCTTATTATATCTTGACATTCCGTTTGCAGTACCCATTATATAATCCTCTGCAATTGGAGCATTAAAGACCCTATGTTTACCAAACTCTTGTTGCATTCCTTTAGATACATTAAAAATACCTCCCTTATCGCGATTGGCTATATCCTGTCCCCAGAGATAAGTGTCAGGATTATTGCGAAATTCGGCTTTAAGAGTCTCATTAAGTGCTTCGATCATCTTTTTCTTATCACCATCATGATTATGTATTCCTTTAGGGTATTTTTCTGAAATATATGGTTCGGGAATTACATAATCAAAAATTGATTCAGGTTTAGGATCAGGGGCTTTTAATCCTTTTTTATGAGCTTCTTTTACCTCTTTAGCCACATCTTCCTCAACCTTTTTAAGCTCTTGCTCGTCAGTTCTTTTATATCTTAACAACATTCGCCTGAACTTTGCTAAAGGATCATACTCCTTAACGTAATCAAGTTCATTTTTATCACGATAAAGCTCATGACGGTCACTATTACTGTGAGATCCTATGCGAACACAGTTTGCGTGAACCAATACCGGTTTTTGATTCTCTTTAGACCATTCAACTGCTTCGATCATAGTATTAACAGAGTCAAAAACATCTTTCCCATTACAATAGAGAATTTTTATATTTTTAATTCCTTCAAAATTCTTTACAACTTTACGATTGGCAGTCTGGTCCTCTTTAGGCACCGAAATTCCATAACCGTTATCCTGAACGACAAAAACTACAGGTAGCTCTTCATTAGAGGCTCCGTTAATAGCTTCATAGACATAACCTTCGGATAAGGAACTCTCTCCCTGACTACTTATTATAACTGAATCTTTCTCTTTATATGTTTTTAACGCTCTTCCCAGACCGGCAGCATGTAAAGTATGATTTCCTGTACAACTGCTTACATTATGGATATTCCATTCAGGTTTGGCAAAATGATTTGACATATGCCTGCCGCCACCTGCAACATCAATATCCTTTGATATACCATTGTATATGATCTCCTCGGCAGACATACCTGCTGCAACAGAAGTGACCAAATCCCTGTAGTAAGGAAAAAGATGATCTTTATTTTTTCTAAAAACATGACCCATAGCCAATTGTATTGCATCATGACCGGCTGCAGGAGCATGATAAGACCATCCTATTGCCTGCTTTAAATAATTAGGCGCTTTCTCATCTAACGTTCGTCCCAAATAAAGGAGTCGATACCATTCTAAAAGTGTTTTTTTATCACTTTTTTTAATTGAGTGTATTATAGGTGATTTACTTTTCATTTTAATATAGCTTTTAAACATTACTATTAACATCCCACTCTTCAAGATAGTCGGCTATTTTTCTCAGAAACATTCCGCCCAAAGCACCATCCACTGCACGATGATCATATGAGAGAGACAAAAACATTTTGTGTCTTATTGCTATTACATCTCCATTTTCAGTTTCAAGTACAGCGGGCTTTTTCTCTATTGTTCCTGTTGCCAAAATGGCTACCTGCGGTTGATTGATGATAGGTGTTCCAATAGTATTACGGAAAGAACCAAAATTGGTAATTGTAAAAGTACCTCCCTGAATATCGTCAGGTGACAACTTATTTTTACGAGCCTGTTCTGCTTTAGCATTCAAATCCTCTGCCAGTCCGGCCAAACTCTTTTTATCAGCTTTTTTAATTACAGGAACTATAAGATTACCTGTTGGCAAAGCCACTGCAATACCAATATTTATATCTTTTCTCTTAATTATATTGGAATCACTTACCGAAACATTTACTCCGGGAAAATCTCTCAAAGATTGTGCTACGGCCTGAGTAAATATTGGCATAAAAGTTAATTTATCACCATATTTATTTTGAAACTCATCTTTTACTCTGCTTCTCCATTTTACAAGATTGGTAACATCGGCTTCAACCACTGATGTAACATGAGGAGAAACACGTTTTGACATTACCATATGATCGGCAATCATTTTTCTCATACGATCCATCTCAACTATTTCATCCCCTGAGTCTGCCGTAACTTTAACTTCAGACTTACTATCTGATTCTGGTTTTGATTTTGGTTTAGACTCTGGTTTCGATTTTGAATCAGTTGATTGAGCATTGTTATTTTTAGTTTTTCCTTTGGCTTTTTCTTCAACATAGCGAAGAATATCATTTTTTGTTACTCGACTATCTTTTCCGGTACCATCAATTTTATCGAGTTCTGCATAACTTATATTTTCTTCTTTAGCTATGCTTTTTACAAGAGGTGAGAAAAACTTTTCTCCTGTATAATCCTCCTTGCCACCATCACTCTTATCCTGTTTGACCTCTTCTTTTTTATCTTGATTCTCATCAACCTCTTTTCCTTTATCACTGCTTTTATTATCTACACTCTTTCCCTCACCAGTATCACCATTACTTTCAGCTTCCATATCAATAATAGCAATGACTTCACCTACTGCTACAAGATCATTTACATTATGTTTAATTTCTTTTACCACTCCTGCTACCGGAGATGGAATTTCAGAATCGACCTTATCGGTGGCAATTTCTAAAAGTATCTGATCTTCTTCAACTTGATCGCCCTCTTTGACAAACCAGTTTGTGATCGTTGCTTCTTCAACGCTTTCGCCCATTTTGGGCATTACTATATCAAATGTTGACATATCTATATGATTTTATTATTTTGCTACTGTAATTGTTAATTAATAACAAAGATTTAGATCATTTAGTTCAAAAAAAAAGCACCATACTATGCCCCTTGATTATCAGTTATAAAAAATATGCCTGAACTTGAATGGAGGTATGGCTATTTTGGTATATGGATCATTATCATCTCGATTTTTTTAGGCATGGTAACCTTTTTTAGAAAAAAAAGATGGTTTTAATATAAGAGAGTAAAAAAGGGACTGCTTTTAAACAATCCCTTTAATTAAGTTATTTATAATCTTATACTATAATAGTTTATAGCAATTAAAGACTATCACCAAAATCTTTTTTGAACTTAGCTATAAGTTTTTGTGGCCAGTCATTAACCGGTGCAAGTCGTCCCATAAAGAATCGTAATACTCTTGGTTCATCCACAAATTTTAATCCGCCAACCAGTTCGCGATTATCGTATAACCACTTGAGGCGGTCAATTAAAAACTTGGTTTGAGATAGAGTGAATACTCTTCGGGGAAATGCTAAACGTAAAAGTTCCATATCTGAAAGTAAATCTTCTCCGTTTTCTAATCTTACACTTGAGATAGTGCCTCGCTCCATTCCACGGCATCCACTAATAATATATAATGCTGCTGCTAATGCTCCTGCAGGATACTCTTTTTGTGGTATATGAGGGAGAAACTGCATTGCATCAACGTGTGCACCTAAAGCACCTGGAGGTGTTATAACAGGTATATTTAATTTATCAAGCTCTTCTACTGCATATTTTATAAAACCGGGGGACTGACTAATAACTGTTTCATCGGTAGTTTCATATAGTCCAACAGCCATTGCTTCAATTTCTCGAACCGACATTCCGCCATATGTTAAAAAGCCTTCAAATAGCGGGACAAGATCGCGCATCTTATTGAATAACTCCTCACTGTTTGTGCATATGCCACCCCCTCTTGTAGAGCTCACCTTACGACTGGAGAAATATACAATTTCGCATATATCACACATTTCGTTAAGAATATCCTTTATGCTGGAATTTGCATATTCAGGTTCACGCTCTTTTATAAACCAAGCATTTTCGCCGATCAGACTAGCATCAAGAACCATGATAATACCATTTTCATCGGCTATCTTTCTAACCTGACGCATATTTTCCATAGAAAATGGTTGCCCTCCTATTAAATTGGTAGAGGCTTCCATCCTAATAAAGGGTACATTTTCTTTACCATACTTCTCTATCAGCTCTTTAAGCTTATCTATATCAATATTACCTTTAAAAGGATAGTCACTTTTAATTTTTAAAGCTTCATCGGTGTAAATCTCATAAATTTTACCTCCATTGAGCTCCATGTGAGCTTTAGTTGTAGTAAAATGATAATTCATAGGTATCACATCACCTTTTTTAATGAAAGTTTGTGATACTATATTTTCGGCAGCTCTACCCTGATGAACCGGCAATACTAATTTTTTACCAAATACATCCTGAATAGCTTTTTCCATTCGAAAAAAACTGCGTGAACCTGCATAAGCATCATCTGCCTGATGCATTGAAGCGAGTTGATTATCGCTCATAGCATTAGTTCCACTATCTGTAAGCATATCAAGGAAAACATCTTCGTTATTTAATAAGAAAGTGTTAAATCCCCCCTTTTCTATAGCTTTAAGACGCTCATCTACAGGTTTAAGATTGAGCTTTTGTACAATTCTCACTTTATGCAACTCAACTGGTAGATCCTCCCCATTGTAAAATTTGATTTGTCCCGGCTTGTTCTGACTCATAAATTTGTTATTTAAATAATTTTATGTTTAATAATTCTTTATAAGAAAAGATATTTTAAAAAAGCATCCCAAAATAGTTAAAAAAGATTCTTTTTTACAAAAGAAGTGACAAAATAAAGAATTATAGGGCTTTTTTGTTTTGATTTTAAATTACTGTTTTCAAAAAGCTATAATATTAATATTTTGTATTTTTACAAATCAAACAATTTTCTATTATAAAATGGTACGTACAGTAACAGGATTTATTTTAAGTCCTTTTTTCTATATCCTTTTTGGATTACTGCTTTTAATTTTTCACCCTATACAGGTGATAGCTCGTAAAACCGGGGGGTATCATGCTCATAAAAAAAGTGTTGGAGTATTAAATTTTTTGTTGGTAAAACTTCTCTATATTTTGGGATGCACTCTCCAGTTTAATGGATTAGAAAAAATTCCTGCAGATAAGCCGCTAATAGTTGTTTCAAATCATCAAAGTATATTTGATATACAGGCATGTGTTCATGCGTTTGATAAATGGCATCCAAAATTTGTCTCCAAAATTGAGTTGGCAAAGAATATTCCAAGTATATCTTATAACCTGGTTCATGGAGGTTCAGCGTTAATAGATCGTAAAAGTGGGGCTCAATCAATAAAAGAGATTATGAAGCTTGGTAAACTGATAAATGAAAACAACTATGCTGCTATTATTTATCCTGAAGGAACCCGCAGCAGATCGGGAAAAGTAAAAAAGTTTCAGTCGGCCGGACTAAAATCATTGTTACGTGCTGCACCACGTGCTTTAGTTGTTCCTTTTGTTATAAAAGGACACTCGGAGTTAATGAAAAACGGATATTTTCCATTAACTACCGGTGTTAAAATTAGTTATACAGCTTTAGGTCCAATAGATCCTGCAGGTAAAGAGAGTAGTGAAATTGCTGAAACATGTGAGAAGTTAATAAAAGCTGCACTTTAATATTTAAGAAATTTTTTTGTTTAGATTAACCTTTAAAGCATTCATAAACTGCTCGGTTGTAAGATAATGCTCTTCTTTAAGATCTTTACCATGAATGGTTAATGCTAAATCTTTAGTCATGTCGCCATTTTCAACTGTTTCTATGCAAACCTGCTCCAGTTTATCGGCAAAATCTTTTAAGGCCATATTGCCATCCTTTTTTGCTCTAAATGCCAAGCCGCGTGTCCATGCAAATATAGAGGCTATGGGGTTTGTAGATGTTGGTTTACCCTGTTGATGCATTCTATAATGTCGTGTCACTGTTCCATGAGCAGCTTCGGCCTCCATTGTTTCACCATCGGGAGTAACAAGAGTTGATGTCATTAAACCTAATGATCCAAATCCCTGTGCAAGAGTGTCGGATTGTACATCACCATCGTAATTTTTACATGCCCATACAAATGCACCACTCCATTTTAATGCAGCGGCAACCATATCGTCTATTAAACGGTGTTCATAGTTGATTCCAAGCTCTTCAAATTTCTCTTTATAATGGTTTTCATATACCCACTCAAAAATATCTTTAAAACGACCATCATATTTTTTTAATATTGTGTTTTTTGTCGAGAGATAGAGTGGCCATCTTTTATTTATTGCCTGATTAAAACAACTGTGAGCAAAACCTTCAATGCTTTTATCGGTATTATACATAGCCATAGCTATACCATCTCCTTCAAAGTCATATACATCGTACTGCTGTGGTTCACCTCCATCTTCGGGAGTAAAGGTTATAGTTAGTTTTCCTTTCCCTTTTACAAGAAAATCGGTAGCACGATACTGATCTCCAAAGGCATGACGTCCTATACATATAGGATATTCCCATCCGGGTACTAACCGGGGCACATTATTTATTATAATCGGCTCACGAAAAACAGTTCCTCCCAAAATATTACGAATTGTTCCGTTGGGAGATTTCCACATCTTTTTTAATTTAAACTCTTCTACCCTGTTCTCATCAGGTGTAATAGTTGCACACTTTATACCAACACCATATTTGCTGATAGCTTTAGCTGCCTCAACAGTTACTTTATCATCTGTAGCGTCTCTATTCTCAATACTTAAGTCGTAGTATTTGATGTCAAGATCTACATAGGGTGTAATCAACTCATCTTTGATCATTTTCCAAATGATACGGGTCATCTCATCTCCATCAAGCTCTACAACAGGCTTATTCACCTTAATTTTACTCATATCTAATGTTTTTATTTATAAATTATTTTAAGACTTAACCATTAATCAAGATCGAGATTAAATTGCTCTTTTAGCTTTTTTAATGCAGGATTTTGTTTAATCATATCATTATATTTATCAGCTGAGGTATATATTTTTTCACTTTTATTGCTCCTTTCCTCTACTGTGATAGTCAATGATATATTATCATTTGTCAAGCTATTTTTCAAATAATGTGATATAGACTCTCTCTCTTTTAACAACTCCTCTTTTTGAAATCTGTTTTGCACAGAAATAACAATTTTGTTATCATCTGAAATATTAGGTGTTATGTTATCTAAAATACTGAAAATCCTGGGACGAGAAGATTTTAATTTATTTGCATAGCTATTCCAAACCGATATTAAACTACTCTTTGTTACAGGTTCATTTCTATTACTATGATTATTATCTACCTGTAAGTGATCATGATCAGAACTTTCGTTATCTTTTTTATTACCGGCACTCTTTTTTTGAATAAGCTTTTTTATAGAAACAGAGGTGATCTCCTCTTTCTCTTTTTTGGGGCTATCCAGAGTATTAACACTGTTGCTTGACTTGCTTTTTTTCTCCTTTTTACGCTTAGCGTTTAATTCAGCTGCTTTTTTTTTTCGATAAAAATTCGAGATAAGCTAATAAGTGCAAACTCTACATGTAAACGCTTATTTCTTGCTGTTTTATAATTAAGTTCACACTGAGTTGTTATTTTTAGAGCTTCATAGAGAAACTCTTCATCGCAATGTTTTGACTGTTCAACATATCTATTTCTAATTGATTCACCAACTTCAAGCAGATTGGCAGTTTGTGAATCACGACACATTAACAGATCGCGAAAATGGCAACTCATGCCATATATAAAATGACTTCCGTCGAAGCCGTTATTTAAAATCTCATTATAAATTAGAAGCGCACCGGTTGTATCTTCTTTCAAAAACAGTTCGGTAAGCTTAAAATAGTAATCATAATCGAGAACATTTAAATTCTCAATCACCTGTTGATAGGTTATTGTTTTACCTGAAAAAGCAACTATCTGGTCAAAAATAGAGAGTGCATCACGCATAGCACCGTCAGCTTTTGAAGCAATTACAGTTAAAGCCTCTTCTTCTGCTTCTACCCCTTCTTTACCGGCAACATACTTTAAATATTCAAGAGCAACATCTGTTGATATGCGGTTAAAATCAAATGTTTGACACCTTGATAGAATAGTTGGCAATATTTTATGTTTTTCGGTTGTTGCCAAAATGAAGATTGCATGTGCCGGTGGCTCTTCAAGGGTTTTAAGAAATGCATTAAAAGCTGAAGGTGATAACATGTGAACCTCGTCAATAATATAGACACTGTATTTACCCATTGAGGGAGGAACTCTTACCTGATCGATAAGTTGTCGTATATCATCTACCGAATTATTACTGGCAGCATCTAACTCATGGATGTTATATGAACGATTTTCATTAAATGATCTGCATGATTCACACTCATTACAAGCTTCATAATCTTCGGAAATATTATTACAGTTTATTGTTTTAGCAAAAATTCTCGCACATGTTGTTTTACCTACACCACGCGGACCGCAAAACAGATATGCATGAGCAAGTTGTCTGTTTTTTATCGCATTCTTTAAGGTAGATGTTATATTCTCCTGACCTTCTACTGAATCGAAAGTTCCCGGACGATATTTTCTTGCTGAAACAATGTATTCCATAATCTTTTAAGGCTATTTTAAAGCACTACAAATATAAACAAAAAGCTGTCTGAAGCAAATAGAAAATATCAAGATTAGTTCTGCTCAGACATAAAAACCAAACGGCCAAAATTAGTTGCTCTACTATTTATGACCCTTAAAAGGTTTAACAGTTCCATATGGGTTTTAGCCGATTCAAAAGAGTTTGAGTCGGGAGAAAGTAAACGTTTATAGTGCTGACGTTCAAGCTCAAAGGCCATGAGAGCATACTTTCGATATTTGTTTTTTATTTTAAGAGCTTCTGATTGATCCCAGTCGTTCATTAAATCGAGTGCTCTGCTTAGCTGTTTAATGCATCTTTGATGATAATCTTCTAACTCTATTTTTCCTTCACTTGAAAAATCAACATTTGAATTCAGCCACTTTTCGGCCTGGCGGGATATATTAACTGAGACAATATCTGCAATTTGTTCCAACTCATTAACTACATGGAGTAATCTGAAAATATCCTCGGACCACTCTGACATAGGATTTTTTTCGTTAAGCTTAATTATATAGCGATTAATCTCTTCTCTATAAAAATCGGTTTTTTCCTCCCCCTGTTTAATAATATCAAGAGCTTTGGCATCACGTTTAAAGAATGGATTCATGCATACCCTTAACATTTCGGAGACAACCGACCCCATATCCTGTATCTCCTTTTGTAAAAAGAGAATAGACATATCGGGTGATTTTAAAAGTTCTTTATTTAAATGTTGTAGTGAAAATGCTTTTTTGGCTATTGGTTTTTTTACCAATTTTAAAGTTAATGTTTCAATAGATTTTGTAAATGGCAAGAGCATCAACACCATAGCTACATTAAATAAAGTATGGGCATTGGCTAACAAACGGGCATTTGAAGCTTCTGCTCCTGTGAAATAAAGTGTAAGGCTACTCCAAAAAGATAATAGCCATAAAAAAATGAAGGCTCCAATAATTCTGAAAAGAGCATTGGCTACGGCCAATTTTTTTCCTTGCCATGAAGAATTTATGGCAGCAAGTAATGCAGTGATAGTAGTTCCAATATTAGTACCCAATATTAAAGGTAAAGATGCGTCAAATGTTAATAATCCACTATTGGTTAATGTTATAAGAATTCCTATAAAAGCAGCACTGCTTTGAATTAGTGCAGTAAAAATCATCCCGGCAACTATTCCGGTAAGAGGATTTTCAAGATACAATAATGTTTTAATAAACCTTTCACTCTCTTTAAGTGGTTCCATTCCTCCCGACATTAAATCCATACCAAAAAAGAGAACTCCAAATCCAAGTATTACCTGTCCGCCATAACTCCAATTAAGTGATGCATAGCTTTTAAGAAAAAAGCCTGCACCAACAAATAACAGGGAAATACTCCCAATGTTAAATGAGATGAGTTGTGTTGTTATAGTTGTTCCAATTCCTGTTCCTAATAGAACCGGCAGAGTACGGGTAAATGTTATCAAAGAGGCATCAACAAAGCCAACAAGAACTACGCTAGCTGCACTACTACTTTGAAAAAGAAGAGTAAGAATTATACCAAATCCTACGCCGCCTGTTTTGTTGCGTAGAAAGTAATCGAGCATTCTTTTAAGGTTCGGACCGGCAATTTTTTTTGTTCCACTGCTTAAAATATCCATTCCAAGCAGAAATAATCCTAACCCTCCTAAAACAGTAATAATTATAAAAAACAGATCCATCGGCTATTTCTTATAATAAGATTAAAAAAATTAAATATGAGCCTTTAAATCATAATCTTCAGCCCCGGTAACTGTGACATTGTAAAAAGAACCAATCTCAAGCTTTTTATCGGTTTCTACGACAACTTCAGGGTCAACTTCCGGACTGTCAAATTCGGTACGGCCTATAAAAAAATCTCCCTCTTTTCTGTCCATTATAACCTTTAACAGTTTCCCTGATTTTTTCTCATTAAGCTCCCGGCTTATTCTATTTTGACTCTCCATTATTATGTTGGCTCTCTCTTGTTTCAATTCCTGAGGAATATCATCTTTATAGTTATTATAAGCATATGTATCCTCTTCATGTGAATATGTAAAAACTCCTAAGCGCTCAAATTTTACCTGCTCAACAAAATTCAATAACTCTTTAAAGTCTTGCTCACTCTCTCCGGGATGACCTGTAATTAAAGTAGTACGTAAATGTAATCCAGGAACAGTGCTTCTCAGGTCATCTATCAATTTATAAGTTTGTTTTTTACTAAAATTACGACGCATACGATTTAACATTGGATCAGATATGTGTTGTAATGCTAAATCAAGATATCGACAAACTTTAGGATTTTGGGCCATTAATTGAGGTAAATCTTTTGGAAAACCTGCCGGATATGCATAATGTAAACGAATCCACTCTATCCCATCAATTTTAGACAGTTCATCGGTTAATTGAGCCAGCAAAGGTTTTTTATAGAGATCGATGCCATAATAGGTCAAATCCTGAGCTATTAACTGCAACTCTTTAACACCTTGTGATGCAAGTATATGAGCTTGATCAACTAAACTATTTATTGAATGCGACTTATATTTGCCTGTTATAATAGGAATGGCACAGTATGAACAGGTTCTATTACAACCTTCGGCAATTTTTAAATAAGCATAGTGACCGGGTGTTGTTAGGGTTCGCTCATTGGCCAAATCAACCCGGTACTGCATTCCAAGCTCTTCAGTTAAATTGTGCCAGTCAAATTTTCCATAAAATTTATCCACTTCTGGAATTTCAGCTCCAAGCTGCTCAAAATAGCGTTGGGATAAACAACCCATTACATAAAGCTTTTCAATATCACCACGTTTACGAGCTTCAGCAAATTCTAATATAAGATTTACCGACTCCTCTTTAGCATCTCCAATAAAACCACATGTATTAATTATTGCAATATTGCCCGATGGAGTTTCAGGGTCATGTTTTACTGAAAAACCTCCTGCATTAAACTGTTTTATTAAAAACTCAGAATCAACAAGATTTTTAGAGCATCCAAGAGTTATAACATCTACATTTTTTCTTTTGGTTTTCATAAAATATTACCGTTTCCCAAACAGTGAAGAGACAAATGCCTTTCGATCAAAAAGTTGTAAATCCTCTACTCCTTCTCCTATTCCAATATATTTTACAGGTATTTTAAATTGATCGGAAACTCCGATAACAACCCCTCCCTTAGCTGTACCATCAAGCTTGGTAATAGCCATTGCATTAACCTCTGTAGCATTGGTAAACTGTTTTGCCTGTTCAAAAGCATTTTGGCCTGTAGATCCATCCAGAATTAAAAGAACTTCATGAGGGGTATCGGGAACAACTTTTTGCATCACCTTTTTTATTTTTGAAAGCTCATTCATAAGGTTAACTTTATTATGAAGTCTTCCGGCAGTATCAATGATAACAACATCACTATTGTTACTTTTAGCTGAAGCCAATGTATCATATGCAACCGAAGCAGGATCTGAACCCATCTTTTGTTTAACCAGAGGTACATCTACTCTGTTAGCCCAAATTTCTAACTGTTCAATTGCGGCAGCTCTAAAAGTATCAGCAGCCCCTAAAGTGACAGCTTTACCTGCATTTTTAAATTTTGCAGCAAGTTTTCCTATTGTAGTAGTCTTGCCTACACCATTTACCCCTACTACCATAATAACATAAGGTTTAGCAGGGAGATCTCCTTCAAAACCGTTAACCGACTCGTTTTCACTTTCGGATAAAAGGGATGTTATCTCCTCTTGTAATATAACATCCAGTTCAGAAGCGTTAATATATTTATCTTTAGCGACACGTTCTTCAATTCTATCGATAATCTTAATTGTTGTATTTACACCAACATCAGAGGTAATTAAAATCTCCTCGAGATCGTCCAGAACATTTTCATCAACTTTTGTTTTACCAACGACAGCTCTGGTAAGCTTTTTTAATACATTCTCTTTTGTTTTAGACAATCCCTCATCGAGTTTATCTTTTTTTGAACTACTAAATTTATTAAATAATCCCATGATAAATTAACTCTTTAAAAAGTAACTGTAAATATAATCATAATTAAAGAAAAGGAAGTTGTAAAATATGTTTTAAATATGTTTTACATAAAATAGAAAAAGGCCTCCTTAAAAAAAGAGACCTTTACTTAATATCATATACGAAATGAATTACTTACTTTTTAAAGTAATCTTTAACCATTTCATTAGGAACCATTTCACTTTTAAATGAATAAGATCCGGTTTTTGGAGACTTAACCATTTTTATAACACGAGCATGTCCTTTACCTGATCCTTTTTGTAATGATGCAACTGATTTTTTAGCCATGATTCAACTTTTTACTTGATTTCACGATGTACAGTCATCCTTCTTAGAATTGGATTATATTTTTTTAATTCCATTCTGTCAGGAGTATTCTTTCTGTTTTTAACGGTAATATATCTTGAGGTACCGGGCTCACCACTTTTTTTATGCTCGGTGCATTCAAGTATTACCTGAATACGATTACCTTTACTTTTTTTAGCCATTTGTTCTACCCTCCCTTATTATATTTTTGTTTTTAAAAAACCTTTCTCTTGTGCATTTTTTAAAGCAGCATGCACTCCAAGTTTATTAACCATTTTTAGTCCTGCTGCTGAAATTCTTAATTTCACCCAGCGATCCTCTTCAGGTAAATAAAATCTTTTATAAAAAAGGTTAGGATTGAACCTTCTTTTGGTACGCCTTTTCGAGTGAGAAACATTGTTTCCTACTAAAAAGCGTTTTCCTGTTATTTCACAAACTTTTGACATTTCTCAAACCGTTTTATATCTACGTTTTTCAAACAGTGTGCAAAATACGTGATTTTATTTTAAAAAAACAAATAACTATTGCTATAATTTTGTTGAAATCAATAGATAGAGATAAAAAATAGTAACATTACAGTTTATTGTTCTCAATAAACTGTTTTAAAAGAATTAAAGCCGCATCAGCTGTGCGCAAAATTACTCTGTCTCGTTGGGCTCCAAACAAAAACTTTTTTGATATAACCCTTTTTTTCGATGCCCATGCAATCCAGACAGTTCCAACAGGTTTTTCTTCTGTTCCGCCCGAAGGTCCAGCTATACCAGAAACAGCTATTGATAAATCGCTATTTAATTTTTCAATACAGCTTGTAGCCATTAATTCAACCACCTCTTTACTCACTGCCCCGTTAGCTTCTAATATCTCTTTGGTTACGTTTAATAAATTTATCTTAAGTGAGTCGCTATATGCAACTATACCTCCTTTAAATACTGACGAGGCACCTGGAATAGATGTAATCTTATGAGAGATATATCCTCCTGAACAACTTTCTGCACAAGAGAGTGTAACATTATTGTTAATTAAAAGATTTAATAGAGATTGGGTAAAATCCTCATCATCAAAACCATATATATAATCTCCTATTATTGGATAGAGACCATTTAACGCCTTTTCAATAGCATTTGTAATAGTTGCTTTATTACTGCCAACTCCCGTAAGGCGCAATCGTAATTTGCCGGCTGAGGGCAAATATGCCACTTTTATTATTTCCGGAATGTTATCCTCCCATTGAGAAAGCATTTCAGCAAGCTCTGCTTCGGGGATATTAAAAATATGAACAGTTTTATGTATAACGTGATTTCCCCTGTATCGCTTTTTAAGAAGTGGGATAACCTCACTACTCATAGCATGTTTCATCTCATCAGGCACTCCGGGCATTGAGACTATAACTTTATTGTTGGATGTTAACCAAAGCATTGATGGAGCAGTACCTACAGGATTCCGAATTATCTTTGCATTTTCTGGAACAAGCGCCTGATCACGATTTAACTGATTAATAGGGCGATTACGTCGGGTAAAATATTTTTCAATGTCACAAAAAACAGTTTTATCAAAAACCAACTTGGAATTGAAATAGTGAGTGAGACACTTTTTAGTAATATCATCTCTGGTAGGGCCCAATCCACCGGTTATTAATAGAATATCTGATCTTTTAAGAGCTGTTTTTGTGCTATCTAAAATATCCTTCTCTGAATCGGAAATAGTATTGATATATTTAACAGAAAGACCGATATTATTCAGCTCTTTAGCAATCCATGATGAATTGGTATCAACAACCTGCCCAATTAAGATTTCATCTCCTATAGTAATAATTTCAACAATCATTTATATAGCATTGATTATTAATCTATAAAACAACCTCTATTTTTATTCTGCTGGTTATTAAGTTTATTTAAATAATCATAGTCTATAGGCTTATTTCAATTATGACGTATAGCCTTTATTCTATCAATTAATGGTGGATGTGAATAGTTAAAAAATACATACCACTTGTTTGGTGTTGGATTTACCAATGATTTTGCAGAGATCTTTTTTAACGCTGAAACTAAGTTCTCTTTATTATAATATTTGGCTGCAAAACGATCAGCTTTATATTCATTATACCTTGACAACAGCGTCATTGCCAATCCGGTAACTGCACTAACAGGTGAATAAAGAAGAGCAAAACCTGTTAATCCAATATGAAATACCGGCTTGTCCACTCCCAAAGCTGATGAAATGGCTGGATGATTAACAAACCATCCAAGAAGAAAGAGTGTTACACCCATTTGCACAACAGCTGTTATTGTACCGGCTAAAATATGTTTCAATTTAAAATGTCCAATCTCATGTGCTAATACAGCAACAATCTCTTCATTTGATAAATCATTGATAAGAGTGTCGAACAAAACTATTTTTTTATTTTTCCCAAATCCGCTAAAAAAAGCATTTGCTTTTGTAGATCGCTTAGATCCATCCATCACATATACATTATCTAGAGGAAATCCTGTTTTATTGCTTAGCTCTTCAATTGAACTGCGCAACTCGCCATCATCTAATGGTTTAAGTTTATTAAACAGAGGTAAAATAAACGTCGTGTAAAACTTACTAAAGAATATCATAAAAAGAGACATTCCAATCCAGGCATATAACCAAAAATTTGAGCCGGCACTTTCATAAAACCAAATAATTAGTGATAGTAATGCACCTCCTAATAAAGAGCTTATCATTATAGATTTAAAAATATCACCAACAAATATTTTTGGAGTGGTTTTGTTAAATCCAAATCGATCTTCTATCACAAAAGTCTGGTAGACCGAAAAAGGTAATGAGAGAAGCAGGGATAAAAAACCTATACTCGCAAAAAAGAGCAGCGAATGTAAAAGCCAATGCTCATTGGTGATTTCACCTGTAACCCTGTTTAAATGAGCAAATCCCTCGAAAAAAAGGAATGCAACTATTATAATAAGAGATATAAATGAGGATAGATTATTAAAGTTGTAATTTGCTAGTCGATATTGCTTCTGTTTTATAAATTTTTCCTGAGGATAAACATCCGACAGTTCGTCAGGAACTACCGATGCCCAACTTTTACGATTAAGCTCTCCTAAAATAAAATCCCATATAAATTCTATAATTATAATAGCAATTATAATATAGAAAATGGTTGTGTACATAATAAGTTTATATTTTAATTCGTGGTTTATTCAATGCCCTAATTATTAAATAAATTGCCAGAATGACAAAAGGGATGCTCAATATTTGCCCCATATTTAGAAACATTTGCTCTTCAAAACCACTTTGAATCTCTTTAAAAAACTCTACAAAAATACGGGTAGCAAAAATACCTATAAGAAAAACTCCAAAAATCAACCCTTCTCTTTCTGCAGCTGCTTTTTTCCAATACATATACATTAAAACAATAAAAGTAATTAGATAGAAAATTGCTTCATAAATTTGTGACGGGTGTCGTGGAATTTCAGGATTATCAATATGGGCTTTCAAAAAAATAAACCCCCATGATAAAGAGGTTTCACTTCCTATAATTTCACTATTCATAAGGTTACCCATTCGAATAAATACAGCAACCAAAGCTACAGGTATAACTAGTCTGTCGAGAGTCCATAGCATAGAGCGTTTTGTAACTTTTTTAGAGTAGATCCATATAGCTATAAGAATTCCCAATGCTCCACCATGACTTGCCAGTCCGCCTCTCCAAACCATTAATATCTCGTTGAGATTTTGTGAATAGTAATCCCATGCATAAAAAAAGACATGACCTAATCTTGCGCCTACAACTGTAGCAATCATAACATACATAAAGAGCTTATCAACCCATTCAACCGGAGCATTTTCCCTGCGAAACATCTTATCAACAAGGTAATATCCAATTAAAAATCCCAAAGCAAAAAAGAGGCCGTAATATCTTACTGTTAAGGGGCCAATTGAAAAAAACTCAGGATCGGGGGCCCATGTTATATAATTTAATATCATAATAGAGATTTTATCAATTTGCTATTGTTGAACTACTTTTTTCCATGACACTGCTTATACTTTTTACCGCTACCGCAAGGACAAGGTTCATTGCGCCCTACCTTCTTCTCGGTACGAACAGGCTGAGTTACTTTTTGCTTTTCAGGTGATTTACCTTTTGAGCCTGTTACTCCTGCACCGGGGTCATCTTTTTGCATTCTTAATCTGCTCATATCGCTTTTACGCTGCTTTTCAGCCTCTTTAACCTGACTTGCATCTCTAATTGGAATATGAGCTTTAGATAAAGAGGAGACAACTGTACGATTATTCTTATCTATCATCCCTTTAAAGAGATTGAAAGATTCAAACTTATAGATTAGCAAAGGATCTTTTTGCTCATATGAGGCGTTTTGAACAGCTTGTTTAAGATCATCCAATTCTCGCAGGTGATCTTTCCAGGCTTCATCAATTGTAATAAGCATTATCGCTTTTTCAAAAGATTTAGCCAAATCTGCTCCCTCAGATTGATAGGCCTCTTTAAGATTAGTGGTTATCTGAAATACACGCTGTCCATCTGAAATTGGAACAACTATATTTTCATATAACTCTGCCTTTGTTTCATAAACATTTTTAATAACAGGATATGCTTGACGAGCCATTGCTTCAACTCTTCTTCTATAGCTTTTCCATACTTTATCATGAATTTTGTCTGTCAGCTCCTCTGGTTTATCCTTCATAAAATCCTCTTCTGTAACAGGAGAATCAACAGAGAAGGTACGAATAAGATCGGTTTTGAAATTCTCAAAATCACGAGCTTCCTGGTTTTCGGCAATAATGTTTTCAAGAGTATCAAAAATCATATTTGATACTTCAACCTGCATTCTCTCCCCAAAAAGAGCATTTTTTCTTTTTGTATAGATAACCTCTCTTTGAGAATTCATTACATCATCATATTCAAGCAGACGTTTACGAATGCCAAAGTTGTTCTCCTCAACTTTCTTTTGGGCTCTCTCTATGGAGTTTGTAATCATGCGGTGCTGAATCACCTCTCCCTCTTCAACACCCATGCGATCCATGTATTTAACCAGGCGATCCGACCCAAAAAGTCTCATCAAATCATCTTCAAGAGATACAAAAAACTGAGAAGAACCGGGATCACCCTGACGTCCGGCGCGACCTCGTAACTGACGGTCAACGCGGCGAGACTCATGACGTTCTGTACCAATTATTGCTAAACCACCGGCCTCTTTAACTTTTTTAGTTAATTTAATATCGGTTCCTCGTCCGGCCATATTAGTAGCAATGGTTACAACCCCCTCTTTACCGGCATCAGCAACAATATCAGCCTCACGCTGATGCAGTTTTGCATTAAGTACATTATGCTTAATTCCTCTGATTTTAAGCATCCTGCTTAATAACTCTGATACCTCTACCGATGTTGTTCCTACAAGAACAGGGCGTTGATTGTTTACAAGCCTTTGAATATCCTCTGCAACAGCATTATATTTTTCACGTTTGGTTTTATAAACTTTATCATTCATATCCAAACGTTGAGTAGGCCGGTTTGTTGGAATTACAACAACATCAAGTTTATATATATTCCAAAACTCTCCTGCTTCAGTTTCTGCTGTACCAGTCATACCTGACAGCTTATTATACATTCTGAAATAGTTCTGAAGAGTCACTGTAGCATATGTTTGTGTTGCAGCCTCCACTTTTACACGCTCTTTGGCCTCAATAGCCTGATGCAAACCATCTGAATATCTACGCCCTTCCATTATCCTTCCTGTTTGGGCGTCAACTATTTTAACCTTATTGTCCATTACAACATACTCCACATCCTTTTCAAACATAGCGTATGCCTTTAAAAGCTGACTAATGGTATGTACACGTTCAGATTTTACTGAAAATGATTGCATCAACTTATCTTTTTCCTGAACTTTTTGCTCTTCGGGCAGCTCACTTTTCTCTATATTCGCCACTTCTGAACCTATGTCGGGTAGAACAAAAAATTGTGGATCTTCACTATCTCCTGTTATTATATCGATACCCTTATCTGTCAATTCCACAGAGTTGGTCTTTTCATCGATAATAAAAAATAGAGGATCGGTTACTATATGCATATGTTTACTATTCTCCTGCATATAGAAATTTTCTGTTTTAAGCATTGTAGCTTTAACACCCGGCTCACTTAAAAATTTAATTAAAGGTTTATGCTTAGGCATTCCTTTAAATGCTCTAAGAAGAAAAAGAGCCCCGTCTTCCTGTTCTTTCTGTACTTCAGATTTTAGTTTTTGTTTAGCCTCAGAGAGATATCCCGATACTAAATTACGCTGAAAATTAACAAGTCGTTCAACCTTTGGACGTAGCTCACCAAATAGCTGATCGTCACCTTTTGCGACAGGACCTGATATGATAAGAGGAGTACGGGCATCATCAATTAATACTGAATCGACCTCATCAACAATAGCGTAGTTATGTTTGCGTTGCACCAAATCTGATGGTGATACTGCCATGTTATCTCTAAGGTAGTCAAAACCAAACTCATTATTGGTACCATATGTAATATCAGCTCGATAAGCTTTTCTACGTTCGGGAGAGTTGGGTTGATATTTATCTATACAATCAACACTTAAGCCGTGAAACATATAGATAGGACCCATCCATTCTGAATCCCTCTTGGCAAGATAGTCGTTAACAGTTACAAGATGAACTCCACGGCCCGAAAGAGCATTTAAAAAGAGAGGAAGGGTTGCTGCTAAAGTTTTTCCTTCTCCGGTTGCCATCTCAGAAATTTTACCCTGATGCAGTACTACACCTCCAATCAGCTGAACATCATAATGAACCATATCCCAGGTTATCTCATTACCTCCTGCCTGCCATGAATTAAAAAATCTTGCTTTATCACCATTTATCTCAACAAAATCATTATCGGCTGCCAAATCTCTGTCAAAATCTGTTGCAGTAACTTCAACAGTAGTATTTTCTTTAAATCTTCGTGCAGTATCTTTTACAATAGCAAAAGCCTCGGGCAGGCTTTTTTCAAGGGCACTATCAATTTTTCCTGTTATCTCTTTTTCAAGAAGATCAATCTCATCATAAATATCTTCTCTTTCATGAATATCAGGATCTTCTTTTTCAATTCGGTTTTTAAGCTCATCAATACGATTTTGTTGAGTTGCGTAGGTTGACTTTATCTCATCTTTAAGCTCAATAGAGCGATTACGCAATTCATCATTAGATAATTTTTCAATTTGAGGATAAACAGTCTTAATTTTATCAATATACGGTTTAATAATTTTCATATCCCGTTTAGACTTATCCCCTAGAAATAATCCCAATATATTATTTACAATACTCATAAAACTTTTTTTCCTTTTAATGTTTAAATAAACAATGCTATAAAACTAATTATCAACATATTAATACAATAATTAGTTGTTTGCTTTTGATTCTGATTTATCAATAACAAACTATTTTAACCTCAAATTTACAGTTTAAAAATGTAAAGATGACAAAAGATTTTTAATTGTCTGTAAAATTAATTCTTAAAACTTAATAACTCACTCAATTTTCCTTTCTCTCTTCTTGATCATCTTCCACATCCTCTTCATCTTCAAAATAACGTGGTTTTTGCGGACCTTCATGACGAAACACAATTGCAGCAGTAAATCCAGCTAAGAAGCCCCATAAATGGCCTTCCCATGAATGTGGAAGCTCTTTTGCAAGAGGCATCATTCCCCAAATAAAATTTCCATATAAAAAGACTACAAAAAGAGTGACTGCTATAAGTTGAATATGTTTACGTACAATACCACTTATCAATAAAAAACCAATCATCCCATAAACCAGTCCGCTTGCCCCTACATGCCATGAGTCACGACCTCCAAACCAGAGCCATGTTCCTGCCAGGATATAGATAGTAAAAAAAACTTTATACGATATTTTTCGGTAAAAGTAGAACAGTGTTACACCCAAAATAATAAATGATAAGACGTTATTATAAAAGTGCCCCCATGAGGAGTGAATAAAAGGTGAAAGAAATATGCCCGGAATTCCCTCAATTTTAAGTGGCTTAACCCCTAAAAAATAGAGATTCACCTCTTCTAAATGCTCTATTAAACGTACAGAAAACATTAAAAAAGCAAAAAAGCAGGGAAATATAAGACTATGAATAAAAGCTTTTTTGGCCGGTGATTGATCTCTTGAAAATATCATAATTCTTAAATATAATAAAGCATATAATAATATTTGCGCTATTAAATGATTTTTTATAAATTAACAATTAAAACAAGAGCATCATAAACACTTAAAAGATGTCAGCCATGAATAATGATAAAATTATTACTCTAGCAACCAAAACTTATCAACATGCACAGATTTTGAAAAGCATTTTGGAGGATAGTAATATAGAGTGTTTTCTTCAAAATGCAAATGTTATAGAAGGATCTGTCAATGCAAGTGTGAAGATAAGAATAAGAGAGAAAGATTTAGAAGAGGCAATCTCTATAATGGAAAGCATTGAAGAGCCCGGACTGGAAAAAATAACTGCAAAAAAAGCAGGACGACCCACCAAGCCCAGAATATTATTTCCTGTTGATTTTAGTGATTATTCTGATAAAGCCACTGATATGGTTATTGATTGGGCAAATATTTTAGGAGCAGAGGTAACCATAATACATGTCTACTTTAATCCGGTTATTAATACATTACCTTTCTCCGAAGCATACGTCTATGATACCAGTCTGGACGAAATGATGGTAGATATGGAAGAGCAGGCAGAGTCGGATATGAAAATATTTATGCAAACATTTAAAGACAAGGTTGATAAGAAAGGTGCTAATAATTTGAAAATCAAAAAACATCTATTACGCGGTGTTGCCGAGGAAGAGATATTAAGATTCAGTGATGAGTATAACCCAACAGTTATTATAATGGGAACTCGCGGTAAAGATCGTAAAGCTTCAGATTTAGTTGGTAGTGTAACTGCTGAAATTATTGAAATGGCAAAAGTTCCTGTATTGGCTGTACCTGAAGACTTTATTTATGAAGGAATTGGTAAAATTAATAATATTTTATACGCTACAAACTTTGAAGAGTCCGACTTTATTGCTCTTGAGAAACTTGAACGAATAGTAAAACCCTTGGGAGTAAAAATCTTTTTTGTTCATGTTGGGCCACATATCGAAAGTAAATGGGACAGAATGAAGCTTGATGGGTTAAAAAAACATGTAGAGGGTAAATTTGAAAACACCGAAGTAAAGTGTGATATTATTGAGAGTGAAGATTTTTGGGTAGGATTGGAAAAATATATTCATAAAAACAAAATTGATGTTATCAGTTTAACTACACGCAGGAGAAATTTGATTGCCAGACTAATAAATCCCTCGAAAAGTAAAAAGATGCTGTTTCATACAACTACACCTTTACTTGTATTTCATCAATAAAACAGCTTTTTAATAAGCCACATTTATGTGATAGCATCAATACGTGAAACGGATAAAACTCCTTTTATCCCTTTCACTTTTTTTATTAATGAATTAAGACTACTGTTATCATTAACAAATACAGTAATAGTACCTTCAAACAGTCCTTCATTACTGTCAATATTTATTGATCGTGTCTTTAATTTAAGATCTTTAGATATAATTTGAGAAATATTACTTACTATACCAATATCATCTTCTCCTACAACTTTAATAGAAGCAAGATAGTTAGAGCCGGCTTCACCTGTCCATTGAGCCTTGATAAAGCGATAACTATACCTGTTACGCATATCATTGGCATTAGGACAGTTAGCACGATGAATTTTAATTCCTCCTGAAACAGATACAAAGCCAAAAATATCATCACCAAAAATAGGATTACAACATTTAGCCAATTTGTAATCAACATTAGTAAGATTTTTATCAATAAGGAGTACATCGTCTCCTTTAATCTCCTCCTCTTCGGTGACAGTATGAACAAAGTTCCCCGCGCTGCGAACTTCCGGACTGTTTTCAGTGATTTCTCTCTCCTGCTCTTTTTGTCTCTGTTGAATTATAAAATCTTTTATATCAACAACATCGAGCTTTTCAATTGCAATATCTCTAAAAAAGTCATTACGGCTTTTATATTTAAACTGTTTAGTTAAAACTCCGGTTAACTGATCGGTAAGATTTAACTTCCAGTTTTTTAATCGTCGAACCAGGGTCTCTCGACCAATTTCGGCCTCTTTATACTGAATCTCTTTTAATGATTGTTTTAGCTTTGTTCGGGCCTTAGAGGTAACCACTACATTAAGCCAATCCTGCTTGGGAGCCTGTACCGATGATGTAAGTATCTCAACATGGTCTCCGTTATCAAGCTTATGGCGTATAGAGACATTTTTATCATTAATTTTTGCCCCAACACATTTTTTACCAATATCAGAGTGAATATTAAATGCAAAATCCAGTACAGTGGAATCTTGTGGCAACCTTACCAAATCTCCTTTAGGAGTAAAAACAAACACCTCTTCATCATATAGGTTAAGCTTAAAGTCATCAATAAAATCAACAGCATTAACCTCAGGATTTTCAAGCACTTCCCGAATATTTGTTAGCCATTGATCAAGCCCTCTGTCTCCTTTTACTCCTTTATATTTCCAGTGAGCTGCCAATCCCTTTTCGGCAACTTCATCCATCCGTTTAGATCGTATTTGCACTTCAACCCATTTATTACCTGGCCCCAATACTGTAGTATGAAGTGACTCATATCCGTTAGATTTGGGAATCGATAACCAGTCACGTAATCTTCCGGGATTGGGTTGATATTTATCTGTAACAATGGAGTAAACCTTCCAGCAATCAGCTTTTTCATCTTTAATTTCACTATCGAGAATTATTCGAATAGCAAACAGGTCATAAACCTGCTCAAACTCCACATTCTGTTTTTTCATTTTATTAAATATGGAGTTTATTGTTTTTGTTCTCCCCTTAATATCAAACTTTAAATTATTATCTTTTAACTCTTTATTTAAAGGTTCTATAAACTCCTTTATATACTTTTCTCTGGCTCTTTTTGTCTCATTTAATTTAAGAGCTATATATTTATACATCTTGTTATCTGTATATTTCATAACAAGATCTTCCATCTCAGATTTTATAGAATAGAGCCCCAAACGATGAGCCATTGGAGCATACAGATAGGAAACTTCGGATGATATAGAGAGTTGCTCATCCCTGTTATAGAGATCAAGAGAACGCATTGTTTGCAGTCTGTCTGCAATAATTATCAATATAACTCTAACATCCTGAGCAAAAGTTAAAAGCAGTTTACGAAAATTGTCCGATTCAATAGAGACATTACGCTGATACAGATCAAACACCTTTACGAGTCCGTCCATAATATTAGCCACTTCGGGACCAAAAGATTTTTCTATGTGATCAAAAGATGTTCCCGAACGACGAACAACTTCATATAAAAGTGCACATATTAACGATACACGTCCTAATCCTACCTCTTCAACGGTAATGCGACCAACCTCAAGTGAGTGGACAATAGTAAGTTTTCCCGATGCTCTTCTTTCCAATCCGTTCTCTCTTAATGAAAACTCTATTGCCTTACGAATCTGTTTTATATCATTCCACTCAAGTACCTTTGAAGTTACTCTTAATAACTTCCTATATGCTGAGACTATTTGATCGCGGTCTTTTTTGCTAATATCTATCTCTTTGGTCTCCATAAATTATGTTGTTGTGATAATTTAACTGTAAAGATAGAAAAACAAAAAATAAACCATTATTTATTTTACTGAAACGACATATTGTTTGACTTTACATTTTTTTTTATTAAATTGAAGTTAATTAGAAAAAGATTAAACTAATTTCTATTTTATCAGTTATAATCTATAGTAGAAGTAATTGATAATAGCAGATTGAATTTTTAGATAATATATTGTTGAATTAAAAAAATAACATTTATGAAATCAGCAGGATCATTTATTGGAGGATTATTGGCCGGAGCTGCTCTTGGAGCAACAATTGCATTACTTTATACACCTCAAACAGGTGATGATACACGTAAGCAATTAAAGAAAAAGATTAATGAGCTGGAAGATGAGCTTGACCTGTTAAGCGGTAAGCTTAAAACTAAAGGCGGTGAGCTACGCGAGGATGTAAAAAAGAGAATGACCGAGATTGAAAATCGCATAGAAGAGCTCGTTGCTGAGTATAAAAAAGAACCAGCCAAACCAAAAGCTAAATAGCAGTAAAAGGTTCTCTAAATAGTATTAATTAAATTTACCTCTGTAATAATTTATTTGCAGAGGTATTTTATTCTTATGTAATTAATAGGTAAATTCGCTTACAATAACCCCTCTTTAATAAATACTATATGTTTGAAGAAAATATTAAAGAACATCTGGAAGATGTAAAAGATGGATTTGAGAAATATGTGGATAAACGTATTGACTTAACAAAACTTCATTTAGTTGAGCAACTATCTCGTTTAACATCAAGATTTATATTAAAATCGGGGATTTTATATCTTCTCTTTTTTGGATTGCTCTTTTTATCACTTGCATTTGCCCTTTATATTGGAAAAATGGTGAACTGTTATGTTACCGGATTTGCTGTTACCGGGCTATTTTACATACTGCTTTCACTTATTTTTTTCGCCTGTCGCAAGCAATTGATAGAGAAACCGGTTATAAAATCATTTATAAAACTGTTTTTTACTGACTTTGATGAGACAGAGCATAATTGAAAAAACTATTTGGTATAACCCAATGAATTAATAAAAATTTATGATAATTATGGCAAAGAATAAATATCTAAAATATTCTCATATAGAGTCATTTAAAGATCTTCAAATAGAAAAAATGCAGCTCAACTATGAAGTTAAGAATGCAAAAAGACGCTTTAATGTTTCGGTTATGGAATTAAGCGCTGCTCTTAGTCCGATCAGAATTATATCAACAATGGTTGCAGAATGGGTAAAACCTGTATCAAACCTTATAAAAGAGCGTATAGAGGAATTTTTATTGGGTAAAAATCGCCGCAACAGTTAAAAAAAGATGAAGCAGGATAAGATTAAGAAAAAGGTTATAGAATTACGAGAAGAACTTCACTATCATAATTATCGTTACTATATCCTTAACGATCCCGTTATTTCTGATTTCGAATATGACAAAAAGCTGAATGAGTTAATAAAATTGGAAGAAGATAATCCCGAGCTCTACGACTCTGGCAGTCCGACCGTCCGCGTAGGCAGCGATCTCAACAAAGAGTTTAAATCGCGTCAACATAAAATACCAATGCTTTCACTTGGAAACACCTATTCAACAGAAGAGTTGCAACTTTTTGTTCACCGGGTTGAAAAGCTTGCAGGAGGTACTATTGATTTTGTTTGTGAATTAAAGTTTGATGGTACCGCAATATCTCTAATTTATGAGGAAGGAAAATTGATTTCGGGAATTACCAGAGGTGATGGTTATACAGGTGATGATGTTACAGATAATGTAAAAACAATAAAAAGTATTCCACTTCAATTACAGGGAGACTACCCTCCTTTAATAGAGATACGGGGAGAAATTTTCCTTTCAAAAGATAATTTTGCAAAATTAAATGAAAAGCGTTTAAATAATGGAGAAACACCTTTTGCAAACCCTCGTAATGCTGCTGCGGGCTCATTAAAAATGCAGAACAGCTCAATGGTAGCTAAAAGGCCTTTAGAGTGTTTTGTTTATAATCCGGTTGGATCAAATATTCCTTATAATAGTCACTATAAAAATCTGGAAAAGATAAAATCATGGGGATTAAGAACCTCTCCACATAATGCACTATGTAAATCTTTTCCTGAAATTATAAATTTTATCGACAAATGGGATAAAGAGAGAGAGCATTTGCCGTATGAAATTGATGGTGTTGTAATAAAGGTTGACGATCTTCAAATAAGAGAAGAGCTTGGTTTTACTGCAAAATCTCCCAGGTGGGCGATCTCATATAAGTTTAAAGCAGAGTCAGCATTAACAAAGCTTAAAGGAGTTAGTTTTCAAGTAGGTAGAACAGGTGCAGTAACACCCGTTGCAAATCTTCAACCGGTTAAACTTGCAGGTACAATAGTTAAACGTGCATCACTCCATAATGAAGATATTATTAAGTCCCTTGATTTGCACTACAATGACATGGTGTATGTAGAGAAAGGCGGAGAGATAATTCCTAAAATTACAAATGTTGATAAACCTCAAAGAGATAGTGAGAGTAAACCTGTTACATTTATTATAAATTGTCCCGAATGTAACACCATATTGACACGAATTGAAGGTGAAGTAGCAAGATATTGCCCTAACAGCGCCTCATGCCCTCCTCAAATAAAAGGTAAATTAGAGCATTTTATAAGCCGTAAGGCAATGAATATTGAAGGATTGGGCAGTGAAACAATATCTCTGCTTTATAAAAATGGATTAATCGAAACTATTTCTGATCTCTATCGTCTAAAAAAAGAGCAGTTAATCAAGCTTGATCGTATAGGCGAAAAATCAGCCGATAATATCATTAAAAGTATAGAAAAATCTAAATCAAATCCCTTTTCTAAAATTCTTTTTGCATTAGGTATAAGATATGTAGGTGAAACAGTAGCTAAAAATGTAACTGCCAATTTTAAATCAATTGATAATTTAATTAATGCCTCCTATGATCAATTAATTTTAGTGGAAGAAATTGGAGAACGAATAGCCAATAGTTTGATCAACTTTTTTTCAGCATATGAAAATCGTCACTTAATAGATCAATTACGCTCATTTGGTCTCAAATTTGAAGAAACAAAAATAGAGGATAGTAAATTATCACAAAATTTAAATGATCTAAGTTTTGTGATAAGCGGAGTCTTCAGCAGATCGCGTGATGAGCTTAAGAGCTTAATTGAAGCGCATGGAGGTAAAAATGTTTCAGCAATTTCAGCAAAAACAGATTATCTGGTTGCCGGAGAAAAAACAGGACCTGCAAAATTGACAAAAGCTGAAAAAAATAATATAAAAATTATATCAGAAGATGATCTGTTACAACTTATTTATAGTAAATAGTATTTAACACAGTAAACTAATTTACCCCATTATATGATACCTTTTAAAAACAGTAGAATCAAAATTGGAAATTTTATTTTAAATAGCCGCACTAAAAAGAGAATGCGTGAAATAAAAGCAGTTAATTTAAAAGATATTAGTTCAGCTTTAATAACATATAGTGTAAAATGCAAAGAGAGTGAAGATATTATTAAAGAACTGAAAAATGAATTGGTCGAGAGCGGAATAAAAACAAAAATTGTTGGCTTTATACCCGATAAAAACAAGGAAGATTTATATATCACAGATAAAAATCATATCTACTTTTCCATAAAAGATTGCAGCTTCTTTTTATATCCTAAACAAGAAGATATTAAATCGATTATTGATACACAATTTAATCTATTAATAAACTTAAGCTTTGAATATCACTTTCCGCTACATTGGATAATAAAGATGTCAAAAGCAAAATTTAAATCGGGACCTGCCGGAGAGTATAAAGATGACACAGACTTTATGATAGAGCTCAATAGCAAATCGGAAAAAGAGTTGAAAAATGAACTATTAAGATATCTTAAGTCGATTAATTAAATATTTTTGTACCCAAATTAAAAAAGTAATAACCAAAATTGAAACAATATGAAATATTTGGCACTTTGTTCACTTCTGATTTTTAGTCTGTTAATTCAGGGCTGTTTTACTCGTAAAGTAGAACGTGTTGGAACCCAGGAAAATATAGACCTGAGTGGTCGCTGGAATGACTCTGACTCACGAATGACTGCCGAGGCTATGGTAGATCAAATTTTAGGTGGCAGATGGATTGACAACCATGTAAACAATAGAGGTGATCGCCCTGTAGTAATTGTAGGATTGGTTTATAACAAATCGCATGAGCATATAAGTGCTGAAACATTTATACGCGATGTTGAAAGATCATTTATAAACAGCGGCAGGGTAAGATTGGTTCAAGCCGGTGATAAAAGAGAAGAGTTGCGACAGGAAAGAGCTTCACAACAAGATTTCGCATCAATTGAGACCGCAAAAGCATGGGGAGAAGAGTTGGGAGCAGACTACATGTTAAATGGAGATATCAATTCTATTGTTGATACTCATGGAAGAGAGCGCGTTAATTATTATCAGGTAAATCTGGAATTAACTGATATTCAAACAAGTGAAGTTGTATGGATAGGCGATAAAAGTATAAGAAAGTATATCAGAAATTAAACCGGATACCTGCGGGCCTCAATAAGAATTAATGAATTGATGCTAAAATTTATATTGCTACACAATTTATGCAGTTATAAATTATTGCGAGCTACACTTTTGATCACAGTGTCGCTTGCAATAAGTAGTTGCGCCTCATTTTACACTCGAACACAAGCTGTTCAAAATGAAATTGCCAAAGGAAATTTTGAAAAAGCAGATGAACAGCTTGCTAAAAATAAAAAGTGGAAAGAAGGAAACCATCGTGTATTGTGGTATATGAATCGTGGAGTAGTCTCTTTTATGCTGGGACATCACCAGGAGAGCATCAACTATTTTAATAAAGCTGACTATTATATTGAAGATTACAGTAAAAGTGTTGGCAGCGAAGCCCTTGTTCTGGTCTCCAATCCGATGGCACGTCCATATAAACCCGAAGATTTTGAGGCGATAATGGTGCATTACTATAAAGCTCTTAACTTTATAGCAATGGGAAATTTTGAAGGTGCTTTAATTGAATGTCGCAGAGTAAATATTAAACTTCAGGAATTTAATGAGCAATATAACGAAAAGAAAAACAGATATGCACGTGATGCATTTGCACATAATTTAATAGGTATAATATATCAGGCAGCAGGTGACTTCAATAATGCCTTTATTGCATATCGTAATGCTCTGGAGATATACCAAAATGATTACACAAATCTATTTGGGGTGGAAGCTCCCCTGCAACTGAAGAAAGATTTATTATATTCAGCTTATAGAACAGGCTTTCATGATGAAGTAAATAAATATGAGGAGGAATTTGGCATAACAGTTCCTGATATTGATGAAAAGAAAGGAGATGTAGTTCTCTTGTGGATGAACGGACTTGGTCCGGTAAAGTCAGAATGGAGCATCAATTTAACCAATGCAGGAACAAGAGATAATTATCTGATATTTCATAATGAAGAGATGGGGTTTACTTTTCCCTTATATATTGGGAACCGTTCTCGGCAAGAGAGATCATCTTTTTCTGATCTCTCGGTATTAAGAGTTGCATTTCCAAAATATGTAGCACGCAATCCCATCTACTTTAATGCAAAAATTATAGCTAACGAAAAAGAAAAGCCCTTAGAAAAAGCGCAAGATATTAATCAAATTGCATTTCAAACTCTTGAAGACAGAATGCTTAGAGAGATTGGAAATAATTTATTGCGACTTGTTACTAAACAGACTATGGAGAGGGCGGCACAAAGCCAAAATGAATACTTAGGAACAATTGTTAGTCTGTTTAACGCATTCACAGAAAAAGCAGATACTCGTAACTGGCAATCACTGCCACACTCCCTATACTATACTCGTATTCATCTACCTGAAGGTGCCCATCAGGTAGATCTGATTCAGCAAGGAGCAAGAGGAGAGTCGAGAGAAAAAATAGATGTGGATATAAAGAGAGGTAAAACAACTTTTAAAGTTCATCACCAACTTGAAGTTCAATCCCGATAATATTTTTAAATCGTTTTTTTACTCTTTCGCTATCACTGTACCTAACACATACCGCTATTGAACAACTCATACCAAAAGATTGATCTGTTATTTTGAGATTCTCCTCCTTTATAATACGCATTATACTATTCATAATTTCATATTTAAAAGATAGGGTAATAACCTCCTGAACAAACTTTTCGATAATTTCTCCATTTATAAGAGCATCTTCGGCAGCACTCTTATAAGCACGTATTAAGCCGCCGGTGCCCAATTTTATTCCACCAAAATATCTAATAACGATTATTAATACGTTGGTTAAATTAAAAGAGCGAATTTGACCCAAAATAGGCTTTCCTGCAGTACCCGATGGCTCTCCATCATCATTAATCCTAAACCGGTTATCATCCATGCCTAGCTTCCATGCAAAACAGTGATGACGAGCATCATGATATCGTTTTTTAAGTGAAGAGATTATGTCTTCAACCTCCTGCTCCGATTCAACAGGATAGGCATAAGAGATAAATTTACTCCCTTTCTCTTTATATAAACCTTTAGATTCAACCTTTAAGGTGTAATAGTTATCACTAAACTCCATAGGTATAATATTAAAGATAAACAGTGACGAATATACAAACATATAATATAAAAAATCGCCTGCCGATATAATCAGCAGGCGATTTTTTAGTACAAGTTAAACTAACATTTAAATTTACTGCATAGCCGCCATTTTTTCATCAACTGCTTGACGTAACTCTGGATTAGTTTGATATGCAGCCATCATTTGCTGATATGCTCCCGGAGTTAGTCCAGCCTCTTCAATAGCTTCATTAACATCTTGTTGAATCTCCATCTGAATCATCTGGATACCTTCAGAAATCTCCTGGAATGTCTCAACATCATCAGCATCTAATCCGTCCATACTACCGGTTTGCTGAATTTGAGTTGCGATTTGATTGAATTCATCCAACTCCATACCTTCCTCTTCAATTTTTTCAACCATTTTTTGTTCAGCTTCTTGCTGGATAGGCATAGCATTAACAACAGCCTCTACAAATTGAGTAACCTCTTCATCAGAATAACTCTCTTGTTGTTGTTGCTCAGGAGCCATGTCAAACTGTTGTGCCATAGCAGGAAAAACAACAAAGGCCATAGTTAACATGATTGTAAAAATCTTTTTTCCTCTTGCTTCTAGTGAAATCATACTATTAATTTTTTTGATTTATAAAACCCTGTTTTTCTAAATTATACCGGATGGGTATTATAAATCTGGTTTGTAATTCAAAATCCGGCTTTTGAAATAAATTATCTTATTTTTCTTATCTCTTAAAATCAAATTTGAGGATATGGAGATAGAAATGCAAACATAGAACAAATTTATTATTACATTTAACATTTATTTTAACACAATCACCTACTTTTACAACCTGCTCTTTTTCTTTTTATAAAGGGGATATATAACACTATATTACCATCTGTTTTATCAATAGAATTGAATAAGCATGTTAATATTTGTAATCATATAAATTTGTCACCTCATCTCTTTTTATATCTATAATGGATCTAACTCTGAAGTCTCCTTAATAAAAAGAATCGCATCATATCTGTATGGCAATATTGAGGGAACATAATTACCCTCTTCCTGTGCAGGGTTGTATGTAACACCAACAGCACGATGACCTATAGGATTTTGAAAAATTGGGTTTTCACGATCTTCAACATCAAAAGTTAGAAACAGTTTGTCATTATTAAGGCGACCCATATAATGTCCTAAACTTCCTTCCTGTGCATCAGGCAAATCCATAATTTGCATTGCACTCCCCCATTCACTGCCAGCATTTACTCGTCCTTTTGTAGTGGCAAAACCTAAAATAAAGACATTATCCTCTCCCAGTTCATCCCGACTTAATCGACCTGCGTTATATTGACCCTGCATGGCCATATATGTAGCACGAGAATCTCCAACATGAGTGTTATGAGCCCACAATATCCCCTTGCTGTTTTCTCCGTAATATTCGCGAAGACGCTGTACTGTTAGCCACATATGATCAACACGACTGTTCCATGCAGTAACATTGTTTTGAACTGCCAATCTATAGTAGCTTTCAGCATTTTTCACAACATAAGCATTCTGCTTTGCCCTAAAATAGCTTTTAGGGCAGTCTGCAATTAGCCTATCACTATAATTACGTAATATTTCGGCAACCTCAGTTAACTCATCAGTGCATGGAGACCCGCCCTGTGCAACAAATCGGGCATAATCCCACTCATCCTCACCATGTTTGGTGAAGCAGTTAAGGTTCGATTTAATTACATCATGATAATTGGGAAGATTTACCTCGGTATAAACAAGCAGATCATCCAAAGCTTGCCACTGACCATATACATCCATTCCGTAAAAGCCAACCTTATCTTCATCATTAAGATTTTTATTATACTCTCGCAACCATTCTGCCAAAGATAAAATATCACTGTTCGACCACATCCATTGAGGCCATCTGTCAAACTCCCTAAGTACCTCTTTGGCAGAGCTTGCACTGCTATTCCAATCCTTAACATACTTATTTAAACGATAAATACTGGCCCAGTCTCCTTCCACAACAATAAAGTTAAACTGTTTTTGTGAAATTAAATATTTAGAGAGCTTGGCTCTCCATTTATAATATTCATGTGTGCCGTGAGAAGCTTCTCCTAAAAGCACCATACTTCTATTTGAAGCCCGGGACGTTATCTCAGATAAATCTTCAACTGTTTCAAATGGAGTTGAATTCGCTTTAAACCAACTGTTTAAATCCTGCCCCTTATTTTGTGAATCACCGGAACATGATACTAAAAAAATAATAACTGCAGTGATAATAAAATTTTTCATGTGTATAAAATTAGTTTTTTAATGGTCACATGGAACTCGCCTATCTTATCATGCTACTGTGTGAGAAGTGCTTACCCATGGCTCGTTTCATGTGGCTTTTATTTTAAATTTAATATTTAAATTTAATAATAAAGCGAAAATAATAAAAACCTATTTGATCTTAATATTATATATTTGCAGGTTTGAAAAGGGTAAAAATTTACACTTAGCAGAAGATGGAAGAGTTCATTGTAGTGATAAGCAAAAAACGTAATTTGGGAATTACAGCAATTCCTTATCATGCTATAATATATGAGGATAAGCCTATTAAATTGCAGGAGCAGGTAACCAAAAAACATCTTTTATCATATCCAGAGCATTTTAATAAAAAAGAAGAGGCTGTTATTAAATTATTATATAGTATAAATGAAAAAGAGCTTAAAAGAGTTTATGCACCCAAAGAGTCGTTAAAAGATTTTATTACTAATTTGCCTGATAATGCAAGATATAACTCTCAAATAAAACCAAAAATTGACCAAAAACTATATGATACCATAAAAATAGTTGCTAACTCTAGTATAAAAGTATATTACAAGGAGTCGTTTTATAACTCAATTTATAAAAGCGACCGTCTCTATATTTCACCACTACCATTAGAGCCTGAATTTCACTTTTCCATGCTGTTTTCAACCGAACAGAAACTCTTATACACATTAAAGTTAAAGGAGATTCAAAAGAAGAGCCAAACCCATCAAAAGAGCATAAACCTAACCGGAAAAAAGGTGCAATTTATAAGCAATAAAACAGCTGCCTTTATAATTGAGAATACTCTTTATTGGCTTAACAAAGGGGAATCGGCAAAGCTGAAACCATTTATAGAAAAATCTGAAATTATTATTCCGGGTGACAAAATTCCTCAATATATGGAGGGATTTGTAAAAAAAATCATTCAAAATTTTAATACTAAAGCTGAAGGATTTTCTATTGTTGAACAATTTGAAACACCCTCTCCCCTTTTATCGCTGCAAAAAGATTTAACAGGTAACTATGTTTTGAATCTCTCTTTTAAGTATTCAAACGGAACCTTTTTAGCAGATAGCTGCTCAAACACTTTTGTCTCTTTTCATACAGATAAACAAGAATATCTGTTTAAGGTAGTTAAAAGAGATTTTGAATATGAAGCCAACATAAGAAAAGTTTTGGTTGATAATGGCTTAAAAAACAGTGATAACAAAATTGATAATGCCTCTTTTATAGTAGCAGAGAATCAAGAGCACGATATTAAAGACAAATATGTGCCTCAATTGATTTTAGAATGGATTAAAAAAAAGAGGAGTTTAATAGAAAAGTATAATATATTAACAGAGCTAGAGCTTAACAACAGAAAAGTTTATACCGGAAATTTTAAAATAGATATAGATCAAGAAGAGGTAAACGATTGGTTTGATATAAAAGTTACTATTAAAACTGATAACTATACTATTCCATTTAAAAAATTAAGAAAAAATATAAAAGAGAATAATCCTGAGTATATTCTACCCAATGGCACTATTTTTTTAATACCTGCTGAATGGTTTGCTCAGCTAAATGAAATAGATAACTATGCTAAATATAAAAATGATTCAATAATAATTTCAAGAGTTCATTATCGATTGGTTGAAGATCTACATAAAAATATTGGCAATAAAAAAAACAGTAAAGAAATTAGCAATATTGTTTTTCCCGAAACTTCAATCCCAGGTAATATTAATGCAACCTTAAGACCCTATCAGGTTGAAGGATATAAATGGCTTAACTTTTTAAATGAAAACAGTTTTGGCGGGATTCTTGCCGATGATATGGGATTAGGAAAAACATTACAAACTATAACTCTTTTACAAAAAATATATAACCAAAAAAATAGCAGTGAATTAAGCAGCAATAACTTTAATAAGAGTTGCAATAACAGCAGTGAAGAGAATTTAAAACAACCTATTCAACAAGCTTTATTTGATTACACTCCAACATCATCGCTAAATAGCACAAACATACCTGCATCATTAATTGTAATGCCAACATCGCTGATTCATAATTGGGAAGATGAAATAAAAAAATTTGCACCTCTACTTAGAGTCTATAATTACACAGGAAGTGATCGTTTAAGATCGCAGGATATTGTAAAGATTTTTAGACATTATCATATTATACTAACTACCTATGGAACTGTTCGTAATGATTTAAGTTTTTTAGAACATTATAATTTTTACTATCTCATTTTAGATGAGAGTCAATATGTTAAAAACCCCTCTTCAAAAACATACTCGGCAGTTAAAAGCATAAATGCCCATAAAAGGGTTACTTTAACAGGTACACCAATTGAAAATTCATTAACCGATTTATGGACACAGATGAATTTTGTTAATCAGGGATTATTAGGCTCCCTGGCTTTTTTTAAAAGACATTTTATAATTCCTGTAACAAAAAAGAGAGATGAAAGTAAACAACAAAAACTGCAGGAACTTATAAAACCTTTTATTTTAAGAAGGAGAAAAGAGGATGTAGCACAAGATTTACCTCCAATAATGGAACAAGTTTTGTACTGTGATATGACAACAGAGCAACAAAATTATTATGAGAGAGAAAAGTCAGGTATTCGCAACCAGATATATAAAGCGATTGAAGATGGAAGATTTGAAAAATCACAAATTTTCGCACTTGAATCACTTGTAAAATTACGACAGATCGCAAATCATCCGGTAATGGTAGATAAAAGTTATAAAGGATCATCCGGAAAATTTGAACAGATACTTGATAGTATGGAAGAGATTATTTCAGAAAATCATAATATTCTTCTCTTTTCATCATTTGTAAAAGATCTGGAGTTAATTGAAAAGGAGTTAATAAAAAAAGGTATAAAATATTCAAAATTAACCGGATCAACACGTAATCGCAGTGAGGTAATAGAAAAATTTAAAAAGGAGTCATCAGTTTTTTTAATATCATTAAAAGCCGGCGGAACCGGATTAAATTTAACCAAAGCTGATTATGTTTTTATGCTAAACCCATGGTGGAACCCTGCAGCCGAGTCACAAGCTGTAAGTCGGGCACACCGAATTGGTCAGACTAAAAATGTATTTGTTTATAAATTTTTGTCAGTAAATACAATTGAAGAGAAAATTGCAAAGCTGCAACAAAGAAAGAATAAATTAGCAGACACATTTATTAATAATAACAATCCGTTTAAAGATTTAACGCATAAAGAGATCATCGAACTTTTTAAGTAAATTTGCAATTAAAATAAAAATAAGTATAACAAACTATTTACACATGAAAACACTATTCTTAATTGGAGTATTATTATCTTCTACCATGACTATGTTTGCACAGTTATTTGATGGGCAGGATGATGGGCCAGAACCAGGTGTAACAGTAGAAGTGAGGGAGGTTAAACCATTTAATACATTAAGGGTTAGCAGGGGAATTAATGTAACTTTGGTTGAGAGAGATAATAATGAAGCTGAAATACATATTAAAAATACCGATCCCGAAGATGTTATTATTGAACAGGAAGATAATCATATTCATGTAAGGATGAAATCAAGGTTTAACAGAGACATTGCTGTAAATGTATATCTTAGTTATCAACAAATTAAGGAGATTTCGGTAGGTTCTGGAGCTTCTGTTTACAGTGAAGACTTAATTTTGGCCAACCATTTAACTCTTGTAGCAGGAGCTGATGCATCAATAAATTTATCGCTTGAAGTTAACACCCTTGAAGCTTCAACCTCGGCATCCAGAATAAAAGTTGATGGCACCGCAAAAAATATAGATATTAATGCAACCACCGGAGGCACTTTCGCAGGCTTTGTGTTAGAATCAAAAAATGCAAAAGTAAGAGCCAATACAGGAGCTAATGTAGAGATTTGGGTTACAGATAAATTAGAGGCCTCAGCAGGATCAGGAGCAAGTGTTAAGTACAGAGGAAATCCCGGTCAAACAGATGGTCGTACAAGTTTGGGGGGAAATATCGAAAAAATGTAATCTTTTGACTGACTAAAAAAAGAGCGGTATGTTATATTACATATCGCTCTTTTTTTTATGAATAAATCTTTATGAATATATCTCTTTTTTTGCAGCTTTTAAAGTATTAAGCAAAAGGGATACTATTGTCATTGGTCCTACTCCCCCGGGAACAGGTGTAATATAGCTACATTTTGAAGAGACATTTTCAAAATCTACATCCCCTTTTAAACGCCATCCACTTTTGGTCTTTTCTGAAGGAACCCTGGTTGTTCCCACATCAATTACAACAGCACCATCTTTAACCATATCTGCCTTTAAAAATTCAGGTATTCCCAGTGCTGCAATGATAATATCACCCTGCTTACAAATTGAGGCTAAATCGGCTGTTCTGCTATGGCACACAGTTACAGTTGCATTTCCCGGTTTTCCTTTTAGCGAAAGCAGAATACTCATAGGACGACCTACAATATTACTGCGACCTATAACTACAACATGTTTTCCTTCGGTATCAATATTGTAGCGACTTAACAGTTCCATTATACCTTGGGGAGTGGCTGAAATAAAAGCAGGAGCACCAGTTATCATTCTTCCCAGATTTTGAGGATGAAAACCATCAACATCTTTTTTAGGATCGATAGCCTCGGTTATCTTTTCTTCATTAATATGATCGGGAAGTGGAAGCTGAACAATAAAACCATCAATATCAACATCTTGATTTAGGTTATTAACACATTCAAGGAGCTCTTCCTCGGTTACAGTCTCATCAAATCTTTTCAAGGAAGATTTAAAACCAACCTCTTTGCAAAACTTCATTTTTGCTGCAACATAAGTTTCACTACCCCCATCATTTCCTACCAACACCGCAGCCAAATGAGGCTGTTTTTCTCCTTTTGATATTAACTCTTTAACCTCCTGAGCTATCTCCTGTCGTACAGCAGCAGCAGTCTGTTTTCCGTCAATCAGTTGCATAGTTTTATTTTTTACCCATTTGTAGATTAGACATCATTTGAGAAAGATTTTTTCCTTTCCCTTTACCCATCATTTTCATCACTTTTCTGGTATCTTCAAACTGCTTAATTAAACGATTAACTTCCTGAATTGAGCTGCCACTACCCCTTGCTATTCTTTTTCGTCTGCTACCATTTAATAAAGCCGGATTATCGCGCTCTTCGGGAGTCATGGAAAAAATAATAGCTTCAACCTCTTTAAAAGCATCATCATCAAAATCCATATTTTTAATTGCCTTACCCATACCAGGAATCATTCCCGCCAGATCTTTAAGGCTTCCCATCTTTTTTATCTGCTGGATTTGACTCAAAAAATCATCAAAGCTAAACTGGTTTTTTGCTATCTTCTTTTGAAGAGTACGGGCCTGATTCTCGTCAAACTGTTCCTGAGCTTTTTCAACAAGTGAAACAATATCACCCATTCCTAATATACGATCAGCCATTCTTGAAGGATGAAACTGATCAAGAGCATCCATCTTTTCGCCTGTTCCAACAAATTTTATAGGTTTATCAACAACACTGCGAATAGATATTGCTGCACCACCTCTGGTATCACCATCAAGTTTTGTTAAAACAACTCCATCAAAATTTAATTTATCATTAAACTCTTTGGCAGTATTGACGGCATCCTGACCTGTCATTGAATCCACTACAAATAAAATTTCGTGAGGATTAACAGCTTTTTTAATTGAAGAGATTTCATTCATCATCTCCTGATCAACTGCCAATCGACCTGCTGTATCAATAATTACAAGATCATGACCTTTTTGTTTTGCCGATTTAATAGCATCTTTTGCAATTTTAACAGGATCGGTATTACCCTCTTCGGTATATACTGGTACTTCAAGTTGTTCACCTAAAATTTGAAGCTGATTTATTGCCGCAGGACGATATACGTCACCGGCTACCAATAATGGATTTTTTGATTTCTTACTTTTTAAATAATTGGCAAGTTTACCTGTGAATGTAGTTTTACCAGATCCCTGTAAACCGGCTATTAAAATGACGGACGGACTACCATCAAGAGTTAGCTCAGAGGCGCTGCCACCCATCAGTTTTGTTAGCTCATCATGGACAATTTTCACCATCATCTGCTCGGGCTTAACAGCTGCCAACACGTCTTGCCCCAACGCTTTCTCCTTTACCCTATTGGTAAAGTTTTTGGCAGTTTTAAAATTAACATCGGCATCAAGCAGAGCACGACGAATATCCTTAAGTGTTTCAGCTACATTAATTTCAGTAATTTGTCCCTGTCCTTTTAATAACTTAAAGGACTTTTCAAGCTTTTCCGAGAGATTTTCAAACATCGTATATTTTGCTTTTAATTTGGCGCAAAAATAGCAAATATTTTTGCATTTTTATACTCATTATAATTGATAATAAATAAACAGTGATATTAAATAGAATATTAGCTCTAAAAAAGAGCCGTGAAAGTGGTGTGGCAACAAAAAATAACTTTGATATAATTGGAGATGTTCATGGTTATAACAAAGAACTTAAACTATTATTGAAAAAGCTTGGCTACAAAAAGGTTAATGGGATTTGGCAGCATTCTAATTATAAAGCTGTTTTTGTAGGGGACTTTATAAGTCGGGGTCCAAATTCTAGAAAAGTTTTAAATATTGTTGAAAAGATGGTTAAGAATGGTACCGGCTATGCAATAATGGGTAACCATGAATTAAATGCAATAGGTTATTTTACTAAAATTAAAGGCAAAAGATTAAATAAAAACCTCTCTCATTCAAATAAAAAACAGTTTGCTATAATTGAAAAGGAGTTTAAAGATGACCCTGCCGGGTTAAAGAGAAAGATAAAATGGCTAAGATCACTTCCACCTTTTTTTATTAGAGATAATTTTAGAGTAGTTCATGCATACTGGGACGATGAATGCTTTTCAATTATAAAAAAAAGATTAAATGGTAATAACAAATTATTAAAAAGTGATTATAGGGAGATATTTCTAGATAAAACCCTTTTTGCCAAAGCCTATTGGCAGATAGTAAAAGGTGCCGATTTTGCCTTAAATAAAAATCTGATAATCAACAAGTCGAACAAACACAACGGAAAGGTAAAATGGTGGGAATTAAAAAACAGACAGTTGCAAAAACTCTATAACAATAAAGCTCCTATTATATTTTTTGGACACTACTGCTTAACAAGTCAATCATTAATTGCAGATAAAAATATTTGCTGTATAGATCGCTGTATTGCAGGAAATGGATATTTAGCATCCTATAGAATCTCTAATAGCGATAGAATATTAAAAAGTGACAATTTTACTTTTCAAAAAAAGATTAACCAACCTTAACATAAATTTTATACAATCAAAGAGATAGCAAAGAGTCTGTTCTTATAAAATCGCTAAATTTGTAACAAATTAATAATCAGTTGAAGTAAAAAATGAAACATCTTATTAAAGTTATATTTTATATAATAATAGTTACGCTTTTCACAATAGAGTTAAAAGCTCAATATATTGTAGTTAATCAAAGAGAAGGCTCTATATTTTTAGCTGAATATGAAAATAACAGAGTAAAAATGCAAAAAAATAATGAGCCATCCAGCGAAAATGAAAACTGTAGCAACATATTTAGCAATAAAGAGCAATTAACCATAGCATATACTACATTTAATGGTAAGAATGAACTAATAAACAGAGAAGGGAGCCTTGATAATGAGACTTTGGCTAAAAGAGCAATAAATAAACAATCAACATCTATAGAAGCAAGAGACTTTATTATTGAACAAGCTAAAGAGTATGGTTATAAAGATAGAGGCGGCTCTTTTATGATAGCGGACTCTAAAGAGGTGCATATTTTGGAAATAATTGGTAAAGGAGAGGCAAATGATGGTATAATATGGATTTCGGTTCCGTTACCTTCAAATCATATCTATGTAAATACAGGTACTGCAACAATAACAAAATTTATTGAAAATAATAATAATAACGGCATGGAACATTGCCGGGATATAATATCTTTTGCTGTTGAGAGCGGTTATTTTCTTGGAAAAAATGTTGACTTTAATTTTGCTGAAAACTACACCTCTCCCGATAGCACCAAAAAAAAGTATCACAATGAGTTATATAAAGAGATAAAAAGTGTGATTTTAAAAGAGCTAGGTCTTATAGAATCACCTAACAACTATTCTGCTGTTAATACACCTGTAAGAAGTATTGGTATAGGACGAAAAGAGGTTAAAATCGATCAAATAAGAGTGGTTTTAGAGAACTTATCTCCAAAAGAGAACAATCAATATGGTGCCTTTATAGTTGAGAAAAGAGACCATTTACCCAAAGTTTTAAAAACAGTTCAGTGGCATGGTATAGGTTTTAACGATATTATTCTTTTCTCCCCTATTTATCTTAACATATCAGATTATAAAATCTATTTAAATAGAGAAAGCCCATCTTTAAATTATATTAACCAGTCAGGTTTTAAAGAGGCAGCAGATAATAAAGAAGAAAAATATAAAACTTTAATTCCGGTAATAGACAAAAGTGCTAAACTTTTAATTAAAGATGATAACCATTTTGAAGCGAAATTATTATTATCTGAATTTACAAAAGGACAACTTTTAATTGTTGCTGACCTAATTGAAAGGTTAAAAGAAGAGGAGAAGTCTTATAATAAAGATAATTAAATTAATTACCGATGCAGTTAGAGGAGATTGGAGAATTTGGATTTATAAAAAGTTTTGCAAAAAAATTTGACAAATTAATTCCTCCCGGAGGACATGGAATTGGTGATGATTGTGCAATTATTCCAATTTCTGAAAATAGAGATATGGTAATCTCCTCTGATATGTTAGTTGAAGATGTTCACTTTATTAAAGAGAAAAGCTCTCCCGAAGATTTAGGATATAAATCGTTAGCTGTAAATTTAAGTGATATTGCAGCTATGGGGGCTAAACCAACATCTTCATTTTTATCATTTGCTATACCCAGGACGTTTACAACAGAGTACCTGGATAAATTTATTGAAGGATATTATAATTTAAGTGAAAAGTTCAATATTCCTTTAATGGGCGGAGATACAACATCATCACCCGACAAGTTTGTTATTAATATAACCGTTACAGGTGTTATAGATAAAGGTAAGGCTAAACTTAGATCAATGGCACAAGAGGGTGATATCATTGCTGTAACCGATTTTCTTGGTGATTCTGCGGCCGGATTACATGCTATTTTACACTCTAATGATAAAAACTCTAAACACCTTATTAATAGACATAACAGGCCAGAGCCTTATCTAATGCAGTCTCAATGGCTTTGTGAGCAACCGGGTGTTAATGCAATGATGGATATTTCTGATGGTATAGGTTCTGATATTAATCATATTTTAAACAGTTCAAATAAAGGGGCTGTTATTAAAACAGAGCAGATACCAATATCATCACACTTAAAGGAGTATTGCAAACAATATAAAACAGATCCTTTAGAATTTGCTATATCAGGAGGTGAAGATTACTCTCTTCTATTAACTGCAAATGAAAATAGCTTTAAACAGATTGCCAAAGAGTATAATAGAAATTTTAAAACCACTCTTTTTCCAATTGGTAAAATCACCTCGAAAAATGAGCCTGTATGGACTTTAAACAATAAAGCCATAAAAAAAGAGTCTGGTGGATTTAATCACTTTTTCGATTCAAAAATTTGCCGGTAATATCAATTGAAATTGCACCAATAGGGGCAGTTACAACAATAGATAAGACTGCAAAAGCCAAAATAATATCTCCCGCAGGAACTCCCAAAGCAAGAGGTACTGCTCCAATTGCTGCCTGTACAGTTGCTTTAGGCCAGTATGATGTTACACAAAAAAGCTTCTCTTTTAAATTGAGTGTCGATCCTGCCAGGGATAAAGCAACACCTAAGCTACGGGCAGCTAAACCTATTATAATAATCAAAAGACCTGTTAAGCCGGCATCTTTAATTAAAAATATATTCACCTCAGCTCCAATTAAAAAAAAGAGCATTATCTCGGCAAAAACCCATATTTTATTATATTTTGAAGAGAGCTCTTTAGCCAGTTGTTTGTTTTTTTCAAGAATAACAATTCCAATCACCATTACTCCAAGCAGCGACGCAAAATGAAATTTATCTTTAAATATATCCTCTAAATAGGTTAGTAAAATGGAAAAACTCAATATTAATAAAACCTTTTTTGTGTGACGTATAAAGAAATATTTAAAAATTAGTAATAAGATAATAGCCGATAATATACCTGCAATAACACCAGAAAAAACAGCAATGGGAATAGAGGCTGCCTGCATAAACAGATTAACACTTTGACCTGCATATATACCTGTAAATGTAGAAAATATTGTAATTGCAATTATATCATCGAGAGATGCTGCAGCAAGAATCATAGTAGGAATCTCTTTGCTTTTACCTATACCCCGTTCAATAAACCATAACATTTTAGGCACAACTACTGCAGGTGAAACCGCTGCTATTATAAATCCCAGCATTCCGGCTTCCAAAACCGAAAAATTTAACATCAAAACCGCCACTGCCAATATTATAACCCCTTCGAACAGTGCAGGAACAACTCCAAGTTTTAATGCCGGTACTCCTATAAATTTAAGAGTCTCACGCTGAATACCCAGTCCGGCTCTTAACAATATAATTATTAAAGCAAATGTTCTTAACTCTTCTGAAATATCAGAAATACTTTTATGTATAATATCAAGGCCATACGGGCCAAACAAAACACCTAATAGCAATACTCCTAAAAACCCCGGTAATTTAAGTTTAGAAAAAACAAAATATAAAGATAGTCCGGCAATTATAATCAATGCAAGATTAACTAACATAAAGTAATAGTATCAAATATTCATTATAAACTCCTGTAAATTTTCTTTACTATCTAATGCCAATTTTTTTCGCAATTTATATCTATTATTTTCAACAGCTCTAACACTAATATTCATTAAAGAAGAGATCTCCTTAGAACTCATCTCCATTCTCAAGTAGGCCGAAAGTTTTAACTCTTTTGATGTTAAATAGGGAAAACGGCTTTTAAGTCGATTCAAAAATTCAGCATGCACCTGTTCAAGATAAAGCTCAAAAACCTCCCATTGCGAATCGTTATCAATATCCTTGTCTATTTTAGTTATTAAAGAGTTTATCTTTTTTATAATTTTTGATTGATCGTATATGTTAGTTGATTTTTGAAGCTCATCCTTTATTTTCAACAAGAATTCATTTTTTTGTATAATATTCATTGTAGAGTTGGCAAGCTCTTTCTCTTTAAATTTCATCTCATTTTGCAACTTATCATTGCGCAGTCGAATCATCTCTTTTTCACGCTCAAGTGCAACTTTTAACTTCTCCTCTTTAGCCTGAAACTTCTTTCGCTGTCGTTTCTTTTCAACAAGCTTACTTCGATCCATAAGCCAGTTTAAAATAAGCCAGGCCCCTACTAACAAAAATATAATAATAATGGCATAAACAATTTTTGCATATAATGTTCTATACCAGGGTGGGTCAATAATAAAATCAAAAGAGACAATACTGCTTTCAACACCTAAATCATTTTTTGCTCGAACATAAAAAGTGTACTCGCCTTCTCTTAAATTAGTAAATTGACGCACATCAGTAGTTGAATAGGTAGTCCAATCATCATCAAAACCATCTAAATAAGAAGAGTATAAAATTTCATCACTATTAAAACAGGTAGCAGAAAACCTTACCTGTAAAGAGTTTTGAGAATAGGACCATTCGGGGACTTCTTTCTGATTATCATCGGATTGATAATAAACCGCACTTTCATCATATAAATTGCTAAAATCACGTATATGAACATTAAACTCTTGATGAAAATCGATATTCTCATCAACCCGATAGTGTGCAAATCCATTTTCAACACCAATAAAAGAGTTAAATTCATCCAGTACATAAACAAATTCAAACCCATTTATAAGGCGCCCGCTTACAGGTAAAAAAGGATTTATTACTTTAGAAAACCTGCCATCTTCAAGTCTTCGCAACACACCAACATTATCAACAGTAAAATACCACACATTTCCTCTCTCATCATCTCTTAACAACACCGGAAATTGGTCTTGAAAAAAATGCTCATTAATTGAATGGCGAAAAAAACTGTCCGATTTTTTATTATAACCATAAACACCATTATCAGAGCTGAAAACTACTTCATCATTTACTTTAGTAACATTAAATCCCAAATTACTTTCTAATCCGCGATGCCCTTTCTCAAAAGACTCCACCTCAATTATATGTTTAAAATCATCTGAAAAAGTTAATCGAAAAAGTCCTCTATATCCATGAGTAATCCATAATCTTCCCTTCTCATCCCATTCCATAAAGCGCGAGGACTCATCAAAACCCTCATACTCTTTTTTATAAATCCACTCTCCATTTTTATTTTCAAATAGCGATAATCCGTTATAAGTTCCAACAATTAACAAGTCATCTCTTTCTGGCGGATAACGAAAAATCCAGGCTCCGTTAACTTCTGCTGGAGAGATTAAATTTGCACTTATCCCATCAATAACAAACACCCCTGAATTATGTCCACATAATAGATTGTTATTTTTATCAATAAATAGAGACCATACCTGTCCTTCGGTATAAGGTATGCGTATAAAATCATCACGACTCTTCATTGGTTTTTGTAAATCTTCTTCCTCAATTTTATACAATCCCTGATTAGTTCCAAAATAGACATTATCTTTAAATATCTCCATTGTATAACCGGCACCTATGTCATAAAATCCATGAATAAAACTGATATTAGAAGCATAATCAATTTTAGCTATACCATTATCTAATCCTCCCCATATATTACCAAAATCATCTACAGTTAAACTTAGAACAGTATTATTTTCAAGTCCGCGATCCTTATTAATAATACTTTTAATATTACCTTGATTATCTGATACAACCACCCCGGATTGTATTGTTCCAAAAATTATCTCCCGATTATTATGATTGGCAACACAAAAAACATTAACATCTTTTAAAAGGTAGGACAATGGGATATCCCAAAATTGAACTTCTTGATTATTCCATAAATATAATCCGTTGGACATAGTACTAATAACATATTCATCATTTGATATGTTAACTATTCCGGTTATAGTTGATTCAGATATATCTTGCAGGACTTTTAACTCTTCTAGCACACCATTTTTCAGTTCATATATCCCTTTTGTCTCAATATGAACAAAAACCCGATTATCACATTTAAATGCGTTTGAAATATTACTTGAAACTGAAATAAAGGTAGAGCTACCATCACTCCTATATAGAACCAACCCTTTATCACTTTGAAATATAACATTATCATCGATAATAAAAATATTCCATATATCACCTATATTATCATGATCAACCTCATCTGTTAATGAAATATATTCATAATCGTTTCTTTTATTTAATTTATAATACCCATACTCGTTGTATGAACCTACATAAAGAGTATCATCATGTGCCTTAACCGAACGAATAACGAAATTGCCAAATTCATCTAAAAACCGCCATGTTGTGCCATCATATTCAAGTACCCCGTCATTATTGGCAAAATATATTAAACCATTATCCATTTGAGAAACTGACCAGTTTTGCGTTCCTCCGTTATAATCTCTTCGACTAAAATATTCAACCTCGGGGATACCATAAAAAGGGGTATTTGATCCATATAGCTCAAAGCTGATCAAAGAATATAAAATAATCGAAAATAATACTATTGTACAATACCTATTTCTATAAAAATGGTTTCTCATAACCTCATTCTCATTTATTACTATAAAATAGTTATCTCGGTACGTCTGTTCTTAGCACGACCTTCATCAGTATCATTATCGGCAATTGGTTTATTCATTCCATACCCTTCATATTCTAGTCTGTCCGAGTCAATACCTTCTGATATAAGATAATCATATACAGCTTTAGCTCTGTTTTCAGAAAGCTTTTGATTATATGCAGCATCACCTAAATTATCTGTATGACCACCTATCTTAATTCTTACATCATCATTCTCAACCATAAAAGTAATTAAGCCATCAAGCTCAACTTTAGACTCGGCTTGAATTTGATAGGAATCAACATCAAAAAAGATATTTTCAAGGGTTATGTTAACACCTTCTTTAATAGGTTGCAATCCAATATCAAGCTCATAGGGCTCATCAATTGTATATCCCTCTTCAAGATCAAAATGTCCCGAATAAAACATATAGCCAGGATGATCAGCTCTAAAAGCATACCTTCCTCCAACAGGCAGGCATACTAAAAACTCTCCTGAATATCTGTTAGCATTTGTAGAGACAACCATTTCACCGGTATTAACATCTTTAAGCTCAAAAACAGCTGGAACCGGATCATTGGTTTCCACATCATAAACCTCTCCTTGTACATATAACACCGGTTCGGGCTGAAAAGGAGAAGGAAGATCAAACATATATATGTTTTTACTTGTTTGCTCCTCTTCCCTACCATCACTGGAAAAATATGCACGAGTACCACGGGCATTAATAAATAAGCCTATCTCATCTCCCATCGTATTTATAGGATATCCCAAATTAACCGGTTTACGCCATTTACCATCTTCGCCTTTTCTGCTAAAAAAAATATCCATACCCCCCATACCGGGTAATCCATTACTTGAAAAATATAGTGTGCGGTTATCATGATGTAAAAAAGGAGATGTTTCGTCACCTGAAGTATTTATTGGAGATCCAAGATTAACCACATCTCCAAAATGAGGAACTCCATCATCATCAATATATTGCAAAGTAGCTTTCCAAATATCTTTACCACCACGTCCACCCGGACGGTTACTCACAAACATAAGAGTTTTACCATCTGCTCCAAAAGTGGGTTGACTCTCCCAATAGGGAGTATTTATGGGTCGGCCCAAATTAACAGCTTCACTCCATCCACCACCGGTTCTTTGTGAAAAATAGATATCACAACTGCCCTGTCCATCTTCTCTTCCACAGGCTGTAAAAAACATCCAGTGACCATCGGCCGACAATGTTTGAGCACCTTCATTCCCCGATGTATTAATATCTCCCGGCAAAAGCACTCTTTTTTGCCACTCTCCCCCTTCTCCTTTTTGTGATATATAAAAATCCTCTCTAAAATAGAGAGATGTTTTAGGTAGTTGACGCTCTTGATAAAGCTCAGGGTTACGTGGAACTAAAACAGTAAATACCATAGTGTGCTCATCAGCGGTAACACTGGGCCAATACTCATCATATTCACTATTTATTCCATAACCTACAGTTCTTAAATTTATTTCATAAGGATTATTAACAGCATACATAGCAAATCTTGCTCTAGAGATCCATCTCTCAACCTTATCAATATCGGCATCGTCACTGTGATTCCATTTATAGTGTTCGAGCCAGTCAATAGACTCTTCATATTCACCCTGTTTATAAAGCGCAACACCAATATTGTAATGAGTTCTGGGAAAGAAGAGGGAGTCAATAGAAACGGCTTTTTTTAAAACCTCAGCCTCCTGTTTATATAAATTATCGCTATTATAAATATCTCCTAAAACAAGATAGGCTTCGATAAATTCAGGGTCACGGTCAATAGCTTCATAAAGCGATTCTATTGCCTTAGCCGACTCACCATTTGTATAATACCGAGTTGCTTCATTATATAAATTAACAGCCCGTCGATTATCAGATGTTAATTGATTTTGACCATTTAATGAAACAGTTAAAGCTAACAACCAAATTAAAAACAATTTTTTTTGCATATTAATCTATTCTATTCACAATTTCGCCTGAAATAACATCACGAGTATAATGCATCAGTTCATCAATATTATTTTTATATTTAGAGGTTTTAATCTCGGGATGAATTATTAATCCTGCACTTCCCGGAACAATATTAAATGAGCCTCGTCTTTTTATTTTATAACTATCTACAATTGTTACAGGAAGTATATCCAATTCAAGATCTAAAGCAAGTCTGAAAGCCCCCTTTTTAAATGATTTCATACGATAATCCCAGGTTCTGCTTCCTTCAGGAAAGATAAAAACCGATGTACCATTAACCAGCTTATCTTTTGCATGATTCAAAGAATTTATTGCTGTAAGTGCAGATCTTTTATCAATAAAAATATGGCCCACTTTTTCACTGGCAAATCCGATAAAGGGAATATTTCTTAGCTCCTTTTTCATTAACCATCTAAAATCTATTGGCAAATAAGCATAAAGCATAAAAATGTCAAAGCCGGTTTGATGGTTGGCAACAATAACATATGATTTACTTTTTTTAATATTTTCAACTCCTTTAACCCCCACTTTAACAGGAGTTATCCAACATGTTACACGTGCCCATAAAGCACCAACACTATTTCCGCAACGAGAAGATACAAATATAGCACACAATGCAGCCAGAACAGCAAAGACTATAGAATTAACAACCATTAAAGGAATAAAAACCAACCATTTATACGGCTGATAAAGCCAATAATACCATGGCAAAACAGATGCTTTAGACATGAAAAAATATTAATTTCAACAACTAATATTACAAATATAATATTTAGCTTTAGTTTTAAGCCCTTTTGACAACTCAAAACTACAAGCTAATAAAAACTTTTTTCAACAAAGTTTACATTTTTTATATTTTACGTCTAAAACTTTTAAGTATATGTAGGATTAAATCAAAAATGGTGTATTAGCGTTGAACGCTAATACACCATTTTTAATTTATTTTAATTACAATTCAACTGCTAATTATCTGTAAAATCAACATAGTATTGAATCTGTTTATTAATAACACTACCATATCTATCAGTGGCATAAACGATAATAGAAACATAATCTTCTTCCGTATCAAGAAATTCATCTATAGGAAAAGATTTAATTGTATATACCTGATCTTTGCCTTCTCCCTCCGATTTATGTCTTAAATCTAAACGAATGTTACCATCATCTTTCTGTTCATCAGGATTATATATTAAAGCAAACTCATTTTTATCAGCCTTAATGTAGGTAAATTCAAGATTCAAAAACGATTGTCCGCCCGATAACTGCAAATCAAAAATATTATCCTCTCCAAAATGTTCTATACTATCTCCTTCATTAAGATGATAAATATTATCAACATCTATTTTAGCAAGATACTGTAAATCAATCATGTAATCAACAATATCACTACTTAGTTCTTTTTCATCATTTACATAATATTGCAACAAAACTCGATCTCCATGAGTAGGGGTATAATTTTCGGAATGGATATCACCAGGATCAAGAACATTGCCCTGATCGGTCTTTATTGTAAAACCAAAAACATGTCCTTCAACTACTCCAAGTTCACGATATAAAGGATCAGAATCGTTATCATCCAGGCATGATGAGAAAAGAATTAGAAATCCAATAATTGAAATTAACTTCAATGTTTTCATTGTTCAAAAATTTTAAATTTTATAAGCTTTCAATTATAGAGACGAACAAAACCATTTTGGTTGCATAAAAGTTTCCAATACTCTTTTAAAATATTAGTTACTAATCATAATAATCCAACTCCACAGCAGTAACCTCAACCTCTGCAAATAGTGTGTTAAAATCTCCTGTCCCTATAAAAGATGGAATTACCATTTTAGCTTTTCCATTAAGTCTCATATTTCTTATCCCCTGATCAAGACCTTCATAAATGCCATCTCCAGTATTACCGGTTGTATAGGTAACGGGATAATCACTATCATAATTTGACCATCCACCATCATATAAAACTGCCTCTCCGGTCTCCTCATCCATTTCAAGTTGATAATATTTATATCGAAAACTCACTTCAACACCTGAACCTATAATTTCTCCATCACCTTTTTCAATTTCAAAAAACATTAAACCTGTTGTTTCACGAAAATCAAGAGTATCTTTTGACTGACTAACCAATGTGTCCATTGCTGATGCATAAAATTCTCCAAGCAATGTTTTTTCATCCTCTTCAAGCTGGCGATAATCAACACCAGAATATCCATCATCACAGCCCCATGTAAAAAGTGCCGATAACAAGAATCCAACTAGTATAAAACTGTGATAAAAGTTTGATTTATTTAACATACTATCTATTTTAAACTTTTGTATTTACTTTATAATAAAAATTTTAACGCAAATTGAGCAGTTCAACTTCAAACAAAAGCGGAGCTCCTCCCGGAATAGAACCACGGGGTGTATCACCATAACCCAATTCAGCAGGTATTATAAAAATAGCTTTTGTTCCATAATTAAGTCCGTCAAAACCAATATCCCATCCTTCAATAACTTCACCTTTCCCTAATGTAAATTTAAATATATTAACCTCCTTCTCCTCCTCCTCATCTTCATCCTTTTCAGGTCTTTTATGGCTGGAATCAAAAACAGTACCATCAAGTAACTCTCCCGAATAAAAAACTGATAATTGATCACCTTCTTCAGCTTTATCTCCTGACCCTTCTCTGGTCACAATAACATACAATCCATTCTCATCAGGCTCTTCACCGGGATAATTTTCTGCCACAAACTCTGTAATAGTAATTCCATCCCAAACATTGGGTTCAATATCATTATCATCATCATCACTACTGCATGATGCAAGAATCACACCTAAAATCAAAAACTTAAAAAATAATTTCATAATACAATACTATTTATCGGTAACATCAACAACTTTAATAAAATATTTTAACGAAGATCTAAACGGTATTCTGTCACTATCTCCAATTAATCCATGAGCTAGATGAGAAGGAAGAATAAAAGTTGCTTTACTACCTTTTTTAAGCATTAAAATCCCTTCTTCTAAACCGCTCTCAACACCACCCTGTCCTACAAGAAAAACTTTTTCACCAAACTCCTCTGAACTATATACAAGGGTACCATCCAAAAGCCACAATTCATATTCCAGATGTACAACCTTATCTTTTACAATCAAATCACCTTCACCCTCCTTTTCAATGGAGTACCATAAACCGGTATCGGTTCTTTCCAAATCAAGATCATTCTTTTCGATATACTCTTTTATTTTTTCCTGTTCTTTATTTACAAGTTGACGATTAACATTAATAAACGCCTCTCTATTAAAAGAACGATCTGAGCTTTCTTGAGTTTGTGACTGTGAGCAGCTGCACAAAAGAGAAAACAGTATTAAACTGAAAAATTTTATTTTAAAAAATCTATCTAACATCATAATATGAAAATTAGTTTGAGTTATTTATAAACTCTTCAACTGTTTTATTAAAAACATCTACGACTTTGTTCAAATCACCCTTCATTTCACCTCCGGCAGCATTTCTATGTCCACCACCCGAAAAATTAATTTCGGAATATTTATTAACATGAATATCACCTCGTGAACGAAATGAGAGCTTCATAATATTTTTCTCTTTTTCGGTTATCAAAGCCGAAACCAGCACCTTGTCAATTGATAAAGGATAATTAACCAACCCCTCGGTATCTCCTGTTTTATAATTAAACTTTTTTAAATCGTTATACGACAAAACTATAAATGCAGCTCTACCATTAGCTGTCAATTCCATTTTATTGCATAAAGCATGCCCAAGTAACTTCATCCTGTCAAAAGAGTGACTATGAAAAACTAACTTATGCACTTTTTCTTTATCAACTCCATGTTTAACAAGCTCTCCAACAATATTATAAATTTCGAAACGTGATGAATTGTGATTAAGCATACCGGTATCAGTCATAATACCAGCATAAAGAGATTCTGCAATTTCTCTATTCACACCTATCTGCAACTCTTTTAAAATATTAAAAATTAATTCACACGTAGAAGATACTGTAGTGTCAGAAAAAAAGAGATTAGCCATTTGAAAATCGGGATATGGATGATGATCAATACATACAGAATCTATCCTCTCTTTATGTCTATTAAGTTTTGCTGATAATTTATCTCCGGTTCGGGTAATTGTATTAAAATCGAGAAAAATAAGTAACTCGGTCTCATCTACTCTTTTTTCTGCTTCAATACAACTTTTTTCATAGTTTAAGGCATCATCTGCACCATACATCCAGCATAAGTTAGGAGGAATTTCATCAGGAACAATTAACTTAACATCATACCCCTTCAATTTAAGAGCTGTGACCAAAGCGGTACCCGAACCTATAGCATCTCCGTCAGGACTTTTATGTGGAATTACTGAAATTATATTTACCCGGTTAAGTAGTGACTTAAAGGTCTCAATTTTTTCCTTAAACAACGTCATAACACATTACATTAAATCACCACAAATATAGTAAAATCAATGTGTTTTATGAGAAATAAGAAAAAAAGGTTATATTAGAAATAAAATCGATTAAACTTAAATATAATATGAAAAAAGAGGTGACATTAACTATGATTAAACCATTTGCTGTAAAAGAGCATAACATTGGGGAAATTTTATCCTATATTGAGCGGACAGGATTTCATATAAGAGCGTTAAAAATGACTCAGCTTGCAAAAGAGAAAGCTGCAATATTTTATGATGAGCATAAAGACAAGCCATTTTTTAATGAGTTAATTAACTTTATGTCATCAGGTCCTGTAGTAACAGCAATATTAGAAAAAGAAAATGCAGTTGAAGACTTTCGCAAACTTATAGGTTCAACCGATCCTGATAAAGCTGCTAAAGGTACTATAAGAAGAGTGTTCGCCAAAGATAAAACACGAAATGCCATTCACGGATCTGACAGTATCGAAAGTGCAAAAAAAGAGTGTCGATTTTTCTTTAGCGAAATAGAAGAGTTTATGTATTAAATCGTTTAACGAATAACAATATCATTAATTACTCTACCCCCTACTTTTTCGTTTAAAGATTCTATTATTTTATTCTTATGCATTAATAGTTCATTTCGTATTACACTTGAATTAAGATATACATATAACACCCCATTTTTTATATATAAATTTTTAGTTATTCTGGAGACAGAACTGCCCATAACCTCCGGCCATAGCTTTAATATCTTTGTTTGATTATACCCCTTCTTTAATTGAGGCTTTTCAACAATCTCGGATAATATATCAGCAAGAGATCTACTGTTATAATCTCTTCCATATCTTTTTTTACCGTGATATTTCATTTTTTACGACTCCGTTTTTTACATCAAATATAAAATATTTTTTCCCTGTTTTTTTAACAATATCTACTAAACGATGCTTTTGCGTATCGGTTATAAATATTTGTTGAAAGATATCTTTACTAACCAACTCAATTAATTTTGCACTTCGTTGATTATCCAACTTATCAAAAAGATCATCAAGCAATAACATTGGTGAAAATCCAAAATGTTTCATTAAAAATTCAAACTGAGCCAATTTTAAGGCAACAAAAAAACTTTTCTTTTGTCCTTGCGAACCGGTTTTCTTTACAGGATAATCATCAAGCAACAGTTCTAAATCATCACGATGAACCCCTTTTGTTGTGTAACCCAAAATCGCATCTTTATTTTGAACATTTACAAGCTGTTTGTCAAAATCGTCCCTATCGTAATGTGAATGATATAAAATATTAACATCTTCTGTGTTTCCCGATATAATGGAGTAATATTTTTTAAAAACCGGCAAAAGAGAATTAACAAACTCTCTTCGCTTATTATAAATAATTTTTCCATTTTTCAATAGCTGATTATCCCATATTTCAAGCTCTCCGGATATTACATTCAAGTTTCCTTGCGATTTTTTTAACAGAGCATTACGCTGAATAATTGACTTGTTATATCGTATTAGATGGGTAAGATAATCTTTATCAAATTGAGAAATAACACTATCTATATACTTTCGTCGTTGCTCCCCCCCTTCATTAATTAACCTCTCATCACCCGGAGATATTATAACCAAAGGCAGTAATCCAATATGATCAGATAATCTGGAATACTCTTTTTTATTTCTTTTAAACTGTTTTTTTTGATTTCTTTTAATACCGGCATATATATACTCATTATACTCTCCTTTTTTATATTTACCCTGAATTACAAAAAAGTTATTTTTATGCCTGATTAATTGGCTGTCAATAGGATTGAAATAACTTTTACAAAATGATAAGTAATAGACAGAATCAATTAAATTAGTTTTACCTGCACCATTATCACCAACAAAACAGTTGATACCATTACATAAATCGAGTGTGGCCTCACCTATATTTTTAAAATTCAATACATTAAGATGCTCTATATACATAACTTTAATAAATTACTACAGCAAAAATAGTGATGATAAATTCTAAACATCATAAATAACAAAAAAAGATAGCAATTAATTGCGTTAAATTATTAAATTTGCGACTTCAATAAAAACCCATAGAAATATGTCAAAAAAAGAAAACACCACTGTTGAAAACAATATTGAAAATGTAGAGAGTGCTTTGGGAAGAACCGAAAAGTTTATTGAGGAAAATCAAAAACTTCTTACCATTGGAGTATTGGCTTTAATTTTACTCGTTGGAGGTTATTGGGCATACAAGCAATTATATATGGAGCCAAGAGAACAAGAAGCTCAGGTACAAATATTTCATGCTCAACACCATTTTGGTAATGAAAACTTCGAAGCAGCTCTTGAAGGAGATGGAATTAATTCTGGTTTTCTTGAAATAATAGATGATTTTTCCCGCACCGCTGCAGGAAATTTAGCTAAATATTATGCAGGAATAAGCTATTTGCATATTGGCGAATTTGAGCTTTCTATTAATTATCTCGAAGATTTTAGTACAAGAAATTCAGAATTAAGAGCAATATCCACCGGAGCGATAGGAGATGCTTATCTGGAACTTGGAAATGAGGCTCAGGCCTTATCATACTATCAAAGAGCAAGTAGAATTGATAATGATATAACAGCACCGTTTTACCTGTTAAAAAGCGGGTTGGTTTATGAATCAATCGGTGAAAGTAGCAATGCTCTGGAAATTTACACTAAAATCAAAAAAGAGTACCAAAACAGTGCTGAAGCAAGAGAGATAGATAAATACATATCGCGCGTTTCTGCTTTAAATTAATTTAAATTACGATTACTATTTATGGCTACCAGTTTAAAAAATTTATCATCATATAATAAGGAGAGTGTTCCAAATGCTTCATGGATGAAATTTGCATTGGTTGTATCAGAATGGAACAGTGAAGTAACAGATGCTCTTTACAAAGGGGCTTATAATACACTTATAAAGCATGGAGCCAATAAAGAGAATATTATAACTGCCGGTGTTCCCGGCAGTTTTGAACTTACCTCGGCAGCCAGAAATATTGCCAAACGAACTGATGTTGATACTGTTATATGTATAGGATGCGTTATTGAAGGAGACACCCCCCATTTTGATTATGTTTGCCAGGGAGTAACTCAGGGAATAACTGCACTTAATGTTAAATACAAAATACCATTTATATTTGGAGTATTAACAACTAACAATCAGCAACAAGCTTTAGATCGTGCAGGAGGGAAACATGGAAATAAAGGAGATGAAGCTGCAATTACCGCAATTAAAATGGTTAATTTCAATTGCAGTTTAAAAAAATAATTCCTACATTTGCAACGTCAAAAAAACGGGGAGATACCGAAGTGGCCAACCGGGGCAGACTGTAAATCTGTTGTCTTTCGACTTCGGAGGTTCGAATCCTCCTCTCCCCACTTTAATTAACATAATAAGCGGGAGTAGCTCAGCTGATAGAGCATTAGCCTTCCAAGCTAAGGGTCGCGAGTTTGAATCTCGTCTCCCGCTCAAAATATAATACCGGGGAGATACCGAAGTGGCCAACCGGGGCAGACTGTAAATCTGTTGTCTTTCGACTTCGGAGGTTCGAATCCTCCTCTCCCCACTTTAATTAACATAATAAGCGGGAGTAGCTCAGCTGATAGAGCATTAGCCTTCCAAGCTAAGGGTCGCGAGTTTGAATCTCGTCTCCCGCTCAAAAAAAAGAACTATTTCTTCATGAGATGGTTCTTTTTTTATTGCCAATATTTAGTTTTTTAGCGATGCTATTCCTATTTTTATCATTCAAACAACATCTAAACACGTTATCTTAAACGTATATTTATGATTAGAAGAGAATTCTTACTAAAATCAGGAATGGTTGGAGGAGCGCTTTTAACCCCCCTGATAGGCACTGCCACAAAACCATCAGCGTCAAATTTTTGCAAGTCCGGATTTTATAATGAGCAGCGCCAAAAAGTTAAGATGGCGATGTTATCAATGCAAAAACAGAATTGGGAACACGGTATTGCCTCACAAGCTTTTGTTGAGATTGGAGATACTCAAATGATGATTTTATTAGCTAAAGAGGCTGCTGTTCGTCAATCAAGTGATGGTCGATTAGCTGTAATGAGTGTAGCAAACGGAATAGGAGATTCTGCCACACCCATTGAAGCTCTACTTAAATCAGCTAAAATATTAAATGATAAAGATTTAACAGATGCAGTAGATAGAATGATCGAATACTATTTTAATGATGCTCCACGTACAAAAGAGGGATATGTACATCACTCTTATCACGGACCAGAACTTTGGTCAGATACCATGTATATGGGACCTCCTTTTATTGCTTATGCCGGATATCCCGAAGAGGGTCTATTCCAACTTTTGGGAATAAGAGAGAAACTTTATAATAAAACTCACTCACTCTTCCATAATAGATGGAATGAAGAGTCTGGTGGACTTAGAGATGATTCTTTTTGGGGGCTTGGTAACGCCCATGCTATTACCGGAATGGTAAAGCTAATGGAAAATCTGCCTGAAAAGATGAGTGATGAAAAAGAGATGCTTATAGAGTATATTTATGATCACCTTAATGGTTGCTTACAACATATAAGAGAGGATTATCTATTTCATAACCATTTAGATGACAAATCAACATTTGTAGAGAGTAGTTTATCAGAAAGATTGGCATACATTATTTTTAAAGGTATCAACGAAAAATGGCTTGATGCAAAATATAAAGATATTGCTCTAAATATGCGAAATGCAGTAAGTAAACAAGTGGATCAATTTGGTTACGTAAATGGAATACCAGGACCTCCATCTTACAGTCAGCCTAACAGATCAACCGAAGGGCAAGCATTTTATTTAATGATGGAGGCTCAATATGATAAAATAAAAAATGCGTAAATAGAATTTGTAAAATTAGATGTACATACACAAAAAAGGTAGTTTTCATTTAAGGTGAAAACTACCTTTTTTAATTAAATATAAGCTATTTCTACTTATTGTAGAACCATAATTAATTTAAACAGAAGCTGAATTAATCATTTTTGGATTATACTCTTTACTCTCCATCTCATTACGCAATACTGAGAGTACATTTAATGATAGAGCCTCCATCTCATCTTCTCCCGGATAAATAGTTAATTTACCCATAAAATCGATATACTCTTTAATATGTCTTAAAACTACCGGATTATTAGCCATTCCACCGGTAAGAATAATTTGATTATATTCTCCCTTAAGAACTACAGAGGCAGAACCTATAGCTTTGGCAACCTGATAGGCCATGGCTCGAATAATTAAGTCTGCTTTTTCATCTCCCTTTTCAGCTCTTTCTGTAGCAACGTGTGCCTGATTAGTACCTAAATGAGCAACCAAACCACCTTTACCTGTTATCATCAATTTAATCTCTTCTTTCGAATAATCACCATTAAAACATAAATCTACTAATTTACCGGCAGGTACAGTTCCTGCTCTTTCAGGTGAAAAAGGGCCAAAACCATCGAGCGCATTATTTACATCTATAATACGGCCATGATAATGAGCTCCAACAGATATGCCTCCACCCATATGAGCAACTATTAAATTAATATCCTCATACTTAACTCCACTGTTTTTAGCGTATCTGCGTGCTACAGCTTTTTGGTTAAGTGCATGAAATTTAGATTGACGAGGTAGAAGCGGATGGCCTGTAATTCTTGCAACGTCCTGTAACTCATCAACAACAACAGGATCTGCTATATAAGCTTTAATATCTCCTACCGAAGAAGCTATATCATCAGCAATTAATCCGCCAAGATTACTTGCATGTTCACCCATCACAGCATTTTTCAAATCTCTTTTTAATAAATCATTTACTTCATATACACCCGACTCTATTGGATAAACCATTCCGCCACGCCCTACAACAGCATCTAAATCTTTAACATTAATCCCCTCTTTATTAAGCTCCTTTAAAATAACATCCTTACGAAATTCATATTGATCGGTAATGGAGTTAAAGCTATCCATTATATCTGAATCATGTCGTAAAGTTTTTTCAATAAGTGGTGTTTCATCATCATAAACAGCAATTTTAGTAGAAGTTGATCCGGGATTAATTACCAATATTTTATACATTAAACTAAACTCTTTTATTGTTTTACTTTATTATTATTTTACTTGATTCTTGTTTATATCTATTTTCCTGCCAACTGCTTCACAATACCTTGTGTATCCTGAGCTATCACAAGCTCCTCATTAGTAGGCACTACCATTATTCTAACTTTACTTCCCTCTTTACTTATATCCAGTTCGGTTCCTCGTAAACCTTTATTTTTACTCTCATCAATCTCAATATCCATAAAAGCAAGTCCGTCACATGATGCACTTCGTACAATATCACCATTCTCCCCTATTCCTCCGGTAAATACCAAAACATCTACACCTCCCATAGCTGCTGCATAACTCCCAATATATTTTTTTATTCTATATGTGTACATATCCATACCCAAACAAGCCATAGCATCACCTTTTTCGGCAGCATCTTCAATTTCTCTCATATCAGAAGAGATTCCAGTTACACCCAACATCCCACTATGTTTATTTAACAATATACTGGCCGACTGTGTTCCTATCATCTCTTTATCCATAATATATGTAACTGCTCCTACATCTAAATCACCCGAGCGGGTACCCATCATTAAACCTTCAAGAGGTGTAAATCCCATTGAAGTATCAACCGATTTACCATTTTTGATAGCAGTAACTGAAGCTCCGTTACCAAGATGACACGAGATAATTCTCTGCTTATTGTAATCAACCCCTAATATTTCACATGCACGACTTGCCACAAAACGATGACTTGTACCATGAAACCCATATCTTCTAATACCATATTTTTTATAAAGCGAATTAGGGATAGGATACATATAAGCATGCTTTGGCATTGTTTGATGAAATGCCGTATCAAAAACACCAACCTGAGGTACACTTGGTAATAGATTAGCCATCGCTTTAATTCCTTTGAGGTTCGGAGGATTGTGCAATGGAGCCAAATCTATACAATCTTCCATCTTAGCAATAACTTCATCAGTAATAAAAACACTACTGTTAAAAGTCTCTCCTCCATGAACAACACGATGACCTACGGCATCTATCTCTTCCATATTTTTTAGGCATCCATGTCGGTCGCTAAGCAATATTCCTAAAATATAATCAATACCTGTTTCATGATCCAAAACCTCCCCTTCAAGAAGAACTTTTTCTTTATTCTCTTTTTCATGTTTAAGAAACGAACCTTTAAGACCTATTTTCTCAACCCCTCCTTTACCCATAACCGTCCAGGAGGCACCATTCATTTTAAAAAGCTGATATTTTATGGATGAACTACCACAATTAAGAACCAATATCTTCATAATAATATATAATAATAGTCTAATCTTATTTTTAGATTACTCAACGATTTTGCCGTTATCATCATATTTATAAAAACCTTCACCCGAAATAACTCCTATTCTTTTGGCTCTCACCAACTTTTTAATTAACGGAGATGGCTTATATTTTGACTCACCAAACTCATCAAACAAGTTATCCATCCATTTAACAACCTTATTTAACCCTATAATATCAGCTGTATGAAAAGGTCCAAACCTCATTCCCAAACCTACTTTCATAGTTTTGTCAATATCCTGCTTAGTGGCAATTCCTTCCATTAAAGTCTCACAGGCTTCATTTAGTAAGGTAACATAAAGCCTTACACTTACCAAACCGGCAGACTCCTCAACGGGAATAACCTCGCGATTAATAAGCTTAACAAATGTACATACTCTATTGTAAACCTCTTCGGTAGTGTATAAACCTTTAACCACCTCTATTATACGAGCTTCAGATGAAGTAACCAAAAAATGAAGACTAACGCACCTATCGCGATATATAAGTTCTGATGCCAATTCAGATATAACAATTGTGGTGGCATTAGTCGCAATAATAGTATCCTTGTCAACTACAGCCTCAATATCTCTAAATACCTGTTTGCGAAGATCTATACTTCTCTCTCCGGTATTTTCATCAGACCTTATAGCTTCTATAACAAAATCACAATCAATGAGATCTTTATAATCAAGTGATCCATTGATGCGACCCATAATGGCCTTTTTTTCACTTTCTGTTAATCCCCAATTCTCAATTCTACCATCCAGCTCAAGACTAATTCCTTTAAGAGCAGACTCAATTTTATCTATACTAAGCTCGATAAAAACAACTTCTATACCATGCCATGCAGCAATACGAGCAATGCTTTGCCCTTCGTGACCACAACCTATAACACCAATTTTCGAAAAAAGAGTTTTCTCTCTTTTACGTTTTTTAAGTGCATATTTTTCAATAGGTTCTACAACTATCTCAGCCATTATCTAAAAAATTTTATTTATTATCGAAACTTCCGGATGCCTGATTAGCAGTAATTGCAACTAAGCTAACTATATCTTCAACAGAGCATCCTCTTGAAAGATCATTTATTGGTGCAGCCATTCCCTGAAGTACCGGACCTACCGCATCAGCCCCAGCTAAACGTTGAACCAGTTTATATGCAATATTTCCAGATTGTAGATCGGGGAATATTAAAACATTAGCTCTACCTTTTATTTCACTGTCAGGAGCCTTACTCTTAGCTATAGATGGAATAACAGCAGCATCAACCTGAAGCTCACCATCAATTTTTAATGATGGGTTGGCATTTTTTGCTTTTTGAGTAGCCTCAATTACTTTATCTACCATTTCATGTTTTGCACTACCTTTGGTAGAAAAACTTAACATCGCCACACGTGGTTCAATGCCTACAATATTACGTGCAGTTAAAGCCGATGCTAAAGCTATATCAGCAAGTTGGTTAGAGTCAGGATCGGGATGAACGGCACTATCGGCAAAAACAAAAATACCATCCTCTCCAAGCTCTTTATTATCTAAAATCATAATAAAAGCACCTGAAACAACACTTATACCAGGCATTGTTTTAACAATTTGAAATGCAGGTCGTAAAACATCACCTGTAGCATTTTCAGCACCGGCAACTTCTCCATCTGCATCACCATTCTTAATCATCAAAACAGATAAATAGAGTGGATTTTCAACTAACTTTGAAGCCTCATCAAGAGTTAATCCTTTATGCTTACGCAACTCAAATAAAAGATCCCTGTATTCATCTTTTTTTGGATGGTCACAGGGATCAATTATAGTGGCATTTTTTACTTTTGAAAGATTGAGAGTATCTGCTTTATTGAGTATTTCATCTTTTTTGCCTATAAGAATTATTTCAGCAAACTCCTCAGATAAAACTTCATTTGCAGCCTTAAGAGTTCTTTCTTCAAAACTTTCGGGTAAAACGATTCTCTGTTTGTTATTTAAAGCTTTCTTCTTTAATTTATCAATAAAGTTCATAAAGAGTAAAATTTAATATTTTAAAACAAAAATGTTAATAAAACTTCTATCCATAATAATATAATGCAAGCTATAATTATAGCCTGCAAAATAGCATCTTAACATTTAACACAAAAATATAGAAAATAAGTCTATTAATCTGTCAAAAAAATGAAAATCGAACAAATAATATGAAAATTAAAATAAAGAAAAAAAGCGCTATTTAAGACAGAAACAACCACTTTACCTAATTGGAGGTGTACCCCTTTTTGTTTCAATTATTACCACACCATTTTTCCCTTTATTACCAAAACGTTCAATAGCAGGTTCACCTTTAAGAACTCTAATTGATTTTACGTTGTATGATGGAAGATGGACTAAAGTATTAACAATTTTATTATCAAGAATATATAAAGGAGGATTATCTGTTAGTTGATGACTTTTTAACGTTTCAACTAACTCCCTCTCACTAGAGGATAACTTAAACTCAATATCAAGTTGCACCCTCGAATTAACATTCATCCCATCTAATTTTGCAGGCTTCCAGTCGGTCATAGAATCAACAATTCTTAAAGCCTCCATATCAATTTCGGGGGAAACACTCTCTTCAATTAAAACATTCATTGGAACTCCCTCATCGGTAACAACAAAAGAGAGAGATACAACTCCCTCAATGCCATTTCTCCAGGCATTATCAGGATAAATAAGATTTTGCTCAATATACCTTTGAACATTAGTTGGCTTACCGTTAAAACGTGCTTCTTTATCAACATTGGTATAGATTGAATCATTTACCTGAGCAAATGAAGTGCTGCAAATCAAAAGCAGTATAGTAACAACAACCATAAAACAGGTTGATTGATTACTTTTTTTTAAATAATAAACTCTTAAATTCATAGCGACCCCCTAATTATTTAAATTACTTTTTTCTGTTACGATCACGCATAGCATCAATTTTAGACATAACCTCTCTTAAATTCTCTACACTGTCATCACTATCTGATACAAAGCGATTTTTTGATTTGCTTTTTTTTGATTTCATTTTGATATTATCATCACTCTCAGATCCTGGATAAATACGGGGTTTTGAAAAGGCATCAACTTTTTCATAATCACAAAAGTCAAGATATTTCATCAACTCCTCAAAAAATACCGCTTTATCATCCCTAACTTTAACTCTGTAATTTTTCATGTGTCTATAATTTGTTTTTTATTAACCACATGGAACTCGCCAATCTAGTCATTAGCTACGCCGATCTTCAACTCTCCTATGTGAGCAACTCTTTGATTTCGTCGATTTGGTGATTCTCATGGCCGCTTTCATGTGTATAAAATTTAAATATAAAACCCCACCTATATTAAATTTACAATAATAACAGTTACAAGGCAACTTTATTATAAATAATTTTCTAAAACAACTGGCTCTTTTATTTAACTGCAATTATTTACACTTCAAAAATCGTGCAAATTTTGTATTGGATCTAATTTAGTTTACATCTCTAATAGAGAAATGTTTATATAAAACTTATTGTTATATAACATCAATTTAATATAATAGTTTCAAAATTAAAAATAAAAAAAGTAGTAAACAGTAAGAATTTGAAAATTTGACAATTTGATTTTTTTTGTTAATAACAACCTCTTTCTATAATAAATCAAATCGATCAGCATCTTTCCATACCGGAAATTTTTCTCTAAATTTTTTTAGAGCATCAAAATCAAGAGACGTTTTAATCACTTGCTCTTGACCGTTATCTTCTTCTGATATAAGCTCCCCCTTATAGTTAAAAACAGATGATCCACCACTATATTCAATTCCATTACCAAACCCTACTCTATTAACACCTATTACATAACACTGATTTTCAATTGCCCGTGCTTTTAAAAGTGTTTTCCAGGCATCTTGCCTTACAGCGGGCCAATTAGCCACATATATTGCAATATCATAACCCTCAACATTACGGCTCCATACAGGAAATCGCAAGTCATAACAGACAAATAGAGCTATTCGCCAATTATCATAATTTAAAATAACCTTTTTATTATCCGATTCATACACATTATGCTCACCTGCCATTCTAAAGAGGTGTCTTTTATTGTATGTAATCAAACTTCTATCAGGAAAAGCTGAAATAAATCTATTAAAATAGTTGCCTTGATCTTTTATTGCAACACTCCCCATTATTATAGAGTTTAACTTCCCGGATTCATTTTTCATCCACTCTATTACAGGGCCATCCATAGTTGTAGCAACCTTTTGAGGTTTCATAGAAAAACCACTATGAAACATCTCAGGTAATATTACTATATCTGTGGGCTTTTTTATGTTAGATAGCAGAGAACTCAGTTTTCTTAAATTCTCATCTCTGTTTTCCCAAACTATATCAAACTGAACCAGTGCTATTTGCATGAATAAACAATATTTTATAGTCACCCAAAACTCACCATACTATAATATCACCCACCAATCTGCTTCTGCAACTTTTCTGCTTCAGAAATTCGTTCATCAAGAACATTGTTGTAATACTCCAGATACTCTCTTTCGAACTGAGATACATTTATCCCTGAAAGCTCTTCAAAATAGTTTTTGCTTATTTCAACCCATGCTGCAGCCTCTTCAAACTCACCCCTCACCTCAAAAGAAAGAGCTAAATTCAAAGCTGATCGTGCCTTCTGTTTTTCACTCCCCTCTTCAAAAACAAAGTACCACACCTTAGCTGCCTCTTCCCAGCTGTTTTCTCGTACAAGCTCATTAGCATTACTAAAAACGGGATGCCCGCTGGTATAATAATATCTATTTTCTGTTTTATAATAAGGTGCCACATAGTTAGCATATTCACGGCCCATAAATTCAGCTAAAATTTCGGTAGCTTCCCTGAACGATGGCAATCGTCTTTGCTCTCTGGTATTAGTTGCTCTTGCAGTATCCCAAAATATAGTATCTTTTTGCATATCAATATTCATAAGATATCCCCGCTCATCATACATTTTCCAAAGTAATGAACCATAGGCATCTAATGTTGCATAAAAAAAATCTCCCATATCCATTACCTCGGCCTGCTTGCTGTACTTAATATCTTTTAATGCAATAACAGCCTGAGCATCATATTCATTTAGCAAGGAGTCAATTCTATGCCGGCTTAATGATTTTCCTTTTCGGCCATGAGGCGGAACATTAAAAGGATCTGCTTCAAAATAGACATCATCAAAAAAGCGTCTCTCCAGCAAATCTACAGACAGAGCCTCAGTAGCAATCTGTCCGAAATAATCAACATCAATTGAATCTATAATATCCAACTCATCTCCCATTTTAATGGAATAAATTGAATCATTTTTAAACGGGAAAGCATGATCAACAACCACTACCGATAATATTTCAGGTGGAACTGAATATTCAGCAGGTCGCAATACATCAACCTCAATTTCACTCAACGAGGAGCAGGACAACAAAAATAGAAATCCCACTCCTTTAAAAAACCAGTTAACTAAATTAGCAGTTCTCATATTTACATCTCTATAATGCTGCTTTTAAAATAGCAGTAACATCTTTTGCTTCAAGCTTTCTCATCACCCCTACAGCTCCAAATAAAGTACACTTCTCTCCCATCTCTTCAAGATACTGATCATCAATATCAACATCTTTAAGCGAGAGTGGCATATCAAGAGATTTAAAATATTTTTTCACCTCTTCAATCCCCTTTTTTGCCGCTTCTATATCATCTTCTATTTTTACTCCAAACACATTCCGTGCCATTTTTGCAAATTTCCATGCATTATCCTCATCAAGAACATATTGCATCCATGCAGGAAAAACAATAGCTAAACCTGCACCATGCGTTAAATCATAAATTGCGCTTATTTCATGCTCAATCATATGTGTAGCCCAATCACCCCCACCGGTTTTACCCAATGATAACAATCCGTTTATGGCTAAAGTTCCTGCCCACATTAAATTGGCACGAGCCTCATAATCCTCGGGGGAGTCAATTGCTTTTCGACCATACTCTATACAAGTTTTCATAATAGCCTCGGCAACTCCATCAGTTACAAAAGCATCTTTATCTGGTGTAAAATAGAACTCAAAAACATGACTAATTATATCAGTAGCACCTGCAGCTGTATGCCATTTATTTACCGAATAGGTATAAACAGGATCCATAACCGAAAATGCCGGACAAAGAGAAGGTGCTCCCATTGGTCTTTTTTGAAGGGTCTCTTCATTACTTATTACTGCGTTACCGTTCATCTCGGTACCTGTAGCTGCCAAAGTTAGAACAACTCCAATAGGTAAAGGATTTTTAACTTTAGCTTTCATCATCATAAAGTCCCATGGATCTCCATCATAAGAAACACCGGCAGCTATAGCTTTACAAGCATCAACAACACTTCCTCCACCAACAGCTAAAATAAAATCAAGATTATTTTCACGACAAATTTTAACTCCTTCACGTACCGATGATATTCTTGGGTTTGGTTCTATTCCTGAAAGCTCCTTAAACTTTATATTATTATCCTTTAATAGAGAAACAACTTTATCATAAACTCCATTTTTTTTTATTGATCCCCCTCCATAAGCAAGCAGTAAAGAGTTTCCCCTGGATTTTATTTCAGGAATCATCTCCTCAGCTTTATTCTTTCCAAACAAAATCTTTGTGGTAGTATTAAAATTAAAACTTTTCATGATTATAATTAATTTTATATGAACTATCGGTTTTCTAAAATCTAATTTATATTACCGCTCTAAATTACAAAATCCTCACACATAAAAATGCATGAGGATTTATTAAATATAACAGAAATATTATATTTTAAAAAATATTTTCCAAATCATGTATTCATTCCACCACATACATTAATAACTTGTCCACTAACATATGATGACAAGTCTGATCCCAAATAAACACAAGTTTTAGCAACCTCTTCGGGTGTACCGCCTCGCTTAAGTGGAATTTGTGATTCCCATGCTTTTTTCACATCATCTGTCAATTGCCCGGTCATTTCAGTTATAATAAATCCAGGAGCTATAGCATTTGAACGAATTCCACGAGAACCCAGCTCTTTAGCAATAGATTTAGTAAAACCAATCATCCCTGCTTTTGATGCAGAGTAGTTTGACTGTCCTGCATTACCACTAACACCAACAACTGAACTCATATTTATAATAGATCCTGATCTCTGTTTAAGCATTATAGTTTGCACAGCTTTAGTAAAATTAAAACAGGATTTAAGATTTACATTTATTACAGCGTCCCACTGCTCTTCGGTCATACGCATCAATAAAGTATCTTTAGTGATACCTGCATTATTAACCAGAATATCAACCCTGCCAAACTCTTTTGCTATCTCCTGAACAATTTTTTGTGTTGCTTCAAAATCAGCAGCATTAGATGCATATCCTTTTGCTTTAACACCCTCAGCTTCGAGTTCTTTAACTGTTTGCTCTGCCTCTTCATTTATAGCTAAGTCGGTAAAAGCAATATTACATCCCTCTTGAGCATAGCGCATAGCAATAGCTTTACCTATTCCCCGGGCAGCTCCGGTAACAATGGCAGTTTTTCCTTCTAATAACTTCATTTAAACTCTATTTTAAGTTTTAAAATTTGGATAACTAACAAATTACATTTATTAAAATAAAAATCTTGTATCAACAAAGGTATAAAAAAGGATTAAATAGCATTCTTAAGCCCTTTAAATATTTCTACAGCACTTCCCTGCAGATGAACATCTGTAATTTCTCTTGTAAAAAGTGACTCCTCGGGGTTAATCTCAATTATATACGCTCCATTTCTTTTAGCCTCTGCAGGAATCATTGCAGCAGGATAAACTTCGCCGGTACTTCCAACAATAATACAAACATCACAATTACGGGCAGCATCTAAACTATTAATATAAGCATCCTGAGGTATCTGCTCACCAAAAAAGATAAAATCAGGTTTTAAAAGATGATTGCACTTTTTACACCTACATGGTAAAACAGAAAAATCAACCTCCTTTGCAGCAACTTCGTAATCACAATTTAAACAGATTAACCGTTGAGCATTACCATGAAATTCATATACTGTTTTAGAGCCGGCAGACTGGTGAAGATTATCGATGTTTTGTGTTACAACGCAATTTATAAGTTCATCTGCTTCCATTTCGGCAATTATACGATGAGCTTCATTTGGTTCAGCTCTATCAAAAAATTCAAAAAAAAGCTCTTTAATAACAGGCCATGACTCTTCGGGATAATTCTTAAAAAAATTCAAATCAAGAACTTCAGGATTATAACGATTCCATATTCCATTATCCCCTCTAAAAGGTGGAATTCCACTCTCAACAGAGATCCCGGCCCCGGTAAAAACTATACCATTTTTATAATAACTAATTATTTCAGCAGCATTTTTAATACCATCATAATCCATACTATTGTATTTTTTGAAATATTTTAAAAATATAGAAATAAAACTGTTTACCAATATAACTAATCACATATTTAGGCAGATTCTTATTAAGTTTGCATTTTTAAATTAGCAATATGATTACCAACGATACAATTTGTGCAATATCAACTGCGCCAGGTTCAGCAGCAATAGCATTAATAAGAATAACAGGCTCAAAGGCATATGATATATGCAATAATATTTTTTTGCCTGCAAATAAAAAAAAAGAGCTGCAAAAAGAGCCTGCAAACAGTTTGATATTTGGTACAATTAAAGACAAAGAGAGCAAACGTGATATTGATGAAGTTATCCTATCACTATTTAGAGCCCCACACTCATTTACAGGTGAAGATATAATTGAAATTGCATGCCACGGAGCCCCTTTTATACAAAATGAGATAGTTAATCTGCTAATTAAAAATGGAGCCAGACTCGCACAGCCGGGTGAATTCACCCAACGTGCTTTTATCAATGGCAAAATGGATTTAAGTCAGGCCGAAGCCGTAGCCGATCTTATCGCCTCACAAAGCGAGTCATCACGTAAAGTAGCATTTCAACAAATGAAAGGAGGCATCTCATCTGAGCTGCTCACCCTTAGAGAGAAGTTACTATGGTTTATATCTATGGTAGAGCTTGAACTCGATTTTAGCGAAGAGGATGTTGAGTTTGCCGATCGCAATGAACTACAAAATTTGGTTGCAGAAATTAAAGAGCATTTAGACAGATTAGTAAATTCATTTACCTTAGGTAATGCAATTAAGCATGGAATACCTGTTGCCATTGTTGGCCATACCAATGCAGGTAAAAGTACACTGCTTAACACCCTGTTAAATGAAGAAAAAGCAATTGTATCGGAGATTCACGGCACAACACGTGATGCAATAGAGGATGTTATTAACATTGAAGGTGTTACATTTCGCTTTATCGATACAGCAGGAATACGCGAAACAACAGATAAAATTGAAAATCTTGGAATTAAACTAACCTACGATAAAATCAAGAAAGCACAAATTGTTCTATTGCTTGCAGATGTTAATGATCCCGATAATAAAATTCAAGAAGCCATCTCTCAGGTAAGTGAAAAAATTGATTTTAAAAATCAGCAGCTTATTGTTGTTATAAATAAAAGCGACCTCCTTACCAAAGAAAAAATAGAAAAACGCTTTTCAACCCCTGCCTACAAAGAGTTAAAAGAGAAGGTGAGTGCAATTATTACCGTTTCGGCAAAATATCACAACAACATAAATTTGTTAATAGAAGAGCTGCTGAAAACAGTAAACTTAAATGCAATAAATCAAAACGAAGTAATAGTAACCAATGCCCGCCACTACGAAGCTCTCTCAAATGCACTTGAAAGTATAATTCGGGTTGAAGAGGGTTTAGAAAATGAAATATCAGGAGATTTTTTAGCTCAAGATATACGAGAAGTTCTCCATTATCTGGGCTCTATTACAGGTCAAATATCAACCGATGAAATTTTAGGCAACATTTTCAAGAATTTCTGTATCGGAAAGTAATGTAAATTTCTTACCATTTCTTTTAATTTCTAATAGTTAATAATATCAATGATTTAGCCTTATATTTCTTTGTCCCTTTTCTTTTAGTTTGTTAATAGTTTACTTATATTTGTCCCTATATTGGCCCCGATAACATTTAAAGGGACAAAAGGGACATTAAAAGATTGTCCCCCGATTAACTAACATTCTGGGATATGCAAACAAAAAAGCAAATAGTAAGGATAAGACAAAAAGAACTGGCAAACGGTAACAAAAGCCTGTATTTAGATATTTACTGGGACGGTAAAAGAACCAAAGAATATTTGAAACTTCATGTGATTAAGCCAAAAACCCAACTGGACAGGGACAATAATAAAAAAACTCTGGAACTGGCAGAAAATATAAGAGCAACCAGACAAACAGAATTAACCAATAATAAATGGGGTTTCCACAATGATTTTAAACAGGACACTAATTTTATTGAGTACTTTAAAAGCCTTATTGAAAAAAGAAAAGAGAGCAAAGGCAATTATGGAAACTGGGACAGCACACTAAAACACCTCATCAAATATTGCAGCGTTCAAACTACATTCAGGGATATTGATACAAATTTTGTTGAGGGTTTCAAAGATTATTTGCAGCATAAAGCCACTACAAAAAGCAATGTATCATTATCAAAAAATAGTCAAAATTCATATTTCAATAAATTCAGAGCAGCCATAAACCAGGCGTTTGATGATAGGATTATCCCGGATAACCCTGTAAAGAGAGTTAAGGCAATTAAAGCCGATGAACCAAACCGGGAATACTTAACCATTGATGAACTAAAAAGCCTTGTTAAAACTGAATGTAAATACCCTGTAATGAAAAATGCCTTTTTGTTTTCATGCCTTACCGGGATGAGGTGGTCAGATATTCAAAAACTCAAATGGTCAGAGGTGCAAAAACAGGGGGACGGTTTCCGGGTAGTATTTAGGCAGCAAAAAACAAGGGGACAGGAATATTTAGATATAAGCAACCAAGCAAGGGAATATCTGGGGGAGCAAGGCAAACCGGATGAGAGGGTTTTTATTGGCTTAAAATATTCAGGGTGGCATAATATAGAACTGCAAAGATGGATTATGAGGGCAGGAATTACAAAAGAAATTACTTTCCATTGTGGACGGCACACCTTTGCAGTATTGCAATTAGAATATGGTACAGATATTTACACCGTTTCAAAACTTTTAGGCCATAAGGAACTTAAAACAACCCAAATTTATGCAAAGATTATGGATGCAAAGAAAAAAGAAGCAATGAATAAAATACCTGATATTAATATTTAGGACATGGATCAAAAAGAGCATACAGACAATAAAACGACAGCAGGCTTTGAAGAAACTCAAAAACCCTTTGGAACAAAGTTTGCAAAAAGGGAACTTGTAAATTTAGAGAAGCTGCAAAGAATTGTATCTGGTATTGTCGATAGTATTCAGGGAGGAGAGGCACTAACTAACGCTCAAATTAAATTTGCAGCAATGCCCACAGAAGAGGCAAAAAGTTTTGCTGTGAATGAAATCAACAAATTGTCAGATTCTTTTATCCATGATTTTAGTTGTTCTTTGAAAGAGTTAATTAGCCACTTTACTTTAGAACACAAATATTACTATCGGTTTTGTGTTATTGAAAAAGGATACAATAAAGATATGGCAAAGCTGTATGATGAATTTGATAACAATTGGATGTGCGATTTTGTCAGGGATTTTGCATGCTACTACTGGATTGAAAAAGAAATTGTTCCAGATATAGACATTTTTCCAAACATTAAAAAAGGTAAAGAGTTTCTGCCCTATTTAGAATTTGACTATAATTTATTGGGGGATATAGATGACTATTACACGGAGGATTTAATCGATATGATTCCTCTACCAGATTTTCCAGATTTAATAGACTGTCTGGTGAAAATGTCAGAACATCAATTACTATTTGATCTCTATTATAGAAAGGACGAGACTCTAAACAAATTGAATAGTGAAGTAACCGGATTAAACACAAAGTTAAATAAACATCAAATAAAAACACTTCACAAAAAACTGAATGACAATTTCTTAAAAACACCTATTGAGCATTTTGAAGCCTTCCTCACAAATAAAAATTTAATGGGAATTAGAATAAAATGGATTGATTTAAGCACAACCAGAAAAACCCCAAATAAAAGTACAATTTATGAGTTTCTTTATTTGCTGAAAGAATGTAATTATATTGAAAGCAAAGAGTTTGACACAAACCCAACAAACCCAAACAATTTATACAGAAAATTAAAAAGCATCTTTCCTGATATAACTAACTTTCCTAATAGTAACCCGTATGGGATTCAAAGAAAAACTGCCCGACATAAAGAACTTGAAACAATCATTCAATCTCTTTAATCTTAATCAAACCTTATTCAGATTTTAAGTTTTCTAATACCTGATTTTATTGCCTTTACTTTGCTAATAGTAATTACAAACTAAAGGTTTTCCGGAAAACCATATTGTTTAATTTAATACTTAAATCAATATGGAAAGTATTGTATTAGAAACATTGCAAAAGCAGGATGAGAGGCTAAAAAACATTGAAAGCCTGTTATCTGTTCAAAAAAATGTACTTAACATTGATGAGGTTTGCACCCTTACCGGGTTATCAAAGAGCCACATTTATAAGCTTACCTGTTATCAAAAAATCCCTTTTTATAAGCAATCAAAGCATTGTTTTTTTGACCGGGTAGAAATTGAAAACTGGTTAAAAGAAAACCGTTTTAAACCCTCTGATGAACTAAAAAAAGAGGCAGCCACTTATGTAACACTTAATAAGAAAGGAGCTGCAAAATGATTTTTACAGATTATTACAAAGGGGAGAAACTTACCGATGCAAAAAGCAGGTATGATATTACAGCCTCAACAAATGAGTATGATTATTTTGAAAGCCTGTTAATCAATAAAAGAGGCTTTAACGTTGGTGGATTGTCATTTAATCTGGTTGCACGTCCCGACCGATGGAAAGGGAAAAAAACAGATATGGCAATAACCAAAGGCAGCGACAATATTACAAGCGTGAAACGTCCAAACATTGAAACAAACATTGCCTATGGGGATATAAAGGGCAAAAATGATGGATGTATTATGGTCTTCAACCCCGATCTTAAAGAGGCAGGGATAAACACCATTGAAATTTTTATTGCAAGGGGGTTAAGAAACGACACAAACAGCCTTTGGGACTTATTTACTGATGGGGAGTTAAGCCATGAGGTTGAGGAAATAAGACATAAAGCGGTTACAAAAAACGTTACCAAACCAGATAAGGGCAAGGGGGATTAATTTACCCCATACCCTTATGTTAAGGTGTATTCTGTACCTCAAATTTGTAACCGATGTATGATAATTTAGATTTAACGGTTTATAAAGAAGCTTGTCCAAATACTGATTTTATAAAGTCAGTACCTCAATATTTAACCAATGTTTCAAATCATGGGGTTAATCAGTTTGGGGAATATGTTACCGGGTATCTGGACGGCCTGAAAGTTAGTATTTCAGAAAACAGGGTAAAGATTTATGATAGCAGCCTATGTAAATACTATCTGGGGGACAATTTTAAAACCTTAACCAAAGGGGATACCAAAAGAGCCATTGAAAAAATAAGTGATTGTTTGCAATTGCCTTTTCATTTGGCAAATGTTACCCGGATTGACTTTTCTCAAAACCTCATCATGCAATTTGATGAAAAAGTTTACTATCCATATTTAGGAGAGGCACAATATTACAACAGATTAGAGCAAAACAATGGACTGTACTATAATAACCAGATAAGGCAATTATTATTTTATGGCAAAGAGTATGAACAAAAGGTAAAAAAACAACCTATCCCGGAACTGTATAAAAACAGGAATGTATTAAGGTTTGAAATGAGATTCAGGAAACAATTAAAGAAACAGTTAAAACAGCCTGAAATTACAGCCGGGTTATTATCTGATGAGGTTTTTTATAGCAGCCTTGTAAAGAGGTGGAGAAATGAATATCTGGCAATACAAAAGATAAATTCAAAACTTATCAAAATGAGACCGACCGGAAGCAAAAAGGAATTTGTTGAGAATTTGGCACTATTTACCATTCTGGAACTGGGACAACCCAACATACTAAACAAAGTAAAAGAATGGCAGGAAAGTGGAGAAATTAGCAAAAAACAGGCTTATGATATAAGAACCTCTATAAAGCAATTAAGCAAAACCCCGATGGATGAAAAGGGCAATGATTTAATAAATGAAATGGACAGAAAAATTAAAGAGGCAGCCCGGAACTGGTAAGCCTATGTTAAGATGTATTCTGTACCCTTTTTTTGTAACCGGGTATTATCTAAAGTAGAGTAAAATAGATGTTTAACTTTTAATTCAAATATCATGGCAAAAGGAATTAAAACAGGTGGCAGGGAGCAAGGCACACCAAACCGATTAACTAAAGAATTAAGGGCAATGTTAAAAAATATTCTGGCAAAGGAAATTGAAAAAATCCCCGATGTATTGGATAAGTTAGAACCAAAGGATAAAATGGAAATGATTATTAAATTATTGCCTTTTACCTTACCTAAAGTAGAGCCAGAAAACTATGCAATTGGTGAAGGTGGGGTTTTGGATGACTGGAATTAATATTCAGGGAGAAATAACCGGATAAATAACCACAGGGAAATATTTTATTGATATATTTTCATTTTCCAAACCAGAAAGTAAATAAATAGTAACCTGAATTAAGGGGACAAAAGCAAGGGATATTATAAAAACTGTCCCTATTTTGTCCCTTGTTTATTATAACACCTAACCTAAACACTTGTTTACAAACACATACAACAATACTCAACTTTTTGTATCGGAAAGTAAATTCTATATGCTTATTTTGACAACTACTGCAAGTTATAATGGTTTCTTCTATTATTATCGTCTATTTGTTAACTTCAATTTGGCTCTATTGATTATTTAAGGCCTTTAAAAATAAAGAGTATATCAAGAACTTTCCCGATAGATTCCTTACTTTTACCATGCCGGTTTTATAAAAATAGTATCGTTATAATCGGCTTTTGAGGAAAAAACCAGATAAAATCTATGAATAAATTAATAAAAGAGACTCTTCTTATTGTTATCACAATTCTATTATTTTCATTATGCAGTAATGCCCAAACAGTAAAAGGGATAATTATAGATAAATCTACATCTGAACCATTACCGGGAGCAAATGTAGCTATATCAGATACCGGAGAAGGAACAATAAGTGATTCAGAAGGTGCTTTTAAGCTTAATTTACCAGAGTGGCAAAATGTAACCTTACATATTTCTTTTATCGGATACCAAAGCAAAGAGATCAATCTTACAAAAGAAAACGGAGATCATATTTTAGAGATAAAATTAGAGTCAGACCAGCAAACTTTGGGGGAGGTAACCATTGCCGGAGCAATTGCCAATCCGGTAAGAAGAGATGGTGATGCACTATTTACCGGTACGGCTCTCACTTCAAAAGGATTAAGTACCGGCGGAGTTCCTGCATCTACCAGTGTCTATCATGCACTTGATATTCTCCCCGGAATTTTAACCGAAGGGGTTGATGGTTATGGTTTGTCCGAAAAATCGGTACGCATCAGGGGGATACGCAGTACTTTTAGTGGAATGACTGTAGAAGGCTTTCCAAATTACGGAATTATGCCAATTGGTGCCAGGGATGATATATATGACATGGAAAACATGGAGAGTATTGCTCTCTATAAAGGAGCAACTCCTGCAGATTTAGGTACTGCTACAGGGAGCAAAGGGGGTGCCATTGAGTTGAAATATCGCAGACCAAAAGATCAATTTAATGCAGAGGTTAGTCAGTCAATAGGTAATCATAAATTCACAAGAACTTTTACAAGAGTTGATTTGGGAAGTAATTCTTTAGGGACATCTGCATTTATATCATTTTCAGCAACCAAAGCAGATAAGTGGAAAGGAGCAGGAGAAATGGGTCCCCGTTACAATGCGGTAGCAGGAATTTCTCAGCAAATTAACGATAAAATTGATATTGAACTATTTTTAAACTATAATACCATCGACCGAAACAACTATAGAGCACTCAGCTATGAAAAAACACAAGATTTAAAAAATAATTACAAAATAGACTTTGTGTCACAACTAAGCGGAAATCCAGAGCAAGATTTCCATTATTATGGTTATAACAATGGTAGCTTTTCAAATCTGGATATTATGACGATGGCTAGTTATAATTCAATGGAGAATATAACAATAAATCTAAAAGCATATATATCAACCGAGGATGCTGAATTTTATGAAACCGTTGAAAGAGGGCCTAACTATTTTAAAGACAGACGTAGCAGGGATATTAATAGAATAGGTGTAATTCCCGAAGTACAAGGCAGTACAAGTAATTTCAATTATTCACTGGGTTATTGGTTAGAACTTTCGGATACCGATGCACAGGTTTATAATAGTATGATTACAAAAGAGGGGTTAACGCCAATGGGATATGGCTTCTTCTCTGTTGATGAAAGCAGGGGCGTTATTCATAGTCCGTATGCGAAAATTGCCTATTCGCAAGGGAACTTTAACTTTCAAACCGGATTAAAATATTTTCACTTTACCGATCCGGCTACCGAAAGATATAATTCAGTTTCACCCACCCAACTGGCTAATAATCCCAATCCGGCACTCTATACAGATAAAATAAGGCATAGTGCGCTTCTGCCTTCTATTGGAATTGGTTACAGTTTTGATAATCAACGGCAACTCTATATAAATTACGGTAAAAATTACATGAGGCCATACATGTACAGTCCGATTATCTCTCTTTATGTAAACAATATGGAAACTTTTACTTCGGCAGGAGTAAATCTTCAGGATATTTTCGATAACTGGAAAATGGAAACCTCTCACCATTTCGACTTAGGGATGAAGTATGTTTCAGAAAATATTACTTTTTCCCCTTCTATTCATTATGCCAGACACAACAATGTATTAGCCTCAGCATATGACTCCACTGTAGAGCTGGACTATTTTCAAAATGTTGGACAACAAACAGCCTGGGGAATCGATACTGAATTTTACTTTCATCCTGCATCATGGCTCACTTTAATAATGAATCCTACCTACACCAACATAAGTTATGATAAAAATTTAAAACGCAGTGATGAAATTATTGAAATAAAAGGTAACCAATCACCGGCAACACCGCGATTCAACTTTAAGTCGGGAACTCTCTTGTCAATAAATAAAATGAATATATCTTTAATTTGTAACTATATTGGTAATAGATATGGCGATGCAACCAATATGGAAAAAATTGATGCGTACACTCTATTTAATTTCTCATTAAATTACAACTTCGTAAACATCCCTCTATTTAAAGACATTACTGCAGGTGTTGATATAAAAAACATGTTTAATACAAAGCATGTTGGAATTATTAACACATCGGATGATAGTCGACAGGGAAATGCTTCATATTATGCCGGATCCCCGAGAATTGTCTCAGGAAAAATCAGTTTAAAGTTTTAGGTAGTAATGAGCAGGGTTAAAACAAAAAAAGTTAACTTTTTACCTCATTTTTCAACTCTTTACCATTAAAAAAATCTGTAATATTTTGATAAGTTGTTGTAGTTATTTGCTCCAGTGCCTCATCGGTAAAAAAGGCCTGGTGAGAGGTAATTAAAACATTGGGAAATGAAATTAAACGCATAATCATCTCATCTTCTATTATACTTTCGGAGTGATCATGAAAAAAGAGATCTTCTTCCTGCTCATAAACATCAATACCCAAATAACCCAGTTTATGTTTTTTTAGAGCCTTAATTGCAGCTTTAGTATCAACTAATCCACCCCTACTGGTATTAATAATCATAACACCATTTTTCATAATATCAAAAGCATCTTTATTTATCATATGCTTTGTATCAGAATTAAGCGGACAGTGTAATGAGATAATATCTGATTTTTTAAAAACATCTTCTATTGAAGCATAAGTTACACCCTTTGATTCCAGCTCCTTATCGGGATATAGATCGTAAGCAATAACTTTAGCTCCAAATCCTAAACAGATATCACAAAAGGCTTTTCCGATTTTTCCGGTACCAACAACTCCAATAGTTTTTTTATAGATATTAAAACCGGTAAGGCGTTCAAGAGAAAAATTTCCTTCACGAACCCGATTGTATGCTTTATGAGTTTTACGATTAAGAGTAAGTATTAAAGCCATAGCATGCTCAGCTACAGCACTGGGTGAGTATGCTGGTACTCGTACAACTTTAATACCCAATTTATGGGCTGCTTCAAGATCAACATTGTTAAAGCCGGCGCAACGTAAAGCTATTAACTTTGTACCATGCTCCTTAAGACATTTTAATACTGTCTCACTTATTTGATCATTAACAAATACACAAACTACATCGTACCCTTTAGCCAATTCGGTTGTATCTTCGTTCAATGCAGATTTAAAACATCGAATCTGAACCTCTTCACTGGGTTTAAAGCGTTCAAAATATTCTTTGTCGTAACTTTTTGCGCTGAATAATGCGATTTTAGACATAAATCTTAATGGTTTATAGGTTAATAGCTAATTTTGAATGCTCAATAGTTATGATTAATCAAACAGAAGATTTCGACTATTGTTTAACGAAATAACAAAAAAAAAACATCCGTTTTGCATAATACAAAACGGATGCCGGCAAATTGGGTTATTATCGAATTAACCGGCCCGATAGAACCCATGGACTAATCTTTCGAACAGAATTTATAGCATACTGACTACCATTATTCTGTCCCATACTGGCTACAGCTGCAGATATAACGGCTGCAACTTCATCATCATCCTCTGTAGCCTCTATATTTTTATTAACTTTTTTATCATCAGAAACAGGTTCATCAGCAGAGGTGTTTAATGTTCCATCCTTTCGCTTTTGAAAAAATGTTTTCGCCACTTGTGGCAATAAAGCATAAGATAGTACATCCTCTTCCTGTTCAATCATATCTTTAATCTCTTCTCGAATCTTATCCAGTTCAGGCTCTATAAGATCGGCAGGTCGGCAGGTAATAGGCTCGTCATCACCCAAAATCTTTTGAGTAATCTCTTTAGAAACAGGTGCCGGAGATTTGCCATATTCTCCTTTTACAACACCTCGTGACTCTTTAGGAACCATCTTATAACGCTCTCCTGTTAACACATTAAAAACAGCCTGAGTTCCAACGATCTGACTTGATGGGGTAACCAAAGGAGGATATCCAAAATCTTTACGAACACGTGGTACCTCTTTTAACACTTCATCTAGTTTATCAACAGCATTAGACTGTTTTAATTGAGAAACAAGATTCGATAGCATTCCTCCAGGTACTTGATAAATTAACGCATTAGCATCAACTCCCAACATCTTTGGATCAAGTAACCCCGATTTAATCCATTTTTCTCTAAACGGCTTAAAATAGTCAGCTACATCACTAAGCTCTATAAGATTGAGTCCGGTATCATATTCTGTACCCTGCAAAGAAGCAACAAGAGGTTCGGTAGGTGGTTGTGAAGTTCCCAGTGCCAAAGGTGAAATAGCAGTATCAACAACATCTACTCCTGCTTCTATAGCTTTTAAGTAGGTCATCGAAGCAACACCACTGGTATAATGCGTGTGCAGTTGCACAGGAATATTAACTCTCTCTTTAATTGCTTTAATTAAATTATAGGCATCAAAGGGTTTTAACAATCCGGCCATATCTTTAATACAGATAGAATCGGCCCCCATATCTTCAAGAATTTTGGCGTCGTTGGCAAATAGTTCAAGATTGTGGACCGGACTGGTAGTGTAGCTTATGCATCCCTGAGCATGGCCTTTCTCTTTAATACAAGCTTTAATTGCTGTTTCAAGGTTACGAGGATCGTTTAATGCATCAAAAATACGAATTATATCCATCCCGTTCGCCACGGCCTTTTGAACAAAATATTCAACAACATCATCTGCATAATGTTTATAACCAAGCAGGTTTTGTCCTCGAAGCAACATCTGCAAAGGGGTCTTTTTTGCTTTATCTTTAATTTTTCGCAAACGCTCCCATGGATCTTCATCTAAAAATCTTAAGCAGGCATCAAATGTTGCTCCTCCCCAGGCTTCCAATGAATGATATCCTATATTATCCAACTCCTCAACAATTGGCAGCATATCCTCTGTTCTCATACGGGTTGCAATCAAAGATTGATGTGCATCTCTTAGAACAGTTTCTGTAATTCCAACTTTACCCATAGCAATTATAAAATTTAGAATTATCTATTCAATGACAACTAAAACATCGGTAACACTAATATTGTTACCTTCCACAGCATTAACTTCTTTCACTACTCCATCCGCTGGAGCTGTTAAGCTATTTTCCATTTTCATAGCCTCAAAAATCAAAAGAGTTTGACCCTTTTTTACTTCATCACCTGGTGCCACCATCACTTTAAAAATACTTCCCGGCATTGGTGCTGAAACTTTATGTGCACCGGCAGAAGATGATGCACTGCTCGATTTTGATTTACCATTTCCATTACCTGACCCAGATAAAGATTTTGGTTTTGAACCGTTTCTTCCTTTTTGACTGGCTGGTCTGTTAACAGTTCTTACCTCTTCTACCTCTACCTCGTACTGTTTATCATTTACAGTAATTAAAAATTTTTTCATTGGTATATGATTTTATCACCTGTTTTGTTTACTAAAATTGAAATGAATAAAAGAGCAATCCTTTAAAGCATTTCGTTGATGTAAAAATAGCTCAGGAAAGCATCAAACAGGGGTTTTTCATAGTTATTAACACAATTGAATCCGAAAGGAGATAAACATAAAATAAATTTCAGTGAATCAATTATTTAACCTGTAAATAATTAAAGAAATATTTCTCCAATCACTCAAAAACATGTTATAAAACATGAAAACATAGGAGAAATAGAGCAAAATCACCCCGATTCTGCAATTAATAATTTTGTTTTTTTAACATGATTAAAGAAATATTTCTCCAATAAAACTTTTGAGTTCTCAAAAAACAATAAATACAATCATAAAGCTAACTACAAGGCCAATTAAAAAATCATCAATAAACATTTTTTTGCAAAAAATAAATTTTATTATGCAACTGCTTGCATAATAAATATGTTTAATATAGTTTTGTATTAAAATAAAACATCTATAATATTGATTTTAAATATATTATTTGCGCAAATAATTGTCTAAACATTGTAATGCAAAACAATTTTTAACTTAAAAAAATCTCATGAAAAAAAATTACCTTATCCTATTTCTAATTTGCTTAACAATATATTCTAAGCAACCGCATTTAAATGCAATAAATAGCCTGCAAAACCAAGAACAACACAATTATGAAAAAGCTCTCCATTTATCAACCCGCTTTTTAGGTGCACAAAGAAGCGGAGACACAAAATCCTGGATCTTACCCGAGGGTTCTGGAGGAGCATTCCTTAATGATGGAGAAGCAGTTGGAAAAGATCTATCAGGAGGATGGCATGATTGCGGAGATTATATAAAATTTCATGTTACAGGATCGTATGCTGCTTTATTATATCTATATGGATTTGATAAATGGCCTAAAGCTTATCCTGACAATTACTCACAAGCATATTCAAAGGCTCCTGCAAATGGCATTCCTGATGTATTAGATGAAGTAAAAATTCAAACCGATTTTCTAATTAAATGTATAGGAGATGAAAAAATATATTGGCAAATAGGAGATAATAGAGATCATAATGGATTTAAAGAACCAATTACTCAATCTTCATTAAAACTATATGATGATAGTGCTATTCGTCCGGTATATGAAGCTACCGAAGGTAAATCAAATGCCCTTGGAGCTGGATCAGCCGCCCTTGCACTGATGTCAATTTTATATGAACCATACGATACCGAATATGCTAAAGAATGCCTTGCAGCAGCAAAAAAATATTATCAAATAGCATCTACCAATCCTTCAACTACTGCCGATGCAACAGATGATTCATATAGTTGGTTAACACAGTGGTCAGATTATTACGATGAGCTGGGAACAGCAGCAATAATGCTTTATAGAGCAACAAAAGATAAAGCTTATTTAAATGAAGCAATTAGTTTAGCTGAAAATGCAGATCAATACCGTAATTTTAGTTATGGACATATTGATCAACTACTGTTCTATGAACTTTATCAAATTACAAAAGAGGTAAAATACTTAAATAAAATTGAATCAAAAGTAAATTCTCTACTTAGTGATATGGAACCCTGCGGATATGTTCATTTAACTGATTGGGGTTCATTACGCGATGCTGGTAATGCTGCATTACTGGCAGCATTACTTCACAATGAAACCGGCAACATAGATGCATATAACTTTGCAAAATCCAATATCGATTTTATTTTAGGCTCACATAACGGGATTGATAATGATGCTCCTGCAAACTTTTCATTTTTAATAGGTTATGATGAATTAGGAGGTGGTTACCCTAAATATCCTCACCACGCAGCAGCTTTTGGCAAAAAAGAAAATGGATGGACACACTTTAGTAATGAAAGAGATAACCCCGGAAGTGTTCCTTATGCCTATGAGTTATCTGGCGGACTAGCAGGAGGGCCAGAAGATGCATGTTGCTGTTTTGAAGACAACATTGCAAATTATGTTTCAAGTGAATATTGTATATATTATAATGCAGCTTTTAATAGTGCACTTGCCTATATACATATTGTAGAGGAAAGTTCTACAAGTATAGATAGCAATGAAAAATTTATTAACGTGCAAAACATTAAAGCCTTCCCTAACCCCGCAGATAACTACTTAAACATAACATTAGATGGAACAGCAAACCTAGCTTTAACTGACATAAATGGCAATACTATATGGCAGTCGGAAGTATTCAGGTATTACAAGCTGCCTGTTAATTCTTTTAAAAAAGGTATATACATACTTTATGATAAAAATTCAAACTGGAGTAAAAAAATAAGCATCAGATAGTAATAAAGCACCTAACAATACTAAAGAAGCCGACCAAAAAATAATTGGTCGGCTTTTTTAATCAACCTATAACAATATACTAATTAATAATAATTTCATCTACAAATAAAAAGGCAGGGTTCCCCTCTCCTCCATGCCATTCAGGCATTGATTGTGTTGAGCCGGCAATAATTTTAACATAACGGGTTTCAACTGATTCAAAACTCAAAGAGTGCTCTTTCACACCATCTTCATCATCGGATTGCAATACCGGATACTCTTTAGATGCAACTTCTCTAAAAGTCTCTCCATCATCAGATACTTTAACAACAAAACTTGTTAAATCAAAAATCCAATCAGCTTTTACTACGTTAGTAGTAATTATAGCTTCACTAATTGATTTATTCTCTTTTAAATCAATTACAGCTTCTAAATCATTACCTCTAAATGCAATCCATCTACCGGTACGATAATTAGCATTACCTCTTAATCCATCAACTAAAGTTGTAATCCCTTCATATTTATACTGCTCATTAACTGGTTGTAAAGCAGTTATTGGTTTAGTTGTAGCTTTATTAAAAGTAATCTCTTCAGAAAACAGTCGACTCTGCTCACCGTTAAAATAAGTAAGTGCTTTAAGAGTAACATTTTCATCAATTTGAATAATATCACTATACACATTGGAATTTTTATCCGGCACGGTTCCATCTAAAGTATAGTAGATAGGATCATCAGTTAAAGACTCTAATTTAACATCAATAGTTCCGTTTTGAGAATTTGGCGTAAACTCAGCCTTAACATCAAAAATATGTTTGGCGTAATTATATCCCTGATTATCGTATATTCTAATTAAAGGCTGAACACGTTTAAGAAACTCCTCATAATTTTTATTTTCGGGCTGCATCCACTGAACTTCACTTAATGCAGCCATTCGAGGCAATACCATAAATTGAGCATGCTCAAAAGTTGGAACATATTCGGTCCATAAATTAGCCTGGGCACCTAAAATATGCTTCCCCTCCTCTTCTGTTAAAACAGGTGGTACCGGCTCAAGTTCATAAACTCTTTCGACAGGTGAGTAACCACCAATTGCCAAAGGATCATTCTCTACATCAGTAGATTGGTAATGATCAAAATATACATGTGAATTTGGAGTCATTACAACATCATGCCCCAACCGGGCAGCTTCAATTCCACCATCCATTCCACGCCACGACATAACCGTAGCATTAGGAGCCAATCCTCCTTCAAGAATTTCATCCCACCCAATCATTCTTCGTCCTCGTGCATTAATTACCTCTTCAGCATAACTGATAAAATAACTTTGAAGTCTCTCCTCAGCTGTATGCTCATCATCCGATATCAAGCCCAACTCCTCTATTTTGGCCTGACAAACAGAGCACTCTTCCCATCTGGTTTTAGGAGCTTCATCTCCACCAATATGAATAAACTCTGAAGGGAAAAGATCCATAACCTCATTAAGAACATTCTTTACAAATTCAAGCGTATTATCATCACCTACACACAAAACATCCTCAGATATACCCCACTTTGTCCAAACCTCATAAGGTCCGCCGGTACATCCCAATTCAGGATAAGAAGCTAAAGCAGCAAGCATGTGGCCGGGCATATCAATTTCAGGTATTACATTGATATATCTTTTTCTTGCATAATCAATAATGTCAAGAACTTCCTCCTGAGTAAAATAACCTCCATAAGGCTCTCCATCATATTCTCCTGTATTACGACCAATTACTGTTTCACTTCGCTGAGATCCAATCTCAGTTAATTTAGGATACTGCTTAATTTCAATACGCCATCCCTGATCTTCGGTTAAGTGCCAATGAAAAGTATTAATATTATGCAATGCAAGCATATCAATAAAGGTTTTAACCTCTTCAACAGAAAAAATATGACGAGCTACATCAAGCATCATACCTCTATATAAAAACCTTGGCTCATCGTTAATCTCAACTAATGGAAAAACTATTTGCGTACTATTTTTAACCGGAATAGATTTCCTTAATGTCTGAATCCCGTAAAAAACTCCTTTTTCTGAAGCACCTGTTACAGTAACTCTTTGTTCTTCAACTTTAATCTTATATGCTTCCGGGTTATCTGAACTCAGCCCCAGCTCTAAATTAATACTATTTCTTCTTCGATTCCCACTGGTAGTTCTTAATTCAATCCCCGACAAACCTTCAATATACTCCGAAAGAAACTCTGCATTTCTTTCCATTTTATCATTACGGTTAGGATACGTAATTCTGGTTTTAGAATCTAATGTAAAACCAGAACCTTCACTAAGTATTATCTGATCAGGTAACGGAACTACCTGATAACATGCCGTTGTTTTTTCGGCATAGGTCAAATTTATACCTACTGCTCCCATAAAAAACAAAGCTAACAACAATTTTTTGTTCATGTTCAACATTTTTAATTAATAATAATGTATTATATTATACTTATAGAACTACAAATCTATTTAAAACTATATTATAATTATATATAAAGATAGGCAACTTTTGCAAAAAATAGTTAATAGTTGGAATAAAAATGAAAAACAGATAGCTTAATATTATTTACTGTTTCTTTTTGTAATTTTGCTATCCCATGAATAGCCATAAAACTGATTTAACTAACGGACCCGTATTCTCTCACCTTATTAAACTTGCTCTTCCTATTATTGGAGCATCGTTTATGCAGATGACATATAACCTTACCGATATGATATGGCTTGGAATGGTAGGGGAAGATGCTGTAGCAGCGGCGGCGGCAGCAGGTTTTTATGTCTGGATAGGATTTTCAATACTTTTAATAACACGTGTGGGCGCCGAAGTAGGTGTCTCTCAATCTTTGGGAAGAGAAGATAGCGTAACCGCACTTAAATTTATTAGACATGCACTGGTATGGGCAATTTTAATTACATTGATATACTCTTTACTTGTTTTCACTTTTGCTCCATACTTAATCTCATTCTTTAGTATTGAAAGCCTTATTGTTAACAACGAAGCAACAACTTATTTAAGAATTTTCTCGTTAGCATTTATTTTCACTTTTACCAATCCTACATTTGCAGGTATATACAATGGTATGGGTAATAGTCGGTCCCCATTTTGGTATATGTCTGCCGGAGTAATTTTAAATCTGATTCTTGATCCTTTTTTAATATTTGGTATTGGATTTTTTCCACGTCTCGAAGTAGCCGGAGCTGCAACAGCATCACTTATATCTCAACTTGTGGTCTCAGCTATCTTTATATTCAGGTTTTTAATTAAACAAGAGATGGTCAAAGTTAACTTTGCATCATTCAAGTTTGACCGCGCCATATCTCTCAAACTTTTTAAACTAGGCCTGCCTGTAGCATTCGAAAGTGTTTTATTTGCAATATTTGCAATGATATTGGCAAAAATGGCTGCAGCCTTTGGAGCAATTGCAATTGCCATTCAAAGTATTGGAGCGCAAATTGAAGCTGTTTCATGGATGACATCAACAGGTTTTGCTACTGCTCTTAGCAGTTTTACAGGCCAAAATTACGGTGCAGGTAAATGGAATAGAATTATAAAAGGTTTTAAATATACCATATACATTGGTACATTTTTAGGCTTAACAGTATCGCTAGCTTTCTTAATTTACGGAGAATCAATTTTTGCTCTCTTTTTTGACAATGAAGAGAGTCAAAAGCTTGGAGCTATCTACCTTAAAATATTAGCTGTATCACAACTCTTTATGATTTATGAAATTATAGCAAGAGGGGCATTTAACGGAACAGGCAGAACAATTCCACCATCATTAACCGGAATTGTTTTTACAGGTTTTAGAATACCTTTGGCGGCAATTTTAATAGCGTTTACATCATTAGGTCTGTATAGTGTATGGTGGTCAATTACAATAACCTCAATATTAAAAGGAGTAATTCTACCTTTATGGTTTATTTCGGTAATTAAAAATCAATCGGGAGAACTCTTTTTAAATAGAAGAGAAAAATGGATTTATCTGCTTCCTTCACGCATAAGACAACAGATCTTAATTAAAAAAACTGAATAGTATATGAGCTGCAGTAAAATTAAAAATAAGAGTGTATCAATTAACAGTTATAGCTATAAAGAAGAAAAACTAAACATTATTAGTCATGCAATAGGTGTTCTCTTTTCAATTTTCGCATTAGCTCTTTTAACTACAAAAGGTATAAAATCAGGAAATATCACTCACATTTTTGCCTATTCTATATACGGATTAAGTCTGTTAACAGTATTTTCTGCATCAACACTCTACCATAGTGCTAAAAGCCCTGTTTCACGCAAAAAATTTAAAGTTTTTGATCACATTGCTATATACCTCTCAATTGCCGGAACATACACCCCATATGCTTTAATAACACTAAATGATTCAAATGTGGGCACTATTATCATTGTTTTAGTCTGGTCAATAGCAATTACAGGTATAATATTTAAACTCTTTTTTACCGGACGCTTTAAAATTGTTTCAACTTTAAGCTATCTGGCTATGGGGTGGAGTATAGTAATTGCAGTTAAACCATTAATAGAGAATGTGGAGATGAACGGACTGGTATGGTTGGCTGTAGGTGGTATATTATATACCACCGGAGCAATAATTTACCAGATAAAAAAAATAAAGTTTAATCATGCAATTTTTCACTTTATGGTTTTAATTGCTGCTATATCTCATGTAATAGCTGTCTATTACTATATATAAAAGTTACATTCTAAAACCAAGTAAAAGCAGATCATCAACCTGCTCCTGATCACCTTTCCAATCATAAAAAAAACGACTATAGTACATTTTTTGCTCTTGCATGGGGTACTTATATCTTTTTAATAACATATTTTTAAAGCCGGATTTTTTAAGCTTTTTATTATTTTTTCCGCCAAACTGACTGGCAAAACCGTCAGAAAAAAGATAAAAACAATCCCCTTTTTTATATTTAATCAGATGATTGCAAAATGGTTTATCAACCTCACCAATAGAAACAGGCATATGATCGGCAGGATAGATTAACATCTCATCCTCTCTTATTAAGTATAGAGGATTAAATGCTCCGGCAAATTCAATCTCTCGGGCTTCAACATCTATAGATACAATACTTATATCCATTCCATCTTTAACTTCACTTTTTTCATCCTGTTGAAGTGAATCTATAACAACATCCCTTAACTCATCTAATATTCGTGAAGGGTTTGTCACTCTGTTGTTTCCTACTATTTCTGCCAGATATGCAACTCCAAACATGCTCATAAATGCACCGGGAACTCCATGGCCGGTACAATCAGCGGCAGCAATAACAATATGACCATCTACTTTTGCTGCCCAATAAAAATCTCCACTTACAATATCTTTAGGTTTAAGTAAAATAAAGTATTCCGGTAAAATAGTATTGAGAAATTTTTCTGATGGCATACTAGCCTTCTGTATCTTTTTCGCATATTCAATACTATCTGTAAGCTCTCTGTTTACCTGCCCCAGCTCTTTTAAAAGCTTCATATTTTCATCACGGGCAATCTTTACTGCCAATTGTGTTTTAACCCTCGCTTGTAACTCATGATAATTAAAGGGTTTTGAAATATAGTCAACAGCACCTGCATTAAAACCTTTAACAATACTATCTGAATCATTTTGTGCTGTAATAAAAATAACAGGAATGTCTTTAGTCCGCTCAATTTTCTTTAATTGACAACAGGTTGAGTAACCGTCAATTCCGGGCATAATAATATCAAGCAGTATAAGATCGGGCTTTAACTCTAAACTTGCAATTTCTATCGCATCCATACCGGTACTGGCAGTTAAATGGTAATAATCACTCAATGCATCTTTTAATATTTCAAGATTAAAATTAGAATCATCAACTAATAATATAACCGGAATATCTTTATACATATCTGCAAAATAAAAGTGCTATTATAAATTTAAAATAATTATTAAACTTATAACAGCACTTAGTCAGTTTTTATGGCAATCTATTTTATAATAAAATCTCCATTTTCAATCCCCCAATCATAACCAAAAAAACCAGAAACCTTAATGGATTCAGAACCATTGTATAAAACCTCATCACTAAATATCAAAATATCAGGATAACCGGTAACACCTGAAAAATAGCTATTGTTTGCTACAGATCGCATCCCCTTTATTCCTGTACCTGCAACAACTCCCACACTTGCACTATCGTGATTATATTTTGGAAAAACAAAAAGAGCTCCCAAATTATCTCCGCTATACTCTCTATCGCCAAAATCTACAAGTCCTGATTTAATTTGAACCGGAGAGTGAGATAGTAATTGATTCCAAACACTGTTATTATCTGAATTTCCATAAATAATAACATTGCGATCTCTATATCTTTCTACATCAAATTGATCATCTGATATAACATCAATTGAACCATTTCCCCGATAAAGAAATGTGCCGGCATCAAACAGAGCTTTTTGCCTATACCACTCATTCTCTTCAACAGAGCCACCAGTCGCATAAACAAAAACCATTTCGTTATCAAATGCATGTTTAAATCCACCATGCCTTTTGGAATATTTTTGATTGCTATTTAAAGCGTCAATAAGGATCCATTGATCATTCTCTTTTTTTAATATTATATCTTCTTTATAGGTTATAGAGAGCTCACTATTATCAATAGATATAAAAGGGTTGCTTCCTACATCTGTTTGAGACAATTTAAGTTTTAAAACTCTAATATTATCACTCTCTCCTTTTATAGTATCACCATCAATTTGTAAGTTAAGCGATGAAAAAAGATAAGAGTGTTTCTGCTGCTCTATAACAGCCCAGTAATTGGAGGATGAGACGGCCGGACTGGCAGTGGTGAATTCAATTTTATCAACTTCATTTGTTTCTGGTACCGAGTGCCATTCAAAATAATCAAAAATAGGAAACCAATCTACACTATGGTCACCATACCAATGACTTCCTCCTGGATATTCGTAGTAACAAAAGTTATTATGAAAACCTCCGAGCACTTCTCTCATCTCCCTTGCAAGATCAACAGGAACAACAGTGTCTTCATCTCCATGAAGAATATAGATTCCCGATTGTAAAAAATTTCTTTTAAGCTCTAAAACTCTTCCAGCATTTGCAGCACGCAAAATTTTGTTCATATGGGAGTCTGAATCATAAACAAACTGTTCACTTTGACGCCTTGCACCATAACCCAATATATCAGGGTAGCTCGCACATGGTGCAATTGCAGCAAACCTGTCAGGATATGTAGCACCAAGATACCATGTGCCATGACCTCCCATTGAATGCCCGGTTAAATATGTTCTTGATTTATCAGTATTAAAAACATTTTCAGCCTCAATTAATACCTCCATAGCATCCTTAGCTCCCCACTCTTCCCAGTTAAAACCAAAGGGTCTTCTGTTTGTAGGTGCAACAATATGCGCCCAATCTTTTTGCTCATAAGCTCTGGCTTGATTTCTGGCCTCTACAGATGCGCCATGAACAGATAAGACCATAGCCTGATCGGCTCTATTATTAGTTGAGGGAGCAATACTGTAATATTGCACACTTCCATCAATATTGCTAATAAAGGTGCGCTCATGATGCTCCATTTTACTTCGATAAGCTATTTCAATTGTAATATCATCAATTTCACGCCCATGCTCATCAATTAAAAAGAGGTTTGCCTCTATTTGGTCACTATCATATTCAATATTTGCAGCAGGGATGCGAAACTTAACTTTACGTGCAGAAAACCCGGGAACTGCATCTGTCTTATATAAAGACTCTTCTCCATTCTCAAGAACACAACGTATTGAGTAGTTTGTAGCATCAGCCTCACTTGAATTAATTATACGAACAGCACCCCATTTTTCACCCTCCTCTTCTTTAATTATATCCGGTAAAGTGATATCTCGTTTAGTAAACTGCAAACTTTTCACAGGATTTAACAATGCAGCCGAAACAAAGCCAAACCTGCCGGGAGAAAAAATAAATTCATTAATTCCCTGCTTTAGAGTAAAGGGAATAATTGTATAACCAAAATTATAAAAATCACCTTCATAAGGCTTACCATTAATATAAACAGTATTGTGCCCCCGAGCTTTTAAAAGCACTACCTCTTCACGCTTTGACTCAAAACTGGTTAAAAGGTAGGAGTTACGCATAATATCATCACTAAATCTTTGCTCCTCATCAACGCTACTTTTAACCCACTCAAAACTATCTCCCCCGGGTGTAGTAACAAACTCACCTTCTACCGGCCGTAAAACACTCTTTTTTGTAAGTAAATAACCCGCAATATCATACAAACCATGTAAAGCATCCCTTTTTACACCATCTTTAAGAACAAAACCTTCATCAAAAAGGTGAAACAGCTCTCCCTCTTCAATCTCAGGAATCTCATCACGTCCAAAATACTCAACAACATTGCCCTGCTGTTGTGCATAACCAGAAAGAAGCATACAAGAAAAAAGGAAAAGGGCAATAAAACTTTTAAAGCTAAATGATATCATAACTGTGAGAATTTAAAGTAAAAATAATTTTTATCTAAATTACAAAATATTAATAAAAGATGTTGGCGTTCTTTTATTTTTTTTAAAAAGTTTTTTTTAAACAAAAAAAGCCCTGCACTTCTTAAAGTACAGGGCAAAAATTCTTAAATGGTTATAATAATGTTAACTTATGCCAGCTTTACATTTACCGCATTTAATCCTTTTCTTCCTTCGGTAAGTTCAAATGTAACTTCGTCATCTTCACGAATAGTGTCAACTAAACCAGTTACATGTACAAAATACTCTTCTGATGAATTCTCATCTTTAATGAAACCAAAACCTTTTGTTTCATTAAAAAACTTTACTGTTCCTTTGTTCATAATTCTATTATTTAATTAATGGTACAAACGTAACTTATTTTTTTGACTCTAAAGCATAAATCAAACTTTTTTTTAAAAAAAAGTTATTTTCTACTACCAATTATTTTAAATATAGTTTATGGTTTTCATCTAAAACCAATACACCCTCCAGTTTTTCACCCTTCTCATTAACAAATCCTTTTAGTTTTAAGGTTCGCCCCTTGTTAATCAACATAGTAATCTGTTTGTATGTCAATCTCTTTTTCATATAAATAAAGGGAATAATAAACTTGCATCCGCTTTTATAATTTTTGCACCCAAATGCTCTATTCCCTTTAACAATCTCTCCCTTTTTGCAAGAAGGGCAAATTATTATTTCATTGTTACTCTTATCACTAATACTATTTCTTGATTTTAATTTGTTTTGAGAGTTTAAAGAAGAGGCTGCTTTATTATCACTATTTATATTAACCGGAATTGAAGGCGCATGTTTAACTGTAAAAACCAAATCAGAAATCATCTGCTTTAGCTCTTCAAGAAAAGTTTTTACATTATACTTATCCAGCTCTATATCTTTAAGCTTCTTTTCCCAAATACCTGTTAACTCAGCCGATTTGAGCATTTCATAACTTATTGTCTCTATTAGAGATATACCAACAGATGTAGCAACTAAACTTTTACGTCTCTTTTCGATATACTGTCTTTTAAAAAGAGTCTCTATAATTGCAGCTCGGGTAGAGGGTCTGCCAATACCATTTTCCTTCATAATTTCACGCAGCTCCTCATCATCAACCTGCTTACCGGCTGTTTCCATAGCTCTTAACAGAGTAGCCTCGGTATAAGGTTTGGGTGGTGAAGTCTCTTTACCAATTAAATCGGGACAATGAGCTCCCGACTCTCCTATTTTAAATTCAGGCAGCTCATCAGGTTGTCTCTTTTTTTCAGACCCTGAATATAAAACAGATCTCCAGTTATATTCAACTATCTGTTTTCCTGTTGCCTTAAAATCCAGTTCTGCAGCTCTCCCCTCAACAGTAGTGGTATTAATTACTGCATCGGGCCAAAATGCTGCAATAAACCTACGCGTAATTAAATCAAAAACAAGCTTTTCATCCCTGCTTAATGATGAAGAAGGATTAACACCTGTTGGAATAATTGCATGATGATCGGTCACTTTTTTATCATCAAAAATACGCTTAGGTTTTATTATCTTCTTCTCAAGTAGTGAAGCAGTATATTTATTATATGGTTTAACTCCTTTTAAAATAGAAGGAATTTTGGAGTACATATCACTGCTTAAATATACTGTATCAACACGTGGATAGCTAATATGTTTTTTTTCATATAGAGTTTGAGCCGTTTTTAAGGTTTCATCGGCCGACAATCCAAATTTTCGGTTACACTCTACCTGCAGTGATGTTAAATCAAAAAGCTTAGGCGGTGCCTCCCTCCCTTTTTTACGACTAAAATCCTTAATTACAAATTCACTATCTTTAAGTGAATCAACAGCCTTATCAGCTTCGTCTTTATCACTATACCTCCCTTTGGTATTATTAAATGTAACTTCTTTGTAAACAGTTTTTATCTCCCAGTAAGGTTGTGGTTCAAAATTATCTATCTCCTTTTGTCTCTCTACAATTAAAGCTAAAGTAGGTGTTTGAACTCTTCCTATAGAGAGGACTTGACTAACACCATGTTTCAAAGTGTATAACCGTGTGGCATTAATACCCAACAACCAGTCACCTATGGCCCTGGAGCTTCCGGCATGATAGAGACGGTCAAAATCACTGCTGTTACGTAAATTTTTAAATCCCTCCTTTAATGATTCTTCGGTAAGAGAGGATATCCATAGCCTCTTTACAGGACATTTACAACCTGCTTTTTGTAAAACCCAACGCTGAATTACTTCACCCTCCTGAGCAGCATCACCACAATTTATAACCTCATCGGCATTAGTAATTAATGATTTAATTATATTAAACTGTTTTTTTACACCATCATTATCAAGTAACTTTATTCCAAACCGGGAGGGTATTACAGGAAGGGTTCCCAAAGACCATCTTTTCCATTCAGGCAAATAGTCATGAGGTTCCTTTAAAGAGCACAAATGACCAAAAGTCCAGGTTACCTGATATCCATTACCCTCAAAGTATCCGTTACGTTTTAAAGTAGCTCCCAAAATTTGTGCAATTTCTCTTGCAACACTTGGTTTCTCAGCAATACATACCTTCATTAATGTATATCTAAATTAACTATATTATAATATAATAACCTGACCATCATAAGCCAATTTAGCATTTTGTGGCAATTCATTATTTATCTTTTTATGTAAACCCATATGATGACTAATATGAGTAAAGTATGCCTTGTCGGGATTAACCTGGTGAACAATATCCAATGCTTCATCCAGACTAAAATGAGAGATGTGTGAGGTTTTTCTTAATGCATCAATAATTAATACCGAGGTTCCCTCCATCTTATTTAGTGTCTCCTCAGGAATAAAGCTAACATCGGTTAAATAACTAAATGAACCTATGCGGAAACCTAAAACAGGTAATTTATGATGCATTGCACGTAGAGGAGTTATATCTAATCCCTTAATTTTAAAAGGGGAACAATCAATTTTATGCAAATTAACCTGCGGTAAACCAGGATATTTACTATTGCCAAAAACATAAGGATACTGACTATTTAAACTATCAATAACATTTTTTTCGGCATAAACATTTACAGCACTCCTGTTTATCCAGTTAAATGCTCTTACATCATCTAATCCGCCGGTATGATCTTTATGTGAATGAGTCATTACTATTGCATCAATATGCCCAATATTAGCATTAAGCATCTGCATTCTAAAATCGGGACCACAATCAATAACAATATTAATATTACAATACTCTATAAGAACCGATGATCTCAAACGCTTATCCTTGTTATCACTGGATTTGCAAACATCACATTGGCAAGCAATCATAGGAACACCTAAAGAGGTGCCCGTACCTAAAACAACAACTTTTAAAGGATGTAGTAATTTTTTAGAGCTCATGCAAGCGGTAATTAGATAACACAATATTAAGGTAAATCATTTTAACATGAAAAGAAGAGAGGCAAAAAATAGTGCAAATTAGTTACCTTTGCTTCCAAAACAATATCTAATGAAGGGAACATTATATTTAATACCAAACACTCTTGGTGCAGAACACTACAGTGATGTTATTCCACAAAAAACAGTATCAACAGCTGTAAATCTTAAGCACTTTATAGTAGAGGATTTAAAAAATGCACGCCGTTTTTTAAAAAAAATGGATAGAAATTTTGATATAGATAGCTGCAAATTTTATGTTCTAAATAAAAGAACCGATGATAAGGAGATATCTAATTCGTTGAGAGCACTATATAAAGGAGAGGATATAGGAGTAATATCCGAAGCCGGATGCCCGGGAGTTGCTGATCCGGGTGCTGAAGTAGTTAAAAGAGTTCATGGAGATAATATTAAAGTTGTACCCCTTACGGGGCCATCTTCTATTCTTCTTGCTTTAATGGCGTCCGGACTAAATGGGCAAAATTTTGCATTTAACGGATATCTCCCCATCAATAAGAGTAAGCGTGCAGATAGCTTAAAACAACTTGAACAGCTTTCAAAAAATAACGGACAATCACAAATATTTATTGAAGCTCCATATCGCAACAATCAAATGTTAGAGACAGTAATGGATGTTTGCAGCTTAAAAACCAAATTGTGTATTGCATGCAACATAACAACAAGCAGTGAGTTTATCTCTACACGAAGTATAAAAAGATGGAAAGAGGAGTTGCCAGATATTCACAAGCAGCCTGCAATTTTTATTATACAGGGATAAAAAAAGAGGGAGTATAAAAAATAATCTTTTAACTCCCTCTTTAACAAAATGTTTTTATAACTTATTTAGTTATTTATAGAAACTACTTTAAAAGCTCTTTAAGTGCAGATTCAACATTTTTCTCTATTCTCTTCTCTACATCTTCAGATTTAGCCTTTATAAACTTCTCTCCGGTAATTTTTTCAAATAGCTCGATATAACGATCAGATACGCTACTTATATATTTTTCATCCATATCAGGAATGGACTCCCCTTCATTACCCTGAAACCCTTTTTCTATAAGCCACTCTCTCACAAACTCTTTTGATAACTGCCTCTGCTTTTCACCTTTATTTAAACGCTCCTCATAGCCATCACAATAGAAGTATCTCGATGAGTCGGGAGTGTGTATCTCATCAATCAAATAAATTTTTCCATCTTTTTTTCCAAACTCATACTTTGTATCAACAAGAATCAACCCTTTTTCTTTAGCTATTTTAGTGCCGCGCTCAAAAAGTTCACGAGTATATTGTTCTAGTTTAACATACTCTTCTTCAGAGACAAGTCCCGAACTTATAATCTCCTCACGGGAAATATCTTCATCATGACCATGTGTAGCTTTAGTAGTTGGTGTAATAATGGGGGTATCAAATTTTTGATTTTCAACCATTCCATCAGGCAAAGGCACACCACAAATGGATCTTTTACCAGCTTTATATTCACGCCAAACATGACCGGTAAGGTAACCCCTTATAACCATCTCTACCTTGTATGGCTCACAAAAATGACCAATTGTTACCATAGGATCGGGTGTTGAAATCTTCCAGTTTGGAACAATATCAGATGTTGCATCCAAAAACTTTTCTGCTATCTGATTAAGAACCTGACCTTTAAAAGGTACACCTTTGGGCATAACAACATCAAAAGCTGAAATACGATCAGTAACTATCATAACCAGATAGTTGTCGTCAATGTTATAGACATCGCGTACCTTTCCCTCATAAAGCTCCTTTTGCCCGGGAAAATTGTAATTAGTTTTTACAATAGCATTTTCCATCTTTTAATTTAATTATATGTTTATTATTAATATTTACTCTTTATCATAAGCCTCCACAATATCCTGAACAAGACGATGTCTTACTATATCTTTTACTGTAAACTTAATACGTTCAATACCCTTTATTCCCTTTAAAATACGTGTTGCCTGAACAAGTCCGGATGACTCAGTTTTAGGTAAATCTATTTGAGTTAAATCTCCTGTTACTACAAACTTGGCATGGTCTCCCATACGAGTTAAAAACATCTTTAACTGGTTTGTAGTGGTATTTTGAGCCTCATCCAACACAACAAAAGCATTATTTAAAGTACGCCCTCTCATATAGGCAAGCGGAGCAATTTGAATTACTCCGTTTTCAAGATACTCTTTAAGTTTAACTGCCGGAATCATATCCATTAATGCATCATAAAGAGGTTGTAAATAGGGATCAATTTTCTCTTTCATATCTCCGGGCAAAAAACCTAACTTCTCACCCGCTTCAACTGCGGGCCTACTTAAAATAATTCTTTTAACCACACGCCGCTTTAAAGCCCTAACAGCCAGCGCAATAGCTGTGTAAGTTTTGCCTGTTCCGGCCGGACCAACAGCAAAAAGAAGGTCATTTGTATCATAAGCTTTTACAAGCTTTCTTTGATTATATGTTCGTCCACGAATAGGCTTGCCATTAACTCCAAACAAAATAACATCACTCTCATCTTTACTCTCACCGTCACTTACACCATCTTCAAGAAGATCAACAATAGCGGCCTCCTTTAAAACATTATATTTATGGTAATGTTTAATTATTCGATTTATCTTTTCTTCAAAATCGGCAATTTCTTCAGCATCTCCCATAGCTTTAAGCCAGTTACCGCGAGCAACAACTTTTATTTTAGGAAAATGAGCTTTTATAATATCCAGCTTAACATTCTGCACTCCCAAAAATTCAGTTAGATCAACCGATTCAAGATAAATAAGTTTTTCTATCATAAAACGTTTGTAATTCGTAATTTTAAGGCCACAAATTAACGATAATTTTTAGAAACAGACAGAGTAATGCAAACAAAAAAAGAGAAGTTCGGGGAGCTTTTGAAGGTAATGGATATTTTACGCAAAGAGTGTCCATGGGATAGTAAACAGACCAATGAATCGTTAAGGAATTTAACAATTGAAGAGACCTATGAACTTGCCGATGCGATAATTGAAAACAATAATGATGAAATTGCAAAAGAGTTGGGAGACCTTCTTTTGCATATAGTTTTTTACGCAAAAATAGGTGAGGAAAAAAATGAGTTTAACATTGTCGATGTTATCGATAATCTTATTGTCAAATTAAAATATCGGCATCCCCACATTTTTGGTAATACCAAAGTTAAAAATTCACGTGAAGTTGAAGAGAACTGGGAGAAGCTTAAACTTAAGGAGAAAAATGGAAACAAGTCTGTTTTATCAGGAGTTCCGGCATCATTACCGGCGATGATTAAAGCAAACAGAATTCAGGATAAAGCCAGAGGTGTTGGCTTTGATTGGGATGATCGCTCTCAGGTATGGAGTAAAATAGATGAGGAGTTAAATGAATTAAAAGAAGAGATTAAAAAAGGAAACCAAGATGGCATAGAAGAGGAGTTTGGAGATCTCTTCTTCTCATTAATAAACAGTGCACGTTTATATAGTGTTGATCCGGAGAATGCGCTTGAACGGACTAATAAAAAGTTTATTTCCAGATTTAGTTATCTTGAAGAGATGACTCTGGGTAAAGGTAAAAACCTAAAAGAGATGAATATTAGCGAAATGGATCGTATCTGGAATAATGCAAAAAAGAGAGAAAAGAGATAATTCACTTTTCGTAAAATTAAATTAATTATTCTATTTTTAGAGTGGGAATAATTGATATTATTTAATTCAAAAATGACCCAGAATAAAAGATTTTCATCCGGAGCCGGGTTTAATACAGCTCCCGTGTTTTTTACAGCAATATCAACAATACTTGGTGCAATCCTCTTTTTAAGATTTGGTTTTGCAACGGGTACACTTGGTTTTTGGGGTGCAATATTAATTGTATTGCTGGGGCATCTTATCACTTTGCCAACTGCACTTGCGATATCTGAAATAGCAACAAACCGAAGAGTTGAAGGAGGAGGCGAATATTTTATTATTTCACGTTCATTTGGTCTAAAAATTGGTTCAACCATTGGGATAGCTCTCTTTTTATCACAAGCAATAAGTGTTGCATTTTATGTAATAGCATTCACCGAAGCTTTTGAACCATTATTTAATTGGTGGTATAATAATTACGGATATCATCTTCCCAGACAGGCAGTAAGTATCCCGGCTCTATTGGTTTTAGCAACTGTTATTCTTAAACGTGGTGCAGGGATGGGCGTAAAAACCCTCTATTTTGTCGCAGCAGTGCTTTTTGTATCACTAATTCTATTCTTTACCGGCAAACCTATTGAAACTGAAGAGGCTTTTCGTCAACCGGGTAATAATTTTGGCTTTTTTAACAGGGAGCATTTCTTTATGGTTTTTGCCATCTGTTTTCCTGCCTTTACAGGGATGACAGCGGGGGTAGGATTAAGTGGGGATTTGAAAAATCCCGGTAAATCGATACCAATGGGAACAATTGGAGCAACATTAATTGGAATAGTTGTTTATGTTGCTCTTATTTGGAAATTTTCGGTATCTGCCTCGCAACATGATCTTGTAGAACATCAACTAATAATGTCACAAATAGCTATTGCAGGTGCAGTTGTTATTCCGCTGGGTTTAGGAGCATCTACAATCTCCTCAGCCATTGGCTCTGTAATGGTTGCACCACGAACCCTGCAGGCATTAGCCCATGATAAAATATTTCCGTTTCGAAAAATAAATTATATACTGGCAAAAGGAAAAGGAGCCACCAAAGAACCCTATAATGCATCAATAGTCTCTCTTATTATAGCTTTCTTTTTTGTAGCTATAGGAAATGTTAATATGGTGGCAGAGATAATCTCTATGTTTTTTTTAATAACATATGGTTCTCTATGTTTAATATCATTTTTAAATCATTTTGGAGCTCCTCCCTCTTACAGACCCCGCTTTAAATCAAAATGGTACTTCTCCCTTGCAGGTTTTATTCTGTCAGTCTGGGTTATGTTTATGATAAACCCTGGATACACAATTTTAGCCTACATAATAATAATAGTGCTATACTTAATAGTTGAACATTTTAATAAAGAACAAAAAGGTGTAGTAAACATTTTTAAAGGAGCTATCTTTCAGCTCAACCGAAAAATGCAGGTCTATATGCAAAAGCACCAGTCCGACTATGAGAGTGAGGAGTGGAGGCCGGCTGCTGTTTGTATATCACCTCACTCTTTTGAAAGAGAAAAGGTTCTTGATATTATGAAATGGATCAGCTACAAACATGGTTTTGGCACATATTTCCATTTTATTGAAGATTACTACAGTAAACATTCGTGGGAAAAATCTCGTGAAATATTAAAAGAGCTGATCGACCTCCAAAAAGAAGAGAACAATGCCCTTTATATTGATACTATGATTTCTCCCTCATATACATCAGCCATAGCTCAGGTTATTCAAGCACCATCAATATCAGGTATGGAAAATAACATGGTGCTTTTTGAGTTTGACCGCAACAATAGCGATGAAATAAAACGAATAATTGAGAATATAAAATTAACAAAAGCGGGTAATTTTGATGTCTGTATTTTTGCAAGTACCCATGTTACCATTAGACCCAAAAATGGAATTCATATATGGATTCGCTCTACCGATGTTAACAATACTAACTTAATGATACTGCTGGGATATATTATATTAGCACACCCCGACTGGCATAAAGGACATTTAAAAATATTTAGTATTTGCTCACCCGGAGATTGTGAAGCAACCCATCATGAGTTAAATAATTTAATAGAAACAGGACGATTACCAATTACATTAAGCAACATTGAAATAATTTCTTCTACAGGAAATCAAACTATAAGCGATATAATAAGTCAAAAATCAAAAAACGCAGGAATTACCATTATGGGATTTCGAGATGAGAGAATAAAACATGAAGGAGCCGATTTTTTTACAAGCTTTAAAGATATGGGTGACATTATTTTTGTTAATGCTACAAAATCAAAGGATATTAATTAAAACTATATAATAATATTAATTCAACTATTTTATGAGAAAAATCTATTTTATACTAACATGTCTCTGCTTTACCATCTTTACCCTCTTTACAGCTAAAGCAGATGAAGCGCGCTTGATGCGCTTTCCGGCAATTAATCAAGATCAAATTGTATTTACATATGCAGGAGACTTATACACAGTATCCCATGAAGGTGGAGTTGCGCGAAAATTAACTTCGCACAACGGATTAGAAATATTTCCCCGTTTCTCCCCAGATGGTTCACAAATAGCCTTTACCGGTCAGTTCGACGGCAATACAGAGGTCTACTCAATACCATCACAAGGAGGTATCCCCAGAAGATTGACCTATACTGCCACTTTAGACCGGGATGATTTAGGTGACAGAATGGGACCCAATAACATTGTTATGAACTGGACTCCCGATGGGGAAATAGTTTACCGCTCGCGAAAGCAGACTTTTAATTCATTTAAGGGACAACTTTTTAAAGTTCCTGCAGAAGGTGGTATGTCACAACAAATTGAAGTTCCCGAAGGGGGATTTCTCTCCTTTTCGAATGATGGCAACAAAATGGCATATAACAGGGTGTTTAGAGAATTCCGTACATGGAAGTACTATCAGGGAGGAATGGCTGACAACATTTGGGTACATGACTTTGAAACAAAAGAGACAATAAATATAACTGATAATCCGGCACAGGATTTAATGCCCATGTGGATTGGCGATAATATCTATTTTATTTCGGATCGCGACCATACAATGAATCTTTTTAAATATAATCTTAATGATGAAACAGTAAATAAAGTTACTCATTTTGAAAAGTATGATATAAAATTCCCTTCCCACTTTAATGATCTAATTGTTTTTGAGAACGGAGGATATATCTATACTTTCGACACAAATAGTGAGGATTATCAAAAAGTTGAAATTCAAATTCAAAACGATCAAAACTTTTCTCGTGCTCAAAAAGTAGATGCAGCTGACAGAATCTTTTCAGCCGACCTCTCTCCCAACGGAGAACGTGTACTCTTTTCTGCAAGAGGAGATCTCTTTTCGGTTCCTTCAAATGAAGGTATTACCTATAATTTAACACGCAGTTCTGATATTTTTGAACGAAATGGAGTGTGGTGTCCTAATGGGGAATATTTTGCATACCTTTCAGATAAAAGTGGTGAATATGAAATATGGGTAGATGAGATAAAAGGAGATAGTCGCCCAATGCAATTAACACAAGATGGAGAGGTTTATAAGTTCAACATCGCCTGGAGTCCGGATGGCAAAAAAATAGCCTGGAATGATCAACTATATGGCCTCTATATAACAGATATAGCCAATAGTGAAACAACTAAATTAGCAAAAAGTGATTATACTCCAATAAGAGACTTTAACTGGAGCCCCGACAGCAGGTGGATTTCCTATACCGATTATGATAAAAATCGTATGGGTGTAATAAACATTGTTGATGTAGAGAGTGGAGAAGTAAATCAGGTAACTGAAAAGTGGCATAACTCTCAAGGTCCCTCTTTCTCAAATGATGGCAAATATCTCTTTTTTGCTTCTGATAGAACATTTAACCCAATCTATAGCCAATCGGAATGGAATCATGCCTATATAAACATGGGTAAAATATATATGATTCTTCTCGATAAAGAGACTCAATCTCCTTTTGCCCCTAAAAACGATCAGGTAAAACCAAAACCAGAGAATGATAATCAAAAGGAGAATGATAATGATAAGAAGAATGATAATGAAGTTTATACTGTTATAGATTTTGAGAATATTACAAACCGTATTATCGAACTTCCGGTTGACCCAGCCAACTACTACAGTATTAGCTGTGTTGATAATATTGTTTACTACAATAAAGCATATCAGTCAGGAACAGGAGAAGGAGGATTAGCAATGTTCGATTTAAACGAAAAAAAGGAGACTTTGCTGGGCTCATTCCGATATAGCATTTCGGCAAATAACAACAAAATGCTTGTGGGGTCTAATAAAGAGTGGACTGTTCTTGATATGCCTGTACGCTCTGTTGAGATTGACAACAAGTTAGATCTCTCTCAAATGAAAACTTTAGTGAATTACAAAGAAGAGTGGCAACAAATTTTTAACGAAGCCTGGAGGCAGATGAGAGACTTCTTCTATGTAGAAAATATGCATGGAGTTGATTGGCAAGAGATCTACAACAGATATAAACCTCTTGTTAAGCATGTAAATCACAGAACCGATCTAAACTACGTAATTGGAGAGATGATTGGGGAGTTAAATGCAGGTCATGCTTATGTAAATCCGGGTGATCAGCCCGAGGCTGACAGAATAAAAACCGGACTGTTAGGGGCTCAAATATCAACCCATGAATCAGGATATTTCCAAATTGATAAAATATTGGAAGGTGCATCATGGAGTAGTGAAGTAAGATCTCCCCTAAACGAGGCTGATATAAATGTTAATGAAGGAGAGTATATTATTGCTGTGGATAGAGTTCCTGCAAATAGTGTTAATGATCTCTTTAAGCTTTTAAAGGGAAAAGCTGAAACTACTGTTGAAATTACAGTTAATAATACCCCTTCACCCGAGCGTGCAAGAAATATACTTATTACACCTATAGCAGATGAGAGCTCTCTATATTATCATAAATGGGTGCAAGACAATATAAAAAAGGTAAATGAAGCTACCAACGGAAGAGTAGGATATCTTCACATACCGGATATGGGACCAACCGGACTAAATGAATTTGTAAAGCATTTTTATCCACAACTGCATAAAGAGGCTTTAATTGTTGATGATAGAGGTAATGGAGGTGGAAATGTTTCACCAATGATACTGGAGCGATTGAGCAGAGTTCCTTACCGTGTTAATATGCGTCGCAACTCACCTGCAATATCAACTATACCTGCTCAAACTTTGGCCGGACCAATGGTTGCGCTTATAGACAAGTACTCTGCATCAGATGGTGATCTGTTTGCACATGGATTTAAAGAGCTCAAACTGGGGAAGACTATTGGTACACAAACATGGGGAGGTATTGTAGGAATCACAGGATCACTTCCATTTATAGATGGAACAGATTTAAGAATACCGCAATTTACATCTCTGTCAATGGAAGGTGAATGGATGATAGAAGGTGTAGGTGTAAAACCAGATATTGAAATTGAAAATGATCCATACCGAGAGTATAAAGGTATTGATGATCAACTCAATAAAGCAATTGAAGTTATTATGGAAAAACTGGAACTTCGAGAAGAGCTTCCGGATATACCCGAAGATCCGGTAAAGAGTGAGTAGATTTTATCTTTTATCTAACATAAAGCTATCACAAATCAAGGGATAAAAAGATTTGTGATAGCTTTCTTATTTAGTAATTATGACAAAAAATGAACTAATTTCAAACCCTCAATTATTTGCACAATTTTGGAAAATAATGATAGACAGTTTTCCCGAAAACGAGAGAAGAATGCGCGAAGAGTATATAAAAACAATGAAAAATAGAGCCTTCTCAACAACTCTCTTTTGCAGTGAAACTGCTGATATAAAAGGCTTTTTATCATATTGGAAGCTATCAGACTTTATTTTTGTTGAACATTTTGCAATTTCATCAAAATTCAGAAATCAGGGATTGGGAAATAAACTCTTTTCTCAATTTTTAAACAGTATATCAAAGCCTGTTGTATTAGAAGTTGAACCACCTACTGATTCAATTTCCAAAAGAAGAGTTAATTTTTATGAAAGGATGAACTTTGTTTTAAATAGATTTGATTATTATCAACCGTCATATCATAACGACAATAAAAAAGTGCCACTACTTTTAATGACAAGTAACGGCACTCTTTCAAGCAGTCAATTTAAGATGTTACAAAACGATATATACAATATTGTCTATAATATTTAAAACGAATATGTAACTCCAATTCCCGGAATCCATGCACTGGTATTATAAATACCGCCAAAAGGCTCCTCGATATTTTCTTCATCAGGATTATAAAAATCTTCACGTTCATCTCCCATTATATGAAGAATAGAGGCATCTATACTCATATTATCCATTGGGAACCAGGAAAAACCAAGAGATAGACCGGTTTTATCGGTTCCGGGAGTTTCTGGAGTTAAATAATTTTTCGGAATAGGTGTCTCATCATAATAGATTCCACCCCTAAACAACCATTGGGGTAAGGGATTATACTCAAGACCCAGCCTGTATATCATAGTATTTTGAAAATTTCTTATATTTTCAGCATCCTCTACAGCCATAGAGTTGTACTTAAAATCAAAGTCCAAATCCTCATAACTATCCCACCTTACATGTTGCAAATCTACTGCCAAAGTCCAAAAATCATTAATCTGCCAGCCCACTCCAAAAGTTAAATTAGCAGGCATAGGAAGTTCTGATGAGAACTTATTGTTTTCGGGAAAAAACTGATACCCCTCTGGCAAGGTTTCACCTGTCATAGCAGCAGCCTGCATTAATAATTCAGGTGTAACCGGATCATAAGAAAAATTTGCATCTCCCTTATCAAGCTTTAATCTGATTTTTGACCTGTAACCAACACCAATATTTAGATTGTCACTCACTCTTAACAATGCTCCTAGAGTGAATCCATACGAGGTGGTTGTTCCTTCTAAATTAACCTGCCCGTCAGGAACCGTAGCCGAAGGATCTTGCTGTATACTTTGATAAATAGGATCCAAATCGCGAAATGAGATAGCTCTGTTTAAATCAACACCGCCAAATACCATGGTCATTCCACCACCTACACTTAAACGATCACTTAACTGAAACGATAATGTTGGTCTTAAATAGATAGCATGTAAAGATATATCCTGAATATGGTACCTTCCTTCCCACTCATCTCCCCATTCAAGGCTATTTCCATAAGGAGTATTTACACCTATACCGGCAACCAGTCTATCTGTTAATCGAGCAGCAGCATATATAGAAAAAGGAGTACTAATGGGATTGTTAGTCTCATACTTGTCTCCTGTATATTCAGAGATAAAATCATTACTTGAGATAACACCACTTATTCCGCCTGAAAACTGAAAATCACGTTCCATAAAAGCCAAAGCTCCAGGATTAAAATGAATACTTGAAGCTCCTAAGATTTGACCTGCACCGGTATGTCCCATACCAACCTGACGAACATCCTGTAGATTAACCTGATACCCCTCTCCTTTAACCATAGCAAAACAACTAATAAGAAGAGCTATTAAAAATAATTTTCGCATCAATTTAAATATTTAATGAAATAAAACTTTTTAAGGGTGGGCAAAGTAAAAACATTTTTTTAAAATAACAAAGTAAGTAATTGACCATCAGAATATTACAACAAAATACATTAATAGACAGATAGTCTAATATTATGTTTATTTGAAAAGATTTAGATAGTGCAGATAAGAATATCTACTCTAATTTGATAGAAGATATTTCTTATTCAATAAGAAATATTTAATTTAGTAGAACTATAGATATAGATTTCTATAAAAACAGGATAATAATAAATAGCAGTGATATGATTAACAATAAGGATATAGAGCAATTTAATAAAAAAGGTATTAAGCAAGAGGAGATAGAAGAACAGATAGCCCGTTTTAAAAACGGTTTTCCTGCACTCACAATCGCTCGTCCTGCTACAATAAATGATGGCATTAAACCTATAGATTCAAAGGATAGCGAAAAATATGCAACTGTTTATAAAACAGCATTAAACAACGGACTTAAAACATCAAAATTTGTTCCCGCATCGGGAGCTGCCACACGTATGTTTAAAGATCTATACACTTTTTTATCAAATCAAGAGAGCATAAAAAAACTACCCGTTGACTCCCCTATTGTTAAATCAATTGAATTACTTCCCCGTTTTGCTTTTTTCCCCTATCTATCTTCAATACTAAAAAAATATAACCTAAATAACGTTCATGTACGAAAGTCGAGAGCAAATGAGATTATAGAAAAAATAGTTTATAAAGAGGGTTTAAACTACGGGAACTTACCAAAAGGTTTAATCCATTTTCATCTCTATAAAGATGATATAAGAACTGCTATGGAGGAGCATTTAACCGAGGCTAGTTATTACGCAGTAAATAGCGATAATATGGTAAATATACACTTTACTGTTAGTCCGGAACACCATCAACTTTTCAGCCAAAAACTATATGAAAAAGGACCAACTTTAGAGAACAGATTTGATACCGGTTTGGATGTCTCCTTTAGCTATCAAAAAGATAGAACCGATACCATTGCAGTAGATCCCAACAACAACCCCTTTAGGGATGAAGATGGTAATATTTTGTTTCGTCCTGGCGGACATGGAGCTTTACTTGAAAATTTGAATGAACAGGATGCAGAGCTTATCTTCATTAAAAATATAGATAACGTAGTACCCGAAAATAATTTAGAATTAACGGTAAAATATAAAAAAGCTCTTGCCGGAATGTTGCTTATTATTAAAGAAAAGGTTTTTGAATTAATAGAGCAACTGGAGTTTATGGCAGACAAAAATATAGTTAACAAAGCAGAGGAGTTTATTTCAAAAGAGCTTTTTATAAAATTACCAAACTCCTATTTTAAATCAACAATTGAAGAGAAGATTAATTATTTAAAAAATTTTCTCAATCGCCCAATACGGGTTTGCGGAATGGTAAAGAATGAAGGAGAGCCCGGTGGCGGACCATTTATAATAAAAGAGAGTAACTCATTGGAGACACTACAAATATTAGAGACATCGCAAATAGATATCAACAATCCCGATCAAGCCGATAAACTTAAACAGGCAACCCATTTTAATCCGGTTGACCTTGTTTGTTATACACATAATTATAAAGGAGAAAAATTTGATCTAACAAAATTTAAAGATCCGGAAACAGGTTTTATTTCAGAAAAAAGCTACAATGGCAAACCACTCAAAGCTATTGAGCTGCCGGGTTTATGGAATGGAGCAATGGCCAACTGGATTACTCTGTTTGCCGAAGTCCCTATTGAAACTTTTAATCCTGTTAAAACAGTTAATGATCTTCTGCGCCCTACCCATCAATCCCAATAATCGAGATGAATTATCATTGAATACTCATTCTTTATAAGTAAATTTGCCCCGATTAAAGAGATAAAATATGCAAGAGCCGGAGTATAGCAACTATAACAGAATGAAAAAAGAGATTGAAAGGTTTGAATTAATGGAGAAAGGAGAACACTCTTTTTACTTTGATGTTCATACTATAGAAAATATTTTTAATTTTTATTCTGAAAAACTACAATTTGATAAGGCAGAAAAAATTCTATCCATAGGAATGCAGCAGCATCCCCAGGCAACTTCACTATATTCAAAAAAGGCGATTTTGCTCATGGAGAAGGGTGAAGATAAAAAGGCTATCCATTTAATGGAGAATTTAACAAAGTTTGATAAAAGTAATACCGAAGTCTTTTTAAATTTAGGATTAATATATCTGCGAAATAAAAGAGTTAAAGATGCACAAAACTGTTTTGATCAGGCTTTGGACACAACTCCATCTGAAAAGGAGAACATTTTGCTTGACCTCTCTTCGGCACTTAATTTAAGTCTTAACTACTCTCTTTCAGTAAAATATCTGGAAAAATTTTATAAGGAGTTCCCTGGAAATGAGAATATTCTCTTTGAACTGGCATATGCTTATGACAGGGCTTTTCAAACCAATAAGAGCATAAAAGTATATAATCATCTGTTAGACTTAAATCCGTACTCAGAAAATGCGTGGTATAATCTTGGAATAATATATAATAAAACAGGAGAGACAAAAAAAGCAATTGATTGCTACAACTATACTCTAACAATTAATCCGGGGCATGCCGAGGCATTAATAAACAAAGGTAATGCATCTATAATTTTGGAAAAAATAGAAGAAGCGCTCGATTGTTATTTTGAATATATAGCTTACGGTCATGATCCTACTTTTGTGTATCATTATATTGCAGACTGTTATGTGCTAAATGAAAACGACGAAAAAGCTCGTGCTTTTTTTGATCTGGCAGTAAAAGTGGGGGAAGATTTTATTGATGTATGGCTGGGATATATATCATTTTTAATTAAAATAGATGACTCAAAAGCAGCAGTAAATATTGCCGAGAAAGCATTAGAGATTCATGATGAGTGGGATACCGGAGAACTCACATATCTTAAAGCAAGAGCTCTTTTGATAGATGGAAAGTTATACAGAGCCAACAAAGCTTTTGAAAAATGTATTGAGATGGATGAAGATAATCTCAAGTTTTTCTTTGATGCATGCCAGGTTAAAATTGCAGCAAACCCAGAATCTGAAAAGGATGATATAATTTATGAGTGGCTCGAAAATTACCCCGACTCCTCTGCAGTTAACTACTTAGCCGCTGCATATTACTTAATTGACAGCCGCAATTTAACAATAGCAATTAAGTATCTCGATAAAGCTTTAAGCAAAGATAAATACAGTTTTGATTTCTTTTTAGAGCTTTTCCCATCAATTGAAAGAATGATAAAGAAGAGTAAAAAACTGGACCGATTGGTTTATTCATATTTTTCATAAGTCTGTCAACTATAGACGATTATTTATGTACTCAAATATAAAAAACAGTTTAGCTACTCTAATAAAAGGAGTTGCTATGGGAGCTGCAAATGTAATACCGGGAGTATCTGGTGGAACCATTGCTTTAATTACAGGAATTTTTGAAAGATTAATACTATCAATAAAATCATTTGATATTAAAGCGGCAAAACTTCTCTTTAATAGAGATGTTAAAGGATTTATAAAACATACCGATCTAATTTTTCTAACTACTCTCTTTTTAGGTATTGGAGTAGCAATATTCTCCCTGGCGCAAATTTTAGGATTTCTATTTCTGCACTATCCGGTATTTGTATGGGCTTATTTTTTCGGACTTGTAATGGCCTCGGTATGGTTTGTTGGTAAAACAGTAAATAAGTGGCACATCTATTCAATAATAGCCTTAATTATTGGTGCAGCAACAGCTATGTCAATAAGCATATTGTCACCTGCAACAGAAAACAGCTCTCTCCCCTATCTTTTTCTTTGCGGTATTATTGCTGTATGTAGTATGATTCTACCAGGATTGAGCGGTTCTTTTGTACTTATTTTAATGGGGAACTATCAGCTGGTAATGATAGATGCTGTTAATCAGTTTAATCTCAACATCCTTCTCCCGGTAATCGCCGGTGGCGTTTTTGGAATGATTGCTTTTGCAAGAATATTATCATGGCTATTAAAAAAATTCCCTGACTCAACTATAGCTCTTTTAACAGGTTTCATTACCGGATCGCTTGGTATTTTATGGCCATGGAAAAATGAGATAACAGAAAGTTTTGGAGACAAAATTAAAGTGATTGAATATGAATGGTACATACCTGCTTTAAACAGTGAATTCTATATCGCACTAATCCTCTTTATATTAGGGATTACAACCATTGCATTAACAGAGGTTTTAGCAATTACAAAATCTAAAAAATGATGATTATATGCAAACTTATGGATTAATCGGATATCCTCTTTCACACTCATTTTCTAAAGACTATTTTACAAAAAAATTTTGTGCAGAAAATATAAATGCAAAATACCTCAATTTTCCTATCAACGAGATTTCTAAAATAGAGGAGGTAGTAAAAAATAATCCTCTTTTGTGCGGCTTAAATGTCACCATTCCATATAAAGAAAAAATAATTCCTTTTCTTGATGAGATTGATAAAGAGGCAGAAGAGATAGGTGCAGTAAATGTTATTAAAATTATAAAAAAGAGTAACAAAAAACCTTACCTGGTTGGTTACAACAGTGATATCACCGGATTTAAAAAATCTCTTGAACCATTAATAAAATATCCGCATTCAAAAGCTTTAATACTGGGTACAGGAGGAGCGTCTAAAGCAGTAGCATATTCTCTTAAAAAGATGGATATTGAATTTAAATTTGTGAGTCGCAATTCGAAAAATAAAGAAGTTTTAACTTACAATCAATTGACCCCCGAAATAATATCAAGTTATAAATTAATTATAAACACCTCTCCGCTGGGAATGTACCCAAATATTGACCAGACTCCCGATATACCTTATGAAGGAGTTTCAAACAAGCATCTGCTTTATGATTTAATTTATAATCCAAAACAGACTCTCTTTATGAAAAAAGGAGCTGAAAGAGGTGCAAAAACAGAAAATGGATTAAAAATGTTGCAGCTACAGGCAGAACAGGGTTGGTTAATCTGGAACAACAAAGCTTGAGTCGGGATATTTTATATCCACTAAATATAAACCTTTGGCAGGTGCTGACATAGAAGCTTTCGCTCGATTCTTGCTATCTATAACTTTTTTAAAATCTTCAATTGAGAGTCGGCCGCGACCAACATCAAGAAGTGTTCCAACAATTGCTCTAACCATATCTCGTAAAAAGCGATTTGCCTCAATGGTAAAGTAGTAATGAGATGAGTTAACCTTTAGCCATTTAGCATCAGTTATAGAGCATAGGTTATTTTTGGTATCACTATGCAGTTTACAAAAGCTTGTAAAATCACTAAACTCGAAAAGTAACTCTGCAGCCTGGTTCATCTTCCCAAAATCGGGTCGATAAAATAATCTGGTGGCCAAATCAGTTTTAAAAGGATCTTTTTTTAAAATAATGTGGTATTCATAACGCCTGCTTAAAGCATCAAACCGGCTATGAAAATTATTACTGACTTTAATTATATTATATATAGCAATATCGGGGGGCAAGAATTTAGACAACCTGCTAATTAGTGAATCTATATTATCAATTGACTCCTCTGCATCAAAATGAGCTGTCATATATGTGGCATGCACACCACTATCGGTACGCCCCGCCCCACAAATATTTATGGGTTGACGCAACATCAAAGTAAGAGCCTCTTCAATTTTTTGTTGTATAGTTACTCCATTTGGCTGAATTTGCCATCCCTTATAATTAGTACCTTTATATGCAAGCTCTATGAGATATCGCACCATATTAAAAATTTTACGCAAATATAGCTAAAATCTATGCCACAATTTGCAACCTATTTTCACCTTTTGTATATTACTGATTAAACTATAAAAGAGTATGGTATAATCAATAAAACTATTTTGCCATGAAAAAAATGAGAGATTTTGCAAATATATTTCCATTATTAACTTTAACTTTTATTGCATTCATGGGATTAAAATGTGAAAGCACAGCACAGGAGTATGAAGAGGTACGCAAACAGATGGTAGAACAACAAATTGAATCAAGAGGAATAGAGTCACAAAAAGTGCTTAACGCAATGAAAGCGGTTCCACGTCATAAATTTGTACCTTTTGATATGGAAAGGTTTGCATATCTGGACAGACCTTTGCCTATTGGATTTGATCAAACTATATCACAGCCATATATAGTAGCGTTTATGAGTGAACAGATAAATCCCAAACCCGGAATGAAAGTATTAGAAATTGGTACCGGATCGGGATATCAGGCTGCCATTCTTGCAGAAATTGGTTGTGAAGTCTATACAATTGAACTTATTCCCGAATTGGCTCAAAGTGCCGAAAAAGTGATTAAAGAGTTAAATTACGATAATGTTAAAGTAATGGCCGGCAACGGTTATCTTGGATGGCCGGAACACTCTCCTTTTGATGCAATTGTTGTTACTGCAGCTCCTGAAGAGATTCCTCCAAAGTTGGTTGAACAGTTAGCTGAAGGAGGAATAATGATTGTTCCTGTTGGGCCGGTTAACAGTCTTCAATACCTTAAACTACTGGAGAAAAAAGATGGTAAAATTAAAACAGACAAATTAATGCCTGTTCGTTTTGTACCAATGATTGACCGGGATTAATATCTACTCAACGATTAAATTGGAAAATAAACTTTTAAGTTTATTTAATTTAGGATTTATAACTGTTTGACAAAAAGCATTGTTTGGATTTTTTTCAAAATAGTTATGATGGTACTCTTCTGCCAAATAAAATTGTGGCAACTTTTTTATCTCTGTAACAATAGGGTTTGGGAAAAGCTTCTCTTCTTTAAGCTCTTCTTTTACCTTATTGGCTATCTTTTTTTGATAATCGTTAAGATAAAATATTACTGAACGATACTGAGTACCAACATCAAACCCCTGACGATTTAAAGTTGTAGGATCGTGAGCCACAAAAAAAAGCTTTATAATCATCTCATAAGATAAAAGAGAGTTATCAAATTCAACCCTTACCACTTCAGCATGTCCGGTATTGCCGGCAGATACCTCTTCATAAGTTGGGTTTTCAACATCACCGCCACTATAACCCGGCTCAACCTTAACCACACCTTTAATATTTTTATACAGAGCCTCAATACACCAAAAGCAACCTCCTCCTAATACAGCAATATCCATAAAATAGAAAATTAAAGTTTTACATAACGTTTTTCATTACTGCTAATTTTTGCAGCTTCAATAACTCTTATAACATCCAAAGCTTGTTTAGCAGTAACATTAAGAGAATCATTTAGTTTAACAGCTCGGTAAATATTATTATAAAAATAGTGATAATTACCTTTTACCGTCTTAATTTTTGATCTGTAGCTTCTATCAGAACACTCAACATTTAAAACACCATAATACTCTTCACAATCTTCTCCCCAATTATTACTATCAGGAATAACGCCCGATGCTAAGGCTGCTTCCTGAGGATCTTCACCATATTTAATATATGACCCTTTAACTCCATTAACAATATAGCTGGGTGAAGGTTCTTTAACAAGATAACTGGCGGCCAATTCAACAAACTTATTTGGATAAGTAAGAGCAATATTAAAAAAATCATCTACAAGGGCACCATCTCTCATAATTGCCATATTTGCAGAAACATATTGAGGCATACCAAATAAATGAAGTGCCTGATCAATTATGTGTGAACCAAGATTATATAAAATACTGGTTCTGTTTTGAGGATTCTCCTTCCAACTGTTTTTAACCTGAGGACGATACCGGTCATAACGTGCCCTATACTCAACAATATTTCCCAGTGTATCCTCTTCAATAATTTTTTTAACAGTTAAAAAATTATTATCCCATCTGCGATTATGAAAGACCGATAGAATAACACCTTTCTCGGAAGCCTTATTAATTAACTCTTCACCCTGCAATACATTTTGAACAAAAGGTTTTTCTAATACCACATGTTTACCTGCATCAATTGCCTTTAAGGCCTGTTCATAATGAAGATAATCAGGGGTATTGATTATTATTAACTCTGTATTACTATCAAGTAGATCATCAAACTCCTTTACAATGTCAACATTAGGATAGTTCTCTTTGCAACTGTTACTACTTCGTTGCATTACATTAGTCAGTTCAAAATATGAACTATAGTGAATTAAAGGAGCATGAAATACTCTACCAGACATACCATAAGCAGCCAATGATGTTTTTACAGGTTTTATCATATAATATTAAGCACTTACATTATTACTATATTTGTATAAAAGAATATTACAAAAATAATATAATGAACGGATTTCCACCATTAGCAGAAAGAATGCGGCCTAAAAATCTTGATCAATATCTTGGTCAAAAACAGCTGGTTGGCAAAGATGCTGTTTTAAGAAAAATGATAGAGTCGGGAAAAATCTCTTCTATCATTCTTTGGGGACCGCCAGGAGTAGGAAAAACAACATTGGCCCGAATTATATCAAATCAACTTGAGCGGCCATTTTACGTTCTTTCAGCGGTCTCCTCGGGAGTTAAAGATGTTCGCGAGGCGATAGAAAAAGCAAGAAAGTCACGATTCTTTAATACAAATACCGCTATTCTTTTTATAGATGAAATTCACCGTTTTAGTAAGTCTCAACAAGATAGCCTGCTTGGAGCAGTTGAAGAGGGTGTAATTACTCTTATTGGTGCTACAACCGAAAATCCCTCCTTTGAAGTAATTTCTCCTTTACTTTCACGATGTCAGGTATATACTTTAAAACCGTTGAACAAAGATGATCTTATAGAACACCTTCTTGAAAGAGTTAAAAATAGCGATTCAATATTGAAATCACGAACTTTTAAATTAAACGAGATTAATGCATTAATAAAATTCTCGGGCGGAGATGCACGCAAATTTTTAAATATTATTGAGCTTGCTGCCAACTCATATAGTAAAGATGAAGAAATAGTGATAAATGATAAGGTTGTTACTAATCTTTTACAGGAAAATCCTGCACAATATGATAAAGATGGAGAGCTCCATTATGATATTATTTCGGCATTTATAAAATCTATAAGAGGTAGCGATCCTGATGCTGCTGTATATTGGCTGGCACGAATGGTAGAAGGTGGTGAAGATCCCAAATTTATTGCAAGACGTTTAATTATTAGCGCTTCCGAAGATATCGGACTGGCAAATCCAAATGCTCTGTTACTTGCTACCAACTGCTTTGAAGCTATAAAAATGGTTGGATGGCCCGAAGCAAGAATTATACTGAGTCAGGTTACAATATATCTTGCTACCAGTGCCAAAAGTAACTCGGCTTACATGGCAATCAATAAGGCCCAAAGCATGGTAAGAGAGAGTGGAAACTTACCTGTTCCCTTACACTTAAGAAATGCCCCCACTACTCTCATGAAGGAGCTGGGATATGGCGATAATTATAAATATTCTCACGATTATAATGATAACTTTGCTGCTCAGGAGTTTATGCCCGAAAAATTAAGCAATCAAAAGCTTTGGGAAGCTCAAAATAACCCCGCAGAGAATAAAATTAAAGAGAGGATGAATTATCTTTGGCGGGATTATAAGCAAAAATGAAGTTTAAACAATCAAAAAAATAATTACTATATAAAACAAATAGATTATGATAATAGACTCAATACCAAAAATAGAGTTCAGCAATGAAAATCAATTTTTCCTATTTGCCGGTCCGTGCGCAATTGAAGGAGAAAAAATGGCCATGCAAATTGCTGAAACCATAACCGAGGTTACACAACGTCTTAAAATTCCTTTTGTTTTTAAAGGATCATATCGTAAAGCTAATCGCTCAAGATTAGACTCTTTTACAGGAATAGGAGATATTAAAGCACTAAAAATATTAGAAAAAGTATCAAATCAATTTCAAATACCAGTAATAACCGATATACACACCCCTGATGAAGCCCAAATGGCTGCTGAATATGTAGATATATTACAAATTCCGGCCTTTTTGTGCAGGCAGACCGACATATTGGTGGCTGCAGCAAAAACAGGTAAACATGTAAATATTAAAAAGGGGCAGTTTTTAGCCCCGGAATCGATGAAATTTGCTGTGGATAAGGTACGTCAATCAGGAAATAACAATATTGTAATAACAGACCGAGGTACTATGTTTGGTTATCAGGATATTATTATAGATTATCGAGGAATACCGGTAATGCAAAGCTTTAAAACTCCTGTAGCCCTTGATATAACTCACTCCCTTCAACAACCTAATCAATCCACCGGAGTAACAGGAGGTAAACCCGAACTTATTGAAACAGTAGCCCGTGCAGCAATAGCAACTGGTGTTGATGGATTTTTTCTTGAAACACATCACGATCCAGGCAATGCAAAATCGGATGGAGCTAACATGTTAAAACTAGATCAACTCGAAAAATTATTAACAAACCTGTCACATCTTAAAAAAGCAGTAAATAAGTTAAAATAGAGTTATCAAAATCAATATCTATTTTATCTCTCCCTATAATATTGCATAGCCTCAGGTAAAATAGATTGAATATTACGCACTCTGGCATCATTAGCCGGGTGTGTACTTAAAAAGGCCATATTGCTTCCTCCATCACTCAAAGATGACATACGCTTCCAAAAATCAACAGCTACTGAAGGATCATAACCTGCCATTGCCATAAACTTAAGTCCCAACTCATCAGCCTCATACTCATGCCTACGGGAGTATGGTAAAATCATACCTACCTGTGAGGTAATTCCATAGGCCGACATCCAAAGGTTTTGCGTCTCTTGCGGTTTTTCTGAAAGTAAAGCGCTTAAAGCCATTCCTCCAAACTGAATTCCCATTTGCTGACTCATTCTTTCACTTCCATGACGTGCAACAACATGAGCTATTTCATGCCCCATAACTACAGCAACACCTTCTTCATTTTGAGTTATAGGTAAAATTCCTGTATAAAACACAACTTTTCCTCCCGGCATAGCCCAGGCATTGGGAGTATTATCCTCTATAAGATTAAATTCCCACTGAAAATCGGATAACTGATCTTCTAATCCATTTTGCCTAAAATACTCCTCAACAGCTGAGGCTATACGATTACCTACACGATCAATCATCTCGCGCTGTTCACGATCTTCGGCCAATTGATGCTCCTGTAAAAACTGATTATATTGAGTACGGCTCATCGACATAATTTCTGAATCGGAAACCAAACTAAGTTGTCTTCTACCGGTTAAAGGTACAGTAGCACAAGACCATACAACAGCAACAATTATAAAAAAAGCAATAACCTTACAGATATTTTTAATATTTTTCATGTATCTATAATTTGTTTATTTAAGGATATTTTAAAACTAAAATATCACATTTAAAATTATAAAACAATACTACTTTATAATCCTATTACGAGCATCAAGCAACTGATTTAATGCTTTTTCAATAACAGTTCTACTGCTTGCAATGTTCATTCGCATAAACCCTCTCCCCTGCTTTCCAAAAGTTAAACCATCATTGAGTCCAATTTTTGCTTCATTAACTAAAAAACTTTTTAGTTGAGAAGATTTCATGTTAAAACCCTCAAAATTGATCCAAAGCAAATAGGTAGCTTCAGGTTTCTCAACTTTCAATTCGGGCATCTTTTTATTAATAAAGTCTATTACAAAATCAATATTCCCTTCAAGATAATTTTTAAGATCATTAAGCCACTCCTGCGACTCATTATAAGCTGCCTCAAGTGCAATAGGACCAAAAACATTCCCCATGTGGAGATGGAAACCTGAAAGGTAGGTTCGCAATTTATGCAAAAGCTTCTCATTTGAAACTACCATATAGGCAGTAGATAACCCGGCAAGATTAAAAGTTTTGCTGGGAGCCATACAGGTTACTGTAATATCAGCAATCTCTTTTGACAATGAAGCTATTGGAGTATGCTTATTTTTATAAAGAGTTAGATCACAATGTATCTCATCCGAAATTATTGTTACACCATTTTTTAAAGCTATCTCCCCTATTTTGTATAGCTCCGCTTTACTCCATACTCTACCTACCGGATTATGAGGATGACATAATAAAAGTAGCTTAACAGAAGAATTAGAGGTTACTTTATCTAAATGTTCAAAGTCAATATAATATCTACCATTCTCATTTTTTAAAGGATTTTCAATCACCTCTCTTCCAAAATCACGCACAACACTAAAAAAGGGAGGATAAACGGGAGGTTGAATAACAACTCCATCACCAACATCGGTAAATGCCTGTACTGCTATCGCAATATTTGGAACAACACCCGGTGAAAACTCTAACCAGGAATCATCAACACTCCAATCATAATGAGCTTTTAACCAGCTCTTTATAGCATTAAAAAAAGATTGAGGTCGATTTGTATACCCCATAACAGGATGATCAACCCTCTTTTGTAAAGCTTTTTGTATTGCAGGAGCAACAGGAAAATCCATATCAGCTACCCATAGTGGAATAACATCTGAAGTGCCAAAAAGCTTCTCTCTAAAATCATATTTTATTGCCCGGCTATTTTCTCGCTTAATAACCTTATCAAAACTATATTTATCACTACTCATAAAATTCTTAAATATTTTTAAATGCAATATAACTATTATAGACTCTTCTTACACCCTCTTCTAAAGAAGTTGATGCTTTCCAGCCAAGAGAATTTAACCGGGAGACGTCCATTAACTTTCTATAAGTTCCGTCGGGTTTACTGCTATCCCACTTTATTGCACCATCATAACCTACTACCTTTTTTATAAGCAGAGCCAATTCATAAATAGAGAGATCCTCGCCACAACCAATATTTAAATGAGTATTTCTGATTTGATCATCATCTCTACTTTTTACAATATCTTCAAAGTCAATATTTTGCATAACAAAGTAAAGAGCATCTGCCAAATCATCAGAGTATAAAAACTCTCTACGTGGCTCACCTGTTCCCCACAGTTGAATTTCACTTAACGTTCCGTCACAAAATATTCCAAACTCTTTAACCGATTCAATAATGTCACTATCACTCATACTATAATGTAAACCATCAAAAGGACGTCTCTTAAGATCTTCTCTCACTTTATCAAACTTTTTTAATTTTAATAATTTTCCCAAATGCATTTTGCGAATTAATGCAGGTAAAACATGTGAATTGTTTAAATCATAATTATCATTTTCGCCATACAGGTTTGTTGGCATAACAGAGATAAAATTGGTATTATACTGCAAATTATATGATTCACACATTTTTATTCCCGCTATTTTTGCAATAGCATAGGGTTCGTTTGTATACTCAAGAGGTGAATTTAAAAGATACTCCTCTTTCATTGGCTGGGAAGCATCACGCGGATAGATACAGGAACTGCCCAAAAAAAGTAGCTTCTCTACATTATGTTTCCAGGAAGAGTTAATTATATTATTTTGAATTTGTAAATTCTCATATATAAATTGAGCTCTATATCTATTGTTGGCCATTATACCACCAACTTTTGCAGCTGCAAGAAAAACATACTGAGGCTTCTCTTTTTCAAAAAAAGAGTTTACAGATGCCTGATCAAGCAGGTTAAGCTTTTCACGAGAAGGTAAAATAAGATTGTGATAACCTTTTTCTCTTAATTTTCGAGTTATAGCAGATCCCACCAATCCATTATGTCCGGCTACATATATACTACTCTCCTGTCTCATTACTCAAAATAATTTAATGTTTCAAATCCTCCTTCTCGAAGATAGCGCTCCTTTTTCATCATTTTTAAATCGGACTGTACCATATCTTCAATCAATTGCTCTATGGTATATTCAGGTTCCCAGTTCAACTTGCTTTTGGCTTTTGATGGATCTCCAATTAGTAGTTCAACTTCGGTAGGTCGAAAATAGCGGGGATCCACTTCAACAACGCACTTATCCTTTAAATAACTATACTCCTTGCTGGCAGAAACAATATATCCTTTCTCATCAACTCCCTCTCCTCTAAACTCAATTACACATCCCACCTGATCAAATGATTTTCGAACAAACTCACGAACTTCGGTAGTAACACCAGTTGCAACAACATAGTCATCGGGTTCATCCTGCTGAAGAATTTTATACATAGCCTTTACATAATCTTTAGCATGCCCCCAGTCTCGTTGAGCCGACAAATTGCCGAGATAGAGCTTTTGCTGCAATCCTAAAGCAATACGGGCAACAGCTCTAGTAATTTTTCTGGTAACAAATGTTTCACCCCTTATAGGTGATTCATGATTAAAAAGTATTCCATTACAGGCATAAATATTGTATGCTTCGCGATAATTTACAGTAATCCAATAACCATACAATTTAGCAACAGCATAGGGAGAGCGAGGATAAAAAGGAGTATTCTCGGTTTGAGGCACTTCTTGCACTAAACCATAAAGTTCACTTGTAGAGGCCTGATAAAACTTACTCTTTTGTGTTAGTCCGAGCAACCTAATAGCTTCTAAAAACCTAAGAGTACCAATGCCATCAGCATTAGCTGTATATTCAGGTGTATCAAAACTAACCCCAACATGAGACATTGCTGCAAGATTATAAATCTCATCAGGTTGAGTCTCCTGAATAATTCTAATAAGATTTGTAGAGTCGGTTAAATCGCCATAATGCATAACAAATCTGCGATTCTCGGTATGTGGATCCTGGTAGATATGATCTACACGATCGGTATTAAAAAGAGAAGCTCTACGTTTAATTCCGTGCACAATATAACCCTTTTTAAGAAGATATTCAGCTAAATATGCACCATCCTGTCCGGTAACACCGGAAATTAAAGCCACCTTTTCCATTATTTCAAGTTAAAATTAAATTAAGAGTAATATATAATATCAATTACCTATTCTTAAATTGTTAAAATACCACTCTGCAGCCTCCTTAATTCCATCATAAAATTGATAAGTTGGTTTATATCCCAACAAACTATTAGCTTTATCAATTGAGGCAAGTGAATGGGGTATATCACCAACTCTTTTCTCCCCGTAATTAGGTTCAACTAAAGAGATCTGCTTATCATAAACAGAAAGCACATCTCTTAAACTACTAAAAAGTTCATTTAAAGTAACTCTTGCACCACAGGCAACATTATAAACAGTATTAATTGCATCAATATCATCTGCAACAGCTGCTCGTTCATTAGCCTGAATCACATTTTTAATATATGTAAAATCCCTAGAATAAGATCCGTCACCATTAATAACGGGTGACTGATATTCAATTAGAGCCTTTGCAAACAGAGGTATAACGGCAGCATAAGCACCATAAGGATCCTGACGCGGACCAAAAACGTTAAAGTAACGCAAGCCCACGAGCTCCATACTATAGAGGTCACAAAACACTTTTGCATACAACTCATTTACATATTTTGTAACTGCATATGGTGAAAGTGGATTACCAATACGCTCTTCTATCTTAGGCAAGCTATCATTATCACCATAAGTAGAGCTACTTGCTGCATAAACAACTCTTTTAACCTCACTGTCACGGGCAGCAATTAGTATATTTAAAAATCCATTTACATTTACCTCATTTGAAGTAAGTGGATCGTTAATGCTTCGCGGAACCGAGCCTAATGCTGCCTGATGCAAAACAATATCAACTCCCCTGCATGCTTTTTTGCAAACTTTTAAATCTCTTATATCACCTTCAATAAGAGTAAAATAAGAATTCTCCTTAAGATGAGATATGTTTTGGTACTTACCGGTGGAAAAATTGTCTAAACAGATCACTTCATTATTTTGTGATAACAGTTTATCAATAATATTAGATCCTATAAATCCCGCTCCACCGGTAACTAAAACCCTTCTGTTTTCAATAAATCCTTTACTATTTGGCATAATTAATAGCCCTTGTTTCTCTTATTACTGTGATTTTAACCTGACCAGGATATGTCATTTCGGTCTGTATCTTTTTTGCAATATCGTATGAAAGTGATTCAGCCTCTTTATCTGAGATCTTTTCACTTCCTACAATTACTCTTAGCTCACGACCTGCCTGAATAGCATATGTTTTTAACACACCTGGATGATTTAAAGCAAGAGATTCCAAATCTTTTAACCTCTTAATATAAGCATCTACAACCTCACGTCTTGCTCCCGGTCGGGCTCCTGAAATAGCATCACATACCTGGATTACCGGTGCAATCATTGTACTCATTTCAACCTCATCGTGGTGAGCGCCAATTGCATTACATATATCGGGTTTCTCTTTATACTTTTCGGCCAACTTCATTCCCAACACTGCATGCGGTAATTCAGGATCTTCATCTGAAACCTTTCCAATATCATGCAACAATCCGGCTCTTTTTGCCCTCTTAGCATTAAGTCCGAGCTCCGAAGCCATAACAGCACATAAGTTAGCTGTTTCTCTACTGTGCTGCAGTAAATTTTGACCATAAGAGGATCTATACTTCATTTTTCCTATCAGCTTAATCAATTCGGGATGTAAACCGTGTACACCCAAATCAATTGCTGTACGCTTTCCCGTTTCAATAACCTCCTCCTCAATCTGTTTGCGAACTTTATTTACAATTTCCTCAATACGGGCAGGATGAATTCTACCATCGGTAACTAACTGATGTAATGCCAATCTGGCAATTTCTCGTCGCATGGGATCAAAAGCCGATAGAACTATAGCCTCAGGAGTATCATCAACTATAATTTCAACACCCGTTGCTGCTTCAAGAGCTCTTATATTTCGCCCCTCACGTCCAATAATACGACCTTTAATCTCATCTGAATCTATATGAAATATAGTAACAGCATTCTCAATGGCAGTTTCGGTAGTTACCCTTTGAATAGTATTTAAAACAATGCGTTTGGCTTCTTTGTTGGCATTAATTTTAGCTTCATCCATGATGTCATTTATATAAGACATCGCTTCGGTTTTGGCCTCATTTTTCAACGACTCCATCAACATCTCTTTTGCCTCTTCAGCAGAGAGGTTTGAAATAGTCTCTAACTCTTCAACATGTTGCTTATGAAGCCTGTCAAGATCTTCACTCTTTTTCTCAACTAATTCAAGTTGATTATTTAAATTCTCTCTAATTGAATCAACCTCCTTCTTTTTTCTTTGATACTCCTCCATCCTTTGCGAAAAAGCTGACTCTTTTTGCTTAATCTTGTTTTCCAGATTAAGCATTTTTGAATTTCTGCTATTAATCTCTTTCTCATGCTCAGTCTTTAGCTGAAGAAATTTTTCTTTAGCCTGCAGAATTTTATCCTTTTTTATCACTTCTGCTTCTGTTTGAGCCTCTCTTATAATCTTTTGCGATCGTGATTTAAACGCTTTCACTATTATTGTCCAGGTTATTAATCCTCCTACAATAAAAGCTATAATTCCTATCAATATTTCCATTTTCTATACTCTTTTAATTAATCTGTTAAAATAAAAAACGCACCCTTTTCCTAACTAAAATTAACCAACACTATAAAAAGTGTCCGTTTAAGTTGAGGAAAAAAATGCGGGAATACCTATTTATAAAATTAAATAGTTCTTACTTATTACTCTTCGTTATTATTATCGTTATTCAAAAAATCTTCCAGCTTTTGATCCAATAGTGAAACAGCATCAGTCACAGGTGAAACATCATGACTGTTTTCCAGTTCCAATGCTTTAATTACATATTGCAATGATGCCATAGCCAAAAAATCCTGAACATCCTTATCATTATAACGTTGCTTATACTGTAATACCTTCTCGTTAATAAGCTTTGCAGCTTTACGAATACGCTCCTCATCTTCCCTGTCAACCCTCAATGGATAGTACCGGTCGGCCACATTTACACGTATTGATAATTTATCATCCATATTATAGCTATATTAACGATTTAGCAGAGCTATACATTTATCTATTTCCCGCACAATTTGATTAATCCTCAACTTTGTCTCTTTAACATCATTGTTTGAAGCTTCTAAAGTTTTGGCAATTTTCAACTTCTCGAAGCTTTCTTCAAGTGATGAGTAAGAGGAGTTTATCTGATTCAACTGTTCAGTTAACTGAGAAACACGGCTCCGAAGCATTTTATTCTCCTCCTTTTGAGCTTTGTACCTCTCAATTAATTTATCAACTTTCTCTTCTAGTTTAACAACTAAATCGATATTTGGATTAACCATAATATATTATTTCCCTTACAAAGTTAACATAGCTTTTATAATTTGAAAAAAAACGTTATACTTTTCACTCATATTTTTAATCATAGCTGCATAATTGTCATAAAAAAGTATATTTGCATAAAAAAAATTGAACATTAACAATCAGTCAAATAGATGGCTCCCTATTACGCAAAAAGAGATAAAGGCTATGGGTTGGTCCCAACCTGATGTTATTCTCTTTTCGGGAGACGCATATGTTGATCACCCCTCTTTTGGAACCGCCGTTATTGGGCGTTTATTAGAATCGCTCAAGTTAAAAGTGGCCATTGTTCCACAACCAAACTGGCAGGATGATTTAAGAGATTTTAAAAAATTTGGGGAGCCACGACTCTTTTTTGGAGTAACTGCCGGTAATATGGACTCTATGGTTAACCATTATACTGCCGGAAAAAGAAAACGAAGTGATGACGCTTATACCCCTGGGGGAAATGCCGGTCAACGACCCGATTATGCTACCTCAATCTATGCAAAATTATTAAAACAGCTCTATCCTAACACACCTGTTATTGCAGGTGGTATAGAAGCTTCACTGCGTAGATTTACTCATTATGATTACTGGAATAATAAGCTACTACCCTCTATTTTAGAATGGTCACATGCAGATATGATAATATATGGCATGGCAGAAAAACCATTAATTAAAATAATAACCCTTTTAGAAAAAGGTGTCCCTTTTAATTCACTAACCACTATAGAGCAAACAGTTATAAAGCAATCAAAAAAGGAGCCTTTGCCCAAAAATAAAAAATGGAAAGATATTGAGCTCTACAGCCATGAGGAGTGTGTGACAAGTAAAAAAAGATTTGCTATTAATTTTAAAACTATCGAGGAGATCTCTAACAGTTTTTACCCTCCCCGATTGCATCAAATATGTAATAGCAACCGAATAATTGTTAATCCTCCCGACCTGTCGGTTTCTGAAAATGATTTGGACAAAATCTACAGACTCCCTTTTACCAGAATGCCTCATCCTAAATATAAAAACAAAAAGACTATTCCTGCCTATGAAATGATAAAGCATTCGGTAGTATTGCACCGAGGATGTTTTGGCGGATGTAGCTTTTGTACAATATCGGCCCATCAGGGTAAATTTGTAATATCACGTTCTAAAAAATCGATACTTAATGAACTAAAACAGGTAGTTAAGATGGACGATTTTAAGGGATATATCTCCGATTTGGGCGGACCAAGTGCCAATATGTACAAAATGGAAGGTAAAGATATCTCTAAATGTGAAAAGTGTAAGCGTCCGTCATGCATTTTCCCTGCAATCTGCAGTAATTTGAACACATCACATAAACCACTTCTTGATTTATATAAAAATGGCCGCTCCATAGAAGAGATAAAAAAGATTTTTATTGGTAGTGGTATAAGATACGATCTGCTTTTAAACAAAAATATATCGAAAGAAGAGAAGGAAAATAACAGTAGATATATTACTGAGGTGATAAAACATCATGTTTCGGGCAGATTAAAAATTGCTCCCGAGCACTCATCTAACAGGGTGCTTAAAACAATGCGTAAACCTTCATTTAATCTATTTAAAGAGTTCAACGCAATATTTAAGAAAGGTAATAATGAATTAAATCTTAAACAGCAGCTTATCCCCTATTTTATATCAAGCCACCCCGAATCTCATGATGAAGACATGGTAGAGCTTGCATTAGAGACCAAAAATCTCAATTTTAAACCTGAGCAGGTACAGGATTTTACCCCTACGCCAATGACCCTCTCAACTGCAATGTACTATACAGGTATAGATCCCTATACACTCAAACCCCTATACATACCATCAGGACAAAAACAGAAAGAGAGACAAAGAATGTTTTTCTTTTGGTACAAACCGCAGGTTGAAAAGCAAATAAAAAGCTTATATAATAACAGCAAAATAAAACCATTAATTGAAAGGCTATTCGACAAAAAAGTGAAGCAAAAATAGAACATTATTGAGTTACAAACGTAAATAGCACATAAATAAACAGTAAAAATCAACTAAATAAGTTATGATTAAAAAAATTTTTGGAGTAGTATCAATAACATTAATAGTTTTAGCATCTTGTGATGAATATATAGAAGATATTATTAACTACCCCTCAGAGTATGAAATTAGTAACGGATTAAAAGAGGCTCTTAAAAACGGAACTGATGTAGCAACTAATAATCTGGGAGTTGCTAACGGATATTATGAAGATGAACTAGTGAAAATAATGTTACCTGACGAGCTGCAACAGATTTCAGAATATCTTGATATTATGCCATTTGGGGAAAATCTTATGGAAAATTTAACCTTACAAATTAACAGCGCGGCTGAACATTCAGCAAAAAATGCTGGTCCCATATTTTATGAAGCTATTTCAGATTTAACAATTGAACGCGGCATTGGTATTCTTAATGGAGAAAATGATGCTGCAACAAAATTTTTAAAAGAGAATACATTTGATGAACTGCATGCACTTTACAAACCCGAAATAGAAAGTGCTATGGGAATGGGGATAACCGATGGGGGTTCGGTGAATGATACATGGAATACCTTAACTACCGACTATAATAGTGTTGCCAACTCTTTGATAGGTTCAACCATGGGATTAGATCCTATTGAAACAGATCTTAGCAGTTATCTGACAAATCAAGCCCTCAATGGTCTCTTTATTAAAATAGCAGAACAGGAGTCTATTATTAGAGAAGATCCTGCAGCACGCACCAGCGATTTACTAAAAAAAGTTTTTAAATACAGTGGGCAGTAACTTTAACTGTCACTCTATAAATATTAAATCAATTAAAAAGATACCGGGCTATAATATTTACCTTGCCAGGTATCTTTTTTTTCCATTCTATTTTCAAGAATCCTTACAAATTCAAAATTTTTAATCCCCCACTTTGGAGCAATTAATAGAGAGTGGGGGGCCTGACTGGTAAATCGTTCCATCACAATATCAGGACGAAGATTTTCCAGAAAAGTAACAACAAAATCAATATATTGATCTAAATTTAACAAAGAGTCTGGTTGAGGATTTTCGAGATAATAATTTCCAAGTTTTGATCCTTTAACATACTGTAACTGATGAAGTTTAAGATAATTAACCGGCAGCTTAGAGATATATTCTCCATGTTTTAGCATATCATCAAAAGATTCACCCGGAAGCCCCATTATCATATGGACTCCAACAGGAATATTATTCTTTGCCAAAATATTAATAGCCTGCTTTGATTCATCAAAAGAGTGTCCGCGATTTATTCTCTCTAAAGTAACATCCAAGGTAGATTCAACTCCAAGTTCTACAGCTACATAATATCTCTTTTGAATATCTTTAAGATAATCGATTAATTGATCAGAAAGACAATCGGGGCGAGTACCAATAATCAACCCCTCTACACCATCATAAGATAAAGCACTTTCATAGAGATCAATCAAAGTTTCTAATGGTGCATAACTGTTCGTATATGCCTGAAAATAGGCAATATATTTAACACTATCATATCGCCGCTCAAAAAATTTTATCCCCCGGTTAATCTGCTCTGCAATATTAAGGTCACTTTGACAATATGAGGGTTTAAATGATTCATTATTACAAAAAGTGCATCCACCAACTCCTTTAGTCCCGTCACGGTTGGGACAGGTAAATCCTGCATGAATAGATATTTTTTGCATTTTAGAACCATTAAAAACTTTGCGAATATGGTTGCTAAAATCATTAAATCGACGATTGTGTCCCCAATAGTAACTCATAAATTAAGTAAATTACAGAGTTGCAAATAACGTAAAACATTTTTAATTGCCGGAGTTGAAAGTGGTAAAAAAAGAAAAAGAAAACTATTTTTGAAGAAAATAAGAGACTATGCAACTATTTTATGAGCCCAACCTACTTACTAATAACGGAGTTCTTAACAAAAAGGAGTCGCACCACTGTATAAAAGTATTAAGACATAAAAAGGGGGATGCAATAAAAATTATTGATGGTAAAGGGCGTCTGTTTTATGTCTCAATAACAGATGATTCACCAAAAGAGTGCTCTGTTTTAATTGACAAACAGATTAATGCTCAATATGATAATGCAAAAGGACATATTGCTATTGCTCCAACAAAAAGTAACGACAGAACCGAATGGTTTGTCGAAAAAGCTACAGAGCTTGGAATTAACTCTATAACCCCACTATTTTGTGAAAATTCTATTCGTAAATCGATAAAGCCTTATCGTCTTGAAAAAATAATAACATCAGCTATTAAACAGTCAGGCGAACTATACAGACCCGTACTTAATGAAAGCATACCCTTTAAAGAGTTAATAAACAAAGAGTTTAAGGGAGATAAATTTATTGCTTACTGCAATAACAAAGATTCAAAACATTTAAAAGAGCTCGTTAAAAAAGGTAGAGAGACTCTTATAGTTATTGGTCCGGAAGGCGATTTCTCACAGGAAGAGATAGAGTTGGCACAACAAAAAGGATTTATACCAGTATCTCTAGGAAGTAAAAGATTAAGAACCGAAACAGCTGCAATAGTTGCCAATAATATTATTCAGTTAATAAATGAATAATCAAAGAGAAAATAAACAGCAAATAAAAATAACTTAATCTATATAATCTGATAAAGTTTTACTGCTTAGATACTCTTTCACCTCAAAAGTAATGTTTTGTGAAGCATCTCCTAAAATACATTCATTAAAAGGACATTTTTCTTTACGCGCCGGACATGAACCATCTTCTATTTTTCCCTCAATGGCTTCATATATATTTAAAAGAGACAGCTCATCGGGAGCAATCTTAAGATAAAAACCGCCACTGGGACCTCTTGTTGATGCAACAAAACCGCTTTTTGCTAAACGTTGCATAACCTTTGAAACATGATGCTTAGAGCTCGATATTAAGTCGGCAATTTCAGCAGCATTAAGAACTCTGTTATTACGCACTATTACTACCATACTATGTAAACCAATAGCAGCAGCTTCTGAAAATGCGACAACCCTGGACATAATTATATATATATAATAATTAACAAATACCTTAAAAGTAATTAAGCCCTGTAAGACTTCTTACAGGGCTTAATTTTACAATTATAACAAAATTCTATTATGATTGTTCATAAACAATAGTACGTGTTGTTAAATCACAAACCTGTGAAGGCCCAAAATATTGAATAGGTCCGGGATATAAATAGTTAGTCTCCATTGCCCACTCTTCTCGGTTCTCTTCAAGAGCTTTAAATGGTTTGCCATCTAATTTAACCAAAGCTTTTTGTATTACAGGCTTTAGTGCACCGTGACGTCTCTCCATATTCATCATCATAGTTATTGGAGCTCCTCCGGGAATCCACTCTTCAGCAGGGGCTGTAAGATTTTTTATTGAAGCCATATAACCGGTCTTTCCTTCAGAAATTAATAGAGAAGCGGTATATCCCAAGCTATAACAATAATCAGCATCAAAGTTTGATGGAGCTGCGCAACGTCCTTCATATCCAAAAAAGTGACCCTGAGCACTAAACTTTCCCTTGTAACTACCATCAGCTTTTAATTCATCCAGCTTCACTTTTACCATATCAATTAAAAGCTTTTCGGTATCAATCATCGATACCTGAACATTTCCATGAGGATCACGATCAAGCATCAATTGATCTGCAAATGAAGCAGGTAATGAAGTAAACACTTTTGAAGAGTCTGCACTTAATTTGGTAGCTACAAACTCCCGGCGTTTTTGGTTATTCTCCAATCCTTTAATATCACTCTCATTAGCAGCAAGTATATCATTAAGCTCACCTATAAGAGTCTTCATAGCAGGGATAAACTCAACGAGTCCTTCAGGAATAAGAACCGATCCAAAGTTATGTCCCTGTTCGGCTCTCTTTACGATAATATCGGTTATATATGATACAATATCATCCAGTGTAAGTTTTTTATTCTCTACCTCTTCAGATATAATAGTAATATTGGGTTGAGTTTGCAAAGCACACTCAAGGCCAATATGAGAAGCCGAACGCCCCATTAATCTAATGAAGTGGTAATATTTTTTCGCAGAATTGGCATCTCTTTGTATATTTCCTATAAGTTCACTATATGTTTTACAGGCGGTATCAAAACCAAAAGAAGTTTCAACTACCTCATTTTTTAAATCCCCGTCAATTGTTTTAGGAACTCCTAAAACCTGAATGCCTGCTTTCTTTTTAACAAAATACTCAGCAAGCACACAAGCATTTGTATTTGAGTCATCACCTCCAATTATAACTATGGCATTTATTCCCATAGCCTTACAATTTGACATTACTTTATCAAACTGCTCTTCATCCTCTAATTTTGTTCTTCCCGAACCAATTATATCAAAGCCTCCTGTATTACGATACTCATCAACAACATCAGAGGTAAGCTCAATATAATCATTGTCAAGCAACCCACTTGGGCCACCTAAAAATCCATAAAGCTTATTATTTTTATTGCACTTTTTTAATCCATCAAACAGTCCGGATATAACATTATGACCACCCGGAGCCTGTCCTCCTGATAATATTACTCCTACCTTAGCTACAGGGTAAACAGAGGTTTCTTCACCCGATTCAAAGGTAATAACTGGCATCCTGTGAGTATTAGGAAACATTTTATCGATTTCTGCCTGATCGGCAACAGATTCAGTTTTATTTCCTTCAACAATTTTTACAGCACCTTTCAATGATGCCGGTATTTTTGGAGCATAATCTGCTCTGGCAATTTGTAATGGACTCTTTAACATTTCAGGTTATTTATTTATTATTAATTAAACCACTATTAATTACTCTAAAGCTATAAACTTCTTAAAAGCTACAAATTTGTAAATATTTTTTCAAACATAAAAAAAGCAAACATTAATAATTTGTATATTTGAAGCCAAACAAAAGTTATTATGCCAGAATTTTCATTTATAATTCCTGTTTACAACAGAGCTGAAGAAGTTGATGAACTTTTACAAACAATAATTGAACAGACCAGCAAAAATTTTGAAGTAATAATTGTAGAAGATGGCTCTGAGGAAACATGCGAACATATTATTCAAAAACATGAAAACAAGGCAACTATAAAATATATAGTTCAAAATAACAGTGGTCCGGGATCTGCAAGAAACAACGGAGCAAAAAAAGCAAGAGGATGCTGGCTTATTTTTCTCGATTCAGATTGCCTGCTACCAAGAAATTACCTTGATATAGTAAAAGCTGAGGTTGATTGTGAGGAGTTTGATGGTTTTGGGGGCCCCGATAAAGCGCATCCGGCTTTTAACAGAATACAGCAAGCAATAGGATATGCTATGAGCAGTGTTATAACTACCGGGGGAATACGGGGTGCAAAAGAGCAGTTTGATCTTTTCTATCCCAGAAGTTATAATATGGGAGTTCGTAACTCAGTTTTTAACGCATTAGAAGGATTTTCAGATATGCGATTTGGCGAAGACCTCGATTTTAGCATGCGACTTATAAAAAAAGGTTACTCAACCAGATTAATAAAGGAGGGCTTTGTATTTCATAAAAGAAGAAATAATTTCCGCTCTTTTTTTAAGCAGGTTTACAATTCAGGAATAGCAAGAATAAATCTTGAAATGCGTCATAAAGGAACAACAAAACTGGTTCATTGGCTTCCTTCTCTATTTATTCTATCACACATTCTCATTTTTTTAATAGCTTTTGCATACCCCTGGATACTGCTACTATTAATTATAACTCCTGCTATTATATATGTACATGCTAACAAAACATTAAAAAACAAAACTAGTGCTCTATGGGCAGTAGCAGCCGCTTATGTGCAAACCGTGGGATACGGATTGGGGTTTTTAGAGGGAATAATAGTTCGAAGACTTTTAAAAAAGAGAGAATTTCACGCTTTCAAAGAAAATTTTTACAAATAAACGTGAACTAATTTTTTTGTAAATAGAGATAAAATCTTTGAGATTCATTATAAGCTTTAATTTCATCAATAACAGATTGAGAAAGAGGAGGTGTAAATAACTTTAACTCATTATCAGATAACTGTAAAATCATTTCGCGCAAAACCTCTCCTTTTCTGTCCAGTTTTAACAGTTCACTATCATTCTCTTTTTTCATGCAAAAGGGGTTATATCTTACAAATTAAACGATAGATACCCTTTTATTATTATTTTGAGAAGAGCTTTTTTTAAAAAAACAGCATTTAATTATTAAAAATAGAGAGTTAGCTCATTTTCTGTAATCATCTTGCGTAAATTAATAAGCGCATATCGCATTCGGCCTAACGCAGTATTTATACTAACATTTGTTTCATCAGCAATCTCTTTAAAGCTCAAACCCAAATAGTGTCGTAAAACAACCACTTCGCGCTGATTATCGGGAAGTTCATTTACCAATACGGCAACATCTCGAAGAGTCTCCTCATGAACCATACTCTCTTCAACAGAAGCATCAGAAAATTTGGAGTGATTAAAAATATCCCGTTCATGATCTTCATTAAATAGAATAGGATAATTTTTTTGACGTCGAAAGTGGTCAATTATCAAATTATGAGAAATCCTCATAACCCATGAAACAAATTTACCCGATTCTAAATATTTACCTTTTAATAGTGTGGTATGAACTTTAATAAAAGTATCCTGTAGAATATCTTCAGCAAGTTCCTGCCGCCTAATCATTAAATAGATATAGGAGTAAACTTTTTGTTTATGTCTTTCTAATAAAATATTAAAAGAGACCTGATTACCGGAAACGAAACTTTTTACAAGCTCTTCGTCCGACAGCTTTTTTAAATCTGCCATAACTCTATTATCAATTAATAGTTTGTAACTTGTAAAAATTTCTCAATAGGCATTAATATATTTAAGATTAGACATTACAAAAAAATGAAAAATTGTCAAAAAAACCAAAAAAAGATAATTGTTTTTTATTTAAAAAATTTTCCGCTATCTATTAACTGAAAAAAAAGCATACTTTAACTACATTTGCATAAAATCAGAATATAACCAAATAGCTAAATTAAAAAAAGATTATTTCATATCCCGATGAAGATAAAACAAGCCAGAGCGAGTCAGCAAAATAGTATCATAATTAAAGGAGCCAGAGTTCATAATCTCAAAAATATAGACCTTTCAATACCTCGTAATAAATTTATCGTAATAACCGGTGTTTCCGGGTCGGGAAAAAGTTCACTTGCATTTGATACTTTGTATGCCGAGGGTCAAAGGCGTTATGTTGAAAGTTTGAGCTCATATGCAAGACAGTTTTTAGGAAGAATAGATAAGCCCGAAGCTGACTTTATTACAGGTATTCCACCGGCCATAGCTATTGAACAAAAGGTTAACACTAAAAATCCCCGTTCTACAGTTGGTACATCAACCGAAATATATGACTACCTTAAACTGCTATATGCAAAGGCCGGAAAAACAATATCTCCTATTTCGGGTAAAGAAGTAAAAAGAGATAGTGTAACCGATGTAGTAAATTTTATCAACAGTTACCCAAAATCCACAAAAACAGCAATATTAGCTCCTGTTATTTTACCAAAAGAGAGAGATTGCAAAAATCATCTTGAAATATTAGCTAAACAGGGATATAGCAGAATTGAATCGAACGGTTCATTTACTTCGATTAATGAAATAATAAATGATCCCACTCATCCTGCAAATGATTGCACAAAATTTAACCTCTTAATTGACCGGGTTAGTGTTAACAACGAAGATAATGACAACACCTCCAGAATTGCAGATTCGGTACAAACTGCTTTTTATGAAGGATATGGTGATTGTATAATAAACATATATAAATCAAAAAGTGAAATAGAAGCCCATAATTTTTCAAATAAATTTGAAAAAGACGGAATCGAATTTGAAGAACCCACAGAAAACCTCTTTGCTTTTAACAGTCCGGTTGGAGCTTGCCCAAAATGTGAAGGATTTGGAAGCGTAATAGGAATTGATGAGGACCTTGTTGTTCCCGATAAAAACCTCTCAATTTTTGATGGAGCTATAGCTTGTTGGAGAGGAGAAAAAATGGGGGAATGGAAAAATTTACTAATAAAAAATGCACACAAATTTGACTTTCCCGTTCATCTCCCCTACCATGAATTAACACTACAACAGCGCGAACTTTTATGGACAGGCAATCGATATTTTTATGGATTAAACCGCTTCTTTAAACATCTGGAAGCAAAACTATATAAAATTCAAAACCGGGTAATGCTTGCTAGATACAGAGGAAAAACAGTTTGCCCCGATTGTAAAGGAACACGTCTTAAAAAAGAAGCATCACAAGTAAAATTTAACAATAAAAGCATTACCGAACTGGTACTAATGCCGGTTGAAAAGCTGCACAACTTCTTTAACAATTTAAAACAAGATGCTCATGAAAGCAAGATTACACAAAGATTACTATATGAGATAACCTCCCGTTTAGAGTTTTTAAAGAAGACCGGACTTGGTTATTTAACTTTAAATCGCCTCTCATCAAGTCTATCGGGAGGAGAAAGCCAGCGAATAAATCTTGCAACATCTATGGGCAGCAGTCTGGTAGGCTCACTATACATATTAGATGAACCCAGCATTGGATTACACTCAAGGGATACACATCTATTAATTGATGTTCTAAAAGATCTTCAAAAACTTGGAAATAGTGTAATTGTAGTAGAGCATGATGAAGAGATAATTAGATCTTGTGACGAGATAATCGATATTGGTCCGGGCGCCGGTCAACACGGAGGAAAAGTTGTTTATCAGGGACAATTCAAAAATATAAAATCGGTTAGTGATAGTTTAACAACTCAATATATCACAGGAGTAAAAAATATTGATATTCCTTCAAGCAGAAGGTTTTCTGCATCATCAATTACTTTAACCGGAGTACGAGAAAATAATTTAAAAAACATAACAGTTAAAATACCTCTAAACTGCTTAACTGCCATTACCGGTGTTAGCGGATCGGGAAAATCATCACTTGTAAAAAATGTACTTTATCCGGCAATAAAAAAACTTAAAGGCGGAGTAGCAGATAAAACCGGGGATTTTGATCTTTTAAAGGGAGACTTAAAATCAGTTGCCGATGTTGAGTTTATAGATCAAAACCCAATAGGCAAATCATCCAGATCAAATCCGGCAACTTATTTAAAAGCATGGGACGATATTAGAAAGTTGCTGGCATCTCAAAAATCGGCACAAATAGAAAATATTAAACCATCACACTTCTCGTTTAATGTTGACGGGGGAAGATGTGATCAATGTTTAGGAGAGGGCAAAATTAAGGTAGAGATGCAATTTATGGCCGATCTGGTACTAATGTGTGAAAATTGTAGAGGAAAACGATTTAAAGAAACCATACTAGAGATAAAGTATAATGGTAAAGATGTAAATGATATTCTGGAAATGACCATTGATGAGGCCATCACATTTTTTTCGCAAAAGAAAGGAACAACAGAAAAAAAGATAGTAAACAAATTAACACCTCTAAAAGATGTTGGTTTGGGCTACGTAAAACTGGGCCAGTCGAGCAGTACATTAAGCGGTGGTGAAAGTCAGAGAATTAAACTGGCAGCTTTTTTAGCTTTGGAAAAAAATGAGCCAACTCTCTTTATTTTTGATGAGCCTACCACAGGACTTCATTTTCATGATATAAATAAACTTTTAAAATCATTTAGTGCATTAATAGAGAAAGGGCACTCTGTAATTGTTGTTGAACACAACATGGATATAATAAAATGCGCAGATTATATCATAGATCTTGGTCCGGAAGGTGGAGAAAAAGGTGGAGAAGTTGTATTTGAAGGAACTCCCGAAGAGATTATAGGTTCAACAAATTCATATACCGGCTACTATCTTAATAAGGTAATGGAGCGTCAACTCAATCTTTAACACCAAAAAGTATTGCTAAACATCCACCCTTAACAGACTCCTCCTCTAAGTCGTGAACTATAACCTGTACCATAATATTTGAAGTTGTTTCAGCTACAAAATCCCATACTTTAGTATATTCATGGTTTGCATTATCAAAGAGCAGATGCTGATTTTCATCAAAAACCCTTACTCGAATATCAGGAAGAGCTTCAACTGCAGTAACTACTAAACGATACTCTTCTCCTCGAAAAAAAGTTTTATATAACTCTGCTCTCTCACCCTCTTCAATATATGTAGCATTAAAATTTCCGTCATGACGAAAAGGCTCCAACATTGGTCGGGCAATATTTCTTGCAAAACCAGTACATTGAGAGGCTGCTATTTGTGAAAATCCTGAAAGCAGTATTATCACAAAGAAAATTTTTACATAAAATCGGTTCATCTGCTATAAAAAAATTAAAAAAGAGATTACGATATAAATTCAGAACGAATCTCTCTTACCTTATTACATAGTTCTCTAAAAGCTTCAGGGGTAACCTCAACTTCAGATTGAGATCTAATTATGGTAATTTTCTCTTCGGGATTAGTCTCAGCTTCAATATCAGATTTTGAAACAATACTCATGACATTAAAGTACTCTTGTAATGATTCCATTCGATCAATCAAGTAACTTATATCGGGATCTGACTTATGAGTTTCAAGCAGACTTAAAAGGGTGTTTAATGACAATTTTTGATATACTATACGATCAACCAATTCACTATTATTATCTATATCCCCACCAGTTAAACTGGTAGCTATATACAAACCTTCAATCCATCCTCCGGTTAAAACCATAGCTGCAATAGCAGGTCTGTTTTGTTCAGTTAAATAAGCATTAGAATTCATAAAAGTTTCAGAAATGATATCAATAACTACATCTCTGTTATTCATATTCTCCTCTAAACGGCGAATTGTTTCTTCATCTATCAACTCCAATATACCTAAATTACCTGCTAAATTTCGACATGTTCCCATATAATTTACAGTATGTTGGGCCTGGTCGAACAGACTAGCATAACTCATGTTAGCGGTATAAATACCCAAATTTAATGCCATTTTCAAATTGGAATTATAACGGCTAGCATTTCCGGGTTCATTAAGTAAATCCTGATCAAATCCTCCACCCGCTCGTTTTATAAGCATAGCAGTCTCAACAGGAGAAGGAAGTGAGTAAAAAATAAATTTTGATTTTTCAAAATCATCTACCAACTGCTTATCGTTAATAGCAGTATCAACAATCTCCTGTTGGGTTTTAGATTGATCTGACTTAGACTCACAGGTGCAATAAGAAAATGCAAAAAGCATAAACAGTCCTGAAGTCAAATAAAGAGTTAACTTATTGATAAATTGCATCAGCGAAAATTTTATAAACAAACTAATACAAAATTCCGAAAAAAAAAGATAAAGGTCAAAGTATATTCAGAACAAAATAAAAATCTAATTGCAATTAGATCCCAAAATATATTTTAATATGCAAGTAACAAAGGTCAATTTAATACTAAAACCCTACAGTTTATTGTTGTCTCCTATATCAAGTTGTGAGAAATATTTCATAAACTGAGCTCTTTCATACATGGCAGGGTCAGGAATACGACTGTAGCTCATAATGCCATTAAAATCATCAATGGAAGAGAAGTTTTTACCTTTCATCCACTCTTTAATATAGTTATTCATTGAAGTTATTACAGCAGGGCCATGTTTATAAATAACTGAACAAACCTGAACAGCTTTTGCCCCGGCTAGCAACTGTTTAACGACAGCTTCACCATCATGAACGCCAGTAGATGCTGATATATCAATATTAGGAATTTTATCACTTACAATAGCAACCCATCGCAATGATCTTCTTATATCTGAGGGAGAACTATAAACATTAGATGAGGTAAGGGTAAGCTTATCAATATTAATATCGGGCTCATAAAACCTGTTAAATAAAACAACACCCTTGCTGCCCGATACAGAAAGTTTATTAACCAAACTAACCAAATTAGAGAAATAGACACCAAGTTTTATAGAAACAGGTATACTAACAACCTTGCTAACCGATTGTGAAACCTTATAATAAACCTCCTCATACTTTTGAGGATCACTATTTTTATCGTGATTAACAATAAAAAGATTTAATTCTATACCATCAGCACCAGCCTCCTCTATTTTTTTTGCAAAATTAACCCAACTTTTATCAGAATAACAGTTTATACTGGCGATGACCGGAATATTAACTTCATTTTTAGCCCCCGAGATTAGTTTTAAATATTCATTAACTGAATTATTTTGAGCATACTCGGTCATATAGTCGTAAGCTTCGGGATAATCTTTATGAGCTGATACGGCAATTTGTTCATTAACCTCAAAATTAATCTGCTCCTCGAAAAGAGATTTTAAAACAACTGCTCCAACTCCTGCTTTTTCAAGTTTTTTAATATTATCAACACTATTTGTTAATCCAGAACTTGCAGCAATAACAGGAGATGATAAATCTAACCCCAAATACTTAACACTAATATCGGCCATATCTTAAAAAATTGCTAATTTAAAAATTATAATTTTGCTCTTTTGTTAAACAAATATATCAATAATTTCGGTTCCCAAAAATTGCACTACCAACTCTTACAATATTGCTTCCCTCCTCTATTGCAATATTATAATCATTTGACATTCCCATACTTAATTGAGTAAACTCAGGATAATTATTCAAATCACTCTCTTTTACTTCATCAAAAATAGCTTTCAAATATCTAAACTCCTCTCGTACAATATCACAATCATCTGTAAAGGTTGCCATCCCCATTAATCCGCAAACTCTAACATTACTAAAATCATTAATATTATCATTAAAGAACCTGATCAAATCTTTTAATCCCTCTTTTGACAACCCATACTTACTAGATTCTTTAGCAATATGTACCTGAAGCAGGCAGTCTATAACCCTACTGTTTTTAGCAGCCTCTTTATTAATAACCTTAAGTAACTTTTGCGAGTCAACAGCATGTATAAGAGTAACAAAAGGAGCTATATATTTCACCTTATTAGATTGCAAATGGCCAATCATATGCCATCTGATATCTTTAGGCAAAACTTCTGCTTTAGAAATAAGTTCCTGCACCTTGTTTTCTCCAAAATCTTTATGCCCTGTATTATAAGCTTCCATTACAATATTAGAGGAGTAAGTTTTAGATACTGCCACTAAACTAACCTCTTTGGGTAATGCTGATTTAAAAGTTATAATTTGTTCAGAAACAGACATAAACTCTTTACTTTAACATCATTAAAAACTATTCCAAATCATGAATTACCAGTCCGGACCTCAATTTAGGTTCAAACCATGTAGTTTTAGGGGGCATAATATTACCCGAATCTGCAATATCAATCAACTGTTGCATAGATACAGGATAAAGTGCAAAAGCTACCTTCATCTCCCCTGAATCAACCCTCTGTTGAAGCTCGTTTAATCCACGAATACCGCCTACAAAATCAATTCTATCTGATCTTCTTAAATCCTTTATATCAAGTAGTCGGTCTAATACATATTTAGACAAAACAGTTACATCAAGTGAATCAATAGGGTCTGAATCATTATAAGTTCCTTTACGAGCTACCAACTTATACCATGAACCTGAAAGATACATTCCAAATTCATGTAACGAAGAGGGCTTATAAATATCTGCACCTACATTGGTAACTTCAAAATATTTACCTAAAGCAATTAAAAAGTCATTAGTATCTAATCCGTTTAAATCTTTTACTAAACGATTGTAGTCAATAATAGATAATTGATCATCAGGAAAGTGAACTGCCATAAAGTAGTTGTACTCTTCATCCCCTGTGTGTTTTGGATTAGCCTTTTTTCTCTCTTGACCAATTCGGGCAGCGGCAGCTGTTCTGTGGTGACCATCGGCTACATATGTACACTCTACTTTATTCTTAAACAACTGCTCAATTCTTTTATTTGCCACTTTGTCCCAAATCACCCAAAAATGATGACCAAAACCATCTTCACTCACAAAATCATACTCCGGATTTTGGTTAGTAACAACATTTTCAACTACTTCATCTATCTCAGGAACAGAACTATAACTAAAAAAAACCGGCTCAAGATTTGCATTATTAGTGCGAATATGCACCATCCTATCCTCCTCTTTATCAGGTCGTGTTAGTTCATGTTCTTTTATTACTCCATTAAAATAGTCATCACAAGAGGCAGAGCCAACTATACCATATTGAGTTCTACCCTCCATTGTTTGAGCGTAAATATAAAAACGTGGCTCATCATCTTTTTTCAACCACCCGTTTGCACGAAAATCACTAAAATTTTGGGCCGATTTATTATAAACCTTATCTGAATGAATATCGGTTCCCTCATCACAATCAATTTCTGCTCTTGTAATGTGTAACAAAGAATGCTTATTACCATTTGCCATTTGAGCTGCCTCTTTACTATTCATAACATCATAAGGAAGGCATGAGAGTTTTTGCGCAATTTCTCTGGGAGGTCGTAAACCTCTAAATGGTTTAACTATAGCCATATAAAATTAATTCTATTAAAAAAAAAGACAGTAATTTTTTTACTGTCTGTTAATTCTATGAGTTTCATCTCCTGAAACAAAATAACTAACTATTTGACGGGCAGCTGCAATTCCTGCATTTAAATTAGCTTCATGCGTTTGAGCACCCATTTTTTTAGGAGTAAAGAAAACTCTACCGGGAAACTTCTCAAGCAAAGTATCTGATTTATCAGGTGATATATCAGATAGGTACATTAAATCATCCCTTTGAGACATAACTTCAATAAGTTCATCTTCATTAATTATCTCCTTTCGCGCTGTATTAACAATAGCAGCACCTTCGGGCATCATTGAGATTAATGACTTATTTATAGATTTTTCTGTAATATCATTTGCAGGAATATGCAGTGAAATATACTCACATGTACGATATAGATCCTCTACCGAAGAAACTGGCTCAACTCCATGCGATTGCATTCGGTCATTACTAACATAAGGATCATAACCAAAAACTTTCATTCCAAAACCATGTGCAATTTTTCCAACATAATAACCAACATTACCGTAAGCATGAATACCTATAGCTTTACCTCTTAATTCATTGCCTACTGTGCCATTAAAGTTATTACGAGCCCCATAAATCAACAAACCAAACACCAACTCAGCCACAGCATTAGAGTTTTGGCCGGGAGTGTTCATTGCTACAACACCATTAGATGTACATGTTACTAAATCCAGATTATCATAACCTGCTCCAGCTCTAACAACAATTTTTAAATTTTTTGCTGCTTCTAATACGTTACATGTTACTTTATCTGACCTTACAATTAGAGCATCGGAATCAGCTAGAGAGTTAATCAGCTCCTCTTCAGATGAATAATTTTCCAGAACTTCAAGTTTCATTTCAGCATCTTCAATAATCTCTTGAATTTCTCGAATAGCTGAAGATGAAAAAGGTTTTTCAGTTGCAATTAAGACTTTATGCATCACTATAAAATTTAGTTAGTTACAAAATAAAACAACAAATTAATTAACATTGTTTTTCAAACTCTCTCATTGCATCAACCAAAGCTCGAACTCCCTCTTCAGTCATTGCATTATAACACGAAGCTCTAAATCCTCCTACAGATCGATGACCTTTTAACCCTACCATACCTTTATTGTAAGCAAACTCCAAAAACTCCTTTTCAAGATCGCCATAATTTTCATGCATTACAAAACAGATGTTCATAATTGACCTGTCTCTAGGATCACTAACTGTTGACTTAAAAAGTCTGTTACGCTCTATCTCCTGATATAACATGTCGGCTTTTCGAACATTAATTTTTTCCATCTCTTTTACGCCACCCTTCTCTTTAAGCCAAAGCAATGTTTGATAAGCTGCATAAACAGGGAGAACAGGAGGAGTATTGAACATTGAACCATTATCAATATGAACCTTATAATTAAGCATTGATGGAATTGGTCTTTTAACCTTCCCGAGAATATCTTCTTTAACTATTACAAAAGATACACCTGAGGGAGCCAGATTTTTTTGAGCTCCTCCATATATGAGTGCATATTTTGAAATATCAACCGGGCGAGATAAAATATCAGATGACATATCAGCTACCAAAGGAATTTTTGAATCGATATCTTCACGAATTTCAGTTCCAAAAATTGTGTTATTGGTTGTTATATGAAAATAATCTGCATCGTCAGGAACATCAAACTTTTTAGGTATATATGAAAAATTTTTATCTTTTGATGTTGCAGCTTCAACAACTTCCCCAAAAAACTTAGCCTCTTTCATAGCTTTCGAGGCCCATGTTCCTGTAGTTAAATATGCTGCCTTTTTATTTAAAAGATTGTATGGCACCATGCAAAACTGCAAACTTGCGCCCCCACCTAAAAAAAGAACCTCATACCCCGATGGAATATCAAGCAACTCCTTAAAAAGAAGTCTTGCCTTATCCATAGTTGCCATAAACTCTTTATCCCTGTGAGAAACTTCCATCACCGACAAACCGGTTCCTTCAAAATCTATAACTGCTTCAGCAGTATTTTTAATTGTAAATTGAGAAAGAATTGAAGGTCCGGCCGAAAAATTGTACTTTTTCATCTGATTTAGATTATTAGTTTTATTTAGGTATCATTAAATGAATACTGTTTTAGTTTAGCAAAGTATAACAACATAAAAGAGAATGTAGTTTTTAAAAACTAAACCCTGTTTATGAGTATTTAAAATACTCATGATTATACTTTCATTAAAATAACTCAATAAAAAATAGATGTAGAATGGTCTATATTAAATAAACGACAATTGCCTATAAATAAAATCACTACTATTTCATATCATGTTTTAATAGATATTAAAATAGAGTTTTCAATAATTGCCACCACTTTTTATCAACTGCAAAATTAAAAGAAAAATGAATAAATAACTTACAAAATGGAATAAAATTATATAAGTGAAATAATTATCCACAAAAATGTAACAACATAAAGTCTATACAAACGGAGTTTTAACAATAATTGCAGAAACCAAACGCTTTCTTATTCGAATAAAAATCTCAGATTCTAAATAAGCATCTTCATTTTTGATATATCCCATACCAATTCCTTTGTTTAATCCCGGAGATACAGACCCGGAGGTTACTGTACCAATAACATCACCATTACTATTAAGAATCTCATATCCTTTACGGGGAATTCCTCTCTCCTGCATAGCAAAACCGCGTAAGCGACGTTTTACTCCCTCCTTTTTCTGTTTTACAACTATTTTTTTGCCAATAAAATCATTTCCCTCATCTATTTTTACAGCAAAAGACAACCCGGCTTCAATAGGGGTTGTTGTCTCATCCAAATCATTTCCATGCAAACAAAGCCCCTTTTCAAGTCGTAAAGTATCACGAGCTCCCAAACCTGCAGGAACAAGGCCAAACTCTTCCCCTTCACCTATTAAAGCACGCCATATTGCCTCACAATCACTATTACTACAATAAATTTCAAAGCCCCCGGAACCTGTATATCCTGTGTTTGATAAAAGGACATTCTCAACACCGGCAAAATCGGAATGAATAAATGAATAAAATGGGACTTTGCTTAAATCTGATTTTGTTAATCGCTGCAAAAGAGAAAGGGCTTTTGGACCCTGTACAGCAAGTAAAGATATATCATCACTTTTATCTGATAAGTTTACACCGGGAATTAATTTACTTTGACACCAATCAAAATCTTTTTGACGATTAGATGCATTTACAACCAGCAAAAAACGTGACTCTTTTAACCGGTAAACTAAGAGATCATCAATAACTCCTCCCCTCTCATTAAGCATCAAATTATATTGTGCCTTACCAATTTTAATCTTTTCTATATTATTTGAAGTAATTCGTTGAAGATACTTTACAGCATTTTCACCCTCAACATAAAACTCTCCCATGTGTGATACATCAAATATACCAACATCACTACGAACTGCATTATGTTCACTAGTAATTCCACTATATTCAACCGGCATCTCATAGCCTGCAAACTCAACCATTCGCGCACCCAAAGCTTTATGAACTTCGTTTAAAACAGTTTTACGCATATCCAATTTTACTTATAACTTATATTATACATAAACTAATTACAGAATATTGAACTAATATATTAAATTTGTGGTGAATTACATTTAGTAATATCAGAAAAGGCAAAAAAATGAACAATTCAGGTAACCGTTATACAAATTTAAAATACTTGAATGAGATATCTAACGGTGACAAAAACATTATAAAAGAACTAATTACCATTTTTCTGGAACAGATAGAGGAGTTTTCTCAAGGATTTAAAATTAATTTCGATAAAAAGAGGTGGAAAGAGCTTGCCGGTTTAGCACATAAAGCAAAATCCTCTGTTATATCGATGGGAATGGAAGAGCTGGGAAATAATGATCTCAAAAACATTGAATTACTTGCTAAAAAAGAGAGGATTAAGGAAATAGAAAAAAAAGGCTCTCTATCTAAAGCTGAAATTAGAGAGCTGCAAATTAACTATGATTCTATTGAAGGGTGCCCATATGAAAAAAAGAAATGGTTAAAAGAAGTTGATTCTATTGAGCAAATTAAAAATATAATTAATAAATTTGGTTCTATAATAAATAAAGCCAAAACAGAACTAAAAGAGGACATTGAAAACCTGTAATCATGTTAACAATTGAAGAAAAGGAGAATCAACAAATTGGTGTTATTGAAGGGACGGATAGATTAAATGCTCCTATTGCACCTGCAATAAAAGAGAGGTTAAACAAATCACTTAAAGATAGTGATTATACCCTCACTTTAAATCTTAAAAACATTCGTTTTATTGACAGTACCGGTATAGGGGTTTTAATTTCTGCATTAAAAACTGCAAGAGAGAATAACGGCTCATTTAAACTTCAAAATGTTAATGACGATGTTATGAGTCTGTTAAAACTAATGAAACTGGATAAAGTTTTTGACTTTTCTAAATAATAAAAACTGGATTTTGAGGAATTATACTTCCCCAAAATCCAGTTTTAAAATCAATTAGAGAAGATTAAGCCCTCTTTTTCATTTGAATAATCCACATTAACTGGTCTTTCGGTATTAATTTCATCCTTTAAGATTATCTTGGATAGCTCATTAAGAACAAACTTCTGTATAGCCCGTTTTACTGGTCGGGCACCATAAACAGGATCAAACCCTACTTTAACCAGCCACTCAAGAGCTTTATCAGTTAAATCAAGATAGATACCCTGATTAGATACCTGCGAAATCAATTCATTAATCTGAATTTTTACAATATCCTTTACCTGACTCATATTTAAAGGTGAAAAGAAAACTATTTCATCAATTCTGTTTAAAAACTCCGGACGTATCGACTGCTTTAAAAGCTCCATAACTTTGTTACGACTCTCTTTAGTAATAACAAAATCATCATTTTTATTACCCTCTATATCACCTTGCAGTATATTACTACCCAAATTAGAGGTCATAACAATTATTGTATTTTTAAAATCAACAACACGCCCTTTATTATCTGTTAAGCGACCATCGTCAAGAACCTGTAACAAAATATTAAACACATCGGGATGCGCTTTTTCTATCTCATCCAAAAGAACAACAGAATATGGTTTTCGCCTTACCGATTCGGTAAGTTGCCCACCCTCATCATAACCTACATATCCCGGTGGTGCACCAACTAATCGAGATACAGAATGGCGCTCCTGATACTCCGACATATCAATACGTGTCATTAAATTATCATCATCAAAAAGAAATGTAGCCAATGCCTTTGCAAGCTCTGTTTTTCCAACACCGGTTGTCCCTAAAAAAACAAAGGAACCAATTGGTCGTTTAGCATCCTGCAATCCGGCTCTGCTTCGACGAACAGCATTTGCAACTGCCTCTATAGCTTCATCCTGTCCAACAACACGTTTATGTAGTTCATCCTCAATTGTTAAAAGCTTATCCTTTTCGCTTTTTAACATTCTGCTCACCGGAATGCCTGTCCATCGACTAACTACCTGTGCAACATCTTCTGAATCAACCTCCTCTTTAATCATCGCCGCATCACTCTGTTTTTGCATCAATTCATTAGTAAGCTTCTCTATATTGGCTTCAGCCTCTTTTATTTTACCATACCTTAACTCAGCAACTTTTTCATATAAACCTTCCCGTTCTGCTTTTTCGGCCTCAAACTTATAATTTTCAATATCTGATTTATACTGCTGTATCTGAGTAATTAATAATCTCTCCTCTTCCCATTTAGAACGTAATACTGAACGTTCACCTTTTAACTCATCAATCTCCTTAGATAACAGCTCTAATTTAAGTTTATCACCCTCCCTTTTTATGGCTTCACGTTCAATTTCAAGTTGTTTGATTTTTCGTTCAATCTCATCGATCTCTTCGGGCACAGAGTTCATCTCTATACGTAATTTTGAAGCTGCCTCATCAATTAAATCAATAGCTTTATCAGGCAAAAATCTATCAGAAATATATCTTTTTGAAAGCTCTACCGATGCAATAATAGCTTCATCTTTAATTCTAACCTTATGATGAGATTCGTATCTCTCTTTTAATCCCCGCAATATAGAAACTGAAGAAATTATATCAGGCTCATCAACCATTACTATTTGAAACCTTCTTTCAAGAGCTTTATCTTTTTCAAAATATTTTTGATACTCATTTAAAGTAGTTGCTCCTATAGCTCTCAATTCACCTCTGGCCAATGCAGGCTTTAATATATTTGCAGCATCCATAGCTCCTTCACTTTTGCCGGCACCTACCAGAGTATGTATCTCATCGATAAAGAGAACAACCTCTCCATCACTACTTATAACATCCTTAACAACAGCTTTAAGCCTCTCTTCAAACTCTCCCTTATATTTAGCACCGGCAACTAAAGCTCCCATATCTAGAGAGTATATCTGTTTGGTCTTAAGATTTTCGGGGACATCTCCATTTATAATCCTGTGAGCTAACCCTTCAGCAATTGCAGTTTTTCCTACACCGGGCTCTCCTATTAAAACAGGGTTGTTTTTTGTGCGTCGCGTTAAAATCTGTAATATCCTTCTAATCTCTTCATCTCTTCCAATGACAGGATCCAACTTATTATTGCGTGCTCTATCATTAAGATTTATGGCAAAGCGATTAAGCGCATTATAAGTATCTTCGGCGGTTTGACTATCAACTTTGCTTCCTTTTCTTAAATCTTTTATAGCCAGCGTCATCTCCTTCTCCCGTACTCCTGCATCTTTAAGCATTCGGGCAACAGAGTCATTCACCGAGATAATTCCAAGTAAAATATGCTCAACCGATCCAAAACTGTCGCCTAACTCTTTTGCTTTATTAAGAGCATTATGTAATGCACTGGAAGCATCTTTTGACAGATAGGGTTCACCTCCCTGAACTTTTGGATATGACTCTATTATTTTATCCAAAACGGGGTCTATATTGCCAACACCGAGTTTGCTAAAGATATGTCGTGAAATCTCCTCTTCAGCCTGTAAAACACCTTTAAGCAAATGACCATTTTCAATGGACTGATGGTTATATCCCTCAGCTATTTGAAATGCTTGCTGAATAGACTCTTGCGCTTTTATTGTAAACTGATTTAAGTTCATTTTATTCTCCTCCAATTTAAAATGTTCAACCGAATCATTTAATAAACAAAAGATTTGCCACATCTATATATATGACAACATGTCGCGCAAATCAAAGCTGTTGCGACAATATGTCACAGGAGTATCATTAGTTAGTATAATGACTAACTATTTTAGTATAATAACGTATATCAAATAACAATTTAGCTATTTCCTTTATCATATCTTTTAAATAACTTTGAATTAAACAAATTATTTTCTGATGAAATTATTTACAATATTAACTCTATTTCTTTTTCTTGTTCCTGCCATTGTATCGACACAATCGGCACAAGAAGAAAAACTGTTAAAAAATTGTGGTGAAAATATGAGTTCAGAGTTTATACAAAGCAATAACTCGTTTAGAGCCTTTTTAACAGGAGAAGAGATTGCAGAATTTAGAACCACGCTTTTAAAAGGAAATGTGTACCGATTAGTACTTTGTACTCACCAGCCACAATTAATTGAGATAACAATTTATGATTATGAAAGAAACAAAATTTTTTCAAATAGTGATTTTAATTATACAAATAAATGGGATTTCAAAATTGAAAACTCTGTTGAATTTATTATAGAAGCAAAACTCAATCAAGATGTTGCTAACTCAGGTATGGCGTTAATGTTACTGGGTTTTAAAAACTATCTTTAACCCCGGATAAAAAATGAGTGAAGAGATTTTTAAAGCATTAATGCAATTATTTGCTCTTGTATCAGCTCCCGGTAAAGATGAAAAAAGCAGAAAAAAAGTTATTAAAGAGTACCTGCTTCAACAGTTAAGTAGTCAGCTTGCTCAACAATATCTGAATATTTATGACTACTATCATCATTTATTCAAAGATAAACTAAAAAAAAGAGGACAGTTACAAAAGCGGTTTGCAGCAAGCTCTGTTAGAATATTAAAAATCACCAACTCAATTAATGAAGAGCTTACCTATTATCAAAAATTAATAGTTTTAGTTAAGCTACTGGAATTTTTACACTCCGCAAAAAATGATATTGAAGAGATTGAAATTGAATTTGCAAATGCTATAGCTGACTCCTTTAATATTGACAGTTTTGTTTACCTTCAACTATATGCTTTTATAAGTGATAATTTTAAAAGTCGTACACCACATAACAACCTACTTATCATTACAGGAGATAAAAGTGAGGTATCTTCGGATAGATTTTATTTCTGGGAACACTTCAACAACGATGTACGAGTTCTTAATATTGAATCAGTTAACCTCTTTTTGATAAAAGCAAAAGAGAGTAATAACTTAACAATAAATGGTCAGTTAGTTCAGCCCGGCAAAATCCATCTTATGAGGCCCGGAAGTTCATTACGATATACTAATCATACACCAATTACATACACCGACCTTCACTCCCGTTTTTATAAAGATACTAACAAATCAAGTATAATATTTTCGGCAAAAAACATTTCATACAACTACCCGGCCAGCAATAATGGAATTCACCCCATGTCATTCTCTTCTGAATCAGGCAATTTAGTAGGAATAATGGGAGATTCAGGTGCAGGAAAAACAACACTGGTAAATCTGTTAACAGGTGTAATTAAACCTGACAAAGGAGATGTAACTATAAATGGATTTAATATTCATAATGATCAAATAAAAATAAAAGGAATAGTTGGTTATGTGTCTCAAGATGATCTCTTAATAGATGATTTAACTGTTTTTCAAAACCTCTATTATAATGCAAAATTATGCTTTGATCATCTGTCAAAAATAAGCATAAAAAGAAAAGTTGATTCTCTGCTAAACTCTCTCGGACTTGAAGAGGTAAGAAATATGAAAGTTGGTTCTCCTTTGGATAAAAAAATAAGTGGCGGTCAACGAAAAAGGTTAAATATTGCTCTGGAATTAATTAGAGAACCTTCAGTAATGTTTTTAGATGAGCCCACATCAGGATTATCCTCAAAAGATTCTGAAAACATTATGGATTTACTCAAGGATCTGGCTTTAAAAGGGAAACTGGTTTTTGTAGTTATACACCAACCCTCCTCAGATATATTTAAAATGTTTAATCAACTGTTAGTACTCGATAACGGAGGTTATTTAATTTATAATGGAGATGCTGTTGAGGCTATCAACTATTTTAAAGAGAGTATTAATCACATAAACCGTGAAGAGAGTGAATGCCCACTTTGCGGCAATGTTAGTCCGGAGCAAATTCTTACGATTGTTAACAGCAATATTGTAAATGAATATGGAGTTCCAACAGATACCAGAAAAGTCTCGCCTAAAGAGTGGTATTGCTATTTTAACAAAAAAATCAAAGAGCAAAATAAAGAAGAGAAGAGATCAAAAAAAGAGAAACTACCACTTATAACATTTAAAATACCTAATAAATTAAAACAGCTTGCAATTTTTACTAAAAGGGATGTTGTTTCAAAACTGTCTAATAGACAGTATATGATTATTAATATTACACAAGCTCCTCTACTGGCCTTTATTCTCTCAATATTAATAAAGTATTTTAATACTTATGGAAATAGTGGGGAGTATATTTTTAGAGAAAACCCTAATATTACTGTATACATAATCATCTCAGTAATAATAGCTATTTTCATAGGTCTATCGGTTAGTGCTGAAGAGATTATAAATGACAGAAAAATAAGAAAACGAGAAGCTTTCTTAAGTTTAAGCAGACTAAGTTACATCTCATCTAAACTGTTAATCTTAACGGTACTATCAGCAATTCAAACGGGCCTGTTTGTATTAATAGGCAATTCAATAATGGAGATAGAAGGAATGGCTATACCCTACTGGATTACACTATTTTCAGCGTCTGTTTTTGCAAACCTGTTAGGATTAAATATCTCAGATAGCTTTAAAAAAACAGTTAACATATATATTTTAATTCCTTTTTTAATAATACCACAATTAATATTAAGTGGAGTTTTTGTCAGCTATGATAAATTAAATCCTAATCTTTCATCTAAAGAGAACGTACCCTTGTATGGAGAAATAATAATAGCTCGTTGGGCCTTTGAAGCCTTAGCAGTTAATCAATACAAAAACAATGAGTACCAAAAAAATTTTTTTATATATGATAAACTAAAAAGTAAAGCAACATACAGAAAAGATTTTTGGGCTCCACAACTAATTAATATTATCAACAGATTAGATAAGTTAAACAAATCAGATAATTTAAAAGAAAAAGAGTATAATCGATTATCTAAACTAATTATTAATGAGCTGGTAAAACATAACAACTTAAATCTACCAGAAACTACAATCAATTATAATAATTTTATTGATGAAGAGAAAGCTGTTTTAGCAGAAAAGAGTGATTCATTAATTGATGTAATAAACAATATTCAAAACGTTTGGATAAAAATTTATAATGAAGCTGACAGGCAACATGATAAAAAAATAAAAATGATTATAGAGACTAAAGGTAATGAGCATCTTACAACTCTTAAAAACCGTTATCACAATGATGAACTTGAGAGATTTATTAGAAGGAGTAATGATATATTTGCTAATAGAATTATAGAATCAGATGATAAGTTAATACAAGTTTTTGACCCTATCTACAAAACACCTGAAAAATCATTAATAAGAGCACATTTTTTATCAGCAACCAAACCTCTCGGGAATAATCAGTTTAAAACACTACATGTTAATATTGCCATAATATGGTTATTCAATATAGTCCTGTTTTTATCTCTATATTACAGTGCCTTAAATAACATTCTGAATAAAACAGCCTTACTGAAAACTATTTTATTCAGAAAAAAAAATAATAAGTAATCAAAAACTAATAATTACTCTTCCATCTCAAACATGGAAAAAGGAATGTTTATAATAGACTGATAGTCCTCACCCGCCTCAAACATATCTTCGTCATCCTCTTCATAATACCAGTTAATTTGAACTTTAGTTCCCTTTTTATATATAAGCTCCAGCTTCTTAAAGATATCAAGAATACATTTAGAAGAGCTGGTATTAAAATACTCCAACTGTACATTAACTGTTGTGGTATCTTTAGGATCTTCTCCATATGTATCTAACCAGTCAATCAAAGGTTTATAAAACTCTACAGAATTTTCCGGTATGGATCTCCCTTTAATCTCAATCAATCCCTTTTCACCATCTAACATCACATAAGGGGTCTTTGGACTTCCTTCTCGAATAATTGTCTCCATAATAAATAAACGATGTTACTTTATTAACTTATATAAACATCCAGTGCAAAAAATACAAGTTCTTTATTATATGTATATACTGAATACTCTAATTTATTACCTGTTTTACGAACAATATCAAGCATTCCCAAACCACCTCCTCCTTTTATAGTTATATCTTCATTGCCCAATATGTCTCTGTAAACTGATTTTATCTCCTCATCAGATAATGAGTTAACCTGATCAACTCTATCCTTAATTATATTGATTTTATCAATTCTCACAAAATTACCGGTTGATATTCTATAAAAAGAATTATCCTTTGCAAGAATAATAATGCCAAACTTTCCTTTATTCTCAATATCTGAAGCCTTTGGAGATTCATCAACATGATGAAAAAGGTTTTGGATACACTCTACAAATACATTGAATACTTTTTTTCTTATTATGTTTTTCTCATTCTTAATATTGAGATTTGACTCTATCTTAGTTAAAGCTTCTGTTATCTTATCAGAAGTAATTTCTCCAACATAATGAAGTAAAACTTCTCCCTGCATCTTGTGCAATACCCATTTATCAAGATCAAATCCCATGTAATAAATAGTTTTTCAATGCTATTAAATGATTCATGAGGGACCAAAATAGTATCATAGCATTATTATAAACATTAGTAATAATTTTATACTCTTAAACAAATATATTAAAATTCATTCTTATATAGTATCTAATTACTATAATAAAATAGTGGCAAACTATTATATTCCATCACCATAAGTAAACCCTTTTGATGAAGGTTTACCCTGAACTAACTTACTGTTGGGAGGAACATCCGAGGTAACCCATACATTACCGCCAATAACAGAATTCCCTCCTATTACTATACGCCCCAAAATGGTTGCCTGCGCATAAATAATCACATTATCTTCAACAATAGGATGCCTTGGAATACCCTTAATAGGATTTCCTTTACTATCCAACGGAAAACTTTTAGCTCCCAGTGTAACTCCCTGATATATTTTAACATTATTCCCAATAACCGATGTGGCACCAATAACAACACCTGTGCCATGATCAATGGTAAAACTTTTTCCGATTTTGGCACGCGGATGAATATCTATTCCGGTTTCGGAATGCGCCATTTCAGCAATAATGCGCGGTATCAATGGTACATTTAAAGTAAGTAAAGAGTGAGCAATGCGATAATTTGTTAAAGCACGAATAGCCGGATAGCAAAAAATAACCTCAGCCCGACTTTGAGCAGCAGGATCTCCCAGGTAAGCAGCTTCAACATCAGTTGATAAAACATGTCTTATACCGGGTAGTTCCTCTATAAATTTAACAGACAAAGCTGCAGCCTCTTTTTTTGCGGCTGAAATTTGAAAATGCTCTTTATCACTACACTCAAAACACAATCCCGCAAATATCTGCTGCTTTAATTTTTCAAAAAGTAACTCAACATTAACTCCAATATAGTATTTTACACTTTCGGGTTTTGTTTTTGAATTACCAAAATAACCTGGAAATATTATCTCCCTTACCAGATCAACTATTTCACCGGTTACTTTTACCGATGGCATAGGCTGATCGGGGTAATGCCTGTGACTAACCGATCCGTATGACTCTTCACGTGATAAAAAATCAATAGTATTTTTTAACTCTTCATTATAATAGAACGTTGACATAAATTATTACTTAAAATTACAATATCCTGATACTAATTTAATAACATTTGTAATTCTCGCATCTTCGTACCCGGAGACAATATTATATGAAATATTATATCGCTCTAACTCTTCCCGATAACGATAAAACAAATGTAACCTTTTATCTTTATTCTCACGTACTCCATCATGTTTCCATTCAATATCAGGATAACATAAAAAAACTAAATTTGGTTTATACATTTTTATTGCCTCGTGTATAAATAGCGGACAACATTGATAAACCTCCTCAAACCATATTTTTGTAATTATTAAAAAAGTATCGAAAACTACTAAACTATGCATTCCTACACATTTTTGCATAATTTTATAACTGGCTATTTGACGAATAGCAATAGTTTCTACATCAGAGAAAAGATATTCACGATTAAGGCGCTGAACATAATCCCGGGCATACTCCTCAACAAACAAACAGTTAAAATAATTAGCCAACTGTTTTGTCATTGTAGATTTCCCTGTTGATTCGGGTCCCGAAATTACAATAGATATCATTTACTACAACACATATTTTGTTTCCACTTAATATAACCAGTAATTGCCATCAGTGTATATATCATAAATAGAGCTGCTGTAATGTATAGCTCCTTGCTAATATACATTGCCATAGCAAATAAATCAACAAATATCCACAATAACCAGTTTTCAAGAATTTTACGTGCAAGCATCCATGTTGCAACAATACTACCTGCTGTAGTAAAAGCATCTCCAAAAGGTAAAGAAGAGGGCAACAGATTCAAATATTGAGGGAGCTGTTTAAGTACAAAATATATTACAACAGTTAATATAAGAGTTAACAAAAGATAGTTAATAAGAACCCTGTATGACAATGATATGGTAGGGAGATTTGTCTCTCCCGATTTAACAGATTTGCTATTACCAGCCCAATGGAACCAACCATATATACTAATTAACAAATAATAAATTTGCAAACTCATATCTGCATATAACTGACTTTGATAAAAAACAACAAGATAAAAAGCTGAAGTTACAAAGCCTACGGGCCACAACCAGAACTTTTCCCGAATAGAAAAATACATATACAACAAAGCTGTAACAGCCCCTGTAATCTCAATCCAATTTTGTGCTATCCAATCAACCATTATAATAAAAAAAACCTGACTCCTACTCTTATATAGAAGTCAGGTAAAAAAAATAAAAAAACTATTTACTTTAAAATATCACTATATAAATTCTCATCGTCTAAAATCCGTAAAGCCTCACGATAAACAGGCATGTTAGGATTTACTACTCTAAAATATTTTGTAGTATCCCATATATCTCTGGCAATTAAAGCCTTGATATGATTCTTAATTAACTCTTTAGACACCTCAGCATCATCATCACCATATTCAATATCAAGCTCTTCAGCCTCACTTAAAAAATAGTTATAAAAATCTTTATCAATTTTAAAATCAGAATAAAAAAGTTCAAAATCAGAATATGTATCTATTAACTCAGTTCGATTATCATCAACATAGTTCATAGCAACCCTGTTTAATAATCCTGAAGCAACTGCTGCTCTATAAAGAGTAGAATATCCGGTAGTATCGGCAGCTACAAAAACATCAGGAACTATACCTCCGCCACCAAAAACAGGGCGATTATTAATTAAAGTTTCATAATAATTATCATCCTCAATTTTTATACTGTCGGGAGAATAAACCTCCCCATTCTCAACTCTCATTAATATCTCCTTATAATATTCATCATTTCCATCATCATAAGGCTTTTGAATACTTCTGCCCGAGGGGGTGTAGTAGTTTGCAACAGTCAACCTAACCTCTGATCCGTCAGGCAAAGAAAATGGGCGTTGGACTAAACCTTTTCCAAAGCTTCTTCGACCCAAAACAATGCCTCTATCCCAATCCTGAACAGCACCGGCAACAATCTCACTTGCCGAGGCCGATCCTTCATCAATTAAAATCAAAAGATTTCCCTCTTCAAAAACACCATTTCGACTTGAATTATGCTGTCTTCTAGGCACTGCAGAACCTTCGGTGTATAATAGCATATTTCCACCGGGAATAAACTCATCTGCAATTTTTAATGCAGCAGTTAAATAGCCTCCTCCATTACCTCTTAAATCCAAAATAAGATTTTCCATTCCCTCATTTGATAACTGTTCAATTGCCTCAAGAAACTCATCATGCGAAGTGACAGAAAATCTGCTAAGTTTTATGTATCCAGATGTTGGGGAGACCATATAAGAGGCATCCATACTATTAATAGGAATTTTATCACGAGTAACTGTAAAAGTAGGTAAAACTCCCTGATTTCTGCGATATACTTTAACATCAACTTTAGTTCCCTTCTCTCCTCTTAACATAGAGATTACATCAGAATTCATCAATCCCACCGAAGCAACATTCTCTCCGTCAATCTCAATAATTCGATCACCGGGCATTATTCCAACTTCTTCTGAAGGACCGCCTGCAACAGTTGCTACAACTGTTAAAGTATCACGTAAAATAGCAAATTCGATCCCAACTCCTTCAAAGTTACCATCTAAAGGCTCATTCATAGCCGAAACCTCCTCAGGCGGAATTAAAACTGAATGGGGATCAAGCTTTTTTAACATTCCCTCAATTGCTTCTCTGGCTAACTCTTTATCATCTACCGATTCAACATAAAAATTAGTAATTAATTGCCATGCTGTTTGAACATTTTTAAACGACTCATTTTGTGAGTAACCCGATATAGAATAAGTAACCCAAAACAGCACCGTAAACAATATCATCTTCTTCATAATCCTATCCTTTCTCAAAATAATACTCCTCCAATAAAAACTTTTCTTAATTCATTTAATTATTTGCAATAATCGCACCATTATAATAACAGCAATAAACTATATACAGTTCAAAATATGATATTGTTACGGTAACATTGCAATTATTCCCACTCAATAGTTGCCGGAGGCTTAGAGCTAATATCATAAACAACCCGGTTTACTCCACGTACCTTGTTGATAATTTCATTAGAGATCTTACTTAAAAATTCATAAGGTAGATGTACCCAATCGGCAGTCATACCATCAGTTGACTCTACAGCCCTTAAAGAAACAACACTTTCATAAGTACGTTCATCACCCATAACACCAACAGACTGTACAGGTAGCAACATTGCACCTGCCTGCCATACCTTATCGTACAATCCTGCACTCTTTAATCCTTCAATAAAACAGTTATCAACCTCTTGCAACAAAGAAACTTTTTCAGGAGTAATCGCACCTAAAATTCTTATAGCCAAACCAGGACCCGGAAATGGATGACGCCCTAAAATTGAAGGAGATAGATTCATCTCTTTTCCTACCTTTCTAACTTCATCTTTAAAGAGTAATCTTAATGGTTCAACAACCTTAAGATTCATCTTTTCAGGTAACCCTCCCACATTATGATGTGATTTAATGGTTACCGAAGGACCATTAACAGAAACCGACTCAATAACATCAGGGTATATAGTTCCTTGCGCCAACCATTTTACACCTTCAATTTTTTTTGCTTCAGAATCAAAAGTTTCAATAAACACCCTACCTATGATTTTTCTCTTCTGTTCAGGATCACTTACGCCGGTTAGTTCTCCTAAAAAAGCACTTTTTGCATCAACACCTATAACATTGAGCCCCATATGCTTATATGACTCCAGCACTTTTTCAAATTCATTTTTACGTAATAATCCATTATCGACAAAAATACAGGTCAAATTTGTACCTATAGCTTTATGAAGAAGCATTGCAGCAACAGAACTATCAACACCTCCTGACAGACCAAGAACAACTTTATCATTACCAAGCTGTTTTTTAAGTGCTCCGACGGTACTTTCTACAAAAGAGGCCGGACTCCAATCACGGGTAGAGCCGCAAATATCAATAACAAAATTGTTTATAAATTGTGCCCCCTGAATTGTATGGTAAACTTCGGGGTGAAACTGAATTCCAAAAATATTGTTCTTCTCGGAGTAAAAACCTGCGACTTCTACATCATTGGTACTTGCAGTAACTTTATACTCTTGAGGTAGTTCAACTATAGTGTCTCCATGCGACATCCAAACCTGACTATCATGATCTATCTCACTAAAAAGCGGATTATCATGATCTACAAATTTTAGGTTTGCTCTCCCATATTCACGCTTTTCGATTGATTCAACTACTCCACCATGAAGCTTGGCAATATGTTGTGCACCATAACATACTCCCAATATCGGCAACTTCCCAATTGCTGCAGACAAATCAGATACAGGAGCGTTCTCATCCAAGACACTTGAGGGGCTTCCTGATAAAATAATTCCTTTAACACTATCATCAATTCGGGGAATATTATAATATGGATGTATTTCACAATAAACATTAATTTCTCGAACCCTGCGGGCAATTAACTGAGTATATTGCGACCCAAAGTCAAGAATTACTATTTTGTTCTTCATTTGGTAAAATTTTAAATTAATGTAGTAACATAAAGCTTACCACAAATATAATAAATATATGGATTTAAATTTTTAACTCTCTCTTCTTGATTTTAAGGGAATTTTAAAGGAACTTCAAAGATATCTCCCTCAGTAGCTTTACTCACATTAGAGAAAATATTCTTAGCCTCATTAAGCAAGAGGTTTGTATCCTTGTAACGGGTGCTGAAATGGCCTATCAACAGCTTTTTCGCATTAGCTTTCAATGCTATTTCTGCTGCCTCTGATGCGGTACTATGAAATGTCTCCCTTGCAAGCTTTTTATCCGAAAGTGAAAAGGTTGCCTCATGATAAAGCATATCAACACCTTCAATTAAAGGAACTATTGATTCGCAAAAAGCAGTATCGGAACAAAATGCATATGATCGGGGTGGTGAAGAGGGCTTTGTTAGCAATGAATTCTTAACAAAAGTTCCTTCCCAACTAATATAATCACCCCCTTTTTTAATTCTGGGAAGCTCTTTAACAGGAACCTTATAATAATCTACCGCATCACGTATTATATGACGCTCTCTCTCCTTCTCCTTAAACAAAAAACCACATGTAGGTTTTCTATGCAGCAGTGGAATAGTTGACACCTCAACAGCAGAATCTTCAAATATCACTTCACTCTTCTCAACATCAACTGGTATAAAAATAACATTATATTTAAGATTGGGACAAAAATATTTTATTTGAGGAGCAAAAACCGCTTCTAAATCGGAGTGTCCATAAATATAAAGATCGCTTGTCCGTCCCAGTAAACTATAAGTACTTATAAGTCCGATTAAACCAAAACAATGATCCCCATGAAGATGAGAAATAAAAATATGGTTAATCCGTGAAAATTTTATCCTGTTTTTTCTTAACTGCATTTGAGTTCCTTCACCACAATCAATCAAAAAAAACCGCTCAGATGCATTTAGCACCTGAGCGGTAGGATATTTTCCGGATGTTGGTAAAGCTGAATTACTACCAAGAATTGTCACAGAAAATTGCATAAAACATTAAATTATTGTTTGTCAACAGCTTTACGCATCATCTCCTCTCCATCCTTAGCAGTTGGAGCAATATTTATCACATTATTAAGCTGTGAAACACTAATTAATCTTTCAACAGCAGGTTGAAGTCCAGCTAAAATAAAAACTCCATCATTATTTTTGCTTAACCGATTAGCAACAAGAATTGCACTCAATCCTGATGAATCACAATAGCTACATTTGGCTAAATCCAAAAGGATATTTTTCTCATTGTTACCTGCAAGCAAAACCAGTTCTGATTTCAGCGAAGGAGCAACTGTTGTATCAAGTTTCTCTTTCTGCATTTGAACCAGAATATAACCATTCAGCTTTTCAATCTTAAAATCCATTATAAAATGATTAAATTACTCTTTATCCTTCTTCTCATCCTTTTCCATCTGACTTCTCAATGCAGCAAGATCTGAAATATCTCCCAGAGTAGTTTTTTCAAGATTATCCTTTAGCTTCTTCACATTCTTCTTGGTTGAAGCAACAGATTTAGCCTGCTCTTTTTTAGCTGCTTGCTCTTCACTTCTTTTCTCATCTTCAAAAATTCTTGAGTGAGACAGAATTATGCGTTTTGCTGTTTTATTAAATTCAATAACCTTAAACTGCAATTTTTCTTCAGCCTTGGCCTGACTACCATCCTCTTTTACAAGATGACGAGGAGTTGCAAAACCTTCAACACCATAGGGAAGAGATATTACTGCTCCCTTATCGAATATATCAACTATTGTACCTTCATGAATAGAATCAACAGTAAAAATAGTCTCAAACACATCCCAGGGATTCTCTTCAAGTTGTTTATGTCCCAGACTTAAACGGCGATTATCTTTATCTATATCAAGAACAACAACTTCAATTTGTTCTCCTATTGAAGTAAATTCAGCCGGATGTTTAACTTTTTTGGTCCATGAAAGATCAGAAATGTGAATTAAACCATCAATTCCCTCCTCTATTTCAACAAAAACACCAAAGTTGGTAAAGTTACGTACTTTAGCAGAATGCTTACTGTTAACAGGATATTTCTCTTCAATATTATCCCATGGATCAGGTTTAAGCTGCTTAATACCAAGTGACATCTTACGCTCATCACGATCCAAAGTAAGAATAGTAGCTTCTACCTCATCGCCAACTTTCAAGAAATCCTGAGCACTTCTTAAGTGTTGTGACCATGACATTTCAGAGACATGAATAAGACCTTCAACACCTGGCGCAATTTCAACAAAAGCACCATAGTCAGCCATAACAACAACCTTTCCTTTAACAATATCTCCAACTTTCAACTCTTTATCAAGAGAATCCCATGGATGATCGGTAAGCTGCTTAAGTCCTAATGCTATACGTTTTTTCTCATCATCAAAATCAAGAATAACAACATTAAGCTTTTGATCTAGCTGTACAATCTCTTCGGGATGAGAAACACGTCCCCATGAAAGATCGGTGATATGAATTAATCCATCAACTCCTCCAAGATCTATAAAGACACCATAAGAGGTGATATTTTTAACAGTTCCCTGAAGAACCTGACCTTTTTCAAGTTTAGATATGATCTCTTTCTTTTGTTGTTCAAGTTCAGCTTCAATAAGAGCTTTATGCGAAACAACAACGTTTTTAAACTCAGGATTGATTTTTACAACCTTGAACTCCATTGTTTTACCAACAAATACATCATAGTCACGTATTGGTTTAACATCAATCTGAGATCCTGGTAAGAAAGCTTCAATTCCAAATACATCAACGATCATACCACCTTTGGTACGACACTTAATGTATCCTTTAATAACTTCATCTTTTTCAAGAGCCTCATTAACTCTGTCCCATGAGCGTAAAGCTCTTGCCTTTTTATGAGAAAGAACAAGCTGACCTTTTTTATCTTCCTGACTTTCAACATAAACCTCAACAGAATCACCAACTTTTAAATCGGGATTATAACGAAACTCATTACGACTAACAATGCCATCTGATTTAAAGCCGATATTTATCACAACTTCGCGCTTGTTCATGGCAATTACAGTCCCGTCAATAACTTCTTTTTCAGAGATTGTTGATAATGTTTGATCATACATCTTTTCCAACTCCTCTTTTTTGGAGTTATCTTTAATGAGATCATCATCTTCAAAACTATCCCAGTCAAAATCGTCATCAGCAACATCTTTTGTCACTGGTGCATCCTGTACATTTTGTACTTGCTCTTTCTGATTTTCAGTTTCTGGAGCATTTTGCTCCTCTTTGTTTTCTTCTAATTCTGTCATTTAAATTTAAATTACGAACTAATTGGTTAGACAATATATGTTATATTAATAAATTTGGTGCAAAAATACCAACTTTTATATTAATATCCAGACAAAGAGAAAAATATTTTTTTTGATCAAAAAATTTCCTTTGCATAATAACTTAATAATAGTTCGCTGCTCTTTTAAAAATAGTTATTTTTGAAACATATTTTTTAAAATAGTAATAGTTATATTTTATAATTAAAACTTAGAATTGTATAAATGAAAATTTCAGTTGTAGGTACCGGGTATGTCGGATTGGTAACGGGAACCTGTTTTGCCGAGACAGGAGTAAATGTGACCTGTATAGATATCGATAAAGAGAAAATAGAAAATTTAAAAAAAGGTATCATACCTATTTATGAGCCCGGACTCGAAAATATGGTTAAAAGAAATAGTGATCAAAAACGACTATTTTTTACAACTGATATAAAAGAAGTGATAGAAGATACCGAAGTCTTTTTTATTGCTACAGGTACCCCTCCCGGTGAAGATGGAAGTGCCGACTTAACTCATGTATTAAATGTTGCACGTGAGATAGGTAAATATATGACATCCTATACAGTAATTGTCACAAAAAGTACTGTGCCGGTTGGAACTTCAATAAAAGTAAAAGCCGCCATTAAAGATGAACTGGAGAAAAGAGGATCCCAAATAGCTTTTGATGTAGCTTCAAATCCAGAGTTTCTAAAAGAAGGGAGTGCCATTGATGATTTCTTAAAGCCAGACAGAATTATTGTCGGGGTAGAGAGTGAAAAAGCTCAAGCAATAATGAGTAAACTCTACAAGCCATTTCTTTTAAATAATCATCCACTTCTATTTATGGATATCCCATCAGCAGAAATGACAAAATATACAGCAAATGCAATGCTGGCAACAAAAATAAGCTTTATCAATGATATTGCTAACTTATGCGAACTTGTGGGGGCAGATATAAACATGGTAAGAAAGGGAATAGGAACAGATAATCGTATAGGCCATAAATTTATATATGCAGGCATTGGATATGGTGGCAGCTGTTTTCCAAAAGATGTAAAAGCAATTATTAAAACTGCAGATGATTATAACCACTCATTACGACTATTAAAATCGGTAGAAAAAATAAATAAAGAGCAGAAAAAACTACTTTACAAAAAGGCCGATGAATATTTTAAAAATGATTTAAAAAATAAAATTTTTGCTCTATGGGGACTTGCTTTTAAGCCCAACACCGATGATATGAGAGAAGCCCCGGCTATTGTAATAATAAAAAAGCTTCTTGAAGCTGGAGCCAAAGTAAAAGCCTATGACCCTGTAGCACAAAAAGAGGCAAAGAAAATATTTGGAGAAACCATTGAATATGCTAAAGATCCTTATGACACATTAATTGAAGCAGATGCATTAATGCTTGTTACTGAATGGCCCGAATTTAGACTTCCCAATTTTAAAGTAATGGGAAAACTAATGAAAAACAGAATGATCTTCGATGGAAGAAATATTTATGATCCTATTGAAGTTACATCAAATGGTTTTGATTATTACGGAATTGGTCGCAATTTTATAAAAGCAGATAAACATTAGATAATGAAAAGAATTTTAGTAACAGGCGGAGCAGGTTTTATCGGGTCTCATTTATGTGAAAATCTTTTAAATGAAGGAAATGAAGTTATATCTCTGGATAACTACTTTACAGGAGATAAATCAAATATTGTAGATTTTGTTCAAAATCCCTATTTTGAAGCTGTTCGCCATGATATTACCCATCCATACTTTGCTGAAGTGGATGAAATATATAATCTTGCATGCCCTGCATCACCTGTTCACTATCAACACAACCCAATTAAAACAATAAAAACCTCGGTTATGGGTGCTATAAATTTGCTAGGCTTAGCTAAAAGAATAGATGCGAAAATTATGCAGGCATCTACAAGCGAAGTTTATGGTGACCCTCTTGTGCATCCTCAAAAGGAGTCATACTGGGGGAATGTTAATCCCATAGGAACTCGTTCATGTTATGATGAAGGTAAAAGATGTGCCGAAAGCCTTTTCTTTAACTATAATCGTCAAAACAGTGTTAAAGTTAAAGTAATTAGGATTTTTAACACATACGGTCCGCGCATGGATCCTAATGATGGCAGAGTTGTTTCTAACTTTATAGTACAGGCATTAAAAAATGAGCCTATTACAATATTTGGTGACGGAAAACAGACAAGAAGTTTTCAATATATAGATGACTTAATAGTGGGGATGAAAAGAATGATGGGAACCGATAATTCGGTTATCGGACCTGTAAACATGGGTAATCCTCATGAGTTTTCGATGCTTGAACTAGCCGATATGATTATTGAAATTACAAACTCAAAATCGAAACTTACTTTTAAGCCTCTCCCCGATGATGATCCAATTCAAAGACAACCCGATATAAGTAAAGCAAAAGAGCTGCTAAATAATTGGGAACCAAAAACCAATGTTAAAACAGGTCTTAAAAAAACAGTTGCCTATTTTGATAATCTACTTTCAAAAGAGAGACTATAAATAATTATAAAATATTTAGTGATGAAGGGAATTATTTTAGCAGGCGGATCAGGAACCAGACTATACCCCGCTACTCACAGTATCTCAAAACAGATTATACCTGTTTATGATAAGCCGATGATTTACTATCCACTATCAGTTTTAATGTTAGCTGGTATTAAAGAGATATTAATTATCTCTACACCTCATGACCTTCCACTATATAAAAATCTATTTGATGACGGGTCAAACTGGGGACTCTCTCTCTCCTATGCAGAGCAACCATCACCTGATGGTTTAGCACAAGCATTTATCATTGGTGAGGAGTTTATTAATAATGAACCGGTATGCCTTATTCTTGGCGATAATATTTTTTATGGATTCGAATTTAGCAGAATAATAAAACAGGCAGCAACATTAAAAGATGGTGCGACAGTTTTTGGATACTATGTAAATGATCCTAAAAGATATGGAGTAGCAGAATTTGATAAAACTGGCAAAGTTTTAAGTATTGAAGAGAAGCCAGAAATGCCAAAATCCAATTATGCAGTTACCGGGCTCTATTTTTATGGCACCGATGTAGCTAAAAAAGCAAAAAGTTTAAAACCGGGTAAACGTGGAGAGCTAGAAATTACCGACTTAAACAAACTCTATTTAAAAGAGGAAAAGCTAAATGTAAAACTATTAGGCAGGGGTATGGCTTGGCTCGATACAGGAACACATGACACTCTGCTGCAGGCTTCGAACTTTATATCAACCATTGAAAAAAGACAAGGTCTTAAAATTGCCTGCATAGAAGAAATTGCATACAAACAAAAATGGATAACCAAAGAGGAGCTTCTAAAATTAGCTAAGCCATTAGAGAAAAATGAGTATGGACAATATTTAAAAAAGATTGCAGAAGAGAACTAATATGAAAATAAAAACAACAGAAATACCTGACCTGCTAATAATTGAACCACAACTCTTTGGAGATAACCGGGGATGTTTTTTTGAATCTTATAATGAAAAAAGGTTTAAAGAGCATGGAATCACTACTAACTTTGTTCAGGATAATGTCTCCCACTCCATAAAAAATACAATAAGAGGTCTCCACTATCAATTAGCTCCTCATAGTCAGGCAAAACTAATACAGATTTTAAAAGGAAAAGTGCTGGATATTGCTGTTGATATAAGAGAAAACTCCCCTACATACGGAAAATATTTTGCTGTTGAATTATCAGATAAAAACAATTTACAATTCTATATTCCCGAAGGGTTTGCTCACGGTTTTAGCGTATTAAGTGATCAGGCTATTTTTCTTTATAAATGCAGTAAATTTTATAACAGAGAGTCAGAAAGAGGTATAATATTTAATGATTTTGATTTAAATATTGATTGGCAAATATCGCCCCAAAAAGCAATAATATCAGATAAAGATGCCCAACTTCCTCCATTTAAGGAAGCGGAGCATAATTTTTATTTTTAAAATAATTAAACAAGCTGTTTTAAAATGCAAATATTAATAATAGGAGGCGAAGGACAGTTAGGTAACTCATTAAAAGATATAGCTAAAAACGAATCATTTGCAAGTTTTACCATAACTCAAATAGAAGAGTTGAATTTGAGTAAAGAGAGCAATGTGGAATCATTTTTAACAGCCAATTATTTTGATTATATAGTAAATACAGCAGCTTATACAAATGTTGATAAAGCTGAAGAAGAGAAAGATATTGCTAAAATCATAAACAGCAAGGCCCCCGGTTGGATAGGAAAATATGCTGCTAAAGATACGGGAATAATACAAATATCAACAGATTATGTGTTTGACGGATCAGCAAACGAACCATTATCTCCCGATATAAAACCAAACCCCTGCTCTGTTTATGGTAAAACTAAATTAAAAGGAGAAGAGAATTTACTAAAAGAGCATTCAAACTCAGCTATAATTCGAACCTCCTGGCTATACTCCCAATATGGTGGCAACTTTGTAAAAACAATGTTAAATTTAGGAAGTAAAAAAAATGAGATAAATGTTGTTTTTGATCAAATAGGAACACCAACATATGCAGAAGATTTAGCTAAAGCTATAATTTTTATTTTAAAACAGAGCTGTAGAGATAAATCGCAGTTTATTCCCGGTATATATCACTATTCTAACGAAGGAGTATGTTCATGGTATGATTTTGCACATACAATATTTAATCTTAGCTCTATTAATTGTAAAATTAATCCGGTATTATCAGATATGTTTCCAACCAAAGCACCAAGGCCATCTTACTCAGTAATGGATAAAACAAAAATAAAAGAGAGTTATCATTTAGAGATTCCACATTGGTATGATAGTATAAAAAAACATATATCAACTTTTAGTAAATAGAAACAATTATGACAAGCAATAGTGAGCAACTAACAGCAATTAGAAAAAGGGCAGAAAAATGGTTAGATCCTCTATATGATGAGCAAACCAATGCAGAGGTAAAAGCTATGTTAGATAATGATGATCCAACAGAACTAACCGACGCTTTTTATAAAAATCTGGAGTTTGGAACAGGAGGCTTACGTGGAGTAATGGGAACCGGATCTAACAGAATGAACAAATATACAGTAGGATCTGCGACCCAGGGATTAGCTAACTACATAAATAAAGAGTTCTCTCACTTAAGTGAACGCAAAGTTGTAATAGGCCATGATTGTCGAAATAATAGTCGCTACTTTGCAGAAACTGTGGCCCAAATATTTTCAGCAAACAATATCACTGCTTATCTCTTTGAAGATTTACGCCCCACACCTGAAATATCTTTTGCAATAAGGCATTTAAAATGTCAAAGCGGTGTAATAATCACTGCATCACATAATCCAAAAGAGTATAATGGATTTAAAGCATATTGGGATGATGGTGCACAAATTATAGCTCCACATGATAAAAATATTATAGATGAAGTTGCAAACATAGAATCCGTTAGCAAAATTAAATTTGAAGGAAACAAAAAGCTTATTAAAATATTGGGAAATGAAATTGATAAGCTTTTTATAAAAGAGATAACAAACATATCTCTTAATAAAAAGATAATAGAGAATCAAAAGAATTTAAAAATTGTATTTTCTCCAATACACGGGACCACAGTAAATATAGTTCCATCAGCTCTACAAGAATATGGTTTTAATAATATAATTAATATTCCAGAACAGGATATTGTAGATGGGAATTTCCCCACCGTAATCTCCCCCAACCCGGAAGATCCCGAAGCTCTTAAAATGGCAATAAAAAAAGCAGAAGAGAGTAATGCTGATATGGTTGCAGCATGTGATCCCGATGGTGACAGATTGGGAATTGCTGTAAAAAATGAAAAAGGTGAATTTATTTTATTAAATGGTAATCAAACAGCCCTTTTACTTACATGGTACATGATTACTCAATGGAAGAAACAGGGATATATCAAAGGAGAAGAGTTTGTTGTTAAAACTATTGTTACATCCGAAATTATTAAAACAATTGCTGACAACAACTCTATCGAATGTTTCGATTCATATACCGGTTTTAAATGGATAGCTTCTATAATAAGAGAGCTTGAAGGTGAAAAAAAGTATATCTGCGGCGGAGAAGAGAGTTATGGTTTTTTACCAGGAGATTATGTAAGAGATAAAGATGCTGTAGGTTCAATATGCATGATGGCTGAGATAGCAGCATGGGCAAAAGATCATGGCAAAACTGTTTATGAGCTGTTAAAAGATATCTATATTGAATATGGCTTTTCATATGAACATATGGTATCAATTGTACGTAAAGGAAAATCAGGTGCAGAAGAGATTAATGCAATGATGGATAAATTTAGAAACAATCCTCCCAAAGAAGTTGCAGGCTCAACAATTACAGTTATAAAAGACTTTGATAAATTAGAGGAGATTAATCTTTTAACAGGCAAAAAAGAGAAGCTAAATAAACCAGCTCCATCAAATGTATTACAATTTTTCACTAAAGATGGATCTAAAATTTCGGCAAGACCATCAGGAACCGAACCCAAAATTAAATTTTACTTTGAAGTAAAAGGTGAGCTAAAAGAGCGAATAGAATTTAATAGTTCGGTAGCAAAAGCAAAAAACAAAATCGATGCAATCATAAAAGATATGAAAATTGAGTAAGCAAGCTCTTCTCAAGATAAAAGCAAATAAAGAGATGCCATATTTTTACTAATTTGGCATCTTCTTTATTCTCTCATTTTATCACTATAAAACTCTTTAGGGAAATTAATAAAATAGAGCTGCTCTGATGCTCGTGTAACAGCTGTATATAGCCATCTATAAAGATCTCTGCCCAAATACTCCTCTTTAAAATAGCCCATATCTATAAATACTGCTTTCCACTGACCACCCTGCGATTTATGACAGGTCATCGCATATGCAAATTTAACCTGAAGGGCATTAAAAAATTGGTTCGACTGTAAAGATTCATATCTTTTTTTGGCTGAAGAGATATCCTGATAATCCTCCATTACAACATTATAAAACTCTTCTTGCTGCCCAACAGAAAATCCGGCTCCGGGTAATTGTAATGTATCAAGATTAATTCTAACATCGATATCAACATCCTTATAATCCATCAATTCACAAGTGATATCAGCAAACCTATACCCATACATATTATGATAATTTTTGATACGCACTACTTTTCCAATATCACCATTAGCAATAAACTCAATTTTTGGGTGATCTTTAACCCAATAGTAATTATTACGCGTTATAAGTAAATAGTCACCCGTCGATATCTCATCCTCTTTAAAAAGAATTGTATTACGAATACCTGTATTGTATAAATTAGACCGTTTATTAGATCTGCATATAATTAAAGTCTCCTCCTCTCCGTATAAATCGTAACATCTGTTAATCTCCTCCTGGACTTCAGCTCCATTTAAAGCATGAGTATCATTAAAACGTACTGTCTCTAATTTAGGGTAACATCCTTCATAAAAACCATTACTTAATGCCGTTCTAATAGTAGTTGCATTATACAAAATACCACTATCATGATGTTGACGCACAACATCTCTTAACTCTGTCTCAATAATCTCTCTGCCATAACCACTTAAATAATCAGCATCGAGGGCCGGACTTATCAATGTTGATACTGGTGGCAACTGAGCGGTATCTCCAACAATAATTAATTTACAACCGGTCCCTTTATACACAAACTCAATTAAATCATCTAAAAGTCGGCCCGACCCAAAAAATGCGCCTCCCGAAGATTCATTAGAGATCATAGAGGCTTCATCAACAATAAAAAAAGTGCTCTTTTGCCTATTATAACTAACCTTAAATCCCGAAAAATAATCAATTGAAGATTCACGATTATAAATATATTTATGAATTGTATAAGCCGGGATGTCAACAGCTTTACTCAACACCTTTGCAGCTCTTCCCGTAGGCGCTAACAATACAGCATTAAAATCACTCTCCCTTAAAGTAGTAACAAGTGATTTAATTAATAAAGTTTTTCCTGTTCCGGCATATCCTTTCAATAAAAAAGTGTAATTTGGTTGCTTGAGTGCAACAAAAGATGACATTTTATCAATAGCAACAGATTGCGATACCGTTGGCTCATGAGGAAAATGGAAATGTAAACGACTTAAAAAATAGTCTTTTAGCATTTTTAACGTATTTATTGATTAAAAAAAAGCAAGAACAATATTTTTTTTTAAATTTGTGCAAAAGTAACAGAAAACAAATTAAAGCTCTAAAAATAATGAAAACAGTACTTCAAATTTTATTGACCATTGCTATTATCCTACTTGCATACATGGCTGTTGAAAGTATTAACAGACCAGTAAGGTTTCAGCAGGAGTATGAATCAAGAAGAGATAAAGTAATTGAAAGACTAAAAGAGATAAGATCTGCTCAGGTTGCATACAGATCAATGCACGGAGAGTTTACTTCAAGTTTTGATACTCTTTCAAACTTTATTGCCGAAGACTCACTTGTTCTGGTTAGAATGGAAGGTAATTTAACTGACAGCATGCTGGATGCCGGTATGACAGAGAGACAAGCTCTTGATTTAGGGATAATATCGCGCGATACTATTAGAAGAAGCGTAAAAGATTCTCTTTTTAGAAATAAGTCGTGGATTTTGGATTCAATAAGTTATATTCCTTACTCACAGGGCGAAAAGTTTGAAATGGAGAAAGGAAATGTAGAGACAGCATCAGGAATTAAAGTTCCGGTTTTTCAAGCTCAGGCTCACAACAACACATTCACAAAAGACCTTAACAGACAGGAAGTTATTAATATAAACGACAGGCAAACGCAGCTTGACAGATATCCCGGTCTGCGAGTAGGTTCTATTGAGCAAGCTAATAACAATGCAGGTAATTGGGAATAAAAAAATGACATGAGGGAAATTTCATTTACCGACGATCATTTTGATTATAAAATAACATCATCATATTTTATATCCATCCAGATTTCTCTGGATGGATTTTATTTTTGCACTCTTGATCCTGTAAAAAACAGATATATCCAGTTTGAAAATCATCTGTTATCAAAAGATGCAAAAAAAAATCAAGAGAGTATCGAAGAGCTTTTTAATAAAAAAGAGAAATTAAATCTTCCATATAAAAAAACATTTATATTAATACCGGGATTAACAAATACGTTGGTTCCGTCAGGATTATATAAAACCAATAAACCCGAAGAGTGGCTTAAACTATCATACGGTAATATTAACCTAAAAGAAAATATAGTTGTAAGCAACAAAGTTAATTTAGCTGATGCATATAATGTATTTACAATCCCAAAAAAATTGCACACAATTATATCGAGACAATTTCCCTCTCCACAAATATTTCACCAGCATACTCCTATTATTGAAAAAAATCTTTCAACAAGAATGACCAATCACGGTTCAACAATCCTCTACATAAATCTCGAGGACTCTTTTTTTGATATTATAGCATTTAAAAACAATAAACTGCAACTATCAAACTCCTTTATAATTAAAAGTAAACAAGATTTTATCTACTTTGCACTCTTTGTATTTGAACAGCTAAAGTTAGAGCGAGCCCAAACTAAAATAATTCTTAGCGGGAGACATTCTGGTTTTAACACATTGCAAAAAGAGCTAAAAAGATATATCAAGAATATTTATACCACTAAATTACCATATGAATTTCAGTACTCATATCATTTTAGAGATTTAAAAAATACAGCATTTCACAATATGCTAAGTTTACCTTTATGCGAATAATAAGCGGTTTTTTAAAAGGAAGGCGTTTTAATCCGCCAAAAAACTTTAAAGCACGTCCAACAACCGATACTGCGCGTGAAAGTCTTTTTAATATACTAAACAACACAATTGAGTATGATCAAATTAAAGTTTTGGATCTTTTTTCAGGAACCGGAGCTGTCACCTATGAGTTTGTTTCACGAGGAGTTAAAGAGATAACATCTGTAGAAAAGAATTACAACCATTACAAATTTATCAAAAAAACTATTGAACAGTTAAAGATAGATAACTATGTAAAGACAGTAAAGTTGGATGTATTTAAATTTCTGAAAAACGAATCAACAGAAAAATTTGATCTTATTTTTGCAGATCCTCCATTCGAAATGGAAAATTTTGAGTTATTGCCCGATTCAATTTTTTTATCGAATCTTTTAAATCCGGATGCTTTAGTAATAATAGAACACGGTCCCGATAAAGACTTTTCGAATAATAATAATTTTAAAGATAGAAGAGAGTATGGAAAAGTTAATTTCTCATTTTTCAGTTTATAAAGATAACTGAAATTAAAAGCGGTCTGGACGAGACTCGAACTCGCGACCTCCGGCGTGACAGGCCGGCATTCTAACCAACTGAACTACCAGACCAATAAATTTTATCTATAATTAAATCAATAATAAGATAATAAATCATTACAATTTTTTGAAAAAGTAGCGGTCTGGACGAGACTCGAACTCGCGACCTCCGGCGTGACAGGCCGGCATTCTAACCAACTGAACTACCAGACCAACAAATCAACCATTTAAATATTAAATTAAAAGCGGTCTGGACGAGACTCGAACTCGCGACCTCCGGCGTGACAGGCCGGCATTCTAACCAACTGAACTACCAGACCGGTTGACTTGTATTTTTATTCTCAAAAAATTAATAATGATCATCCTTTGCTTTCAAAGGCGTTGCAAATATAGTGTTTCTTTTGTTTTGTACAATACAGACCCTCACTTTTTTTTCTTTTTTTTGAGGGTCTGCACACATTACAGTGATTTTTAACTCTATATAAAAATTTAATTAATCAACGTATCGATCAACCTTATTTAATAATCCCGTAACAGTTATAATTTCAAGATAGGTTGTTCCACCTCCAATACCAAAACTGCCACCCAAATATGCAACCAAATCCTCATCAGCAAGATTTCTCTTCTTTTGAAGCTTAACTAAGGTATTATGCATTATCTCTTTTTTAGAACTGCCTGCTTCAGTTAATCTGGGAAACACACCATAACTCAAAGCCAGTTCACGCCCAACGCGCTTATTATAACATAGTGCAATAACAGAGAGATGCCCTCTAAATGCAGCAAGATATCGAGCCGTTTTTCCCGTCAAACTATCAGTCATTACAGTCTTAATATTAAGCTCTTTTGAAGCTTCAACAGCAGTATCAGCCAAATATGCTGTAATATCATGCTTAACCAAATCAACAGGAATGTCATTTCTACTATCCTTGGCCTTTTCAACCTCTTTGGCAATCTTAGACATAGTAGCTACAGACTCAACAGGATATTTACCATATGCAGTCTCCCCGCTTAACATTATTGCATCGGTTCGATAATAAATAGCATTAGCAACATCAGTAACCTCAGCCCTTGTAGGACGCGGATTATCAATCATACTATGCAACATCTGGGTAGCAACTATAACGGGCTTTTTAGATTCAACACATTTTCGTATTAACTGGCGTTGTAACAATGGAATTTTCTCCTGAGGAATCTCAATTCCCAAATCTCCACGAGCAACCATTATTCCATGAACATGCCTTAATATATCATCAATATTTTCAACACCTTCCTGATTTTCAATTTTAGCAATTATTTTAACCGCACTGTCATACTCATCCAGAATATCCTGAATAGCAATACAATCCTGCGCATTACGAACAAAAGAGTGAGCAATAAAATCTATGTCATTTTCAATCGCATATTTAACATAACTTATGTCTCTTTGCGTAAGGGATGGAAGGTTAATACGAACACCGGGAACATTTACACTTTTACGACTACCAACCACTCCACTGTTTAAAACTTCACAGATTAATCCATCGGCTCCCTTTTCTTTAACTATTAAATCAACCTCTCCGTCATCAATCAAAAGATGACTCCCAACTTCAACATCCTCAGCAATCTTCGGATAGGATACATTAATGCACTTTTCTGTTGAATCCTCATTAGGAGAGCCTTTAAGAATAATAGTATCTCCAATTTTAACAGACAAATTATTAATACATTTTGTTGTTCTAATCTCGGGCCCTTTAGTGTCAATTAAAAGAGCTATTTTATCTGAAACCTGACGAGTATTATTAACAATCTTATCCAAACCCTCAAAATCAAGATGAGCAGTATTCATCCTTACTACATTCATTCCAGCCTTATAGAGGCTACGTATAAACTCCACATCACATCTCTTATCTGAGACTGTGGCAATAATTTTTGTATGCTTATCCATATAAATAAAAAAAGAATTATTTTAAACTATACTGTAAATAAAATATCAGAAAAACCTTAAACCCTGTTAAACAAAGCTTCTATAGCTAAGCGATAAGAGTCTAATCCAAATCCACAAATAACACCCTCTACAACAGGCGATAAGAAAGAGTGATGCCTGTACTCTTCACGTTTATATATATTTGATATATGAACCTCAATAACCGGTACAGATAAAAGACGTACAGCATCGGAAATTGCTATAGAGGTATGAGTATAAGCAGCTGCATTAATAACAACTCCATCAAATCTATCCATATTATTATGAAGATAATCAATAAGTCCACCTTCACTATTCGATTGATAATAGGAGATATTAACTCGACCTTCAAAAAAAGTTTCAAGCTCCATCAAGTATTGATCAAATGACCTGCCGCCATATAAATCGGGTTCTCGAAGCTCAAGTAAATTTAAATTAGGTCCGTTAAGAATTAAAACTCTCATAGTATGAAGTAAAAATAGAATTATATTGACAAACTTAAGATAACTATTACAAATAAAAAAATGAGGCTATAATTAAACTAAAATATAAAATATTTGTCATAATTTTATAGTTATACATAATAGTTTTACTTTATTGCATTATTACTCTATATATTATTTAAAAACAACATACTTATGAACTGGGAAAGTGAAATAAATTCGTTTAAAGATTATCTAAAACTTGAAAAAGGTTTATCTGATAACTCAATACACGCGTATATAACTGATTTATATAAGCTGGTACAATTTTTAAAAGATCGAGGGCATAATGTAAATCCCGATAATATCACTCTTAATCACCTTAAAGAATTAATGGAGTGGATAAACAGCCGTGGTATTAGTCCGCGCACACAAGCCCGAATTATAAGCGGAATTAAATCATTTTACAAATTTCTATTAATTGAAGAGAAGATAGAAAAAGACCCCACATCTCTTTTAGAAGCACCCAAAGTAGGTAGAAAATTACCTGAAATATTATCAGTTGAAGAGATAGATGAAATAATAAACGCCATAAATACAAGAAAACCTGAAGGTCAACGTAATAAAGCAATTCTTGAAACACTATACAGTTGTGGACTTCGTGTATCAGAACTGATAGACCTGAAAATATCAAATCTCTTTTTTGAATCGGGATTTATTAAAATTGAAGGAAAAGGCAGTAAAGAGCGACTAGTACCCATTAGCACAAAGGCTATTAAAGAGATCAATCTATACCTGGGAGAATATAGACGAAATCTTAATATCAATCCTGATGATGAAGACACTCTCTTTTTAAACCGCAGAGGAAAAAAGCTGTCACGGGTGATGATCTTCACTATTATAAAAAACACCACAAAGGCTCTGGGACTTGAAAAAAATATCAGTCCGCACACATTCCGTCACTCTTTTGCCACTCACCTAATCGATGGAGGAGCAAACTTAAGAGCAGTTCAGGAGATGTTAGGGCATGAATCTATAATAACAACAGAGATTTATACTCATCTTGACAAAGAGTATCTAAAAAACACTATAATTCAGTACCATCCAAGAACTTAACATATCATCATTGTGATATATGAACATATTTAAACCCTTTTTAACTTATAACAGTTAGTTAAAGAGCTCTCTTTTCTTATATTAGATGTTTATTATATAAGATAGGACATTATATTTGTCTGCCTATAATCGTATATCATAAAAAAATATAAAAAAAACAATAAAGAAATAATTCTTTATTAGAAAACTTTTTTATATTTGCTGACAACAAAAAATAGACTAAATGAATAAAACGAACCATAAGTAATTTTTTCTCATAAAAGAGAATCTCAAATTAATGCAAACAATAACTATTATTATGGTAAGTTTTATCTACAATTTATATCAAAATACAGGCACGTGAAAAAAGAGAATTTTTAATAACAAATAATTAATTTTTAATTATGGCAAATTTGGACTTAACCAAGTATGGGATTACCGGCGTGAAAGAGATTGTTCACAACCCATCTTATGACCAACTATTTAAGGAAGAGACTAATCCCAATCTTGAAGGATTTGAAAAAGGCGTAGTAACTGAACTTGGCGCCGTAAACGTTATGACGGGAGAATTTACCGGCCGATCTCCCAAAGATAAGTTTATTGTTAAGGATGATAATACCAAAGATACTATTTGGTGGACATCCGATAAAGCAAAAAATGATAATAAACCAACAACTCCTGAGGTATGGAAAGACCTTAAAGAGTTGGTTAGTAATCAACTTTCAAATAAAAGGTTGTTTGTAGTTGATACTTTTTGTGGAGCCAACCCCGATACACGTCTTAAAGTACGTTTTATAATGGAGGTTGCATGGCAGGCCCATTTTGTTAAAAATATGTTCATTCGTCCAACCGAAGAGGAGCTGGCAAATTATGGAGATCCCGATTTTGTATCGATGAATGGTTCTAAAGTAACCAATAAAAAATGGAAAGAGCACGGACTAAACTCTGATGTATTTACTGTATTTAACCTGACAGAAAAAATGCAGGTGATTGGAGGTTCGTGGTATGGCGGAGAGATGAAAAAGGGTATATTCGCAATGATGAATTACTATCTTCCACTTCAGGGAATAGCATCCATGCATTGTTCTGCTAATGTTGGAAAAGATAATGATACTGCTATATTTTTCGGACTCTCAGGTACAGGGAAAACAACTCTGTCAACCGATCCTAAACGTCAGCTTATTGGCGACGATGAGCATGGATGGGATGATGATGGAGTTTTCAATTTTGAAGGAGGTTGTTATGCTAAAACTATCAACCTTGACAAAGATGCTGAACCGGATATATATAATGCAATTAAGCGTGACGCTCTTCTAGAAAATGTAACTGTTGATAAAGACGGAAAAATTGATTTTGACGATAACTCGGTAACTGAGAATACACGAGTATCATACCCCATTTATCACATAAAAAATATAGTAAAACCGGTATCTAAAGCAGTACATGCTAAAAAAGTAATATTCCTTACAGCCGATGCATTTGGTGTGCTGCCTCCGGTAGCAAAATTAACTCCTGAACAGACTAAGTACCATTTCCTTTCAGGATTTACTGCAAAACTTGCAGGTACCGAACGGGGAATTACAGAACCTGTACCAACATTCTCTGCATGTTTTGGAGCTGCTTTCTTAAGTCTGCACCCAACAAAATATGGAGAAGAGCTTGTTAAAAGAATGGAAGCAGCAGGAGCCGAAGCATATCTTGTAAATACAGGATGGAACGGTACAGGAAAACGTATATCTATTAAAGATACGCGTGCAATTATTGACCGTATTTTGGATGGGTCTATAGAAAAAGCAGAAACAAAAACATTACCTGTTTTCAACCTTGAAATACCAACAGCTTTAAAAGAGGTTGACAGCAACATATTAGATCCACGTGACACCTATTCTGATGCCTCACAATGGGATAAAAAAGCAGAAGATCTTGGTGCAAAATTTGTTAAAAATTTTGAGAGATATACCGATAACGAAGAAGGTAAAGCCCTTGTAAAAGCAGGACCACAATTGTAAGCTACTACCGGAATAAAAAAATAAAAAGGGGTGCTCAAAAACACCCCTTTTTTTAATTTTTTAAGAAATCTTTTAAGGCAATTTTTATTAAAATATTGGTAATAAAAAAACTACTAAATTAAACTTTTCAACCCCTCTTCAAGGCGGGGATACTTAAAATCAAAGCCATCGGCCAGTAATCTTTGCGGTATTACTTGCTGTCCCAATAAAAGCATAGAAGCCGCCTCACCATAAATAGTTTTTAATAAAAAAGCAGGTAGTGGTAAAATAGCAGGACGCGATAATACTCTCCCCAAAACTCTAGAAAATTGGCCATTTGTTACTATCTCAGGAGCAACTAAATTATATACTCCGGTTGGTCGATTTAATTCTACGGCACCAATAAATGCATTAACAACATCATCTATATGAATCCAGGGAAAATATTGTTTCCCCGAACCAACAGGTCCACCTACACCATATTTAAAAACAGGAAGTAATTTTTTAAATGCTCCTCCCCTATTAGACAAAACAACTCCCAATCGAAAAATTGTCAATTCAGCTTTAGAAGAGTCAATTTCTAATGCAGCCGACTCCCAATCACGACAAACATAAGCCAAAAACCCACTATCAAAAAAGGTGGAAAATTCATCATGAACATTAATATGATCATAAATTCCGGTTGCCGAAACTGAAATAAATTTTTTGGGCGGAGAAGAGAGTGAATTAACAGCATCAACTAAAACTTTAGTTGTTAAAATTCTACTGTTATATATCTCACTCTTCCATTTTTGACTCCATCTTTTAAAAACAGGTGCCCCGGCTATATTTATAACAGCAATACTACCATCAATTAAAGAAGCTATATGAGATGAGCCTTTACTTAAATCACCACGTAAAACCGGGATAACTTCATATCCCCTGTCATAAAAAGATTTAGCTAATTTATCACCTATCAAACCATTAATTCCACAAATTGAAATCTTCATATTAGTTACAGTTATCTATTTGGGTCATTGTTCACAATTTAAGTAATCTCTTTTAATAACTGCTCAAGTTTTTGTTCTAATACTTCAACAGAAATATTAATATCACCTTTCCCCCCTTTAAAAAAAGAGATACGGCCATTTTCTTCAGACACAACTATCGAAGCTGCATCTGTCGATTCAGTAATTCCCATTGCAGCACGATGTCGTAGTCCTAAATGTTTAGGTAAATTCATATTTTGAGATACAGGTAAAATACAGCCAGCTGCTTTCACTTTACTTTTACTTATGATTACGGCTCCATCGTGCAACGGACTATTTTTATAAAATATTGATTTCAACAGCTGTCTTGATATCACAGCATTTAACAGTTCACCTGTTTGAACAAAATCAATTAACTCTGATCGTCTTGTAATAACAATTAATACTCCTGTTTTACTTTTACTTAACTCGCCACATGCCTGTACTACCGGCTTAATATAAAATCTCATCATACCGGGAGATTTACTCTCGAAGAAACTATCTACGGTAAAACGATTTGCTATATTATACTTACTGCCCATCAATAATAAAAATCGCCTAATCTCCTGATGAAAAACAACTATAATAGCTAACACGCCAACATTTACAAAATTATCCAGAATGGTTGATGATAGCTCCATATTTAAAGCTTTTATCATCAACCAAAAAACGATAAAAACAAAAATACCGGCAAAGATATTTAAAGCTACCGTTCCTTTAATCAACTTATATAACCGGAACATAAGATATGCCACCAAAGCAATATCAATAATATCTATTAAGCGTATATCAAGAAAAGTCATTCCAGAATAAGTTATAAATATTAATAATAAAAATCAAGCAGAGTGTGAAACCAACTTTATACATTCACTCGCCTCTTTAACATCATGAACCCGTAATACAGAAGCTCCTTTAGTTAAAGCTAAAGTGTTTAAAACTGTTGTACCGTTTAATGAGGTTTCTGCACTACCTCCCAGAACTTTATAAATCATCGATTTTCGTGATAATCCAACTAAGATAGGCAAGTCAAAAAGTGCTAACTGATCAAGATTATGCAAAAGCTCATAATTATGCTCAATTGACTTCCCAAAACCAAAACCAGGATCAATTATAATATCACTTACACCTTTAATTCGCAACTGATCAATTTTTTTTGCAAACCAAAGAGAAACATCTGCCACCACATCATCATAGTAAGGTGTCTGCTGCATAGTTTGAGGAGTACCCTGTATATGAGTTAAAACATAGGGAACTTTTAATTCTCCAATAACATTAAACATATTTTGGTCCATTTCACCTCCGGAAATATCATTTATAATATCAGCGCCCTCTTCAACAACCTTTCGCGCTATATCACTCCTAAATGTATCAACTGAAATAATCAGTTCGGGAAATGTCTTGCGTAACAATTTTAAAATCGGTAAAACCCTATCAGTCTCTTCCTCTGGTGTAATATTTTTTGCACCCGGACGGGTAGAGAAAGCCCCAATATCAACCATTAAACCACCCTCTTCTAATATAGATTCTACTCGTTTTATTACATCATTTGAACTATTATATCTACTATGGCGATAAAATGAATCGGGAGTGATGTTGATAATGCCCATAACGGACGGGCTGGCAATATTAATTAATTCTCCTCTACAGTTTATATATTTTTTTTTATTAAAAAACTGTTTTTCAGCTTTGGCTAACTCCATTATAAAATATTATTAGTTATATGATAACCGATACATTACAAAAGAAAAGAAAAAGAGATTAATATCAAATTAATTTCCTGTCAGGTCGCTAATTTTTGGTAATTTTGCCATTACTTAAGTGAAAAACAACAGGATTATAACAAAAAAAATTAACAAGCTATGGCTATTACAGCATCGATAAAGTTTTTATGCAGATTAATACCTGCAGCTGTATTTATATTTTCAGGTTTTGTCAAAGCAGTTGATCCTACAGGAGGGGCTGTTAAATTTGAAGACTATTTTGAAGCTTTTCACCTTAACTGGCTTATACCATTATCGATGTTCTTTTCAATAACTCTTGCAGTTTTTGAATTCCTGTTGGGCTTTTATATTCTAATAAACCTCTTTACCAAAAAAACAGCAACCATTGCACTTATAGTGATTAGCTTTTTTACGGCACTCACCTTTTTTATAGCAATATTTAATCCCGTAGAAGATTGTGGCTGTTTTGGAGAAGCAATTATTCTTACTAACTGGCAAACATTCTGGAAAAACATTTTTGTTCTTCTTTTTACTCTTCTTTTTTATAGCTTAAGAAAACAGTATTATCAGCCCTTAAAAGGTATAAAACTATTACTTGCAGCAGTAGTTCCATTTTTATACATAGCAGGCTTATCGTTTTATAGTCTAAATAACTTACCGCCACTTGATTTTAGAAATTATAAAATAGGAAACAACATTGAGGAGTTAATGTCAATACCTAAAGGTGAAGATCATCCCGAATATGAAACCATATTCATACTTGAAAAAGATGGTGAAAAACGTGAATTTACAGTTGATGATTATCCTTATGAGGATACCACATGGGTATATGTTGACAGATATACAGAGTTGATAAAAGAGGGATATACTCCCCCTTTAGAAGATTTTTACATTTTCGATGCTGAACTGGATTATGAGGTAACCAATGAAATAACCACAATGACTGGTGCCCAATTTCTTTTTATCTCCCCGGATATAACTAAAATTGATAAAAGAAGTGCTGAAGCAGCAAAAGAACTGGCCCAAAATGCTGATTTACAAAACATCCCTTTTTACTGCTTAACTGCATCAAGCGATGAAGAGACGTCTCAATTTGAAAAGAGATATAATACAGACTTTCATTATCTTATATCTGATCAGGTCACATTAAAAACAATGATAAGATCAAATCCCGGTCTCATTTTACTGTATGATGGAACAATTATAGGTAAATGGCACTATAATAATATACCAAATACTGAAATTACAAATAATACTTTGACATATTCAATTAAAGAGAATCAAGCTAAAAACAGATCCCTTTTTATATGGTCAAATGCCTTGGGAATACTGCTTTTTATAATATTAATATTTTCAAGTAAAACTAAAAATAGAAAAAAATGAGACAAAACATTGTTGCAGGAAACTGGAAAATGAACAAAACCCTACAAGAGGGTATAGACCTTGCTAAAGAGGTTAACCAAAAAGCAGGCAACACAACCCTTAACTGTAAAGTGGTACTAGGAACTCCATTTATTCATATTACCGAAGCTGTAAAAGCTGTTGACAAAAACAGAGTAAGCATATCAGCTCAAAACTGTGCTGACAAAGAATCAGGAGCTTATACAGGAGAAGTTTCTGCTGCTATGGTTAAATCAACCGGAGCTGAATATGTGATTTTAGGTCATTCCGAAAGAAGAGCTTATTATGGAGAGAATGAAGCAATATTAAAAGAGAAGACCGATTTAGCTTTAAAAAATGAGCTAAAACCTATTTTCTGTATTGGTGAAGTATTATCAGAGCGCGAATCCGAAAAGCACTTCGAAGTAGTTAAAAAACAGGTTGAAGAGTCTCTTTTTCACCTTTCAACTGAAGAGTTCAGCAACATAGTACTTGCTTATGAGCCTGTATGGGCAATAGGAACAGGTAAAACAGCAACAACAGAACAGGCTCAGGAGATGCACGCATTTATCCGTAATCTTGTTGCCGAAAAATATGGTAAAGAGACAGCTGAAAACGTTTCAATTTTATATGGTGGAAGCTGCAAGCCTGATAATGCTAAAGAGCTCTTTTCTAATCCTGATGTTGACGGTGGATTAATAGGCGGAGCTTCTCTAAAAGCAGATGACTTTATGGGAATAATTGATGCTTTTTAAGATACAGAGATAAAACAATCTTATTATAAAGGAGACTGGCTCTTATTTCAGTCTCCTTTTTTAATAGATCTAAAAAGTTGATGTTACCATCAGTTAGGAGCTCACAACAATATAGAAAATAGTAATATAATAAAATGAACTATTTTAAAATTACTGCAAAACTAACTCCATATAACAAAGATGCCGCAGATATTTTGGCTGCTCTTTTAGCCAAAAAAGGATTTGAAAGTTTTGAAGATATGGAAGATGGAGTGGCAGCATATATTAAAGAGTGTAATTACACTCCAGAATCTTTAGCTGCAATTAATATACCTTTCCCCCAAATAGAGATAACATTTAACCGGGACTTAATTCCATCACAAAACTGGAATATTGAGTGGGAAAAAAACTATTTTCAACCAATAGATATAAAAAAAAGATACATTGTAAGAAGCCCATTCCATAGTAAAAGCACTACTATTCCCAATGAAATTATTATCCAGCCTAAAATGTCATTTGGAACAGGACATCATGAAACCACATCAATGATGATGGAATTTATTCTTGAAAGTGATATAGAGAATAAAAAAATTCTGGACATGGGATGTGGAACAGCAATTCTGTCAATAATGGCTTCAATGGAAGGAGCATCAAAAATCACTGCCATTGATATTGATCCCTGGTGCATAAAAAACAGCAAAGAGAATTGTCAATTAAATAACATTGATAATATTGAAATAATTAAGGGAAACTCTTCAACATTATTAAATAAGGCACACTCTTTTGATATTATAATGGCCAATATAAACCGTAATATTCTTCTCGAAGATATTCCAAGCTATGTAAAAGCTTTAAAGTTGGGCGGACAATTAATATTGAGTGGTTTCTATAATTATGATATAGAAGAAATAGATAAATGTGCCAAAAAAAACAATTTGTCATTAAAAAAAAGAAAAGAGCACAACCAATGGAGCTCTATTGCGTATGAATTGAATGAGAAGTGAGAGATTAATAATGATTAGATTTGCTGTTATAGTTATAGTATCAATTTTTGTTTTCAAACCTGTTTCGGGTAACAACAGTTTTACTGAAGGTGGTACCGGGAGTTTTCTGGATATAATAGATGATATATACAGTATATCATCCGACCGACGTGCGGCTCGCAATTTTATGAGCAAGATTGAGGATTTTTGGGAATCACCCTCTCTTTCTCAAAACATTAAAGAGGATATTGTTCAAATTGCAGATTTAATGCTCGAGCAAAGAGCAAGACCATTTCCGGAGTATCACAACTACCTTAAAACAGTAATAACCTTTGTGGATGACCAACATCCCGAAAAAAAATTAACCGACTGGCATAATGCAATCAATAGTCTGCTTTCGAACCCCGACATTCCATTAAGGCATGTAAATAATCTTTTTGAAATAACTTTTGATCTACTTGAAAACAATATAATATTCTCTACACCTGCAGTTACATGGTATGGAAAAAATCCTTCATATAACTTTTTATATACCGACTCTCTCTATTTAAATATTACAAACAATACAACAATAACCTGTAAAGTTCGTCAGGACACTATTTCTATATATAATACAAAAGGAACTCTCAATTTAATGAGTGGTGAATGGAATGGTGAAGGGGGAGTAATAACATGGGAGCAGAGTGGATTTGATAGAAACAGTGTATATGCAGAGATTAATATATACAAAATTGATATGACACGAAACAGATTCAACATCGACAGTGTTAAATTTTATAACCGCAATTTCTTTAATCACTATCTAAAAGGAGATTTAAGTCATAGAGTACGACATATAAGAACACCCTCTGCAAGTTCATATCCACAATTTGAATCATTCGAACAAAGATATACTATTGAAAATATTCAACCTGGCTTTAATTATGAAGGAGGATTTTCTCAGCACGGAGCAAAAGTGTTAGGATCGGGAACAGATGAAAATCCGGCAAAAATTGAAATATTCAGAAACGACACACTTTTTATAACAGCTAAGTCACAAAGATTTGCATTACGAGAAGATCAAATAGTAAGCAATCAATCACAAATAGAAATTGATATTGATGATAACAGCATTTCTCATCCCGGACTGCTTTTTAAGTATATGCACGAAAAACAAGAGGTGCAACTAATACGTGACGGTGACGGTATATCAAGAACCCCATTCTACAACTCATACCACAACATCTATATGGATGTTGAAATGATGACCTGGATTTTAAATGACTCCTTTATGAGTATGGGTATGTCTCCGGGAGCAGCCGAAAACCATGCAATATTTGAATCAATCAGCTATTTTAGAGAATCATATTTCAACCGTCTTCAGGGAATAGAAAGCACTCATCCCCTTCAGGGAATAATGAACTGCTACAGAGAATATAAAAAAGAACCTTTTACTGCAAAAGAGTATGCACAATTCAGGGGATTGCCCCAAAACCAAATACGCCAGCAACTTCTTGATCTTACAATAAAAGGATTTGTTAATTACAGCACAACAACCGATTCAATCTATGTAAATTCAAAGCTGAAAAATTACCTGCAATTTAGAGCACAATTAAAAGATTACGATGTAATTCGATTTAGGTCACAAACACCACGAATGACACCTAACGCTATTTTTGACCTTCGAAATTATGATCTTGAATTAAAAGGAGTAAAAAACGTTTCAATAAGTGATAAACAAAATGTTACATTTTTCCCTGATGAAGAGAGGTTATTACTTAAAAAAGATCGCAATTTCAGCTTTGATGGGGCAATATCATCAGGAATGATAAGTATGCACGGTAATGGTTTTATCTTTAATTACGAAGATTTTAGAATTGATTTGGATAGAATTGATTCTCTGCAAATGGCAATTCATACCGGAGGAGTAGACAGTTACGGGAGACCTGTTACACAAAGGATTAACAACACAGTTTCAGAACTTTCGGGCTATCTTCAAATTGATAAACCCGACAATAAATCGGGCAACAAAGATAATCCCCAATATCCAATATTAACAAGCACCACCAACTCATTTGTATACTACGACTACCAGTCGGTACAAAACGGAGCATACAAAAGAGAAGAATTCTATTTTAAGCTTGATCCTTTTGAAATGAAGAGTTTAAACAGACTCAATAGAAATAATATTGAGTTTACAGGAGATTTCCACTCCAATATTTTTCCGGTAATTGAAGAGACACTAATAGTGAGAGATGACCGGTCATTAGGTTTTAACCGTGAAACTCCCGCCGAGGGTTATAATATATATAATCAAAGAGCAACATTTACAAACAGTATTGATTTAAGCAATAAGGGATTAATTGGGTCGGGAACCCTCTCCTACATCACAACAGAAGCCTTTTCGCACGAATTTACCTTTTTGCCTGAAGAGACGCACGGACTGGCAGAAAGGTTCGAGGTAAATCCATCGTCAACGGGTATTGAGTTTCCTGACTTGCAAGGAAGCGAAATTGCGGTTAACTATCTCCCCTATGAAGAGGAGCTTTTAGCAGACATAACTCAGGAGCCATTCTCGATCTTTAATAATGAAGCTTTTTTATCAGGAGATATAAATATTTCTCCTAACGGACTGGCAGGTGGCGGACGATTAGATATTGCAGAGACTTACTTAATCTCGGATAACTACATAATGGAAGAGAATGTAGTAATAGCAGATACCGCCGATTTTAATATATCCATAGATGAGAGTGCAGATGAGGTGAGTTTTAAAACAGATAATCTACTGGCACATATTGATTTTGAAGAGAGAAAAGGGACCTTTAGCTCACATGATGCAGGCAGTAAAATTGACTTTACCGAAAACAGATATATTGCCTATATAAGCGATTTCTCATGGAATATGGACAATAATGAGATTAGTTTAGGCTCTTCCGGGTCAGAGGGCAACAGATTTGTATCAACCCATCGTCGTCAGGACTCTCTTGATTTTTATGTTCCCCTGGCAAATTATGATATACAAAACCATATTATACATTCAAGGGAGGTTGTATATATCGAAGTTGGTGATACGAAAATGATTTTGGATGACGGAATGGTAACAATATATCCAAATGCGGTGTTAGACACACTTAACCATGTAACAATAGAGATAGAAGAGTCGCAACACTCTTTCCACAATTCGCAAGTTGAAATCTTAGGGAAGTATGATTATGAAGCAAGCGGACAATATGAATTTATAAATGGCGATAAAAACATACAAATAATAAACTTTTCACAAATAGGATTAAACAACGATAACATAACAAATGCTACAGGAGAGATAAGTGAAGAGGAGATATTCACTTTTAATCAACATTTTGCATTTAAAGGAGATGTAGCACTTGAAGCCAATGAGGAACTACTCAATTTTACGGGTGGTGCACAAATGCTTCACAAATGTCATCAAAACGGACCTCAGGAGTATGTAAGGTTTAACTCAGCAATTGATCCAGATAGTGTTATGATTCCGGTTGGAGAAGAGGTGCAAAATTATGAATATGATGATATATACACATCAATATACTTAAACCGAGACTCCAATCAAATATATAGTTCGTTTTTTGAAGAGAGATGGTTTTATAACGATGCTCCACTTATCTCGGCTAATGGTGTACTACACTATAACAGGGGTAGAGATAGTTATATGATAACAGGTGAAGAGTGGGTTGCCAATCCCGATACCACAGGAAATATATTAATGTTTAGCAATAATGGCTGTAATGTAACAGGAAGCGGAATTATAGATATTGGCCTTGATCTCTCTCCGGTTGAAATTTACACATCGGGAGAAGTGAAAAATAATCGAAGAGACTCACTAACTACTCTTAACACACTGTTTGCTCTTGATTTTTATCTTGATGAGGTTACCACCAATATGATTGCAGAGGGAATAAGATATGCCGAAGGAGCTGAAGAGGGAGAACCAGAGGGATATGAAACAATAAAAAGAATGTCAGAGTGGATAAGTGAAGATGTGGCCACTGATGTAGCAAGAGAACTTCAAGGTTTTGAGCCTATGGAGTCGCTTCCCGAAGAACATCAACATATGTTGGTTTTTGACGACCTTCAATGGAAATGGGACAAAAATGAGCGTGCATATATAGCAAACTCAACAGCAACAGTTATGTGGGTAAAAAATCAGCAGGTAAACAGAGAAGTAGAAGTTAAGGCTAAAATAAATTTTAGCAGAGGAGGTAACAGTATGGATATGCTCATCAATGTAACAGAAGATGAATTCTACTTCTTTAGCTATCGAAACAGTGAAATGCAAACCCGCTCTTCATCCGAAGAGTACAACAGACATGTACAGGCTTTGGATGAAGACGAGCGCCGAATAAGAAATATCCTGGCAGGAAGACACTACTCGTTTATACTATCTTCTGAGGCCAGATTAAGATCTTTAGAAGAGTTCTTTGAAAATTATTAAACTCTTTCTTGCCAATTTAACTTTAAACAAAAGAGACAAGCTCTTCAACACTTTTTCTCACTTTTGGAGCTTGAGCATAAACATCCTCTTTTGAACGAAAACCAACAGGTGCAATCACTACTGTGCTGTACCCCTCTTTATCCAGACCAAGAATTTTGTTAAAAGAGTCGCTGTTAAAACCCTCCATTGGACAAACATCTAAATCTTCCATAGCAGCTGTTGTAAGTAAAAAGCCAAGGGTAATATAAGCTTGCGAAGCAGCCCAGTAAAACTTCTCTTCTTCACTCTTCGCGTCGGTAGAGCCAATCATCATATCATGATAACCTTTAAGATCTTCTTCTGACACATTACGAACAGCAGCAGTATGTTTAATAAATTTTTTTATATCCTCATGTGTAACACTCTTTTTTGCAGCAAAAACAAAAACTGCCGAAGAGTCGGAAAGCTGTGGTTGATTATAAGCTGCTTTACACAACTCCTCTTTTACTAACTGGTCCTGTACAACAACAAGTTTAAATGGCTGCAAACCATATGAAGTAGGTGCAAGTTGAACAGCATTCACCAATAACTCTATTTGATTATCATTAAGCTTTTTACTATTATCAAACTTCTTAGTTGCGTACCTTTTGTTATATTTTTTCAAAATATCCATAACTACATCATTTATTGTTAAACAATGATATTTTTATTATCAAACAAAGGAGAGGCTATAATGTTTATAAAAAGGATCAATAATGTCCAAAAACTTTACTACTTTTGCATAAAGCAAAGTTGCATAAGATAAAGGTAACAACAAAATAGATATAGTTACTCATGCAAACTTCTACTTAAAAATTAATTTATCATAAAAGAGAAGACAGTTCGTAAACATCCTGTCTATAAAAAAAACTAGTTATATGAAAAAAGCTGTTATTCTTCTATCGGGCGGACTCGATTCTACAGTGGCGTTATGGGTAGCAATAAATAAAGGATATGAACTTTATACTCTCAGTTTTAAATATGGACAAAAACATGATAGAGAGTTAGAGGCCGCTAAAAAAATCTCCCTAAAAGCAAACTCAAAAGAGCACAAGGTAATCTCAATTAATATGGACTCTTGGGGAGGCTCCTCTCTAACCGACAAAAAAAGAGAGGTCGAAAACGGAGAAATCAATCGTAACGATATTCCTGACACATATGTGCCTGCCCGCAATATGATATTTTTATCATTAGCCGCATCATATGCCGAATCTATAAATGCTCAGGATATTTTCATCGGTGTTAGCGAGATTGACTACTCAGGATATATTGACTGCAGGCAATCATTTATCACTGCAATGGAGAATGCAATTAATATGGGAACTGTAATGGCAGTAGAAAAAAACAGACCCCTAAAAATTCATACCCCATTTATAGATAAAACCAAAGCAGAAGAGATTATTACAGGAGTTGATCTTGGTGCTCCCTTAGAGTTAACCTGGAGTTGTTATAGAGGCAGTAAAAAACCATGTGGAACCTGCGATAGCTGTCTGTTAAGGGCAAAAGCATTTAAAGAAGCAGGTGTTACCGATTATGCATTAAAAGCTTAAAAATGGAAAAAAGAACTCTTATATTATCACAAGAGGGAGTTTTCCCTGTAACCGGTAACAAACTCAATAAAGAGAATGATAGTTGGCCTGCAACAGGCATAGGAATTTCGGGAACCATACAAGGTGAAGGTAAGCTTACCGGGGTACCCTCACTTTTTATACGACTGGCAGGTTGCAATATTCGCTGTGCCTGGGAACTGCCCGATGGAACTATATCAAGATGTGATACCCCTCACAGTCTGTCATTTAACTCTCCCTCGGTATTTAAAGCAAAAATATCAGACATAACTAAAACCATTTTTGCTAATCTGGGCTCATTAAATCACATTGTAATAACAGGTGGTGAGCCATTGTTGCAAAAAGATGAGTTGAAAATTTTAATTAGTAAATTAAAAGAGGAAAATAAAAATCTTCACATAACAATAGAAACAAACGGCACTATATATGACAGGTCAGTAGCTGAATTATGCGACTTAATAAGCATATCACCCAAATTAAAAGGGTCATGTTTTGCGATCAGTAAAAATAAGTGCGATATTAAAAGAGTTGATATTAAAACAATTCAGGCCTATATAGATAGTTGTAAAAAAAACAACAAAGAGTTTCAATTAAAATTTGTTGTTTCAAAACCTCACGAAGAGAATGAGATAAAAGAGATCATAAGTAAATTAAAAGGCTTTAGCCTTTTTGACATCATTTGCATGCCTTTAGGTGCATCGCCAAAAGAGATATTAAAAACATCTTCAATAGCACTAAAAATGGCTATCGCAAACAACTGGAGATTCTCTCCCAGAGAACATATTACCCTTTTTGGCAATAAAACAGGAACCTGATCTTTATAAAAATATATCTAATAAAATCAAATTATAGAGAGTCAATTTAAAACATTTGTAATGCTAGAGGCTGCCGAAGCAAAATTTTTAGGTAAAAAGACAAAATATCCCCAAAAATATGACCCCAATTTTTTGGTGGCCGTACCTCGCTATATAAACAGAAAAATATATGGTATATATGAAGAGAATCTCCCATTTACAGGCATTGATGTGTGGCATGCTTGGGAGGTAAGTTTTTGCACACAAAGAGGTTTACCGGTAAGTGGAGTGGTGAAACTTCTCTACCCTGCTCAAAGTAAATTTATCGTTGAGAGTAAATCATTAAAGCTTTACCTTAACAGCTTTAATATGGAGCAGCTAGCCGAAGATCGCACTCAAAGTATAAATACATTTTTAAAAATAGTAAAAAAGGATATCTCAAAACTACTATCAACCAATATTGAGATAACCTTTTTTAAAAATGATGAAAAAGATAAAGGTTTTGATTATTTAGATTATCCCCTGCTTGAAAATATTAATACAACTGCCAATATAGTATTTAAGCACTACACCGAAAATGTTAAACTACTAAAAAAATCAAGCAATAAAACAGTTAAATCTATAAAATACTCAACTCATCTTTTAAGAAGTAACTGTAAAATTACTAATCAACCCGACTGGGGAACGGTATATATATATTTAAAAGGGCGCAACAAACCCACACCTGAAAGTCTGTTATCATATATAGTCTCATTACGCAACGAAAACCATTTTCATGAAGAGATATGTGAACTTATATATAAAAGATTATATGATTACTTTACTCCTGAAGAACTTATGGTAACATGTATATACACAAGAAGAGGAGGCATTGATATCTCTCCCTCAAGATCAAGCCACCCGCATCTTATGCCAAAACATTTAACCAATAGCACAATATTGTCACAAAAATTATTACGCCAATAGTTTTAACTATCTTTAGGCGGTAAAAAGCTATTCTCCTGAGTTACAGCACCATCAACAGGCATTATAACACCACTAATCCAGGATGCAGCATCAGACATTAAAAAATCAACCGCATTGGCAATATCTTGAGGCTCTCCAATCCTTTTAAGCGGATGCCTCACCTTTGCAGCTTCAATCATCTCCTCATAAACCTTCTCATCATCAATAATATCATTATCAAAATGGAGGTTGGTTCGTACTAATCCCGGATTTATGGAGTTAACGCGAATGTTGTACGGACCAAGATCGCCGGCTAAAAAACGTGTTAACATATCAAGACCGGCTTTTGATACAGAATAACCAATGCTGGTTCCCGGTCGTAAACCGGCTATTGAAGAGATATTTACAATAGAAGCTCCTCCTGCTCTTTTCAAAAAGGGAAGCAGTGCTTTCGTTAATAAAAAGGGTCCTGTAAGATTAATATCAAGCATTTGATGCCACTGCTCTACAGTTAATGACTCTAAAGTTCCGGTTGACAAAACCCCGGCGCTATTTACCAATCCATGCAAAACACCATAATTTTCTTTTAAATAATCTACTACCTTGTCAACATCCTCCTGTTTTGAAATATCACCGGTAAAAAAATCAACCACACCTTCTAAATGAGGTTTTTCTCCATAAGCTCTAACAATCTTTTTTTCACTGCGAGTTACCGAAATAACCTTATCACCATTTTTAATAAATTTTTCTGCAACTGCAAGTCCAATCCCCGAACTTCCTCCAGTAATTAAATATACTTTATCCATAACTATCTCTTTTTTATTCAACTTTACAGTTAAACTATTTTATAATAAAAAAAAGAAAAAAGCAAATTTTATAATAAATTCATAAGTTCATTTCTTCTATTTATGGTTATATGCTTTCCTTTTGCATCTATTACTCCTTCTTTATCTAAAACACGAATTGTACGTGAAAGTGAGGGACGTGTAACTCCAAAAAGTTCAGAAAGTTCTTCATGACTGCTTTTTAATATTACACTCCCCTTCTTGTGTATATCCTGCTCTAATAGATAGAGTGCAATTTTACTTTTTAAAGATTTAAATGATAAAAACTTAAGTTTATTTGATATAAACTGTGCTCTGTTAGATACTGCATCCATAAAATTATTAAGAAAGAAGCTATTTAACTGTATTAAAGAGATTACCGAGTTCAACGGTAAGCTTAAAATAGTTACATCTTCATTGGCTGTTATAGTAACGGGATAAAAATTTCTGTTCCCAAAAAGAAAAGCAACCGCTATAGGTCGCCCCTCTGTGATATCCTCTATCTTTAAAACGCCCCCTTTCATATTAATCATTTCACCCCTTACACTCCCTTTTAAAACAATACCAAGTGACTTACACTCATCTCCACTTAAAGCTATTACATCATCTCTTCTATATCTTTTAATTTGAAAATTAATCTTTTTCAAAAGCATCTCAACACTCTTTCTATCAATCCCTTTAAAAAGAGGAGAATTAAAAAGATGGTCACCATAATTACTATTCCAATCCATAACAAATTTTACAAAAAAGATGCAAAATTGTAACCAATGTTACAAAAAGAGCAATTAAGTTCCTCTACTTTTGAATCAAAGATAAATAAAACCTGAAAAAGATGATAAGAGAGATAGTAAATATTAATGAAGAGTTGTGTGATGGATGCGGAGAGTGCATCCCTTCATGCCACGAAGGAGCTCTGCAGATGATTGACGGAAAAGCAAGATTAATTAGTGATCTTTTATGTGACGGACTTGGAGCTTGTATAGGGCATTGTCCTCAAGGTGCTATCACAATAGAAAAACGAGAAGCCGAACCATATGATGAAGTAAAAGCAATAAAACTAATAATTCCAAAAGGTAAAAATACGGTAATTGCTCATCTAAAACATCTGCGCGACCATAATGAAAAAGCATACATAAAAGAGGCTGTTCAATATATGAAAGCAAACAAAGAGGATTTGCCTTTTGATATAGATGAAGTAATAACAGAAATGCATAAATCAGAAAAAGGAGATAACAACATGAATGTTTCAGGAAAAGGATGCCCGGGATTAGTTGAGAAATCAATAAACAGAGAGGCAGTAAAACCCGGTTCAAATCTTTCATTTTCACCTCAGCAAACTGATAGTCAAAACAGATCAGAGTTAAGACAATGGCCTGTACAAATGCACCTTATTAATCCCTCATCATCACTATTTACAAATAGTGATATGATATTGGCAGCTGATTGTGCTGCTTTTGCCATGGGAGACTTTCACACGCGGCTATTAAAAAACAAAACTTTAGCTATTGCATGCCCAAAACTTGATAGTGGTATAGAAACATACCTTCAAAAATTGATTGCATTAATTGATACTGCTAAAATAAACACCTTATCAGTAGTAATAATGGAAGTTCCTTGTTGTTCAGGACTGTTACAATTAGCAAAAGCAGCAACAGAAAAAGCAGCAAGAAAAGTTCCATTAAAGATGATTAAAATTTCATCGGCAGGAGATATTCTTAACAATGAGTGGATATGAAAATTTAATATTAGCGGAATATCTACTGTAGAGGAAGATATAAAATCGATGGTAGGATAAACTTAAATTGTAGATTTACAGTTAACTTAATAAGTTACTAACAAAGGGCTGTGGAGATAATAACTTCACAGTTCTTTTATTTATTAATAGTTTATTAAAGTAATCTTTACCCTCTGCTTATTTAAATTCATTATATATTAGCCACATCACCATTTTTTATTAACAAAATTGCATCATTTTAAACCATTTTAAACTATTTTAAAAAGAAAATTCAAACCAGTGCGTAAAATAAAACAAATAGTTTATTGGTTAACACCTCCTGATCAATGGAAATGCCCGGTAATAATAGTTTTGGGCATTTTTGTCGCACTGGCAACTTTTGTTTTTCATCTATCAAAAGCACCTTCATACCTCTCCGATCAACCACAAACATGCGTTAACTGCCATGTTATGGGTCCGCAGTACGCTTCATGGTATCACAGCTCACACCGCGAAGTTGCCTCATGTAATGATTGTCATGTTCCGCACAATAACATACTAAACCACTACTACTTTAAAGCAAAAGATGGAATGCGACACTCCTATATGTTTACATTCAGATTAGAACCACAGGTTATAAGAATCCATCAGGCAGGAAAAGATGTTGTGCAAGATAACTGTATACGATGTCATACAGAGCAGATACACGATATAAAATTACAAACAATGCGGCCACATTTTACAGCAAAAATTGATAACGCATACTGCATTGAATGTCATAGAGATGTACCGCACGGTACGGTAAGTAGCTTATCAAGCATTCGTGATGCACACATACCCGTACCTGCCAGTCCGGTCCCCGAATGGCTAAGATCACTAACAAAATAAAACCCATTTATATGCAACCAATAAGTGAAATAATAAAGAAAAAACCATGGATAGGATGGCTTCTATTTTTTGCCACCGTAATAGTAGTATTTATTTTAGGCCTGTTTGCATCAACTATTGTTGAAAGACGTGCCGAATCGGTTTTTGTTTACACTCCACAGGTTGAACATAGCCAATTTGAACCCCGTAATAATGTATGGGGTGAAAATTTTCCTCGTCAATACCAATCTTATATGCAAACAGCAGATACTACATTTGAAAGCAAACACCTTGGTTCTACAGGGAAAGATGCACTGGAAGATAATCCAGACATGGTAATATTATGGAGCGGATATGCATTTTCAAGAGACTACAACCAGCCACGAGGACACTATTACGCCATTGAAGATCTCTATAACACATTACGTGTAGGTGCTCCAATGGATGGTAATAAATCAATTCAACCAAACACATGCTGGACATGTAAGAGTCCGGATGTACCCCGACTAATGGAAGAGCACGGAGTAGCCGAATTTTATGCAGGCACCTGGGAAATGTGGGGTGAAGAGGTGGTAAATCATGTTGGTTGCGCCGATTGCCACGAAGCAGAAACCATGAATTTAAGAATTTCACGTCCGGCACTGGTAGAAGCCTTTGATAGAATGGGTAAAGATATAAACAGTGCCTCACACCAGGAGATGAGAAGCTTAGTTTGCGCCCAGTGTCATGTAGAATACTATTTTAGTAAAGATGTAGTAGATGGTGTTGACTACCTCACTTTTCCCTGGGATATGGGCAAAAATGTAGATGATATAGCAGAATATTTTGATAAAATAGAGTTTACCGACTGGATCCATGGCTTAAGCCGTGCACCAATGTTAAAAGCACAACATCCCGACTATGAAGTATTCTCGACAGGAATACACGCCGAGAGGGGAGTTGCTTGTGCCGATTGTCATATGCCTTATAAAAGTGAAGGAGGAATGAAATATACCAACCATCATATTAGAAGTCCGTTAGCAAACGTATCAAGCTCCTGTCAGGTTTGTCATCGCGAAGAGACTGATGATCTTGTAAAAAATGTATATGATCGTCAGGATAAAATCTATGAAATAAGAACTAAACTGGAAAATCTACTTGTTAAAACTCATATCGAAGCTGAATTTGCTTGGGAAATGGGGGCTACAGAAAAAGAGATGGATGATATATTAATGGATATACGACATGCACAGTGGCGATGGGATTTTGCTGCTGCCGGACATGGGAACTCTTTTCATAATCCTCTTGAAACCAGCAGAATGATCTCAAACGGAATTGAATTAGCACAGGAAGCCCGATTAAAACTGTCTCGACTATTAGCTTCCAAAGGACATAATGAACCCGTACCAATGCCCGATATATCAACAAAAGAGAAAGCACAAGATTATATTGGTTTAGATATGTCAACACTAAATGCAGAAAAAGAACAATTTTTAAATACAGTTGTACCCAAATGGCTCGAGGCGGCAAAAGAAAGAGAAGCAACATACAAAACAACAAGAAAATAACTGTTAAAGAGGTATCGTTTCCAGAGTGGACAACCACTCTGGAAAAATATAATCACAGTCTGTTTTTTGTATATGAACAACAAATTTCAAAAAATAGTGACCACATAGAGGTTCTTTTTTTGAAATTTATCTATAATTCAAAAATTGTTGCCAAACTATCAGCTATTATAATATCCAAACCTTTTAAAAACCGTCAGTTATATTCGCATGGAGCACCGGCTTTAAAAGAGTTTTCAAGAGCACAATACCTACAATGTTTGTATGCATTATACAACTATTGCAAACAATCCAAAATAAACCGTATCGAGATAAAAGGTTTTGACAACATCTACTCATATATTATAAAATCTCCCCCCTTTTTTAAAACACAAATAGATGAGTACTATGTTGACTTAACCAGCTTTGATCTAAAAAGAAGTTGTAATCGTAACTTTTTAAGAAAATTAAAAAAAAATGAAAAAAAAAGCTACCGCATTATAACAGATACCTCAGGAAAATATATAGATAATTTAATAGAGCTACTCGAAACAACCCATCAATACCGTAAAGAAAAATATCAAACCAATTATAATCCTTTTTATACTGTGGGATTAAACAGCAATAACCTAAAGGAGTTTAAAGATCATCCTAACCTAAAATATTACATTTTAACAAACAAAAAGAAGATAGAGTGCATACAGTTAAATATTGAGTATAACAAAAGAGCCTACGGACTGTTACTGGGAAGCAGTGTCGAATCATATAATATTGGCTCACGCGCAATATTAGATCACTATATAATAGATTCACTAAAGACACGAAATTATATCTATTACAATATGGGATCGGTCCCTGTTGGTAGTGATGGGTCAGGATTATCACAATATAAGCAATCTGTTGGGGCAAAACTCAAGAGCTCTTATGGGGTATATACCCATTTTATACAGCCACCCTATACCCTTTTGAATCATCTCTACTATATGGTTCGATTAGCTCTGTCTCTTGTTAAAAAGAGCAAATCTTACCACAAATTAATTAAAAATGTATCGCAACACTCATCTGCTCAATCATGGAATAACTCACTATCTCAATTTAATTACAGTATATTTATAAGCTACGACTGGCTGTTGTCAGTTGCTGACAAAAACAACAGACCCCTATTTTTAAACATCTACAAAAATGGTATAATAGTTGGTAAAATAGGCGGACTGCTATCGGGGAGAAATCTTTTAAATCAAAAAGTTTTTTATGCATACGCTTCCCCGGCATTAAAAGAGGAGAGATTGGAGAATTTAAATTACTGTATGAATGCTCTCTATGATTATGCACGTAATAATAAAATAAACCGCATCATAATAGGATCTTACGACCAGCAAAACAATTTATCATGCACTTTACCCAAATTCTTTATTACAAAAAGAACCGAATATATTATAAAAAAATGTGGCAAAGGAGTAAATAGAAAAAAAGGATTTATTAAAAATATTAAAAAGGCACAAAAACATGATGCTTCTATCTCATCATCAAAATCATTAAAATATTTAGAGACTCTTTATAAGCTTCTTGACTCAACAAGGCATGTAAGAAACAAAAAATATAAATCGGATTACACCCCTTTTTTTATGCCAAAGATGTCAAGTACAACAATCGAAAATATTTTAAAAAGTGACATCGCTTTTTTTCTCACTGCTAAAACTAAATTATCCCAATCTCCCGACTCAATTCAACTTAATATAAAAAAAGAGAAGAGGGTATATGCCCTTTTAATGGGAGCAACACCAAATGCCTATAAAACCGGATTATCATCTTTTATAGATAACAAAATTATAGAAAAAGTTGAGAGTGGAGAGTTGAAATATTATAATACCGGAGGAGTTCCAACTTCAAAATCGGGGGACGGACTGGCAAAATATAAAAGATTGATGGGAGGAGAACCGCTTAATGCTTACGGAGCAACAACCAATTTTATCCTATTTCCTTTAAAACTATTTAATCCTCTATTAAACCTGTTGCGAAAACTACCCCAAAACAGAATAGTAAACTGGATAAAAAAAAGAAGTTGGGCTTCCAATATTTAATGGTAACCCAACTTAAACAGTTAAAAAAATGAATAGTTACTAATAAGCAAAATACATAGCCCAATTTCCCTGCGGTGTAAATCTATAACCATCTCCCCACGCAGTCTCTTCTTGATCATAACAGTTAACTCTATATGGTACAATAATATTTTGACCATTGTCAACATCAATAACAAATAGTAAAATATCTCCACATACCGGATAAAAATCAACACCATGCTCCCGAGCCATCGCTAATAAATGATCAACACGCTCTTGCGAAAACTCTCTATTAACCCCATCAGGCTGATGCTCACCGGGATACTCTGATAAAAGCTCCCATATAACAACCTGCATATCTCTGAATGTATAAACACCTAAATCACCTTCGGCCTCCTCTCCCACAAAATGTTGGTTCAACAACCAATTTACCTTTACGAAATTAGAGAGTTTCTCCTCATCTTTAAGAATGGTACCGGGCATATTTTCATCATAGATACTATAAATTGTTCCGGAATAAACTTCATTCTCTTCTATCCCTTCAGAGGAGTCGATACAATATCCTGTATAAATACCTTCATCTGAAAAAAGAGGGCTGCTAAAATCAAGTGTTATATTCTCAAAATAGGCATCACTATTTTTTGAAGGGAAGCTGCCAATTATAAAATTTCCTTCAATTGGTGTAGAAGCAGTAAATGAATCATGATCAAAATCTGAATCATTATTCAAATTAGAAACTACAGCATGAGCAGCAACGTAATACTCTCCATTCTCAGGTTCTGGAAGATCTTCATAAGCTATTTTATAGGTTATCTCATGCTCATGCGAATGAACACCCCCATAATCAAAATGACCTACAACAGGATTACCAACACCGGTCAAAGGAAAATCTTTATCATTACCCCCTACATGCAGATGTGTCTCGGTTATAACCCACCCAGACTCATTTGTGCTATAGGTGACATAAAGATAATCAAGATCATTTTCAACAATTACAGATCCCACCATTATATGTTGACCTGCAATTAAATCTACAACTGTTTTTTCTCCCGCTGAAGAGATAAATGAAGATCTCTTTAATAAGTTCTCCTCATCATCATTATCACAAGAAACAAAAAACAGGGTGGCAATCATTAAAAAAAGCCATTGTCTTGAAGTTTTCATCAGCAAATAATTTAGTAAAATTAAGCAATCATCACCTCTCATTTAAATGAGATAAATTTAACTGTTAACTAAATTACAACGAAAAGAAAAAGCTTTCAAGATGGCTTAACTAAAACTTTGACCGACAGATATATATCAGTGACCAATAACTAATAATTGTTGACAATAAAAATTTTAAATTTGATAATCCTTACCATAATTATCTATTACAAAATCTAAATCTTTATCGCCCCTTCCGCTAAGATTTACCAAAACAGAGGTATGAGGTTTTTCACCGGCCAGTTTAAGAGCATAAGCTACAGCATGAGCACTTTCCAAAGCAGGAATTATTCCTTCAAGTCGGCTTAATTCAAAAAAGGCATCAATAGCCTCCTTATCACCAACAGAGTCATAAGTAACTCTGTTTATATCCCTTAACATACTGTGCTCGGGACCTACACCGGGATAGTCCAAACCACTTGCTACAGAATATACAGGCTGAGGCTGGCCATCCTCCTCTTGCAGTAAATAACATTTAAATCCGTGAATAGTTCCGGGCTTCCCCTTAGTCATAGTGGCTGCATGCTCTCCTTTTTTAAGGGATAAACCGCCGGGCTCAACACCATATAGAGAACATTCATCATCTTCAAGAAAACTGGAGAAAATTCCCATTGCATTACTTCCTCCACCAACACAGGCTACAACATTATCTGGTAACTCTCCCGTCATATCAAAAAATTGCTCTTTGGCCTCAATTCCAACTATTCGCTGAAAATCACGTACCATCATAGGAAAAGGGTGCGGACCTACAACAGATCCAATACAGTAAATAGTATTATCAGGGTCTTTTAAATAACTCTGAAAAGCTGAATCTACGGCCTCTTTTAATGTTTTTAAACCGGAAGAAACAGGAATAACTTCTGCACCAAGAATTTTCATACGGGCTACATTAGGGTGCTCTTTCTTCATATCAACCTCTCCCATATGAATTTCACACTCTAAACCAAAATAAGCAGCAGCAGTAGCTAATGCGACTCCATGCTGACCTGCACCTGTTTCAGCAATAAGTCTCTTTTTACCCATATATTTAGCTAAAAGTGCCTCTCCCATGCAGTGGTTAAGCTTATGTGCACCTGAATGATTTAGATCCTCTCTCTTTAAGTAAATACGACCACCATACTTTTCTGAAAGTCTGTTACAAAAATATACAGGTGTTGGTCGCCCCTGATAATGCTTACGAATACTTCGTAGTTCTGAGATAAAATTATGTGATTTGCTAATTGTAAAATAAGAATCAGCAATCTTTTTCATCTCTTTTTCTAAAACAGGAGGGACAAAAGCACCACCATACTCTTTATAGAAACCATCTTTTGAAGGATATTTTTTAAAATAATTCTCAGACATAACTTTATATTTTTTGACCTTTAAAATTACTAAATTTTAGTCGCATACCTACCATCAAATTAAAATAAAAGAGGTATCTGCGTTACTTACAGATACCTCTTTTATTGAATTAAAAAAATATAATTTATTTCTCTTTCTCTTTCCAAACAAGAGCACTGGCACCAACAATGGCAGCATCACCCATACTAAGTTCCGAAGGTAAAATCTTAATTTTATTCTTAAAAATGGGTAATAAATACTCCTCCATACTCTCTTTTACCGGTTTAAAAATCAAATCACCAGCTGCTGTTGGACCACCAAATAAAAATATAGCTTCAGGTGCGAGATGATGAACAGTATCAGCTAAAGCCTGTCCAAGATATTTACCTGTTTGCTCAAACACCTCAACAGCAACCTTATCACCCTGAATGGCAGCATCATAAATCATCTTAGATGTTAACTCTGTAAATGATTTATCTGCTAAAGCACTATCAACAGCGTTATCTCTTGCCATTATTTCAAAAGCAGTTCTTTTCATTCCGGGTGCCGAAGTATATGCTTCTAAATGCCCTTTGGCACCACATCCACATAAACGTCCTCCAGGAATAAGTGTTGTATGTCCACACTCACCCGCAAAACCATCATTGCCATATACAAGATCACCATCAACAACAATCCCACTGCCTACTCCTGTACCAAGAGTAAACATCACAAAATTGTCCATCTTTTGTGCACCGCCATAGATTTTTTCTCCAATAGCAGCAGCATTTGCATCATTCGTTAAAGCAATATCCTTATACTCAGGAAACTCCTTTTTCAAAAGATCTACTAAATGAACAACACCTTTAAAAGAGAGATTAGGAGCATACTCAATGGTTCCATTATAATAGTTACCATTAGGAGCTCCTATGCCAACACCAATGATCTCAGCTTCCGAATTGGTAAGCTGAACTGATTTAATCATATCACGCACAGCCTTAGCCATATCTTTAATATAACGATCTATGTCACCATGCGAAGGGGTATCAATTCCTCCCTTTGTTAAAACATTACCATTCTCATCTACAACACCAATGGCAGTGTTAGTTCCACCTACATCAATACCAATCGAAAACTTTTTCATAAGAGATTTCATTAAATTATACTATTAAAACATTTACAATCCATTTTATGCTGTACGAATTTTATGTCCTTTAACAGCATAAAAGAAAATATATAGATAACATATAGCCGGAATTAGAAACGCCCAGGTATATCCAACTGATTCGGCAATGAATCCCATTAAAGGCGGAATTATCGCACCACCAATAATTAAAGAGTTAATTACCCCAGATGCAGCAGCCATCTCCTCTCCATCAAGATCTGTAACCGCAAGAGAGAAAATATTAGGAAACATAATAGAGTTAAACAGACCAATTGAAATAACTGTCCATAGTGCCACATGGCCTGTAGTAAAAGTAGTTAACAAAGCAAGAGCCGCAGCTGACAATGCAAAAATAGCCAAAGTACGGGCCGCTTTTCCGGTTCCAAACTGCATTATAATAAAATTAACAAACGCAATTCCCATAAAAATTAATCCGGCAGTCCATGTAAAATCAGTAACAAAAGAACCTGACACAAATGCTAACACCAATACAGCAGCAACCAAACCATACTTTTTGGCTTTATCCTTCATATCAGAGAACATAATTGAACCAAAGAAACGGCCAACCATTGCACCACCCCAATAAATAGCAGCATAAGTTGATGCCACTTCAGGATCTACATCTGCAGAGCGTCTAAGATAATTCACAATCAATCCTGCATTACCAACTTCAGCTCCAACATAAGCGAAAATACCAAAAGCTCCTAAAACAACATGTGGATACTTCCAGATACTGGTTTTTGCTTTTTCATTTTTCTCAGTAATTAAAGCAGGAAGATTAATTGTAAAAAGAATAATTGCTACAGCAATAACAATTATAGCCATTGAAATAAAAGGTAACGGCACCCTCTCCGCAGCTGCCAGTCCGTGCTCAGGAGTCATTAAAGACTCATCAGCAGGCAATCCTAAGCCCCTGAAAATAGCAACAGAAATAATCCATGGTGCTATCATAGTTGCAATTGAATTCAAGGCCTGAGTAAGATTAAGGCGACTTGAAGCTGAGCTTGATGGCCCTAAAGCTGTTACATAAGGATTAGCTGCTACCTGCAAAAACACAACTCCGCATGCTAAAATAAATGTAGCAAACAAAAATGCAGGAAACGATGGTACCATTGCAGCAGGCCAAAATAACAAACTACCAAGACCCATTAAAAGCAATCCTAAAATTACTGTCCACTTATACCCAATACGCTTTATAAGCATTCCCGAAGGGATAGACATAATAGGATAGGTAATAAAAAAGGCAGATGCAAGCAGCTGCGCCATAAATTCAGACAGTCCAAATATTGCTTTTACAGGCGCTGTCATTGTAATGATAAAGGTAGTGGCAAAACCAAAGATGAAGAATATTGCTCCAAATACCGTCATGCCAACTCCTAAATTGTTACTTTTTTGTTCCATAAACTTAATAATTATTAATTGTTAGATGTGTTTAGATGAATAGTGCAATGATACTTGAAATTTACTTTTTTAACAAAAATAGATATAAATTATTGCATAAATAGTAGTGAATATTTTCTCCTCTAAATGAAAACTAAAATAAACTTAACTTAATCAATGGTTTTTTGAGTAAAAAAACTTAATTTTGCCGCAGAAAAGGTGTAATCTCTTACTGAACACAGGGGTCAGATAATATTGCACTATTAAGTATAATCTTATAAAGTACATAAAAATGGACTTGATTAAAGTTGCTCAAGAAGCCTTTAATGAGGGAATTAAAGAGGTTCCCGAATTCGGAGCGGGTGATACCGTATCGGTACACTACAAAATTAAGGAGGGTACAAAAGAGCGTATTCAGGTATTTCGCGGAGTTGTTATTCAGGTTAAAGGACATGGAAACAATAAGCGTTTTACAGTAAGAAAAGTATCCAACAATGTTGGTATTGAACGTATCTTTCCTATCAGATCACCTTTTATCGATAAAATTGAAGTGAATCGTAAAGGAAAAGTTCGTAGAGCTAGAATTTACTACTTTAGAAAACTTACCGGTAAAAAAGCTCGAATCAAAGAGAAAAGAGTTTAAGTTATTTATTTTAGTTAAAAAGGGGCTGTCCAAAAAGTATTGGACAGCCCCTTTTTAATTAAGTGAAATTCTTATTTGAAAATATTTTATAATGTTTAAAACAGATCTCTTAACCTGCGTCCCGTCTCTTCAATCTTCTTTTTTACATCTTCATCCTCGGTCACTCTCTTAATAGCATCTTCTACAGCACTACCTGCTTCACGTTTTATTTCATCTCTAATAGCCGATCTAAGAGCCTCGGTATTAACAGAGAGATTTGGATCGGAAACACTACCCTTAATATCAATACCAACCATGATATCATCTCCATCAGCAGAAAACGAGCCTCCAAAAAGATCAGCAAATCCACTAAGCTCTTCACGGCTAACAGGCATTCTCATTGTAAAGTTCATAGTTTGATCAAGAGACTGAGTTCCTTCAATATTAACATTTTTACCAAACATTCTCACATCAAATGGCTCAACAATAACATCTCCGTTTTCAATAACAAAATTGACATCTAAATCACTAACTGTTGCAGTGCGATACTTATCATCACCCAATAAACGAGCAAGAGCATCCTGAGATTTAGTTTCTGACACCTCAACTGCATTTGACCATAATCTTCCATGTCCATTAAAACTATGCAATATGGGATCAAACTCCTCTCCTATCAAACTTCGAAACTTAAGTTCCGAAGAGACTTGCCCGGTAGCATTTTTTGCAACAGGCATAAGTGAATCAACCATACTAAAAGAGTTTGCAGCTTTATTGATATCCATATTATTAACACCCAGGTCAAAATCCATAAAAACCGATGTTGTATCCTGAGTATTGTATTGCCCGTTCATAACAATTCGACCATTTAAAAGCTCTGCACCTACCCCATTCATAACCACACGGGAATCTTTTACAACTAAAGAACCCTGAGTATTAGTAATATCCAACTTATCAAAAATCATATAACCAATATTGGTAGTCATAGTAAAATCAATATTGCCGGGAACCATAACAGTATTTATTACAGCAGGCTCCTGCTCATCCACAACCTCAGGCTCCTCACCTGCAAGAGCCATTAGCTCATTAATATTAATTGTTTGTGACCTGTGATCAAGTCTGCCTTTTATAGTTCCTTCATTAAACAGAAAACCCAAATAGTTTTCTAATCGACCAGTTAAACTAAAATCACTGCTTCCAAAAGTACTCTCAAAAGTTCTTAATTCAAGATATCTCGGAGAAAAGAAAAAATCAGCACTACTTATAGCAAATCCTGAAGGCAAATCACTACTAATATATTCAAAGTCAGCCAACCTAATAGTGCCATTAGCTTCAATATCTTCATACGCCTCATTCTCTATCATATTATAATCACCATCCAAAGTTAAGTCAGCTGTAATTAAACCTTTAATGTCTATATCATCCATCGGAATAGCATCAGCAAATGAGGCCAAATCAATAGTCCCTTTCATCATTCCCTTATAAACAGCATTTGAAACAGGAGTTGACAATCTAAATTGAGCATCAAAAGGATTGCTCCCTACAGCAAAATGAAACTGCTTAAGATCAACCACAGTTAAATCGGGCTCCCCACCCGGATTATTAATTAGCAGTGAAATATTGATATTGTCAATAGACTTTGGCAAGTCGGGATATTGAATTCCACCATTATTTACTGCAAAAACAGCATCAAAGGCGGGAAGATTATTCTCATCTTCATATATCCCCTTAACAACAGCTTCTATCTCAAAAGAACCTACTGTTTCAAGCTCCTCAAAATCTTTCATAAACTCCTCAGGAACCAAAGCAAGTAAAGTGCTAAAATCTGTCTGTCGTGCAGCCATCCTCAAATCAAGATCAAGATGATCATCCTCAAGCAAAGCAACACTCCCCTCCATAAATAAAGGAATACCACTAAAATCTAGTTCATTATCTCTAAATTCAAATATCATATTTGCAAGATCAGCTGCAATATCTGCTCGAAACTCAGCAGGAACACCACTTAAATAGTTAACCCCTTCAAAAGCAAAATCAATTTCAGAAATTGAAGTTAAAAGATTAATTGTGGTAGATGACTCTGTTAAATCACCCTGCATAGCAATATCAAACCCTTTTAAAGAGGTGCTCATATTCATAACATCATCCCGGTAAAACACTCTTCCACCCTTAACCTCTACCGATTGCAACTGAACATTAAAAGCAGCAGGTTCAGCAGCACTCTCAGGAATATCCTCTTCGGCAGGAGCATCCATTGGAACAATATCCCAGTTATCAATAGAGTCACTGTTCATTTTTAAATTTATATAGGGAGCATCAACCAATACAGACTTAACATTAATTGATTCACCTCTTATAGCGCTCATAAGATCAACAGCAACAGCAAAGGTTTTAACATTTACCAATGTATCACCCTCAAAAGGGGCATCATTAACAATGGTAAAATCATCCAACCCCATTCTTAAATCAGGAAAGTTTCGTATAAGTGATAAAGAGAATCTCTCCCAGGAAACGGTAGCATCAATCTCTTCATTAATAACCTCTTTTACCTTAAGTTCAATTTGCCCTTTAAAGAGAAAAGGCAACAAAAGAATCAGCAGAAAAAGTCCTGCCAAAACACTAAAGAAAATTTTAAAAAACTTTTTCATTGTATCACGTTTTATAAATAAAAAAAAGTTATAACAATACCTTTTTCCTCTCCAAATTTAATGAATTCATTTAACTGTTTACAACATCAAGAGCAAAATTCAAAAATAATTACAGTTTATCTATTTTAACCATATTATGTTTATAATAATTATACTAGATATTAAAACAAACTATTATAAATTAAGTAACTCTTCGGCACGTATGATAGCGTCATCAATATTGTCCAATACATTCTCTTTACCTATATCACTGAATAAATCAGCTTTTAAAAGATCTTTTTTCACCTGCTGGTTAGCGCCCGAAATAATTAATCTGGTGCCCATAAATGCCATTCGCTCGTAAAACTCCTTTAAAAAATTTATTCCGGTAGCATCAATAAACGGCACATGTCTCATTCTAATGATTAGTACTTTGGGCAGTTGCTTTGAATCTGTAAGAAAGTCTTTAAATTTTTGAGAAGCACCAAAAAATAGTGGTCCATTAATTTCGTACAACATAACATTTCGAGGAATATAGACTAACTCCTCTTCAAATACTTTCTCACCCTTATTATCTGCATAAGCAAAAAACTCCTTCGCATTCTTTATAGATGTTGCCTCACTCATACGTTTCATAAATATAAAACTTGATAAGATCAATCCTACCTGAATAGCCAAAATTAAATCGAAAAAAATTGTAAGAAAAAAAGTAGTTAACAACACTAAAACATCCATTCTATTACTCTTAAGTAAGTCTCTAAAGCTTCTCCATTCACTCATGTGATAAGCTACTAAAACCAATATCCCGGCCAAGCATGATAATGGTATCAATTTAGCAATTGGAGCGAATAGCAGCATTATCATTAAAAGAAACAGAGCATGTATAATACCTGATATAGGAGTTCTTCCACCATTCTTAACATTTGTGGCAGTTCTTGCTATAGCTCCCGTTGCAGGTATTCCACCAAACAGTCCTGAAAAAATATTTGCTGTTCCCTGAGCTATAAGTTCCATATTTGAACGATGTTTTCCTCCGGTCATACCATCTGCAACTACAGCCGATAGTAATGATTCAATAGCTCCCAACAATGCAATAGCAATTGCAGGCCCAATAAGATCTTGAATAGTATCAAAATTAATATTGGGAATTTGCGGCATAGATATTTTGTTGGGTATTTCGCCAAATTGACTCTCTATGGTCTCAACCGGTAAATTAAAAACATAAACAAGAACTGTACTTAAAACTATAGCCACCAACGAACCTGGTATTTTTTTACTAACACGATAAAAGTTTAAACCAATAATAACAGTTCCCACCGAAATAGAGAAAGCCACCCAATTAATAGTTTTAACATAGTGCGCGTAGCTTATCCATTTATCAACAAAATCGTTGGGGACAGGACCCATTTGTAAGCCAAAAAAATCTTTAATTTGAGTAGAAAAAATAACCACAGCAATACCACTGGTAAAACCCACAATCAAAGGATAAGAGATAAATTTTAAATAATTTCCCAGTCGGGCCAACCCAAATCCAATAATAAAAAAACCTGCCATAAAAGTAGCTATAGTAAGCCCTTCAACGCCATGCTCCTGAACAACTCCATAAACTATTATAATAAAAGCTCCTGTTGGACCACCAATTTGAACACGACTTCCACTCAAAACAGATATTACCAATCCGGCTATAATAGCCGTAATCAAACCTTTTTCGGGAGAAACTCCAGAAGCTATAGCAAAAGCTATGGCAAGTGGCAGTGCAACAATTCCGACAATAATACCCGATAAAACATCCTTTGTAAGCTGTTTTTTAGTTACACCATCCTTTATAAGCGATATAAACTTAGGAACAAATTCATTAGATTTCATTATCAATTAAAATTTACTTAAGTAATTAACCTTATAGAGCTTACATTAAAAGATATCTAAATTAGCTTCAAATATTGTAATAGCCTTACCTTTTATCTCGACTCTATCATCAATTAATTTCACTTTTAAATTACCTGTTCGTTTGGAACATTGATATGAATCTAACTCTAATTTACCAAGCTTTTGAGACCATAATGGAGTTAAAGCACAATGAGCAGAGCCTGTTACCGGATCTTCATTTATTCCTGACACAGGAGCAAAACACCTTACAATAAAATCTGCATTAAAAGATTTGCTTTCTGCTGTTATCATAAGATTTCCCAAACCATGCTTTATCATTGATTCATAAAAAGGTTTTGCATTAACTACATCACTTTCTATTGCAGCAACAGCAACAATCCACTCATCAACACTCGAATAGGTTTCTACAGGCTTAAAGCCAACTATCTTTTCAAAATAAGATGGGATATCAATTTTATATAGGGGATATTTAGGAAAATCCATTACAATCCAGTCATTATCCTTTCTTATTACTAAATCACCACCTTTTGCTTTAAAATTAATTGCACTATCCCTCTCTATAATTCCAATCTCATATAAAATATGTGCACTTGCTAAAGAAGCATGACCACATAACGACACCTCGGTTGTTGGAGTAAAAAACCGAATAATAAAATCATCTCCATTTGGAATAATAAAAGCAGTTTCTGAGAGATTCATCTCTAAAGCAATACTCTGCATATCATTAGCAGACATCACCTCATCAACCACCATAACACCTGCGGGATTACCCTTAAAGGGCCGGTCGGTAAATGCATCTACCTGAAAAATCCTTTTCCTATCAATCATTATATTAATAATTTAAAACAACGGAAAAACAACGATAAAATATCGTAAAGCAACCAGAAACCAAGATATACAAAAAAAGTAATGACAAAAAATCTAAGATAACCAAAAAAGCCCCACAACTCAACAGTTGTAAGGCTTTAGCGGAGAGGAAGGGATTCGAACCCCCGATACGCGGTTAGCGTATACTCGCTTTCCAGGCGAGCCAGTTCAACCACTCCTGCACCTCTCCTTTTTTACTGCACGGGAGGAGAGACTCGAACTCCCGACACCTGGTTTTGGAGACCAGTGCTCTACCAACTGAGCTACACCCGTAGTAAAATTGTGATTATGCCTGCAAAAATAGAATTTTTCTGATACTATATGCAATAATCACCACACTATTTTTTTTATGCTCCATAACCATTTACAAATCAATAGTAACAAAATAAAAACTCTCTTTTAAACATCCTTAACTTGTCTCTATCTTATTATCTCCCTATTTTTGCTTATTATTGCTGAATTACCCTCGAAACATAAATTCTATTAATTTATATTGAACCCATTAACATAAAATTCACCAATGAGAAAATTAAAATCTATTTTATTTATCTTCACTATAATATTAGTGACTTCATGTAGCCCATTGCAACAAATTGCTAATTTAGAAAATGATATAAAAGAATCATATAACTCAAAAAAATATAACAAAGTTCTCTCTCAATACGAGGAGCTTGAAAAAAAAAGCATTCAACAAGGATTTGAAATAGATAAAAAAAGCACTCTTACAGCGGGTAAAGCAGCTTTCAAATTAGAGGATTACAACAGAGCAGCAAGATATTTCACATCTATAGAAGAAGGCATTACTGATTATCCCGACATCATATACAAAACCGGTATAAGCTATCAAAAAAGAGATGACACCGGAATGGAGCAGGTACATTGGCACGACTATCTTCCATCACTTAAAGATACAGAGTATTACGAAGAGGTTTTGACAAGACTTTTTGCAATTGAAGCCGAGATGGAAAACTATCATGAAGCTAATGAATTATGGAAAATAATGCCATCATCTAATGATTCACATATTTTAAAACTTAAGCTCTTAACTAAAGAGGCAACTTCCAACAAAGAAGATGCATTACAATTTGCTACAGAAACATTAAACAAACATGGTAATTTAGAACCTCTATTATTCTGGAAAGCAAAATATTATTACAACAAAGCAGAAGATTGGTATCAAAACGAAATGGCAAAATATAATGAAAATCCTGATTATACTGCTTATGCTTATTTACGAAGAGAGTTAAGAAAAATTTCAAAAGAGTTTAGAACTGCTCGTGATATTTTTATTGAGTTAAGAGAGATCAACCCAAATAATACAAGCTACATCAACTATTTACGTAACACATACAGCAGACTATCCATGAGAGAAGAAGCAGCACAAATGGATAAGCTTCTTCAAGAAGAAAGAAACAACTAAAATAAAAAATCAGAAAACAGTTTACAAAACTTTATTAATATGTTAAATCTTATTCGTAAGCGACGCAGCTGTAGAAAATTCACTTCGCAAAATGTTGAAAAGGAGAAGATTGAAAAATTAATAAAAGCTGCACTTTGGTCACCAACATCCAAAAATAATCGTCCCTGGGAGTTTGTTATTGTTACAGAAAAAGAGAAGGTTGAAAAACTTTCACAATGTAAACCTCACGGAGCTTCATTTCTATCACAAGCACCATTAGCTATTGTAATATTGGCAGATGAAGAAAAAAGCGATGTATGGATTGAAGATTGCTCAATTGCCGCAATATTATTACAAATGACAGCCGAGGAGCTAAATTTAGGTTCTACATGGATTCAAATAAGAAAAAGAATGCATAATGAAACTACAACAGCCGAAGAGTTTGTGAAAAATCAATTAAACGTACCTTCGCACTTAAAAGTTGCATCAATTTTAGCTATTGGTTATAAAGAGAAAGAGAGAGAGCCTTATAGTGAAGATATCTTATTAAAAGAGCGAATTCACTACAATAACTTCTAACAAAAAAAAGGAGCATTAAACTAAAACACCTTCTTAAACTACATTGTTTGCATTTTAAGAAGGTGTTGTTTGTGCCCAGAACAGGATTTGAACCTGCACGCCGTAAAACCGGCACCAGCCCCTCAAGCTGGCGTGTCTACCAATTCCACCATCTGGGCAAAAAAAAGAGCGAAAGACGGGATTCGAACCCGCGACCCCAACCTTGGCAAGGTTGTGCTCTACCAGCTGAGCTACTTTCGCGTTTGCGATTGCAAATGTATAAATTTTTACCATTTAGAAAACATTTTTTTATTAAAAAAAAACTAAAGCATATAAGCTCTCTTTTTTTTATGTTTATTTACAAAATCAGTTAAACATTTTCATTATTTTTTTTAATTTGCAGGTTAAATAAAAACTAAAGTAGTAATGGCAAATATTTTTGGTATTCAAATAGGAAGTGACTTTGTTTCAACAAAAAAGTATGAAGCATTATTAATTAAAGAAGAGAATGACTTTGAAAGGTATAACAAATTGTCAAATTCCGATTTGGTAAAAAGATATAATGAGTTACAGGAGTTAATTAATTCAGCAGACTTTAAAAAAGAGGTGACTTTTTTAAAAACAGCAAAATATAAAGAGACTAAGCAGTATCGGCAATTGATGCAGTATAAAAAAATGAAAAAATCTGCTGATATTAAAGCTTATCTTAAACACATAAACTCAGGTAATGCCGACAAAATAAACAACATTACCCAAACAGCCGAATATGCTGAATTTGAAGAGTTAAAACAATATATTAATTCAGCAGCTTTTAACAGTGCAAAAAACAGGAAAGATTATAAACAAAGTGATGCCTATTCAAAAGAGAAACGATACAAGGAGCTATTAAAAAATCCAGATATCAAGTTTCTAAATAATATACAAAAAAGTAAAGATTTTAAAACTATTCAAAAACTTGAAAACAGTGAAAGATTAAATGCTTTTAAAGAGCTGCAGGAAACTATCAACTCTGCAGAATTTATTGAGCATAAAACTTTCATGGAAGATAAAAATAGGTTTAAAAACTCTGAAGAGGCTAGTCTGATTGAGGAATACAATTCACTCAAAAAAAATAGAGATATACGTTGGTATCTGGAAAAACAAAAGAGCAATGCTTTTAAAGAGATAAGCAAATGGGAACTTGCATTTAAAGATAATTTTGAAGGACTCAAATTAAATCATGATAAGTGGATGACTGGTTACTATTGGGGTAAAGCTTTGATGAATGAGAGCTATGCAAACACAGGTGAAGAGCAGATTTTTAAAGATAACAACATAGAGACAACCGATAGTAAATTAACTATTTCAACAAAAGCAGAACTGGCCAAAGGTAAAGTATGGGATCCTATACATGGCTTCACAAACAGAGAATTTAACTACACATCGGGCTTAATAAGCACAGGTCAAAGTTTTAGACAGCAGCAGGGGCGCTTTGAAGCGAAAGTCCGTTTTTCTAATACCTACCCATTTGTTAATGCTTTTTGGATGCTTGGAGAGAAAAAAACTCCTCATATAGATATTTTTAAAACAACAGATAAAAAAGGAAAAAAAATTGAATGCGGAATTCATATAACCGATAAAAACCACAAGCCGGTAAGTAAAACAAAAATGGTATCGGGAGCTAAATTCAAAAATAAGTTTTTTATATATTGCCTTGAATGGAACAAAGATAGTCTTATTTGGAAAATCAACGGTAAGGAGGTTCACCGCGAAATCAATCACCTACCAAAAGAGCCAATGTATATTTCGCTATGTACCATTTTACCAGAAACACCCTTAGATAAAAACCTACCTGCAAACTTAGATGTAGATTGGGTAAAATGCTATAAGCGCATTAAAGGTTAAAAAAATACAAAAGCCAGAGCTTTTGACAACATACTTTTTTATTGAACTTTCCTTTTAAAGTTCTAAAGAATATCTTATCAGTTAAGTTACTTTATCTTAGTTAGTTTTAAGACATTTTCAGGGTCTTCTATCCTGTTTAAATGACTGAACCTTTAAGTAGGTTAACGATCGCCATAGCCATTCAAGTGGGCCAAACCTGAAATACCTTAACCATAAAATACTAAAAGGTATCTGCAGGGCAAAAATTAAGAACGATAAGAGCACGCCATGCCATAGTTCAATTTTCCCAAAAAGGCCAAAGCCAATTGAGTGGAACAGTATTACAGCAATAATTGAATGTATAATATAATTGGTGAGAGCCATTCGCCCCACAGGAGCAAATAGTTTTATTAAAGCCCCAGCTCTTCCATTAGCATGGAGTAGTATAATTGCAGAAACATAACACAATCCCAAAAAAACACCTCCCAAAGTATGTGATACTGCATTTATTGTTTCCCAGACTCCAGGAATGAAAGGATTTGCATGTTTAAATGAAATTGTGTAAAGCATGCTTGTGGCAACACCAATTACAAGACCCCACCAAAACACTCTCCTGAAGAAAGGAATATTATTGGTATAGTTAGATACTAAACCCCGTCGGGCAGCCCAAAACCCTACAAGGAACATGGAGAGGACAACTGGATAGAAAAAAAGCAATCCAGGGAGTAGCATTCTATACTCTGTAAGCCTGATACTAATGATTTCCGCAAAAGAACCAGAAGAGTACATCTCTATAGCTTTTTGATTAAACCCTTCTAAAAAGGCAAGTCTCTCGGCAAAACCAACCTTAATTTCGGTTGAAACATCAGGATTAACGGATGCCAGCTCCAACATCATTGCACTAAGCAGAGCCAAAACACCTGGAATAGCACCAATCCATATAGCCCACTTTATCAAGCCCCTGTCGGAAACACGCCTGAATAATAATAATAATATGAACCCAAACAAAGTATAATAAACCAAAATGTCACCTGCCCAAAGTAGCACAACATGAAGTGCGCCAAAGAGGAATAAAAACAGCAATCTGCGTTTGAATATTGGAGTAATGCTTTTGCCCCCATCCACCTTTTTATTCATAAACAACCAGAATCCGTATCCAAAAAGCATTGAGAAGATTACGTAGAACTTCCCTTCAAAAAAGAATTTAATGAACCATTCGGAAATGTTATAAAGAATAGAGCCATCAGATTGAGAGCCTAAAAGCACCGATGTAACCGGTTGAAACATAATAGGAAAGTTAACCATTAGTATCCCAAATATGGCGAAACCGCGTAGCGTATCAAGAAGAACAATCCTATTTACCTGTTTAACAGGTGATACAGCTGAATTCATATTTTTTTTAATTAAAGTTACTAAACAAATTTAACTTTCCTTTTCAAACTTACATAATTGTACCAACACCTACTGTTCCAGCTCCTTTAATCGTTTTAAATGAGAGACCTCCATACCGGAATACCTTTTTTGCCAATTATAGAATGCAGGCTTGGCAATGCCATGCTCTCGACATATGGTTGGTGCATCAATGCCACTTTCATACTCTTTGAGAATCTTGACGATCTGACTCTCTGTAAATCTTGATTTTTTCATGCGTGCATAATATGTACTCTAAGGTTACATGCAACTCGCCAATCCAGTCATTGGCTACGCCGATCTCTGATTCCCCTGTATGAGAAAAGTTTTGACTTCGTCGATCTGCCGATTTTCATGGCTCGTTTCATAACGTTTTTTGACTGCCCAAAATTAATGTTTTTTATAATTCTAAACTGTCTACTTTTTCGGGAAGGCTACAATGCTCTGATGTAAACCCATTTGTACCGTAGCAGCTTAACACTTCATATTTCTCTGCAATAAACGGTAACTGTAAAAGTGTTGCTGCATCAATAATCGCTTCGGTAATTATTAATCTGGTTGTTTCTTGTTTGGGATAGCTTGGATATAAACCCTCTCTATCCTTCAAATAGTAATGTTTGTTTTCTGTTTTATCCTCGATGCTTCTAAAGTAAAGCCCTGTAATATTCTGTTCCTTGTCTTTAAGCGGGAACACAATACAGTTTTTGCCAAAAACATAATAGCCTGTTGAGTTGCCAGCCTTTGTTTTGCTTTGGGTCGGTGTGAGCATTCCATACTTTACACACTTATTTATTAAAGCTTCATCACGCCTTTGCCCATGATGGAACTGTGCGGAGTTGTAGCCAATTTCCAAAAACAGTTCCAAACGCCTGGTTTGTGTAATGTAATTTCTTGATGGCTTGCTGTTGTTGATGGCGCCTCGGAAGTAGCCAAAGAGTTTTGTAAGCAGTTGTATTTTTTCTTCTCGGCTTGTTGGTGGTTCGGCTTCGCTCACCACAAGTACGGCTTGGGGTTGTGTTGGAAGTGGTTTTGTTTCAATTGGGTTTATCATTGCGGTTGCTTTGCTTAGAGCTTCGTGTTTGCTGCATTTTTCTTTTAACTGGATAAATTCTATCGTGTCGCCATTGGCTTTACAGCCAAAGCAATTAAATGTATTTGTATTCGGGTATATTTTTAAGCTCGGTTCTTTTTCTTCATGGAATGGACATTTTAGCATGTGGTTTCGGTTGGCTTGTAAGCCGTAATGATTCAGAACTGTTTCTATTTTTAGCTTTTGTTTTATCTCACTTATTTCCATGATGAAAAATTTTTTGAAAATTCTTTTTAGAACAAATATGTTCCAAAAATATAATATCTGTTTTTAACTTCCAAATAAATTATTATTTGATTAGATAATTTATGTTTCGTATTTTTGTGGCTACATTGCTTTTGCAGTACTAAAAAATACATTTATGTTGTTCGGAAATAGGCTTTCAGAACTTAGAAAAAAGAAAAAAATGTCGCAGGACGACCTTGCTAAAAAAATTGGGGTTCATGCTCCTGTGATTGGGAGGTATGAAAGAAGCGAGGTAAAACCTTCTATTGAAGTGGCTGTTAAAATTGCTGAAGCTTTAAATGTTTCTTTGGATTATATTGTTGGCAGTACCGACCTGATTTTAGAAAAAAGTATTGTAAACCGTATACAAAACATTCAGAAGCTTAGCGATGAAGATAAAGGGCATTTGTTTGCCCTGATGGATGCATTCCTTTTAAAATGCAATATTCAAAGCAATTTAGCTGTTTAACCAGGTAAAAAAAGTATCATGAACATACAAGCCGAAAAAGCGATTATCATAGAGCAATTCAGACAGGTAAACGATGTAAACCTGATTCATGCCATTAAGAACATGCTCGATTATGCTTTAAAAAAAGAACAGGAAAGCCTTGAAGTTCCTGAAGCCCACCAAAAACTGGTAATGGAACGTTTTGACAAGGTACGCAAAGACCCCGACAGGCTTTTAGATTGGGACGAAGCTAAAAAAACACTGAAAGCCTGATGAAAAAATATAAAGTTAAAATTGAACCTGAAGCCCTTGCCGATATTCAGGAAATTACCGATTGGTACAATGAAGCACAGGCAGGACTTGGCAAAAGGTTTCAGAAAACAGCTATCAAGCATATTAATTCCCTAAACAAAGACCCTCAGATTTACGCCATCCGTTACAAAGAAATACGTTGTATTTTGGTTAAGAAATTTCCGTACATGGCTCATTTTTACATTAACGATGAAAACAATACTGTTGAAGTTTTAGCTGTGATTAGCACCGACCGTAATCCTAAAATCTGGCAAGAAAAAACAAGTAAGCATTAAAAAAGCCCGAGTAATCGGGCTTTTCTGTTTATTTATCCATTAAGTTTCTTGATAAACATCGCACTCAGGACAAAAAGAGCAAAAGATAATATGACATATAGCCAAATAAGAATCGTATTTATTCTTCTCTTTTCGGGTGGTTCCTTATTTAGCTCTTTTACTATTGACCTATAATTACCTCTATGGATGAATAGGAAGTAATTTACAACAAACAAGCTTAACATTATTATTATAAGCTCTTTCTTGGGCAGTTCATCGCGTAAAAAAAATATTTACGCCCAAAAGCTGTAGTAAAAATCCCAATAATCCCAGATTAAGGAACATCATAAAAGACACCCCAAACAAAGCATTCCATTGTGGAAGGTCTTTTTCACCCCATGTTTTCAGGTTCCATGAGTATAGCCGGTAGTACAAGTATCTATAAATCTTCATCATCGCAAAGGGAAAATTACTGGTGGTGCAACATAGGTATTATCTGGGACAGCGTACATTGGCGGTGTATACGGTGTTGTTATCATTGGACGGTCAAATGCCCCAAGTGCATCAAGTGCAAAATATCCACCTCCAATAATCCATCCTGGAGGGCCTCCAAAGGTTGCAAAAGCACCCATTCCTATATCTAAACCTGATTTTGCAGCTCCGGCATAATTTCCGTTCAAAAGGGCATCGCCACCTTGATATAATGATATTCCCGTTCCAACAACAAAGAAACCTCTACTTGCAAGTTTGAAATAGCCAGCTTTATTTAAGGCATTTGCACGTGCTCCTGTCCATTGATTGCCTCCCCATTCCAAGGAGTTCCATTTTCCGTTTACACCTCTCCAACTTCCGTTTATAACATTTGAATATTCTCCGGCACTTGAAACAAATCCAGCGGCATTCAAGCCCATACCAATAGCGTAAAGTGAATTACACCCGCTATTTGCGGCGGAAGTAAAGCCCTGTAATATTCTGTTCCTTGTCTTTAAGCGGGAACACAATACAGTTTTTGCCAAAAACATAATAGCCTGTTGAGTTGCCAGCCTTTGTTTTGCTTTGGGTCGGTGTGAGCATTCCATACTTTACACACTTATTTATTAAAGCTTCATCACGCCTTTGCCCATGATGGAACTGTGCGGAGTTGTAGCCAATTTCCAAAAACAGTTCCAAACGCCTGGTTTGTGTAATGTAATTTCTTGATGGCTTGCTGTTGTTGATGGCGCCTCGGAAGTAGCCAAAGAGTTTTGTAAGCAGTTGTATTTTTTCTTCTCGGCTTGTTGGTGGTTCGGCTTCGCTCACCACAAGTACGGCTTGGGGTTGTGTTGGAAGTGGTTTTGTTTCAATTGGGTTTATCATTGCGGTTGCTTTGCTTAGAGCTTCGTGTTTGCTGCATTTTTCTTTTAACTGGATAAATTCTATCGTGTCGCCATTGGCTTTACAGCCAAAGCAATTAAATGTATTTGTATTCGGGTATATTTTTAAGCTCGGTTCTTTTTCTTCATGGAATGGACATTTTAGCATGTGGTTTCGGTTGGCTTGTAAGCCGTAATGATTCAGAACTGTTTCTATTTTTAGCTTTTGTTTTATCTCACTTATTTCCATGATGAAAAATTTTTTGAAAATTCTTTTTAGAACAAATATGTTCCAAAAATATAATATCTGTTTTTAACTTCCAAATAAATTATTATTTGATTAGATAATTTATGTTTCGTATTTTTGTGGCTACATTGCTTTTGCAGTACTAAAAAATACATTTATGTTGTTCGGAAATAGGCTTTCAGAACTTAGAAAAAAGAAAAAAATGTCGCAGGACGACCTTGCTAAAAAAATTGGGGTTCATGCTCCTGTGATTGGGAGGTATGAAAGAAGCGAGGTAAAACCTTCTATTGAAGTGGCTGTTAAAATTGCTGAAGCTTTAAATGTTTCTTTGGATTATATTGTTGGCAGTACCGACCTGATTTTAGAAAAAAGTATTGTAAACCGTATACAAAACATTCAGAAGCTTAGCGATGAAGATAAAGGGCATTTGTTTGCCCTGATGGATGCATTCCTTTTAAAATGCAATATTCAAAGCAATTTAGCTGTTTAACCAGGTAAAAAAAGTATCATGAACATACAAGCCGAAAAAGCGATTATCATAGAGCAATTCAGACAGGTAAACGATGTAAACCTGATTCATGCCATTAAGAACATGCTCGATTATGCTTTAAAAAAAGAACAGGAAAGCCTTGAAGTTCCTGAAGCCCACCAAAAACTGGTAATGGAACGTTTTGACAAGGTACGCAAAGACCCCGACAGGCTTTTAGATTGGGACGAAGCTAAAAAAACACTGAAAGCCTGATGAAAAAATATAAAGTTAAAATTGAACCTGAAGCCCTTGCCGATATTCAGGAAATTACCGATTGGTACAATGAAGCACAGGCAGGACTTGGCAAAAGGTTTCAGAAAACAGCTATCAAGCATATTAATTCCCTAAACAAAGACCCTCAGATTTACGCCATCCGTTACAAAGAAATACGTTGTATTTTGGTTAAGAAATTTCCGTACATGGCTCATTTTTACATTAACGATGAAAACAATACTGTTGAAGTTTTAGCTGTGATTAGCACCGACCGTAATCCTAAAATCTGGCAAGAAAAAACAAGTAAGCATTAAAAAAGCCCGAGTAATCGGGCTTTTCTGTTTATTTATCCATTAAGTTTCTTGATAAACATCGCACTCAGGACAAAAAGAGCAAAAGATAATATGACATATAGCCAAATAAGAATCGTATTTATTCTTCTCTTTTCGGGTGGTTCCTTATTTAGCTCTTTTACTATTGACCTATAATTACCTCTATGGATGAATAGGAAGTAATTTACAACAAACAAGCTTAACATTATTATTATAAGCTCTTTCTTGGGCAGTTCATCGCGTAAAAAAAATATTTACGCCCAAAAGCTGTAGTAAAAATCCCAATAATCCCAGATTAAGGAACATCATAAAAGACACCCCAAACAAAGCATTCCATTGTGGAAGGTCTTTTTCACCCCATGTTTTCAGGTTCCATGAGTATAGCCGGTAGTACAAGTATCTATAAATCTTCATCATCGCAAAGGGAAAATTACTGGTGGTGCAACATAGGTATTATCTGGGACAGCGTACATTGGCGGTGTATACGGTGTTGTTATCATTGGACGGTCAAATGCCCCAAGTGCATCAAGTGCAAAATATCCACCTCCAATAATCCATCCTGGAGGGCCTCCAAAGGTTGCAAAAGCACCCATTCCTATATCTAAACCTGATTTTGCAGCTCCGGCATAATTTCCGTTCAAAAGGGCATCGCCACCTTGATATAATGATATTCCCGTTCCAACAACAAAGAAACCTCTACTTGCAAGTTTGAAATAGCCAGCTTTATTTAAGGCATTTGCACGTGCTCCTGTCCATTGATTGCCTCCCCATTCCAAGGAGTTCCATTTTCCGTTTACACCTCTCCAACTTCCGTTTATAACATTTGAATATTCTCCGGCACTTGAAACAAATCCAGCGGCATTCAAGCCCATACCAATAGCGTAAAGTGAATTACACCCGCTATTCAGTATAAGCATTCCTATAGCCTATCTCTTCACTCCTTATTTGATTGACCATGGTCATATCCATGGATGAACTTTCTGTTTTTTTGCCAGTAAAATAGTTTGAGGTAAACCATGCACCACCACCTGCTGCAGTTGTATAACCTAGTCCGTTCCATGAAGCAACTCCAGAGTTTACTGTCATATTTGTAAAAGCTTGTACTCCTTAAATACAGAGGAGTATTTTCTTCTTACTGTTTAATAATTTCTGATCTAAGTTAATACTATTTTTATTTCTTATGAAGTGGCCTAAAATATGGGGAGTATTATAAATGAACTGCACCCCAAATGTTATGTCTAACTTTTGGGGTGCAGTTCATTTACAGGGCTTTTCTTTTATTTTGCTAATATGCTTTTTAATAATATTGGTCCCCAAAAAAGATATGATGTGGTAATTAAGAAAAACATAAAAGTAAGCAAAATTGATAGCTTGTGGTTATTATAAAACTTCGGTTTTTCTTTAACTAATCGCTTTCCTTTTCCTGACCTATAAAACACCAAATAATTTACAACCATTATCATAACGAATAAACCTGCCATTATGTAATTCGACATGTTATAATTAGCCACAGAAGCGGCTATTATGCTCAATAATCCATTTACTAAAAGTGATAATGAAAAACTTAAAGTAAAAACAACTGTTGAATGTGGCTGATTGTCTGGCAATACCTTTGTATAAAAAAGATAATAGTAATAATAAAATACATTCATCATGGCTTGTAATTTTGATAGAAATAATACCAAAGGGCTTCATTGGATTGCGATGGTGCACCGACTTTATTTTCCCAATGATTGTACCAGAAATTAAACTTAACTCTCTGATACCATCCCATATTTGTAACACCACGTCCAAGTTCCCATCCAACTCCCCAGGCAGCTCCATAGATTCCACCAAGTACTGAGTAAGCATTTGTTCCCTGTTCTGCAGCCATCCATCCTGTATCCATCTCTCCAGCAGCATAATCGCGCTGAATTGAAAAAGCATTCCAACCACCTAAAGCACGGCCACCCCACTTAATAGCATTTGAGGTTGATTTTCCAAACTTGTTCTTACCACCTGCAATACCATTTCCACCCCAAGTTTGCTTGTATATTTTCAAGTTTTTACCCATCCATGTACCGTATGTTTTACTATAGTACATTTCGCTTGCTGTAGATGCAGCAGCACCTGCGTAAGCCTCCCATCCCGGACCTCCCCCGTTTGCGGCAACACCAGTATAAGCATTCCTATAGCCTATCTCTTC
>JARULA010000005.1 GCA_029688995.1 Marinilabiliaceae bacterium ANBcel2
CTTATTAATTTCTTTATGTCATTCGTATAAAATTTACTTTAATTATTGGTTTTCAAACACCTCTGAAGAAGCAACTTATTACCATTTTTCAATATGGACTAACCATTTTTCTGTTTCTCAAACTCATCTATTGCCAGATGCATTTTTGTAAAAGGAAAATATTGGCCAACATCTTCTTCAGAATATTGCTTCATTAAACGCTTCGAATGTATTATGGCCTTTGCAAATCCACCATTTGCAATTAAAACCTCAAACCATCTCTCTTGCATTAAGTAATTCTTAGTTTTCTCATAATCTGGCAACTGTCCCTTTAAAACTCTCTCGATTTCATTGTAACAAGTAAACTCTTGTGTTGTATAAATAAAATGCAAAAGAAACCATATCTCTATGGAAGGCATGCTGTCACAAATCAACACTTCATCATAACCGCTGTACTTTTTCACCAATTGGTCAAACTTATTTTTCTTGTCCTGCGATACTACTGTGTCATAGTCCGTCAAAAAAGTTATATGGTCGCAACCTCCATCCAAGAGTTCATCAATAACACGTTCAGCCTTTTCCAAACTAATATCAGCAAAAGTGATGGTTTTATGGAAAACCTGTAATTCCTGCTTTTTTTCAAATGAGTGAGATACCACTGTTCTGTTATCCCCTCGCCTAAAACGGCATATCTTAATTTAAAACTCCGTGTGCTTCTTTTTCTGGCCATGGTTATAATAGTTCAGGAATGCCACCAAATTTACCAATCTTATAAGCTTTATAGTAAGATAGCTCCTTTCTGAAATTAAAGTCAGCCAATGAAAACAAATCGGTCGATCCATCCTTTTTCTTTTCTGTAAACCAGACCGCATCCTTGCGTATTAAGTCCTTTTCATTGAGTATGGATATATTATGCGTCGTAAAAAGCAATTGAGACTGTTTGGATTCTTTAAGAAATTCCTTAATAAAGTGAAAAACCAGCAAAGGATGCAAAGCAGAACCTATCTCATCTATCGGTAGAAAGGCATTGTTTTTAATAGCATGGTAAAAAGGTGCAGCCAGTCCGTAATACCTTAGAGTACCTTGAGATTGCATATTGCCCGGCATGGTATAAAAGACTGATTCTTGGCCTTCTTCTATTTTATGACTAAATACAGTTTCTTCATAATGATAAACTTTATCTTTTTTAATTTTGGCTATTTCATCTTCAGGTAAAGGAGCTTTATCTATAAACTCAAGGATACGTTCAGGCACCTTATGAATTCTATCCTCAAAAAGGATATCTTCAATGTTAAAATCTGCTTGTTTTAAAAATTCCAGCGTATGTCTTTTTATCTCGGGGTTATTCTTAACACCATTATCCGAAAAACCAGTAAGATCTGTATAAGGATTAATCGCATTAAGAAATTGATTTTCAAACCAGTCATTCACAGATCCGATTTCTGGAATTGAAATATTTACCTGATTGTAACCGGCAATTACTGAAGTATTCTTCAAAGTTTTTAACTGAATAGCTTCCCTTGCTTGTTCAGACACTTTGATTTTTGACCCAAATTCAATCACTGAAATTTTGTTCTTAGAATCATAAAAGCGTTCGAATATGGTGGCAGGTTGAGTCCCGGGATAAAACAGCAATTTTTCTTCAAGAACTTTTTCCTGGTCAATAACCAATCTGTACCGGTGCTTTTTGTCTTCCACATAAAAAGTCAGTTCAAATATTCCCGGCTCCTCTGCAGTTTTACCGAACTTAAACGGAATGAAATCGGTTTCTGCGTTTCTTCCTTCAGGGGGTGTTTTGTGAATAAAATCAGAAATAAACTCAAATGCTTCAATCAAATTACTTTTCCCAGAGGCATTTGCCCCGTAAACCATACCCATTTTTAATATTCGGGTACCATCCTTCTGGACAGCTACATAGTAATCGTCCAACGTTTTATCTGAGGTAGCCTCAAAACTAAACGTCATTTGATTTTTGAAGGATAAAAAGTTTTGTATTTTAAATTCTAGTATCATTTCTATTGTTTTATTTTGCAATTTTAGTGCAAATATACAAAATAGAGACAAGCAAAGCAATATTCTGTTTTGAGATATTGCAAGAACATTTCAGTAATTTTCAACAGAAGTCGATATAACAAACTATTAAATAAAACCAGAAAGGTGAATTAATTGTGTATATTTAGGTGCAAATTGCATTATTTTATTAAGCTCTACAACAAAAAAATAAACCTATAGGTTGATTTAATGGAAATAGTTCGTATATTTGGAGAAAATTTATTTGCTTTTAAATACAGCGGGGAATCAGATGATGAATTCAGGCGCATATTTAAATTATGGGCAGACCCGGAATACCTGGAAGATTTTTTGAAATCAATAAGTCAGACCTTATAAATGGCTATTATGGTACACATTCTGTTGAAGGGGCAATATTTTAAACGTATGATCATGCTGAATATCTTGAAAAAAGATTACTCTTACTATCAGAGCAAAGTTCATCAGAACAGTTAAAGGGATTGGAAGAAATCTTCAAGCCTTTACACAATTCACAAACAAAAATACTTCAATTAAATAAATGTAAAGCACAGCAAAACTGGCTCAGGCTATATGCACTCAGAGTTGACAAAGATGTTTACATCATTACCGGTGGCACCATCAAATTAACCAAAACTATGCAGGAACGAGATCACACTATGCATGAACTGAATAGAATCGGTCAATGCAGGGAATTTCTTCTCAGTAAAGGGATTGTTGAAGTGTCGAGTTTAATAGAAGAAACTGAAATTTAAAAGTCATGACCAAATCACTAGATAATATCAAGCAAATAGCATCTCAAAAACCATCAAAATGGATTGATGATGCTAAAACGAGGCAAACCAACAGGGCATGGGCGAAACGCTCCTTTCAGATTGCTGTGAGGATTTTGCGTGAAATAAGAAAGCAAAAACCCCTGAATGGAATGACTCAGAAACGCCTGGCAGAAGAGATGGGTGTATCTCCTCAATATATCAACAAAGTGGTAAAAGGTGAAGAAAATCTGACACTTGAAACCATCGCTAAAATAGAAGATGTTTTAGGGGTAACACTTATTGAGATTTTGAACGGAGAAAACACAATTAATGTTCCGGTTGAAAGCCAACGCTCCGGAGGATACATCAACCGGAACCGGTCGGTACCTATAGCCAATAAAGTAATTGATATGGAATTAAACTACGCAAAACCTACAGGAACCAATGGATAACAATGTAAGTGAAGTAGCTTTTGCGCTGGCAAAGGTTACCACAGAGCAGTTTGCTGTTATTGAAAACCGACTCGCTGAAAATGGAGAGTTCAGATTAAATGTTCATTTCCGCTTTGCAGCAGACCATCAAAGCAAAATGGTTGGTGTATTTACAAATTTCACTTTTGAGTGCAATTCCAATCCTTTCATTATTATAGAATCGGGATGTCACTTTAACATCAAACCTGACTCATGGGATGAACTGATAAACACAGAGAAAAATGAATTAACCGTACCAAAAGGTATGATGCAGCATTTAGGCGTGATCACAGTTGGTACTGCACGAGGCATTTTACATGCAAAAACAGAGGGAACCCCTTTCAATCAATATTTACTGCCAACTGTAAATGTAGCTGAAATCATTACGCAAGACCAAGTGTTTCAACTATAGAGAGGCGGGTTTTGTTTTTTATTTCCAGATTTAATATTGAAAGGCGGAATCTTAGAAATATAATGCAAATCATTATCAACCGATATCTTTGAATACCGCCTATCCTGCTCGTAATTATATTTGCCCGCCAACACCTTTAAACTTCTCAACAAAAGAGGCAATTTTTTGATAAACGCTCTGCTTTTTTGTCAAATACTGAGGATTTAAAGGACTCATCCTGGGCAAAATAGCATTAAGCTCTGTTCCATTTTCACTGGCATATTCACGCTTTAACGAAGTTAATAAATATCGTTTCGCCTCTTCTTCATTCAAGTTCTCATCTACAATTAATTCCAATGCCTCAGATTTTTGCTTATCCTGTGCATAGCGAAAAAATGAATCAATTATACTTGCTTTGTCTTGGTAATTATCGAGATCTGTTTCATTAATAAAATCTACAACCAAACCTTCTTTAGCTCTATTGCCAATACTGGCACGAATAATACGACGTATCTCTTCAACTAACTTGCTCTTATCTTTGGTTTTTTTGTTTTGTTCAAAAATTAATTCAAGAATATAGTCGAGGTTTATTTCTTGCGACTTAAGAAGATCTACTTCAAAAACTACATCATCCCAATCAATATTTGACTCATCCCTTTCTTTACCGCTTTTCTCGCGACGCAGCCAATCCCGGATATCATTATAGGTAGAACGGTAGTCCTGAATGATTCTATCGGCAGGCAATTCGACTTCCTGCATAGCTGATATATCTTCATCTGTAACAAAATGAGATTCTTTAAACGCTTCAACTGCTTCGGGGTCGTTTACATCGATTGATTGAACTGCTTTTAAATTAGCAAATTCATCGTAGTTACGAAGTATATTTTCTACACGCAGGTACTCACCAAAGAGTTTAGAAAACTCTTTTTTATCTTTTTCCTTTACAATATTGTCAGGGTCAGGGAACTTTTCATTCAACTCCTTTACTACCTGAATATAACCTCGACGAACTTCACCTGTTACTATATCGGTAAAACCTTCTAAGTACTCTTTATAACTCTTTTCTAAAATTACATTTTTTGTACTACTATCTCCAAAAAGGGTAATGGTATCAATCGTAGCTGACTCTAAATCCCGGAATGTAACAATATTACCAAAAGTTTTGGTAGCATCATAAATACGATTGGTGCGTGAAAATGCTTGCATTAAACCATGATAACGCAGGTTTTTATCTACAAACAGCGAATTAAGTGTAGGTGCGTCAAAACCGGTAAGAAACATCCCCACCACAATAAGAAGATCCACCTCTTTATTTTTTACCCGTTTAGCCAGGTCACGATAGTAGTTCTGAAATTCTTTGCTATCAACTTCATAACTTGTTTTAAACATAGCGTTATAGTCATTAATCGCTTTGGCTAAAAACTCCTTTGCCGTGCTCTCCATAGCAGAGGGTTCAAAGCTTTCATCAACTATCTCACCTATGGCACTTTGCTCCTCGTTGGCTGCAAAGGAGAAAATAGTGGCTATTTTTAAGGGTTTCTCGCTATCTTTTTGCAGTTTATTTATCGCTTCATAATAACATTTAGCAGCATCTACACTACTTACAGCAAACATAGCATTAAAACCTTTTTCACTCCCTTGTAACCTATGAGTTTTGCGCCTAAAATTATTTAAAATGTATTGAGAAATTTCGTTTATGCGGGTAGGGTGCAATAATGCTTTTTTGTTTTCAGCTGCACTTAACTTTTTCTCATCTGTCTCTTGCTCTATAGATTTAAACTGAGGGCGAACATCGTTATAGTCCACTTTAAATTTAAGTACCTTCTCATCTCTAATGGCATCGGTAATGGTGTAGGCGTGCAGTTCACGTCCAAATACACTTGCTGTGGTTTCTGAGCCTAAAGCATTTTCAGGGAAGATAGGGGTTCCTGTAAAACCAAATTGATAATACTTTTTAAACTTCTTTTGAAGATTCTTTTGTGCCTCTCCAAACTGCGAGCGGTGAGCTTCATCAAAAATGAACATAACCTGCTTTTGAAACAGAGGCAAATCACGCTCACTTTTCATAAGATTATTGAGTTTTTGAATTGTAGTAACTATAATCTTATTATCCTCTTTCTCAATATTTCTTTTTAACCCTGCTGTACTATTAGAACCATTTACACTATCGGGAGAGAACCGTTGATACTCTTTCATTGTTTGAAAGTCGAGGTCTTTGCGATCGACCACAAAAAACACTTTATCAATAAAATCAAATTGCGTTGCCAATCTTGCCGCTTTAAAACTGGTGAGGGTTTTTCCCGACCCGGTGGTATGCCAAATATAACCACCACTTTCAGGATTAGACCAATTTTTGGCTTGAAAGGAGCTGGCGACCTTCCATAAAATACGTTCAGTTGCTGCAATTTGGTAGGGACGCATGATAAGGAGCGTATCATTTACATCGAATACCGAATAGGTAAGCAGCACATTTAAAAGAGTGTTTTTTTGAAAAAAAGTGGCTGTAAAATCTTTCAAGTCTTTAATAATGGTATTGTCGGCCTTTGCCCAGTTCATAGTAAAGTCATAACTATTTTTATTACGATCCACTGTGTTGGAAAAATAACGGCTATCGGTACCATTAGATATTACAAAAAGCTGCAAATACTTAAATAAAGAGTTAGTAGTATTAAAACTCTCTTTAGAGTAACGATGCAACTGATTAAAGGCTTCCCGTATTGCCACCCCCCGCTTTTTCAATTCTACCTGCACTAAAGGCAAACCATTAATCAGGATAGTGACATCATAACGATTAGCATGTATCCCTTTTTGCTCAAACTGTGAAATAACCTGAACCTTATTGCGGGCAATACTCTTTTTATCTACCAAATATATATTTTGGATATGCCCATCATCAAAAACAAAATCGTAAATAAAATCATCATGTATTTTTCGTGTTTTATCTATGAGCGTATCACCCGGCTTGTCTAAATATTCCTCCACAAAACGAAGCCATTCCCCTTGAGTAAACACCATATTATTAAGCCGTTGAAGCTGCTCTCTCACATTAGCAAGCATCGCCTCTTGTGTGCAAACCTCAGAGAGATGTTCATATCCCTGGTTGATTAAATCCTGAATAAACTCCCGCTCAAGATCTGCTTCGGATTGATAACCAGCAGGCGCCTCATTCACCTCCGAGAACCTGGTGTATTGGTCCAGAACAATAAAATTATTGGACTCTGCTATGGTTTTGTAGTTGGTCATGGTATTATTTTTTACCACAGAATAGACAGAAAACACAGAAAAAGCCACTTTTGACCTGATTTATGAAATTCTGCATACATCTATGATTGGGGTTTTTTATTTAACAATTCTCTCAATCGTTGCCTGTGGGTAATGCCCAAAGTTTATTAAAAAACCAAGCTGCATTCCTGTAGTTTTTAAATAGTTATGAATTTGCGCCCGGTGTTCGTCACATATATCCTTAACCGCTTTAAGCTCAATAATAATTTTGTTATAGCATACAAAATCGGGCCTATACGTTTGGTGCAATCGCTCCTGCTTATAATAAAGTTCCAGCACCGGCTGCGATTCAAAAGGAATATTGCGTCTAAGCAACTCCTTTTCTAGACATTCCTGGTAAACAGCTTCCAGAAAACCACAACCCATTTCGCGGTAAACCTCAAATACAGCACCACGTATTAAATAACTCTCGTCTTTATATAAAAAACCTTTCTGCATATTCTGTGTATTCATCGCATTCCGTGTATTCTGTGTGTTCTGTGGTTCCATTAGTTGTCTGCTTTTGGAAACGTTAATAACATATCCCGGTAATATTCATACTGCTTTTTCCTCAATTCTATTTCCCTCGGCAATCCTTCACTTATGGATGTGGTGAGGGTGTCGAATTTGTCGAGGATGGAGACGATGCGTTGTTTCACCTCTGGTGTCGGGTTTGGAATTATAATACTGTTTAAATTACGTTTATTCAGTTTTGGCTGTGCTGCGCCTGAGATATAAGGCGTCAAGTCAATACTATTCAAATAGTATTCAATATATCTTTGCTCTTCGTATGTTTGAAATTTAAGTACGTGAGCGTGGTTGTTTACCCAAGTTTTGCCACTAATGCTAAATGCAATCGGAGTATTTCTCGCAACTAAATTTGCACCATCTTCTGAAACTAATAAAAAATCACCATCAAAGATGTAATCTTTTACATAATCTACAATACCTGAAGCACCGTAATAAGGTATATCTCCAGACTGTCGAAGTCCTCCTGTTATAGGCTTACGCTTTGAATCAAAATTTTCTGCCACTTCCCCCAAAGTCTTCCACTCAACCTCCGATTCTTCGAAACTGAACAATTGCTCTCGATAATAGCTGTACTGCTTTTTACGAGCTGCAAGCTCGGCTGTAAGCTCGGCTGTAAGCTCGGTAAAGGTGTCGAGAATGCGAACGATTTCTTTTTGGACTGAGAGGGGTGGGATGGTAATTTTTTTATTAGAATAATTACTAATCCATTGCCGTTTGTGATCTCCATCAACTAATCTACTGGGCAAAGTATTGAGCCAAAAATATATAAACTTTAATAAAGCCTTCGATTCATCCTTAGATGTAATCATCTTCATTGCTGATGATTTAACTTTAAAGTCAAAATCGACCCATTTATTGGCAGTTGTAAAATCATCAAAAATTATAACAGGCTTTTCTGATGCTTTATAAATACCATCAGTTTCATCAATATATCCAAGAATAAAAGTCTTTCCAGCAGTTAAAACAGGAATTGGAAAATCATCATTATATATTTTTGACTTTACTAAATATTTAGCTGGTTGTTCATAACTTGCAACCTCCCCCACACGCTTCCACTCAACCTCAACCCCATCCAACAATTTTTGCATGAAGGCCTTTTTTCGTGTTTTTTGTGTATTTAGTGGTTCCTTCATGATTCAATTTCTTTTACAATTGCGTCAATATCGGCACGTAAGGTGTCAATCCTACTCACCGTAGCGGCAATCTCGTTGTTCAAGGCTTCAATATCAATAACCTCACGAGTATCCTTTGCTTCAACATAGGCGCTAACTGAGAGATTATAATCGTTTTCGGCAATTTGGGAGTTTTCTACCTGTTTTGCCAGATGGGGAACATCTTCTTTGCTGTCGAACATGTTCATAATCTGCTCAATGTGGCCATCGGTAAGTACGTTGTTGTTGGTTTCTTTCTTAAAAAAGTCTTCACCACTTGCATCTATAAACTGGGTGGTATTATCTGTTTTACTCTTAGAGAGCACCAAAATGTTAACTGCTATGGATGTTCCAAAGAATAGGTTTGGAGCCAGGGAGATAACGGTCTCCACAAAATTGTTATCTACCAGGTACTTCCTAATCTTCTGCTCTGCACCGCCACGATAAAAGATACCGGGAAAGCAAACAATGGCAGCTCTACCCTTGCCCGAAAGGTAACTAAGGGAATGCAATACAAAGGCAAAGTCGGCTTTTGATTTGGGGGCAAGCACTCCGGCAGGGGCAAACCGATCATCATTAATCAACGTGGGGTCGTCACTGCCTATCCATTTCACGGAATAGGGCGGATTAGAAACAATGGCATCAAAAGGTTTATCATCTCGCAGTTGAGGTTCCAGGAGCGTATTACCCAGTACAATATTAAACTTGTCGTAATTAATGTTGTGCAAAAACATATTCATACGAGCAAGGTTGTAGGTGGTATGGTTAATCTCCTGCCCAAAAAATCCCTCTTCAATAATATGGTTATCAAAATGTTTTTTTGCCTGCAAAAGCAGAGAACCAGAACCGGCGGCAGGGTCATAAATTTTATTTACAACTTTTTGCTTATGCATTGCCAGTTGAGCAATAAGTTTAGATACACTTTGCGGCGTAAAAAACTCACCACCCGATTTACCTGCATTGGCAGCATAATTTGAGATAAGAAATTCATAGGCATCACCAAAAAGGTCAATCTCGTTATCTTCAAACTTATTAAAATTAAGTCCTTCAACACCCTTTAAAACGGCAGCAAGGCGACTGTTTTTATCTTCAACGGTATAACCAAGTCGGCTACTGGTAGTATCAAAATCGGCAAATAGACCCTTAATATCATTTTCTGACGAGTATCCATTGGCAGAGCTTTCAATTGCTGAGAATATTTTAGCTAAATCGGTATTTAGGTTTTCATTGGTATTAGCGTTTTTGGCAATATTTTGAAAAAGCTGACTGGGATATATAAAATATCCTTTGGTTTTAATAGCATCGTCTTTAATCTCAGGGGTGATAACACTGTCATCAAGCGAGGCATAGTTTATGTTCTCATCGCCACCCTCGATGTAATGGGTAAAGTTTTCACTAATAAAGCGATAGAAGAGCGTACCTAATACAAACTGTTTAAAGTCCCATCCATCCACTGAGCCACGCACATCGTTGGCTATTCTCCATATTTTTGCTTGCAATTCTTGTCGTTGCGCTATGCTTGTCATTTCTTCTCTTTTAATAATTCTTGTGGTTTAACTCCCAATATTTTGGCTATTTCAAAAAGTACTTCAAGTCTTGGTTGTTGTCGGTTCTGCACGTATCCATTAACCATATTGTAACTCTTTCCAAGCTTTTCAGCCAACCAAGTTTGTTTTATTCCTTTTTCTTCAAGTACTTCCTTTATTCGGTTCATGTCCGCATAAATTTAAGTCGCTAAAATAGTCCAAATTTTCCGTTTATCTCGTTTTTCAATATACATTTCGTTCGTTTCATTGTTAGTCTGACCGAGCGTGGGCAAAAAAATAGGGTCTTTTGGTTTTTTTTGCGTTTGGCTTATGGGTCGGCAAAAACCAAATGTGCCTATTTGCGCGTTGGCTTTTTTTGTCGGGTAACGCAGGCGGATTGCTCCGCCCTTGTCCCCTAAGAACCGTACTTGATAGTTTCCCATCATACGGCTCAAGCTCTCTAAAGGCGGATTAAACCACCCGACAATATATGAAAATTCAGGCTAAAATCCTGCACAACTTTCTTTTACGGATATAGTCATCCCAATATGGGTCAAAAGGATTAACCGCCCCTGCAATGAGTTTGTGGCGTCTGATTTTGAAAAGGGCAAATATTCTAAGGAGGATTGTTTTTCCGTTGGAAAACTTTCCGAAGAATTGCCATTTTCTATTGCCAATTGTCATAAACAGAAGAGATACAATCTTTCTGTATCCAAGGTTGTTGTGTCTTCTTCGTGCCCAATTCCAGATGTTTCGCCACAGCATCCTGTCCAGTTTGAAGAAAATCTTCTTTGAACAGGCATGTTTGTGGTAATTAGCCCATCCGGTAATGACACGGTTAAGATTTCGGATTAAAACGGCCGCTTGTGAACCCCTGTGTTTAACAATAATCCCTTTGAGTTTCCCCATAACAGATTTGATGCTATCTTTGGAGGGACGCATTAGGAGTTTGTTTTTGGCATACATCCTGATGTTCTGTCCAAGGAAGTCAAAACCATCTGTCACATGGGTAATTTTGGTTTTCTCCTGCGATAATTGTAATCCCCGTTTGGCGAGAAATTCCTCAATGAGAGGTTTGACCTTGTATTCCAGTATATCCTTATTGTTTGCCGTAACAATGAAGTCATCGGCATAACGAATAAGATGGATTTTATACTTGTTGTTTTTGCGGCAGCCGTCTGGTCTTATTGAGATGCCAAAGGCTTTGTCAAGCATATTTTCAAGGCCATCGAGGGTCATGTTGGCGAGGGTAGGGGATATGATTCCCCCTTGCGGAGTACCTTGCTCGGTTGGAAATAATTGTTTGTTTTCCATAAACCCGGCTTTAAGCCATTGTTGCAGTATCTTTTTGTCCATGGGAATGTTCTCGATAAGCCATTGGTGGCTGATATTGTCAAAACATCCCTTGATGTCCCCTTCGAGAATCCAAGTGGCACTGTCTGACCGTGAGAGATGAATAAAGCATCTTTCCAAGGCATCATGACAGCTTCGAAGTAACCGGAAGCCATACGAGCCTTTGTCAGCCAGAGTCTCAGAAACAGGTTCAAGGGCAAGAAGGTGTAAAGCCTGAAAAGCCCGGTCTTTCATGGTGGGAATCCCCAACGGTCTTTTCTTACCGTTCTTTTTAAGGATGTAAAGACGGCGCAGGGGCAATGCTTTGTAGCCCTTCCTGACTAAAGATTTGGCAGCCAATAGTTTTTGGCTGGGAGTTTTCCAGCGTATCTTATCCACGCCGGGCGTTCGTTTACCTTTGTTTTCAGTAACCCGTTTCACAGCCCAAAGTTTGGCATGAAACGAGTGGGTAAGAATCCATTGCAGACTTTTGGCCTTGCTGTGTTTTCCTTCCCTTATTGCCTTTGCAATACGTCGTTGTAATGACTTGACCGACTTCTCTACTTTCTTCCAGTCAATGGCGTTCCAGTTTGAGTAGTTGGCTTTAGGCGCACAGTCCTTTATGTCGGGCTTCATTTGTATTTCCTAAATAAAAAGTCTTATTACAATTTTCTTGCAACAGAGAACCAGATGAAAGTCTGCACGGTTTTCACCGGGGGCAAATGCGGAACCCCTATCCACCTCATTACAAGATGGCCTTCGCTTCATCCATCCTCCCATACCTGCACACCATTGTGGATTTCTCACGAAACCCCTACCATTTGCAACCATGGAGATGTACAGGCTTACCACGTTCCGTCCGTTTAACAGGGTGGGTTAGGTGCTGCCTATATACCGGAAGCTCAACATCCATGTGCTCATAGCTAACGTACTTGCATCCTGGCTTCTTACCTTTTGGTCAGAGTGTATCATCAACTTTCACTCTTTCGCGCATGACGGTACGTCAACGGCAGTTCACTTAATTTCACCATACCATCCAAACCAGCGCCCTTGAACATGTTGCTAGTCCTCGGGTAGCTTTGTCCCGGCAGCTTCACACCCCAACGTTGCCATTGACGCATGTGCCGGTAGGTTACTCATGATGGAACATGAGGTTAAATCATTCTTGGTAATCAAAGAGCGTTTAACAGTTATTCGGACAGCCTCGTGTCGCACTCAGCATGTTGCACAACACCTCAATAAACACTATTGCGTTTAGAGGTATTATATAATGAGGGAAATATAACTGTAAGTGCCTAATGTAACGAGTTGCAAGTTCAAAACTCTGAATCCTGGGATTACTTCGTCTTCCTCATTCACAATGCGACCAGATTAAGAAGTTAGGTCGGTGTAAATCACCATACAATAATTGCAAAAATTATTAACATTTACAAGATTTAATTAACAATTCCCGCACAACGATCACCGTACTGAATAACAACACCTTATAATGCACAAACTCAAAACAGTAGCATATAATAAAAGTAATTAGGGTAGCAAAAAAGTCAAACAACCGACCAGTAAAGCTTATCCAGAGATAATGATCTCCAAATATGGGATGCAAAGTTTTGCGGAGTCCAAAACAGGATGCAAATAATAAAACAAAAAAACACCGCAACCCTTTATAAATAAAAGTTTTGCGGTGTTTAAAAGTGATCCCGGAGGGAGTCGAACCCCCAACCTCCTGGGCCGTAACCAGGTGCTCTATCCAATTAAGCTACGGAATCGTTATGTGCACTATTTCTTCTCAAATGCGGTGCAAATATATAAGTTTTGAATGAATAAAGAAACCTTTACAATAAAAAAATAGAAAAAAAATAAACCCTCTGCTAAAAGGCTAACCTTACTAACAGAGGGTTTATAAACATTGCATCAAGGCTCAAATAACCTTATTTATCTATCAAACAGGTATTTTATTTTACGCTCAAAGGGCTCTTCATCTTTAAAAGGCCTGGCTTTCAAAATAAATTCAACCTCATCAACCTCTTCATCGGCTTGCTCTACGAGGTAGTCCAGACTAAAAGATACTGTTCCATACATTTTATAGTTGTAAGGATCATCATTTCGGTTATGTCTAAATTCTAAAACAGGAATACCCTCTTCATTTTTGGGATTATCAATGTCCTGTACAAGATTTATAAAGTGAACTTTACCTCCGCCACCATACACAAACCTAATTGACAGGTGATCTTTTGAAAACCACCAATCAATAATTCTAACAGGATCATTACCAATTGAATCAGCATTATGAGCATTAAGCTCTATTATATCTTTGGTTAAAATTTTATCTACTCGGTTAACCATTACAAGATAGTCATATGCTCCTTCACTTTTACTTAAAATTGTGTAATTAAGCCATATACGATCTCCATTCTCAAACTGATCTCTCGAAGAGCCTTTGATCCCGCCTGAAGGGAATAATCTCTCTCTATTATCGGTTACAAATGATACATTACCGGCACCATCAACTTCAACAGTAGCCGGGGAAACCCAATATTTATTTAATGAATAGCTATCATCATCATCACTACATGAGTAAATAGCTAATGATAAAATCAGGGTTAATGTGTAAAATAGAATCTTTTTCATCCCAAAACAGTTTTAAAAAACCATACCTATTACTTTTTTTCTACTCTTTTGATGCATAAATTTTAAAAGGGTTGCACTAAGTTTTTAAGTTATAAATAACTATTTTAGCATCCATCAAAAATTTTAAACTGCGCAATAGAACAATGAAAATCCCTTTTTTAAAATCAAGGTTACCATTTTCAGGTAAAAAGATATTTATTACAGCAACTTTACTTTTGGGTTTAACAGTTGTAACCAATTCACAAACCTATAACTATCCCGATTGGGATTTTCATTTCCCGTTAGATATTAATACTTCAATAAGCGGAAGTTTTGGAGAATTAAGGCCAAACCACTTTCATTCGGGTGTCGATTTTACAACAAACAGAGAAACAGGACACCCTATATATAGTATTGACAAAGGGTATGTATCCCGAATTTCTGTATCTCCTGTTGGTTTTGGAAAAGCGATATATGTTAACCACCCTAACGGTTACACATCGGTTTATGCTCATTGTGAATGGTTTTCTAATAAGATAGAAGAGATTGTAACTGATATACAATATCGCAACAAATCGTTTAGCTTTAACAAATATTTTTCAGCAGGAGAGATTCCTGTTGAAAGAGGGGAAAAAATTGCCTATTCGGGTAATTCAGGAAGTTCTGGAGGTCCGCACCTCCATTTTGAAATAAGAGAGACATCAGAGCAGCGACCTTTAAATGTTCACTTTTTTGATATGCCCTTTAATGATGATCGTCCGCCTCATATCAAGGGTATTGCAATATTTCCCCTCGATAAAAAAAGCACTATAAACGGTGAAAATGAACCTCTATATATTCCGGCAGTATTTTATAACAACAGGTTTCACCTAAGAGGTAATCCAAAAATAAGAGTATCTGGAACAATTGGCACAGGAGTTGAGGTTATCGATTACTACCCCAACTCATGGAGAAGATTGGGCGTTTATGAGATAGATATGAAAGTTAATAATAAAGAGTGGTTTAACTCCCGCATAAACAATTTTCTATTTAGTGAAACAAGATACCTTAACAGTCATATTGACTATGCAATGTATCAAAACAAAAGACGCAGGGTACAAAAAAGTTTTGTGGATATTAATAATCAACTCAATATTTATAAAACAACTAAAAACAGAGGAAGAGTTAAAACAGAGCCGGGAGAAGAGATATCTTTTGAATATAATATTAAAGATGCGGCAGGGAATGTTTCAAAAATTGCATTTACAGTTGAAGGAGTTGCTCTCTCAACCAAAAGCAGCAAAGATAAAAATGAGGAGTTAATTGATCCTCACAAATCATATAAAGCTAAAGTAGGCGATTACAGAGCTAAGTTTGCAAAGAACAGTTTTTACACCTTTACACCTGCTCAATTTGCTGTACATCAAAACGATGGAACGGGAATTGGAGACCATTTTCAAATACTTGATAAAACTGTTCCGGTGCATAATTTTTACGATATATATATGCCAATTCCCAATAAATATAAAAACAGTAAACAATTAACCGGAGCCAGAGTTAATTCTAATGGAACATTATCTTATGAAGGTGGTACAATCAAGAATGGAGAAATGCACATAAGAACTCGGGAGGCCGGAAGGTTTTGTTTAACAGAGGATAAAGAAGCACCTAAAATAAGAATCATAAATAAACCGGTAAATAACGACTACTCAAACCGAGAGTCAATTAACATTGAGCTAAAGGATGATTTTTCGGGCATTGACAGTTATGTTTGCACAATAAACGGTGAATGGGCACTATTTGAGTGGGATCCCAAAAATGATATATTAAAAGGGTATTTTAAAAACCTTTTAATTGAGAGAGGAAAAAAACATAATCTTAAAATAGAAGCAACCGATAAGGTTGGAAACAAATCTGTACTTGAAACAGATTTTATTTATTAACTTCGAAAAAGTATGCGAAAAATATTATTAATATTATCGTTAATCACTCTTTTTAACTCAGCTCCGTCGAACGCTCAGTTTGATACCGACCGGATGCTGATAATAGGTCGCAATGCACTCTATTTTGAAGATTATGTTCTTGCAATACAGTACTTTAACAATATAATACGAACGAAGCCATACTTAACCGAACCATACTACTTTCGTGCAATAGGTAAGTATAACCTTGATGATTTAAAAGGTGCAGAAGCTGATTGCAACAATGCTCTTGAACGCAATCCCTATTTTGTGGATGCCTATAATTTGCGTGGTGTTATTCGCAAGCAGCTTGGCAGATTAGATGATGCTATTAAAGATTTTGAGCGCGGATTGGAACTATCACCCGAAAATATCAACCTTTTAATTAATATGGGTATTGCCCAACTCAACAAAGAGGAGTACGAAAAGGCTATTAAAACTTATAATGAAGCTCTTCGCATCTCACCCAACAGGGTTCCAGCATATCTTAACAGAGGGCATGCCAAAGTTGCTTCAAAAGATACTTTAGGCGGATTAGAAGATTTTAACAGAGCTATTGAACTAAATCCATACATTCCTGATGGTTTCGCCAATAGAGCTATTGTAAATTATGAGTTGGGAAATTTTGATAAGGCTCTTGAGGATTTAAGTGAAGCTATAGATTTACGACCCGAGGATCCTCGTTTATATATGCACCGGGGTGTTATACGGTACCAGCTTGATGACTTAAGGGGAACGGTTGACGATTTTGATAAGGTTATAGAGCTGGATCCGCGAAATGCAGTGGCCTATGCAAACAGAGGTATTTTGCGCGCCGAAATAGGTGATATAAACAGAGCTATTGATGATTTTTCAAGAGTGTTAGCTCTTCGCTCAGATGATCTTCTCACTTTATACCACAGGGCGCTGCTCTATATGCAAACAGGAGAGTATAATAATGCAATTGCCGATTTAGATATAATAGCCGATAACTATCCCGATTTTGCACCTGTCTTTTTTAACAGGGCTCAGGCTAAACAGATTTTGGGTAATGAGGAGGGAGCCGAGCTGGATTATATGACAGCAATGACCTTGGAGATGGATCGCAGAGATAAATCTGATTTAGATTATGATGACTTAGCCGATATGCCCGATCACGGGAGAGATGAGGAGGAGGAAGATGAAGATGGAAGAAGAGCTACCAGAAGGGAGTCGGATACAGATATAAGAAACTACGACAGAATTGCCATTCTCGATGATTTTGGAACACAGCAGCAAGAAGATGAGGCTGGAACCTCAACCTCAACAAGAGGTCGAATTCAACATCGTAATATTGTGGTTGATCTTGAGCCGATGTTCGGACTAACTTTTCATCCGGGTGATACGCTGGTGCATCGTATGCGCTATTTCAACCTTGATATTGACCGGTTTAATCGAAATTCAACTATTGATAAGCGTCTTGAAATAGCAAACCACTTAGATATTGCAAGCGAACGCGATAAGGCTGCCAATATATTTGAAGAGATCGAAAATATTAATACTAAACTTGAAAATATTAAAAGCGATGAAGATAAAAAGAGATTGCTTCTTAAAAGAGGAACTCTATATATAACTGTTGAAAATTTAAATAGTGCAATGGATGATTTTGACAGGGTGCTCGAGCTAAACCCCGACAACTATCTTGCACTATTCAACAGAGCATATACCAGGTATCAAATGGTTGAATTGATGCGGGCAGTTGAGTCGGACCTGCCCGATGCCGAACAACTACCGGGCATGTTAACACCAGGTACAAGACAACAAAGAGAAGAACATCCACAAGATGAAAGAACAATTCTTGATTATGATTTAATGATAGAGGATCTTAACAGGGTGATAGAGATAAAACCCGACTTTGAATTTGCTTACTATAATTTGGGTATGATAAATGCTTTAACTCAAAATTTGGATGAAGCAATAGAGTTTTTCAACCAGGCAATTACACTTAATGGAGATATGGCTGAAGCATGGTTTAACAGAGGATTAATATATCTATATCTTGACAAAATAGATCAAGGAACACTTGATTTAAGTAAAGCGGGAGAGTTGGGTCTATATAATGCCTATAACGTTATAAAAAGGTATGGAAGAGGACGATATACACCAATACCTACAAGTGATAGTGATAGTGATAGTGAAAATTAAAATAAAATAAAAGATAAAAGCGCTGCTAATTAAATTAATAAAAGCAGATAATATAATAAACAGGATAGTATAATAACCAGACAGATGCAGCTTCTTAATAGAAGTGCTGTTTAACAAGTAGCGTAAAACAAATTATATTAAAGATGAATGGTGAGCCCCGATAAAATAGATAGAAAAAACCCTGAATTCCAAAATGCACTCCACTTAATTGAACATACCAACAGTTCGGTTTACCTTACCGGACGAGCAGGTACAGGTAAATCAACTTTTTTAAGATATATATGTGAGGTAACACATAAAAAACATATAGTACTAGCCCCAACAGGTATTGCAGCAATAAATGCGGGAGGAGTGACTATTCACTCTTTTTTTAAAATCCCGTTCAGACCTATAATGCCTAACGATCCCGATCTGTCAACTTCTAAAAGGCGCATTTATGATTTTTTAAAATATAACAGATCAAAAATAAAACTGATTAAAGAGGTTGAACTTATAATTATAGATGAAATATCAATGGTTAGGGGTGATATCCTTGATTTTATCGATCAGGTGTTAAGAGTTTATACAGGAAATAAAAACAGACCATTTGGAGGTAAACAGATGTTGATGGTTGGAGATGCTTTTCAGTTGCAGCCGGTTGTAAAAAGAAATGAATGGCAAATATTAAACCGCTTTTATAAAACCCCCTACTTTTTCTCAGCCAATGTTTTTACCCAAATACCGCTGGTACAAATAGAGCTGAAAAAAGTGTACAGACAAAAAGCATCTGAGTTTGTTAATATATTGGATAGTATAAGGCTAAAACAGGAGCCTGATAAGCAGATACAGTTAATAAACAAAAGGGTAAAACCAAACTATAAAACACCAACAGATGAGCTTTTTATAACACTTGCTACAAGAAGAGATACTGTCAACTATATTAATGAGCAAAAACTAACCGAACTTGAAGGCAAAGAGGTATCGTTCGATGGTGAAATAACAGGGGAGTTTCCCCAATCAAACCTCCCAACACTTAAAAGTCTAATCTTAAAAGAGAATGCCCAGGTAATGTTTGTAAAAAACGACATTGAAAAAAGATGGTATAACGGCACTCTGGGAATAGTTGAAGAGATTAGTGATAAAGGGATATATGTACGTCTCGAAAATGATCAAATATATTTAGTAGCACGTGAAAAATGGGAAAACTTAAGATATAAATTTGATGAGAAAAACAACCAGATAATTGCCGAGGAGCTGGGCTCATTTACTCAATATCCATTAAAACTGGCGTGGGCTGTTACAGTACATAAAAGTCAGGGCCTCACATTTGATAAAGTGGTTATCGATTTTTCGGGAGGTGCTTTTGCAGGCGGACAATTATATGTGGCTTTAAGCAGATGCCGATCGTTAGATGGAATGATACTTAAAACTCCGGTTACACGAAATGATATAATAGTAAACCGCGAAGTGGTAGAGTTTTCAAAAAAAGCTAATAACAAGGAGCTTATACAAAAACAACTAAACAATGCTAAAGCTGATAATGCATACAATGAGGCTCTTAACTCGATTAGAGATCAAGAGTGGAAAAAAGCAGTGGAGAACTTAGCAATAGCAACACAGCTTCGTAACGATTTGCATAGACCGGCAATACAGCGACTTGCAGCAAAAGAGATGCGTTTTGTTAAACACTATAAAAATGAGATAGTACGTCTTGAGGCTGAAGTTGAAAAAATGCGCAAAAACACTAAAGAGTTTGCGCAAGAATATTATCTAATGGCTAATGAGTGTGAAACAAAATTTAATGACACCCGTTCAGCAATAGCAAATCTTAATAAAGCTGTTAAACTTAATCCCCTGTTTACTGATGCTCTAATGCGCAGAGCTCAACTGTTAATGGAGACAGGCGATACTAAAGCAGCTGAAAAGGACTGCACCTCAATATTAAAAACAAATCAACGCCACTTTAATGCTCTGCTTTTAAGAGGAGAGATAAGAATTATCAACAACAACATTAATAAAGCATATAAAGATCTTCTTGAAGCAAGAGGGATAAAAAAAGCAAATCCCAAAGTTTATTACCTTCTAAGTAAAGTTTTTACTAAAATGGGAGAAACCGAAAAAGCTCAAGATTTCAAGAATATAGGTCGTAGTCTCGAAAATCCCGAAAAGTAGATAAAATCACATTGGCCAAGCAGCATGTTAGTTAAACAATACTTATGCACGCGGATCATTTTTCACACTCAATATAGCTATCTTATTTACTTCAATAACCGAATAGCCAAAATCGTTAGTAATTAACCCTTTAATAAGATATACCCCCTTCCCTTTTAAAGGATTGGTTTTTGCTATATCAGGAAAAATTACGGCATCAAAAAACTCTCCGCAATCATCAAGAAAAGTTGCAAAATACATAACCTTGTAATTGACCGTTTTTACATATTTTACCGTTATAAGCTCACCGGCCATTTTTAATGTTTGCCCACAATTTGAACCCATTTGCGAGGCTTTAATATCCCCGCGGTAAGATGTTGTTAAAATTTCAAACATATTAAGAGTAATGGGAAAACCAAGAAGTAATATCTCATCCCAGGCATGCTCAAGAAGTGACTGGGTTAAGCATGGCAATTTGTATTTAAGCGGCTCTCTCTCACCCGATAAAATCATATGAGCCTCCCATAAAAGAAGTGATTTCTCCTTTCCGGTAAAACGAAAAGCACCCACTCTTATTAAAGTAATTAATTGATCACGACCTATATTAGTTTTATAAATAAAATCGCTTAAAGATTTATAATCTTCCTCCTCTTTACCCTTTTCAAGAGTAAATATAGTGGTGCGCTCTAAATCCTTAACATGAACAAATCCTAAATAGATAGTACTGCCCTGTAAAGATGTATAAAAACCACTATTATTAACACAGGGAAGAGCTATTGTCGCACCGTAACGAACAGATTCATTTATATAGACAGGCAGAGAGTAAAATCCTCCAAAATTATTTATTACAGATACAATAAATTCTAAAGGATAGTGAGCTTTAAGATAGAGACTTTGAAAACTCTCTACTGCATAAGAAGCTGAGTGAGCTTTAGAAAAAGAGTAACCTGCAAACGACTCTATCTGCCTCCAAACCTCAAGAGATAAAGAGGCAGAATGGCCCCTTTGCCGGGCACCTGAAATAAACTTATCAGCAATAGCCTTAAATGCCTCAGCGGAGCGATATTTGCCGCTCATGGCTCTGCGTAAAAGATCAGCATCGGCAGGTGTTAATCCGGCAAAATGGTGACAAATCTTAATTACATCCTCCTGATAAACCATTACTCCATAGGTCTCTTTTAAATGCTCCTCCATAACAGGATGCAGATACTCAACCTTATCGGGATTACGTGATCGTTCAATATATGTGCGCATCATTCCTGAGCGAGATACGCCCGGACGAATAACTGAGCTGGCAGCAACCAAAGTTAAATAGTCTCTGCACAAAAGTTTTTTTAAAAGTCCGCGCATCGCAGGACTCTCAATATAGAAGCAACCTACGGTTTCACCTTTTGAAAGCAGCTCTTTTATCTCACAATCGTTTTTAATTTTATCAACATCATGAATATCGGGAACATTTTTACCACTTTCGGCAATAAGTTTAACACTATCATTAATATGCCCTATCCCTCTTTGCGAAAGCACATCAAACTTTTCAAAACCAATATCTTCAGCAACATACATATCAAATTGTGTAACAGGCATACCCTTAGCAGGCAACTCCAATATAGTATAGTTGGTAATCGGTTTTGAAGCTATAAGTACACCTCCGGCATGCAGAGTGCGTGAAGATGGAAACCCTTTTATAAAAGATGCAACATCAAATATTTTTGCAGAAATTTTACTGCTCTTTTTATCAAATGAAGGGTGAAGCATCTCTTCTATTTCGGAGGCAGCCAACCCATAAACTTTAGCACTCTCTCTTACTGCCAACCTAAACTGAAATGTTGATATAGCACCCAATAAAGCAACATTATCCCGCCCAAAACGATCAAAAATATAGTTCTGAACCTCTTCACGATCCCTCCAGGAATAATCAATATCAAAGTCAGGAGGAGATGAGCGATCGGGATTTAAAAAACGTTCAAAATAGAGAGAAAGCTCAATGGGGTCAACATCGGTAATATTTAAACAGTAGGCTACAACACTATTTGCTCCACTACCCCGCCCTACATGATAAAAACCCTTAGATAAAGAAAACTTAACTATATCATAAGTAATTAAAAAATAGGCAGCAAAACCTAGCTTATCAATAATATCTAACTCCTTAACAATACGACTGCAAGCTTCGCTGTTATCACTACCATATCGCCTGTTCATCCCATCAAAAGCAAGCGACTTAAGCATCTCTCTATCGGCACATAAAGAGCCTGTATAACAGCTGAGATTTTTGCTGTTTTTAAAATCAAAGTCAAACGAACAGCTATCTAAAAGCTTCTCACTGTTATCAACTATAAACGAAAACTCTTTAAATGCACTTTTCAATTTTTCTAAAGGCACAGGCCAATCATAACAAGATGCATGGTCATTATCTTTAAGGCTGCTTAAAAGAGTATTACCACTAATAGCCCTAAGATGCTTATGAACATCATATCCACGTGAGGATGTAAATGTAATAGGTTGCAATATTAGCAGCTTCTGTTTTTGCCTTTGCAGAGAAGATATTGCCAAACAGTTAAGCTCAAAATGACGAACTCCTACATATTCATTGCTGTTTAAAAACTTAGGAAGCTTTCGCCTGAATGGATAAACTATATATACATTGTCAAAAAAAGGGGGATACTCAGGATAAAGCTCTTTATTAAGATTGTAATAGGATAAAAACCGGTTAATCTCAGCAAACCCGTCAAAATTTTGAGCTATTGCAATATACAAAAGGGTGTTACCATTACGCACCTCAACCCCTGCAACAGGTTTAATACCATTATTGCGACAACACCTAGCAAAATCATAAACTCCCGATACACTATTAATATCGGTAATAGCAGCAGTTTTAACCCCCAGGTCTGCGACTCTGTTTACAAGATCGGCAGGAGATAAAGTACCATAGCACAGACTGTGATATGTGTGACAATTAAGATACATTGCTATACTCCTGATGCACGTTTTAAAGAGTCTGTTCCAAAACGCTTACGTATATTATCCATTGCTTTATACAGGCTACTCTGCCTTTGAGAATCATCAAAAATAGAGAGCTGCGTAGCTCCTGCAATTAAATGGGTAAACCTGACTCCTATAAGACGAACAGCTACACGTCGCTTATAAAAGAGTTTATCGAGTAAAGCAGTTGCTTCATTAATTAATATATGATCAAAAGAGGTATAAGCAATTCTCTTTTGTATGGTATGGGTATCATAATCACTATACCTTATTTTAACAGATACCGAACCTGCAATCTTATTGTGTAAACGTAGCTCAAACCCAAGCTTTTCAGTTATTTGTATAACCCACTCCTTTAAAAACCGGATATCAGTTGTATCACTGGTAAAGGTCTGTTCCGACCCTATAGATTTACGTTCATAATGTTGTACAACAGGAGTTTTATCAATACCATTAGCTCTCTCCCACAACACTATGCCATTTTTGCCAAGGACACGATGCATAACATCAACAGGAATCTCACTAAGAGTTGCAATATTATCAATACCCATTGACCTTAAAAGTGAGTATGTTTTAGGTCCAAGCATAGGAATCTTCTTTATAGAGAGTGGATTTAAAAACGGTTTAACCTGTGATGATTCAACATAAAGCTCCCTCTCTTTTCCTGATTTAGCTTCACCCGTAGCAATTTTAGAAACAGTTTTATTAACCGACAAACCAAACGAAATTGGCAGTCCGCTCTCCTTTATAATACTCTCTCTTAATTCCCGGCTAAACTTAAAGCATCCAAAAAAACGATCCATCCCGGTAATATCAAGATAGTGCTCATCTATAGAGGCTTTCTCATAAACAGGAACCTTCTCAGCTATAATATCAGTCACGATATTAGAGTAGTAGCTATATCTCTCCATATCTCCTTTTATAAAAACAGCTCCCGGACAAAGTCGGCGAGCTGTACGCATAGGCATAGCTGAATGTACTCCATAGCTGCGTGCCTCATAACTGCATCCGGCTACAACACCTCTGTGAGACAACCCTCCAATAATAACGGGACGATTAACCAGACTGCTATCCTGCAATCTCTCTACCGACACAAAAAAAGTATCTAAATCAATATGCACTATATGACGATCATCCTCTACCATAACTATATTTTCAGATTTATCCACGCCGTGATTAACAAATGGTCGTTACAATGACACAAATATAGTCAAACTGTTTTTAAATATAAATATAAATAATTAGAATTTATTTAATCCTGAAAATATTTCATTTGCATATCTTTGCCACTTCTTTTTATAAAAATTATGCCCAAATGAAAGCACTGCCACAACTATTTGATATAGATCGTAATATAAACTACAAAACTGAAATATTATCGGGTATAACTGTAGCAATGGCTCTTGTACCTGAAGCTGTTGCTTTTTCTTTAATAGCAGGATTATCACCTTTAACAGGGCTATATGCAGCATTCATAATGGGTATAATAACATCAATATTCGGAGGCCGACCGGGAATGATATCAGGTGCTACCGGCGCAATTGCTGTAGTAATAATTACACTGGCAAGAGATCATGGAGCAGAGTATATTTTTGCAGCAGTTATTTTAGCAGGGGTTATTCAAATGATAGCAGGAGCGCTAAAACTGGGAAAGTTTATACGATTAGTTCCACACCCTGTAATGTTTGGATTTGTGAACGGACTGGCAATTATAATTTTTCTTTCGCAACTGGATCAGTTTAAAATTGGCCTCCCCGGACAAGGAGGTGAATGGATGACAGGTACACCATTATATATAATGCTTGCGTTGGTAATTGTAACAATGCTTATAATATGGGGGCTACCTCGATTAACAAAGGTAATACCCGCATCTTTAATTGCAATATTAACCATATTTGCAATTGTTTCTTTCTTCAATATAGATACAGTAAGAGTTGGAGATATTGCATCAATAGAGGGCGGATTTCCACCTTTTCATATTCCGCAAGTTCCTTTCACAATGGAAACCCTTCAAATCATACTCCCTTATTCATTAATTGTTGCAGGTGTAGGATTAATAGAGAGCTTACTTACAATGAACCTGGTAGATGAAATCACCGGAACAAGAGGATGGGGAAATAAAGAGGCTTTTGCTCAGGGAATGGGAAACTTTTTTTCTGGTATGTTCTCTGGCATGGGAGGATGTGCAATGATAGGACAAAGCCTTATTAATACATCCAACGGAGCACGTGCACGCCTATCGGGGATAATAGCAGCAATAATGCTACTTGTATTTATAATGTTTGGATACGAACTTATTGAACAAGTGCCTATGGCGGCCTTAACGGGATTGATGATAATGGTAGCAATAGGAACTTTTGAATGGGCAAGTATTCGCACATTTGGCAAGATGCCCAAATCAGACATTTTAGTTATGCTTACAGTTATGGCTGTAACAATATTCCTGCACAATTTAGCGCTTGCTGTTTTTATTGGAGTAATAATCTCAGCTCTGGTTTTTGCATGGGAAAATGCCAAACGTATTCGTGCCCGAAAACATTTTGATGAAAAAGGAGCTAAACATTATGAAATATTCGGCCCCCTCTTTTTTGGATCGGTAATGACTTTTAATGACAAATTTGATATAGAAAATGATCCTAAAGAAGTAATTATCGATTTTGCCGAAAGCCGCGTTGCAGATATGAGTGCCATTGAAGCTCTTAATAAATTAACAGAAAAATATGCAGCAGAAGGAAAAACTGTACATTTAAAACATTTAAGCAAAGACTGTCATCAGCTTTTACGTAATGCAGATAAAATTATTGATGTAAATATAATGGAAGATCCAACCTACAAAGTAGCAATTAACATTAAAGATAAAAAAAGACTTACAGGAGATTAAAATATATAGGGATTAAAAAATTTAATATTAAAACCCTAAAACTACAATGCCTTTAAAATATGAGCTATAATATAACCCAAATAGTTTCCCAGGGCGTACCCAATAATGCCAATAGTTAAGCCGGGCACCACAATTTTTCGATTGTTTAAGGCTGCTGCAATAACGGGGACAAAAGGCGGACTGCAAATAAGGGCTGTTGAGGTAATAATAAGGGTATCGGAGTCTATCTTAAAAATACGAGATAAGATAACCTGTAATATCAAAGAGCCCATAACAACCCATGCAGCATAATAGACTACCGGAAGAGCAGAAATAACCAGATTACTTATATCTCCCATTGAGGCAACAACAACACTAAATATTAAAACAAAATACATACCTACATCAAAAGTGCCCCGGGTTCGGTTCACTCTCTTAATTAATGCTGCTAAAAGAGATAGAGAGGTTATGGTTAACATTGTAACAGCCATTTGTGCCCCCTCATTAAACAGGAGTGCAAAAATAGCAGATATAGCAACAATAAGAGCTGCCAATACAATAACTCGAAGCAGAGGAATTAAAATAAAAGGCTTTATAAGTGCAGCAAATAGATAAGACTTTACACGGGTATTGCCAGATAGAGATTTAGAATCACTCTCTTTAGAATCATCTCTTTCAACTCTTTTTTCACCCAATAGAAAAGAAAAAACACTCTTGCCAACCCACATTAAAAAGAGAAGATAAAAAACACCTATAAACATATCGGCCGAGTGTGTTAAAAGATAGATATTCTCATCAGCATCCAAAATAAACTTTAAAGAGGCCAAATTAGGGGTTCCCCCGGTAAACACCCCAACCATTAATCCGCTCACACGCCAGGGTTCAGGCAAATAATCATAAAAAATCCAATGACCACTAAATATCATAATTATAACACTCACCATACCGGCTGCCAAACTAACTATTGAGGGACGGGCAAGGGAACTAAGAGCTTTTAGATTTGTAGAAAATAACATCAATGGAATTGCCATTGGGATAGTTATTTTAGTCATAACATTTTGCACCGAATGCAGGTCGCAGGGAGCAATACCAATGTTTCCTGCAACAAACCCCGCAACATAGGCTATAACTATTGAACCTACCCGATTTAAAAGAGGAAATTTATGGCAAAGAAATAGAATTATCGCCGGTGAAAAGAGATAAAAAAGTATGAAAAATAAGATCATAATTTATACACGGACTAAAAAATAAAACAGGAACCATTAAGTAATGATTCCTGTGCCGAAGATATAAAATTTAAATTTTATCTTAACTCTATATAACCTTTAAAGCATCCTCCAAATCACTCTTAATATCAGAAATATGTTCAATACCAACTGATAACCTTAAAACCCCGGGGATAACACCTGAGGCAATTTGTTCCTCTTCGGTAAGTTGTTCATGAGTTGTAGATGCAGGATGAATTATTAAGGTTTTAGCATCTCCAACATTTGCAAGATGACTAATAAGCTTTAATTCACTAATTAATTTGTCGGCACTCTCTTTACCTGCCTTTACTTTAAAAGAGAGTACTCCGCCAAAACCGTTACGTAAATATTTTTTGGCAAGAGAGTGGTACGGACTCTCAGAAAGTCCGGGATACCATACCTCTTCAACTTTAGGATGATTTTTTAACCATTGAGCTAACTCAAGAGCATTATCTACTGTACGTTGAACACGCAAAGATAGTGTTTCTAAGCCCTGTAACAGCTGAAAAGCGTTGAACGGACTAATAGCGGTGCCATAATCACGCAACCCTTCAACACGAGCTCTCATAGCAAATGCAATATTGCCAAAAGGCCCAGGCTCACCAAATACATCCCAAAATTTTAATCCATGATACCCTTCGGATGGTTCACTAAATTGAGGAAATTTACCATTACCCCAATTAAAATTACCACCATCAACAATAACTCCTCCTATACTGGTGCCATGTCCGCCTATCCATTTAGTGGCCGACTCAACAACTACATTAGCTCCATGCTCAAGGGGACGACACAAATAACCACCTGCACCAAAAGTATTATCAACAATTAAAGGAACTCCATTACTATCGGCTACCCTGGCAACCTTTTCTATATCGGGAACATTAAAACGGGGGTTACCTATTGTTTCAAGATAAAGGGCTTTAGTACGTTCATCAATAAGCTTCTCAAACTCTTCGGGTTTATCACTATCTACAAAACGAACCTCAATACCTAAGCGTTTAAACTGAACTTTAAATTGATTATAAGTTCCACCATATAAATAGGGAGTGGAAACGATATTATCACCTGCTTCGGCAATATTGGTAACAGCCAAAAATTGAGCCGACATTCCCGATGATACAGCTACTGCTGCTGAACCTCCTTCAAGTGCTGCCATTCGTTTTTCAAAAACATCTGTTGTCGGATTCATAATACGGGTATAAATATTACCGAACTCTTTTAATCCGAAAAGTTTTGCAGCATGATCAGCATCATTAAAAAGATATGATGTTGTTTGATAAATTGGTACAGCACGTGAATTTGTAACAGGATCAACTTCCTGTCCGGCATGAAGCTGTAATGTTTCGAAATGTGGTTTTTGAGACATATACTACTCGATTTATTTAATTAATCTAACAAAATTAATATTTTAACCCAGTTTAACCGAAACAGGTGTTGTGTTTGACAAATTATCGTTAACCGGACAGCGATCTTCGACTTTTTCAAGCCACTCTTTAAGTGTAGCCTTATCAGCATCGGTATCTACATGCAAAACTGTTTCTATATTTTGAAATCCGGCTCTTTCGGCATTTGACTGTCCCATAAAACGAGCAGGATTCAAATCGCCTGAAACCTCAACCGACAATTTATTTATCTTAATACCCATCTCTTTAGCAACTGTATGGCCCACAACATTCAAACATCCTGCTAATCCTGCAAGCAGATATTCAACAGGATTGGCTCCATCATCGGTACCACCCAAATTAGCAGGCTCATCAACAACGAGCTTAAACTGACGGGCATTAAGATCGATTCTGGTTGCATTTACATTATCTCCCTTAACTGAAAAACTAACTTTTGCCATAACTTAAAAGTTTATAGTGTTTAAAATTATATTGAACTTAAAAAACAAACAGAATAATGAAAAAGTTCAGTATTTGCTAATTAATTATATTTGCATATTAAATATAACTTACCTCACACAAATGCAGCTAATGCGACAAAAGTAGATAAGAATAGATCATGTAACAGTAGTAATGAATTAACTTAATTATATTATGTTCAAATGAAAAATAACTCTTCAACATATACAAACTATCTAAGTGAAGCTACAAGCAAAGCACCAGAAAACAGAGCCTTTTTAAAAAAGCTAAAATCAAAACGGCCGTCCGACCTGGATAAGAGTGCTGCTTTTTTACATCACAAAGCTTTTGAGGATATTGATTGTCTTAACTGTGCAAACTGCTGCAAAACAACTTCACCAATTATAACAATTAAGGATATTGAAAAGATGGCTCGCAGATTAAAAATAAAGTCTTCGGCATTTATCGATCAGTATCTCACCCGGGATGAAGAGGGAGACTATGTCTACAAATCGGCTCCCTGTCCGTTCCTTATGCCTGATAACTACTGTATGATATATGAAGATCGCCCCAAAGCATGCAGGGAGTACCCCCATACCGATAGAAAAAAGATTCATCAAATTTTAAATATCACCTACAAAAACACATTTGTTTGTCCGGTTGTAGCAAAAGTAGTAAAGGGTCTTAAAACTATTTACAAATAAAAAACTTCCTGCCGGCAAAAACCAACAGGAAGTTTTTTTGAAAGAGCTAAATCGTTAAACTAACTATTTTACTCTATTTTTTATCTGTACCTCCTTTTTGTGCGCCCCCTTTTTTACTATTTGGTGGCTCACCCTTATTTCCCGAAGGTTTACTTTGAGACTTACCTTCAGTTGTTGATGCAGAAGGTTTTGATTTAGCCTGCTTACGACGATCAAGCTCCTTTAACACAGCATACTTGGCAGCCGCAATAGTTTCACGGTTAACCTTCTCGGTTATGCGCCCTTTAGGAAGATCATCAAGCTCAATATATCCATCCATTAATAACAGCTGAGTAATCATGTTATTAATTTTTGTCTCATCTGAGTATCCTTGTGCTTCATAAAGCTTATCGGCACCTTCTAAAAACTCCTGTGCAAACTCCGGATAGTTTGGCAAACTCATAAGCTCTTCATAAGTCTCACCAAAACTTGTAAGCTCAAAATTAAGATTTGGAGTGACAAGTAACGGACTAAAAGGTTCTGAAGGATCTTTTGGTTTAAATCCGTTAACATTTGTCATATCAATCTCCTCCTCCGGGTTGTCCATTCGAACAAACTGAGCTTTCATCATCTTATCGAGCTGATAAAGGTAGAAGTTATATCTAGAGATTTCGTTGCTGCTTTTCGCTCCGGAAAAAACATGAGAGTAACAGTCACGGGTAATTTTACGAACCCGATTCTTATTTTGTGTTATCTCACCATCGCCCGCTTTCATCTCCTGTATCATGCTAATAAGGGCTTCTGCGGCTTTTTGCGGACCGGTAATCTCTTTTCCTTTTTTACCAATCTCGGTTGACATAATTGCACACTCAACCTTTTTACCTGCACCTTTACCATCAGGGCCACCTTTTAACACCTCAATCACATTATAACGAGATTTAATCTCGCCCTCCTGAGCAATAAATGGCTGTCCGCCCGGAGTACTTGCCAATCCGTCAAAAATCTCAATAAAAATATTACGCGATATAGTAACCTTATCCTCTTTTTCTCCGGATGTTACATTGGCAACAAACCTATTTTTAACAATATCAAAACAGACCGAATTAACTCTCCACTTTTCACCGTTATAATTAAATGTTCTACCATTAAAAATCTGATTCACTACCTTTTCTACATCAATTTTATCCATCATCTTATATGATGAGGCCAGGTAATACTTTTTCTCTGATGGAACAAATTCCCAATCAAGTACATCATCAAGATAATTTCCATGTTGAGCCAATACATCAACAATATTCTTATCTCCGGTATATCGGCTAAGAGTTCGCTGAAAGTTTGGTCCGTCCTGACTGGTAGCTTTTTCCATTCTCTCACCATGTGAATCGATATAAAGCATAAAGTTCTCAGGATTGTTAACTCGTGTAATACCACCCTCTTCTTTAGAGTAATTATGCGCAGTAAGCATAATATCAATTTTATAGGGCATATTAATTTCACAAAAACCTGAAATTGTACTACGCGAGTTAAGGTCGGTAACGTTACTGTCAGCACTGGTTTCAAACAGATATTTATAATATTTGATGAAATCGGGATCAAAATCAGTAACCCTTGAAAAATCTCCCTCTTCGGTTCCAAATCCATAAAGATGACCCTCTTTATCACGGAATACATGGAACATATCACCGGCAAGGTTCTTTATTGAACGTACACCGGCAAGATTTTGACGTAGCCACTTAAGTACAAGAGCTGCCAACATTTCAGATTTACCTACACCACTATCACCGTCAATTTCAACAGTAAATATTGAACCATCTTCCATCTCAATGGCAAAAATAGAACCATGCTTTGGTACTCCACCCATCTCCTTAACTTTCTCGTTAAGCATTGTAAGCCATGGCTTCTTAACATTACCAAAGTAATCTCCCTCTTTGCGAAGTGGAGTAACAACAGTTTTAATATTACCTTTTGGCCCCTTAATATCAAAGAACCCTACCTGTGGAAATGATATAACCTTTTCGGGAGCACCAAGGAACAGAAGAACATCGGGTACAAAATTGCGAGCCTCTTCAAGCGAAACATCATAAGTTTGTACCAATCTGAAAAAATCAGTTAAGTACTTAATATATCCTTTTTGGAAAACAATAAGCTGCTTAACAATACCATGCTGCATGATTTTACATCTGTAATCATCAGGATCCATATTGTCAACAAAGCGAGCCAGTCGATTTTCAAAAAATTTCGATGAAGGCTTAACACTTAATGTTTTCAAATAGTCATGCTTACTTTTGCCTCTGTTCATATCAAGCAAATACATAGGCTCATCATCATCACGATCAACACGATAAAATGGGAACTCACGCTTTTTAGCATCTGTAACAATACGAGTATGAAGCTGAACCGGCTGTTCTACTGATATCACACCACATTTTGTCATAAGCTCATTAAGCCATGCCAACGACCCGTTATTATACTCCTCAAGAGTTTTATCCTTCATCTTAAAGTCACGATAAAGAGTTATACCGTGTTGAATCATCTCATTTAAATGAGAGTTTTGCTTGCGAAAATGAGTCTCAACAAAAGTCTTAATTGTATGAAGATATCTGTTATAGTAGTCGGTTCCTTTAGAAATATTTTGAATATGAACAATAAAGCCCACTACTTTATGAGTCACCTCTTCAAGCATATTTTCAGGAACCTTAATATCCTTTTTACGGAAAATATAATTCATAATATCATTAATCTCCTGCGGAAGGATATCAGTCATTATATTCTCTGTAACTATACGCAAATCTTCATCTTCATTCTCTTCAATTTTCTCCTGTAAAAATGCAAGCTTTTTCGTAACTAAATAGAAAAAGGAGTTATCATTTTTAAGAAGATAGACAAACAGAATTTTTTCTGCAATAGATAAGTCGGGATTAAGTATTCTCTCTTTCACAACATTTACAATAACTCCAAAACCTCTTGTCGATAATAAAAGTTGTGAAAAACTCTCATCTAATCGAAGCTCTTCAAGATATTGATTAAGATACTTTTCAAGATCAAGATTCAGAGACTTTAAGCCTGTAACCTCTTCAAAATGTACACAGGCTGCCTCAATAATCTCTTTACGACTTGGTTCAATTGTATGCTGCTCAAAAGGCAGGTTAAAGTGAGTTAAAATTTCCCTGATATGCTTTTTAAGAACCATATTAACCCCTTCAAGACGGGCACTATCACGATATCCGTCACCGGTTGCCACAAGGGTTAATATTTTCATTTTTGAATCAGAGAAAAGCAATCTTTCCAGCTCAATAAGAATCTCCCGCATTATAAACATCTCTTCGGGATCATCCATAACATGATGGTTAGGCTGGAATGTTTTCTTATTATTTATATATTTTAATATTGTTGCCTTACTAAATCGAGACGCTACAATATTAAAATTGAGGTTCTTAATTTGAGGAATATTACGATAAATTTGGGGAAGCAAATTTTCATAAATTTTAGTAAAAGCTCTACTTCTTATAAACTCCTCAACATCACGACAATCTCCCACATCACCCTGAAACTCTATAACTGAATTTGGAGAGTCTCCAATTGTTGTAATAGATACTCCGCTTACCTGAGGTGAAGCATGATAAAGAGATCTATTATCATTAATTTTAAGCGAGCTGTTTAAACTCTTCTTATAATCTCTTACAGCTTCAAAATCGGTAAATACACCATTTAAAAAGGCACTATTACTATTTAAAGGAAAGAGTTTCTCAACCAAATCAGTACTATCGGTCTCATCTGATGCCAGCTTACGTAGCTCATTATACTGCTTCCAGTATGAAAGGTAAATTTGAAGTGCTGTACGTATCTCTTTCTCAAAAAGAGTATATCCATTAACTGTTCCATCAAGATAACCGCCTAATGAGAATCTCACTACGCCAGTTTTATATGGAAGAGCACAAACACCTCTCTCCTCTCCAATCTTTTTCGAGAATACCTCCAAATCATTATAAGATCCATAATCTTTAAATAGCATATTAAATAGATAGGATCCATCAGAGTTGATAATCTCAACATCTTCAATATTCAGCTCTTCAATAACCTCGGCGGCAACTTTCTTTGCCGTTGCAAGTCTGCGATTCGACTCACTTCGAAAATTCTTATTAACCCTAAAACGGTTAACTCCCTTGGCCAACTGTCCCGAATAATAAACAAAGAATGGAACATCCTTATATTTAAAATCATCAGGAAGCCCCAAAATATCTAATTTTGAAAGAGAGACCAACTCATCAAGCAGATAAAGGTAGAGCGGACTTCCTTCAAACATTGAACTATCAGGACAACTACTTTTGACATTTCCAGCAGGAAATTTTTCTATCTGATCCAGAACAAAAGTCTCTATAACCTTAACAATCTTGCTTCGAGATGCATTCTTAGGTAACTCCGATTCCAACTTATCTTTTAAAGATTTAGCTTTTATGCCGGTGTCTAACACTCCGTTAAGGAAATAAAGAGAAGCACTGTTACCCCGTACCGCCGGATTTTTTTCTGCTGCATATTCAACTACATCTTTCATTGCAGGGGTAGCCACTATTGCACCTAAACGGTCACCCGACCCTGCAAGATTTTTAGTTGTTGAAAGAGATGAAACCACTCTTATTTTTGAAAACACATTCTCATTATTAAAAACATAACGAGAAATAGATCTCCATTTTGGTAGCAGCGAATCATCAATCTTTACACTGTCAGTATAAGCTTCATCAAGTAACAGTGTTATTTTACTATTATTTATAAACTTAAGGAACTCAATTAAGTTTTCCCTGTTAAAATCGGAGTATCCTGTTGGATTAGATGGATCATTAATTATAATAGTAACATTCTCGCAAAACCTATCCCAAAGATTTCCTGTAGGATCAAAAAGTTGAAGCGTATTTTTAATACGGGCAAACTTTGCATGAACCCTTTCATAATCTATTCTTTGGTCATCAAGATTTTCAATCTCAATATCAAAGGGATTAATATTAAATTTATCTTCCGAAAACAGGTCGGTGTACTCCCATGCAAGCACTTTATTATAAATTATATAAGGCTTAGGCTGACTATCCTTAAAGAATAGCAGATCTCTAATTATCATTTGAACATCATCAGAGATTGATGTTTTATCAAGATTACCCAAATCACTTATAAAACCTTTAATAATCTCTTTACCCTTATCATCGAGACGATCAAAATCTTTATAAACACCCAGATCTATTAGAATATTTCTAAACCGTCCCTTATTATCTGCCTCATTATCTACTTTGGTTATATATTTTTGATACTTCTCTAAAAATAGATTTACACCAAAATTTTTATGAAAGTGATTATGAAGTGTTCTTTTATAATTATCAGGAATAAAGTTTAATATTGTTTTACACCTCTCCACTATCTTATCATCAAGAGGTTTCATGTTACGATCAAGCAGATATTCACCATAGGTGCGTATCTGATTTCGTCCACCTCCCTCAAGAATTGTGGCAATACGTAAATTGGGGGTGTCACTGTAAAAATACTTTCTGATTTTTGATTCAAAATCAGATACCAACTCCTTATTTTGAGTCTTACGTCTTTTTTCATCAGCACAATTTTGAATAAACTGGATAAAATCACGCAAACGTGCTAATGAATAACGATCTGCAAGAATTTGACGTGTAAAAGAGTCAAATTTAAACAGACTTAAATTTTTTACAGGATCTTTGGCCTCGCCAAGCTGTTCCTGCTTTAAATTATCCAACTCACCATTATACTCCTCAATCTTTTTAGCAACCAATACCTTAAACTCTTCAAGGTTTGTTTGATTAACATTTTCAAGGATTAACCTTAAATTAAGCTGAGTATTTGCAGGGGCTCCAAGTTTTTTGGTATGAACCTTATTAAGGGTATTAATTACCCCGTTATGAAAACTAAATACAAGACAGCTGTTTGAGGCAAGTGATTCGGGTGAATTATCAACAACAACAATTCGTGATATAAGGGGGAACCATTTTGAACCGGCAAACATATTTTTACGCATATGTTTTACCTTAATAACAAAAACACTTGAAGTATCATCAAGCATCATCTCATAAAGCTCATCACCCTTAACATTTTCTACTACCCTTATACTTCCCGAGCCAAAAACCTCGCTACCGAGAAGTTCAATTGCCATATCTGAATTACCCGATACAACAGTCCGTATAAAACCATTAAGTCCTTTAAAGTTAACGGCCCATTCGGTACGGTGTAAAAAGTTATTTTTTTCGGCTCCTGTAGTATAATGAGTACTCTGATTGATCATCTGCTCCAGAGTATCCATCAAATAGTTCCAATGAGCCTCATCAATATCGCCTATCACGCCAATTACATCGCGAAAACGACGAAGTTCTTTAGGCGGACTTCCAATTAAAACCCGTGATAAAAATGTAATGGTATCTTCGGTAACAGGTGGGGTTCCTACCGAGAAATCATGACCTGCACGAATATTACTAATCCACTCTTTTTTTACCTTATCAACAATATCATTGTCGGCAAAGTATCCTAATTTTTGATTAAATTTTCGTTTTAATGATGAATAAACAAATGCTTTAGAATCCTCATGAGGATAAAGCATCAATGACACATCGGAATAACCCGGTATCTCTTCCTGAAATTTTAATAAAAACTTCTGAATCTCGGCCTGCTGACGTGCAGGATCATTAGGCTCTTCATAACACAACCTAACAAATGACTTAAGATTGTCAAACACAAAATTGGGTAGAAACACCTCTGCCCGTTCACCCAACGACCTGTACAGATCGATGAATTCACGCGCCTCTTTCCTTAAAAATGCTTTAGGAAGTCCTTCGATTTGCATAATATTATATCTATTTTAATTTATATTTATCGTGAGTAGTTATAAAACCAAATTAAAAGTGTTTTATACAATTCTGTTTATAGAATGACACAAATATACTCAATAAAGAAACTAAACTGTAAACCAAATTCAATTTCTTAATATTTTTAAATAAATAAAAACACAAATTATTAGTATTTATTGCATACCTTTAAGATATTGATAAAGATCACTATCTGTTGAAAGAATCATCTTAGTCTCCTTATCAAAAGTCTTCTCAAGTGTCTCCATAGATTTTATAAATTGATACAACTCACGCGAAGAGCGCGAACGATTATAAGCAGCAGCATATATATTTGCTGCAGTGGCATCAGCTCTACCTCGTATCTCCTCAGCTTCACGATAAGCTTCAGACCTGATTGTTTGTAGCTCTCTTTCCCGCTCTCCGTGAATAACAGAGGCTTCTCCGTGACCCTCTGACCTAAACTCTTCGGCTATACGATGACGCTCACTTTTCATACGGTCATAAACCTGTTCGCGAACATCAGGCACATAATTTATGCGCTTAATTTTAAAATCTAATATAACTATACCCAAGTCTCTGGTCTGTTCGTTAGCCGACTGTCTTATATCTCTTTGAATTTGATCACGACCTACATCTATTCTTGCAAGTGAGTCACCAATCATCTCTCCTATCTCACCAACTTCAACAGGTTCACGGTTTGTCGAACGTACAGCCTCTTCAAGGTTATGATTTGCAATATGATCACGCGTTTCACCATCAAGAATATCGGCAATTCTCGACATAGCATTACGCTCATTTGTTAAACGAATAAAAAATCTTAAAGGATCAGTTATCTGCCAACGAGCAAATGAATCAACAAAAATATATTTTTTGTCTCTTGTAGGAATTTGATTTGGATCACCATCCCACTCCAAAAATCTCTTTTCAAAAAAGTTAACCTTTTGAATAAAAGGGACTTTAAAATTTAATCCCGGAGTTGTAACAGCATCACCCACCGGACGACCAAACTGAGTAACAACAGCCTGCTCGGTTTCATCAACAATATATATACTGCTATAGACAACAATCGCAATTAAAGCAGCGACTATTACTGATATGATATTTTTTGTACTCATACAATCTTTATTTGTTTAATTAATGTAAAATTACTCTGCAATTGATTTTTGATCCATACTCATCTGTAAAAGGGGTAGAACATTATTACCATCCTGGTCAGTAATAACTTTATCTCCCATCTCAGGCAATATCCTCTGCAGAGTTTCTAAATATATTCGTCGTTTGGTCACTTCAGGAGCATTCATATACTCTTGATATAACATGGCAAACCTGCTGGCCTCTCCCTCAGCATTATTTATACGTGCCGTTGCATATCCCTCGGCATTATTTATTGTTTCACGAGCCTCTCCACGAGCTCTGGGTATAATTCTGTTATACTCACTCTTTGCTTCATTTATAAGAGTTTCACGCTGCTGTTGAGCCTGATTAACAGCATTAAAAGCTGCTTTAACAGGATCGGGAGGATTCACATCCTGAAGAACAACTTGCTCTACACGTATTCCAAGCGAATATTCATCACATAAATTCTGTATAAGTTCCTGAACAGAGTTAGCAACTTCGGTTCTACCAACAGTTATTACCTCATTAACTGTACGATCACCTACTATCTGACGCATTGAAGCTTCAGATATATCCCGTAGTGTTGACTCAGGATTACGCACTCTAAATAAAAAGTAGTATGGGTCACTTATTCTATACTGTACAACCCACTCAACATCAGCAAGATTTAAATCACCGGTAAGCATTAATGATTCATCAGTTGTTCCGCGCTTTGTATATTCAGATCTCACATCTGAAGCAACTGTTCTAAATCCAAACTCCTGTTTTTGCTGACGCTCTACAGGAACTTTTATAATCTTTTCAGCAAAAGGTATTTTAAAATTAAGTCCGGGCTGCTCCATTCTCTTATACTCACCAAACCTGGTTATAACACCAACCTCTTCTGGTTGAACCTGAAAAAAACCACTCCATACAACCACCAAAACAGCTAATCCTATAGCAATTTTTTTTATGTTCTTAAAAATCACTTTAACAAAAGGTGGGATTTCAAAATTATCAAATTGATTACTTGTCATTAATTATAATTTTTAATTATTAAAATTTACTTTATTACTAATTCTTTGCAAGCCTTTTAAGAAATGAACGAACTGTCTTAACAGTGTCAATCTTATAAACTGCACTTGTATGTTTAATTCCTACTTTAATTGAAACTGCCGATTCGGGTAGTTCACGAAACAGATATTCATCGGTCCAGTCATCACCCATAGCCAATATAAAATCGGCATTCATATTAACAAGGAAGCTGTTAGCTGCTGCACCTTTATTAATACCACCGGTTTTTACCTCAACAACCTTATTACCCTCCATAATCTCAAGATTATGATTAGCAACTAATCCTGTAAGCTCATCTCTAAGCTCTTTTGCACGCAACTCGCCCAATTCAGCTTCTGCTCCACGGTAGTGCCAAACCAAAGAGTAGTTCTTCTCTTCTAAAAAAGAACCGGGAGTGCGATCTACATAGCTCTCCAAAACAGGACGTATCATAGGCATCCACGAATTAGAGACATTTGTCATCATCTCCCACTCATCACCTAATCGCTTAAGCCATACACCATGCTCACAAATAAGGTTAACAGATTTATCTTTAAACCATTTTCCAAGAGTCTCTTTATCACGCCCGCTAATTATAGTTACAATATTGCGTTCATTCCGGGTAAGACTATCAATTATTGATTCCAGCTCCTCATCGGGATGTACACCCTTCGGATCATTCTCAAACCCTTTTAAAGTACCATCATAATCCAAAAATATGGCTCTTTTTGAAGCAGTGGTAAATCGTTTAACAATATTTTTCTCAATTGCAGGTGTAACTTTTTTAGCAAGAAAATCCTTTTGAATACGATTTACTCGATTAAGAGCTCCAACAAAATCTTTAGCCCACTTATAAACGTCATATCTTTTCAACCGCTCCTGAATAGCAGTAACACGCTTTTTCTGCTCTACCTCATCCATTTCAAGAGCCTGAATTATTGCACTCTCCATCTCCTCCTCATCATTAGGATTAATTATAATTGCCTCACCCATCTCCTTCATTACTCCAGCCATCTCGCTCAAAATCATTACTCCTGTTTGGTTCACTCTTGATGCAATATATTCCTTGGCTACCAAATTCATACCATCTCTAACAGGTGTTATTAAAGCAACATCACTCATACTATAAAGCTCAACAAGATTGTGAAAAGGTAGTGACCTGTAAAAATACCATATAGGTGTATAATTAATATTTCCATACAATCCGTTAATACCTCCTACCAACTCATCAACCTCACTCTTAAGTCTCTGATAATGAACAACATTATTGCGAGAAGGGACAGCCAACATAACAAGGGTAACTTTTCCTCTATATTCGGGATGGTTAGCCAAAAGCCTTTCAAAAGCATGCAAACGATTTGGAATTCCCTTAGAGTAATCTAACCGATCTATCGACAATATTAATTTTTTATCGGGATCCATTAAAAAATACTTCTCTAACTCACGATGAATTTCGGATCTCTCTTTTAATGGTGTTTGATTAATTTTTAAGGATGCATCTTCAAATTTCTTATAATCAATTCCCATAGGAAATGCATCAGCTATAACAATGCGTGCATCTATATGAATTTCATTAAAAGAGATCTCATAACCAAAAAGACGCCTCACACTACTTAAAAAGTGTCTCTCATAATCATATGTATGAAACCCTATAAGATCGGCACCTAACAATCCTCCCAATATGTTATTACGCCATGGTAAAATGCGAAACACCTCATAAGAAGGAAAAGGAATATGAAGAAAAAATCCTACCGTAATATTGGGCTTTTTCTTTTTAAGCATCTCGGGAACAAGCATAAGTTGATAGTCATGAACCCATACATAATCACCATCTTCAATAACCTCAAGGGTTTTATCGGCAAATTTTTGATTAACATTAACATAAGCTTCCCAAAACTCAGGATGAAAATCAACATACTGAGCAAAATAGTGAAAAAGAGGCCAAATAGTGTTGTTACAAAAACCTTCATAAAACTGCTCAATCTCTTCTCCGCTTAACTGAACCGAAACACAACCCTCTTCTTCAAAGAGGGACTCAATCTTATTTATCTCCTTTTTAGTTCTACTATCGGATGCAACACCGGGCCATCCTATCCATTTACCATTAAAATCCTTATAAACAGAATTCATTCCGGTTGCCAATCCTCCAACGCTAGGGGCTAAACAAAAGTCTCCATTTTCATCATTATTAATACTAAAGGGTAATCGATTAGATACAATATGTAGTTTATTCATAGGAATGTATATATTTTAAGTTAGTGGTTATTACAAATTTTAAATTTTATGCTCATTTGATAAAATAAACTTTTTTAGCAAGATAATCATAAAAATAGGCAGTTAAGCAATATCAAAAGATAAATTTCTTTTTTAATTAAAGCATTTTTCTCTATTTTACAAAAAAATTGATCATCAAAAATAATATTATAAATGAAAAAACAATGCAAACGAAACCTTGACTACGGTATTATAGGAAATTGCCGTAGCGGCGCACTTGTATCAAAGAAAGGATCCATTGATTGGTTATGTTTGCCTAAGTTCGATTCAGGCTCAATCTTTGGCAAGCTATTAGATGAAAATAAAGGTGGCAGCTTTGAAATAAAACCGATAGAAAAATCTGAAACAGAGCAGTTTTACGATGGTAATACCAACATTTTAGTAACCCGCTTTACATCAAAAAAAGGGATATTTGAGGTGCACGATTTTATGCCCCGTTATAAACTGGATAACGGACAACACTATACTCCCCCCGATATTTTAAGGTACATTAAACATATTAAAGGCTCTCCTTCGGTTAAGTTTAAATATGATCCCAGACTGGAATATGCTCGTTACGATACAAAGATTGATATTGACAAAAGTTTTATAAAAGCTTCTACAACTTATGGAGATTACAACTCAATATACCTCTATTCGAGTCTCAACATAAATGATTTAGCCTGTGAACAGCCTCTTAAAATAACTAAAGATCAATTTATTTTAATCAGCTATAATCAAAAACTGCTAAAACAGACAGTTGATAGATCTTATATGAAATTGCACCGTACCAAAGCCTACTGGTTAACATGGTCGGATCGCACAACTATTTTTGGAAAATACAATGAAACAATTACCCGCAGTGCTCTTGTTCTAAAACTTTTAAGTTATCAAAAATCAGGAGCAATTTTAGCAGCTCTTACAACTTCACTGCCCGAAACAATTGGGGAGGTGCGAAACTGGGATTACAGGTTCTGCTGGATTAGAGATGCGTCAATGGTAATTAAAATTATGACCGATTTGGATCATTATAATCTTGCTCATCGCTATCTTAAGTTTATTACTGAACTGCTTCCCGAAAAGGATGAGAAAATACAGATAATGTATGGTATCGACGGACATAAAAAATTAACAGAAACTGAACTTTCTCATCTTGATGGATATTGCAATAGCAAACCTGTAAGAGTAGGTAATGCTGCATATAAACAAAAGCAAAACGATATCTATGGCATATTAATGGATGTTATATATCAACATTTCCAACTATTTTCAGTTTCTCTCGAACACAGTGAAGAACTATGGACAATTACACGTAATATAACAAGAGCTGTTGAACGCAACTGGAAAAGACCTGATAAAGGTATTTGGGAGATGCGCGAGAATAATAAGCACTTTACATTTAGCAAAGTGCTTTGCTGGGTGGCCGTTGACAGAGCAATAAAAATTGGTGATTTGCTACAACAGAAACGACAAACTGTAGAATGGGTTAAACTAAGAGAGACAATTAAGGAAGATATAATGAGTAAGGCATGGAGCGAAAAGAAAAATGCTTTTACTCAGGCATACGGTTTTGAAGACCTTGATGCATCAATTCTGCTAATGGAACCTTATGGGTTTATAAGTGCAAAAGATCCTAAGTATAAAAGCACTGTAATTCAAATACAAAAAGAGCTCGAGTATAAAGGACTTATGTTTAGATATAAAAACAGAGATGATTTTGGTACTCCCTCCTCGGCCTTTACAATATGTTCATTCTGGTTAATTAAAAGTTTATATAAAATAGGTCATAAAAAAGAGGCAATACAAAAATTTGAAAAGCTACTTTCATACTCAAATCATTTGGGGCTCTTTAGTGAAGATCTCGATTTTGAAACTAAACGATTGCTTGGTAATTTTCCTCAGGCCTATTCACATCTTGCTCTTATTGAAACCGCTATGGAGCTTGGTGGTGGTAATTTAAGTAAAGAGGAAAAACTGTTACAATTAATACATTAAAATAGATATAATACTATATATCAAAAATTATAACTACCGGACTTTTTATGTGGCTGTAATTTCTTTTTTAACGGCCACATAAAATGCCCGGTAACTGTTAGCAGAAAGATTCAAAATAAATGGTTTACTCCATCAACAACCAATTACTAAACATATCATACTTTCGACTCTTATCCTGATTAGCTAACCTCCCAACACTCTCATCGGGATATCTGCTATAACTAACATGAAGTGCCAACACATTAGCAAAATCAAGGCGAAAAACTTCACTAAAAAAATCTGAATAAAAAAGCCATAAAGACTCTCCGGAAGTAATCTCAGCACTCTTTACGCTCTCCATAAAAGAGACAGTCTGCTCCACAAACCACCTGTTTAATCCCTCTCTATCACTATCATCACCATCCCATGCTTCAGGAACAAAATCAACCCTTACACCACTACTTGCAGTACTATAATTAGATATACTTTGTGATGATGATGCCCAATTATTAAAAACATGCTCTATATATCTAACAACATCACTACTTTGATCGTCGTCATGATGCAACATTAAATAATAAAGCAAAGGCATTACCGCTTTAACATTCTCTCCTTTTCGATACATCCTTTCTCCCAAAAGAAGATGGGCCTCTCCAAATGCAGAAGCACTGTTTATACTTCGCAACAAGAGCTCCTCCCCTATTTTGTTATCAAAAGGTATTTTAATTCTTCCTGCATGATAAAGCAAAAGATTATCATTTGGGAAATTGTCCAGACCGCGATCTATCCATCTATCACGCCTGCGAACATTTCCCAGCTCTTCATGGGCAAGCACTCCGGCCACATAAGCATCAGCCGATCCTCCTGCGCTTCTGCCTTCCTGAGCATAATCAAGAGCACGATCAAAATCTCCCGAATAGACGTGAACAAGAGCAAGACCACCTAAAATTTGAGCATCATCTTCATAAATACTATTTGCCCTTTCCAGATAGTGAAGTGCAGAATCCATCTCTCCGTTATATAATGAGGCCAGGCCCATCTCCTTATAACTCAACTCATCTCTTTCCCCATCCATAGCAAAAGCAGTGCTATCCAAAAAAAGTAGTGCTACAAAAACAGCTATAACAATCAATCTATTTTGCATATTATTTATTTAAAAATTTTATTCTGCATAAATCATACCACCACTACTATTTCCAGAAAATTCAGGAGCATAATAACATTGAACTTTTACCGGTCCCCAAACAGCAGCACCTTCACGAGTAACTATAATCTCCCTCAAAATTTTATGCCGGCCCTGCGGAAGATGATCAATAAAAATATCGCTTCCACCGTCATTTACCGACAAATAGTAGCCAAGCCCCTTTTCCCATCTGTATCCCGATAATTCAATCAAAGGCTCTGTAAGTGCAGGACGGGGTGATTCTACATGCACAAAATCAAGATCGCGTGGAGCATCAATTACAATTTCGACAAAGAGTTTATCGCCGGACTTAAAAATTGTGTTTTTATCAACATTAACATATCCATCTGATTCTCCAGCTCCGCTTCTAACATAAACATTACGCTCAACATCAATCACTCCGGAACTACGCACATATTTTTGCTCATCATAATAGGTTAAGGCAGCAGAAAACCATGAAGGGTGATCCTCTTTTTTATTAATTGTAATACTACTCATATCACAAGTAACACTACTACCATGCCAACTCTCATTCAAATAACCGCTCCCGGTTGTTCGTGTCGCCTTACCAAGCTCTTTATCTGCAACTTCAACAACATCATCATCCCGAATAGAAAAATAAGAGCGTTTTGAATCTGCAAGAGCATGTATAGCCATAACTGTAGCACGTGATGATTCCCAGGCCATACCACGTTTTTTCTCTATCAATCTGTGTTCCATACGCATAAGCAACTTATCACTCTGTGAGGTCTCACGTAAAGCTTCGATAGCAGCAGCTGTAGTTTCAACAGATGAGTGATACCAGTGTGGACCATAATCTACATTAAAACTGCCAGATTCTCCAATTATAGAAAATTTCTCTTTTACAGATTCAATTAACTTTTGGGATTCTCCATAATATCCATTTCGAAATAAAATAGTTGCAGATAATGACTGTAGATAAACTGAATTAAAAATTGAGGTATCAGCTAGTTGTTTAATCCACCATTTTTCAGCTTCACTACTACTCTCATTAAAAAAACTTAGTGCATAAAGAATATTAACCTCTATGGGTGAAACTCGTCTAACACTGTCCTTTCTTTTATTTAACTCCTTATATCTCTCCTTTAAAACTGAACGCAGGTAATCTGTTGCCGAAATAATTACCTTATTAGTTTCATCATCAAATATAACACCTTGATTTTTAAGATACCCAAATCCTGAAACAATGTCAGATGTAATTTTATTTGAAGGATACATACCTTTAAACCAGGGCCATGAACCATTTTCAAGCTGCATCTGATTAAGTAAGGAGAGTGCTGATAAACTATAAGATTGAAGACGCTCTTCGTTAATTAGCGCAACCATTTTTCTGCGACGCTCATTACTGGCAGCAGCTTCATTAAGCCATGGAGTAGATGATAACAGAAGAGACTTTAATTCAGGATTTCTTTGCAACACTGAGTTAAAAGCATCTTCATCACCCGGCAACTCATTAGCCCACATCTTAATAACCCTTTTTATTTGAGGATAGTTATCAATAATCAATTGTGAAACAGAGGAAGCCAAAAAGCGATTAAAAACCTGATCTGCACTCTCATAAGGCTGTTCTATAAGCCAGGGAAGGGCACCAATGGTCTCCCATGCAGCATTTTGCGTATAAGATACTCTATAACTCTCAATGTCGTCGCTACATCTTTTTAATAAAGGCTCAAATTCAAACTTGTGCTCTCCTGAACCATATAATGTATATGGTCTTGTTTCAGTTATAAAAATACGGGAGGGTAAAACCGGAACAAAATGTTTTTCCCCGTCAAAAAAAGACTCATCACTATTATCAAAATCAAACCTGCCGGTTTTATGCGCTGAGGCAACAAGCTCCAATCCTTTTATCCCTTTAGTAGGGACCTTTAACCCCCATTTAACAACCGAAGTTTCTAATATATCACTCTGCCACAAATTACTTTCCGACTTAAGAGATAGAATATCTAACTCCTCTCCGGTAACTGCATCTCTAACTATTAATGATGCTTCACCCGACATCTTTATATCACTGTTATTTATTATATTAACTGCTATTTCAACCTTATCCCCTTCTCTTACAACACGAGGAATCTCGAGAACTACCATTAATGGAAGTGAAGTTGTGATATACTCCTGTAACACACCGGAGGCACCATTCTTATCATGAGCTAAAGTGATAAATTTCCACCTTGTCAAAGCCTCAGGCATTTCAAAATCAATCTGCATCCTCCCTTTATCATCAGCTCTTAAATGGGGCAGAAAAAAAGCAGTCTCATTAAGCTGTTCACGAACTGGAGCACCTCTACTCTCTATTGCGCCATGCTCTATGGTATTATCAGCTAATGTTGATTCTTCAACAGCTTTTGATTGATGAGATACAGGAGACTCACTACCATCGGCAACAGCAGCTAACCGCATCACCTGAGAGGAGAAAAGCAGTTTATCACTCCAAAAAAATGTAGGACCCTCTTTTGGGTAAAGAGCTCGCAAATATATTCCCCCCCTACCCGAACCATAAACAGAGTTAAAATTATTCCATTGCCAGGGAGTACTCCCCCAAAAGCGGGTAAACGGATTCATTTGAAGTGAATGTTCACTATAAGCATCTAATGATGAATCATACATCAAAGCTAAAACTTCTCCTCCTCTTATATTCCCGGCTCCATCTTTCAGCTGCAACCCCCACTCCTCTTTACCTCCCGGCTTAACATCTTTACTAAACCGTATTAGTTCAAGATTCATAACCTCAGCAGCCTCAACAACATTTACCTCTTTTCGATTTTGATAAATACGGTTATTATCTATTGCTACACTTTGTATAAAAATAGTTCCACGATAGTTATCAGGAATAACAATATCATCGCTATACCATCTTTTTGAGGCTTCTACAACATTGCTGTATAAAATATCACTCCCCCTTGTAGCTGTTATAAAAACAGTTCCGTTAACAAATGGTGTAGCTGTTTTAAATTTAATAGTATCGCCCGGAGCATAATTGTCATTATAAATAAAGAGTGAAAGGGGTTCTCCCGACATATATTCACTACTTTCAGACTCAATAACTGCAAACGGAATAGAGCTGTTTACACTAACCTCTTTATTATTTATAGATGTAGCTTCAATATCAATACGATAATATCCTCCCCTGTTTAGATCCAGATTAAACTCCTTTTCCCGGTTAACTTTCACCCCCTTTTTTTGACTAACAACCTCCTCAACAGAGTAGTGCTGCCAGGGATATCCATCTTTATCAAAAAAACTATTACTACTATGCTCGCACAAAATTGTATCGGCACGACTCCAATATCTGCGGGGAGCTATTTTATCAGGAATCTTCAATCGTGAAATGCTATAATCAATTACTCCATCAACCTTTTCATTAACCAGGTTCTTAAGATTAACCTTAAAACTGACTTCTTTATTATTACCCTGTTCCCTGTTATCAAAAACAAAAATGTTCTCAACTGAAATATTACACTTAAGTGGCTCACTGCCCAAAACAAAACGTATTTCTCCTGTTCTTGTTTCTCCATTTTTATCGGTCACTGTTGCTGTTACCATATAATCATAACTAAAATAATTATGATTATTATAGTGTGGGTCACTTTTAAAATCTACATAAAACTCCCCTTTACTATTGGTAAAAGTAGTCCCTGAAGCTATTTCATCAGTTGAAGAGTTAATGCGGGGAAACAAAGATTCCCGCTTTTTGACTCTCCATATCACTTTAGCATCTTGCAGAGGAACTCCTGTAAGAGTAACTGCAGAGCCTCTCAATTGAATACTATCACCGGGCAAATCAACATCACGATAAGGTTCAAACATAACCTCAAAGCGAGGTCTTCGATATTTTTCAACCTCTAAGGCAACCCGTCTGTTATTTCCCGAAAGGAGATATGTGCCGGTAAGAGCTGTTTGAGGCAGTTGAAATTCACCCGAAAAAGATCCATACTCATTTGTTACAAACTCCCGCTTTGCAATTTCCCTGTTGTTCACATCTCTTAAAACAACTTCAACTTTCTCATTATCCATTACTTTAATCTCTTCTCCGTCACTATAGGTTTTAACCCCTTTAAAAAAGAGAGTTTGCCCCTGTCGATAAACTTTTCTGTCGGTAAACAAAAAAAGCTCTTCTCTTCCCCTCTGCTTATTATCCCCCATTAATCTTCTCTGACTTTGAGATGTGAAGTATCTATCCCCCTCCTTTTCAACAACTATAAGTCTGTTACCACTCTGTTGCGAATCGCGAGGCAAAAGAGCTCTTCCGTAACGATCGGAACTGCTGTGAATGCTATTTAAAAGCGACCCGTTACGACCATATATATAAGAAGTAGCCTCAACACCCTCTTTTGGCTCTCCCGAATTTCGATCAGCAATAAAGAACTCTGTTTCATTGGTCTTATCCCGACTAATAAATGAGAGATCGGTAACCTGAAAATCGATAAAATTAAAAAGCTGATCATTACCAACCTCGCCTGTAAAAGGCTCTGTTGAGGTTAATAAAAGATAGTAGCCCGCAGTTTTTGGCAGGGGCACCGATAATTCGGCAGAGTAGCTCCTGTGATCCTTATTATGGGGGATAACAGTTTCTTTTTGATTAATATAATCTTGATTTTTAACAACTTCTAAAAACCTATTTTCATTATAGATTTCACGAGTGGTAAAATCGGGATAATCCAACTCAAATAGAGTAGAGTAGAGAGTATCAATATTTTTGCTCTCTACAAGAAAAATGTATCGAGGCTGAAGAGCTACAACCTTTTCACCCTGTATATTAACCGAGGGGTTTAAAATTCTTTTAGCAAGATTCCCTGCAACATTTACAATCTCACTGTCTGCACCATTCTTTTTTGCTTCATCAACAGCTTTACGTGCAAAAGAGAGAGCTTCAACAAGATAGTTACGATCATCACATATAGCAGTTTTGCCATGATCATATAAAAATTTAGCATAGTGATACAAAATAGCAGGATATCGACTACCCTCCTGCTCTGCATCAGACAAAAGAGACTTAAGAGCATCCTCATATAGTCTCAATACCCCATATGATCCTCTTATATTATTATAAATCAGCTGAAGACGAAACAGATCTGCATCAATAAAAGAGCTGTTAAGCGTAGTATCCTCATAACTTTGTCTCTGTTTTAAATAATCCTGTAAAATAGCAACTCCGGCTCTTTGATAATCATCCTCTACCTCATCAATATTTATTGAGATAAAAGTATTCACATCACCTAAAAGTTGAGGATGATAAAAACTTTTTATAAAAAACCTGGAATTGTCAAATATATCGTTACTAAGTAAACTTTGGGAGCTTCGAATGGCTAACAGATCGTATAGCGTTGGTCTTAAATATAACCCTTCATCACTATTAGAAAGTATATCGACATACTCTGCAGATTTCTCAGATAAAAGAAGCTCCGGATTATTTAACGACTTTTTATAGTGTTTAAGAGCATCTGCTTTAAACTGAGATTTATCAAACCTACTTGAACTATGCTCATGATAGTGCTTTATATAAAGATCGGCAATAAAAGAGTGAACTATCTCCTTAGCAGGGCTCCATAACTGATCGCTCAACTCTTCTAGTCGGTCAACAGCCTCCTCTACAGCTGAGGGGGAAAACCTATTACGCAACTCAACAATTTTTACTTCAGCCTTAATAAAATCAACACTCTGTTTCTCTTTTATGCTTTCCTCAGAGATCTCTTTCAACACTTTAAGCGCTGACTCGGGCAAATCACGAGCAATTAAAGAGTCGGCCTTATGCCACCTATCTTGATAGCTCCATTTATTTTCTCCAACTTCCTGACATTTGAATCCTAAAACCAGGAGCAAAACAGATAAAAAACAGATATATTTCATTAGTATAATTTTTACTTAAGTTTATTGGTGCAAAAAAAATATTAAACACACCAAAAACTATTCATACTCTATTTTAAGACTCGTTTTTTAAAGTTGGTTGCATAAACATAGAGTAAAAAAGGGGATTAAATTATATGTTAATTTAACAAATAATTAATCCCCTTCAAAACCAAACCAATTAAGCTATGAAAAAAAAGTCCTGTTAAAAAATGGTTTGGCTATTTTTATCTATGACATTATAAACTCTCCTCAACACTCCAGGTAAAAGCGCGAAGACCCTGCATCTCATTTTTAGCATCCAGTTTTCGTAAACACTCCATTAACCTCCCTGCCTTATCATCAGGAACAATAGTTAGAACTGTTTCATTAAGTGCCGGCCAGGTATGTGTTCCCATATGTGGTTCACCCTCATATGAACCACGTCCCTGCACCTGATTCCATCGGGTATATCCGCGTAATCCCAATGAATCAAGAATGTGCACAATTCGCTCATTAAGAGCCTGATTATATGATATAAAAACTGCCTTCATCTGCATATATTTTTATTTTATAATTCTATTTCGGAATTCATATCTTCAACACGCTTTTTCTCTTTACGCATACGATTGGCTCCAAACATAGTATAAACAACAGGTATCAATATAAGCGTTATCATTGTTGAAAAGGTTAAGCCCCCTATAATACTAACTCCCATGGGCTCCCAGGTCTCTGACCCTTCTCCTATACCTATTGCAAGAGGTACCATACTCAAAACTGTAGTTAATGTCGTCATAAGTACAGGACGAAGACGAGACTTACCCGAAACAATAACTGCCTGCACAAGAGACAAGCCTCGATCACGCATTAAGTTAGTATAATCGACAAGAACTATTCCATTTTTAACTACAATTCCTACAAGCATAACCGAGCCTATCAAAGATATAAGATTAAGTGTATGATCGGTAATAAAAAGGGCTAAAAAGACTCCCGTAAATGCAAATGGCAAAGTTAACATTATAATAAAGGGAGATCGCAAAGATTCAAACTGCGATGCCATCACTATATATACCAAAAACACCACAAGAACTAACAGCAGAATAATATCGGCAAATGCCTCCTGCTGCTCCTCCACAGTTCCACCAATATCCATGCCAATACCTGCCGGCACATCCATCTCGGTAAAAGCAGCTTCAATATCATTTACAACATCCCGCATTGAAACATCGTACATAGATGCAGAAACAGTAACAATTCGTTGACGATTTTCTCTTTCAATAGAAGGAGGCGCAAAATACTCTTCAAGAGTAGCAACCTCACTCAACCTTATCATCTCCCCTTGCTCATTAGGGATCATAATATTTTCTACATAATCGAAAGATTCACGATACTTCTCCTTATAACGTACTACAATATCATACTCATCTCCATCCTCTCTAAACTGCGCTGCTGTTAATCCGTGTATCCTATTACGCACAGCATTTGCAACTGATCCGGTGTTTAATCCGTGAATACCCATTTTTTCACGATCAAGTACAAGCTGATACTCTAAGTTAGACCTGTCCCTGCTAATTTCAATATCGCGTAATCCCTCCATATTACCCATAACAGAAGCCATCTCATCGGCTAAATCACCGGTAACATCTAAATCATGACCCGAAATTTTAACTTCAACGGTACTGGCACCACTTCCCATATCTCCACCACCGCCACCGGGCTCTACCCGATAATCTTCAACTTCGGCAAACTTGCTTATATCATTACGCATTAAATCACTTATCTCGTATATATCACGATCACGTTCTGTACTATTGCAAAGTCTCATGTTAAAACTTATAATGTGCGGACCGTTATCGCCAAATGCTGTAAAGATATTACCCTCTTCAGCAGTACCAACACTTGCACCAATCATCTCTATTTCGGGATATTTGTCGGTCCAGATATTCTCAAGCTGACGAGCAACTCTGTTAGAATTATCAATATTCACACCTTGCGGTAATTCTATAGTGGCAGAAATTCTATCATTATCTGTTGGTGGAAAAAACTCTGTTCCAACCAACGGAAGAAGAAATAGACTCCCACCAAACATTGCCACGGCAGATAAAACTACCAGAACTCTCCTACGCACGGCAAAATTGAGTGTTTTCTCATAAAAATTATCCAAACCCGACAACCAATGTTCTATACGGTCAAATACAACTTTAGAGAGACCTTTTTTAGGAGGAGGATTTTTCATCAACATTAATGAAGATAAAACAGGTGTTAAAGTTAATGCTGCAAGAGTAGAAACAGCAACAACTAAAGAGACAATCCAACCCAAAGGCTCAAACATTATCCCACTGAGTCCGCCTACCAAGGTTAATGGAAAAAATACAGCTATCACTGTAAGGGTTGTGGCTACCACAGCCAATCCCACTTCATTAGTACCATATATTGCTGCCTCACGAGGAGCTGATCCCTTTTCAATATGTGAAGTTATATTTTCTAAAACAACAATAGCATCATCCACTACCATACCAATAGCTATAGAAAGTGAAGACAAAGTGATAATATTAATTGTGTTTCCTGTGGTATATAGATAAATAAATGCCACAATAAGCGAAACCGGAATAGTCAAAATAATGATAAATGTAGCACGCCATCTCCCAAGAAAAAAGAGAACTACAAGTACAACAAAAATACCGGCATACATAACAGTGCTGGCCAAACTGCTAATTGAATCCTCTATAAATTCTGAGGTATCAAAAATAGTATGAATTTCAACATCGGGAGGTAGATTCTCCTTCATAGAAGGTAACATTTTAAATACCTCTTTGGCTATATCTACCGAGTTTGCTCCAGACTGTTTTTGTATAATAATACGTGCAGCACGCTCACCGTTAGCACGCTCATCAAGTGTTACCTTGGCAAGTGTATCTTTAACAGTAGCTACATCAGTTAGCTTTACGACCTTACTATCATAAAAGCCCACTACTATATCTTCTAAATCTTCGGCAGAATTATATTCACCTTCTACTCTTAAGGGGTAGGTAAAATTACCTACATCAATATTACCTCCGGGCAAATTTATATTTTCTCTGCCAATAATAGCTCCTATCTGCTCTACCGATATATTATAAGCCTCAATACGGAAAGGATCCACATTAACCTGTATTTCTCTGGTAGGACCACCTGATAAAGAAACTGAGCCTATTCCCTCAATTCGATTCAATGGATTAACAATCTCATCATCAAGCAATTTTGTTAAAATAGGATAATTCTCATCAGCTGTTGCCGAAAGCATAACAATTGGAATCATATCGGTGCTAAACTTAAATATAATAGGCTTTTCAACACCATCGGGTAAAATTGCCTCTACCCTGCCCAAAACATCTCGTATCTCATTGGTTGCTTCATCAAGATTTGAGCCCCATTCAAATTCAAGAGTAATAAGAGAGAAGTTATCCTGAGATACCGAACTTAATGTTTTAAGATCATTTACAGTGTTTAGCTGATCCTCCATTATTCGGGTAATATTGGTCTCAATATCCAAAGCACCGGCACCCTGATAGTATGTGTAAACAGTAACCATAGGCGGATCTATTTCGGGGTAAAGGTCAATCGGCAAATATTTGACCGAAAAGAGTCCGAATGCCACAATACCAACAAATATCAGGATTGTTGTAATTGGCTTTTTAACAGCCGTTTCATATATTCTCATTGTACAATTCTTTTCAAAAAGTTCACCAACTCAGTTTTTTACATCTACAGTAAATCGCTACTCCACAACATCTACTTCCATACCATCAAGCAAATTACCATGTCCACTGGTAACAACAACTTCTCCGGCCTGTAATCCATCGATTACCTCAAAATAGTCATCAACCTGACGTCCAAGTCTAACGATTCGCCTTTCAACAGAACCGTTTTGAACAACAAATGCATATCTCTCGGCTGTACCATGCTGCCTTACAACTGCCAGATCGGATATAATAATACGATCAATATCTCCAAAGCCAAGAGTAACACGCCCAAACATTCCGGGACGAATTAGCTTCTCTTCATTAGGAAACTTCAACTCTACAGTAAAGGTGCGCGTTACAGGATCAACAACAGGATATTTTAGATAAACATCTCCTTTAAAAATGCGTCCCGGATAAGAATCAAGAGTAAGAGTAACATTTAAAGAGTCATCCACATCGGGAAAAAACCTCTCGGCAACATTAACTTCAACTTTAACAGGATTAAGAGTCATTATAGAGAGGATAGCAGCACGGCCGTCAACTGTTGGACTGGCACTATAAACCTCTCCATCCTCAAAATACCTGCCTGTTACAACACCAGATATAGGTGAACGCAGTTGAGTATTCTCTTTAAGGTTTTCGAAGGCTGTACGGGCTACATCAAGCTCGGTTTCAATTTGATCAAGTTGCTGACGCGAAACACTTCCTACCTTATAGAGTGTGTCCAAACGAGCATGCTCTTTTTCCAAATTTTCGAGCTGACGGCGTGACTGCCTAAAACCAGACTCATCCATTTGAACTAAAAGCTCTCCTTTACGCACTACATCACCTGTCTCTTTATAAATTCGAGAAATGCGCATTGGTGAGGACGGACTGATATATGCTTTGTCAAAAGCCTCAATATTTCCTGTTAACTCAACCTGCTGCTCAACCGAAGCTATTTTAAGCTCCTCTGTTTTTACAACCGGCAACTCTGATGAGTCATCGTCTGAATCACCATCCACACAAGCGGTGAAAAATAAAACTGATGTTATCACTTGTGTCCACAAAAAAAGAATCGATACTTTACGGTTCATAACTATTTATCTTAGATGTTTGCTTTTATTCTGTTATATATAATAATTCTATTATCTATTGCTCCTCAATCATAGTATTCTCAAAGTATTCAGCCTCACCAATAACCTTACGATATTCGGCCTCAGCTTCAAGATATTCATACATAGATTGATTAAGATTGAGTCTGGCTTGAGTTAATGCCATCTCTGCATCATTAAGTTCTAAAAATGTGCCTGTACCGGCCTCATACCTGGTCTGAGCAATTTCGTACCCTCGTTCGGCCTGAGCTATACCACTACGATTCGATTCAACCTGTTCAAGAGCGCTCTCCATACTGCTAATTGCATTGCGTACCTGCACACTAAGATTTCTGTCCAGATTCTCACGTTGAAGCTGCATCTGGTGTTGACCTATTTTAACCTGCTGCTCTTGATGACGTATCGAGAAACCATTAAAAATGGGTATTTGAACCTGTAACCCTACTGAAAAAGGTTTTGCCCAGTGATACTCCGAAAAACGAAAATTATCAGCCTGAGATGTAAATTGATAATTGGCAAAAGCAGACAAAGTAGGGTAACGCTGTGATCTAACTGCATCAAATTGAGTACTCATCCTTTCAATCTCTAGATCAAGATGACGAAGATCACTATTGTTGTGATGCGCCTTACTAAGCTGATAAATTGCCGGATGCAACTCTTCATCCTCTCCATTATAATCATTCAAACTATCAATCACTGAGAAATCAACATCGGTATGCAACCCCAATAAAGCCCTAACCATCATTTTTGCAGTCTCTATACCATTTCGAGCCTGAACTACCGATGGCTTTATATTATTAACCTGCACTTCACTTCGAATAACATCATACTCTGATACCATACCTTGCTCATACAGGTTTTGAACATCAGCAAAGTTTCGCTCTGCGTTTTCTAAACTACGAAGTATAACTTCATAAGAGTCATAAGCCAGTAAAAGTGAGTAGTATGCTTTACGCACCTGAGCAATCATCTCAATACGTGATGAACGGGAGGCCTCTATAGCAAGCTCAACATCATGCTCACTTAATTGAATGTTTTGATAAAGTGAATAGGAAAAAAGAGGCATTGAAGCATTTAGGTTGCCGGTGTAACTATTATCGTACCCCATCTCAATAGCACCGCCACCACTACCACCACTTTGCTCCGGATCTCCGGGTCCGAAAAAATCGTCCGATAAAAACATTACCGGTTTTTTAACATTACGGGTGTAATTACCTTCGGCTGAAACAGAAGGGATTAAAGCACTTCTCGCCTCACGGAGTGCATAGTCAACTCTCTCTATCTCTAAATCAGCAATTCTGATAATAGGATTCTCATCTAAGGCTATTTCAACAGCTCTCTCAAGATTAAGCTCCAGAATATCTTCATCATGAAGATCAGCCTCTTGGGCAATTCCTGAAACTAAAGTAAAACAGAACATCCAAATAGCTGTGATGCCGGCTGCAACTTTCTTATTAACACTTCTCATACTATTACTATGTTTTGTACTATTAAAATATTATTTTGTGCAAACTTATCGGTTCAATAAAGCTTCCAACTCCTTAATCCCCTCAACTGTACAAATTCCTCTTACAAAATTTATAAAAAGAGTCTGAAAAAGTTCGGTGGGAGGATATTCGTCGGGAGGGAATATATCTGTACGTCCCATAACAGCCATCTGCTCTTGAAAAATCTTAGCTGTTAATTTAATATTTAGATTGCTTCTAAAGTAGCCCTCTTTAATACCCCTTTCAAGCAGCTTACCAAAATTTACCATATCTTCCTGCCTCTTCTTAACAATAATATTGTTCCAAATCTCTGGGTAATAAATTTCCAAATCTTTAATATAAACAGGATTGGTATTTTTAAGTGATTCTGACCCTACCTTAAATGCTTCAACTAAAATTTCTAAAACATTAGAGGATTCTGAAACAACTTGATCCATTCTATCATCACGCTTTTGCAGCTCATTTTGAATTGTGCATGAAAGCAGATCAAATTTATCGCGAAACTGCTCATATATGGTGCGTTTTGAAACACCAATATTATTAGCAAGATAATCCATAGTTACCGCTCTAATCCCCTCACGCCTAAACAACATAACAGCTCTCTCAATAATCTTCTCTCTTACATCCATATATTCAATCTTACATCATTATATATTATAACCTTTCTCAGGTTATTATTTAAGAAACAAATGTCGGTTAAAAAACTCATAAAACTAAAATAGTTTTCGTGTTTTAACATTAGTTTAACATGGTGCAACGTTTTTTTTAAACTTAACTCCCAATAGATTTATTGTATATTTATATTTACATTTACATCTCAACTAAACAGTATTGTTATGCAAACCAGAGTACTCTTTATAATTAATCCTATATCGGGCATCGGCAAAAATAAAAGCACCGAAAAGATTATACGTGATGAAATGGGAAGCTATCTTTGGAACTGTGATATAGCTTATACAAAATACAAGGGACACGCTTATAATCTTAGCAGAGAAGCTGCCGGATTTTACGATATTGTAGTAGCTGTTGGCGGAGATGGAACTGTAAATGAAACAGGAAGAGCTTTGATAGGCTCAGAGACATCACTGGGAATTATTCCAACGGGATCGGGAAACGGACTTGCACGGTATCTTCAAATACCATTTAAAATTAATAATGCATTAAAAGCATTAAAAGAGTATGAATTAAAAGAGATTGATATCATAAAAATAAATGAGTTTCACTCGCTAAATGTATCAGGAATAGGTTTTGATGCATATATAAGTCACAAATTTGCAAAAAAGAAAAACCGCGGACCGTTAGCTTATATGCAACTAATCAGTAAAAAGTTTCCGGGATATAAATCAAAAACATATAAAGTAACAGTTGATGGTATTAAACAGAGCTGGAATGCGTTTCTTATAAGTTTTGCAAATTCATCTCAATATGGAAACAACTTTTATATAGCACCAAATGCCAGAATAGATGACGGATTAATAGATGTTTGTTTAATAAAAGATTTTCCTAAAGTTAATGCCCCCGCTCTTTTAATAAGTCTGCTCGATCAAAGCATAGATAAAAACAAATATGATATGATTTTAAAAGCCGATTACATTACAATTGAACACGAAAAAGAGATGCAAGGGCATGTAGATGGAGAACCAGTAGATTTAGGAAAAAAGGCAGAGGTGAAAATAATGCCACTGGCTTTAAAAGTTGCAGCTCCACCGTCCCATTTGAGACAGTCGCAAAATTTATTCTCTCCTATTTTAAATATGCTCCCCGATATTCGGGAACCGGGGAGACACTCATTTAATAGAAAATTATAAAATCATTCCTGCTGCTACCGTCTCATTTGTACCCTCATCAATAAGAATAATACTTCCCGTATTTCTATTTGTATTATAGGCATCGAAAAAGAGCGGTTTAGTAGTTCTCAATGAAACTCTGGCAATATCATTCATGCCAAGCTCTTGATTATCACTATTCTTCTCAAGGGCATTAATATCAACCTTATACTTCACCTCTTTTATCATACAACGCACCTCGGCAGTTGTATGTTTTAAAGTATATTTACCCCTGGGCACCATGTTATTATCATTAAACCAACATAACATAACATCAAAGTCCTGCTCAATACATAAAGGTTTACCATTACCCTCTTTAATTATCATATCTCCCCTGCTAATATCTATATCATCTTCAAGCTCAATGCATACCGACTGGGGAGCATATGCAATATCAAGCTCCTTATTAAAAATATTTATTCCTTTAACTACTGATGAAAAGCCCGAGGGATGAACAGTAACAGTATCTCCCTTCTTTAACACACCCCCGGCAATTCGTCCGGCATATCCCCTAAAATCGGGGAACTCTTTAGATTGAGGTCTTATAACATACTGCACAGGTAAACGAAAATCGTGTCGATTTATATCACTACCAATATGAATGTTTTCAAGAAGATAGAGCAAGGTTGGTCCATCATACCAGTCAGTATTTTCACTACGGGTAACAACATTATCTCCTTCAAGAGCACTAATGGGGACAAATCTTACATCCAATACCGACAAATTAGAGGCTACAGATTCAAAATCCTTCACTATAGTATTAAATACATCTTCACTATAGTCAACAAGATCCATTTTGTTTACACAAACTATAATATGAGGTATCTGCAATAAAGAAGCAATATAGGCATGTCGTCTTGTCTGTTCCAAAACTCCGTGTCGGGCATCAACCAAAATAATGGCAACATTAGCAGTACTGGCACCTGTTACCATGTTGCGGGTATATTGAATATGCCCGGGAGTATCAGCAATTATAAATTTACGCTTAGGGGTTGCAAAATAACGATAAGCCACATCAATGGTAATACCCTGCTCTCTTTCAGCTCGTAAACCATCAGTTAAAAGAGCTAAGTTAACCTGCTCACCTCCCGAACGCATACTAGCACGCTCAATGGCCTCCATCTGATCTTCAAAAATTGCTTTTGAATCAAATAGGAGACGACCAATTAATGTACTTTTTCCATCATCCACACTGCCTGCTGTTGTAAAACGCAACAGCTCCATATCTAAATATCCTGATTCTTTTCCACTCATGATAAATACAGTATCGAAATTTAAAAATATCCTTCTTTTTTACGATCTTCCATAGCAGCTTCGGAGCGTTTATCATCGGCTCGTCCACCCCGCTCAGTAACACGCGAAGCAGCAACTTCCTGAATAATATCCTCAATAGTATTGGCCTCAGACAGAGTTAAACCTGTACAGGTTATATCTCCAATCGTTCTGCAACGCACGTTCATCTCTTTTACCTCCTCACTGTTTCTCAAGGTCATAAAAGGAGCAGCAGCCAAAATCACACCATCACGTTCAAAAACCTTTCGCTTATGAGTGTAATACAGTGAAGGTAACTCTATCTCCTCCATATAAATATATTGCCACACATCCATCTCGGTCCAGTTACTTATGGGAAAAACTCTAAAATGCTCTCCCATATTCTTTTTTCCGTTAAACAGATTCCACAATTCGGGTCTCTGATTTTTAGGATCCCACTGACCAAATTCATCTCGGTGTGAAAAGAACCTCTCTTTGGCGCGGGCTTTCTCTTCATCACGACGCCCACCTCCCATTGCAGCATCAAATTTCATATCTTCAATACCATCAAGCAAAGTTACTGTCTGCAACTTATTTCGTGAGGCATTATATCCTTTCTCTTCAACAACTCGTCCTTTATCTATAGTATCCTGAACATATTTTACTATACATTTAGTCCCTGTCGCCTCCATCAATTTATCCCGATACTCAAGGGTCTCCTGAAAATTATGTCCCGTATCAATATGCATTAAGGGAAAAGGTACACGAGCAGGCCAAAAAGCTTTACGCGCAAGATGAAACATCACTATAGAGTCTTTTCCTCCCGAAAAGAGCATCACAGGATTTTCAAACTGAGCGGTAACCTCACGAATCACGAAAATAGACTCTGCCTCTAATTCTCGTAAATGATTAATCTGATAATTATCCATGAATATATTATTTTCAAAAAACAATAAGCAGCCGCAAATTTAATGTTTTAAGGTGATTTTTGCATATTTCTTCAACTCTATTTACATAAATGTCAAAAAAAACAAAACTATGTTAACAACAACCGGGGATCACTATATTCTTAAAGTGTCCCCGGTTATAAAAACAACCCAATTCTTGTTATTAATAAAGATCATTCACATCATCTGAATCAAAACTTTTATTATACTGCTTCATAGCACGTAAACTCATTCCCATATTAGAAAATCCACCATCGTGATATAAATTTTGCATTGTCACCTTACGAGTTAAATCTGAGAATAGTGTTAAACAATAATTGGCACAATCCTCAGCATCTGCATTGCCCAATGGAGACATCCTTTCAGAGAAGTCTATCAAACCATCAATGCCTTTAACACCACTACCTGCAGTAGTAACTGTGGGAGACTGACTAACAGTATTGATTCTAACTTTTTTCTCACGTCCGTAAATATATCCAAAACTACGAGCAATTGACTCCAACAATGACTTTGCATCGGCCATATCATTATATCCATACAAAGATCTTTGCGCTGCAATATATGAAAGTCCAACAATAGAGCCCCACTCGTTCATAGCATCAGCCTTAAAGGCAGTTTGGATAAGCTTATGAAATGAGATAGCAGAGATGTCCAATGTCTTATTTAGATAGTTATAATCCAAATCATGATAAGGACGCTTTTTTCTTACATTAAGTGACATCCCTATTGAGTGGAGAATAAAATCTATCTTCCCACCCAAAACTTCGGTAGATTTGTTTATAACATTTTCCAAATCCGAAATATTTGTAGCATCTGCCGGAATAACTTCAGATCCGGTTTTCTCTGCCAAATCGGTGACACTTCCCATACGACAGGCTACATGAGTATTTGAAAGAGTAAACGTTGCACCCTGCTGATGTGCAAGCTCTGCTACTTTCCAGGCAATAGACATATCATTTAGAGCCCCGAAAATAATTCCTCTTTTCCCTTTTAACAGATTATATCCCATATTAAGTTTTAATTTTAAAAGACCTGCAAATATAACCCATTATTGGCCATAATGAAAAACAATATCGATTTTAGAGTTTATTAACCTGTTAAAAAAAAGATTAAATTAACGCTTCATTAGAGCCTTTGCATTACTCAATGCAGCATTAGAAAGCTCAGATCCACTTAACATAGAGGCTATCTCAACAACCCTGTCATCATTACTCAGCAGCTCTATTTCACTAACAGTTTTATCATTAATATCGGTTTTATAAACCTTATAATGAAAATCACCTTTACCGGCTATTTGAGGTAGATGAGTTATACTTATAACCTGAATATCTTCTCCCATACCCTGCATAATTCTTCCCATTTTATCAGCAATTTCACCTGAAACACCAGTATCAATCTCATCAAAAATTATTGTAGGCAAGCCTTTTGCCGAGGACAATAGAGATTTTATACAAAGCATTAACCGCGACATCTCTCCACCTGAAACAACTTTAGGAATATCTGAAAGTTCTCCACTTTTATTAGCATTAAATAAAAACTGAATTTCATCTGCACCATTCCATGTTAATTCTGTTTTTTTATAAAAAACAGAAAATCTTGCATTGGGCATGCCCAGCTCATAAAGCATAGAGGTTATTCTATTTTCAATATCCTTAAAAACAGCCTTGCGCATTATTGTAAGCTCACCGGCTGTTTTTTCTGTTTCAAGTCTTTGACTCTTTATTGCCTGAGATAATTTATTAAGCTCATCATCGAATGATTCAAGCTTTTCAATTCGATTCCGATACTCATCTTCTATTTTAATAAGCTCTGCAGCGGTACTAACCTTATGCTTTTGTTGCAGTGAATATATTAAATCGAGCCTGTCCTGAACAACTCTAATTCTTTCAGCATCAAACTCAATGTTATCTCCTAACTCTTCAATTTCCCGGGCAACATCATGCAGTTCTATATCAAGAGATTCAAGACGGTTTAATAAATCACTCCCGTTTTTAATGTATTCAACAACCCCCTCTATCTCTGTTTTAACCTTATAGAAACCATCTACTATCGGAAACTCAGAATTATTAAGCAGATGATGAGAAGTAGCAAAGGCCGATTTTACCTCTTCAGCATGAGTAAGTTGTTTCAGCTCCTGCTCCAGCTCCTGCTCCTCTCCCTCTTTTAATTTGGCACCTGATAGTTGACTCAGTTGAAACTCTATATAATCCTTATCAGCAGCCATTTTTTCATTTAAATCAATAACTTTACTCTTCTCTTTTTCAAGATTAGAAAGTTTATCGTACTTATTTCGATACTGCTTTAACAGATCAAAACTGGCTGCAACAGTATCAACCACTGAAAGCTGAAAAGAATCATCTCCAAGTAATAAATTTTGATGCTGAGAATGAATATCTATAAGTGAACCTGTAAGAACCTTTAAAGAGTTTAAAGTGACAGGGGTATCATTAACAAATGCTCTTGACTTACCCGAAGGCAACAACTCCCTTCTAATAACTGTCTCATCATCATAATCAAGGTCTTCCTGATAAAAAAGGGACTTTAAATTATAATCGGCAATATAAAAATGACCCTCTACAATACACTTTCGACTCTTATCATTCATTGATGAAGAATCACTTCGCTGTCCCATAATAAGAGAGAGTGCCCCCAACATTATAGATTTTCCGGCTCCTGTTTCTCCGGTAATCACCGAAAAACCTTTTTCAAAATCTATTTGAGCACTATCAATTAAAGCGTAATTGGATATTGATAAAAACTTTAACATAAAGATATAATGTATCTAAAACAAAGATACAAATAAGATTTAATCAGAGGCAATTCCGTTATATTTATCAGAGTTAGATGGATCAACCCGGGTTAAAACCTCAATAACTCTTTGACGTTCCGATTCGGGCGATTCTGAAAAAATATTGATAAGCTCATCACTTTTAGCATTAAAGAAAAAGCTTAAAGCAAAAGAGTTAGGTCTTCTCCGGTGTACCTGTTCCAAATTCTCAAGAGCCTCGGCAATATTAGCCCTGCCCTGCTCGGCACGTTCAGCCATTATATCCAAACCCTGCCGGTGATATTTGTAAAAACACTCTCTTAATGGCGAATGATTTTCGCTTAAAAGGTTATCAACAAGCCAATATCGATTACGACTACTTTCATGAGAACTCCATCCCGAATAGTTACTATTTTGCTGCATATTAACAATCTCCTGTGCCCGCCTAAAAAAAGGTGTTCCGCCTTTATTACTAAAAGAGTCATAATCATATCCCAATATTATATAGGCATAGTAAGCTAAAATCGCAACCAGATTAGACTCTATATTACTTCTACTATATCGTAGTTGTTCAAATTCAGAAAAGGTAAAATGGATATTATCATCCTGGTAGTTAATAAGCGGACTGCTATAAGAGGAGTTAAAGACAGGACGTCTTGCCTGTATGTGAATTGTACCACTATACTCATCACTGGAGACAACTTCGCGAATATTTATATTTATTGTACAATCAATACGTTCAGCAGATCCATAATTGTGATCGGTCCAGTTATTATCATTTAACAGATCATTTATAGCCGACTGCATATTATCAAAAACCGATCTGTTAGTACCTTGAATACCGGGAGCTGAAACTCTTACATTAGCTCTCAGCTCTTGAGCATTAATACTGCTACTTAAAGATAAAAAGATCCAAAAAAAAGATAAAATAGAAAACCTCCTCATTGCATTTAATTAAAATATTAAAAACAAAATTGCTCAAATACAGTATCAATAATAAAGTGATAAATAATCAACAATATCTGAAGCAACCTCCCTTTTATCTTTTAACGGAAATGATTCCAATTTATTTTTACTTGAGATTATTGAAATTTGATTTGTATCACTCATAAAACCAGAACCCTCATTGGCAAGAGAGTTTAAAACAATAAAATCAAGATTTTTCTTTTTCAATTTGGCTTTAGCATTATTCTCTTCATTATCTGTCTCCAGAGCAAATCCAGCAACAACCTGCCCTTCTCTCTTTATTTTACCCAAACTTGCTGCTATATCAGGATTACTTTTTAAATGCAATGTAATATCACGATCACTCCGTTTGATTTTTTTTAACATCTTATCTTCAACTGAATAGTCACCAACAGCAGCAGACATTACAGCACCATCATTTGTAGAAAATAGTGAAATACATTTTTCATACATCTCAACAGCCGAGACTACATTATAACGTTTTATTAAAGGATGTCTGGTGGTAATGGAAACCGGACCCGCAACAAGGTCAACATTGGCACCCCGCTGGGCCAACTCTTCTGCAATAGCAAAACCCATTTTCCCCGATGAGTAATTACCAATATAACGAACAGGATCTATATGCTCATGTGTAGGTCCGGCAGTTACTAAAAAGCTTTTACCTTTAAGCGTTAAGCTTTTTTTTTTGCTAAAATAAGAAGCAACCATCTCAATTATCTTTTCTGGCTCTTCCATTCGGCCTTTACCAGCTAATCCACTCGCTAAAACTCCCGAATCGGGCTCTATAATCTTAACGCCCCATTGCTCAAGAATTTGAATATTATTTTGAGTTGAAGGGTGCTTAAACATATCTAAATCCATAGCAGGAGCAATCCAAACCGGACATCTTGCCGACAAGTATGTAGTTATAAGAAGATTGTCACAAATACCATTTACCATTTTGCCCATAGTATTAGCAGTAGCAGGAGCAATAATCATAATATCGGCCCATAAACCCAAATCTACATGGCTATGCCAGGTACCATCTCCCTTCTCAAAAAAATCTCCCAAAACAGGACGACCCGAAAGAGCTGAGAGCGTTACCGGTGTAATAAACTCTTTACCGGCAGAAGTTATTAAAACCTGAACCTCGGCACCCTCTTTTATTAACATTCGAAGTAGATAAGCTGATTTATAAGCAGCAATACTACCGGTAATTCCCAACACTATTTTTTTGCCTTTAAGCATAAACATTAAATTGTTAAAACTTGATTAATCAGAAAAATGGCACTACAAAAATACCGAACTAATTTAAAATAGAGCTATACAAAATAGGAAAAAAAGAATTTTATTATTAATGGCAATTGCAGTTTTTTGTTCAGCAAACTCTTTTAGTCAGGGAGGTTTTAAGTTTGGAGGAGGATTATCTCTTGGAACAGAAGCAGATGCAGGTGATGCAGGTATTGGTATTAGTCCTCGTGCTGCTTATATAATAAACGAAGACTTCACAGTTGCAAGTAATTTCACCTATTGGTTTACCGATTCTGATATTACTTTCTGGGCATTAAATGCAGATCTTCACTACACTTTTGCAGGAGATGAATCATTAAGCTTTTATGGTCTTGCCGGACTAAATTATTCAAACTATGATATTGACTTTGAGGAAAGCTATAATGGCATAGGAAACATAAGTATAAGCGGCAGTGATAGCGAAATAGGTTTAAATATTGGAGCAGGAGCCAATATGGGCATGTTCTTTGGAGAGATAAAATATGAAACTACTTATGACGGACAGTTGGTATTATCAGCAGGGGTTCTATTTTAAATAAGTAGGTTAAAACACCCAAAAAAGTGGGCTGGTATTCTGAAACCTATCAGAACCAGCCCACTTTTTTTATAATTTTCAAAAACCTAAATTATATCATCATCTGTATCATCTTTACCAACCTCTTCCTCCTTAGCGGGATTACGAAAATAAACTTTATCATTCATAAATTCAGTAACAGCTAAAGCTGAAGGCTTGGGTAAACGCTCGTAAAACTTAGAGATCTCAATCTGCTCTCTATTTTCAAAAACCTCCTCTAAATTGTCCGAATAGGAGGCAAATTCCTGAAGCTTACGATTAAGCTCTTCTTTCATCTCAACACCTATTTGATTGGCTCTTTTAGAAACAATTATAACAGATTCATAAACATTTCCGGTAGGCTCTGATAACTTTTCAGTATTCCAGGTAACAGTATTAATAGGTGCTTTAGATTTTTTATAATCCATAATTATAGAGTAAAAGATATTTTAAATATTAATTTTTAACTCACTACTTAATTTAACATCGAAGATGCTTCTTCAAAAATATTATGTGCTTCATTCATATATTGACTCTCGGGATATTGATTAATAAAGGCATAATACTCATCTACAGTCTCCCTTAACCTCTCTTGCTGACGCTCCTCGACACTTTTCATAGCCTGAATATATTTTGAATCAAGTATAAGAAAGGCAAGTTCTTCACTATATTTTGTATCAGGAAAATCTTCCAGAGTATTTCGTGCTGTAATCACAGCTGATTGATAATTATTTCCCATATATGTACCCATTTCATAATATAGCCTGCAATTCAAATATGCTTTATATGCTAACTTATCACGCATCTCTTGCATAAGATCTGCAGCCTCCTCTGCTCTCTCTGAATTAGGGTATAAATTTATGAAGAGTTGAAATCCATCAATAGCATTATATGTATCGGTTTGATCAAGCCTTGGATTAGGTGACATTTTATAACTTGAATAAGCTGTCATAAACTGAGCATCCTCAACCAAATCACTGGTAGGATAATTTTGAGTGAAAAGATCAAAATAATATCCTGCATTCAAATAGTCTCCATTTTCAAATAAACAATCAGCATAAATATAGTGTGACATTTCTGCCCGCTCAGTACCACGAAATCGCCCTATTAAACCCTCAAACAATCTGGCAGCTCGGGTATAGTCACCCTCCTGGTAATAATTTAAAGCAGCTTCATATTGAAGTTCAGTATCATCACTTTTCAACAATTTTTGATACTCACTGCAAGAAGCAAACAGCAATAAAAAAACAACAAACAATAGACTATTTCTCATTCTAAAAACATTTTAATTTTCAAAATAATCACATACTTTATTATACAGCTGCAATTACCTGAAAATATTTGCAAAGATACAGATTTAACTATCAACAGCCTAATACTGTATTAAAAAATTTATTTTATAGAGTATAACTCTTCAATCGAATAATAACAGAACCCCAAAAACCAGACCATAATTACCAAATATTAAAATGAAAAACAAAATTCATATTGCTGTTATAAGCTTGATTTATAAAAAAGATTACCTTTGTACAGAAATAATTTAAAACTTATTAACGTGGACATTTTTAATAAGATAAGCACAGACATGGGACCATTGGGCCAATATGGTAAAGAAGCTCATGGTTATTTCATGTTCCCTAAACTTGAAGGGGAAATTCACCCAAAAATGAAATTCAGGGGTAAAGAAGTTTTAACATGGAGTTTAAATAACTATTTAGGACTGGCCAACCATCCTGAAGTCCGTAAAGCCGACGCTGAAGCAACCAAAGATTACGGATTGGCTTATCCAATGGGCGCAAGAATGATGTCAGGTCACACTTCAAAACATGAAGAGCTAGAGTCGGCCCTGGCAGAATTTGTTAAAAAGGAAGATGCCTATTTGCTCAATTTTGGGTATCAGGGTATGGTATCAATAATTGATACCCTTGTAAACAGAAATGATGTAATAGTTTATGACTCTGAATCACACGCTTGCATACTTGACGGGTTAAGGTTACATATGGGCAAACGTTTTGTATTCCCCCATAACAACATTGAAAACCTCAAAAAACAACTTGAAAGAGCTACAAAGCTTGCTGAAAAGCAGGGCGGAGGAATATTAGTTATTACTGAAGGTGTATTTGGTATGGCCGGAGACCTTGGGAAACTTGATGAGATCGTTAAATTAAAAAAAGATTTTAACTTTCGTCTTCTTGTAGATGACGCTCATGGCTTTGGAACAATGGGTAAAACAGGTGCCGGAGTTGCTGAACATTACAATGTTGAAGATCAGGTAGATCTTATTTTTGGAACATTTGCAAAATCAATGGCCGGTATAGGTGCTTTTATTGCAGGAGATGAAAATGTGGTTAGTTATCTTAGATATAACATGCGTTCACAAATTTTCGCAAAATCATTGCCAATGCCAATGGTTATAGGGGCTTTAAAACGTCTTGAACTTTTAAAATCGGAGCCTCAATTAAAAGACAATTTGTGGAAAGTAGTTAAGGCTCTTCAAGAGGGATTACGAGAAAAAGGTTTTAACCTTGGCAAAACTGAAAGTCCGGTAACACCCGTATTCCTTGACGGTACCATTCCAGAGGCTACAGCTTTAACAATGGATTTAAGAGAAAATTATAATATCTTTTGCTCTATTGTTGTATATCCTGTAATTCCAAAAGGTCAAATAATGCTTCGTATTATACCCACATCAGTTCATACGCTGGAAGATGTAGAGTACACAATAAAAGCATTCGCCGAAATATCAGACAAATTAAAAGCAGGTAACTACAAAAGTGACAAAATAGCAAGCCTGTAATCACTTTGTAAAAAAATCAAATAATAATAAAAAAAAAGAGGGGTTTTCCATAAAATAGTTGGGAACCCCTCTTTTTTATAAGATTTATATATAAACACTGCTCAAAAAAGAGACATAAGTTCCTGAATTTCTAAAGCTTTAGACTTATTACCATTGCTCTCAAAAGCATAAAAAAGATTATTAAGCATTCGATAAATAATATCTCTGTTTTCACAAGGTAAATAATAGGAACTTTTCATTTCAAGCTTCTGTTGCTTAATAAAAAAATCAATCTCTCTACGTCCCAAAACCGAACCCTTATTGACCGGATTTATATAAAATAAAACAGGCATCTCATAATTGGAATCAACACTACTCAATTCAAGGGAGTCATCAAGATATGCCAAAATAAAATTCTTAGGAAGATTAACCCCATATATAGGAAGCCCTAAACGTTGAGCAATTACAGAATAAATTAGAGCCAATGAAATGGGGTTCCCTTTTTTACTCTCAAACACATCCGATATAAAAGTACTACGAGGAGACAAATAACTGGTATTATTTCTTCTAAAACCATGAATATCAAAAAGAATATGATTAATTACCCTTACTCGCTCTAAAGCAGTTAAATGATCATTAAGCTCAAGCCATATATCCTTTCGAAGTTGCTCAATTTGTGCTTCAAGAGTCTCGGGCCGTAACGAAGGGTATTGATAACGACAAATTAAATAGGCACCCATAAGAAGATCCTGAGGATTTAACAACCATTCACGAATCCTCTCTTTTACATCCTTGTATTGAATTGTATGAATAAGATTTTCAAGTCTTTGCTGATGAAAAGTATCAGGAACCGACTCCCAGGCCTTCTCAAGATCAGGGACAATATCTGCACGTTCATTTAACAACTGCTTTTCAACACTGTTAAAAATCTCCTCGTTGGGGTCATCAAGTAAGGTTATTAATGCCTGAATACGGTTTTTATCCATATAAAATAACTATTTAAATTAATGATTCCAGTACATACTTTGTCATTTTTTTAACACCAACCTTATAGTCTTTGCTATACAAACCTGCGGCCCTATTAGCAATAATTGCACACACAGTTACAGCATTATGGCCTAAAAGAGCTGATAACCCATATATGGCAGAACACTCCATCTCATAATTTAAAAGCTTTAATCCTTTATAACGAAAAGAGGCCAACTTTTGATTAATATCAGATTTTGCTACAGGTAATCTTAAAACACGTCCCTGAGGACCATAAAATCCGGGAGCGGTAACAGTTGCACCGGATATAACCTCCCCACTGTTAATTTTTTCAAAGAGCCTTAGAGAAGAATCAACAACGTAAGGAAGTGATATCCCCTCTCCTATACCTGTATAATCTGTTATAGCTTTTTGAAAATCTGAATCAAAATAGCGTTCATCTTTTTTATAAAAATTCAACAACCCATCCAGGCCAACAGCTTTCTTACTTAGAACCCAACTATCAACGGGAACATCTTTCTGCAAAGACCCTGAAGTACCAATTCGAATTATATCTAATGAAGTATGCGCATTTTTTGGCATTCTTGTTTTAAAATCAAAATTCACCAACGCATCAAGCTCATTTAACACAATATCAATATTATCTGTTCCAATTCCGGTTGATAAAGCAGTAACCTCACTACCTTTAAATAGTCCCGTCTTCCAAACAAACTCACGATTTGCACCCTGATAAAGCACCTCTTCAAAAAAACCAGATATCATCTCAACACGAGCAGGATCTCCCACCAAAAAAACAGTCTTTCCTAACTGCCCGGGCCGCATATGCAAGTGAAAGATACTACCATCAGGATTAATAATCAACTCAGAATCAGCAACTTTTTTCATAAGCATAACATTAGTATAAATTTAAAAAATTATGATCAACAACAGCCACTGTAAAGATCAAATTAATAAAAAAATATTGATATTTCAATAAACATATTATTAACAACTTCTCAACACATAAAATTATATTAGATACCAAAATAAAAAATCAAATATTATAGTCACCACCCGTTAATTTGTTGCAGTTCGAAAAACTTTCTAATTTTGACAGGAACCAATTTAAAAAAAATGATACAGAGAATACAAACAATCTATCTGATTATAGCACTAGCTTTAACATCAGCCCTCTTTTTTATAGATATGGCCGATATTGCCGGTCCGGGCGAATTCTACAATTTAAACTTTAAAGGAGTTGCCGACACAGCAGATGAGAATATGCTTATAACAACAATACCGGCGCTAACAATTTTATTAAGTGTTACTACTTTTCTACTCTTTATCTCTATTTTTTTATATAAAAAAAGAATGATACAGATACGAGTTTGTGCCCTTAATATGGCCCTGCTACCCGGTACCAGTTTAATGATATTTTATACAGGACGCTCCTTTGCATCTGAGCTTGGAGCTGAAATTGCATATAATATAACACTGGTTTTGCCATTAATAGCAGCAATTTTTGTGTTTTTGGCAATCAGAGCAATTGGAAAAGATGAAGCATTAGTGCGCAGCCTTGACAGAATAAGATAATGAGCACCTTTCTTGAACAGCTGGCTAATTATCACCTTGATAAATTCAAGGATAATATAAGTGATATCTGTTTTGTGTTTCCAAGTCGCAGAGCCGGACTCTTTTTTAATAAAATTGTAACAAAAAAAGCAACTCAAAAACCTATATGGGCTCCCCGTATCTTAACAATAACTGATTTTTTTCAACAATCGGTTAAACGAGCTGTAAGCGACCAAATTACACTTATATTTAAGCTTCACTCTAAATATTGTGAAGTTATGAATTCAAATATTACTATTGATGAATTCATTCCACTGGGAGAAGTTATGCTCAATGACTTTAACGACATCGACAAATATTTAGCTAAACCGGGTCAGTTGTTCGACAATATAGCTGCTTATAAAGATTTGGAAGGAGATTATACCGATCTCTCTCCAGAACAGATAGAGGCAATAAAATCATTTTGGCAAACATTTGACCCTGATAAATTATCAGTACAACAGCAAAACTTTTTAGCCATATGGCAAAAAATGGAAAAGCTGTACCATGAGTTTACAGATCTGTTAATCTCGCAAAACTCCGCTTATGAAGGAATGATCTATAGAGAAGTTGCTAAAGATTCTGCCAAAGTAGAACTTTCGACTAAAGATTATTCACATATAGTTTTTGCAGGATTTAATGCATTAAACCGAGCCGAAGAAAAAATATTTTCTTACCTAAGAGATAAAAAAAGAGCTGCTTTTTTTTGGGACTATCCCGAATGGATAGTAAAAAGCAGTACTGCTGAACATGAAGCAGTACGTTTTATTAAAAACAATATCCAATCCTATCCTTCTCCACGTGACTGGGTTAACCATTCATCCAAAAAGATGCCCGATATTACCATAACCTCGGTTACCAACGAATTAATGCAAGCTCAGGTTGTAAACAATTTTTTAGAGAAACTGCCACTAAGCACTCAAACAGACAATGAAAAAAGTGCAGTTATTCTGGCAGATGAGAATCAATTACCAACACTTTTTAATAGCATACCGGAAAAATATAGTTCGGTAAATATTACTCTGGGGTTTCCGCTTAAAAACACTCCGGCATGGTCATTAACAGAAAACTTACTGGCTATGCAAGCAACTGCTCGCAAAACAAAGTCAAAAAAATTATGGTTTTACTATCGTGATGTACTGGCACTTTTAAGGCATCAGTATCTGGACACTTTAACAGAAGGTAAAAACAGAGCTTTAGCTGAAAAATTAATATCCCTTAACCATATATTTATACATGAAGAAGTATTAACCGATTATAACTTTCCCGTAAATATTTTTCAAAAACCTGACAGTACAACTGCTATCTCTTCCTATTTGCTTGATATATATTATGCCATCTATCAAAAATTAAAAGATAACAAAAACGCCGATCTTGAAAAAGAGTATATATACCATCTATACACCACTGTAAAGCGATTGTCAGATGTTCTCAATGAACTAAACCAAAACCCCTCACCTGAAACATGGCAATTACTCTTTAAAAAAAGTGCAACAATTAAAACTGCTCCTTTCAAAGGCGAGCCTCTAAAAGGTCTTCAAATTATGGGAATTCTTGAAACAAGAGCTCTTGATTTCAACAACATAGTTATTACAGGATTAAACGAAGGTCTATTTCCTAAAACAAATCCGCCCGAATCTTACATTCCCTATAATTTACGTAAAGGGCACTCACTTCCTGTTATTGATAATCAGGATTCAATTTATGCCTATTACTTCTTCCGCTTAATTGAAAGAGCAAATAATATTAAACTCCTATATACAACTTCAAAAAGAGTTACTGAAGAGGGAGAGAAAAGTCGATTTTTACAACAGCTCTATTTTGAATACCCCGGTAATGTTACTATGGAAACAGTGTTACAGGAAGCCTCTGTTTCAAAGCATCCCGAGCTATATGCCGAGAAAAACAAAGAAGTTGTCTCATTGTTGAACAACTATTTAAACAATAATAGAGCAAAATTATCTCCCAGTGCACTTAGTGTTTACATAGAGTGCCCTATGCGATTTTACTACAGCTATATAGCAAAAATTAAAGAGGGTGATGAAATAACCGAAGATCTTGACCCCAGGGTTTTCGGAAACTTATTTCATCAAATAACTGAGAATATATACAAACCATATATAGGCAAAACAGTAACGGGAAAAGAGCTGGAAGAGATTATCAAAAACAGAGAGTATTTAAAAGAGATGATGAATTCAATCTTTGCTGATAATATTCCATTTATAAAACAGAAATCAAATATTTTTAATGATCTTCAAGGGAAAAACAGCCTCATCTATGAAGTATTATATAAATATCTAATTCAGTTTTTACAAAATGAAGTAAAAAAAGCTCCATTTACTTTAACAGGATTAGAGGAGAGAGTCAATTCAAAATTTGCAATAGATAGCAACAGATATGTAAATATTGGCGGAACGATTGATCGTACCGATGAAAAAGATGGGTTTTTAAGAATAATTGATTATAAAACAGGTGCAGCAACTCGTGAGTTCAAAAATGTGGAAGAGCTTTTTAATCCAAAATCACATGCAAAAACAAAAGCGGTATTTCAAACCCTGCTTTACTCGGTAATAAAATCTGAATCGTTTAGTAGCTCCCTAATAAAACCGGGAGTTATATCTGTTAAAGAACTCTTTAAAGAGAGTTACGACAATGATATTATAGCAAAAACAGGATCTCAAAAACATCCGATAACCCTTGACAGAGTAGAGGAAGAATTCAAAGCTCATCTTAAAGAGCTGCTCAACACACTTTTTGATCAAGATACACCTTTTAAACAGACTCAAGAAAAGGAGAATTGCACATATTGTGTTTTTAAAGAGCACTGCATAAACATGCCATAAAAAAATATTACTCCAAAAGATCAGGACGAAGCCGGCGAGTTCTTGCCATAGCTTGCTCTTCACGCCATTGACGAATCTTCTCCTCATGCCCCGACAATAAGATATCGGGTACTTTTAAACCATTATAGTCAGCAGGACGCGTATATACAGGAGGTGCTAAAAGATCATCCTGAAAAGAGTCGGTTAATGCTGAGGTCTCATCTGAAATTACCCCCGGAATCAACCTTATAACAGCATCTGTTAAAACTGCTGCAGCAAGCTCTCCTCCAGTTAGAACATAATCACCAACAGAAATCTCTTTTGTTATATAATAATCTCTTATTCTTTGGTCAACACCTTTGTAATGACCACAAAGTATTATAATATTTCCTTTTAAAGAGAGTGTATTAACCATTTTTTGATTGAGGCGCTCACCATCGGGAGTCATATATATAATCTCATCGTAACTTCGCTCACTCTTAAGTTTGTCAATTAGTGTAGCCACAGGAGCAATTTGCATAACCATACCAGCTCCTCCACCAAAAGGATAATCATCAACTTTATTATGTTTATTGTCAGAATAGTCACGAATATTGTGCAAAACAACCGATACACAATTCTGCTCAACAGCTCGCTTAATAATACTTTCGTTAAAAAAGCCTGAAAACATATCAGGGAAAAGTGTCAATATATCGATACGCATTTAAATCAATTTTATGTACAAAGATAACAAAGAGAGAGAAAAATTTACATTTATAAACAGAACAGTAAAAAAAACTTTGTGTATTGAGTCTAATATGATATATTCGTATGTTTAACAGGATAGTTAACTGCGTGAGTAGAAAACGCTGATGTAACACTCCCAAACACCAAAGGTGATGGAAGCAAATGAATTTAATCAAAACGGGGAAGCCCGGGATCTGCATTCTGACAATCAGAAAAGCGAGGCTCAATCATTTGAGAGTAATAACGGAAACAGTTATCCGGAAGAGACTCCATCTAAAAAAGATGAAGATATGAAAGAGCAAACATATCAGGATAAAAAAATCAATGTAAAACCTGATTATTCAAAACTATCAAGAGAAGAGCTGCTGCAAAAAATCCAACAGCTTGTAAAAGAGAAATCTGCATCAGAAATAAAAGATGATGTAAGAGAGATAAAGGATAGTTTTGACAGGGCCACTTCGTTTATTAATAACGAGGCAAAAAAGGAATTTATTGAATCAGGAGAACCCGAAGAGTTATTTGTTCCAAAACCAGATGATGTTCAAAAAGATTTTAATGAGGCTCTAAATATCTACCGAAACAAGCGAAATGAAGAAAAGGCATTAGTTGAACAGAAAAAGGAGGAAAATTTAAAAGCGAAGTATGAAGTGATCGAAGGGATTAAAGATCTGCTTAATCGTCGCGAATCACTAAATGAAACTTTTCAGGAATTTAGAGTCCTGCAACAAAAATGGAAAGAGATAGGACCTGTACCTCAAAAAGAGGTACATGATATGTGGGAAACATATCATCTCCATGTAGAAAATTTTTATAACTACATAAAAATAAACAAAGAGCTAAGAGATTTAGATCTTAAAAAAAATCTTGAAGCCAAAACAGAGCTATGCGAAAAAGCTGAAGCGCTATTAGAGGAAGAGTCGGCCGTTAAAGCATTTAAAACTCTTCAAAGATATCATGACCTATGGCGAGAAATTGGGCCGGTACATAAAGAGAAAAAAGAAGATTTATGGAATCGTTTTAAGGCAGCTACCACTAAAATTAACCAACGACAGCAAGAACATTTTGAAGCCTTAAAACATCAGTTGCAAAAGAATCTTGAAGCCAAAACAGAGCTGTGCGAAAAAGCTGAAGCAATTTTGGCAAAAGAGATTAAATCTCCGCGCGAATGGGAACAACAAAGCAAAGAGCTTATTGATCTCCAACAAATATGGAAAACAATAGGTTTTACTCCAAAAAAAGATAATAATGCAATATATCAACGATTTAGAAAATCGTGTGATACATTTTTTGATCAAAAAAGAACCTTTTTTAAAAACTATAAAGAAGAGCAGCAAAAAAATCTTCAGCAAAAAACAGCACTATGCGAAAAAGCTGAAGAGATGAAAGAGAGTACCGACTGGAAAAGAGCTACCGAAACATATATAAAAATACAAAAAGAGTGGAAAGAAATAGGGCCTGTACCTCGTAAACAGTCAGATATTGTTTGGAAAAGGTTCAGGGAAGCGTGTGATCACTTTTTTAGTCGCAAAAAAGATTTTTTCAGCCATATTGATGAAGCTCAAACCGATAACCTAAAAAAGAAAGAGAAATTAATTGAAGAGTTAAAAGAGTTTGAAGCTCAAAATGACAGTGAAAAATGTTTTGAAGCGCTACAAGAATACCAACGCAGATGGGACGAAATAGGTTTTGTTCCAATCAAAGAGAAAGATAGGATAAACCAGGAGTTCCGAAATCTTATAAATCAAAAATTTGATCATCTAAATTTAGATGAAGTAAATAAAAATCTTCAAAAATTTAGAAACAAGCTTGAAAACTGGAAAGCTGCCGGACAATTAAATGAAAAAATCGATCACGAAAGAAATAAAATAATAACAAAACTTAAGCAACTGGAAAACGATATAATTCTTTGGGAAAACAATATTGGCTTTTTTAATACCTCCAATAAAAACTCCGAAGCTTTAATTCGCGACTTTAAAAACAAAATAGATAATGGTAAAAGAAATATCAAACTATTAAACAGAAAGCTTGACTTAATAGAGGAGATGATTTAATCAATATTTAAAAGAGGTTGACCAAAAAGTATTGGTCAGCCTCTTTTAATTTAAAACCTACTTTATCATCTCAGATATTGCAAGCATTAACCATGAGCCATGCTGTAGCCACTGTTCGCTCCACCTCCAGCGCTGACTTAAATCTTCCCCATAAGGATATGGCCTAAAAGCTATATCTGTTTCATCTCCAAAACCTCCGGTAATACCATTACAAACACAACCGGTAACATTTAACTCATTACCCCCCTCAGAGTATGGAGGATTATTTCTTCCACGCCCTTCAAGCATCGTCATATTATAAGGATTCATTCCCAAAATCCAGTTAATCTGAGAAATTGCATATTTTAAAGCATCATCTCTTTTATCTTCATCTATATAAGGTATAGATTTATAAATTGCTGCAGACAATGAAGAGATTCGAGCATTTTCTCCCTGCCACCAATATCCGGTCTCGTTGTTTTGAGGAATAAAAAATGCTGTGCGCTTTTCATCTTCATTGGTACCTTTCACATATTGACGAGCATAACCAAAAGGATTATTAACTTCATTTGTAACGGAGATCTCAAAATCAACAGAACTTTTTACCGCATCTATAGCCTTTTCACGATACTCATTATCATCTTCATACTGAAGATAAGTAATCAAAGAAATCAAAGGTAAACCAGCTTCTGCAGCATGAAAATATGGTCTTATATCCTCATCATCGGCTCTCCAGTAATTATCTATATTACCATCACTGGAAATACGGTTTACCAGATTTTCCATACGAACTCTTGCAGCCGCTAAAAACCTATCTTCTTGAGTAGCATTATAAAGTTCGGTAGCGGCCATTAAAGCAGTATAATCATCTATAATATTCTCAATGCCATTATGGATATATTTTAAATTATTCTCTTGAAGATGATCAAAACCCTTAATAGCAGCTTCAAGATACTTCTGAGAACTAAATTCCCCGCTAATACCTTCGGCATAAGCTCTTGCTAAAGCAGCAATTGACATACCTCCGCCTTCACGATATCCTGCTTCATAATTACTGGTTCTAAAACCATCCTGAGAGATATATGCACATATTTGTCTGCGTGTATGATCCCATGACCAGTTTGCAAAAACATTAATATAAAAATATCCCTCAGGATCTTGAATTCGAACTAACCAATCTGCACCATGAGCCGCTTCGTCAATATAGGCATCAATAACAGAGGATTGATCTTTATTATTATAATGCTTTAAATTATTAGATGCTTCAATAAAATTCCAAACAACCATAGGAGCCTGCTGAGGACTCATAAAGTTGGCATAATTCAAATGACTAATATATTTTCCTCTGTCGCCCGAAGCATCATACCACCCTCCACTAACATCAACTGTATCATTTCTGTAACCATAAAATGACATTTTTTTATCCGCCTCATTAAAATCACCGGCAGTACGCTGAGAGTTAATTCCCTTAGCTAGTACCCATAAAGTTTCAGCAGCAATAACCTGATCTCCAACGGTAAAAGCCTCACTCCTGATTTCTCTACCATCAAAATCAAGAGTAATATAAAACTCTCCCTTATCTTTCAAATTGGAAAAATCTCCGTAATAAGCATTTCCGGTATGCCATGAATCAATCTCTCCACCCGATTCAAAAGACCCCTGAAAAACTACTTTATCACTTAATTTTTCACTTACAACAAACTCACCCGGAACTAAATCGCTATTAGTCTGAAAAACAACTCCTTTTACCCCTTCAGCTTCATAACCTATATGATTCACCAATAATTTTGCTTTAAAATCATTTGCAGCAGAGCTTTCAGGCAAAATAAGAGATGGAAATAAAAGGTTAAACATCCAAAACCATCTTAGCATTTTTTTCATAATCAAAAATTTAAAAAGTTTCAATAAAAACATTAACTCATGCAACAAAAATAGCTTTTGTTTATGTTTTGTGCAAGCGATTGCATTATTTTCAAAAATAAATTTTATTGTTTTTATCAGAGGAATAAACTCTGTTTTTATAATTTCAGCTATTACGATAGATTTTGCTAACTTTGCGTTTTAAAATTTTAAGCTTATATTAATTTACACATCAATAAAAGATTAAACAGTGCCGGATACTCGTTATATTTTTGTTACAGGTGGAGTTGCATCCTCTCTGGGAAAAGGAATTATTTCAGCATCTCTTGCCAAACTGCTTCAGGCAAGAGGAAATAGAGTTACAATACAAAAACTGGATCCATATCTAAATGTAGATCCAGGAACGCTTAATCCATATGAGCATGGAGAATGCTATGTAACAGAAGATGGCGCAGAAACCGATTTGGATCTGGGGCATTACGAAAGATTTTTGAATACTGCTACATCTCAAGCTAACAATGTTACCACAGGTAGAATTTACCAAAACGTTATAAACAAAGAGCGTAGAGGTGACTTTTTAGGAAAAACCGTACAAATAATACCTCACATTACCGATGAGATAAAAAGAAATATAAAGCTTTTAGGCTCAAAAAATAAATTTGATGTAGTAATAACTGAAATTGGAGGAACCGTAGGTGATATTGAATCTCTCCCTTATATTGAGGCTGTTAGACAACTTAAATGGGAATTGGGATCAAAAGCTATTGTAATACATCTTACCCTTGTTCCCTTTTTAACGGCAAGTGGAGAGTTAAAAACCAAGCCTACACAGCACTCTGTAAAAGCTCTTCTTGAAATTGGAGTTCAACCCGATATATTGGTACTTCGCACAGAAAAGGATTTAGCATCCGATATAAGAAAAAAAGTAGCACTATTTTGTAATGTTGATAGCAAAGCTGTAATTCAATCAATTGATGTTAAATCGATATACGAAGTTCCTGTAAAGATGCAGGAAGAGGGTCTTGACGAAATAGTGATGGAAAAATTAAAAATTCCAATGAGTCAAAAGCCCGAATTAAAACAGTGGAAAAACTTCCTGTCAAAATTAAATAACGCTAAAGAGACAGTGAGGATCGGACTGGCAGGTAAATATGTAGAGCTGCCCGATGCATACAAATCAATAATAGAAGCATTAATACATGCGGCAACATATAATGATTATAAAGTAGATATTGAACTAATACAGAGTGAAACAATCACCGGGAAAAATGTTGCAGAAAAATTTAATGATATTCATGCTATTTTAGTAGCTCCGGGATTTGGACATCGTGGATTTGAAGGAAAAATGGCTACAGTAAAATATGCACGTGAAAATGATATCCCGTTTTTAGGTATATGCCTGGGTATGCAGTGTGCTGTTATTGAATATGCACGCAATGTACTTAAATTAAACAAAGCCAATTCAAAAGAGATGGATCACACTACCCCCGATCCGGTAATTGATTTGATGGAGAATCAAAAAAATATTACTGATAAAGGTGGAACTATGAGACTTGGAGCATACGAATGTATGTTAAAAAAGAGTAGTAATATTTACAATGCCTATAAAAGTGATTCAATTCGGGAGAGACATAGACACCGATATGAATTTAATAATGAATATCTCCCGCTTTTTGAAAAAGGCGGCATGATTGCATCAGGGATTAACCCCGATACAGAGCTGGTAGAAACAGTTGAAATACCATCTCACAATTGGTTCTTAGGAGTACAATTTCATCCGGAATACAGTAGCACGGTATTAAATCCGCATCCCATTTTTATAGCTTTTATAGAGGCAGCAATTAAAAACAAAGCAACTAAAGATACAAACGCACAATAATCATGGATAAAAATTCAGTTACGGGATTAATTTTAATCACACTTATTCTTATAGGATTCTGGTTTGTAAACCGCCCTTCACAAGAGCAAATTGAGGCTATGAGAGCCCGTCAGGACTCTATACAGCAAGCCGAAATGCTTGAAGCTGAAGAACGCAGAGCTGCAGAAATAGCTGAGGCAGAACAAGAGGCTATTACTCTGGAAGAAGAGACCCAAACAGCAGAACCTGCCCAAGAGAGAGAGTCGGACCAAGAAGCTCTGATAGAGCGCTATGGATATATGGCGCCATTTATGGAAGGAGAAAGAGAGTTCTATACATTAGAAAACGAAAACATTAAGATAGAGTTTAGCAACAAAGGAGGAAATATATACTCTGTTGAACTCAAAAATTACCAGACTTATAATGGAGAACCTTTAGTTCTGTTTGAGGGCGACAATAATAAGTTCGGATTCTCTTTTACACACAACACCAGAGTTTTTAGCACCGAAGATCTTTTTTTCGATGTAAAATCAAAAACCGATTCAACTATCACCTTTACTGTTGAAACTGACCAAAACGAATCGCTCTCTTTTGAGTATAAATTACCCGAAGATGAGTTTATGGCATCTTTCAATATAATAACCAACAACCTCAATAACCTAATATCTACCCCCAGAGGAAGCATAGATATTAACTGGTATGTTGAAATGCCATCATTTGAAAAAGGACGTTCATTTGAGCAACAATACTCAGGTCTATATTATAAATATTATATGGACGATGTAGATAACTTAAGTTCAAGAAGCAGCGACAGCGATGATATAAGAACACGACTTAAATGGATAGGCTTTAAAAATCAGTTTTTCACTTCATTTTTTGTGGCAGAAGAAGCTTTTTCAAGTGCGCACCTATCAACTGAAATTGAAGAGAATGACAACAGTGCTTTTCTTAGATACAATACTGCAGAAGCAGTTGTGCCCATAGATTTATCACAAAATCAAAGAATAGGTTTTAACTTCTACTTTGGTCCTAACAACTATTATACACTAAACAGTTATGGCAGTGATCTTGACTTTACACAGGTACTGCCGCTTGGATGGGGTATTTTTGGGTGGATAAACAGATACGCAGTTATTCCCATATTTAATTTCCTTGAAGGTTTCATAAATAATTATGGGGTAATAATCTTAATCCTCACTATTCTTATAAAAATGGTACTATTTCCGCTAACATATAAATCTTATATGTCAACAGCCAAAATGAAGGTACTAAAACCCCAGATAGAGGAGATAAATGAAAGAATACCAAAGGATAAGGCAATGGAACGCCAGCAGGCGACCATGAATCTATATAAAAAAGCAGGAGTAAATCCAATGGGAGGATGTTTGCCAATGCTACTGCAGCTCCCCATTTTAATTGCAATGTTCCGCTTTTTTCCGTCATCTATAGAGTTAAGGCAGGAAAGTTTCTTATGGGCAGCAGATTTATCAAGCTACGATTCAATAATGGATCTACCCTTTAGCATACCCTTTTATGGAGCCCATGTTAGTCTGTTCACCCTCTTAATGGCAGCAACAAACATGGCATATACAAAAATTAATTCCGATATGACCCAGTCGGCAAGTCAAATGCCGGGAATGAAAGGAATGATGTACTTAATGCCGGTAATGTTACTTTTCCTATTTAACGGTTACGCATCGGGATTAAGTTATTACTACTTTATATCAACCCTTATAACTATCGGCCAAACAATAATTATCAAACAGTTTGTTGACGAAAAAAAGCTTCTAAAACAGATAGAAGCCAATAAAAAGAAGCCGGTAAAAAAGTCAAAATTTGCACAACGATTAGAAGCAGCACAAAAACAGCAAATGGCTCAAAAAAAGAAAAGAAAATAGTAGTCAATAATACTATATCAACTAAATATAAAAGGCTCTCTATAATAGAGGGCCTTTTTATATTAAACCAATTGATAAAACAATAAATTAGTTGGATCCCAACTATGGGATAATACAACAACTACTATTAACAAAAGTGTTATAACATATTAATTAAAAACATTTTGCAATAGTATTAATTAGAAAAAGTTCTTTATAAGATTAATGTGTAAATAAAACATTGCAATAATATTTTTTTATTATACAATAATGAAAATAGGTCATTTTTTGATTAAATAGTATATTGTATTAAATTTACATCATAATTCAATTCACACAAGTTTTATCTAATAAATTAAACACACCTATGAAATCAAAAATTGACAGAAGGAATTTCCTTCAAAAGAGTGGTGCAGCAGCTATCGGACTTAGTGTTCTGCCTAACTTAACAACAGCGTCGGCACAAACCCGCAGATCCCGCAGGTCAGCAAATGACAAATTAAGAATTGCCGGTATTGGCGTAGGCGGTAGAGGCTTTGGCGTACTTAGAAACATGGAGAGTGAAGATATAGTAGCTTTATGCGATGTGGACTGGAGATATGCAAAAAGCTGCTTTGACTACTGGCCAAAAGCCAAAAAGTACAAAGACTGGAGGGTTATGTTCGATGAAATGGGAGATGAAATTGATGCAGTAATGGTTGCAACAGCCGATCATACTCATGCGATAATTGCAGCTACTGCCATAACAATGGGGAAACATGTTTATGTTGAAAAACCATTAACCCACACAGTTTATGAGTCCAGACTATTAACTAAACTTGCTAAAAAATATAAAGTAGCAACCCAAATGGGTAATCAGGGTGCTTCAGAAGAGGGAGTATCTCTGGTAAAAGAGTGGATTCAAAATGGGGAAATCGGAGAGGTAACAAGAGTGGAGTCTTTTACTGACAGACCAATATGGCCGCAAGGACTAAACACTCCAACACAAGGCCAATGGGTTCCCGATTACCTTGACTGGGATAGCTTTGTAGGACCGGCAAAAATGCGTCCATACAATGAAATTTATACTCCCTGGAATTTCCGCGGATGGTGGGATTATGGAACTGGTGCACTGGGAGATATGGCTTGTCATATCCTTCATCCCGTATTTAAAGGGCTAAATTTGGGATATCCAACTAAAGTTCAGGGTAGCTCAACTCTATTACTTCAGGATAGCGCCCCAACAGCGCAAAAAGTTCGTATGGTATTTCCCGAACGTGAGCCTGCAGGGAAAGTTAATATGCCTGAAGTTGAAGTACATTGGTACGATGGTGGTTTACAACCATTAAAACCGGATAACTGGCCGGCAGGAAAAGATATGAACGTGCAGGGAGGTGGAGTACTATTTTATGGTACCAAGGATATAATTCACGTAGGATGTTATGGACGTGAGCCGTGGTTGCTTTCAGGAAGAACTCCAAACGCACCCAAAACTGAAAGAAGAATTGAACTTAGCCATGAAATGGATTGGGTAAGAGCCTGTAAAGAGAGTCCCGAAGAGAGAACCGAATGTTCTTCAGCATTTGACGAAGCAGGTCCATTCAATGAAATGGTTGTAATGGGAGTACTAGCTGTTCGCCTTCAGGCATTAAACAAAGAGTTGCACTGGGATGGAGATAAAATGGAGTTCACAAATATAGAAGATGACGAAACCATAAGAACTGTAATTGCAGATGGTTTTGAAATCCAGGACGGACATCCAACTTTCGATCAAACATGGACAGATCCTGTTAACGCAAAACAGTTTGCACAGGAACTTATTAAACATAAATATCGAAAAGGATGGAAACTTCCTGATATGCCAGCATAATACTACAAACAATTTCAAATGGAGTAAAACAATAAATTGTAAAATTTTAAACATCTAAAAAATGAAAAATATATTTTTTTATACAGCATTAACCATGATTTTCACCTTGTCTTCATGTGCTCAACAAGAAGAAGAAGTAGGTCACAATGAGCTATCACAAGCCGAAAAAGAAGAAGGGTGGATGCTTTTATGGGATGGAGAAACTTTTGATGGTTGGCGAGGATATGGAATGGATCATGTTCCAGAAGCATGGACAATAGAAGATGAAGCACTTAAAATTCAGGGCTCAGGGGCAGGTGAAGCTGGAGCAATGGACGGTGGAGATTTAATATATGATCAACAGTTCCAGAATTTTGAACTAAAATTTGAATGGAAAGTGTCGCGTGGTGGCAACAGTGGAATTTTCTATTTAGCTCAGGAAATAGAAGATCTTCCTATTTGGAGATCAGCTCCCGAATATCAAATTCTTGACAACGTTAACCATGTAGATGCTGAACTTGGAATTGATGGTAACCGCAAATCTGCATCTCTATATGATCTTATCCCTGCAAAACCACAAAATTCAAATCCATACGGAGAGTGGAACAGCGGCCGCATCATAGTTTATCGCGGAACAGTTGTTCATTTCCAAAATGGAGAGAATGTACTTGAATATCATTTATGGACTCCCGAATGGGAAGAGATGATTGAAAACAGTAAATTTGCAGGATGGGAAGAGTTTATAAACGCAGGTGGTGAAGATAGAAAAGGGTATATTGGTCTGCAAGACCATGGAGATGATGTATGGTTCCGAAATATAAAGTTAAGACTACGAGAGTAGTTTATTAATCTAATAAAAAAAAGAGAGGTTGCTTAAAAAACAACCTCTCTTTTTTTATTATAAAATCTTATATCACTACTCCTCCTCCATAACACAAATCTCACCTCTACTCACCGACTTAAATGTTTGAAATGCTACAATTGCTATAACAATAACAGCAATTACTGCTAATATTTTTGAAATATTCATATAACCTGCTTCACCTGTAACCTCATAAGCACGCGCCATTGCCACAGTAATTGCAGTCAGTGGAAATGTAAAAGCCCACCATGACATATAAAATTTTAATCGGGTAAAACTTTTAATCATAAACATAAGCAGTAAAAGAAAAAACATTCCCATCATTAGCAAAAACATAGAGAAAGGATCCCAACTATCAAAAATCTTCATATAAGATACAAAGCCAACTGCAGGAGGCGCAATTAAAATAAAAAAGGTAGGAATAAATTTTTGTGGTAACTGACCATAAAAAACTACTCTATTTATAAAAATCGCAAACAAAATGATCCAGAAAAAGATTCCTGATGAAAAGTAGAAATAATTGACTATCTCAGGAATTATGACCCCGGCACTTACCGGTACCAGCACATTACCAACAGCAGGAATAAACCATGCCGGATTAAAATGATTTATTTGATAGTTATGCTCTATCCAATAACTAACAGCCTTAAACATAAAAAAGGTATGTAATATTACACCAGGCCACCATAAATATTGTGATATAACAGTACTATATTGCTCAAAAGCAATAGATAGAAGTAATAAAGAGATAGAGATTGCAGGAAAAAAATTAATCTTAACAGGATGAGTGTATTCCTGTTTTACCTCATCTTTATGCATTAGAAACTTCATCAAATACATAAAAGCAATAACTACAAAAAATAGAGATACAACAATTAACGCAGAATAATAGAAAAGAGGCGATAACCAACCAAGCTCAGCAAACTTTGAAAACACCAAAGTTAGTCCGCTTAACCCCATTATAACAGTGAAGCCCGAAATAGGAAAGTTTTTAATTTTGTCATTCATAATATAAAACATTAACAAATTATCATATTTAGATTATTAAACACAAAGTTATAAAAAAAGTTCAATTATTATCATATCCTTAGTTTTTGCTAAATTTGATATCATCAATTTTAATGCAGCTGATAATAAGATATTCAAAAACTTAAATATTGCTTAAATGCAAATACTATATAAACTAATAATAAAAATAGCCATAGCAATAATATTCATCTTTACAGTTTCATGTGAAAGTGATTTAGATATGCAGATAAAAGAAGGGGGCGGACAGTTAGTGCTCTTCTCATTCCCTGTTACCGACTCCCTTTTATCGCTCCACTTAAGTCGAAGTGTTGGGCACAGTTCGGTTGATGATTTTGAAAGAATATATGATGGAGAATATTCAATTTTAATAAACGACCAGGAAGTTGTCTCAAAAGAGTCTTTTCCATACAATAAAACCGAAAAAAAGCTAGAAAATATTGAGGTTAAAGAAGGTGACAAAATAGAAATAGTTGCAACAGACACTAAGAATAACAGAGTAAAGGGTTCAACTAAAATTCCCATTGCAGTACCAATAAATAGAGTTGACACACAAAAAATTGAAATTATCAATAAAGAAGGAGTATCAAACAGTTACCTGCAATGTAAAATATCATTTACCGATCCTGCAGAACAAAGTAATTTTTATCAATTAATAATAAATGAAAAACATATAGATTCAAACAACAATATTATAAACACAAATTATATAAATTATCAAAAAGAGGATCCGGTTTTCTATACCAGAGATCAGGAAGGAAGTCTTTTAGGAGGCATCAACTTTTTGGGCACCTTTCCCGACTACAATTTTAAGGGCAAGCAATATACACTTACAGTTAATATACCCTATGCGTATTTAGAACCTGCAAATGAGCCGGAAACTGAAATAATAGTATTAGAGATAAAATTGTTAAGCTTAACACAGGAATATTTTGACTACATAAGAAGCAGGATTGTTGCAGAGTACAATTACGACCTTCCTGTAGTGGATCCAATAAAAACATACTCAAACATTGAAGGCGGACTCGGACTGGTGGGTGGGATGTCAGTATCACAAACCTCTTTAAAATTTGAATAATCTATTACTCTATAACTTAAATTGCAATATTTTGAAATATTAAAAAAAAGTTGCAGTTTTGTAATCAAATTAAAACATCTAAATATTTATATATTATGACATTATTTGGAAAACTAGATGATTTAGATACTAAATCAAACGAGAATCAACAAAACAAAAAAATAACAGAAACAGAAAAGACTAAAGTATTAATTATAGGATCGGGACCTGCAGGATATACTGCAGCAATTTATGCTGCGCGAGCTAATTTATCCCCTGTTTTATATGAAGGATTGCAGCCGGGAGGACAGCTTACAACAACTACTGAAATAGAAAACTTCCCCGGATATCCTGAAGGAACTACAGGTGCGGAAATGATGGATGATCTTAAAAAGCAGGCCGAAAGGTTTGGATCTGATATTCGCTTTGGAATGGCTACCAAAACAGATTTATCTAAAAGACCATTTAAGGTAACCATAGATGACAAAAAAATTATAGAGACTGAAAGCTTAATAATTGCAACAGGAGCAACTGCAAAATATTTAGGGTTAGAAGATGAAAAAAAATATGCAGGGAGTGGAGTCTCAGCATGTGCAACCTGTGACGGTTTTTTCTATCGCGCAAAAGATGTTGCAGTAGTTGGCGGAGGAGACACCGCTGCTGAGGAGGCACTTTATCTATCACAGCTCTGTAATAAAGTATATATGATAGTACGACGAGATGTGCTACGTGCATCCAAAGTGATGCAAAAACGAGTATTCGAAACAGAAAACATTGAAATTTTATGGAAACACCAAACAAAAGGTCTTGTTGGAGATGGCGTTGTTGAAGGGGCAAAACTGGTTAAAAACAAGGGAGAAGAAAATGAAGTAGATGTAGATATTAAAATAGACGGATTTTTTCTTGCAATAGGCCATACACCAAACTCAGATATAGTTACCGACTATCTGGACACTGATGATACAGGGTATATCAAAACTTTGCCGGGGACAACGAAAACAAACATTCCGGGAGTATATGCATGCGGTGATGTGCAAGACAATATTTACAGACAGGCAGTTACTGCAGCAGGCTCTGGATGTATGGCTGCAATAGATGCAGAAAGATGGCTGGCAGAAAACAGCTAATTCCGGTTTATCGCACTGTTTAATAAGTTATATTTGCAAAATATTTTTTATAACACCTGTTTTGATAGTTATCAAAACAGGTGCATAATAATTTGCAAATAATTCAAAAATGGAAATTATTCTCTTAAACATTTCGGGTGAAGATAAGCCGGGAGTAACATCAACATTAACAGATGTTTTAAGCCGATATAATGTTAACATCCTGGATATTGGTCAGGCAGTCATACACAAGGAGCTCGGACTAGGAATTCTGTTCGAAGTCCCCGAAAAATCGGAATCCTCTCCCATACTAAAGGATCTACTCTTTAAAGGATATGAAGCGGGAATGAATATAAAATTCACCCCTATTCCTAAAAATCAATATAACACATGGGTAAAACAACAGGGTAAACCTCGCTACATTTTAACTTTGATGTCAAAGAAGTTAACGGCAAAGCAACTCTCAAAAGCAACAGATATTATTGCAGAACAAGGATTAAATATTGACATAATATCCCGTTTAAGTGGTCGTATTCCAATAGAATCAAAAAATAGTCACAAACAATCTGTAGTAGAATTTTCAGTAAGAGGTAAGCCAGGTGATATTGAGAAAATGAAGACCAGCTTCATAAAAATTGCAGGCGAAACAGGAATGGATATAGCATTTCAGGAAGATAACATCTTTAGAAAAAACAGAAGGCTTATCTGCTTTGACATGGATTCCACATTAATACAGACCGAGGTAATTGATGAACTGGCAAAAAAAGCAGGTGTGTATGACAAGGTTAGCTCTATAACCGAAAAAGCAATGAGAGGAGAGATCGATTTTAATCAAAGTTTTATTGAGAGAGTAAAACTCCTGAAAGGCCTTGATGAGTCGGTAATGAGAGATATTGCAGATAATCTGCCTCTTACACAAGGCTCCGAAAGACTATTTAAAACCCTCAAAAAATATGGGTATCGCACTGCTATATTATCCGGAGGCTTTAACTATTTTGGTAACTATCTTAAAAACAAGCTGGGTATAGATTATGTTTTTGCAAATGAACTGGAAATTGAAAATGGAAAGTTAACAGGTAATCACTCCGGAGATATTATAGATGGCAATAAAAAAGCTGAACTACTTAAGCTTTTAGCATTTAAAGAAGATATACATCTTGAACAGGTTATTGCGGTGGGTGACGGATCAAATGATTTACCAATGCTCCAAAAAGCCGGATTAGGAATCGCTTTTCATGCAAAGCCAAAAGTAAAAGCCTCAGCAAGTCACTCTATTTCGACTATCGGATTAGATGCTATATTATACTTATTGGGATTTCGAGATAGAGAGATAAATCAATAATAAATAGATAAAGATCAAAATCAAATAAAAAAGATGTGCAAAGATATTACCGGATTAAAACCTGAAAGAGTATGGTGGTATTTTAATGAGATATGCAAAATTCCTCGAATATCAAAACATGAAAAAGAGATTTTAGAATATCTTATAAATTTTGCTACAAAACATAATCTTAATTATAAACAAGACAAAGCAGGCAATATAGTTATTATAAAAGATGCCTGTAACACATCTAAATGTGATAAAAAGGTGGTTCTGCAATCACACGTAGATATGGTAGCAGAAAAAAAAGATAGTGATCATAATTTTTATAAAGATCCTATAGAACCACGTATAGAAAATGATTGGGTAAAAGCTAAAAATACTACACTTGGAGCCGATAATGGAATAGGAATAGCATCTCAGCTTGCTATTCTGGAATCAAATAACATAAAACATGGACCATTAGAGTGCCTCTTTACAGTAGATGAAGAGAGCGGTTTAACAGGAGCTTCAAATTTAGGGTCTGAAATGCTAACAGGCTCCATACTCATTAATCTCGACTCAGAGGATGAGGGAGAGCTTTTTATAGGATGTGCCGGAGGAAAAGATACTGCCGGTATTTATACTCCCGAATTTGAAAAATGCCCTCCAAAAAGTTTCGGATTTATATTTGGGGTAAAAAACCTTAAAGGGGGGCACTCGGGTGATGATATAGATCTGGGACATGCAAATGCAAATAAAATACTGATACGCTATATTAATGAAATTACTAAAAGATGCGATTTTAGGCTATCACACATTGAAGGAGGGAACCTTAGAAATGCAATAGCAAGAGAAGCTAATGCCAAAGGAATAGTACCCTGGGATAAAAAAGAAGAGGTAAGGGTTATATTAAACTGTTTAATTAGCGATATCGAAGAAGAGTATAAACATATTGAACCAGATATAAAACTGTATCTCGAGTCGTCAAGCTTACCAGAAAAAGTATTTACTACCAAGTTTCACAACAGATTAATAAATACAATCTATGCTCTACCACATGGTGTTATAAAAATGAGCAGCAAGATGGAAGGTCTGGTAGAAACATCAACTAATCTGGCCTCAATAAAACAACAAGATGATAATAAATATGTAATATACACCAGTCAAAGAAGCTCTGTTGAAAGCTCTAAAGAGGATATTGCCTCAATGGTAAAAGCCATATTTCACCTTTCAGGGGCACAAATAAAAGAAACCGATGGATATCCAGGATGGAAGCCTAATTACTCGTCAAGCATTTTAAATCAGGCAATTACTAGCTATCAAAAACTATACAATAAAAAACCAAAAATTAAAGCTATTCATGCCGGACTTGAGTGTGGACTTTTTTTAAAAAAATATCCACATCTTGATATGATATCTACAGGACCCACTATTAAAAAAGCACACTCTCCCAATGAACAGCTTTTAATTTCTTCAGTTGAAAAATACTGGAAACATCTGATAGATATTTTAGAAAATATCAATTAATCTTTTTTAAATAAACAAACCCTCTTCATAATCAACACAAAGCAACAAATATCGTGTTTAACAAATAGAAAAAAGGCAAATAATGTATCTATTAATGCTTTTACACGTATATAATATTAAAGAAAAAGGCTATATAGCTTTTATCATAAATGTATCATTATAAAAACATGGGACGATAATGGAAAAACTTTTAACTAAGCACTTCCAATACACAGGATTGGACGACTATGACAAATCACTGGATGAACAGATGAACGATTTTTTTGTTCAAGAAGGGATCTCTCCCGATGATATAATAGAGATGGAATACTCTGCTCACTCCAGTGGTGGAATTAATACTTATTCATCATTAATAATGTACAAGAAGTCCTAATCATTAAAATCAGATTTGAAAAAAAGGTTGGTACAAAAATAATGTGCCAACCTTTTTTTATTTATATTTGATTATAGTGTAGCAGATTTATTGACTATACAACAAACTGGCAGGTTATCAATTATCAACTCTTTAAAGCTACTTTAATATGAGAATTTTAGATATTTTCCCCTCACATAAAAAGAAAAAAACAAAAAAAGTAAAACGAGCTGCTTCAACCAAAGGAGTAGGAATCGCTTTAAGTGGTGGAAGTGCCAGAGGTTTTGCACATATTGGAGTTTTAAAAGCTTTGTCAGAGAACGGAATTGAACCGGAAATAATATCAGGCACAAGTATGGGATCTCTTGTAGGAGTATTGTATGCTGCCGGCTATCAACCCAAACAGATTCAACAACTTGTAAATAAAGATCCCATCATAAAAATGGTTAGTCCGGCATGGGGAAAAAACGGCTTATTTAAAATGACCGAGCTGCGAAAACTACTGGAAAAACATATAAAAAAAGATGATTTTTCAGCACTGCAAAAACCATTTTATCTGGTGGTTTCTAATATTAATAAAGGTAAAAAAGAGATTATAAGCGAAGGACCACTGTTTGATTATGTCCTGGCATCCTGTGCAGTACCGGTCGTATTCACACCACAAAAAATAAATGGCACTACTTATATTGACGGAGGGTTATATGAAAATTTACCTGCCTCTGCTATAAAGAAAAAATGTAAAAAATTAATAGGAGTACATGTCAACTATTTAGGTGAAACCAAAGAATTCAACGGCATAAAAGATATTGCCGAACGAACCTTTAGTTTAGGAATAGGAGAAAATGTAAAACCTTCAATGAAAGAGTGTGACTATCTAATAGATCCCCCGGAAATGGCAAATTTTTCATTCTGGGATTTTGATGAAGCCGATAAAATAATAGAAGTGGGATATAACGAGACCATAAAAATGATAGAGTCGGGAAAATTACCGCTAAAAAGACTAAAAAAAGGCAACTAACCTCCTTTCTCAACAGTCAACTCAACAACATAAGCCTTTCCGGAATTATTAGTCGGAGTTAAAGGCATATAGCCGCTGCAAATCAATCCATCTGCTAATACAATATCGGCTTTTCTAAAGCAGTTATTGCTACGCCTGATTCTCCAAAAACCACTAGAATCGGGATGAATATATTTTCGCAATCCAAGATTAACAAGACCCATTGTATTGCGCAAATTAATCTCTATAGAAGGATGTACAACAATATCACCCTTGCTGTTTTTAAATATTATAGCATCAATTCCGGCCGGACCCTCATAACAATTTATCAGCTTCATTCTCTCTAAAGCTAACTGCAAAACCATTTTACACTGAATCAAAGCCTCCTCTAAGGGAAAGTTTTGCAGACTTTCATTTTCTACTGCATTGATATAGCATCCTTGAAAAGCCCCTTTGATATCACTTTCAAAAAAATTAACACCACGGTAATCAATACCGTGATTATCAATCCAAAAATGAAATGAAAGGTCCTGAATTTTAGATAAAAAAGGCTCAGCAAATAAAGTTTTTTGTTCTCGTAGCTTCCCCTTAATCCAGTTATTCGAAGTTATAGGCTCAAAACGATCTCGTATTTTAAAAAGCCCCCTACCCGATGCACTCCAGGGAGTTTTTAAAAGTATCGGAAACTCCATTCTCTCCATTAACAAAATAATATCCTCTATAGATAAAACCTTAATTGGTTTAGAAGGAATAGAAAGAAGGTCAAAACTACCTTTGTTGTTTTGCAAAATATCAACCACATGATTAATCAATTCATAACCTGAAAATCTGCTTAAAAGTATTTTATGAAAATTTTGCCAACTTTTAAAATTAGACTTTTGCCACCCGTGAGAAGATAAATTAAAAAATGGTTCAAAAACTTTATATACTGCAGGACTCCAACCCCATGGACAAAAATTAGAAATAACGCCGGTTTTAATATCATTAACATTCAAAACAAATTGTGGTGTACTAACAGATGCACATTGTAACATCTCTATAAAAGAGTCAGGTATATTTTTAGAGACAAGAACATAATCATTACTATCAGCCAACCACATAGGCATAACATCAAGATCGTACTCAAACTGTTTTAACCTGTCGGGAGGCATATATGAAACTCTACCATTAACAATAGCAAGTTCACATGTAGGATTAAAATAGAATAATCTGTTCAAACAAAAAAATTTAAAGATTTATAAGTTATATAATTTTACTAACCTATAGTTCAACAAAAACTATAGAGGAATAGTAAAGATAAAAGAGCTTCCCTGATCGGGCACACTCTCAACCCATATTTTACCCCCATGCTTTTCAACCAACTCTTTACAAAGCATCAAACCGAGTCCGGTACCACCCTCCCCTTCTGTTCCGGGTATCGACACTTTTTTATTTGGGTCAAAAAGAGAGTTTTTAACTTCACTATCCATTCCTATACCGGTATCCTTCACCTTAATATGATAAAAACCATCACTTATATCGGCCAAAACAGAAATAGTACCGCCCTTTTTAGTATATTTAAGACTGTTGGTTATCAAGTTACGTAAAACAGTTTTCATCATATTGTAATCTGCTGTAACACTATATCCTTCAATGCCCGAATAATCAACAATAACACCCTTATTTTCAATAAAATCATCTAAACCATCAACCACCTCTTTGCAAGTCTCATATAATTTTATAGAAACAGGATCAAAATTCACATTACCTGTTTGCACTCTCGACCAATCTAACAAATCAATCAAAAGATTATAGGTACTCAAAGATGTTTTATGTATAGTATCAACAAAATATTCAATTTTATCTATATCATAACTGTGCAATTTTCGCTTCAAAATTTTTAATAATCCATTAACCCCGCCCATAGGACCTTTAAGGTCATGAGCCAAAATAGAAATAAATCTGTTTTTATCATTAACATGTTGATTTAGCTCCTCATTAGCACTGCTTAAGCTCTTTAAAGCACTCTTAAGAGCTCTTTTCTCTTTTAATAAAGAGCGTTGAAGATTTAAAACTTCAGAATTTAAACGATGCATCTCCTCATTTTGCCTTAAAAGATCTTCGCCACATACTTCTCCCAAAATTAAGATCTCATCATCTTTGCGATAAATATTGGCTTCAATTGATGAGTTTAATTGATTATAATCACCTATTGTCAAAATCCCTTGAAAAATTAAAGTATTTGAATAATCCTTTGCCAAAAGATCATCAAAAACAGGATTTATCAGACTTGCAACAGGTTCATCCGTTTTAAAAAGAGGGTCTATAGCTCTGTTTGAGAAAATAAGAGTCCCGTCACTTTTAAATAGAGCAATATAAAAAGCACTGCTTCTATCTAAATTAGATAAAAGCTCTTTTCGCCATATATTCAAATTAATCACAACCCATCTATTTTAATATTACCAATGCTTAAAAAATAAGATACAATTAAGATAAAAAATAATTGCAACTTAAAATGAGTCAGAATTATTTAGAGTAAATATTATCCTAAATTATTATATAATCAATATTCCCTTATAAACTTTTGCAATTTATTTAAATTGGGTAAATATTCAACATTACCATACTTTTCAATATACTCTTTACCTCCCCGCATAAAAGCCTGACCACCTACAATAATCTTCAACCCGGGGTATCTTTCTTGCACTTTCTCTATTAATAAAACAAGATTAGGCAGATGAATATGAATACTAACAGATATTGCCAATAAATCAGGTTTAACCCCTCCTAAATATAATATAATATCTTTAACCGGAGTATTGGCACCAAGATAGTGACTAACCCAACCCTCCATCTCAAAGATATCATTAACCATTTTTGAGCCAACCTGATGAAGTTCATTCTCAACATTAGCAATAACCACACATTTTTCAACATCCCCTTTAATATCAAAAGAGTCATAAACTCTGTTTAAAAGGGATTCAACAATAGCAGATGCCAAATGCTCTGTTGCAACAGATATTTTGTTCTGTTCCCACAACTCTCCTACCTCATAAAGAGCTTTTCTAAAAAGGCACTCATATATCTCATCAACCTTAGCCCCTTTATCAATTAAACCCTTTACTATATCCGTACAAATCAAACGGTACCCATTTAAAAGCGAACTTAAAAAAGAGCTGTAAATACTATCGATATTTTTTTTACTATCAGCTTTCATAAATATTATTTTAATATATGCAAAAAAACTATATTTGCTAACAATACTTTATAAACAAAAGAATCCCTGACTCTCCTTTAAACTTTAAACACATTTTTTTAAAAACAAAAAACTATGATCAAGATTAAACAGAGTACATCCATTTTACTTGTTTTAATTACAATTTGTTCCACTTTATGCCTAAAAGCTGAAAACAATTCAAAAAATGAATTAATAAAAAAAGATCTTAAATTATTTACAACGCCTTTAGCAACAGAGTTAAAAGAGAATGTAACAAAGGCTGAAACAGAAAAAATTAACAATACACAACTTAGATCAGCAGCTTCTGCAATGCTCAACAACAGTTACAAAACCGAATATCGCATTGAATCATATAAACCATATCTTGATCCTGCAGAACTAGGGAGAGAATTAAGAATTGGAGATGGTTACAGCAAATATGAAAATATGACAGGAATATATTTATCTAAAGGTAAACACCTTATACTGGCAGATAATATTCCTGAAAATGAGAAAGTAGAAGTATGGATACCACACTGGGAAAGAAGAGCACCTGAAGGTATTAATCCCACCGAAGACCCTAATGGTTGGGGAATACATAAAAAAAGTTTTCCTATTACTAACGGAATAAATATTATTACTCTGGAGGAGTGGGACGGACTGGCATATATTTACTATTTTAGTGATGATCCTGAATCTCTCAATAATATAGATATACACTTTGTAGATGGAGAGATTAACGGCTATTTTGATATAAAAGAACACAACAACAATGACTGGGATAAACTTTTAAAAAATGCAGTTTATCCTGTTCTTGATGCACGAGGAGAGCATATACAGATAGCCTATCCCGTTGAGGCCTTAAAAAAATATGCGCCAACCAGAGGAACAGATCTAATTAATAATTATGATTCTTTAGTTTACAGACAACACCGTTTTATGGGATGGGAAAAATATAACCATGTTCCCGAAAACCGAATATTAGCAAGAGTTAACTACAACTACTATATGTTCAGAGATAGTGATGGAGTAGCATATAATGGAACTCAACCGGGATATGCAATGGCAATGGTTGCTGATCCTGACAGAGTAATAACAGGAGATCCCTGCTGGGGGTTTAGTCATGAAGTAGGACATGTTCATCAATTAAACCCTTATCTTCATTGGGGCGGATTAGGAGAAGTAAGCAATAATATAAATACTCTTTATGTAACAACTTCTTTTGGTAATACCAGTAGATTAAGTAACCAAAACTCATATAAAGAAGCACGCAAATCAATTGGCAAAAACAATATTTCATATTTGCAGGATCCTGATGTTTTTAATCGACTAGTCCCTTTTTGGCAACTACATCTCTATTTTTCTCAAAACGGATACCCCGATTTTTATGCAGACCTGCATGAAGTTTTTAGAAATCAACCGGTACCAAAAGGAGACCCCAGAGGAAGAAATAGCGATAAACTTGCAGAGTATCAATTAAATTTTGTGAAACAGGTGTGCAAAGTTTCACAAACCGATTTAACCGAATTCTTTGACTATTGGGGATTCTTTTATGTGGGCGAATTCGAAGTAAGTGATTATGGTACATATCAATATACAATGACGCAAGAGATGGTTGATAACTGCAAAGCCGAAATTAAAAAGATGAATTTACCTAAACCAAAAAAAGATCTCACCATGCTTGAGGACTAGCTATGGAGAAATTAAAAATCATAATATCTACAAAAACATTATTATATAAAATAAATGCAGTACTCCTTTCCATAATATTGAATTGTGGATTGAGTACTGCTCAATCTTATATTCCCCCATTAGGAACAGTTCCAATACAACATTATTCACAAAAAGACTATAAAAGTGCATCACAATTTTGGTGCGCCACACAAAACAAAGATGGCATAATGTTTTTTGGAAATAACTATGGTATAATTAGTTTTGACGGAGCCCAATGGCATGAGATAACCCTTCCCAACAACAGTGCTGCGAGAAGCATGATAACAGACAAAAACAACACAATATATGCAGGGGGATTCAATGAATTTGGAATTATAGAACAATGCAAAACAAAAGGTTACTTATATCAATCCTTTACAAGTATGCTACCATCTGAGCATCAAAATTTTGAAAACATATGGGATATACATGAAATAAATTCTAAAATTATATTCCGAAGTTTTAGCCATTTATTTGTTTTAAACAATAATGAATTCCGATTTATTGAATCGGATGAGAATTTCATTTATTCAGGAGTATCAAATGAGATGCTATTTATTGTTGACAACAACATACTTAAAACCCTAGATACCAACACCATGGAATTTAGTTCGACATTACCTTTAAGCGAACTAAATCATGAGCAAATTATTCACTTATATCCCGGTACACAAACAACCGAAGTAATGGTAATAACAAGACAGGGATCACTTTTCAAAATAGACCTGCGCTATAAAACCTCAAAACAAATAGAGACAATAGAGACCGAAGATTTCAAGCCACCCTACATAACCGCCTCGAAAATAAACCAAACAGAAATTTTAATCGGGTCATTAAGCCACAAAATGCATTCGTGGCAAATAGTTAATGACAGACTAAAACCTATAAATCATTATAACAAACTTCAAGATAATACAGTTCTTGATATTTTTAAAAGTATAGAAGGGACTATATGGATAATGATGGATAAAGGACTAGACCATTTAGATCCCAATGCTGATTTAACAACTATTTTTGAAGGCTCATCGGTATATGACGCCATAATATTTGAAAACTACTTATATATAGCAACAAATGAAGGCGTATTCAAATCTCTTGAAAAATTATCTAAAAACCCTGTAAAACAACTTGAGTTTAAATCTATACAAGGATTAGAAGGACAAGCCTGGTCTCTTCAAAATATAAATGACCAACTATTTTGCAGTCATGATCATGGCCTTTTTAAAATATCAGGAACCGATATTAATCAAATAGACAACAATTCAGGCATCTGGAAGCTTTATCAAACATCGAAAAACAACAACATCTATTTTATTTGCCGTTATAATGGTTTGGGTTTAATAGAAATTAACAATGAAGAAATCAATATAATGGAGGTCACTCTACCAGGCTTTTATGAATCAACCAGAGATATTTCAAAAATTGGAGACGAAAAGTATTGGATTTGTCATGGCTATAAAGGAGTTTATAAAATAGAAACTAACCCGGCATCAACAAGAGTTATAGCAGTAAATCACTTTAATGAACAAGATGGCCTGCCGTCAATATATAATATTAATGTTCATAAATGGAAAGAAAAAAACATATTTACAACTAACCATGGTATTTATTACTTTAATTCATCAACTCAGGAATTTACAATTCATAAACAATTAACTTCCCTTTTGGGAGATGAAGAGAATATTCGCCAAATTATAGATCAAGGAGATATTACCTGGTTTGTAAAAAATGATGAGATAGGGTATTTTAAAAATAAAAACCCCGATAAATATATAACAGAGCCATTTAAAACACTAAAAGGATCTTTAAATCGAGGTTTAGAGTGTATTATTGCATTAAACAAAAGTGATGCGCTTTTTGGAACATCCTACGGATTATATGCTTATCAACCATCTTTAACAACATCAAACGACTCTTCACTTATACCACAAACAGTAATACAAAAAATAAAATACTCTGTTAATGACTCAGTATATCAATATCACCACTTTAATAATAACAATCATATAGAAATACCACATAATGCTGCCAATATAGAAATCCGGTTTAGCGCCCCTTTTATAAAAGATAAGGGAAATATTCAATACTCTTATATTCTTGAGGGGCATTCAATTAATTGGAACGACTGGCAAAATGAAAATAGTGTCACATATCCTCAACTCAATAGCGATGAATACAATCTAAAAGTAAGAGCTAGAAGTCTGTCAGGAGAAATAGCAAAATCAGTTCAAATAAATATTACAGTGCTTCCGGTATGGTATGCAACAAGAGGATTTATGATTTTATGGGCAGTTACAGGTATTATAGTTCTAAACTTATTAATATTACTCGTTTCCATTATAATAAAGAAAGAGAAAGCAAAAACAAAGCTTCAGGAGAAAAAGCATCAACGTACACTCGAAATTGAATTGGAAAAAATAAAATTAGAAAGAGAGAAAGAGATAATTACTAAGGATAAAAACAAGCTTGAGTCAGATGTAATAACAAAAAGCAAAGATTTGGCTAACTACACATTATCACTAGCAAAAAACAGAGAGTTGCTAATTAATATAAAAGATAATTTAAACTCAATACGAAAAATAGCTAAAAATGATAAGGTGAGAAAAGAGCTACTTAACTCGATACAAAATATAACAATAACCATTAATAATCAAAAACAGTTTCAACTATTCGAAACTAATCTTGAAAGAGTTCATAATCAACTTTTTAATCAACTAAAAAATAATTTCCCTGATATTACCCAAAAAGATCTCAAGCTTTGTGCATTTATCAAAATGGAGTTAACAAATAAAGAGATAGCATCTATTTTTAATATCACAACAAGAGGAGTTGAATCAGCAAAATACAGATTAAAGAAAAACTATCCAGAAATAATAAATATAATAGAAAAAAGTAAAGAAGGCATCACAGACTTATAAAAAACCTGTGATGCCCAGTAATTTATCACAACTATAATTCAGTAACTATAAGAACTGCATTATCAACCCCCTCAGTAACATCAACCTCAAATCTATATTTACTACCTTCATTTAAAGGAGTCTCATCTACAAGTCCGAGATTACCCGGATCCCTGTCATTATCTCCGTCACCAACAAAAATTATATCACTTTCGGTAGAAAGCTCTATATTAGAGAATTCACCACCCCAATCTCTCTGATGAAAAAATTTAAAGTTTATATACTCATGATCCAAAGAGCTTCCTGCAGTTAATGTAATTTGATAAACCTTAGGGGTTATCTGTGACATACACAAACCTTTTGATGTATCCCATCCAACATGATTATCCCTGTCAGGCTTACCCAGCCCATCACCAATAATCCATAATGCCCCCGATCCATCTTCATTAAGAGTAGCCAACTCTCCATTCTCCATCTTTTCAAATCTGAAATAGCTATGGGTGAAATTTGCAGTTACTCTATACTCTCCTGATATAGGCTTAAATACAAAATCCCCATCTTCATTCACCGCTATAAAATCTTCATCGATCCACCACTCCTCAATATTTGCAATACCATCTACCCCAATTACATCTCCTTGCTCAATATCAGTTTCAACATAAAAATTATTTTCATCCTGCATAATCATATCTTTTCCTGCAAACTCAAGAGTAATAAAAGGTGAGGCCTCATAAGTAAATGTATTAAACAAAACCTCATATTCACCTGGAGCATAACTTGAAAAAGGTATGAAGTTTTCTGTCCCCTGCAAAACTTCTCCATTTTGCCAACCAAAAACTATGCTGTTACCCCACTCATTAACTACAGGTGTACGAATAAAAGCATTAAGATTTTGAGGAAAATCATCTTGAGCTTTATACTTATGGTCTTCAACATTTTCCATAACATACTCCCCCTCATCACTAACAAGAGTAAGATAAGGATAACTGGCTCTGGTTATATCCACATCAAAGATCTCATCATCAATTGCAAACTCTATATTTTGAAGAACAAATTCAAGTCTGGCTGTACCATCGGGAATATCCTTCAAAAACGGAACAAATATTTTCCCCGTATAATCACCCTCATTTTTTGTTCTTATCACTGTCTCTTCAACTTTCTCATCACCAAAAAACAATTTAGCCTTAACTGTAGATAAGGGAACTTGCTCCTTGTCAGAGACGGTTGCCGTAAAGGGAATACTATCACCAAAATGTGCAGATGTTATCTCTTCCTGTAATATCAAAAGAGGATCTCCTTTTACTACATCATCATTATCATCACATGAAAACAATACAAATAAAAACAGAGACAAACCTATATATACTATTGACTTTTTCATACTTTCTTTTATTTAATTTAATTTACCATCGATACGAAATAACAGCCTGAGAAGGTACTTCATACGAGAAGTGATTAGTACCATCACTTATAGTAATGGCACGAGAATCATCAGTATCATTCTGCAAAACAACACCATAACTACCATCAGGATTCTTAAAAGCAGTATAATTTATACCCGGTTCAGAAAATCCTTCATAATCAATTCTCACTGCACCTGGAGAAATAACAGAAGAGAAGTGGCCAATCATAAAATAGTGTGAGTTTTTAGTAATAGTGCTATAATCATCATTGCTAATATCAACAGCACCATAACAGGTAGTACACCCTAAAGGTCGATTAGGCCCTCTATCATTATCAAGCATAAGATTCCAAACAATTATTGCACGTCCCCACTTATTAACTACATTTAAGCCAATATTTTTAACGTCGGCCATCAACCTGTTAGAAAGATTTCGCCCATCATTCCATGTTCCAATAGATGTTTCAGTAAAAACCAATTCCATATCAGGATACTCATCATGAATTCTAAGCAACTCATCACTATGACCACCATAATCATGATATGCAGCACCCGTTATATATTGACGAGCCTCCTGATCATCATATATATGAAGCGGATACCCTTGCTGATCCTCTATATTATCATAGTTATAATTATGGTCAAAAACATAAATGTATGTTGATAGTCCGGCATCTTCAAAAGCTCTACCCATATATTTAACAAACTCCTTTTGCTCTTCCCATCCCATAAAAAGAGATGCAGAATTACCCGGATGTAATGGTTCGTTTTGAGGAGTTACCGAAGTAATTTCAATATTATAATCAGCAAAAGCCTCAATCCACTTAACAAAGTATGTAGCATAATCCTCATAATATTTAGGATTCAAATGACCTCCCGTCCATGAATTATGAGGTTGAAGCTCCTCAAGATTATTCACTTTCATCCATCTTGGCGGAGTCCAGGGTGAGCCCATTATCTTTAAATCAGGATTAATTTCCAGGATCTCTTTTAATACTGGAATAACATACTCCAACTCTTCACTCTGCAATGCAAAATTTTCAATCCCGGGAGTATCACATAAAGTGTACTCACTTAAAGAAAAATCTGAGCAACCTATAGAAATACGAGTATAGCTGTAACCCATTCCTTTATCGGGACAAAAGGTATCTATCAAAAATTGAGTACGATCCTCCTGGTTCATTTGCAGCAGATTATAGCTTGAAGAACCCGTAACAGCAGCTCCAAATCCATGAACCGACTGGTACTTAACCTCTGAATTTAACCTTATTGTTGTAGGAGACATATTGGAGCCTGAGCTAAAATCCACTCCGGTTTTCTCAAATTCATAAGCTCTATTAGCAGTAGTAATAAAAACTGTAACATCATTATCAATCACTTCCTTTGAATCATCATTAATCGTAACCTTATCATCATCACTGCTACAAGAAGCACATGAAAGAGTAAAAAAGGTAAACAAACTCAATAATAAAAATCTATAAATCATAATGTCATTTTTTAAATGTTGACTGTCTAAAAAATAAAAAAGACAGTCAACATGATATTAGGTGTGAATTAAATTAATAACCGGGATTCTGCTCTAAATTACTGTTCTCATCCAGAACTGTTTGAGGAATAGGTAATAATTCAGAATTCTCATCAAAAGTTCGTGCCTGAGGCAACCTCCCCTCGTCACGATGATTGATTGTATTCATAACCTCTTGCAATCTATTATTACGTATCAAGTCAAACAATCTATGTCCTTCAAAAGCAAGTTCAAGCCTTCTTTCATGTAATACAGCATCAACCATTTCATTTTGAGAATTACGCTGCGAAGAAGAGAGAGGATCCAAATTAACTCTGGCACGTATCTTATCAACAATATCTGCCGCACCATCCAGGTCTCCTGTCCAGGCAAGAGCTTCGGCCTTTAACAACAATATATCAGCCAGCCTCAGTCGTATTATACTACTGTTAGCCGAACGTAACTTATACATAAAAGGATAGTTATCCGAGGGATAATAGATACTCCAACCTGCTTCATAATATACTATTGATTCATTATACCTAATATCATCTCCTTCATTTAAAAATTCAGATATAAGGTCACGTGATGGTGTAACCCATTTTGCCCAGTCAAACATACTGTCCCAATTAAGCACATCTCTTCCAAACATCCATGAAGCCCAATTTCCACTACCTGTATAAAAATGTGTTTCAAAAATAGATTCTGAACTGTTTCTCATTGCAATATCGGTTCCTTCACTATTCATTCCAAATAGCAAAGAATAATCATCTACCAATTCAAACCCATCATTAATTACTGCATTGCAATACTCTATCACCTTGGAATAATCTTGTATAGGTTTTTCTGCATAAGCTTTTGCTAGCAAAGAGTTAGCTACAGCTTTTGTCAATACAGTTTTGTCGCTTCCTGTATCTGGTGCATAAGGTAATGCGGCAAGCAAATCCTCAACAATTCTTTCATAAGCTTCTATTTGACTATTTTGAGAAGGAAAATAAGCAGGCCACACTTCTAATATATTATCAGAAGTTATATCCTCAGGCACTTCTGTAATAATCGGGAAATTACCCCATAAACGAGCCATATCCAGCATAATCATAGCCCTAAAGATTTTTGCCTCAGCTTTCCATTCTTGCCTCTCCGATTCAGCAAAAGAAGGATCGGGAACATCATCAATATTCTCAATTATTAATGTAGCTCGCGCAATATCCTCCATATAACGATTCCAGTCACGGGTTACAACGCTATTGCCTGCATTCAATGCATTAGTTTCAAATGGCTCCACCTCTGCCCCCGTAGTTCCGGCATAAGCATTATCTGCCCGTGCCTCATTAATGAGTAGATAATCAACATACCAATGCTCCTGACGATCTCGAAACAAATTATACATACTCTCATATTGAGCAAGCACATCACTTCGATCTTCGAATCTGATTCTTTCCCCCTCTTCATCACTGCTGCCCAAAATAACTTCTGAATATTCAGATATGGGATCTCTGTCTAACGAACAGCTAAAAAATAGAACTGCTGTTAAACACCACAAACCTCTGTTTAAAATATTTAGCTTCATAAAAATATATTTTATTTAAAAATCAATATTAACACCTAACACAAAAGATTTAGTTTGAGGATAAGTGCCCCAGTCAATTCCCTGAACAGAACCACTTCCTCCCCACTGATTAACTTCAGGATCCATACCTGAATAGTTAGTCCATGTTAGAAGATTTGATGCAGTAAAATATGGCTCTAACCTATGAATCCCCCAACTATACAATAAGTTGTTATTAAACTGATAAGAAAGAGTTACATCTTTAACCCTCAAGTAGCTACCATCCTCAATAAAATAAGATGATGGAAGTATTTCAAAACCAGCACGTGGAACGTCAGTTATCTGCCCGGGAATTCTCCAGCGATCTAAAACTGCGGTGGATTGATTTTTAGCATCATACATCCCCTCTGTCTCAATTTTAGAAGCATTAAAGATATCATTGCCATAACTACCCTGTAATAAAATATTAAGAGATAATCCTCTATAAGTAAAATTATTAGTCATACCAAAAACAAAGTCCGGATTAGGATCTCCAATATATCGTCGATCAGATGTAGAAACAAACCCTTTATCATCAAAATCTTTATATTGCAACTCTCCAGTTTCAGGATCTACACCCTCACTTACATATCCATAAAATCCGCCTAAAGCTCGTCCGGGCTCATTACGAACAACAAATTGATCCATATGATCACTGGTATTAGCATCATAATATACCTGAGTAAGCTCTAAACTCCTTAACTCATTTCTATTAAAAGAGATATTAAAATTAGTATCCCAAAAAAAGTCAGGACCAACAAAATTTCTTGAATCAACTGTAAACTCAAACCCTTTATTCACCATCTCTCCTTCATTTCGCTGAATAGAGTTAGCTGCGGCCGACCCTGACGGAAGAGATACATGCATTAACATATCAGAAGTCTTTTTATAATAGTAATCAGCAGCAAATGTAAGTCGACTATTAAACACAGTTAAATCAACTCCCACATTAGACTGAGTTGAGGTTTCCCACTTAAGATCGGAGGTTCTCAAATTAGCCTGATTCAACATAATAAGAGCATTAGCATTTCCCTCTTCCCACCAATTTTGACGCTGAATATTATATCTTTCAAGATAAGCATAATCAGATAATCCCGATTGGTTACCAGTTTGTCCCCAGCCTCCGCGCAATCTAAAATCATCAATCCAATAAATATCAGACATAAAATTCTCAGAAGAAATTCTCCATGCACCAGAAACAGAAGGAAAATATCCCCATCTATGATCAGGATGTAGTTTAGAAGATCCATCCGATCGCATATTTGCAGTAATCAAATATCTACTTTCATAATTGTATGAAAGACGACCAAAATATGACATTATTGCCCAATCAGACTCAACGGTTCCGTTTCCCGGAGATATTCTATTTGCAGCATTTAAAGTCTGAATTTCACCATCTCTAAAATGAGATGCACTCTGATAAGAGTGTGACCAATTGGAGGTAGTTCCAGAACTACCTAACATTGCATCAAATGAATGACCATCAAAAGAGTTCGAATAATTTAAAACATTATCATATATCATAACCGTACTTAAAGACCTATTATCACTGGCCTGACCGTAATTTGAACGTCCATAGGATGTTTTTACAGGATCAAGAAATGATGTGTTATGATTATATGAACGATCTAATGTTACTGATGAAGACAGGTTAAGATCATCGGTAAAAGAGATTTCAGCCTTACCAGTAGCAAGTAAGCGCTGGTTATTATTCATATTATTTTCACTACGTGCCATATTCTCAACAGGATGAGTAATATTAGCTCCATAGAAATTGTTATAATAACGATCAGAATTTTCTGAATCCCATACAGGAGCATAAGTTGGCGTGTTAATTACAGAAAGAACCACACCAGCTCTATTAGCACCCTGACCAGAAATAATACCATTACCTGTATAATCGGAATATGAAACATTAGCTCCAATGTTTAACCATGGTCTAATTTGATTATCCACATTAACTCTAAAATTATAACGTTCAAAAAAAGATACCTGAATAACTCCACTTTCACGTGTGTATCCCCCAGAAATATAATAACTCCAGTCATCTGAAGCATTCGAAGCAGACAGTTGATAATTTTGCCTTACACCAGTCTGATAAGTTTCATCATACCAATCGGTACGATCAGTTAAATTATCTGGCAAGGTTATATTTGATCCCAGATCACTTAAATAATCACGATATTGATTCAAGTTTAAAGGCTCAATCTCATTTGTTAAATCAGTAACTCCAACATAACCACTAAAAGAGATACGAGCATCTTCACTGCTTCCTGATTTAGTAGTAATCATAACAACACCGTTAGCAGCTCTGGATCCATAAATTGCAGCAGAAGAAGCATCTTTCAAAATCTGCATACTTTCAATATCATTAGCTGACAAAAACTTTATATCAGTCATAGGAACCCCATCAACAACATATAGCGGGTCATTACTGGCATTCATAGATGTTGTACCCCGAATCCTAACTACCATATCAGCATCAGGTGAACCACTGGGGCGCATGACAGAAACTCCGGCAGCACGACCTTGCATTGCCTGAGCAACATCCGTAACAGGGCGACGTTCAAGATCATCGGTAGAAACCGAAGAGATAGCAGTAGTAACATCACCACGTTGAACAGAACCATATCCCACAACGATAGTCTCCTCTAACAAAGATTTAGTCTCATATAACACAATATCGATAACAGACCTACTCTCAATCGCAATCTCTTTAGTTTCCATTCCAATAAAAGAAAAAACCAAAGTTCCATCCGAAGGAGCATTTATGTTAAACTCTCCATTAATATCTGTAACCACACCGGTTGAAGTACCTTCAACCATAACAGTAGCTCCGGGTAAAGGCTCATCAAATGAGTCTGAGACGGTTCCTGAGACAGCAATTTCCTGAGAAACAACCTTTGTAACAAAAAGTGTAAAACAAAAGAGAATTAGAGCTTTTTTAATAAAACTACTAATCCACCAAACTTCTCCTTTTTTCATTTTCATACAATTTAGTTTAAGTTTAACTGTAAAAATCAGGCTGATGTAAAAACAACTATAAAAACCTGAAAAATATTAACAACTTATAAGTTTTGTCAAAAACAAATTAAACCTAAACCAAGTCGCCCTCAAAAAATAGACTTACTCCTTAATTACTCCACAAGAAAAAATAGCACTTTTTTTACACTTCAAAAAAACATAAAAACCTATTGATAAGAATAGTAACAAGAAAAAAACAAAACAAGAAAAAGACTTTTTTCAATAAAAAACTGCCTTAAAAAGCGACTGTAACTATACAAAATTTAACAGTCAGCTTTTTAAAGCAGTTTATATATTAATTATAAATAAACCCTTTCTAATAACCAGGATTATTTGGTTCTAACTCAGTATTTCGATCAATAGCTGATTGTGGAATCGGCAACAAATTATGCCTGTCATCAAATCTACGAGACTCAATAAAAATATGATCCTCGGTAAGTTCAACATTGTAATCCCCATTCGCCTGCTGAGTATCTAACACCTCACCTAAACGTACCCCTAAAGCATCTTCATTCATTACATCAGAGGCAATCCCCCAACGTATAATATCATCGCGCCTTAAACCTTCACCAGCAAACTCAACTCTTCTCTCATTACGAACTAATTCTCGCAATTTTTCCTGACTATCATATACTGAGCGATCAACGGCAGGCATTCCAGCTCGCTCTCTAACTAAATCCAAAGCGTCATAAAGCTCCTCATCAATCTCATTTAATTCAACTTTGGCCTCAGCAATAGTTAAAAGAACTTCAGCATATCTAAAAATATAAATATCCAAACCAGTATTCCAATACTGCTCATCGGTAGATTCATCCAAAAAGTTTATATACTTACGAAAATTGTACCCCGATTTGGTAGCATTATCTGCTGTTTGATAATAGTTAGCATCACCACTTTCGACAGATCTAAAAGGCTCTCCCTGCCACATTTGACCAGGATAAATAACAGTCGCCCTTAACCTGGGATCCCTGTTAACATAAGGATTTTGAGGATCATAATCACCATCAGCTTTGGCCTCCTCAATAGTTCGTCCATCAGCCATACGGTAACTATCAACCAACGCCTGAGTAGGAACTACAGAAGACCACCCCCCCGACCCATTAGGCATAAAAGGAGTTAAATTAATTTGATAATCATCCTGAGTATGTTGAACAGATAATATGATTTCCTGATTTTGCTGGTTTTCTGGATTAAACAACTCCTGATAATTAGGGAACAGTTCATATCCTTCAATATCTCGCGCTATTTGCAGTGCTGCCTCATAATTTCCATAATAGAGATTAAACCTCATTAACAATGCTTGAGCTGCACCTTTTGTGGCCTTACCATAATCAGAAGATGGATATGATTCAGGCAAAACATCAATTATATCAGTTAGTTCACCCTTCACAAATTCAATTACCTTTTCTTTATCATCTCTTGGCACCTTTGCCTCGTCAGGCGACTCAAAATTTTCTAAAACTAAAGGAACATCTCCATAATTTACTACCATCTGGTAATATTTATAAGCACGTACAAATCTAGCTTGCGCCTCATAAATATCAAGTTTATCGTCAGGAAGATCGACATTTCTTAAATTATCAATAAATTCATTACATCGGTTGATTGTTGTATAACTAAAATAACCTGCTCCAGGGTTCGCAGGAGTCATGGTACCATCACCAATACTTCTCCACCCCTCCCATGGGAAGTTATTATATGCATTATCCGACCCGCAATCACGATACAACAAATTACCGCCACTTTCGAAACCGGCATATAAACCAGTTAAAGCAAGTTCCAAATCATCCTCAGACTGCCAAAAAGTAGCCGGAGATAAAGCGTCTTTTGGAGCAACATCCAAAAAAGAGTCTCCACAAGAAGCTATAATCAATGAAAACAGAAATATAGAAATATATTTTTTCATAATAATCAATTTTTAAAATGTAACATTTATACCAAATGAGTTAACCATAACAACAGGATATCCACTTCCTCTACCCGAAGGAACTTCAGGATCCCATCCCTTTAGATAATCTGTAAATGTTAATAAATTTTGTCCACTATAATAAATTCTGGCTCGGCTAATACCCCAATTATTTAAAATATGATCGGGAAGAGTATAACCAATCTGCAAGTTTTTAAGTCTGAGATAATCGGTACTATGCAACCAATACGCAGTAGTATTAGGATCTGGCATACTAGGACCTTCAGGTCCTTCCTGAATCCTAGGAACAGAAGAGTTACTATTTTCAGGTGTCCAACTATCCTCCCACAATACAGTAGGCTTAGAGGAATCTCCTGAAAAGTCTCCTATAGCAGGCCCATCCATATATCCATGTCCGCCTCTGGTTCCTTCAAATAGTGCCTGAAGGTCAAAATTTCTAAATTCGCCGCCAATATTAAAGCCATAAGTAAAATCAGGAGTAGAATTTCCTAAAATTGTACGATCATCACTTGTCACCTTATCATCACCTGTAACATCAACATAGCGTAAATCACCCGGCTTTAAGTCTGATCGATTAAAAAGAGTGTTTTCGGGCCACTCATCAATTTCACTTTCCGATTGATATAAACCATCAGTTTTATAACCGTAAAAAGAATCCAGTGGTTCTCCAATTCTTCGAATTGTTCTACCCTGAATTAATTGATTTTGGCCGGCCAACTGTAAAAGTTCATTTACATTGTACGAAAAATGTCCCCCTACAGAATAATCAATTTCCCCAAAACTATTTTGATATTGTAAGCTCATCTCTATTCCCTCATTTGACATCTCCCCCACGTTGTCATAAAATCCTGTTAAAGCAAATGTTTCAGGAGAAGGCACCTCCATTATAATATCAGTAGTCTTTCTGTTATAGTAATCAAAAGTAACATTAAGACGATTAAACATAGTAGCATCAAAACCAAGCCCCCATGAAGTGGTCTTTTCCCACTCAAGATTTTGATTCTTTGCCTCAGTAATTGCAGCACCCGAAGTAATTTCACTATTAAAAGGATAATCCATTCCAAGTGCCAAGGTAGGAACAGTTGGGTAATATGCATTTAAAGCATCCTGGTTACCTAACATTCCATACGAAGCTCTAATGGTTAAATTATCCAGAACAGAACGAGTGTTACTCATAAAGCTCTCTTCTGAAATTCTCCAACCGGCAGAAAAAGATGGAAATGCTCCCCATCTGTTATCTTCATGAAACCTCGAGGATGCATCGTAACGTAAATTTGCTTCAAAAAGATATCGACTGTCATAATTATAGTTGACACGGCCAAAATATGACTCCATATTAAGCTCACGACTATAACCTCCACCTTGTTGTCCTCGCGTTGCTCCTGCATTAAGGTCTTCTAATAACGGACTGGGGAAGTTTTCGCGATAAGCCCTGGTATATTTATAATTAAACTTTTCGGCATGATAACCGGCCATTACATCAAAATTGTGCTGATCAAACGATTTAGAGTAATTAGCAATAATATCTCCTGTAACTCTTTCACTTTCGGAGTAAACCTGTTGCAGCGAAGTTGGGCCATGATATCTGGATTCATTATATTGAATTTCACGATTCATGTCACTGTTATCGTTTTTAGAGGTTCTTATTGATGCAGTACCTTTAACTGATAAATCATCGGTTAAATGAAATTGTAATGAACCAATACCTAAAAAGTTATCCTGTTGCATTTTAATTTGCTTTCCCTGATCAAGCCATGCAATGGGATTCCCATCAGAAATAGTTCCATAAGTGCCATCCTCATTCTTATATGGTATCCAGGGAGAAATACGATATGCCTGACGGATAATTTGATCAACCCCACCACCAACATAAGCATTATTAGGTCTTGTAAGATCCTGTTTTGTATATGACAGATTTAAATTAGCAGTTAACCATTCATAAGGATCAGATGAAATATTTGTTCTTACATTGTACCGCTCTTTTCCTACATGCTCGATAATGCCATCCTGATTTTGATAATCAACAGACATGCGATAAGTTGAGTACTCTGAACCTCCTGAAATAGAGAAGTTATGACTGGTTTGAAACCCTGAGCCATCATACAAAAGATCCAGCCAATCCGTATCAGGATGTGTATATGGTGATTCACCCGACTCAAACAATCTTATATCCTCATCGGTAAACCTGGAATCTCTTCCTTCACCCTGCAATGCACGATTATATAGACGTGCATAATCAGCGGAATTTAAATACTCGGGTAAATCAACAGGAGACTGCCATCCAAAATCACCGGAATACCTAACAACAGGCTCGCCATCCTCACCCGACTTTGTTGTTATAAGAATAACACCATTAGCAGCTTTTGATCCATATATGGCAGCAGATGCTGCATCTTTTAAAACAGAAACAGATTCAATATCCTGTGGGGATATTTCATCCATTGATGACTCTACACCATCAACAATAACTAATGGTGAAGCATTATTAAGAGTTCCGGTTCCTCTAATTCTTATTGTACCTCCATCAGCACCGGGCATACCACTACCCTGCTGAACATGAACCCCAGGAGCCAAACCGGATAATCCTGCAGAAATGCTACTCATAGGACGATTTTCTAACATATCCTGATCTACAGTTGCAACCGAACCGGTAAGATTTTCACGCTGCTGAGTTCCATATCCCACAACTACTACTTCTTCCAAATCTAAAGCAGCATCTTGCAAGGTAACATAAAACTCTGTCTCATCACCTATTGCAATATGGGCTGACTCCATTCCTACAAAAGAGATAACTATGTTTTCAGCATCAACAGGGGCACTAAAAGAAAAGTTGCCATCAGCATCAGTGATTGTTCCCACAGAAGTTCCTTCAATAGTAACAGTTGCACCCGGAACAGGTTCATCAGCATCATCTACAACAGTGCCGGTTAACTGAATATCTTCAGCATCATCCTGTAGAGGATCTTGAGCCATGTCACCAGGAGATAAAACAATTTGATGACCTAAAACAGTATATTCAACCTCTTCATTAATAAAAATCTCATTAAGAACATCTACAATTCTTTGCTCCTGAGCATCAACATTAACTCTACGATTAACATCAACTAATTGATTATTATAAACAAAATAAAACTCAGAAGCATTTTCAATTTCATGCAGCACATCTTTAATCAAAGCTTTTTCCATATTAACTGACACCTTTGCATCCTGAGAGTAAGAGGTATCAGCAAAAGCATAAAAACTCACGGTAAAAAACATAACCAAAAACAGCTTCATAGCTAAATAGATTTTTTTTGAAAAAATAGGGATACAGCTTTCCCTTTGATAACAATAATTTTTCATAAATTTGTTTGTTTTTATAATTAAACAATAGCCTGTTAATGAACAGGTTTAATTAAACAGGAAAGTGCTGCAACACTTTCCTGTTTTTATTTTTTATACAACTCTACTATACGTTTGTCAAAAACATTTCCTTCCTCATCAGTAACCCGTAAAATCTTATATTCCAACGATGATGAAACCGATAAGAGTTCTAAAAACTGTTCCAACGTTTCATTTAAAATTGTAGCAGTAATATGGTAATCTTTCAAAGAGCTATCCTTTATTTTATAAACGACACCATATTTTCGCTCCATCTTTCTTAATACACTCTCTAAAGGCTCATTTATAAAAGTCATTCGACCTTTAATCCATGATGTATAGATATCCATATTAGCATCAGATTCAACCATAATCTTGCTGCTCTCTTTTGATAATACTGCAACATCACCTGGCAAAATATCTATAGGAATATCGCCATGATTAGGATGATTAACAGAAACAGATAACGAACCATCGACCAAAGCAACATATACCTCTTCGTCATTACAGTATGCCGACACATTAAAAGAGGTACCCGTAACATTTACTGTAACACCATTAGTATTAACAATAAAAGGCTTATCATCATCTATCACTTCAAAATATCCCTCTCCATTAAGATTAACTTTACGCACATCACTATTTTCAAATGTAACCGGAAACGACAACTCACTTTGAGAGTTCAAAAACACTGATGATCCATCAGGTAAACAAACCTCACTGTATACTCCGGCTGGGGCATTCATTGTGGTAATGGGAGCATCATAATCTTTTGAATAATTATATTTAAAAAACATAATTATAAAAGCAGAAATTAATGGTATCAATAACAAAGCTGCAATTTTACTATATCCGGCAAAAATTCTACTTACCACTCTACCTCTATTATTATCAACATTAATATGATGATGAATTCTATCCAAAATCAAATTAAACCGCTCTGTATCTCCTATCTTTTGATGATTATCCAACTTAGAATCTAAATCATTCCAGTGACTGCGCATGAACTCTTCAAGCTCATCACTCTTCTTTAATCCTTTCAAGAGTTCAAGCACTTCGTAAAACTCATCTTCACGACATTCACCTTTTATAAATCTTTTTAAATTATCCACACTACTTATTTTTAATTATAATACGTTTATTTAAATAACAACCCCTACTAAGATCTTTATTTTTTTTACCTAAATCGGGGAAAACAAACTAAATTTAAACTTAACAATAGAAGTCTTAACTATGAAAAACAGTGCCATATAAACAGAAAAAGAGAAGCTGAAAAAAAGAATTTATCTCCTCCAAGCTTTTTTCTAAAAAAAGAGATAGCTTTAGTAAGCTGATTTTCAACTGTTTTTTCAGAAATTTTTAACTGCTCTGCGATCTCTCTGTTCAATAGACCGTTTTTCCGACTTAAAACAAAAATCTCTCTTCTACGAGGAGGCAGTTGAGAGATTAAGTCCTTATAATATTGAGTAAGAAAATTATAAGAACAAAGTTCTTCGGCTCCAATAGAGTTGGTCGAAGATTTTTCTTTTAAATATTTCAAATAATCATTTTCGTTACTGCGCTTACGAAACTGTGAAATAATACTATTTCGGGATATAGCAAAAATATAAGCATCAGGATTGGAGTGTAAACCCAATTTATCGCGATTATTCCAAATTTTAATAAAAACCTCCTGCACTAAATCATAAGCGTCCTCCTCATTCTTAAAATAAGATAGCGCAAATGCAAATATTTTTTGATGATAATTTTTATACAGAACATCAAATGCTCTTTTATCTCCTTTAGCTACTAATTTCAAAATAGTTTTATCTATCATCAAAAAAACTCACCTATTAAAAAAAACAAAAATAAACCCTTTATCAACTAATTAACAAAATTAATGTTTTTTTACAAAAATAAAAAACCAATAAAAGCAATAAAAGGAATAGAAATCAACACTACATTTAACATATCATACAACCTGTTTAATATACTAGAGTATAGATTTACAAAAAGATAAAACCATCATTTTAATAGGTAAGTTTCAATAAATTTATATTTTTGTATCATGTATTACAGCTTTGTCTTTTTTTAACTTTTAAAATCACAACTATGAAAAAACAAAATCTTTTGTTACCATTTATAGCTATTGTTTTGCTATTAACAAGCTATACAGTTGAAGCAAACCCACCCAAACGAGAAATGCGAGCAGTATGGATTGCATCAGTAGCAAATATCGACTGGCCAACCTCAAGAGAGTTAAGCGAAAAAGAACAAAAAGAAGAGCTTATCGAACTATTAGATTTGGCTAAGGAGTATAATATGAATAGTGTTATACTACAAATAAGACCAACCGCCGATGCTTTTTTCCCTTCAGATTTAGAGCCATGGTCACATTGGCTAACAGGAGAGCAATGCAAGGGTGTCAATTATGATCCTCTTCAATTTGCAATAGATGAATGTCGTAAACGAGCTCTAGATATTCATGTGTGGTTAAATCCCTATAGAGCTGAAATGGATACTTCACAAAATGTTCTTTGTGAATCACACCCTGCGGTAACCAATCCCAAAATGTTTGTAACCTACGGCAGTACAAAATATTTTAATCCCGGATTACCAGAAACAAGAGATCATGTTGCAAACGTGGTTGCAGACCTTACACGCAGATACGATATTGATGCAATACATTTTGACGACTATTTTTATCCATATCCCATAGCAGGCGAAGAGTTCCCCGACAGTACAGCCTTTAAAAAATATCCCAGAGGCTTTTCATCAAAAGAAAAAGATGACTGGAGAAGAGACAATGTAAATCTTATAATCAAACAGCTACAAGACACCATCAAATCAATTAAACCACATGTTGAGTTTGGCATCTCTCCTTTTGGTGTATGGCGAAATATTGAAGATGATCCCTCAGGATCATTAACCACAGCGGGCGTAACCAATTATGATGACTTGTATGCAGATATTCTTAAATGGCAAAAAAAAGGGTGGATCGATTATGTTACACCACAGCTATACTGGCATATTGGCATGGAGGCCGCTGACTATGAAATACTCATAGATTGGTGGAGTAGAAACACATATGGCTGTCATTTATACATAGGTCAGGGACTCTATCGTATAAACAGAGATTCAGATGTTAGATCATGGAGATCATCAAGAGAAATACGTCGTCAAATGAATTTAAACAGAGAGTATCCAAATGTTGATGGAAGTATGTATTTTAGTGCCCGATCTTTAAGAGAAAATCCTCGCAGGTTAAAACAGAGATTAGTGAATAATCATTATGAATATCTTGCTCTGCCTCCGGTAAATAACAGAGTTGAACAAATTCAAACAGAACCGCCGGCCAATGCAACAATGAAATGGGATGATGATGAAATTCACTTTCACTGGGATGCTGCAGAAAATAATAAAGCATTCATCATATACAAATTTAGAAAAGGACGGGCATCAAATTATGAAAACCCCGAAAACATAATAAAAATAACGGGAGAAACTCATGCTACAATAGAGAACCGATTTAGAACAAGGCCAGGCAGATATTTTTATATGATATCAGCTATTAGTCCGACAAACCAGGAGTCGGTACCGGTACATTTTTAATATATTAAATAGCTTAAACCAATTATGAGTAACACTCTTGTACTTACAGTAATTATAAGTTTTTTTGGACTACTCTTTTTAATCTCATGGCTAACATCGCGAAATACCGATAGTGAAACTTTTTTTACAGGTAACCGAAAGTCACCCTGGTACCTGGTAGCATTCGGAATGATTGGCGCAACCATATCAGGAGTGACGTTTATTTCGGTTCCGGGTGAGGTAGGAACTACGGCATGGAACTACTTTCAGTTTATATTGGGGAATTTTGTGGGTTACTGGATTATTGCTCTGGTACTACTCCCTTTATACTATAGAATGAACCTGGTATCTATATATGAATATCTGGATAACCGCTTTGGATTTAGATCATACAAAACCGGATCGTTTTTCTTTTTAGTATCACAAACTATTGGAGCTTCATTTCGTCTATTTCTTATAGCAGGGGTATTACAACTTGCATTTTTTGACGCTCTCGGAATTCCATTTTGGATGACAGTATTTGGAACCATACTACTTATATGGTTATACACTTATAAAGCCGGTATAAAAACGGTGGTATGGACAGACACTTTACAAACTCTTTTTATCTTACTATCGGTTGGAATAACCATCGTAGTAATATTAAAGGATTTAAACATGAGTGTGACAGAAATGGCAGCAGCTGTATATAAACATCCGCACAGCTCAATATTTGAATGGGAATGGAGATCAGGAACAAATTTTTTCAAACAATTTATTGCAGGAATAGGTATAACAATAGTAATGACAGGTTTAGACCAAAATATGATGCAAAAAAATCTTACCTGCAAAAATATAAATGAAGCACAAAAAAATCTTTTTTGGTTTAGCGGTGCATTTGTTATCGCAAACATGCTGTTTTTAACACTGGGAGTAATGTTATATTACTATGCAGAAACCATGGGTATCGCTGTTCCTGCAAGAACCGATGACTTTTTTCCCGAACTGGCTATAAACCATTTTGGCATTATTACCGGAATCTTCTTTTTATTAGGAATTTCAGCTGCAGCCTATTCAAGCGCTGACTCAGCATTAACAGCACTTACAACTTCATTTTGTATAGATTTTTTAAACATCGACCCTAAATCCAAATCGGCAAAAAAGAGGCGAATGCTTGTTCACATATCCTTTTCATTAATAATGTTTATTGTAATAGTACTTTTTAGAATTATTAATGATGAAAGTGTTGTAACATCAGTGTTTAGAGCTGCCGGCTATACTTACGGTCCGTTACTCGGACTGTTTACTTTTGGTATTTTAACCAAAAGAATGGTTTACGATAAGTGGGTTCCCTATATAGCTGTTGCCTCACCAATACTATGTTATATTATTGATTCCAATAGTGAAAAATGGCTTGGAGGGTACCAGTTTGGTTTTGAGCTTCTCTTATTAAATGGATTAATTGTCTTTACAGGTTTAATGTTAATAACTAAAAGAAAAAAATATTAATTATGGCAAAATCAGGCAGATATCTAGCTTTAGACGTTCTACGAGGTATAACAATTGCTTTTATGATAATAGTAAATACCCCGGGAAGCTGGCAATATATTTATGCACCGCTAAGACATGCCTCATGGCATGGATGCACACCTACCGATTTGGTATTTCCTTTTTTCCTTTTCGTTGTAGGAGTTTCTATGTTCTTTTCATTTTCAAAATACAAAAACTCATTCTCAAAAGAGTCTCTGCTAAAAGTAGGTAAACGTACACTACTTATTTTTGCAATCGGTTTTTTTATAAACTCATACCCTCAATGGATGACCGACTATTCACAGGTAAGAATAATGGGGGTATTACAAAGAATCGCTCTGGCTTATGGGATTTCAGCACTCATTGTTTTAGGAGTAAAACATAAATGGTTACCGGGAATTAGTGGAGCAATACTTCTATTTTACTGGGGCATACTCTACTTTTTTGGAGGAGCCGACCCTTATAGTCTTGAAGGCAATATTACATCAGCCTTTGATAGCGCTATTTTAGGAGAGCAACATCTATACGGAGGATTTGGCAAGCCATTTGACCCTGAAGGAGTATTAAGCACAATCCCTTCGGTTGTAACTGTTTTACTTGGATACCTGGCAGGCAAAATGATTAAAGAGACAAACAGAGACAGGGTTCCTATGAAGCTTCTTTTATATGGTGCTGTTTTCACTGCAGCAGGATATATTTGGGGTTTAGTATTTCCAATAAACAAAGCATTATGGACAAGCTCTTATGTTTTATATACAGGCGGTTTGGCAGCTATCTTATTTGCAATATTGATATTTATTATCGACTTAAAAGGATATAAAAAATGGAGTTCATTTTTTGTTGTATTTGGAATGAACCCTCTCTTTATTTTTGCACTCTCAGGAGTTTGGGCTAAAACATTAAGATTGCTTATTAAAATTCCCGATAGTAAAGGCGATTTGATCTCAGCAGATACATGGCTTTATGAAACTATTTTTGTTCCATTAGCCGGCAATATGAACGGTTCACTACTCTATGCAATTACTCATATAATATTCTTTTGGCTTATAGGCTATATACTTTACAAAAAAAGAATTTTTATAAAGGTTTAAATTATTAACAGTAGAAAATATCATTAAAAAACGGGGATCTAAAAAATCAGATCCCCGTTTTTACATAAACTATTTAACACTACATAAGCCTATATATACTAATTAATTTTTAGGAGTAGTAACCTCATCAACTAAATAGATTACCGATTTATACTCTAAACCACTTTGATTTGACAGACCAATTTCGCAAGTACGGCTAGTACTATACCCCTCCTGAGCACCAGCAACACAAACCTGTTCTTTTAAAGTGGCTAATGCCGACCTATTCAGTTCAGGGTGGGTAAACCCTCTATCTCCCGCCCAACCACAACACTCAATATTATCGGGAACAAAAACAGAATTTGCACACATTTTTATAAGCTCAAAAAGATCTTCTTTCTGATCCATTTTTGTATTACTACAGGTACTATGAATAGCAACAGTTCGCTTAACAGGAGAAAAATTTAAACGTGGCTTTAATTTTTTCAAAATAAAAGAGACAGGGTCAAATAAATCAAGTTTATCCGAAAGAGTGCTCTTCATATAAAGTAAGCACGGACTCATATCACAATAAACAGGAATACGACCATTGTCAGAAGCTTTTAAGAGTGCCTCCTCTAACTTTTGAGAAGCCTTTTCTCCCTGTTTTTTAAAACCCTTACTGTTAAAGGCCATACCACAACACAACTTCTCCACCTTTTCAGGGAAAACAACATTATACCCACCCTTTTCAAGCAGTTTTACACTTACATCAACCAGTCCTATCTTCTCTTTATAACTTCTAGAATTTCCCATAGATCTATTTAAACAAGATGGAAAATATACCACACTGTTTTGAGTAGCCAAATCACTTTTAGTATTATTTCTATAAGAATATGGAGAAGCAGCCACAGGCATATTTGAATTCCAGGCTGGAATTAAACCCAAAAAAGAGTATCTCAAACCCGACATTAACCTATTCATCACTTTTGTTCCAAAAAAGGAGTGCATTTTATCAAGAATGGTTAATGTTAAACGTAATGCTGAAAGAGTTTTATCCTTATTTTCTTCTAAAATACCTGCAACAGTCCGCGACAATGATGAAGTACTATTAATCCTCATCTCTTTTATTAATTCTCCTGTATCAATCTCAACAGGACAGGCAAGTGCACATAATCCATCGGTAGCACAGGTTTTATCACCATTATAACCAAACTCTTTTTGCAGATACCTAACTAAAGAGTTATCATTAACTCTTTTTAAACGCTCAATTTCTCGATAAACGGTTATTCGCTGACGAGGAGTTAATGTTAAATTTTTTGATGGACAGTTAATTTCACAAAAACCACATTCTATACATTTATCTATAAGTTCATGAACTGGTGGAACAGGCTTAAAATTTTTAAGATGAATGTTAAAGTCATCATTAATTAAAACTCCACAATTCATAATATTTTGAGGATCAAAAAGGGACTTAATTAACTTCATTATATCATAAAGCTCTCCTCCCCACTCTTTTTCAATAAAAGGAGCCATATTTCGCCCGGTACCATGCTCTGCTTTTAAACTGCCATTATATTTATCAATGGTCAGTATAGCTAACTGATCCATGAATCGTCCATAATGAGCTATTCCCTCTTCACTGTTAAAATCGGGCATTACAACAAAATGGATATTACCATCCAGCAAGTGTCCCCATATAACAGAGCCATCATATCCAAAGTCATTAATCAATTGCTTTAAATCAATTAAAGCATCTCCTAAAACTTCGGCTCTAAAAGCCAGATCCTCAATTATACAAGTAGTACCAACAGGTCGTGGCGCAGCAGCAGAAGTAAACAACCCCTTTCGAATTTGCCATAATCTATTATACTCCTTTTCATTAGTTGTAAATTTTACAGGATATACAGTTTTAAAGCCCTTAAGAGAATCCTCTATATCACTAATTTGAACAGTCAACTCATCAGTAGTGTAGGCAGCTGTATCAATTAACAAAGCCACAACCTCATCGTCTAGATCTTTTATAACTTCACTCATACCAGAACGCGACTCCACCGATCTTAAGGCATTACGATCCATTAACTCTGCAGCACTTACTCTACATTTACGCAAATAAGGTATTGCATCACAAGCCTGCTTAACATCAGTAAAAAAAATAAGTGATGTAGCCTTTATTCCGGGATCTTCAACAGTCTTAAAAGTTACATTTGAGATAAAACCTAAAGTACCTTCTGAACCAATCATTAAATGAGAAATAATATCAATAGGGTCATCAAAATCAATAAGTGAATTTAAACCATACCCACATGTATTTTTAAGTTCATACTTTTGCTTAATCTTGTCTCGTAATTTAGGTGAGTTTTTAACAGATTGTGATAATGCTTTTAACAACCTTAAAAGATAATGTTTCTGATTTCTATAATTAGCAACTGACTCTTCACAGCCGGTATCAAGAATTGACCCATCTGCAAACAATATTCGCATACTTTTTATAGTATTATAACTATTATAACGAATCCCATAACTGGCTCCGCTCGAATTATTTGAAACAATTCCCCCTATCTTTGCAGAGTTGATGGAAGCCGGACTTGGCCCGAGCTTCCTGCCATACTTACTTAATTTGTTATTTGCAAAACTTCCGGTAACTCCACAATCAAAAGATGCTAACTCACCATTATTAAAAATATTATATGATGAAAACTGCTCTCCTATTTCAACAAGGATAGAATTGGTAACAGTTTGGCCGCTAAGACTGGTACCGGCAGCTTTAAAAGTAACAGAAACACCATATCGATTACATATACTAATAACCTTTTCAACCTCATCTTCACTCTGAACACGAACTACCACTTTAGGAATTAATCGATAAAAACCAGCATCGGTACCCTTAGCAAGAGTATATAAAGGGTCTGTAAAAATCCTTTTTTTATCAATCACCTTTTCTAATAACTCAGCAATCTTTTTATAACTAATCATCACTATTTAATTGCCATTTAGCAGAATTATACAACAAAATATCCCCGAATGTATCAACTCCCCAGCGACCCTGCATTTCAATACCCAATTTAATTTTATCCCCTTTAGAGAAATTCTCAAGTGCTAAAGAGTAAATATTGTTAGAGGTGCGTCCGGCAGCCATTACACCATCATGAATATCCTCATCTACCAAATCACCATTAACATATAACGACACCTTTCTTACCAACAAACCATTACGACCCGATCTTAACCTAAACATTACATTATAATCACCCGCCATATCAATAAAATCTGAAATATCGTAAACAACCTCTTCATAGTTTAAAGGAGTAGTTTCAGGGTTCCATTCAGCAACTGGATATGGAAAAGCAGGCATAGTAATACTTCCTTGCGAGCGATAAAATGTTCTAAACCTGAAACTATCAGCTCTATCAGTTTTTATGGGCTTATTTAATACAGGAGATTCAAAAGTTGGAGTATTTCCACTCTCATCATAACGTATAACTTTTTCTCCAAAAGGTTGTACTGCTTTTATATACCCGTCACTGTAGATAACATCAGGCGGAGGTAAGCGAAAAGAGATACCCATATTGTACAAACGCTCTAAATGGTTAAAGGTCAATCTTTCATAAAATTCATCCCAGTCACGCATATCCTGTGGAGTCCAGGCTAATTCAGCCAAAGCGGATAATCGAGGATAGGTTTGATACTCGGCTATTCCATCCGGACTGTCAAGATATTCACTCCATAATGCTGCCTGTACCCCCATAATATTATCTATTTCAAACCGGGTTAACTCTTCTTCAGGCATATGAGGATCAAATTGGTATACTCGCTCTAAAGGTACTTTTCCTGCCCAGGAGTGGCCCTGTTCATCGGGAGATTGTGCCATATCAAAATAGAGATACTGTGCCGGAGCCATAATCACATCATACCCTTCTTTAACTCCCCTTACTCCATAATCACTTCCCTGCCAGGCAATTACCGCCGTATTTTCTCCAAGATCACCTCCATCCATAATTTCATTCCAACCTATCATCTTTTTATCCATACCTTCAACAATCGCTTCAACACGACGCACAAACCAACTTTGAAGCTCTTTAACATCATCGAAGCCCTCCTGTTCCATTAATTTAGCGCAACGCTCACAACTCTCCCATATCTGCATATTTACCTCATCACCTCCAATGTGGATATACTCAAAAGGAAAAAGGTCTGCAGTCTCCTGCAAAATATCTGTAATCATATTAAAATTCTCTTCCCTGCCGGCACACCATACATTTTGAGGTATTCCCTGCACACTGGTTGAAGTATCATTTGATAAGCATAAAACCTCAGGATATGTAACTGTAACGGCACGACTATGCCCAGGCATATCAATTTCGGGCAATATTGAAACATTTCGCTTTTTAGCATATTCAACAATTTCCCTTATCTCTTGCTGAGTGTAATACCCTCCATAACGCTCATCTCCCGAACCATAAGCCGGTGGTAACACCTCATTTTCACCTCTCCATGCCCCCTTTTCTGTTAATAAAGGATATTTCTCTATCTCAATTCTCCATCCTTCATCATCAGTTAAATGCCAATGAAAAATATTGATCTTATGAGCAGACAGCCAATCAATATATTTTTTTATAAAATCAACATCAAAGAATTGCCGCGAAACATCAAGCATCATCCCCCTCCAGGCAAAACGAGGATAATCCCTTATAAAAAGCTGCGTAACTTCATATTCACTCTTAAAAGATTCAGAACTATAAACCTCGGCAGGCAAAAGCTGCAAAAATGATTGAGTAGCATAAAAAAGAGCACTCTCATTATAAACTGTAAAAACAATATTATCACTACATATGTCAATTTCATACCCCTCATCTCCAAGGTCTTCACGCTGATTATCTAAATTTAAAATAATAGCATTGTCTTGTAATTGATAAATCCTTTCAACAGGTAATCCGGTTGTTTTACTAATTAATTTCTGAATAAACAGAGCCGACTCCTCAAGCTCATTCTCAACATAAATTCCGGTCTCACTATTAACCACTATGACACCCTCTTTTACCTGAGAATAAACAGGTTTTGGAACTATTCCAACTCCCGATAAATCAAAACTTAAAAAAAACAGTAGTACCGAAACAAATAAAACCTTTAACACTTTACATCCCATAATAATATATCTCTTTTATCATAATAAACATAAAATAACCACTTAATATCTATAACCCAACTCATCATATAAAACCTGAAGAACTGATTGACGAACACGTAAAGATGATATTGCTGAATGTGACCGTGAAGGATAAACACGATTAGACAAAAAAACATAAACAATATCAAATTCAGGATCGGCCCACACAAATGTGCCTGTAAATCCGGAATGACCAAACCCCTTGGGATCAGCCCCTTTAGCCGGATAAGCATCTTTCAAAGATAACTCTAAATTATTCTCATTAGGCTTATCAAAACCAAGCCCCCTATGATTTTCCAAATGAGGGTACTGAACTTTAATAAACTCATCAACAATATATCGAGGTATAATCTCAACCCCGCCATACTCTCCGCGATTCAAATACATCTGCATAAGCTTTGCCATATCATTGGCATTAGCAAAAAGCCCTGCGTTACCACTAACACCACCAAGAACTGCAGCAGCTTCATCGTGCACTCTCCCATGTACCAATGAACTCCTAAAATAACTGTCAAACTCGGTAGGAGGAATTTCATACTTAGAAAACCCTTTTTGCAAAGGATTATATACCACTCTTGAAGCGCCTAAAAGAGAATAAACATTACTATATAAGAGATTTTCAAAAGAGGAACCGGTAATATCAGCTATCAACTCAGGATAAATCAAAAAAGAGAGACAAGAGTATCGATATTGATCTGTTGGTGAAAGATTTGACCGACGAATAGAACGATATACCCTTTTTTTAAAGTTATCCCTTAAATAAAGGTGATCTCCTAACTCGAGGGTATATCCTTGTTGCGGATTATGTCGATAAAATCTTCTATTGTAACGACCATCATTTTTTGTCTCGGCCCAAAAATTGATGTATGATTGTAGTCTACCCCTGTGAGAGAGCAACTGCCGTAATGTAACAGTATCTTTATCTGATCTCCTGAAAAGTCCTCCTCTCCAATCTCTCCAGTAATTACTAAAAGGCTCGTCTAAATCCAGATCTCCCTTACCAACTAACTGCATAATTAAAGGCAAAGCACCGCTTATTTTAGTAACTGATGCCAAATCATACAGATCACTATCTTTCACCCTGTTTCTATTATTATAGGTATGAAAACCATATGATTCTTTGTAAATAACCTTTCCACCAACAGCCATTAACACCTGGCACCCGGGAAAAGCCTCCTTTTCAATAGCCTCAAAAACAATACTATCTATACGTGCTCTTAATCTTTTATTCTCTATTCCAATATAATCAGGGGAGACATAGCTTAAGCGCACATTTTTATTTTCAATATTTTTTTGATTAATATTAAATCCACCAAAAACTATCTGAGCTGCTATATCTGCTGCCAAATAGTGGTTATAATTACTAACTAAAAGAACTGAGGCATCTTCTAAAATATCCAGTTGAGCCAACTCTTCTTCGCTCCCAAGCCATACAGTAATTGAATTATCTTTTTTAATAAGAGATTTTATTAACTTCCCGTTTTCTATACTAATAGTATCAGAATCAACAAAAATCAGCAGTTTGTCATAACTCTCAAAATAGCCGCTATCAATATCACTACAATCTAAACTCTTTGACAAAAGATCTATTACAGGCATCTCTAAATATGAAATCACTCTTTGTGCAAAAAGATCATTTTCACTTAAAATAACAGAAGCAAACGAACCATTTTCAATATTTTTTAAAGGAAGCAGATCATTTTTGTTTTTTAACAATAACATTGAATTTAGAGCAGAATCAATATCAGAAGAGTCAGCTTTAAAGATCAACTTGCTACTATCACCACCTACCGGCCTGGTAGCAAACAGATTACCAAAACCAGTAAGCAGTATAATAACCCAAAACACTATACATCTTGAAAAGATCGTAGTTTTACTCATATAAAAGATATGGCTCTCTTTGTTTATCATATTTTTTATGCTCCTCTTTCCAGGTCAAACGTATCTCCTCTTCACTCATACCCGACTCTATCTGCTCTATTAAAATATCATTCCCTGCCAGCAAATTAAACCATCCCCTGCGTGATGTAAATTCAGAATCTTCTCCCGACAAATGGTAAAAGTCTATATAATATTTAAGGGTAAATTTCTGCTCAAGAGGGTCAAGATCTCTTAAATCAACACCAAAACACTCCTCATCCTGTTGCGGAGGAGAAGAGGCCATTCCTTTTATACTTCGCGGAGTAAAAGAAAATTCTCCATATGAAGGATCCGGATATCCAATAACCTGAAAAGGAAATGTTGTACCACGACCAATACTAACATTTGTAGCTTCAAAAAAACAGAGTGAAGGATAGAGACGAATAGAAAGGTCGTTTGGTAAATTAGGAGAAGGAGGAACCAAAACCGAATAGAACATATCCTTTGAATAGTTATCAACTTCAACAATAGTCAGGTCACATTCGATACCATCATTGAGCCAACCTTCACCATTTATCATTAATGCCAGCTCTCCAACAGTTAAGCCATGAACAAGTGGAATAGGATGCATCCCAACGAAGGACTGAAAATCAAGATCTAATACAGGACCATCAAAATAGTCACCGGTAGGATTTGGCCTGTCAAGAACAATCATTGGAATGTCTGCTTCACCACACGCCTCCATCATATAGTGCATAGATGAAATATAGGTATAAAATCGAGCCCCTACATCCTGAATATCAAACAAAACTATATCGAGCCCTCCCATCTGCTCCATAGAAGGCTTGCGGCTTTCTCCATAGAGTGATACTATTGGCAGCCCGGTATCAGGATCAACACTATCATCAATATGCTCTCCGGCATCAGCGTCACCTCTAAAACCATGCTCAGGAACGAAAATACGGTCAACATTAACACCCAATGCCAAAAGAGTATCTACAATATGTTCCCCATCGGTAGTTAACGCAGTATGATTAACCAATAGCCCCACTTTTTTATCTTCAAGCTTATAAGCCCACTCGTTTACTTTATCTGCTCCGGTTTTTATCTCTTTGCTGTTACTCTCTTCATGAACACATGCAGGACTAAAAACAACCAACATTAACAGCACAATAGTTACAATAATCGCTTCTTTTTTCATCTATCTATAATTTATTTTGTTAAGGTAAAATGAAACTCGCCACAATAATCATTAGCTTTACTGTTAATTGATTCTTCTTTTTGAGAAAACTTTAACTGCGTCAATCTGGCGATTCTCATGGCTCGTTTCATAATATTAATTTAAAAAAAAATATTTAATCATTGACCTGATAAATACCGGCCAAATGTTACTCCTTATACTTAATCTTTATAACACGTCCATCCATTGAGGTAAGCCAAATATTACCGGCACTATCAAAATCCATAAAATTAACCGAAGAGTTACCTACCTTATGGATCCATTTTAACTCCTCATTGGATCGGTCAATAGCTGTAACAAGGCCATTTCGTGTTGCTCCTACAACAATATCATCACTGCTAATAACAGGACAGGGATTATGGTCATATCCAATTCCGGCATCAACAATCCAATTTAAGTCAAAAGAGTTAGTTGTTGTAGATACACTAATTATGTAATCATCCATCAATTTTGCATAAACCTCTTCTCCGCAAGGAGATACTCCCATTGATTCCCTTACATCATACTCTCCTGTTCTCCAAATTTCATTTCCACTCTTTAAATCAAGAGAAGTCATATAACGATCAGGTGCAACAATAAAAACCCTTCCTTCAGAAATGGCAGGAACCACATTGCCCGGAGAGTATAAAACAGCGCCATGATCATTATTCCACTTCCATCTCAACTCACCTGTTTCGGCAGACAAGTTATATAAATGCCTATCCCAGGCACCAAACACAACATGATCATCTTTCACAACAGCCTCAGCCTGTACTTGTGCATCAATACCATCAAAGGCCCATTGAACCTCACCACTTACTACATCTATTTTATAAAAAGCACTATAACCACCTCCTATATATACAAACCCATCTTTTATAACAGGAGCAGCAACTACCGGACTGCCAGCATTAACCTGCCAAAGAATATCTCCTGTTGCAACATTAAATCCATAAATATACCCATCGGCAGCACCTGTAACAACAATATCATCATAATATGCAGGAGTTGAAAACAGAGAACCTTCAAAATTATGTTCCCACAACACCTCATCAGATAAATAACTAACCACCTTAAGTTCTCCCAATGAATTACCATAAACAAATGCTGTATCATTGATTAAGGATACACCGGTAAAAACAGATGCTGCATCAACCCACTCATAGTCAATACCAACTGCAGGATATTCGGCATTTACAGAATAGTCAGGCGCAGCTGAAGTCTCTAACTCCTCTATCTTAACAGGATTATTTAAATCAATAGCAATATCAGGCTCTCCAAGTGGTTTATCCAAAATCTTCTCATAAGCCTGTAATGAATCATTATCAATCTTAATAATATTATATCCGGGTTCACCACCATCTCTTAATACAAGAGAACGCCCCATTATACCGGGAATACCATCAAAATTCATAACCCTTAACTGATGATGATGACCACAAAAAGAGGCCCTGCAATCATAACTATTTAAAATATCTGTGATCTCATACCAATTATCCAACTCTTCATTAAGAGGATAATGTGCAAAAGAGAAGAGTTGCTTCCCTTCGGCTCTTTCCTCTAACTCCTTTTTAAGCCAATGAACATCTTCACGCTTAACATGTCCATCTCCCATTTTTAAGTAAGGTCCAGTACTAAACCCAACAAATAAAAAATCTTTCCATTCTACTATAAAACGATCGTCTCCCCACAATTCAATAAATTTTTGTCCTGCACTCTCCGACCAGTTGGTCTCATGATTACCGGGAACTATATGATAATCCTTGTCCAAACCATCAAGAAGATCATAAACCAATAAAAGCTCTTCATTTGATCCTGAATTGCATATATCACCGGTAATTAAAACCATATCAACATCTGAGCTATTTATTTCATCTATCACATTTTTCATATGCCCAATATTATCTGAGCCCGGAGTAATATGAAGATCGGTTAAAAAAGCAAACTTGACTGCCGAAGAGTCGCCCTTTCCGCATCCAATCAATAATGGAATCAATAATGCTAAAAATAATAAACTAACACTTCTCATAATATTTATATTAAAAATTCAACTCAAAAATATCTAAAACTCCTTTTATCAGCTCTACTCCCTCTTTCTCACAAATCACAGACTCTAAAGGAAAACCAAAACTTAAAACAGAATAGTGCTTATCATAAAAAACAGCAGCTGCCGAATTTGTTTGACTATACCTATACAAAACCCTGCTATAATCTGATGATTCAATAAATGAGTCAGGATTTAAAACACCATAGATCTCACTATTTGTTAAACTATTATTATAATACAACTCACCTGGCAAATTAAAATCAGAACACCCACTACATACTATACGTCCCGAACGATCTGCATAACCCGAATGCCACTTATACCCCAAAACATCCTTCATAAAACCCTCTGTTTCATCATCGCCTCGCTCCTTAGCATCCGAAGCAATATAAGCTCCGGAAAAAAGCATTTTCCCACCTTTACTGGCATAAAGTTCGATCTGCTTTTTTATTCTGTCACAAAACAGTGTATAGCGATATAGGTTACTATCCTTATAATCGATCACACTTTTTTGCCTGCCATAAATAAAATTTATTAAGGAAAACATTTTAAGCTGATCTACTTCAAAATCTTTAAACGCCTCTTTGCTAACAGATATAAAAGAGATATCTGCTCCCTTAAAAAATTTACCTTGCCTGTTAACATTTTCAAAAGTATTACCTAAAACACCATGCCCTTCCAGCTCTGAAGAGCTCGCGCCCCAGCCCGGACTGTCATCATGAATCCAGGGAGAAGAGCGATCAAAATCATACTGAAAACCTGTACGACTATAATCTAACCCATCAGAAACCCCATAATCCTCCCACCAGGCAATTCCACCAATATTCCCGTTATCAAAAAAAGAAGGAGCATCAACCCGGTCAAAACAGTTAACAATTAATACCATTTCTTTATTTACGCCACCCGTGTAAACCGACAAAGTTTCACCGGCAAAACTTTCTCCTCCCTTATTTACCGCTGTAACCTTAAAATCATAAATATAATCCTCACAAGGCAGTTCAATATCATAATAGATCTCATCTGTTAATCCAACTTTTTTAAATCCATAACCCTCTTTACGCATATATATTGTATAATAATCAGCTATTGCAGTAGGTTCCAATTTATCTATCTGTTCCTTCCATTTAACTCTTACCCTATTATCTTCAAGATACATTATTGACATCTGCCTAACAGGAAGAGGCTGTACAACAGCATCGGCACCAACTAAAAATCTTAAAACTCCTTTATAAACAGACCTGCTCAAATCAAACTGAAACGTAGGATCGAGACCATATTTCATGTCTGCTGCATTTTGATGAGAAAAAAATTCAATTAAAGAAGCAGGAACATCTGGTCGCCAGGCTTCAGAATATTGACGATCCCATAAAGGTCGCCTAACCCATTCACTGTTATATTTTACTTTTATATCATCAACAATTGAAGTTTGTATAATATCGGTTAAATGTCTTGATAACAATCGAGAATCACCGGATGGAAATTTACCATCATTTTTATAAGTACTATATATTCCCAAAGTCCCAATTATAGAATCAAAGGGAGTTATGCCGGCATCGGTATGCAACGATAAAGAGATATCAACAGGAATATTCAATCCTTTAATCGAATCAGCATCATTATCACCTTTTAAATAGTTCACCCACTCACCTCTTGACATATAGTCATCATTATAATCATTTTTGCCATCATTAAGACTATATATAGTATCAGGAACACCAGAATATTGAAGAAAATAACGAGCTCCTTCCATATATCTTAAACGCTTACTGGTAAGCTTGTTATTGCCCTTTCCACGAGCAACAGATCCCATTCCGCCTCCAAATCTTACTGCATCTGTTGTTATCACACCACCGGGTTCACCATATCCTAATATCTCAACACTTGCCAGATCCCGGGAATTTCCCTCTTTAAAATAAAACTCTCCCAAATAGATCCATGTTCCATATCCCATCTGTTGATTGAGAGTAAATGATGTAGAACCTCCACTATAATTGACCCTGCATTTAACATTATTTAATGCATCTTTATTATAAGCCCACGAAGTATAAACTGCATAATATCCATCTTCAGGGATTTCAGGGATATATATAATTTTACCGGGTTTTTCAAAAGAAGCATCTATAGCATAATGTGAACCTTTAGTAAAAGGATTTTCTCCGCTATAAAGTCTTTCTTTATGCATAAAGCCTCCTATATCATGGGTTAACCATGAAAACTCCCCATCAACAATCTCTATTTTAGAATTGCCGGATGAAATAGCATTATCCACAATAACTTCATTAGCATTAGCGCAAATTTCCCGTGGATAAAAAACATTAGCTCCGGCATTGTTAAGCATAGGAATTAAATATTTTGTAGCGATTGAATGAACAAAAAGATCTTCAACAGTTCCAAACAATCTTGCTCTTTGCCATTGCCATCTATCTAAATCATGATTATAGTACCAACCATGACCACCCCATAAAGCAATGTGGCTATTAGTTAATCCTCTGGGAAAATTGTATCCATCACGTTTAACTACTGCTTTGTCAACCCTAATACCATCATAAGATGCAGAACTCTCAATATTTTTATAAAAGTCAGGAATATAATCCCATAAACTATCCCCTTTCAACAAAAAGTCAATTTTATAACCGGGATACTCTTTATACAAACGATTAGTTAATAATGTAGTAACAGAATCAACATTATTAAGACGAATGGGATAATGAATTAATGCTTGAGAAAAATTTAACTCTAAAACAGAATCAGCCTCATAGATTATCAATGTATCTACAACAACATCTCCTTTGTTTGGAGCTGCAAAACAATTATCTATAAGAGAGTTTAAATCAGAAATCAACTCATCTTTTTTATCATCAGAATAGAAAAGACTCTTAGTTTGTGAACATCCAATAGATATAACCAACAAAACTATCGCTGTAACCCATGAAATCGATCTAAAGAGTTTTACAAAACACATAAAATCAACCTTTTCACTATAAAATATTAAGAAGGAGGAAAATAAGTATATGAAAACATACCCTATTTTCCATCCTTCTAAAGAACTATATAACAACTATTAATACAATTGTTATTATAAATTTTCTACTCCCACCCAGGATTTTGCTCAAGAACAAATCCATTATCACGATAAAGAGCTATTTGATCAACAGGAAGAGGAAACAGATAAACCCTCTCATCATTAAAGCGTCTTTGACTCTCCTCTCTGTATGCTGGCACTATATATCCTTCTTCTGCACCATCCTCAATAACAACATTTGTCATATCAGGATAGTCTGAAGCTTTAATATATGCTCCACGATTAATATCAGAATCACGAGTATCGGTATACTCAAGCTTTTTCCATCGGCGAAGGTCACTATTCCTAAAACCCTCAAATACAAGCTCAATACGTCTCTCTCGTCTTATTTCCCAAATAATAGAAGAGACATCCTCATCACGTTTAGGATCATCAAAAACCACCCCGTTAACAGCCGGTTCATCACCAATCAATTCCAAATCGGGTAACCTTACCTCGTCAGGATACCTCCTACGTAACTGATTTATTGAACGATCAAGATCATCCTGAGTAAGCTCACCCAACTCAGCACAAGCTTCAACATAATTTAATAACACCTCTCCAAATCTTATTATAGGAGCATCTGTAGGATTAAAAGCATTAGTTCCTATAACATCATCAATAATATCCTCATTTAAAAATTTATGCGTAGCATATCCAGTTGTAGAATAGTTAGAGGAGACTCCATTAATTCGAAGTTCATCAACAAACACATCATGGATACGTGGATCACGATTAGCCATAACATTATCAATACCATCATCTCCCTGATACTGACTACTTAAATCAACAGGCAAACCATCTAAAGCCAAATATGATTCTAATAAATCTTTTGAAGCTCCTGTTTGAGGCTCATATGCATTATATGTGTGCAAACAATGCGTAACAACCCCAGATTCATAAGAGCGATAAAGGATAACCTCTTGATTGCCTGATAAGCTCAAACTATTAAACATTCCTCGATAATCACTAACAATCTGATAATCAAATTGAGACATCAACATATCTGCAGCATCACGAGCAGCCTCTAAAAATTTAACCGATTGCTCATTCTCTACATCATGATATTTTTGCCAGGTTCCTTCCCATAAAAAGATTCGAGACATAAAAGCTAACACAACTCCTCTATTAACTTCCAGTCCATCATTATCAACACTTTTTCTTACATTCTCGGCAGCAAATTCAAAATCCTCTAACACTTTTTGCATTACAGTAACCCTGCTTTCTCTGGGCCTATACAACTCCTCTTTATCCTCTGAAGAAACCGTTCGGTCAAAATAGGGAACATCACCAAATCGACGTACTAAACGAGCATACTCCATACCTCTAAAAAAACGAGCAACACCTAACCAATGCGCTTCAGCCTCTTCGGTTAAAGGAGCTTCAGGAATTCTCTCTATAAACAAATTAGCTCTTCTAACATAATCAAAGTTCCATCCTCCTCCACTTGTAGGAACATTCTCTACAAATTGTGATGGTTGTGAAGGTCCAAAATCATCATTCAACGATTCACCCGAAAAGAAATTTCCCCATGTCCATCCATTCCCATAACCTTCAAAAAAATGTGGATAAAAATCATATGAGAATGTTTGAAGGTTATTTTCACTGGTCCAAAAATTTTCATCTGTCATATCATCTATTGGCAACCTCTCTAAAAAATCATCGGCACATCCATATAAGCCAATAACAGCCAGTATTATAATCAATCGAAATTTATTATATAATATTTTCATCTTAAACATGATTATTTTATTCAACAATTAGTTTATAAAGCAATCTGCAACCCAAAAGAGATAGTTCTGCTATATGGATATGATCTACCAAAAGAAAAGCCATAGGCACCTTCTCTGTCTCCTGTTTCAGGATCCATTGGAATATCCATATTATCAAACTCAAACAGATTCTCACCACTAAAATAGAGCCTCAAATTTGCCAGTCCGGTTCTATTAATAATATGATCAGGTATAGTATAACCAACCGTAACATTTTTGCATCGCAGATAAGACATATCAAGCATATATTTTGTCTGGCGCAAAAAGTTTCTACCATTATTTATCCAATCATGATCAGTAGGACGTGGATAAAAGGCATCAGGATTATCAGGAGTCCAGTAATCAAGTTGATGATCATACCAGGCCTCTGTTGGTCTATATCCAGGAATAAAAACCGGTCCGCTAGCCCACATATCTCTTTTGCCGACACCCTGGAAAAAGATACTAAAATCAACCCCTCTGTAATCACCTCCAACCTGAAAACTATATTGATATCTTGGAGTGCTGTTTCCTATGCGGCGTAAATCGCCATGATCATCAATAGTGTTTGACCCATAATTAATCTCACCATCACCATTCAGGTCTTTATACTTAACATCTCCGGGACCATATGAAAACCATCCCGATTCAAAAACTTCCTGAGAAGGAATCCCATCTTTAAGTATATAACGACCATCTTCCATTATTAGCTCTCCATTATCATCGGCAACAAAATCATCATGAGTAAAAAAGCGATCAGTTTCATATCCCCATATCTCACCCAACTGCTTTCCTTCATAATAACCATAAATATTACGATCATCTCCTGGAAACTTAACAATCTCCTCTTTAAAATCAGCTATTGAAGCAGCTCCAGTTAATGATAAGCCATTTACAAACTGATAATTCCAATCAAGAGCAAACTCCCATCCTCTTGTCTGTAACTCACCATAGTTTTGCTGAGGCGCCGAAGCTCCAAATGAATTAGGTAAAGTTTCACCTGAAGTAATCATATCACTGGTAGTTCTCTCATACCAATCAAACATAAATCCAATATGATTATTTAATAGACGGGCATCAACACCAAAATTTAGTGTAGTCACTGTTTCCCATGTAAGACTGGAAGCTACAACACGCGGACTACCCATGGTAAGTTGATTTTGCCCATTAATAATCCAATTAGAATTTCTGTTACCCATCGTTCGTAAAAATGTGTTGGTTCCAACATCATGATTACCTATAGAACCCCACGATCCTCTTAACTTTAAATCATATAAAAATGATCGGGAAAAGTCCATAAAGTCCTCTTCAGTTATACGATATCCAACTGAAAAAGATGGGAAAAACGCCCATTGATCATCGGCTGGAAATCTTGAAGAGCCATCATAACGACCATTTAATTCAAAAAGATAGCGATCACGATATGAATAGTTTATTCGTCCGAAAAAACCTAAGGTTGACCAGTGGTTACGTGCTCCACTTACATATTGATCACCGGTAGCTAAACTAAGTTCAGGTTTGTCTTTATCTATTAACGATCTTCTCTCAGATGAATGCATCCAATACTCAAGCTTTTCTACATCAGTACCACCCATTGCTTTAATCTCATGCTCATCATATCTTTGATCATAAGTGATAAAAGACTTAAAAGTATTTCTCTCATGCCATGAAGAGCGATAGGTTACTCTGTTATGAGTATCACTTGTGTGTCGTCTAAAATTATCAATACCTTCTCCGCCCCAAAAATCATAAGACTCTGCATAGCCTCCGGGTTCATGAACATGATTATTGTTTTCGGTATAAGTATAATCAGTATCCCAGGTTAATCCATCAGCTAAATCAACTGTAGCACCCAAGTTAATACGAGCAAGAGTGGTTTTGTTTTCAATCATATTTGCCTGCTCTATTTCAGTAATAGCATTTCTAAAAGGCAGTCCTTCATAAGTTCCATATGGATAGAATTCGGGCCAACGCAAAAGATAATACCAGGGATCGGCCAATGTTCCACTATAAGAATAAGGAGTTTGAAAATTTGATTTAGATAGCATCGAACGAGAGCGCAACTTAATTCTATCATGCACCTGACTGGCAATGTTAAGAGTAACATTATACCTGTCATAAGAATCAGTTTGAGCTTTCAAAATACCTTCACGTTCCAGTAAACCAAACCCCAATGTATATTGAGTTATTTCATTTCCACCGGAAACATTAAGATTGTGATTCTGTTGAGGTGCCCAATCTCTAATATAAAGATCGGTAACATCCCATGGACGATAAAAATACCATCTGCCATCACGATACTCAAAATCACGCCCCATAACCATCTCATCACTTAAATCCTGATCTCCATACTGCTCTTTCCAATCTCTCATCTTTTCAATCGCAAGTTCATCAACCGACATCCCTAATGTTGTAAACTGAGTAACACTTGGATTTGCCCTTTGAAGAGCTGCAAAAGCCATTTCTGCACCCTCAGCAGCATCTGCAATTTCAGGAGTAGAGGTAGGTTTATTCCATGAAAAATTACTATTATAGTTAACACTTACCGTACCATCATCAGATCCGCTCTTAGTAGTAATTAATATAACACCAAAGGCTGCACGCGAACCATAAATTGAAGAAGCTGCAGCATCCTTTAATACAGAGATAGATTCAATATCTGAAGGATTAACCATAGAAAGATCAGGGATCTCAACATTATCAACCAATATAAGAGGTTGCGCAGCAGTATTTAAAGAGCCGCTATTACCTCTTAAACGAATATTAGGAGTCTCCCCCAAATCACCCGTATTACTTGTAATTGTTAGTCCGGGAGCCAATCCCTGCAGCCCTTTAGCCACATCAGTAATAGGCCTGGTTTCCAGATCTCTTTCAACATTAACCGTAGATACAGCTCCGGTAAGATTTTCTCTACGCTGAGTACCATAACCAACAACTATAACATCATCAAGAGTGATATCATCCGGCTCCAGATAAATAGTATAAAACTCTCCATCTTCCACCTCAATATATTTTGTCTGAAAACCAATATAAGTAAATCTAAGAATTTCATTATCAGAAGGCAAAGAGATCTCAAAGTTTCCATCCATATCAGTTACAGTTCCCTGAGAGGTCTCCTCAATAGTTATCGTTACTCCCGGTAATGGTTCCTGAGTACCAAATTCCATAACAGTTCCTGAAACTGTTTGTCCGGCCAATTGATGACCGACCAGAAAAATCATACTAAACAATAATAAACTAAATTGTTTCATAATAAATTAAAAGATTTGGTTAATAATAAAAAGGGTAATATACATACACACAAAATGTCGACACATATAAGATGTATTACATGTCAAATATACAAGTTTTAACAAAAAACAAAATTTTGAAACATATGTTATAAAACACTCTTTTTACACAAAAAAAGGGAAAACAAAGAGTACAAAAATGAGAAACAAGGGGTTGCCAACTAGTTTTATCAAACTTTTGTATCAATATAACATGTATTACATTTGTGAAAAAATAATTGTACTGAAATAAAATTGATTAATTTTATAACATCAATACATTATAAAAGCTATTGAATATTATTCTACGATAATAAAAAGCGAAACGCTTTAAAAATCAACCAATTACGAGAAGCTAAATAGCATAAAAATTTAATATAGTTAGTAACCTATAATTTATAAACAAATGAAAAAAATCATGTTTACACTTTTAGCTGTTTTAACAACTATGACGGTAAGCTCACAAGTTAAAACAGGAATTGAAGTATTACGAGAAAGCAATTTTGAACTATTAAAAGGTCAAAGAGTTGGATTAATAACAAATCCAACAGGAGTTGACAGTCAGTTAAAATCTACAATCGACATTCTTCACGAAGCCAAAGAGGTAGAGCTAACAGCAATGTATGCACCCGAACATGGTGTAAGAGGAGATTATTATGCAGGCGACCATGTTCAACACACAAAAGATGAAAAAACTGGAGTCCAGGTTTACAGTCTGCATGGAGAAATTCGTAAACCCACTCCCGAAATGCTTGAAAACATAGATGTACTGGTATATGATATTCAGGATATAGGATCACGTTCATATACATATATTAGTACGCTCGGACTCGCAATGGAGGCGGCTGCCGAAAATGATATAAAAATGGTTGTGCTTGACCGCCCAAACCCTTTAGGAGGAAATAAGTTTGAAGGCCCTCTCGTTGATCAGGAGTTTATCTCTTTTGTAAGTCAATTTCCAATTACCTATGTGCACGGCTTTACAGTAGGAGAACTTGCACTTTTCTTAAATGAAGAAAAGATGCTGACAAATGGTGTAAAATGCGATCTTACAGTTATAGAAATGAAAGGATGGAAAAGAGATATGTCATTCGATGATACCGGTCTGCCATGGGTTGCTTCATCTCCCCACATACCACATGCACATTCAGCCTACTACTATCCTGTATCAGGCATTTTGGGAGAACTATATGTTGTAAGTATTGGTGTAGGTTACACTATGCCCTTTGAAGTTTTTGGTGCAAAATGGATGGAGGCTCAAGAACTAAGCGATAGACTAAACTCTATAAACATTCCGGGAGTTATATTTCGCCCTATACATTACCGCCCATATTACAGCGTATCAGAAGGGGAGTTAATCCAGGGAGTTCAGGTACATATTACCGATCTGCAAAAGGTTCCGTTATCTATTATTCAGTTTTATGTTTTGCAAGAAGCATACAAAATGAATCCCGAAAAAAATGTATTTGAACTTTGTAATGAAAACAGATTATCAATGTTTGACAGAGTATCCGGGACTGATCAAATAAGAGAAAAGTTTCAAAAGAGATTTTTAGTTGAAGATATAATAGAGTTATGGGAAAAAGATGTTGAACCTTTTGTAAATAAAGCAAAACACTATTTTCTATATTAAATCCATAGCCATAACATATAAAGAATAAAATAAAGCTTTATAAAATAAAAAACAGCTGCTCGTTTAATTAAAAGTGAGCAGCTGTTTTTTTATCTCCATCTGTAATTATACAGAAATGTCTATTTCTTCTTTATTCCAAAATCAGGAGCTACTTTCTTACGTAGAAGGAATATAAGTATAAATCCTGGGATAGTACAAATCATAACCCAAATAAAGAAATTTACATACCCTACAGCTTCCTGTATCCAACCGGAAATCATTCCGGGCAACATCATACCCATAGCCATTAATCCGGTACAAATTGCAAAATGAGCTGTTTTATGCTTACCCTCCGAAAAATAGATCATGAATAACATATAAGCAGTAAAGCCAAATCCATATCCAAATTGCTCAACTGCAACTGCTGAGCTTATAAGCCATAAACTTTCAGGAGTTGTATAAGAGAGAATAATAAAAACAATATTTGGAGCATTCATAGCAATAGTCATAGGAAAAAGCCAATATCTCAATCCTTTTTTTGAAGCCATTAATCCTCCTAAAATTCCTCCCAGAGTTAAAGCCAAAATGCCAATTGTTCCATAAACCAAACCAACATCACCCGTTGTCAAGCCCAGTCCACCTATCTCACGTGAATCAAGCATAAAAGGTGAGGCAAGCTTAACTATTTGTGCTTCTCCCAGGCGAAACAACAATAAAAATGAGAGAGCCAGACCAATATCTTTCTTTTTAAAGAAAGAGCTAAAGGTTTCAAAAAACTCCTTAAAAATACCATTATCACTATTCCCGGCAGTTGAAACATCATTATCCGGTCTGGGCATAATTAACTTATGATAAAGAAAAAGCAAAATAAAGAGTGCTGCCAACCCAAAAAACGTTATACTCCATGCCAGAGGTATATTACCTGAAAGTCCTTCAAAATGAGTAACGACACTTGAATCAAGCCGAGGGTCACTTTGAAAAACCATAAAAGCAGTTTTATTCCAATTATCTCTGTTAAACTCAAGACGGTCTCCCGAAACCAGCTGAATGCTTTGATCTCCTCTTGTTTGTGCAGTATTCATCACAACTGGATCATCTGAATCGGGGGGAGACGAAAGAGTAACACCAACTATAGCAACATTACCCGCAATATCAGAAACCTCCTCAATATCCTGAGGATTAAATATTGCAGCCAATTTTTGACTTAATGGATCAGAGATATTTCGTGCAAACCATGATGGCTCTCCAGCTTGCTGAGCCAATTCTCCTTCAGAGACAACAAATCCATTTTCAACATTATGCTCATAAGCCACATTTATTATACTATCAGCATAGGAGGCCGGTACAGATTCCCATGACATTTCAATATCTTTTTCAGTCACAATAAAATCAAGATCGCTTGAGGAAGGCTGATCTAAATCTATAACAGGGAAATCTGAAACAACTTCTATTTTATCAGTTGTCTTAACCGAAATATTTACAGGATCAAGGCCTGTCCATGTCTCAAAAAAGCCTGCAACAATAATAAGCAGCCCCTGACCGGTTATCATAGCTACTCTGTAAAAAGTGCTTCGAATACCAATAAAATAGGATTGCTCTCCCTCTTTCAATGCCAACATATAAAAACCATCAGCTGCTATATCATGAGTTGCTGAGCTAAATGCTAAAAGCCAGAAAAAAGCTAAGGTGTATTGAAAAAAGTTTGGAGCAGGAATAGTAAAAGCAACCCCAGCTAAACCGGCTCCTACTATCAACTGCATTGTGACTATCCACCATCGTTTGGTTTTAAGCAGATCCACAACAGGACTCCACAAAGGTTTAATTACCCATGGTAAATAGAGCCAACTTGTATAAAGAGCAATTTCAGTATTTGATATCCCCAATCGTTTATACATTATAACCGCAACGGTCATAACGATAACATAAGGAATTCCCTGCGCAAAATAGAGTGTCGGAATCCATCCCCAGGGTGATTTTAATTTATTCCACATAGTATATACAATTTAAAATAGAGTTTAATATTTCTGTGTTAGGGAGGCTCCTTTAAAATAGTGATTTAATATCTCGTTATAACTATATCCTTTTGATCCCATAACAGCTGCACCAATTTGACATAATCCAACACCATGACCCCATCCTGCACCTTTAAGTGTAAAGAATTGAGGAACACCATCTACGATATCACCCTTTTCAGGCACAAATGCTGAACTGTAAAGATGAGATGAAGAGAAAGCTTTTCTTATCTCCAACTCCTTACCAATTGTTACACTACCCGTGGATCCTTCAATTTTTAACTTAACCAATCTTGAAGATACTCCCCGTTGAACAGGAATTAAATCAAGAATATCTCCTACCTCTATTCCTACTCTCTCTTTTAAAAGATCCTTTATTTTTTGCTGAGAAAGGGTGACACTCCATCTGTAAAAGTCAAAGGTCTCCTGATCATAATCATTTAAAACCTGCTTTAGCACCTCTTTATCGGTGGTATTACAAAATGTATTAGGATTACCCTTTATCCATTCAACAGAATTATCCTCCTGCTCAAGATTCATATCATAGCCTTCGGGAGCTTTATCTGCATCTATAACTTTAGTAAGATAAGGATGTGAAACATGCTCCCACACATTCTCAAACAACTCCGAAACACCACCACAACACTTTGAATAGCGGGCATCGCATATTTTTCCATCATAGGTTAAAACATTTCCGGATGTTGCAGAAACAGCCTCTTCTACCTCAGAGGTTGAAGCTCTGGTAATACCTTGATAACGCTGGCAGTGATCATCAGCACAAACATCAAAATATTGGTGGTCCTCTCTGTCATACCACCTTATCACCTCATCACCCTCTATTATAGTGTTACTATAATTACCACTCTTTTTAAGAGACTCTCCCTTTTCAATTTGAGCAATAAGCCAGCTGCGAGAAATAACAGAATGAGCCTTTAACATCTCAAGAGAAGATGTGGCACTCATCTCTGAAGAGATTACACTAATTAAGTAATCTTCAATAGGCAAAATATTAATCGCGCTTAAATGATCTTTCTCCTTTATAACCCTTAAAGCTCCTTTAAACTTTTGATTTTCCTGCCTCTCCCAATGAAAGTTTATTCCAATTGTAACATTATAAAGCTCAAAATATGCATTATCGTAATCTACCGGTTCAAAATTAAATGGCAAATCACCAGATAGTTTTTTACCATCTATTTCGGCTACAACTCCATTACTGGTTAAAACAATTTCTCCACTACCTTCAAAACAGTTCCCTGTCTCTATATGACGATAACGCCCATTAAAGCAAAATGAAATTTTAGGGGCAAACATTATTCCCACTCTTATTCTTGGTTCCATATATAAACCGGTTAATTTTAATTGATTAAAATTAATTATTACTTCGAGAAAACTCTTTTCAGCTTCTCCCAAACATTGTCATCAATAGTTACCTGATTAAAAATATCTGTAATAATCTCACCATTTAATTTTTCAAAATCCTCCTTTCGGGGAGTTATTAAAACACCTCCAAAATCAACTGATGCCGGACTAAGCATTATTTTGTCGGGATCATCATAAAAGAACTGTTTTGGACGATGGCCATTTCGGGGAAAAAGAAAAATCTTCCATTGATTCTTCTCCCAAAATGTAAGAATATTTACCATAGGCTCAGGATCGGATGGAATGTTATCTTTAAAAAAGCTCCACGCTTTACTAAATAACTGATTTAACACAGTAGTATCGCAACCGGTAAAGACCAAGCCTTTGCGCAAATAATTATCAAGAGCATAAACTTTATAATCATCGGTTGAGTCTAAAAGAGTCTTGTTTTTAAAAGAGTTAAACTCATCCTCAACAGGTAGAAAACCAACATTGCCCGCCTGAAAATGAAAATGATCTGGCGCAGAAGCACCACATTTAGGCCCATTATAAAAAACTACATATTTCTCAAGAGCCCTTGAAATTTGAAGCATGTCAACAAATCGCTCTTCAATTCTTTGATCCTGATGCAAATTACCGGGTATAGTTAAATGCTTCTTAAAAATTGGAAATGGATTTATAAGAATAGTATATTCACCATTAAAATCGACCCCCTTTTGTACTGAGGGTCGATTTTGTGAACACAAAAAACATTTACGCTCTTTAATAGACTTATCATCAACTTTTGCAGAAGAAGATCTGATTCTCTCAGGATTAAACTGAACTTTAACCTTAAAATCACCTTCGAACTTTACCTCCTTAACTTCAACACTATTTAACCCATAAAAGTTATCCTTTGCCATTGGCCAATTCTCCAACTGCTCTTTTATCAAATCCTCGGTCTGTTCATATATTGTCTTTTGCATATCATCAAAAAATTACTGCTTATTCATTTTTATACGTGCCCATAACTCCATTGTACGAATACGATCTTTATAAATATTATGAGCATTCATCTTTTGAATATCTAAAGAAGCATCAGAATTGTCATCCCATCTGCGACACAAATACAATGGATCATATATTCTTCCAATTTGATATTTTCTGGAAATGTTTAAGCCAAGAGCGTAATCTTCGCCATAGCTTGTATTAGGAACTCTCACTTTTCTCAGCACCGGAGTGTAAAAAGCGCGAGGAGCACCCAATCCGTTAATGCGTAAAGCATTATTACGACCATTATCAGGAGTCCATTCACGATGATCAATAATTCCCGGGGGTATCTCTTCAAGCTTAAAATTAACCATACGATAACTACCAATAACCATGGCACAGTTTTGATCATAAAATGCTTCAACAACTGTTTTTATAACATTATCATCTATATACATATCATCGCTATCAAGCTGAATAGCAAATTTACCACATGCAGGATGAAATGCTCCCTGGTTCCAACATCCACCAATACCCAAATCTTTTCGCTCGGGAATCACATGAATAAGTCGATCATCATCTGCAGCATACTTTTCTAAAATCTCAGATGTGCCATCGGTAGAGTGATTATCAACAACAATTAAGTTGAACTTAAAAGGTGTTTTTTGACTTAGCACCGATTTAACAGCATCCTCAACAGTTTTCACCCGATTCATTACAGGTATAATAACCGATGCCTCAACAGGAAAATCGGACTTGTCAAATTCAATATTTTCAAACTCTGGCTTAAGCCATCCTCCGATCTTTTTCAAATGATCGGTACAGGCTTTCTCCATCTCGATTTGAACCTCCCTGTTTTTAGGATCTACATAATCAAAAATTTTCTCGCCAGAATGCCTTGTATCGGTCTCCATTTCGGTATATAAAGGCTCAGGCAATCTTAAAATTCTACTCTTTTGAGAAACTTTAAGTCTTAAATCATACAACCCTGCAAATTTATAAGTTGCATCCATATCAGCAACAGCAGATTTTAATGCTGATGAATCATAAAAGAGAACAGATCCAAAATCAAAATCATCTCTCAAACTTCCATCCTGATAATCAATAACGGGATTAGGTTTTCGTTTTCCATCTGAAACCTTAACATAATCAGAATAAACCAAACCCGCCGAGGTATCATCAGCTACTGAAGCCAATCTATCCACAGCAAATGCACCTAAATTAAGAGGTAAATTTTTACTATAAATTAAAGCATATGGGGTATCGCATTTATCAGCAATAGATTTTACCACATCCGTAGTTTTTAATGAATCTCCTTTAATCCAATCTACCCCATCTTTTAAAAGTTCATCTACAGGTTTCTCTGCAGCTACAACATAAACCTTCTCGATACAAGAAACCTTTTGAAGTCCGTCGATCGTAACTTTAAGATCTTTCACACTTCCATTAGCAATAAAACATGTTACTTTTTTATCCATAGTTCTGAATTTTTGTTATAATTCTCAAAATTAAAAACAAATTTCAAAGAATCAAAGAACTTGTAATACATCTTACATCATTTTGCTGTTTTCACTTTTTTTTATAATATTGCAAAAGATAATAATCAATTTTTATACAAAGTATCAATAATAGAGTGTTTAACAAAACCTTTGCCCAATAAAGTTTGTTTTAACAGATAAGGTGCTAAAATATATTTTGTAACATATACTACAATAAGATGATTATAATTGCAGACAGCGGATCAACAAAAACAACCTGGACTTTTATCAAAAAAACAGGTGAAATAGTTAATCAAGTAAAAACTAAAGGCATTAACCCTTTTTACCAATCGAAAGAAGAGATAAGCCACATAATAAAAGAAGAGATCTCTTTTAAAGTAAATACACCGGTTGAAGTGCATTTTTACGGAGCAGGTTGTGCAAATGAAGAGAAAAACAGTCTGGTTAAAAATGCAATAACGCAGGTATGGAACACATCACAAATAAATGTAGAAAGTGATCTATTAGCTGCAGCACGCTCCCTATGCAAGCATAGGCCGGGTATAGCCTGTATCATGGGAACCGGCTCAAACTCATGCGTATATGATGGAAAAACAATAATCAATCATGTATCACCATTAGGTTATATTTTGGGTGATGAAGGTAGTGGTGCAGTTTTAGGAAAAAAGCTTGTAGCGGATATTTTAAAACAACAACTACCAAATGAAATAATAAAAGAATTTGAAAACACCTACAGCTATAGTGCTGCAGAAATTTTAGACAGGGTATACAAACAGCCATTTCCTAACAGATTTTTGGCACAATTCACCTATTTTCTCTCTAAAAACAGAGATCACAATAAAATAAAAAATCTTATAGTCAGCAGTTTTATAGAGTTTTTTAAGAGAAATATAGATCAATATGAAAATGCTAAACATCAGCCTGTTCACTTTACAGGTAGTATTGCATGGTACTTTAAAGATCTTTTAGAGGAGGCCGCAAAAGAGTGTGGGTATCAAATCGAAGAAATAAGTAAAGATCCCATGAACGGATTAATTGAATATCATACAAACTAAGAATCAATAAGAAATAAAGATATGGTCGGCGAAAAAGAAAATAGAAAGTTCACATTAAGCATCACTGAATCTCCATCACAATTCAGTCAGCTTGATAAGATGTCGGTTAATGATTTAATAAATGCAATAAATCAGGAAGATGCCAAAGTTCACAAAGCAGTGGAAAAAGTACTGCCTACAATAGAAAAATTTATTGTCCTAATTGTTGAAAGAATGAAAAAAGGAGGACGAGTATTTTATCTAGGAGCTGGAACGAGTGGACGTTTAGGTGTTTTAGATGCTTCAGAACTACCACCAACCTTTGGAGTTCCCGAAAATATGGTTATAGGATTAATTGCAGGTGGAGATGTTGCATTAAGAAAAGCAGTAGAAAAAGCTGAGGATGACCCTCTTCAGGCCTGGAAGGAGCTTCAAGGATATAATATAAATAAAAACGATACGGTAATAGGTATTGCTGCATCCGGAACTACACCCTATGTAATTGGAGGTGTTGATACTGCAAGGAAAAACGGACTTTTAACGGGTTGTATAACCTGTAATCCAAACTCTAAAATTGCCAAAGTAGCAGATTTTCCAATAGAAGCAATTGTTGGACCGGAATTCATCACCGGGAGCACAAGGCTCAAAGCTGGTACTGCTCAAAAAATGATCCTCAATATGATAACCACAACAATCATGATTAAATTGGGGAAAGTAAAAGGTAATAAGATGGTAAACATGCAGCTCACCAATCAAAAACTAATAAAAAGAGGAACACACATGATTATGGAAGAGCTAAAAATATCGTATGAAGATGCTCATGATCTATTAATTAAGTGCGGTTCTGTTAAAAAAGCCATAGATACATGGAACAGAGGGGGACAACTAAAATAACAGCTTTATAAATTATTAAATACCTAACATAAACCTATGGACAAAAACGAGGTGCTATTAAAACAAAATAGCACCTCGTTTTTTATCTGATTAATGTGAAAAACTACTTTAAAACAGCTTTAAAATATTTTTCATACATCTCATGATTTCGTATCAGCAACTTAACAGCTTCTTTATGGGCTGCTTCCTCATCCTGCTTCTCAACCGCAGCTAAAATTTTCTTTTGAGCTTCAAGAGTGTACTCTTTTTCTCCCTCAACATTAGCATAAATAAAATTACGCATTCTGGGTAAAAGAGAATAAATAGGCTCCATAGTGACAATAACAATAGGATTTCCCGTTGCATTTGCCAAAGTCATATGAAACTTATTAATAGTATCAACCTCAAGCTGAGTATTATCCGGGTCACAACTTTCAAGGTCATTCAAATTTTTTCTTAATTCAGCCAAAGCCTCCTCTGGTCTGTTACGAGCTGCAAGTCTTGCTATTTCAGGCTCAAAAAGTCGACGCACCTCAATAATTTGAGAAATAAGATTAGAATCAAACTTTAAATCATAATAGAGATTTAATGAATTAATTGCATCCTCTATCCTTATCTCCGAAACATACATTCCGCTACCTTTGCGAATTTGTATTAACCCACGTGCACTCAATCTACGCAACGCCTCCCTAAGAGCAGTACGGCTAACAGCAAACCGTTCACACATCTCTTTCTCGGAAGGAAGTCGAGAACCACTCAACAACTTTTTTTGTCTTATAGCCTCTTCTATCTTTCTTTCAATCTTTTGACTCAGGGTTTGCGTAACACCTATCTTACTGAAAACATCATTATCCATTGTTATAACTAATAATACAACATATAAGTTAATTGGCAAAGGTAGCTTTTTAAACAGATAAAGAGAAATTTTTAAGATAATAAGTTCATGCCAATGAGTAAAACAAAAAAAACATCAAATATAAGATGCTCACTTTCAAACTTTTGAAGAAGGTAACACATAACACAAATAAAACCAATTAAACCACACGAAAAAAGATGTATTACAAAAAAAGGGATTGATTGGTAAAATCAATCCCTTTTTTAAATCAATATACACAACAATTAAAAAAAGTGCTATTTTTTAATCACTCTAACATAAGAGGAGTATCCATCTTTTTCAATCTGCAATATATATATACCATTCGCATAGGAACTAAGATCAATCGAAATATTATCTACATCATTAAATGATTGCAAATAAACATGTTTTCCAGTAATAGTGAAAACTTGCAGGGTAACATAATCAATGAAAGAATCAAACTCCACATTAAGCAGCCCGGAGGTTGGATTTGGATATACTCTGCTGTATGGTGCACCATTTTTCGAAAGGTGCGAAAAGTGCGAAACAACCATATCTATACAATCCGAAACAACTGTACACCCATTTTTAGTAATTTCAACAGCATAACTACCACTATCACTAACCTTAAGGCTTTGTTCTGTTGCACCATCAATTGCAATTAAATCATTATCACAACTAAACCATTGATAAGTTGCTCCTTCAGCAACCGCAGTAACAATATCACCTTCTACATTAAGATTTGTATTGGGCAAAGGTGTAACATTTACGGTTATCTCATCTTCAGCAGTACCACAATACTCGGTTGATGCAGTCACAACATAAGTTTTAGTCTCTAAAGGGGAAACAACTCTATTTTCAACATTCCACTCAATAGTACCAACATAAGATTTAACATCCAGTTCAAAGTGATCACCATAACATATATCCACATCCGCAACAGTCTCAACATATGGCAACGGGGCAATTTCAACATCTAAAACAGCAGGGTCAATATTGCCACATGGATTAGCTGCAACAGCACTTATAGTAACATCACCTGAATAGTTATCATTCCATTCTATTTCAACACTATTATAATCAGATGTAATTAATCCTGCTTCAACCGGAGAAATTGACCACTCCACATCAGTTACATTTAAAGCAACATCAACACTGTAATTTTTGACACTTCCCTGACAAATTTCAATATCCCCTTTAATATCTCCAACATATCGAGGTAAGCACTCTTCAACATTAAACTGCTCGGTAACAACAACACTCCAACGATTGCGCAAATCCCTGAATCGTATATTCAAACTATGCTCACCAGCTTCAAGATATGGAGTTTCAACATCATAAATTAAATGATAAGGATTTACCGGTTCATCTAATTCAACTCTATAAACCTCTTTACTGTAGTCATCAAACCAATATTCATAAGCATCTACTAAATTGCCCCCATCAGCTTCTTGCTGGGGAATTTTGTAGAAGAACTGACTAACAACACTGCTCCAAACACCACGTGAATCTTTAGCTCTAAAATTAAAAGTGTGCAAACCATCGGGTAATAAACCGGCATCAATTGATTCTGATATGTTAAAATACTCATTACCACTTGCAGATTTAGTTACAGCATCCTGATAATCTCCATTAAACCAATATTGATACTCCACTATACTATTAGAACCGGGTGACTCGGGAACCTTGTAGAAGAACTGACTAACAACACTGCTCCAAACACCACGTGAATCTTTAGCTCTAAAATTAAAAGTGTGCAAACCATCGGGTAATAAACCGGCATCAATTGATTCTGATATGTTAAAATACTCATTACCACTTGCAGATTTAGTTACAGCATCCTGATAATCTCCATTAAACCAATATTGATACTCCACTATACTATTAGAACCGGGTGATTCGGGAATTTTGTAGAAGAACTGACTAACAACACTGCTCCACCTACCCTCACTATCCAAAAATCTGATATTAAAATTGTGAAGACCATCTGAAAGATGCTGAGCCGAAATTTCACGTTGTAGATTAAAATGTTGAGGCTGTCCAGCAACTTGATTCATAACAGCTACCTCCTTATCATTATTAAACCAAAACTCATACCCTTTAATATAGGTCTGCCCTACAACCCCAAAAGTTAGGTTAAGGAAAATATATAATATAAAAAATCTCATATCTGCATTATTTTAATAATCCTGAGCTTCAACTTCAATATCAATAAAGAGACTTCCCGATTCATCCAGAGAGCGCTCAATATTTTTAGATGTTATATGAGGAACAGAAGGAACATAATTATCCTTTACAGGAATAGTGCCTCCAAATATACCCACTGGCCCAATAGTTCCGGGAAAAGTTTCAGGATTTTCCAGCTTGTAATTCTCTTCAAAACTAAAATTGTCATCTATATAATCTATAAAAATATCGGGTATTGAAACATCAATAAAGTTTAACTCCCAGGTATTTTCGTTATCATCGGTAGGATCATAATTGAAAATATTATTTAAAAATGTATTATTACTAACATCACTGTGAAATGTATAGCTGGAATTGTCGTAATTATAAATAACATTATTCTCAAAGAGAGCTCCTGAAATATTTAATATCATATATCTTGATTGAAAATTAGGTGTACGGTATCCCCTTCCCGAGATAATGTTATTGTGTATCCAGGCCGAATTATGAATATTTCTCATAAGATTATAACTATTATTCTTAAGAATATTATTCCTGAAAATTAGTCCGTAACTACCTGCTCCATTAAAACCAGCAGTTAAAATACTCTCGGCTATAACAACATTCTTAGAGTAGCCATCTGAAGGCCCGGATAAAGATAAGCTTGAATTAAAAAAACAGCGTTTAAATTGTACATCATCAACCTTTTGACCGCTTCCAAAACTTACAGACCCCTCAAACAAAATACCCTCAAAATAACTGCCGGAAGCTTGTGAACGCAAATGTAACCCATTTAAACGTGTTACACCTGAAGCTTCTGTAGCTTCAGGATGAAATCCTGTTCCATAAACTACAATTTGCTTTTCAATAGTAGGCGCTGAATACTCCAATCCGGGCAGATATATAGTATCACCATCAATTGCAGCCTCATAAGCTTTAGAAAATGCATCACTACCTCCAAAATATAAATATTCACCACTACTGCTTAAAGCCACCTGCTTTTGCGCGCTTACACTCAATACCATAAGCAACAGACCAAATAAAGTAAAAAACTGTTTCATAATTTTTACGGGACTTAATTTGAATTAGTAAAATTATAGTTCTTATTTCTCTTGTGCTTCTACCTCTATATCAATATCAAGTTTACCAGCACTGCCAGTTTCAAAACTAATCCTGCTACTAACTATATAAGGCAGAGAAGGAACCGCATTAGCCTTAAATGGGAAAGCTCCTCCATAAATACCCGGCTCATTATAAATACCTAATTCTTGATCCACTAAAACCTTGTATAAGTCAGGATTCAATAAAGAGTAATCATTATCATAATTAAAAACAGTATCATCAAAATTGGCAAATAATAAATCAGTGCTAACACTCATCCAATTCTCATATACACTATCATAATTACCAAAAGCTGAAGCCGAACAGTCAAAAATATTATACTCAAAAGTGTTATTGCTACAAGCTCGCTGAAAATAGTTAGGTGAATTTCGAGTATAGAGAATATTATAAGAGAACCTATTATTATCACAATTACCGATAAGATAACTATACCCTCCCCGATTAATAATTATATTATTACTTATAACATTACCATAACTATAATCGATATTATAATTATATGAAGTTATTCGTCCACCTAAAATAGAGTTTGTAAGCAACACGCTTCTGGCATTGCGCAGTACAACTCCTTCCAATATAATAGATTCACGTATTACTATCTGCTCACAATAGTTTGTCATCTGCGATAATGGAAAATTAACAATGCCAGATATGTGATTCCTGTTAAGAGTTATATTATTAACCGAAACATCAGTAACAACAGAAAAATCACCATTAATTGCAACTCCCTCTAAATAAAAATAATCAGCTCCACTATCAAGCACAATATCACCTGCAATAACTGAGCGCCCCGTTGCAGTTGTACCGTCAGGGTAATGACCTGCACCAAAAATTTTAATCTGCTTTGCTATTTTTTCAGGGGGATCAAAAGTTCCACCCGGCAATATAATAACATCTCCATCTTTAGCTTCTTCATAAGCCTTTTGAAACCCCTCTGCACTATTAAAATAAGAGAAAGTGTCTCCACTTTTTAGAGTAACTGTAGACTGACTATTAACATTTACAGTCGATAAAAAAAGAGAACTGATAAGAATCAATCCAAAAAGTAGTAATTTTTTCATCCGGATAAATTTTGTCAAAATTGATATTGTAATAATTAAACTGTTAAAGTTTCAATTATACGCAAATAACAGATCCGGGAATTGTCAAACTGTAAAATTATATTGTCAAATTGTAAAATAGTATTCAATGCAATAATCCCGTTGCATCATTAATAGAGCATTCTTTACGAAATATAACAACTCACCATCATTTGTTTTAATATTTTTTCATATATTTAAAACAACTTTTTAAATATATTGAGAAATGAAAAAGATTGTTATTGCATTTTTTATCCTAACTATTGGGATTAATAGTTTATTATCTCAGGTACGTCTTTTAGAAACTCCACCCAAAAGTTATGTCGTATATCGAGCAGCAGACTCTATTACCACCGATGGAAAATTAGATGAAGAGTCATGGCAAAATATCCCTTGGACCGAAGATTTTCAGGATATCGAAGGATCTCTTAAGCCAGATCCTCACTATCGAACAAGAGTTAAAATGCTTTGGGATGAGAACTATTTTTATATAGCAGCTCAACTAGAAGAACCACATATATGGGCCACATTCACTGAAAGGGAATCAATCATATTTCACGAAAACAATTTTGAAGTATTTATAGATCCCTCTGGCGATACCCACAACTATTATGAATTAGAGATTAATGCACTGGGCACTATTTGGGATCTTATGCTCACAAAACCATACCGTAACGGAGGATTACCCATAAGTGCATGGGATGTAAGAGGTTTTAAATACGGTATTCATAAAGAAGGTACAATAAACGACCCCTCAGATGTAGATAAAATGTGGACAGTCGAAATGGCTTTTCCATGGAATATACTTGCTGAATCAGCACCGGCCAAAAGAAAACCATCTTCGGGTGAGTATTGGAGAGTAAACTTTTCAAGGGTACAATGGAAACTTGATATTGTTAATGGGGAGTATCAAAAAAGAGTAAATCCGGAAACCGGAAAACCCTATCCCGAATATAACTGGGTATGGTCACCTCAGTGGGCGATTGATATGCATCGCCCAGAATTATGGGGGTATGCACTTTTTTCAGATATAAAAGCAGGTGAAGGAACACAAACCTTTAAACTACCTAAAGATGAAAAAGTAAAATTCATATTAAGAGAGTTATATTATAAGCAACACAACTACAAAAGAGAAAACAACAAATTTGCACAATCGCTTAAAGAGCTAAATCCAAAAAACAAAAAGTTATATAAATTTATAAAGCCAAAGTTTGATATAGCAAAAACACGTTTCAAAATATCTGCTCCCACAACAGACAAAAGTGGCAAATGGCATATAACCGAAGATAGCAAAATATGGAGAGATTAAAAAAAGAGATTGTATAATAGAATAGTAAACGAAATACCAAAATTAAAATATACTATTATGAATTTTACAACTTTTATCACACTATTTTTACTAATCATATTTTATGGATGTAGTAGCTCGGATGATACCCCGGAAAAAAATGGTAGCTCGGATGATACCCCGGAAAAAAATGATAAGCATACATATACAATAAGTACCTTTCAAGAAGAGCACCACGCTTTTGGTGAAGGGTTTTCTCAAAGAATCGAGAAAGAGTTTCACTTCCCTACAGATCCAACAAAAGTAGAAAAGATATTAATGTTTGTAAAGCTACGCTGCCCGGAACAATCGGGCTGTAATGCCTGGGATGTGTTTGCAAATGTTAAGGTAAAAGATCCAAAGAGAAATAAATGGTTCGAAATAGGAAGATATATAACCCCTTATGGAGTTGACAACTCACAATTAAGCAGAGGATTCATGATTGATGTAACAGATTTTAAAGAGATTCTCACAGGGGATGTTAACCTAATGTCTTTTATAGAAGTGTGGGGTAACGATGGATGGTTAGTTTCAATCGATTTTGATGTTATTGAAGGCACCCCTGATTACAAATATATCTCTGTTGCTCCAATATTAGATTACACAACAAACTCTTTAGAAGGAGTTCCCTATGGAGTTGAACATGATTTTGAATTAAAAAAGAATATAACAATGCCTGATGAAGCAGAAAAAAGTGCTTTAAGAACAATAATTACAGGATGGGGACATGCAACACCTGTTGATCCCGACGGAAGACCATGTGCCGAATGGTGTTTTAGATCACATAATATTTTAATTAATAATAAAACTCAATTTGTACATAATATGGATGCAATGGGTTGTGATGATAATCCTGTTCAACCACAATATGGTAATTGGGAGCCTGACAGAGCCGGATGGTGCCCGGGTATGGAGGTGCCAATTAGAAAAGATTATTTTACAAAAGATATAAGTGGAGAGAGTTTTACATTTGAATATCAATTTGAAGAGTGGAGTAACAACTTTCAATCAGAAGCAGACAATCCCAATGCCTATTATGCTATCTCAACTTATATAGTAGTAAAAAGTAACAGCCCCATTGATATGCCTTTAGTAGAATAGTATAAAATAATGATATTATGAATCGCAGAAACTTTATTAAAAATACAGGATTAACAACCATCTCCTTATCATTAGCACCATTAATTTTAAAATCTTGCTCTAAAACAGATGATGAAAGATTTAAAAACTATGCATGGATAACTCCACAAGCCGAATTACCCGATATAGAGTGGGCTTACATATTCAAACAGTTAAAAAACAACGGATTTACCGGTCTGTTTGTACAAATATACTCCTCACACAAAGCCTGGTATAAAACATCCAACTTACCAATGCAGGAGCCACTGCTAGACCGGTTAATTCCTATTGCAAAAGATTCAGGAATTGAGCTGCACGCATGGATGTGGACAATGCCCAATAACAATCCATGGTATGTTAACAATCATCCGGAGTTTTATGCAGTTAACGGTAAAGGTCAACCCTCCCATACAGATCCGGCTTATGTACAATATTATAAATTTATGTGTCCTAATCAACAGGGAGTGCAGGATTTTATCACTTCCAATGTTAATGAACTGTCTAACAAAGAAGGACTTGATGGTATTCACTTCGATTATATACGTCTTCCCGATGTTATTATTGCCGAAGCTCTTCAGCCGGTATATGACATAGTACAAGATAGAGAGTATCCCGAATATGACTACTGTTACTGTGAAGTATGCCGTAATCTTTTTAAAAAACAGACAGGAATTGATCCTCTTAAAGATCTAAAAGATCCGTCAGCTAACCAACAATGGCTGCAATTTAGATATGACTCTGTCACTAATTTGGTAAACAAAAAACTTATTCCACTGGTAAAAGAGTCGGGAAAACAGGCAACTGCTGCAGTGTTTCCAAACTGGGAAAGTGTTAGGCAAGAATGGAGTAAATGGAAAATGGATGCATATTTCCCAATGCTCTATCACAATTTTTACAATGAATCAATTGAATGGATAGGCGACAACCTAAAATCGCAAATAAATGCATTAAAATATCCGGCCCCCGTCTATTCCGGACTCTTCATTCCTTCTTTATCATCTTCCCAGTTAAAAGAGGCAATTAAAATATCGAGAAATTCAGGAGCATCAGGGATATCATTATTCTCATATAATGATATGAATGACAAACATTTTAAGATAATAAAAAAGAGCTAAATATAATTGCAAACAATTAACTAACTGCATTTTAGTTATACAAATCAATAATAATTCACATCCTGAGTGAGTGTAGAGTACCGTTTAAACGTATTATTATTAATAATACAAGGTTTATTCATATTACTTTAGATTGGTTAACAAAATGCAGTTTTTACTCTAAATCACTCTATCGATGGCAACTTTTTGTCAAAAAAGTTGAAAATATGTATAAGCCCTTTTTGTTTAATACCATATAGAAAATAAAAAGAGCAAAAATGAAAAAAACATTATTAAGTCTGTCTCTATGTTTAATCATAGCAGTGGTAACTACCGGTCAAACAATTTTACCCGGTTATTTTTATAAAAAACAAAAAGCTCCATCGGGCAATGAGTGGGAATCTCCGCAAAAGCATGCATTAAATAAAGAACTGCCAAGAGCCTGGTTCTTCTCATTTGAGAATATAGAAAATGCCCTTAAAATATTACCCGAGAACTCTAAATATTGGAAATCTCTTGACGGAGAGTGGAGTTTCAACTGGACAAAACATCCCGACCATCGTCCTGCACAATTTTACCAACCATCATTCGATGTTTCATCATGGGACAATATTAATGTACCTTCAAACTGGAATGTAGAAGGTATTCAAAAAGATGGTAGCTTAAAATACGGAGTTCCCATATATGTGAATCAACCGGTAATTTTTCAGCATGAAGTTGCTGTAGATGATTGGCGCGGAGGAGTTATGAGAACACCACCCTCAAATTGGACAACCTATAAGCATAGAAATGAGGTAGGTTCTTACAGAAGAAGCTTTGAAATACCCGACAACTGGGACGGCAGAGAAATATTCGTAAACTTTGATGGAGTTGACTCCTTCTTTTATCTATGGGTTAACGGGCACTATGTTGGATTTTCTAAAAATTCAAGAAATGCTGCTGCATTCAACATCACAGAGTATATAAAAAAGGGAGAAAACGTTATAGCTGCAGAAGTTTATCGTAACTCAGACGGCTCTTTTCTTGAGGCACAGGATATGTTTCGCCTGCCCGGAATATATCGTACAGTATCATTATACTCAACACCTAAAGTACACATCAGGGATATCAATATATTCCCCGATTTTGATGATGAATACAACAATGCCCGGTTAAAGATAAATACTAATATTAGAAACTTAAGTGACAACAGAGCACGCGGACATAAAATAGAATATACACTTTACAAAAATGAACTCTACTCAGATGCTACAACCAAAGTGAAAGGAGTATCAGCTACATCAAATGTAATCAGAGTTAATAAACAAGATGAAGTAATAGTTCCAGAGACAATAATGAAGGTGCCATCTCCCAAAAAATGGACGGCTGAGACCCCATACAGATATACATTAATTGCTGAACTAAAAGATCGACGTGACAGAACTATTGAAACAATATCAACTGATGTTGGATTCACAAAGGTAGAGATCAAAGATACTTCAGCCGAAGATGATGAGTTCGGACTGGCAGGGAGGTATTTTTATGTTAATGGAGAAACGGTTAAACTTAAAGGTGTTAACAGGCACGAAACTAATCCTGAATTAGGACACGCAATAACTCGCGAGCAGATGAAAGAGGAGATAATGCTCATGAAAAGAGCAAACATTAACCATGTAAGAAATGCCCATTATCCAACCGATCCCTATTGGTACTACCTATGCAACAAATATGGAATATATCTTGAAGATGAAGCTAATATAGAATCACATCAATATTACTATGGAAAAGAGTCTCTTTCTCATCCCATAGAGTGGGAAGCTGCTCATGTAGCTCGAGTTATGGAGATGGTTCACAGCAATATAAACAATCCATCTATTGTTATTTGGTCGCTTGGCAATGAGGCCGGACCGGGAGACAATTTTGTATCGGCATACAACGCACTTAAAGAAGTTGACCCCACTCGTCCGGTCCAATACGAACGAAACAACGATATTGTGGATATGGGATCTAACCAATATCCATCCATAGCATGGATAAATGGTGCTGCAACAGGCACCTTCGATATTAAGTACCCCTTTCATATATCGGAGTATGCACACTCTATGGGTAATGCATGCGGAAATCTTGTAGATTACTGGAATGCAATAGAGAGCTCTAATTTTATATGTGGTGGAGCTATATGGGACTGGATAGATCAAGCTATATACAATTATGATCCCGATACAGGTGAACGCTACTTTGGTTATGGAGGTGACTTTGGAGATACTCCCAATGACGGGCAATTTGTTCTTAATGGGATTATTTTTGCAGATATGGAACCAAAACCACAGTTTTATGAAGTGAAAAAAGTTTATCAGTATGTAGATGTAGAGGCCATAGATATAAAGGAAGGTGAATTCGAGGTATTTAATAAAAACTACTATACAAATCTATCTAATTATGATCTTCACTGGTCGCTTAATAAAAACGGGAAAATAATAAGTTCGGGAAAGGCAGACATACATAATACCGCACCCCGATCAAAAAAGAAGATAACAATACCATACAACTACACCAGCTTTGAAGATTGCTCAGAGTACTTTATTGAATTTAAGTTCCTTTTAAATAAAAATAAACCTTGGGCAGAAACTAGTTATGTGCAAGCCGAAGAACAAATATTGTTAAAAAAAGCTACATCACGACCATCTATTGCTGACATCACATCTAAAACTAAATCATCATCAATAGATCTTAAAAAAGTAAACGGTGATATAAAAAGAGTAAAAGGTGATAATTTTACAGCTGATTTTGATTTGAACAAAGGTACTATCCACAGCCTTATTTATGGAGATAACAACACTATAATAGAACCTGGTAATGGGCCTAAACTAAATGCAATTCGTGCTTTCGTAAATAATGATAACTGGTTTTACACACAATGGTTCGAAAGAGGATTACATAATTTAAAACACAATGCAATATCACAAAACTTTTACGAAAGAGATGATGGTGCAATTGTAGCTTCTTTTACAGTAGAGTCTCAAGCTCCTAACGCTGCCCGTATTCATGGAGGAACCAGCTCGGGACGAAATACTATTGAAGAGCTAACCAATAATAAGTTTGGAGCAGATGATTTCAAGTTCACCACAAATCAAATTTGGACAATATATAAGGATGGTTCAATTGAGTTGCAGGCAAGTATTAGCAGTAATCAGGAAGGGTTTATTGTTCCGCGTTTAGGTTATAAAATGAAGCTGCCCCAAAATTACAAAAACTTCACCTATTATGGTCGCGGACCAATAGATAACTATCCGGATCGAAAATCCGGGCAATTCATTAAAATACATGAATCAACCGTAGCCGATGAATTTGTTAATTTCCCAAAACCACAAGATATGGGTAACCATGAAGATGTAAGATGGTGCGCCTTAACAGATCAGGAAGGCAATGGAGCACTCTTTATCTCAACTGGCCAATTATCAGCTACGGCACTGCAATACTCATCATTGGATATGATTCTGGCTTCTCATCCTCATAAACTTCCTAAACCGGGAGATACATATCTTCATCTTGATTTAGCAGTGACAGGCTTAGGAGGAAACAGTTGCGGACAAGGAGGGCCTCTCGAACATGACAGGGTTGAAACAGGAGTGAACACATTTGGTTTTATAATTCGTCCGGCACAACCAGATCTTGTTAAAGCATCAAATATTAGCGCTGCAGGTGAAATGCCAATAAGCATCTCAAGAAACCGTACAGGCGATGTACAAATATCATCACGAAGCAATGATGAAATCAAATATATGGTTGATAATGAAACTGCAAAAATATATACAGGTAAAATACCCTTTAGAGATGGAGGAACAATAAAAGCCTGGTACAGTAAAAACCCAAACTTACAAACAAAAGTTTATTTTCATAAAATCGAAGGAGTACCTGCAAGAGTAATTTTTGCAAGCAGTCAGGAGTCCGGCTCAGGCAACGCATCTCACTTAACCGATGGAGATCCCAATACCATTTGGCACACAATGTACTCAGTAACAGTGGCTCAACATCCACATTGGGTAGATTTAGACGCAGGTGAAATTAAAGAGATGAAAGGTTTTACCTATCTTCCACGTGCAGGAGGCGGAAATGGTAATGTGAAAGAGTACTCAATACAGTTAAGTGTAGATGGAGAAGAGTGGGAAGATCCCATAATTAAAGGAACATTTGAAAATAATGATTCAGAAAAACGAGTAATATTTGATAACCCGCAAAAGGCCAGATTTTTTCGTTTTACAGCACTTAGTGAGCAAAGAGGACAAGATTTTGCATCGGGAGCCCAAATAACAATTTTAGCAGACTAATATAATTGTAGTCTTTATAAAAAGTGGTGTGATCATCTATAACTAATAGATACATCATGCCACTTTTTACACCCTCTCCAATGCAAAATAAAACTCTGTTCCGCCACCTTCACGCGTTTTAACATCAATGCCACTACCATGAAGCTCTATTGCATGCTTCACAATTGCCAATCCGAGACCTGTTCCACCACTTCTGCGATCACGCCCTTTCTCAACCCGATAAAATCTTTCAAATATTCTGGAGTGATACTTCTCATTAATTCCGCAACCATTATCAGAAACTACAAAATAGAGTTTACTTTTATCTTTCATATATTGATTAATCAAAACAGTAACATTATCACCTGCATAATTTAAGGCGTTTTCTACAAGATTTTGAAAAATCGAAAACAAGAGAGCTCTATTACCCTTTACTGTAGCATCTTTATTAACATTAACTTCAATATTAGCAGATGATCTGCTAATGTTAGAGCTCAAATTCTCCAACACATCATCAATAATATCCTTTACAAAAACTCTCTCCATTTTGTAAAGCTGTGCAGACTCCTCAATTTTGGTTAAAAGTGCAATATCCTGAATTAATTGTGATAACCTGTCAACTTGAAGTGAAGCCTTTTCTACAAAATAGTTAATTTTATCAGCTTCAATATCTTTACTTGTAAGTATTGTATCAAGATATCCTTTAACCGAAGTAACCGGTGTTCTTAATTCATGAGCAATATTGGCCGTCATCTCCTGTTTAAGCTTTTTCTGCTTTACCGATTGAGTAACATCACTAATTGAAATCTCAAAACTTTTATCATAAAAAATAATACACTGAACTTCAAAATAGCGTAAATCCTTAGATATTGAAAGTCGCTTTACAGGAAGCTGTTTATAGCTAAAAAAATCCTCACTGCTAACCGATTTATTAACAAACTCATTTATCTCTATCATCTCCTCTATATCCAAAACATCTTCGATACGCTCAAATACTTTGTCACATAACAAGTTAGAGTATTGAACAAAATAGTTATTAGCCATTATAACCCTTTTATATTCAGAAAAAATGGCTATCCCCTCCTTTGCAATATGAATATGTTGTATAAGCTTCTCTCTCTCATTACTAATAGCCCTATTGGAGCGTTGTAATCCTGAGTACAGATCAACAATTTTTTTCCCTATTACTCCCAACTCATTATCGGGAAATGAGATTGGAGAATCAAGACTTTCATCTTTGGCAGCCTTAACTGCAAAATCTTTTAATTTTAATATCGATTTGCCGATAGTATCAGAAACATATAATAAAACCATAGTTGTAAACAAAAAGAGTATTCCAACAAGATACCAAAAAACACTTTCTACTTTTAAAAACTCCTGCAAAGAGCCACCATAAATAGCAGCTGCTCTAATGCTATATTGATTGTACTTTTTGGCAAAATAAAAAAACTCCTGATTTGTTGATTCTGACAACCTTATGTCAGTCCCGCTATTTGCAACAATTGCCTGTTTAAACTCGGGGCGCGATATATGATTGACCATCCCTGAAGGATTTTTATGAAAACTATCATACAACACCTCTCCGGTATTTGCCATAACAGTAATACGAATATCCTCTCGTGGAAAAAAACTCTTAAGTGAATCAACCACTTCAAAGTTTAAGGTTTTATCAATACCGTTAATTTTTATAAAATTATCGGTTAAATCGGTATAGGTTTCTAAAATACTTTTTAACTCCTGAGCTCTGTAGTTTTTCTCACGATTATACTGAACTATAGTAATTACCGAGATAAGAACAACAAATATTGTTAAAAAGTAGATAAATAAAGTTTTCCTATATGAAATTCCGGAAATCATAGCAAATTAAATTAATTCAGTTTGTCAAGATCAAAACAATATCCATATCCCGAACGATTAACAAAGGCTTTCCCATATTTCCCGAGCTTCTTTCGCAACCGGGCAATATGAACATCTATAGTTCGATCAGATACCACAACATCATCACCCCAGATATAATCAATAATTTGAGTACGAGAAAAGAGCTTATCCTTATTCTCTAAAAGCAGCTGAACAATATCAAACTCCTTTTTAGTTAGTGCAACCACCCTTTTATCAATAGTTACCTCCTTTTTATTCAAATCAACCATCAATCCCTCCACAACTATATTATCATCTTTTTTCTCTGATTGACCGGTTCTTTTTAACACAGCTTTAACTCTTGCAATAACCTCTCTTACTGAAAAAGGCTTAGCAATATAATCATCGGCACCCAAACTAAAACCTGTTAAAGTATCATTTTCGGTATTTTTAGCAGTTAAAAATATAACAGGGGCCAAAATTCCTTTTTCTTTACGAATAGCTTGAGCCAGCTTAAATCCCGACATCTTACCCATCATTATATCAAGTAAAAAAAGATTATAAAAATCAAGCTTTAAGTTAAGCGCCTCCTCGGCAGAGTTAGCTACATCTACAACAAACCCTTCATTTTCGAGATTGAACTGTAGTATTTCGCAAATATCTACTTCATCTTCTACCACTAATATTCGATATCCTTTCATATCTCAATATCCTGAAATTATATACCGGGTTAAATCATGGTATCAAGATTAACATTTTTATGTCGAACATCCTTACCCATACTGGCATAAATGGCTGCTTCAGCAATATTCGTTGCCTTATCAGCTATCCTTTCAATGTATTTAACCACATTCATCAAATTTATAAAAGATTTTAATTCATCCGGGTTTTTAACATGCGGAAGCCTCTTTTTCATAATTTTTTTGATAAATGAACTATGCAGCTCATCAACAACATCATCATTACGTATTGTCCATACTGCATAATCCATATCTTTATTATTAAGAGAGAGCAGTGCTTTTTCGGCCATATTTATCGAAATAATAAGTATATCACTAATTTTTTCGTTAAAGTTTTGATAAACCAGTTCATCATCAATCTTTTTTAAACTTCTAACAATATTAACCACTAAATCTCCTATTTTTTCAATGTCCAGGGAGACTCTGTATATAGACATAAGTTCACGCAATTCGGTTGCTACGGGACTATACAAAACAATAATATTGATAACCCTCTCACTAACTTTAACTTCAAATTTATTTATCTCCTTCTCCTGCATTTTTATCTCTTTAAAATGCTCTTTAATAAGAGATAAAGAGTCCATATCAAAGATAGTTTCTAACAACCGGAGCTGCTTAAGTACAAGATTTGAATATGTTTCAAACTCCCCGCTCAACAATTTTAACGCCTCTTCTTTTTTACTTTTCATCTGTTTATATTTTGTTTTTTAAGGTCACATGGAACTCGCCAAACCAGTCATACTCCTGTGTGAGAAATAGTTGCTCATGGCTCGTTTCATATATAGATAATTTAATATCAACCAAACTTCCCTGTTATATAGTTTTCAGTCTTTCTGTTTTCAGGATTTGTAAAAATCTTATTGGTAGAGTCATACTCAATGAGCTCACCCATATAAAAAAATGCTGTTGTATCACTAACCCTTGATGCCTGTTGCATATTATGGGTAACAATAACAATGGAATACTTCTCTTTAAGTTCATTAATCAACTCCTCAATCTTCATAGAAGACAAAGGGTCTAATGAACTTGTAGGCTCATCCATTAATATAACCTCGGGTTCAATAGCTAAAGCTCTGGCTATAGACAATCTTTGCTGTTGACCACCTGAGAGTTTACCTCCCGGAGTATTCAAACGATCTTTTACCTCATTAAAAAGTGCTGCCTGACTTAAAGCTTTTTCACAAACCTCATTTAAATACCTTTTATCCCTTGTGCCGGTCAGTTTTAATCCTGCAACCACATTATCAAAAATTGACATTATAGGAAAAGGGGTCGGTTTTTGAAAAACCATTCCGATTTTGCGTCTTATAATAACAGGGTTAACTTTATCTCCATATATGTTTTCGCCGTCAAGTAAAACTTCACCAGATACTTTAATATTTCTATTTAACTCATGCATCCTGTTAAGAGCCCGTAAAAAAGTTGTTTTACCACATCCCGAAGGACCAATAAGGGCAGTAACCTGTTTATTATAGACCGGAATAGATACATCTTTCACTCCATAGTGATCACCATACTGTACCGACAATTTTTTTGTCTCCATCCTCACATCAGATAGTTGACTCATACTATTTAACTTTAAGATATTATGAGAGTTATTCTCCGGTTTTTTGTACGAAATAGCTTTCTCTGCTCTATTTTTCTCTTTCACCATAGCCGGCATTTCCATTTTTTTAATGTTTTTGTTTTGTTAAAAGACGTGATATTACAAATAGTATAATTACAAATGATAAAAGCACAATGCCCGCTGCCCACCCCATGCTGTGCCACTCTTTGTACGGACTAATAGCAAGGCTGTAAAGTCGTTGTGGAAGGGTGTCAACCGGACCAAAAATCATTCCTGTCCAATGATTCGGCAAATAGTTGTTCCCAAACGAAGTAAACAAAAGTGGAGCAGCCTCCCCGGCAGCTCTTGCAAAAGCTATTAAAAAGCCTGTAACCAAACCTGTGCGAGCTGCCGGTATAACAGTTGACAATACTACCCGCCACCGGGGTAAGCCTATTGCCAAACCAGCCTCTCTAATTGACCACGGAATATTCATTAAAGCACTTTCGGTAGAACGCGCAATAATAGGTATCATAACAAAGGCCAATGCAACCCCACCGGCAAGACCCGAAAATGAACCCATTGGCTTAACAATAACTGCAAAAGCCAACAACCCTTTTAAAATAGCAGGCATTCCGTTTAAAGTGTCATTCATTATTCGTAAAAAAGGATTTAACTTATGATCGGGATACTCCGATAACATTATTCCGGCACCAATCCCCACAGGAGCAGAAATAATTAAAGCCAACAGATCAACCACTGCTGTTCCAACCATAGTATGTACTAATCCGGTAGGACGCCCCTGAATAGCACGAGTAGGAGAGCCAAGCTCCTGAGTAAAAAAATCTGCATTAATTGCTCCTATCCCGTTATAAACAACATATCCAACAATAATTATTAATGGTGTCATCACAACTATAGTGCTAATCATCAACAGGGCAACCATAAATTTATCATGGATCTTACGTTGCAATAGAGATTTTTCCGTTTTTTTATAACTGCACATTATTTTTTCCTGTTTTATAAAGCAATCAATTATATTGATTGACCGCCTGTGATTGAAAGCTTTCTAGTAATATAAGCAGCAAAAAGATTAACAATAAGAGAAATTACAAATAGAACTAAACCTATAGCCATTAAACTAGACAAGTGTAAATTCTCAACAGCCTCACGAAACTCATTTATAATAACCGACGGCATCGTTGCTGCAGGTCCGAAAATCGTAAAGGGAAAATTATTTTTATTACCTATAAGCATAGCCACAGCCATAGTTTCACCTATAGCCCTTCCAAAAGATAAAACTGAACCGGCCATTATACCACCTCTTGCATAAGGAGTTACCGCCATTCTAATAACTTCCCAATGAGTAGCTCCCAAAGCATAAGCTGCTTCACGCTGCTCTTTAGGAACCTGATCTATTGCATCTTTGGTAAGTGCTGTAGTAAAAGGGATAATCATTAAAGCCAAAATAATAGTTGCTGAAGCCATTCCGTAACCAATAGGATTACCAAGTATTGGAAGCAGGGAAGAGTTATTTTCTAACGCCCAGGTATAAACAGGTTGATAAACAACTTCTCTCATCCATGGAACAAAGACAAAAATCCCCCATATTCCAACTACAACACTGGGAATAGCAGCAATTAAGTGAACCATATTTTCTATAATATTACCTAACCATTTTGGAGCATACTCAGCAATAAAAATAGCAATAGCTATTGCAGGGAAAAATGCAATAACTAAAGCTCCTACACTTGTAACAACTGTTCCAAAAAGAAAGGGCAAAGAACCAAATCGTAATTTTACAGCAGGATCCCACTCAGAGCTGGTTAAAAAGCCAATAACTCCATGAACTTTTAAGGAGGTATGCCCTTCATAAAGAAGAACCCATGCCATACCAAGTGCCAGTAATATTATACTAATTCCCAGAGAGACTATTGTTATCAAAAATATTTTGTCTCCAAGCCAGTTATATATTAACGATAATGATTTTTTATAAATACTATTAACAAACTCTCTCTTTTGCATAAGATATTAAATTACATTACCCTGTTTAATTTATTGCTGCTTTAAGCAGCTCCTCTCCAATTTTTTCCCCTTCCCATTTAATTTGACGAATCATCTCAAAATTGCGATCCACAGCAGCTTGAGGTAAACGTGCATATCCAAGGTCTTCCGACAGGTTTTGTCCGTCGGTAATAGTCCAGATTAAAAACTTAACAAGCTCTACTGCTTCTTTACGACTATTTATCGCATTGTTTTTTTCAAGATTTTCATAAACCAACATCCATGCAAAACCTGCAACAGGGTATCCGTCAGGAGCAGGAGTATTAGTAAACAAAACTCTTGTGTCAGCAGGCAAATCAATATCAGCAGCTGCCGTGGTAGCCTCATAACTGGGTTCAATTATATTACCCGAAGAGTTTATTATTGCAGCATAATCCATATCATTAAGCAATGCATAGGATAAACTGTTATAACCTAATGCTCCGGGAGAGTTCATAACTGCTCCTGCAACTCCTTCATTTCCATTACCACCAACCCCTACAGGCCAGTTAACACTTGTTGCAAATCCAATTCTATCCCTCCACTCTTTTGAAACAGAACTTAAATAGCTGGTCCAGATATTTGTAGTACCCGAACCATCTGAGCGGTGAACTATAGTTACGGGGATTGAAGGAAAATCAATATCAGGATTAATCTCTGCAATACGAGGATCATCCCAGGAAGTAATATTTCCTAAAAAGAGATTAACCAATAATTCGGAGTTAAAGACAATTTGCTCATCTACTCCGGGAATATTATAAGTGGCAACAACATCTGCCAAGGTAATAGGCATATTAAAAGCCTTTCCCTGAGTAGATTGCTCTATATTAGCAATAACTTCATCTGAGAGAAAAGCCTCAGTCATTCCAAACATAATGGTTTGCTCAACAAACTGCCTAACTCCGCCTCCCGAACCAATAGATTGATAATTAACAGTAACACGATTATTTGTAATATCCCTGTAATCATCAGCCATAGCTGTTACCAATGGAGCAGGAAAAGATGCTCCGGCTCCTAAAACAGTTATCCTTTCACTTTTTGAACTTTTTTTGCTTCCCGTTTCAGAGGAGCTGTCCGATCTACCCCCACATGAGACAACAAGTAGAGAGAGAGAAAAAAGAACAAAGAGCTGTATAGACTTAATCATTTTAATTCGTTTCATAATTTCAATTTTAACTTTTAAATACTAATCGACATCTCTTAGTTGTTATAACTATTACTAACACAAGAGTACAATACGATTGTTACAAATAGGTTATAGAATTATTACAAAAATGTTGCGTTTAAAAATTGTACTGAGCACGAAGTATTCCCAGTATAGGTTTTTGATTATGATTGTTCACATCTGCATCAGCAAATATCACATTAGCCATAAATCTTAAGCGATTACTGATATAATGATTTAAAGCAAAAGTGAAATTACTCTGTTTACCCCCGGTAAAAGCATCATCATTTAAGTTAACAGAGCTGTATCGGACTGCAATTTCCCAGGCACCGGAATCATTAGAAGGAGAGACTCCACCAACCGAGCCATTAGAATAGCTTCGGCTCTCACCTGTTAAAACATAGCTACTTTGAATATGCCACCCGTTAAAAGATAGATTATCGTTAATTAAATTATTGACATTAACTTGCAAGTACTCCCCTTCAACAGAGAACGATCTATTAATATAGAGAGCCTCTGTCCCAAATTTAAAAGTAGACTTAGCGTCAGGAATATTAACATTAACAAGCCTTACAGCCCCTCCCCTTGCATCGCGTGCTTCAGGCCGGTCTCCAAAACCTGCACCATTATTATCGTTAAAGTCTTCATACACAATCGAGCTACCCAAATGCATAACACCATCTAAAATATCTGCAGAATAAAATCCACGTAAAGCAACGCCTAAAGGCATATTATTACCATTACCATCTTCATCAGTTTCGATTGATGCGCGATCTCCCAGTGCACGACCAAACAACATGGTTTTAAATCCGGCTTCACCCGCGTTATGTTCATAGGCTAATCCAATTCGTCGGGAATCGGGAACAACATTACTAACCATTGATCTTTCAATAAATGTTATCGCATTTGAACTGGTTAGCTGATTTAATCCCTGGGGAACTTTAAACTGGCCTATCCAAAAACGACCACCATTATTAAAACTCCTTCTAAATCTAAAATCTTTAGGACTAACACCTCCGTCGGCAAAATCAATCTCAATACGGCCATCCCAATTTTCTACTATTGTGCCACCTGCACCTAATCTGGCTCTTCGATTATTAAATCCATTACTAAACTGGTCGGCATCTTTTAAACCAACAAAAGCATCCATGTGAAGCCTGCCACGAACTTTAAAATCCTGAGATTTAACAGACGAGGAAAATGTTGTTAATAAAACTAACAACAAGAGAAGATCTCTTTTAACTTTAACTAAGTTTCTCATTTTAATTTGTTTTGTCATTTTAATTAGTGTTATAATTTAGTTTCATGACAAAACTATTTTTAAAGAGTTACAGGAGCATTTAGAAAATGTTACTAAATAGTTACATTATATTTATCACAATAAAATCAATACAGCATACAAAAAAACAAACGTTATAAGAACACCGCCGTCAAACTACAAAGCTTATAAGCAATCTATTTTACTTTAATAAAACGTTGTGTAGAAGAGATATTATTATTAGTAAACTTAGCAATATATATATATCAGGAGTAAAATCACTGGTATTAATAGTTCCATTTCGAGTAATTTTACCAAAGCTAACAATCTGGCCGACACTATTATAAATTTTAAAAGCCACATCACCCTTACAACCATTAACCAAAGTACTTAAGCTATAAAATATTAAAATAGCATGATAAACAAAATTAAAGTTACAAAACTTGAGCCTAACATACAATTATATCATCCCAAACATTAAAGATGCAGGAGTTTCGTTAATTGTATCCTCAATTGTATGTATTAACCGGTTTTTATCTTTACGCAATGTTCCTGAAAGGGCAACATTATTTGACACATGATTACTTCTAAATATAATTCTATCGGCAGTAATAGCCTCAATCATAATTTTAAGCTCCTCCATTATTTCAACTACCGATTGCTGCACAAAACCACCATTAAAACGCTTTCTATAATGATCAATACCATACGGGAAACTTAAAGTAAGAGTAGAAAGGAACTTTGGTTCTGTTTTATTAATTACTAATGCCGAGCCTTCAGCATGCTGTCTGCTAAATTCTCTTCCTCCCAATCCATTTATTATCATAACCGATGTGTCAATACCAGCATTATGAGCTTTAACAATAGCCTCAACTGTTGAATTGTGGGTTTCTCCTTTATTTATCAATTTTAACAGCTCATCATCTCCCGACTCTATACCAATATATAAGAGCTTTAAACCTAAAAGTTTTAACTCTTCTAATTCACCATCAGTTTTTGATAAAATATTTTTGGGAGATGCATAAGCAGATATTCTTTGCAGACGGCCAAAATTTTGATTTATCTCATATAATATGGGTTTAAGTTTTGTTGAAGATAAAGCAAATGCATCACCATCACCCAAAAACACTTTTTTTACACCACCATAAAATTTAGATAAAGTATCTATCTCACCTTTTAATTCATTAAACGGTTTGGTTTTAAATTGCTTTGAAGTGTACATCTCACAAAAGGCACATCTATTCCATGAGCAACCAATAGTAGCCTGAATAATAGCAGAGCGACCCTCACCCGGAGGTCTAAAAAGTGGCTCATCATATTTTATCGGATTAAATAACATAAGCTATGATTTTTTTCAAAAATATAATTAATAGTTACAATGAAGCAACCTATATTAATTTACCTTAATTATAAAGCAATAATAGAGACTTTTGCAATTTAACATAAATCACAAATTCAATTATTAACAAAACAGTAAATAATACTAATCAAAATTTTATAAAAATTACTCCCTATTGATTTGATTATAAAACTTCATTTCGTAAGTTTGCGAAACGTTGAGCCGTTATTCACTACAAAACAATACTAATGAAATTATTAAAATTAAGTCTGATACTTTGCACACTACTATTTACAGGGATTTACTGTAATGGACAAAATACAAAAAGCGTAACCTCTAAAGAATTTTATGAAAATTATAAACATCTTTTAAATAATAATGATGTTGCTATTATTGACGGACGCACAGCTAAAATGTATTCAGAAAAACATATTAAAAATGCAATAAATATTGATGCGGATGGCGAAAATTTATTAGAACTTTTAAAAGAGCAAGCAGATTCACCCATAATTGTAGTTTATTGCACCACTATACGTCGTACAACTAAAATTGTAAATACATTAAAACCTATATATAACGGAGAACTAATTTATATTTCGGATGGCATACGGGGTTGGTTGAAAAACAAAAAAGAGAATATCATAGATAGTAAAACCATCAATTACAAGTCTTAAAGAATTATTAAATATGAAAATATTAATACTATGTACAGGCAATTCATGCCGCAGCCAAATGGCTCATGGTTTTTTGAAATCATTTGATGAAAGAATTAATGTATATTCAGCAGGAACCAAAGCTTCGGGAAAGCTTAACCAAAATGCTGTAAAAGCCATGAAAGAGATTGGCATCGACATTAGTCATCACACTTCTGACTCAGTAGAAAAATATCTCAAAGATGAGTGGGATTATGTTATAACAGTATGTGGCGGAGCCAATGAGGCTTGCCCAACTTTTATGGAAAAAGTGAAAAAACGCTTACACATCGGTTTTGACGATCCGTCACATACAACAGGTACAGATGAGTTTGTCTGGAGCGAGTTCATACGTGTGCGTGATGAGATCAAAGAGGGATTTTACAAACTATATAAACAAGAGATTAAGTCGCAGTTGTAACAATTAAACCTCAAAATTCAAAGATTATGAACCGTCCCATAAAAAAAAATAATATCCAAACTCAACCAAAAAAGAATATTGGTTTTTTTGAAAAATACCTTACCATTTGGGTAGCATTAGGTATAATAGCTGGGATTGTAATAGGCCATTTCGCAGGAGACAATATTGAATTAATTAGAGAATTGGAGATCGCAAAGGTAAATATTCCCGTTGCGATACTTATATGGTTTATGATTTATCCTATGATGCTTCAGGTAGATTTTACCAGTATTAAAAAGATAGGAAAAAAACCCAAAGGGTTAGTATGGACTATAGTTATAAATTGGCTAATAAAGCCTTTTACCATGGCATTTTTTGCCTGGTTATTTTTTACTCAATTATATCAGGCATGGATTAACCCTGAAGAAGCATATTACTATATTGCCGGGGCCATAATTCTGGGAGCGGCACCTTGTACAGCAATGGTGTTTGTATGGTCTTATCTTTCCGATGGAGACCCAAACTACACTTTAGTGCAGGTCTCGGTAAATGACATTATTGTTCTTGTAGCATTTATTCCTATAGTAGGACTGCTTCTGGAGTTAACAGGAGTTATGCTACCAGATGTAGAACGATTTCAGGTTCCTTATGATACTTTAGCAACAAGTATTATAGTCTTTGTAGTTGTTCCATTATCGGCAGGAGTAATAACGCAACAAATTTTAATTAAATCACGTGGAGAGGAGTGGTTTAAAAAAGTGTTTTTACCAAAGCTTAAACCAATTAGTATAGCAGCTCTATTGTTAACATTGGTATTACTATTTTCATTTCAGGGATACAGAATCGTAGAGCGTCCGTTGATAATTTTATTAATAGCTGTACCATTAATAGTTCAAACCTATTTTATCTTTTTTGTTGCATGGTACGGCGGAAAAAAACTCAAATTAAAATATTCTGTTTGTGCTCCTTCTTCAATGATTGGTGCCAGTAATTTCTTTGAGTTAGCTGTTGCTGTTGCTATAGCGATATTTGGATTTGATGGTGTAATGGGTGGAGCAGCATTAGTTACGGTTGTTGGAGTTTTGGTAGAAGTCCCGGTGATGCTTTCGTTAGTTGCTTTTGCCAATAAAAAGAAGTATTGAATCATTTAAGATAAATGGCGCCGCATAATTTGTGGCGCCATTTATCTTATATAAAAACTATTCACTTATTACCTTATAATGAATATTTGAAAATGTTCTATGACCAACTGATTCTTTATGGCACGAATTACAATCCATCTTGCCAAACGAATCATCTAGCTTACCGCTCTTCCCATGGCAGGCAAGACATGAGTTCACATTTTCATTAGCATATTTATTTCCTATATATTTATTCAAACTAATATCATTAAGAGCAGTAACAACTTTTGCAGCAACATCACACGAAAGCCTTCTACAACGTTCTTTTCGTTCATCACTATCGACTTTCACTCCAGCCATTTTGCTCCAGGAAGTATTCGACACATGACATAAAACAGAATCTGTGGCAAAAGCCGGAAGAATAAAATCATTAGCTGGTTTTCGAGGTTTAAATAAAGGAAGTGGCGTTTTCTCGTACCATTGAAAAATATCAGTAACAACACGATCTAAAACATCCCTGTCAGCAATAAACAGCCCTAATACAGCAGAAGCACCGTTTAATGCTCCACAAATTGTTCCATAGCCAGCTATCCCCCCATGCCCGTACCGAAAAATATGATAAGGGAAACTCTTATAAGGTTCTCCATACTTATCGCTTAATTGCATAACAACACTCGCAAAAACAGCATACATGCAGCTGCCATTGCTATATTGTTGATAAGCAAATTCAGCCGTAGTATCAGGATCTAAAAATTCATATCGCCATGAATCACTGGATAAATTATACTCTACTTCAACAGGATCATTTTGGGGCTCATATTTTGGTTTAAATAAATTAGGAATAGCAAACAAACCAAGACCACCTCCCCCAATCACACCTAAACTCATTTTGATTGCTTTTCTTCGTTTCATTCGTTTAAAATTTAGTAATTATCTAATATAATGTCCCATAAATCAATCCTGATACAGTTGCCATTATAACAACCAATAAAACAAAAACTAATGTTTTTTGCGTTCCCATAACACTTCTAATAACCAACATATTTGGCAAAGACAACGATGGCCCTGCTAAAAGTAAAGCCAAAGCAGGTCCTTTACCCATTCCTGATGCCATTAAACCTTGCAAAATAGGGACTTCGGTTAAAGTAGCAAAATACATAAAAGCTCCCAGTACCGATGCAAACAAATTGGCCCATAAAGAATTACCTCCTACCAAAGATGAGACCCAATGATCAGGAATAATTCCCGGCATCGATACACCATCGTAAGTGCTTCCAAGCAAAAATCCTGCAATTACAACACCTATAGCCAACATTGGCATAATTTGCTTGGCAAAATCCCAGGTAGCTAATGTCCATTCACGGTTTTCATTATCTTGTTTATCCATTAAAGTGATAACACTTAAAACAGCAACACCTACAATCATTGGCACCAACGGAGAATTAGTCAATAATGCAGAAGTCGCTGTTACAACTCCACCAGCTATAACCCATTGCCATTTAATTTTTAAAATATAAATAAGTGAGTATATCAACATAAGGGAGAATAATGCTGTAATATTCCATTTATTAAGCCATATCCAGTGCCAAGCACCATCTGTTACCCCTTCTTGAGGTTCTCCCCAATTAGCAAAAACCAATATTAATACCAAAGTAAAAAAATGAAAAGAAGTTTGCCACATAGGGCGTTTTTCGGCTACCTCAGGGATGTTCATCTGTTCTTCCTTTTTAGTTTTCTCCTCTTTACGATAAATGAACGACATAACCAACCCAATAACAATGGCAAATACTACTGCACCAATAATACGTGCTACCCCCATTTCAAAACCTAAAATATGAGCAGTCAAAATAATAGCCAAAACATTAATTGCAGGTCCGGAATATAAAAAAGCAACAGCTGGCCCCAAACCTGCACCTCGTTTATGGATACTCGAAAATAGTGGTAAAATGGTACAGCTGCATACAGCTAAAATGGTTCCCGAAACAGATGCTACTGTATAAGCCAACCATTTTTTAGCATTAGCTCCAAAATATTTTAGTATCGCACCCTGACTAACAAATACAGAAATAACACCTGCAATAAAAAATGCAGGCAACAAACATAAAATTACATGCTCCTGTGCATACCATCTGGACAGATCGAGAGAAGCAGCAATGGCATTTTGAAAACGCTCACTCTCTAAAGGCATGTAGAAAACTGCCAAAAAAACAACAACAATCCAAAAAAGTGTTTTTAACTCTTTTTTTAGTTCCATTTATTCAATTGTTAAAAATAAATTAACCATATGTAAAATAATCCAATCAATATAAATATGATAGCTACCACTCTTCTAAACCAAAACTCAAAGGCCTTTATTCTATTGTACATTTTTCCTACACCAGAGATACTGAAAGTAAGTATACAGGCAAATAAAATAACAGGCAAACCTGTAGCAATTGCAAAAACTATTGGTAACATATAGCCCACACTGGAGGAAACCGACAAAGGAATCAATGCTCCAAAATAAATAACACCACTATAAGGACAAAATGCCAAAGCGAATACAATTCCAAGTAATAAAGAACTCCAATAGCTTCCACTTTTTGTTTTATTCTCTACCTTATCACTTAAGCCCCCGGTAAGAGAAATGTTAAATTTTATAAAATCCAACATAAAAAGACCGATAATTATTAGAAGCGGACCAATAAAGAGCTCTCCATAAGTACCTATAGCGCGTTGTATTTGATAAATACTGGAGCCCTGTTTAAGAATCAAAATTAAGATAACACCTAATACTGTGTAACTAATAGTGCGTCCCAAAGTATAGATCAACCCGTTAATAAAAGTTTTTCTTTTATCCTCAAGATCCTTACTGATAAAACCAATAGCAGAGATGTTAGTTGCTAAAGGGCATGGACTTAAAGCAGTCATCAAGCCAAGAACAAATGCAGTAAAAATAGGTAGTTGAGCATTATCTGCAATACTTTGCAAAAAATCCATAATTAACTACTAATTCTTGTTTAAAATTGCGATTAAATTATTCTCAAACTCTTCACGATTTCTGGTGCGCAAATATGTTCTTGATTCTGCAGAAATATCCACAAAATTTTCAACATCACCATTTTTTACAATCACAACAGTTTGAGAACGTGCATCAAATTTTTCAACCAATTCAGCATTGTCAGGATTAGATAAGCGTACCTCTTTAAAGAGAACTTCTGATTCTTCAAAATTACTCTCTACCATTGCCTTAATATCATTTTGTAACATATCACACGCTCTTGCCCTGCAACATGCAAGCTCAGCTTTAAAATAAAGAACTTCGGCTTTTTGTGATATACAAGCCATACCACTCATTAATATTATGGCTGCAATTATAAATAGACGTTTCATATACTCTAATAAATAACTATACGTAAAATTTAATCATTCAAAAATCTGTTAGTCTCTTCCAATACTAAGTTTTTCAATCCTTCAGTATTATTCGCTACCATAGCAAAAGCCTCTTCTGTTAAATTAATATGATCTTCATCAGATGCAATAATTACACTACTCCAGGCTACCTCATACTTATCTGCCAGGTATGCATTATCACTATCCGAAAAATCCACCTCCAGAAAACCAACATCCTCATTATCGGCAAAATTATCAGCAATAGTTGATTTAACCACTTCCTGAATATTAATACAATTAGAACAACGCATACGACCGTGGAAGTAATAAACTTTTACTTTGAGATCATCAGCCAAACTAACCTCGGCTGATTGTTGACCACTATTACCTGACTGCGACTGTTGGCAAGATATAGCAATTAAAACAATGATTGCAGCAAATAAAATTTTCTTAATCATGGTTATATATATTAATAAGCTTAACACTCTCCTTTATTATATTTTGATCATTAGCTAATTCAAACAAAATAGACTATACATTACTTGTTTCCGCCTTAATTTGTTTTACCAACTCATCTTTAGAGGGCAAACGTCCTTTAACAACTACTTTTTCGTTAACTACAACAGCTGGTGTAGAAGCAATATTATAAGTCATTATTTCCATAATATCCTCAACTTTTGTTATAGTTGCATCAAGCTGTAACTCCTCAGCTACTTCACGAGTAAGTTTTTCAAGAGTTTTGCATTTTGTACAGCCTGTACCCAAAACTTTAATTTCTACTGACATAATAAAAAATATTTAATGATTTTGCATTTCTTTATTTCGCAAAATAACGAAACATATTTAAAATATACAACCAATGGCCATTTTTATTAAAATCGTAAAACCAACAGAATCTTGGTTGCCAGGATACAAAAATTAAATTATTTTTAATAGTTCTAAAATCAAATCACCTTATTGAGTAACACAATAAAACAACCTTGAAGCACCCTATCTATAAAATCAAAACCTGACAAAACTTAACCAAAATAATTCGCAAAAAATGAAAAGCCAGCTTATCCCATTTTTATACAAACCCTTGCATTTAATTTTGATTTATTTATGCAGCTGTCACATAGCAGAAGCTTCAGGTTTAAAGGGACAGGTAACTAACCTTGACAATGAACCCATTCCCGGTGTTTCTATTTTTATCAAAGAATCACATTCAGGTGTAGCCACTAACAATGAAGGCTTTTATGAATTGAAATTGGAACCGGGAACCTATCATGTCATTTTTCAGGCACTGGGGTATTCACGGCAGGAGTTTCAAATTAATATAACAGAGAAAAAATGGTTAAAACTGGATGTTATACTAAACGAAGTGCAGGTCCATTTGCAGGAAGTAAGAGTATATCCCGGTGAAGAAGATCCCGCCTACACAATGATGCGCAAAGCCATCGGTCTGGCTCCATATTATCTTCGTCAGGCAAAAGAGTACGAAGCCGAAGTTTATCTAAGAGGATCACTTCAGGTTAATAGAATCCCCCTACTGCTGCGAAGTAATATTTTAGTTAACGATCTAAAAATTAAGTCTGGCGACACATATACTGCTGAATCAATGAATATTATTCATTTTGCTGCCCCCGACACATTCAATCATACCGTAGTAGATTCCAGAAGCTCATTTCCCGTTGGAGATGAATCCTCCCCCATCGGATACATAAGCTACAGCTTCTATGAATCTAATAATGATATGTATATATCCCCACTGGCAACAAATGCAATGCGCCATTACCGTTTTCAATACGAAGGTTACATAACCGAAGGCGATCATATTATCAATCGTATTCGCGTAATCCCCCGCCGTAAAAGTCAACAACTATTCGAAGGTGTTCTATACCTTGTAGAAGATTTTTGGAACATCCACTCTCTCAATTTTACCCTGGAAGCATTTTATGGCACCGTTAGAATGCAACAACTCTATTCACCCGTTCAAAATGATATATGGTTACCTGTAAATCACCAATTCGAGATGGGTTTGTCAATCATGGGCATCCAGGCTGATGTCAACTATATTGGCTCTGTTAAATATCTGGACGTTAAACCCAATAGAGACCTTGTAGTACCCGAATTAATAACAAGACAAGTCATTTCGGATTCGGATATTGCAAAAAAGAAAGAGAAACCTCTCTCCCCAAACCAAAAACGTATAGAAGCGTTACTGGAAAAAGAAGAGCTTAGCAACCGGGAGATGGTACGCCTGGCATCCTCAATTGAAAAAGAAAGCATTAGCCGCAAAAAAAATAAACCATTAGAGATACAAAGCTCCTACAGCATTAACATTAAAAAAGACTCTATACAACGTGATTCAATAAACTGGAAAAAAATTCGTCCGGTACCACTTACCCGTAAGGAAGAGCAATCATTTGCAATACGCGACAGCATTAATGCAGCACAAACAAAGACATCCCAAACCGATTCAACAGAACAACAAACCAGCACCTTCAAAAAAATAAGAAGTGCAGTTTTTTCAAAAAGCACACTTTACCGTTCCCAACAAGGCAATATAAATACCTATTACGGCGGATTAATAGATCCTAGTGCCATAGGGTTTAATGCAGTAGATGGATGGCGCTACCATCAAAAAGTTGGTCTAAACTGGCAACAAGATTCTCTTCACCGTATGAATGTAGAACTAAATACTGGATATGCCCTTGCCAGAGAATCACTATATGGATCACTAACCTTAAGACAAAACTACCTACCCATGAGCCGGGGAGCTATAACCCTCTCGGCAGGTGCAGACAGTTACGATTTTAAAAATGATAAAAGTGTTTTACCATTTGTCAACATGGGAGCATCACTTCTTTTTAAAGAGAATTACAATCGCTATTACGAAAACAATTTTGTTTCCCTTAAAAATGAAGTTGATCTGGCAAACGGATTTCAGCTGACAACTGCAGCAGCGTGGCACCATCATCAACCTCTAGAAAACAATACAAACTACTCTTTTTTTAGACAAAACAGCCTATATCACCCAAATCAAATAACCCACTTATCGGCTCATGATAACCATTTCAAAAAACAAAAAGCCTTAATAACTGAATTAGGCTTTGAATATACACCACGCTATTACTACCGTGTTCGCAATGGTCGCAAAATAATGTCACATTCAAATTATCCTACATTTAGCGGCAAAATAGAATATGGTTCAGGACTTTTTAACAGTGATGCTGATTATCTTCTTGTTGAAGCCGGCATTCAAAAACAAGAAGAGTTCTCATTTATGCCAACCTTATCGTGGAAAGTCAATGCAGGTAATTTTTTCCGCAATAAACAGATGCACTTCTCAAGATTTCGAGATTTTGAGGGAACAGATATCCCTGTTTTATTCCAAAACCCGGGAAACTCCTTTTTATTAATGGATGGATACTCCACATCAACAAATAAGTGGTTCCTGCAAGCTCACACAACCTACTCATCTCCCTGGCTGTTACTCAAAAATCTTCCAATAATAAGTAACCGTATCTGGAACGAAAACCTTCACCTAAACTACCTGCACACTCCCGAAAATCCTCATTACATACAAGCAGGATACAGCATCAGTCGCATTTTTATGGCCGGAACAATTGCAATTTACACAGGTTTCTCCGAGGGAAAATATCAGCACTGGGGAGTTAGAGTTGCTATTGCAGGCTGGTAAAATACCAGGGACTCCCACAAACAAGAACAAAAAATAATATTAAGGCCTAACAAATTTTATCTTAATTTTTATTTTTTTATCTTAAAACTCAATTACTCGAAAAAACCAAAAGTCCAATATACTAAAAGTCATCTAACACCATAAAACCGGCCTAACAGAAATATTTTATCATAAATTAAAATAAAATATTTTTTGCTTGTCATTAGTTGTCAAAATCAAAAATTATGTTTGAAAAAAATATAAATCGAAAAAACAGATTATATGAGATTACATATTAAAATTAAAACGGGTAACCAAATCGTACCTTTTAACCATCAACACTTATTAACAGGTGTTATACACAAATGGTTAGGCTGGAATCAAAAGCATGGAGACCTTTCCCTTTATTCTTTCTCACGCATTGAAGGTGGCCGCAAAACCAAAGGAGGCCTACTATTCGAAAATGAAAGTACTTTTTTCTTTAGCTCTTGGGAAGAGTCGCTGGCAAAAAAACTTATTGAAGGCATTCAAAAAGATCCAAAAATGTTTAACGAAATGCAGGTAGCCGAAGTGATTATACAGCCAACTCCCAATCTTTCACAAAAAGAAATATTACATCCGGCAAGCCCCATTTTTATTAAACGCCATACTGATAAAAATACTGAACACATAATTTACAATAATAATCGCGCAAATGAGTACCTCAAAGAAACACTAAAAAACAAAATGCAAAAAGCGGGACTGATAGACGATACTTTGGATGTTCGGTTTGATCTATCCTACCCCCGCGCAGGCACTAAACTTATAACCTATAAAAACATAAAGAACCGAGCCAATTGGTGTCCTGTAATTATATCCGGAAAGCATGAAACAAAAGCTTTTGCATGGAACGTGGGACTAGGTAATAGTACAGGTATTGGCTTTGGCGCCGTTAAATAAATGTGAGCTTTCTAAAATGACAAAAATATGAAAAACATAGATTTAACAATACTGAAAAAAAAACCTGAACTGGATACCCGGGCAAAAGTCATTATTGAACCACTTGCCCCTCTTTCAATGGTTAGTGATTTACCTGGGTCTTTTTACAAATCACTACGTAGCCCAAACAAAAAAATGCTCTGTGGGCTATTCGAGAACCTAATTGGATGGCACATTGATATCGCTGATCGAACCAAGATACAAAAAGATTTAATAAAACACCGTAAAAAGCAAAAAATAGGCTATAACAAACCTCAAAGTGGTTCTACATACATACCACTTCTTTATGAGTATTTTGATATAGAAATGATAACTGTGCCACCTGCAATTCATTATAATGACTTATGGAGTAGAGCTTACCGAAGAGCGGACACTATAAAACATTTGGGAGGAACCAGATTTATGGACGGCTACTTCATTAAACCCTGGGATAAACTAACTTCAGAAATTGAAAATAATAAAGAAATATCATCAAAAGAGAAAACCAATCAATTAGACAAGAGCTTTAAAGAGCATATTGGAAAGTTTGCTACTTTTTATTCAAGTCCAACCCCACGAGAGTATATTATTCCCAATGAGCCAATAGAAATAAATCTTACAATTGACCCAAAACTTTTGCATACAATAAAAGAATCAATACTAATCAATAATAACATGTATATGGGAAATAGTGAAGGCTGGATAAATTTAAAAGTAAAGGAATATGAAAAATAGACATCCCCTAATAAAATACGCCCAGGCATTGTTGATGGCAGAAGATAGCTATCAGAATAGTTCTGAAATTGATTCAGCAAAACTGAGCCATCACATTCAAGTAGGGCTTGAGCATTTCAGGGTTTTTCCCGTAAATGATTTTGAGGGAAAAGAAAAAGTTAATTTTGATTTTGCCATGATTGAAAAGGGAGATACTGCGAAGGGAATATATATGGCTCCCAATATCCTCTCTACTGATATGTTGGCGAAAAACACCTACAAGGCAGCGCATGATGTTTTAAAGGCAATAGAAAAAAGTTCTTTAGACAAAACCGAAAATGTTACCATGTCTGTGGTCCCAGTGGCAGGAGAGTTTTTATCATTTTCAACAGGCGGGGGGATTGGTCGGGGAAAACCTAAAACCACATTACTCGAACTAGGGTTGGGCATGATTGCCACACTCACTCCCTACAAACCATGTATGCAAGATCGTGGTGATAACACTTGTATTATCCCTGATCTCCCTTTGGATAAGCAAGTTGATTTCATTCGGTTTTTTAAGGACATGATGCTTCACAGCACATCTGAAGAATTGAAAACAGGAAGAGTGAAAAAAGAGGAAACGGGAAAAAAGAACAACATAAAAACAACTTATAAACCACTTAGACCACTTCTGTTTAATGGCAATTTCCCCAACCCGCCCAAAAGTACAACTTTAGGAGGAGTAGCTCTTCTGGCAACAATAGGTGAGTTTTGTAAAGTGGCTGAATTTTCTGAAAGAGCACAAAAGGTTTTGGACAGTTTAAAAGACACACCCTTTTACCTGATAAAATATGGTGATGCTAAACCCTTCTCCTTTAATCATTATGTTATTGAATTAGCCAAAACCGGGAACCTAAAACAGATTGTGGATAGTATTTATTATACAGTATTATTCAACAATCCACATCGTGATTTTAATAATACAGAATATCAAAAGTTCGATCTTTTTTCGTCTCGTTTCCTTCAACTATTTAATAATAGTTCTTTTAAAGACTTTTTATCCTTCGGAGCTGAATACCCAAATCCAATTGAATTATTGTTTAACACATATTTTAATAAAATGGAAAATATTGATTTAGAGATTGTCAAATCTGCAAGACATCTAGGAAAAAGGCTAAATTTGGTTGCATACCTGGCTGCTAAGGCAGAAATAAAAGAAGGTACACCAAACTATTTTGAAAAACTCCGGGAGCAAAAAGCCAAAGTTTTAGTAGAACTAGAAAGTGCTGCATTTTCTGCAAAATCAAGCGATGCTCTAATAGCCCAAGTAGTTACCAGAGCTGGACGATTATCAGGACTTGACATGCCTGAGGAGGCAGATTTATTTATGGAGAAGACAATGAGCAGCCAAATCACACTTGAGCAAGCCAAAAATCTCCTCATAGCCTTTTCACGTTTAAAAAACAAAAAAGAAGCTGAAGAACAACCAACTATAGAGGAAGAAATTAACAAGATTAAAGAAAGTGAAATTGGAATTAATGAAAAACTATAAAAATTAAACCTATGAACATTAAAGGAATATTAATATCAGTAGTAGCTCCATTTGAAAATCATATTGCAAACGGTGGAGAAAAGTTATTAGGCAACGCATCTTCAATAAAGAGAAGGCCGGACGGACGGGTCTATGTTTCCGGGCAGATGCAACGCCATGTATTATTCTCAGCTATCAACAAACTTAACGAAACCGATGACAACAAAGGTGAAACTTTCGTTTCTAACGGAGATGGTATCAGCAATTTTATTGAAAAAGATTTGAGAGCCGATATGGGCGGATTCATGCATCCCTCAAAAGGAGATTATTCGGGCAGAAGAACTGCTCCTTTATCTGTTACTCCTGCAGTAGCTATTGGGAAAAGTGATGTTGGTCGGGATTTATTGGTAAGAATAAAAATAGACCAGGCCGCCGGATCAAAAGATCAGGCATTAGCCACAAAAGAATTCAGCGAATACGACCTGATGCACATGAATTTCTTCCTTGATGTAAGTGCTTTAAGTGTTTCCAAAGCATTTAAATACGAGGGTGGCTTTAATATTGGCACAAACTATTATAAACATGCTGATGAGGATGAACGCAAAAGAAGAGCCAAACTTTATCTTGAGGGAACCCGGTATATGAACGATTATGCCAGTCAGGCCAGGAATGCAGTTAGCGGAGAACCTCAAAAAGTAATCATTGTTTTTGATCCCAATCTGGGACGTAAAGCCAGTCGCTATTTTGTTGCTGAGGAGCAGGAGCAAAAAAACATCTTAGCAGAGCTTGATGCAAAAGGAGCAAATTATTTCATTGGAGACGATAAAACAGAAAAAAGTGTTCAACAAGCTTATGATGATGCTTTAAAGTTCTTAGAAGAAAACTCTCTGTTTGATCCATCAAATGGTGCCGAAGTAAAAACCTTTGAAGAAGCTTTTAGCAGTGGAGCAAAATAATATAACCAGACTGGCCAAACCCTCGGGAATTACATTGGAAGCCCATGTTTCCAATGTAATGACTGAGGCTAAAAAAGTAGAACAAATCCACCCGTTTATTTTCCGGAAGTACCAGGATCGTATAGAAAAATCTTTGAGCGCCAGGCTTGAAAAAGCAATCGAATACCATGATTTAGGGAAAAAGCATCCAAAATGGCAAACTGCTTGTCGCAAAGATTATGAGGCTTTTAAAGCGTGGCAGAAAAAAAACGGAGGAACCTTTAAAGATTATGAGAAAGCCAACAAAGAAGAAGCAGGCAAGAACTTGCGAAAAACAGGTGTTAGACATGAGTTGTACTCTTTAAAGGAAATAATTCACACCTCCCCTCCATTAGCTTTGAATGCCGCCATCGCTGCACACCATTCAAAATTGTCTAAACGAGCTGCAAAAAGATGGGAGGAAGAAAAATTGCATTCCCTTTGGAAGAAGTTCAAAATTGAGAGTGCAAGTGTTTGGGAGCAGTTCTCTTTTCCTTTAGCGCTGAAAAAGCAATACGAGGTTGCCGGCCCCAGAAGCTTACTTCAATTTACCGACAGACGTGCAAGTGCTATTGAAGCTAATGATTATGTTCCTGAACTAAATAATTTTCAATACAAATTTCCCCATGAGTCCAAAAGGGGAGTACAGCAATTAATTGAAAAACACTGGCAGGATGATATTTTGCTGGTAAGGGCTCCTACCGGAGCGGGAAAAACGGATGCTTCATTGCTATGGGCACAGTTACAAATGGAGAACAATAAAGCTGACCGTCTTATTATTGCCATGCCCACCCGTTTTACATCAAATGCTCTCTCGATTAGTGTTGCAGAGTCTTTGTCTGAAACTGGACTTTATCATTCAAGTGCATGGTTCAATAAGTTTCAGGAGAAAGTTAAAAACAAGGAGATAGACTACTCAAAGGCCAAAAAAGAACATGAATTTGCTCGCTTATTGCAGACTCCAATCACAGTTTGTACCATTGATCACCTTTTGACTGCATTAACACTGGTTCGTGAAGATCATCACCAAATCTCTTTTAATTTGGCCAATGCATGTCTAGTAATTGATGAAGCAGATTTCTATGATGACTTTACTCAGGCTAACATCCTGGTTTTGCTTGAGGCCTTAAAAGAATGGAAAGTTCCTGTACTAATGATGAGCGCTTCATTACCGGAGAGAGTTTTGAATGACTACCAAAAAATTGGCTATACAGTCGAATCAATTATTGAAGATTCTTCCGATTCGGAGAGAGAGCGTTTCGAAATTGAGTCCATACAAGAATATGAAACCGTTGATATGTTGAAGCCATTGCTTGAGGATTGTATAGAAGCTGGGGCAGCTATTATTTATGTCAATACAGTAGATCGTGCATTAATGTTTTATGACTACTTTAAGGATAGAGATATCAAAGCTGTAGTTTACCATAGCCGATTTACTGAACCCGATAAGCAAAAAAAGGAAGAGTTATTAATAAACATGCTCGGTAAAGATGCCTGGAAAAAGGAAAAGGCAAATGGTATTGCGATACTGACGCAAATTGGGGAAATGAGCATCAATATTAGTGCTAACATAATGGTTTCTGAACTTTGTCCTATAGACCGACTCACGCAGCGGGCAGGCAGATTGTGTCGGTTTGATAAAGAAAAAATCGGACAATTACATGTTATCATACCATTTAAAGATGATGCTGTCTATCCCGCCCCATACGGAGAATTTGACAAAAAAGATAAAATCTGGATTCCACTGGATGCTTTTAATAAAACCATAGAAATCCTTGAATTAAAGAAGTACAGTTCTAAATTACTGGTGAATCTCATCAATAAAATCTATTCTGAGAGTCAAAACTACTCTCCAAAAGCTATTGATAATTCCGGGAAACTAAAAGACAGTTTTAGAAACAATTGGCTAATCAATCCAATGCAAAAGATGCAACAGGACGACACGGATTCAAACATGTGGAAAAGCAGGAACATTCCTCCTCAGGACACAGTCTTCGTTAAAAAACCTGAATCACCTTATTTCAAAAATTATCTTGAATTTCAGTCCTGGAAACTGGGATGTTCTTTGGAAGTACCAGTCTATTTAATTGAGAGATATAAAAAAAAAACCATTTTAGATATGATGCCCATCTATATTGGTGAAGACAAGGAAAACATTCGAATCATTCGCAATGGATTTTATGATTTCCATGTAGGGGTTTCACTTCCTTCAAAAGAGCAGTTTTGTTAAAAATATTTTGCCATTCACAAACACCAATCCATCTGACCTCGCGTAAGCAATAGCAGGGTGAAACAGATTAAATTTTAGCATATTAATATAAAATGAAAAACGTAAAATAGATTTCATCAGGCATATTATAGGATTACCATTACGAACATTTTTAAACAAACCTCTTAATTATGCAAATTACCGGTACCCACTTCAACTATTATATAGTATGCCATCGCAAACTATGGCTATTCGCCAATGGAATAAACATGGAGCATTCTAGCGACCTTGTTTATGAAGGCAAAATGATTCACGAAACCACCTATCCCCAACGTGCTGAGCGATACCGGGAAGTAGAAATAGAAGGAGTTAAAATAGATTTTTACGACCATTCCAACCGTGTAATTCATGAAATAAAAAAATCGCGTAAAGAACATGAATCACACATATGGCAATTAAAGCACTACATTGCTACGCTTGAAAAAACAGGTGTTAAAGGCGTTACAGGAATTCTAGAATATCCCAAAGAACGAAAAACAGAAAAAGTTATTTTAACCGAATATGACCGTAAACGCCTTCAAGAAATCAAAAGCAATATTAAACGAATAATCTATTCAGAAAAATGTCCAAATACAATTAATGAACCTAAATGCAAAAAGTGCGCCTATTTCGATTTTTGTTACAGCAATGAATAACTAATTTTCTAAAGAGCAATTAAGCTGGTATAATTAATATGTTATCATACCAATAATCTAATTCTATGAAAAAAACATACTACCTCTTCAATCCGGGTCGGCTTTCACGCAAAGACAATACTCTAAAATTTGTTGCTTTCGATGAAGAAGGAAGAGAACAAAAACCCCGTTATCTGCCCGTCGAAAATATTGATGAGCTTTATGCTTTTGGAGCATTAGATACCAACTCTGCACTGTATAATTTTTTGGGACAACAACAAGTACCAGTTCATTTTTTCGATTACTATGAGAATTACACCGGATCATTTATGCCCAAAGACAGTCTCCTGAGTGGTAAAGTTCTAATGGCACAAGCTAGAACTCACGATCACAAGTCAAACCGTATAGAGTTAGCACGCCGTATTCTCAAAGGTGGCACTCATAATATGCTTAAAAACCTTAAGTATTATAACAAACGCGGCAAAGACCTTGTGCCAATTATAGAACGTATCGAAACATATAGCCAGCAATTTGAAAACGTTAATGATATTGATAAATTGATGGGACTGGAAGGAAATATCCGCCGAACTTATTATGAAGGTTTTGAATTAATAATAAATGACTTTAGTATGAGTGGCCGAAGTATGAGACCTCCACAAAACGAGGTAAATGCACTTATCTCATTTGGTAATATGATGTGCTACAGCCAATGTTTAAGGGCTATTCATCAAACACAACTTAATCCTGTTATTTCGTTTTTGCATACGCCAGGAGAAAGACGGTTCTCACTATCTCTCGATCTGGCCGAAATATTTAAACCTCTTTTAATAGACCGCGTAATTTTTAAGGTTTTAAACAAGAAAATCATCAGTTCTAAAGATTTTGATAGTTCTCTCAACCGTTTTGTGCTAAAAGATGCCGGGAAAAAAGCTTTCGTAAAAGCCTTTGAAGATCGCTTGTCTGAGACAATACAGCACCGCAGCCTTAATCGCTCTGTTAGTTATAAACACCTCATCAAGCTGGAATGTTACAAACTAGTAAAACATGTTCTAAATATCGAAGAATACAAACCATTTAAAATGTGGTGGTAATTTTTTATAATGATATAGTGAGTTAAAATAAATCTAATCATCAACTTAAGAGCCAAAAAATGTATATCATTCTCATGTACGATGTGAACGAAAAAAGAACAGGCAAAATGCTGAAGCTATGCCGTAAATATCTCAATTGGATACAGAACTCTGTTTTCGAAGGCAATATATCGAAAGTAAAACTTATAGAACTAAAAAACGAAGCAGCTCTGATTATGGATAATAAAACTGATAGTTTAATTATCTTTAAAGCAAGAAATGAGAAATGGCTGGTAAAAGAAATATTAGGTCACGAACGTGCTGAAACAGATAACTTTCTCTAAAATTAAGTTGTCGTTCTTTTTATTTGAAAGAAAAAACAATATTATAATCTTTATTTATCCCATGACTAATGTTCTTTGACTTATTGACTATCAACTTATAAAGACACATTGTCGAACCTCTAATACAATTATATTATTACACATTGACAACTTTTATACTTAAAATTTTAGATCTTTACCTTTGAAATTACTTAATTTTAAGGCATAAATACTAGTCAAATAAACGGGCCTCAATCGCACCATAATGGAATTGAAATTTAAAAAAGGCTGCCGCTTTTTATTTGCATAATTGCCTCAATCGCACCATAATGGAATTGAAATTATCTATTCCGTTTACTTTAATATTAGGATGGCTCGAGCCTCAATCGCACCATAATGGAATTGAAATCCCATCGCCTGTATTCTTGCCTAAATGGGTGCAGAGCCTCAATCGCACCATAATGGAATTGAAATTTCTGTTCTTGGTGCTTGTTTTCTTCGTTCATAAGCCTCAATCGCACCATAATGGAATTGAAATGCCCTGTTACATCCTCGTTAACATAATCAATTTCAGCCTCAATCGCACCATAATGGAATTGAAATGTGTGTATCGTATGCTTTTTCAAAGGCTTCATCATAGCCTCAATCGCACCATAATGGAATTGAAATTCTGGTTGTTTTTGTGGTTTGGACAAAATGCTGGTGCCTCAATCGCACCATAATGGAATTGAAATCGAGCAAAATACCTAAAACCTATAACCTTTGATGTATCGCCTCAATCGCACCATAATGGAATTGAAATCCCTACGCATTGGAGCATCAGCACCGCCTTTTAATTTGCCTCAATCGCACCATAATGGAATTGAAATCGTGTATGGTGTTGTGGCGTATAAATAGCACTAAAGCCTCAATCGCACCATAATGGAATTGAAATGTGGCTTTAGTTTATCGGCGAATTTGGGTTATAAATGCCTCAATCGCACCATAATGGAATTGAAATAAAAACTGTAAACAGCTTGTTTAAAGCTTATTACAGCCTCAATCGCACCATAATGGAATTGAAATATTTCTATATCAAACGTCTCGTCAAAATCGCCCTCAGCCTCAATCGCACCATAATGGAATTGAAATCTATATTTAAGTCCGTTAACCCTTCAAGGTCTTTGGCCTCAATCGCACCATAATGGAATTGAAATAATATCTTGCGCATTTTTGGACCTCCTATAAATTGCCTCAATCGCACCATAATGGAATTGAAATTCTAATGAATACAACAAATCAAGGGGTGAACCTACGTGCCTCAATCGCACCATAATGGAATTGAAATCCAAATAAAACCCACATTGGCTCTGCAAGTTTGCAAAGCCTCAATCGCACCATAATGGAATTGAAATAATTATACAAGCAAGCGCAAGAAGTAATAAAAGAGCCTCAATCGCACCATAATGGAATTGAAATGCAGGTGGGGGTTGTCGGTTGGCAATGCCTGAACAGCCTCAATCGCACCATAATGGAATTGAAATGTTTTGATAAAATAAATCTATCTATTCGGGCAAATGAGCCTCAATCGCACCATAATGGAATTGAAATTTGAGTTAGCACAGAAGTATAAAGGCAGCAGGTGGGCCTCAATCGCACCATAATGGAATTGAAATATGGCTGTGTTTGGTGAACCAGGTTTAATAGATCGCCTCAATCGCACCATAATGGAATTGAAATAAGGGTAAAAAAACTTTGTAAGTTATTGTAAATGAGCCTCAATCGCACCATAATGGAATTGAAATTCAATAATTAATTGAAGTATTAAACGCTTATCAGGCCTCAATCGCACCATAATGGAATTGAAATGAATGTTAAACTCATTTGAAACATTTACTTTTAATTGCCTCAATCGCACCATAATGGAATTGAAATTTTTTTTTAGTTTAGTTTTTATTAAACAATACAATGCCTCAATCGCACCATAATGGAATTGAAATGTTGTTGCAAAAGTAAGGCTTGAAGAGTATGACAGCCTCAATCGCACCATAATGGAATTGAAATCTGCTTGTATCTGTTTTTCTTTCGCTAATAAAGCGCCTCAATCGCACCATAATGGAATTGAAATCCGGGAGCGCCGGAACTGGAAGTATCCGGGGGCTTGACGCCTCAATCGCACCATAATGGAATTGAAATACTTGATAACTCAATGCCTTTTATTGAGAAAAAATGCCTCAATCGCACCATAATGGAATTGAAATCTCCGTTACATCGTTGGCATCTTCCTCTGTCATTTCGCCTCAATCGCACCATAATGGAATTGAAATCGGGAAAGATGGCGATAAGTTCTCAGAGAAATTCAGCCTCAATCGCACCATAATGGAATTGAAATCATTAAAATCGGGGGCGCTCCTGTTTTTCTAAACTGCCTCAATCGCACCATAATGGAATTGAAATTTAGCAAACAGCTTAATACCGCTTGTCTCTTTTTGAGCCTCAATCGCACCATAATGGAATTGAAATGCTTCATTAAGACTTTTTGTAATTTGAGGTAATAACAAGCCTCAATCGCACCATAATGGAATTGAAATAATATCTCTTTCAGCTTGAGCAATAGCATTCCAGTGGCCTCAATCGCACCATAATGGAATTGAAATTTTGTTCTTTAGGCGTATTATATTGATTTGTCATATGCGCCTCAATCGCACCATAATGGAATTGAAATCGTAATCCCCAACTAATCATACACTAACCGTTAGTGGTGCCTC
>JARULA010000006.1 GCA_029688995.1 Marinilabiliaceae bacterium ANBcel2
ATTTTTCTAACCGCACTTGCATTTTTATTGTTTTTTGATCCAAATCTTGGAATAGAAGTTTCAAATGTGCTTATCCATGGTGAATTATTGTAGCTAATCCCATTAAAAAAGTGGCGTAGCTTTTTCTTGAACTCAAATGGATTAAAATGACTATTTAATAAGTGAGGAAAAATTTTGCCGTTGATTTTATACAAAGCATGTGTGACTAATTTGTAGAAATCAACTTCTTTAATGAAATTTATATCGTTACAATATTTGACTACATACAAAAAATTGCGTTGTTCAGGATAGCCCTGATGACTATGGTATATATTCATGACTTTTTACAAGTTCGATATGTGAGATCAAAATAAATTGTTATTTTGATCTCATGGGGGATGTCTATATAAATCATAAAGTTTATTTCAACTTGTTTTTAAACATTTAGATTGAATCAAACATTTTTAAGTATAAAGGTAATATGGCTTTACTCGAAAAACAGGCTTTATATCTCTTATAACATTTATTAGATATATCAATATAATCGTTTGAGGTTATGTTATTTATTTTTTCAGAAAGAGCTCCTTCTTTTGTCATATCAACAAGTAGCCTTTCATCATTTACTATATATTCGTTTAAAGGTCTTTTATGCACAAAAACAGGTATTGAATTCATCATTGATTCTATTACAACATTTCCAAACCCTTCAGAGGTAGAGGCTAATACAGAAAAATGAGCTAATGTAAATATTTCTCCAATTTCTTCTGGAGGAACTTTTGTGGTAATAAATCGATCTTTCAGTGTACCATGACCCAAGTTTATGATTTCTTTGTCTATATTTCCCACAAGCATTAAAGTCCATGAATTATCTAATTTTGACACTTCGCTAATAACATAAGCCATTCTTTTTATTTTCGCATCGGAACCAATAGAAACTATAATTTTAGTTGTTTTTATACCGTATTTTCGAATTATTTCATTTTTATTATTTTTTGAGGAAAACTTTTTAGCACTCGAAATTGGATTAGGAATAAGGAAAAATTTATTAGGTGTATTATATTCTTCAAGCGCTTGTTTATGTGTTTTATTATTAACCAGATGGATAATATCTGCTACTCCATGAAATACTTTAGGAGGCATCATCTGACCTAAATTAAACACTAATTTGGGATTCCCCCTTAAAAAAAACCTAAATCTTTTAAGAGTGAGCATGACTCTAGGTTCTTTTGAATAGATAAAGTCATATTTTTTTACCTTCAGAATACAATAGCAAATGAAATATAACGCAAAGACGAAATATTCTATTCCGTAATAGTCATCATTAAAAAGTGGTTTAATCGTTTTGCGGAAAATTGACTCAACTAGTCCTTTGAACTTAGATTTTAAGGGGATCTGTCCATCACTTTTTTCCCCACTACCTTTATAAAGAAATACATTGCACTTGTTTGATTGTTTTAGGAGTAGAAATAAATTTAATGAAGAATTTTCATAGCCTCTTGTTTTTCTTTTTTCTAGTCCAGAACAAAGGATAGCTAAATTTTTCATGAAATGTAAAATTGAGATTATAATTTTAAGAAATTATCGAATAATTAACTTTTATGGGGCTAGAAATAATTAGCTATATTATGCACAGGAGTATTGAAAGCTTCTAATTGATCTAATTTCTAAGTTAATAACAAAAACTTCTTTTCAAATGCAGATTTCGTAAGGCTTAATTCAGCAAAAAGATGAATTTTGTTCTTATCTGCCGTTGATGGTTTGGATAGATTTTCGCAATATTGCTCATTATGAATATATCCAAAATTATTAGCTGTAATTAATTCAGAATAATCTCCCACATTAGGGCTAATAATAACTTTTAGACCTGCATAAAGATATTCAGCAATCTTTACAGGCGAAGCCACACGGTTGGTTGTGTTCTTTTCTCTTAGTACAATCCCATAATCACATTTTTTTAATACCGTAATGATGAGTTTCGGTTTAATTAGTGTGTTGAAGATCCTATCGGGAAATTTTTCTATGAGTTTGCTGATTTCAGGACTGGTAGGGGATAAAAATAAAAAGGCAATGTTCCCTTGTTTCCCGACAATGTTCTCAGCAAAACTACACACTTTGTCGAGTTGTTGCCATTTACCATTACCACCCGAAAAAACGCATATTACACCATCTTGATGGTCATTTAGAAATTTATTTAGATTATCGGGTACGTTATTGTCAGTTAATTCTTTCTTGATGCTTAATGTGCATGGTATGATTACATGATTATGATCTTTATATCCGAAGTTTTTACACCAATAGTCAACGAGTTGTGAAGATACAGCAATTCTGCCTTGGCTACGCAGAACTGCTTTTTTTTCAATATCAAATAAATTGTTTTCTATTCCGGTGCCATTAAATACTCCATATTCTAACTGTTCTGCCCATATAGCACCACGGCCATCATATACTATCTTGGATTTGTTAAGATGGTCTATGGCCAAATTGGTTGCCAATGCACCCCGGCATATAATCGTTTGTCCCTTTAATTCCTTACTGAATAATTTTAGCCACAATCCATTCCATTTCCAATGCTTTATTCTGCCAATTGATGGCAAAACAATGGAATTGGGTAAATAGTGTTTTAGCAGTTTTCTGTTTTTTAAAAAATCACGAATAGAAAAGAACGCAATGATATTGGTAGAAATACCAAGTTCCTGATAGTAGTTAACGACCTCTATTACCTGGCTGATATAAACACCATTAACCGATTCATTAAAAGTTAAGAAGGTTGTTTTATTATTCATGTTTTGACAAAAATAACGGTGTGCATGCTTACCCTTTATTATCCATTATAGCGCCGATGGTGCGACAGATAAAATGCATCGTTCCTACGGAACTTTATGTTTATTTAGCATACTTTTTAACCGGATTAAAATCCGGCCTTATAAGATTAAATGTTCCTACGGAACTTTTTTGGGTTGGTATTTAGGCATGGGTTGCTTGCTTTTTTGCTTTATCCGCCAGAGGCGGACACGGCCCTGTTGTTGTTTTTCTATAGATATGTAACCCCTCTGGGGTTGAAATAAATCAGAATTGATGGATAAAATGAATGGTTAATTTAATGACTTTTCATTATGGTTTGATAATATGTGATTTAAATAGCAAAGATTCAGCACTTCCACGATATGAGCCCCCGGAGTGGGGCGACAGTATGGTAGAAAATCCCTACATAAAAGACCGGAGCCACGGCAGTGGCGAAACCTTTTCTGATAGTTGCTCAATTTACCATACGGTCACCACTGCCGTGGTTCTGGTGTAGACTTACTCTTTATCATCCATTATAGTGCCGATGGTGCTAAAACATAAAATGCATCGTTCCTACGGAACTTTAGATTTATTTAGCATACTTTTTAACCGGATTAAAATCCGGCCTTATAAGATTAAACGTTCCTACGGAACTTACCTGGTTTGGTATTTAGGAATGGGGTGTTTGCTTTTTTTGTTTTATCCGCCAGAGGCGGACACGGCCCTGTTGTTGAAGGGAGAGATAGAGAGAGTTTTGTATTTAAATTATCCGACCCCGCTGGGGTCGTACCTCTTTATGTTGTTGTTTTTCTATAGATATGTAATCCCTCCGGGATTGATTATACCCTATAAGTCATCGGATGATATTTTCAGGATATTGTTTTCAACCACTCTGCTTCAAAACCCTCAACTCCCCAACCACTTTCTTAATGTCTCCGCCCCCCTAAAACCAAACAATCTGTACAACCGCAAATACATTCCGGTAGAGTGAGATTGATTTGTCGATGGTTTATAGCCTTTCAAATGTTTCGTGTATAAACTATTGGCTGTTACTAAATCCTCATTGGCCATAATTTTGAGAATACCAAAGAGGGAATCTTCAAAAAATGATTTATCGCTTTTAAAAAGTTTCGGTTTGTTTGTTTTAATCCAACTCAACATCTCCAATCGTTTGTTGAAATAGCGCAACCATTTTTCTGAATGGTTTTGTTGCGAAATCTGCCCCTCCGGCCGTTCCCGCACAATTGTCAATGGCTCACTATCAAAAACCACATTTTCATTCACCTGTAATAGCCTGAACATTAAATCGGCTTCCTGGCTGCTTTTGAGGGTTTCATCCCAACCACCAATGGCTTCTATTTGTTTCCGGTTCCAGAGGTTAGAACTTGTGATACCCAGTTTGGTGGCAAATAGGCTTTTAAATGGGTTGTCAGGGTAGGGGGTTGATGTTATATCAGTGCCGTGAATGTGACGTTTGAAGCATGCGCCGGCAATAAAACAGACATTATTTTGTTGTTGAATTAGTTTTACCTGATGTTCAATTTTACCGGGAAGTAACAAATCATCGGCATCTAAAAACTGTAACCACTCACCTTTGCTGAGTTGTAAACCTTTGTTGCGTGCAGCAGGCGCACCGGGTTTGGGTTCTTTGTCTATTATCAGCTGTGGGTATTGCTTTTTTAATGCTTCAAGTTTTTGCCAGGTGTTGTCGGTGCTGTTGTTGTCAATGCAGATGACTTCAATGTGAGGATAGGTTTGTGCAATGGCGGAATGGACACACTCTTCGATGTAGTTTTCGACGTTGTAACAGGGGATGATGATGGAGGTGAGCATAAAATACACTTCAATGAGTTATTCAAGAACAATGACTTCGAGATTTAACCCCTCAATAGGAGCATCTGAAAAGACAAATTGTAAATCGTTCTCTTCTATGTATTGGTTTATGTATTCTATTTCAGAGGTTGTGTCGAAATTTGTATAAAATGGAAACTGCTGACTTAGGTTGTTGAAAATATCATCTTTATTATCTTCTTTAAAATGAGATAATGGTGTTATGGGATACAATCGCAATTTATCTGATAATATAAAAGACAAGTTTCCAGTTTGATATACAATTGGTTTATCCATTTCGGCACGAATAAATCCGGCTTTTATTATTCTATTTGAGGTGCTTATTTTTTTATCAATTAATTGAATTTGCTGTTTGTTAAAACCCTGATGAATTAGATAGTTGTATTCGATGGATTTATTTAGCTGCAGCGGCAAAATCTGGTTTTTCTTGATGAGAAATAAAGAGATTCCAAATAGACAAAACAAGCCAACTTTCCAGTAATTATTTAATTTTTCAAACAAAATTAAGATTGAAATAATTAATACAATGCCAATACTTGTGTATCCAATATATGGGATTTGATAAGCATTGTCGATGGTTGGGATGGTTTGAAACAAAACAATGCCAGAAATGGCAGTGATAATTGAAAATAGTAATAGGTTGAAATAACCTGATGGAATCTTATCCCTAAACTTATAAGTTAGGGCAAAAGGAATTACGGCAAAAAGTAAAATTCGTATTGAAAGCGTTACGATTTGATGAACAATGGCTTTCCAGATTGTCAGATTGTAGCTTATTAGCCCAACCAATCCGCTTTCATCTACTATTCTGGATTGAACTTTTGTTCCTGTTATCATGTAAAACAAATAAATGGCGATGGCAGTGGCAATTGTATAACCTAGAATCTTAAAGGCTTCGTGTTTTGAAATTGATTTTAAAATTAATTTGAAAAGTGTAAAAAGAACAATGCCGGTAAATATTGCAGGAGCTGTAGTTATGGATATAATGGGTGCCAATAACAAATACCCTGCAAATGCAGCAGTGTTATGATGTTTAAATAGAATGTAAAATGCCGAAATTAATGCAAAATAGAAAAAGATAAAATTACTGCGTGTAAAAAAATGATTAGATATTCCCCATGCAGGTTTTCCAAAATTTACGATGCTTGAATAATTAATAAACGATACAAATATTATAAAAAGGAGTGATGCTATAAAGAGACTTAAAGAACGATTATTAGTTATAAAATTCTTTAACCCTATCACTATTAGTACTATGAAGTAAGGAATGGTGAAAAAACGGAGAGTAAACATGTTTGTATAGTGTGATGACAGTAATTTACTGATTAACCCGTTAAACCATAATTCCAAATAGTGGTATGCACTATTTCCGGTTTGATAATTTAAACCTTCATTAAAATAGTGCTGAGTATTTTCAATGCCGGTTTTAAACAAGTGCAATGAAATTTTAGAATAGAATGGCATATCACCTTCTACATTGCTGCCATAAGGCATAAACTGTAACCAAAGTGATGTAAAGAAAAACAGAAACGGTATTGACAGCATATACCAGCTCCAAACTTTCCAGGTTATTGATTCAATATTTACTTTTTCCTTTATGACCAAAATTATTGGAATTATGGTAATTAAAAAGACTGAAGAAAATTTTGTTACAGCAATAGCAGTAATAGAAACCATCAGGATGATCCCCCAAAATATTGAAAAGAATACATTTCTGGGTTTTAATACGGATGATTTAAGCGAAAGGTTTATAAAAGTATTACCAATGAAATAACAAACCATGCTTACAAGCAAGGCAATAATACTAAGAGATAGAGTTTGAATAATCATGGATGGTGTTAATAGAGTTTGTTAAAGGGAATATGCCTATTGAAAGATCTGTTTTGAATATGAAAAATACGACCTTAAATTATAATACCTTAGTAAGACCTTCTCTTTTAATGAATAATGAGGTAAAGATTTATAATTCGGGTTTATATGTTCTTTTAAAAATTGAAAATCTTGAATGTTGTTTTTCTCCCAAAGGCCAAAACGTTTAAGGTATTTCTCATGATCTTTTGAGTTTTTGGCTGTGATAGAAGTAAAGGTGATGGTTCTTAAATAAACCGGATGATTTTTATCTGCAAATACAACTTTTTTATTCTTATAATACGGATGCAGCTGAGAATGATCATTCTCTATTAGCAATGCTTGTTCTTTAAATCTTTTAAAATCTCCTTTTGCATAATCACCCCACTCGGCTAAAGCGTGTTCTCTTTTGTGGATGCATGTGTTAGGAAACCAATGCCAAACACGATTGCTTACCATTCCGGATTCATAATACCAAAACCATTGATACTTGTCAACATAGAGATCAAAATCAAGGTTGGCAACTTTTTTTAGAATGGTTGGATTGATTATGTCATCGTCATCAAGGCGGATGATGTAATCGCCGGGGATGTTGTTTTGAATAATGTATTCCGTTGCTTTTTGGAGTTTCTCTTCCTTACGGCCTTCATAGGGAATAAGATGAAAATGATTGTTGTTTTGTGGCTGAAAATTACGATCTTCACCAATGATAATAGCTTTCCAATTTTCGTATGTTTGGGATAAAAGTGTTTTTTTGCATAAGCTCCAAAGAACCTCTCTTTGACCAACTCTTATTTTTTTGGGGGTTAAAGGAATAATGAACAAAAAACTCTTCATAATTTGATATGTATATATCTATTAAATAAGGAGTGAGAGAAATGCTTCAAAGTAAATATTATTGCTTTAAGGTGAAGTGTTTTGTCTGTTTTACTTAATACACATCTGCACCTGTAAAACAACGATTTTAATAACAAAATTACCGGATTAACGGAAGGATTATACATTTGAGTTTTTATTTTACTCTCAAGTGCATAAATTCTCTTTGATAGTAATTCTTCCGAGGATTCTCTTTTTTTTCGATCATGGTAATACTTGGTGCTAGTACAAACACCAACAAGGTGTTTTTTATGGTGGTTTAATCGGTCAATGTAATTTTTATCCTCTCCATGGAGATAAAATTTATTGTGAAATCCACCCAAATTCAATATCAATTCAAAAGACATTAACCACCCAGCCGCATTTATAAAACCGATTTTGTATGTTTCGCAAGGGTATTTGTTATCGTATTTTATTTCATGCTTATAGTATTTATCATATATGTAGTCATAATCTCGCCCCTCCCCATCATAAGGAACCGGGCTCAAAATACCAAACTCCGGATGTTTTTGTTGCACTTCCACCAGTTTTTGGATTGTGTCCACTTCCACCCAAGCATCTTGATTTAACAAAAAGGCATAATCAGCATTTTCATCAAGGACTCTTTTTAATCCTATATTATTGGCTTTACCAAATCCCAGGTTTTTTCCTGTTTCAATAAGTTCAACCTCTGAAAATTTTTTACGAATTAACTCAGGAGTGCCATCGCTTGATGCATTGTCAATGGCTAAAATTTTTAGAGGAATTGATGAATTAACCAAACTCCCAAAGCACTTATCAACCCATTTTGAGCCGTTGTAGGTGACTACGATTGCAATTATAGTTGGAACGTTATTGACGATTTCTTTTTGCATGAATTATTTATTTGGAGCTAATAATTGTGGTTGCAAATTATTGATAAAACTTTTAACTAAATCCAGATTTTGCTGAATGTCGTCATCAAGGTTGATATTAATATTTGGGCAATTGTGTTGTGAGGCAATGCTACATAGCTTCTTTTTTGAGTTCATTACTCTTAAATTTAAATCAATAAGCTCCTGCTCATTTAAGTTTTTATGACGCCACTGTATTTTGCCTCTTTCCTGTATTCTTTTTCTTATTCTTTTATTAATTGTCTTCGGATTAGAGGTTAAATTAATAATTGCCTTATTTTTTAGTATTTCTTTAATAACTAGCGGATTAGATTCATTTAGCTGAATTATTGCTCCGGTAAAATGATGGGTAATGCCTTCATCAATTATAAATGGTTTGTTCAACTTTCTTAAATAAATATCTCTTATTAGCCATTCTAATTTATACCTGATTTTTTTTAGATTTGGTTCACTATACAATGAAGTTTTATCTCCATCTGCATTTACTCTGTTTTGCAAAAGTTTAAAATGGCAATAATCATTGTGTTCATCAATGGTTATTTCCTGGTCTGATATTCTGAATGGTATTTTAGCAGGAGTAATAATTTTGTTTTCAATGAGTTTATTGATAAAATAACTCTTCCCGATTCCTGATGGACCAACAATGTCAATTGTTATGTTTAATCGGGGGGGGGTAGATATTATTGAAAAACTTGTAGAATCATAGTAACCGTATGATTTGTTCTTATAAAATTCAAAAATATTTGATTTTATGAAGCTTTTAATTTGAGTTGGCAATAAATGTTTAATCATGAGTATTTAGATTTAGTGTTTTGTTTTCAGCCATAGTTGTGGTAATTCATACAGGATAAAAATAGCCACCTGTTTAATATTTTTTGGAAATTGATAAAACGAATGATATATATACCAGCATGAATGATTTATGAGTTTTCCTTTGGTAATAGTTTTAGGGAATCTCATAATGGTATAGTGTATAAAATGATAATATCGATGCTTTGGGAAATCAGGCCTTATTTTCTTAATCCAAGGAACAATATTTAAATCCTTCTCCATTAACTCAGTTGTAACCCAAGTTGAAATACCTGAATCATTTTTTCGATAACAACACATGGCTTCATTTGAGTAATGAATTTTACCATGAGCAGCTACAAGCATAAAGAGGGCCCTGTCACCGGCAGTTATATTAGAGGGTAGGGTATTGTTTTGAACAATCTCAGTTCTGAACATAAAAGATGCAGTATGGAATAATCTGTCACCCAAGACTTCATTCATCTCAATAACTGTCTTAATGTGATTTCTGAAAAGCGATTCAGGTTTTTCCGAATTCTGGTGCATAACTCTTGATTGGTGGGCAGCTCCAGCATATTCGGGGTTTGCTTCCAAAAAATCTACTTGTTTTTGTAACTTATAGGGGTCAGTCCAGTAATCATCTCCTTCGCACAAAGCGATGTATTTACCGCGGGCTCGGGGATAATTAAATCTTCGGGACATGCCTCTTATTCCATGGGAATATTGGTTCTGTGTTTGTATAATTGGGAAAAATAGATGTGAATACTTTTCCTGATATTCCTTAATTATATCGGAGGTTCCGTCTGTAGAAGCATCGTCATGAATTAATATTTCAACAGGAAAGTTTGTTTTTTGCATTAAAAAGCCATCCAAACAATCTTTTATATATGATGCGTGGTTGAATGTTATGGAGCTTATACTTACTAAGGGTATCGTGTCTTTATCCCACTTTTGTTCCGATAGTTGCAACAGACTTTGATAGTTTTTTTCTTTATTCACGAAAGCATAGTTTTTTAATTTATTTATTATCCTGTTCTGCACCCCAAAGCAGAGCAAATCTGTTCATTTCAATCTCCCTTTTAAACTCTTTTAATAATGTTATATAATCAAACATGGGCTCAAAACCAAGTTCCTCTTTTGTTTTGGTTATGTCATGAACAAACTGTCTGCCATCTGGCTTTTCTGGTCGATATACAATTTTTGATTTCTTTTCGGGTTTTGAGAAGATATCTACAATACCGGTAATTTGTTCTTCCAGGCTAACACCTACGCCTCTACCCACATTGAAAGTGCCGCAAACTTCTGATTTTTCAATTCCTTTTTCTACTATTTGAACCAAGTCTAAAACGTAAACAATCTCTTTTTCTTTTGAAGGATCACCCCATATTTCTATTTCGTCACCATTAATAGCTTTATCGATTAGCAACCTGTAGGCTTTTGGTTTTTTTTCACCGTTAACATAAAAGTATTTGTTTGGATGATATGCATAAATTGTAGGCAGTCGCAAAATATTATAGTTTATCCCATATTCATGATTATAATGTTCAATTAAATTTGTTGCTGCATTTTTACATATGGTATAAACAGTATGATCTCCCTTTAAAGGGAATTTTTTTTCAATATCGGCAGCAATGGGTTCCTTGGTTCCCATTAAGTAGGCCGAGTCTGCCCTTGTTTGCGTGAAAATTATTTTGCTTGCTTTTACAGTTCTGGTATATTCAAGAACATTGTAAGTGCCGGTAATTATACTGTCTATGTATTGTTGAGGTTTGTATCCTTTCATCTTTGAAGGCATAGAACCCGCAAAATGTAAAACGATGTCAATTTCAACTTTTGGCAACTTGTTAAACTCTTCTTTTTTACTAATATCAACAGAGTGGTAAGGGATGTTGTATTTCTTGAAAAAGTGATTGTCAGAATTTCTCTTTCCTACTCCAATTATATCATAACCTTTTTGTCTTAAATACAAAGCCGTATATGCTCCAACAGCTCCAGTTATTCCAAAAATTATTATTCTTTTCATAAATAAAAACTTTGAAGTGTGAATCAATATATTTTTAGAATTTGATAGAAATATGTTTTTTTATGTTTTTAATAAGTGCTAATAATTCTTTGTTTGTTTTTGCAGTTAACAACAAAACTCCTATTGCCGCATTCGCACCGTGAAAAGGTTTTACCGCTTCACCCGGTTGGATGTATTGATGAAATTCTAAAATGTTTTTTTCTATATCGGAACTAAAAGAAATGTTTTTCAATACGCTGTTGATGTCGCTATGTAAAGCATAATATGCCGTTGGATTAATGGAGCCTGTTGGGATTATAATACCTTTATTCTGGAGTGAATCAATTGTGGCTTTTACCATATTAAACTCTGTTGCATAATTTATGGCTTGAGGAACAAAGTGTCCTCCGCTTCGAGGCCCAATTTCCATTATAAATAGCTCTCCATTTTTATTAATGCGTGCCTCAATATTTATAGATCCTGTTTTAAATCCTGTTTCCCGTATTATTGTTCCAACTAGTCGATTAATTTCATTAACAACCTTCTCAGATTGTTGTGTTGGCCATATAGTTCCACATGGATTAAATTGATTAGAATTTTTATTGTAAATGTGATCTCCTAAGCAGCTAAATACTAATTTGCCATCACTTACAAAACCATCTCCATGAATGTCTGCTTCTTCATTGTCAATAAATTCTTCAATAATAACTTTTTTAGCTCTTGAAAATTGCATAGCGTACTCTACCGCTCTATCCATCTCATTTGGGGAACAAACTTTTGTCACTCCTTTGCTACCGGATGAATCAACTGGTTTAACGATTACCGGAAATATAATATTATTACAGTCTGCAATTTCGTTCTTTTCAATAGTTATATTAAGTGGGCATCTGAGGTTTAGTTTTTTCAATAATTTTCTAAAAAGATCTTTTTCGGCTAACAGCTTTACACTTTCAAAACTGTTACCTGCCAAACCTAATTTTTCGGATACGTATGCAGCTATTGGTGCTGCAGGGTCAGATGCATAAGCTATGATTAAATCAGGTTTGACTTTTACTGCCAACTGTAATATTTTATTGTAATCGGTGGTACTTACGTTGTGATACTCATCGGCAATTTTATGTCCGGGATTATTTGGCAAATAGTCGCATGTTATGGTATAGAAACCTTGCTTTTTGGCTTCTTCTATCATGGGGATTTGTGCATAAGCGCCTCCTAAAAGTAATATTCTTTTTTGTTCCACTATTCAAATATTCTTATGATGGTTTTAATATGGTCAGCTGATAAATCCGGATAAATTGGCAAACACAAAACTTTCTCTGCAATATCATTAGCAATCGACAGGTTATCGGGGTTTGAAGATTTTAATCCCCTGTATGTCGGGAAATTACTAATTAACGGATAAAAATAACGCCTACTGTATATATTATTCTCTATGAGTTTCTCGTATAACTGGTCGCGACTCATGCCATATTTTTCTTTGTCAATGAGTACCGGAAAATAGGAGTAGGCATGTTTAACGATGGGTGCATCGTGTAAGCATTCAATGCCGTTTACAACCTTTAAAGCTTCACGGTATGTTTCAGCAATTGTCTTGCGTTTTTCTCTGGCTGCATCAATATATTTTAATTGCAACAGGCCAAAAGCAGCTTGTATTTCATTCATTTTGGCGTTAATGCCCGGTGCAACAACGGTTGTTTCACCGCGGAAACCAAAGTTCTTAAGGTCGTCAATGTGGCGTTTCATTTTTTCATCGTGGCAAATAATAGCGCCCCCCTCAAAAGTGTTAAACACCTTAGTGGCATGGAAACTGAGTATGCTCAGGTCGCCAAAATTAAGAACCGAGTTTCCGTTTACTTCCACTCCAAAAGCATGTGCTGCGTCGTAAATCAGCTTCAGGTTGTAAGTGTCGGCAATCTGTTGAAATGCTTCCAGGTTACAAGGATTGCCATATACATGCACCGGCATAATGGCCGTGGTGTTGGGTGTAATGGCTGCTTCAACTTTTGTTGGGTCAAGGTTAAATGAGTCCGGTTCAATATCGGCAAATACCGGCTTGATGTTGTTCCACCATAAAGAGTGAGTGGTAGCTACAAAACTGAACGGCGTAGTAATCACTTCCCCGGTAATGCGCAAAGCTTGCAAAGCTGTAATTAAAGCCAGGGTGCCGTTGCTAAACAAGCATACATGTTTCACACCCAGGTAATCGCAAATCTCCTGCTCCAGCTGTTTGTGGAACTGGCCATTGTTGGTAAGCCACTTCGATTCCCATATCTTCTCCAAATAAGGTGTGAACTCTTCTATTGGGGGGAGTAACGGACTGGTAACGTGTATTTTTTTCATTAATGGCTATAATTATACATAGCTTCGCTACGGTGAGTCACATTTAACTCATCATGCTGTATGTTGTTGTATGCTTTTAATAGCTACGCTAAATGGGGTGTGTAGGTTACTTAAATTGTTTGCCTACTCTATATCTTTGTATTTTACCTCTCCTTTAATATCGCCGTTTACTATCTTTATTATTCTACTGCAATATTTTAGGGTGGTTTTGCGATGTGCTATTATTATTAATGTTAAATCGCCGTGCGACAGCTCTTTTATCGATTCGGTTATATCTTCTTCGGTGGCGCTGTCGAGGGCTGATGTTGCTTCGTCAAAAAATAGGATGTCGGCACCTGAGTATAGGGCGCGTGCAATTCCTACCCGTTGGCGTTGACCTCCGCTTAGTTTTGTGCCTCGTTCTCCTATTCGTGTTTCTGTTTTATTGGGTAGCGATTGGGTGAATTTCCAAAGGCTGGCTTGTTTCAGCACTTTTTTTAACTGTTTGTGATCTATCTCTTCGGGTTTTAATCCAAATGCTACGTTTTCGGCCAGTGAGGAGTCGGTTATATAAACCTCTTGCTGCACATAGCCTATACGGTCGCGCCATGCGTTTATCCGTTCGCGGGTGAGTGGGGTTTTGTCAATTAATATCTCTCCGCTGCTGGGTTGCCAAAAGCCGAGCATTATGTTCATAAGGGTGGTTTTGCCCGATCCCGATTCTCCTATTATGCCTAACGACTCGCCCCGTTTTATATCTATATTTACATTGTTTAGCAGATGGCTGTTAGAGTCGGGAAATTTAAAGGAGATATTTTTTAGTTCGATACTCTCTTTAAAGCTTATGCCGCGCTCTTTTGTCTCTTCGGGCTCAAAGTTTTTTACTTGTGATATTATATCTAATGTATATTGAAACCCTTTTACGCTCATTAATGCTATCATTAAGCGGTTTGCCGAAGGTAGTACGCGGTAGGCTGCAAGTGCATATAGTCCTAAAAGGGCGGCTAATCCCGACCTGTCGGGCAGTGCATAAAGTCCATAGGCTGTCATTACAAATATTGAGAGTACCATGCCTGTCTCTATCACTTTTGTGGGGGCCTGGTTATATACTTGCCGTTTAACGCTTAGCTGTACTAACCGGCCTATATATTTTGCTATCCGTTTTCTAAATCGTTTTTGGGTGTTGGTGATCTCTACATCGGGGTATCCGTGCACGCTTTGAAATATACTTTTTGTTAATTTTGGTGTTATTTTATTTGTTTCGCGCTCTATGCGTACCGAGCGGTTTTTTACCCAGTTGTAAAAGGTTATAAATACGGGTAATATTGTGCATGTTAGCAATATTATGGCTAAGGGGTCGTATAAAAAGAGTCCTGTTAAGAGTAATATTAGTACAAAGGTTTCGTTAAAAAAGCTAAATGTTGGCAGTACCAACTGGTTGGCAAATTTTTGTGGTATTGTGTTTATGTTTCGTAATATCACATTTGAGTTGGTTTTTTTAAAAAAGGGAAAGCCTTTGCTATAATAGAGCTGGTGTAGGCGGTTCGAAAAGTATTGGTATAGTGAGAGTGAAAATTTTGCCTGTTCGCGCTTAATTAGTAGTGATGCTATATTTTTAATTACTACTACAACTACTATTAAAAGGGCTAAGGTTATAATAAATTGCTCTTCGGATATAAATCCGCCTTTTTGATAAATTGTGCTAATTATTTTGTGTGATTCAATTACTCCGGGTTGCAGTATTACCGAGAAGAGGGGTAAAAAGGCTGCAAGGCCAATCATCTCAAAAAGGGAGTTTAATAAAAGAAGCAGCATCATTTTTACTGATCTTTTTTTATGCCTATTTGGTAAAACCTCGCGAATGCGTATTACTGTTCCGGTAATTATATTTTTGCGTAGTAATGATTTTATAAGGGACATGGATACTTTTGTTATATTAGTATAATATGCAAAAATAGGTTAAAAAGCACAGTTTTAAAATAATTACGGCAGTAAAAATGTTCACGATATTTTTATTAAATTTGAAACAGTTTTTTTCACCTTTATGAACTTAATATTTGATATATAACCTTCATTATGATCCAATTTGTGATAAACCGTTTATTTGCAGTGGTTTTAACCATTGCTTTTCTTTGTAGTTTACCTGCTGTTTCGCAAGAGAGTGTTGAGAATGATAGTTTCGAGCGCATTTATGAGCGGGGGATGTTCCATTTTAACAGGGGGTATTACGGACAGGCACGGGCTAAGTTTGATAAGTTTTTGAATGAGGCTCCTGCTGCAATGGTGATTTTAAAGTCGGATGCTGCGTTTTACAGGGCGCTTTCGGCGTTTCGTCTCGAAAATGATGATGCCGACAGGTTGCTTGAGGATTTTATTGAGGATAATCCGCAAAGTAAGCATCTGTCACATGCATATTTTAGTCTGGGCGAAATTGCTCATAACAGGGGGCGTGAAAGGATTGCTTTAAGGTGGTATAATCGTGTTAATCCCGGTCACTTATCGCGTGATGTAAGGTATCGCTACTATTTTAGGTCAGGCTATGCCAATTTTATTGAGGAAGATTATGATGAGGCTTCTCGTTTATTGGGTCAAATAAGAAATGTAGATTCGGAGCATTGGGGGCCGGCAAATTATTACTATGCTCATATTCAGTACGAAGAGGGTGATCATACAGGAGCACTTCGCTCTTTTGAAAGGTTAAAGGATGAGAGGGGTTTTAGAGATATTATACCTTATTATATAGCTCAAATTTACTATATGCAGGGTGAGTATGGCAAGGCGGTTGATTATGGTGAGCCAATTATGGATGATGCTACCGGTGTTATGCGTACCGATCTTGCCCGTGTGCTTGGCGATGCATGGTTTGCTATGGAGGAGTATAGTAAAGTTATTCCCTATTTGACAATTGTGGTGGAGGAGATGGAGACTCCGCGTCGTGAGGATTTTTATCATCTCGGACTGGCATATTATTTTGAGGGTGAGTATGGTAATGCTGCTGATTATTTGGCGCAGGTTACTTCGGGTGATGATGAGATGACTCAAAATGCTTATTACCATTTGGCCGACTGTTATTTGAAGTTGGATGATAAGAAGAATGCGCGTATTGCTTTTGAGGCTGCTCAAAGGTATAGTTACGACAGGGATATTGAGGAGGATGCGATGTTTAACTATATTAAATTAAACTTTGAGCTCTCTTTTTCTCCTTTTAATGAGATAACAAACTCTTTTTTGCAGTTTATTGAGGAGTTTCCCGATAGTGAGCATATTGATGAGGCGTATCACTATTTGGGATTGGCTTTGATGAATACTCGTAATTATCGTCAGGCTTTGGAGGCTATGGAGAGTATTACTGATAAAAATCGTGATGTTTATACTGCAATGCAAAGGGTATCATATTATCGTGGTTTGGAGCTTTTTACCAATACTCAGTTTAGTGAGGCGGCAAATATGTTTGATTACAGTCTGCAACATGGCGACTATGATGTGGATATTAGAATGGCAACTTTGTACTGGCGTGGTGAGGCTAAATATCGTTTGGGTGATTATGATGGTGCTTTGGCCGATTATAAAAGATTTTTACAAATGCCGGGGGCTCGCTATAATGATCACTTTTTAACGGCGCACTACAATGTTGGTTATGTCTATTTTAATCTGGAGGATTACCGTGAGGCGGGCTCATGGTTTAGTCAGTATATTCGCAGGCATGATGGTGAACCCGATGCTTATGTGGGTGATGCTCTTAATCGTATAGGAGATTCATATTTTACTGTGAGGGATTTTGATCGTGCTATCTCTTTTTATGACAGGGCTGCTGCTATTCCCGAGGGGTCGCCCGACTATTCAAAGTATCAGCGTGCCGTTGCTATTGGGATAATGTATGGTCACGAGGCAAGGGTCGAGGAGCTTGAGGAGTTTATTGAGAGTTTTCCGCGTTCGCGCTTTTTAGATGATGCCTACTATGAGCTGGGTCGTTCTTATACGCAGCTGGGTGATTTGGATGATGCAATTCGTTCTTATAAAATTGTGAGGGACAGGTATCCGCGTGGCAGGTTTGCTAATAAGTCGATGTTGCAGCTCGGACTGGTATATTATAATAAGGGGGAGTATGATCAGTCGCTTGTATATTATAAGCGGGTGGTTAATGAGTTCCCCGGTACGCAAGAGGCTGAGGATGCTCTTTTGGGTATAAGAAATATATATATGGATCGTGATGATCCTGATGGTTATATTAGGTTTACTAATAGTATTGGCGGGTTTGCACGTGTTGATGATCGCCAGCGTGACTCTCTCTCTTTTGTTTCGGCACGTCGTCTCTATATGGATAATGAGTGTGACAGGGCTGTTGAGCGTTTTAGTGAGTATCTTGAGAGGTTTCCCGAGGGGCGTTATGTGTTAAATGCTAACTACTATATGGCTGATTGTCTGTACCGGGAGGGTGAGCATCAAAAGGCGTTGCCGTTTTATGAGTTTGTTACAGGCAGGGGGCGTAATGAGTTTTCGGAGGATGCTCTTATTCGTGCCGGTGCTATTCACTATCGTGACAGTAATTATATTGATGCTCTTGAATATTTTGAACGTTTAGAGGCTGAGGCCGATCTTGAGGAGAATCGTCATGAGGCGTTGATCGGACAGATGCGGGCTCTTTCGCATCTTGACAATCCGCGTGCTTCGGTAGAGGCTGCCGAACGGGTTATTGAGAATCCGCGTATGGCGGGTGAAATTGTTAGGGAGGCTCGTTATTTTTTAGCTAAGGCGCTTGAGAGGCTGGGACGTGATGAGGAGGCTGTTGAGACTTACCAGGTGTTGGCCGGGAATACACGCAGTAAGGAGGGGGCCGAGGCTAAGTTTAGAATTGCTGAATACCTCTATTACAGGGGTATGGATAAGGAGGCCGAGAGTGAGATTTTTGATTTTGTGAATATGGGTACTCAGCATCAATATTGGCTTGCACGTAGTTTTATTTTGTTATCGGATATATATGCCGACAGGGGCGAATATTTCCAGTCGGTACAATACCTTGAGAGTTTAAAGGAGAATTATCCCGATAAGGATGATGAGATTTTAGAGATAGTTTCTCAAAAGATAAGAAGGTATGGCAGGGAGGCCGACTCTTTGGAGGAGGATGGTGAGGATGAGACCGAAGCTGTTGAAGAGTTTCAGGATGAAAAGGAGTTACATGATGAGCAGGTTGAAGAGGCTTCGGATGATGGTGAGCAAACTCAAAGGGAACATTTTGGATTGGATTTGTAGTTTTAGTTTTAATTTGATTTACAAGCAAATACTCTTTTAATATGTATATAGTAAGAACACTCTTTATAATTATGTTTGCCCTGTGGTCAGTTTCGGGGTTTGTTGTGGCACAAAACAGTGCAGTTGCAGCTCAGGGTAGTGGTGATATGTCTCGTGAGGATACTGTTTCAATTGGCGGGGAGTCGCTATTACAGCAGGATGTGCGTGTAGTGCGTGCTTATACTCCTACTGTGGCTAATGCTTTTAAGATTAATGAGATGCCCGAGGATTTTGAACCTGATGATGCTACACCTCTGTTTAATTATGAGCTTGCCGGGCGTGCTATAGTTGGTGCTCCCGAGGTGGTGCCTCTTATTCCTGCAAAGATGGCCGATCCTCCAAAGGAGGAGTTGGATAACTCTTTTGTGTGGGGATATTTGGGTAACTACACTATTTTGGGTGGTGGTATTGAATATAATATTGTGCAAAATGAGGATTTTGCTCTTGCACTGGGCGTTACCCATGAATCGTCGTGGGGAGATATTCCTTTGCAGAACGATGAGGATGTTGACTCTGATTATAACAACTCATCTGCTGAGCTTATGATGAGGCGCTTTTTTGATAATAAAACTTTTAGTATTGATATGGGTTTTAATCACAGGGCCTACAGGTACTATGGTTTTGAAACTTTAACCAAAGCGAATACTATTAATGATGTGAATCTCTTTTATCCCGATGGGGAGAGTGATGTCGGGGTTCCTGCATCGCAACTTATGCCTGATAAAAAACAGAATTATACTCTTTTTAATGTGGATGCCTCACTCTTAAATTCGGGTGGCAGGGGTAGTGCTACTGATTATGATTTGGTGTTGGGCTTCTCAAATTTCGGGAATAAGAGTGATGTTAGTGAGAACCATTTTAACCTGCATGGTGATTTTAATTTTTCGTTTGGAGATATTGGTATGCGCTTTGAAACTGCTCTTGACCATGCCAGTGTTAATACTGCTGCAAATAATGATTCTCCGCTCTACAATTTTGAGAATCGCCAGTTTTCTCTGGTTCAGCTTAATCCATCGTTTGTTCGCAGGGGTGATCGCAGCAGGTTAAAAATGGGTATGCGAATTGGAGCAGGTTTTGATGATGTTCATGAAGATGAGTTTTATCTCTCTCCGGATGTAACACTTGATTTATCGGTAGTTGAAGGGGTAGTGGGTGTTTCAGCCGGTATTACCGGAGATATAAAGCCTTCGTTTTATAAAAATATTGCTATTGATAATCCATATATTTCGCCCGATTTACATGTTCGTCCGGCCTTTCACGGTGTGCGGTTCTTTTTTGGTACTCACGGAAATTTTAGCAGCAGGGTCTCTTTTTCGGCGCGTATGGAGTATAATGCTTTTACCGATGAGCACTTTTTTGTAAATCGCCATTTTGAAGGTGCCGATGGTGTTGATGATGGTTATAACAATCTTTTTGGCGTTCAGTATGATGATGGTGGTTTAGTACGGGTTAGCGGTGAGCTTGATATTGATTTTACCGATGATTTTTCTGTTGCTTTGCGCGCTCAGTATGATGGTTGGGATTTGGATGTTTTGGAGCATGCCTGGCACCGCCCTTCGTCTAAGTTGTCGTTGAGAAGCAGGTATAATTTGAATGAGGATATTGAAATTTATGGCTCTTTAAATCTGCTTGGCGAGCGTAAGGCGCTGATTAATAATGAGACGGTAAATTTAGATGCTCTCTTTGATCTTAATGTTGGTGCTAATTATACTTTTCGTAACGACTGGCTCTTTTTTGGAGAGTTTCGTAATATGTTAGCCGAGAAACATTATCGCTGGTACGGTTATCCAAACCATAGAATTAATGTGCGTGCCGGAGTGGGATACCGTTTTTAACGGAATATCCTTCTCTGATGAAGTGCTCTGCGATACTCGTTAGCATTTATTGCATGTTGGCGCAATGTTTTTGCAAATGCATGATAGCCCGAGAAGTCGGCTTTTGCACTCATATAAAGATAGTCGTGCTCTTCATAGTTTAACACAGCCTCTATTCCGCTCTTTGATGCCATTCTTATTGGTCCGGGTGGCAGACCGCCATACAGGTAGGTGTTGTAGGGCGATTCGGTCTCTAAATCTCTGTTTAGTATGCGGTTAACGGTGAAGTCGTTCATTGCAAAGCGTACGGTTGGATCGGCCTGAAGCTTCATTCCTATTTCAAGACGGTTAATATAGAGTCCGGCAACGCGTGGTTTTTCATCTTCCATTATTGTCTCTTCATCTACTATGGAGGCAAGTGTGGCTACTTCAACCGGGGTTAATCCAATTTTTTCTGCTTTTTCTGTGCGCTCACTGTTCCAGTAGCGGTTGTGTTCACGTACCATCCGCTCTATAAATCCACCGGGTGTGGTGTTCCAAAACATGCTGTAGGTGTCGGGAATTATGGCAGCCATTATGGTTTCTCGTTTAAAGCCATTCTCTTTAAGCAGCTCTTTGTCTGTTAATGCCTCTAAAAATGCAGTTGAGTCTGACTCTAAACGTTTTGAGACTACTCCTGCCAGCTCGGGTAGTGTGCGAATATTGTTAAAGGTAACATTTACCGGCTCTTGATTGCCTGAGCGAAACATGTTTATAAGGTCGTTGTTGCTCATTTTTTCGGTTATGCGGTAACGTCCCCCTCTTACAGTACCACCGTAGTTTTTTAAGCGGGCTGTTGTGTTAAAACTATTTATGTTTTTAACTGCTCCGGTTACCTCAAGTACTGTTTTTAGCTCTTCGAAGGTGGTGCCGCGCTCTATATATATTATTTTATCGGTCCCTGCTTTTGTGTTGGGTGCAAATATTGTGTCGTAAAAGAGGTATCCTGCGGTTGCTGCTGCTGCAACAATTAGTGTTAGTATATATAGTATGATCCTTCCTGTACGCCTTTTTCTCTTTCCTTCTCTCCGTTTTGTTGTCTTTAGCCTCATAGCCCTGTTTTTTGTTTTTGCAAAAATAGTTATTTAATACAACAAAAGTTATATTTGTAGTTATTGCAATACTTATTTTTATAAAAAATTACTTACAGATGAATCTTAATCTTCGAAACTTTTTAGCTCTGGGAATTGTTATTGCACTGCTCTCTTCATGTGCAAGTATGCGTAAAGGGAGCTCCCGGTTTGCCAGCAGTGAAGATATCTATGTTCAGGAGAGCGAAACCAAAGCTGCAGCTGATAGTGATGATAATGGTGTTACTGTTGCCGTTGAAGAGGATAGTGAGCGTGATGTGGCCCGCGAGGTGACTGTTGCAGATGAGCCTGCTGTTGTTGTGCGTGAAGAGCGTGTTACACCTGTTGAGGTTGAGGAGAAGGATGATCGTTTTTTTCAATATTATGTTATTGTAGGCTCTTTTAGGGTGCTGGATAATGCTCGTAATTTTAGAGATTCTCTTTTTGAAAAGGGCTTTACTGCTGTTATTTTGGAAAGTGATATTGGGTTTTACCGTGTTTCGGTGGGGGCGTTCGATCAGGAGTTGCGGGCACGTGATGAGATTTCAAATATAAGAGGTAACTATAGTGAGTATAGCGATGTGTGGTTGTTGATTAATATGGAGTAGGTTTATACTGTTTTGTAGTATTTGGTTTAGTGTTTTAGTTTAATAAATTATTTTGTTTATGTATAGAGCGGTTAAGATTGCTGAAAATATTTTTTATGCGGGTGTTAATGACAGGCGCACTCACTTATTTGAAAATTTAATGCCTATAGAGAGAGGGGTTGCTTATAATTCGTATGTTATAAATGATGAAAAGGTTGCCATTGTTGATGCTGTTGAAATTGGTCAGGTTGACAGGTTTTTGAAAAAGGTTGAGGGGATTATTGGTGACAAACCTGTTGATTATCTTGTTATAAATCACATGGAGCCCGATCATGCCGGGGCTGTTAATATTTTGGCTTCGCTATATCCCGATATGAAGCTGGTTGGTAATAAAAAAACTAAGCCTATGGTTGAGGGCTTTTTTGGTTTGGGCGACCGTTTTGTTGAGGTTGGTGAAGGGGATACCATTGAGCTGGGTAAAAACAGCCTGCAATTTTTTCTTGCCCCTATGGTGCACTGGCCCGAAACTATGGTTAGTTATAATCCCCAAAATAAGGTTCTCTTTTCGGGTGATGCTTTTGGTAGTTTTGGCACTTTAGATGGAGCTGTTTTTGATGATGAGCTTGATATAGATTATTTTAAGGATGAGATGCGTCGCTACTACTCTAATATTGTTGGTAAGTATGGATCTCCTGTTCAAAAGGCGCTGGATAAACTGGCGGGATTAGATTTTGAGATTGTGGCGGCAACGCACGGACCGGTATTAAGGAGTCATATTGATGAGGTTATTAAGATGTATCAGGATTGGAGCACTCATACTACCCAGGAGGGTGTTGTGATTGCTTATGCCTCGATGTATGGTAATACTGAGGATATGGCTGAGGTGGTTGCCCGTGAACTTGTTGAGCAGGGTGTTAAGAGTGTGCGTATGTATGATGTCTCTAAAACAGACTCTTCATATATAATTTCGGATATCTTTAAATATAAGGGTCTTATTTTGGGTAGCCCTACTTATACCAATGAGCTGCACCCAAATATGGAGTCTTTAATTAATAAGATAGAGCATATTGGAGTTAAAAATCACGTTGTAGGGGTGTTTGGTTCATTTTCATGGGCAGGTACGGCAGTTAAGCTTTTAAATGGCTTTGTAGAGAGGATGGACTGGGAGATTGTTGGTGATCCGGTTGAGCAAAAGCATGCTTTGCAAAAGGATAAGTTTGAGGAGCTGCGTAAGTTGGGTAAGGCTATGGCAGACTCCCTATAGTTGCTGTCATAATTGCTTTTATTGTATGAAGGCGGTTTTCTGCCTGGTCAAATACTATGGAGCAGGGTGATTCGAATACTTTGTCGGTTACCTCTGCTCCGTTTAATCCAAATCTTTGATAAATTGCTTCGCCTGTTTCGGTTTCGCGGTTGTGTATTGCGGGCAAACAGTGCATAAATTTAACGTTGCTGTTACCTGTTGCCTCCATTATTTTGCTGTTAACACGGTAGGGTTTAAGAAGGTTTATTCTCTCATCCCAAACATCGGATGATTCGCCCATTGATACCCAAACATCGGTATATATTATATCTGCTCCTTTTACTGCTTCACCGGGGTTTGTTGTGATGGAGATTTTTGCTCCCGACTGTTTTGCTGCTTTTATGCACTCTTTTGTAACCTCTTTGTTTGGCTGTAGTGCTGTGGGGCCGGCTATGCGAATATTCATTCCCGTTTTTGCTGCTGCTGCCATAAGGGAGTGTGCCATGTTGTTGCGTGCATCACCCATATAGGTAAGATTTATATCGCTTAAAGGTTTTGTAAAGTGCTCTTTTATGGTTAGCAGATCGGCCATTACCTGGGTTGGATGAAACTCATTTGTTAGTCCGTTCCAAACCGGAACTCCTGAGTATTTTGCGAGGGTCTCCACAATCTCTTGTCCGTACCCCCGATACTCTATTGCATCATATATGCGACCCAATACCCGGGCTGTATCTTTTACCGACTCTTTTTTTCCTGTTTGTGAAGCATCGGGTGAGAGGTAGGTAACTCCTGCTCCCTGGTCAAATGCTGCTACTTCAAAGGCGCTTCGTGTGCGGGTTGACATTTTTTCAAATATCAGCACTATGTTTTTTCCTGTTAATTGCCTTACCTCTTTACCCTCTTTTTTCTCTCTTTTATGTATTTTTGCCCTTTCAAGAAGATAGAGTATTTCGCTTGTTGAATAGTCAAGTATTTTTAAAAAGCTGCGTCCCTTTAAGTCTGGTTTCATAAAAAAATGATTTTTAAAGAGACAAATATACTATTTCCGTTTAAAAATATCTCTTATCTTTGAACGATAGTGATTAGTTGTTTTTATGAAGAATTTTAAAAAGTGTGCGGTATATATTGCAGCTGTTATAATGCTCTTTTGCGGTTTTTCCTGCCAATTTTTTAGCAGTGATAAAAAAGCAGCTGAACCGGGAGAGATTTTAAGTGAGGGTACTATTATATACTCTATTAGTTATCCCGGGGAGAGTAGTTCGCCGGGTAAATCTTTTCTTTATCCCTCAAATATGACACTCTTTTTTAGTGGTGAAAATATACGCACCTCTTTTAAGGGGGGTATGAATTTGTACGGACTCGATTTTTTGCATTCTGCCGAGTGTGATAGTTTTTTTACTCTGCTAAATGTTTTGGATCGAAAGTTTTTTGTTCCCAGTGAGAGGAGTGAAGCTATTTTTCTTTTTGGGAGTGATGATAATGTTACCATTGAGTATGATGATAGTGATGCCATGCGTAATATTGGCGGATATGAGAGTCGAAAAGCTTATATTTACCACGATAATAATGATGCTTTTATGTCGGTATGGTTTACCGATGAAGTTGGAGTTGAAAAGCCTTTTCCCAATACACCGTTTTCAAATATTCCGGGTATTATTACTGAGTTTACTCTCAATTATGAGAATGTAAACTTTCATGTTAAGGCTAAGCGTGTTATACGTGAAAGTCATTCCGATGAGCTTTTTGTTGTTCCGCCACCGGGATATTCACGTACTACTCTTGAAGAGATTGAAGAGCTTATTGCATCTTTAATGAGATAAATTGTTATGTCAACAGTTAAGGGTAAACGATTTTTTAAGTTTTATAATTATAAGTTCCGCTTTGTTGCCGGATTAGTCCTTATAGGGGTTTCACTTTTTCTTTTAATTGCTTTCACCTCTTTTTTTCAGTCGGGCTATGCCGACCGCAGCAAGTTTGATATCCCTTTTTGGGAGGTGGTAATGGATACCTCTATTGAAGCTGATAATTTTACCGGTAAGTTTGGGGCATGGTTTGCCGACCTTTTTATTAACAGGTGGTTTGGTATTGCCTCTTTTTCGGTGGTCTTTCTTATTTTTCTTGCTGCAATGCGTATGTTGGGAGCCCGCATTTTACCGTTTCGTAAAAGTGTTATCCATGCGGCTCTTATAACTATATGGCTCTCGATTACTTTGGGCTTTTTCTTTGTTGATGCTTTGCAGGACAGGTACCTTATGCTTGGGGGAGCTCATGGCTATTTTGTTAGTCTGTGGCTGCAAACAGTAATAGGGTGGATTGGCACATTAATATTTTTGCTGCTCTCTTTGCTTATCTATTTAACTATTACTTTTGATTGGTTTATCCCTTTTATTACCCGCAAGCTTAAGTTGAACTCTCTTTTTATTAAACCCGGCAGTGATGATGATTCCGGTACTAAACCGGATGTTGATGGAGAAGCCGGGCAGAGTGAAAATGTAAATTTGGATGGTAATGATACCGGCAGTGATCCCGATAGCAAACGGGATGGTGAAGATGAGGGTGATTTTGAAGAGGAGTTTAAGGTTATAACTAAGGGTAAATCTGATCAAGAGCTACCCTTTAATGGCAATACTGTTGCGGGGGATGATGATTTGGAGTTGAAGATTGAACAGACTGCCACTGAAGAGAGTTACCGTAATGGTGATAATAAGCCGCAGGGTGATTATGATCCTACTTTGGATCTCTCTTCGTACCGCTTGCCTGTTTATTCACTTTTAGAGAGTCATGGTGATGATGATATTAAGGTTACACGTGAGGAGCTTATCTCAAATAAAAATCAGATTGTTAATACTCTTAAGGATTATAAGATAGAGATTAAGGATATAAAGGCGACTGTTGGACCAACAATTACTCTTTATGAAATTGTGCCTATGCCGGGTGTTAGAATCTCTAAGATTAAAAATCTTGAGGATGATATTGCTCTCTCGCTTGCAGCTTTGGGTATTAGAATTATTGCTCCCATACCTGGGCGCGGAACTATAGGTATTGAGGTTCCAAACTCGGAGCCCGAGATTGTTTCGATGAGATCAATAATAGGCTCTAAGAGGTTTCAGAACAGTAAGGCTGAGCTGCCTGTTGCCATTGGTAAAACCATCTCTAATGAGGCTTTTATATTTGATTTAACCAAAGCTCCGCACCTTTTAGTAGCGGGTGCTACCGGTCAGGGTAAATCAGTTGGTTTAAATGCAATTATAACATCTCTGTTGTATAAAAAGCATCCCTCACAACTTAAGTTTGTTTTGGTTGATCCTAAAAAGGTTGAGCTTAATATATATAGTAAAATAGAGCGTCACTTTCTTGCTAAAATGCCTGATGAGGAGGAGCCTATTATTACTGAGGTGCCGCGTGTTGTTAACACATTAAATTCGCTTACCATTGAGATGGATGACAGGTATGAGCTGTTAAAAAAGGCGCATACCAGAAATATTAAAGAGTATAACCATAAGTTTACAAAGAGAAGGTTAAACCCCGAAGATGGGCACCGCTTTTTACCTTATATTGTGGTTATAATTGATGAGTTTGCCGATTTAATTATGACTGCCGGTAAAGAGGTGGAGCTTCCTATTGCCCGTATTGCTCAGCTTGCGCGTGCTGTTGGAATTCATATGATTATTGCCACTCAGCGTCCCTCTACAAATATAATTACCGGAGTTATTAAGGCCAATTTTCCTTCGCGCATAGCTTTTAAGGTAGCCTCAATGATTGACAGTAGAACTATACTTGACAGTCCGGGAGCCAACCAGCTTATTGGCAGGGGTGATATGCTTATTTCGCAGGGGAGTGACCTTATTCGTGTGCAGTGCGCATTTGTTGATACCCCCGAGGTTGAAAAGGTTAATGACTATATTGGGGAACAGCGCGGTTATCCTTCGGCAATGATGTTGCCCGAGTATGTTGGAGAAAATGGTTCGCAAGAGCAGGGAGAGGTTGATTTGGCCAAAAGGGACTCTATTTTTGAGGAGGCTGCCCGTATAGTTGTCTCTAACCAGTCGGGCTCTACTTCACTTATTCAGCGTCGTTTTTCTATTGGTTATAATAGAGCCGGACGGGTAATTGATCAGTTAGAAGCCGCCGGCATAGTTGGTCCGTTCGAAGGCAGTAAAGCCCGCAGGGTTTTAGTTAATGATGAGATGGAGCTTGATAGAGTTTTGGAGGCGATGAAGTGATAACCTTTAAATGTGTCGATATTGCATCTTTTTTAACTTTTGGAACGATTATTGATTTTGATAAGAGCAACTGATCAATTCAGAAACTATCTGGAATTATTAACTATTTATATTTATTAACTATCTATATTACTATGAAACCGATGATTAAAACATTTATAGCTTTACTTTTTATTACCACTATAACCATAAACACCCATAGTCAGAGTCCGGACGTCACCAAAGCGCGTGATATACTGGATAAGGTTAGTGCACAGACTCAAAAATATGGGACAATAAGGGCCGATTTTACTTTTACTCTTGAGAATTTGCAGGCCGAAATGACCGATACATATGAGGGTTCAATTGTTATGAAGGGTGAAAAATTTATGGTTGATGTGATGGGTGCTAATACCTATTTTGATGGTGAAACGGTATGGACGTACATGACAGAGATTAATGAGGTTAATATTTCGGATAAAGAGATGCTTGAAGAGGAGGGAGGCCTTAATCCGGGCACAGTTTTTACTATTTATGAAGAGGGCTTTAACTATATTTATGATGGAGAGGGGATAATTAGGGGACGCACTGTTGATATTGTTGATCTTTTTCCTGAGGAGCGTGATCAGCCCTATTCGCGTATTAAACTCTATATATACCGGGATGATTTACAGTTTGCTCAAATTAAGCAGATTGGAAAGGATGGTACAAATTATATAATTGAGGTGGAGGATATGGTTGTGGATGGTGACGATGTTGATGACTCCTATTTTACTTTTAATCCCGATGATTATCCCGATATTGTAGTAATTGATCTTAGATAGGTGTTTTATAAAATTTCGAAATACGATAAGTTTGTTCCCCTGCTTATTTTAATGATTGTTGTTGCCCGGTTTTTGCCGGGCCCTGCTGTTTACGAGGGTAGGGTAGATTTACATACTGTTGCTGATATAGGTATTTCGCTGATTTTTCTGTTTTACGGGATAAAACTTAATCCTGCCACTCTTAAAGAGGATCTTGGAAACTGGAGGCTCCATCTTGTTGTGCAGATGGCAACTTTTATTCTTTTTCCGGCTCTTGTTTTGCCCTTTTTGTTAATGCAGAGTAAGGGCGACCCCTACTATCTCTTGTGGCTGGGAGCTTTTTTTCTTGCTGCATTGCCTTCAACTGTCTCTTCATCGGTGGTTATGGTCTCCATTGCAAAGGGTAATATTGCAAGTGCTATTTTTAATGCCTCTTTTAGCAGTCTGTTCGGAATTTTAATTACTCCCATGTGGATGGGTTTAGTTATTTCAGGTGGTGATGCTGCACTTTTAACTGATTTTGGTTCGGTGATAGGAAAACTTGTTATGCAGGTTTTGGTGCCTCTCTTTTTTGGTGTTTTGCTTAATAGATTTTTTGGTAGATGGGCCTATAGGCACTCTTTAATGTTGAAGCGGTTCGACCAGACAGTTATTTTGTTGATTGTTTATCTCTCGTTTGGGGAGTCTTTTTATCTTAATCTTTTTAAGGATACAGGTATTGTTGAGATATTTGTTCTTATTGGTGGTAGTTTAATTCTCTTTTTTACTCTCTTTTTTATTATAAATTTTACAGCTCTTCGTTTAGGTTTTGATCGCCGAGATCGTATTACTGCTCTTTTTTCGGGGTCAAAAAAGAGTCTGGTGCATGGTACTGTAATGTCGGGGATTATTTTTGGTGATTTTGCCGGGGTTGGTGTTATTTTGCTCCCTTTGATGGTTTATCATGCTGTGCAGTTAGTGATTGTTGGTTTTATTGCGCAGCGTATGAGTAGTAAAAGTGTTTAAAAATACCTCTAATCAGGCCTCAGAGGGTAAAGACCTGATCAGAGGAACCGGGTAGCCCCGGCCATTCAAGGTAGTGTTATGAATTATAGGAGGGATATTGTTGATGTCTGCTCTTTTTTCCTGTATGGTATAAAAGAAACTCTTCTGCTTCGCTTAGTTCTTCAACGCAAATTACATCTTCGCGATCTGCTTTTACCAGCTCTTTATATACTATGTGGTTTATTATATCTACTCCTGTAAAGAGGGTATATTTTACCCGGTCGCTGTTACCGGTTATAAATTCAAGGAAAGAATCTTTAATGTCGGCTGTTAAGACCATTCCTTCAATATTGATAATTGTATGAAGTGATTTGTTCGACGGATGTTTTTTGCGAACATATTTTTTACTTTCACTTAAAATCTCTTTTACCGGGGACTCTTCTTTTAGATTGGTCAGGTCAACGTAAAGAATTTTTAATCCGTGATGCTCATAGATGTAATAGTTCTTCATGATACTTTTACTTTTATGGATTTAAAAAAGCTTCCCCGTATTTTCTAATATAAATCTATAAAAGTTTTTTAATATTTAATATTTATATTGATAAACAGCACAATTTCCTTGATGACTGTGCACTTTTCTTGTGTATATGTTTATATGCTTTGCCTATTGTGAGTTTTGTAATAAAAAAAGTGCTCTTTTTTGCCACTAATTGTGTAGCTAAAAAAGAGCACTTTAAAATTATAGTAAATTATGTTACTTATATTCTGTTACATTAAAAAGCTTAGCATCATTCCGGCCGCTACTGCAGAGCCTATAACGCCCGATACGTTTGGAGCCATAGCATGCATAAGCAGGTGATTACTTGGATCTGCTTTTTGTCCTTCGGTCTGTACAACCCTCGAACTTGCGGGTACTGCTGATACTCCTGCAGCACCAATTAGTGGATTAATTTTTTTCTCTTTGCTTAAAAAGAGGTTCATTGCTTTAGCAAAAATTACTCCTCCGGCAGTTGCTATTCCAAAAGAGACAGCTCCAAGAAGGAATATCTTGATTGATCCTACAGTGAGGAACATTGCAGCTGATGTTGATGCTCCTACCGTTAATCCCAGTAATATGGTAACAATATCAACCATTGATGTACGTGCAGTCTCTGCAAGACGGTCTGTCACTCCCGACTCTTTAAGCAGATTACCAAAAAAGAGCATTCCCAATAGTGGGAGCGACCCTGGTGATATAAATGCCGTAAGCATTAGTCCGATCAAAGGAAAAAGAACTTTCTCTGTTTTAGATACTGCTCTTGGTGGAGGCATCTTAATTATACGCTCTCTTTTTTTGGTTAGCAGTCGCATAATTGGGGGTTGAATTACCGGTACAAGAGCCATATAGGAGTATGCTGCAATTGCAATACTTCCCAGCAGGTGCGGAGCAAGGTTTGAGGATGCAAAAATCGCTGTTGGTCCGTCAGCCCCTCCAATAATAGCAATTGCTCCTGCCTCATGAATCTCAAATCCCAGTAGTACTGCACCAATGAAGGTAGCAAAAATACCTATTTGTGCTGCTGCTCCCAGCAGCATCAATTTTGGATTAGAGATGAGTGACGAAAAGTCGGTCATAGCCCCTATACCAAGAAATATTAGTGAGGGGTAAACACCTTCACCAACACCAAAGTAGAGATAGTAGAGAACCGATCCCTCATCCTTTATTCCTATTGCTGCATCCGAAACCGGGAGCGGAATATTCCCAATTATCAGTCCGGTCCCAATTGGTACCAGTAGCAGTGGTTCATACTTAAATTTTATTGCCAGGTGGATAAGTACTAATCCGATTATAATCATTACCAGCTGGCGTATATCAAAGTTTGAAAAACCTGAGTTTTCCCAAAACTTTGCGAGTCCGTTAAAAAATGCCCCGCCCGACTCTCCTGCAACTGCTTGTGCTTCGGCCTGCATGCCTGTTACAAACAGCATAAAGAGCATAGCCAGTGCGGTATAATATTTTACAAATCTTCTCACGCTTCTCTTTTTTATAGTTTACAATAAAGGTTTTAAAGCTTTTGATACAGTTTTTACTTACTCCAGCTCTATTAGAACTGCATCCTGCATTACGTTATCTCCTGCTTTTACTTTAATTGATTTTACCGTTCCTGCTTTTTCGGCCTGAATGGCGTTCTCCATCTTCATTGCATCCATAATTAGCAGTGTGTCGCCTTTATTTACAGTATCACCAACGTTTACATTGATTTTAATGATACTGCCCGGTAGTGGTGCTTTAACCTGAATACCTGCACTTCCGGTTTTGGGCATCTCTCCTTCACCCGGCTTCTTTTTAACCTGTGAACGAACCAGTTTTGGTGTTTTTGTCTTTTTTACCTCACGGTGAATTTCAACATCGTAAGGAGTTCCATTCACTTCAATTTGTGCAATGTTATCTTCGATATCCTTTATTGAAACCTGGTATTTGTTACCGTTTATGGTAAATTCAAATTTCTTCATGGTTTGTGATATAATATTTTAAAATATAATCAGGGCTGGTAGTGCCTTGCATTATTCATGTTATAAATTTTGGAACTCCAGGGAGAGTATGTACGTTCAACCCTTTTTATGGTGATTATATTACTCTCCTCGTCGTGTTGCTGGTTAAAGTAAAGATGCAGTGCTGTTGCAACTGCTGCATTTACTTCACCGGGAACATACTCCTCGTCACTTTTTGCAGTAATTTCGCGCCCCTCTTTTTTGAGCCTCCTTTTTAACTGCAGGTTTAGAACTTTGGGCATTAACTTATATACTATTATAAGAAGTATAAGTACTGCAAAAACTACAGAGTATCCTACTGCTGTTATAACAAATATATCTGACCAGTCCCAGTTAGCTAAATCAATTAGAAAATTCATCTTCTCTATATTTATTATAATGGTATATTACTGTGCTTTTTTGGAGGATTCGTCAGTTTTTTTGTTTGCAAACTTTGAAAACCGCGAATTACTCTAAAACGTGTATTGCGTGGCTCAATTATATCATCAATATATCCGTAGGCTGCTGCCTGATATGGGTTTGCAAACTGCTCTTTATACTCCTGCTCTTTTTTAGCAATAAATTGTGCACGCTCCTCTTCATCTTCAATTTTGGCAATGTTTCGTCCTTCAAGTACTTCAATAGCACCCTGAGCTCCCATTACTGCAATTTCGGCTGTAGGCCATGCATAGTTAAGATCACCTCTTAGCTGCTTACAACTCATAACATCATGAGCTCCTCCGTAAGATTTGCGAAGTGTAACTGTTACCTTTGGAACAGTTGCCTCACCGTATGCAAACATCAGTTTAGCTCCGTGTGTGATAATACCCGCATACTCTTGTCCGCTACCCGGTAAAAAGCCCGGAACATCAACCAGTGTAAGTATTGGAATATTAAATGAGTCGCAAAAACGAACAAAACGTGCCGCTTTTCGTGATGCGTCACAATCGAGTACTCCTGCCAAAAAGTTTGGCTGGTTTGCAATAATACCTACTGATTCGCCACCCATGCGTGCAAATCCTACTATTATATTTTTTGCGTAGTTGCGATGTACCTCTAAAAACTCTCCTTCGTCAACAATTGAGTAGATTACCTCAGTCATATCGTAAGGCTGATTGGGATTCTCGGGGATTATCTCGTTAAGAGTATCTTCGATACGATCAATAGGGTCGTGACACTCTAACATTGGTGGCTCTTCCAGATTGTTTTGAGGAAGATATGACATCAATTTTCTAATAAGAAGCAGCCCCTCTTCTTCGTTTTCTAATAAAAAGTGTGATACTCCCGAGCGTGAAGCATGAACATCTGCTCCTCCCAGATCTTTTGTTGAGATATCCTCTCCTGTTACTGTTTTTACAACTTTTGGTCCGGTAACAAACATGTAGCTTGTCTCTTCGGTCATCATTACAAAATCGGTTAGTGCCGGAGAGTAAACAGCTCCTCCTGCACAGGGACCAAATATTGCCGATATTTGTGGAACAACACCCGATGCCATGATATTTCGTTGAAATATTTCGGCATATCCTGCCAGAGAGGTTACACCTTCTTGAATTCGTGCTCCTCCGCTATCGTTTATCCCAATTACAGGGGCTCCTGCTTTCATTGCCATATCCATAACTTTGCAGATCTTTTGTGCAAAGGTTTCGGATAGTGAACCTCCAAATACTGTAAAGTCTTGTGAAAACACATAAACTACACGACCATCAATGGTTCCGTGTCCTGTCACAACTCCGTCTCCGGGAATTTGCTTTTTCTCCATTCCGAAGTTGGTACAGCGATGTTTAATAAACATATCAAACTCTTCAAAGCTGCCTTCGTCAAGCAGTATATCGATACGCTCGCGTGCTGTAAGCTTACCTTTTGAGTGCTGGGCATCTATCTTTTTTTGGCCACCGCCCAATTTGGCTTCTGTTCTCTTCTCTATTAACTCTTGAATTTTATCCTGATTTGACATATCTCTGTAATAAACTTAAAATATAAAACGCCTCTCTCTTATTTATTTGGATCTTCACATAGTTCGGTTAATACACCAAATGTTGATTTTGGATGTAAAAAGCCGATATTTAAGCCTTCTGCTCCTTTTCGGGGCTGCTTATCTATCAATCTTATACCTTTTTCTTCAGCTTTTTTAAGTTTTTCATCTAATTTGTCAACGGCAAATGCCAGGTGGTGAACCCCTTCTCCTTTTTTGTCGATAAATTTACCTATTGGTCCGTCGGGATCGGTTGATTCTAATAGTTCAATTTTGGTATCTCCAACTTTAAAAAATGCTGTTTTTACTTTTTGGTCAGCTACCTCTTCTACTGCATAGCATTTTAGTCCGAATACCTCTTCGTAAAACGGAATAGCCTCTTCAAGATTTTTTACAGCAATACCAATGTGTTCGATATGTGTAGGTTTCATTTGAAATAATGTTATATGTGTAAATAATTGATTTTTAAATATTTGTGTAGGGTTTGGGTGTTTTTTTTTAAGTTGGCTTCAACTCCTGTCAAAATTTGTACAAAATTAGAACTAAAAAGCGATTTAAACTATAGATTATAAGGATAAAAAAGGTTGTTTTAAAACATATTTGTAAAAAGTTCAGGAGCCTTTTATAAATTTTGCCAATTTGCTCATTTAAAGTGGTAATTTTTAATTCTAAATGTGTGTGAAGAGTGTGATTTGCTCAATTTTACGATTCTTATGGTTGGTTTTATCTTATCTCAAACAATTTTGTTTATTTTTGATTCTCTTTTTTGCAGGCTGTTACTACTTTTTTTAATTTAACAGTTTAATATAATATTTATTTAAAACTGATTTAATATGGCTGATAAAAACCGCTCTGTTGTTAGCAGCAATGGAAATGTTATTGAGATGGTGGATGTTTTGGTTCGTCAGGCGGAACATATTATTTTAAGAGATGTTAATCTTGATGTTAGACCCGGTGAATTTATATATATGATTGGTCGTGTAGGTAGCGGAAAATCAAGTTTGCTTAAAACAATTTATGGTGAGATTCCTCTCTTCGAAGGTGACGGATTTGTTTTGGGATATGAGTTAAAACGATTAAAAAGCCGGGATATTCCCTTTTTAAGACGTAAAATGGGGATAGTATTTCAGGATTTTCAGCTGCTTTCGGATCGTAATGTTTATGACAATCTTCTCTTTGTATTAAAGGCAACGGGGTGGAAACATTATAAAGAGATAGATCACCATATACGAAATGTGCTATCGGAGGTGGATATGGTGCATAAAGGTTACAAAATGCCACATCAACTTTCGGGAGGAGAGCAACAGCGTATTGGTATTGCGCGTGCCCTGTTAAATGAGCCGGATCTTATTCTTGCAGATGAGCCTACAGGAAATTTGGATCCCGATACCTCGGATGAGCTTATGGAGCTGTTACATAATATATGTAATAATAACGATAAGACTGTTATAATGGCTACTCATAATTATAATCTTATTAAGAAGTTTCCCGGCAGAACCCTTAAATGCGAAAATACACGCCTTTTTGAGACCCGGCAGGAGGAGATCGATTTTGACCGGCTCATTGATTAGTGGTTGATACTTAAATAAAATATTTAGCGATGAATATACATGCGATGCAGGAGTTTATCTTCAGGGTTGTGCCTATGCTAATTTTGGTGGGGTTTACCCTTACTATGGTCTACCTTTTTATACGCCAGGAGAATAGACGCCGCCAGCAGGAGCTTAAGTTAAAACATAGTTCGGAACTTGTGCGTTTACGTTTTCAGGCCTATGAGAGACTTATCCTGCTTATAGAGAGACTTAACCCCGAGGCTCTTGTGTTAAGAGAGCAGCGTCACACTATGAATGCCTTTCAGTTTCAATCTCATCTTTTAAAAATTATTAGAAAAGAGTTTGAACACAATATCTCTATGCAACTTTATGTTAGCAGTGATGTTTGGCAAAAGATTAAAGCTGCTCGTGAGGGACTTTTGCGACTTATTAATACTACGGCAAGTGAGACCAGTTCAAAGGCGCCGGCTTTGGAGCTTGGACGCAAAATTATTGAGCAGAGCGGCAACGATCTTAATCTCTATTTTAATGATGCTATAAATGAAATTAAGAAGGAGATGAGAGAGTATTATGGTTGATTTTTAGTTTTTTGCTTTATATTCTTACAAATTATTTAAAATTTTGCTGTTTTGATTTTGAATTGAAATAAAATGCTCCTATTTTTGTTCTGTTCATTAAATTAAAGTTATGCAGGATTTTTTATATTTACCACCAAATTATGAGCCGCTGCTTGATTTAAAGCAAACCGAGCATGCCATTACAATTATTAAGGACTCTTTTCAAAAATCGCTCTCTTCGGAGCTTAGGTTGAGGCGGGTTACTGCTCCCCTTTTTGTTTTAAAGGGTACCGGATTAAATGATGATCTCTCGGGTAGTGAAAAACCTGTTACTTTTCCCGTTAGGGCTATGGGAGGTCACCATGTTGAGATAGTGCACAGTTTGGCCAAATGGAAAAGAATGGTGCTTAAAGATTATGAGATTGAGCCGGGATATGGGATCTATACCGATATGAATGCTATACGCCCCGATGAAGATCTAGATAATACCCACTCAATTTATGTGGATCAATGGGATTGGGAGAGACGTATTACTAAAGAGGAGCGCTCTTTAAAATATCTAAAGGGTGTTGTTAAGAGAATTTATGAGGTTATGAAGCGTACCGAGTTTGTGGTGTATGAAAAGTACCCGCATATTCCTCCGCAACTTCCCGATAAGATAACTTTTATTCATGCCGAGGAGCTATATGATATGTACCCCACCCTCTCGTTTAAAGAGAGAGAGGATGCTATAGCTAAAAAGTGCGGAGCTGTATTTGTTATTGGTATTGGTGCCAATATGCCTGCTGCAGGTGAACCTCATGACAGCAGAGCTCCCGATTATGATGATTGGAGTACTCCTACTGTTGATGGCTACAGAGGATTGAACGGTGATATTTTAATTTGGAATCCTATTCTTGAAAAAGCCTTTGAAATTTCATCAATGGGTATAAGGGTTGATGCCGAAGTGCTTATGCGACAACTTAAAGAGAGGGGAGAGGAGTATCGTGCCAAATTAATGTTTCATAAAAGACTTTTAAATAATGAGCTTCCTTTAAGTATTGGCGGGGGTATTGGACAGTCGAGATTGTGTATGCTCTTTTTAAGAAAGGCCCATATTGGAGAAATTCAGGCAAGTGTTTGGCCCGATGAGATGCGTGAAAAGTGTTTGAGTCACAATATTCAGCTTGTATAAAGATGTTCTGTTTATCAAAAAAATTGGTACTTTAATGGGTTTTATTACCACTTTTACCGAAAAAATGGGGTTTTTAGCTCATTTTTTTTGTTAATAGATTTGGAAGACACTATAAATGCTATATATTTGTGTTGGTAAGAATTAAAAACTTAGTTTTTATAACCCTAAAATTTAAATTTTTTTATTATGAACAAGGCTCAATTAATTGATGCAATTGCCGGAGAATCTAACTTAACCAAGGCTGACGCCAAAAAAGCATTGGATGCTTTCCTTAAAGTAACTGGCGATGCACTTAAATCAGGTGATCGTGTTTCTCTTGTTGGATTTGGTTCTTTTGCCGTTTCTGAAAGAAGCGCTAGAACAGGAAGAAACCCTCAAACAGGAAAAGAGATAACTATTCCTGCAAAAAAAGTTGTTAAATTTAAAGCTGGAAGTGAATTGACTGATTCAGTAAACTAAGCTTTAATATTTACAAACAAAATAAGGGGAGTACTTTACCGTGCTCCCTTTTTTTATTACCTTCACCAAATTTTTAAAAAATTGATTGTTTTTTACAGGTAATAATGACCGGGACAGTTTTTTCTTTGAGCCGTAATGAGAGGCTTAGGTTTACCGATCTTTTGAAGTCGATGAAGTCAGAGGAGAGGATTAAGGGGTTTGAAAATGTTTTAAACAGTAGAACCCGCTACTTTTCGGTATTAATGGAGAATATTTCTCATGCGCACAACTCAAGTGCGGTTATGAGAAGTTGTGACTGTTTTGGTATTCAGGATGTTCATCTTGTCGATGATAATAACTATTACCCCATACACAAAGATGTTACAATGGGCGCCTCAAAATGGCTCACCTTAAAACGGTATTATAAAAGTGATGAAAATAGTGCGGTTGCCCTTAAAGCATTAAAGGATAAGGGGTATCGTATTGTGGCAACTACTCCGCGAGGTGATGCCAATCCGCTTTTTAATTTTGATATTAAAACCGGTCCCGCCCTTTTTGTTTTTGGTACTGAATTAACCGGCATATCGGATGTGGTAATGGATTATGCTGATGAGTTTCTCACTATTCCTACTACAGGTTTTACCCAAAGTCTGAATCTCTCTGTATCGGTAGCTTTAATATTGCATCATGTTACTGCAGGTTTGTATAGTAGTGATACTGACTGGAATCTTACTGATGAGGAGAAGGAAGTGCTTATGCTTGAATGGCTTATTAAGAGTACACCTAAAGTTGATTTAATTGAGAAGCGATTTTTACAAACAATTTAACCGTTTTTGCGTAAATGGTATTTTAGATGATATGTAGTGTTGTTATTATTTTTTTGTTTTGAAACTTGACTGTTTGTAACTTAATACTATAATTGGAGTTTGGTTGTTTGTTTTCTTAATTTTGAACTAACCTTAACTTTGAAAATTATATACACATGAAATGTATTGTAGTAGATGATGATAAGCTATCAATAAAAATTATTGAGGAGTTTGTTGAACGCACTCAGGGGTTAACTCGCATTGCTTCCTTTTCAAATGCTGTAGATGCTCTTAATGAGGTTAATAATCCGCAGAAAGAGAAGGTAGATCTTATTTTTTTGGATATTGAGATGCCTGAGATGTCGGGAATTGAGTTTTTAAAGGCTCTTTCGGTTATTCCTCAGGTGATTATATACTCTTCGCAGGAGAAGTATGCTCTTGAATCTTATGAGTATGATGTAACCGATTATCTGTTAAAGCCGGTTCAGTATGGACGTTTTATTAAGGCGGTAAACAGAGCTCGTGAGCGGTTCGATCAAAAGGATAATCCTGTGAAGCAGAGCACCGAGATTTTTATAAAAAATAACTCCTCTCTTGTACGTGTTAAGTATGAGGATATTTTGTGGATAGAGGCTCTTGAAAATTATGTTGTGCTTAACACTTTTAATAATAAGTACACTATTCATTTTACAATGAAGTCGATTGGCGAAAAGATGCCTGCCGACCGTTTTATGAGGATACATCGCTCTTTTATTGTCAATTTTAGTAAGATAAATGCTATTGAGGATAATTCGGTAATAATTAAGTGCAATACCGGAAATAAAATTATCCCAATAGGTAAGAGTTATCGGGATAATCTTTTGGATGATATTAACCTGATTACTAAATAATGTTAAAAACAAAATAGAGACACATGAAAAAAAGTGTTTTAATCCCTTTTAAAATTCCTCTATCGGGTTTTGATCAACTCACCTCTGATTTTGAATTGCTTGTTCCTGAAGAGTCGATTCCTTTTAACGAGGTGATTTATAAATATTTGAAGGGGTGTGATGTGCTTGTTTCTGTTTTTAATCAAAAGATTACATCTGATGTGATAGACAGTGCTCCTAACCTTAAACTTATTGCAAATTATGGTGTTGGATATGATAATGTTGATGTTGAGTATGCTACAAAAAAGGGGGTTGTTGTAACAAATACTCCTGACCCTGTAACTGAGCCGACTGCCGAACTGGCTTTTTCATTGATGAGTGCGGCTGCACGTAATATTCCTGCTTTAAATAATGGTATTGTTGATGGTACTATTATGAATTGGGGTGTTATGGATAATTTAAGCTCAACTTTACTTGATAAAACTTTGGGTATTATTGGTATGGGGGCAATTGGAAAGGCTGTGGCACGCAGAGCAAAGGCTTCGGGAATGAATATTATATATTATAACAGAAATAGGTTGAGTGAAGAGATTGAGAGAGAGTATGGTGCCGGATATTCTGATTTTGAGACTCTTTTACGTGAGAGTGACTATGTATCGCTTCATGTGCCTCATACACAACAGACTCACCGTATGATTGGGAAGGATGCTTTAAATATGATGAAGCCTTCTGCCACTCTTATTAATACTGCAAGGGGTAAAGTTGTGGATGAAAAAGCTTTGATTGAGGCTTTAAAGAGCAATAAAATTGCTATGGCTGCACTTGATGTTTTCTATAACGAACCCCATGTATCAGATGATTTAAAAAAACTTCGCAATGTTGTTATGACTCCCCATGTAGGAACTGCCACGCATGATGGACGTGAGGATATGACTCGCTTTGTTGCTATGGTTATTAAAGCTTTTTTTAGCGGTAGCAGCAATATTCCGGTTGTCAATCCTGAGGTTTTTAAGAAATAGGTTCTCTTTTATTATTGATTGATAGTGTTAAGCCACATATTCTTTATTTAATATCTTGTTTTTAAGTCGGTCAAACTCTATATTTGTACGATTTTTTGATTGAGTTAACAAACGGCAAATTGAAATGAGTAAGAAGTTTAGTGAATACAAGGGGCTTAACCTTGCAGAGATAAACAGAGAGATTCTTAAAGAGTGGCAGAATAACAATACTTTTCAAAAGAGTTTGAATGCGCGTAAGGATGGTGAGCAGTTCATTTTTTATGAAGGTCCGCCCTCGGCTAACGGTATGCCGGGAATTCACCATGTTATGTCGCGTGCTATTAAGGATGTAATTTGTCGTTATAAAACCCAAAAGGGCTACCTTGTTAATCGTAAGGCGGGATGGGATACCCATGGCTTGCCTGTTGAACTGGGAGTTGAAAAGTCACTGGGTATTACTAAAGAGGATATAGGGAAATCGGTATCGGTAGCTGAATATAATGCAGCCTGTCGCAAGGATGTTATGAAATATACCGATATGTGGGAGGAGCTTACCGAGAAGATGGGCTATTGGGTTGATATGGATGATCCCTATATTACTTATGATAATCGCTATATTGAAACTCTTTGGTGGATGCTTAGTGAGCTTTATAAAAAGGGGTATCTTTATAAAGGTTATACTATTCAACCTTATTCTCCGGCAGCAGGTACGGGATTAAGTACTCATGAGTTAAATCAACCCGGTTGTTACAGGGATGTTAAAGATACTTCATGTACTGCGCAGTTTAAGGTTATACGTGATGATAAGAGTGGTCACTTTTTTGATAATGAAGATGAAGAGCTCTTTATTTTGGCCTGGACAACCACTCCATGGACACTTCCTTCAAATACTGCACTTGCTGTAGGTGAAACTATAGAGTATCTTAAAGTAAAAACTACTAATCAATATACCGGAGATGAGATCTCTGTTATTTTGGCTAAAGATCTTTACGACTCATTTTTTAATAAGAAAAACAGTGGCGAGATTGTCTCATCTTTTAAAGGTAGCTCTCTTAAAGGAGTTAATTATGAACAGCTGTTTAAGTGGGTTAAACCCAATGGAGATGCTTTTAGGGTGATTACAGGAGATTTTGTTACCACCGATGATGGTACCGGTATTGTGCATATAGCACCCACTTTTGGTGCAGATGATAACAGAGTTGCTCAAATAGCTGGTATTGCACCGTTAACTCTGCTAGATAAGGAGGGTAAACAACAACCTATGGTTGACCGATCGGGTAAATTTTTTAACATTGATGATTTGGATAGTGAGTTTGTTAACTCATCGGTTAACAGGGATCTTTATGAGGAGTTTGCCGGTAGATTTGTTAAAAATGAGTATGATGAAAAGAGCAGTGATAAGGATGCTACTTTAGATATAGATCTTTCGGTTTATCTTAAAAAGAGTAACAGAGCTTTTAAGGTTGAAAAATATCTTCACAACTATCCGCATTGCTGGCGTACCGATAAGCCTGTTTTATATTACCCGTTAGATAGCTGGTTTATTAAAACCACTGCTATAAGAGAGCGAATGATGGAGCTTAATGATACTATCAACTGGAAACCTGCCAGTACCGGAACCGGACGTTTTGGAAAGTGGCTGGAGAATTTGGTCGATTGGAATTTAAGCAGGTCAAGATACTGGGGAACTCCATTGCCTGTATGGCGAAGTGAAGATGGTGTGGATGAGAAGTGTATTGGTTCGGTTGAGGAGTTTGTTGGTGAAATTGATAAGGCTGTAGAAGCCGGAGTTATGGAGAGTAATCCTTTTGCCGGTTTTAAGGCGGGTGATTTTAGCAGTGAGAACTATAATAAAATTGACCTTCACCGACCATATGTTGATGATATTATTTTGATTTCGGATAGTGGTAAACCTATGTATCGTGAGAGTGATCTTATAGATGTTTGGTTCGATTCGGGTGCCATGCCTTATGCTCAAATGCACTATCCCTTTGAGAATAGTGATAAAATACCTTTTCCGGCCGATTTTATAGCCGAAGGGGTTGATCAAACCAGGGGATGGTTTTTTACTCTGCATGCTCTTGCTGCAATGCTTTTTGATTCGGTTGCTTTTAAGAATATAATATCCAACGGATTGGTGCTTGATAAGAAGGGAAATAAGATGTCAAAGCGTTTGGGTAATGCTGTGGATCCCTTTAAGGTTATTGAGGAGAGTGGATCTGATCCTCTTAGGTGGTATATGATAACAAATGCTCAACCCTGGGATAATCTTAAGTTTGATCTTGCCGGGGTTGATGAGGTTAAAAGAAAGTTTTTTGGCACACTATATAATACCTACTCCTTTTTTGCTCTGTATGCAAATGTTGATGGTTTTACTGGTGATAAGGAGAGTGTTCCCGTTGAGGAGCGTCCCGAAATAGACCGCTGGGTTATCTCGCTGCTTAATAGTTTAAAAAAGGAGGTAGAGGATGCTTTTAACTGTTATGAACCAACACGGGGAGGGCGCGCTATTCAGGAGTTTGTTACTGAAAATCTTAGTAACTGGTATGTGAGGCTTAATCGTAAAAGGTTTTGGGGTGGTGAGCTCAATAAGGATAAGCTGGCTGCTTATCAAACACTTTATGAGTGTCTTGAGACTGTGTCGCAACTGATGGCTCCAATTGCTCCGTTTTACAGTGATAAACTCTTTAGAGATCTCAACAGCGTGTCGAAGAGCCATAGTGAATCGTCGGTTCACCTCTCTATTATGCCGCAGGTAAATGAGCAGTTAATTAATAAGGAGCTTGAGGAGAGAATGGATTATGCTCAGCGAATATCTTCAATGGTGCTTGCTTTACGACGTAAGGTTTCGATAAAGGTTCGCCAGCCGTTGCAAAAGGTTATGATACCTCTTTATGATGACCATTTTCAAAAACAGATAGATGCTGTAAAAGATTTGATTATGACTGAGGTAAATATCAGGCAAATTGAGTATATTACAGAGAGTAGTGAGGTGCTTGTTAAAAAGGTGAAGCCTAATTTTAAAACTTTGGGACCAAAATATGGTAAGTTGATGAAGGGGATTGCTGCTGCTGTAAATTCGATGACAAAAGAGGATATTGCAAAGTTTGAGAGGGATGAGAAGTTTGATATAGAGGTGAATAACGAGAAGGTGATATTGATGAGTGATGATGTGGAGATAATTAGTGAGGATATTCCCGGCTGGTTAGTGGCTAATGAAGGACGTATTACTGTTGCACTTGATATTACCCTTAATGATGAGTTGCGTCGTGAGGGTATTGCACGTGAGCTTGTTAATCGTATTCAAAATTTGAGAAAAGAGAGTGGCTTTGATGTTACTGATAAAATTCATCTTTTTGTTGAAAAACAGGATGCTGTAAATGATGCAGTTTTAAAACATAAAGAGTATATTGGCGCGCAAACTTTAGCTGAGACGGTAAATCTTGTTGATAAGTGTAACGGTTCGGCACAAAGTGACGTAGAACTTGAATCGGATATAAGAACGGTTATATCTATTGAAAAATCATAATTATTAATTTTTGATTACTAAATTTTGATACTATGAGTGAAAAGACCAGATATTCTGATGAAGAGCTACAGGAATTTAAAGAGATAATTCTTCGTAAGCTCAATAAAGCCAAAAAAGATTATGAGTTATTGAAAAACACCATAACTCTTGAAGATGGCAACGATACGCAGGATACTTCTCCTACTTTTAAAGTGCTTGAAGAAGGTGCTGCTGTTCTTTCAAAAGAGGAGGCAGGAAAATTGGCTCAACGTCAGCAAAAATTTATTCAACATTTGCAGGCTGCTCTTGTACGTATCGAAAATAAAACTTACGGTGTTTGCCGTCAAACAGGAAAATTAATTCAAAAGGAGAGGCTTCGTGCTGTGCCACATGCCACGCTTAGTATAGATGCTAAGCGCAATCAAAAATAGAGGTAGAATGAGCAAGAATTTAAGAGTTGCATTAATTGTTACTGCTGTTGTTATCTTTTTTGACCAGGCTTTAAAGGTTTGGGTAAAGACAAATATGGCGTTGGGAGAGCAGTACCGAATTACCGATTGGTTTTTTATCCATTTTGTTGAGAATAATGGGATGGCTTTTGGAATGGAGTTTGCTGGCGAGTGGGGCAAGCTCTTTTTAAGCATTTTCAGGATTATTGCTGTATCGGGTATTGGTTGGTATCTTTATAAGCTTTCAAATAAAGTAGATACTCCCCGCATGTTAATAGTTTGTGTTAGTCTGGTTTTTGCTGGTGCTATAGGTAATATTATAGATAGTGCATTTTACGGGATGTTATTTGAGGCGAGTTACGGAAGGGTTGCTGCTTTTTTACCCGAAGCGGGCGGATATGCTCCTTTTTTGCATGGTAAGGTTGTTGATATGTTCTATTTTCCTCTTTTTGAGGGGAATTACCCTAACTGGTTTCCCTGGGTTGGCGGAGATAGGTTTATCTTTTTTCGACCGGTTTTTAATCTGGCCGATTCGGCTATAACTGTTGGTATAGCTATTATTTTGATATGCCAGAGAAGACTCTTTCCCGAGGATAAAATTTTATAGCTTTTTTTTATTTTAATTTTGGATACTCTACTCGTGCGTGGTAGATATTTTTGAGTTTTATCTTAAATATATCTTTTACTCTGCTAATCTCTTTTAGTGTTATGGGTGCTTCATCAAACTGTTTTTCGGTAATTTGATGATCAATTATCTTCTCAACCAATTTATCAATTTCGTTGCCTTTATAGCTTTTTAAGCTGCGTGAGGCTGCTTCAACAGAGTCGGCCATCATTAACACTGCCGTCTCTTTTGTGAAGGGGGCCGGCCCCGGATAGGTGAAGAGTTTCATATCGGGCTTTTTGGATGGGTTTGCATTCATCCATGAGTTATAGAAGTAACCCGTTTTCATTGTTCCGTGGTGGGTTTTTATAAAATCGATTATCTGTTTAGGCAGTTTCTCTTTTTGTGCCATTTTTACCCCGCTTTCGACATGATGTATTATAATTTGCGAGCTCTCTTCAAAGGGGCGGTCGGCATGCGGATTTATTCCGCTTGTCTGGTTTTCGGTAAAAAAGAGTGGTGATCCTGTTTTGCCAATATCGTGATACATAGCTCCGGCTCGCACAAGCAGTGGGTTACCGCCTATTTTATAGACAGCCTCCTGTGCCAGGTTTCCTACCTGTATGGAGTGTTGAAATGTACCGGGAGCCTTCTCTGCCAAACGGCGCAACACGGGGTGGTTTGTATCTGCAAGTTCAACGAGTGTTACATCTGATAAAAATCCGAACAGTTTTTCAAATATATATATCAGGGGATATATTAAAAGCAGCAAACCGCCGTTTATAATAAACTGCCAGTATGTGTTTGTTTGTATGTTAGAAAAGTCTCCTCCCTGCCATAGTGTTAATCCTGTATAGAAGAGAGAATATGTTAATATTACAAATATGGCCGAACGTACAAGTTGTGAGCGGCGCACCATAACAAATAGCGAAAACATAGCTGAGAGTCCGGCCGGTATCTGCAAAAAGACAAACTCAAAGCTGTTACGTGCAAAAAATGCTGCTATTAGTATTGTTGTTACGTGTAAAAAGAATGCAAGTCGTGAATCAAAAAAGATTCTTACTATAATGGGTAGTATGGCAAAGGGTATTATATATATGGGAAATGTATCTGTTATGCGTGCCATGCGGGCAAGAAGCACCATTGACACCACCATTAGCAGAAGAAAGAGTACCGATGAGAGGTTATTATAAACATCTGTTCTAAAGTACATTAAAAAGAGAAAGATGAGTGAAAACATCAAAAAGATAATCAGTGACTGCCCCAACAGCACAAAATATTGCTGAGAGCGGTTTCCCATGCGAGTTTCGTATTCTTTTTTTAGAGAATCAATTACCTGTCCGGTCTCACCTGTTATAAGCTCTCCGGTATCTACAATTCTTTGTCCGGATAGCACTATTCCGGAGGTCAGACTGATATCGTTGATAATGTTGTCTCTCTCCTGATTTGTACGGTTTTCGTTAAATGTGATGTTGGGTTCGATATATCTGTTAAGCTGCAGATCGTTAATTAGATTGTCTATTACATTTTCACTTTGGCTAGTCTCTTGTTTAATATATTGTGAGATACGGTTTGTTATTGTTGTATATGCTTTTTGGTATGTTAAAAATTCGTTTAACTCATATGCTTCGACAAAATTATCTTTTATAAGCATTATTACCAGTTGACTCTTCTCCTCTTCATATTTAGATGGCAGGGTTATAACTCCTTTAGCATAAATTTGCTGCAGAGATGATAATATCTCCTCTTTTAACTTATCTGTTAATGAGCTGTTGTTTGATATTTGTTGGGTTAAAAAGTTATAACTCTCTTCAAGTGATGCTGTTTCACTATTATAGTTTGCTTTAAAATCGGCGGTAACTGTTTGTGTAACTGCGTTATTGTAGTTGAAATAGGGATTAAAGTTTTCAATGGCATTTTCTCTCTCTTTCTCTAACTCTTCGCTTGTTTTATATATGGGAAAATCAAATGGTGCAATAAGTGTACTGTGTCTCCATGGCTCGCCATGTGAATATTCATACATAAATTTTGCCTCGCGAGGTAAAATATATATAACCAGAGCAATGGCTCCAATAAAGAGCAGAGCACGATTTATCCCTTTTGCATTTTGTTGTATTGCTTTTATCATAGTAAGTAAAAATAGTGTTTTTATTATAAACAATAAAATGTTATATTCGTTTAAAGAGTGCTGCTTATAATGAGGCTGCGCTTTTTTGCGATGTTTAATTTAACTGCTGTTGTTATGAAAAGTTCGATATGTCAATACTCTGCTATTCCTGTAAGGTGTGAACCCGATGAGCGTTCTGAACTTGAGACACAGATCTTATTTGGTGAGGTTTTTTACCGACTTGAGGAGAGTGGTAACTGGGTAAGGATAAAGATGGATTATGACGGATATGAAGGTTGGATCGTTAAAAAGCTTTTTGTTCCTGTAAATGATTCTGAAGTTAAGATATGGTTGAATAGTGAGGGGAAAACTATTTCTGCTCCTTTTGCCACACTTATTCGTGAGCCTTATAAAGCTATGCAGATTATCTCGGGAGGCAGCAGGATCGTTTTTAATGGTGAGGATAGAAACTCTTTTTCTATTGCAAATCGTGAGTATTATCTTCAAAATTTAATTCCCGAACGAAAGAGTGATCTTGTTGAGGTTGCAAAGGGCTTTTTAAATACATGGTATTTATGGGGCGGGCGCAGCTCATTTGGTATTGATTGTTCGGGATTAACACAGATTGTTTTTAAAATTATGGGGTATCAGATTCCCAGAAATGCTTCGCAGCAGTGTGAGCAAGGCTCCTTTGTTGAGTATGTTGAGGAGGCCAGGGCCGGGGATCTTGCTTTTTTTACCAATGGTAACAGCTCTTCGATAACACATACGGGAATATGTCTTGGTAAGGGACGTATTTTACATGCCAGCGGGGAGGTGCGTATTGACCATCTTGATCATAAAGGGATATATAGCAGGGAGCGACAGAGCTATACTCATCAAAAGGCGGTAATTAAGAGAATAATTGAGTAGGCTCTGTTATTTGATTATTAGTTATCTGTTTTTGTTATACTATCGCGTAGTATAAGTAGTGATTCGGGTCCTTTATTAAATAGAAGATCGAGAATAGAGAGGTTGGGAATAAAGTTTTCGGCTCCTTTAAAGAGTTGTCGGTATGGTTGTGGTGTGAAGGATATCTTTTTTGCAACACTTTTTTTTGGATATATTAAGCTGCGCATATCGCAAAAGCTGTTTTTACCGGGTATAAACTCTTTTGTATGGTGTGCCACTGTATCTGAATCGATAGCTTCATTTACTATTTTTAAAGCTTCACTGTTAAGCTCTGCCAAAAGTTTCCATCTTTTTGTAAACAGGGGCAGTAGATCATCTTTATAGTATTGAAAGTAGGGTGATGAGTTGTAGGCTGCAGTTATCGATTTCCAGTGAATTTCGTTCCAGGGTGTGTTGTAACTTATTTCAACATCTTTGGTTTTAACTTTTTTTCCTGAATATTTAACTACCGGAACCGAGAGAGGTAAAATACCGTTTGGGCTATTTATCAAATAACGGTTACGGTAGGTACGTCTCTCGTAGTTACAGTTAACTTCGATGAGTATCTTCTCTTCAAAAGCTATATGAGCATAATATTGAATGGGAGGGAAGAGAGCTGTTGTAACAAGTTTTGTTTTTTTGCTACTCATTTTTTTGTTTAGAGCTATCCTCCTCCTGAGCACCTCCAAGATGATAAACCCTGGGGTTTTTTTCATCTTTTTTGGTTAGTTTATCTTTTGCTTTTTGGATACTCTCTTTTAAGCTGCCTGTTTTATCGTTACTATCGGGCAGCAGCTTTTTGTATGCACAAAGAGCCCCCGTTATCAGTCCGGTTATAAATGTCCCGATAAGAAGTATAGCAAGTGATATCTCTATTGGCCAAAAAATTATCCTAACTCTTACGGGGTCGGAGTTTTGCACCGAAAAGATAACCAGAAGAACTGTGAGGGCTATAAAAACCCAAAAGGAGAACTTTATTTTTCTCTTCATCATATTGGTCATAGTGATAGGTATTATAACTGTTTTAGTTTATCTGCAAAATTATTTGGAATGCTGTTCTCTAAAGTGCAACATACCTCGGATGCAAATGCTGTAGCATTAAAGATAATCATTTTTAAGGTATTATGTGAAATAGAATTGATATTTTTTTATAAACTTATAAGATAGGGATGATGACCTGCTCTCCCCAGTGATACCATTGCATTTAATGTGCTTCCGCCTGCCGTTGAGCTGCAAGGTTGATTATCTTTAAATATTATATCCAACAGAGCTTCACCAATTCCGTAGATAAGTTCTCATTAATAGAGTATATTTTTAAATCCTGACAGATCAAGTTTATCGTAATTACTAAAAAAGGTGGTTAATGTATCAACTATATTTTTTAGTCCGCCTTTCACCTCACTCTCAATATTTAATGGAATAACCGGTTCGTGAAGAGACATACGAAGCAGAACCCACCCTTTTTGGTTGGGCAGATAACAGTTTATTCGCACCCCTTCAAAATTGTCTCCTTCAATATCCCAACCATGTTTATCGCCTGCATACAGACCCAAATCCATTATGACTTTTTCGCCATACTCTTTAAAGTCAGGAGTGTTAATTTTTATACGAACCTCGCCGTTTTCGGCCGGTAGTGGCATATCTTCGATAAGTGATGTTAATGTTCGCCCCTCTTTTTGCAGTTTTGCCTGTTTAATTATCAGTTTTGTTATAAGATAGGCACCATCATCCATAAAGTAATTCTCTTTTAATGCTGCATGGCCTGATGTTTCAATGGCAAGATGACACTCTTCTCCTTCGTTATTTAGCCTTATCGCTTCATTTATAACATTTTTATATCCTCTTTTATATCTGTGGATTTTTCCTTTAAGCTTTTCGGTGATAAAAAAGCCCAGGCTGTTTGAGGTGATTGAATCGGTGACAACTGTTGTTTCGGGATGCTCTTCAAGTACAACTGCAGATACTAATGCTATAAGCTTATTTTTATTAAGATATGATCCGTCGCCTGCAACTATTGCAGTACGGTCAACATCGGCATCGAAAACTATTCCTAAATCAGCTTTTGACTCTTTAACCCTATGTACAACAGATGTCATTGCCGCCTCATTTTCGGGATTTGGAATATGGTGAGGGAATCTTCCGTCGGGCTCAAGGAGCAGGCTCTCTGAAATATCTGCTCCAAGCGGCTCAAGTACATCTGTAGCATAGAACCCTCCTGCACCATTTCCTGCATCCACAACTATTTTTAATTCTTTAAGGGGTTTGTTATAATCTGTTGCGTTGTTAACCTGCTCCCTTACCATATCAACATAGGATTTGGCATAGGATTTCATATAATCCTCTTTAATAGCCTCTCCTTTATCGCCGGTTAAAAAAGAGCTTTTCGATTGTGCCATTTCGATTAGCAGGGTTATATCCTCCTTCTCGAGACTCCCTTTGGCGGTGTAAAATTTTAATCCGTTTCTGTTAAAGGGCATGTGGCTACCTGTTATCATTATAGCACCGTCTGCACGATTGTTTTCTCTTATTGTAGTCATAAACATGGCAGGAGAGGAGGCCATGCCAATATCAAAAACTGTAACTCCGCAATCGATCAAACTTTTTGATACGGCCTCTTTTAGTTTAGGTCCTGACAATCGTGAATCGATACCAACAGCGATTTTAAGAGGTTTGGTAATATTGAAACTCTCTTTTAGCCATCCTGCAAAAGATTCGCTTAACCGACCTGCTACTAAAGGGGTTAGTGTAACCTCTTCATCTTTAACACCTTCGGTAGCTACACCCCTTATATCGGAGCCGTTATGCAACGTTTTCCAGTCTGTGCTATCCATAATAATCTATTTTTTATCTGTTATTGCAGCTTTTCGTGATTTATCTCCAAGGTACCCTCCGTGATGACGAAGTGAGTAGTCATGGTTCGAGAATCCTGTCATTTTCATTAAAAGAACTACCAAAATATCACCAATAACTGTCATAGTTGTTGTTGATGTGGTAGGGGTTAATCCCAGGGTACATACCTCAGGAGGATTTCCTGTGAGCAGACAGGCATCTGAGTTTTTTGCAAGGAGTGACTCTTTATTTCCGGTTATAACAATAAATTTTATTCCGGGTATAAGATCTTTTGCCAGGTCGATTAGCTCTATTATCTCTCTGGTTTTACCCGAATTAGATATAAGGATAAATATATCATTCTCCTGTACAACGCCTAAATCACCATGTTGAGCTTCGGATGGATGTAGAAAAACAGAGGGGATGCCTGTACTGCTAAATGTTGTAGCCATGTTATTCCCTATTTGTCCGGCTTTACCCATACCGCATGTGATAAGCTTTCCCTTTTTTTTATGTACCTGGGTGTAAATAAGATTAACCGCTTTTTCAAACTGATCGGTTACTGGAATATTGATTACTGCTTCTGCCTCTTTTCGCAGAAGTGATTTTATATCACTAATTACCATACTGTTTTTAATTATACTGTAACACTGTTACACAAATGTATCAAATTTTTACTGTTATCCTTATATTTGAATAGGGTTAAAATGTAATTGTAAAATATCTTTTGTTATGATTAGAAGTTTTAAAGTTGAGTTGCCTGCTTTTAAAAGAGGCTATCATTTAATTACAAATTATGTTGAATCGGCTCTTGAATCACTGCCCCAAACGGGTATTGTTAACCTCTTTTTACAACATACATCTGCGGCGATCACTCTTAACGAAAATGTTGATCCGGATGTGAGGTACGATTTTGAAACAATAATGAACAGAATTGTGCCCGAAAATCAAAAAGGGTTGCGTCACACTCTTGAAGGGAGTGATGATATGCCTGCTCATTTAAAAGCTTCACTTATTGGACAATCTTTAACCATACCTGTTGTTAATGGAAGGCTTGCTACGGGGACCTGGCAAGGTATATATTTGTGTGAGTTTAGAAATAATGGCACCTCGCGCAAGCTTTTGATTACTCTTTATGGTGAATAAAAGCTGTTGGTTTAATAAGAGTTAATGGGTTGTTGTAACATTATCTTTCCAAAACTGAAGAAACTCTTTTGAGTTTGAAAAGATTGTTTCGGCACCCTCTTTTGTTAACTCTTTGGGATCGAGAATGCCACTGTTTATAGCTACTGTTCTAATTTGGGCAGCTCTTGCTGAGCGAATACCCAATGGGGCATTCTCTATCACTAATGATTCGTTGGCACTGCTTTGAGCCTTTTTTAGTCCGGTTAAAAATGGCTCCGGATGTGGTTTTCCATTTATTACATCATTACCGCACACAACATTTTCGCGGCTTATTTTATAGTCGTTGGTTAATCTGTTGAGCAGCGAGGGTTGTTTTGAGCCGGTTACAACTATTATTTTATATCCTGCATTACGCGATAACTCAAAAACTTCTTGCATGTAGGGCATTATGGGGGAGCTGGGCAGACTTTCAAGTATTTTGCTTTTTCTATTATATATACGCTCTACATCTTCTGTTGTTGGAGTTTTTCCAACATACTTTTTAAATGCCTCTTCAACTGTGGTTGTGGCTGTACGTCCTTCATGAATATAGGCATCGTAGGCGGGGAAATCGATTCCTTCAGCCTTAAAGCTTTTCATCCAACTTTCGGCATGATTGGGCATTGAGTCATAAAGTACTCCGTCCATATCGAACAGTAGTGTGGTTAATCCTTTTGGAAATCTTTTTTTGATTGACATTATCTGCTATTTTGATTTTAGAAGGCAAATATGGAAAATTATTCTTTTAGAAGCGAATTTTTCTAATTTTGCAGAAGTAAAATTGAGATTAAAAAGTGTAATGGAGGTAGAAATTTGTGCAATAGCTTCGGGAAGTAATGGTAACTGTTACTATATAGGCAATGGCAAAGATGCTGTTTTGGTAGATGCCGGTATAAGCAGGCGTAAGGTTTTGATGAGAATGAAGGAGCGCAATCTTGATATTAATAAGGTGAGAGCTGTTTTTATATCACATGAACATGCTGATCACTGTAGGGGAGTTAGGGTGTTGAGCAATAAACTTAATGTGCCGGTTTATATGACACAAAAGTCGTATGAATCGTGTCGCACTGTAAACCGACCCAACTCTTACACTTCTTTTGTTCCAGGTGAGGCTATCTCTGTTGGCGGCATTTTGATTCACACATTTTTAAAGAATCATGATGCGGTTGAACCCTGTAGTTTTAGAATAGAGTATAAGGGTGTTAATGTTGGTGTTTTAACTGATATTGGTTCGGTATGTAACAATATAATATCGCATATTTCACTCTGTCAGGCTCTCTTTTTGGAGTCGAATTATGATGAGGATATGTTGTGGGATGGCCCCTATCCATACCATTTAAAGCGGCGTGTAACTGATGGTAACGGACATCTTTCAAATTCTGAGGCTTTTGAGCTTTTAAGGCAACATCACCATTTTAAGTTACAGATTGTATTTCTATCTCATCTTTCGGCCGAGAATAACCGACCTGAAATAGCAAAAGGTACTTTTAAAGAGCTGGAAAAGCATTTTAGAGTGAAACTCACTAATCGATATGCTCCCAGTGATGTTGTCTCACTGGGAGTTGATAAGAAGGCTTCTGTTTTGGTTTAATGCTATACCTCTCTTTGTTGTTTACTCTCTTTTAATTTGCCGATGTTACATTTCGGGTTTTTCTGTTTTCAAAGAGCTGAATTGTAAACATTAACAAGGTTGATAGTAATAGTCCGGGCACCACCGAATCGAGTCCCATAGGCAACTTAGTTCCCGTTATCTCTATAGCCATAAGGGTTCCGCTACCTGCAATCATTGCAATAAAAGCTCCTATGCGAGAGGGTTTTTTAAAGATGATAAATGCCAGCACCGGAGCCATTAATCCGCTCACCATAAAGCCGTATGAAATAAGCATCAGCTCAAGTACGGTGGGTATATACATAGCTACCGAAATTGCCAAAACACCTATTACAAAGGTCATTATTTGGGCAACTTTAAGTGCATTTTTTGATTTTTTATAGTTGAACAGGTCCCGGCTTATATTTCCTGATGCTGCCATTAAACAACTGTCTGCAGTAGAGAGAATAGCGGAAAAATAGGCCGCTATTATTAGTCCGCCCGCACCTATTGGTAACACATGTTTTAGCATCATTGGCATGGCCGACTCCTGATCGGCTATAGCCATCTCTTCCTCAGGGATGATTCCTGCTCCAAAAGATGCTTTTGCCAACATCCCAAGAAATACTCCCAGAAATGCCATAAAGGGCCATTCAAATATTCCTGCAATAAACCATGCTTTTTTTGCCTCTTTACCTGATGTTGCAGCAAATATACGTTGATAAAGAGTCATCCCGATAAACCATATTGGAATAATTGCAAATGCCCAGTTTAAAATTTGTGCAAAGGAGACGTTTGTTATTTGAAGCATCTCCTGTGAGAGTAACTCTTTGGCTGCTCCCCAGCCGCCCAGACTGCTCAGGGCGAAGGGAACTCCCAAAAGAGAGAGTCCCGATAGAAGAATTATCCATTGTACAGTATCGGTATATATAACTGCTTTAATTCCGCCTAACGCGGTATAAACAACAGCAATTGCACCCATAATAACAACTGCCTCGGTCATGCCCACCTCTATAAATGTAGCACTTGTAAGTTTGGCACCTGCAAGAACCTGACTTGCTGTGAAACCCATATAACCGATTGCCGATATTACTGCTGCGGCAAGAGCTACCGATCGTCCATAACTGTGTTTAAGTATTTCGGGGAATGTTTGCAGATTATTATCTAAACCTGTTTTATGCACTTTGGGAATCAATATCACTGCTGTGAGCCACGCTCCTATTAATCCGGTAAAAAGTATCCATGAACCTGCCAGACCCATTGTAAAACCCAATCCTGCCAATCCGATGGAGAAACCACCGCCTACATCTGTTGCAACTACCGACAATCCCAAATGCCATTTGGTCATTTTGCGGCTGCCTACAAAAAAATCTTCGGTGGAGCTGTTTTTACGGTGAAACCAAAATCCAATAGAGAGCATTACCACGAAGTAGAGCGCGATAATAATTATGTCGATAAAGTGCATTGTATGATAATTTTAACAGTTTTTATACCAGACGTTCATACTTTCAATCTTCCCTGAAATTTGTGTGTTATTGGTTAATGTTCCTGAATATTTATATCCAAGATTGTAGAATGTTTTATTCATTGGAAGAGAGTGTAGTCGTGCTATGGTGTAAAATGTTTTAAAGCCATCTTTTTTAAGCTCCTCTTCCATGAAGGTTAGAAGATGAACCGCAAGCCGTTTACCCCGGTGATCTGGTGAAACAGCAAAATCGGTCATTTCAGCATTTTTTTTATCATCATTACACTCTGCTGAGCTTATAGCTATAAGTTTGCTGTTTTTATAAGCACCAAAATAGCGTGTACCATCTTCTCTCATACTCTTTATAAGAAATTGAGGGTCGAAGATGGGGAAGGGGTATGTTTCAAATACCTCTTTAAATACTTTTACCATATCTGTGGTATCATCTTCTCCCAAAGGTTTGAGAGTGTAGTCGGGGTCTATTGCAGTGGGCTTAAAACCGGCCGGTTTTTCCACCATTTTTTGAAACTCTTTTAAAGCTTCATTTTCGGGCTGTTCCCTTTTTTTATCGAAATATTTCCCCAAAAAAATAGCATCCTCTTCTCCGTTATAAAATTTGGGAATGAATGCTTCACATATATACCCCTCATTTATAAAGGAGGGGGCATATTTTACAGGTACTTTAGCAAATAACTTGGTGTAGTTATTTGCTAAAGCTTCACTGTTTAAAAGATCAACTATTTGAGGAAAATCATCAGGATGCAGATCCATAAGATAAATTCTGTTGCTGTCGCTGCATGCTGATAGTTCTGACTTAAGATTCTCTTTCTTTAGTGTCATTTATTACTCCTCTTTTTTATCTTGTGTGCTACTCTCTTCGATATCTTCATCTCCATTGTCATCACGTCTTTCGTACCTTTCGTTGTTTGAAGGTATCAATGAGATGGTTTCGTCGTAGTCACTTAAAAGCTGCTCAATTCCTATTGCGTTCACCTCGTCACTTCCCTCTATGTCAAGTTCAAGGTTACACTCTGCGCAGTTTCTGTCACATATGGTAGCTTCATACTTGTCGGGCTCCTGATATGATGTTATAACTCCTTCGTAGTTACGCAGAATAACTTTATTTGTACTCCATGAAACTATATAGTTTGGCATTACAGGAATTTTTCCTCCTCCACCCGGAGCATCTATCACATAAGTTGGAACGGCAAATCCGCTGGTATGGCCTATAAGACTTTCCAGTATCTCTATACCTTTTCCTACAGGAGTTCTAAAGTGTGATAACCCTTCTGAGAGATCGCACTGATAGATGTAGTAAGGACGAACACGATTCATCACAAGTTTGTGTACCAGAGCTTTCATTACCCTTGGGCAGTCATTAACATCGGCCAGTAGTACCGATTGGTTACCCAGCGGTATTCCTGCATTTGACATTTTGTCAAGAGCCTCTTTTGCCGAAGCTGTTATCTCTCTTGGATGGTTAAAGTGTGTATTTACCCATACCGGATGATGTTTTTTAATAACGTTTACCAAATTGTCGGTAATGCGATATGGTAGTACAACGGGTGTACGTGTACCAATTCTTATAACCTCAACGTGAGGGATTTTACGAAGTTCGGTAAGTATCCAGTCAAGATAGTCATCGCTCATTAGAAAAGGGTCTCCTCCTGAAAGGAGTACGTCACGAACCTGTGGCGTGTTTTTGATATACTCAATTCCCTGCTTTATCTGTTCACGGTTGGGAATATGATCAATATCACCTACTTTACGCTTACGGGTACAGTGGCGGCAGTACATTGCGCAAACATTACTAACAAGTAGAAGAACCCTGTCGGGGTAGCGGTGTGTGATTCCGGGGACCGGACTGTCATGATCTTCGGAAAGGGGATCTCCCATTTCACTGTTTGATACTATTAACTCTTTGCTGTCAAGAAAGGATTGTTTATAAACAGGATCGTTTCTAAAGTTCTCTTTTTTTATGAGAGAGAGGTAGTAAGGTGTTATTGATAAAGGAAATTTATCCTGTATCTCTTTAAATTTTTTTCTCTCTTCGGGCTCAAATTTAATCCCTGTTAGATTTTCAAACTCTTCAATTGTTTTAATGGAATTGCGTAAATGCCATTTCCAGTCGCGCCAATTCTTTAATACTGATTTAGGCTCAATCTTCTCAGCAATACTTTGCTGGTGTTTTGTGAAAATTTTTTCCATGGTTTTTGTATTGTGACCTTTAATTCTCCTTTTCTTAGCTTCCCCTATCTATTTGCAGATTTAAAAATTAACTTTAATGAGTTATTATCCGAAAATATTAAATTGGTATTATAAGCCTGCAAGATTCATCTTGCTTAACTTGGTCAATTTTCGTTTCACAGGAGCCATAAAGATCGTTCATACTGTTTGCACCAAACGTTTAGGTGTATAGGGAAACATTAAAATTTATTAATGATTATATGCAAAGATAATAAAAAAAATAAAAAATAGAGGGTGGCAGCTTACCGCTTTTTAGTTGGAGAAGCCGCAACGCCTTATTAATGCTTTAACTGACGGCTCTTTACCCTTAAACTTTTTATATAGCTCCATAGGATGTTTTGTTCCTCCTTTTGCGAGAATTGTATCTTTAAATTTTTGGGCTGTCTCTTTATCATATATACCATTTTTTTGAAACTCCTCCCAGGCATCTGCATCTAAAACTTCGGCCCATTTATATCCGTAATATCCTGCCGAGTAGCCACCATCAAAGATGTGTGAAAAGGCTGTGCTCATACAGCTTTTTTCAATGGTTGGAAAGAGTTCGGTTTTTGCCATTGCCCTCTTTTCAAATTGCCAGGCGCTTTCTGTAACAGGAGTCTCTATGGTGTGCCAGGCCATATCGTTAAAACCGAAACTAAGTTGACGAACTGTGGCATATCCTTCCTGAAATTTTTCTGATGCTATCACTCTATCTGTGAGCTCTTCATCAATTGGTTCATTTGTTATATAGTGTCTGGCGCTATTTTTGAGCCACTCTTTTTCTCTTGCCCAGTTTTCAAGCAGTTGGGATGGAAGTTCTACAAAATCCTGAAAAACATTTGTCCCCGATAGTGATTCATAAGTAACATCACTTAAGAGTCCGTGTAACGCATGTCCAAACTCATGTACAAAGGTGGTAACTTCATTAAATGTTAGCAGAGCTGGTCTTTTTTTTGACGGCGCTGTGAAGTTGCATACAATGGAGATAATTGGCGGAATATTGTTATTGTTACTTTTGTGCTGTTCACGGAATGATGTCATCCAGGCACCTCCCTGCTTTGTTTTACGCGGATGAAAATCCATATATAAAATGCCTGCCAAACTACCTTTTTCGTTGTAAACCTCGTAGGTTTCTACATCTTTGTGATATTTAGGGATGGTTTCATTCTTTTTATAGTTTACTCCCCATAATTTGCCTGTGAGATTAAAAATAGCCTCTTTTATATTTTCAAGTTGAAAGTAGGGCTTTAATATCTCCTCGCTTAGATTAAATTTTTTGTTTTTAAGTTTTTCGGCGTAGTAGGCGTAATCCCATCTTTGAAATTCTCCTTTAAATTGGTTTTTACGTGCAAACTCTTCAACCTCTTCTACATCTTTTTTACCGTATTGAAATGCATGGTTGTAAAGTTCATCTAAAAATGAGATCACTTTTTGAGGTGATTTAGCCATTCGCTCTTCAAGAACATATTGGGCATGATTTTTATACCCCAGCAATTTCGCCTTTTCCAGTCGGAGCGATGCCTGTTTTAATATGTTTTCGCAATTATTGTGTTTGTTATCATTATTTCCTCTTGAGGTAAATGCTTTGAACATCTTCTCCCGCAGCTCTCTGTTTGAGGCATACTTCATAAAAGGTATAAAGGAGGGAGCATGCAGAGTAAAGAGCCATCCTTTAAGACTCTCTTTTTGAGCAGCCTCTTTTGCAGCTTCAATAACTGATGGTGGAACTCCTTCTAAATCTTTCTCTTTTGTTATGTTTAGTGAAAAGTCATTTGTTTCGGCAAGTACGTTTTCTCCAAATTCGATGGAGAGTTGTGATAGTTGAGCTGTTATACTGCGTAGTTTCTCTTTTTTCTCTTTGTTTAACAGCGCTCCGTTACGAACAAAACTGCGGTAGGTATCTTCAAGTAATTTTGCTTGTTCGGGATTATCTGTTTGAGTCTCTCTATTTTTATATACCTCTTTTATCCTTTCAAAGAGCTTACTGTTTAATGTTATATCATTTGCAAACTGACTTAGCAGTGGTGATGCTTCCCCTGTAGCTTTTTGTGTCTCTTTACAGGTGTTGGCCATATTAAGATTAAAGAGCAGAGAGGCGTTTCTGTTTAAAAGTGTGCCGCTTTTTTCAAGTGCCTCAACACTATTTTCAAATGTTGAAACCTCTTTATTTGCGGTTATTTTTTCAATCTCTTTTTTTGCTCTTTCAATAGACTCTTTAATTGCAGGAAGAAAGTGGTGAGGTTCAATTTTATTAAATGGTGGTGTGTTATAGGGAGTGTTATACTCATTTAATAATGGATTTGATGTCTCTTCTTTTTTGTTTTGCATGTTTAAATATCCTCTTTTTAAAATGATTTTATTTTTGCAAAATTAAAACCATTTAATTAATATCTTTGTTCTCACTGTTATAATTTATTAAATTTGTTTTTAACTATTTTTATTTTAATTGAAACACGATTGTAATATGAGAGCCATAAAAAGAGTAGTTGCAGCAGTAGTGATGTTGATGTTTGTATCATCAGTTTCTTTTTCACAAAAAGAGGTTACAAAGTTTCTTCAGGAGATGGGGCATCAAAGTATTAATGATGCTGAGATTATGTCAAAGGAGTATTTGAGACCTTATGGAGAGATTCTCGGGGGTTCGTTGAGCGGTAATTGGAATAATTCTGCACGGGTACATCGTATATTGGGTTTTGATTTTACAGTTGGTGTAAATATGGTTACTGTTCCCTCGGCCGATCAAAATTTTGATGTTGGAGCCCTCATAGAATCAGGGGCTTTTGAAGGAGATTGGAGTTTGGCTGATCCATCAAATAATATGGCTCCTACTATTGCAGGATCTATGAGTAATCGTGCTGCATTAACTTATGGTGATACCGGGGAGGATTTTACATTGCCAAACGGTACCGGGTTTGACAGGGTTTTTATGCCTTTGGCTCAGGCTGCTGTTGGTTTACCTTTTGGTTTTGAAGTTTCGTTACGATATCTTCCTTCAATGTCGGTTAGTGATGCAGGTAAGGTTGGAATGTATGGATTTGCTCTTAAAAAGGATGTTAAGGATTACCTTCCTCTTCTTAATAATGTCCCTTTTTTACAGAGTACATTAATGGGTGGATATACAAATTTTAGCAGTGATATTGATGTTGAAACTTTTGGTAATAGCAACTGGCAAAATAACTCTCTTGATGTTACTGCCGGATCTTTAACAACCCGCTGGATGGTTGGAGTGAACCTTCCTGTTATTGCTGTTTATACAGGGTTGGGATATTCAACCACCAGCAGTGATTTTGACCTTAAGGGTGATTACGGTCAACTTGGAACTGATCCTGTATCATTGGGATACAGCACCAATGGTTTTGATTTTAATGCCGGTATGAGGATGCGACTTGGGGTTTTTGCTATCCATGGTGATTATACTTTTGGTGATTACTCAATGCTCTCCTTTGGTGTTGGTTTAAGTTTTAGATAGAGCTAAAACTTTTGTGAAAGAGAGTCTCTGTATAGAATATCATTTAGGGATTTTCTCTTTTTATTTTCAACAGCCGGTTCTACTATGGGGTAACCAATTGGTAAAAGTACTGCAGGTTCGAGATTTTGAGGAAGGTTAAAGCTCTCTTTGATTTTTTGAGGGTCGAAGTTGCATACCCAGCAGCTTCCCAATCCTTCGGATGCAGCCATTATTGTTATATGATCTACAGCTATTGCAATATCTATATCGCCATGATCTTTATTGTCGGCCCCTCTTTTCCATGATTCATCATGGTTTATACATGCAATTATAATCTGCTTTGCATTTTTAAACCATTCGCGTGGATATGATTCATATACTTTATTTAGTGATTCATTGCTTTGGGCAATAATAAATTTCCAGGGCTGATAATTTACTGCCGAAGGAGCAATTCGCGCAGCTTCAATAATTTTTTTTATTAATGAGTCGCTAATCTTTTTGTCGCTGAATTTGCGTACCGATTGACGCAATTTGAGTAATTCTAAAGTTTTCATAGTAGTTGTGATTTATTAAGTTGTTGATAGTTAAATTTTTATAAAAAAAGGGAGAGGGAACCGTTGCTCCCTTTCCCTTCTTAAAACTAATATAAACCAAAAGCAATATAAAAGTAGAATTTTTTATCATATTTTAAAAGTATAACTATCATTTATTATCTTTGTTTTAAGTGAGTACTGGTTTTTAAATATATAGATGTGGTTAAATATCCTCTTTTTTCTCTTTTATTTATTTTGTTGGTTAGTTCCTGTGAGGGAGTATTCAATATAGATATGAGCGGGGATGGAAATCGTATTGAAAAGAGTTTTGATCTTGAAAAATATGGAGAGTTTGGAGATATTAATCTCACTTGTGATTTTGAGGTTCATATACGCAAGGCAGAGGAGAGACGCATAGTAATTGAAGCTGACTCTAATTTAATTCCCTACATCAATTATGAGGTTGAGGGTAATGAACTTCTTGTTAAAAAGAGAGACAATTTTAATATCCTCCCTTCTGATCCTGTTATAGCGACACTCTATTTATCAGATTTTGACCGTTTACGAATATCGGGTGGTAGTAGGGTAAAAGTTTATACTTTTAATACAGGCACTTTAAGAACATTTGTTGCAGAAAATTCTCAGGTAGAATTTACAAGTGTTAAGGCCAATACTTTTTATCTGCTTGCCGAAGGTGGAACAATGAGTTATGTTAACGGTGTTTTTGAAGATATTCACATAAGACAGGTTGGTTCGGGTAATGTTAAGCTTGCAGGAGAAACTAATGAGGGCTCTTTAATTTTAGAGGGTTCGGGAATAATTGATGCAGTTGAATTAATGGGAGATAATAGCAGAATTCAACTTTTTGGATCGGGACTTATCTATTGCTGTTTTGGTAATAATGAACTGTTAACTGTAGATGGTACCGGAAGAGTTTACTTTTGTGATGATCTCTTTGAGGAGTGATTATATGCAGCCGCAGGTAAAATCTTCGGCTAATGATTCAACTGCTTTTTTTTCAATGCTCTTCTCTTTATCACTATCTTTACAGTTATTACAGACAGGAAGTTTTGTTATTTTATTTATTGAGCTGTTCTCTTTTACAACACTGTTTTTGCATACAAAACAGATATCCATAACAGTGCATTTGGTAACATATTTACTTTTATCACTCATAATTGGTTTTGTTTATTTAGTGCAAATATAATAAAAAAGTTAAGTAGTGGCTTAAGAGGTTTTCAGCAATAGTTTGTAATTTTTTTTTGTTTTTTTTGTGCAAGTTGTAAGCAAAAGTGGATAAAAAGTGTTATTTTTGTCACTAACAACCTCTTCTTATAAATAGAATTTAAAATATTAGAGATAAATAAAGTTTAGTTGAAATTTAAAATTTAAACGAATGGAAAACCAGGTATCACGCTTTGTAGAGAATTTTATGGCCGAGATTAAATCACGTAATCCGGCAGAACCCGAGTTTTACCAGGCTGTTCACGAAGTTGTTGAAAGTCTTGCGCCTTTTATTATTGAGAATCCTGCTCTTATGAAGAATAAGATTTTAGAGAGGATGGCTGAGCCTGAGCGTGTTATTATGTTCAGAGTACCATGGGTGGATGATAATGGAGATGTACAGATTAATCGCGGTTTTAGAGTTCAAATGAACAGTGCTATTGGTCCATATAAAGGCGGAATACGTTTTCATGCTTCGGTAAATTTAGGAATTCTTAAGTTTCTTGCCTTTGAGCAGGTATTAAAAAATAGTTTAACCTCACTTCCTTTGGGTGGAGGTAAAGGTGGATCTGATTTTAACCCAAAAGGAAAATCGGATAATGAGGTGATGCGTTTTTGCCAGTCATTTATGAATGAACTGCACCGCCATATTGGTCCGAACACCGATGTTCCAGCCGGAGATATAGGAGTTGGTGCTCGTGAGGTTTCATTTATGTTTGGACAGTACAAAAAGCTTAGAAATGAGTTTACCGGTACTTTCACGGGTAAAGGACTTGACTTTGGTGGTAGTCCGTTACGTCCCGAAGCTACCGGTTATGGGACTGTCTATTTTGCCAGTGAGATGCTTAAAACTAAAAAAGAGAGTATTAAGGGTAAAACTGTAGCAATAAGCGGTTCAGGTAATGTTGCACAATATGCTACTCAAAAAGTTCTTGAAATGGGAGGTAAAGTTGTAACATTATCGGATAGTAACGGTTCAATTTATGATCCTGAAGGTATAGATGAGGAGAAGCTGGAGTATGTTATGGTACTTAAAAATGCTGTTCGCGGTCGTATAAAAGAGTATGCCGAAAAGTATCCTTCTGCTCAGTATCTTGAAGGAGAGCGCCCCTGGAGTGTTAAGTGCGATATTGCTTTACCATGTGCAACTCAAAATGAGCTTAATGGAGACCAGGCACAAATACTTATAGATAACGGATGTATTTGTGTTGCCGAAGGAGCAAATATGCCATCTACTCCCGAAGCTGTTAAACTTTTCCTTGACAAGAAAATTCTTTACGGTCCGGGTAAAGCTGCCAATGCCGGTGGTGTTGCTGTATCGGGTCTTGAGATGACTCAAAACTCTATGCGTTTACAATGGACAAGTGATGAGGTTGATGAGAAACTGCAAAGCATAATGAAAAATATTCATGCTGCTTGTGTTAAGCATGGTACACAGGAGGATGGTTTTGTTAATTATGTTAACGGTTCAAATGTGAGTGGATTTATTAAGGTTGCAAATGCAATGATGGCACAGGGTGTTGTTTAATAAAATATTGTTTTTGATTAAAAATAATAGCACTCTATAACTTGTTAATCCCCCTAAAACATAGATTTTTGGGGGATTTTTTTTATATTGTTTCTATAAAGGCTCTGTTAATATAATATTTTCTTTAATGGAATACTCTTACATAACCTTAAACGATATATTCTCTCCCGAAGAGTTATGGGTTACAGAGACTCTTTTTAAGGGTTACAGCAATGTTTCTGCTGCTTTTACTAAAGAGGGTGAGGAGCAGATTTTAAACTTTGCTGTTAGAAACGGGGTAGCACCGCTGCTTTATCGTAAAAAGGAGATTTCCCGGTTATCTCCAACTTTACAATCGGCATTAAGAAATGAATATCTTAAAAGTTTGGGGCGAAATACTGCGTTAATGGTTATTGGCGATGAGATAGCAAAAAAGCTGAATAGTGCAGGGATAAATGTCATATTTTTAAAGGGGAGTTATTTAGTGAGATTTGTCTATTATGACTCTGCTTTAAGGCCTATGAGTGATCTTGACATACTTGTAGATGAGAGTGATGCTTTTGATGCATACCATCTATTAAACGGAAAAGAGTGTAAGCGTGATTATCTCGATAGGCTGAGTCAGCATTTGCCTTCGTTTAACTATCGCGGAGCTTCAATTGAGATTCACTACAGGCTTTTTCCTGTAAATATAAAGTATAAGTTGCCCGTTAAACGCCTGTTACAGTGTGGACACACCGATAGTGAGTTAAATACTCTTCTCTTTAACACTGCTCATAATTTACTCTACCTTACACTCCATTTTTATTATACATATAAACAGGGAGGAGTGAGGTTATCATGGTTGTACGACTTAAAGTTTATTGTTGATAATAAAGGTGATGAACTTGATGAGCAGTTTTTTAGGGATGAAGTTGAAAGCTTAAATTTAGAAAAACCTGTAAGATTGATTTTTACTCTGCTTACCCTGTTACAGTCGGGTTCCTTTTTCTCTCTTTTTTATGATAAGAGTTGTGAGAGTGAGGCTAAAGATATTTTAAAACTTTTTGGATTGGTTAGCAATAGAAATATTTATGATGGATATGCATATATGTATGAAAGAATAAGTAATACACCGGGTTTATTTAATAAAATATCATTTTTAAAGTATCTGCTTTTAAATGATAGAACCGGCAAAAAGAGATCTTTTTTTAAAAGGCTCTTTTATTTGATAAAAAATAGCTTAAAAGTTATCATTTTTAAGATCAACTCTTTTTTAAAGGTTAAATAGGGGTAAGATAGCTCTACCACTACTTCCCTTTTTCAATATTGACATCATTATCGAGGTTTACTACAAGAGTATAACCTATATTACCTATTTCGATGTGCAATTTTTTTGTTCCGCTTATAGCTGTTACTTTTCCGCTTATCCCTTTTAACGGACCCGATGTAACTGTTACATTTTCTCCTTTTTCAATTTTTCCGGGCTCTATATTAAACGAGAGTCTGTTTTCAACTGCCTTTTGCATTATCTCAATCTCGCGGTCGGGAATTACTACTGCTTTACCTTTGTAACATACATAAGAGACCACTCCCTGAATATTAAACAGAGTGTGATATTCACTTTTTGGTATTTTTATAAAGATATAACTGCTTATAGCAGGCGTCTTGACCCACTTTTTACGGTCACTCCACTGCTTTAGTTCTCTTTTTAACGGGAGATAAGCTTCAATTCCTGCCTGGGTTAGTTTTTCCAGAACCTTTTTTTCAGCTCTTGATTTTGTATAGAGAGCATACCAATGTTTTATCGTTTGCTGTTCCATATCACAAATATATTTAATTTTTTAATTGTAGCATTTTAGCACTTTAGTTTTATTTTAAAGCTGTTTCATCCTGTCACTTTTGCCATATTTTACTTGACTGTTGATAAGTGGTTGATAGCCAGGGTTCTACACTCCCTGTTTGGTTGATAAAAAAGGGGTGTTTAAGCAGGTTTTTCGCTCTCTTTTTATTATATTTGTAGGTCTTTGACATAACAGCAATAATAAAAGTATTGGCAAAGGCTTAATTCAATTAAAAAATAGTCATGAGTGATAATAATTTAGATTTTAAACCGGATAACAGTCCAGAGGGCGGAGATTATTCGGCCAACAGTATTCAGGTTCTTGAAGGATTGGAAGCGGTTCGCAAACGTCCTGCAATGTATATTGGTGATGTTGGTGCAAAGGGATTGCACCATTTAGTGTATGAGGTAATAGATAACTCTATTGATGAGGCTCTTGCAGGACATTGTGATTTTATTGAACTGACTATTAATGAGGATAACTCTATCACCGTTCTTGATAACGGGCGTGGTATTCCGGTTGATATGCATGAAAAGGAGGGTAAATCGGCTCTTGAGGTTGTTATGACTGTTCTTCATGCCGGAGGAAAATTTGATAAGGGGAGTTATAAGGTTTCGGGAGGTTTACATGGTGTAGGGGTCTCGTGCGTTAATGCTCTATCGATTAAAACTGTTGTTGAGGTTCATCGTGATGGGAGTGTTTATCGTCAGGAGTATAGTAAGGGTAAGCCTGCAAAAGATGTAGAGGTTTGCGGTACTACCGATAAAACGGGGACCTGGATTACATTTAAACCCGATGACTCGATTTTTATTGAGACTGAATATAAGTATTCTACCTTAGCCGATCGGATGCGTGAGCTTGCATTTTTGAATAAGGGATTAACAATAAGAGTTACCGATTTACGTGATATAGATGAGAATGGAGAGGCAAGAAGTGAGAAGTTTTACTCTGATGAAGGGTTAAAAGAGTTTGTTCAGTTTATTGATACAAATCGTGAGCAGTTAATTGAAAATATAATTTATACAAATACCGAAAAAAATGGTGTTCCTGTAGAGATTGCTGTTACCTATAACACCTCTTTTAATGAGAATATATACTCTTATGTAAATAATATCAGCACTATTGAAGGAGGTACTCACTTAACCGGTTTTAGAAGAGGGCTTACACGTACATTAAAAGCTTTTGCCGAAAAATCGGGTATGCTTAGTAAGATGAAGTTTGAGATTAATGGCGATGATTTTCGTGAAGGTTTATCAGCCGTTATTTCAGTTAAGGTTGCAGAGCCTCAGTTTGAGGGTCAAACAAAAACAAAACTGGGAAACAGCGATGTTAGTTTGGCCGTTGACAAAGCAGTTAGCGAAATGCTTAATTATTTTCTTGAGGAGAATCCTAAAGATGCTAAGGCTATAGTTAACAAGGTTATATTAGCTGCAACGGCGCGTCATGCTGCCCGTAAAGCTCGTGAGCTGGTTCAACGTAAAAGTGTGTTAACCGGTGGCGGATTGCCCGGTAAGTTGGCTGACTGCTCTGAGAAGGATCCCTCTGTTAGTGAGATATTCCTGGTTGAGGGTGATTCAGCAGGAGGTACTGCCAAACAGGGTCGTCACAGAGCGTTTCAGGCAATTCTTCCTTTAAGGGGTAAAATATTGAATGTGGAGAAGGCTCTTCAGCATAAAGTTTTTGAAAGTGATGAGATTAAAAATATTTTTACTGCTCTTGGAGTAACTATAGGTACTGAGGAGGATAGTAAGGCGCTTAATCTCTCTAAATTGAGATATCATAAGATTATTATAATGACCGATGCCGATGTTGACGGGCGTCACATTAATACTTTGATAATGACCTTCTTTTTCCGTTATATGAAAGATCTTATTAAGGGTGGTCATCTTTATATTGCTGCACCACCTCTTTATTTGATGAGAAAGGGTAAGGTTGAACAGTATTGCTGGGATGATCGTCAGCGTTATGAATTTGTTGAGAAGTATGGTGGCGGACGTGAGGATGCTGTTAGTATTCAGAGATATAAAGGTTTGGGTGAGATGAATGCAGAGCAGTTGTGGAGTACCACAATGAATCCTGAAACGCGTACTTTAAGGCAGGTTACAATTGAGAGTGCAGCTGAAGCTGATCGTATATTTAGTATGCTTATGGGGGATGATGTGCCTCCTCGCAGAGATTTTATTGAGCAGAATGCTACCTATGCAAATATTGATGCATAATGTAAATGGGAATAAAGAAAATTGTAATTACAGTTAGTAACAACCTGGTTACTGATTACCGGGTAACTAAGTTTACCCGGTATTTAACTGCAAAAGGTTATGATGTTGTTGTAGTTGGTCGTAAATGGCCTGGTGGAGATATTCCGGATGGGCGGCCTGGTAAGATTGTGCGGTTAAGACTTTTATTTAATAAAGGAGCTCTTTTTTATCTTCACCTTAATTTGCGCCTCTTCTTTTTTATTATGAGACAGAGGTGGAGCAAAATTGTTGCTGTAGATCTTGATACCCTTCCGGCTGCTGTTTTAGCCGGTAAGTTTAAAGCTATTCCTGTTATTTTTGACAGTCATGAATTTTTTACCGAGGTTCCAGAACTTCAAAAAAGACCGGTTATTAAAAAGGCGTGGTTAGCGATTCAACGTTTCTTTATAGCTCATATTAAAAAGGGGATTACTGTTAGTGGTGGTGTAGCTGCGCTTTATAAAAAAAAGTATAACCTTGATTTTGCAGTTGTTCGAAATATTCCCGAAAAGGCTGGAGAAGTTAGAGATATTGTTTTAGAAACTAAAAATCCTGTAATATATTATCAGGGAGCTCTTAACATTGGTCGTGGATTGGAACAGACTATAAGGGCACTCTCTTTTTTGCCGGAGTACCGTTTAAGAATAGTAGGCTCGGGTGATATTGAGGATAAACTTAAAGATTTTGCTCAACGCTTTGGTGTTGATGACAGGGTTGAATTTGTAGGAAGAGTTCCGTTTGAAAAGTTGCCCCATTATGCCGAGGGCGCCTCTGTTGGTATCTGCTTTTTAGATAATCTGGGACTTAACTATTTTCACTCTTTGCCAAACCGTATTTTTGATTATCCCCGTTTAGGACTACCTGTTATTGCTACCGGATTTCCCGATATTTCAGATTTGGTTAGTGAATATGAGACCGGACTCTTAATTGATTCTCTTGATCCGGAGATTATTGCCGTTGCGGTACGCAAAGCTTGTGAAACTATAGAGCTTAGAGAGGAGTGGAGTAAAAAACTGGTTACTGCTGCTGAAGAGTTAACATGGGAGAATGAGGTAAAGGAGCTGGATAAGCTCTTCGTCTCATAAAAAAAAAGTTGTTCCATAAAAAAGGAGGAAAACTTATTTGTTTTCCTCCTACTCAATAATTAATATTATTATCTATTATCCCAGATAAGTTTTAAGAAGTTTGCTTCTTGATGTATGTCTTAATCTGCGGATAGCTTTTTCTTTAATTTGACGTACTCTTTCACGTGTTAATCCAAAGCGTTCTCCTATCTCTTCAAGGGTCATCTCCTGACATCTTATGCCAAAAAAGAGCTTAATTATATCACTTTCTCTTTCGGTTAATGTTGCCAAAGCACGCTCAATTTCTCTTGCAAGAGATTCGTTTATAAGAGTTTTATCAGCATTTGGTGAATCTCCGTTTACAAGTACATCAAGCAGACTGTTATCTTCGCCTTCAACAAATGGAGCATCTACAGATATATGTCTTCCTGAAACCCGTAGCGTATCTGCCACCTTGTCAGCAGGAAGCTCCAGTTGATCGGCAAGCTCTTCGGGAGATGGTTTTCTCTCATTTTCCTGCTCAAATTTAGAGTAGGCCTTATTGATTTTGTTAAGTGAGCCTACCTGATTAAGGGGAAGTCGAACAATACGGGATTGTTCGGCCAGTGCCTGAAGAATACTTTGACGTATCCACCATACTGCATAAGAGATAAATTTGAATCCTCTTGTTTCATCAAACTTCTCTGCAGCCTTAATTAGTCCGAGATTTCCTTCGTTAATAAGATCGGGTAAACTAAGTCCCTGATTTTGATATTGTTTTGCTACTGACACAACAAAACGAAGATTTGCGCGGGTCAGCTTTTCAAGGGCAATTTGATCGCCCTTTTTGATACGCTGAGCCAGTTCAACCTCTTCCTCAACTGAGATAAGATCTTCTCTTCCGATCTCCTGAAGATATTTATCCAGTGATGCGCTTTCGCGATTGGTAATTGATTTTGTTATTTTTAATTGTCTCATATTCCCTCCAAAATACAGTGCAAACCTACGCAATTTAATTTGTAAACGCAACTATTGTGTTGCTTACACTATTTAATATCTGTTAAAGTGCTTAATTTTCCATGTTAACTGCATAATATGCTGCCTGACCGTTCAAATATACACCTGATAGAAATAGTCCTCCATCTATCATTTCGAGAACTTTGTTAAGATCATCTTCGCTGTTTACAGGCACTCTGTTTGCCTGGCGAATTATATATCCCTCCTGAATTCCGACATCACGGAATTTTCCTCTGTTTACTGATGTTACCTTTAATCCGTTACGTATTCTTAATCTCTGTTTCTCCTCATCGGTAAGAGGTTCAAAAGTGGCTCCAAGTTTTTGGATTTTGTCACTTGAGCTTACCAGATCGGTTGTTCCATGTATATTACGTAGTGTTACTGTAAAATGTTTAGATTTTCCATCTCTTATTAACTCAATTTGAACATTATCTCCCGGTCTGTGCCTGCTTATCCTTTCCTGAAGTCGTGGAACAGAGTTAACACTCTCTCCGTTAACTGCCACTATAACATCCTGTGGTTTGATTCCTGCACTTTCGGCTCCGCTTTGTTCAATAACCTCTGCAACATAAACACCGTTAAGGTTATCAAGGTTCAATTCATCTGCAATATTATTTGTAAGTTCTCGTATATTAACTCCAAGAACACCTCTTTGCACCTCTCCAAACTCCATTAAATCTTCGATCACTTTTTCTACTATACTTGATGGTATTGCAAAAGAGTATCCCGAGAAAGAGCCTGTTCTGGATGCTATTGCTGTGTTAATACCAATTAACTCTCCCTTTGAATTAACCAGTGCTCCTCCACTATTTCCGGGATTAACGGCTGCATCGGTCTGTATAAAAGCTTCGATACTCATCTCTCCCAAAATTTGAATATTGCGCGATTTTGCACTTACTATGCCTGCCGTAACCGTTGAGTTAAGATTAAAGGGGTTTCCTACTGCTATTACCCATTCTCCTATACGCAGATTGTCGGAGTTACCATATTTTATAACCGGAAGATCGGATGCTTCAATTTTTAAAAGAGCCAGATCGGTTGACCGGTCGGCTCCAACTTTTATAGCATTGAATGAACGTTTGTCGTTAAGTGTTATCTCAATCTCATCGGCATTTTCTACAACGTGATTATTGGTAACAATAAATCCATCTTCAGATATAATTACACCTGATCCGGCTGATCTTACCGGTTGTGGCTCCTGATAATACCCTCTGGGTCCGAAAAAATATTCGAACAGCGGATGCCCCGATGATTGTGAGCGTCCTGATCTGGTTCCGGTTGTTTTAACGTGTACTACTGCATTAACCGAGTGTTCGGCTGCATGGGTGAGGTCGGGATATGATGTCGATGTTAATTGGCTGTTGCCGGTGTATGATGCAAAACTGGCAGTTGCCCTATTTTGATTCTCTTGTACCGGAGTTATATACTCTGTACTGTTTGAGTTGTTGGTAATTATTGCTACGGTTACTGCTCCTGTTATTGAGCTTAAAAGAGCTATTGAAAAAATTATGACTCTGTTTTTTATGGCTGTTTTCATAAGGACATAACTTTTTATTGTTAATAAATTTATTTTGTAATGTAGAATATCAAATTATATGCCTCTAATTGCCTGTTTAACAATATTTAACCATCGTAAATGGTTTTATGTTTCCCAATTTGTTAAACTCTTTTGTTATCTAATGGTTATATTTGGCAATTAACAATGTAGTGGAAAAATTGTTTTGTGGGTTATGGAGTATAATTTAAGATCGGATTTTAGTGCTACGGGAGATCAGCCCGAAGCTATTAGTGAGCTCACCGGCGGACTGTCATCGGGTGTAAGGCATCAGACATTACTTGGGGTTACAGGTTCGGGTAAAACTTTTACTGTTGCTAATGTTATTAACAATACAAACAGGCCGGTATTGGTTTTAAGTCATAACAAAACCCTTGCAGCTCAGCTTTATAGTGAGTTTAAACATTTTTTTCCGGATAATGCCGTTGAATATTTTGTCTCATATTATGATTATTATCAGCCCGAAGCTTACCTGCCTGTTTCTGATACTTATATAGAGAAGGATTTATCGATTAATGATGAGATTGAGAAGCTTCGTTTAAGTGCAACCTCTGCACTGCTATCGGGCAGGCGTGATGTTATTGTTGTCTCGTCGGTCTCTTGTTTATATGGTATTGGTAATCCTGAGGATTTTCACTCAAATGTAATTGAACTGAAGTGTGGTGAAGAGATTAGTCGTAATAAGTTTTTAAGGAGGTTAGTTGATAGTCTCTATTCTCGTAATGAGACAGAGTTTGAGCGGGGTAATTTTAGAGTTAAGGGTGATACTGTAGATATTTATTTGGCTTATGCCGATTATGCCTGCCGTGTTATTTTTTGGGGTGATGAGATTGAGTCGATCGATACTTTTGATCCTCATAGTAACATGACTCTTGAGAGTCATGACGAACTATTAATTTATCCTGCCAATATATTTGTCACCACAAAGGAGAGAATTAATGAGGCTATAAAATTTATTCAGGATGATTTGACCCGACAGGTTCACTTTTTAAAGTCGATTGGAAAAAAAAGTGAGGCAAAGAGGTTGGATGAGCGAGTAAATTTTGATTTGGAGATGATTCGAGAATTGGGTTATTGTCCCGGGATTGAAAACTACAGTCGCTATTTTGACGGGCGAATGCCCGGGACCCGTCCATTTTGTTTGCTTGACTATTTTCCTGATGACTATTTGATGGTTGTGGATGAGAGTCATGTTACTATTCCACAGATACGTGCTATGTATGGAGGAGACTATAGTCGTAAAAAGAATCTTGTAGAATATGGATTTAGGCTGCCTGCAGCTCTTGATAATCGGCCACTTAAATTTGAAGAGTTTGAGCAGCTTGCAAAAAATGTGATTTATGTTAGTGCAACACCTGCCGATTATGAGATGGAGAAGAGCGAAGGTGTTATTGTAGAACAGGTTATTCGTCCGACAGGCCTCCCTGATCCCTCTATTGAAGTGCGACCAAGTAAAAACCAGATAGATGATTTAATAGATGAGATTCAAAAGCGGGTAAAGGTTAATGAAAGGGTTTTGGTAACTACTTTGACTAAGAGAATGGCCGAGGAGTTAACCTCTTATTTGAACCGGATGGGGGTGAAGAGTGAATATATCCATTCAGATATCGATACCATTGAGAGGGTTAAGATTATGGATGGTTTGCGTGAAGGTGTTTTTGATGTTTTGGTTGGAGTAAATCTTTTACGTGAAGGATTGGATTTACCTGAAGTTTCGCTTGTTGCTGTTATTGATGCAGATAAGGAGGGCTTTTTAAGATCGGCCCGCTCTTTAACACAGACAGCAGGAAGGGCTGCAAGAAATTTGAATGGTTTTGTTATTATGTATGGTGATAAGATAACCAACTCAATGCAGCAGACTATTGATGCTACTAATTATAGAAGAGGAAAGCAGCTTGCCTATAATGAGCGGCATAATATAACTCCTGCGCAGATAGTTCGTCGTAAGGGGAGTGGAATACCGGGAACTGTTGTTGAGGACAGGGGCAAAAAGTTTTATATTGAATCTGAAACAACTGACATTGCTGCCGATCCTGTTGTTGCTTATATGGGGGCAGCAGACTTGAAAAAGGCAGCCGATAAGGCCAAAAAGATGATGGAACAAGCCTCAAAAGAGCTTGATTTTGTTTCGGCGGCCCAATATCGTGATGAGATGTTTAGATTGCAAAAGCTGTTAAAAGAAAAGGAATCTTCTGCTTGATCTGCCCGATCTCGGTTGAAAAAATCTTCTTGTTTTGTTATAGCTACGGCGGTTAAACCGGGAGTCGTTTCTAAATAAGCTCGGACTGATAAGATAGGAGACTCCGGCAGTTACCTGGTAATAGAAATCGTTGTTTGTTGTGTTTGCTTCACCTATACCTTGCATGTTTTCGTCATATCTTGCATACCAAACATCATGAGCATCAATTTGGTCGCTAAAAGCATAGGTTCCTGTGATTTCAAGATTTGCACTTAATGAGGGGGTAACCCAAAATGAAGCACCGCCTCCTGCCGATGCCAATCCTGCAACTCCTGTTGCTGTACGCCACTCCGAACCATCGGGTCCGTCTCCGATGGGACCCCAATACTCTGTTGCATCAAAATAGATAAAACCTGTTTGTAAAAGAGCATAGGGTTGTACTCCTCTCTCTTTAAAATATCCAAATATGTGATTTAAAGGGCGATAGGTGCCACCGATGGTTATTTCGGTATAAAAATTGTCAAAATTTGCATAAGGGCGATTTGAGCCTTCAAATATTTGTGTTCCCTGCATGGTTCCGCTAATAATATTCAATCTTGCCGATAGTATTCTGCTCATCTCCCTGTCAATTGTAACTCCAACCGAGTAACCCATGTTTTGCTCGTCTGCCAAACTTCCGTAAAAGAAGTTAACTCCTGCACGCGGAGTGATAGTCATTCCATCTGTAATATTAAATGGACCACCCCGATATCCTATTTGTCCGTAAGTATTAACTCCCACTAGTATTAGGGTGATTATTATTAAGGATATATTTTTTATTCTAATCATTTTTTAGATGGTTGTTATATAACAGCTTTTGAATTTGTAAAAATGGTAAAAAGTTTACTAAATACAAACACTATATTAATCTCAAGACGAAATTACTCCATGTTTGTTACATTTTTTTTATAGAATAAAGAAAATTGATGATAAATGGTTTAATTTTTTTTACGATTGTTATTTTTCTGCTTTAATTAAGATAGTTTTTGATATTTAGCAAATTTATTTTACTGTTAATTGTTTTTCCTTCACTGCCATAGAGCTTTTCAATTTCATTTTTATACCCCTCTTCAATCTCTCTTCGAACAATTTTTAGTGAGCTGTTTAGCATTTTATTATCCTGGGTAAATGGTTGGGGAGCAATAAAAATAGAGGCCGGAAGCCATCTTTGAGGGAACATTGCTTCATATTTTCCGCCTCTTTGGAACATAGAGAGTTCTTTGTTTATCTCTTTTAAAATTATATTGGAAAGTTCCTCTATTGTTAACTGCTCTTTTTTTCTATTTTTAAGTTTTGCTATAGTTTCGGTTGATGGTACAACTACTGCTGTGGTTTTTGGACTTTGGTTATTGTGCAGCATTATCTGTTCTATTAAAGGGCAGTGGTCGGTGACGGCCTCTTCAATTCCTTCCGGGCTATATTTTTCGCCGTCGTGGGAGATAAGCAGACTTTTAAAACGGCCCTGAACATAAAGATATCCCTGATTATCAAGATACCCTAAATCTCCGGTAAAGAGCCAGTTGTCGCGTAAAGACTCTTTTGTTGCTTCGGGGTTTCTCCAGTAGCCCGGCATAACATTTTCTCCCTTTACGACAATCTCTCCCGGTTGCATTGGTTTAAGGTCATTTCCTTCGGTATCACATATACGTATTTGAAGATTTTGGACAACTTTTCCCGATGATCCCAATTTATGGTAAAGTGGTGTGTTTGCGCTTATAATAGGAGCAGCTTCACTTAATCCGTACCCCTGATACATTGGTATGCCTATGGCATAAAAGAATTTTTGCAGGTCGATATCTAAAAGTGCTCCTCCGCCGATAAAGAATTGAAGATTTCCTCCAAAACCTTCTCTTATCGATTTAAATATAATTTTATCAAAAAGAGTATATAGGGGTTTTGTTAATTTTTTTACTCCGTGTGCACGATTATCACCTGTTCCGTTGTACCATACAGCATATTTTAAGGCTGTTTTATAGAGCAGCCATGCAATTTTCCCTTTTTGAGCAATTGCTGTCTCTATTTTTTTTCTAAAATTTTTAGCAATGGCCGGTACGCTCATTAATACGTGTGGTTTTATCTCACCGATATTTTGAGCAAAGTTTTTTAATGTCTCATTTGTAGTTTTGCCTGTCTGAACAGCAGCTATTGAAGCTCCCCGGTTCATAAAAGCAAAAAGTGCTGCAGTGTGAGCAAATGCATGATCCCATGGAAGTACTATCAGCGTACGATATGATGAGGGGATGTTTATAAAGCTAAAGGCTTGTTCTACGTTTGCTGTGTAGTTGCGGTGTGTAAGCATTATTCCTTTTGGATCGGCTGTGGTGCCCGATGTGTATGAGATGTTGGCTGTATCATTAGGATTTATGCTGTTACGTCGCTCTGTTACAGAGTTGTAATTTTCGTTAAGGTGTGCTTTCCCTTTTTTTGAAAACTCTCTCCAGGAGATTTCATCCTTATCTGTTTCAAAAGTTGAATGATCGTAATTGTCAAAAACTATAATTTTTTTTGTAGAGGTTAGCCTCTCTTTAATTTTACGAATTTTTGGTAACTGAAATGGTGATACAATAATAAATTTGCTTTCGGAGTGATTTATGCGAAATATAAGGTCGTTCTCCTCTTCCAGCTTTGTTGATAGTGGTACATTTATAGCTGCTGAATATAGTATTGCCAGTTCGGCTATAAGCCAATCGGTTCGCCCTTCGCTAAGCAATGATACGCGATCTCCCTTTTTTAGTCCAATATTAATTAATGCTGCTGCATACTCTTTAACGCTACTTAATACCTCTTTATATGATGTAGCTTTAAATTCTCTATCGGGCTTTTCAAACACCAGAGGATTTTCACCATACTTTTTAACTCTCTCCTCAAAATAATCTATTATACTTACCATAATTATAGAACTCAATTTATGCAAAAATAGTAAATGTGAAGAACTCTGCTTGTTTTTCACTTTAAATTGTTTTGCTTGTCTGTTTAAAACAACTCCTCGTTTTATCTACTACTCTTTTGAGATCTATAACAGTTTTGTTGTTTAAATATAATTTATATAGTTTTGCCGATTCCTTCTCACACCTGATTTTATCTCCTGACCTATATAACATTTTTAGTTACTTATATATTTTAACTTTATATTATATTTTTGATATATGAACAATTTTAATATGGAGGAGCACCCTCACAGAAGATACAACCCCCTTACAGGTGACTGGGTTTTGGTATCTCCCCACAGGGCAAAACGCCCATGGCAGGGACAGGTAGAGAAAGGTTCAAAAGAGAGACGACCCTCTTATGATGAGGGCTGTTATCTTTGTCCGGGCAACACAAGAGCAGGAGGGAAGCAAAACCCTGATTATCAACAGACCTATGTTTTTACTAATGATTTTTCAGCTCTTTTAAAAGATACTCCTCAGGGGAATTATGAAGAGGGTGAGCTTTTTAAAACTGAGAGTGAGCAGGGTATTTGTAAGGTTATCTGTTTTTCTCCGCGTCATGATCTTACAATACCCGAGATGAGTGTTGAGTCTATTAAAGGAGTTGTGGATGTTTGGCAGAAAGAGTATGAGGAGTTGGGAGCCAATGATTTTATAAATTATGTTCAAATTTTTGAGAATAAGGGTGCTGTTATGGGGTGTAGTAATCCGCATCCGCATGGTCAAATCTGGGCCGGAAGAACACTTCCTGTAGAGCCTGCAAAAGAGCAGCAGAAACAAAAAGAGTATTATGATAAATATAAAAGAACTCTTTTGGGTGATTACTTAAGGGCCGAGGTTGAGAAGAAGGAGAGGGTGGTTTACAGTAATGACCATTTTGTTGTTTTGGTTCCTTATTGGGCAGTGTGGCCATTTGAAACTATGATTATTCCTTGTCGCGCAGTTAGTTCTATTGATCAGCTTTCAGATGAAGAGAAACTTGCTTTTGCCGATGCTTACAGGGAGCTTACAATTAAATATGATAATCTGTTTGAAACATCGTTTCCCTATTCTGCAGGATTGCACCAGGCTCCTACTGATCAAGAGAAACATCCTGAGTGGCATATGCATATGCATTTTTATCCCCCGCTGTTACGTTCGGCTACTGTTAAAAAGTTTATGGTTGGCTATGAGATGCTTGCTACTCCGCAAAGAGATATAACGGCCGAAACAAGTGCTGCAAGATTAAGAGATTTGTCAAAAGTTCACTACAAAGGTTAATACTTTGTTTAAGTAATAAAATATAATTGAGCTGCGTCTTTTTAATGGTCGCAGCTCTTTTTTTGTTATACTCATTATATCTATTATAATTTATAAAGATTTTTTTCTGATTCGTTTGTCTGATTAAAATATTAAATTTGCAGTTGATTTTATTTGATTCTTTTTAGTTTAATATAAAATAGAGATACATGGTTCTTCTTTTCAGGGGTAAAGCCTCTAATATCCTGGCTGTTCATAGTAAAACCGATTTGTCTAAAGATGATATTGATAAATTAACCTGGCTTTTTAGTGGTGCTCAAAAACTTGATGAAAAAGTTTTGGAGGGCTATTTTGCCGGACCCAGACGTGAGATGGTAACTCCCTGGAGTACTAATGCTGTTGAGATTACCCGTAATATGGGTATTGATGGTGTTTTGCGTATTGAGGAGTTTTTTATTGTTGAGGATGAGTCTGCCTCAATTGATCCTATGTTACAGCGTTTATACAGAAGGATTGACCAGGATGTTTTTACTATAGATAAAAAACCTGATGATATAGTCTATATTGATGATATTGCTGCTTATAATGAGAAGGAGGGACTTGCTTTAAGCCTTGAGGAGATAACCTATTTAAATGATTTGAGCAGATCGTTAAAACGCAAACTTACCGATAGTGAGGTTTTTGGATTTTCACAGGTTAACTCGGAGCATTGCCGTCATAAAATTTTTAACGGGACTTTTGTTATTGACGGGGAGGAGAAACCCTCTTCGCTTTTTAAGCTTATTAAGCGTACCTCTAAGGAGAATCCTAATTTTTTGGTGTCGGCCTATAAAGATAATGTTGCTTTTATTGACGGACCAAAAGCGGAGCAGTTTGCTCCTTTGTCTCAGGATAAACCAGACTATTTTAGTCTGAAACCAATTGAGACGGTTCTCTCTTTAAAGGCTGAAACTCATAACTTCCCAACCACTGTTGAGCCTTTTAACGGTGCGGCAACAGGAACAGGTGGAGAAATTCGTGATCGTCTGGCCGGTGGAAAAGGATCATTGCCTTTGGCCGGTACTGCTGTTTATATGACTTCATATCCCAGATCGAACGGACCAAGAGATTGGGAGAAGAGTGTTCCTGAAAGGGAGTGGTTGTATCAAACACCTAAGGAGATACTTATTAAGGCATCAAACGGGGCAAGTGATTTTGGAAATAAGTTTGGTCAACCACTTATTTGCGGTTCGCTTTTAACTTTTGAATATTTTGAGGATTTTAAAAAGTTTGCTTTTGATAAGGTTATTATGTTGGCCGGAGGTATAGGCTATGCACGTAAGCGTGATGCGTTAAAGAGTGATCCTAAAAAGGGAGATAAAGTGGTTGTTATTGGAGGTGATAATTACCGTATTGGAATGGGCGGTGGAGCTGTCTCTTCGGTTGCTACTGGAGAGTATGGCAATGCTATTGAGCTTAATGCTGTGCAGCGATCTAATCCCGAGATGCAAAAAAGAGCAATGAATGCAATTAGGGCTATGGCCGAAAGGGATGAAAATCCTGTTGTTTCGATTCATGATCATGGAGCAGGAGGTCACCTTAACTGTTTGTCGGAGCTTGTCGAGACTACAGGAGGTACTATCAATTTGGATAAACTTCCTGTTGGTGATCCTACCCTCTCTGCACGCGAGATTGTTGGTAATGAGTCGCAGGAGCGTATGGGACTTGTTATGCAGGAGAAAGATCTGAATGATTTAAAGCGTGTTGCAGATAGAGAGAGAGCCCCTATGTATGTTGTTGGAGAGACAACCGGGGATATGCATCTTAAATTTGTTGATGATAAGGGCAATGCTCCTATTGATCTGCAGCTTATGGATATGTTTGGTAATCCTCCTCCTGTTATTATGAATGATAAAACAGTGAGTGATAAGTTTCCTTCTCTTAAATATAGTGCTGCAGAGATTAAAGAGTATATATCAAAAGTTTTACAAATTGAGGCTGTTGCCTGTAAAGATTGGCTTACCAATAAAGTTGATCGTTCGGTTACCGGACGTGTTGCATTGCAGCAATGTACCGGAGAGATTCAACTGCCTCTTAACAATATGGGTGTTACATCTATAGATTATAGAGGTGTGGAAGGGGTTGCAACCTCAATAGGTCATGCTCCTGCTGCTGCTCTTATTGATCCTGCAGCAGGATCGGTTCTTTCTGTTGCCGAGGCACTGACAAATATTGTATGGGCTCCTTTATCTCATGGGATTAAAGGTATTAGTTTAAGCGCCAACTGGATGTGGCCTTGTAAAAATGAGGGTGAAGATGCCCGTTTATATTCGGCTGTTGAGGCTTTGAGTGATTTTGCAGTTGAGCTTGGGATAAATGTTCCCACCGGTAAAGATTCTCTTTCTATGACGCAAAAGTATCCTAACGGAGAGCAGGTTGTTTCTCCGGGTACCGTTATAGTTAGTTCGGTGGCAGAGGTTTCTGATATAAAAAAGGTGGTTACGCCCCTTTTGGTTAAAGATGTTGATACAAAACTTATTCATATAGACTTCTCTTATGATTCACTAAAAGCGGGAGGAAGTAGTTTTGCCCAAATTGTTAGTCAGGTTGGAGATGAAGCCCCTACGGTAAAAAATGGTGCATATTTTAAAGATGCATTTACAGCTATTCAGGAGTTAATTTCTCAAGAGCTTGTGCTTGCAGGTCATGATATTTCGGCGGGCGGATTGGCAACGGCGTTGCTGGAGATGAATTTTGCCAATAAAGATTTTGGTGTTAAAGCCGATATTTCGGGATTTGATGAAGCCGATCCTGTGAAAATTCTCTTAAGTGAAAATCCCGGTGTTATTATTCAGGTAAAGGATTGGGAAGCGGTTACTGCTATTTTGGATAAGTATGATATCCATTTTACTCAACTTGGCTCACCTGTTAAAGAGCGAACTTTAACCATTACCGGTAAAGGAGATAACCTTGTGTTGGATATTGATCAGATGCGTGATATGTGGTATAAGAGTTCATATCTTTTGGACAGAGGTCAAAGTGGCGAAAAATGTGCCGGGGAGCGGTATGATAATTATAAAGTTCAACCTCTCTCTTTTAAATTTTCACAGTTCTTTGATGGCGCTTTGCAATCCTCTACAGGTGTGGTTGCAAAAGAGGGTGAACGTATTGCTAAAGCTGCAATAATACGTGAGAAGGGTGTTAATGGTGACAGAGAGATGGCTTATTCACTCTATTTAGCAGGTTTTGATGTTAAGGATGTTCATATGACCGACCTGATAAGTGGAAGAGAGACTCTTGAGGAGATCGATTTTGTTGTTTTTACAGGTGGTTTTAGTAATTCGGATGTGTTGGGCTCGGCAAAAGGATGGGCAGGAGCATTCTTATATAATGAAAAAGCACGCAACTCTCTTAATGCCTTTTATAAAAGAGAAAATACTTTAAGTCTGGGAGTTTGTAATGGCTGTCAGTTAATGGTAGGTTTAGATCTTATCTATCCCGAGATGTCGCAAGAGAAGAAGCCGATAATGCTTCATAATGATTCTCATAAGTTTGAGTCAGAGTTTGTATCTGTTGATATAAAGGAGAGTAATTCGGTAATGTTTAACTCTTTAGCAGGTAACAGACTTGGTATATGGGTAGCTCACGGAGAGGGAAAGTTTAGCCTTAAGGGTGATGAAAGCTGCTATAATATTGCAGCTGAGTACGGATATAAAAACTATCCGGCTAACCCAAATGGTAGTGATTATAATACAGCTGCTGTTTGTTCTAATGATGGTCGTCATCTTGCTATTATGCCGCATCTTGAGCGTTCAATATTCCCCTGGCAGTGGGCTCACTATCCCGAAAAGCGCAAGGGTGATGAGATTACTCCATGGGTAGATGCTTTTGTTAATGCACGTAAATGGATAGAAGAGAGAAAAAAATAAAGATGTTTTTTTATATGTTAATAAAACCATTTTATCTGTTGCTTTCATTTTTTTTGCTCTTTTCGGTAAATCTGTATTCTAATGGGTTTGCCGATGCATGGGAGGATCTTAATAGTTTAGAGGATGCAGATAAAAATTTTAGATTTGATGAGGTGACTGATTTGCTTGTTGAGGAGCTGTCAGGCCTCTCTTTTGATGAAATAGGTGATTTGCTGCCCTCATCATGGGGGAGTAGCAGGTCGGGTGATTCACTTTTTGTTACGGCAGGGTTGTTACGTTATTCTCAAAGTAATAATCCTCATCGCCTAATAGTTATTATGGCTTTTAACCAGGGAGATCCTGTTTTATATCGTACTGAAGTTGTAAGGAGTAGGCGTATTGATCGCAATGACACATTGGCCGTTGATGTTAATGTTGGTTATGGTAATGACAAAGGTGATGGAGATTTGCCTATACCTTTGAATGTAGGTTATGATGGTATTTCGCTGCTGGAGATGCCTGATATTTATATTCATAAATATTTATACCGTATTGTTTACAGTCGTGATCAAAATTATCGTAACCTTTATAATGATAAGCTTCAAAAACGAGTTGTTGGTCTGTACAAAACAGTTAAAAACTATGACTCTGCTTTTGAGTGTTATAACTTTATATCTACCCTTACCTCGGATAATGGCAGGTTGGGAATTACTACCTGGAATATTGAGAGGCGCGATGGTCGTAACAATTTTTATGGTGTTATTGGTAAAATAGTTGATGATGAGAGATTTGTTACTCAACTTACCGATAGTCACAGGAGTATTGAAGATGCGCAAAGAGCTTCGCTGGATCACTCTAACTGGTATGGAGCTGTTTATTACGATATAGTTGAAAAGGAGATAGAGGGGGAGATGGTATATACTTTGCTTGGGTATAATGCTTATGATTCGTTTGTTAAGGTACGGCTTACAGATGTTTTAACCTTTTCGCAAGATCGTAAACCCCTTTTTAACACACCTCTTTTCTCTATGCCGGATGGTTATTATAGTAGGTTGATATATAAGTATAGTCAGCGGGCCAATATGATGTTACGCTATGATAAGGAGCGAAACCGTATTGTTATGGATAATTTATCGCCTCAGGAGAGCTACTTTGAAGGAGACAGACGTTATTACGGTCCGGATTTCTCCCATAATGCTCTTATATTTGAGAATAACAGATGGGTCTATTATGATGAAGTGGATTTACGAAATCGTTAATAAAACTGTTATAATATGAAGACGATTACGGTTATAGGATCGGGAAATGTTGCCACACATATTTCTGTTGCTCTTAAAGTGTCGGGATATACTATTAAAGAGGTGTATAGCAGAAGTATGTTAAATGCCTCACAACTTGCAGATAAAGTTGATGCTGTTGCCCTGGATAATATTTCATCTATTAATAAAGAGTGTGATCTCTATATTATCTCTGTTGCCGATAACTCAATAGAGGGGGTTGTTGAAAATATGCCTCATGTTAAAGGGGTAGTTGCCCATACTGCCGGAAGTGTAGATGTATCGGTTTTGAAGCGATTTGAGAGTTATGGTGTGTTTTATCCTTTTCAGACTTTCACTAAAGATAAAGCTCTTAATTTTAAGGAGATTCCAATTTTAGTTGAAGCCAATAACCTTGAGAGCCAATCTTTTTTAATGGATATTGCAAAAACTATTAGTGGGAGAGTTGAGAAGGCAGATGGAAAAAAAAGAGCTCTTTTACATGTTAGTGCTGTTTTTGCATGCAATTTTGTAAATCACCTCTATACACATGCTCACAATTTGCTTGAGTTGGGTAATCTCGATTTTTCTCTGCTACAGCCTCTTATTGAAGAGACAACTCAAAAGGCATTAAGCATGGATCCGCATAAAGCTCAAACAGGTCCTGCCGTGCGAAACGATAAAAAGGTTATGGATAAACATCTTTCGATGCTTGATAAGGAGGGATATTCTTATAAGTTGTATGAGCTGTTATCTGAGAGTATTGTAAAGTACCATTTAAAATAAATGTAACTTAGTGTAGTTTAAAAATATTTTGTATGACTAATTTTAAAGAGGATTTGGTTAAGGTAAAAGCTTTTGCTTTTGATGTTGATGGGGTTTTAAGTTCTGATACAATACCCATGAGTAGTGAAGGGGAGCCTATGCGGACAGTCAATATAAAGGATGGTTTTGCTTTGCAAAAGGCTGTGAAGTTGGGTTATGATGTTGCTATTATTACAGGGGGAAATACCGAATCGGTAAGAAAAAGGTATGCCAATTTGGGAATTACAGATATATACATGGCTTCAGCCCATAAGATGAGTGATTATGAGGATTGGATAACAAAACGAAATTTAAAGAGTGAAGAGGTTCTTTATATGGGTGATGATTTGCCCGACTATCATGTGATGCAAGAGGTAGGTATTCCTGTTTGTCCGGCCGATGCTGTTGAGGAGATTAAAAGTTTATGTAAATATATTAGTAATCGTAAAGGTGGTGAAGGATGTGGCCGTGATGTGATTGAACAGGTTTTGAGAGCTCAGGGTAAATGGGGCTCTTCGTACAGTTGGTAGCAACAAATAGTGGTTAATGCTTAAATAGATGATATTATGGCTTTTTTAAGACTTATAAGGGTAAAGAATCTTATTATTATAGGGTTATTACAATATCTTCTCAGATATGGATTGATGCTGCCAATTCTTTATTATTATGAGTTAGAGCCTGTTTTATCTGACATAAGATTTGCATTAATGGTGTTAGCCACTATAGTTTTAGCTGCATCGGGATATGTAATAAATGATTATTTTGATGTTAAGATTGACAGAGTAAACCGACCCGATAAGGTGATAGTAGACAGGGTTATACCGCGACGCACTGTTTTGTTGTGGCATGTTATTTTAACTTTTACCGGCATTTTTATTGGTCTCTCCATAGCCTATTTCACCCGTAAAGAGATGTACGCTCTTGTTTTTGTTTTAATTCCGGGTATTCTTTGGTTCTACTCTACAACTCTTAAAAAGCAGATTTTACTTGGGAATGTTGCTATTGCTTTTTTAACTGCATTGGTGCCTTATATTGTTGTTTCTCTTGAGTTTGCCTCTCTTATAAGGGTGTACGGAGAGTCGGTTGTTGATACTAAAGCCTGTTCTGTTGCATGGTTTTGGACTACAGGTTTTGCTTTTTTTGCTTTTTTAAGTACTCTTAGCAGGGAGATTATTAAAGATATGGAGGATGTTGAAGGGGATAGTAAAGCTGGTTGTAATACTTTGCCTGTGGCTATGGGTATAGATAATACCCGAAAAATTGTTGTGTTGTTAACTGTTTTCTCAATAGTAGCATTGTGGACAGCATGGTATTTTGTACCGCAACTTAGAGGCAGTATTGTCTCTATTATCTATTTTGTGCTGCTGCTAACACTACCTTATCTATATCTTATTAAACTTATTTTTAAAGCAGATAAAAAGAGAGATTTTTATATTGCTTCACAGGTTAGTAAGTTTATAATGCTATTTGGCATTCTCTTTATAATAGTTGCCGGCTCATTTTTCTCTTAATTTATGAATTCACTCTTTTTAGATAAAAATATTATACTTGCATCTAAATCTCCCAGACGTCAGGAGTTACTTAAGATGGCATCGGTTCCATTTAAGGTTTTGACTGTTGAGGATGTAGATGAGAGTTATCCGCAAGATATGGATTGTGATGATGTGGCACTTTTTTTAGCCCGAAAAAAGATGCAGGCCTATAGTGATATTTTTGAAAAGGGTGGTAACACAATTGTTATTACAGCTGACACAACAGTTGTTTGTTGTGATAAAATTTTGGGTAAACCTGCAGGGTATGATGATGCTTACTATATGCTTAAAACACTCTCAGGGGGTGATCATGATGTTATAACAGCTGTTGTTATTAAAAGCAGCAGCAAAGAGTCGGCCTTTAAGGTTAAAACCAGAGTTACCTTTAAAGAGTTGCCCGATAATATAATTCGCTACTATCTTGATAATTTTTCTCCATATGATAAAGCCGGAGCTTATGGTATTCAGGAATGGATAGGTGTTATTGGCGTCTCTTCTGTTTCGGGTTCATACTATAATGTTGTTGGTTTACCCGTTAGCCGTATTTATGATGAGTTATTAAAGTTTTAATTTTATATATAATTAGATTATGCTGCGTTATTTTTTTCCTCTGTTACTTGTTTTCTCTTTTTTATGCTCTTCTGCAGATGCCAGAGAGGGTATGTGGTTACCGCTTTTGATTGAAAAATTTAATATTGAAGAGATGCATCAAAAGGGTTACAAACTTACTGCCGAAGATATTTACAGTATTAACAGTGCATCGATGAAGGATGGAGTTGTGATTTTTGGTGGCGGATGCAGCGGAGGAGTTATTTCTGACAAGGGGTTGTTGCTTACAAATCATCATTGTGCATATTCGCTTATTCAAAGTCATAGTACTGTTGAAGAGGATTATTTAACGCATGGATTTGTTGCTCAAGATTATAGTGAAGAGATGGTTAATCCAAATCTATCTGTCACTTTTTTAAAGTATATGGAGGAGGTTACTGATTATATTTTTAAAGGGGTTGATGACGATATGAGTGAGGCTGTTAGAGATTCGGTTATATCTGAGAATAGCAGATCTTTAGAAAGGAGTGTTACCGAAGATACACATTATGATGCATCTGTAGAATCTTTTTATTTTGGTAATAGTTATTACCTTTTTGTTTACGAGGAGTTTAATGATGTTAGAATGGTAGCTGTGCCACCATCCTCTATTGGTAAGTTTGGGGGTGATACTGATAACTGGGTTTGGCCGCGTCATAGTGGAGATTTTGCATTTTTCAGGATCTATGCAGATAAGGATAATAATCCTGCCCGGTATAGTGTAGATAATGTTCCTTACAGGCCTGCTTATTCATTCCCTATCTCAATTTCGGGTGTTAATGAAGGTGATTTTACTATGTTGATGGGCTATCCCGGTTCAACATTTTCCTATTCAACATCTCATCATATAGAGATGTTAACTCAATATGTCTATCCTGTTTTAATTGATATGCGTTCTTTAAAGTTGGATGTAATGAACTACTATATGGATAGTGATGATAAAGTTCGTATAGCCTATGCTGCAAAAAACTCTTCTGTATCTAATGCATGGAAGCGTTGGCAGGGTGAAATTAATGGTTTGGAACGGTTTGAGGTTATAAATAAGAAGAGCTCTTTTGAAAGAGATTTTGATAGGTGGGTTGAAGAAGAGCCTGATAAGCGTGTTGCATATAAGGGGTTAACTGATGGTTTTGAGCAGCTTTACAGTGATTATAAAGAGGTTTATCTTGCGCGATTATGGTTCTTAGAGGTTATTGGTCGTAACGGAATTGAGACTTTGCGAACAGCAGCCTTTTTTGATCGCCTAGCTGCAGCCTACTCTGTTGATGAGCCTGATAATACTTTTATAGAGGGTGAGAAAGAGCGTATTGAAGAGTTGTTAAATACTCATTTTAAAGACTTTTATCTACCCATTGATACTGCTATTGCTTATAAGCTCTTTTCAGGAGCAGATACGCTCTTTACTGATGAGATATATGAACCTTTAGATAATATTTTTTCAATTTATAGTGAAACGGGAGAGCCCGGGGAGTTTTTTAAGGAGATGTTTAACTCTACTCCTTTCTCTGATGCAGGAACAGCTCTTGATTATCTTCACTCTTTTGATGGTGATGCTGCATCGGATTATCGTTCTAAGCCTGAAGTGCTTTTATATAATGCTATGAGAGATGTGTACAATAATGTTATTTCGCCTGTAAATGTTAGAAACACTCAAAAACTTGACAGTTTAAAGAGGCTTTATATAGATGGTATTAAAAAGTTTGTTACAGATGAAAAGATCTATCCCGATGCTAATTTTACTATGAGGCTTTCATACGGGTCGGCAGGAGGTTACACTCCCTCGGATGCTGTATGGTACAATTATTATACAACCGGTAAAGGAGTATTGGAGAAGTATCGTACAGGAGATCCCGATTACTATATTGATCAAAGATTAATTGATTTACTCGAGAGTGGTGATTTTGGCAGGTACGGCAATGAGAAGGGAGAGTTGCCCGTCTGTTTTGTTGCAACAAATCACACCTCGGGTGGAAATTCTGGTAGTGTGGTAATTAACCACAATGGTGAAATAGTAGGAATTAATTTTGACCGTGCATGGGATGGGGTAATGAGCGATCTCTATTTTAGTGATAAAATTTGCCGTAATATTTCGGTAGATATAAGATATATTCTATATATTCTTGATGAGTATATGGATGCGGATTATATTATAGATGAGCTTGATATAAAGATGTAAATTGATCTTTTAATATAAAGGAGTAATTTGATTTGCTCTATTGAAATAAAAAAGAGCGGAATAATCTTCATCGATAGATTAATCCGCTCTTTCTGTTTTTATTAAATCGCTGTTTACACTGAGGCAGTTACTTTCACTTTACCATCTAAAATATCCTGAGCCATTTCAAGAATGGTGGTGTCATCAAGTTCAACTACACCTCCATCGGGACCTTGCTCCAGATGTATTCCTATACTTTTACCCCGATCGTAGTTGGCCCCACCGAAATAGTTTCGGACTGTTTCTACGTCGAGGTTTAAGTGTTCGGCAATCGTACGTGTTGCACCCTCGGGAAGACTATCTTTTATCTTCCTCAGCTTGTTAAATGTGATGGTTGTACTCATATCTCTCAGATTTATAAGGTTATTGATTACTTATAAAATTAGGGAAAATGTTTTGCTTTTAATAATTATTCTTAAGACAAAACATTCAATTTAGCAAATTTTAACAATGGGATTATTGTCTCTTTTAAAAAAAATACAGGTGTCTCATATAGTTCTCCTCTGTAAAGGCTTTTAGTATATTTTATATTCAATTTTTAGTAATAAAATGTTGGATTGTTTAGCTTTGTGTGTTATTAAATTTTAACTGTTATGGATTTGAATTTGAAAAATCCTATTGTCTTTTTTGATTTAGAGACAACGGGAATTAATATTGTTAAGGATAGAATTGTTGAGATTTCGGCACTTAAAATTCAAACTAATGGTGAGGAGGAGATCAGAACCTATCGTGTTAATCCTGAAATGCCTATTCCGCCCGAATCTTCAGCAATTCATGGCATATATGATGAAGATGTAAAGGATTCTCCTTCATTTAAGGGTATTGCCAAAGAGCTGGCTAAATTTATGGAGGGGTGTGATATAGGGGGATTTAATTCAAATAAATTTGATATTCCTTTGTTAGCCGAGGAGTTTTTAAGAGTTGATGTTGATTTTGATATGCGTAAACGCCATTTTATTGATGTTCAAACTATTTTTCATAAAATGGAGCAGAGAACTCTCGCTGCAGCTTATAAGTTTTACTGTAGTAAAACACTTGATAATGCTCATAGTGCTGAGGCAGATACCCGTGCCACATTTGAGATTTTAAAAGCTCAGCTTGACCGTTATGACAATTTGGATAATGATATACCTTCTTTGTCAAAATTTTCATCGCATAACCGAAATGTTGATTTGGCCGGTCGTATTATTTATAATAGTAAGGATGAGGAGGTTTTTAACTTTGGAAAATATAAGGGTAAAAAGGTTTCGGATGTTTTGGCTAAGGATCAAGGTTACTATGGCTGGATGATGAACGGAGATTTTCCTCTTTATACTAAAAAGGTCCTTACAAATATTAAGTTACGTGAACTAAACAGATAGTTTCTATTGATTTAATTTTATTTGTGATGAAGATTATTTGTATTGGAAGAAATTATGAAGATCATGCCAAAGAGCTAAAGAATCCTCTGGCACAGGAGCCAATTGTTTTTTTAAAGCCCGACTCGGCTCTTTTAAGAAATAATGATCCTTTTTATATACCCCAATTTGCAAAGCAGTTTCATTATGAAACAGAACTTGTTGTTCGCATAAGTCGTTTAGGAAAAAAAATTGATGCATCTTTTGCCCATAGATATTATGATGAGATTGGTCTTGGGGTTGATTTTACTGCTCGTGACCTTCAGGATGAGTTGCGCCAAAAAGGTTTGCCGTGGGAAAAGTGTAAAGCATTTGATGGTTCAGCTGTAATTTCTAAATTTACTCCTAAGATGCGTTTTCCCGATATTAATGATGTGAATTTTTCTCTTAAAGTTAATGGTGAACTGCGCCAGCAGGGTAATTCAGGAGATATGATAAGCAGTATTGATCAATTGATAGCTTATGTTTCGAACTACTTCACCTTAAAAATAGGAGATTATATTTTTACAGGCACCCCTGCAGGAGTTGGTTCTGTTAATATTGGGGATCGCCTGCAGGGATATATTGAGGATCGACTCTTTTTTGATTTTAATATAAAATAGTATATAAAGCAATATATTAATGTGAGGCACAAAAAAGCTTGTTCATCTTTTATGGAGAGTCTATGTTAAAACGGAAACCAAAGTATATTTTTCGTCCCATAACAGGACCCCATATTAATGAACTGTCGAAATGGTTGCTAAACGGACTATCAGCTGCGATTATGGGATTGTTTTGCGTAAAATCACCTATGTTTTCTACACCTAAATAGAAATCCCAGTTGCCTATGAATTTTGTTAGCTGGGAATTGAATATACTATAACTATTAAAGCTTTGAGGCTGCTGATAGTTTACCGGGTTTTCTTTTGTTGTTGGTATTCTTCCTGACCCGTTTACCTGGGCTGTGAAATCAAATTGCCATTTTGATTTAGGTGTTAAATACGAAACATTAAATAAGGAACGGTATCTGCTTTGTAGTGCATTTCGTTGTAACCTTTCGTTTGTTGTGGTTTTTGCTCTATTAAGTCGGTATGCAGCTAGCATTTCTAACCCCTCAATTACTTCCATTGATGCTTCAACCTGAAAAATATTAGAGTATGATCGGCCGTTGAGATTACCAAAATGGATTTCTCGAGCTGATTGATCCATATCTATAATTAGTTGATTTTTAAATCGCGTTTGATAAGCTTCTGCATTTATAATTAGCTCTTTGTTATTGATATGAATATATCTGGCTATATTTATTCCATAATTCCATCCCTCTTCCAGGTCTATATTTTTATCGATATATATGTTTCTAGATGAAGCTAAAACATTGTTGTTTTCGGCTAAAGCATATGGTGTTCTGTATCCTTTACCTGCTGAAGCACGTATTGACCAGTGTTTATTTGGTGTATAGTTTAAATGCATTCGCGGTGTTATGAATGCTCCGTAGTGATTACTGTGATCGGCTCTGATGCCTGACAGGAGAGTTATTTTTTTTGGAATAGCCCATTTGTATTGAAGATAAGCTCCTTTTACATGGTGGGTTCTACTACCATCTTCTGCAAAAATATTGGTTAAATCTCCTGTAAGTTCTTCATTTAAATTATTATAAATATGATCTATCCCGATAGTATATTGTTGCTTCTTAGGCTCTCCAAAGTGAGAGTTTAAAATTAAATTTGTTGCAAAATAGTTCTGTTTAATATCATAGTATCTATGCCCATATATTGAGTTTTGGTCATAATGTGAATAGTTTTGTACCAAAGCTATGCTACTTTCAGGATCGTTCTTGAATGTGTAACTTGCTTTTAAAAATGCCTCAATGTTTTTAGAGTCGATTATTATACCGTATGCATCTTGTTGAGATGGTGATATGCTTCTATTAAATTTTTTTTGTCCCGAAGTGCGTTCTTCATTTAAAAATTTAATACCTGTTTGTAAAAATATATTTGAGCTTAACCTTCCATGCCATCTATTCATAAGAATATATCGATTTGTATAAGGTTCATCTAAAAAGCCATTATTATTGTGATCATGTTTGCGAGTGTCGGTTGATGCATGCGCTAAAATTGTACTGCTCCATTTTTCCCCGATATTTAAAGATTTGTTTGCATTACCTTCTATTCGTCCTGAGGAGCTGGTAAATCCGTTTAAAAAAAACTTTTCTGATTGTTCTGGCTTTTTGTACTCTACATTAATTTGTCCTGTTAACGATTCGTATCCATTAGTAACCGATGCTGCTCCTTTAGACACCTGAATTGACTCCATCCATGGTCCCGGTACATGATCAAGTTCATATACCTTTGCCGGACCTTCGGCTGATCGCATATTTTCGGTGAGCATTTGTACATACTTTCCTGATAGTCCGAGCAACTGAATCTGTTTAGCTCCGGTAGCGGCATCAGTATATGATACATCTACAGAAGCATTGGTTTCAAAACTTTCGGCCAGGCTGCAACAGGCAGCTTTACACAGTTCATTTGAGGTTATTTCAATTGTGGTAATTGGATTAGCTCTAGAGATGTATGTGCCTCTTTGGCGTGCAGTAACATTTACCTCATCTAGCTCTCTTCCCCGTTGAATTGTTATTTCCAGATGTTTTATATTTTCATCTATTGCAATAGTATCCATTTGATGGCCAATAAAACTAACTACCAGTTTTGTATGCTCATTATTACGTTTTATTTCGAATTCTCCTTTTGTGTTGGTAGAAACACCAATGGTTGTGTTTGCCCAATAGATATTGGCTCCTGCTACAGGGGTGTTGCCTTCTTCTTTTTCTTCAACAACTTGTCCGGTTATTACATCTTGTGATTTAAGCCAGGCAGGGAATGCCATTAGTATAATTAATAGTGCAATAATTTTCATGAGAAATTATTTTATAACTTTAATAATATGAATAGATAGATTATAAGATGTGAGTTTGATTCTCATCATTTATTTCTATTATCCATTAAAAAAAAATGTTGTGCTTATTGTATTACTTGAGTTAATTGAAGTTTTAATGAGGTTGTAGTTTATAAAATATAAACCTCAATTTTTTTTAGAAGCTCAAAACCGAAATTGGTTACAGACTCACATAATCCTGGAGATGTTACTGTTGATTTATATACAGTGTTGTTTGATGATTGATCTATATTAAGGGTAGATAATAATCTTAATTGACTGGGTGAAAAGTGTTGATTATTATATGCTTTAATGTAAGTAAATGGTTCGTCTAGTTTTTTTAAGTAGAACTTACATTTATGATCAAGATTGCAGTTTGAATTTGATGTGTTGATTTTGCAATCGCAGCTTTGTTTATTTTGATCATGTTTTTCTAAAGCAATTGTTGTATTTGCAAAATCTTTGCTGCAATTTTCACAATGGTGATGAATTAAGGAAATCCCTGATATTGCCGGTAAAAAAAATATCAGGATTAATAACGTACATAATTTGCAGGTTATGTTTTTCATCTATGCTTATTAATTTTATCTCCATTACAAATATAGATTAATTAATTTAGATTAAGACGATAGAGAATAAGATAGTTTATTGCACTCTTTTTTATTGCTTTTGCCATGTGAGGCACAAAAAAACCTGTTTATCTTTTTAATATTGTGATAAACAGGTTTTAGAGCTCTTTTAAAGTTGCTTAATATATATCTTCATCATCTTCATAGTCTGTTTCATAAAAATCATAGTTTAAATTAATATCACCATAACTACCATAATCATCCAGCTCTTCAAGATCATCATAAATTGAAAGTTTTTTTTCTCTTTTTGGTTTGCTGGTTTTTACCGGTTTTTTAATTGCTTCTTCATCCCGGAAGAAGTGGCCGGAACTCTTTTTTGGAAGCTTTTTAGATTTCATTGGTTTTCTCCTTTTTTAAATTAAAATAGATTAATTAACACATAGGCAAAATACAAAAAAAAGGAAAACGATACATATTTTATCATAAAATTTTTCGCACATTTAACTGTCCGCTACTATATCTTATTATTTTAACTTTTTCTCCTTTATCTATAAATCCTTCAATGGCTCTGGCATCGTACACTTCATTATCGAGCATAACTTTACCTGAAGGGCGCAATACGGTATGGGTAATAGCTATCTCTCCCACTAATGAACTGCCTTTATTATCAAAGCTGATATACCCTTTGTCTATATCTTGTGAGGTGTTTAAAGCAATTTTTGAGAATGGTCCTTTTGTAGCCTTTAACATTTTATTGCTTGTATAAAGAGCTGCAACTAATCCGCCGGCCATTCCTCCTATTACAATAAGCAATGATTTAGTGAATTCACCTGTCTCAACATTAGAAAAATCAAACATATCATTACTGACATTGCTTAGTGTTAAACCGGTAATTGCCAATATTATTCCGCTAATTCCGGCGACTCCAAAACCGGGAAAAACAAAAATCTCTGCCGCAATTAATCCAATTCCAATTAAAAAGATTAAAATCTCCCATGATGATGCCAATCCGTCAATATAAAGAGGCGCGAAATAAAGTACTCCTGCCATTAGTGCTGCAATTAAAGGAAAACCTATACCAGGGGATTGCATCTCAAAATAGAGTCCGCCAAGTATAACCAATATTAGTATGCCCTGGAGCATCGGATTGGTAAGAAAACCTACCAGGTTGTCATAAAATGAGGGGGTAAATGAGACTATTTCTGCATTTTTATAGCCCAGTAAATCTGCAACATCTCTAACACTATGTGCAGTGCCTTCACAAAACCCCAGTTTAATGGCTTCATTTGTAGTAAGTGTTAATACCTGGGTAGAGTCAACCCACCCATCAACAACAACTCTTTGATCAACCATTGCTTCTGCAATTTTGGGATCTCTTATCCATACCTCTTTTTCTGTACCATTTTCAACAATAGTTTTTTTGCCATGTGCCTCGGCTGTTGAGCGTATAGTTGATCGCATGTATGATTGATATTTATCAGGCATTTCTCCCCCTGTACCGTCAACTACAGTTGCAGCACCTATGTTTGCGCCGGGTCGCATATGTATGGTTTTTGCTGCTATTGATATTAATGCGCCGGCACTTGCAGCATTGTTGTCGATAAAAACATGTACAGGTATTTCACTGTTAAGAATTTTTGTCCTAATGGAGTCGGCAAAAAGAACTTCACCTCCGTAGGTGTTGAGGTGTAATATAATGGCATCTGCTTTATATTCATCTGCCTCTTTAAAGGCCTTTTGTGTATATACCCAGGCTGTACTGTTTATATTTGAAAATATTGGCAATCGGTACACCAGAGATTGATCTTCGGTATAAGCTGACTTTGAGAGTAAAACAAAAAATATTAATGATAATATTAAGCTTTTCATTAGTAAACGATTTTGTTAGGTTATTTGGCCAAAAGTAACTTGATTGAGAAATTGGTATATTCAATTTAAATGTTGTTGAAATATCCAATTAAATAATAATCTTATTCAAAAATACTCTTTTTATTTTAACAGAACAATGGAGCATTAGAGCTGATATAAATTTTTAGTACATTTGCATTGATAAATTGAAATAAATATTTTGATATGCTTGATATTCAGTTACTGACAGCAATTTCACCTGTTGATGGGCGATATAGAACCAAGGTTGACGGGTTAGCACTCTATTTTTCGGAATATGCTCTTATAAGATACCGAGTTATGGTTGAAGTAGAGTATTTTATTGCTCTTTGCGAAATACCTTTAAATCGTCTTGCTGATTTTGATAAGAATAAGTTTTCTCAATTAAAAGAGATTTATAAAAACTTTCAGCTTGAAGATGCTGAGAGAATTAAAAGTATAGAGTCGGTAACTAATCATGATGTTAAGGCTGTCGAATATTTTTTGAAAGAGAAGTTTGATGAGCTCAAACTTGAAAAGTATAAAGAGTTTATACATTTTGGGTTAACCTCACAGGATGTTAACAATACTGCTGTGCCTGCTTCTTTAAGGGATGCGGTTCATGATATTTACTATCCTTTACTGGATGAGTTAATATCACAACTTAAAGGTATGGCTGAGGAGTGGAGAGATGTTGCAATGCTTGCCAAAACTCATGGACAGCCGGCATCTCCTACAAAATTGGGCAAAGAGCTTATGGTTTTTGTCTATCGATTAGAACAGCAGATATCTCTTTTAAAAAGTGTTCCCTGTTCAGCTAAATTTGGTGGTGCCACCGGTAATTTTAATGCTCATTATGCTGCATATCCCGAGGTTGACTGGGTAAAGTTTGGAAATGATTTTGTAGATAACTCTCTTAGGCTTGACCGTGAGCAGATTACTACTCAAATAAGTAATTATGATAATTTTGGAGCCATTTTTGATAACTTAAAAAGAATAAATACCATTCTTCTTGATCTTTGTAAAGATTTTTGGAGTTATATAATGATGGACTATTTTAAGCAGAAGATAAAAAAAGGTGAGGTTGGTTCAAGTGCAATGCCTCATAAGGTAAATCCAATAGATTTTGAGAATGCTGAAGGTAATCTTGGAATTGCAAATGCTCTTTTTGAGCATCTATCTATTAAATTACCTGTTTCCCGTCTTCAAAGAGATTTAACCGACAGTACTGTTTTAAGAAATATTGGTGTTCCTTTAGCACATACTGTTTTATCTGTAAAGTCGGTGATGCGCGGACTGGCAAAGTTGATTTTGAATGAAGATGCTTTAGAGCGCGATCTTGAAGCTAATTGGGCTGTTGTTGCTGAAGGTATTCAAACTATTTTAAGGCGTGAGGGGTATGCTAACCCTTATGAGGCTTTAAAGGGTTTAACACGCACTAACAATGTTGTAGATGCAAATGCTATTGCAGCTTTTGTTGATACTCTTGATGTTGATGAAGAGGTTAAAGAGCAACTTAGAAATTTATCACCGCATAATTATACCGGTGTTGATCTGTTTTAGAATTTTGTAAATTAATATAATGAAGGATTTTATTTCGGTTTTAAAATTGTACCTGCCCCCTTACAAACATCTTCTGGTTTTTAATTTTCTGTTTAACTTTTTATCGGCTGTTTTTGCGGTTTTTTCAGTTGCATTAATGATACCAATGCTTGAGATTATATTGATGCAGGATAGTGAAGTGTGGGAGCTAAAACCCTGGGCAATTGATGATTTTAATGTGATCAAGAATAATTTGTATTATTACATTACAATGTTTAAGGAGGATTACGGACCGGGTTATTCGTTACTGTTTGTGGGATTTTTTCTTACTATAGGTACCTTTCTTAAAGTCTCATCAGCTTATCTTGCTTCTTTTACCAGTGTTGGAATACGAAATGGGGTTGTAAGGGATATAAGGCATAAGATCTATAATAAAATTCTTCTTTTACCGATGAGCTTTTTTAGTGAGGAGCGTAAGGGTGATATTATTTCCCGTTCTACCGGTGATGTTCAGGAAGTGGAAAATTCTGTGATGTCTTCGCTTGATATGTTTTTAAAAAACCCTGTTTTAATAGTGGTTTTTTTAACTGCCATGTTTATTTTTAGTTATCAGCTAACAATTTTTGTTTTGGTAATTCTTCCTTTTGCAGGCTTTGCAATTGGGAAAGTTGGTAAAAGTCTTAAAAAACGATCGAGGCAGGGGCAGGATAAGATGGGAGATATATTAGGTGCATTGGAGGAGACTTTGTCGGGACTTCGTATTGTAAAGGCCTTTAATGCCGAAAAAAAGATGGCAAATCGTTTTGATGGGGAGATTGATAGGTATAAATATATAATGAATAAAGTGATGCGGCGTAAGCATATGGCGCATCCTGTTAGTGAATTTTTGGGTACTATTGTTATAGTTTTGGTTGTGTGGTTTGGCGGTACTCTTATATTGAATCAGGAGAGTGGGTTAGAACCTGCGGCTTTTATTGCTTATATAGGCCTTTTTTATCAGATTATTAATCCTGCTAAAGCTTTTTCGCAGGCCTTTTTTAATATACAGAAAGGAATGGCTGCCTATGACCGTATCGATAAAATATTTAAAGCAGATATATCTATTAAAGAGAGGTCGGGGGCTAAATCTGTCAATACTTTAAACAGTGAGATAAGCTATAATAATGTTACTTTTTCGTATGGTGACGAACCTGTTTTAAAGAATGTTTCATTAACAATTCCCAAAGGGAAGACTTATGCATTGGTTGGTCAGTCGGGAAGTGGCAAATCCACTTTTGTAGATCTTTTACCACGACTATACGATATTCAAAACGGATCTATTGAAATAGATGGAAATGATATTCGTGATCTTAAGCTTTTTGATTTAAGAAATCTTATGGGTAATGTTAATCAGGATGCAATTCTTTTTAATGATTCAATATATAATAATATAACTTTTGGTGTGGACTCTGCTACTATGGACGAGGTTGTGGAGGCTGCAAAAGTTGCTAATGCCCATGAGTTTATAATAAGAACTGTTGATGGGTATGATACTGTTATTGGTGACCGGGGAAGTAAATTGTCAGGAGGTCAGCGTCAAAGGCTTAGTATTGCAAGAGCGGTGCTTAAAAACCCTCCTGTTTTGATTTTAGATGAGGCTACTTCGGCACTTGATACCGAATCGGAGATGCTTGTACAACAAGCATTAGAAAATTTAATGAAAAACCGTACCTCTATTGTGATCGCTCACCGCTTATCAACGGTGCGTTCGGCCGATATGATTTCGGTTTTTCATGAAGGAGAGATTGTAGAGAAGGGGTCTCATGAAGAGTTGCTAAAGTTGGATGGTGTTTATAATAAATTACACTCTTTGCAGATGAGGGATTGATAGTTTTTGTTTTTCTGTTTTGGGTTGACAATTTGGGTCTTTGTTGATATGAAGAAGTTGATTTTTATATTGTCCGGGTTTTTCTTTTTTATTTTTACCGCTTTTTATGGTGAAGGGTTTAAGGCTGTTTCGGTAACTGATGTAAAGATTTATGCTAACACTGATATTCCTTCGGTTAAGAGTTATGTAGAATTTCCATCTTCGTGGAATATATGCCGGGAGACTCATCAGGAGCCTTTTGAAAAGATTTTAGATAAGCTTCCTTCTTCACTATATGATCAAAGAATAGAAGTGCGTTACACCTCTATTAACAGTACTATGAATGTACGTCCTACTGTATGGTCTTTGATTTTTAGAAGTAGGGATAATCGTAAATATGTGATTCGTATAAATGATGATGCCTATTTTAAAGGCGTACGTTATAATGATGTTTCAGTTAGAGCTAAAGCAGGATTATGGGCTCATGAGATGATGCATGTTAAAGATTACAAAAATCGTGGTTTTTTTGGTGTTCTTCAGCGGGGATGGCAATATTTGTCGAAGAGTGGAAAGCAATCTTTTGAGGAGGAGATTGACCAAATGGTTATTGACTATGGTCTGGGTTATTATCTCCTGCATTGGGCCTGGTTTGTCCTTGAGGAGTCGAATGCATCTGATTCATATAAGGAGTATAAACGGAATATATATATGACTCCTGATGAGATTATTGAGTATAAAGAGCTCTCTACTGATGTGTAAAAAATTCACTTCCTATGTGTAAAAAGATCCCTTGCGATCTATATAGAGCTCTCTACTGAAGAATAAACAATTTTTTTTAAAGTTTAAAATCATTCTAAATTAACTCAAATTTACCAGGTTCCTATCTGTTAAAAAAAGCTCTTTAGTTTTAAAAAGTGGCTATATATAACTTATTCTTTGCTTGAATATTAGAGCCTGATTTCACCCGTTTTTTGAACTTTCTGATTTTATTGTCGGTATAAATAGTTGTATAACAGTTTGTTTAGCTGGTTGCTTGATTCGGCTCTTTTCTTATATTTGTGAGTCGTAAAATTGTGTTGTAATTAAAATTTATAAAATGGGATTAAAAATTATTGTACTTGCCAAGCAGGTTCCTGATACCAGAAATGTTGGTAAAGATGCCATGAAGGCCGATGGAACTGTTAACAGGGCTGCTTTAGAAGCTATTTTCAATCCGGAGGATATGAATGCGCTTGAACAGGCGCTTAGATTAAAAGAGAAGTATAAAGGCTCAAAGGTTACTCTATTAACAATGGGACCGGGTCGTGCTGCTGATATTATAAGGGAAGGACTCTTTAGGGGGGCTGATGATGGAGTTTTACTTACCGACAGAGCTTTTGCCGGATCTGATACTTTGGCTACATCTTATGCTATTTCCTGTGCAATTAATAAAATTAAAGAGGTTGATATTATTGTTGCAGGACGTCAGGCAATTGACGGAGATACTGCTCAGGTTGGGCCACAGGTTGCAGATAAGATGAATTTGCCTCAGGTTACTTATGCCGAGGAGATCTACTCTGCCGAGAAGGGTAAAATTGTTGTTAAGCGACGTTTAGACAGGGGTGTTGAAAAGGTTGAAGCTCCTTTGCCTTGTGTTGTGACTGTAAATGGCTCAGCTCCTGCATGTCGCCCCCGTGCTGCAAAACTTCTTATGAAGTATAAGCATGCTAAAACTATTAGTGAAAGGCAGAATGAATCGGAGGATTATCTTAATCTTGTTAATGACCGACCATATTTGAATATTAATGAATGGACTGTTAATGATGTTGAGACAGATGATAATATGTTAGGTTTGTCAGGATCACCTACTAAAGTTAAAAAGATTGAGAATGTAGTTTTTCAAGCCAAGGAGACAAAGGTTCTAAGTGACAATGAGGGTGATATTGATGAGTTGATTAAAGAGCTTATTGATAACCATACTTTAGGATAACACTCCTTTTATCAATTATCTTAATTTTTAATTTAAACAAATTACTTTGAAATGAATAGCGTTTTTGTAATATGTGAAATTGATGAGGGGAAAATTGCTGATGTAAGTCTGGAGCTACTTACAAAAGGTCGCACCCTCTCAAATACCTTGGGATGTAAGCTTGAGGCTGTTGTGCTTGGGCACAAATTAAATGGTGTGGAGGAGGAGTTATTTCCTTATGGTGCTGATGTGGTTCACATTGGTGATGATAAGCGTCTGGATCCTTATACTACATTGCCTCATACATCTGTTATAACCGGACTTTTTGAAAATGAGAAACCACAAATAGGTCTTTTGGGCGCAACACCTTTGGGCCGTGATCTTGGTCCGCGTGTCTCTTCGGCACTTAAAAGCGGTTTAACTGCCGATTGTACAGCCCTTGAGATTGGAGATCATGAAGATAAGAAGGAGAAGAAGAGTTATAAAAATCTTCTCTACCAGATAAGACCTGCTTTTGGCGGTAATATAGTTGCTACTATTATAAACCCCGATTGCCGACCGCAAATGGCTACCGTACGTGAAGGGGTTATGAAGAAGGAGATCTATTCACCTACTCATAAAGGTGAGGTTAAAACTATTGATGTAAATAAGTTTATTAAGCCTGAAGATACTGTTGTTAAGGTTATTGAACGTCATATGGAGAAAGGGCGTGTTAATATTAAAAACTCCTCTGTTATTGTTTCGGGTGGTTATGGAATGGGTAGTAAGGAGAATTTTGAAGCTCTTTATGAGTTAGCTGATGTTTTAGGTGCAGAGGTAGGAGCTTCCAGGGCTGCTGTTGATGCCGGCTTTGCCCCCCATGATCGTCAGGTTGGACAAACAGGTGTTACCGTGCGTCCTAAACTTTATATCGCGTGTGGTATTTCAGGACAGATTCAGCATACTGCCGGGATGGAGGAGTCTGCTATGGTTATTGCCATTAACAACGATTCTGCCGCACCTATTAATAAGGTAGCAGATTATGTTATAACAGGGGATGTGATGGATATTATTCCCAAGATGATTAAATCATATAAAAAGAACAGTAAATAGGCACTTTAAAACTGATAAGAAATGGCTAATTTTTTTAAAGATAATCCCGATCTGCTCTTTCATTTAAAGCATCCTTTGATGAAGAAGATTGTTTCGTTGAAAGAGCGTGATTTTCAAGATAGAGATAATTATGATTATGCACCCATGGATTTTGAAGATGCCATGGATAGTTATGAAAAGGTTCTGGAGATTGTTGGAGAGATATGTGGAGATATTGTTGCTCCTAATGCTGAAGATGTTGATGCTGAAGGACCAAAAATTGTTAATAATGAGGTGATTTATGCTAAAGGGACGCAGGAGAATCTTGATGCTCTTGTTAAGGCCGGATTAATGGGTATTACACTTCCCAGACAGTATGATGGTTTAAATTTCCCTATTGTTCCTTATACTATGGCAGCTGATATAGTCTCCAGGGCCGATGCAGGTTTTGTTAATATATGGGGCTTGCAGGATTGTGCAGAAACTATTAATGAGTTTGCATCAGAAGATCAAAAGGAGCGTTTTTTACCCAGAATAGCTAATGGACAGACTGCTGCTATGGATCTTACTGAGCCTGATGCAGGTTCTGATCTTCAGGCTGTTCAGCTTAAGGCTACTTATGATGAGGGGTCGAAAAAGTGGTATCTTAACGGAGTAAAAAGATTTATTACCAATGGTGATGGTAATGTCTCTTTGGTGCTTGCGCGTAGTGAAGCAGGGACTTCTGACGGACGTGGTTTGTCTATGTTTATTTATGATCGCGATCATAAAGCGGTTAAGGTTCGTCGTATAGAAAATAAGATGGGTATTAAGGGGTCTCCAACATGTGAGCTTGTATTTAAAGATGCGCCTGCCGAGCTGGTTGGAAACCGTAAGATGGGTTTGATTAAATATGTTATGGCTCTTATGAATGGTGCCCGTTTGGGTATTGGTGCACAATCGGTTGGACTGGCAGAGGGGGCATATCGTGAAGCAGTTGATTATGCCAATGAGAGAAAGCAGTTTGGGAAGGCTATTATTGAGTTTCCGGCAGTTTATGAGTTGCTTGCTAATATGAAATCAAAACTTGATGCTTCGCGCTCTCTTTTATATGAAACTTCTCGTTTTGTTGATGTTTATAAAGCTTATATGCATATCTCATCTGAACGCTCATTAAGTAAGGAGGAGCGTGCAGATATGAAGTATTACCAACGACTTGCAGACTTTTTTACGCCTCTTCTTAAGGGGATGAGTAGTGAGTATTGTAATCAGATATGTTACGACTCTCAACAGATTCATGGCGGAAGTGGTTTTATGAAAGATTATCCTATTGAGAGAATGTATCGTGATGCCCGTATTACCACTATTTATGAGGGAACAACACAGTTGCAGGTTATTGCTGCAATAAGGGGTGTTACAACAAATGCATTTTTAAAGCGTATTCGTGAGTATGAGGAGATGCCTCTTAAACCCGAGCTGCACTCTTATCGCCGTATATTGATTGGTATGACCGAAGAGTATGAGAAGGCTGTAAAGCGTGTTGTTGATGTAGATAACAGTGAGTATCTTGATTTTCATGCCCGTCGTTTAGTCGAAATGGCCGGTCATATTGTTATGGGGTATCTGTTACTTCATGATACAGAAAGGAATGCTAAATTTAGGATGTCAACAGATGTATATATTAAGCATGGTCGTGCTGAAAATCGTTCACGTGCTGACTATATTGCTAATTTTGATATTGATGATTTGGGCTATTTTAAGCCCGACTCTTCGGAGGTGGAGAAATAGTATTGTTGTTTTTTATGTTATATGAGTAAAAAGTGGGCTGTTCGACAATTTCGAACAGCCCTCTTTTTTTAAAAAAATGCTTTACGACTGTATAGATCGCTGTTGTGATAAAGTTTTAGTGCACCTTTAAGTTTTTCAGGTGTTCCTATATCGCGCCATTCACCATTCCAGTTATCCCATTTTGCTATTTTGTAATTTTCAGCAAGTTTTAGATATTCGGGTATAATAGGGAAAGGCTCTTCTTTGTTAAGCAGCTCTAACAGTTTTGAGCTTACAATTTGCACTCCGTTAAAACCCTGTTTTTTCTCTTTTGACAGTTCGTTAACATTATCGGTAATAACATTAATTTTTTCTCCTGTTGAGGCATGCTCCCAACCGCATAGTCGGTCATTTTGGTCGAACAGCAGATATCTTGATGCATCACGATTTTGAGTCATTAATGTTACAAGATTGTTTTCGGTGCGATGTTTTTTTATTAATCCTGAGAGATCGCAGTTGGTGAAAACATCAGCATTATATATTAATATGTCGGCTCCCGGGGTAAAAAGGTTTTTGGCCTTTACCAGTGCACCTCCTGTATCCATTAACATCTCTTTTTCATTAGAAATTATAATTTTGGCATGGGAGGTTTTGCGATACTCTCTTATAAATTTTATTATCTGATTTGAGTGGTGGTGAACATTTACAACTATGTGGTTTATATTATACCGCTCCAGTTTTTTTAGTGCTATTTCGAGCAGAGGATGACCATCAATTTCGATAAGTGCTTTTGGACAACTATTTGTATAAGGCTTTAACCTGCTTCCCAATCCGGCAGCAAAAATCATCCCGTTAAGTTCTTTCTCGCGTGGCTGAATCTCTTTTTGTTCATTAAGTAGTTTGGATATTTTTGCTACAACATGTGCTGCAACAGGCGATAAAAATATTAAGATTGTAAAAATAAGGAGAGATTTTACCAAAACCGAAAATTGCATAAAGTGCAAATTAACAGCTACTAAGAAAAGTAGTAGTGCAAAAGATGAAACTTTTGTTACAACATGCATTCTGGAGAAGAATATTTTAAATCTTAAAATCCCAATTGAAGAGATAAGAATAGTAATGGCTGCTGTAACTATTATGATTCCAATAATTATATCAATCATTTTTTATTTTTCTTTTATAAAGATAACGTGTTATTATCATTGCTCCCAGTGCTATAAGAAAAGCGACAACTAAAACCACATCCATATAGATGTTGTTGCCTGTATATATCGCGTGACAAAGAATAATGCCGACAATCGTCAGCTCTATCTGGTCAAGAGCTATTATTCGGTCGGTTAAGTCGGGCCCTTTAACCAATCTTATTAACGATATGAGTATTGCAATTGTCATTATTATTATTGCAAGTAGAGATGCTGTTGATAAAAAAGTTAAACTACTCATGTTTAGCTCTGTTTAAAATTATTTTGGATATAAGGGTCTCCAGATTTTTGGCTATGGTTAAAAAAGAGTCTCTCTTTTTTATATCGAGAAGATGCACTTCAATTACACTATTATTATCTGTTATATCTATAGCTAATGCACCGGGTGTCATGCTTATTAAATTAAAAAGTATTACTTTTTGCCAGTCACCTGTTAGTGATATATTATACTTTATAATGCCTCCATTTTCACCTTTTGAACCTTTTAACACTTCTATTGCTACAAACCATCCTGCTGAAATAACTTTATAGATAAAATAGAGTAGCAGATATATAATAAAAACTATTTGTCGCATAATTTTATCTATTGATTAAGAACTGCATTTATATAGATATCGGGATTGAGTAAGGTATGGGCTGCTGAGTTGCAAAAGTTGAGCAGTGATTGTGCATTAACTCCCATAATTATAATCATAACTGCCATAGCAATTGAGGCAGTAAGCATCCAATGTTCTTTTCTTTTTTTTACCGGCAGTGGTACAGCAATATCTTCGGGTACTTTTTTCCAAAATACCTCCATCCATATTTTTACCATACTAAAGAGGGTTAAAATACCGGTAAATAGTGCAATCATACTAATTAATATCATGTCTGCTTCAACTCCTGCTTTTATTACCAGATATTTTGCTGCAAATCCGCTTAAAGGTGGGAGTCCGGCCAGACTAAATGCAGAGATAAAAAAGAGTATTGCCCATATTGGATTTTGGCGGTAGATATCTCCCAGTGCTTTTATATTAAGTGTTCCCGTTTGACGTCGAATAATTCCTCCAACTAAAAATGCATTGGTTTTTGAAAGCATATTGTGTACAAGAAAGAATATTGCTGCTGCCAGTGATGCTTTTGTGAAAAATGCAAGTGCTATAACAATATATCCTATCTGACTAATAATATGGAACGATAATATTTTGCGGAAAAATATTTGTGATGAAGCAGCCATTGCGCCTACAATCATTGATGCTGTTCCAAGCCATAAAATAATTTTGTTCCAAAACAGGTCATCATGATATAGATAGAGAGTATAAAATCTTATAAGTGAATATATCCCAACCTTAGTTAAGAGTCCGGCAAACATAGCAGAAACGGTTGGGGGAGGGGTGTGATATGATGCCGGCAGCCAAAAGAAAAAAGGAACCAGCGCACCTTTTATGGCAAAACTTACAAACATTAAGATAAGTGCGGGGTTAAGTAACGGTATAATCTCTTTATTATTTGCAATAATTTGTGATATATGTGCCATGTTTAGGGTTCCCAGATTCCCATATAGTAATCCTACCCCCGAAACAAAAAAGAGTGCTGATATAAGATTTAATATAAGATATTTAATGGAGCCCTCCATTTGTGGTCGTTCGCCGCCCAGACTGACAAGAATGAAGGAGGACATCAACATTACTTCGAACCATACGTATAGATTAAAAATGTCTCCGGCAATAAAGCTGCCGTTAACACCTGCCAAAACTCCAAATGAGAAAAAGAAGTGTCCGCTTTTTCTTCTCTCTTTATCAACCTCCTGTGCTCCGTAAACTGTCGAAATAAAAAAGATAAAGGCAGCAATAACCAACATTATTACCGAAAATTTATCAGCCACCAGTGAAATGCCGTAAGGTGCCTCCCAGCCACCTGTTTGTACAACTATAATATCGTTAAACTGTACTATTGGTATAAGAGTAAGCGACCATAAGAAATTGATAGCTGCAAAAAGAATTGCCAGCCGTCGTTTAATGGATGCTTTTTTTATTAGCAGTGCCAGAATTATAAATCCTAATGGTATTAATATGTGTGCAAACAAACTCATTTTTGGTCGGTATTTTTTAACTGATCAAGATCGTGAGTACCTGTTACCTCAAAGTAACGATATTTTAGTGCCAATATATAGGCAGCAATTCCCAGTCCGATTACAATGGCTTTTAATATTAAAACTTGCGCCATGGGATCATTAATAAGTTCAGGGTTTAGTGATTCTGCATCATCGGGTATAAATGCTACTGCTTCGGATTTTATTCCTCCTGCTAAAAATATTATCAAATTGGTAGCATTGCTGAGAACAAAAATGCCAAGTATCACCTTCACAATACTTCGCCTTAAGATGAGGTAAACACCACAGGCAAAAAGTAGTCCTATAAAAATTGCAATTATGAGTTCCATTTAAGCACCTCCATTATTGTAATTATTATTGATAAAATTATTCCTATTACCGATATATAGACACCTGTTTCAAAAATATGTGGTGTGCCGGTATGCAGCGATATTGAAAAGGGCAGTGATATGGTTGTCCACATAGCAGTCATAGGTGGTTCTCCCAATGCAATTGGAATAATTATCGAAACCAATATTATTGCCAGTCCGCTCCCAATCCAATTTCTGGTGTTATATTTTAAAAGTTTTTCAACCTTTTGTGATCCAAATACTATTGCATACAAAATAAGTCCGGTCGCCGCAACTATCCCAGCAATAAAACCTCCGCCGGGATTGTTATGCCCGCGAATTAGCAACCATAATGAGGCTGCTGTCATTATTATTAGAATTAGTTTTGCCGTTTTTTGTAATATAATATTTTGCATAATACAAATCTTTTTTTGGGTTACAGGTTCTTGATTTAACTATCTTTTTTTCTCTCTTTAAGTCTTTTAATTTGAAATTTAAAAAGTGAAAAAACACCTGCAGCAGCCATAGTTATAACAAACATCTCTCCAAGGGTGTCAAGAGCTCTAAAATCTACCAGAATTGTATTTACAATGTTTTTTCCCTCTCCCAATGTGTAACTGTTTTCGGTAAAAAAATCGGAGACTCTGTAGTCGGGTTTTATCAACTCTGCTTTTAAAATAACCAGAGTTATGAAAAGTCCGGTAATTATTGAAATTATTGCATCTCTAATGCGTGAGGTACGGGTTGAAAGCACCGCAAATGTTGGCAGATAGTATATAACCATAACAAAAATTACCATAATAATAGTCTCTGCTAAAAATTGAGTTATAGCCAAATCAACCGCCCCATAGAACAGGTATATTAATCCGATCGAATACCCTGTTAAACCCATTGCCAATATTGCAGACAATCTTGTTTTTGTAAATACTGCAAAAAGAACTGCAATTGAGGCTATAATAATAAGAAGCAGTACATGTGGCTTTACAGGTGAAAAATATTGAAGTGAGAAAGGAATATCGGTAATTTTAAAGAGGTGCAAAGATGTTATGGCTATTGTTACCAAAAAGAATGTCATAAGATAAAATCGATGATATCCGTGTTGAATTCTTTCGGTATTACGTGATGTTACTTTTAAGTATGTATTAACAAGATTGTTAAAGATTGATGGTAGGTGATAGATGTCGAACAGATTTAATATATGTGCTATAAATCGATTTGCAGGTTTTCGCAGTAAAAAGAGAATAACTCCACCAGCTATGGTTAGGATACTAAGAAGTAGTACTTCATTGAAGCCATGCCATAAGCTTAATGTTATTTTTATCGATTGTCCTCGTATAAAATAGATACTGTTAGATATGGCGTTTTCTAAAATTTCGGGAGCAATTCCCAGCAGGAGGCCCATGAAGGCTAATATTGCCGGACCAACTAAAAAAGAGGTTGGAAAAGCCTTCTCTTTTATAAGTAGTTTAGTGGTAATTTTCTTTTTTTGATATATAAAGAGTTCATAGAAGACAGTAATAGAAATAGCCACCATTATTATGTTTGCTCCAACCCCAAGAGGAACAATTATCCATGATAGTTGAGGCATTTGTATAGTGGCTTCATAAATCAGTTCTTTACCTATAAATCCTAACATGGGAGGTAAACCTGCCATAGAGATAACTGCTAAAAATGTAAAGAGAGCTGTAAAAGGCATTGATTTGGTAAGATTGTTAAGTTGGTAAATATCCCTTGTTCCCGTACTCTTATCTATTATTCCGGTAATCATAAACAGTCCGCCTTTATATAACCCATGCACAATAAAAAATACTAGTGCAGCTTTTATTGAATTTACGGTATCTATTCCTATCAAAAGCATCATTGTGCCAAGAGCACTTATAGTTGTAAATGCCAATATTCTTTTAAGATCTTTTTGGCCCATTGATGAGAAGGCGCCAAGAAACATTGTTATACTTCCTGTAATAAGAAGTGAATATTTCCACATAATAGTACCACCTAAAAGAGGGTAGAGGCGTAAAAGAAGAAATATGCCGGCATTAACCATAGTGGCACTATGGAGATATGCACTTATTGGTGTTGGAGCCTGCATAGCACCCGGGAGCCAAAAATGGAAAGGAAATTGTGCCGATTTGGTAACTGCTGCAATTATTACAAGAGATAGAATAAGAGGATATCTAGAGTGATTACCAAGATGTATCCCCTCACTTATTATTTCACTTATGCGATAAGTCCCTGTTATATTACCTGTTAAAATTACGGCAAAAAGAAGAGCAAGGCCCCCAACTGCAGTTATAATAAGTGCTTGAAAAGCTGCTTGTCGTGATTTTTCTCTATGATGATTATATCCTATTAGAAAAAATGAGGCAACACTTGTTATTTCCCAAAAGATAAAGAGTGTTATAAGGTTGTTGGAGAAGACCAACGCAAGCATTGCACCCATGAATATCATCAGATAGAGGTAGAAGCTCTTTTGTCTCTCCTGGTTAGCCATATAGAAAGAGGAGTAGAGCAGAATTAAAAATCCTATTCCACTAATGAGCAGACCAAAAATAAGAGATAGGCCGTCAACTCTTAATGAAAGCTCCATACCTTCTAAAATTGCTATTGATGAGTCGCCTATACCGGCTTCAAAAGGGTTGAGTGTAATTAACAGGTATCCCAGCAAAATAAAGATAAGGAGAGGAAATAGCGCTAAAAAAGTTCCGGTACCATTTGTTCTTAGTCTATAGATAACCGGAATAGCCAGTGTCGCCAAAAAAAGAGATGCTATAAGAACAGTTAATAGATTTGCCATGTTTACACTGGTTAGTCGGACTTTAATTCTTGTTCTAAATGACGAACTTTTATATTAACGGGATATTTATGTTTTAGCTTTACCGCTAATGCTTCGGCTGAATATACTGAGCGATGACGACCTCCTGTACATCCGAAGTTTATCATTAAATGGGTAAAATTTCTCTCAATATATTTTTCAATTGAGCTGCTTACAAGGGTGTAAACATTATCTATAAAGTTGTGTATATCATCCTCTTTTTCAAAAAATGCAATAACCTCGGGATCTTTGCCTGTTTTGTTTTTGTATTGATCATATTTGCCGGGATTATGGATGGCTCTACAGTCAAATACAAAACCTCCGCCGTTTCCTGAGTAGTCAACCGGGACTCCTCTTTTGAACGAAAAGCTGTTTATAGAGACTGTTAATGCAGGAGGTTCGGATATTGATTTTAGTCTTTCCGATTCTGCTACTTGTTGAAGAGCTTTTGTAAGCTCAGGGAATTTGGATTTATGTTCAAATTTTTCAAGAATATATTTGAGATTTTTAAGTGCATAGGGAATACTTTTTAAAAAATGCTCTTTTTTCTCATAAAAACCTCTAAAACCATAGGCTCCCATTGCCTGCATAATTCTAATTACAACATAGCCGTTATAGAGGGAGCGGAATTGTGATTTGTTAATTTTTATGTTTTGAGATAATCTGGTGATGTAATACTCCAGAAGTTCTTCCCGGATATCGGCTGGAATATCAGCTTTTGCATCAAAAAGCAGTGATGCAAGATCATATTGTAGTGCTCCTTTTCGACCACCTTGATAGTCGATAAAGGCAGGTTCGTTATTAACTACCATCACATTGCGGCTTTGAAAGTCGCGATATAAAAAGTAGTTAGTCTCTGCATTTAACAGGTAATCGGCAAAGTAGTTAAAATCATCTTCAAGAAGCTGTTCGTCAAATGGAATTTTAGCAAGCTTAAGAAAGTAGTATTTAAAATAGTGAAGATCCCACAACATGGATTGTTTATCAAACTTTGACCGTGGGTAACATAAAGAAAAGTCAATCTCTTTTCCTATTAGCTGAAAATCGATTAGTTTGTCTAAGGTTTTTTTGTAAAATTGAATAATTTCGCCTGGAATATCTCCGTTTTTTCGAGCATTTGAGAGCCAGTCGAAAAGTGTTGTATTACCAAAATCCTCTAACAGGTAACAATCGAGCTCTGCATCTACAGCATATATTTCGGGAACCCTGACTCCTTTATTGTGAAAAAAACGGGAAAACTCGATAAAAGCCCTGTTTTCTTTCAGGTCAGCGTTGATTGCTCCCATAACCGTTTTTTGCCTACCCGATATACGAAAGTATTCACGATATGAACCTGATGGCGGCAGGGGAGTTATCGAGATAACAGGTTCTGCGGCCCATTGTGTGTATAGTGCTTTTAATCTTTCTATTACTTCTTGTTTCAAGTTGAATCTTTTTTTAGTTAATTAACCAGATGTAAATGTATGCAAAAATTAGTATGAAGAGCAATGATGGAATAAGGTCGATAACTTTTATTTTTGTCACTTTTAATATGTTAAGACCTAAACCGCATAAAAGAATGCCTCCTGTTGCTGAGAGATCATTTATTATGCTCTCATTAATAAATGCTCCCATATGTGATGCCATAAGGGTTATTCCGCCCTGATATAAAAAAAGTGGAACTATTGAAAATATTACTCCTACACCAAGTGCAGATGCTAATGCTATGGATGAAAACCCATCTAATACTGACTTGGTTAAAAGTAATTCAGATCCATGTCCCAACCCTTCATCAATAGCACCTAAAATTGCTAATGCTCCCATACAGTAGAGTAAGAATGCAGTGGTTATACCCTCAGAGAAGGTTTCTCCTACTAAAGAGCTCTTTTTTCTTAATTTTAATGAGAAGTATTGAATCCTTTTATCTATTTGTAAAGATCCGCCCACAATACCACCAAAAAGGATTGAAAGAACTACAAGAATAAGGTTTTCAGTTTTTAAAAACATAGAGACTCCAATACACACAGTTAAGAGTCCGACCCCCTGAAATACCACTTTAACAATTTTTTCAGGCAAATTCTTCTTGAAGGTTAAGCCAATTACTCCGCCAACAATTATAGCTGCTACATTTACAAGTGTTCCTGTCATTTAAACTTAGTTTGGGGTTTGGGGTTCATTTTTTAAAGTTTACTCTCTATTTGATCTTTAACCTCTTCGGTTATTGATTCATAACTTAGGTTTTCGGGATATACCGGCTTTAAAAATTCTACTTTAATTTTTTTTCGCGGGCGCGGAAAAATACTCCCTTTTGGTAAAGCGTTTACGGCTCCTGTTATCGAAACGGGAACAACAGGAACATTTAGTTCGCGACTTAATATTGCAAATGTCTTTTTAAATTGTCCCAGATTTCCGCTTTCTGATCGTGTTCCTTCAGGAAAAATAATTAATCGCTTATCTCTTTTTAAAACTTCGGCCATCTTTTGAATTGACTCTTTAAGGTTTTTGTTTAAATCAACCACTATTACATTATTTTTTCGGGCAAGATATTTTAATATTGGTTGCTTAACATGTTCAGCTTTTGCATAAAAAAATGTTTTGCGAATATCACCGGTTCTCATTAATCCCGTAACAAATAGTCCGTCAAAAAAGCTTTGATGATTTGGAGCTATTATACATGGTCCCTCTGGTATATTTTCTACTCCTTTTGAGTGAAAGCGAAAGTATATTTTAAAAAAGAGCTTTGATATTCGTATAATAAGTGAGGTTGAGAGCCATGATTTTGGAATAGTAAAGTTAACCTTCTCTTTTATGATGTCTGCCCAGTTAATTTTCTCTTCTTCCATCTTTGTCTTTTTTTCGGCCACATATTGTGCCAGCTCTTTTACAGTACCAAATGATGTTATTTCAGCTGCTTCAATTTCAACACCGAAATTTTGATTTAAATAAACCTGTAGTCCAACCCGGTCAAGAGAGTCGAGTGCAAGATCAAATTCAAGATGGTAGTGCGGTTTTACTTTTTTATCTTTTTCAACTTCGATATAAGATGCTATTATTTTATACTCTTCACTTAAATCCTCATCGCTATAATCTGCTTCGCTTGTGCTTTCTTCAATGGCATATTCTTTTAATTTAAATCTTTGCAGTTTACCGAGTCGGGTTCTTGGTAATTCCTGAGTGGTTATAAAAAACTTCATCACTTTTTTATATGAAGAGACAGAGTTGTTAAATGGCTCTATTACTCTGTTTTGAACTGTTTCATATACTGTTTTGTTTTCATCTTCAGCCTGTGAAGATGGAACTACAACTGCCTGTATTTGATTTTCGTTGAAGAATACACCGCAGTCGCTTACTTCGGGATATTTTAGTAGTTGTTGTTCAATTTCGGCAGGATTGATATTTTTACCACTTGATAGTACTATAATCTCCTTTTTTCGGCCTGTTATATAAAGATATCCCTCTTTGTCAATATAGCCTAAATCTCCTGTATAGAGCCAGCCATCCTTTATTATTTCGTCACTCTCTTGCGGATTATTGTAATAACCCTGCATTATATTATCTCCTTTTGCAATTATCTCTCCATCTTTTATTTTGAGGGTGGTTCCAGGCATTGCTTCTCCCGGCGAACCGATCTTAACACGCCCCGGGCGGGTAAATGTGAGCATTGGGGCGGCTTCGGTCATTCCAAAGCCTTCTAAAACCTCAAATCCTAATGTTTTAAAGTCATTACCTGTATCGGGGTCTAATGCGGCTCCGCCTGACACTAAATATTTAAGTTCACCTCCAAACTTTTTATGAACGGTTTTAAAGAGTGTTTTTGAAACTGTTTTTGAGTTAATTTTTTCTGCAAAAGAGAATAGCGCTTTAGCAATTGTACTGCTATTGATTTTATCTTTTATACCTTTTCGTATTGCTGCGTATAGCCGTGGTACACCAATTATGATGGTTATCTTATTATTTTTAAGAGTAGATATAATATCTTCGGAGGTCATTGATCTGCTTATGGCAGTTGTTGCACCAACATAGAGAGGGGCGATCATTGAGCCCAAAAGCGGGAATATATGGTGCAGTGGAAGCAGTATCATAACTTTTGATGATGGTTGATATATGGGTATTATCTCGGATACTGCTCTTATATTTGCTATAAGGTTTTTGTAAGATAGCATCACCCCTTTTGGACTACCCGTTGTACCTGATGTGTATATTATTGCTGCTGTCTCTTCCTTATCTTCAACTGAGATGCTTTTTTGAGAAATTAGGTTGGGCTCAAAGTTGTCATAATTATCAATTGTGATAATTTCAATATCTATATTTGCCAGTTTTACAGCTTCATTAAATGCCTCACTATTTTCTTGTGAGACAAATGCTGCTTTTGGTGCCGAATCTTTTAGTATATAGGCTACTTCGGATGGTGTAGCGTGAAAATCGATGGGTATTGCAATACCCTTTTTTTTCCATATTGAGTAAAACGAGTAGATCCATCCGGGTCTGTTCCCTGAGTATATAACTACTTTATCTTTTGGCTGTATGGAATAGATTGAACTGAATTTTTCTATCTTCCCAATTAAATTTTCATAGGTGATTTGATTATCATCATATGAAATAGCTATCTGTTTTTTATGGTTTTGCAGCATTTTATAGAAGTTTTGGATGACAAAAATAGTGTTTACAAAAGAGATAATATTGCTTATACTAAAGAAAATATTTTAAATATGTTGATATATTAAAATAATATTATACGATTCAATATTGTTCTCTCGATATTATAGTCTGGTTTTACGTTTTTCTAACCATAACCATTGAAATTTAACAGGCTCTTCTTTTGCATTAATTTGTAGAGATATTTTATATATTCCTGGTTTGGTGAAGTTGATTGTGCCAATTTGAGAGGCGTTAAACCTATCTATATGCCAATTTTCGTTTGGCTCTCCAACTGTTAAGCCGGTAGGTGAAATATACTCTTTTATGGTTTTGTTATCCAATTTTACTTTAATTTTGCCGCCTGGATTTTTTGCCTGATAACTGTAGGAGATATCCAGAGCATACTCTCCAGGATCATCAATATAAATTTTCCATTGAGATTTGTATCTATCTTTAATTTTTGTATGTGCCGGTATAGTTCCATATTTTTGAGCCTCTTTATCTATAAAACTTCCCTTTTTTAAAGCAGTATTATGGGAGGTAAAAGAATAGCCTCCATCACTATTTTTAGCTATTAATTTTTCGGTTATTTCGGGTTTACTATCAAACTCCATTACCACAACCGAGACATAGTTATTGAACTGATAACCGGGCAAATTAATTTTCGTAAATACTTTGTTATGCTTATAGGGCAAAACTCTCTTTTGTTTGTCATTAAGCATGTAAACTTTTTGCGGTTTGCAGTTTATTCCTGTAATAGGTAAGGTGTTTGAGAGGGGCCAGTTATAGATGTGTAGAAAAAGCTGGTGTACTCCTTCATCGGTGACTTTATAGGTGATATTTCCCCAGTCATGTTGATCTTTGGGAAGATCAAATGCTCCACTACCATATATAGAGGCTCCGTTAATACTTAGCCATTTCCCCATATCTTTTAGACGCTGTGAAATTTCATGAGGGACATTTCCATTTGCTCTTGGTCCAATATTAAGCATGTAGTTGCCATTTAAGCTTACATTACTAATTAGAGATTTAAGAAGAAATGTTGTTGATTTCCAGTCGGTGTCATTACGATGGTATCCCCATGAATGGGCTACCGTTGCGGGAGATTGCCATGGGTAATTTAGCTTTTTGTCACCAAGTTGATTATCTGCCAGTGTTCTAAAATCCACATCACTATCCTCCTCTATTGATAAGCCCAGTCTGGAGTTTACTAAACAGTTTGGTTGGAGTTCTCGAATCAGCTCCTTTAACTGTATTAGTTGTTTTTTGGTGATAATAGATTCTGAGTGGTGAAGCCACATATCAAACCACATTAGATCAATATCTCCATAATTGGTTAATAGCTCCTGCATTTGCGGAATTACTTTTTCCTGCCAATACTGATCATACTCTTTTGCTGAAATTGGATATATTTCTCTACTATGATCCCAACCGTATGGATGTTCCCAATCAACCCAGTGTGAGTAGTAGAGCCCCAGTTTTATTCCATGTTTACGGCAGGCTTTTGCAAGCTCTTTCACTATATCTCTTTTATCGGTTGTATGATTAGTGATGTTGTAATTTGATACTTTGCTGTCCCATAGTGCAAACCCATCATGGTGTTTGGCCGTTAGGGTTATATATTTCATGCCTGCTTTCTTTGCAAGAACAACCCACTCTTCTGGATCCACTTCATCCCAGTTGATACGCTCAAGAAGATTTAAATACTCTTTCTTGTCAATGTTATTACGGTAGTAAATCCATTCTGCATATTCATTGTTATGACGAATTTGCTCCCCTTTCCAGATTCCTTCTGCACCACTGTAAATCCCCCAATGTATAAACATTCCAAAGCGTGCATCTATAAACCATTCGGCACGTTCGTTAGTATGTTTTTGTGCATAAAGAGCAGAGGATGCAACTATCAGGAAAAGAAAAAGATAGAGAAATAGGTAAATTCTTTTTTTATTAATATTAGATAGCTTCATAATTTTCAATTATTTTTTGATTTTATACAAAAATAGTGATTTGAAGTTAATCTGCTATAGCAGCTGTTACTCACTTGATATTTTTTGTATTTATTATAAAATTTATTTTTAAATTTAATGATATGTAATATTTGTTTTTATTGTGACAGAGTATTTTATTTTAGTGCTAAATGTGGAATCTTAAATTGTAGAATATGAGTGATATTTATGTTTTTTTAGCAGATGGTTTTGAAGAGGTTGAGGCGATGACTCCCGTTGATGTACTCCGTCGTGCAGGTTTTGATGTTAAAATTGTATCGGTTACAGGTGCTCCGCTTATGACGGGTTCACATGGTATTGCTGTTAAATGTGATATTTTTATTGATGATGTGGATCTTGATTCTGCTCAAATGATTATTTTGCCGGGAGGGTTACCGGGTGCCACTAATTTATTGGCCAATGAGAGGGTTAAGAAAATTATACGTGAGTTTAATGAGAAGGGTAAGTGGTTGGGTGCAATATGTGCTGCTCCCATGGTATTGGGGGAGCTTGGTATTTTGGATGGTTTAAAGGCTACTTGTTATCCCGGTTTTGAAAAACATTTAAAAGGGGCCGAAGTTTGTGATAATAATAGTGTAACATCAAAAAACATTGTTACAGGAAGAGGTATTGGCGCTGCCATGGATTTTTCATTGGAGATTGTTCGAAATTTAATGGATGAGGCTTCAGCCAAAGAGTTAGCTAAGAAAATGGTAGCTGATTGAATAAATTAAAAAAAGGGGATACTCTATAAAATGGAGTAGCCCCTTTTCCTAATTTATTAATTTAATTGAAAGGTTTAAATTAAAATATCGTTTTTTAAATTTTTGAAGCTGGTTTTTATTACACCAATTTCATCACCATCACGAGTATCATCCATCTCTACAAAGAAATATTTCATGCCGGCAACATCTTTCACCTTAAATATCTCTTTATAATCGATAATGCCTTCACCAACAGGTGCGAAGAATTGATCGGGCGTGTTATCCATATCTTTAATATGCCATAGATCAAATCGTCCGGGGAACTGCTTCATTACTTCTTTTGGATCGAATCCTGCTCGTTTTACCCAGTAGTTATCTATTTCAAATACAACTAACTCTGGATCGGTTTCAGGCAGAAATATGTCGGTGTATGGAATTAATCCATCGGTTTCGAAAAATTCGAAATCGTGATTATGGTATCCAAATTGCACACCGTATTGTTTCATTACCTCACCTATAATATTTAGTTCTTCAACAAATTCTCTGTAGCTGTCGGCCGATTCTCTTCTCTCTTCGATCATCCATGGTTGTACGCAATATTTTACACCCAACTCGGCATGAGCTTCTGCTATAATATTAACATTGCTGGTATCAACTCCTTTTACTTCGACACCGGTGTGACTGCTAATTATTTCCATGCCTAAATCGGCAACGATTTTTTTGAACTCTTTAGGTGAGTAGCCGTAAAATTTTCCATTTTCATAACCAGCCAGCTCAAGATATTGATAACCGGTATCGGCAACTGTTTTAAGTGTTCCTAAAAGATCGGCATTCATGCTGTTACGGACAGTGTAGAGCTGAATTCCTATGCCTGAACCATTACTTTTTGCGCCTTGTGCACATGCAGCTAAACCATACTGGCTTAAAAGTGCTGCTCCAAGGGCTCCCATTGTACTCTTTTTTAAAAAATCTCTTCTACTTTGATTTTTCATAATGTTAGTAAGTTTTTCGGTTATAGCTTAACCCTGTTTTTTAAAATGTTAGATGTGAAAATATGATAACAAAAGAAAAATATTTTTTCGATATATACAATTTTTATTGTATTAATATTTCCTGTTCCCTTTTTGTATATTGTTTTTGGAGGCTTTAGAAGTTTTAAGCTTGTCGATTTTAAATTAATGTTTATATTTGCATATATAAATATGTGTAATATTAATATTTAAAATTTATAAGTTATGCTTAAGATTGAAACAATGTGTCCTATCTCGGGAAAGAAGGTTAATAAATGGATTGCCAGAGTTAATGCAACTTTAACAACTCTTCTTTTGTTACTCTATTTTTTTTCTAATTCTGTTTTTATAATCTTTTTTCTCACTATAGATTTTGCTTTAAGAGGATTTGAGAAACAGAGGTATAGTTTGCTTTCTATAATCTCTACTAAAATTGTTGAATATTTACCTGTGGAGAAAAAGATGGAGAATGCCGGACCAAAATTTTTTGCTGCACGAATAGGCTGGGTCTTTTCTCTTATGGTGTTGATTGCCTATTTCTTTAATTTACCTGTTACCGCAAATATAATTGCAGGAGTATTTGCCTTTTTTGCTTTTTTGGAAGCAGCAGTTGGGTTTTGTTTGGCTTGTTATATCTATCCCTATTTTTTAAAAGTGTGTAATGTTCAAAATAAATTCTAACTTTGTAATTAAATTATTAGCAAAAGTTGTTTGTTGATATAATAAAAGTTATTATACAAGGGAATCCGGTTAAAGTCCGGAGCTGTACCCGCAGCTGTAAATCTGTGATTTTTGTAACATTTGCCACTGTTATTTGTTAATGGGAAGGCGTTACAAAAAAGGATGAGCCAGAAAACCTGCTTTTATTATATACAAAGGCATTATTTTTAACATAGTTAACTTTCGGGAGAAAAAGTTATGGCCGTATTACCGCATGCTCTATTAGTTAGTCTCTTTATTTTATTTTCTTTATCGGGATGTAAAATTTCAGAAGGGGAGTCGTTTGAGAATCGTTTTGGAGTTCCCGACTCTTCATTTATTCCTGATTATGCTAAAGGTTTTTCTATTCACTATTTTAACCACGATAAGGTTATAGAGATAACCGATCCTTTTAATAACGATGAGCAATCTTCATATTTTTTGATTAATTATGATGGGGAACCTTCGTTTGAAAATGTTGAGATTATAGATGCACCTATTAAGAGCTGGTCGGCATTTTCTTCTACACAGGTAGTTATGGCTGAAAAGCTTGAATTAATTTCAACGCTTACCAGTGTTGCCGAACCTCAATATATTTCGGGTGAGGAGGTTAACAGACGATTGGAATCGGGAGATATTCGTGATGTTGGAATGGCATTTTCACCAGATATTGAAGTGCTTCTTTTAACAGAGCCTCAATTTGTTTTTGTTTCACCTTTTAAGGATACTCAATATGATAATTTGAAGGATGCAGGATTAACTGTTATTCCTGATGCCGGATATCTCGAGAGTAACCCGCTGGGACGTGTGGAGTGGCTAGTTTTTTTTGGGGCATTTTTTGATAAAGAACAAAAGGCACTGGATATTTATAATTCGGTTAAATCTCAATATCAAAAGATGACTCTTTTAACGCAAGGTATTCAGCGTAAACCTACAGTTACTGCCGGACTTTTATATCAGGATGTGTGGTATCTTCCTGCTGGAGATAGCTTTATGGCCAGATTGCTTGAAGATGCCGGGGTTTCATACCCCTATTATTCGACCAAAGGAACGGGGTCTTTGGCTTATGATTATGAAAAGGTTTTTAATGATACTTATGATTGCCAGTTTTGGATTGTAACTGTTAATCATCCCGGTGAATTTAATTACAAAGCTCTTAAAGGGATGGATGAGAGATATAGTGATTTTTATGCTTATAAAAATCGTAATATTATCTATACAAATACAGATTATTCCGGTTTTTTTGAGTATGGTTGGTTACAACCGCATATTGTTTTAATGGATTTTATTAAAATTTTTCATCCTGATCTGCTTCCCGATCATAAATTAAAATATTATAGGATGCTGCCTTAATTTTTTATGATAGTGCTCAAAACTTTCTCAAAATATTATGAATTATATAGTTAATAAAAGATCGTTTACCGATGGCAGCAAAAATATAATTCTATTTATACTGCTTTTTTTTGCTCTATTACTTCTGTTTATATTTAATGTTGCTTTTGGGTCGGTTAATATTGCTTTAACAGATCTTTTTTCAATATTGTTGGGAAGTGGGAGTGAAGATGGCCCTGCTTACTATATTATTCATCGTTCGCGACTTCCCCAGGCTGTTACTGCTACCCTGGCAGGTGCTGCTCTCGCTGTTGGCGGTTTGCAAATGCAGGCTCTTTTTAGAAACCCTTTGGCCGATCCCTCAATTTTAGGTGTTAGTTCAGGAGCAGGGTTGGGGGTTGCTGTTGTTTTGATGATGGGAGGTATTAGTGGTTTTGTTTTGAGTAAGATGGGTTGGGTAGGACATCTTACAATTACTACTGCTGCATTTGCAGGAGCATTGCTTGTACTCTTTTTTATATTGATGCTTGCTAATAAGTTAAGAGATAATGCAATGCTTTTAATTGCTGGTATAATGGTTGGGTATGGTGCCTCTGCACTTGTTGGAATTTTAAAATTTTATAGTATGCAGGAGGATGTACATGCTTTTGTAATATGGGGGCTTGGCAGTTTTGCATCGGTATCATGGAGTCGTATGGAGGTGTTTTTTCCGGTTTTAATGGTTGCTTTGGCAGGATCGTTGTTATTGATAAAACCTTTGAACTTGATGATGTTGGGAGACAATTATGCCAGTAATTTGGGAGTTAATATTCGGCTTTTCAGGTTTTTAATTTTGGGTTGTACCGGATTATTAACAGCAACTGTAACAGCTTTTTGCGGACCAATAGCTTTTCTTGGCCTGGCTGTTCCTCACCTGACAAGAGGGGTTTTTAAAACGTCGAACCAGCAAATTCTTGTTCCGGCTGTTATGTTGTCAGGAGCTATTGTTGCTCTTTTTAGCAACCTGATAGCCCGCATGCCCGGTTTTGATGGTGCACTGCCAATTAATGCTGTAACAAGTATGATTGGTGCGCCTGTAGTTATATGGGTGATTCTTCGTAACCGAAAAGTTTTGCAGTAGCCATGGATAAGTTGATATATACAGATAATCTGGCGATTGGTTATGGTAATGGGGGTAAAAACAGTTCTGTTTTACACAGGGATATTAATGTGAGGTTAATGGCCGGGGAGTTTGCATGTCTGTTGGGTCCTAACGGGTCGGGCAAATCTACATTAATAAAGACTTTTGCAGGGTTCTTATCTCGCATTAGCGGCTCTTTGTTTATTGATGGGAAAAGTGTTGATAAGCTCTCCGGTAAAGAGATCTCTAAGCTGTTGAGTGTTGTTTTAACCGAAAGAGTTATGGTTCCTAATATGACAGTTTATGATTTAGTGTCGTTAGGAAGGAGTCCGTTTACAGGTTTTTTCGGACGTTTGTCGTTAACCGATAAAGATATTATTGCTACTTCTTTGGAGTCGGTTAAACTTAATGGATTTGAAAAGAGAAATGTTTTTGAACTTAGTGATGGAGAACGACAAAAGGCTTTTATTGCAAAGGCTCTTGTTCAGGAGACTCCATTAATTGTTTTGGATGAGCCTACAGCATTTCTTGATTTGCCATCAAGAGTTGAGATTATGCATCTGTTAAAAGATCTTGCTCATAAATATAATAAAGGGGTTCTATTATCTACTCATGATCTTGATCTTGCACTGCAAACTGCCGATAAAATATGGTTGCTGGCCGCCGGATTGCCTGTTGAAACAGGTGTTCCTGAAGATCTTGTTTTAACAAATGAGTTTAGAAAGTTTTTTGAACGTGAGGGGGTATTGTTTGATACTGAGTCGGGACAATTTACCAAAGCGGATAATCATGTTAAATCGATTCGACTTGTAGGTAAAGGAGTAGAGTATAAGTGGGTAAGCCGTGCTCTTGCCCGTAATGGTTTTTCTACCTCGGATGACCCTTTTAGCCGTTTGCAAGTTGAAATAAGCAGTGATAATAAGCGCGAGTATATTTTATCGGGAGCCGATGGTAAACCTGTAAAGCTAAGAACTATCGAAGATCTGCTTGAGCGGCTTAAATATGCTGATATCTGACTGTAATGTCATTTTATCTTTTTTACAGCTCTTTTTGCTGCCCTTTTGTCACTATCTCTGTTTTGGCATACCCTTTGTTTTTGGAGAGAATGATTTTTTGATAAAATTATTGTTGTTAAAAATAAACTTTTCAAATATTTTAAATTATGCAAAAAGGAAATATTGGTGTAAGTACGGAAAATATTTTTCCGATTATTAAAAAGTACCTTTACTCTGATCATGAGATATTTTTACGTGAGCTGCTTTCGAATGCTGTTGATGCCACTCAAAAATTAAAGACACTTTCAAGTGTAGGTGAATTTGATGGTGAGTTGGGAGATATAACTATTCGAGTATCAGTTGATGAAAAAAAGAAAACTATAACAATAAGTGATCGGGGTGTTGGAATGACAGCCGATGAGATAAACAAGTATATTAATGAGGTTGCCTTTTCGGGAGCCAATGATTTTCTTGAAAAGTATAAGAAGGATGCAAATGCTATAATAGGGCATTTTGGTCTTGGTTTTTACAGCTCTTTTATGGTAGCTAAAAAAGTTGAAATAGTTACCAAATCATATAAGTTAGATGCTACTCCTGTTAAGTGGAGTTGCGATGGAAATACTGAGTTTACTATTGAAGAGACTGAAAAGGAGGATAGGGGAACTGATATTATTCTATATCTGGATGATGAGAATGAACATTTTGCCGATAAAGCTGAAGTTGAAAAACTGCTTAAAAAGTATTGTAAATTTTTGCCTGTTGAGATAGCATTTGGCAAGGAGAGTGAGTGGAAAGATGGTAAGGAGGTTGAAACTGATAAGGATAAAATAATTAATGAAACAAATCCTTTATGGACTAAAACTCCGGCTGACTTAAAGGATGAGGATTATAAGAAGTTCTATCAGGATCTATATCCTATGAGTGATGAGCCTCTTTTTCATATCCATTTAAATGTTGATTATCCGTTTAATCTTACGGGAATTCTCTATTTCCCTAAAATAAAAAGCAATATAGAGATTCAAAAAAATAAGATTCAACTCTATTGCAACCAGGTTTATGTAACTGATTCGGTTGAGGGAATTGTGCCTGAGTTTTTAACTCTTTTACATGGGGTTATCGATTCTCCCGATATTCCGTTAAATGTTTCAAGATCATATTTACAGAGTGATTCTAATGTTAAAAAGATTTCGGGACATATCTCTAAGAAAGTTGCTGATCGCTTAGAGGAGATCTTTAAAAATGATCGAGACTCTTTTGAGGCAAAGTGGGATGATTTAAAACTCTTTATTGAGTATGGAATGCTTACCGATGAGAAGTTTTTTGACCGGGCTTCAAAGTTTGCTCTGTTAAAAAATTGTGATAATAAATACTTCACTTTTGAGGAGTATAAAGATCTTATTAAGGGTGAGCAGACCGACAAGGATGATCAGCTTGTTTATCTATACAGTACAAACAGGGATGATCAGTACACTTTTATAGAGGCAGCACAAAATAAGGGTTATGATGTGCTTTTAATGGATGGCCATTTTGATAGCCATTTTGTGAATCATTTGGAGCAAAAGTTTGAAAAAGCTCGCTTTGTACGTGTTGATAGTGATGTTGTTGAAAAACTTATTCCTAAAGATGAAAAGAAGGAGCAGAAATTGTCAACAGATCAACGAGCTAACTTAACAACTGTGTTTTCATCACAAATACCTCAGTTAGAGAAAACTCATTTTGTTGTTACTTTTGAGGGTATGGATGAGAGCGATACTCCGGTAATGATTACTCAGCAGGAGTTTATGAGACGAATGAAAGAGATGAGTGCTTTGCAGGGTGGTGGAATGATGTTTTATGGTGATATGCCTGATAGTTATAACCTGGTTGTTAATGGAAATCATTCTCTTATAACCAGTATAGCCAAGGATGTGGATGATAAAATGGGTGAAAAACTCAATAGTATGAATGGTCGCCTCTCATCTTTGAATAGTCGTAAGGATGAGCTTGAAAAAGCTAAAAAAGATAAGAAAGAGGAGGAGATTCCACAGTCAGAAAAAGAGGAGATGGAAGATGTGCAGAAGAAGATTGATGAACAAAACAAGAAGAAAGAGGAGATTTTAAGTGAATATGCTTCGGGTAATAAGCGTGTATCTCAATTAATTGATCTTGCACTCTTGTCGAATAATATGCTTAAGGGTGAATCTTTAAATAAGTTTGTTAAACGAAGTATTGATCTTATTTAGTTTAATAAGAGTAGAGTATAATAAAAAAAGGGATTGCTGAATAAACAAGCAATCCCTTTTTTTTTGTTAGCTTTTTATATCTATCTAATTGCCTGATAAATAGCTGAAGAGAAATCATTTAAATCGGTTGGAATTCTTGATGTAATGAGGTTTTGGTCAATAACTACACTCTCATCTACATAGTTTGCTCCGGCCTCTTCCAACTCCTCTTTTACTCCTTCAAAGGCTGTGCAGGTAACTCCCTCCATTACACCTGCAGTTATTAATATTTGAGGTCCATGGCATATAGCTGCAACCGGTTTGCCCGATTGATAAAAATCTTTTGCAAACTCTACAACAACAGGATTATCCCGCAACATTGAAGGAGCTTCTCCTCCCGGTAATATTAATGCATCAAAATCATCAACAGAAACATCATTAACCGACTTTTCAATCACTATTGTAAAGTCACTGTTGTAGGCGTTTACTTCAGCCGGCTCGGGACCAATAACAGTAACTTTTGCCCCACGATTGTAAAGATAGGACATTGGCATATAAGCCTCTCCATCATGAAAACCCTCTCCGGTAAGTACTGCTACTTTAGGCATATCGTTAGATTTTTTAGTTGTTGCTTCATCTTGTTGAGGTGGTGCACTCCCAGTGCCGCATGAAGTTATGAATGCAACCATTACAGCAGCTAAAGATGAAATTAATAATTTGTAGTTCATAAAAATATAATTTTAAGGGTTAATATATTTTTTCTAAAAATTGAACAGTTAAAAAGAGCTGTTGTTTAATTATTTACATTATTTTTTCTCTTTCACGACCAAGATTTTTAGTCCATTGGTTAACTGTAAAAGGGTTATCCTTAATCCATTTGTCCACACCCTCTATCACATCACCACTTTGCTTAATATTATATAGCAGTTCATTTATCTCCCTTTCTGAGAAAAAGAATCTGTTAAAAAATTCGGTTGCAGTTTTATACTCTTCACTAAAACCTATCCGTGCTATTGTGTGAAGTTGTTCCTCTTCCATAAATACCGACTGTGAATCTTCAAGATATTTGAGGTCGTATCGATGAAAGAGCCAGTGAGGTTCCCAGCCGGTGAAAACAATTTCATTTCTCCTTCGTATTGCATCTTCAACCATTTGTGACATCTCTTCATCACTCTGTACAATAAGTTTATTATTAAGGGCGTATATCTCAATAGCATCGTTTGTATATCTCATTATGCCGGCACTACTGTCAATACCTGCAATAACAATATCTCTGTCTCTTAAGTCTTCAATAGTTGTCAGTTCTGAATAGTCGGGTACTGCTAAACCTGTTTTTGCATTAATATAATTTTCTCCTAAATCTTCGAACTTACCGCTGTAATGTGTTAAATACTCTTCATGTGTGGCCGGCTTCCATACATCCGGGAAAACATCTGCCTTGCCTTTAGCAATTTCTTCAAAGACCTGATCTATTTCAGCTAATTTTAATATAACATTATACCCAAGCCTATCTTCAAGTAATTTTGCAGCTAAATGGCTCATTGCCACACTTTCGGCCCAGTTGGTGTAGATTATTGTTATTTCCTGCTTCTCCTTTTGTTTATTATCATCACTACTCGTTGATAGTGCGCATGAAACAAGTAAAAGCGCAGATATTACAGTTACAAAAATTGTTTTTATCATAATGTAAATCGTTTTGTTGAATACCATAATACTTAAAAATTGTCTGTTTATCTGTTATTATATAAATGAGCATAAAAGTTAATATAATTCAGATAAATGAACAAAAAAAGTTGATCAATTAAACTAAAATAAATTGATGGAATAGTTTTTTTAGGTTCATTACTTTTTATACGTTTGCAAAACAAATAAGGAATTATGGATGATATTGACTCGTTTTATTGTAGTAAAAGAAAACATTCATGCAGTTGTCGCATAATTAAAAAACCTCCCTGTGATTTAATATTTTTTTAATCAATAATTTAATAGTTATTGATGCAGTTTATCTTACATTTTGTGTGCAAAAATACTTGCCAAAAAACTTTGTTTGTAAACAAAAAATTCTCTTAGCTGTTCATATAAAGTTATACTGTTAATAATTTATCATATTAACAACACTTTATTAATAGTAGATAATATGTTACTATCTATTTTGAATACATCATATTATTAAAATAAATAGATGTTATTTCTATTGATTTTATATAAATTATAATTTATAATTGTTTAACTTAAATTGTTTAACTAATTTTATTTTATTATGAAAGTGTTAACAAAAGTTCAAAGTCTGATTTTAGTATCACTAATGTTATTGTTTAGCTTTGCTCCTGTAAATGCACAGGAAGAGGAAGATGATAACTATTTAAATGTTGGAGGTGCTGTGCGTTTTAATATGTTGCGTACAAGTTATGAAGGCCCTTCCACATCAACCAGTACTAATGCTACCCTTGATACCTGGAGGTTAAATGTTGGAGCAAAGCATTCAGGTGTTACTCTTGATTTTGAATATCGTTTTTATCCTACATTCAACACTCATTTTTTAAAGCATGGTTATTTAGGATATGATTTTAGTGAGGATCTTAACATGCAGCTTGGTGTTACACAGGTACCTTTTGGTAATCTTACTTACAACTCTCACAGTTGGTGGTTTTTAACACCATACTATATTGGGTTGGAAGATGACCACAATATGGGTATTAAGTTTGATTATGATGCCTCGGATCGTTTAAACATTATGGCAGCTTATTTTAGACAAGCTGAACCTGCCGGTCCGGCCTACGGTAATGCAAGCTTTGGTGGTCCTGGTGCCGGCACTTACTCTTATAATGTAATTCCTGACGGCGATCTTAATGCATCTATTCAGGAGCATCATCAATTTAACCTCCGTTTAAATTATGAGCTTTTTGATGGTACATTTGTTGGTTTTTCAGGTCAGAGACAAGGTATTTTAAATACTGCTCTAGATGATACAGAGTATGGTAATACATGGGCTTTGCATCTTGATTCTGATTTTGACAACTTTAATCTTAAGTTGCAATATACAAGCTACGATTATAAAGCTAAGGATGATGCCGGTAATACTCTTGACCGTGTTCAAATGGGTGCTTATGGCGATCCCTATTATGGTGACGGAGTGGCAGCCAGTGGTGATTTGATAACTGCCGGACTGGCATATACGATTGGTGTTGATTGGGGTCCGATTAGCAGTGTTCAGCCATATATTGATTATTCATACTATTCGAAAGATGGATCAATTGAGCTTGAGGGAGTTTCTTATGATTTTGAAGATTCGCACATGTTAGTTCCCGGATTCCTTGTTTCGGCAGGTAATATATTTACTTATGTTGACTGGGCATTTGGTAAGAATCATGCATGGCTGACTGATGACTTTGGAACAGGTTTTGGTATTGGTCATACCGATGATGATGGTGTTCCAATTCCAACTGAGGATTTAAGCTGGAATATGAGATTTAATATAAATGTTGGATACTACTTTTAATTAAAAAAGTAATATAATTTTTAAACCCAAAATTGTATTTATTATGAAAATTACAAAAAAATTATTTAGTAAATTAACGCTGCTGTTATTAACAGCAGCAGTAGCATTTCAGTTTCATTCATGTGCCGAAGCTGAATCAGAGACCATTGAACTAGGATATGTTCTTTGGGATTCGGAGGTAGCATCAACACATGTAGTAGCTGCTATTTTAGAAGATCGTTTGGAAAAAGATGTTAATATGACTGCCGTTGATGCCGGTCCGATGTGGATGGGTATATCTCGTGGCAACTTTGATGCTATTGTGGCAGCATGGTTACCTGCAACTCATGGAAATTATCTTGAGGAGACACAGGATCGTATTGTAAATCTTGGGCCAAATTTGGAAGGTGCGCGTATTGGTTTGGTAGTTCCTTCGTATGTTGATATTAACAGCATAGAGGAGTTAAATGATAACGCCGACAAATTTGATAATGAGATTGTTGGGATTGATCCGGGTGCCGGAATTATGGGAGCTGCTGAGAATGCTTTAGAAGTTTATGATCTTGATCTTCAGCTTTTATCAGGTTCTGATGCTGCTATGGCTGCTGCTTTAAGAAGAGCATATGAGAGAGAAGAGTGGGTAGTTGTAACAGGATGGACTCCTCACTGGAAATTTGCGGCTTATGACCTTAAGTATCTTGAAGATCCTAAAAAATCGTTTGGCGATGCTGAACATATTGCTACTATTGTAACTCCCGAGTTGCAACAAAAGGATCCCGAGGTTTATGCATTTTTGGATAATTTCTTTTGGGAAGCTGAGGATATGGCAGAGGTTATGATGATGATTGAAGAGGGTGCAGAACCTTTTGATGCTGCACGTGAATGGATTGCCAATAATCCTGCTAAAGTAGAAAGCTGGCTTCCGTAGTTTTGAAGTTTAGGCTTTAAATATTGATAAAATTGTCCCGACCCGCTATAGTTCTATTTTTTAGAATCATAACGGGTCGGTCTTTTTTAAAAATAAACAAATTATCCTTACATATATGGAAGATAAAATTGTAATAAGGAATTTATCAAAGGTTTTTGGTAAAAATCCTAAGATGGCTCTTGAAGCTCTTAAGAACGGTAAAAGTAAAGATGAAATTTTAAATGAGCAAAAACAGACAATTGGTGTTCATGATGTTAATTTTACTGTGAAAAAGAGTGAAATATTTGTTTTAATGGGGTTGTCGGGAAGTGGAAAATCTACTTTGCAGAGATTAATAAACAGATTGCATACTCCCTCAACAGGTGAAATAGTTATAGATGGAATTGATATTACTAAGCTAAACCCTCATGAGTTAAGAGTGTTCAGGCGCAAACATTTTTGTGGTATGGTATTTCAAAATTTTGCTATTTTACCTCACCGTACTGTTCTTGAGAATGTGGAGTTTGGACTGGAGCTGCAGGGTGTTGAAAAAGATATTAGAGAGCAAAAATCTTTGGAAGTTATAAAGAGTGTTGGGTTGGATGGAAATGAAGACAGCTATCCTTCACAACTATCGGGAGGTATGCAGCAGCGTGTTGGTTTGGCAAGAGGGTTGGCTGTTGATGCTGATATACTTTTAATGGATGAGGCCTTTAGTGCGCTTGATCCTTTGATAAGAAGGCAGATGCAGGATGAGCTGCTAGAGCTTCAGGAAAAAATGCAGAAAACAATTGTTTTTGTTACTCATGACCTTGATGAAGCTTTTAGATTAGGTAATCGTATAGCTATTATGAAGGATGGTAGAATTGTTCAAATAGGTTCTGCCGAAGAGATTATCTCTAAACCTGCTGATGATTATGTTAAGGCTTTTGTTGAAAATATGAATCGCTCGGCTATTTTAACTGCCGGAGCAATAATGTTACCCCCTGAAGAGACTGCATTATCGGGAGACGGACCCCGCACAATTATGCGCAAAATACGTAAAAAAGGATTAGCCGGTATTTTAATGACAGATACTAAAAAGCGTGTTAAAGGTTATATTAAGGCAGATAGATTGGCTGCTTATATTAAAGAGAACCAGAGTAAGGAGAATATTCCTTTTGATGAAAATCTCGTTGAAGAAGCTGCATCGGTAAATGAGGATACACCTTTAACAGATGTTATTAACAGTTATACTGAACATGAGTACGGACCAGTTGCTGTAGTGGACTCTGATAACAGGCTTAAAGGCGTAATTGTTAGAGGAGCTGTTATAGCTGCTCTTTCAGAGGATCATATCGAGACTGCTGAATAAATTAATGAGAGATAGAGAGTTAGTAAATAAAATATAAACATAAATTAATATATTATGTTGCCATATAGAATTCCGCTTAATGACTGGATAACAGCAGCGGTTAATTTTTTAGAAGAAAAGCTGGGAGTTGTTTTTGATCTTTTTAGTGTTATAATCTATTTCCTGGTTGATAATCTTAAAGATGGAATGCTCTTTTTTCATCCTTTAATATTGATTGTTTTAATTGCCGGAATTACTTTTTACCTGGCAGGATGGAAGAATGCATTAGTAGCTTTTTTGGGGCTGATCCTGACTGAAAATATCGGATTATGGGAGGCTTTTATTGAAACATTAGCTCTTGTGCTAACTGCCGAAATATTAATTATTGCAGCCGGATTTCCCATTGGTATATGGGCAGCAAGAAGTGATAGGGTAAATTCAGTGATAAGGCCTATTCTTGATTTTATGCAGACTATGCCTGCTTTTGTATATCTAATTCCTGCAGTGATGTTTTTCGGACTGGGTTTGGTTCCGGGTGTAGTAGCAACTTTTGTTTTTGCTATGCCTCCGCTTATTCGTTTAACCAGTCTTGGTATTAGACAGGTACCCAAGGAGCTTATTGAGGCTGCAGATGCTTTTGGAGCAACCGATATGCAAAAACTTATTAAGGTTCAGGTGCCGGTTGCTAAAGCAACTATTTTAGCCGGTGTTAATCAATCAATTATGCTTGGGCTATCTATGGTTGTAATAGCTGCAATGATTGGTGCCGGCGGACTTGGAGAGGATGTATTGCGTGGAATACAAAGGTTGAATGTTGGACAGGGTTTTGAAGCCGGATTGGTTGTTGTAATTTTGGCTATAATTTTGGATAGAATAACTTCAAGCTTTGATTCAAAAAAAGCTTAACTGATTATTTTTACTATCAAAAAGGGCTATCCAATTATTTTTTGGATAGCCCTTTTTTAGTGAAAGTTAAGTAGTATTGTTCCTAAATAATCTCTATATCTGATTCTTTAATCCATCCTCTATTTCCATCTTTTATCTGGATTTGATACCAATTGTCAACCTTTTGTAATACCTCTACTTTAGTACCTTCATGTAGTATAAAAAGTTCACTGCCTGCTGCTCCCGGGGCACTCTGTATTGTTACCGACGGAGTAAAAATAATTGCTCTGTTTTGTGCGGTAAGCCTATCCATCTGTTTGTTAGAATAGTTAAAAGCTATTAATGACAAAAGAAGGGTGAAGAGTGCTAAAGAAAATGATATTTTACGCAAAAGAGATGTTTTACTAAAGAAATAGAAGAGCAGTGCAATTAAGGCAAGAGTGAAAGTGGATATTGAAATTATTGCCCAACTATTTGAGTTTGCTATATTTTTAAGGTTGTTGAACCATCTTGACATAAAAAAGGAGGTGACTGATTCAATATCATCAATAGTCTGTTCGTAGGCCAGATCTAAATTATATTTGATATCACTGTTTTGAGGAGCACGTAAAAGTGCTCTCTCATAGTTAAGTATTGCTGATGGCAGCTCTCCTTTTCGGTAATAGGCATTACCAATATTATAATACAGCTCCCATGATTCTACTCCCTGATTTAAAATCTCTTCCCAGCTGTTAACAGCATCAGAAAAGTTTCCTTCATTATAGTGATTGCTGCCCTGATTAAACAGCTCCTCTTTTGTAACACTTGCTATTTGCATGGTGCATAAAAGAAGCAGTGATAGGATTGTAGCTTTTTTTATATATAATTTGATAGTTTGCATTTTGATATAGTTTTTATCTCTCTATTTTTTTAACTGATTTTCAAGTAAGCTAATGTTATTGAGAGCATTTTTGTAGAGTTGGTCTCTCTCTTCGTGATCATTTTTTGGTGAATAGCGTGCAAATTCACACACTTCAATAATATTTAGAAAATCATTGGCAGTCTCTTCTTTTACACTTTTTTCGATAAGTATATGACGTACATTATCTTTATTAAGGTCTGCTACAGGTATTGATAGCTTATCGGCTGTATAACCCCACAATGCGTGAGCCAGTTCTTCATAAAACCCTTCATTGTCACCCTGTTTTAAGAGTTTTGCCGATTTTTTCAATTTTTTACGTGCAATACGATTAGCTCTTTTGGTTTTAACCTTTTGAATATCTGCGTTCTCTTTTATTTTTTTTCGATATACAATATAGGTTAATATGAAAAGAATAAATGGTATTATATATCCGCCGTAAAAAAGTGTGGTTCCAAATATGAACTGACTGGAGGGTTGAAGGTTCCCGGGTGAGGGTTGAATATATCTTATATCTTCTCCTAAATAGGTTACCCTTTCACGTGATGAAGTTCTTGAAGGGCGTGATGGAGCAGCTGTATCTTGCACTGCTGTTTCACTGCCTGTGACATTTATTGTTATAGGATCGCTTGTTAAAGTAGCATAATTACCGGTTTGGGGATTAAAATAGCTGTACTCTACCGGAGCTATTTCATAAGTTCCTCTATGACGTGGAATAATAAGGGTTTCAACTATTCTGGAGCCTTCACCTCCTCGTCTTGTTTGAGTAATATTATTTGTTACTGAGGGGTCAAAAACATCAAATTGTTGGGGAAACGAGAACTGTGGGTTTCGTGCCATGTTATGATTACCCCTTCCTGAAATTTCTGCTCTTATTGTTATACCGTCATTAACGGTTGTTTCGGTTGTAGAGGCGGTTACATTCAATGAGATATTACCTACAATGCCTGAAAAGTTTTGTGGACGAGGTGAGGGGAGAGGTCTAACATTTATGTTAAGAGGATTGGAGTTAACTCTTTTTCGAACTGTTCTATAACCGTCAAAAAAATCTCCAAAAATACTTTGTGACCTGCGAGCCTGGCGTTGTCTCACTAAAAATTCGATGGTTACAGGTGCGATTCTAATTTCTCCGCTATTTTGGGGATAGACAACTTTTTGGTTTAAAATTCCTGTGCGATAAGTTTTTCCGTCAATATTTTCAGCATCCCACTCAATACTGCCTGATTGAGATTCAAGATTTTCACTGATAAAATCTCTTAATTCGGGTTCGCGTATATCTGAGATACTCTCTAAGTTAACGCGAGTATATATTTTGGTGGTTAATAATATGGGTTCATCCTCATAAACATTGGTTTTGCTTGCTGTTTGCCTTATAAAGAGATCATCATCTGTAATTGTTGTGGTGGATGACTCTTCACGGCTTCTTCCTTCTTGTTGTTGAGCTGCAGGGTCATCACCTGCAACAACTTCAATTGTAACTTCATTACTTTCTACCTGCTCACCGTTAACTGTTATTGTTGCAGGTGGTATTGTATATTTGCCTGGCGAATCTGCTCTTAAAACATATGTGTATGAGTAGTTAACCGAACGGCTTACCTGATTATTAATAATTTGTACCGATTGGCTTTGCGATGTTGTAGGCCCCATTAGTACTGAAAAATCTTCAAAATCGGGCACCCGAAGGTTTGAAGCTTCTTTATTAACTGTATAGACAAGTTGAAAGCGATTGCCTTCAATTACAGTACGGGGTGCTGATCCTTCAAACTCTATCTTCTCTTCGCCATTAGCGAAAATAGGTACAAGCAGTAAAAAGAGGTATGTTGTGATATTGCGTATCATAATTTTGACTTTGATTTAAAGTTACCAGTTTTTATCTATTTGAACCGGCTCTTCATCTTTTTGTTGGTGCATTTTTTCCATAAGCTCTCTCTCATCCTGATCAATTGCATCAAGTAATCTTTCAGCGTTTTCGCGGTCTATGTCTTGTTGTTGCTCTTCTTGTTCATCGGGTTGCTGTTCTTGCTCTTGATCATCGGGCTGATCTTCGGGTTGTTGCTGCTCCTCATCTTGCTGTTCCTCCTCATCTTGTTGCTCTTCCTCTTGCTCTTCCTGCTCATCGCGAAGTTTTTTTGCAGCAATCAGGTTGTACCGAGTCTCATCATCTGTTGGATTATTTCGAAGAGATTCTTTATAGGCTTCAATACTGTTATCAATATCATTTGAAAATAAAAAGTTGTTACCAAGATTATGGTATAGCTTTGACAGCTTATCCTTCTCTTCACCTGCAAGAGGAGTTACCGATTGTAGTTGTGATAATGCCTCTTCATATCTCTCTTGACGAAATAAGCTGGATGCCAAATTATAGCCTGCTTCAAAGGATTCTGGATTTTCTCTTAATGCGTTTCGAAAAGCCTCTTCGGCCCGATTGAAATCTTCATTATTTAAATGCTCAACACCTTGTCGTATATATCTTCTCTCTTGTTGCGCATGCGATTCTATCCAAAGAGATGTAAGTATTACTATCAATACTAATATCTTATATTTTAATGCTGACATCATAACAGTTCTATTTGTTAAGGGGTTGTTCATTTTTTGAATTGTCATCGTTGACAGTAAAAAGATCAATATGTTTTAACAGTCTGTTTTTTCTCTCTAAAATTATAAAGTCGATTAAGAGTATAATTAAGGCTATTAAAGCAAGATATTGAAACTGATCTTCAAAATCGGTATATTGTACCGAATCAAATTCTGTTTGTTCTATATCAGATAGTTCGCTAATCAAATTGTTGATTCCTGACCTTATATTGTCAGTAGCTATATACTCTCCATTACCTGCGTTAGCAATACCGGCAAGCATGTCGGGATCCATTTTGGTTATTACAACATTTCCCTCTCTATCTCTCAAAAAATTCCCGTTTTGTGCTGTTGGAATAGGACCTCCATCGGGCGACCCGATACCTACTGTATATACTTTAATGCCCATTTCTGCTGCTCGCCTGGCTGCTCCTATTGCATCATCCTCGTGATTCTCTCCGTCTGAAATTAAAACTATTGCTCTGTTTACATCATCATGATCTGAAAATGAGTTTATTGATTGTTCTATCGCAGCACCTATTGTTGTGCCCTGTACAGGAACTATATCGGTATTGATTGATGATAAAAACATTTTTGCCGATGCGTAATCATTTGTTATGGGCATTTGTGTATATGCTCTTCCTGCAAAAACAACAAGTCCGATGCGATCATTAACAAGTTGGTCGGTTAATCGCGAAACTGCCTGTTTTGCCCTTTCTAGTCTGCTTGGACTTACATCTTCGGCATTCATGCTGTTTGAGACATCAATAGCAACTACTATCTCTATTCCCTTTCTCTCAATTGTTTGAAGCCGTGTGCCAAATTGTGGGGCGGCCATTGTGAAAATCAATAGCAGTAAAGCAAGTAGCATTAAATAGAACTTAGTAACCGGTCGTAATGTCGATACATCCGGCATAAGATGTGAAACCAGCTTTAAATTACCAAAACGTTCTAGTTTTTTGCTCCTTAAATAGGAAAATGTCAGGTATAAAAATGCCAGTGCCGGTATTAATACTAACAGATAGAGATATTCTGGATTACCAAATCGAAACATAGTTATAACTTTTTTAAACTGTTACTTAAAACAATTTTGGCCGGTTTATTATGGCAATGTTTTTAAAATTGTATTTCTTATTAATATTTCTGCCAGTAATAAAAAACCTGCTATTAATATGAATGGCAAAAACTCTTCAGCATGTCTGGTATATTCTTCAACATATATCTCCTGCCTCTCTAATTGATCAATTTCACGATAAATTTGATCAAGACCTTCTCTGTCGGTAGCTCTAAAATATCTGCCACCTGTTAAGTCAGCCATCTCTTGTAACTGCTCCTCATTAATTCGAACTTCAACTTCCCGTATCTGTTCTCCAAAGGCAGTTGTAACAGGAAATGGGGCAGTTCCATCACTTCCAACTCCAACGGTATATACCCTTACTCCAAATTCTCTTGCAATTTCTGCAGCTCCCAGAGGTGATATTCTTCCTCTGTTGTTTTCTCCGTCGGATAGTAATACAACTACTTTACTTTCTGCATCACTATGTCTTAACCTGTTAACAGCAGCAGCAAGTCCCATGCCAATGGCAGTACCATCTTCAACCATTCCTGTATTAACATTCTGCATCATATTTATAAGAACGTTATGATCAAGGGTAAGAGGGCATAAAGTAAAAGCTTCACCTGCAAATATTGTCAGGCCTATTCGATCATACTCCCTACTGTTTATAAATTCTATAGCTACCTCTTTTGCCGCTTCCATACGGTTTGGTTCAAAATCCATAGCCATCATACTACCTGATATATCTAAAGAAATCATTATATCAATGCCTTCGGTTGAAACCTCACGTAAGCTATCACTACTTTGCGGTCGTGCCAATGCAATAATAATAAAGGAGATAACCAGAACCCTTAAGGTAAATGGTATATGTCGTAAATGACGTTTTTTTGATTTTTTACTCTGCATAAATCCTTTTAATGAACTAATTTGAAGGGTTGCAGAGGTGTTGTGTTGCTTATAAATATACCAGACAATCATTGGTAGTAAAAGCAACAATAACCAAAAATATTGTGGATGAAGAAATGTATAATTCATCTGTATATAATTTATTTAAATTATTGCTTTGATCTATCTTTAGCTGTGTTACCCTTCTCTTTTCTTAGTGATTCCTGAGCAGCTTCTTCTGCTGTTTGAATGGGCTCCTCTTTTGTTTGATTAACAAAAAAGTAGGTGCTCAATAAGCTAAAATCATTCTCATCGGGTGTAGGTTCATATTTTGCAAATTTTGCAAGATCGGCTGTGTTTAGTACCTGTTCAGTTTTATTTAACAATTTACTGTCGGGTAACTCAATTCTTTTTAACTCTTTTATAATTTCTCCCGATGTTAGCTCTTTTGCAGGAAAATTGTAACGCTCTTCAAGATATTGTCTTAGAGTATCTGTTATTTGCGAATGAAACTCTTTTATCATTCCTCGTTGCCAAAGTTTCTCTGACTTGATCTTATCAAGAGTGCGCAAGGCTGTTAAATGTGGTGGCTCTTTTGGTTTCTCTTTAAAGAAAATCTCTTTTACAGGATTTCGCTTTTTTATCCAGGACCATACTAATGCCGCAATTATTGCCAGTATTAGAAGGATAAGTGCACCACGGGTAAAATATGGTAATAATTCGGATATTTTAAATGGTACATTTAGAGGAGATTTGATATCGAAAAAACCCTCATCGGGATCAATCTCTCCAAAAGGATTAACTACCCGAAGTGAGTTTGCCTGTGACTCTCTTGTAACCGTTTGTTGTCCCTCTAGATACTCAAATTTGAGAGGTGGAATGTAGTGTATTCCGCTATCGAATGAGGTTATTCTATATCTTTTTATTACTTCTATTTTCTCATTTTCCAGAAATGTGGTGTCTGGACCGCTACTTTCAACTATCTCAATTGGTTCTGTTATAGTATCTGAAAATTGTGGAAATATAACCTCGACATCTTTAGGCTGCGATACGGATAAATTAAAATCCATCTGTCCGCCTATAAACAGTAATGTTGAATCGGGTGCTGCCGATACTCTTATTGTTTGTGCAAATGTTTTATCGGTACTACTTACTGTAAGCGTGCTTATTATAAGGGTTATAAGCAAAGTTTTAAATATATTATCTCTCTTTTTAACCATATCAGCTTCTTTTTTTGAATAGCGAAATAAGTGCTTTTACATAATCTTCATCTGTTCTTATTGATACACTGTCTATCCCGCATTTGGTAAAGCTGTTATTTATTTTCTCTTCGTTTTGAGCCCACCATTTTGAGTAATTGCGTCTTACTTCTCTGTTTGATGTGTTTATCCATTGTGTATCTCCGGTTTCGGCATCTTTAAAGTGAACAAAACCTATGTCGGGCATAACTGTTTCTCGAGGATCATAAACTCTTAATCCAACAATATCGTGTTTTTGATTTGCAATTTTAAGATCTTTTTCAAACTCTTCATCCATGAAGTCAGAAATTACAAATGTTGTGCACCTCTTTTTAATTGCATTGGTAAGATAGCGTAAAACTCCAGAGATATCGGTTTTTCTCTCTTTAGGCTGAAATGATATGAGCTCTCTTATAATATGGAGTATATGTTTTTTCCCTTTTTTAGGAGGAATAAATTTCTCTACATGGTCAGAAAAAAAGATAACTCCTGTTTTATCATTATTCTGTATAGCCGAAAATGCTAAAACAGCAGCTATTTCGGTAATTATGTTTTTTTTAAACCTCCAGGTTGTTCCAAATTCGCGGGAGCCAGATACATCTATTAGCAGCATAACTGTCATCTCCCGTTCTTCCTCAAAAACTTTAATGTAAGGGGTGTTAAAACGTGCTGTAACGTTCCAGTCGATACTTCGAATATCATCTCCATACTGATATTCGCGCACTTCACTAAACATCATACCACGCCCTTTAAATGCAGAATGGTACTCTCCTGCAAAGATATTGCTGGAGAGCCCTTTTGTTTTTATCTCAATTTGGCGTACCCGCTTTAGAATATCTGTTGTTTCCACAATAATATAAGGTTTAGAGTGATAAATTTAATGAATCAATAAAACTCTCTTTGACCCAATTTTTATGGTACCTCAACAGTATTTAAGATTTCGCTTATTATCTCCTCGGATGTTATATTATTTGCCTCTGCCTCATATGATAGTCCAATACGGTGCCTCATAACATCATGGCATACAGCACGTATATCCTCGGGGATTACATATCCTCTTCGCTTAATAAATGCATATGCTTTTGACGCCATTGCTAAATTAATACTTGCTCTGGGTGAAGCTCCATAAGAGATCATATCTTTAAATTGATCGAGCTTATAGTTTTCGGGAAATCTTGTAGCAAAGACTATATCGACAATGTATTTTTCGATCTTTTCATCCATATATACATCTTTAACTACTTTACGAGCCCGTAGAATATCATCTGGTTTAATTACTTGAGATGCCTGAGGAAATTTTTGTGCCAGATTATGTCGAATAATTTGCTGCTCTTCACTCTGCTTTGGATATGATATAACCACTTTTAACATAAAACGGTCAACTTGTGCTTCGGGAAGTGGGTAGGTTCCCTCTTGTTCTATAGGGTTTTGTGTAGCCATAACCAAAAATGGTTCGGGTAAATTAAAGGTCTCTTCACCTAAGGTAACCTGTCTCTCTTGCATTGCTTCAAGAAGAGCGCTTTGAACTTTAGCGGGAGCACGGTTAATCTCATCGGCTAAAACAAAATTTGTAAATATAGGCCCCTGTTTTACCATAAACTCCTCTCTCTTTTGGCTGTAAATCATTGTTCCCAAAAGGTCGGCAGGCAAAAGGTCGGGGGTAAACTGAATTCTGCTGAATTTTGCATCGGTTGTTGTTGCCAGGGTGTTTATAGCCAAAGTTTTTGCCAGTCCGGGAACACCCTCCAAAAGTATATGACCGTTGGCTAATAATCCTGTTAGCAAGCTGTCAATAAGATGCTTTTGCCCAACAATAACTTTGTTCATTTCGATGTTAAGGAGGTCGACAAATGAGCTCTCCTGTTTAATTCTTTCATTAAGTTCTTTAATATCAACAGTTTCATTCATAACCTGTGAGTTTATCTATATTATATTACATTTTTAAATATTAAAACCGATAATTCGACAATCAATAATTGTTCCAAACTTTACTTTAATAGTAGTGAACTATCCCCGTAACTTAAAAATCTAAAATTATTTGTTAAGGCATACTCATATATATCTTTCCACTTATCTCCTGTAAAGGCTGCTATTAATAATAACAGCGTGCTTCTGGGTTGATGAAAATTGGTTATTAATCCGTCAATCACTCTAAATTTATAACCGGGAGTTATAATAATAGATGTTGAAGCGCTAACTCCGCTTTTTTGTTCTTTTTCCAATAGCTTTGAGAACTCCTTTAATGTATTTTTGTGCTGATCTTTATCTCTATATTTAAAGCCGTCCCATTGATCAATCTCTCTACTGTTTTTATTGGCAGCCTCTTTTAGTGCAAGTATATGTAATGATTCTATTGTACGCACCGATGTAGTGCCAACAGCAATGATTGGTCCGTTATGATCTGCAATCTTCCTGACTGTTTCGGTTGTAACATTAAAGTGTTCGGTATGCATCTCATGCTCGGCAATTGTTTCTGATTTTACCGGCTTAAATGTTCCGGCTCCAACGTGCAGGGTTATTTCGGCAGTTGAAATACTCTTTTTTTTGAGCTCTTTTATTATTTCGGGTGTAAAATGGAGTCCGGCTGTAGGAGCTGCAACTGAGCCTTTATTTGAGGAGTAAATCGTTTGATATCTCTCATTATCTATCTCTTCAGCATCTCTTTTTAGATATGGAGGCAGAGGGGTATTTCCAGCAGCTTCCATTATTTCGGCAAATGTTATATCACTTTTGTCCCATTTAAATAGAATTACAAACTCTTCTCCGGTTTCTCGATATAGTTCTGCTTTAACTGTAACATCTTTATAATTGATAATTGTAGTAAGATATATTGCACCCGATTTCCACTTCTTTTTATTTCCAATTAGGCAGTTCCATTTTACTTCATTTTTTGATTCAAAAGCTTTTGATATATCGATGTTGTTATAAGGTTCAAGACAAAACAGCTCAATTTTTGCTCCTGTTGATTTCTTAAAAATGAGTCTGGCCCTTACAACTTTTGTGTTGTTGAATATTAAGAGAGAGTTTTCGGGTAGTTGGGTTGTAATATTTTTAAATTGTGTGTGTGATAGCTTACTATTTTTATAAATAAGAAGTTTTGAATTATCTCTTGTTTTTGCCGGATAGAGAGCTATTTTAGAGTTGGGCAGAATGTAATCATATTCTGAAATGTTTATTTCAGGTATCTTCATTTTTATATAGGTTTTGTTGACGGCAAAAATAGTTAACTTTGTTGGTACTTTATATTTAACAGAAGCAAATCAATATAAAAATATTAATTATGATGATAGAATATGGTGATAAGGTGAAATTTTTGAATGATATTGGAGGTGGTGTTGTTACAAAAATAGAGGGGGATTTGGTTTTTGTAGAGGATGCCGATGGTTTTGAGATGCCTGTTCCTTCTTATGAGCTTGTGGTAGAAGAGAAGAGATCAGCCGGTGATGGTGTAGATAATTCTGATGTTAAAACTGAAGAAAAGGTGGGTTATAATGAAGATGTGTCAGAAAAGGTTGCTTTTCACGAAGAGATTGAGGATAGTGCACATGATGATTTTAATCCAAAAGTTTATCTTGCATTTATTAAAATTGACCAAAAAGATGGAGATGGTTTAGAAGGTTATATAATTAATGATAGTAATTACTATTGTAATTATCTTATTTCTCACAGGAAGGAGGATGGCTTTATGTATGCTATGCATCAGGGTGTAGCAGAACCAAACACTAAACTTGAATTGTCACAATTTACTATTAAGGAGCTGGATGATAAATGGACAGTTCAGCTATTATTATTTAAAAAAGGAAAACCTTTTCCTTCTCTTGATCCTGTTAATGAGATTGTTAACATTAAAGCCAAACGATTTTTTAAGAGTAGCAGTTTTGTTGCATCTGACTTTTTTTATCAACCTGCTGTTGTTATTCCTGTTATAAAAAGTGAATTTGAAAAGAAGCTTGAAGATTTGTCAAAAAATGAAGCTGAGAGTGTAATACGTGAAAAAGAGAGTGATAGCTCTTTTCAAAGGAGGAGATCTTTAAAAAGGAAAAAACAAAAAGGTATTGAAGAGGTTGATTTACATATTCATGAACTAATTGATGATAGCAGTGGATTATCTAATGGTGAAATGATTCAAATTCAACTTGATAAATTTCATGAGGTGATGGAGTCTAATTTAAATAATAGAGGCCATAAAATTGTTTTTATTCATGGTGTTGGCAATGGACGATTAAAAACAGAGCTGCGTAAACTACTTGACCGCCGTTATAATAAAGTTTATTATCAGGATGCATCTTTTAAGGAGTATGGTTATGGTGCAACAATGATAATAATAAAGTAGTTTAACTCTTTAAGAAGCAGAGTTGAACGATCTCTTTTTTCACCTGATCAATTTCTATTTATAATTTAAACATCGTAGTAAAATAGTTACTGCGATGTTTTTTTCTTTATTTTTAAATTTAAATCTATCTTATTTTAAAAATTTATATTCTCTAAATTTTTAATTCATCTATAATAAATTTAATATTTCTGATGAAAATATTTTTGATCTATATTAATAAAATAGGATATTATTGAAGTTTTATGGATATAAATTAAAAAAAAATATTCTTAATTAAAATTTTAAGTTATAATAGTAAATAATTTAAGTTGTAATAAAATATTAATCTCTATAAGAATTTGCAAATTAAATTATAAAAAAAAATATGATATAGTGATTATAAATTAATATTAAATAATAAAATATTATATTATTTAAAATATATATAATTTATATTGTTTATATTAAAAAATCTATTATATATTTGTTTATATTGTAGGTAGTCTATATTATTTTTATTAATATTTAATAATGCATTTTACGAAACTGGCTTTTGATGAGTATATTACTAAGGTTGCTTATTTAATAGGCAACTCATTGGGTGATGAGCGTATCAGCCGGGCGACTGCTCGTTTTGGTTATGATAATGACAGGTTAAAAATGGGGGAGAATTTATACCGGCGAGTTAAAGATATATCTGAGAAACAGAACAAAGCAAAAATCAAGAAAATTAAGATGCATAAGAAACGCAGGTCTGTTGAGAGTAGTGTGAGGAGAAAATATATGAAGATTCTTCAGATTGCGCGTATAGCTTTTGCTAATGATGTTTTAATTAGAAGAGCTCTTCAGTTGGACGGACAACGTGAAGCTTCTTTGCATAGTTGGTTGAATCAGGTTTCTATGTTTGCTTCAAGGCTGAGTAGTGAAAATGAGTGGATGAAAGGAATTGCAAATTATGGTATCTCTAATGATGATATTAAAGATTTGCTTGACTCAACAGAAGAGCTTAGAGATGTTGCAGCTATATGTGAGCAGGAGAAGGAAAATGCTAAAAAACTTACTGCTATAAAAAGGGAGGAGTTAAAAAAATTGCAGGGTTGGATTAGTGATTTTTTAAAAATTGCAAAAATTGCCTTGGAGGATCAACCCGGTTTGTATAACAAAATAAAGAATATATAGAAGTATTGTAAATAAAGGTGTTTGTAACATTCTAAAATATATGGCGTAAAAATATAAAGATAAATTGTAACTGAATTATAATTATGTGCATAGCTTCTGTTATCAATTGATTAGATGGATTCATCAAATATTTAATGGATTTATATAAAATTATCTCTTGTTAATAGATGAATAAATATATTTTTGCATATTAATTATAACCCAGGTATAAAATGATTATACTAAAAAATGTCTTACCCTAATTCTATGGGATATGGTAAATAAATATATACTCAAACTTTTTTTTCTTCTTTTTATATTTTATATATCCACAACTAACCAGGTTGCAGGTCAGGAGAGAGATTATCCCGATAGTGAATATGAACATATTAAAGAGGAGGCTCGTACTGCTCTTAAAGAGGGGCGTATTCAGGATTATATTGAACTTGCGGGAATATATGATGTTTTGGATTATCTGGAACCATCCTACTGTAGTGATATAGAGTCTGTAGAATTAATTCCCAATGATGATTTTATTGATGGTAATACTGCAGAGCTTTCATGGAAGATAGAGTATGAGCCCGAAGATATTATATTTACTGATGCTGTTGAAAAAATTGGCAGTGGCTTAGATGCTCAGTTCTTTTTTTATCCAGGTGAAATTGATGAAGAATATCATGTAAGTGAATTAAAGATTACTGTTACAAAACATAATGAAGGTGGTTTTGGTTTCTCCAGTACGTCTGATGGAACTGTAGTTCTTACAGCTCCAGAAGTATATGAGTTAACCGGACCGGAAGAAACTTGCTCTGATACTCCTGTGGATATTGTTTTATCAGGATCAGAAGATGGTCTTACATATCGTCTTTATCGTGATGGCGTACAACAATTTAACCTAATTGGAGATGGAGAAGCGCTTGTTTTTGAAAATATAAGTGAGTCGGGTATTTATATTGTTGAAGCAGCTAATCTAGGTAATAGCTGTAATGTATATATGGATGGTGAAGTTGAACTTGTTGTTCACCCATTACCCAAAGCTGATCCGCAGAGTGAATTCTCATCATATTGTGAAGGTAGTGATATTCAGCTTTATGCAGGAGTTGATGATATGACAGAGTATGAATGGATTTTTCCTGATGGAACCATTAGTAGTGAGCAAAATCCTTTAATTGAAGCTGCTAATGCTGATGTCCATTCTGGAGAGTACACTTTAACAGTAATAGATGAAAATGGCTGCGTTTCTGAGTCTGCAACTCTTAACATTTTGGTTTATTCAACTCCTGAGGTCTCTTTTGAGGAGGCTACTTATGAGATTTGTGAGGGTGGATTGGC
>JARULA010000007.1 GCA_029688995.1 Marinilabiliaceae bacterium ANBcel2
CCCCGACGGGATTCGAACCCATATCATCAGAACCGGAATCTGACATTCTATCCATTGAACTACGGGGTCATTGATAATTAAAGAGCAGCAAAAATAGATAATTTATAAAATTACCCCAACTATTTTACTCTATATTTAATCTTCTTCAACAATATAAAACTGAAGAGAGCCGAAAATAAGAATGATTGAAAAACTTTTCCTAAATTCGCACTTTCACAACAAAAAATAAAAATCTACAGATCATAACCAGCTATGGAGTACAATTTTAACGAGATCGAAAAGAAGTGGCAAAAGTCGTGGAGCGAAAATAAAATATACAAAACAACAGAAGATAGTTCACGCCCAAAATATTATGTTCTGGATATGTTTCCCTATCCCTCGGGAGCAGGACTTCATGTTGGTCACCCTCTGGGGTACATCGCCTCAGACATCTTTAGTCGCTATAAAAGACTTCAGGGCTTTAACGTTTTACACCCTATGGGTTATGACGCATACGGATTACCGGCAGAACAGTATGCCATTCAAACAGGTCAGCACCCACGAATTACAACAGAAGAAAATATTGCTCGTTACCGTGAGCAGCTCGACAAGATAGGTTTTTCATACGACTGGGATCGTGAAGTTAAAACATGTGATCCCAATTACTACAAATGGACTCAGTGGGCTTTTATTGAGATGTTTAATCACTATTATGACAATGATGCAGATAAAGCTCTCCCAATAAAGGCACTTACAGACCATTTCAAAGAGAAGGGTACCGAAGGTTTAAAAGCAGCTTGTAGCGAAGAGATTACTTTTACTGCCCGGGAGTGGAACAGCAAGAGTGAAAAAGAGCAGGATGAGATTCTTCTCAACTATCGTCTGGCTTATCTTGCCGATACAATGGTAAACTGGTGCCCTGCTCTGGGGACAGTTCTTGCCAATGATGAGGTTAAAGAAGGGGTCTCAGAAAGAGGAGGACATCCGGTAGAGCAAAAGAAGATGAAGCAGTGGCTGCTGAGAGTCTCAGCCTATGCTGAAAGGCTACTCAAAGGATTGGACAATATTGAATGGAGTGACTCATTAAAAGAGATACAAAGAAACTGGATAGGACGATCCGAAGGGGCAGAAATAAACTTTCCGGTTAAAAATTCAGATATAAATATAGAAGTTTTTACAACCAGAGCCGATACTATTTTTGGTGTAACATTTATGGTTTTGGCTCCTGAAAGCGATTTAACCTTACAACTCACAAAAGAAGAGAAGAGAGAGGAGATTACAAGCTATATAAAAGAGAGTAAAAAAAGAACCGAAAGAGAGAGACAGACTGATGTAAAGAAAGTTACAGGGGTATTCACAGGATCTTACGCCATTAATCCATTATCAAACGAAGAGATACCAATATATGTGAGTGATTATGTGCTAGCAGGATATGGCACTGGCGCTATCATGGCAGTTCCTGCACACGACAGCAGAGACTTTACTTTTGCAAGAGAATTTAATCTTCCTATACGACAGGTTGTTGTACCTAAAGGGAGCAAACCCGAAGATACGTCAACATGGAAAGATTCAATAGATTCTAAAGAGGGTTACCTTATCAACTCCGATTTTATAAACAACCTATCAGTAGCCGAAGCAATTAAAAAAACTTGTGAATATATCGATAAAAAAGGGTTAGGCAAAGTTAAGGTAAACTACCGCCTAAGAGATGCCATCTTTAGCAGACAAAGGTATTGGGGAGAACCCTTTCCTGTATATTATAAAGATGGTATGCCTAAGATGTTATCTAAAGAGGACCTCCCTCTTACACTCCCCGAAGTGGATAAATATCTCCCTACCGAAAAAGGGGAGCCACCTTTAGCACGATCAAAAGAGTGGCAAACCAAAGAGGGGTATCCGCTGGAAGTTAATACTATGCCCGGTTTTGCAGGATCATCGGCATACTATCTACGATATATGGATCCACAAAACAGAGAAGAGCTGGTAAGTAAACAAGCCAATGAATACTGGCAGGATGTGGATCTCTATATAGGTGGAACCGAACATGCTACAGGTCATTTGGTATATTCAAGATTCTGGAACAAATTCCTTTATGATATAGGTACAGTATGCAAAGATGAGCCCTTTAAAAAGCTTGTAAATCAAGGGATGATACAGGGACGTTCAAATTTTGTTTACCGAATAAAGGGAACAAACAAATTTGTATCACTCAACTTAAAAGATGATTACGACACCACACCCTTACATGCAGATGTAAATATTGTACATAACGACATATTGGATATTGATGCCTTTAAAAAATGGAATCCTGAATATAAAGAGGCTGAATTCATCCTTGAGGATGGAAAATATATTTGCGGCTGGGCTGTAGAGAAAATGTCTAAATCAATGTATAATGTGGTTAATCCCGATACCATAGTAGAGCAGTATGGTGCCGATACACTGCGCCTGTACGAAATGTTTTTAGGTCCGCTCGAATATGCCAAGCCATGGGACACAAAGGGCATTGATGGAGTTCATAAATTTTTACGCAAATTATGGAGACTCTTTTACGATAAAGAGGGTAATGTAGTTGTAGAAGATAAAAAAACAGGCGCCCAGGAGCTGAAAATCCTTCATAAAACAATAAAAAAGACAACTGATGATATAGAGAGATTTTCATTTAACACAGCCATCAGCTCTTTTATGATATGCATCAATGAATTAAATGATTTAAAATGTCATAAACGTGAAATTCTGGAACCCTTTATTAAACTGATATCTCCTTTTGCTCCGCACATATGCGAAGAGCTATGGCAGATATTAGGGAATAAAAAGACAATATGCGATACCCGTTGGCCTCAATTTAACCCTGATCATTTAATTGAAAGCAGTGTAACCTATCCGGTATCATTTAACGGAAAAATGCGTTTTAAAATCACTGTTGCAGCCGACATGCAAAGAGAAGAGATTGAAAAAGAGGCGTTAAATAATGAGCAGTCGGCACGTTGGATTGGTGATAAAGAGGTGAAAAAGATAATAGTGGTACCCGGGAAAATAATAAATATTGTGGTTAAATAATGGATATAAAGGGAACATTAAAATTCCTGCAAAGCTATATTTTTTTAACAGCAGGATTAGCCCTGGCTGCAATAGGCTGGGCCGGATTTATTATTCCATCAAATATTATTGGTGGTGGAGTAACCGGTATTGCTACAATATTACATTTTTCAACAGGATTAGATATCGGAATCTCTACCCTCTTAATGAATATTGTTCTAATACTTTTGGCAATTAAAATAGTGGGGCTCTCTTTTGGGGTTAAAACAATATATGGAATAACAGTTTTCTCCATTTTTCTATCAATAACAGGAATGGTTGTTACAGAACCTCTTGTAAGTGAAAAGATAATGGCTACTTTTACCGGTAGTATTTTAGCGGGGGCAGGAGTTGGAATTGCCTTTTTAAATGGAGGCAGCACAGGAGGATCTGATATTATAGCAATGATTATTAATAAATACCGCGATATTACATTGGGACGGCTATTGCTCTATGTTGATGCAATAATAGTTAGCAGCTCATTTTTCCTTTTTAAATCAATTGAGACAATGATTTATGGATTTATAATGATCTCAATTCTTGCATATACCGTTGATGCCGTTATAAGCGGAACAAAGCAGACAGTACAATTTTTTATTTTATCAAAGAATTACGACGAATTAAAAGATGAGATAATACTTAAAACAGAAAGAGGGGTTACTGTTATTCCCGGCGAAGGTGGCTATACAGGAAATCAGGTAAAAGTGTTAATGGTTATTGCCCGCAAAAGCGAATCTCAAATAATTTTAAAAACCATTAAAAATAAAGACCCCAAAGCATTTATCACTATGAGTAGTGTTGTTGGTGTTTACGGACAAGGCTTCGATCCAATCAAAATATAGAATGTATGTTTACAAAAAGAGCGTTAAATAAAGTTGCAATAGCAATAGTTCTATTAACAGTTATCGCTATTATTTTTTATGCAGACAAAGACTCTCGCACCAAAGATGATGCTAAAGAGTATGTAAGCACCGACTCTATATCGGAAAAAGAAGGGGTTAAAGCCGAAAAGGAGGATCAATATAAAATTGCAACAAAATATGGATTTCCTGCCGACTCATTTGAATTTAAATCTCATCGGGTTCAAAGAAATCAAAATCTTGCATCAATACTTTCAAATCATAATATAGACTATTCAATAATCCATAATCTTGCTATTAACAGCAGTGATCATTTCAATATAAAAAGATTAAGAACAGGTAACAGATACCATTTACTATACAGTAGCCAAAATGAGTCATTAGAGACACCCAAATGGTTTATCTATGAAATAAACAATATAGATTATCTTGTAATGGAACTCTCAAGTGATGGAGAAATATACAGAGATTCTAAACCGGTTACAACAAAGCTAAAAGAGAGCTCTGCAATAATAACATCCTCACTTTGGAATGCAATAACAGATAATGCCTTAAATTACAATCTTGCTCTTGAGCTTTCAGATATTTATGCATGGACTGTAGATTTTTTTAGAATCGACAGAGGTGATCGCTTTAAAGTGATCTATGAAGAAAATTATGTAGACTCAATCTCAACAGGAATTGAAACTATACATGCTGCATACTTCTATCATCGTGGAAGAGAATATTATGCATTTAAGTTCAAAGAGGACAGTGTTCACAGCTATTTTGATGAAGAAGGTAATAGTTTACGTAAAGCATTCTTAAAAGCTCCTTTACGATTTTCCAGAATAAGCTCACACTTTAGTCACAGCAGATTTCACCCGGTGCACCGCGAATATCGTCCCCATCACGGAGTAGATTATGCAGCCCCAACAGGAACTCCCGTTTATGCTATTGGAGACGGCACCGTGACTCAAAGAGCCTGGTGCCCCAATGGCGGTGGTAATTATGTAAGAATAAGACACAATAGTGTTTATACAACTGTATATATGCACCTCTCACGCTTTGCAAGAGGATTAAGCAGAGGACAGTTCGTTCAACAAGGAGAAGTTATAGGATATGTAGGTGCTACAGGTACTGCAACCGGACCACATCTCGACTTCAGGATTCTTAAAAACGGCTCTCCAATTAACCCGTTAAATATAGAGGCTCCGCCTGTTGATCCCATAAAAGATGAGAACATGATTGAATTCCTTAAATATATATATCCATTAAGAGTAGGGTTAGATCGTATCACCTATCCAGGCGGAGAAGATCTTCCTCCCCGCAGAGAATTTTCTCTATTACCCGAGGGTAATATTCATACTCAAGTTCGTGAACTTTGGATGCCAAAGAGGCAGGATCATCATTGGTATCTACCTTACATGATGCCTGAAAAATAATATTTCCATCATCATACTTTTCATTCACATAATGGATGGTTATTCCCGATTTGTCTTCACCATTTTCGATAACCGCTTTATGAACATTATCTCCATACATGCCTTTACCTCCATAATGAGGTAATAGTGCAGGATGTATATTTATTATACGGTCTCTAAAATGAGAAACCATAGATGAAGGAATCAGCCATAAAAATCCGGCTAAAACAATAATATCAGGATCCACCTCTTTTAAAAAGTCTATAACAGTTTTACTGTTATAAAACTCCTCACGACTAAACACTTTGCTTTTAACACCTAAATTTTTAGCACGAGTTAAGGCATAAGCATCTTTTTTGTTTGATAACAACCAAATAACATCGCCAACTTTACTTTTTTGAAAATATTTTATAATATTTTCTGCATTGCTTCCCGAACCCGAAGCAAACAGCACTATCTTTTTCATTTGCAGCATTTTACAACCCATAAAAGATCTAAATTAAAGTCCAAAATTAGAAAAAAAGCACCCTAAAAAATAATTTCAATGCAGATATATTTGATTTATTTTAGTTAAATCTTTTTCTTTGCACAGTTATTTTTTAAAACTAAAACTGAATTATTAACTAAAAATTTAAAGCTATGTCAGACATTGCATCAAGAGTTAAAGCAATTATTGTAGACAAGTTGGGTGTTGACGAAACCGAAGTTACTCCGGAAGCAAGTTTCACCAACGATTTGGGTGCTGACTCTCTTGACACTGTTGAGCTGATCATGGAGTTTGAAAAAGAATTCAACATTGCTATTCCTGATGATCAGGCAGAAAACATTGGCTCAGTAGGTGATGCTATTGCATACATCGAAGAGAACGCCAAGTAAGAGAATAAATTTTAGTATTACTGAAAATTTAGCTATGGAGTTGAAAAGAGTAGTTGTAACAGGTCTTGGGGCTATTACCCCTTTAGGTAATTCCGTTGATGAGTATTGGAATAATCTTACAAAAGGAGTAAGCGCTGCAAAACCTATTACTCGATTTGACGCCACCAATTTCAAGACTAAATTCGCTTGCGAGGTTAAAGATTTTAATCCCACCGATTACCTTGATCGTAAAGAGGTGAGGAAAATGGATTTGTTTGCTCAGTATGCCATGGCAGCTACTGAGCAAGCTTTTCAGGATTCCAAAATAGACCTGGAAAAAATAGATCCCGATAATGCCGGGGTTATTTGGGGTACTGGAATCGGAGGGATTATAACTTTCATGGATGAGGTGAGAAATTATGTACTGGGTAATGGCACGCCACGCTTTAGTCCGTTTTTTATACCAAAAATGATCTCCGATATAGCATCGGGACATATATCCATGAAATACAACCTGAGAGGACCAAACTATGGAACAGTTTCAGCCTGTGCATCATCAACTCATGCAATAGCCGATGCGTTTAACTTAATACGCATGGGCAAAGCTGATTTTTTTGTAACAGGCGGTTCAGAAGCAGCAATTAATGAAGCCGGTGTAGGCGGATTTAATTCTCTTCAGGCACTCTCAACACGCAACGATAACCCATTAGAAGCATCAAGACCTTTTGATAAAGATCGTGATGGCTTTGTAATAGGAGAAGGTGGCGGAGCTTTAATACTGGAAGAGTATGAACATGCAGTAAAAAGAGGTGCCAAAATATACTGCGAAGTTACCGGTGCCGGAATGACTGCCGACGCACATCACTTAACCGCCCCCCACCCCGAAGGGAAGGGAGCTATTAGAGTTATGCAGCAGGCACTCAAAGATGGTAATACCGACAGGGATGAGATAGATTATGTAAATGTACACGGAACAGCAACTCCCTTAGGAGATATTGCAGAATCAAAAGCAATAAAAGCGGTGTTTGGTGAACATTCCTATAATCTTAACATCAGCTCAACTAAATCGATGACCGGTCATTTATTGGGGGCTGCCGGTGCCGTAGAATCTATAGCTTCAATTAAAGCTATAAATGAAGGCATCATTCCACCAACAATAAACCTATTTGAACTTGATCCTGAAATTGATTCAAAACTCAATTTCACTGCTAACAAAGCACAGGAAAAAAGTATAAAAGCCGCTATTTCAAACACATTCGGATTTGGCGGACATAATGCATCAGTAGTATTTAAAGCATTATAAAACTGTGTTTAAAAACATTATTATATTATTAAAACTTCTTATTCTAATAAAGGATAAGAAGTTTTATTTTTTAATATTAAAGATAACAGGAGTACTCCCCGCTTATCACCACTACTATAAACTGGCTTTCAAGCATAAATCCTTAATGCTGAAGGATAAAAATGGTCTCCCTCTCAATAATGAAAGACTCGAATTTTTGGGAGACGCCATATTGGGTGCTGTCATAGCAGGAGAGCTCTATAAAAGATATCCCAATAAAAAAGAGGGAGCACTTACCAGAATAAGAGCAAGACTGGTAAACAGGATTAATTTAAACGAACTGGCAGTTAAAATGGGTCTGCACAAACTTATTGAAGCTCAAACCCACTCCAATCCCAAACAGACACACATTCCGGGAGATGCACTTGAAGCATTAATAGGGGCAATATTTTTGGACAAAGGTTATAAAGCAGCTTCAAAATTTATCACAAAAAAAATAATAGATAAGTTTCCTAACTTAAATGAAGCAGATGCTAAAGATTCCAATTATAAATCAATCTTAATTGAGTGGGGGCAAAAAAACAAAAATGAGATCCACTTTATTACAGAAGAGTATCCTTCACAAAAAGATAAATGTGATCCGGAATTTTATGCACGTGCGTTTATGAATAATGAACTAATAGGCAGAGGTAAAGGGGCCACAAAAAAGGAGGCCCAGCAAAATGCTGCTTGCGAGGCGTTAAAAAACGCCTCAAGCTTAAGATCTATTTCACTCAATTAATAATTTACGTATAAAAAGGTTTGGAAATTACAAGAGTGATAGCTATTTTGGTAACGTTTAAATTCTCGAAAAAGTTGATAAATCTACCCCACAAGATAGCGAGAGAGATTAGTTTTTTTATAAAAACACTGACTATCAAGAAAGTGCAGTTAATTAATGTTAAACTGACAATCGGTTAATTTTAAGCAGTTATTTTTGCATTATGAGCAAAAGGTTTATTCAAATCCTTATAATAGTTATTACCTTTACACTAATTGGTCTTATCTATATCCAAACAATGTGGATTAAAAATGCCACAAAAATCAAAGAGGATCATTTCGACCAGTTAGTAAGGCAGGCACTTGATCATGTTGTTTATCGCCTTGAGATGAACGAAACATCAATGTTGGGAGCCCGACTTGATTTAAACCCATTAGTTAATTTACCCCGCAGATTTCATCAGGATAACCAACTTTTACAAGGGCAAAACGGAGCTGAAAAAAGCAGTCTGGAAGAGAGTTTACTCCATTACAATATCTCGTTCGACTTCTCTATTAACGGGTCGCAAATGCGCACAAAATTTTCTGCATCAGATCCCGACTCATTAAGATATAATGGCAGAGGGCAACAATCGATCTCATTTGATCCTCTGGATCAATCACAGCCGCTTTCGCATGCAATCAACAATATTCAGGCCCAGTTAAAAAACCGGTTTGAAGAGCAGGGAGCCAGATTAATGAAAGAGATGTTCCTAAGTGATAAACCTATTCAGGAACGAGTCCCAAAAGAGATGATGGATGTTTCACTGGTGCAGGCATTTGAAGAGCGCGGACTGTCACTACCATTTGAATTTGGAATATACAACTCACGGGGTAATCTTGTAACTTCAACCGACCATTTTGAAAGAGAGGAAGCTACGGTATCGTATCAAAAACATCTTTTTCCTAACGATGTTCATCCAAAAGCCAATTATGTACTTGTTTATTTCCCGAAAAGACCTAATTTTATAATGGATTCAATGGGAATGGTTTTACCAACAATAGTTTTTACTCTGGTAATGATATTCCTCTCAATCTTAACTCTGATTATTATAGTAAAACAGAAGAGGCTTGATGATATCAAAAATGATTTTATCAATAATATGACACATGAGTTTAAAACACCTATATCAACAATATCATTAGCCTCACAAATGTTAAAAGATGGTAGCGTTGCTAAAAGTCCATCAACCTTAACCCATGTTTCCGGCGTAATACAAGATGAGAGCAAACGATTAAGCTTTCAGGTTGAAAAAGTCCTGCAAATGGCTATCTTTGATAAAGGAAAAGCAGGATTAAAAAAGAAAAAAACAGATATAAACAATCTGGTAAACAATGTAGTAAATACATTCCGTATAAAAGCAGAGTCAGAAAACGGTAGAATTATTGAAAAACTCGATGCTAAAAACCCAACTGTTTACGTCGATGAGATGCACTTTACAAATGTTATTTTTAACTTGCTTGATAATGCATTAAAATATCGTAACGGAAAACCTGTTTTAAACGTAAAAACATGGAACAGAAAAACCGGAATAGTAATTTCTATTGAAGATAACGGATTAGGAATATCAAAAGAGAACCTAAAAAGAGTTTTTGAAAAGTTTTATCGCGTACCAACAGGCAATGTACACAACGTAAAGGGATTTGGATTGGGACTTGCCTACGTTAAAAAGATTGTTGAAGATCACGATGCAGATATAACAGTTGAAAGCGTAATTAATGAAGGAACTAAATTTGAAATATTTATACCCCTTAAAAGCAATAAGGAATGGAAAAAGAATATAAAATTCTCCTGACCGAAGACGACGAAAACCTGGGTATGTTACTCAGGGAGTATTTAGTAGCCAAAGGTTATGAAACAGATCTAATGCCCGATGGAGAAGCGGGATATGAAGCCTTTATGAACAACAAATATGATGTATGCATATTTGATGTAATGATGCCAAAAAAAGATGGTTTCACTTTGGCAAAAGAGATAAGAATGGTAAATACAGAAATACCAATCATTTTTCTGACAGCAAAATCAATGAAAGATGATATATTTCATGGATTTAAAATTGGTGCAGATGATTATCTAACCAAGCCGTTCAGTATGGAAGAGTTGCTGTTTCGCATAGAAGCAATACTAAGAAGAACCAAAGGCTCACTGGGTAGTCAGGACTCTTTCCAAATAGGAAAATATAAATTTGACACTCAAAAACAGCAACTTATAGACGGGGAGCGAATTGTGAAGCTCACCACAAAAGAGTCGGAGTTGCTAAAGCTATTATGCAATAATGCAAATAAGGTGCTGGAGCGCAATTTTGCCCTTAAAACAATATGGGTAGATGACAACTACTTTAATGCAAGAAGCATGGATGTTTATATAACCAAATTGCGTAAACATCTAAAAGATGAACCTTCCGTTGAGATATTAAATGTTCACGGTAAAGGTTACAAGTTGGTAATGTAAACGGTTATCAAAAAAAGGCTCTCTTAAGTTTAAAGAGAGCCTTTTTTAATATATATTAAAAATAACTTTAACTATAAATAAAAGGCAGATAGATCAATCAAGTTTTAAAACTGCTAAAAACGCCTTTTGAGGAACCTCAACATTACCTACCTGCTTCATCCGTTTTTTACCCTTCTTCTGTTTTTCTAATAACTTTCTTTTTCGCGATATATCACCTCCATAACATTTGGCAGTCACATCCTTTCGCAGTGCTTTAACGGTTTCTCGTGCAATAATTTTAGAGCCTATCGCAGCCTGAATTGCAACATCAAACTGCTGTCTTGGTATCAACTCTTTTAACTTATCACACATTCTTCGTCCCATAGTATAAGCATTATCAAAATGTGTAAGCATCGATAAAGCATCAACACTCTCACCATTTAAAAGGACATCTAACTTAACAAGTTTTGCCGAACGGTAACCCGTTGTATAATAATCAAAAGATGCATATCCTTTCGAAATACTCTTTAACTTATCATAAAAATCAAAGACTATTTCGGCTAAAGGCATATCAAAGACTAACTCTACCCTATCGGTTGTCAAATAGTGCTGCTTTTTTAGTTCCCCACGTTTGCCCAAACAGAGAGACATTAAATTACCAATAAAATCGGCCTGAGTTATTATTTGGGCACTAATATAGGGCTCTTCAACATAATCAAGCTCACCGGGATCGGGCAAATCAGAAGGGTTGTGTACTTCGCTGAACTCACCCGATTTTGTATATGCATAATAGGGAACGTTTGGAACAGTGGTAATAACATCCATATCAAATTCGCGATCAAGGCGTTCCTGCACAATCTCCATATGAAGCATTCCCAAAAATCCACACCTAAATCCAAACCCAAGTGCAGCAGAGGATTCGGGTTGAAATGAGAGAGAAGCATCATTTAACTGCAGTTTCTCTATAGATGCACGCAAATCCTCATAATCATCAGTATCAACAGGATAAACCCCTGCAAATACCATTGGTTTAACATCTTCAAAGCCGGCAATGGCCTTATCACAAGGGTATTTAGAATGGGTAATAGTATCACCCACTTTTACCTCTTTACTGGTTTTAATTCCTGAGATAATATATCCAACATCCCCGGTTTTAAGAACTTTACGAGGGACCAGATCCAATCCCAATACACCAACCTCATCGGCCTCATACTCTTTCCCTGTATTAACAAACTTTACAGCATCCCCTTTTTTAATCTCGCCATTAACAACTTTAAAATAGGCTATAATACCTCTATATGAATTAAAAACAGAATCAAATATTAATCCCTGTAAAGGAGCTTTGGGATCACCAACAGGATGAGGAACACTCTTTACAATAGACTCTAATATAGTTTCAACACCCATTCCAGTTTTACCGCTAGCATGGATAATCTCCTCTCTTTCACACCCAATAAGATCCAGAATTTGATCTTCAACCTCTTCGGGCATAGCATTGGGCATATCCATCTTATTAAGAACAGGTATAATATGGAGATCATGTTCAACTGCCTGATACAGGTTACTTATTGTTTGAGCCTGAATACCCTGTGTTGCATCAACAATCAATAAAGCACCCTCACATGCAGCAATAGAACGGGAGACTTCATAAGCAAAATCAACGTGACCCGGTGTATCAATCAGGTTAAGAATATAATCTCTCCCTTCATGTTCATACTTCATTTGAATAGCCTTACTCTTTATGGTAATGCCCCTCTCCCGCTCCAAATCCATACTATCAAGGGTTTGTTCCTGCAACTCCTTCCCGCTAATGGTTTTAGTATGCTCCAGCAAACGATCTGCCAATGTACTCTTCCCATGATCTATATGGGCAATAATGCAAAAATTTCGAATATTATCCATCTAACCTTTCTGTTTCAACCATTACTTATTAATATCTCCGCCAAAAGTGATGCAAATATATTGATTTAACCTTAAAAATCTTAATATAAAGAGCATTAAGCACGAAAAAAAAGGGTTTCGGATATACCGAAACCCCCTAATATATAGAATGATTCAAATATTAAATTTTACATCATTCCTGGCATTCCTCCGCCCATTCCTCCACCTGGAGGCATAGCAGGAGCAGGATCATCCTCTTTCTTCTCTGCTAAAACACACTCAGTTGTAAGGAACATTCCGGCTATAGATGCTGCATTCTCTAAAGCAACACGTGTTACTTTTGCAGGATCAATAACACCGGTTTTAAAGAAGTTTTGATACTCATCAATGCGTGCATTATAACCGTAATCATCCTTTCCTTCAAAAACTTTTTGAACAATTACTGCGCCCTCTTTACCGGCATTAAACACAATTTGACGGAGAGGCTCCTCAATGGCACGTTTTACTATCTCAATACCAGTAGTTTCATCTTCTGTCTCACCTTTCAAATTGGCTAAAGCTGAAATAGCTCTTATATATGCAACTCCACCCCCTGGAACAATCCCTTCTTCAACAGCAGCACGTGTAGCACTTAATGCATCATCAACACGATCTTTCTTCTCTTTCATCTCAACCTCCGAAGCTGCACCTACATATAGAACAGCAACTCCACCAGCTATTTTAGCAAGACGCTCCTGAAGTTTTTCACGATCATAATCAGAGGTAGTATTTGCAATTTGCCCTTTGATTTGAGAAGCGCGCTCCTCTATTGCTTCTTTATCACCTTTTCCATTAACAACAGTAGTATTCTCCTTATCAATTGAGATCTTTTCAGCACCACCAAGCATCTCAATGGTCGTATTTTCAAGCTGTAATCCGGTCTCTTCAGAAATTACAGTACCACCTGTGAGAACAGCAAGATCCTGTAACATCTCTTTACGACGATCTCCAAATCCGGGAGCCTTAACAGCAGCAACCTTTAAAGAACCTCTTAAACGGTTCACAACAAGAGTTGCAAGCGCTTCACCATCAATATCCTCGGCAACTATAAGCAAAGGACGTCCCGATTGTGCAGTCTGTTCAAGAATAGGTAAAATATCTTTCATCGTACTGATCTTCTTATCATGAATAAGAATATAAGGATTTTCAAGATCAGCAACCATCTTCTCGGTATCAGTCACAAAATAGGGAGAGATATATCCGCGATCAAACTGCATTCCTTCAACTACCTCAACAGTAGTTTCAGTACCTTTAGCCTCTTCAACTGTAATTACACCTTCGCGACCAACTTTATCCATGGCCTCGGCAATTAAACGACCAATCTCCTGATCATTATTGGCAGAAATACGTGCCACCTGCTCAATCTTTTCATTATCATCACCAATTTCGTGCGATTGAGCTTTAAGGTTCTCTACAGCTTTTGCTACAGCGATATCAATACCCCTTTTTAGTTCCATTGGGTTTGCTCCTGCAGTCACATTTTTTAGTCCGACATTTACAATACTTTGAGCAAGCACTGTAGCAGTTGTTGTTCCATCACCGGCATCATCCCCGGTTTTAGAGGCAACCTCTTTTACCATTTGTGCTCCCATATTTGGGATTCCATCTTCAAGCTCAACCTCTTTGGCAACTGTAACACCATCCTTGGTGATTGAAGGGGAGCCAAACTTTTTATCAATAACAACATTACGACCTTTTGGTCCCAATGTAACTTTTACAGCATTAGCAAGCTCATCTATTCCTTGTTTAAGCAGTTCGCGTGCTTCAATATCAAATTTAATCTCTTTAGCCATTTTAATCTCTTTTAATTGTTAGGTTTTAATTGAGTAATGTTACTTAAGCCTCTTAACAGATTAAGCTATATACAAGATGTCACTTTGAGAAATCAAAAGATACTCTTCCCCATCTATATTAAGCTCAGTACCGGCATACTTTCCGTAAAGCACCACATCTCCGGTTTTAACCTCCATAGGCTCATCTTTCTTATCGGCTCCGGTAAGAACCACATCACCTTTTTGGGGTTTTTCCTTGGCTGAATCAGGAATAATAATACCACTGGCTGTTTTCTCATCTGCAGGTTGAGGCTTTACCAAAACCTTACCGGCAAGAATCTTTCCCTTTAATGTAGACATTCTATTTTAATTTTAATTGTTAAACATTTAATTTTAGCTGAGAGGAAAATATCACAAAATATGCCAAAGAGAGAAAAGAGGAAAAATTGATTAAATTATGACATAATTGCACATTAAGTAGTCACCTAACCCTTATATACAAAAAAAGAGTGTCAGCAAAACTGACACTCTGGCACCGAATAAATATTTTCACTGATTACTCCAAATCCAAATCCTCCATATCCAAATCACCAGGAGTCTCCTCTTGGGCAGGTGGCTCTTCATCTTCACCTACGGGGAAAGAGGGCATTCCCTGTTGAGGCTGTTGCATATTCTGCATCTGCTCATCAATTACAGCTCCACCCATTTGCTCACGTGGAAGCGTCATAACAGAAACAAATGATAACATTAAAAGCGAAATGGCGAGAGTCCAGGTTGCTTTTTCTAAAAAATCAGTTGTTTTACGAACTCCCATCATTTGATTGGATGACTGAAAGTTTTGTGCCAGACCTCCTCCTTTAGAGTTCTGTACCAACACAATTAAAATTAAAAGTATGCTGGCCAATATTACCAGTACTGAAACAAATGCATACATATCTATTACTATTACTTAGTTACTACTGTTTTTCTTCCAACTCTTTAATTCGACGTGCAAAGTAAATGTTTTTTTCGGGATATTTCAAACGTAATCGTTCGAATATCTCAATTGCCTTCAAAAAATTATTTTGCTTTATATATATATCGGCCAAAGTTTCGGTCATTAAATCATCATTTTCTTGCAGACTGGGGGCGGCTTTATCCTCTTTATCTCTTTCACTATCACTTCCAGGTAATATTTTACCCGGAGCTCCTCTTTCAAGAAAACTGTCGATCAAATCCATTTTAGGGGCAGTGGCCTCTCTATCCTTCTGCTCTACCTTGCTACTTTCGCCTGGAGAGTGATAGCGAAGAACATTAAGCCACTCCGAAAAAGAGCGAGACTCCTCATTAAGCTCATCACCATCTGGAAGTATAGTATAAACAGTCTCTGATGAACGCTCATAATCAAGCAGGTCGGCACTGGGCAGCACTAAATTATCAACATCTTCATCGGGAACATCAAAGCGGAAAGAGGTACTCTCTTTGTTGTCACACTCATAAATATCACTCACCTCAAAATAGGCTCCCGAAGACTCTTCTGACTCTGAAGCAGAGAGTTCTTCATCTTCTTTTTGAGAGGTCACTTCACTGCTACAATCTTTATGGTTAAACTGCTCATAGAGCTCCTCATTTTTAGAGTATACCAACTGATAAAGACGGGCACGATCAGTAATATGAGCAGCCGCAACCTTAAGCTCGTTGTTATATTTTATATGATTAAGCTGATGCAAATTTTTGATCCATAACATCCTGCCAGCCTCAAAAAAAGGATATTCATCAAGTACAGTTTTTAAAAGATCAAGACTGGCATGATCAAAAACTGCTTTCCCCTCAATTGCATCTGTAAAAAACTGCTTATTCATAAAATAACACTCTATTTTAATTCATTGGCCAAATATAGAGACCCATCCCCTACCAATCAGAAAAAGCTCTATTAAATATATTTTCGGTTAGCTGATCCACCAAAGCTGAAACAAGCTCATCTTCAATCGCAGTAATATTTCTATCACTTGGAAAATCCTCATAGGCCGAAAAGGTAGACTCCCAATTATCATCCGGATTTTGAAAGTTGCGATATCGCACTCTAACTGTAAGGGTAAGCCGTGTTTCGGCCGCAACAGCATCTGACTGAATAGCCATAGGTCTTATTTCATACCCGGTAATTTCACCTGAAAAATCAACATCCCCCATATCATCAACAATATTAAGGCGTGATTCCCCGGAAATTCTATCCTTTAAACCTTCGGTAAAAGTTTGACTCAACAAAGGGTTTACAACTGCTGCCCTGTTGTCAAAATATTGAACAGAAGCTGATCTAACATTATCAGGAATAGAGGCACCCCTAAAAGTAACATGTACCGAGCAACCAACCAATATAACAACACCTGTTAAAAACGGTACAATAAAGTTTAACAGAAATAAAACCCTCTTTTTATCCACTAATTGCATATTCTTTTATCTTTCGGTAGAGAGTTCTTTCAGAAACACCCAACTCTTTAGCTGCATATTTCCTTCGTCCTCCATGTTTATCCAAAGCCTTTTCAATTAACTCTATCTCCTTATCCCTCAATGAGAGAGACTCCTCTACAAACTCTTCTGTATCCTCAATATGGTTATCATCAATGTGACCATTATATGTAACGGGAGATGATCTCTCATTATGATGCGAAGATGATGAGTTATCAACTATACCGGGCTCAGCATCATAAAGTTTTTTTAAAATTCGTGCATTATCACCTTGCAAATTAACCTCCTGCCCATGTTGAATCATATCAAGTACAAGTTTTTTCAAATCGTGCATATCCCTCTTCATATCAAAGAGAACCTTATATAGAATCTCTCTCTCAGTTGAAAAATCAGTAGTTCCCTCCTTGCTGTCGGCACTTATTAAAGCAGGTAAATTATCATTTGCATGAGAAGGAATATATTTTTGAAGATCCTCGGCTGAAAGCTCACGATTTTGTTCAATAACAGAGATCTGCTCGGTAATATTTTTTAACTGTCTTATATTTCCGGGCCAGCGATATTTTTCCAAAAGCTTTCGAGCCTCACTATTCAATTTTATAGACGGCATCCTGTATCTTGTAGCAAAATCCCCCGCAAATTTCCTGAAAAGAAGATATACATCATCAACCCTTTCACGCAAAGGCGGAATAACAACAGGCACATTATTTAGCCTATAGTATAAATCCTGGCGAAACTTGCCATTAGAAATTGCTTTATCAAGATTAACATTAGTTGCAGCAACAACCCGCACATTACTCTTTATAATTTTTGAAGAGCCAACACGAATAAACTCCCCTGTCTCAAGCACTCTTAAAAGACGTACCTGAGTAGCAAGCGGTAACTCGCCAATCTCATCCAAAAAAATAGTACCACCGTCAGCCTCCTCAAAATATCCCTTCCTGTCGGATAAGGCTCCGGTAAAAGAACCTTTTTCATGACCAAAAAGCTCTGAATCGATAGTCCCTTCAGGAATAGCTCCACAATTTACAGCTATATATCTATTATGTTTACGACTACTGTGTTGATGTATAATCTGCGGAAAAACCTCTTTACCGGTTCCGCTCTCTCCGGTTATCAACACTGAAAGATCGGTCGGTGCAACCTGTACAGCAATATCAATAGCCCTGTTTAGAGCCTCTGAATTTCCAATAATACTAAACCTTTGCTTTATTTGCTGAAGATCCCTCATTTTATATGTTAAAATTGCAGTTTGAACTGACAAAGTTACAATTTTATACAGCATTAACAATCGTGTGTTTGCACAAAATTAATAAGAGAAAAGTACAATTAAAATGTAATAATATTTTCATAAATTTACCTGAACAAGAATCATTTAAAGATAAACCTAAAAACAGACCAAAATGTTACAAGACAGACTGCTCGGCTTAATTCCGGCAAGATATGCATCAACAAGATTCCCGGGAAAACCTCTTGCCGATATAGGAGGCAAACCGATGATTCAAAGAGTTTATGAACAGTCATCCAAAGCACTTAAACATGTCTATGTAGCAACCGATGATAAACGCATATATGATGCAGTTAAAAAATTTAACGGCAATGTTGTAATGACATCTTCCAACCATACAAGTGGGACCGATAGATGCACCGAAGCTTTACATATTGTAGAAACCCAGGAGCGAAGGAATTATGATGTTGTCTTAAACATACAGGGAGATGAACCATTTATAGAACCTGCACTGCTACAAACTTTATCGGGCTGTTTTATGAGCTCAATTACAGAAATTGCCACTTTAGTAAAACCGCTCAGCTCAACAGATGACCTTTTTGACCCAAACAAGCCAAAAGTTATATTTAATCCCAAGTATGAAGCAATATACTTCTCCCGCAGCCCAATTCCCTTTCTAAGAGAATATAACAGAGATGAATGGGTAAAAAATCATAGTTACTATCAGCACATAGGTCTATATGGATATAGAAGTGATATCCTAAGGGAAATTACAAGTTTAAAAACATCATCACTTGAGAAGGCAGAATCGCTGGAGCAGCTCAGATGGCTTGAAAACGGATACCGGATAAGTGTAAGACCGGTAACTCATGATAGTATAGGCATTGACACTCCTGAAGATCTAAAAAAGGCCATTGAATCAGATCTGCTAAATAATAGTAACTACTAAATAACACTGTAAAAAATGGGACTATCTAAATATGATCCCTGGTTAACACCATACTCCCAGGCACTAAAAAAGAGAAAAGAGATCTATTTAAAAAGATATAATGAAATAGTTTCTCATTGGGGCTCATTAACCAACTACGCCTCGAATTACAACTATTTTGGTCTGCACAAAACAGATAGTGGATGGATATTTAGAGAGTGGGCCCCAAATGCGAAAGAGATATATATTACAGGGCAATTTTCAAACTGGAAACCCGAATCTCAATACCGGCTCATAAAAAAAAGTGATGGCACAGCAGAGATAGAGATGCCTCTATCTCTTTTAACTCATGGTGACCATTACAAACTATATATGGTATGGGAAGGTGGAGAAGGAATGAGAATTCCTGCCTACTGCAGACGTACAATACAAGATCCCGATACTCTTCTCTTTAGTGCTCAGGTATGGGATCCAGAACCATTTAAATGGGATGATAACAGTTTTGTAGTACCAAAGCAAGCTCCGCTTATATATGAAGCACATCCCGGAATAGCTCAGGAGAAAGAGAGTACCGGAACTTTTAAGGAGTTTACAAAAAATATTATTCCCAGGATTGTAGATGCCGGCTATAATACAATTCAATTGATGGCTGTTCAGGAGCATCCGTTTTACGGAAGTTTTGGATATCATGTAAGTAATTACTTTGCTCCCTCCAGCAGATTTGGAACACCTGAAGATCTTAAAGAGCTTATTAATGAAGCACACAAACAAGGAGTTGCAGTTATAATGGATATTGTCCACTCTCATTCGGTAAAAAACGAAGAGGAGGGGTTAAGTAAATTTGACGGAACCCGCAGCCTCTATTTTCATGATGGTGATGCAGGAAATCACCCGGCATGGGATTCACGATGCTTTAATTACGGAAAAGATGAGGTGACAAGGTTTCTTTTATCAAACTGCCGTTATTGGATAGAGGAGTTCCATTTTGATGGATTTCGTTTTGACGGGGTTACAAGTATGTTCTATTATCATCACGGACTCGAAAAGGCGTTTACATCGTACAATGACTATTTTAACGGAGAGCAGGATGGTGATGCAATCCTCTACCTTTCTCTTGCCAATACATTAATCCATCAAATAAAAAAGGATGCTATCTCAGTTGCTGAGGAGATGAGCGGAATGCCAGGAACAACAGCACCTCCCGAAGAAGAGGGGATCGGTTTTAACTATAGATTGTCGATGGGTGTTCCCGATTTATGGATAAAAATTATTAAGGAAAAAAGTGACGAACAGTGGAATATAGAGCAGCTATATCATGAATTAATTCAAAGACGCCCCGAGGAGAAAATTATATCATATGCAGAGTCACATGATCAGGCTCTTGTAGGAGATAAAACTATAATGTTCAGACTGGCAGATAAGGAGATGTATGATAAAATGGATAAAGATAAAGAGAGCATTATTATCGACCGGGCTATTGCACTGCATAAAATGATAAGACTAATAACTCTTTCAACATCATTTGGAGGATATCTTAATTTTATGGGTAATGAGTTTGGCCATCCCGAATGGATCGACTTCCCAAGAGATGGTAATAACTGGTCATACAAATATGCCCGACGCCAATGGAGCCTAACAGATAATGAAAATCTTAAATTCAGTTATCTTAACAGGTTTGATAAAGCTATGGTAGAAATTGCAAAAAAATTTAATCTGCTGACTATACCTGAAATATATTTAAAAACTGCTAATAACAGCGACAAAATAGTAGCATTTGAAAGAGATAAACTGCTGTTTGTCTTCAATTTTAATCCCGAAAAATCATTTCCCGATTACGGTATCCCTACATCACAGGGTAAGTACAAAGTTGTACTCACCACCGATCATCCCGATTATGGCGGATTTAATCGTGTCGATATATCAATAACGCACTACTCACACAAAACAACAAAAAACCGGAACGAGCATCAATTGCTGCTCTACATTCCGGCTCGTTGCGCTATCATTCTCGAAAAACAGCAAGTAAAATCAATTTATGACTTATAATCTCTAAATCCACTTTACCAGAGCAAAATCCTGACGATATCTTAAAAGATCATGCCGGGGATAAATTCTTATTCCAAATCTGAAAACTCCTGGATTTTTTAATTTATAGTCGAGGGTATAATAGAGTTTTGTTCCCTCCTTTTTAGCTACCTTAAAAGTTTTAACTGGAAACAAATCAGCATCTTTTTCATCTGCAGCCTCCACAACAACAAGCTCAACACCTATATCCACATCAGCAAGCTGTTTTAAATCAAGAACCACCTTAACCGAATATAACTCGCCCAAACCAAGCTCTTTTTTTCCTATATCGGGCATATCAATCGAAAGCACCTCAATAGAATCCCACCCTGCAAGAACTTTTCTTTTCCAAAAAGCAATCTCTCGTATAGCACGATAATCTTCCTTAACCAACATTTCTAATCGCTCTTTCATTGGATAATAAAACTTCTTACAATAATCATCCATCATTCGTCGGGTTGTATAATGTGGTGCAATCTCTGAAACAGACTTTTTAATATAGGAGATCCATTTTGCAGAAATACCATTTTTATCAACATCAAAATAGGTTGGAATAATCTCATTTTCAAGGATACTATAAATTGTTAAAGCATCCAGATCATTTTGATAATCACCATTATCATATGTCTGCTCATCAGACAAAGCCCATCCTGCACCTTCACGATACCCTTCGTACCACCAACCATCAAGAACACTAAAGTTAAGCACCCCGTTAAGCTCAGCCTTTTCTCCGCTTGTCCCTGATGCTTCCTGCGGTCTGGTTGGCGTATTCAACCATACATCAACACCACTTACCAACCTCTTGGCAAAATCCATGTCATAATTTTCCAAAAAAATAATTTTCCCTACAAACTCAGGACGCCGTGACACCTCAACTATATGTTTAATAAGAGCCTGTCCTGCATCATCAGCCGGATGCGCCTTCCCCGCAAACAAAAACTGAACCGGGTGCTCTTCATTGTTCACTATCTCCTTTAATCTTTCAATATCTCTAAACAATAGATTTGCTCTCTTGTAAGTTGCAAACCGCCTTGCAAATCCAATTGTTAAAGCATCTTCTCTAATTGACTCTAAAACTTCAATAGAGTGAGAAGGGCTCTCGTGACGTTGGGTCATCCCCCTTTCTAATCTACGCTTTATATAATCGATAAGCTTTTTCTTTAAAACCTTTCTTACCTCCCAGATCTTTTGATCAGAAACCTCATAAATTTTTTGCCAAACAGAGCTGTCCGAAACATCATTTAAAAACTCTTTACTAAACTCTCCCTCATACAATCTTCTTAAAATATTTGATGTCCAGGTTCCGTAATGTACACCATTAGTAACATGTTTTATATGAAGCTCCGAAGGAAAATATCCTCTCCATAAATTTTTAAACATCTCTCTGGAAACTTCCCCATGTAACAGACTAACACCATTCATCTCCTGAGAAGTTTTGGCAGCTAAAACGCTCATAGAAAACTCCTCACTATCACTGTTAGTTTCACGCCCCATAGAGATGAAATCTTTCCAGGAAATTCTCAACTTCTCGGGAATATGGCGCATATATATTCTAAGAAGATCTTCATCAAACTTATCATGTCCGGCCGGAACAGGAGTATGAGTAGTAAAAAGAGAAGATGCTCTTACCAGCTCCATAGCTTCGGCAAAACTATATCTGCGCGAGGTATATTCAATAAGTCTTTCAACATTTATAAAAGCCGCATGGCCTTCATTACAATGATAGAGATCACTTTCTATCCCAACAGCATTTAAAAGCCTAACACCTCCTATCCCCAATAATATCTCCTGTTTCAATCTGTTTTCCAATCCACCCCCATATAACATATGAGTTATCTCCCTATCTTGAGATGCATTTTGAGGGATATCGGTATCCATCAAATATAAAGGAACCTTACCTACACATGCTTTCCAAACTATAGCATTAACCTCACGACCGGGAAAATCAACCTTTACCATAACCCTCTCTCCATCATCTCCCCTAACCTCTTCAACAGGCAAATTGGAAAATTCCTGAACATCATAACTGGCAGTCTGTTCACCAAAAACAGTCAATGATTGTCTAAAATAACCATACCTGTACATTAAGCCAACAGCAACCATATTAACACCCTTATCACTAGCCTCTTTAAGATAATCTCCAGCAAGGATTCCCAATCCACCGCTAAATATCTTCAACACATCATTTATTCCGTACTCCATGCTAAAATAAGCTATAGATGGGCTATCTCCAATAAGAGGTCTCGCCATATATGAGTTAAATTTCACTTCAACATCAGCAAGTCGGGAAATAAAAGATTCATCATTAGACAACTCTTCAAGTCTCTCATAAGAAACTTTGCCCAATAATTTTACAGGATTTTTATCCAGCTCCTGCCATAAAACCCTGTCAATATATTCAAAAAGTTCAACGGCCTCATAATTCCATGTCCACCATAAATTACGCACCAGCTTCTGCAAAAAAGAGATTTTTTCGGGAAGTTTAGATTTAACTACAATCTTTTTCCATGAAGGTTCTGCAATAAAATCAGGGACAATTCTGGCCGGTGACTCATCCACTGTAAAAGAGAACTTTTCTCTTCTACTGTTAACTTTACCCAAAGCAATATCATAAGCCTTATAGTAATTATCTATAAATTTGGGCCAGGTGAGCTCCTCTGAAAGAGCTATACTCTTTTTTCTTATAGTTTCACGATCTTGAAGTGAACATTTACTATACTCTTTAATCTCCTCTGCAACAGAATTGACAGCATCATTGTAATTAAAATCATCTCGTTCAATAACAGCAACACCATCAATAATACCACCTGTTTTACTCTTCACCCATTGCCCAAATCCTGACAAAGAAGTAGTAACTGCAGGAACTCCTAAAGAGATGCTCTCAACAGAGGTGTATCCCCATGGCTCATAATATGCAGGAAACAGAGTCAGGTCGGCTCCGGCCATAAGTTCAAAGTAAGGAATGTTAAATATCCCATCATCTCCATCAAGATAGGCAGGAACAAAAAATAGTTTAACATTATCTTCAGGATTATTATTCAAATGAATATCTCTTATTCTGTTAATAATAGGATCATAACCTATGTCATGCAGTCCGTGAGTCAAAAAAGAGTCACACAAAGGCTCTCCATGCTCTCCCGCAGAAAGTCTCTCAATAAGATCGTGTCGGGGGCCATAACTATTTGCCGGAATTAAAACAAAACAGAAAATTTCACAACCGGTATCAACAGAATTTAAAAGCTCAAGTGCATCCAGTAACAGATCGGTTCCTTTATTTCTATATTCATAACGACCGCTGCTGGCAACAAAGAGAGCATTATCAGGAACATCCCTGCCCATTACAGCTGAAGCAACCTCTTTAAATCTGCTGCGCGACCTGTTTCTTACAATTGAGATCGCATCCCTGCTATCTTCATTGCGAATATCGCCAAACCCATCAGGGGTTATTATATCAGGCTTACGCATAAAAAAATGGGAACACTCACGTGCAGTTATTTCAGATAGAGTGGTGAATGTATCGGCATAAAATGCACTTTTAGACTCAAGAGAATGTTTGGCTATAACTCCCAAATCCTGAGCTTTCGCCTCTGCATCAAACTCATGCAATTCACTATAAAGCGAGTGACCGCTACCTGCAAGAGAGCGTCCTAAAACGGTAGAGTGAGCAGTAAAGACTGTTGCAGCCTGTGGCAATTTATCTTTTAAATAAAGTGCGCCTGTTCCTGAAGTCCATTCATTAAAGTGAGTTACAATTTTATCAGACACTGTTAAATGAAACCGATAAAAACTTTCAATAACAGCGCCGGCAGCATAACCAAAAAGTACCGGCTCAATATAATCCCACTTACCATATATACTATCAACTTTATAGGTCTCCCACAAATAGGATAAGATTCTATTCTTTTCAGCCACATAGGGGGTAAAATCAACAAGTAACACCAAAGGTTTACCAGGGATATTCCACCTGCCGCATCGCACCCTTAACCCTTCATTCAAAAGGGAGTATTGCCAGGAAGCAAAAACTGTATCATCAGGTATAAATTCAGGGTTATTACTAACCCCCCTTACAACATCCGGACCAACAAAAATAGCCTTGTCACCAAACTCCTGGACCAATGTATCAACTTTCGAAGCAAGTACAGTGTGAACTCCTCCTGTTTTATTACAAATTTCCCAACCTGTCTCAAAAAGATAATCCGGTTTCAATAATCTTTCTCCCATAACAATTTAATATTTAAATGTAAACTCCCAAACAGCTATTTTGATGCTGATCTCACCTTTTTATCAACTTTTTTCTTAACAATAGTGCGCCTGCGTCTTAACTTTTTTAGCTCTTCCTGCAATTTTTTAATCATCAAATCTTTCTCAGAAAGCAGATCAGACAAGTTGGCTATCTCCATTTCAGAATCAGTTTCAGGAACTGCAGCATTAAGAGTGATTATAAAATCACTCAAAATATTCATATAATTAATAAATGCTTCGTATGGTGTATCATATGGATTAAAATATGCATGAACAGCACCATCAGAAAAAAACTTAGTGCTCATATAATAGAAGTGGTCACTGCCTTGCAAAAACATCCAGTTTTTTAATAATATGCTATCATCACAAGCCTTTACTTTAGGGAGTAAAGAGTATAACTTATTAAAAGCCTCCTGCTGCATTTCATTACCAAGCCATGCAGTCAAATCTCTCTCTTCATCTGCCCAGGAGACAGGATAAGGAACACTTAAAGCTGCTACAGGCTGAAGCATAGAAGCAATCTTTGAAGGAGTTGCAAACCTTATGCCCCCTCTTTTAAAAACCTCAACAGGCAGATGTTCGAAAAACTCAAAAATACCTGTACTCTTATCTTGATGTTCACCAAAGGTCTCATAATCCATAAAAATATTTACAACCTCCTCTTTTTTATCAAGAGCTTCAATCCAATCAACATATTTTTTTGCTGTTAAAGGCCACTCACTCCATCCCTTATCTCCAAAGCGAAAAGCAATATCATCACTCAACTTGTAATTTTTAAGCAATAATTTTAAACGAGGATTAACTACATTATAATATAAAAAGTCGGGACTCTTCCAGCCCAAAATATGTTTGGCCCCCTCGGTAAGCATAGCCTTATAACCCATCGAAGCAACCACCTCTCCAATTTTATCGGAATAGATAAGTTCAGTATTCCTGAAAACAGAAGGTCGTTGTCCAAAAAGAGTCTCAATGATATCTGCATGTGCCTTAACCTGCTCTTTAAAACCCTCTTCATCAGCAAGGGATGCCAAAGAGTGAGAATAAGTTTCGGCCAAAAACTCTACCATCCCGGTATCTGCAAGTTTTTTAAAACTCTCAAGCACTTCAGGAGCATACAACTTAAACTGCTCTATTGCCAATCCGCTTATAGAAAAAGCAATCTTAAACCTACCTTTATGTTTTTTAAGCATCTTCAAAAGCAACTCATTTGCCGGAAGATAACATCGCGAAGCAACCTTTGTCATTATAAGCTCATTGGTATAATCATCAAAATAGTAATGATCATTACCAATATCAAAAAATCGATAACGTCTTAGTCGGAAAGGCTGATGCACCTGAAAATAAAAACATATTGTCTTCATACTGCTCTATTTAATATTTTAATGCCTGCTGTTTAATAACCTGTCATATATTTTTTTTACATGTTGTGCCGATTTCCCCCACTGTAAAGATTCTACCTCCTTTTTACCATGTAACACAAACATCTTTGGAAGAGCCGAATAGTTTAACACGCCGTAAATTGCGTCAGCCATCGCATCAACATCCCAAAAATTGGTCTTTATAGCATAAGTTAATATTTCGGATACCCCTGACTGGTATGATATAAGAACAGGAACATTGCTTTGCATTGCTTCAAGCGGACTAATACCAAAGGGTTCTGAAACCGAAGGCATAACATACAAATCACTCATCGAGAGCATCTCGTAAACATCATCTCCTTTTAAAAAACCGGTAAAATGAAACTTGTCAGTTATTTTAAGTTGAGCTACTCTTCTAACCATCTTCTCCATCATATCGCCACTACCGGCCATCACAAAACGAACATTATCCATTTTTTGAAGCACACGATAAGCAGCCTCAATAAAATATTCTGGACCTTTTTGCATAGTGATTCTTCCCAAAAAAGTAACCAGCTTTTCATCCACACCCTTGTTTTTCAATTTGGGTTTACCCTTTTCGTATGGTTCTACAGCATTATAAACAGTCTCAATTTTAGAGGGATCAATACCATACTTTTCAATTACAGTACTACGCGTTAAATTACTAACAGCAATAATTTTATCAGCAGCATTCATTCCTCTCTTCTCTATCTCAAAAACTGCAGGATTAACACTTCCTCCACTTCGATCAAAATCGGTAGCATGAACATGAATAATGAGCGGTTTGCCGGTAGCCTCTTTTGCAGCAATACCAGCCGGATATGCCAGCCAATCATGTGCATGAATAAGGTCAAAAGAGGAGTCCTGTGCAATAATATTTGCAACAAAGGCATAATTTTTTATCTCCTCAAGAAGCGATGGACCATACTTTCCTGAAAACTCTATCTTTCCATTCTCATTTGTCTTAACCAGTTGATGACCTCTTTTAGAACTCCTTTTGCTATATCTCCAAAACTCTTCAGGATTGGAATAGGGAACAATTTTCGAGTCAACCTCTATATAATCAAGCTGTTCGGTAATCTGCTTTGATCTAACTTTACGATGATTAACAGAGACCTCATTTGCTCCAAGAAGTTGCATGCCTGTTTGATCTTCATCACCATATGCGCGTGGAACAACAAAGAGAACCTCAAGCTCCTTTATTGTTGCCAATCCGCGTGTCAAACCATAACAGGCAGTCCCCAATCCGCCGGATATATGTGGAGGAAACTCCCAGCCAAACATTAATACCCGCATAAGCTAAATATATTTTTCAGTTAACTTTATAATTTGCATAACAGCCGAAACGCTCCACGCCATACTAACTGCACCTTTAGCATTGTGTGGCGGATTCCCGTCAAAACATTCAGATATTGTACTAATACAATGTTCTCCCATCTCTTTATCGAAACCATCAATAAGAGAATGCACAAGTGAAAGACCTGCCTTTTTATTAATAGAAAGGTACCCCTTAACAAAAAAGGGAAGCAACCAGGGATAAACTGTCCCCTGATGAAGAGCCAAATCTCTCTCCCTTTGATCACCCTCAACAACTCCCTTATATTGGGGTGAAGAGGGAGATAACGTTCTTAAACCTTTTGGTGTTAACAACTCTCTCTCAACAACATCCAAAACCATCTTTTTTTGTAAAGAGGAGAGGGGAGAATAACTTAAAGATGTAGCAATAACCTGATTGGGTCTTATACAAGAACCTTTATCATCGCCATCAACATAATCATAAAGATACCCCCCTTCACTATTCCAAAAAAGATCAACAAAAGAGTTTTTAACCTTTGAAATAAGAATAGAAATATTTTCATAACTCTCATTCCTCTCTTTAGTTACACACTTTTCAAAATAGTAACAAAGAGCATTATACCACAATGCATTTATCTCCACAACATAGCCCGGACGTTGGGTAACAGGAGCTCCATCCACAACTGCATCCATCCAGGTTAACGAACACCCCTCCTTTTTGGTATAAATCAATCCATTATCACCAACCCTTAAAAGCCCTGAACTGCGCCTTAGTATCACCTCAATAATCTCAACCATAACATCTCTGTATCGACTGCACAAATCGATATCAGGAACAATATCCTCTAACTGTTGAAGCGTGTGAAAAAGCCATAAAGGAACATCAGCATCTTTAAGATTGTAACGTAATCCTGCATCATTCTCGCCAAGATATTTAGTTCTTACATCCTTCACTGCCTGATCAAGAATTTTAATATATATATCCCTGTTTTCCTGATAACTCATTAATCCCGGCAAGGCAATAAGAGTATCTCTTAACCTCTCATCATACCAATGATAACCTGCCAAAAGCTTCTGCTTATCACCTCTTACCTGAATAAACTGCTCAGATGAGTTTAAAAGATTGTGTAATAGCGTATCACGTGGAATACGTTTTTTCTGTTCCCTTGTAAATTTAGCCTTTAAGCCGGCAGGTTTAGACTCATCGGTTGCTGCAGAAAATATAACCGAACTACCCTTTTTTAACTCCAGCTCAAAATATCCCGGCACAAAAAGATCCTCCTTATAAGGATATCCCCTGTTCATCTCCTTTAAATACTCAATACCACGATACCAATCGGGAGTGGCAACAAACTCGCTGCTATTACTCAACTGCATCGAAAGAAATGGAAATCCCTCATACATCTTAATTTTTATCCCATTATCAATATCATGGTAACGGGTATTAGCTGCCAGGTTATCATGAGTTAGCTGATGGATATTTCTAAAAGCCAAAAAAGGCTTTAATCTTATTTTGGTTAGCGAATGAGCCTGCTCCAATGAGACCTTACAGAGAAATTGGTCTCTGTTTTCAACCATTAAAAACTCAGTGGATAATACAATACCACCTACCCGGTAAACGCGCTTAGGAAACTTTTCAAGATCAAAATGGGTCAAATATTTATGCCCGCGAGGACTATATTCATTCCCCCCATACTTATGTATCCCCAAATTAAACTCCTGATCATGTTGTATAACAGAGATATCAAGAGAAGATAAAAGGACAAACTTGCCTCCGTCAAAATGTTCTACAGGGGATACAAGTAATCCATGATATTTACGGGTATTACAACCGGTCAATGTAGTTGAAGAGTATGCCCCCGAACGATTTGTCCTTAAAATCTCGCGATAGAGAGAATACTCCAGATTTACCAATCTGGACTTATCAATATTAAAATATGCCATAGCTTAACTTATGTTAATATGCAGCAAAAAACCTCTTTTTAAACGATCATTAAGTTACTGATATAACAAAAAATAAGCAAGGGTATTAGTCAAAAATAAAAAAATTATTTTTACTAATAATTATAGTGAGTTAATGCGCTCTTTTAACAATTTAAGATCTTCACTCCAGTTGGAAAAAGAATAACGTTTTTGAAACTCTTCCAGCCGGGCGACACATCTTAGCAAAAATTTATAATATGCCTCTTTATTATAACCCGAAAAACGATGATCAATATCCTTACGTTTTTTAAGAGCCTCACGTAGATATTCTTTGGCTTTATAGGTAAGGTAAGTATCTATAAAGCGATCTGTTATGTAATCAACTGCAACTTTTGAGGGTTGAACCATATCTTCATTATAAAAACGGTAATCTCTCAACTCATCCATAACTATCTCATAAGAGGGGAAGTAGAATAGATTACTATAGCTGCATGTAAGTTTTTCTACAGCAAGAAGAAGAGCCGCCTTGCTGCGCTGATTATCAACAGCTCCATCTTTAAGGTGTCTAACCGGACTAACAGTGAGGATAATGTTTAAAGCGGGGTTAAACTCTTTAAGCTTCTCAAAAATAGTAGAGTAAAAAGTGACGATTGAAGCGGGATCAAGCCTGTATCTGGTAAAGCGTGAAGCCGGCACCCTATGACAATTGGCAACAATTTTGCTACTCTCCTTAAACTCAAAAACATAAGAAGTACCAAAGGTAATGATCAAAAAGTGTGCATTCTTTAAAAAATGTGCTGTTTTATCAATTGTACTATTAATTAAGGAGAGAGTCTCCTGCGGTTGCCGACGGCTAAATGAGCCATGATGATCCATCGAGTGCCACAACCCATCATAAAACAACAGATCATCACTATTAAAAGAACGTTTTTCTATAACATGCAAAAGGGAGTTGCCAACAGATAAAGGATTGTAAAGAACACCAAAAGGATTAACAAGTGCAGGAAATCTTAAATCGGTAAAATACCGTCCAACGTTTCCGGCAAAGCAAGAGCCGGTAAAACAGATAGGAGAATCTGAATCAATTAAGTGAGTGCTTCTTTGTAAATCAACTACCGTACGAAAAAGAGAAGCAGATGTAAACTCCTGATTATGCATATAAAAATCATTTTCGGCTCTTTAAAACATCATCAATCCAATTTATAATATCATTGATAACCTCTACTCTACAACCATCACGATGCAGTTCATGACGACCATTTTTATACTTTTTATAATCAAAAAGATCGGGGTTATAGCCGGCAAAAGTTTCAGAAGCTAAGGAACGTGTTACTCTGTCATCTTCTCCATGAATTATAAATAAAGGGATTTCCACAGGAAAAGGATAGTTCATAATATCTATGGAGCTATTATAAAGCTCATTAAAAAGTCGAAGAGTGATTTTTTTATGGATTAACTTATCTTTCTTACTCCGCTTTTTTTCAGATTTCACAGAAGTCATATCCTTAGCCTTTAGACCGGTTTTAAATGTCACCTCGGGTATTATATGATCCAGCAGAGCTCCAGCTTTTAATAAGAAAGAACCGGGTTGTCGATAAAGCTCAAGCCATGGTGATGAGACAATTGCTCCTGCAAAATCCTGACGCATATGCATTAAGTAGCTAAGCAGCAAATTGCCACCCATACTGTGACCATATATAAAACCGGGAACATCACCCCAGTTTCGTTTACTGCGTCTCACTATTGTACTTATATCATCATAATATTCATTTAACGAATTAACATGTCCACGTTTCCCCTCAGAATAGCCATGTCCACGCAAATCAAAACTATACACCATTATTCCCTCACGACAAAACTGCTCTGCAAACTCGCTGTATCTGAGAGAATATTCACCAATACCATGAATGATAGATAAAGTAGCTTTAATATTATTATCAGCAGGTTTCCACAAATATCCTTTAAGAATAGTTCCGTCGGTAGATACCAGGTTAAAATCCTGCTCTTTAATTTTCATTTGAAAAATATGTTTTAAATAATTTATAATTATCTAACCACATGCAGATCAAAAATCTACTTTTTAGATAAAACAAAATTAATATTTCTTTTTAAACCACTATACTTAGTTCGTTTAACGGCAGAATTTTTAAAAAGTTTTGAAAAAGAGTCTGTTGAAAGCTCTTCCCACTCAGGCAAAGAGACCTCTTTAACCTCATCTTTCACAACCAACTCACTATTATCAACAGGGGTGGCATTTTTTATATTCCAGGGACACACCTCCTGACAGATATCACATCCAAAAATCCATCCGTTAAAACTTTCACGAAGATTCCCGGGAAGATCTTTGTCTCTGTTTTCTATAGTTAACCAGGATATACACCTGCGCGAATCAATAGTACGACCAGGCAATATAGCTTTCGACGGACAGGCATCAATGCATCTTGTGCAGCTTCCGCACCTATCGGGCACCTCCCTCTTATCAGCAGGCAGAGGCAAATTAACAAGCATTTCACCTATAAAAACCCAGGAGCCAAATTTAGGAGTAATAAGAAGACTGTTTTTACCTATATAACCCAATCCGGCTCTCTCAGCAATCGATCGCTCTAGCAATGGAGGAGTATCGGTAAAATAGCGCCCTTCAAGTGCGGGGTAAATATCAGCTTTAATATAATCAAAGAGGGTTTTTAAATCTCTTTTAATTGTAAGGTGATAATCGATACCCGAGGCATAACGGGAAATTTTAGGAGCAGATTTTACAAGTGGAGAGTCGTTGTAGTAATTTTTAACTACCACTATAGCAGTGGTTGCATTGTCAACTAAGAGCGAAGGATTTAGACGCTTATCTAAATTACGCTCCATATATTTCATGTTGGCATGATGCCCCTGCTTCAACCATAATTGAAAAGGTTGCCTCTCTTTAGAGAACTCTGAAAGCGATGTAAATCCTATATCACTAAATCCCAGCTTAAAAGCCTTTTCACTTATGAGCCTCTTAATATTGTCACTCTCTAAACACATATTTCTCTATAGTAATCCCAGCTCCAAAAGAGCCTCATCACTAAGCATATCACGATTCCATGGTGGATCAAAAGTCATTTTAAGCTCCACCTCTTTTACTCCTTTTACACCTGCAACGACATCATGAACCTCTTCGGGAAGAGAGTCAGCAACAGGACAGTTAGGCGATGTTAAAGTCATAACAATTTTAACTTTCCCATCCTCTTTTACATCTATCTCATATATCAAGCCCAAATCATAGATATTAACAGGAATCTCGGGGTCAAAAACCGTTTTAATCGCATGAATAATATCTGTCTCTATCTCTAAAAACTCATTCTTCATCACTACAAAATTTAGTTAATTCTAAAAGGCACTACTTTTTATGCTGAAAAGCCAAAGCATACATTTTCATCTGCTTAACCATTGCAACCAAACCATTTGATCGTGTAGGAGAAAGGTGCTCCTTTAACCCAATTTTATCAATAAACCAAAGTTCAGCATCTACTATCTCCTGAGGAGTTCTATTATCAAAAAGACGAATAAGAAGCGATACAATTCCTTTTACTATAATAGCATCACTATCGGCCATAAATCTTATCCTATCCTCTTCAAGCCATGCGTGCAGCCACACTTTCGACTGGCACCCCTCAATAAGATTTTGGTCGGTGCGATACTCCTCTTCAAAAGAGTCAAGATCATTGCCCAACTCTATTAATAATGAGTAGCGATCCATCCAATCATCTAACATTGAAAACTCTTCGGTAATCTCCTCCTGAACTTCGTTAAGTGTCATTGAAATAGTCTGTTTTTAATATATAATCAATATCTATTTTAAAAGTTTCTCAACTCTTTTTAATAGCCCTATAAATTTATCTATCTCACTGTGAGTATTATAAACTCCAAAAGAAATGCGTATTGTCCCTGGAATATTATACCTGTCCATAAAGGGTTGTGCACAATGGTGACCTGTTCGCAAAGCAACTCCCATCTTATCAAGTAAAGTGCCAACATCAAAAGGATGCAGATCCTTTATTAAAAATGAGATAACACTTGTTGCATCCCCGCCTGTACCATAAAAAAGAAGGCCTTGAATCTCATGTTGCAACCTCTCCCTGCCATAATTAAGCAGATCTGTTTCATGTAATGAGATGTTATCAACTCCTATATTCTCTATAAAATCAACAGCCGCTTTTAACCCTATAGCACCCACATAGTTGGGGGTGCCGGCTTCAAATTTATATGGCAGCTCATTATAGAGCGTCTTTTCAAAAGATACAGACTTGATCATCTCTCCTCCCCCTTGCCAGGGAGGCATCTTATCTAACAGTTCCTCTTTGCCGTAAAGCAGACCTATTCCTGTAGGACCATACAATTTATGACCCGAAAAAACATAAAAGTCACAATCAAGCTTTTTAACATCCACTTTAATATGCTGAACAGCTTGAGCTCCATCTATTAAAACAGGAATAGAATATTTTCGGGCTTCTTTCACAATATCCTCTACAGGATTAACAATACCGGTAACATTGCTTACATGTGTTACTGATATAAACCGGGTACGCTCATTTATCAAAGAGGAGAAAATATCCATATCAAGAGTTCCGTCATCAAGCAGAGGGATAACCCTGAGAGTAATCCCTTTTCTTGCCCTAAGCATCTGCCATGGAACAATGTTAGAGTGATGCTCCATTTCAGAGATAATAACCTCATCGCCCTCTTTTAAAAATGCATCTCCAAACGAAGATGCTACAAGATTTATCGATTCGGTAGTGCCACGCGTAAAAATAAGTTCATGCTCTTTATCTGCATTGATAAATTTTGCAATATCCCTGCGTGACTCTTCAAACTTTTGAGTTGATATATTACTTAAATGGTGAACTCCCCTGTGAATATTACTGTTATAGCAGCTATACACCTCATCCATAGCTTTAACAACGCTCAAAGGAGTTTGGGTTGTTGCCGCATTATCAAAATAGATTAGCTCGCTGTTATGAACTTTTCTGTTTAAAATAGGAAACTCGTCTCTTATATTACCTATTGAATAAGTCATACACCTGATAAATCATTCATTACTTTATTTATATCTGCACACACAATACAGGAATCACATTTATCAAGCTCTCCCCTAAACCTTTTCTCAACCAAAGTTCTAATCTGCTCTTTTAAAGCAGGCACTCTGATTTTTTCAATCACCTCATAGGCAAAAGCATACATTAAAAGAATTGTTGCCTCATCTTTACCTATTCCGCGAGCCCTTAGATAAAACAGAGCCTCTTCATCAAGCTGTCCAACTGTTGCTCCGTGACTACATTTTACATCATCAGCATATATCTCAAGTTGCGGACGAGCATTCATCAATGCAGTATCGGTAAGTAAAAGATTGTTGTTTGACTGGTATGCATTTGTTTTTTGAGCATCCGGAGCAACATATATTCTTCCTGTAAAAGCTCCTGACCCTGCATCATCAAGTACCGATTTAAAAAGCTCATTGCTTTCGCATTCGGGGACATTATGACTTATAGATAAAAAATTATCAACATGTTGGTTTTTATCAACAAGAGTAAGTCCCGATATATGATTCTCGCCATGCAGGCCATTCATATCTACAAAAACATTGTTTCGCGCTATACCACTGTTCAATGAAAAGTAGTTAGCATTAAGAAGCGACTTCTTATCCTGCTGAAAATAGTAACCGCCAATTTGTACAGTTCCATTGTGCTGATTTTGAAGATTATAAAAATCAAGAGTACCCGAATCTGCAACAAAACCTTCAGTAACAGCATTAACCAAAAACCGGTTTGTTGAAATAGTGTGATCACAAAACAGTAATCGCAGATCGGCTCCTCCTTCAACAACAATAAGGTCACGACGATTTACCAATATATCATTTTCAGCTGTAAGAATATTAACAACCTGAAGTGGTTTTTCGGGCTTAATACCCGAAGGAACATATATAAACAGTCCATCAGTTGCCAACATAGTGTTAAGAGCAATCACACCATCCTTTTCAATGAGAGCGCTCTTTCCATAATACTTCTCTACAATAGCAGGGTGCATTTCAGCCATCTCAGCAAACCCTCCAACAATAACACCCTCAGGCAAAGCCCCTGGATTATTATCACCAATAAACTTCCCGTTGACAGTAAACATAGTATAGGTGTCGAGCTCTTCAACATTACACTTAAAAAGCTCTTCAATATTCCCACTAAACTTTTCACTCTCTAAAACAGATTGGTAATCCCTGCTAAATGGCTCTTCAATATTGGTATATTTATATGCCTCACTTTTAACTGTTGGAATTCCACTCTTTTTAAAAGCATCAAAAGCCTTATCACGATACTCATTCACAATTTGAGAAGAGTTATCCAATAGACGCTCTTTATGATTTTGATAAAGAGTTATATATTTTTGGGTTAAATTATTATTGCTCATCTAACTCCTTTTTTATCCAGTCGTAACCGTTTATCTCAAGCTCATGTGCCAGTTCTTTTCCGGCAGATTTCACTATTTTACCCTTATAAAGTACATGAACTTTATCAGGAACTATATGATTAAGCAACCTTTGATAGTGAGTTATAACAATGGTTGCATTATCATCCCTGCGTAACTTATTAACACCATTAGCTACAACTCTAAGGGCATCAATATCCAATCCTGAATCAGTTTCATCAAGTATAGAGAGCCGGGGATCGAGCATAGCCATTTGAAAAATTTCATTTTTCTTCTTCTCACCACCGGAAAAACCCTCATTTACCGATCTGTTGGTAAGATCTGAATCAATCTCTACAAGATTTTTCTTATCCCTCATCAACTTAAGAAAATTACTTGCCGACAAAGGTTTCTCTTTACGATATTTTTTTTGCTCATTTAAAGCAGTTCGCAAAAAATTGGTCATACTAACTCCCGGAATTTCAACAGGATATTGAAAGCTTAAAAACAACCCCTCTCTTGCTCTCTCCTCTGGAGACATCCCCAGCAGATCATATCCGTCAAACTCAACTGTTCCCGAGGTAACTTCAAAAGCCTCATTACCGGCAAGTACTGCTGCCAAAGTACTTTTGCCCGAACCATTAGGTCCCATAACAGCATGAACTTCACCGGCTTTTATATCCAAATCAATACCCCTTAAAATCTCTTTTCCATCTATAGCTGCATGTAAATCTCTTATCTTAAGCATCACTCTTTTTTTAAATCTTAAATTAATTATACAATTATCCTACACTCCCTTCAAGACTAATATCAAGGAGTTTTTGGGCTTCAACAGCAAACTCCATAGGCAGTTGATTTATAACCTCACGTGCATAACCATTCACTATTAGTCCAACAGCCCTTTCAGTATCAATTCCCCGCTGATTACAATAAAATATCTGATCTTCTCCTATCTTTGAAGTAGTAGCCTCATGCTCAACTTTAGCACTGCTGTTTCGTGTCTCAAGATAGGGAAATGTATGCGCTCCACATTTATCACCAAGCAAAAGAGAGTCACACTGAGAGAAATTACGTGCATTACGTGCATTTTTACCTACTTTTACCAATCCTCGATAACTGTTTTGACTAAAGCCTGCTGATATACCTTTAGAGACAATTAAACTATTAGTATTCTTCCCAAGGTGTATCATTTTAGTGCCTGTATCGGCCTGCTGATAATTATTGGTAAGTGCTACTGAGTAAAACTCGCCAGATGAATTATCACCCAACAAAACACAACTGGGATATTTCCATGTTATAGCAGAACCAGTCTCTACCTGAGTCCACATAATTTTAGAGTAGTCACCCTTGCACAACCCCCGTTTTGTAACAAAATTGTATATTCCACCTTTACCCTCTTTATTTCCGGGATACCAATTTTGCACTGTTGAATACTTAACCTCAGCTCTATCGAGAGCAACAATCTCAACAACTGCCGCATGAAGTTGATTTTCATCACGCATAGGAGCTGTACAACCCTCAAGATAACTTACATAGCTATCATCCTCGGCAACAATAAGAGTGCGTTCAAACTGCCCGGTATTCATTGCATTTATCCTAAAATAGGAGGAGAGCTCCATAGGGGAGCGAACACCTTTAGGAATATAGACAAAAGAGCCGTCACTAAATACAGCCGAATTTAATGCCGCAAAAAAGTTGTCTCCTATAGGAACAACTGTTCCCAAATATTTTTTAACAAGGTCGGGATACTCTTTTACAGCCTCAGATATACTGCAAAATATAATTCCTTTTTCGGCAAGAGTCTCTTTAAAAGTAGTTTTAACCGAAACACTATCAATAATTGCATCTACGGCAACACCAGCCAAAACCTTCTGCTCATCGAGAGGGATTCCAAGTTTGTCAAAAGTCTCTCTCAACTCGGGATCAACCTCATCCATACTTTCAAGCTGTGGTTTCTTTTTAGGGGCAGCATAATATATCATATCCTGAAAATCTATCTCAGAAATTTTTAGATGTGCCCACCGTGGAGATTCCATAGTAAGCCACTTTCTATATGCTTTAAGTCGAAACTCCAGCATAAATTGAGGCTCTCCTTTCCTTTTGGATATCTCTTTAATAACCTCTTCATTTAAACCTTTAGGCAGCGATTCTGTTTCAATATCAGAATGAAATCCATATTGATACTCTCTGCCTGTCACCTTCTCCAATAATTTATCCTGTTCGCTAGCCATAATATAATAGAGTAATAAAGCTCTTATTAAATAATCTGTACATCTAAATCAACAAAAAACTCTTTAAAGAGTTCAACATATATAATCAACCTGTTGAATCACCAAAAAAGAGAGCTCTTTAAAGCAACAAATTTACAAAACTATTCAGATTAATTACATTTGTACCTTAATTAACCTTACAAACAGAAATAAAAATATATTGAAAAAGAGCAACACCAACAAAAAAAAGATCATTAACGACCCTGTACACGGTTTTATAACAATACCCGGAGATCTCCTTTTTGATCTTTTGGAGCATCCTTACATTCAAAGATTAAGAAGGATAAAACAGCTGGGAATGACCCATCTGGTATATCCGGGAGCTACTCATTCAAGATTTCAGCACACCATTGGCTGTATGCACCTGATAAGTGCAGCAATAAACACTCTGCAACAAAAAGGATTTTCAATAACCGATGAAGAGTCAGAAGCTGTACATGCAGCCATACTAATGCACGATTTAGGACATGCTCCTTTTTCTCATGTACTGGAATCAACACTGGTGAAAAAGATAACACATGAAGAGATCTCTCTTCTTTTTATGGAGCGTCTCAATAAAGAGTTTAACGGAAAGTTATCTATGGCAATTGAGATATTTAAAAACAGATATCCCAAAAGGTTTCTCCATCAGCTAATCTCAGGACAACTGGATATGGACCGGCTCGATTACCTGCGAAGAGACAGTTTTTATACAGGGGTATCCGAAGGTGTTGTAAGCTCCGACAGAATAATTAAAATGCTTACCCTTCATAATGATGAGCTTGTTGTTGAAGCAAAAGGAATCTATTCAATTGAAAAATTTTTAATTGCTCGCAGATTAATGTTTTGGCAGGTTTATCTTCATAAAACAGCTCTGGTAAGTGAAAAAATGCTAAACAAAACTGTAAAACGTGCAGCATACATAGCTTCAAAAAAGGGTGATACAGGTGCTCCAGGAACTCTTGAATTTTTCTTAAAAACAGATAAAGAGAGTATCGATTTTAAAAATGATCCGCAAGTATTAAACAATTTTGCAATGCTTGATGATAATGACATTATGAGTGCTTTAAAAATTTGGAGTTACAGTGAAGATAAAGTATTATCCTGGTTATCAAATGCTCTTTTAAACCGAAAGCTACTGGCAATTGAAATTGAGAAAGATAAGTTTACAAAAAATCACATTCATCAGTTAAGAGAGATTGCTGTTAAAGAGCTCTCCCTTACATATAGTGAGTCGAAATACTTTGTCTTCACCGATACAATAGAAAACAACGCCTACAATATTTTTGACGATAAAATAAAGATCCTTTTTAAAAACAGTCGCGTAAAAGATATATCCCAGGCATCAGATATTCTAAACCTCTCGGTACTGAGCAAAACAGTAAGAAAAAATATTCTTTGCTACCCCAAGAATATTAATGAGCAGTAGTATGCTAAAACATAAACAGTAGTTGCAAAAAATGAGAGAGGCTGCCATAAATAATTATAGCAGCCTCTCATCGAATTTATGGTCCTGTACTATTTTACAACTACCTTATGAATTTCATCTCCTACACGCACAATGTAAATACCTGATTGAAGAGTTGTATTTGGCTTAACCTTAACGCCTGTTAAAGAAAATATGTTTATATCAGAATCATCCGAAGTTTCAACATATATCCTGCTATTTTCACTCCACACTTTTGAATTACTTTTATCTTCAACCTCAGAGATAAATGTAGGTGCAGGCGCCTGATAAATATCATCCCCATCTGTTAACCACTCAAGTGTAAATCTTACAAACACCATATCATAACCACCTCCTACAGAACCATCTTCATAATAAACTCCTATTGTTCCATCAGAAAGTTTGGTAAATGTGGAGTATGCACTTGGTGCGGGACAAATACTCTTTACGATAGGAAATGTTTCGCCCTCATCATAACTTAACAACATAGAGACATTTGAACGGTTTCCTGCATAAGCAACAGAATGAAGCATTCTGTTGCTTTCATAATTATCATTAGTAGAGGTATAAACCATAATCTCACCATTACAGTTAGGATCTACCAGATCGGGATGGTTAGTACTATTACCCCAGGTCATTCCATTATCTGAAGAGAGATTCCATTCGCGTGTACCCCAATTACGAATAGAAATAATAACATCACCATTATTTCTTTGCGCCAACTTAGCTTCATCTCCATGACGATGGACCATCTCAGTATTAATATTCCAGCTCTCGCCTTTATCATCTGAATAGATTACATAATTATCAATTCCATCAGTGGTTCCTCTAACTGCAACGGCAAACATCAACCTCCCATTATCAAGCTGCAAACCTCGCCCCGAGGCAACGAACATTGCATTCCACTGACTCGAAATGGGATCATCTGATCCTGCTCCATAAAGTGAATCTGTAATATCTTTAGGATCACTCCATGTTAAACCATTATCACTGCTTTCACTAATTGTAACACGAATTGGATCAGTTGGTGTAGAATGAAAGAACCCATTATCATAGGCCATAACACAAAAGATCTTTCCGGTCTCCTCTTCAACTACCAAAGCAGGATCTCCATATCCCTTAGTAGTGTTCTCTCCTGCAATCATTATAGGCTCACTCCATGTTTTACCATTATCGGTTGATCTACGAACATAAACATCAATATCAGCCGGCAAATCCCCTTGATGATTATTTCTCTTATCTGTAGCCGTAATCAAAGACCCATCAGGAGCTGTAACTATAGCAGGAATACGGTAAAAATTAGATCCATAATCTCCGGGTGAAAAGAGAGTGCTTTGAGTTAAGAATATTGTGGATTTATGCTCTGGAGATAACTCCCCGGCATCAATAACATCTTCACCCACTGGTTTAAATGAAAGCAAAGTGCTGTTTATTAAGTTACCCTCTGCAGCACTATCAGATATTTTCAATACCAAAGCAAATCTAGCTTCTCCGGGATTCATCTCAAAAGGCTCATCAAAAGTGATAGCAACCTCTTTATTTGTCACTTCAGCACTACCCAAAATTTCTGATTCTTGAGTGCTATAGCGTAATCCCGAATTTACATAAGCTATTGATGCTTCTTCAATATCATCAATATCGGAAGTTCCTTCAAAATCGAGAGAGATCTCTTCCAGACCAAAAGAACCGGTGAATCCTTCTAAAACCACTTCAATATACATAGAAGCATAATTATCATTTCCTATTCCGGTGGTAACCTGTCCATTTAACACCTCAACTGAAGAAAAATTCAAAGGTGCCTCGGCATCATCATCAGATACTGTTTCAAATCTCCAGGATGAAGGCGAATCGAGTCCACCTGGCCAACTTACAATTAAAGAGCCATTCTCCTGACAATGTAATGGACTGCTACCTTCTGAAAAAATAGAAAATTGCCCTTTATCACCCAGGCTCTCAATTTTATACTCCCCTGGGGTTTCAGAAGTACCATCAGTTACAGGCACTGCAATATAGAGTCCACTAGCCATATTCACTAACCCATATCTATTCTCTTCCAGTTCCTCAATTTTCCATAACATGTTAGGATCTTTCCTTTTTTCATCAAACTGTAATCGAACTCCCGGCTCATCACTACGATTAACAATCACCTTTCCACTACTATATGGATTAACAGCAGCAGAAACTATATAGTACCATGTCTCATCATCTCCATCACTAATTTGAAGCGGATTCTTTGGAGAGTCATTAAATGCAGTTATAGCATCATTCAAATCATCAGAAGCCGACTCAAACTCTTCATCGGTTGAGCCTGTATCATAAATATCACTGGCATTTGTAATAGCCGAATTAAACAGATCAACAGCCTCACTATCAGGGGAAATAAACCCCGGATCTTCCCCAACCATATTATTTATAAGGTTTTGAGCAGAATTTAAAACAGAACCTAAAAGACTACGGGCATCACTTCTTACAATAAAATAAAAAGCAACATTAGAATCGGCCTGCAAAATATTTAAACGATCGGCCTGCAGGTTGTTCCAAATAACAATATGACTACCGGTTCCACTTTCCGATCTTATCCAGTATTGCCCATCACTTCCTTCTATCTCGCCATAAGTTACATTCTCACCGCTATTATTCAAAGAGTGAGACTCTACCATGTAACGACCGGTTCCCTTATTCATTAATCTTACCACTCCATCACTCTCAACAAGCGCCCATAGCTCCTCATCTCCACCAGCTCTTTCTCTAGCTAATATTCTTGATCCACTATTGGAATCATATAAAACATATCCCCTTAAATCATCCGGTCCTGTGTACAAACCATTCAATGTTATTGGATCGGTACAAGCCGACTCAATCTCAAACCATACCGGATCCTCTTCGGTACTAATCGGAGGAGCTGTTTGAGAAAAAGCATTGAGCGAACAAAACAGACCCAATACTAAAAATAGATGTAAAAACTTTTTCATAGCTTAAAATTTAATTAAATAAAACAAAAAAAGAACTATATTATAACTGAACCTTGCTTAACTAAATATTGAAATCTGCATAAAACAGAAACATGTAAACATTATTATATCGACAACCACTTAGTATTAAGTAGTACGTAACAAGGTGAGATATTACTCATTCAAAGCCTCCTCTTTTGTTAATTTTTTTTACATTGATTAAAAAAAACAAAACAAAAAACTTATTCTATGCAGAGTAAGTAGATTATTTGGGTAACATAATAAGTGCCATATAAATATTTTCGTAGTTTTGTATTTTATTATAAAAAAAAAATCAAAATGATATTCACTGCAAAACAGATTGCTCAATTAATAGATGGAGAAATTCAGGGAGATCCTGAAACCACGATTAAAGATGTTTCAAGAATTGAAGATGGAGCACCCGAGACACTTACCTTTTTAGCAAATGAAAAATATAACAACTATCTATATACAACAAAAGCATCTGCGGTTATTGTAAATAAATCTTTCACTCCCGAAGAACCTGTAAAAGCAACATTAATAAAAGTAGATGATGCTTATGGTGCAATAGCTAAATTACTGCAATATTATGAAGAATCTCTTCCTAAAAAAACAGGAAGAGAAGAGCCCTGTTTTATCGACAAGTCAGCCCAAATAGGAGAATTTAACTATACAGGAGCTTTTAGCTATATTGGTCAGGGAGTTAAAACGGGATATGGTGTTCAAATATATCCCGGGGCTTTTATAGGAGATAATGTGGAAATAGGAGATAACACCATTATTTATGCCGGAGCAAAAGTGTATAAAGGATGTAAAATAGGCAAAAGCTGCGTTGTTCACGCAGGTGCTGTTATCGGATCAGACGGTTTTGGCTTTGCCCCCGATGATCAGGGCAAATTTAATAAAATCCCTCAGGTAGGAATAGTTGTTTTAAAAGATAATGTTGAGATTGGAGCCAATACAACAATAGATCGTGCCACAATGGGTAAAACAGTAATAGGTGAGGGCACCAAACTTGACAATCTTATTCAGGTAGCGCATAATGTGGAGATAGGCAAAAACTGTGTTATTGCAGCTCAAACCGGAATTGCAGGAAGTACTAAAACCGGAGATAGCATCATGTGCGGAGGGCAGGTTGGTATTTCAGGACATATAAAAATAGCCTCAAAAACAAAACTTGCTGCTCAAACAGGAGTTTCAAAAAGCATAACAAAAGAGGGTACTGCAATAATGGGATCTCCAGCAATGGATGCTCTTAAATTCAACAAAGCTTATGTAATTTTTCGTAACCTGCCTGAATTAAAAAAACGTATCGATCAAATTGAAAAACATATTTAACTTAAGAGAAATGGCAGATAAACAGAAAACCATTGTTAACCCGGTTAATCTTAAAGGATCAGGATTACATACAGGCGTAGATGTAACATTAACATTAAATCCGGCTGATGATAATTTTGGATATCGCATAAGACGTATCGATCTCGAAAACAAACCAGTTATTAAAGCTACAGCCGATAATGTTGTAGAGACAGAAAGAGGAACAGTTCTGCAGGAAGGAGAAGCAAAGGTTAGTACAATAGAGCACTGTCTTGCTGCTTTACGCGGAATGGGGGTTGACAACTGCCTTATAGATGTTGACGGACCCGAAGCTCCTATTCTTGATGGAAGCGCTCAACCTTTTGTTGATGCCATAAAAAAAGCCGGTATAAAAGAGCAAAAAAGTGACAGGGAGTATTTTGTCGTTAACGAGAAAATGATGCTTGAAGATCCTGAAACAGGGAGTTACATTATAGCTCTGCCCGACAATAGCTTCTCGGCACAAATAATGATCTCATTTGATCACTCTCTGCATTTAGCCAATCAATTTGCAACAATTGAGTCGTTAGAGAGCTTTGAAAAAGAGATAGCTGCGTGCCGTACATTTGTCTTTCTTCATGAGCTGGAACCCCTTCTTAAAAACAATCTAATAAAGGGGGGCGATTTAGACAATGCTATAATTATAATAGACAAACCTGCTAATCAGGAAGAGCTGGACCGACTTGCAAAGCTGTTCAATAAACCATCGGTTGAGGTAAAACCAACAGGCATACTCAACAATCTTGAACTTCACCATACAAACGAGCCTGCAAGACATAAACTGCTTGATGTTATAGGGGATCTTGCCCTTTGCGGAGCTCCAATTAAGGGTCGAATAATTGCTAACAAACCCGGACATAAAATTAATTCGCAATTCGCAGCAAAATTACGAAAAGAGATAAAAAGACGCCAATTAAAAATTGAGGCCCCCCACTATGATCCTGAAAAAAAGCCGGTTTTCGATATTAATCAAATTAAAGCCCTGCTACCCCACCGCCCACCCTTTTTATTAGTTGATAAAATCATTGATCTTCAAGAGAAAACAATTACCGGGGTTAAAAATATAACAATGAATGAGCCTTTTTTCACAGGCCATTTTCCCGATGAACCGGTAATGCCCGGTGTTCTTTTAGTAGAAGCAATGGCCCAGATAGGAGGAATACTGGTTTTAAGTCAAATAGAGGAGCCACATACATATAGCACCTACTTTTTAAAGATTGATAATATAAAATTTCGAAAAAAAGTAGTGCCGGGAGATACTGTTATATTTAAACTGGAAATGATGACCGAAATAAGACGGGGAGTTGCAAATATGAAAGGAACAGGCTTCGTTGGTAACACAATAGTTGCAGAAGGCGAATTTATGGCTCAAATCACAAAAAATAAAAAATAGGGAAACACTAAATTTGACAAACAATTTGTCATGTGAGCTAAACTCTATCAAATTAATAAATAAGAACAAAATATTTTCTGATGAAACAACCACTGGCATATATTCATCCGGAGGCAAAAGTTGCCCCAAATGTTGTTATAGAACCATTTGCCACAATAGATAAAAATGTTGTTATAGAAGAGGGAACAACCATAGGCTCAAATGTTACAATTCTTGAAGGAAGCCGAATCGGAAAAAATTGTAAAATATTTCCCGGAGCCGTTATAGGTGCAATTCCTCAGGATCTTAAATTTGCAGGAGAAGATACAACTGCTGAAATAGGAGATAATACAACTATAAGAGAGTTTGTTACAATAAACCGCGGAACAAAAGCAAAAAACAGAACAGTAATTGGAAAAAACTCTCTTTTAATGGCCTATGTTCACATTGCCCATGATACTGTAGTTGGGAATAATGTAATTCTTGTAAATAGTGTACAGGTGGCAGGAGAAGTAATTATTGATGATTATGCTATAATTGGCGGATTATCGGCAATACATCAGTTTGTGAGAGTTGGCTCTCATGTAATGATATCAGGAGGATCACTGGTGGGTAAAGATGTTCCCCCTTTCATAAAAGCAGGCAGAGCAAAACTCTCTTATGCAGGGGTTAATTCGATAGGTTTGCGACGTAGAAAATTTTCAAATGAACAGATAAGAGATATTCAAAACTGCTACAGAATGTTGTTCCAGTCAAACCTAAACAATAGTGATGCAGTAGAGAGAATTGAAGCTGAGTTGCCGGCATCTAACGAACGGGACGAAATAATCCTCTTTGTAAAAAATTCACAAAGAGGTATTATAAAAGGTTATAATCCTGACAGAGAAAAGGATAGTAATTAATACTTCCTACTTCTCTTGTTGAGAAGAGTGAATATCGCCGGGTAAGAGAGGATTTACACCAAACTCCTCATTCATCCGTCGATTTTCATAAATATCAACCGCACTATATATTGCAGATAAAAATGATTGAGCATCAGCCTTATTCTCACCGGTTATCTGGTAAGCAGTTCCATGATCGGGAGATGTACGCACTATCGACAATCCGGCAGTATAATTAACCCCGGTAGAAAAACTTAAAGCCTTAAAAGGGGTAAGCCCCTGATCATGATACATTGCAAGCACAGCATCAAAACTTTTTATACCATCAGTTGCAAAAAAACCATCAGCCGGATAAGGCCCAAAAGCCATTATATCCTCCTGTTCACGTGCTTTTTTTACAGCAGGCTCTATAATATGCTTCTCCTCATCACCAAGCAGTCCGCCATCACCTGCATGCGGATTCAGTCCCAAAACAGCAATACGGGGTCTGCGAATTACAAAGTCCTTTTTTAAAGAATCATTTAAAATTTTTAGTTTTGATATAATAAGCTCCTCATTAATAGACTCACTTACCCTGTTCAAAGGTAAGTGAGCAGTAGCAACACCAACCTTTAAAATATCACTTACCATTAACATTAAAGGAACACCGCCAAATATACTGGCAAGATATTCGGTATGACCGGGAAAATTGAAGTGAACCGATTGAATAACCTCTTTATTAATTGGTGCTGTAACCAACACATCTGCAAAACCGTTTTTTATCTCCTCAACAGCCCTCTCAAGTGCAATAAATGCTGACTCGCCACTAATTTGTGTAGCCTTACCCAACTCAACACGAACATTATCGGTTAAGCAGTTAACAATATTAATTCTTTTGGGATGTGCATCGGCTGCCGACTTAATATTGTTGAGACTAACAGCGGGGATGCTTAATGCTTTACGATGATATGCAGCAACTTTTGAAGAACCATATATCACCGGAGTACATATTTCAAGCATACGGGGATCCGAAAGTGCTTTAAAAATAACTTCATATCCTACACCATTAATATCCCCTTGTGTTATAGCGACTTTTACTTTATTATCTTGCATCTTATATCAAATTTTATTGTGATAATGAGGCTAAATAGTTAAACAGTAGTCTTACTCCAACACCTGACCCTCCTGCAGGTCGGTAACCAACATTAGATGGCAAAAATGCCGGTCCGGCAATATCTAAATGAATCCAGGGCTTATCGGTAAAATGACCTAAAAATTTTCCGGCCGATATTGCACCTCCCTCTCTCTCTCCAAGATTCTTAATATCGGCAATCTTAGATTTAACCGAATCATCATAATCCTCCCAAAAAGGGAACCAGACAACTCTTTCACAAACATTATCCCCCGAAACCTCAACTGCATTTTTAAAATTGTTGCCGGCAGTACCCATTCCCACAATACCATGAATGCCTATTGCAATAGCAGCATTGCCGGTTAGGGTAGCCAAATCGATAACAACCATAGGATCATAAGATGATGCAAAACTTAAAGCATCGGCCAAAATTAAACGACCTTCGGCATCAGTGTTTATAACCTCCACGGTTTTACCATTATACATCTTAATTATATCTCCGGGAACAAAAGCTTTTTGACCGGGTCTGTTATCTGTAGCCGGAACTAATCCAACCACATGAACAGGCAATTTATTGGAAGCAGCGGCAACAATAGCACCAAGTACAGCAGCAGCTCCCCCCATATCGCATTTCATAGTATCCATACTACCGGCAGGAGTTTTAAGATTCAATCCTCCGGTATCAAACATAACACCCTTTCCTACCAGAACCACAGGTTTACTATTTACAGCATTATCGGGCTTCCACTCCATTACCGAAAAGGTAGGAGGGTCAATACTGCCACGATTAACACTCAAAAGACCATTCATTCTTAAAGCTTCAATCTTTTCACGATTAAAAACTTCGGCACTAAAATTATGTTCGAGAGATTTCTCCTTTACTATTTCACCAAACTTTTCGGCCGTTAAATAGCCTAGCGGCTCATTAACAAGGTCACGAGTAAGATATACCGACTCAATAAGGTTTGATAACTCCTTTAAATCATTGTCGAAAACAGATTTATCAATAACCCCTATCTTTAAAGCACTCTTCTCTTTTTTTTCACTCTTATACTTATCGAAACTATAAGCCGACAAAAGCACTCCTTCAACAAAAGCAAGTGAGAACTCCTTTTTTTCAACCAAATTTTGTACAGCAAACTGAGTAAAACCTTCTTTGTTAGCACTATTGTAAAATGATGCACCACAACGTCTCACTTTTTCAATATAGTGATTACTGCAACTCTCCTCACCAATAAAAAGGATACCAATATATGATTTAAGTCTGTTAATTGTTATAACAGTTGCAGACTCTTCTTTCTTCTCTTTGAATTTTGACTCTGCATACTCCCTTTCGTCACTACTCAATTGTAATGTCGAAAGTGCCTTAATATCAGAAACTATATAGGTAACAGAATCTTTATCGGTTAATTTATCTTTTTTGAATAAAGAATAATCCATACATTATATATTTTAATTATATAACTCCTTTTTCAAAGAAGCTCAATAATAATTCAACTCCTGTTAAGATAATAAATTTATTTTTGAGAAAATTCAACTGAATAGAAAAGAGACTCTACCTCCCAAACCAAATTTCTCTTTTTAGGCTCATCGGGAAAATAAACATAACCATCGGTCATAATAATACGACTGTTCTCCTCATCAAAATGAGCGCATAAAACAAATGGGCCACCCATCAAATCACCCTCGACCTTCCATAAACCTCTAAGTTCAAAAGCTTGATGTTCATTTATTGTCATCCTGCTAAAAGTTGTCTCAACTGTACGTTCTGTTGCCATATAAGAGCCGGGAGAAGGTCCCGGAACATTGCGCTGCAGTGCAGAGTCCCTCTTATCAAGTAAAAACTCCCTTGTTATATCTTCATAATCTCCAAAATATTCAAAATCATAAACCATCAATCCCTGACTAAATCGTGAGGCCTCTTTTGACATCCACGAAAAGTTATCAGAGCCCTGATTTCGGGTAAACTCATCAGGAACAACCATATTAACATTAAACTTACTCTCAATCTCGTTTATCATCTTATGATTACGATTTCGCTTATATACCGATAAGGATCGCTCTCTCTCGGCTGCAAGGAAAAAACCCAAAATACGATCTTCATGCTCATTTAAGAGTTCAAAAAAATTATCAGAATCTGAAGCTTCGAGAACTACCATTTTTTGTCCTTTAGCCCAGGTTGTTGTACGATAATATCTAACATGATCATCCTGAGCATCTTCGCCGATTCTCACAAAAAAGATGTTTCGGTATGTTCTCATAGCTCCGGTAAACCGTTGATGAGGAACAAAAGATGGGGTAAATATCGATTCTGCCTGAGGTAGTCCCAACATAGGCTGAAATAGCACCTCGCGAACACGCTCTCCCTCAGACCCATTTCTCCACTCATTATCTATAACAACAAGCACTTCACCTTTAGCACCCTGAATCGAAGGCTTGCTGCTTTCCGACTCTTTACATCCGCTAATTAGATATATAAAAAAAAGCGAAAATATTACTATTAAACTTCTCATAAATAAATGGATTTATTCTAACTCTTTTTTTATCTCTCTGCTAACCGAAAAAGAAGCAGGCTCTTCGGGCTCTATCCAGATTATAAGTTCCTGACCGGCCATCAAATCCCTTGATTCAATATTGTTCCATCTTTGTATATCTTCTACTCTTACACGATAATTAATTGCAATTTTATGAAAAAACTCTCCGGGTTCTACGGTATGAGTAATTTTCTTTCGCCCACTGGTATCTCCAACTTCTCTCTTTTCGGGCTTTACAGGGCCACGCTCCTCTACAAGTTGATCTCGGTTCCTAAAAAAAGTGAAAACCTTATTACCGGGAATAATAAAAGGAACAGAAGAGTCATTAACAGGAACATAGTCACGCAAATAAACAGGATTCAAAAGCCTTAACTTTTCAATATTAACATCAGTTATAGCCGATATCTGCTGAAAAGAAACACTCCTGTCCAAATTGATAATTCCAATATCATCATATTCAAAAGGAGGCTGACCTGGTTCTATATCATAATCAGAATAGTAGTTTAAAGCATAATTGGCTGCTATAAAAGCCGGTATATAACCTTGAGCCTCGGCAGAGAGATGTTGACGTATCTTCCAGTAACAGCTCTCACCATCAGCTTTTTCAATAGCCTCATAAACCGAAGCAATACCTGCATTATACGCGGCCAACACCAAATTCCAGTCATGAAGATTATCATAAAGATAATCTAAATAACGACATGCTGCTTCTGTTGATTTTACAGGATCGGATCTCTCATCTATATATGAAGAGACCTCCAAATCAAAAAGCCTTGATGCCTGATAAAGAAACTGCCATAACCCTTTTGCACCGGAAGTTGATTTAGCAAGAGGGTCTAATGCAGACTCAATAACAGCAACATATTTTAACTCTAACGGCAACCCATATTTATCCAGATACTCTTCAAAGAGAGGGAAATAGAGTTTTGATCGTCCAATAATATTGGCTAAATGCTCCTTTCTATGAATAGTATAGACATCTATATATGCCTGAACATTATTATTATGTATCAACTCTACAGGCGTTTGCAAATCAAGAATCTCTAAACGGTTCTCAACACTCCCGCCAAACGGCTCCTTTTCCAGATCAAATTGAGAAGCTGCATACAAAGGGAACATAACTAACAGAACCAACAATTGCAACCTCACCATAATTTACAATAAATTTAATTAATCATTCTTCAGCTCTTTTTTATCATCCCCTTCATCCTCATCCGACTCACTATCAGCTTCGTTACGCGCCTTCTTAAATTCCTTCATACCTTGTCCAAGACCTTTCATAAGCTCCGGAATTTTTCGTCCGCCAAAGAGAAGTACAACTATTAAAATAATTATAATTAGCTCCCATCCTCCGGGCATGCCAACTAAAACGAGATTTGAAAACATATCGGTTAAATTTTAAATTATATTAATACTCACAAATGTACAAATCAAAACTAACAAACTATCTGCCAATTTATGATAAATTTAAAGATATTATTAAATTAAAAGAGCCATCTGTATATATCATTACCATTTGCATAGATTAGAAGTGCAAAGAGCAACATCATACCTGTTACTGTAGCATACTCCATAAATCTATCACTCGGTTTTTTCCCTACAACAATTTCATAAATAAGAAACATAACATGTCCACCATCCAAGGCAGGAATAGGCAATATATTCATAAAAGCAAGAATAAGCGAAAGAAAAGCAGTGGTAAACCAAAAAGTTTGCCAATCCCATAATGAAGGGAAAAGACCACCTATAGTACCAAAACCCCCAATCTGTTTAGCCCCTTCAGGAGTAAAAACCAGTCCGAGCTGCCTAACATAACCTGAAAGAATGTCAACACCTTTATCAATTCCGGCCGGGAATGCTGCAAAAAATCCATATGAGATATCCTCGGTATCAAATAGTGCCATAGGAGACTTAACAACAAACCCTATAACTCCTTCACTGCTAACTTCAACCTCAAGATCATGAACATAACCATCTCTTGTTAAAGACAGGTTTACAACCTCTCCTTTATGTTCTGAAATTTTTCCCGTAAACTGATGATAAAAAGGAGTTTCAACACCATTAACGGCAAAAATACTATCTCCTTTTTGCAGACCGGCCTTTTCAGCAGCAAAACCTGAGGCAACTGAATCAACTAAAACAGGCAGTTGGTACGACACAAAACCAGCACCAACCTCGGCAAGCATTCGCTGTCCAAAATTTTCGGGTATGTTAATAGTTAAAAGAGAATCGCCTCGTTTAACCTTTAACCTGGTGGCATCATCCAGTAAAATTTTCCCGGCTACCTCATTAATCTGTTTAATCTCTTTATCATCCACTGCTACAATATGATCTCCATCCTGCAATCCAATCTCATGAGCAACAGGATGATAATGAAACCCATACTGTGCATTCTCGGCAGGAATATAAGACTCTCCCCATGTAAAAAGAATCATCCAAAATATCACCATAGCAGTAATAAAATTCATCAAAACGCCCCCAACCATAATCATTAAACGCTGCCAGGCAGGTTTTGACCTAAATTCATATGGCTTAGGAGGTTGATTCATCTGCTCTTTATCCATCGACTCATCAATCATTCCGGAAATTTTAACATAACCTCCTAAAGGAAGCCACCCTATACCATATTCAGTTTCACCTTTCTTATATTTAAAAAGAGAAAACCCGGGATTAAAAAAGAGATAAAACTTTTCAACACGTGTTTTAAAGAGACGTGCAAAAAAGAAGTGACCGAATTCATGAAGAATTACGAGTATTGACAGACTAAGAATAAGTTGTAACGCCTTTATTAAAAACTCCATTGTACCTTTTTATATTATTAATTATACTATTTTTTTTCTATCATTTAAAAATTCTGTTGCAAGTGAACGTGTCACAGTATCAGTGGTTAAATAATCATCATAAGATGGATTGGAAATAAAACTGCTCTTTTCAATTGTCTCCATAATAAGATAAGACATCTCTACAAAACCCAACCGGGAGTTTAAAAAAGCCTCCACTGCAACTTCATTGGCGGCATTTAATACACATGGCATATTACCCCCCATATTCATAACATCAAATGCTATTTTTAAATTTTTAAAACTATCATAATCGGCTCTCTCAAAGGTAAGCGAAGGGTAATCAACAAAATCAAATCTTTTAAATTTATTGGAGATTCTGTTTGGATACCCTAAAGCATACTGTATTGGAAGTTTCATATCCGGCAACCCCAACTGAGCCTTAATAGAACCATCATAAAACTGAACCATACTGTGAACTATAGATTGTGGATGCACAACCACCTCAATCTGTTCAGGTTTTAAATTAAAGAGCCAGCGAGCCTCTATAGCTTCTAAACCTTTATTCATCATTGAGGCCGAATCAATAGTTATCTTTGCTCCCATATCCCAATTAGGATGCTTAAGTGCCTCACAGCAGGTAACAGTTTTTAAAAAATCTGTACTCTTTCCCCTAAAAGGACCTCCCGAAGCAGTTAGTGTGATCTTTTCAACCGGGTTATTATACTCACCCTGCAGACACTGAAATATTGCAGAGTGTTCTGAATCAACAGGTATTATGGGTACATGCTTCTTTGCAGCAAGCTCCATAACGTACTCACCTGCGATTACCAAAGTCTCTTTATTTGCCAATGCTACAGCAATACCGGCATTAATAGCCTCAATGGTAGGTTTCAATCCTGAAAAACCCACCAGTGCCGAGAGAACAATATCAACAGTTGACATGGATGCTGTCTGGGCAACAGCTTCACCACCTGAATAAACCTTAACAGGCTCATCAGCCAGTTTATCTTTCACCTCATTATACTTTTCTTTATTGGCAATAACCACAACATTAGGCGAATACCTTTTTGCCTGTGACACAAGCAATTGAACATTATTATTGGCAGTTAAAACCTCTACCGAAAAAAGATCGGGGTGAGCATCAATCACCTCAAGAGCCTGAGTCCCTATTGAACCGGTTGAACCTAAAATAGCAACACGTTTTTGCATCTGTATCTTTGTTTAGAATGAAATAAAATCAACCGGGTTTAAAGGAGATCCATTATGCCATAATTCAAAATGAAGATGGGGCCCGGAAGTATATTCACCGGTATTACCGATTTTTGCAATAACCTCACCGGTCTGCACAATATCACCTACATCTTTAAGCAATGTTTCATTATGCTTATATATTGAAATCAAATTCCCGGAGTGCTGTAATTGAATAACATAACCGGTCTCTACTGTCCATCCGGAAAAAATAACAATCCCATCCATAACAGAAGATACCCGGCTGCCGGGAGCAGCAACAACATCTACACCATAATGTCCTGTAACTTCACCAAACCCATTAATAACCATACCCTCAATAGGTGAAAAAAAGAAGGCACTTTCAAGCTTTCCGTTTCCATTTTCACTTGTCATAGGTTGTATATCAAACCTCTCCTCCCTTTCAATTTGCCGCCGAAAAAGAGAATCTTCCAGTGAACGCGAAAATTCAACATCATCCATAGCGTTGTAATTATCATTATCATCAAAATCATCGGGAGAGTGAGGAGAATCAACAACATCTCCCCGCAAAATAGTTTGAATAGTACCTATAAACTCATCCCGTCGCTCTATTTCTAAAATTAGAGAATCAACCCTTTGAGCATTACGAACAATCAAAAGTCGCTGATTAGCATCGGGATAGCCGGGAATATATTCTCTCAGACTGGTAAATGCGATTAAAATGGATGTTAAAATCACCAGTAATACAACAGTAACCCCTGTAAAAGAAAAAAGATTGAGTCTCGAAAATTTAAAAACAAATACCTCCTCGTAAGTTTTCTCATTAAATATAGCCAGCCTATATTTACTCTTAAGCTTGTTTATAAAAGACTTTCTCTTTTTACTATTGCCTGCAGACATATACTCTAAAATTAAAAATTGCAACAAATTTAAAAAATATATAGCTGATGCAGTACAAAAACAGTACCTTTTAAATATATTTCCCTTACAAATCTAATTATCAGCAACAATCAAAAGAAATAGAGAACTATTAAAAAAAAACACAATTAAAGTTTGCATTTTGACTTTAGCTACCCTATATTTGCAATCGCAAAAAGAGATAGAAACGTATTTAAAATATATTGCGGGGTGGAGCAGTTGGTAGCTCGTTGGGCTCATAACCCAAAGGTCGTCAGTTCGAGTCTGGCCCCCGCTACTACAAGCCTTTGTAAGATAAAACTTACAAAGGCTTTTTTTTATTTATTCTTTCATTACATATTAAAATTGAGTAAAAAAAGAAAGGGGCTTTTCAAATGAAAAGCCCCTTTTAATATCTTAAAACTATGTGCAGCTCAGGTTTTAAAGTTTTCGTGACACCTCAAACTCTTCATAGGCCTCAACAATGTCTCCAACTTTAATATCATTAAAATTTGCAACATTTAAACCACATTCAAAGCCCGAAGCAACCTCTTTGGCATCATCCTTAAACCTTTTCAAAGAGCCCAATTCTCCAGTATAAATCACTATACCATCACGAATTACACGAATCTTTGAGCTTCTTTTAATTTTACCTTCACGTACTATACATCCGGCAACCTTACCAACCTTAGAAATTTTAAATACATCAAGAACTTCAACAGTAGATACAATCTGCTCTTTTATTTCAGGTGACAACATACCTTCCATAGCAGCAGTGATCTCTTCTATTGCATCATAAATAATTGAGTAGATACGTATATCAATCTGCTCCTTTTCAGCAAGTTTACGCGCTGCCATTGAAGGCCTCACCTGAAAACCAACTAAAATTGCATTTGATGCAGCAGCCAGCATAACATCCGACTCCGAAATACCTCCAACAGCTTTATGAATAACGTTTACCTGTATCTCTTCGGTTGACAACTTAATTAAAGCGTCAGCCAATGCCTCAATAGAACCATCTACATCACCCTTTACAATAATATTAAGCTCCTGGAAGTTACCAATTGCTATTCTGCGACCAATCTCATCAAGTGTAATATGCTTTTGGGCACGCATTCCCTGCTCCCGCTGCAGCTGTTGACGTTTGGTAGCAATATCCTTTGTCTCTTTTTCACTATCCATCACATTGAATTTCTCTCCTGCCTGCGGAGCTCCATTCAATCCAAGTATTAAAACAGGCTCTGACGGTCCGGCCGCGGTAATCTGCTGATTTCTCTCATTAAACATAGCCTTAACATGTCCATAAAAGCTACCTGCTAAAATAAGATCTCCAACCTTCAATTGTCCTGCCTGAACAAGCAGAGTTGCAACATATCCGCGTCCTCTGTCAAGAGTAGATTCAATAACTGAGCCGACAGCAGGCTTTTCCGGATTTGCTTTCAATTCTAAAAGCTCCGATTCCAAAACAACCTTTTCTAAAAGATCCTTTACATTGGTACCATGTTTAGCAGAAACCTCCTGGCATTGATATTTACCACCCCAATCTTCAACGAGATAGTTCATATTGGCAAGTGACTCCTTTACTTTATCAGGATTGGCACCGGGCACATCAATTTTACTTATAGCAAAAACAATAGGCACTCCGGCAGCAGATGCATGATTTATAGCCTCGACGGTTTGAGGCATAACATTATCATTGGCAGCAATAATAATAATTGCTATATCTGTCACTTGTGCACCCCTGGCACGCATTGCAGTAAAAGCCTCATGACCAGGAGTATCAAGGAATGTAATTTGCCTTCCACCTTCAAGTTTAACTCCGTATGCACCAATATGCTGGGTAATACCACCGGCCTCACCGGCAGTAACATCAGCCTTTCTTATATAATCAAGAAGTGAAGTTTTACCATGATCAACGTGTCCCATCACCGTAACAATAGGTGGACGATCCTTTAAATCTTCAGGACGATCCTCACCCTCATCTATACTTTCAGCAACATCGACACTAATAAACTCAACTTTATAACCAAACTCTTCACTCACCAAAGAGATTGTTTCAGCATCAAGTCTCTGGTTTATTGAAACAAACATTCCCAGACTCATGCAAGAGGCAATAATTTCATTAACTGAAACATCCATCAAGCTTGCAAGCTCATTAGCTGTTACAAACTCTGTTACATGTAACACCTTTTTCTCTTCAGCCTGCTTATCAGCCTCCTGCTTTTGTTTTTGAACAACCTGATCTCTTTTATCTTTTCTGTAACGCGAAGATTTAGATTTACCTTTAGTTGTTAATCTGGCAAGAGTCTCTTTGATCTGCTTAGCAACATCCTCTTCGTTAACCTCCGGACGGGCAGGTCTCTTTTTAACTCTGGGCGGCTGTTTTCTTCTCGGTGGTCTCTTTTTCTCTCCCTCTTTCTCTTTTGCTCCTCTATGGGGAGCATCCTTACTCTGTGCTGCTTTAGCACCGGCAGCATTTATATTAACTCTCTCCTTCTCTTTTCTAATCCGCTTTCTCTTTCTTCGTTTCGACTTTTTATCCTCCCGGGACTCATTTCCATTTTTTTGAGCATTTGCAGGAAGATCAATTTTGCCAACAACAGTTGGCCCGGATAGTTTTTTCACCTGAGTAGGTCTAAAATTATCCTTATCACCTTCAGCTTTTTCTACTTTCTCCTTCTCTTTGGGTTCAGATTTTTTCGAGACAGGCTTCTCTTTTTCAACCTTCCTGGGAGCGTCCTTTACTTGGCCATCTTTTGAAGGCTTATCTTTTTTAACCTCCCCTTTTTTGGAAGCATCTTTTTTACCTTTTTCATGAGCAGAAGGTTGCTCTTTTTTTATCTCAGCAGGCTTTTTAGATCTCTCCTTTTCAGAAGGTTTCTTACTCACCTCCTTTTCTGACTTAATCTTTTTAGCTTCAACTTTAGTGGATTCATCCTCTTTTTTGGGCTTATCTCCACTCTTTTTCTTATCAAGATCTATCTTACCCACTACTTTAGGCTCCTCCTTCTCAACTTTAATTCGAGTTGTTTCATCAGGATCTCTCTTTTTATCCTCTTTACTCTTATCCTTACTCTTCTCTTCGCTTTGAGGCGCCTCTTTTTTAGGCTTATCATCCTCGCTCTTTTTCTTATCAAGATCTATCTTGCCTACAACTTTCAAATTCACATTACGGGCAGATGAGGGCTCTTCGGTTTCAACATCCTCTTTCTTTGCTTCCTCTTCACTATTCCCGGCAGACTCCTCCTCGTTCTCTTCTATAGAAATATTCTCACTTCTCTTCTGCTCTTTCTCTTTCTGTTTTTTCTCAATAAGCTCTTCTGAGGCTTTTTTAACACTCTGATCCTGCCTGAACGCATCCTCAAGAAGGCCCATCATCTCTTTTGAAACCTTAAAATTAGGATTCATTTCAATATCGAATCCCTTCTTACGAAGAAAATCCACGATGGTAGATGTACCAACGTTCAAATTTTTTGCAACTTTACTTAATCTTTGTCCAACTGCCATAAAAGGATCTTTCAGTTTAATTTTGAGGGTGAAACAAGGCTTGAGTTAAAATGTAATATCTGACAAAGATATACTAATTATTCAAATTCAGATTTTAATACCGAGATAACATCCAATATGGTCTCCTCTTCTAAATCAGTTCTTTTTGCCAGATCATCAACAGTCAAATCCAATACAGATTTGGCTGTATCACAACCAATTGCTTTAAATGCATCAATAATCCACTCTTCAATCTCATCAGAGAATTCATCAAGTGAAACATCTTCTTCCTCTTCTTCACCTTCTGTTTCACGGAAAACATCCAGTTCATATCCTGTTAACTGTCCGGCAAGACGAATATTTAATCCTCCCTTACCTATAGCAAGAGAAACCTCTTCGGGCTGAAGATATATCTGTGCCCTTTTTGTCTCTTCAAAAACTTTAATACTGGTAATTTTAGCCGGATTCAATGCTCTTTGGATAAATAACTGAATATTTGTCGTATAATTTACTACATCAATATTCTCATTACGTAACTCCCTTACTATGCCATGAATTCTGGAACCTTTCATTCCAACACAGGCACCAACGGGATCAATACGGTCATCGTAGGATTCTACAGCAACCTTAGCTCTTTCACCGGGTTGACGAACTATCTTCTTAATAGTGATCAAACCGTCATGAATTTCAGGAACTTCCAGTTCAAATAATCTCTCCAGAAAAATTTCTGCAACCCTCGATAAAATAATAAGCGGATTGTTATTTTTAATCTCAACCCTAACAACAACAGCCCTTAAAGTATCACCTTTGCGATAGAAGTCTCCGGGAATCTGCTCAGATTTTGGAAGAATCAACTCATTTCCCTCATCATCCAAAACCAACAACTCCTTCTTCCATATTTGATAAACCTCTCCTATAACAATCTCTCCAACCTTCTCCTTATATTTATTATATATCGAATCTTTCTGAAGATCCATTATTCGAGTAGAAAGATTTTGGCGCAGACTTAAAATAGCCCTTCGTCCAAAATCAAGAAACTTTACCTCATCGGTAACCTCTTCTCCGATTTCATAATCGGCATCAATTTTACGAGCTTCGGACAATCCTATCTGTAAATTCTCATCATCCACATCCTCATCAGCAACAACCTCACGGTTTCGCCATATCTCAAAATCTCCCTTGTCGGTATTAATGATAACATCAAAGTTTTCATCTGTACCAAACAGTTTTACAAGTACACTGCGGAAAGAGTCTTCAAGAACACGGATTAATGTTACCCGGTCAATATTCTTAAGCTCTTTAAACTCCGAAAAAGTGTCAATAAGATTTATATGCTCCATGTTATATCTTGTGTCGAATTAAAACTTTAAAACCTCTTTCACTGCTTTTACTTCGCTAAAATTAAAAGTATGTTCGATAATCTGCAACTCTTTTCGCTTTTTCCCTTCAATCTTTACCTTTTTTTTCTCTTTAACAACAAAACTGCTCTCAGATAATGAGGACAACTCCCCGGTAATCTTTAAGCCTGTTGATGTTAAAACCTCAACATCCTTTCCTATACTTTTATAATATTGTTGCTTAACCTTAAACGGATATCCAATACCGGGAGAAGAAACCTCCAGCTCAAAATCCTCTACATCCCGGTCAAGTGATGATTCAATTAATCGTGAAAGCGAAACACAATACTCAACAGGTACCCCTGAATCGCTGTCAACATGAACAACAATTTTATTTCCGGGCTTCACAGTTACATCGACGATATAATAACCATCAGATTCAATTTTAGCTGCTATTATCTCTTCTATTTTTGTACTGGAAATCATATTTTGATAAGAATGTACTAAAAAATATAAGTAATAAAATAGGGGACACAATAGTCCCCTAATTCTCCTCCGGATCAAAATCCGCCACAAATTTAACTATGAATACTCTATTTTCCAAAGAAAAAGAGAAATTAATAATCATAACTACTCCGCGCAAAAAAACATCCCTATCTTTGCACAGAGTCAAAAAAAAAGAATATGGAAAAGTCAAAAAAAACACTTGCACAGCTCGGCACTTATGGTCTTATGGATCATATCAAAAATAAATATATTTCATCCTGCAGTAATATATTGGCTGGATTAGATGAAGATGCGGTGATTGAAGATGGTGATCCCTTAAAAGTTAGCAGCAACACTCTCCTTTTAGAAGGTATTCACTTTGATCTAATTTATACTCCTCTTCAACATCTGGGTTATAAAGCAGTTACTGCAACCATAACAGATATTTTAGCAATGAATGCAACGCCTCTAAATATATCAATCTCACTGGGGATTGGGAATAAAACAACTCTTGAAATGACAGAAGAGCTGATGGCCGGTATATCTATGGCATGTAAAGATTACAACATTGAGCTAGCAGGCTTTACTCCCTCATCTTCTCTAACAGGATTAACATTATCATTAACCGCTAACGGAAAAGTAAGTGATAACGATATTGCTTTAAGATCAGGAGCCTCCACAACCGATATAATTTGCATTACAGGTAATCTGGGAGCATCACTAATGGGTCTTCATCTTTTAGAAAGAGAAAAACGTGTATTAAAATCAAAACAAGAGCTAAAACCTGAACTGGAAGGGCATGAGTATGTTCTAAAACGACAATTAAAACCTGAAGCTCGCCTAGGAATAAACAGCATTTTAAAAGAGATAAATATCAATCCATCCTCAATGATCGCAATAAAAGAGGGTGTTGCTGCTGCACTACTGCTGTTATGCAAAGCATCAGGGACAGGATGCAGAATATATGAAAACAAACTGCCAATCGATCAAAACACATTAAAAGCAGCAAAAGAGCTCAAATTTAATCCATTAATTGCAGCATTAAACGGAGGAGAAGATTATGAACTCCTTTTTACAATTCCGCTTGAAGAGTATGAGAAAAATAAAGATATAATCCCTGATGAGATAACAGTTGCCGGATTTATAGCGGATAAAGATAAAGGATGCAGACTAATAACATCATCTGATCAGGAGACAGACTTAACATCTCCGGGGTGGGGACAAAACAATAGATAAAACCTTATAACATAAATCCAAATGTACGAATTCATATCCGGAAAAATAACCGAAAGCAGTCCGGCCCACATTGTAATAAACAATAACGGAATCGGCTATCTTCTTCATATCTCACTTAATACCTACTCTGCAGTTAAAGAGAAGCAGGAGTGCACTCTATTAATATATGAAAATATAAGAGAAGATGCCTTTTCTCTTTATGGGTTTCACAACCATGAAGAGAGAAATCTTTTTATTCATCTTATCTCGGTATCCGGAATCGGAGCCAATACTGCACGAATGATGTTGTCATCACTACCTCCGGATGAGCTAAAGCTGGCAATACAGTCAGAGAACACTGCACAAATTAAGAGTATAAAGGGGATCGGACTAAAAACGGCTCAAAGGGTAATTGTAGATTTAAAGGATAAGCTAGGCAAAGAGCATGCCGATGAAAAATTATTTGGCAAAGCAGACAATACCATGCGCGAAGAAGCGTTATCAGCATTAGTAATGTTAGGTTTTGCAAAATCTGCTTCTCAAAAAGCAGTTGATAAAATATTACAATCAAATCCTGACAGCCGCGTTGAGGATATTATCAAAAAAGCATTAAAAATGCTTTAAAAATACCGGTATATAAACTTTAAAGTAATTTTTGTCTAAGTTGAAACAAAAATTTGCATATAGTATTGCGCTTCTTTTTTTGGCTACTGCTTTTACCGGGGCTGTAACCAATATTTCAACCGTGTGGAAAGATGTTGACCAACAGCAACAGATTGATCAGCAGCCCGAGCAGGAGTTTGATCCAAACCAACAGCAAGAGTTTGACCAGCAGCCTCAGGATGACTTTCAACAAGATGACACTCCTGCTCAAAGAGAAGATGACTTTATTGAGAGCCGCGAAAACATCTTTGACCTGGAGAGTGAAGAAGATGATAATATTCAACAGCAGCAGGATCAGTTAAGAGAAGAGCAGCAACAATTAAGAGAGGAGCTGCTGCAACAGGAGGAACAGGTTGCAGCAGAAACAGAAGATGTAGAAATTTTCTCCCCTTTTAACCCATCAAGAGTAATTATCCCCTCATCTCTTTACAAACCCGATAAGAAAGAGAGAGAAGGGATAAGATTGCAAGATCCTGAAAATATTACCTACCATTATGAGTATGATCCTGATAACAAATTGGTAACCGTATATCGTAAAAGCGGAAACATAACCACAAGACTCCCCTACACAATGTCACTTGAAGAGTATAACAATAAAAAAATGAGGGAGTCGATGGAGCAATATTGGGACAGAAGCTCATTAGACAGCGAAATAGAAAGTGAAGATCAATTTGGAAGATTTGATATTGACAGTGAAGGATTTGAATCAATTTTTGGAAGCAGTACAGTAAATATACGACCAAGAGGTACGGCAGAACTTCAGCTGGGAGTTAACCGCACAAACATTGACAACCCAACACTTCAGGAGAGAATGCGAAAGACAACAACTTTCGATTTTGACCAGCGAATTCAGATGAATATAGATGGTGATGTAGGGGAGAGATTAAACCTGGGAATTAACTACAACACAGAAGCAACCTTCGATTTTGAAAATCAGATAAATGTCGAATATGAAGGTCAGGAAGATGACATTCTTCAAAATATTGAAGCAGGTAATGTCTCTATGACTCTTCCAGGCACATTAATAACGGGAAGTCAAAACCTTTTTGGAGTAAGAGCTGATATGCAGTTTGGCAAACTTTCTGTTTCAACAATTTTCTCTCAACAAAAAAGTGAAACATCGGTTATGAATATTGAAGGAGGGGCTCAAACCAGAGAGTTCGATATATCAGCCGATGAATATGACCGCAACAGACACTTTTTTCTATCTCACTACTTTAGAGACAACTATGACAGGGCGCTGGAGAACTTACCGGTAGTCAACTCAGGCATCAACATTACAAGAATTGAAGTGTGGGTAACTAACCGCAGCAATAACTTTGATCACTCCAGAAACATTGTAGCATTTACCGATCTTGGTGAACATCCCGAAAATATGTCAAAACCCGAATTGTGGGGCGGAACTCCAAATCAGATACCTTCAAACAGCAGCAACAACTTATATGAAGAGGTTACTACAACATATAGCGGAATAAGAGATTTTACTCAGGTAAGTTCTGTTTTAGGTGCTCTCTCAGGATCGGGATTTACAACATCAAGAGATTATGAGAGAATAGAGAATGCGCGACTGCTTTCTGAGTCGGAATATACAGTAAATCGTAAACTGGGTTATATATCCCTTAACAGTCGGCTCGATTCAGATGAGATCCTGGCAGTTGCCTATGAATATACCTATAACGGAGAGACCTACCGTGTTGGAGAGATGAGCACCTCGGGCATAGAAGCTCCTAAAAGCCTCATTTTAAAGCTGATAAAAGGAACAAGACTATCGCCGGGGATGAAAACATGGGATCTTATGATGAAAAACATCTATTCATTGGGTGCCTATCAGGTAAGCCAGGATGATTTTAGATTAAATGTTGTACACATGAGTGACTCTTTGGGATCATACCTCAACTATTTTCCTGAAGGCCCCATGCCATCCGAGGGTGGAGTAAACGGAGAGCTCTTTATAACATTAATGAGGTTAAATAACCTTAACAGCCGGATGGAACCCTACCCCGACGGCACATTCGATTTTGTTCCGGGATATACAATTCTTCCCGAACAGGGTCGTATTATATTTCCAGTAACAGAACCATTTGGCTCCCACATGGAAAAAAAACTGGAAAACCTCTCTCCCGAATTACGCGACAAATACACTTTTACAGAACTTTATGACTCAACCAGAACTGTTGCAACACAAACAGCAGAGCGTAATAAATACCATATAAGAGGTTCCTATAAATCATCAGCCGGTGCAGAGATATCTCTTGATGCATTTAATATTCCAAGAGGGTCGGTAATTGTAACTGCAGGAGGATTAAAATTAACCGAAAATGTTGACTATTCAGTAAACTACACATCAGGAACGATAACAATACTTAATGAGGGACTTCTTGAATCGGGAACACCTATACAGGTATCATTAGAGAGTCAGGATATGTTTGGAATGCAAACAAAGACTCTTTTAGGAACACATTTAAACTATCAATTTAATGATAACTTCAATATTGGCGGAACTATTATGCATCTAAGAGAGCGCCCGCTAACCCAAAAAGTAAATTATGGCAGTGAGCCCATTGCAAATACAATTTGGGGATTAAACACTTCGTACCAAGCCGAGTCAAATTTTATCACATCTATGATTGATAAAATTCCTCTTATAAATACAACAACTCCTTCGGCAATATCATTTGAAGGTGAATTTGCCCATTTAATTCCAGGACACCCCAATGTAATTGATCGACAGGGAACATCATATATTGACGATTTTGAAGGGACCAAAACAACCATAAATCTTAAACAGTGGACATCATGGCACCTTGCAAGTACTCCGCAAGGGCAACCCGACAAGTTTCCCGAAGCAGAAAGGATTAATGATCTAAGCTATGGATTTAACAGATCTCGTTTGGCGTGGTATGTTATAGACCCCCTCTTTTTGAGAAATAACAATCTAACGCCATCGCACCTCAGGCGAGACCCCGAGAGCCAATCAAACCATTACGTGCGCGAAGTGTATCAAAGAGAAATATTTCCATACAGAGACACTCCATACGGAGAGCCCTCCAATATTCCAGTACTAAATCTGGCCTACTACCCCACCGAAAGAGGCCCCTACAATTTTGATACAAACATTAATGAAAAGGGAGAGCTCAATAATCCTGAAGAGAGGTGGGGAGGAATGATGAGAAGAATTGACACAAATGATTTTGAATCGGCAAATATTGACCATATAGAGTTTTGGGTAATGGATCCGTTTATCTATGATGATGGAACTCATTCAGGCGGTGAACTCTACATAAACCTGGGAGATATATCTGAAGATATATTACGCGATTCCAGAAAGTTTTTTGAACAGGGATTGCCCGGACCCAATGAACCATTTGATGTGGACAGTACCGCGTGGGGTTATATACCTAAAGATCAAAGCATGGTAAATGCCTTTAGTAATGATCCTGAAACAAGACTCATGCAGGATGTAGGTTTAAATGGAATGAGTTCAGAAAGGGAGAGAGAGTTCTACAGCAGAGGTGATCACCCCTACATAACATATATAGAGGAGATGTACAGCCGTGGAGATATAACCGAGGAGACTTATCAAAAAATAATGGAAGATCCTGCAGCCGATGATTTTGTTTATTACAGAGGTACCCATCACGATGAAAATGAGACAGGGATTCTTGAACGTTATAAATACTTTAACAATCCCGAAGGAAACTCTACTCCTTCTGAATATTCAGAAGAGTCGTACAGCACAGCAGCAACAACAACTCCCGATGGAGAAGATATAAACAGAGACAATACTTTAAACGAATCGGAGAACTATTACCAGTACAAAATAAGACTTCATCCCGATGAAATGGAAGTGGGGAGCAACTATATAACTGATGAAATGCGAAGTACTGTCACATTAAAAAATGGAGAGACAGAAACAATAAGCTGGTATCAGTTTAAAATTCCGGTTAATAATCCCGATGATGTAATAGGAGAAATAGATGATTTACGCTCGGTAAGGTTCATGAGAATGTTTTTAAATAACTTCTCCGACTCGGTAATACTAAGATTTGCAACATTAGACCTTATACGCTCAGAGTGGCGTAGATATGATAAAGAGCTATTCGAAATTGAAGATAATGTAACACCTAATCCCGAAACAGAATTTGAAGTTTCGGCAGTAAACATTGAGGAGAACGGAAACAGAGAACCTGTAAACTATGTTTTACCCCCGGGAGTTGACCGGGTGATTGATCCTGCAAACCCATCAGTTAGGGAATTAAACGAACAATCTATCTCTTTAAAAGTAACAAACCTTGCAAGTGGTGATGCAAGAGGTGTTTATAAAAGGATGAATACCGATATGCGTCAACATAGCCGTTTAAAAATGGATATTCATGCCGAAGCAGTACAGGGTCACCATCTTAATGACGGCGAAGTTTCAGCATTTATCAGAATAGGAACAGACTATCGTGATAACTACTATGAATATGAGATTCCTCTTGAATTAACTCCACACGGACAATACAGTAACAACTCCACAGCTCACCGAAATATAGTATGGCCCGAAAACAACCGTCTTGATGTTCCACTTGAACACTTTCAAGAGATAAAGCTTAGAAGAAATAAGGCAATGCGCGATGAAGACTCTAAGGTAAGGCTAACAGATCTTTTTCAGTGGTACGATCCCGACAAGCCCGAAAATAGTATCAGAATAAAAGGAAATCCCAATCTGGCTAATGTTCAAACTATCATGATAGGAGTCAGAAATACCTCTATTGATGAAAAAACTGTAGAAGTTTGGATGAACGAGCTTCGACTCTCGGATTTTAACAATCGTGGAGGCTGGGCTGCTAATAGCAGAATGAATCTCCGTCTTGCTGATTTGGGAACAGTTTCACTTGCGGGTAAAATGAGCACTATCGGATTTGGAAGCATAAACCAAAGTGTTACAGAGCGCAGCCAGGAAGATTTTCACCAGTATGATTTCTCTACAAACCTTGAACTGGGTAGGTTAACAGGAGAAGAGAGCAGATTATCGATCCCTTTTTATATGGGATATAGTGAACAGGTAGCAACTCCTGAATATTATCCTCTCGACCCTGATATTCTTTTAGATGATGTTTTAAGTAACACTGAATCAAGTAGTGCAAGAGACAGCATAAAAAAGGTGTCACAAGACTTTACAAGGCGTAAAAGCTTTAATTTTACGAATGTGCGTTTACAAAGTGAAGATAACTATCCCGCTTTTTACTCCCCCTCAAACCTTAGTGCAACATACTCATATAGCGAAACATATCGCAGAAATATTGATACAGAGTATCTTCGCGATAAAAACTACAGGGGTATTCTTGCTTACAACTTTTCGAATCAACCCTCGGCAATTGAACCATTTAGCAATATAGGAGGAGGAGAGTACACCTCACTAATTCGTGACTTCAATTTTTATCTGGCTCCCACACAGATAGGATACAGATGGGAAGTGTTAAGAGGCTACCGCGAAGAACAGTTAAGAAATTTAAATGATCCCAATTTTATTATTCCGGTAAATGTAAATAAAGAGTTCTATTGGAATCGCCATTTTGAAATGAACTACAATTTAACAAGATCTCTGCAGTTAAGCTTTAGATCCTCAAATAATGCAGTAATAGATGAGCCCGAAGGAGTTGTAAACAGAGATTTATATCGTGATGAGTATCGTCAATGGAGAGATTCTGTATGGAATAATATAAAAGATATGGGACGTACAACCAACTACCAGCACAATATAAATGTAAGCTACAATGTTCCGATAAACAAACTTCCTTATATGGACTGGACATCAGCTAATATAACATACGGAGCAATGTATAACTGGCAACAGGGACCTGTAACTACACAAGATTTTGAATGGGGTAACACTATAAGAAACTCAAACAATATTCAAGCAAATGGTCAACTAAACTTTAACTCTCTCTACAACAAGTCTGACTACCTTAGAGGATTGAGCCGTAATGGTAGAGGGCGTCAACAGCAAGGAGGTGATGAAACAGTAAGATTTACACAGCACAATCTTGAGATGGAGGCCGACGAACCATTTTTAATAAACCACCGCTTAGGAACATCAGATGTTACAGTACGTGTTTTCAATGAGTCGGGTCATCCCGTTAGAGGTGATCAGGATGTGGTTGATGATAACAATGTCAACTTTAAACCCGATACCGATGTATCAGGTGCAAGGGTAATGGTAACCGGACGAAAATCTGCAGCTGACCAGGAAAATGCTCTTGATATATTTAAAGAGTATAGTGCCAGAATAATTACCAGCATAAAAAATCTATCCATTACCTATTCCGAAAATAACGGAACAATAGTTCCCGGATACCTGCCCGAAGCAGACTTTATGGGCTATGAGAATTTTAGGGGTACATCGGCTCCCGGACTACCATTTATGGTTGGTATGCAGGATAGAGATTTTGGTTTTGATGCTGCAGAAAGAGGATGGCTTACATCCGATTCAACACTCAACTCGGCATATAGAATGAATCACACCCGTAACCTTACAATAAGATCAACTATCGAACCTATAGAAGGTTTAAGAGTTGAGCTTAATGCCAACCACAGATACAGCAATAATATTGAAGAGTACTACCTGTTCAATAACGAAGGGTTCAGAGGAGCATTTAATACAATGGAACAGGGAAATTTCTCTATGACCTTTAATATGTTGGGCTCCACCTTTAACAGCGTAGAGACAAAAGGTGAGTACAAATCTGAAACATTTGATGACTTTTTACAAAACCGTTCTGTTATATCTCAACGCCTTGGTGAAAAAAGACGGGGAGTATCCCATCCCGAAACAGGACAATATCTAAATTCAGAACTTGCAGGAGTAGCCTATAATCCCGAAGGTTATCCCGAATTGGGAATCGAACCTGAAAGAGGTGCTGATGGTTACTCCCTAACCTCACAAGAGGTGATGATTCCCTCTTTTTTAGCAGCTTATTCAGGAAAAAGCGCCTCAAATATATTTCTTGATCCAATACCATCAATTGCAAAAATGATTCCCAACTGGAGAGTTTCATATAACCGTTTAAACGAACTACCATGGATAAAAGATCATGTTCGTTCATTCGACATAAACCATGCATATCAAAGTACCTATACAATAGGCAATTATATAACAAACAGTGACTGGAATGAGCTGCGCGACGGCTTCAGCTTTACAAGAGATGCGGGCGGCAATTTTATTCCCGAATATGAGATAAGCGGAGTATCACTTTCGGAACAGTTCTCTCCACTTATTGAATTAAGCATAACCTGGCTTAACAACCTCTCCACCCGAGCAGAGTATCGCACAGGAAGAGTTATCAATTTAAGTTTAAACAACAACCAAATAATAGAAAATTACAACAATGAGTGGGTTATAGGATTGGGTTACAGATTTGATAAAATGGATATGATTATTGGCTCAGGTAACGGCTCAAGAGAGTTCTCCTCTGATCTAAACATAAGAGCCGACATCTCAATACGTGATAATTACTCAATAATACGTCGAATTGAGGAGGGAAGAAACCAAATGACAGCAGGACAAAAGATAACAACCCTTAAACTAACAGCCGACTATGTTTTAAGCGAAAGATTTAATGTTCAGCTTTTTTACGACCGACAAGTGAGTGATCCATACATCTCAACAAGCTACCCTATAACTAACAGCACATTTGGAGTTAACTTCAGATTTTCTTTAGCGCAATAATAAAAAAATAACTACATTTGGAGATGAACCAGAAAAAAACAACATACCATGAATTTACCTGAGAATTTAAAGTACAGTAAGGACCACGAATGGGTAACCTTAGAAGGCAATATAGCCACAATAGGGATTACAGATTTTGCTCAAAGTGAACTGGGCGATATAGTATTTGTAGAAATAGAGACAGAAGATGAAGAGCTTGAAAAAGATGAGGTTTTTGGTACAGTTGAAGCTGTAAAAACTGTTTCTGATTTATATATGCCTTTATCAGGAAAAGTGATTGAAGTAAATGAGAATCTTGAATCTCAGCCCGACTTAGTTAATAAGGAGCCATACGAGGGGGGATGGATGATTAAGGTTGAGTTAAAAGATAAAAGTGAAGTAGAGGCTCTTCTTTCAGCAGCAGAGTATAAAAAACTGACCACCGAAGAGTAAAATAGAGTATTCTTGTAACATTTTTATACCGGGTATGAAGTTATTTTTACATACCCGGTTCTTTTCTCCCCTCCTCTTTAAGATAATTGTATATAGTTGACTTACCTATATCAAGCTTTTCGGCAACCTTAAAAACATTATCATACTTATTAAGATAGTGAAAAATTATTCTCTTGTTATACTCCTTTAAAGTAAGCTCCTCATCAAAAATATCAACAGGCTCTCCTGCCGAATGAAATACAATATTATCGCTCTCAACTTTACCATTACTGCTTAAAAGAGCTGCAAGCTCAATAACCGATCTCAACTCTCTTATATTCCCCGGGAAAGGATAGCTAAAAAGCTTTCTCACTGCACCGGGAGATAAAGTCTTAACATCCAAATCATTAGCAGCGCAAAATCTGTTTAAAAAATAGCGTGAAAGAGAGATTATATCTTTCTGCCTCTCCTTTAAAGAAGGAAGATAAAAAGGTAAACCGGCAACCCTGTAATAAAGCTTTTCATTAAACTCTCCTAATTTAACAGCCGCAGGCAAATCAATATTTGTTGAAACAACAATGCGACACCTTAACTCTTTCTCTTTAGTACCACCTTGCCTCATAAACCTGCGGCAATTAATAATTTCAGCAAGCTCCTCCTGAAACTCTCTATCTAAATTATGTATCTCTTTCAAATAGAGAGTTCCATCCTCCGATTTCTCAAACAATCCGGGCCCTTGAGGTAAAACCACAGATAACTCATGCTCTCTCTCTACTCCTTTAAGAATTCGCCTCAACTCATCAGCAGATAACCCGGTAACATTCAAAGAGTTAAATGGCCCGGCACTTTTTTCAGAATTATAATGGATTGCACGAGCTATAAACTCTTTACCTGTACCGGGCTGTCCATTAATTAAAACATTAACCAAAGGATATAAAACAGCTTTATTGAGAAGACGCACAACCTTTCTAACAGCTTTACTTTCACCAATAATAATGCTTTTCAAGCTATATTTTTCATCAATCTGATTTTTAAGTCGGGTAATCTCTCTTTTAAGACTCTTTTTTTGTTCAACATTGCGAATGCAATTTTGCAATCTCTCAAGAATATTCTCATCTTTTGATATATAGTCGTAAGCTCCCTTCTTAAGCAGATCAACAGCAAGCTTTATATCATCCATTCCCGATACTACAATTACCTCGATATTCTCATTAAAATATTGTATCTCTTCTAAAATATGGTCTCCCGAATAATCTGGCAATCCAATATCGAGAGTAACAATATCAGGCATTTGAGAAATATTATCCAAAAACTCCTTGCCATTATAAAAGAGAGATACCTCATAATCTCCTAAAGATTTTATAACTCTCTCTATGGCAGCAGCAAAAAAAATGTCATCCTCAACTATATGGATTTTCATTATCTCTTTAATAAAATTAAATTTGATTCTCTCTCTAAATTAACAAATGTTTTTAACGATTAAGCTCTTTTTTACCAACTAATAAAATATTTTTGTGAAAATAATGTTTTAATAAATAGAGCTATTAAACTATATACAAGTTAAATGAGATACAGTTTTATAAATAGAGGTTGTCTATTTTTTTTTATATTAATAATTACATCTTGCTCCACTCAAAAAAATACATGGTGGTCGAGAAATTACCATAGTATTACCGCCAGATATAATGCTCTTTTTAATGGAGAACAGAGCTTTAAAAGAGGGGAACAGACTCTAATAGATGCCAATATAGATGATTTTACCACCATTTTACACCTTTTCCCTTATGAAGGAAGAGAAAAGGCACAGCTTGTTGAAAGCAATATGGCAAGAGCAATTGAAAAAGCAGAAAAAATTATTCGTAACAAATCCATAACAGCTCCTCCCGAAAACCCACCATCCCCCGGAACAGTAAGATATGAATCATTTAAAGATCGCAGAGAATTTAACAGGGCAGTTGATGAAGCCTACATACTACTAGGCAAAGCCCACTTATACAATCATGACTACTACAATGCTCTGGCCGTTTTTAACCGTACAATAAGAGAATTCCCTGCTCAAAGCGCAAGATTTAAAGCCTTAATATGGATGGCTCGCACATACATTGAGATGGGAGATTATAACAATGCAAGAATATCTCTTGACAGATACCGCTCAGAGGGAACTGCCCCAACATCTTTCAGAGGAAAATATGCATCAACCTATGGTAGTTATTTAATCCATACAAACAACTACAATGATGCTATTGAATATATAAAAATAGCTTCGGAGAACGCTCCCGGAAAATGGCACCGGGTTAGACGCAAATATATTTTGGGGCAACTCTATGAGGGCACAGGCAACCATGTTAAAGCTAAAGAATCATTTAGATCAGTTTTCCGCTCTAACCCCAATTATGAGATGGCTCTAAATGCACGAATAAGACAGACAATAAATAGAGGTATCGCAAACAGCAGTGATGCCGAAAACACCGTGAAAGAGCTTGAAGAAATGGCAGCACACCCCAACAACCGCGAATATCGCGACTATATTTACAATGCGATAGCACAAGTTTGGATTGAAAAGGGCGAAAAAGAGAGAGCCATTACAAATTTAAAATTATCAGCAGGTTACAACGAAATAAACAACTCTCTTCTTGCAGAGACCTACATCCAACTTGGGGAACTAACTTTTGAAGAATCCTCCTACTCAGAATCTTATAGTTACTATAACAGCTCTCTAAACCTTATACTACCAGATGATCCCCGACGAGAAACCATTGAGTCACGCCATAATGGATTAGAGAGACTCTCAACAGAATTTGATACTATAGTACGTGAAGATAGTCTGCAAACCCTTGCGCTAATGAGCGAAGAAGACCTTAACATCTTTATCGACAACCTGCAGGAAGAGATGCGACATGCACAGATGCAGAGCACAGAAGAGGAAGATATAGGCAGAAGACTTTCAGCTGCACCTGCACAGAGAAGAGGCGCCGGACAAAACCTTTTTGGCAGAGAAGAGGCACAATGGTATTTTTATAATAACTCTGCTGTTAGTCTGGGTAAAATGGAATTTGAAAGAAGATGGGGCAACCGCACTCTATCGGATAACTGGAGACGCGCCGATGACTCTTCAACAGAGTACCGCACCGAAGAGATTACACAACCGGGAATGCCGGGATTACCCGCTGAAGATGCTCAAAGCATACCTGGAGACAGTGACAATGGAGAGATTGCTCTGCCAACCAGAGAGGAGCTTTTAGCAGATATTCCACTTACACCAGAAAAACTGGACATCTCACACAACAAACTGGCTCAATCACTATTTAATGCAGGTATTATTCTCTATAATCACTTTAAAGATTACTCATCTGCAGCAGAGATGCTAACTAACCTGTCAACTCAATATCCAAACCACCATCTTGCAGAAGAAGCACTCTTTTGGGCATACAAAGCCTGCCAGGAAATTGACAATATAGAAAGAATGGAGCAGATTAAAAGTGAACTGCAAAACAGTTTCCCTGCAGGACGCTATACTGCTTTTATAACCGACCCTGAAACAGTTGAAGCCGAAAGAGAGATGGCCAAATCAATGAATGAATTATATAAAGAGGCATATAACGATTTTAGAAGCAATCGCTTAAATGAAGCTATCAATAAGAGTTCAACCATAAAAGCCGAAGCAAGAGACTCCTCCCTTATAAGAAAAGCTTCCCTATTAACTGCTGTTATAACAGGAGCAGAGGGAGATACAACAGCATTTAGGTCACATCTGCAAGAGATTGAACTCCATTTTCCAAATACAGAGGAGGCAGAAACAGCAAATAGATGGCTGGCTTTACTTAAAGAAGGGAAAGTGCCGGCAAGCTCTCTTGCCTTAACAGAAAGAGAACCAACAACTACCGGGGAGTTAACAGAAAAAGCAGAAGAGGAGGATAGATTAAAAGAGATATACATATTCAACCCTGAAGAGGAACATTTTGTTTTTGTAATATCAACAGATGAAACAGATATCAACAGACTGCAATTCAATATAGCTGAATACAACTTCTCAAGATATACAATGTCCGATTTTGATATAGAAAATTTAAAGCTGCCACAGGGAGAAAATATCACCATAACAGGTCCTTTCAAAAATTCAGATGAAGCAATGGACTACTTCTACTCTTTACGATCAAGACCCTTAACATTTAATGTAGATAATATTGATACTCCCCAACTAATGGCAGCCTCAGAAAAAAACCTCAATACCCTTAAAGAGCGTGATACCCATAGTGACTACAGAGAATTCTTTACAGAGCACTATTTAAGAGGAAGAGGAGGCACAGAAATTATGATTCCCGAAGAGCAGGTAGCCGCAGAGGAAGATGATGAAATCAACTATAAAGTTGCTGATAAAGATAAAGAGCATCTCGCGATGATTTTGGTTACCGAAAGAGCAGATATAAACCGGGTAGCAGGATTTTTAACAGGCCATGCGTTAAATGAATTCAATATTAATGTATCATCATACGACATCTCCTTAGAAAATGGAGAAACAGTTGTTGTAGTTGAGAAGTTTCCCGATAAAACAACCGCTCAAAAGTTTACAGAGAGCCTGGGAAATGTTAACTTTTGGAATACTCGTCTGGGAGGAGCATCATGGCAACGGACAGTTATAACAGAAGATAATCTGGAGTTGATTAAAAAAGAGGGGAGCACCAAAAGTTATTTTGAATTTATTAAGGAGTAAACTTATGGAACAAAACAGCAAGTTCAAACTATTATGGGTAGATGACGAAATAGAGCATCTAAAACCCCATATTCTCTTTTTAAATGAAAAAGGGTATAGAGTGGAGACAGCTACAAATGGACAGGATGCTATCTCAATGTTAGCAGAAAAGAGTTACAGTCTGCTTTTTCTGGATGAAAATATGCCCGGACTAAGTGGATTGGAGACCTTAATGCGAATTAAAAAAGAGCATCCCACTCTACCGGTTGTTATGGTAACCAAAAGTGAGGAGGAGGATATTATGGATGAAGCTATTGGAAGCAAAATAGCAGATTATCTTATAAAACCGGTAAACCCAAAACAGATCTTATCATCTATAAAAAAGATACTTGGACGACAATCACTGGTATCGCAAAAAACAACCACCGATTATCAATCTGTCTTTTCAGGGTTGGGAATGAAGATAAATGAAAACCTCTCTTACAGGGAATGGTATGACATCTACCGGCAATTGGTTTTTTGGGAGTTAGAGCTTGAGATTGCAGATAGTCCGATGAACGAAGTTCTGTTAATGCAAAAGAACGATGCAAACAATCAGTTTGCAAAATTTATTAAAGAGAACTATACCAATTGGCTCAATAGTGACGACGCCCCTCTTATGTCACACACGCTACTGAAAAAAAGAGTGGTTCCCCTTCTGAATGAGAAAAAAAATCCCGTTTTAATTGTTATCGATAATTTTAGATATGATCAGTGGGAAACTATAAAAAGCATAATAGACCCTTACTTTGAAATATCAAAAGATGAGCTATATTACAGCATTTTGCCAACTGCAACGCAATATTCAAGAAACGCTATTTTTTCGGGACTGCTACCATCTCAAATTGAAAAGATTAATCCTGAATTATGGATAGGAGATGATGATGAGGGAGGTAAAAATCAGTTTGAAGAGGAGCTGTTAAATGACTATTTTAAAAGAGTAAGAAAAAAAATCAAAATCAGCTATAATAAAATAACTGATAATGAGAGTGGAAAAAAATTAACAGAAAATATATCATCCCTTAAAAATTACGACCTTTCGGTAATAGTGGTCAATTTCGTAGATATGCTTTCACATGCAAGAACCGAAATGAAGATGATAAAAGAGCTTATTTCAGATGAGCCGGCATATCGCTCTATGACAAAATCATGGTTTATTTACTCCCCGGTTCATGAACTACTTAAAAAACTTTCTCAAGAGAAGGCAGATGTGATAATAACAACCGATCATGGAACTATAAGAGTTGAAAAGCCTGTTAAGGTTATAGGCGATCGTAAAACAAATACCAATTTAAGATATAAACAGGGAAAAAATCTTGCATGTGATTCAAAAAACATTTTTAAAATTACAGAACCTTTAACAGCATACCTGCCACGACCAAACCTCTCGACCTCATATATTTTTGCTACAGGAACAGATTTTTTTGCATATCCAAACAACTTTAACTATTATGTAAGTTATTATAAAGATACTTTTCAGCATGGAGGAATATCTATGGAAGAGATGCTTATTCCTTTTGCAGTTCTTAAAGGAAAAGGTTAAAACAGATGGATAAAAAAAGTAATAAAGAATTTATCGTTAAAAAAGAGAGCGAACTTGAGAGGGTTGCATCTGCAATAATTGAAGAGATTAAAGAGACCCCGGTAGTAGTAATTTTTGGTGAGATGGGCGTTGGCAAAACAACCTTTATAAAAGAGATATGTTCACACTTAGGGGTTAAAGAGAGCGTTAACAGTCCGAGCTACTCCATAATAAACCACTATCTTAACAACCAACAGCAATCTATTTACCATTTTGACCTATACCGACTTAAAAATAGTGAGGAGTTTTTTGATATAGGGGGCGAGGACTATTTATACAGCGGCGATATCTGCTTAATTGAGTGGCCCGATATTATCCGGGATATTTTGCCCGACAATATATTAAAAGTAACAATTACTTCAGATATTGACCAAACAAGAAAAATTGTATTCTCAAAATAACTATCTGGTATGACCGACATAGACAAAAAAGCCTCCTATTTTGCAATAAGTCAAAATCAAGTGATTCCCGGAGAAGAGATGCTTGAAACCGGCAGAAGAAAGAAAAAACTAACTATAGGAATGCCGCTTGAAATTGATAAAAACGAAAATAGAATAGCGCTCTCTCCTCAGGGGGTTGAACTATTAACCGGTAACGGTCATGAAATTATAATGGAGAGTGGTACCGGCGATCGTGCCAACTATTTTGATAAAGATTTTTCAGAAGCAGGGGCTATTATAACTAAAAACAGAGAAGAGGTTTATAAAAGTGAAATTGTTCTAAAAATCTCTCCTCCAAATCAAGAGGAGACAGAGCTTCTTCATCCCAACCAACTACTCCTTTCATACCTTAGAATATCAAGCCAGTCGGCAAAAAGTATCAGGCAGTTAATGAGTAAAAAAATAAATGCCCTCTCCTATGAGTTTATGAAAGATAGCCACGACTGCTACCCTGTAATAAGAAGTATGAGCGAAATAGAGGGATATGCAGCAATAACCATTGCCTCAGAATATTTAAGTAAAGTTCATGGTGGTAAAGGAGTTCTTCTGGGAGGAATAACAGGAGTATCACCTGCAGAAGTAGTAATTATAGGAGCAGGAACTGCCGGCGAATTTGCTGCAAGAGCTGCTCTTGGTTTAGGATGTCAGGTTAAGATCTTTGACAACTCCTACCAAAAACTTAAAGATCTGGAGCGAAATACCGGACAAAAACTCTTTACCTCCATACTGCATCCTCAGGTTCTTGTAAAAGCATTAAAATCGGCCGATGCCGTTATTACCAGTCTGCGCTACTTCGACTCCGACTACGGATTTTTAATAACCCGAGAAGATATAGAGAAGATGAAGCCGGGATCAATTATTATCGATTTAAGTGCAGGAAACGGAGGCTGTTTTGAAAGTGACACAACATTTAAAGCATCAATCCACCCGGTTGTTGATAAAAGGGGTGTTATTTGCTATTCAGTGCCCAATGTCTCCTCAAGAGTGGCAAGAACAGCATCAATTGCACTAAGCAATATTTTTGCTCCGGCCTTACTTAAAATGGCCGATGCAGGAGGAGTTCATCAGCTGCTAAAAGAGAACCCGGGAGTAAGAAATGGCACATATATCTATAAAGGAATATTAACCAATAACCATATAGCCAACAGGTTTAATATTCCTGCAAAAGATATCGGACTACTTTTAGCTGCATTCTAGAGCAACTTATTACATATTTCAACAAAAAAACGGCTCTATAAAAAGATCAATTCACCGAAACCACCTCTTTTACAGAGGGCACTTTTGATTTTAAAACCATTTCAACTCCATTCTTTAATGTTTGAACACTCATGGGGCAACCATCGCATGCTCCCAGGAGCTCAACCTTAACAACAAAGTCATCGGTAATATCTACAATAGAGATATCGCCGCCGTCCGACTGCAAGTAGGGGCGTATCCCTTCCATTGCTGCTTCAATCTCTTTTACAATCTTCTCTCTTTCCATATTAACCTCTCTTTACCTGAACTATTTTTGTAGGTGGCAGATCCTCGTTACGCTTATTAACAGCACTTATCACCTCCCGGGCAATACTATCAAAAGAGCTCCCGGTAATAGAATCTTTATTTAAAGCCATTGGCTGACCATCATCGCCACCTTCGCGGATGCTTTGAACCAAAGGCAGTTGCCCCAATAGAGGAACTCCAAGCTTTTCTGAGAGCTTTTTACCTCCATCTTTACCAAAGATGTAATACTTGTTATCGGGTAACTCAGCAGGAGTAAACCATGCCATATTCTCTATCAATCCGAGCACCGGCACAGCTACCTGCTTGCCGGTAAACATACTAATTCCCTTACGCGCATCAGCCAATGCAACCTCCTGGGGAGTAGTAACAATAACGGCACCTGTAAGAGCAATAGTTTGTACAACTGTTAAATGCACATCACTTGTACCGGGCGGCATATCAATCAAAAGGTAATCCAGATCATCCCACTTTGCATCTCCCAACAACTGCTTTAAAGCATTAGTAGCCATAGCACCCCGCCATACTAAAGCATCTTCAGGATCAACAAAATATCCAATACTCAATAGTTTTACACCATACTTTTCTACAGGAATAATCCTCTCCTTACCATCATACTTTTCAACAACCGGACGAGCATCTTCGGTGCCAAACATTTTAGGGATAGAAGGACCAAAAATATCTGCATCCAAAAGTCCGACCTTATATCCCATCTGAGCCAATGATACTGCAAGTGAAGCAGTCACAGTAGATTTACCCACACCACCTTTACCAGATGCTACAGCTATTACATTTTTAACATCGGGCAAAAGGGGCTTCTGATTAATCTCCCGTTTTTTAACCTTTACATATATATTACCCTCTATCTGCGCCTCTTCTCCAACATATTTTTTTATAGCCATCACAGAGGCCTTCTTTATTTTAGATATAAGGGGATCATTTGCACGATCAAAAATAAGGGAAAAACTTATCTCTTTACCATTAATGCGTATATCATCTTCAACCATGCCAAGTGAAACAATATCCTTATTTTTAGCAGGATGAACAACATGTTTTAACGCATCAGTTATAAGAGTAGGATAGTAATTCATAGCTTACCTTTATTTAAACTTTATAAATATAAGCACAAATTTAATAAAAAAATAGGATCTTACAGAGAAGCAGGATTCCAAAATAGCTTTTTAAACTCAACAACCCGATTGTCAGAGATAATAACACCCTCATTCTCAAGCAACTCTTGCATCATTTGCTCCCCCGGAAAAGCATGTTTGCCGGTGAGGTATCCATTACGGTTAACAATACGATGAGCAGGTATAAACTCACCACCCTTAAACAATCCATTATTTAGAATATACCCAACCATGCGAGCCGATCGCGGCATACCCAAAGCAGCAGCAATAGCCCCATAGGATGTTACACGTCCTTTAGGAATCTGCTTAACTATAGCAACTACATTATCACAAAAACTTTTGTTTTGAGTCATCTTATGGATTAAAATCTCCAAGATTACCGGGAGCCTCAACGTTACTCCCAAAAATTTTAACCGATCGACCGGCATTGTGGTAGATATCGTAAGGAATATCAACTACCGGCTCTTTAAAAGGAGGTTTTGTCTCAATTTTAAAAGAGAGATATTTTATAGGAATATTATGAGACATAAACCGCTCCTCATAATAGGTACGGATAGATGTAAGTTCATCACCGGCGTTGGAGAAGTGTAAATTTTTATTATCGCAAATAACTTTAAATCTATTTTCATCTGCCACAGCCTTTGTATAGCAATATAAAAAGTTACTGTCTGTTTTAAGATGAATTGATCCCCCACACTTTAAAAATTGTGCATAGCTGTTTAAAAAACGAGTTGAGGTTAATCTTTTGCGCGTTTTATTCATTTGCGGATCGGGAAATGTAAGCCAAATCTCATCTACTTCTGATGCATCAAAGAAAGAGTTAATATGTTCAATTCGGGTACGAATAAAACCAACATTCTTTAACTTATCCCTGTACGACTCCAGAGCACCTTGATGCATACGGGCTCCCTTAATATCAATCCCTATAAAGTTTTTATCCGGATATCTGCGAGCCAATCCTACAGTATATTCACCCTTACCACATCCAAGCTCCAGAACCACGGGGTTTGGATTACAAAAAAAATCTCTGGCCCATCGCCCCTTTAACTTATAATCGGTACGAAACACCTCATCAAAATCGGCCTGCACAACATGACGAAACCGATTCATCTCAGCAAATTTTTTAAGCTTGTTTTTTGACACCTCTACAAAAGATTCTAATTAAAAATATCTACCTGTTCACCATCCTGCACCCATAACTGCAAAGAGTGTATCCCGGGTAAAAGCTCACGTCTCATACCATGAACCAACCGCCAGGTAAAATCACCCTCTTCTGCAATTTTTACATCGTGCTGATAAAGAGCAGACACCTCAATTGCTCCATCACGTTTTCGCCCCAGCCACTCTCCTTTGTTATCCGAAATATAGAGTTCCAAAGTATCAACGTAACCTGTAGTTCCCGGAGCATCAACTTCTAAAAAGAGCCATATATTACGATAAGGATAATCTTCACTATGACGTAAAGTTACACCAATATCCAATACCCGGGAGGTATCCGATAGTGAAAAGGTGAAAGCTGCACTATCACTATACAGCCAACCGGATTCATTAACTTCATAGGTCTCCTCATAAATTACAGGAGAGCTGCATGAAATAATAAGACCACATTTAACCATCAATATCCAAAAGGTGGATGCTCTAATTTGACTTTCTATTTTTAACATTTTTATTATTTTGGCGATTCAAGGGACGCTTTTTTCTTTTTCTGTTTTTACCCCCTCGTTTTTTACTCCCTTTTTCATCAAAACGGGTAATACTATCCTCTTCAAGAACATTGCCAAAATCCGAAACTTTATCGGAAAGTACCGAAGAGGAAACCTCAACACCCAACTTTTCAACCTTCTCTCCACTACGATTAGCTTCAATCACCTCTTTCACCCTCTCTACAGATAACATAACTACATTGCTACCACCTGCTTTGCCACCACTATACCACATCAATTTTTTAAAAACATCTGTTTTAAAATGAGAAAATCGTCCCTCCTCCGATTCCAAAATAAGTGATGTATCAGGAAAATCTTTTTTTGCTTCAATATAGTTATCAAGCTCATAGTTTAAGCAACACTTAAGCTTTCCGCACTGACCGGCAAGTTTTTGAGGATTAAGAGAAATTTCCTGATCACGAGCCGAATTTGTTGTAACAGAAACAAAGTTGGTCATCCAGGTTGAACAACAGAGTTCGCGGCCGCACGGACCAATACCGCCGATACGACCGGCCTCCTGACGGGCTCCTATCTGCTTCATCTCAATACGAACCTTAAAGCGATCAGCCAAAACTTTTATCAGCTCCCTAAAATCAACTCTCTCATCAGCTATATAGTAAAATATAGCCTTTGTGCGATCTCCCTGATACTCAACATCCCCAATCTTCATATTAAGACCCAAATCCTGAGCTATAGTGCGAGATTCCATCATAGTTCGCCACTCCTCTTTTTTGGCCTCCTCCCACTTCTCCAAATCAGCCGGCTTAGCCTTTCGATAGACTCGCTTAAACTCATACTGTGAGGGATCAAACCCATACTTTTTCATCTGCAAAAAAACAAGCTCGCCTGTAAGGGTTATAGTGCCAATATCATGTCCCGGAGAAGCCTCTACAGCTACAATATCACTCTTCGATATTTTGGTCTGACTGGTATTGCGGTAAAATCCCTTACGGGTATTTTTAAACTGAACCTCAACTATATCACTCATACCGGGTAGCTCAGGAATATCCTGCAACCAGTCATAAACATCTAACTTACCGCAACGGTTTTCACATCTGGTACATCTGTCATGCTTATCATCTAAATTTTTATCTCTTATATCATCTGAATCCATATTATAAACATCAATTTAAATTCTTAATTCTTAAAGCAGATAATCAACTTTACTGCCATATCAAAGAGAACAATTTTGGCATTACCGTTTTGTCCAATATGATCATATGCAAGATGGAACTGATCAGCCATCTTTTGCGCTATTTCAAAATCAATAAAAAGAGAAAACTTTTTTACAAAAAGCTCCTCATTTGTTGAAAGATATCTAAGCTCTGTTTTACCCGTTTGGTATATAGCACTTTCCCGTACCATATCGACAGCATAATCAAAAAAGCTCTTTATCTTATCACGCGAGAATGGAGCAACAGTTTCAACCCAGGCAGAGATATCAAATATCTTACGCGCATAAGCCGATCGCATCAACATAGCAAAAAGATCAAAAAACTCGGAACGCTGTCCGCTGTTACTAAGAATCTCCCTGGCAGTAAGGTAGTCACCGCCCGATAGACGCACCGTGTTAAGAGACTCCTCATCGGATAGCTCATACTCCTTTAAAAGAGCCCGAGAAACAGCTTCTTTTTCAATTTTGCCAACAACGGTTTGCTGAGTTCTTGAAATAATTGTAGGCAGCAATAAATTTACACTATCCGTCACAAGTAAAAAAAGGGTATTGCCTGGAGGCTCTTCCAATATTTTAAGCAACTTATTGGATGCCGATTCATTCATCCTCTCGGGATGCCATATAATCATAACTTTATAACTACCTTCAAATGTTTTCAGTGATAGTTTATCATATATCCTTTTACTCTCTTTAACTGATATTAATCCCGATTTTTTACCTGCCGAGATATGCTCAAACCATCCGTAAAGATCAAAGCAGAGGTTGTTTAAAACCATCTCGCGCCACTCATCCAACTTATCATCACTAACTTCTACAGCCCCCTCTTTAATAACAGGAAAAACAAAATGAATATCGGGATGTATTAATTTGGCGGCTTTCACACATGATGAACAGAGGCCACATGAATCATCTTCTCTTTTATCCTTACAATTAATATATTGAGCAAATGCAACAGCAAGTTGCAACGAACAGTATCCATCTTTACCACTAAAAAGTTGCGCATGACTAATACGCTCCTCTTTAACAGAACGGATCAACTTTCTCTTAACTGCGCTGTTCCCGGGTATATCATTAAAATACATATAGTGTCTCTACATCAAATAAGAAATTATCTTAGTAGTTCAAAGATAATAAAAACAAAAAACTTAGAGGGAAACAGTTACAACTAAAATAATGTTGAAGAGAAAAGAGTGTTATGGCAAATTAGTTAATCGTTCTTACTATTTTTGTAAAAAACTATACCAAATGGGAACTTTTCTTTTTGACAAAATAATATTCGGACCGGTAAAGAGTCGCAGATTGGGAGTGTCGCTGGGAATAAATCTTTTACCGGTAAATCAAAAAATATGCTCTTTTAACTGTATATACTGTGAATGCGGCTTAAATCCCGAACACCCACTGCCCGGTAACAAAATGCCTTCTCGCCTTGAAGTAAAAGAAAGTCTGGAGAAACAGTTAAAAAAAATGAGTAGTGAGAATAATCCGCCAGATGTGATAACTTTTGCAGGTAACGGAGAGCCAACTCTTCATAAAGATTTTGACAAAATTGTTGATGACACAATTGAGTTGCGTAACAGTTTATCACCAAAAGCCAAAATTGCAGTCTTATCTAACGGATCAAAAATCTCTTCTCCCAAGGTTTTTAATGCCCTTTTAAAAGTAGATGATAATATTTTAAAACTTGACTCGGCATTTAAAGAGACCGTAGAGCTGATAGACCGACCAGCAGGAGAGTATAGCCACACCAAAACTGTTAATGAATATAAAAAATTTAAAGGCCGACTAATAGTGCAAACTCTCTTTTTAAAAGGAACATATAACGAAAAAATTGTTGATAATACAACCGAGAAAGAGATTGATGAGTGGCTAAAAGCTATAAAAGAGATTAAACCACAGGAGGTTATGATATATACAATAGCAAGAGATACACCTGTAACATCTTTAAAGAAAACCAACATAGAAAAACTAAAAGAAATTGCAGCAAAAGTTGAAAAACTTGGAATCCCAACTCAGGTATCAGAGTAAAGATAAACCTATAGCATTGATAGCTCCCTTAAACTGGGGGCTCGGACATGCATGCCGGGATATTCCGGTAATATACCACCTCAAAAATAAAGGATATAGAGTTATTGCTGTAACCGAAGAACCACTAACATCACTAATCAAAAAAAGTGTTCCCGATATAGAAACAGATCTTTTTAAAGGTCCCAAGATAGTCTATTCAAAAAAGAGCCGGCAAATAGCCCGACTTATTTTACAAATACCATCGTTTATCATATGGCTCCAAAAAGAGAAGAGAAGAACAAAAGAGCTTGTAGAGATCTATAATCCCAAAATAATAGTATCGGATAATCGCTACGGAGTAAGAAATAAAAAGACCATAAATATTTTAATTACGCATCAGTTGATGATAAAAACTCCAAAACTATTAAAACCTTTTGAATATCCTCTTCACAAAATAGTTAACTTTTTAATATCAAAATTTGACAAATGCTGGATACCCGATAACAGCAAAGAGAACTCCCTTGCAGGAGATCTGGTTTACAAATACCCTCTGCCAAATAATTGTCATCTCACAGGTACTCTATCCAGGTTTAACTCGGCTATAGTTTTAAAACCATTAAAAGAGAAAGAGGCGGAGGTTATAAAAAAATATGATGTTGCAGTGATTTTATCGGGACCCCAACCACAAAAATCAATATTTAAAGCAGCCATTAAAAAGATCTTTAAAAAAAGTGACTATAAAGTTTTAATGGTGACAGGAGAGCCCCACAGTAAAACAAGCAAACTATGTAATAATATCTATGAGATACCCCATTTAAGCGATGCCCTTTTTAAACTGCTTTTACAAAATAATATAGTAATAATTTCACGATCGGGTTATACAACAATTATGGATCTATGGTATTTTAACAAATCGGCTATACTGGTACCTACACCCGGACAAACAGAGCAGGAATATTTAGCAGAGTTGCATAAAAAAAGACATACAATCATAACACAAAAAAAGCTGCAAAACATTGATGATCAAACATTAATATCTTATCACCACAACAAAAGAGCAGAAAATAATGCTCAAAATAGAAGCCAAAATTATAATAATACGTTTATCATAAATTAGGGTCAATTCATCAAAACAAAACAACCTTTTATCACATCCAGGCATATAAAAGGATAAAAGTTAAAAGCAATGATCTATTTCACTCTACTCTTTTTATTAGCATTAATTACGGGCTGGGCAGCATATAAATATTTTCCTCGCTTAGTTAGAAGAAAAGCATTTAATCGGCTTGAAGAGGTGGTATTTCCAAATGGAGATAAGGAGAAGAGAGATACAATTAACACCCTGCATAAAATAACCAATAACAGGTTTACAACCGATCAAGTAATTAGCTACTACATTAAAATCAGAGGACTTCAAAAGTTGAATGCCAACTTAAATCGTAACTTTTGGGTTAAATCATATTTAATGAGTCCTTTAAAAATCAAATTAACTTATTACGAACAGGTGAAATTTTATGAAACTTTTATTCAACACAGTAACAAAAAAGAGAGAAATATAGAAAATGAAAAAAAAAAGAGTTATTTAATCTCTGATGATAAAGGATATCTTAGCCCCTCGGCATCACGAAAAACAGCTTTAACAGATCCCACCAAAATATCTGATTCAACCAAAATGGGAACGCGATTTTTATCATCGGTAACCCACACTGTCATACCTTCACCCTCTTCAAAAATAGTTCCTTCAACTAACATTGGAGAAAACTTTAAACAATAAAATCGTCTTCCATTACGCGTTTCGGCAATCCCTCTTCCAAGATACCTTATATATAGATCGTAAAACTCTCCGTCAACCAAAATAGAGATGGGGATTTTATCATTCATATCATATTTAGAAAAATCAATATTTCTGGCCTGATAAATCATCGAAAGCATATCAAAAGAACAGTCGGGCCACTCAAAAGAGCTCTCTTCGTATGGAGCCTCTCTTTTACTTATTCGGGCATTAACAACACTATCCTCTCTGTTAAAAATATAGTGATGATGGGCAGTATAACCCCCTTCATTTGTATATCGATTAAACTCAAAGGGTTCAAGAGATAGTGTATCTATATAAACCTCAAAAGAGTCTCGTACCCTAAAAAGCCTGTCATAAGCACTGCGTGTTATACCTTTTGCCTTTATATGCCAGGCAGGATCACCCCTCCATTGCGACTCTTCAAGGGTAAATGTTACATTACCCGCTCTTAGCCAAACAAACCTCCAGTTATAAAAAGCATCATAATAGACAGTCTCGCCCGGAGCAAATGAGATATGATTTCCCAAACAGGGTTGATCCGATATAACAGTAAAACTGTTAAAGATCAAAAAAATCAATAAAAGTGCTCTCCTAAGATACTTAAAACAGTCAAATCTTTTCTCTCTCATAAAATATCACCTTCGGTTTCGCTCAACAAAATCATGGACATCAAACTCAGCCGGATTCCAATCAATAACCCTCTCCCAATTTGATCTTATATTTAAACGATCGGGAAAATAGATCACCTTTTCGGGCTCAACTCCTTTCATAAAATTACCCGGATCCCATCTTCCATTCTCATTTTGATCATCCACAATTCTTAAATAATAGTTTGCAGGTTGTAAATATCTAAATGCTACTCGTCCATTTTCTGGAACCGGCATACTTCGAACCACCTCTTCACTTGAATTTAACAACTCTATAAGCCATTTCTCTTCAGGATTATCTATACGTACATAAAATGTACCATAACTATCAAGTGAAGGAATTTCAAATGCGCGTCTATAGCTACGAGAGATCTCTCTGTATAGTCCCTTAAAAGCTGCAGAATCGGCCTCAATACTATAACTTGTTCCTGCCTCCCTTTCAAAATCGACCCTGTAATTACGCGAAGTTAAGCTGTCTTTAAGTAGTTTAAAGGGAACATCATGTTTAACCGAATCATTTACTACTTCATACAGGCTTATCTTGGTGCTGTCAAGCTCCTTTACAGGTGTGGGAAACTGTAAAACCAATTCACTTGTAAAATGTAAGGAGCTGCCCGGACCACTAAAATTAAATGGAGGGAACTCCTCTTCATCCTCCTTCTCTTGAGCAAGCCTTGATTCTCGAGTCTCAAAATAGTAAGCGTTTATAGTATCACGACGATAAGAGACCTCTTCTAAAGAGTCAAGATATGGATACTCCAGACTCATCAAAAGTGAATCTTTGCCAATAAGAGTAGTATCGGTAAGCCACAAAGTAAGTGAATCATAATTAAGGCTCCTCTCAAGCACAAACCAATCATCCCTGTCATTATCAATAAGTTCAATAAGAGGTTTCTCCTCCAAAGGAGCATTAAACTCTATATCGATCCGCCTGCGCCTTGTCCGTTCCAACTCTTTCACATACTGCTCATACCCCTCCTCACTATACATATAGAGATTAATACTATCGGGTAAATAGGCCTCCTCTTGATAAATACGAACCGAATCAGAAGAGATTGAGTCAATCACCTCTCGTGTTCCAATATAGGGAGAGATCAATTCGGGGTGAAAAGCTATACGCTCTTCGGGCATATCATAAATAAAATTTCTATTTTGATCTTCAAGAGCATAGAGTCGATAATCACCCTCTGCCATATTTTGAATCCTAAACTCCCCTTGCGGATTTGTTTTTGTTACCCTAACGGGAACTAATGTTTGAAAAGCAGAATCGGCTAAATTAGTATGCACCATAACAAGCGCTCCTTCAACAGGCTCAAGAGTCCTGGCATCAAAAAGAAACCCCGAAACAGATAAGCTGTCTATCTCCTCCCCCGTAGAAAAGGAGAATCTGAAATCATGCAAAACATTTCCTTCGTTTACATCACGAATTGCATCAGCAAAATCAATAGTATAAGTAGTATTTGACTGAAGCTCTTCATTAAATTCAATATGCACCTCATCTGCCCTTGCAGTAACAGTGGGCTGCTCATTAACAGGGGGAGAGACCATCAGCTTTTGAAAAATATTATCCAACTCAACCAGCTCATCAAATTTTAAAACAATAACATCTTCGGTAAATCCTAATGCTCCCTCTTCAGGAACAGAGGAGAGTAAAACCGGAGGATCTTCATCACGCGGACCACCGGAAGGCTGCCCTGTACTTGCACAACCATAAATCAGAAGCAAACAAAATGTCACCAAATAAACAGTAGTCTCTCCAAAACTTATATAACGCTTTATAATATGCATCCAAAAATATTTTTTTGTAAATAATTAAAGCAAAGGTAAAAACTTTCACGATTTAATTTTAACAAAGTTACGGCACACTATTTGAACCAAAATTAAAAAATAATAAATTTGTCTTCCTTTTTTAAGAAAGAACTTTACCAAAATGGATAACAGAAAAAAGAATATAATTTTATATAGTGCCTTAACAGCAGCTTCACTAATCATTATAGCAGTCACTCTATTGTACTACTATCAAAACAGGGAGATGACTCAAATTGTTAATAATTTAACAGAAGAGAAGCATATTCTTACAGAAGAGTACCAAAACCTAATATTAAATTATGATTCTCTGCAGAGTGATAACGATACTCTTAACGAAATACTTGCAATGGAGAGGCAAAGAGTGGAGCATCTTGTTGAGGAGATAAAAACAATAAGAGCCACAAACACTGCAAAAATAAGAGAGTACCAACAAGAGCTTGTAACATTAAGGGGGGTATTGCAAAGCTATGTTGCTCAAATAGATTCGCTAAATCAACGAAACGAAGAGCTCACCCGCGAAAATATTGAGCATCGTCAAAGATATGCTCAAATAGAGAGTTCATACAAAAATTTACAGGAGGTAAAAACAGATCTTGAAGAGAAGGTTACAATAGCATCAAAACTTGAGGTAGCAAAACTTGAGGCAGACGGGTTAACATCTTCGGGACGTACAACCAACCGAAGCCGGCGGGCCGAACAGATACGGGTATGTTTTACGCTCCTTAAAAATGTTACCACCCCCGTAGGAATGAAAGATATCTACTTAAGAGTAGAGAGACCCGATGGACAGCTACTGATGCACTCAAGAGATGATCTTTTTGAGTATGAAGAGTCGGAAATAAACTTTTCGGCTAAAAGAACTGTCGAATATGGCGGTGAAGAGATGGAGGTATGTATCTACTATGATGCAGATGCCGGTGAACTAACAAGCGGAGAATATACAGCAGATCTTTTTGCCGACGGCTTTCACATTGCCAGCCACATCTTCTCGTTACGCTAACTAAACATCATTGTTTAACTCGCCCAAATGATAAGGGGTGGATTGGTAAACATAATAGTTTAACCAATTTGAGTAAAGCAGATGAGAGTGACTTTTCCAGCTTACCAGTGGCGTTTTTTCAGGATTATTCCCGGGATAGTAATTTTCTGGAACTGCAGTCTCCATACCCTTATTTAAATCCCGCCAATACTCCTCTCCTAATGTGTTTCGATCATACTCAGGATGCCCGGTAACAAAAATATGACGTCTATCTTCGGAGACTACAATATATGGCCCCGCCTCATATGAACTACTCAATGTTATCAGCTCTTTACACTTATCAATATCAGAGTTTCTAATATCGGTATAACGTGAGTGTGGAGCCTTAAAAATATCATCAAACCCTCTTAAAAGCGGCTCGGTAACAAGCTCTACTTTATGATCAAAAACTCCAAACAGTTTTTGAGAACGCTCATACTTATCAATTCCGTAGTGATGGTATAGTGCAGCCTGAGCTCCCCAACAGATATGAAAAACCGAAGTTACATTCTTTTTACTCCACTCCATAATATCACAGAGCTCTCTCCAATACTTAACTTTTTCAAAAGGGAGCAGTTCTACAGGAGCTCCCGTTATAATCATACCATCAAAATAGCGCCCTTTAACCTCCTCAAAAGTGTTGTAAAAAGAGACCAGATGCTCTTCAGGTGTATTTTTATGTTTATGCGATTGAATCATCAAAAGCTCCACCTCTACCTGCAGAGGGGAGTTCGAAAGAACTCGCAAAAGATGAGATTCGGTAACTATTTTAAGTGGCATTAAGTTGAGCAGAAGAATTTTTAACGGACGAATATCCTGCTTTACAGCACGACTTTCGCTCATTACAAAAACATTTTCAGCCTCTAATAAAGCCTTTGCCGGAAGAGTATCTGGAATGTTAACAGGCATATTTTGCTTAATTTTATAACTATTCCTGCAAAGATACTACCTCTTTAGCACACCATAAAAAAGAATGTTTAAAATATTTTCAAGTTGAGTGTTAAAGTCAGCTTCTCCACCCTTCTTAAAAAGCGGAATTTCGAGTCCGCGCAACGCAGTAGAGATACCAACAGCCCCTACACGAACATTTTTAACATGAAAAATATCAGAGGCAACCCCTTCACTTAAAACCTGTTCAAGAAAAATCTCCTCCTTATCCTCAGCATCCTTTTTAATAGACCCCAAAAACTCATACCCGCCATAAAGATCCTCTTTTAAAACTCTTTGATAATTCTCAAGAGAGGCAATGGTATTCATTCGCACCACAACATATTCTCGAAGCTTATCGTCGGCATCTTTAGATGAATTAACCACCTCCTGCAATTTCGAATATAACATATCTGACTCCATCTGCACTACTGCCATGAATATCTCCTCCTTATTCTTAAAATAATAGTAGAGAGAACTTTTACCCTTTCGAAGAGCATTTGCAATATCTTCCATAGTAGTTTTTTTATACCCAAAACGGGCAAAAAGATCTCTGGAAGCCTCAAGTATAGTATTTCGTGTTGCATCCTGCGAAGGAGTCAACGAACTGTTTTCGGGAATCATATGTTTAAGCTCTTTTATTAAACCACATACAAAAATAAAAAATGTTTATTAACAATGTACTCTTTAACTAAATAATATTAATCATAATCAATAACAAAATCAAGTTGACGCTTCTCAAGGTTAGCTGCTGCCACCTTAATTTTAAGCGGATCTCCCAATTGATAAACCTTACCGCTGTTACGACCGGTAATACGATAATTCTCTTCATCAAATTGATAAAAATCATCATCCAAATCACGCATTGATACCATCCCTTCACACTTATTATCTATAAGCTCAACATAAATACCCCACTGACTTACCCCTGAAATAACACCTTCAAAACTCTCTCCCTGATGATCCTTTAAAAACTCAACCTGTTTATATTTAATAGAGGCTCTTTCAGCATCAACTGATCTCTGCTCCATATCGGAGCAGTGTTCACACATAGCTTCATACTCATCGGCCGAAACTGATTTTTTCCCCTCCATGTATCTCTCAAGCAAACGATGCACCATCATATCAGGATAGCGTCGTATTGGTGAAGTAAAGTGAGAATAATGCTTAAATGCCAGTCCGTAGTGACCAATATTATGAGTAGAGTAAATAGCCTTAGCCATAGTTCTGATAGCCAAAGTCTCAATTATATTCTGCTCTTTACGCCCTTTAACATCTTCGAGCAAACGGTTAATGGCCTGACTAACACTCTCTTTGCCCGAAGGCTCAGCCTCTAAGCCAAACTTTCTTACAAAAGAGGTAAAAGAGTCATACTTATCGGGATCGGGAAGATCATGAATGCGATAAACAAAAGTTGGAGCACTATTCTGTTTTGTTTTTGAAATCTCATTTTTGCCAACAAGTTCAGCAACTCTTTTATTTGCCAAAAGCATAAACTCTTCGATAAGCTTATTAGCCTCTTTTGACTCTCTAAACTTAACACCCAAAGGTTTACCCTTCTCATCAATATCAAACTCCACTTCAATTCGTTCAAAACTTATTGCCCCCCTGTTATAACGTTTAGCTCGCAACTTTTGAGCAATCGAATTTAAAGCAGTTAACTCTTCACTGTAATCACCCTCTCGGGTTTCAATAACCTTTTGAGCCTCTTCATAAGCAAATCTTCTATCGGAGTTAATAATTGTTCTGGCAACCTGCGAAGAGACAATATCACCCTCTGGGGTTAACTCAAAAACAACCGAAAAACAGAGTTTATCCTCTCCCGGTCGCAATGAACAGAGCAAATTACTAAGACGCTCGGGCAACATAGGCACTACACGATCAACCAGATATACCGAAGTCGCCCTCTCATATCCCTCTTTATCAATAACAGAATCGGGTTTTACATACCATGTAACATCGGCAATATGAACACCAACCTGATAATTGCCCCCCTCAACGCTTTTAACAGAGAGAGCATCATCAAAATCCTTAGCATCGGCAGGATCTATAGTAAAGGTAGGAATATCCCTAAAGTCAACTCTCTTTTTTATCTCCTCATCGGGAATTGTCTCTGCAATTTTATCTGCCGCCTCAACAACCTTTTGAGGGTAGGTGTATGGCAAATTAAACTCTGCAAGAATAGCATGCATTTCAGCCTCATTATCGCCTGTATCACCTAAAACATCAACAACTTCACCTACAGGATTTTTCGCCTTACCGGGCCACTCAACAATTCTTGCCACAGCTTTTTGTCCGTCCTTTCCATCCTTAAGCTTCTCCCTGGGAATAAATATATCTTTCATAATAACCTTTGAATCGGCTACCAAAAAAGCAAAATTGTCACTAACTTCAAGTACTCCAACAAAAAGCTCCCTGCTGCGTTTTACTATCTCAACAACCTCTCCCTCAAGCTGACGTCGTTTGGGTCGTGCATATTGTAAAACTTTAACCCTGTCTCCGTTAAGAGCATTATTTAAATTTGACTGCGAAACAAAAATATCTTCAGCTCCATCATCAGGAACTATATATGCTGCCCCTGAAGCCGTCATATCGACAACTCCTGTAATATATGAACTTCGGGCCAGCAATTTAAAGCGTCCTGCTGTAACCTCACTTATAAATCCACTGTCACGCATCTCAAAAAGCAACGACTCTATACGCCTTCTCCCCTTCTTTTTTTCAACCCCCAATTCCGCAGCAACCTGCTTATAGTTGAACTTCTTGTTAGGATTATCCCCAAACAACTCAGCTATGCTATTTTTCAAATCAGATTTTCCAGCTATTTTTTTCTTTTTTACCATGAACTTTCTTTTTGTTATATCACTTTATCTTCAAAGATAAACAAATTGTAGCTTGAATTTTGTAATTTAGCACGTTAAAAATTAAATCATTTGAGAATGAGCTCAAAACTGAAAATTTTTAACACCCTTTCAAAAGCAAAAGAGACTTTTAAGCCAATAAACGCACAACATGTAGGACTCTATGTGTGCGGACCAACAGTTTATGGTGATCCACATTTGGGACATGCACGCCCTGCAATCACTTTCGATCTGCTTTTTAGATATCTTAAACACCAAAACTACAAAGTAAGATATGTAAGAAACATAACAGATGTAGGGCATCTGGAAAGTGATGCGGATGAAGGAGAGGATAAAATAGGTAAAAAGGCACGTTTAGAGAAGTTAGAGCCGATGGAAGTAGTACAATACTACACAAACCGCTACCATAAATATATGGATATGTTAAATGTAGAGCCTCCATCCATTGAGCCACAAGCCTCGGGACATATTATTGAGCAGCTTGAAACCGTTGAAAAAATAATAAAAAATGGATATGCCTATATTAAAAACGGATCGGTATATTTTGATGTAGAGAGGTACAACAAAAAACATCAATATGGGATACTATCAGGCAGGGTTCTTGAAGACCTTTACAGCACTACCAGAGAGCTGGAAGGACAAAAAGAGAAGAGGAACAGCTGCGATTTCGCTCTTTGGAAAAAAGCCGACACTTCCCATATTATGAAATGGCCTTCAAAGTATAGTGCCGGATACCCCGGCTGGCATCTTGAGTGCTCTGCAATGAGTGCAAAATATCTTGGAAAAGAGTTTGACATACACGGGGGTGGAATGGATTTAATGTTTCCGCATCACGAATGTGAAATTGCTCAATCAACAATCGCCCATGGAAAAAACCCCGCACGTTACTGGATGCATAATAACATGATAACCATTAACGGAAGAAAAATGGGCAAATCCCTGGGTAATTTTATTACCCTTGAGCAGTTCTTTAAAGGTGAGCATCAACTGCTTTCGCAGCCATTTTCTCCCATGACAATTCGATTTTTTATTTTACAGGCACACTACCGGTCAACCCTTGACTTTTCTAATGAAGCCCTTTTGGCTGCAGAAAAAGGGGTGGCAAGATTAACACAGGGAGTATCTCTGGCAGAAAAAATAGAGCCTGGAGCCTCAACCAGCTTTAATGTAGAAGAGTTTGAAACAGAGTGCTACAACGCAATAAATGACGATCTTAACAGTCCGATCCTCATTGCCCGCCTTTTTGAAGGAGTTAAAGCTGTCAACTCAGCTCTGGCACGAAATATAAGCTTTACAGAAAAAGATTTAACTCGATTTAAAAACATCCTCAAACTTTTCACCTTCGATATTTTAGGTCTGTCATCCCCCAATAAAAGTGGAGATAAAGAGCAAAAAACAATAGAGGAGCTAATGTCTCTTATTATAGATATAAGGCAAAAAGCAAAAAAGAGTAAAGATTGGGATACTGCAGATAAAATAAGAGATAAGCTTAAGAATGCAGGAGTAAAAATTAAAGATGGCAAAGAGGGGACCACATGGGAATTATAAATTAAGAGATATGCTATCAACAAACAAACTAATTTTAACAACAGGAACTTCTGTAATAATACTTCTGGCATCGGCATGCAATTTTTTTAGCAGCAATGAGAGCAGTAATAAAACCAACAGTGACAAAAAATCGGCAACTAAACAAGAGGAGAACCGTTTAATCACCCCTGATTTTAATGCTGATTCGGCATATTACTATATTGAAACTCAGGTGAAGTTCGGACCAAGAGTGCCAAATAGTGATGAACATCTTGAATGCGCTCAATATCTTGCAGAGACATTAAAAAGAATGGGAGCCGATGTTATCGTTCAAAAAGGCGAAGTACGGGCTTTCGATAATACCCGGTTAAACATTCGCAATATTATAGGCTCATTTGAACCCGATAAAAGTGATAGAATACTACTATTTGCACATTGGGATACCCGTCCGTTTGCCGATCATGATCCCGACCCTTCAAAACGTAACATGCCAATAGATGGAGCTAATGATGGAGCAAGCGGTGTTGGTGTATTACTGGAAATTGCAAGACACCTTAAAGATAACCCAACAAACCCGGGAATTGATATAATATTTTTTGATGCTGAAGATTATGGCATACCCGACCATATTGAAACTCAATGGCAACCCGACACATGGGCACTGGGAAGCCAATATTGGGGAAAAAACAATCATGTTGAAGATTACTATGCACGCTACGGAATACTATTAGATATGGTTGGAGCTAAAGATGCTCAATTTTACCAGGAGCAAAACAGTCTGCAATATGCTCCCGACCTGGTTAACCATATATGGAACAGAGCACACCAGCTGGGATATTCCCATTTTTTCAATTTCAACCGGGGAGGCAGAATTACAGATGATCATGTCTATGTTTACCAATATACGGGAATCCCATCGGTAAACATCATAGAGTATGATCCCGAATCCCCTACGGGCTTTGGCAGCTACTGGCACACTCATGATGACAATATGAGTATCATTGATAAAAAGACACTAAAAGCAGTTGGCCAAACAGTGATGGAGGTAATATACAGTGAGTAAACGTTTTAAGTAAAACAGAGCAGGATAGTGTAGAGTAATATTAGTGACGAAAATAATATAGATTGAATAAAACGACAATAGCAGAGGATGTTAAAAAAAAGTGTAACAAGAGAGGCAGGATGTGATGAAGCAGGGAGAGGCTGTTTGGCCGGACCGGTTTTTGCGGCTGCAGTGATACTACCCGATAATTTTTATAATCCTCTACTAAATGACTCCAAACAACTGACAGAAAAAAAACGAGAAGAACTTCGCACAATTATAGAAAGAGAGTCGGTTAGCTGGGCTGTATCAATGGTTGATAACAGAGAAATAGACAAACTTAATATATTAAGAGCCTCAATAACGGCTATGCATAGAGCCATTAAAAATTTAAAAACCGAACCCTCAATTATTTTGGTTGACGGAAATCGGTTTTTCCCATATAAAAAGATTCCTCACAAATGTATTGTAAAAGGAGATTCAATATATTCATCCATTGCAGCAGCAAGTATTTTAGCAAAAACGCATCGCGATGAGTTTATGATTAATGCTCATAAAGAGTTTCCCCAATATAACTGGGAGAGTAATAAAGGATATCCGACAAAAAAACATAGAGAGCTGATATCGGTAAATGGAGTATCACCACTGCATCGCAGGTCGTTCAGACTAACAAATAATCAGCTTACACTTAATTTTAAGGAGTAAAAAAAACAACAACCCATATAGAAGATCCTGATTTAATAAAGGTTTAAAATTAACCGGCAACTGAGTAAATTATATAAAAATGAAAAAAACAACAACGCTAATTATTTCCCTCTCCCTACTATTACTATCAACCCCTTACACAAAAGCTGATGAAGGAATGTGGGTGCTACCCCTGATAGAGAAGTTGAATATTGATGAAATGCAGACTATGGGACTGGAACTTTCTGCCTCTGATATATACAGTGAAGAAAGCGCCTCACTAAAAGATGCTGTGGTAATTTTTGGAGGAGGATGTACCGGTGAGGTTATTTCGCAAAACGGACTTTTACTAACAAACCACCATTGTGGATATGGTCAAATTCAGGAGCTTAGTACATTGGAAGATAATTTTTTGGATAACGGTTTTTGGGCATCATCCTATAGTGAAGAGCTTCATGCCCCATCACTTACAGCCACATTCCTAAAATATATGACCGATGTTACAGATAAGGTGCTTAAAGATGTAAAAAAAGGAATGACAAAACAGGAGCGTATTGAAGCCATATCAAAAGCAAAACAGGAAATCTTAAACAAAGAGAGTGGCAAAAACAGCTACTCATTGAGAATAGCAGACTTTTATGAAGGTAATCAATACTACCTTATAGCCTACCAGGAGTTTAGAGATGTTCGTCTGGTAGGAACACCTCCTAACTCAATAGGAAAATTTGGATATGATACCGATAACTGGATGTGGCCGCGCCATACCGGTGATTTTGCTCTCTTTAGAATATATGCCGATAAAGATAACAAGCCGGCAGATTATTGTAAAGATAATGTACCCTATCGCCCCGATTACCATATTCCAATTTCACTTGAAGGTTTTCAAAAAGGTGATTTTGCAATGACTCTGGGATATCCGGGAAGCACTCAAAGATATCTCAGCTCATGGGGAGTTAAAGAGAGAGTTAACATCTTCAACCGCACATTAATAGATGTTAGAGGAGCAAAACAGGATATATGGTCAAAAGCAATGGCCGAAAACGACACGGTTCGCCTACAATATGCAACAAAATTTACCAGCAGCTCCAATTACTGGAAAAACAGTATAGGAATGAACGAAAGCATTGAAGCTAACAATGTTATAGCTCAAAAGCAGCAACTTGAAGAGAGATTTCAAGAGTGGGCTTTAAGTGACAAAAAATTAAAAAGAAGATACGGTAATATCCTTGACTCTATAAAGAGCGCATACGAAAAGAGAGAAGAGCACTATCTGGCAAATAACTATTTAAGAGAAACTTTAATTAGAGGAGCTGAGATTCTCTTTTTTGGAGCATCAGCAGCATCACTGCAAAATGCTCTGGAAGATGACGATAGTGAAACTATTAAAAAAGAGGTTGAAAATTTTAAAGAGAGTGCAAAAGATTTTTTTGAAAATTACCACGCTCCAACCGATCAAAAAGTGCTGGCAAAAATGCTTAAAATGTATGGTGAAAATATAGATGAGAAATTTCACCCACCATTTTATCAGCTAATAAAAGAGGAGTTTAATAATGATTACGAAAAATTTGCAGAGAATCTTTTCAAAAACTCCCTCTTCACCTCGAAGAAGACTCTCAACCAATTTTTAGACAATCCCGACAGCGATCAGTTAAATAGTGACCCGGCATACTCATCAGGTGTACTTACACTACAAATGTATCGCAACCTGTTAACAATGAACAGCGATTCACAAAACAAGTTAAGCCGTGCTCAAAGAGTTTTTATGGAGGGGTTGATGAAAAAACAAGAAGAGAAAGTTTTTTATCCCGATGCCAACTTCTCCATGCGTATGAGTTACGGCACCATAGAGAATTACGAACCACGTGACGGAGTAATCTATAAACACTATACAACATTAAGCGGAGTTATAGAAAAAGAGGATCCCGATAATTTTGAGTTTCATCTGCCGGACAGACTAAAAAAACTATACAAAAAAGGAGATTATGGTAAATATGCCAATGAAGATAGAGAAATGGTTGTTAACTTTATAACAACCAACGACATTACAGGAGGCAATTCTGGTAGTCCGGTCTTCAACAAAAAAGGGCATCTTATAGGAATCGCCTTTGACGGCAATTGGGAAGCTATGAGCGGAGATATCCTTTTTGAAGATGAACTACAAAAGTGTATAAGTGTAGATATGAGATACATGTTATTTATTATAGATAAATATGCAGGAGCATCTCATCTTATTGACGAAATGACCCTTATTAAATAACAGATAAAAAAACTACAGATGACCAATAAAAACGTACGAGTACGATTTGCACCCAGTCCGACCGGCCCCCTTCACATAGGAGGGGTTCGCACGGCTCTATTTAATTGGCTATTTGCAAAAAAATATAACGGAACATTTATTTTAAGAATTGAAGATACCGATAGTACCAGGTTTGTTCCGGGAGCCGAAGAGTATATTAGTGAGTCGCTTAAGTGGCTGGGATTAACACCCGATGAGGGAGTAAACGAAGGTGGGAAGTATGGCCCATATCGGCAAAGTGAAAGAAAAAGTATCTATCACAAATATGCTCTCAAACTAATTGAGTCGGGTAACGCATATTATGCTTTTGACACCTCTGGCGAGCTAGATAAAATAAGAGAGGAGTATGAGGCAGAAAAAAAGAGCTTCTCCTATAACAGCAACATAAGAGAGAGTTTAAATAACTCACTCTCACTTTCAAAAGAGGAAACATTAGAAAAATTAAATAGTGGCACTCCCTATGTTATAAGATTTAAAATGCCTTTAAACCAGGATGTTAAGGCAAACGATATGATAAGAGGTGATATCTCATTTAACAGCTCAACGCTCGATGATAAAGTGTTATATAAATCATCCGATCAGCTTCCCACCTATCATCTTGCAAATGTAGTGGATGACCATTTAATGAAAATATCGCATGTAATAAGAGGGGAAGAGTGGCTTCCGTCTCTTCCCCTCCATATTCTTTTACACAGAGCATTAGGATGGGAAGATGATCTTCCTGAGTTTGCACATCTGCCACTTATATTAAAGCCGGGAGGAAAAGGGAAACTTAGCAAAAGGGACGGGGATAAACACGGGTTCCCCGTATTTCCCATTGAGTATCATTCACCAACGGGAGATATAGCAGCAGGTTATCGTGAAGAGGGATATTTTCCTGAAGCAGTAAACAATCTTTTAGCACTTTTGGGATGGAACCCCGGCACAACACAGGAGATCTTCTCATTAAAAGAACTGGTAAAAGAGTTCTCGTTTGACAAAGTTAACAAAGCAGGTGCAAAATTTGACCCGGAAAAGGCAGCCTGGTTTAACCATCAATATCTTATAAACAAGAGTGACAAAGAGTTGGCATCTCTTTTTATGCCGATTTTACAAAAAAAAGGTGTTAAAGCAGCTGAAGAGAAAGTTGCTGATATTATTAACATGGTAAAAGAGAGAGTCAATTTTGTTCATGAGCTTTGGGAACAGACCTCCTTCTTTTTTAAAGCTCCCGAATCGTACGATCCCAAAATTGTAAAGAAACGGTGGAAAGGAGAGGTTCCTCAATTTATGGAAGAGCTGGCCGAAAGCTATAGTAAGGCCCCGGAATGGAGAAAAGAGAGTTTAAAAGAGCTTACATCACAAACAATAAAAGAGAAAGGTCTTAATTTTGGAAATGTGATGAATGCCCTCCGTTTAAGTCTGGTTGGAGGGGCATACGGACCCGATCTCTTTACAATTGCAGAAATGCTCGGACGTGAAGAGTCGGTCGAAAGAGTAAGAGCAGCAGTAAAAAAACTTAACTAATAACGTTATCATCTATGCAGTTAGACCTGTTAGAAATAATTTCAGCTTTTATCGTTCTTTTTGCTGTTATCGATATATCAGGATCAATGCCTATTATAATTGATATAAGGAAAAAGGGAGGTGAAGTGAATGCATTTGAAGCAGCAGCATCTTCATTTTTAATCCTCATTGTGTTTCTCTTTTTAGGAGAAGCACTGCTTGGATTATTTGCAGTAGATATTGAATCATTTGCAATTGCCGGATCATTTATCCTAATGATAATGGCTGTGGAGATGATACTGGGAGTTCAAATATTTAAACATGACTCCCCCTCGGGAGCATCAATAGTACCGGTTGCCTTTCCTCTTGTAGCAGGGGCAGGCTCGTTTACCACACTTTTAGCATTTAGAGCAGAATTTGAACTGATAAATATTATTACAGCACTCTTTTTAAATATTGTAATAGTCTTTTTAGTACTCCATTACACCCACCGCATTGAAAAATTACTGGGGTCGGGAGGTGTATATGTATTAAAAAAGTTTTTTGGAATAATCCTGATGGCGATGTCTATTAAACTATTTATGTCAAATTTTACAAAGCTACTTGGCGATCTTATCTCAAATCTTAATTAATAACATGAGCAGATCAAAATATTATGTTGTTTGGAGAGGCTATAGAACCGGAGTTTTTAATAGTTGGGAAAAGTGCAAAGAGGCAATAAAGGGGTATGAAGGGGCTCAATATAAAAGCTACAAATCGAAAAGTGAGGCTGAATCGGCATTTAAAGAGCCTGCCTATAACCATATAGGCAAAAAAGGGGGAATCCGTACAGAGATAAAGCAGAAGAGGCCAATAGTTAACAGCTTATCGGTTGATGCTGCATGTAGTGGTAATCCGGGGAAAATGGAGTATCAGGGGGTACATACCGGAACAAAGAAGGTATGGTTTCATCAAATTTTTGAAGAAGGAACTAACAATATAGGGGAGTTTATTGCGATAGTGCACGGACTGGCAGAAATGAAACGACGTAAAACAGATATTCCGCTCTATACCGACTCTGAAACAGCTCTCAACTGGGTAAAAAATAAAAAATGTAAAACCACTCTTAAAAAAAACTCCAAAACAGAAGAGCTGTTTAAAATGATTGAAAGAGCAGAACAATGGCTTCACAATAACAGTTGGCAGCAACCAATATATAAATGGGATACAAAAAATTGGGGTGAAATCCCGGCCGATTTTGGAAGAAAATAGAGGGCATTCAAATATTAAAATGCCCTCTATTTAGATACTACTATCTATTCAACAAAAACAAATCCCTGAGTTAACTCACCAACATGAATTTCAAAATCCCCTGGCTCTGTTACACGCTCATTATTAGCATTTATAAAAGAGAAATCTCCGGGAGATAATACAAAAGTCACTTTTTTAGTTTCACCCGGCTTAAGATTAATCTTCTCGAAACGGCGTAAACGCATAACATCGGGAGTTATTGAAGCATAAAGATCCGAAGAGTAAAGCTGTACTACTTCCATCCCTTCACGCTCACCAATATTTGTAACCTCAACAGAAACTTCAAGCTGCTCATCACTTTTAAGAGTTGTACTACTTAAATTCAAATTACTATAGTCAAACTCTGTATAACTCAGCCCAAAACCAAATGGATATTGTATAGCAAAGTCAGACTCATAATCGTACATCCCGGCCATTCTCTCCTGATGCTCCGAAGGCTTGTGATCATAAGTAATTAAAGAGTTTGCATATAGAGGATAGGTAAATGGCAGCTTACCCGATGGATTAATCTTGCCAAAGATAACATCAGCAATTGCCTTTCCGCCAAAATTACCTGGAAGATAACTGTTAATAACCCCTGCCATCATTGGCTCAATCTCTCTTATCAATCGGGGACGTCCCTGATTTAAGACTAAAATAACAGGCGTACCGGTTTCAGCCAAAGCTTTGGCTAAATCCTGCTGATTTTGAGAAAGAGCAAGATCATGAAGATCTCCCGGCTTTTCGGTATAACTATTCTCCCCCACTGCAAGAATAACATAATCAACCTCGGCTGCAGCCTTAACTGCAGCTTCTATATCATATGCTTCATCAACCCAATAATTGGCATCATTATCATATCTAACCCCCTTTTTTACAACAACATTATCAGCACCAACAACCTCTTTAACAGCATCAGCAATTGTTGCATAATCAGAGGCAAACTCATCTACCAGTTCACCCTGCCATGAGTAGGTCCAACCACCATTTAACGGCCTCATAGAATTAGAATTGGGTCCGGCAACCAGAACCCGGGACTCTCTGCTTAAAGGTAAAATATCATCCTTGTTTTTTAAAAGAGTAATCGACTCCTGAGCTGTTTTATAAGCTGCATCCCTATGTTGATCACTTCCAAAATCGGGATAATCAGAATAGTGAGTTACCGGAGTATCAAATAGTCCCAGCTTATATTTTAAATTTAATATACGACGCACAGCATCATCAATTCGCTCCTCTGAGACTTTGCCTTCGTTAACAAGCTCTATTAAATGGTCGCAAAAATCTAAGCTATAAGGAATCATAGCCATATCAATACCCGCATTAATTGCCATTTTTACAGCCTCTTTTGGAGTTTCAGCAACTCTGTCACGAGTATGAAGATGGTCAATATCGGCCCAATCGGTAATTACCAGACCGGTAAATTCAAGTTCTCCCTTTAACATTTCGGTAATAAGTTCATAACTAATATGAACAGGAACTCCATTATTAATGCCCGAATTTAGCATCACCGAATGTGCTCCATTCTCTATTGCAGCCTCAAAAGGAGGCAAATGACGCTCCCGAAGTTCAATTTCGGGCATATTGGCAGGAGTACGATCTTTACCCGATACAGGAGTACCATATCCTATAAAATGTTTTAAACAAGAGGCTACACTATATGGATTGCTCACATCATTATTTTCACCTTCATACCCTAAAGTTAACTCAACACCCAATACCGAGGCCAAATACATATCTTCACCAAAGGTCTCCCACATACGAGGAAAACGCGGATCACGCCCCATATCAAGCACCGGAGAAAAATTCCATGGTATAGATGACGCTCTGGTCTCATAAGCGGTAATTTCACCTGCACGCCTAACCAGTTCAGGATTCCAGGTTGCTGCCATACCTATCTGCTGGGGAAACATAGTGGCACCATCTGTATAAGTTGTTCCATGAATCGCATCAACTCCATATATAACAGGAATTCCCAAACGCGACTCATTAACTGCAATATCCTGAATTGTACTAACAATATAGTGCCAGGTTTCGGGAGTGCGCGCCCTGTTATTGGCGGTATTAAGAACAGAGCCCAGATTGTATTCAACAAGAGCCCGGCGGAGCAACTCCTTATCCATGGTAATAGGCTCATCCGACTCAAACGGAGAATCACCAACGGTTAAAGCATCAAGAGTAAGCTGAGCCATTTGCCCCACTTTCTCTTCAAGAGTCATCTGCTCTAACAGAGCCTCCATTTCGGGAATACGTTCAACTTTATCTGCAGGATTTTGTGACTCAAGAGTCGTTATCATCCCAAACATCGAAAAAAGTGTTACTACAACAACTAATGTCTTTTTCTTCATGGTTATTTATTTTAGCAATTATAGGTTCAAAATTAGTTGAGAATTGAGTAACACCTTTATAAAAAACCTCATCGAAACTTCATTTTTGTACTTTTAAAAGCTCACAAAAACTACACTCCATTTTTTTAAAAAGCTAAAAACCACACACCTAACCATTAAAACGGCAAAAAGCCGCTCCGAAATATTTCGAAACGACTTTTTGTAATCATGGTGGATGTGAAATAAATTAATGACCAATATAAGTAAACTTTTTTGTAAGTTCATCAATATGAACTTCAAATTGACCAGGCTCAACAACTCTTTTATTCTCTGCATTAATAAAGGAGAGATCTTCGGGTGTTATTGTAAAAGTTATCTTTTTTGACTCTTCGGGCTGAAGAGAAATTTTTTCAAAAGCTCTTAATCGCCGTACATCGGGTGTTATTGAAGCGTAAAGATCAGATGAGTAGAGTTGAACAACCTCTTTACCTTTGCGATCACCACTATTTGTAACTGTAACTGATACTTCAACTGCTCCACCCTCTATCAGCTCATCTGAACTCAAAGTAAGATTGCTATACTCAAATGTAGTATAACTTAAGCCAAACCCAAATTCATACTGAACTGCAAAATCAGATTCATAGTCATAGGCACCTGCCATCTTTTCCTGATGCTCCGAAGGCTTATGATCATAAGTGATAAGAGAGTTTGTGTACATAGGGTATGTAAAAGGTAGCTTACCCGACGGGTTAACATCTCCAAAAATAACATCAGCTATAGCCAATCCCCCGTAATTACCGGGTAAATAACTGTTGATAACTCCACTCATTAAAGGCTCTATCTCTCTTATAATACGGGGACGCCCCTGGTTGAGTACTAAAATAACAGGCGTACCGGTTTCAGCAAGAGCCTTCGCCAAATCAAGCTGATTTTGAGATAGTGTAAGCTCATGCAAATCACCCGGTTTTTCACAGTAGCTGTTCTCTCCGAGGGCAAGAATAATATAATCAACATTTGCAGCTGCTCTAACAGCCCCCGAAATATCATACGCTTCATCCTCCCAGTATCCGCCATCATGGTTATATCTTACTCCCTCAAAAAACCTTACATTAGAGTCTCCCACCTTCTCGCGAACAGCATCCAGTATGGTTGAATAATCTGTAGCAAACTCATCAACCAGCTCACCCTGCCATGAGTAAGTCCATCCACCATTTAGGGGTCTCATTGAATTTGCATTAGGTCCGGCAACAAGTATCCGCGAATCACTCTCTATTGGTAAAATATCCTCCTCATTCTTTAAAAGAGTGATCGACTCCTGAGCTGTACGATAAGCAACCTTCGCATGCTCCTCACTACCAAAAAGAGGATAATCTTCATAATGAGTAACAGGCGTTTCAAACAGATTAAGTTTATACTTAGTATTTAAAATACGTCGAACAGCATCATCAATACGCCATTCAGGAACTTTACCCTCCTGAACCAACTCTATTAAATAGTCACAAAAATCAAGACTGTAAGGAATCATAGCCATATCAACACCCGCATTAATTGCCAGCTTTACAGCCTCTTTTGGAGTTTCAGCAACCCTGTCACGCGAGTGTAAATTATCTATATCTGCCCAATCAGTAACTACCAGTCCGTCAAACCCCAACTCAACCTTTAAAAGCTCAGTAACAAGCTGATAACTGGCATGAACAGGAACCCCATTAATTAATCCGGAATTTAACATTATAGTATGTGCGCCTGCATCAATTGCATCGGCAAAAGGAGGAAGATGACGCTCTCTCAGCTCTATTTCAGGAATATATGCAGGAGTGCGATCTTTTCCTGAGAGTGGGGTTGAATATCCAATAAAATGTTTGGGACAAGAAGCAACATGATATTTACTGCCAATATCATCACCTTCGTACCCCTTAACCATCTCAACTCCAAGCCGACTTGAAAGATAGATATCCTCTCCAAATGTCTCCCACATACGGGGGAATCTTGGATCACGACCAATATCAAGCACCGGAGAGAAGTTCCATGGCAGTGACGATGCACGTGTTTCATAAGCGGTAATCTCTGCCGCACGCCTAACAAGTTGAGGGTTCCAGGTAGCTGCCTGACCTATCTGTTGGGGAAAAAAAGTAGCACCTTCGGTATAGGTAACTCCATGAATAGCATCTATTCCATATATTATCGGAATTCCCAAACGGGTCTCGTTAATGGCAACATCCTGTAGAGTACTAACTATAGTATGCCAATCTTCCAAAGAACGAGCTCTGGTTGAAGCAGTATTCAAAACCGAGCCCAAATTATAATCGACCAAAGCTCTTTGAACAAGATCCATATCTAACCTTAATGGCTCTTTGGTATGATACTCATTTTCTCCTACAGTTAATGCATCCAAAGTAAGCTGAGCCATTTGTCCCACCTTCTCCTCAAGTGTCATCCGGGAGAGAATAGCTTCCACTTCAGGAATTCTCTCAACATTTTGAGCAGCTTTATCACCGGAATTATTATTTGCACATCCCGAAAAGATTAAGAGCGTAAATAAACCAAAAATTAAATGCTTTGTCATAACTTCCTTATTTTATAATTTTTATTATCTCTCAAGCTCTTTTATTACCTTTAAAGTAGCTCCAACCCTTTGTTTTACCAAATCAAAAGCTGCTACTCCGGCTCTCTCTCGCATAGTATCATTATCTCTCATTAACTGCGTCATAAGAGATAAAAACTCTGAAGATTTAGAAATAGAAAATCCACCGCCACAAATTATAAGATCTACAGCCTCTTTAAATTTTTTATGCCGCGGTCCAAAAACCACAGGAATACCATATGCAGCAGGTTCAACCGTATTGTGAATACCGCTGCCAAAACCTCCCCCTATATAGGCAACATCACCATATCTGTAAAGAGACGAAAGCATCCCGATAGTATCAACAATCATAACGCGGGTATTTATATAACTTTCATCCTCTATGTGAGTATATCGGCAACAAGGAATATCAATCATCTCAATTAAAGAGGCAATTCCCCTTCCACTTATCTCATGAGGTGCAATAATAAACTTCTCATTCTCTTTTGAACTATTTATATACCCGGCAATAAGTTTCTCATCGGGCACCCATGTGCTGCCGGCAACAAGTACTCTGTCGGCACCGTTGCAAAACTTCTTTACGGCATCAACCTCTCTGGCTGAATCAACTATTGACACAACGCGATCAAAACGGGTGTCACCTGCTACAATATAATTATTAAATCCTGCTGATTTAAGAAGAAGAGCCGATGACTCATCCTGCACAAAAAACTTAGTAACGGCTTGCAATATATTTTTAAACCAGCCTCCATACCATTTAAAAAATATTTGATCATCTCTAAAGATAGCAGATACCATATAAAGAGGAATATCCCTCTTCTTTAACTCATTAAAAAAATGATACCAATATTCATACTTAATAAAAAGTGCAGCTTTAGGGTTAATTAATGAGATGAATTTTTTAGCACTCTTTTTACTATCGGCAGGCAGGTAAACAACAATATCAACTTCATTATAACTCTTTCGCACCTCATATCCCGAAGGGGAGAAAAAAGAGAGAACAATTTTACAGTTAGGCTTTACCCTCCTTAAAGCTTCAATAACAGGACGCCCCTGCTCAAATTCACCAAGCGAAGCACAATGAACCCAGTAACACTCACCCGAAAGATCGGTTCCTTTAAGTGCATCCCAGACTTTGCGACGCCCTTTTACAAGAAAAAAAGCCTTTTTATTAAACAAAGAGGCAATATTAATAAAAAGAGAGTATAAAAAATTAGCAAAATTATATAGTAATCTCATCATCATTTAAAATTTGAGGTTCACAACAGATAAAGTAACAGCAAAAATATATAACAAAAATCTATAGAGTAAATTAATTCTAAGAGAAAAAATAAAAGTATCTCTTATTTATTATACTTTTGCATTTAGAATTACAATATTAACAAACTATGGATAACGAAAAGGTAAATTTTATCTACGAAGAGATAAACCAAGATTTGCAAGAGGGGAAAAACAATAAAAAAATTTTAACGCGGTTTCCTCCCGAGCCAAACGGCTACCTTCATATAGGTCATGCAAAATCGATCTGCCTTAACTTTGGAATTGCTAAATACTACAATGCAGAGTGTAATTTAAGATTTGACGATACCAATCCTGCTAAAGAGGAGGTTGAATATATAGATTCAATAAAAGAGGATATAGAGTGGCTTGGATTTAAATGGGCAAACCAGCCAAAATTTGCATCCGACTATTTTGAACAGCTCTATTTGTGGGCCGAAAAACTAATAAAAAACGATAAAGCTTACGTTTGTGAGCACACCCCCGAAGAGATCGCAGCCCAAAAAGGTACTCCAACTCAACCGGGAACCGAAAGCAAATACCGCAATCGCCCTTTTGATGAGAGTCTGGAGCTCTTTAGAAGAATGAGAAAAGGAGAGTTTAAAGATGGTGAAAAAATATTGCGTGCAAAAATAGATATGGCATCGCCCAATATGCACATGCGTGATCCTATAATGTACCGCATACTTCATCAAGTTCACCACCGCACAGGAGATAAGTGGTGTATCTATCCAATGTATGATTATACACACGGACAGAGTGATTTTATCGAAGGAATTACCCACTCAATTTGCACCCTTGAATTTGAAGTACATCGCCCACTCTACAACTGGTTTTTAGAACAAATTCTTGAAGGAGAGCCTCAGCCTGAAGTAAAACCAAGACAGATAGAGTTTGCACGTTTAAACCTCAACTATACAGTAATGAGCAAAAGAAAACTGCTTGAGCTGGTTCAAAAAGGGGTTGTTCAAAGCTGGGATGATCCACGAATGCCAACTATCTCAGGGCTGCGCAGACGGGGATATACACCTGAATCGATAAAAATGTTTGCCGACCGTGTTGGTGTTGCCAAAAGAGATAATGTTATAGATATAGCACTGCTTGAATATTGTGCAAGAGAGGATTTAAACAGAACAGCTAAAAGAGTGAATGCTGTTTTAGATCCCATAAAGCTAATAATAACAAACTATCCTGAGAATAAAACTGAGATGCTTGAGACTGTAAATAACCCCGAAGATGAGTCTGCAGGAACAAGAGAGGTGCCATTCTCACGAGAGCTATACATCGAAAGAGATGACTTTATGGAAGATCCTCCAAAAAAGTTTTTCAGACTTGGGCCCGGTCGTGAAACCCGATTAAAGAGTGCATACATAATAAAGTGTGAAGATTATAAAAAAGATGAAGAGGGAAATATCACTGAGATATATTGTACATACGATCCCGAAACAAAGAGCGGCATGCCTCAAAGCAACCGTAAAGTAAAAGGTACTCTTCACTGGGTATCGGCAAAACATGCAATAGATGCAGAGGTAAAGTTATATGACAGACTCTTTATGGATCCCGAGCCCGACGGTCACAAGGATAAAGAGTTTAAAGAGTTTTTAAATCCCGAATCACTTAAAATATTAAAAGGGTGCAAACTTGAGCCTCAGCTTGGCAGTGCCAAACCGTTAGACAATTTTCAATTTCAACGAATAGGCTACTTTTGTGCCGATAAAGAGTCAACAAAAGAGCACCTTATATTTAATAAAACCGTTGGCTTAAGAGATAGCTGGTCAAAAAAGAGTAAAAAACAGTAATTAAAAAATAGAGGGGCTGCTCACCGCAACCCCTTTTTCCCCTCTTTATAAAAGAGCAACTTAGAAGGTTCATCTATCGAGCCATTTTTTAAATTTTCCGGCTCTTAATCGGCTAACAGTAATCTTCTCATCACTATTGGAGCCATCAATTTTAACAATTAGTTTACCTCCAAAATAGTTTTCAATACGTGCTACAGCATTAATGTTGACAATTACCTGACGATTGGCCCTGAAAAATATATCAGGATCAAGCTCCTTTTCAAGTCTCTCCAAAGAAAAATCAATAATTTCTACTTTGCCCGAAAAGGTGACGGCATGAGTAACTTTTTCAATAACATTGAAAAAAGCAATATCATTAACACTCATCTGTATATAACCATCTCCTTTAGGAACCAAAAACCTTTGTCGATATCCCTTTTGAAGCATTGCTTCACCTTTTATCTCCTCAAAACTCTTTTGAATAAGTGATATACTCTTCTCTACACTAAAGGTATCTTTAATATTTTCTATCTTCTCAAAAATTTTTAACAGCTCCTCCTCTTTTACCGGCTTTAAAAGATAGGCAACACTATTGTAGTCAAAAGCATCTAATACATACTCATCATAAGCTGTTGTAAATACTATAACCTTATTGGTCATATCCACACTATCAAAGATAGAAAAGCAGATCCCGTCTGAGAGCTGAATATCCATAAACATTAAGCAAGGACCGGGGTTGCTTTTTATCCAATGAATGGTATCCTCAACACCTGTGAGCTTAGCAACAATTTCACATTCAGGATTAACTGCAGCTATTTTTTCTTCAAGAGCCTCAGCCAGTATAGGCTCATCTTCAACTATTACTGCTTTCATTGGTTCAAAATTTTATAATTGTTTGATAAAAAATCACAAATCAGTAATCCTCTCCTCAATAAAAGGAACCTTTACAATATAATAATCTTTATCGCAAAAAACTTCCAGCTCCCTGTTGGTATTTAACAGCTCAATGCGTCTGCTTAGATTTGATAATCCGGTATTAGTAGAGTAGGTAGAACTTTTGGGTCGCAAATTGTTTTTTACAATAAAGTGCTCCTTAGTAGCTGTAAGCTCTATTTTTAAAGGGTTATTGCTATCAATAATATTATGCTTAATTGCATTTTCTATAAGGAATTGCAGACTAAGAGTTGGAATTTTTTTATCTAAAAATTGCTCCTCTACCAGAGATTCAAAAACCAAACCATTAACTCTCTGCTTTTGAAGTGCAATATATGAATAGATAAAATTGAGCTCACTCTTTAATGTAACCACCTTTTTTTTACTACGCAAAAGAACATATCTATATACGTCGGTAAAATTCTCGGCAAAAGAGAGTGCTGCTTTTTGATCATTTGGAATTATTGCCACCAAAGTACTTAAATTATTAAAAAGAAAATGGGGATTTAACTGATCCTGCAAAGCAAAATAATCAAGCTCTAACTTCTCTCTGTTAAGCCTTTCATTATCCCTTATAAATTTGCTCAAAGTTAAATGGTAGTTCCACCCTATTAATGCACATACATAAATTATTGTAAACAGGACTAATAACACCATTAAAATACGCATATTCTCTTCACGCATACTCCGCTGCTCTATGAATAAATCCCCGAAGCGATCGGCCATAATAACAATAATAACAAGCCATACCAAAGCAAAAACAAAAAGCAGAAGCACTCGTTTTTTAACAGCAGTATGCCAGGGATAGCGATTAGCAAAACTGGCATCAAACATAAAAATTCCCTCACAAAGAACAACTAAAGTAACAGCAGCAAAAACAATTCCTCTTAAAACCATATTTAATTCATATGCAGGATCATAGTCAACTTTCTCTTTTATAAAAAGAATATGAAGTAAAAGTATTATAAAGAGTGAAGCCAAAAGCTCAACTCCTATCCTGCGTAAATCAAAGCGTTTAATAGCTATAAAATCTTCTCTTTTGCGCATTTAATATATAATATTATTTAATACAAAAATAGATATATTAAAAATAAACAACTCCAATATCTCATCAAGATAAATAAAGTAAGCGTTCAAAAGTATAATTAACCAACTGAATTGCATATTAAAGTTTTTGCATCAACCATTTATTTTTATGATATTTCCGCAAAAATTTATATCAGCTTAAAATAAGTGTATGAAATTACTCCGGGTTATTATAACCATATCATCTATTCTTTTCTCCTCTTTCTATTATACAGCAACTGCTGAAAAGATCAACAACATTCGCATAACCGAAATTATGGCTTCAAACTCAAATACAATTGCCGATGAAGAGGGAGACTATGAAGATTGGATTGAAATTCACAATAGTGGCAATGAGCCAGTAAATTTAAACAACTGGGGATTGTCTGACGATGAAACAACTCCTTTTAGATGGCAATTCCCCAATATAACAATAGACCCGGGAGAGTATATGATTGTATGGGCATCGGGAAAAAATCGCAAAAGGGATGAACAAGATCAAAAGAGTGGTATAGTAAGAGAGGTGTGGTGGAATATTCCGGGGGCAAATGTTGATGATCTTTTAAATCATCCGGCCTTCCCGGGTAATCCAAGCCATAGAGAGATAGAGAACGAACATTTTGAAGCGCCTACAGATATTGCCGATGAATATGGTCAAAGAATGCATGGGTTAATTGAGGCTCCTAAAACAGGAGAGTATAGATTTTGGATATCGGGAGATGACAACTCCCGTCTGTTTTTAAGCAGTAACGAAAGCAGCAACAATCAGCAGCTAATAGCTGAAGTACCGGGATGGACAAATCCAAGAGAGTGGAATAAGTTTTCTGAACAGAGATCTGATTATATTCACCTTAAAGAGGGAAAACAATACTACATTGCGGCATTAATGAAAGAGGCGTTTGGCGGAGATAATCTTGCAGTGCGATGGGAGCTGCCCGACGGTACAATCGAAGAGCCAATTTCAGCTTCACATATATATACCCCTTCACAACAACTTCACACAAATTTTGCTATCTCATCGGATGGAGAGCCAATACTTTTAACCACTAACGAAGGGGTAACAATACAATACATCGCTCCTACAGTAATACCGGGAGATATCTCTTACGGAACAGTTGAGGGAGAAGAGGGGTATTTCTATTTTAATGAACCCACTCCGGGAGAACCCAATAGTACTACACCCTACAATGAATTAATAAAAGAGGGACCACAATTTTCTCATACAGGAGGTTTTTACAAAGATAAATTTGATTTAACCTTAACTACCGATTATGCAGATGCAGAGATAATATATACAACCGATGGATCTAAACCGGATCCCAATAACAAAGAGGGTAAAACCTACTGGTACAAAAACAGCTATCCTCACGGAAACTTAATTTCGGGGGAAAAAGAGACCAAGTTATATGAGGATAAAATAACAATCACAGACAGGTCAGCATCTCCCTACTCAATAGCAGGTATTAATACACAATTTTCGAATAGTCCCCGACTACCACGCAGCAACATATTTAAAGGTACCGTAATAAGAGCCTCAATTGTAAAAGATGGAGCACTCTCTCCCAAACCGGTAACTCACACATACTTTATAACACCAGAGGGTAAAGAGAGATTTTCATTACCTGTAATATCTATCACTACGGATGAAGATAACCTGTTTGACTACTATGAAGGAATATACGTAGCAGGCAAAGTGGCAGATGATTGGAGAGAAAATAATCCGGATGGAAATTTTACCGGCGGAACTCAGTCAAATTATAACCAAAGGGGTATGGACTGGGAAAAAAATGCCCATATCGAATATTTTGAAGAGAGCTCAAATGCGGTGTTAACACAAAATATCGGAGTAAGAGTACATGGAGGGTGGAGCCGCGCCAATTATATGAAGTCAATACGCCTGTACAGCAGATATGCTTACGATGATGATAACACATTTCACTATCCCTTTTTTGGTGAACTGCCTGCTGATGGTAACCCCGAAAAAAGAGTAACATCTTTTCGACGACTAATGCTGCGTAACTCAGGAAACGATATGCACAGCACTATGTATCGGGATGCTTTAATGCAAGAGCTTGTAAAGGAGCTGCCTTTCACAACTCAGGCATATCAACCTGTAATACATTTTATTAACGGGGAGTATTGGGGAATTATAAATATGAGAGAGAGGTACGATCAGCACCATATCTCTTCTCATTATAATATGGATCCCGAGGATGTAGTTATTTTAGAGGCCAATGGAAATATAGACACCGGCATAGGAGGAGACAGAGAGCATTTTGATAATATATTAAATGTGGTAGAGACACAAAATATAAATTCAGAGCAAATATGGAAAAATGTCAAATCAAGTGTTGATTTAGAAAATATAGCTCACTACTTTGCAGCTCAACTCTATTTTCATAACACTGACTGGCCACACAACAATCTGACCTTTTGGAGAAAAAGGGATTCAAACCCACCTAATAATGCGCCCTATGGACATGACGGAAAATGGAGATGGATGATGTATGATGTTGATTTTGGCATGGCTTTAAGCGGTAATTACTATAGCAATGCCATAAACCATGTAATGGGTTCATCAGCTATATCGGCAAGACTCTTTAGAGGCCTTCTTGAAAATGATGATTTTCGTTATCTGTTTCTTAATACAGTAGCGGATCAACTAAACAGCTGCTTTAAAAAAGATTTTGTTCATAACACTATCGATAGATTTAATGATACTCTTGAACCTGAAAGAGACGAGCATTACAACAGATGGAGCAGTGGAGTAGACAGAGGACAATCAATGAAAACTTTTGCATCGCAAAGACCGCAATATGTAAGAAGTCAAACCCAAAACCAGTTTAATTTATCGGGCACCTATAATTTAATAGTAGAGAAAGAAGGAGGAGGGGGAAAAATAAAGGTCAATTCATTAACAATAGATAAAAATTTGCCTGGTCTTGAAGATTATGAAAATCCATATCCCTGGTCGGGTCAATATTTTCATAACATTCCAATAAAACTAAAAGCTGTTGACACAAAAAGTCATACATTTTCACACTGGGAGGGAGACCATATAGGAGAAAGCAGCGAAAGGGAAATAACCATTCAATCAACCCAGAATCAATCAGTAAAAGCAATATTTATTGCTTCCGAAAGAGAGGTTATTCACTACTGGCATTTTAATAATTTATCTGATGAGAGTTTTAATAGAACAGAAGCAGATATCTCAAAAACCGATAAGAAAGGTTCAATTGCGATTGAGGGAGAAGGTGAGGGATATATGGATATTGTGGATGACGGAACTATAATAAACTCTTATAACAACACTATTGAGGGATTAGCATTAAGAGTTAGAAACCCTTTAAACAATAATCATCTTAAACTTAAAGTTCCAACTACAAATTACGACAAACCAATATTGAGATATGCTGTTAAACGAACCACGAATGGTCCACGTATTAACAACATTTATTATCGGACTGATAATGAAGGTGAATGGAAAAAAATTAAAACGCAAATAAAAGTAACTTCAGAATACCGGATAATAGAAGCTGATTTTTTAAATATTCCTGAAACCTATAACAATGATAATTTCTCTGTAAAAATTGACTTTACAGGCGATCACACAGCTGGCAGTGACGGCAATAACAGATTCGACAACATAACATTAACCGGTCATAAAGCAGTTGAAGATCAAGATGAAGAGGAAGAAAATGAAGAGAAAGAAAATGGAGAGGAAGAAAATGGGGAAGATAAAAATGGGGATAAGGAGTATATACATAACATCTATCCCAATCCGGCCGGTGAGGAGATAAATATAAGGTCATCAAATAATATAAAAAGGGTAACTGTTTACAATATTGGGGGGCAAAAAATTTTACAATATCACCTGCCCGACAACAACAAAAAAATATCTCAAAACGTTTCATCTCTCACAGCGGGGATATATATTTTTGAGATAGTAACCTCTAAAGAGACCCTGAAAGAGAGAGTAATTATATATTAAGATAAAATAGTTAAGTAAGAGAGAGCCCTGCTCATTTTTAACAGCTAATCCTCATCAAAAAAGAGATTAACCTGATGTACTCCCGGCACTTTACGAAGTAAAGAGACAAGAAGGCTACCATTTTTTTCATCTTTAAGTTTAATATAGTACGAATACTCCATAAGTTGATCCATATCATCCCCAATAGTTTTAACATTAACCAGCTTATGACCTTTACAATACTTTTTAAACAGAGCCCCAAAAGGGTTATCGGGAGTCTCTTCACTATCGGCAGCAATATGCATCAAAAACTCCTTTTTATTTGAGAGCGAAAAACTAAACTTATTAATAAGAAGATATACTCCTCCCACCATAAAAGTTCCCAAAAATGCAATAGAGTAGAGTTTTACTCCGGCAGCCAAACCAATAGCAAGTGCAAAAAAGATAAACATTATATCAGAGGCATCTTTAACAGCAGTTCTAAAACGGATAATCGACATTGCCCCCACCATACCAAAAGCCCTGGCCAAATTATTTCCTATTACCATTATAACTATAGAGGTTATCATAGTAAGCATCACAATAGAGATGGTAAAGGCAGCAGAGTAATTAAGTCCCTGATAAGTATGCTTATAAAGCAGCGCTATTAAAAGTCCGCACACCATAGCGACCAACACATTGGCAAAAACATCCGCTGCAGTAATGTTAAAAGTGAAAATTGTTTGAATATCCTCCATCAATAAATATCTATTAATAAGTTAATTTTCGATTATATTTGGCAACATCATAACCTATTGTATATTTTGAAATTGCATCGTTACGCAGTTTAAACTCCTGAACAACTGATCGTGCCCACAAAGGCATCTCATCGGTAAAATATTTTATCTCTAAAACAAAATGGCTGTCAAATAATCTTTTTAAATCAGACTCCTGATAAAGCGCATCAAAACCGGGGAAACCCTTACTACGAATATTTTTATCAAAAGTTAACCTCACGCCACTATCCATTTTCCCAAAAAAAGCCTCTCTCTCGTAAGCAATAATATTAGTTGGCATATACTGCTTCTTTTTTAAATGATAAAAAAACCGTTTTGCATCATCAACCGGCTTTCTACTGCCATTTGTAATAATATACTCTTCAAGATTACCAAAAACCATAGCCTTTTTAAGATCGCGATAATAGAGATTTGCCCTGTGCTTTTTTATTCTGTTACCAATTTTTCTTTTAATCTCAAGCACCACTTTATTATTGGGATCATAACTATTATAGCCTCTAATCCGCAATTTACGCCTCAACTTTATACCACTATCCTTTTGACCATAACACTCCATATTTCGCGAATCAAGGTATATACTCCTAACAGTATATTGCCTCACACCAAATTTATTTGGAATAGTGTTTTCATCAGGAACTACAAAAGGAGCAATACGTTTGCGTAAAGGCTCCATCTGCTCATTGGGAACCAGGTACTTTCTCTCATATCTCAACTTCTCCCCTGCCATAAACTAACTTTGATAAATCTTACGTGTTAACCTTTTAAGATATTCAACAATAGTTATCTCTCCACAACTAATTGTTGCCCTAACTTTTAAATTAGAAAGAACTATATCATTATGGTTTTCTAAAAGTGCAGTAACAAAAACAGTTTGGCGCTGATCCAGAGTTTGCACACTTTTATCAATATTTATAACTCTGCCCGATACAGGCGCCCCCTTAAATAGTGAGTGAGCAACATCAACTGTCATCCCCTCATTTAAAAATTGTATCTCGCCAACCTCAACAGGCATCATAAGTACCATAGAGTCGATAGAGGCAACCCCGGCAATTAACCCTCCCTGCTCAAAAGCTAAATCTTCAATAAAAGTTCCGGTTAAAGGAGAGGTGACAACAAATGCATCTAGCCGCTCTTTAACACTGTTTATTTGTTTGTCAACAGCATCAATGGCAGTATCAATAAGATCAACCTCCTCTTTTTTTGATCCCGAAAGAGCCTCCCTGTAATTAGCCTCAGCAATTAAAACATCTCTCTTTTTGGTCTGAAAACTATTTTGAGCCATCTCAAAATCCCGATCAGATATAACATCCTCACTATAAAGCTGCTCTGAACGCTCAAACTGCCTTTCTTCGGTCTCAAGCTGCAACCGGGCAAGCTCAAGAGCCTCTTTTGCAGCTTCTATACGGTGAGGAGTATCTCCGGTTATCAAAACATTTCGCTGACGTTTTAACTCTGCCTTTTCTCTTTTAAGCTCCATAAGCTTATACTGTTCAAGATGGGAATCAAAATGACCAATTGTATCACCCGCCCTTACCTTCTCATTTTTATCAATTTTACCATTAAATGTAAAAGAGAGGTGATCTCCTCGTTGAAACTCTGTAGAAGAGTAGCTTTTGATAGAGTTGCTAACATTACTCCTTAATGAGCTTACAACTGCTCCCCCATCATTTCGCGTTAAAGACCACTCAGCCGCAGGAAGCACAACCCCGTTACCGCTAACAGTATATGGAACCGATATATATAACAAAACAAAAGCCGCCATAATAGTAACAGCGACTCCTATAAGCCACAACTTTAACTTTTCATTCATAAAAAACACTACATCTTAAAAAGACTTAAAAGTATAAAAAGTTATCAGAGGAACCAATACAAAAGGCAGAAAACACCTTTTACGGTATCCCCTGCCTTCAGTTTTAAACGGCACAATAAAATTTTTATCCGCACTTTGAACTGCCACAATCCTGACAGATAAGGCATCCCTCCTGATAAACCAGATTATGGGAATTACAATTTTCACAACTCCCCTTTTTAACCTTTGTACCATTAGGGATATACTTTTTAAGAGCCCTCTCAACACCATTTTTCCAGTTATTAATATTCTCATTATCAAGTTGTAGTCCGGCAACCAAATGAAGAACATCTTCAATTGGCATCCCGTGGCGTAAAACGCCCGAAATTAACTTGGCATAGTTCCAAAACTCCTTGTTAAACTTATGTGATAGCCCTTCAATAGTAGTTTTATAGCCACGTTTATTAACATACTGAAAATCGTAACGAGAGCTTTCATCCTCATCATAATTTTTTATAATACGACCCTTCGATACCGATTTAGGAACAAGTATCCCCTCCTCATCATCTGCCAGTCCGGTAAATATCTCATAAGGCCTGCCATCTAACAATCCCACAAAAGCAATCCACTTCTCCTTATTGTTTTGGAATCGCACAACATCAGCCTCCAGTACACGAGGACGTTTTTTAGGGAATTTAGAAAGCTCCTCCTCCTCTTTTTCCTTTTTATCTGAGATAAGAACTCCGGCACGTGAGCCGTCCCGGTAAACTGTAACGCCTTTACATCCGCTCTTCCATGCCTCAACATAAAGCTTCCCTACCAACTCCTCGGTAGCACTATTAGGCAAATTAATAGTTACACTTATTGAGTGGTCAACCCACTTTTGAATACGCCCCTGCATTCTCACTTTGCTAAGCCAGTCAACATCATTAGAGGAGGCCTTATAATAAGGCGACTCTTTAATCATAACATCTAACTCCTCCTGGCTATATTTAGCGGCAGGATCATACCCATTGGCAACCATCCAGTTAACAAACTTATGATGAAAAACGGTATACTCTTCCCAGCTATCACCAACCTCATCAATAAAGTCAACACGTACATCCGGATCGTTAGGATTAACTTTTCGACGACGCTTATACACTGGCATAAAAACAGGCTCAATACCGCTGGTGGTTTGGGTCATCAGACTGGTAGTTCCTGTTGGGGCAATAGTTAATAATGCTATATTACGGCGACCATGCTTTTGCATCTTCTCATAAATATCGGGCTCAGCATCTTTTAAGCGCAAAATAAAGGGGTTTTCCTTCTCTCTCTTAAAATCGAAAACCGGAAAAGCGCCTCTCTCTTCGGCCAACTCAACAGAAGCACGATAAGCGGCCAATGCCAAATTTTTATGCACCTCTTCAGAAAAATCGGTTGCTATATCAGTTCCATAACAAAGATTAAGTGCAGCAAGCATATCACCTTCGGCAGTTATACCAACTCCGGTACGACGACCCTCGGCAGCCTTGTTACGAATATTTATCCACAAATTCTTCTCAACTCTTTTCACCTCCTCATCTTCAGGATCACTCTCTATCTTTTTAATAATAGCATCAATCTTCTCCAGTTCAAGATCAATAATATCATCCATAATGCGCTGCGCATATGCTACATGCTCTCTAAAGAGATCAAAATTAAACTTCGAGTTTGATGTAAATGGATTTTCTACATAAGAGTAAAGGTTTAATGCTATTAAGCGACAGCTGTCATACGGACAAAGAGGAATCTCTCCGCAAGGATTAGTACTAACTGTACGATAACCCAAATCTGAATAGCAATCGGGAACCGACTCATTTACTATAGTATCCCAAAAAAGAACTCCGGGCTCGGCCGATTTCCAGGCATTATGAACAATCTTGTTCCATATCTCATCAGCATCAGCCTCTTTTGTAAATTTTGGATTATCAGTATCAACAGGATATTGTTGTATATAGGGGGTTCCATCAACAACAGCCTTCATAAAATCATCATCAATTTTAACAGACACATTGGCACCGGTAATTTTACCCTGCTCCATTTTAGCATCAATAAAACTTTCAGAATCGGGATGCTTTACCGAAACACTTAACATTAAAGCTCCTCTTCGGCCATCCTGGGCAACCTCTCGGGTAGAGTTAGAGAAACGCTCCATAAAAGGAACAATACCGGTAGATGTTAATGCAGAATTTTTAACCGGCGACCCCTTAGGTCTGATATGAGAAAGATCATGTCCAACTCCACCACGCCTCTTCATAAGCTGAACCTGCTCCTGATCAACCTTCATAATACCACCGTATGAGTCGGAGGGCCCATCATTACCAATCACAAAACAGTTTGAAAGTGAAGCAATTTGAAAATCGTTACCAATACCTGCCATTGGACCTCCCTGTGGCACTATATACTTAAACTCTTTAAAGAGTTCAAAAACCTTTTCACGCGACAAAGGGTTTGGATACCTCCGCTCGATTCTGGCTATTTCATTAGCCAAACGGTTATGCATATCATCGGGTGTTAACTCATAGAGATAACCGGCCGAATCTTTAAGAGCATACTTATTCACCCATACACGGGCCGCAAGCTCATCGCCTTTAAAATATTTTAACGCTGCTTTAAAAGCATCTTCATTTGAAAATCGATTTACCTGCCTGGTTTCAGTTTTTTTACTCATTGCATTAACTTCCATGATGGCTTTATTTTATCTAAATATCTGTTAAGATGAATGTTACTAAAAAATGTTTTGTCTAGATTTGATGTTTGCAAGTTATTAAACCCATTAAAAATGACAAACTTTTTTTATTAACAGCAACCAAAAGTTCTCCAATTCAAAAACTCTTATCACTGATTAACAATAATATAACAACAACCGACACCCCTTAAAGTTCACCAAAAAGATAAATTTTTACTCATTTAAGTTTTTTTTTATTCCATTATTTGGAGATCTCATTTGAGTTGAAAATTTGTCAAATAGCTGCAGTTTTAAAGAGTAATTAACAATTCTAAAACTCTTTTTAACAAAACACCATTCCATAAATTGGAAAGGTATAAACAGATCTATTAATTAATATTTCAACAAGCTGTTTAAAACTTATTTAAACATTATCTTTGCTCTGCATTACAAACAAAACAGCCAATTATGAACCCAAAACTTCACTTCTTCTTTAAAGCAGTAAAACTAACATCAATTCTTTTTTTACTGCAAACACCGGCAGTAACGCAGGTACAGACAGGAGGAGAGGCTTCAATTATAACTTTAACCGGTGGTGGTGACGCTGTCCCCTTGTGGATGTACAGCAGAGAGGAAGGCAGGTGGTCGCACAATCACACATCTCAGTTTATTACAGAGGGTTCGGGTTATTTTAACTACAACATTAATGATTCATGTAGTTTAAAAGCAGAAGCAACTATACTGCACAACAACCGTACCGACGATTTAATGCTTCATAAAGGGTATATCTCAGCTTCATGGAATTTTCTTTCATTAACAGCAGGCAAACACACCTTTGATCCAATATTTGAAGAGAGTTACAGCGGACACGGCTCCTATCTATACGGAGACAATAACCGTCCGCTACCCCGCATTACTGCAGGCATACCCAGCTACCTTACACTGCCATCGTTTCTCTCACTTTTTGCAATAAAAGGAGAGATAAGTCATGCATATCTTGATGATCGCCGCAGCAATGCAACCCACTCACATAAAAGGACTCTTCTTCACGAAAAGTATGCTTATGTAAGGTTAAACAGTGGCAACTGGAAACCCTACTTTGGATTAAACCATTCGGCGCTCATGGGAGGTTACAGATATAACCACAGTAGCGGTGAGCATACCGAAAGCATCCCAATTGATTACTGGCCATCATTTGTGGCAAGCGGATCGGAGGAGATTGGAGGAGGAGAAGAGACTAATGCTGCAGGAGGACACATGGGACTATACGATTTTGGAATTTATCACTCAAACAGCGCCGGAGAGTTTAAAATATATTATCAGGCTCCTTTTGCCGATGGGTCGGGGATGAACCTGAAAAGAAACAGCGATCAAATAGCAGGAGTAAACTGGCAACCGGCCAACATAAGTTTTTTAAATAACTTAACAGTTGAATGGATAAATACCCACTATCAATCGGGCAAAGGTATGCCGGATATAATAATGAACTTTCCCGATGAAGAAGGAAAAAGATTAATAATTAACAGTGAATTAGAAGATAGAGAGCTAAGAGAAAGGATAATGATAGCTATGGGACAACCCGAAGGTGACTATACCAAAAGTGAGGTACAAACCTTTCTTCGTAATGAACTAAATGAAGGTCACCGGTATGGAGGTCGTGACGGATACATGAACAATGGAGTTTACCCTGCGGGGTGGACTTACCACGGGAGAATTATGGGGTCACCTTTAAACCTGACTCAAAACCAACTAACTCATATAGATGGAGAGTTTGGAAGTTACAATCGAACATTTATTATAAATGACCGTTTTAAAGGTATCCATATAGGTGCTGAAGGAAATATCTCAAATTCAATCAAATGGAAAACAAAACTTACTTATAGTAAAAACTACGGATCATATTATCAGGAATATCCGGGACGTTATACATGGAACAGGACAGTGGATTACTATTTTGACGGCGGAAAAAACCAGTTATACTCTCTTATTAATATAGAGTGGCATCCGCCAATTAAAGGAAAAAATATTATAGTATCAGCCACTTTTGCCTGTGATAGAGGAGATATTTATGATTCTAATGCAATCAAAAGTGGAATAAAATGGCTGTTTTAATTATTAACAAAAAATAGTTTAACAACACTGCTTTATTCTAAATATCGATTAACAGATTATTTAAAAAGAGAGCAGACAAAGATCAAACTTATGCTAAAAGAGAGAGCTAGATTAATAAACTCGATTATTACAATCGCAGATGTTTTTATTGCAATTTTTGTTTTTAATATTGTTATTAATATTCTGGTTGAGCAGCCAAATATTATAAATCATAAAGACAATATAATTATACAGCTGCTTATAATTATTTATTGGGCTTTGCTAAGTGACGGACTCGGAACTAATGTGTTATACCGGTCACGTCCGAGCTCTCTGGTACTTTTCAATTGCACAGGATTAGTTATAATGGGCACAACTCTGTTAATCCTCTCAGCATGGCTTCTCAATATTTCACACTTAAACTTCAGGTTTTTTGCTCTTTTTTCGCTTACAACTCTATTTTTAACTGCCACATTTAAATTATCCACCTACCGCATACTTAAAAAATTTCGCAAAAAAGGGAGAAATTCACTCAATTTAATAGTGATAGCAGATAAATCAGCAAATCATTTTTTACGTCAAATAAAAAAGCATCCCGAGTGGGGATACAAAATCACAGCAATCCTGGGGAAAGAAGAGGAGCTAAGTGATTTCAAAAACTCATTCACTATTATCAACCCTGAAACAGATATTGAACAGTTGCTAAGAGACAAGCCAATAGATGAGGTAGTAGTATGCAGTGAAAATATGGTAAGTACAAGAAAACTTGAAGAGGTGATGCAGATATGCAACAATGTAGGAGTTGTATTTAGGATGTACTCACCCTTCTTTAACATGCTGGCAAACAAAACTCACCTTCACTTTTTTGGAACAACACCCCTTGTTACAATATCAAATACCCCTATGGACTACCTCGCCTTAAAAGGGAAACATCTTATTGACCGTCTCTTTTCGGCAGCTGTTATAATATTAGGATCTCCCATCTTTTTAACTATTGCAGCTGCAATTAAGATAGACTCAAAAGGACCCGTTTTCTTTAAACAAGAGAGGTGCGGATTAAGAGGCAGAAGATTTTTTGTTTATAAGTTTCGCACAATGGTGGTTAATGCCGAAGAACTAAAAGAGAAACTTATGGAGCAAAATGAGATGGACGGACCGGTTTTTAAGATTAGCCGGGATCCACGCATAACAAAAATGGGACACTTTTTACGCAAAACCAGTCTGGACGAACTCCCTCAATTCTTCAACGTACTTAAAGGAGAGATGTCAGTTGTTGGTCCGCGCCCTCCAATCCCTGCCGAAGTAAAAGAGTATGAGCTTTGGCAGCTGCGCCGACTTTCGATGAAACCGGGCATAACGTGTATATGGCAGGTGTCGGGGCGAAACAATATACCTTTTGAAGAGTGGATGAAAATGGATTTGGAGTATATTGATAACTGGTCTCTTAAATTAGACTTTATTCTATTTTTAAAAACTATAAGAACAATGTTTCGTGGAGACGGTAAATAGAGTGTAGATATGAAAAAAAGAGCTATAATAGTAATAATCCTATCAATATTTATAACTATACAATTTGGGTGCAACCGTTACCGCACACCACCCGAGTTCCCCAATCCCGATGAGATGGCCGAAATTATTGTGGATTTACAAATTCTTGAAAGCACACTATCTCATGCAACAGAAATAAGAAGATCACACAATGATAATATTGAAAATTTATACAAAGATATATTGTATAAACATAATCTTACAGCAAAAGAGTTTGATACTATACGCAGATGGTATGTAAACCATCCCGAAATATATCAAAGGGTTTATGAAAAAGCGATAACCAAACTTAGTGAAAGAGAAGCCGAGGCACGAATAGCTATACAAAGAGAGGAAGAGGAAGCTGAAAAAGCCCGACTTGAAGCAATAGAAGAGGTTCTTGCAAATTTATGGCAAGACTCAACATCTATTGATATCTCTCCCGGAGATACAACAGATAAAAAAGTACCTTTTCATATTGAAGTTGACACATTAAATCTACAGGAAGCTGTAACGTTAAGTGCCACATACCGCTTCTTAAAAGAAGATATTAGCAGTCTGCCCCAAATGATGCTATCGGCCAATTACAATGATAGTGTGGCAGATACTATATACACAAAGGTTCCTCACTCCTTTAGAAAAAATCCTGTATCGCTTACACTAAATTTAAAAGAGGATACATTTCCTCAATATCTTTCGGGTTATCTGTTACTGCAGGATTCTATAGAGGATGTTTCTGTTGAAATAAGAGATATTAAGCTGGAGGCAGATAGTGACTCTTTACATATAAAAATGGTTACCAGAGAATAGCATAATGAGAAAAGAGCAACTAAAAAAAATTTCATCCCACTACATTTTACTGCCAACTAAAGGGCTTCAAAAATGGCCTGTAATTACTGTTAACAAAAAGGGAGAAATAGTATCCCTCAAATATGGCAGTCTCGCTTACACCGAAGAGCCGGGAACCGAAATGCATCCGGGAGTAATAATTCCGGCTTTTTATGATCTCTTTGTATCTGAAAAAGAGAAGTGTGCCCCTACAAGCATACAAGATACCATCAACCATTTTATTGGAGGAACCATCGAGCTGGGAGCAACACCAACAAACAAAACGGTAGTTTTAAAAAGTAAAGTAAAAATAGGTGACCCAATAAATTTAACAAAAGAAAAAGAAGCTCAATTTTTAGTACGAAAGAGCAATAACTACAAAACACCACTATTTGAAAGAATAAAATCAGCAGCACTTACAGGTAAAGAGATAAATCATATTAACTTAATTAATACTGCTGTAGCATCCGTTTTAAAGTATCGAAAAAAACAGGAGTTATCCCCCTTAATAGAGGTTGGGGGAAGGCCCGGACTGTTAATATTAAAGGGGGCAGACCTTAAAAATTTTAAATTAAAAAAAGAGACCAAAGTTAAATGGCTTGTTAAACCCACTTTTACAACATAATAACAAAAAAACCGCTACCACAAAAAAGCAGTAACGGTTTAAAAAAGATATAATAAACAAATTATCCTCCAATAGCTTTAATTCCGGGCAAATCCTTTCCTTCGAGATACTCCAAAAGAGCACCACCGGCAGTAGAGATATAGCTAACCTCATCGGCAAGTTTAAATTTATTAATACAAGCTACCGAATCACCACCACCAATAAGAGAAAAAGCTCCCTTCTTAGTTGCAGCAGCAATAGCATCACCAACAGCACGTGAGCCAACAGCAAAAGTATCCATCTCAAACACCCCTACCGGTCCGTTCCACAATATAGTAGAAGAGTTCTCTATAACCTCTTTAAAAGCCTTAAGAGTTTCGGGTCCGGCATCCATTCCCTGCCATCCCTCAGGAATATCATTAGCAGGTACAATCCTGGTATTTGCATCATTTGCAAAATCATCAGCTGCAACAACATCTGTAGCAAGGTAAAGATTCACTCCCTTCTCTTTAGCCTTAATCTCAAGATTTTTAGCCAACTCTAAATAGTCATTCTCACAAATAGAGTCTCCAATATTTCCACCACGTGCCTTCATAAAGGTGAAGGTCATACCACCTCCTAAAATAAGATTATCAACCTTATCAAGCATATTCTCAATAATAGTAATTTTAGAAGAGACCTTAGCTCCGCCCATTATCGCAGTAAAAGGACGATCGGGGTTTTTAACCACTTTATCTAGACTGTTAACTTCACTTTCGATAAGGTATCCAAACATTTTATTCTCAGCAGAGAAAAAGTCAGCAATAATAGCAGTTGAAGCATGAGCCCTGTGAGCTGTGCCAAAAGCATCATTAACATAAACATCGGCAAGCTCGGCCAAAGCTTTTGAGAAAATCTGCTGTTTCTCTTTCATTTCGGCCTTTGCAACTTTTGCCTCATCCTCTGAAGCACCTTCGGCTACTTTTGCCTTACCCTCTTCTTCGGCATAAAAACGGAGATTTTCAAGTAAAAGAACCTGACCGGCCTTCAGCTCTTTAGACATCCTTTTAGCCTCATCGCCTACTGAATCAGAAGCAAAAAGCACATGTGCCCCAATAGTCTTTGCAAGGTGATCCTGAATATGCTTAAGTGAAAAATCAGGATTCTTTTTTCCCTTAGGACGCCCCAGATGAGACATTATAATAACTGAGCCCCCGTCTTTCAATATCTTTTTAACGGTTGGCATAGCCGAACGAATACGAGTATCATCGGTTATTTCAAATTTTTCATTCAGGGGAACATTAAAGTCAACCCGTACTATAGCCTTCTTCCCTGAGAAGTTAAAAGATTCAATTTTTGACATATCTCTATTATTTTACTAATTATTTTATAATAATGAACCGCACAAAATTAAAAAATGAAGAATAATTTTTGTAATGTAAAGATACAAAATAATTAATGAGTGGAAATTTATCTAAGATCTATATCTTTGCAGATTAATTGATAATATTTTAAAACAATAATGAACAAAAGAGCAAGCTCTAACGAGATCTCCTCAACAATAGAACTTGAGGAGATGATATTTTATGCCTACCACGGCTGCTTTAAAGAAGAAAAAGTTGTAGGGAACCGTTTTATAGTGAACGTATCATTACAAAATGATATTACAAAAGCAGCAGAAAGCGATCGAATTGAAGATGCCTTAAACTACACCGAGGTGTACAACACTATTAAAGAAGAGATGATAATAAAATCAAATCTTTTAGAGAATGTTGCAGAAAGAATTTCAGAGAGGTTGATGAAAGAGTTTGACGCAATAGAATATCTTAAGTTAAAAATATCAAAAATGAACCCTCCTATGGGAGGACAAATGAAAGCTGTTAGTATAATCACAGAAAAAAGGAGAAAAAAGTACTAACATAAAAAATAATTTTGTACTTTTGTGCCATCACAAAGGGTCGGTTGGCCGAGTGGCTAGGCAGCGGTCTGCAAAACCGCGTACGGCGGTTCGAATCCGCCACCGACCTCTTTTTTTATAATACTGAATATTTTACTTTCTGCTTATTCAGCACATTAATAGTTACCTCATCGGGATTCCTCAAATAAACCTTATCAAAAAGTTTCATGAGATGGATATCATCATGATGATCGGTTATAACCGAATCGAGATGGGCACCTGCACCATTAATAACTTTTTTTGATAACTCGTTTAAAGTTTCAACTTTATGCTCACGAATATTTTCTATCCACTTATTTGCCTTACCCGGCATAGGAGTTGCCAAATAACTATCAAAAAAGAGATTTTTGGTAATCAATTGCACATAATTTTCGGGAGCAGCTGTAGATAAAACTTTAAAGCCATCCATCTTCTCTATCTTTTCGGCAAGCTTATAGTCATAATGAGAATCAATTTCGGATATAAATTGATGCAACTCATCACTTTTAATATGGGAGGTAGTTTTTAAAATCATCAATTTCATTTGTGCATGAGAGATAAAACGAAAATATCGAAATCCTGCATAAAGAAGTATCAAAAAAAATCTAAAATCACCTCTTCGCAAATAATAGTTCACACTCCACAACAGATACTTTCTAAAAGTATTACACTTATAGAGGGTTCCATCCAAATCGACCAATACAATATTCTTTTGCGCCATATTATAATTTACATATTATTTTTCATTAACATCACATGCCCAGGGGAATCGAAGTAAAACCCTTCGATAAATTGTATAATCGGGCTCTTCAATAGGCTTGCGATGAGCTACTGTAAAAACAGCAACTTTAATATCATGATTTAGTTTACTTACATTACCTATATGACTTTTTAAAAGCTGAATGGTTGCGCCGGTATCTATACAATCATCAATAATTAATATTTTTAGCTCCTTTTTATTAAGCAAATTAACAGTTGACTCCTTAAGAGGCTTTAATCCATGCCTTTTAGGTTTAACAATTTTAGCTTTAAGCTCTAAAAGCTCAACCTCAATATTCCTTAAAATATTAAGCAAAGGCTGAGGTAATCGCCCCAGGTAACTTTTAACAGCCAAGCCTTTTTTAATACGAGTGCTCGACCGTTGAATAAGCACCTCCTCATATAACAAATCATCCTTCTTCTTTTTAATCTCCTCATAAATTTTTCTTCCGGCAACACCCCCTCCGGTAAGAATCCCGAAAACAATATCGGGCATAAATGAATCGGTAACCATATTGGCTAACTCTTCGCATCCTTTATCAAATTCACTATTTAACAGATTTAATACCTTCATTAGTAATAACAATTTTATTATATAAATAAAGCAGTAGGGGGGTTATACATATAAAAGATACAATAATATAGAGCCCCAAAGCATTTCTTATAAAATTAACAACGGGATAAAAAAAGAGCACCCCGCAAAAATAGAGATATATAGGAAAAACTATAATTGCACCTTTTATCAATGCCCTCCATAAAGCCCTTATAATAACTCCCAAAACAATAATCAATAAAAACATCCCATACCCAAAATCAACAAAAAAGGGTCCTAAAAATGTAGTATAAACTCCCGACCTGGGGAATGCCCTTCGCACCTCATCATCATTTGATGAAACTCCAACTATTGTCTCATAAAATTTATGAACAACCGCAAAAGATGCTCGTCCGTTTTGGTGATTCCCGGCTTCAAATTTGTCATACAAATATCCCCATTCTAAAACACCATGCAAATAGTATTGACAAAAATTTACATATCCAAAAGTCATAACTCCCATAAAATCATCACTCTTAAGCGCTTTTGAGGCTTGCTCATTTGGCTTTGCAGTATAAGCATACCCTGAATAATTTGCACTGTAACCAGGGTCAAAACCAAAAGATGTAATACGATTCACTATAACATATAGTGAAAGGGAAAAAGCAGTAATAAAGACCAAACCAAAAAAAATAATTTTTTTGCGATTATGATTAAACTCATTAAAAACAAGCATTATCATAAAATATAGAGCCAGAGTCATAACCATCACACCTCTGTTCCCTGTTAATATAACATCAAATGAGGGGTAGATAAAAAGCAGCAAAGCACTATATTTAAGAAGTCGGGAATCTGGTTGTAAAATTCTACATAAAGGGTAGATGAAGAGGCCTGCCGGAAAAACAAATGCTGAAATAATTGAAAAAACAGAGGAATCAGATGATTCGATAAGCTCTTTTCGCTCATAAGATGACATCAATAAAGAGAGATCTCGATAAACAAACCTATCTACAAGGCGGAATAATACCCCAACACTGATAATAAAAATGGCAACCCATAAAATACGGTTAACCACTCTTTTATCATATGATATTTTAAAATTCACCTTTCGCACCAAAGGCAGTTTTACTGTAAAAGAGAGAAAAGTAAAAAGAAGAAAAGAGGCCGCAAAATAGACATAAAGAGACTCCCATGAAGGAGGCACAACAACATTTAAAGGTGCAGCAATAAACAGAAGCAGATAAAAGATATGACCTGCCACCAAAATAGCAGCAGGATGATAAATATTAAGCTCTACCGAAACCTCTCTTTGCATATCAATTTATAACTCTTTTTACAGCACGGGTAACAGAGTTGATATTAGAACTCTCAATTACCGACTTGCCGGTTAAAGGAGAGCCCATTCTCCCAGGCATACTTCGTTTAAGAAGCTCTTTAACCATAGAATAGCCATCAATCTGATTTTTAACAAACTCCTCACGATTAAAATTTTCCAAAATCTCCCCAACAGCCTCAACCCTGTCAACTCCAACACCAAACTTCTCTTTTACCAAAAAAGAGTTTGCCAGGATTATAACAGGCTCGCCTCGAATAATTCTTTCCAAAGCTATTGTTCCTGTTACAGTAATGGCGCAATCACTTATTTCATCAATCTCTTTCATGTCGGTTAAAGGATTCACAAAATAGGTGTTGGGCAACTCATTAACCTCTTTTGCCAAATCATTATTCAAATCTTCACGAGCCTTGGGATTGATTTTAACAACTAAAATCCAGTCATAAGGTAATACCGAGGCAATCTCCTTAACCAGCTTCTCCTGATCACGAAACCTGTTGCCCCACACATCTAAATTAAGTTCGGGCTGCATCTGCATAGGGAAGAGAAGAATTTTTTTATTTTGATTTTTAAAAAAATCTATACCCTTTGCACTACGTTTAACAGCAGATAAATTACCGGCTATTTTTATTCTGCGATTAAGATAAACCAAAGGGTTATGAGTACAAAAACGTTCTCCCCGCAAATATTCCAATAAGAGACGAAACCTATATGGGAGCCTTTTAACTTTGAGCCGCCACATACCTTTATCGACCCACTTCATATAATCGGGTTTTATATTACGAAATGAGATTGACTCAACCAAAGAGTTGATGTATGACTCATCCCATTGTTGATCATCTTCACTATTTATAACAACAGGATTATACTCATCATATAGATGAAACGATATACGCCCCAAAGGGTAACGAGAGGAGACAATATCATAAAAAGGAATTTTTGTTTCGCGACACAACATACAAAGCATATGGGTATGAAAATTACCTACTTCACCTATAACATAATCGGGGGCCTCATTATTGTATATATCTTCAATTAATTTATAATAATATCCATAATAGCTCCCATCATGATTAAAGTAAAGCAACATACGATCGCACGCCCTTATATGTTTAAAAAAAGGTTTCTCAATATGTTTATATTGGTCAATATCCCGTTTGGAAGGGTACGAGAGTAAATATTTTTTACTATAGTTTGAAGGGTTAAAAAGATGGTTTTGAACTACCCATATAACCTGATGACCCTCTTTTATCAACTCCCCTGCCACCTTATCAAGCGTGGCGGTTTTCGCACGAACCTCAGAAAAAATAAATTTAGCCATTCCTTTTTGAATATATTTTCTTTAAATAAAACAGTAGAGTAAAAGAGAATAGAAGAGAAAAACCAACTCCATAAACATTAAAAGCAAAAGCCATTGGTAATGCTAAAACAGCAAACACAATTACATTGATGACAGATGCTCTTAATATATACTTCTCTTCTCTTTTTATATAGAGCATATAGTGATAAATCCTGCTTAAATTTAAAACTGTTACAGCCATCATAACCAGAATAAAAAGCGGCAAATACTCTTTATAAAGTGAATCCCCGGTAAATTTAAGAACCGGAAATATCATCAATCCATATATAAGAAAAATTGAAATAGAAACCCCGATAACAATCTTCTTAAACCTTTTAAACTCTTTTACAAAAAGCTCACTTTGCTTTACAATCTTTATCAAGCGAGGATAGTAGATAGAATAGACACCAGCATCCATAAAAGAGTTAACCGAGGCTGCAATACCGACATAAAAAGTGTAAACTCCAGTTAACTCAACACCTGCCGATAATACAATAAAATATTTATCTAAGGTAAAAATAAGACGTTGCGACAAGGCGCTAATAAAAAAATTAAAACTGCTTTTTGCCTCATAAAAAAGAGATCGAAAAGATAAAAAGCGAACCTTTAAAAGATAAATACGATACTTTCCCAAAAACCATATACCCAATAAAAGAGCCAAAACACCACCTGTCATCCACAAATAATAGAGATATCTAATATCGGGAAATGAACCCCAAAAATAGTCCTCAACAAAAATCCATATTACAAAAATCCATATCCACAACCCATTACGCAAAAAAAGCAGCACCGAAGCATGTATCTGCTTTTCAAAATAGATTAATATACGATAAAACTCACCGGCACAAAACTCAGTAAGCAAAAGAAAAAAGATAACAAAAGCATAACCCCTTAGCTCATAATAAAATAAAGGCACCAACAAAATAAGAGGTGCAAAAACAAGAACCGACAAAACCACATTAAAATGGCGCACCAGCCAAATACCCTTACGTTGAACACCCGCAGCTCCCGCCAAATTACGCCCACTCACATTATAGTATTGCAGTCCGAGCAAATAGACGAACAGACTAACAAGCGAAAAAATTAGTCCGTACACCCCCACTTCCCCCACCGAATAAACTCTTGCAATCACCAGTAACAGCAAAAACTTTGAAACAAGTGTTGAACCGCGCATTGCTGCATTTAAAAAACTTTTTTTAAATCCTATTCCCCCCATATTATACTACTCCTTTTCAGCTTTAGCTATAACCATAAATATAGAGACCGAGAGCCCTATAACAAGAGAGGAGAAAAACATTGTTCCCCTTTTAGGATTAACAATTAAAACAGGTGATTTTAAACTGCTAACGGTAAAAAAGGATTGTGAATTATCAAGCAACTCTAATTCAGCCTGCTGCTTAAGCTCTCGTAAAGCCATAGCAGCACCACCATATAAATTATATCTCTCATCGGTAATAGTAAAATTAAAAGGGACTCTTTCGGCAATTAAATTACGTGATCTGTCTCTTTCCCGGTATAGCTTAACTAGCTGTTCCCTTTTATTTTCAACAGCCTCATCTAAAAGAGAGCTCACAAAAAGATAGTCATCTTTAGCCTTTTTTTGTCTGAGAGAAACATATCGCTGATTGAGCAATTTTGCAGAACGTGTTGCAACCTGTTGCGCTAAATGAGCATTGTCAAGCTCAACACGCAAGATAAATCTTTCACCGGCAAAACGGTGATTAATATAGATAGCATTTTGCAGCTTTTTATACAGCATGTGTTCAATATAATCAAACGAGTATAAAGAGCCGTCAATTGAACTTTCATTAAATTGTTTATCTACTGTTGCTTTATCTCTCCTTGACAAAAAATTAGAGAGCCCATTAAGAGAACTCTTTTTTGTATTAATTGTGCCATTATATTTATAATAATCATATAACGATAAAGAGTCATCTTTTGCAGGCCACTTGTATTTATGGTGGATAAGATCTAAAAACAGAGGTGCACTTTTTAATAGATTGGGGGAGTGGTGCTGTGAACCACTAAACTGTGAAGCAATTATATCATCAAAGAAAAAAAGGTAATTATATTGTGATGTTGTCACCTGCTCCCTTTCAAAGTGGGACTGCAAAAGAGTATCAAAATAAAAAACCGCCTCGGCACGGTAAACATCTCTTTGAAGCAGATTGTAAAAAATCCCGATCATAGCTCCAACAATAACAGGAACAAGAAAATATAAGAGATTACCTTTTACAGTAAACAAAAATTTGGTAAGTGAGAGAGACATAATTAACCTGCTAAATTATTCCACTCATCCTTAATCTTTACAAACCAAAGTATTCCAAAAACCGCAACTATCCCCACAAACACACCACTAATTGTCGAAACTATTAAAATAAACAAACGTTTTGGAGCATACTTCTCAACAGGTATTTTAACAGGTTCTATAACACTAAAAAGAGGAACCTCTTTTTGTGAACTCACCCTATACTGCTCAACCTGTTGAGCAAGATTCTGGTACGAACTCATAGCAAAGCGGTAGTTGTCATCAAGCTCTTGATACTCTATATTTTGACGCTCGGGAACCCTGTTACGGTACCTGTCTCTATAAGCAAAAAGAGCTTTTTGTGCATTTTGAAATTCAACCTTTTTATCTTCAAGTATATTCTCAAAAAAGTTAAGATTCTCTTTTATCTGCTCATTTTTATAATTTATAACAAACTCCTCAAGAAGCTTTGCCAAATAACTTGTAACCTGAGCTGACAACAAAGCCCCCTCCTCTTCAAAAGCAATTGTAACCAACCTGTTTTGAGAATTAACTCTTAAAGAAATATTATCTTCAATTTGTTGCAACAATCTTTGAGTTTCAATATCAACAACAATTAAAGAAGAGTCCTTCTCTGAAACAAATGTAACCAGCTTTTCATCCCCTCTAAAAAGGTCACGAATAGTCCATGGAAGCTTCACGGTATAATCTACAACAAGCTCGCCAAAAGATTTAACACTATCGGCCCTCATCTTTTCATAATAACTGATGGGCTCATCAAAACCCGGAAAGTCAAAAGAGGTGTTAGCCACCTCCCACAAAAATGGATAACTAGAAATTATATCGGGGTATAGCTCGGGAGAAACAGCTTCTCCCCCCTCCATAAAAGATCCCAAATTAACTCCCGCTATACTTGCCAGTCCGCCCAACTGCCCCAATCCGCTACTACCGGAGGTTTGAGGTAAAATAACGGTTGAGGTTCGATATGTAACCGGACTACAAAGGGCTATTAACAGACCAACTAATATAAAGGCTATAGTAACAAAGCCAATAACCTTTTTTTTAATTATAACTGCTTTTATTAAAGCCAAAAAGTTTAACCTGCCATCTTTAACTATCACGGGAACACCTGATGTGTCTAAAAAATTTAGCTTCATCAACCTACTATAACTGATTAATAACTGTTACAATTGTTAATGCAAGAGAAGAGACTCCGCTTGCAATAGCTATCCAGCCTGTTGGCGGAATAGGATCTCTTTGGGGTTTTTCGGGTATTATAATTGTACTGCCCGGCTCAATATCAGGATATGAACGGAAAAGGAGAAAGTTTGAAGTAGCCGCTGCACTTCCATTTGGATAGACAACATAAGCTCTGTTTTTTCGTGCCCGCAATCCGAACCCGCCACCCTGATCAACATAGTATTTTAATCCACGACCCTCAACATAAGGTACACTAACCGGATTTAAAACTCCTCCATCAATTTTGACAGTCTGCATCTGCTTAGGAACAACCAACTCATCACCGGGCTGAAGATAAAGATCGTGGCGACTACCCGGATTAGCAAGAGCTTTTTTTAGATCAACTCCCACAACCTCAAAACCCAGCTCGCTAAGTTCAACACCACGCTCCTGACCTACAGAAGCTTCTTTTATGCGACGTTCGCGAACCGACTCAGATACAGGACGCGTAAGCATAGCCCCTTCGGGATAAGCATCAGGTTTTAATCCGCCACCCCTGTTTATAAGATCAGACAGTTTTTCATTACGTTCAACAAGAGCATACTCACCTGCATAGTTAACCTCACCTTTTAAAGTGACTCTCCCCTCCTCTGCAAATCCGGGAGCCCTGCGCACAAAAATACGGTCATAAGGTTCTATTTTAAACTCTGCATCATCACCCTCAAGAGCAAGAGACCGGGGAACGGTAAACTGATAAAGATGTCCGGTTTTTTCACCTGCAACGGCAGCCTCCTGATAGGAGAGCCTGCGAGTTACCTCCACATAACTCTCTGAGGCCGACTCTTTAAATCCGCCTGACAATTTAATAACATCGCCCAGCGTTAAATTATCACGAAACTTAAAGCGACCAGGCGACAATACTTCTCCATAAACATTAACATGACGCTCCTCACGTAAACTATCAATAGGTGAAATAGTAACAACATCCTCCCTTTTTAACTGAACATCATAACTACCTGCTGCTATTTCATGAACATTAAAAGAGAGGTTGCTATAGGTTAAATCATCATTAAGTCTTAATATCATACCCCTCTCCATAAAAGCATCTTCGCGCAAGCCGTCAGCTTTATCGATAAGCTCACTTAGCATCATCCCCGAAGAGAGCTCATAGGTGCCCGGACGAAAAACAGCCCCTTCAATAACAACACGATTTGCAAACCGGTCGAGAACCTCTCCCGCATATATACTGTCACCGCTTTGCATAAAAAACTGATCAAACATCCCTTCAAAAACATCTTTAACTTCTAACTCCCGGCCGGTATTACGATAAACCTCAACACGGTTACGATAAGCCTTTTCATCAAAACCTCCCGCATAATTGATCAACTCCTCAATAGATTCTCCCTCTTTACTCTCAAATATACCGGTACGTACAAAATTACCACCCAATCGAACCCTCTTTTTATAAGCCGGAACTATAATTACATCGCCATCACGTAGCTGAATATTAACATCACCACTTCCATTGATAAGAAAATCATAAACATCAACTACATGGGCAACCTTATTATCTCTCATAACCTTTATATCACGAAAAGAGCCCTTTAAGTTAGGGCCGCCCGACAAGTAAAGGGCATTAAAAGCTGTTGCCGTACCCGGTAAAACATAAGTGCCCGGCGCAAACACTTCACCTACCACATTAACTGTTACTGGCTTTACCTTTGATATGTTTATATTAACAAAAGTTGAAGGCTCATCGGCTTTCATATCACGATATATTCCTGCAAGTTTATCAAATATTCTCTTCTCAGCCTCTTTAAGAGTAAAGCCTCCTACAAGAACAGGCCCAACATTAGGAATATTTATTTCTCCGTTACGGTTAACCTCAACAACATATCTCATTTCAGAAGCTCCATAAACATCAATAGAGAATTGATCGGAAGCTCCTACAATATATGAACTGGTGACTGCGTAATTTCTTCCCGGACTAAAAGTTAACTCTTCACTATTAAAAAAATGAAATCCAAAAATTGATTTCTCCTCTTCGGTAGCAATAAAAAATGGTTTCTCGGAATAGACTGTCTCCTCTTCAAATTCCAAAAATTCTAAATCATCCTCTGCACCTTCAATGCCTCTATGCTGTTCAATTCTTTGGCGCAGATGAGCTATCTGATTATCAGAGACACCTTGAGCACGAGCCATAGCAATAGCCTGATCAATTGTTAACCCCCTGCTATTTATTTCAGATACTATGTGATCTATCTGGTTATCACTTAAAGAACTAACATCAACCGATGCAGGATCCATACCACCAAACTGAGCATTAAGAGGTGTAAAACATAACAATATAAAAAACAGCAAATTAAATAAGAGTATCCTCATAAAACCAGATATTACAATAAAGAATAATGTGCAAATTTAATATTTATAAATAAACCATGCTACCGCCTCCTGACTCCCATATTAAAAAGAAGGAACCGGCACGTATTAACTAAACGATTTTTATGCTTAATTCAAAAATCTCCTTTACCATAAAACGACAAAGGAGATTAAAAATTGTATAGCTTAAAGATGCTGCAACATCTTTAAGTTGCGTATAAAAATAATTTTTTACTTTTGTGGCTGATTTAAAATTAGAAAGAGGTAAAACCAATAAACTGCAATAACAATGATTTTCCTTTGGGTAGTAATCTTTTATTTAATAATGCTGATGGCAATATCCATCCGCAAAAGTTTTATAGTTAAAAATCAGGAAGACTTTATGGTAGCCGGCCGTAAGGTATCAACAGCCAAACTTGTTGGCACACTTTTATGCACATGGTTAGGATCGGGAACATTGTTAGCAGGAGCCGGACTGGCAGCAAATGTGGGCTTCTCTGAACTGTGGATGGCTGCAGGAGCATGGGTTGCTATAGTAATAGTCTTTTTTTTAGCAGGAAAAGTAAGAAGAATTGCAGAGTTTACAGTACCCGACATATTAGAGCTTAGATATAATAAATGGGCACGAATTTTAGGAACACTCGTAATAGTTATTGCCTATACCACAATAGTAGGATACCAATTTAGAGCAGGAGGCTTTGTATTAGATCTTGTAGCAGGAGTTCCCGAGTGGCAGGGAGTAATTTTAACAGCACTATTTATAATAATATTTACAGCATTTGCCGGAATGATGTCAATAGTATCTGTTGACCTTATTAACGGAGCCATTATTACAATAGCTGTAGTTATAGCCGTGCCAATAGTCTATTTTAACATCGGTGGAGCTGAACACTTAACAGCAACACTTGACCCGTCACACTTTCAGGTATTTGGAGAGAACAACTTTTTTTGGGCAATGGGAGTCTTTTTGCCCACCTTTTTTTTACTGCTGGGAGAATCAAATATGTATCAAAAATTTTTCTCGGCAAAAAATGAAAAATCGGCAAAAAATGCTGTAGTATGGTGGGTAAGCGGAACAATAATAGTTGAGACGGCCCTTGCAAGTTTAGCTATATTTGCCTTTAGCCACTTTAATGCATTAGATCACATGTCTGAGTTTTTTCTTTCGGGAGAAGATGCCGAGCGAATAATATTACATACGGCACGTTACAGCTCAGAGGTAGGAGTTCCCATGTGGGCTGGCTTACTGCTAATTTGCGCATCGGTAGCAATTATAACCTCAACAGGAAACAGCTTTTTGCTCACCCCCTCAACAAATCTTACCCGTGATATCTATCAACGATTTATAAACCCCAACATCTCGGGCAAAAAAATAATTTATATACAGCGTGGAATGGTGATCGTTTTAGGAGTATTGGCATATATGCTCTTAACACAGTTCTCAACTATTTTAGCAATGGCATTAACAGCCTACACAATGGTAGGGGCAGGATTAACTCCCGCACTTTTAGCAGCCTTTTTATGGAAAAGAGTAACAACAGCCGGCGGAGTAGCATCTATTGCAACAGGAATGGGAATAACATTAATAATCACAATTACCAACTCAATACTAACAGCAACAAATAATCCCCAGCTACTTGCCGAAGAGTATATCATTTTACCCGCCGCAGCAATGTCAATAACAGTATTAATAGTAGTGTCACTACTAACATCACCCGACCCCAAAAGCAAATGGGGCCGCTTCTATTCAAAAGAAGAGTAGGAAAGGTACTAACTTTTACAAAATCTGGATTTTAGCACAATCCAAATAAATTTAGAATTCCCAACTAAATAACGTCTCCACATGCGATGAGGCTCCTGAATAAATCGATAAAACCACTCTAACCCAATTTTTTGCATCCAATAAGGAGCTCTCCTGGTAACACCTGCTACCACATCAAAGCTGCCACCAACCCACATAACAAAAGGAACAGCCATTAAGTTTTTATACTTATTTACAAAAATCTCCTTTTTAGGTGAGCTCATAGCCACAAAAAGCATATGAGCACCACTTTTAGAAATATCCAATGCAATTTGGCTATAACGGCTTAAAATGTGCCACTATTTTTGGCATTTTGGCTAAATGA
>JARULA010000008.1 GCA_029688995.1 Marinilabiliaceae bacterium ANBcel2
GATTAACCTCTCCTGATTCTGAAAATGTGCCTTTTATACGCTGTTGGTTTGTACCATAAATCAGGTGATGTGATTTATCTCCCTGAGTAATTGATTGCATCTTTTTAAAGTCGGTATATTCAATTAACTGAAGCTCTTTTATTGCGTTTTCTGAAATTCCCTTAACTGAACTTAATGCATGAAAATGATCCCCATTTTCATATTGCATATCATACTCAACAAATGGTTTTGAGGTAATTCCTCCACTATTATTATCATAGCTTAAAGAGTAGCTTTCAACCAATAAATCATCTCGATAAAGCTCATGACCCAGTAATCTGTTTGCATTGTCATAAGTAAACTTCTCAATATGATCAAAATAGAGATCGGAACGTTGTTTTAAGTTTCCGCGATAATCATACTCATAGGTCATTAAAACCTCCTCTCCTACCGATATTTGATTGGGAAGCAAAGTTGCGGGATCATAGTCAATTTCTGTTTCAATACCCCCCTGTAAATATCTATTAATCTGCCCTTTATTATTTGCCTGCTTTGCCTTATATAACAACCTTCCATTTTTATCATTTATAGCTTTTAAATAACCATATTTATCATACTCATTGGTTATAAAAAAGCCTGAAGGATAAATCTCCCGAATAACCCTGCCATATGAATCATATTCTGTCTCGAAAACAAACTCTTTATCATTTATAATTTCTATAAGCTTCACTGGACGACTAAGGTTATCATAAAAATAGTTTTTACTATGTATCCCGGGAATAGAAACAGATATTAACCTGTTTTTATTGTCATACTCATACTCCGTTAAAGCGGACTCTTTTCCACTAACTTTTTTTGATTGTAACAGTCCTGATAAAGCATAATCATAAGTAGTTAACACCTCTGTTTCATCTTCGTGAACCACTTCACGTTGAGATATAACATTTCCAAATCCATCATATTCATTAGTTATAATGCCAAAATTAGGATCGTTTAACTCTATGCAATTCCCAAAACCATCATACTTAAAAGTTACTGGTCTGCCTCCTTGTGGTGTGGCTGATTTTTTTTCTCCTGAAGGGTAATAATCATAGACTACTTTTTTCCCATTACGTTCACTTTCTATGATTTGACCAACAGAATTTACTGTAGTGGAAAGAGTTCCACGAGGAGTTGTTTTGGTTGTTGTACTATTTGTATAGCTATAGTTTGTAACGCCCATAGGAGTAATAACAGACTCTTTACGACCATAATCATCATAATAGTATGTAGTAAGCCACTCCATGGGACTGCCGGTGTGGGGTTCTGAGACTCTGTAAAGCTGACCTTTATAATTATAATTTTTGGTGATATAATATTTCTGTTCATTTAATCCAAAATAGCTTTTTTGAAGCTCCCGCCCCGATGAATCGAACCATCTAGTAACAGGGCTCTTTTTTGAATGCTCTTCTTGAATGAAGTAAACAGATAAACCCGGACCATTATTATGACTCCATTCACGTGATATTGTAGTCTGGTTGCCATCTGGATAAATTGCTGATATCATTCGGTTAAAACCATCATATTCATAAAGAGTGGATCCAATATTATCACTTTTTTTAATTAAGGTGCCAGTAACTTTATCATACTCATAATTGATAGTTTTACCTAAGTTAATGTCGGTTTCGGATTCCAAAAAATTACCACACATTGAATATTCAAAACTTTTCTCACGTGTACTACCTAAAGATTTTACTTTTATATTTATAACATTGCCAAAAGAGTCATAATTATATGCAGTTGTAATTTCTTCATCTGAACCAAAGCTTTCTGTTTCACTACGAATAGCACCATTATCAAAATATGAATACTCGCTCTTAACTGTAGAGCTTCCATGTTTATTGTAATATGTTACTTCTTTTTGTGAAATAGCATTTAAACACCAACTACCAGAAGATATATATTCAATAGTTCTACTTTTAGATATCCCCTCTCCATAATCTACTGCAATTGTACCTGGATTGCCATATTGATCATAATTTGAATAGGATTTTGTAACAGTAGTATTTAACAATGCATCATGTTCAATAACGCTATTGAGTCGGGTAATATATTGCCTGGAGTTTTTACCCGGAATTAATTGATAGTTATAATCAATTTTGCTAACAGTTTCACCGGATATTTTCACCTCCTTATTTTCTGGTAATAATGAAAAATATCTTTGATCTAATCTATATGAGTTAATAGTCTCAATATTATTTTGATGCGCTCTTTCTACTATCGTTTTAAAGCCCACAAATCCCTTTCCCTGCATATGAAACATAAGATCTTTATAGGAATAGCTCTTTGATCGATTAAGCCCTCCATAATATTCAACGTTACTTAATAAATAGAATGGAAAATATGGAGCTACAAGAGGATAATTATAAGAGCTGCATGATGATTTAGAATAAACATAACTCGTCATTGGTTTAAAATCCAACCGAATAGACTCTCCAAGTCCATTGCGAATCTCTTTAACATGTAAATTACTCTTATCGGTAAAGGATTTAATAATTTTTGCATTTGAATATTTGTTATAGCAAAGCTCCATGCGACCATCTCCTGTATAGTCTCCAAAGTCAATATGTTTATCTATAGTCTCATATCGTGGAGTGGGACGTCGATCTCCGCCAAAGCCTAAACGAATATTGGAAGGGATATCTACTAACGTATAATATGGTATATCAGATAAATGATCAGTAAAGTTGAATGTTGTGCCATCAAATCTGCCTATAGAAAATTTAATTACTTCTGGTTGGCGACTACTTCGTGTAGATTTTGTTGAAGAACTATTTCTAGGTCTATTTTCTCTTTCTGATGGCATGCAAATTACAATATCGGTTCTGCCATCAAGGCTAAAGTTCGCAGGAAAAGTTCGTTCTGAAAAATTTAAATTAGGAAGACTTTTTTTTACAAAAGATTTACCACTGGAGAACAGCATAAAGTAGTGATCATCATCATTATCATTTTTACGTCGTATAAGAAGATCTGTTTTTCCGCAGCCTGTGTAATCACCAGGATAAACCATTATAGATTTATAATCACCGCTTTTAGTGTAAATTAAAGAAAAAGAACCTTTTATTAATTCATAAACTTGTAATTGATCATCACTAACAACACATATGTTAGTTTTACCGTTTCCGGTGAAATCAATTAAAAATCTGTTATCAGGAAAAGTTGATAACCATTGCTCTGTATCTGAATTATCTACTCCTCCTCTACCTATAACGCTACCATATTCATTGTAAACATTTAAGGTGCTTTTAATTAAAATATTATGCTTACCATCTCCATTAAAGTCTCCTATAACATAATCTCCATCCTCCACAGTAGTGTTAAACCCCCTGTAGCCACTACCCCCACCATTACTAAATGATTCTCCATCAAAAAAATAGTAGTTATATCTATATGTACCATTTGGTGCTTCAGTAACAGATACTAAATCCAATTTGCCATTACCATTTAAATCGGCCGGAACAACTCCTTTTGGATCATCCCCATAAATAGTAAATTCATCCTCTATAAAAAAATAGATGTCACCCCATAATTCATGATTCTTATACAGTTTTACCACACCATCTTTATAGGTGATAAAATCACGCCTGCCATTACCGGTAAAATCACCATATATGGGCCAGGAGGTAATCTCTTCATTTATAAAAGAAATTTGATCACCTCCTGTACGAGAATTTGGATTGCCCCAATCTTTCCAATTAATTGTAGTGGGATTATAATACCCTCCTGATGGATTATAGAGGGTTACTTCATGCAGGTGAGAGTAGCCTCCTTCAAAATTATAATCCAGCCGATAGTTTCTATAAAGTTCTCCATAACTATAAACTTTAATCTGAGACAACAATTTATTATTTAAATATTTATATCCGCCTAAATATATTTTTATAACATCTTCTCTATTGTCATACTTAAATGATACACTTGCAATCGCTCCATTTTTATTACCATAAACAATCTCATCTATTCGTGCAGATTTGTAGGCTGCTATAGAAGTATTAGATCCACGGCGATTTATGTAATCATCATCATATATGGGCTTTATTCTATTATATGAGTTCTCATTTACATACATAACCTGCTCTTCTCCAATCAGATCTTCACGATTTACAAAGGGATCGTCTCGAAACTCTTGGTTAGAGGTGTTTGTAGAATTGCGAGTTCCTCTTTCAGGTATTATGCGTCTTTGGATATACTCTTTCTCACCTGTGTAATTATATTCAATGTAGTTACCAAAATTATCGGTAACTCTGGTAATATTCCATGATAGCATAACACCTGTTTCCAAGGGGGTATAAGAGTATATATCATCTCTATTTCCATACTCTATGGTTAATCCCTCTTTTGTCTCAACAACTATTACTGATGATTCACTGCGGTTTCCAGGAACCTTAGTTATTTTATAATATGATTCATTTTCGGTCCGGTATTCATTGTCAGAAATCTTAATTAGTCTCTGACCATCAAATGATAAAGGACTATCCTGCGACCAGTCAATAGTGCCGATTTCATTGTCATAATAAATATTACTTGTAACTCTGGAGATAGAGGAGATCCCTCCTATGTTCCAACCCCATCCGGCAATACTGTTTCCCCCCTGACTGTTATACTGTAGGGTAAGATTGGGTTGCATATTATTGATGCCTTCAGCAACTTCAATAGGAATTGTATAGGTCGCTGCACCAGTTAAACTCACATCAAAATCGCCCGGTATAGCTCCTACTGAATTAATGCCTGATGTAATTGTATTAAAAGACTTTGAGTTTTCTAACTCACTGGCAATAATATTTTTTTGATCTAAAAATAAAATCAATAATGATATAGATAGAAAAAGTGGTAGTAACTTTCTCATAGCAGTTAAGGGTTAAGGGATTTAAGTAAAAATTTTAAATGTTGGTTAAAAAGGTTAGGCTACCAACTATATTAAAACTGGTTTTAATAACATCTACTTTTTTAAAATCTTATATCTGATAGTCCCCTCAGGGCTTTCTATATTAAGAAAATATACTCCTCGTTCATAAGAAGTTAAATCAATAGGAATAACACCATTACCCGAATGGTTATAACGCATAAGATAATTCCCACGAAGGTCAGAAAGATGAAAAATATAAGAGTCTTCAAACTCCCCTTTTTCTATTTCAACATAGAGAATTCCATAGGTTGGATTTGGATAAAGTGTGAAAATTCGTTCTCCAACTTTATCCTCTAAAGGTTCTGGATCATAACCTTCTTCTTTGTCAGGATCAATCTCAAAATTAATTAATCGATAGGCTATTCTATTGCCAGCTTTATCATATTTATATTCAATGCTTTGGGACATAGCATCAACAAAATAGCTGGAAAAGAGTAAAACAAAAATGTAAATTAAAAAATGATAAAAATATTTCATTACTAAATGGGTTAAAATAAATAAGGTTAAGGTTATCAATATTAATAAACATAAGACAAAGTTAAGCCAGGAGTATATCTCACATTTATTTTAATACAGTTAAAAATTACTTCAAATATATAAGGCAAAAAATAATTTGTCAAGTAAAAAGAAAAATCAATAGATAGAAATTAAGTCCTGATTTACTGACTTATAGAAAAAAATTATATTGTTAAACTATAAATAAAAGGCCAAAAAAGCAATCTCCTATAGAAAATAATCTATACTGATTATTTATCATAAAAACTTTACTGATAATATAATTTACTATAAATAGTTATTTACTACTAATAAATATTAGTATCTATCTTAATAAAACCATTCGGTGGTGTTAGGAGGAGTACTGACCAACTTTTAGTCTATCAGTTGCGTGCATGATTATGCCCTTTTGCTGCTATACTATTTCTGCTTTTCTCAAGGTGAGTTTTGGTTTATTTAGCCTTTCAATGAATTTATATATAATTGTATGATCATGGTATACAAATGAATATAAAACGTATTCGTTGGCTGCTTTCCCATAGCTAAAGGCTTTGTATCTTACAGCTATTATTGATGTTTACAGTCGATTTTTACAAATAAAAAAGTGATGAAATAAAATCAGTATGGCTGAAAAAGGAAGAGGGTTGGACAATATTTATATTGAACGTTTATGGCGTACGGTAAAAAGAGACTATATATATTTAAATCCAGCAGATAACGGATTAGAGCTTTATCAAGGTCTAAAGAATTGGTTTAAAAATTATAACTACTATAAGCATCATCAGGGAATTAACCGAACAGCACCATATAATCTTTTTAAAACCAAAGATTCACAAAATTATAATAGTAGTTCCCTTACAGATACAAAGATATATTGATATAAGAACCTGTCAAGGTAGTATTAATAATCTCCACCTTGACAGAACCTTTTATCAATATGTATCATACCTGAAAAGGAAAAACAAAAATGTCTTAAATTTATCAAATAGTGGTCTAAAGAATTGGGAGTACTTTAATGCACCTTCAGAAACTTTTCTTATGCTATCGGCAATTAATGCCAAGCGATGAAGGTCTATTGTCCCTTTCTCCTCCTTTGCATTATCTATTTTTATTTCGTAATTCATTTTGCTGAATTCTTGTCTCTTTTATAGTTGTCAATCAAAATTACATATGTGTTTTTTACATTTTCATTTTAAAACAAGGTAACAATTAGGAAGAAAGTAATTTTTCCTCCTAAATTAATTATTTATCTTTTATTTAAAACGATGCATTAATTCCAAAGCTGAACCAGCGTCCGGGCTGAACAAGTTCTCCAATATCATAATACTCTTTATCAAAGAGGTTTTTCATCTGCAAAAAGACATTATACTTATTATAGAGCCATGATATGCGTAAATCGGCAAGTAAAAATAAAGTGTAATCAATTCTGTTGTCGCCCGAGTCAATATAATAACCAACTCTGTCACGATAATTCAAGCTCCAGCCTGCCACTAAATTATCAAAGCCAATTGAATGATTAAGTGTCATGGTTAGCTTATTTCTTAAATGATCAAGAATGTATCTTGACTCATACTCATCATCAGCCTTTTTATCCTGATGCACATAAGAGTATGATATAACGCTGCTCTTTAAAAGATTTTGATTAGGGATAATATCAGTAAAATCTAAACTCATTAGAAACTCACCTCCAACAGCATTTACCTTATTAATATTTAATGTTGTATATATATCCTCTCCACTTGCTCTTCCCCAATCAATTAAATCTCTTCCAGATCTAAAAAATCCACTTAACTGTAAATCAAAACTGTGATCAACATATCTAAATGAGGATTCAAAAACAGAAGCTGTTTCGGGTTTCAATTCACTGTTTCCTTCAATATCGGGTGACGAATAAAAAAGATCGGTAAATGTAGGTAAGCGAACCGATTCATTGTAGGAAAACATAAGTTTCATTGACGGATTAATCCAATAACTTAAATCTAAACCGGGATACCAATCTGTTTTATACCCCAAAGCGGTATTAGAGTTAAGCAAAACTCCCCCTGTCAAAGAAAAATTATTATATCTATATCGATGTTCAACAAACAGTGAGTTGTTAATTCTGCTATAGCTATGAGTAAAATATTTACCATCTTCACCCGGCACGCTAAGAGATGACTCCATAGGTTCACCCAAAACATTACTCCAAATTTTCTCTCCGCGCAACTCTCCCCCCGCTGTGGTTTCTCCAAATATCCAATTAAAACTAAAATCAAATGAAGCTCCTTTTACATCGGTTAAATGGTAGTTATGCCCGGTATACCATTCGGGAGAGTTATGATAATCTCTAAAAAGTTCAAAACGATCATGATGACGACGCCAGTATAATTTTGGGGAAAATTTTATATCACCACCTGTATCACCAGATAGCGAAACAAATTTTGTAGATACAGTTTCAAATTGATTGGGGAAATTTGCCGAATAAAAAGAGTTGGCTCCATAGCTTTTTTCATTATAACCCATTTGAAAAGAGATATTATCCCCGGATAGAGCTACATCACCTTTGTAATATAGATTAAATATATCAAAATCGGTGTTCTCAATATAGCCATCACTTCCACCGCTATAAGCCGAAAAGAAACCATTATAGTTATCGGTGACATGCGAAAATCGCGCTCCCCCACTATAGAGACCATGCTGGCCACCTGTACCCGAAATAGAGATATTAGCATCATCACTCATACCGGTTACAATATTTATAGCTCCACTATATGCATTAGGTCCATATCTTCGTGCAGCAGAACCTCGTAAAACCTCTATTGTTTTAATGCTTTCATAATCGATGGGCAAGCTAAGATTAAAGTGTCCTGTTTGAGGATCGGTAATATTTATACCGTTTAAAAGAATCATTACCTGATCGAAGCTTCCACCACGAATGGTTATGTCCGACTGTACTCCAAGAGGCCCTCTCTCTCGTATATCTACTCCGGGGACTAAATGAAGCATATCAGGTACTGATGAAACAGAGTAACTACTTGTCTCCTCTATTGACAGATTTGTTACTAACCTTCCGGTTTCATTTAAGAATTGTTCGGCACGTCTTTCAAAAACCTCAATTTCGGACAACTCTACTTTTGAACTTATAGTATCAGTAACATTATTAGCTAAAGTTTGATGAAAGCCCAGGCAAACAAAATAACTAAAAAGCAAAAAACCGATTCGCACATCCTTCTTCAAAGTAATAAAGACAGCATAGCCAACACTCTGCCAACGTTTAAAAAATAGTGTTTTAACACTGTTTAACCAAAAACATTTTAACTCCATAATAAATAAACTTTAATTAGTACTATTAATAAAAAACAAAAGGCAAAAATAAGTTTAAAAACCCTATTTTTATGCCCTATAAAAGCTATAATTTTGTAAAAAACATCTGAATTGTTATATTCAAACTACCCTTACCTGCTGTAATTCTTTTAATTAAATGATTCAACATTAATAATGAAGAAAAAAAAATTATATCTGTTTACTCTTATACTGTTTTGCACTGTCTCATTATTATCGACAGCTCAGGTAACTGTCCCCACACCATTAAATAATGATACAGCTAAAAAAGAGATATCCCTTCCACGTTATTTTAAAACCTATTCACATGAATTCTCATTAGATACAATACCCGAAGCATCTAAATTGTTAATAAACAACATGCATGGCTCAATTACCTATTCCGGATGGGATATGGACTCTATTGTTTTAGAGGCAAAAGTTTGGACCGAAGCTCCATTTAGAGCAGCAGCAGTTGAGGTATATAATGAGATAACAGTTGCATCAGTATTAAATAGTGATGAATTTAGGTTTAGAACCCAAATTAGAGATAATTTCTCTCCAATATACAACTTTGGAATCGACTACCACATTATAGGTCCAAGAGAGCTTATAATGGAAATTTACAATAGATTTGGATCGGCAACTATAACAAACTATTCGGGTAGAGGAACTTTCAATATTGATCACGGAGATTTAAAAATCAACTCTTATCCGAATATGGATATAGAAGAATTAATTATCAATTTAAGTAATGGAAACATTATAAGTGACAGGATTAAAAAAGGAGACATTTCACATAAGAATGGGGTTATAGAGATTGATTATACAGACTCGCTTTTGTTAAATTGTGACTTCTCAAAAGTGAGTATTAAAAATTCAATAAATGTTGATGCAACTTTAAAAACATCGAACATTGAAATTGGCTCAAATGAAAATTTGAATATTAAAGGCTCTAACTCATTTATTAAAACCGAAGAAATTAAGAATTATGGCTTTATTGATGTAAGTGACGGAGAGATAACTATCAAGAATCTTGATTTACAATTTCAGAAACTAACATTATCAACAACCAATACAAAAATAGATTTGACAGTTGATCAAAACCTCAACTATAATATTCATGGAATAGCAGAGTTTGCAAATTTTTATCACTATGATATAGAGAATCTAAGAATAATTAAAGAGGGAGGTCGCACATCTTTTTCAGGTGTAGTTGGTAATTCAGATTCACCCTCAACCATAATCCTGTTTGGAAGCAAAAAAGATATAACAATTAAACAAAAATAAATTATAAACCCCATAAGTATGCAACAAGTCTCCGATAAACTGATTGAGTTAAGAAATAAAATGGATATCCATGGAATTGATGCATGTATAATTCCGTCCGAAGATCCGCATCTAAGCGAATATCCATCACAACACTGGAAAATTAGAGAGTGGATTAGCGATTTTACCGGCTCAGCAGGAACTGTTGTGGTAACAGCAGAGGAAGCAGGTCTATGGGTAGATTCAAGGTATCATCTACAGGCCGAGAAGGAGCTGGACCAATCGTGTATTAATCTGTTTAAAAGCGGAGAAAAAGATATTCCGTCATATGAAGAGTGGCTTATATCTACTCTTACCCCCGGCAGCAAAATAGGGATAGACGGCAGATGTTTTTCAATATCCAAATTGCGATCATTAACCCGTAAATTTAGAACAGCAGGGATAAAAATAGACCCTGCTATCACAATTTCAGAGGAGATATGGGATGCACGACCACCCATACCAGAAGATACAGTTTTTATGCATGATGAAAAATATGTTGGAAGTTCCAGATCTAAAAAAATTCATGCTGTTCGAAAATCTATGAAAAGAAACAATGTATCACATTACATCACAGTTTCTTTGGATGAGATAGCCTGGCTATTAAATTTACGAGGAAAAGATGTCCCCTATAACCCGCTATTTCATGCATTTCTTATAATTGATTATGATCAAATAAAACTATTTATAAATCCACATAAATTAACTGCTCAAATAGCTCAAAAGTTAATCGTAGATGAGGTAAAAGTATATACCTATGAAGATTTTTACCTACATCTTGCAGATATATCTGAAGATGCAATAATATATATTGATCCCGAAAGAATAAACTCAGCAGTATATAGTACTATACCACAAAGAACAACAAAAAAAGAGGGGATTAGCATTATTGCTGATTTAAAGTCACAAAAAAACCGAATAGAAGTAGAAAATTTTAAATCAACCCTTATAAAAGACGGGGTTGCAATGATAAAATTTTTAATGTGGATTGAAGATAACTTTAAATCTGAAAACATCACTGAATATTCAGCTGTTAAAAAGTTAAAACAGATAAGGGCTCAAAACAGTGAATTTAAAGGAGAATCTTTTGCCACTATTTCGGCATATGCCGAAAATGGAGCATTAGCTCACTATAAAGCTGAAAAGTCAAACAGCGCTGTATTAAAAGAGGGTTCACTATTTCTTATCGATTCAGGCGGACAATATCCGGGCGGAACAACAGATATCACCAGAACAATTCCACTGGGTGAAATTCCCGAAGAAGCAAAAGTGGATTATACGCTTGTATTAAAGGGACACATATCACTTGCCTCGGCGAGCTTTCCTAACGGAACAAGAGGTTGTCATTTAGATATACTTGCCCGAAAATCAATGTGGGAATATGGAATAAATTACGGACATGGAACAGGTCATGGAATTGGATATTTTTTAAATGTGCATGAAGGACCTCAAAGTATAAGGCCCGAAGATAATGGCATTCAATTTAAGCCGGGAATGATTACTTCTAATGAGCCTGGAATATACAGGGCAGGAAAGTATGGCATAAGAATTGAAAATCTAATCTTGTGTAAAGAGACTGAGGAGACAGATTTTGGACAATTTCTTGAATTTGAAACATTAACAATTTGTCCTATAGAGACATCCATAATAAAAAAAGAGCTGATGACTACAACTGAGATACTCTGGTTAAACAGTTATCACACCAAAGTTAATGAGCTTTTGTCACCACACCTTTCAAATGAAGAGAAAATATGGCTTGAAAAAAAGACCAAACAGTTATAGAGTAAACAAGCAGAAAGTTTAGATAAAAAGCCCATTAGCAAGTAGTCTATAACAAGAAGATAAATTATTTACACATGAAATATTTAATAATTCTAACTCAACTATTTTTAATCTCTTCTATATCGGTTTATGCAACAGAGCAAGAAGAGTACAACATCGAGATAACAGTTGAAGGCTTTGGTAATGAAGAGTTTATTCTTGGATATTACTACAATAAAAGCATGTATGTAAAAGATACAGTAAAAACAAACCAATCAGGAACAGCTGTTTTTCAAGGTGATGAAGCTTTACCCGGAGGATTATACCTGATATATCTACCCGATGGCAACTATTTTGACCTTTTAATTAATGAAGAGCAAAATTTCAAGGTTTCAACAAGTACACCAAACCTAATTGAGGAGATGCAAATTTCCGGAGCAAAAGAGTCTTCGCTTTTTTTAGAGTATCAAAAAATGATTAAATCTCGTCAAAGTGAAGCATCACAACTTCAACAAAGGATAGAAAACGAAACTGATTCTGATAAAAAAGAGAGGCTGCAACAGCAGTTAAGAGATATCTCTACCAAAGTTGATGATTTTACAGTTAACTCAATTGAAAAAAATCAGGGAACGTTTTATGCAACCTTTTTAAAAGGATTACGAGATCCTGAAATACCAGACTTTGAAATTGATGAGAATGTTTCAAATCCCGACTCAATAAGGCAGATGAAGCGATATCATTTTATGCGCAGGCACTTTTTTGATAATATCGATATGAGTGACAAACGCATTTTAAGAACACCATACTTTGCAAATCGTATTGACAACTATTTTGAAAGAGCTGTAATTCAACACCCCGATACAGTTTTAAAAGCATCAATGGATCTTGTAGAGATGAGTCGCGAAAATGATGAGGTGTTTCGATTTGTTCTACAAAACACCTTTAATCGTGCAAATGAAAGCAATATAATGGGTATGGATGCTGTACTTGTAGGATTGGCAGAAAAATATTATCTAACAGGGGAAGCTCCCTGGGCAACAGATCAATTTTTAACGAATTTAAAAGAGAGGGTAAACGCATTAAAACCTACATTAATAGGCAATAAAGCACAAGAGCTAAAAATGAACGGTTACGATGGCAACCAATATTCTCTGCATAATATTGATGCTGAAGTAACAGTAGTGCTATTTTATGAACCATCATGCAGCCATTGTAAAGTTGTTATTCCCAAACTATACAATGATATATATCCCCAATACAACAAAGAAGAGCTGGAGGTTTTTGCAGTTTATACATTGGGGGATGTAGAAGAATGGCATGAGTATGTAGAAGAGAATGAAATATTTGAATGGATAAATGTAGCAGATCCAACACACAGATCACAGTTTAGACATTATTACGATATAAGATCAACTCCACTTATATATGTGCTTGATAATGAGAAAAAAATTGCAGCTAAACGAATAGATGTGGAACAACTTCCAGGATTTATAGATCACCTTCTCAACAACTAATAAAGAGATAAAAGAAGCATGAGAAAGTATAAAGAGAACTCAATCTATTTTAAATCACACCTACTTTTAATAATAGTAAGTGTGACTTTCTCTATTCTGATTTCAACAGGATGTAAGGATGAAGAGAAAAAAATTCCACCACCCGAAGTATTTCTTAAAGTACCCGAAGCAGGTTTTGAAATAGAGTCGGGAGATACAATTTATATTGAGCCCCGGATAACTTATGACTATGGTAGTAGCTATAGATGGTATCATAATAACAGTATGATATCACGCGATAAAACACTTAAAATCACAGGAGATAAACTGGGACGTAACGAATACCTTTTCATTGTTGATAATTCACAAGGCAGTGACTCCTTATTAGTTGATGTTGCAACAATAATATTAATTGATTTCAATGAATTTGAGCTGGAAGATGAGAGTCATTACACCGGCTATGATTCAGATAAGAACAGATTTATAAGTAACGGGGTAAATTTTCCTGTAAATCCCAGCTCAAATGATGAATGGACCGGATTTGCACTAAGTAATAAATATAGCAGAAGTGTAACTTCAACTCCGGATCTTTTTAGTGCTTATACACCGGCCTCGGCAGATGATAATTTTATGCTCTATTATCAACCTCCTTCAGCATACGCTGCATCTTTATCTTTTGAAGAGGGTATTGAGCATCTTATTGAATCTTTTTCTATTGCAAATTCAACTTTTAATGCAATTTTAATGCAATTTGGAACAGAAAACGGAATTCCCAGATTTGGTGGAGAATCAAATAATAAACCTGACTGGTTTAAGGTTGTTTTTGAAGGATATGACAAAGAAGGAAAAAAAACCGGAGAAAAAGAGTTTTACTTGGCCGACTACAGGTTCGACAATAACATGAGAAACTATATAGTAAACAACTGGAGTACCATTAAAACAGAAGAGCTTGGAAAAGTTAACAGAGTTGCAATATCACTTTATTCATCATTAACCGACAGTGAAGGAGTAATGCTCACTCCTCCTTTTGTATGTATCAATAATATGAAAATACTGGAATAAAATAAACTTAATTAACTACCGAAACCCTCTTATAAAAAGATTTGCCATCAATAATAAATCCAATAACATATATACCATTATTTAACATTGATATATCAACAGAACCTTTGTTGTCAGTAGTATCAACAAAACTTTGATAAACCATTCTGCCATCAACAGAGTATATCTTAATAGCAGTTGTACTTTGTGCCGTTAAATTATTACTTTTAAACCACAATGTACCATTAGCAGGATTTGGGTAGATATACAAATCTATATCACTATCCGGAAACTCGATCTCATCTTTATGAGTATCAACAAAATCATAATCAGACACAAGCAAATCTATCCAAAAAGAGGTTTTATAATTAGAAATATCAGCATCATCAACAGGAATCCAATTATTAAAACTATCTTTAATCCAGGCAGTATTATGATCTCTTTTATTATTATAATCTGTTTGATAAAGAGCTAAACTATCATTAGTATTAGTATAGTCAACAGATACCGAGGCCCAAATATTCCCTGAACTTTCAACAGACTCATTAAACATCCATAAAAACTCTTTATTTGCTGATAATTGAGAAATTGGGATATTTAGTGCTTCAATCAACTCAAATTCGGGTACACTCTCGCCCGACCACAATTGAATATTAACATCTGCTTCTACGCCATTATAAATATAAGATAATGCAGGAACCAAATATACGCCGTAAATTTTTACAGTTTCAAAAGCACCATACATCTCAGCAAAGCCAACATCTTTTCGTGAATTATGGCCCGACCAATATCCATCTCCGCTATCAACTCCTTTTAAAACAAAGCTATCATCATCAATTATGTTTGATAATCTCATAACTGTTTCACCGCTATCCTGATAAAAATCGAACCCCTCAACTTCCAGGGCATCACTTTCGTCAGGATCAAGCCACTTATCAAGCCGTGAATATATACCGGGAAGAAAATCCCACGCCTTTTTAAATCTGACAAAGTAATCATCATAAGGATTGTAACATGAAGCAGAACCTCCGCTTAATAATCCGGTTAATAACCCATTATGATCAAATAAGGGAGCTCCTGATGAACCAGCCTCTGTAGAACCAACCTGCCATTCATCAACATGCCAGTGAGAATTAGACAAAAAGAGTGATGTGTAGAAAGAGGCTTTTTCTACATTATTAAATGCCTGAGAATAAACCTTAACATCTCCCTGCGGATGATGAATACTTAAAAATGGAGGTTCGGGAGTTTCATTGCGAGTCCATCCTGCCCAATATGGTCTATACTCTGCGGGAGGAGTAGATGATAATTTTAAAAGTGCCAAATCTAAAGATTCATCATAAACTATAGACTCGGCTCCCGAAATAGTTTTATCAAAGCTACCTTCAATTTGAGACTGACAATTGGGAACCTGATAGTTAAATGTAATCAAAGCCGTTTCAGCAGAACTCTCGGAGGACATACAATGAGCTGCAGTTAAATAATAGGGAGTTCCATCATATAAAGTGTTATTAACAAGAGTTCCGGTACATAGTTCAGTACCATCAAAAATAACTCTGGAAACTGATCGTTTTAATAATTCCAAATCATCTGCACCTCCACAGGTAACATCAACATGGCAATCACCTTTAAGACCAAACCTGGTACCTATAGATTGTTTAGAGGAAAAAAGATTCAAATAATCATGGTTTACTTTTCTAACTCTCAATTGAGATTTTCTTAAACTACTATTATCTCCTCGCAGCTCTATTATGATTTTATCTCCTTTAACTGGAGCTGTAGCTAAAACACCCGACTCGCGATTACTTTTAGATGTAAAAGCTCCCAGTATCATACTACGATCTTCATTGTATATAAAAAGAGAATCGCCCTTAACAAGATTAAATTGATCAAAAATAATATTAACTGAATATGCACCTTTTGATTTAATTGGTAGTCGCCATATAAAATATCTCTCGAACTTTTGCAGATAACCGGAATTATCAAGAGTATAATTTACAGAAAAAGAGTGAGCAAACCGCAACGGTTCAGCATTATCTTTAGAAGATGAAGAGTAATCGTACTTCGACTGCACAGCAGAAGGAAGTGGAGGCATCACTTCTGTATGCAGATCATTTTTTTTCACAATATTATCAGTTAAGGCCAAGGGCACTCCACCATATGATAACTGCCCTTTAATATTAATAGAGCAAATTGCGAAAAAAGATAAAAAAATATAAACCTTTAACACTCTCACCTACTTTTTACAAAAATTAGAGTTCTATTTTAAAAATAATCAAATATACGTCTTTTAACAAAATTTGTAATAGTCAAAAGTGATTTCATTAACTATATTTGCAAACAAAATCTCATAAAAATTTTTAATGATATCAACTCCGGTTAAAACAGTAATATCAGGGATCTTTATAATGCTAAGTTTAGGGACTATATATGCATGGAGTATATATGTTCCCTATCTTACAAATGATTATAACCTCTCAACAGCTCAAACCCAAATAGTTTTTGGAGCCTTTATCTCTATTTATACAATTACAATGATTTTAGTACGAAATATAATAGAAAAATATGGTCCTAAAATCACAGGAATATTAGCTGCTCTGCTATATATCTCAGGATACCTCCTCATCTATTTTGGAGGAGTATCATTTCCTGTTTTATTTATCGGCATCTCTCTTTTAAGTGGTATTGCAACAGGGTTTGGCTATCTAATCTCCATATCGGTACCGGTTGCATGGTACCCTCAAAAAAAAGGTTTAATTACAGGCCTGGTATCCGGAGGCTTTGGTGCAGGAGCTATAGCAGAATCATATATAGCAGGAAATCTGATAAGCAGAGAAATAAATCTTGAATTAGTATTTTTAATACTGGGCATTACAAAAGGGATTATATTTTTAATTGCATCTTCACTAATTGTAAAAAAGAACGACCGCTCTATTTCAGCTTCAGATCTTATACCGGTTAAAAATTTGATAAATGACAAAAGATTTATCAAACTTTTTATAGCAATATTTACAGGAACTTTTGCCGGACTAATGATAGTTGGAAATCTCAGACCTATAGGTCAGCAATACTCAATCCCAACAAACACCTTAATTATGGGAATAACAATATTTTCTGTTGCCAACTTCTCGGGAAGAATGATATGGGGTTGGATAAATGATTATATAGCAGGGAAAATATTAATTCCCCTATCACTTATTTTAACCGGTATTTTTACTCTCTATGCGGGAACTGTTACCCTCACACCAACAACATACATTATTGCAGCATTTTTAACGGGCTTTATATTTGGAGCCAACTTTGTTCTCTACGCTAACGAAACTGCTAAAGTTTATGGCTTACATAATTTAGGAAAAATATACCCCTTTATATTTTTTGGATACGGGATATCCGGCATTGCGGGTCCGTCAGCTGGAGGAGTATTAAAAGATTTAACGGGAACATATCAGTCAGCATCAATATTAGCTTTAATATTAGCTTTACTGGTTACTATACTGCTGCTATTTTCACAGTTCAAATCTAAAAGATGATTTATTATACCGGTTCTATATTGATTTCTCAGTTTACTATTAAACATAAATTGGATGATTTTTTTTACAGTAGCTAAAATAACAGCTAAACTTAAAAAGGGCTCACTATAACCCATATACATAAATGCCGGTTTATTCTCTCTTAAAAGAGAATAATACTCTTTTACACTAAATTTTCCATAACTGTAAAGCTCTATACATGAACGAACCTCCTTGGACTCTTCAATAAACATAAAAGGTTTTTTACTCTTTAGAAATTTTAATCCCCGTCTCTTTTTATATAACTCTAAATCGACACCACTCATATAAGAGTAGGCATTAAGTAGTATATTACAACCATTCAAATAGGCAAGATGCTCCTGCCTATCTAACCTTCCTGCAGTAGGCTCAATAACATAATACTCTCCCGTAACACAACATTTTTTAAACTCAACAGAACAAAAGCCATAATTACCTTTTAATCTTAAAATACGCAAAGCCTCCTTCTCTATATACCGGTCATAAAATGGTAGGGCTGAACCGAGTGTGCCAAACAAAACCGGATATTGTCTCACCTTTTTGCCACAAAAAGAGTCAAGAATCTCCCCTTCTTTAGTAATATAAGCAAGACAAAAATATAAATCCTCATCTGTTCCGGGAATCCACTCCTGAACAACAATTTTATCTATAAAAGAAAGTAACATATTACAGTAATAAAATAGCTCATCATAACTATTAACCACTATAACCTTTTGATATTTAAAAATCTTAATCCAGTTATCATCTCTATACTTTGGTTTAATAACCAAAGGATACTTTACCGATAACGAGGCAATTTTTTGTTGCCAAAACTCTTTATCAACTTCAAAACTTAAAGGGATTTTAATATTATACTCATGCGCAAGAGCATTAAAACAATCCTTTTCACGAAAAAATTTAATAATCTCCTGTTTTGGTATTTCAAAATTCAAATAGTTTTTAAGTAAACTGTAATTATCTAAAACAAGATCAAGAACTGTTTCACCATTAACAATAAGAACAGGTTTTACACCTTTAAACCTCTCAGCTTCCTTAATAATAGTTAAAACACGACTTTTATCATCACCTCTTAAATGAACCAGTCTGTACCTCTTCAAACTTAATGATTCATAAGAAAAACGTGTAGCAATAGTAAATCCCACTACTTTAATTCCTGCTTTTAAAAATACTTCGGCAGCACCAAACCCTGAACTATCAACATATAACAAAAAAACAGGAGGATATTTACTTTTATTCACAACCATATATTACTCATTTAATGGTAAATATCTTATAAGTTATAACCAAAAACGAGTAAAAAGAGAACAATTTACATAAACAGCAATTATTTTATGATAAAAACCTAATTATCAACGACTAACATCAAATCAGGAAAGTTAAACAAAACGTTTAAACTATATTACGAAAAAACCAAAATAGTATTACTACAATCAAAATAATAATTATAGCATTTTGACCATACAATAGTTTGCGCCAATTTAAAAATACCGAAGTTTGAGGTTTTACAAAATCAAATATAAGACCTACAATAATGTAAGGTATCGAAAGCAAAAGCAAAAAATTTGCCCCTGCAGCATTGACAATATCCATATTAAGAAGATAATGAACAGCTCTTTGTGAGCCACATCCCGGACAATCAAATCCGGTAACTGATTTAAAAATACATTTGGGAAATAAAATACTACTTTCAGGATTAACACCCCTATAAAGGATTGCAAACAAAACAAACAGAATAATTCCGCTAAAAATTAAAGCAACCTTTTTAAAATAAACTCCATGCATTAAAAAAAACAGAAAATAGAATAGATAAAAATACTAATGCAATAACACTAAATAAACCAATTAATGTCCACCTTTTAGCTTCAGCAGAAGCTCGTTGAGATCCCTCAATATCACCGGAATAAAATCTCGATTCAACTTTTGAAGCATTCACAATACCAACAATACCAAAAGGTAAACAACAAAAAAGTGTTACCAGTATTGACTCTACAAGCCAGGTTTTAGGAGGAGCACTATAATTGATTTTATCTTTTGAAAAGATGTGTGTATCACTGTATGGATTAGATGATGATAATGGCGGAGGAGGTGGCGGAGGAGAAGAAGCAGTTTCAAAAACATCTTCTAGTTCAGCAATATCTCCAGCCCTTGTCCAGTCAGACAATCCCTGAAACCATATTTTTGTATCATGATCAACATTATGAGTTTGCAACTCTTCTTTAGAAAAAGGTCCCAACCTATCATCACCATCTAAATAAAAATACCTCTTCATATATCTATAATTTATATTTTAATGATTACATAAAACTCATCACAATAGTCATTAGCTTTACCTATCTTCGATTGGCTATATAAGAAGTTTCAACCCTGTTAATCTGTCTATCCTAAAAGAAAAAAAGGAGAAAGTGCAGCAAAACTGGTAAAAATAAGTATTAAATATATAATAACAAATAGCAATCCAGACCCTAAACTAACAAGTGTCCAAATTTTAGCATCAGAAGATGCCTTTCTGGCTCCAGCAAAATCACCGGCATAAAATCGCGATTCAACTTTTGCAGCATTCACAATGCCAACAATACCAAAAGGTAAACAACAAAAAAGTGTAACCAATATTGACTCTACAAGCCAGGTTTTAGGAGGCTGTTGAGTATCTCTATTATAATTAATATAATAACCATTGCTTCTTTTGAACGATTCATTAGGTAACGGTGGCTCATTAAAAAAATCCCGAAGTTCTAATAAATCTTCAGCCCTTGTCCACTTAGATAAACCTTGAAACCAAACTAAAGTATTTCTCGAAATATTATACTCTTTAAGCTCTTCTAAAGAATATGGGCCAAAACTGGTATAACCATCGGTAAAGTAAAATTTATGCATCAAGTAAACAGATATTAATAATCGGTAACTAATAATTTAAGCTGCAAAAGCTATTAGTTTTGTTAAATAACCTAAATTAAATAATTTAATCAGTTAAAACAACTAATAGAAAAGATATATTATACTTTAATTAAAAGTTATTTGCATATACATTCATCCAGAAAGGTAAAAAATCAAAAAATGACAGACTAAGCTATTTTTCAATTCTTAATTTAAACTCTGCTAACTTCTCTTTTGAATCATTCATTAAAATTAAAGAGTTGTTTACCTGAATATATTGAGAAGTCTCTTCAAATATTTTAAATAGCACTGTTTCAACCTCCATGTTATTACATGCCATTTTTGTAGCACCAACTCTGTCAAAAGAGACTCTATTTTCATCCTTTTTATAAAAATCGGCAAAAAAACTGTTACAGCCCGAATTTCCATTAATTTGACTCTTCTCAGAGTTAAAAATCAAAAAGGGAACTCTATTTTGCTTATCTATAATAGAGTCATCCACGCCTTTTAAACTAACCAACTCCCACTTAAAATCCATAATAAGGCCTTCTATTTTATCAAGAATATAAAAATCGGCAAGATCACCCTCTATTACATTTCCATCTCTGTCAAGATAGAAAAGAATGTTCTCCCCTACTCTAAATTTAAGTGACTCATTAATATTACAATCACTCTTTAAAGTTATTTTTCCACCCGACTTGTCCCACTCAAACTCTCCCTTCTCAAAAAATGCATCTCCATTTTTACCTATATATTTAGAAATAAGCCGGTAAGTATTATCGCCATTTAACTGAAGTGTAATATCTATCTTTTCACAACTGGCACAAGGAACGCCTCCTTTATAAATTCCTTCCCAATCCAGGGCGGTACGACTGGTATGGTAATCGGGATTATCTGCAATATTTTTTGTAACACCACAACACTTAAACAAAAAAGCAATAAGTATAATAAAAACAAAGGTTCTAAAGCTCTGCATCTCTATAAAATTAAATAATCAAAAACAATAAATAATATAACTAAAAACTTACTCCAACATAAACCTAATCAATTTTCTTTTCCATTTAAAATAAGGATAATATTTTACAGGAGCTTCAAACCATGTTGGTTTATCAAGAATACTTTTATAATGTGTAAATGTATCAAACCCTGCTTTACCATGATAGCTGCCCATGCCACTATCCCCAACTCCACCAAATGGAAGATTGTTGTTAGATAAATGCATTAAACTATCATTTACTGCTCCCCCGCCAAAAGAGATAGTTTTTAATATTTTCTCAATATCCCTCTTGCTTTTTGAATAAACATAACAGGCTAATGGTTTAGGCCTCTGTTTTACTTTAGCAATAGCTTTGTCTAAGTTCATATAACTTATAACAGGAAGCAGCGGACCAAAAATCTCTTCATCCATAACAATGTCTTCAAATGTTATATTATGAAGTATGGTAGGAGCAATAAAATGGTGTTCAACACTATAATTACCTCCATAAAACACCTTATCCTTTTCAATCAATTTTACAAGACGTTCGGTGCTCTTTTGATTAACAATTTTAAGATAGTTGTCATCAATTTCATCTGCCACTTTGGGATAACACTTTAACTGTTTCACAAGCTCCCTTTTAAAAGCACTCTCTATACGTTTATCAACCAAAAGATAATCGGGTGCCACACATGTTTGTCCAGCATTTATAAATTTAGCCCAAATCACCCTTTTTGCACTCATCTTTAAATCTGCATCGGCAGTAATGAAGGCCGGACTCTTACCTCCTAACTCTAAAGTAACAGGTGTGAGATTCTTAGCTGCTGCCTGATATACAATCTTACCCACACGACTACTTCCTGTAAAAAATATTTTATCAAATTTTTCATCCAACAGCTCCTGGGTCTTTGATACCCCACCTTCAACAACTCTAAAAAATTTAGAGGATAAGTTATTATTAAAAATTTCAGCCATAACAGCAGAACTCTTAGACGCTAACTCAGATGGTTTAATTATTACGCAATTACCTGCTGCAATAGATGATATAGCCGGCAACAGTGATAGTTGATATGGATAATTCCAGGCTCCTATTACAAGAGTTACTCCCAAAGGTTCAGGAACTATAAAACTTTTAGCCGGGAAGTTAGCTAAACCTGTAGATACTTTTACTACTCTGCTCCACTTTTTTACCCGTTTTATATACCTATTAAGCTCATGATATAAAAGAGATAGCTCAGTCATATAAGTTTCAAACTGCGACTTACCAAAATCTTCGTATATTGCCTGATAAAGCTTATCTTCATTATCTTTTAACAACTGCTTTACTCTTCGAAGCTGATCTACTCTACAATCAATATTTTTGGTAATACCGCTATTATAAAACTCTCTTTGACCGTTAACTATCTCTTTTATATTTTCCACAAAAAATAATTTTTATCTATTTAATAATAATACGCATTTGATAATCATCAATTACTACAATATAAACACCGGCTGATAAACCACTTACATCTATCTGATCATTGCTTATCTCACCTGTAAGTGCCAACTCCCCGGTAATATTGAAAAGACGATAATTATAATTTTTGGCTGCGTTAAGTCCTCTTACATAAACAACATCTGTTGCCGGTATAGGATAGAGAGATAACTCTTCACCTTCAACTTTGCCAATACTAACAACAGGAGCAAATTCAGCAGTAATAGTAAAATCTGAGGTAATATTAACATCAAGTCTATAACTATCAGTTTCTCCATCACTCCATTCTACAAATTGATACCCCTCATCAGGAACAGCCTCCACTTCTGTGGCGAAAGATCCATGCTCAACTGTTTGGATAGTTTCACCAACAATTGTTCCTCCTTCACCACTTAAGTAGGTTACTGTATAACTATATCTTTCAAACTGTGCAGTAACATTTAAATCTGCTGTAACATTAACATCTACACGTGGATTATCGGTAACTCCATCACTCCACTCTGTAAAATAATATCCTTCTCTCGCCATAGCCTTAACCTCCTCACTATCATCTCCATAATCAATATTCTGAATTGTAGCTCCTTCAACTGATCCACCCATACCACTACCATATTGTATAGTAAAAGTTATAATATGAAATATTGCTTCAACATCAATATCTCCTGTAACAAAATTATCTATTCGCTGAGCATTTCTGTTACCATCACTCCAGGTAAAAAACTCATAACCTTCAAAAGCAACAGCAACAACTTGAGAGCTATTATCACCATGTTTAACTATCTGTTCAGTCTCTCCCTCTACAACACCTCCTTCATCAACAGTATAGTTAACACTATAGGTAAACCTTTCAAACTGAGCTGCAACATTTATGTCATCTTTTACATCCATATCGGTACGTGGATTATCGGTAACCCCATCGCTCCACTCAATAAAATAGTAGCCACTATTAGGCACAGCCTCTACTGTAGTACCATTTGAACCATAACTCACTGTTTGAGAAGTCTCCCCATCAACCGAACCGCCTGTTTCAGGATAGTAATAAAGAGTATATGTAATTACCTTAAATTGTGCTGTCACATCAATATCAGAGGTCACATCAATGTCGGTACGTGGATTATCGGTAACTCCATCACTCCATGCATCAAAATAGTAACCTTCATTTGCTATGGCCTCTACCTGAAGAGCATCACTCCCATGCTCTACGGTTTGAGTCGTTTCTCCTGCTATCTCACCACCACTTTCACTACTATAATTAAGAGTATAGCTATATATATTATATTGAGCAGTAACATTTATATCATCTGTTACATCAACATCTATACGTGGATTATCGGTGACCCCATCACTCCACTCTGTAAAGTAATAGCCATCGGCAGGCACAGCTTCTACGACACTACCGTTCAACCCGTAATTAACTGTCTGTGTTGCCTCTCCACTAATTTCTCCGTTATCGCCACTATTATAGGTAAGATTAAAACTAAACAATTCAAATTGTGCTGTCACATCAATATCAGAGGTTACATCAACATCTATACGTAGATTATCGATAACTCCATCACTCCACTCTGTAAAATAGTAGCCTTCATTTGCTATGGCCTCTACCTGAAGAGCATCACTTCCATGCTCTACGGTCTGCTCTTTATTGCCATCAATATATCCACCTTCACTACTACTATAATTAAGAGTATAATTGATCAAATCAAAATTAGCAGTAACATTTATATCATCTGTTACATTAATATCGGTACGTGGATTATCGGTGACCCCATCACTCCACTCTGTAAAATAGTAACTATAATCAGGCACAGCCTCAACGGCTGTCCCATCCGATCCATAATCAACTATCTGTTCGGTCTCACCGGTAAGCGATCCCCCATCACCACTATTATAAATCAAATTAAATTTTTTAAGTGAAAAGTGAGCATAATAGAACATATTGTCAGCAGGCATATCAAAAATATAGAGTTCTTCACTGTGAACCATATTATCATCATAGTACCATCCATCAAAATTATATCCTTCGGCCGCAACAGCTTCAAGAGATACCTCATCACCATAATTATAATTGCCATCACCACTATAATCTCCACCATTTGAAGGTATAGCCTCAACACCAACACTATAATCTATAATTTCAAAATTGGCCGTTATATTAAGGTCTTTAGCAGGCATTGTAAATTTATATAGAGTACCAACAGGTTGGTACTGCTCATCTACAATAATCCCCGAATCATCACTCCAGTTTAAAAATAGAGAATAGTTCTCAACATTCTCAGCTGTTAAAGTTACCTCCTCATTCATATAGTATGTACCACTGCCACTAACCTCCCCCGCATTTTCAGGATTAATATCAACTATTACCTCAAATGCTGCTGTATAAAATGAGGACTCTTTACTATATGATGTTCCATTTTCATTAGTAGCATAAGTCCGTACATAATATGTAGCATCACTATCAAGACCACTTAATGTATATGTCAAAACACCTGTATCATCAGCTTCTCCTAAGTTAATAATCTCATCATTAATATCCGGACTGCCAATGCTGTTCCAGCAAATACCATATTCTGTTGCCAAAGGATCTCCAATGTGATGAATTTCATAAACAATTTCGGCCCCATCATTTGTTATATCTCTTATTTCATTAATTGATATAACTGTTGGATTATCAGCGTTATCATCTGGATACTGCCAGTTTAAATAGGGATAACCATTATTTCTCTCATTTCCTATATTCCATATCTCATCACCTTCATAACCCTTAAACATCCAATCACCATCTAAAAAATTACTAACAACTCTCATCTGCAAAGATGATAAGCCCTCTCCGCCAAGAGCCGACTGCTCCATATTTGAAGAATCAACATCCCAATAAGAGGCATTTATTGTTGTAGCATAACCTCCACCTACTAAACCTCCAACATTACTACCTGTTGAAATAACCTCACCGGTGCTGTATGAATTATAAACGGTTGAATTATGAGCACATCTGCCTGCTAATCCGCCTACATTATTTTCCCCTGTAACATTACTGTGAGAGTAACTATTTCGCACATCTCCTGCATGGGTTCCTCCAACAACACCTCCTACATAAAGAGATCCATTTACCTCACCAACACTATAACTCTCATGAACCTCACTGCCCATATTGCAATATCCCACTACTCCTCCGCAATAACTATCTCCATTAACACTACCATTAAACGAACTTTGCGTAACAGTGCTGTTACGATAAAGCTCACCAACTAATCCACCACAATAACCTCCTCCGGTAACAGTTGTGCTTGCCGAGCAGTTATAAATATGAGAACTCTCCCGCATATTTCCTGCCAGGGAACCTACATGCTGCATACCTGTTAACTCACCTGTTACCACGCAGTTCTCAATTTCACACTCCTCCATAACATAACCTGCCAATATTCCACTATTATCTCCCCCCGTTACATCACCATTTTGAATATTGATATTAACAAGTTTAGCTTCATAAACAGATCCAAACAGACCCACATAATCTGTTTCAGGACGATTAATAAAAAGGTTATTAATATTATAACCTCCTCCATCATAACTACCCATAAATGGTTCACTCTTATTACCTATCGGACTCCATCCATAACCCTCATTCCAGTTTTGTGACTCTATTAACTCTATATCATCCATTTGAACAAAATAACTCTCCCAAGAATCGGGGTTTTGCGATATCCAATATAAGTGAGCAGCATTATAGATTAAGTATGGATCCTGCTCACTACCCGAACCTGTAGGATAATCAGTAATAAACATCTCCTGCTGGCCATAACTATAACCATTTTCATTTTCAGCGTAAGGCCGTAAATAGTAAGTTTGTGCATATGCTAAACTGGGTATCTCATAATCATATTCACCTGTTGCTTCACCTGCTTCAAAAGTAAAACCATCAATCACATCAGGATATGGTTCAGTATCCATTACAAAACCTCTCGAGATAACATTGGAAAAACCATCCGACAACACTTTTCCACTTGCTTTAACAGTGGAGTAATCTATAATCTCTATTTGACTTATCTCTACTGTAGGATAATATTGCCATTTTAAAAAGGGATACCCATCATTAAGAGCTTCATCAATACCCCAATAATCAACGGTTTTGTCATCATCATAAGGATTGTCCATAAAATCCCAGGGACGATTCAATCCTTCTACACCTATAGCAGTATAGGTAGTAACACTCTTCATCTGTTCAGTAGTTTTACCTACTCCCACATTACTGTCTGTTTGACCCGATGCTTCTATATCCCAAAAGCAATTTTCAATATTATTACTTGACAAAACATTACCTACAAAGCCAAAAGAATAATTTGATGGGCCCTCAACAAACCCTGAACTATAACAGTTAAAAAGATTACACTCTAAAATTCCACCTGCAAACCCTCCTCCATATACATTTACAGTAACATTAGCATTACTATAACAATTACTAACATCGACATAAGTCAATCTGCCAACAAAACCCCCAACATTAGAATGGCCTTCAACCTCTCCAGTTGAAAAGGAGTTAGATATTTCTGACCTGTTTTCAGGAGCTGTAACCCAGGTTCCACCAATTAATCCACCTACACGCTCACTACCCTTAAATGAAACATCAACTACTCCAAGATTTTTCACCTTACCACTAAGTAATCGTCCAATAAATCCAACATTATTATCGTTAGGACGATTAACAAATAAATTCTCAATTACATTATAACCACCATCATAAACTCCCGTAAATTCAGCAACAGGAAGCCACCCTCTTCCTCCATACCATCCTTCCGTTTCAGATGCATCAATCGAATATATCTGCAGAAAGTGGTTATCCCACTCCTCACTACTATATGTAAACCAATAGAGATGATTTAAAGTCTCGATATGGTATGGATTATCATCCGTACCATCTCCCTGAGGGGGAGTAGGATTCATTAATGATAACTCTTCACCATAAACAGCATTTACATCATTACCAATATATAGACTCATATAATACATCAAATCCTCATCAAAATCATTATATTCAACAGAATATACTCCCGGAGAATTTATACTGTTTTGGGTATAATCATCAATAAGATATTTAGGATTACCGGAAAAGTTCCAACACAAACCATAATTATCTACAGCCGGGTTTCCAATATTGGTAACCTCAAACTCTATATTTAAGCCTGTTTCCAAATCATACTCCAGTTCAATAACATTAAAAGTTGGCAACACATCTGTTGGCCCTTCCTTCAAAGGATATTCCCATGATAAAAAAGGATAGCCCTGATTAAAGTCAGAATCAATATTCCATACTCCCTCATAACCTAAACCTTTAAAATCCCACCTGGTGTCAGCATAATTGTAAAAATCATGCATTTGGGCAGTTAACCGACCTTCATTAGAATTACCTGTTATTGAACCTGCAACATCTTTATCCCAAAAGCAATTTGTAAGTTCTGAATTTGATCCCGATAAACGAGCAAACGGATAGGCATTATATGTATTCGGAATTTCATTTACTGCATAACTATATCCAATTGATGAATATGTTTCACCAACAAAACCTCCTGCACCTTGTGAATTGGCATCAACATTTGATATTGTATAGCAGTTAAATATTTGAGAATCACCCATAATTCTGCCTGCCAATCCTCCAACATGAAAATTCCCTGATACAGTACCCTTAGAAAATGATCTATTTATATCACTTTCACCTGAATCTAAACCTAATAAGATACCAACTCTCTCTTTACCGGTAATGTTAGCATCAATAATTCCTAAACGCTCTATAGTAGCTCCTTGAATCACCCCAAAAAAACCTACATTATCTTCATTGGAGCGATCAATATAGATATCAGAAATAAAATAACCTCCTCCATTATAATTTCCGGTAAAAGGCTCATTACTATTACCCAATGGAGCCCATCCGCTGCCATCATTCCAATTTTCTGTTTCAGAGGCATCAATATTTTGAGTCTGCACAAAATAACCATCCCATTTGTCAGGATTATCATACATCCATTGTAAAGAGTTTAAGCAGGAAATACGATATGGATCATGTAACTCTCCACTACCTGAAATAGGAACATCAAAAGAGAACTCTCTGGTATAGTACACTCCATTTTCATTCTCAATAAAAGCTTTTACATAATAGGTTTCCAGACTACTTAAACCAGTTAAAATGATAGATTCGCTACCCTCATGAACATTTTCAATCTCAATTAAATCATCTTCTATACCAAATTCTCCTGAGCTGTTATATATAAGTCCGTATCTTTCAGCCTCTGGATCACCTTTAACATGAATAGTAACCATTAAAGATGCTTCGGGTGCATTAACATCTTCTACCTCATCCAATGAAATAACAGGCTGCTGCTCAACAACATCATCAGGAAATTGCCAATTAAGATAAGGGTAGCCACTATTGCGCCCACTACCCATATTCCAAATCGCCTTCTCGCCATCTCCTTTAAAATCCCATCCGACATTTGAATAGTTCTGTTTTTGAGACATTACCGGAGTTGACAAACCTTCAACTCCTTCACCATGACTTGATGACCAACCGGAACTTTCAATATCCCAAAATGAGTATTCAACATCAGTAGAACCACCTGCAGCAACCAAACCACCCGGTCTTTGTCCGGCCGAAACCAAACCGGCACTATAACAATATCTAACTTTAGAATCACCATTAAGCGACCCAATCAATCCTGCAGTAGGAGTATTATTACCAGAAGGGGAAAAAACATCAGCCAAACTATAACAGTTATAGACATCTGAATTAAACAAATTAGCTGCTAATCCGCCCACAGCAATATTTTGACCATCAACCACACCTTTAGAAAATGAATTAATTATCTCAGAATCTACAACATACCCCAACAATCCACCTACAATACTATTACCAACAATTTCACCGGTTACCCCACAATTTTTAATAACACCGTTTTCAACACTGCCGGCTAAGGCTCCAACACTCATAAAACCTTTAATATAAACATCCACAAGCTCAAGGTTCATAATTTGACCATCAATAACAGAGCTGAACAGTCCGGGTGAATCATAATTAACGTAGAGCCCGTATATAACTTTGCCCCCACCATCATAAACACCTGCAAAATGACTATCACCCGCACCTATTGGAGTCCAACCATCACCTTGAAACCAACCGGCAGTTTCTGAGGCATCAATATCTTCAGTTTGAATAAAATAGTTATCCCAAACATTTTCATTTTGAGATATCCAGTATAAATTCTCGAGAGTCTCAATTTCAAAAGGAGACTCTGAACTGCCATCACCATTAGATGGAGCCACTGACGTTTGGGCTGTAATCACAACACCGGCAAAAAAAAGTGTAAAAAGAGTAGATAAAAATTTCATAAACTTTTGGTTTTGGATAGTTATTATAAGCATCAATACAAATAAATTTATTAATAAAAAACAGTAATTACAAACCGTTAACAATTAACAGTATAGGTATTTCGTTTTATAGACAAAGATAAAGAAAGAAAAAATAACTGGCTAATAAACAAATAAAGGACGTAAAGCATTATGTCCAACAAAATATAGCTATATTTACCAAAACACTTTATAAAATCTATTACAATTTCAACAAAACCCATCAAATATGAAAAGATTGTTTTTAACTGTATCTATTTTAATTTGCTTCTCAACACTAACTGTAGCAACAAATCTTGAAAAGATTGCAAAAGAGTTCTCTCCCGATAAAAATCTGGATTTAACGGGAAGCATAATAGAGTACAAAAATTTAAATGAAAATATTTCGGTCAGCATAATAGGTTCCAGCTACAAACAAATTATCGATTATGATGGAACTATAACCAGACCTATTTCTAATAAATCAACAGAGATAACATTTGAATTATCAGATGGTGAAGAGAGTGTTCAAACAGAGAGTTTTTCTGTAAAAGTTGAAGCTCTTGAAGAGATAGCAAAAGGTGAAGAGATAAATAAAAAACCCTCAGTTTTACCAGCTCTACAGGAATGGCAAGGTGGAACCAACAGTTGGAATATCCCCAACAAAAAGATAGAAATAGTTGTTAAAAACAGCTCTCTTAAAGAGAGAATGGCAATATTCGCAAAAGATCTTGAAAAACTCTCACACAAAAATGTTACTGTTGTAAAAGCAAGCAACAATCAAAAAAAAGGTGATATTATTGTTAATTTAAGTGCTGACAGCTCACTTGGCAAGGAGGGCTACACAATAGATATTAATGAAGAGCAAATCATCATCTCTGCAGTAGAACCTATTGGAGCTTTTTGGGCTACCAGAACAATTCTACAGGTATTAAAAAACAATGATTACCAGTTTCCAGGTGGTAAAATAAGAGATTATCCCCAATATGAAATACGCGGCTTTATGTATGATGTTGGTCGAAAACCTACCTCTATGCAAGCAATATATCAGGTTATGGAAACCATGTCATACTACAAGTTAAATGATCTGCAACTTCATTTAAATGACAATTTTATTTGGCTTGATGACTATACAGATATACCTAATAACCAAGACGCTACTGAAGAACAAAAAGCTGCTGCACGTAAAGAGGTTATGGAAGCTGCTCCTACAGCATTTCGACTTGAGTCGGATATAATTGGAAAAAACGGCATTCCATTAACCTGTGAGAAACACTATTTTACAAAAGAGGAGTTTGGACAATTAATTGACGATTCACGACTTTATGGAGTTAATATTGTACCAGAAATTGATGTTCCCGGTCATGCAATGAGCTTTGTAAGAGTACGTCCCGATCTTATGTACCGGGGAGAGCTAAGCAAACCTCATGATGTTGAACGCCTTGCTATGCTGGATGTTTCATCAGATATATATGATGAAGCCACAGGAATAACATATCGCGAAGAGACTATGAACTTTGTAAAAACTGTTTTTGATGAATATCTTATAGGAGATGAAGATAACCCACCGGTTTTTAGAGATGCAGTAATTCATATTGGAACGGATGAATATTATGGTGATTCAGAGGATTACAGATGGTTTGCAAATGAAATGCTAAAGCATATAAAAAAGAGAGGTTTTACTCCTCGCCTTTGGGGAAGTTTAACAGCAAAACCCGGTGAAACAAATATTACAAGCGAAAATGTACAAATGCATGTATGGTCACTTGGATGGCAGAGACCAATTCCTGCAATAGAAAAGGGATTTGATATTATTAATATACTGGATGTAGACACCTATATTGTACCAAACGGAACAGGAAATGTAGGAGGCTATGGAGACTATGTTAATCTTGAACATCTATATGGAGAAAATTGGCAACCCCATATTCTTCGTCAATATAAAGTACCTGCTGGTCATCCTCAAATGTTAGGAGCACAATGGGCTTTATGGAATGACAACTCCTTTATGCGAAGTACAGGATTAACTGATTACGATCTATATAACCGAATAAGAAGAACATCTTCAGTAATAGCAGAAAAAACATGGAACAATGGAACAGATAACAGCTTTGAAGAATTTAAAAAGCTTTTTGAAAATGTTGGTCTTCCTCCAAAATTAAATCCTAAACATAAAGTTAACTTTAAAGAGTTAGCATTAGACCTCTCTGAAATATCTCCTAAAGCTATAAAGGCAAAGATATCAAATGATATAATCTCTCTTAACGGTGAAAAAAGTTATGTTAAGCCAGATAGTTATGACAATATTGGGACAGACTATACTGCAGAATTTATGATTAAACGCACCTCCAATTCAACAGAAGAGGAAATACTATTCTCGTCATACAGAGGAGAACTTAAAGCAGTTCAAAATGAGACAGGAAAATTTGGAATATCAAGAGATGGCTGGGACTTCTCATTTGACTATACACTGCCAATTAACGAATGGGTTAAAATAAAACTGATTTCGGAAGGTCGCCACGTAACCCTGTATGTAAATGATCAAAAAATTGGAGAACCAATTCGCCACAAATACCCTGAAAACCAAAAATTCAGCACATTTGTATTCCCTCTTGAATATATTGGAGCCAAAGAGAACTCCTTTAATGGAAAAATAAAAAATATAAGATTTGAACGTTAAGTCATCTCTATATCAATTAATAATGAAAAGAGGTTATCAAATATTATTTTGGTAACCTCTTCTTTTTATTTACAATTATATAGAGTAACTACAACATCTCTAGTTTGTCTGGGCCCATCAAATTCACAAACAAAAATATTTTGCCATCTGCTTAAGCCCAACTTGCCGTTTATAATAGGAATAGTTTCTGATGGTCCAACAATACCGGCTTTCAAATGTGAATCACCATTATTATCCTGCAAATCATGCGACCAAACACCATGAGGAACGACTTGTTTAAACCAGTTTATAACATCAGTTTGAACCGAATAATCCCAATTCTCCTGAATCATAATTCCTGCAGTGGCACCCTTAACATAAACATTAGTCATTCCTGTATAAATACCACTTTTCAAAACAATATCTTCTACATAAGTAGTTATATCCACAAGTTGGTTATGCTCTTTAGTAGAAATAGAAATAACTTTCTGCATAATTTACAATCTTTTAAAATTAAAGAGTTAAAGTTAATCTCCTTTCAAAAATTTTGTTGTACGTGCTATTAAAACCGTTACTGTCCCATCTCCGGTAACATTTACCGAGGTACGAACCATATCAAGAATCCGGTCAACAGGTAATATTATAGCAACCCAACCGGGGTTTAATCCTACCGATGATAATACAACCATTAGCATAATTATGCCGGCCCCCGGTATAGCTGCAGATCCAATACTTGCTAAAACTGCTGTCATAACAATAGTCAACTGCTGTCCTACAGCAAGATCCACCATATGCATTTGAGCTAAAAAAACCACTGCAATGGCTTGGTACAGACTGGTACCATCCATATTAATTGTAGCACCTATAGGTAAAACAAAGCTGGTAATTTTTTTATCTACTTTTAAATTCTCCTCAACACACTCAATAGTAACGGGCAATGTTGCTGCACTACTTGAAGTTGAAAATGCAAGCATTTGAGCCGGACTAATACCACGGAGAAACTCACGATAGGTAAGGTTTTTAACAAAAAGAGCTAAAATACTGGGATAGATAACAAATGCCATCAAAAGCAGTCCAGCTAAAACAGCTAAAGCATACCATGTTAAACCGGTAAAGAGATCTAAAATACGAGCCGGATTATCACCTGCCATCTCATTCACCATACCTGCCATTAAAGCAAAAACAAAAAATGGTGCAGCAATCATAACTATTTCTACCATCTTTATAAAAGCAGCGGTAACAGCATCAAAAAACTTTATAAGTATCCCTTTTTTCTCATCAGGAATAAAAAGAATTGCTATTCCAAAAAAGATAGCAAAGAAGATTATCTGCAACATATTGCTGTTATCCTGAAAAGAGAAGAATATATTGGAAGGAACAATATCCTCGATAAATTTAAGAGGACCCTGTTGAGCAGCATCGTCAGCTATATCGACCCGATCTTGCATATCTTCTGTTTCAGCAAATTGCGACAGCTCTCTTAACCTCTCAACACTCTCCCTGTTCGCACTATCGTCTAAATACCAGTTGTTATCATGTGGAGCAGCTCCTTGTGATTGCAACCATAATTCGTAATTTATGCGGTTGTCAAGACGACTAGCATCATCAAAAGTGTTTCCCGGTTTAAAAAAATTTACTATAAAAAGTCCCAAAGTAACCGACAAAAGAGTGGTAAAAAAATATAACATCATCGTTTTACCACCAAGCTTCCCTAAATTACGAGAATTACCCAATGATATTATACCACCTATTATAGAAAAAAAGACAAGCGGAACTGCTATAAGTTGAAGAAGATTAAGAAAAACATTCCCAAAAGGAGCAATCCACTTTTCAGTCAAAGATGAGAGTCCGACAAACCCACTAACTACTGCCCAAATAACACCTGCAACTATGCCAATAATAATTTGAACATATAATGGGATACGCATAATTAACTACTTGTTTTGTATGTACGATTTAAAAGAAGAGCATCTGCAATAACCATCGCTGCCATTCCCTCAACAATAGGAACAGCTCGAGGAACAACACACGGATCATGACGCCCTTTTGCCTTAATAACTGTCTCGGTTTTATCTCTATTAACACTGTTTTGATCTTTTAAAATAGTAGCGACAGGTTTAAATGCAACATTAAAATAGATCTCTTCTCCATTAGAGATACCCCCCTGTACTCCACCCGATCGATTAGTGCGTGATCTCACTCTCCCCTTATCAATAAAAAAAGAATCATTATGTTGAGAACCGCGTAAATCTACAGCGCTAAATCCACTGCCATACTCAAATCCCTTTACAGCATTAATACTTAACATCGCCTGACCCAATCGTGCATGCAATTTATCAAAAACAGGATCTCCCAAACCTACCGGGACATTTCGTATAACACAAGTTACAATACCACCTATAGAATCGTGATCGCATCGTACATCATCAATGTGTGAAATCATCATATTAGCTGTTTCACTATCGGGACAACGCACTATGTTTTGTTCTGCAACAGAGAGATCTAAACTTTCAAAAGGTTTCTCCAGTTTAACCTCACCTGCTTGTGAAACAAAAGCCTGAAAAGAGATCCCCTCTTTTTTTAACATTAATTGAGCTACCGCTCCGGCTACAACTCGTGCAATGGTTTCACGGGCAGATGATCGTCCGCCTCCTCGATGATCTCTTATACCATATTTCGATTCATAAGTATAATCGGCATGCGAAGGTCGATAGACATCTTTTAAATTATCATAATCTTTTGACCGAGAATCTTTATTCCAAATTAAAAAAGCCAAAGGTGTACCGGTAGTTTTACCCTCAAAAACACCAGAGACAAATTCTACCCGGTCCTTTTCATCACGAGGTGTGGTAATCTCTGATTGCCCGGGACGTCGTCGATCTAACTGATGTTGAATGTAGTTAATATCCAAATCAAGGCCGGGCTCTACACCTTCAATTACTCCACCCACAGATTTACCATGAGATTCTCCAAAAGATGTTAATCTATATATTGTTCCAAATGTGTTTCCTGCCATTATATTCAATATTTTACCCTGCCAAAAATAGTATATGTAATTATAAGAAACAAAAAAAGGTGCTCCTTAACAGAACACCTTTTACTAAAACTTTAAAAATAGTCTAACTTCTTGTATAAACTAACAGCTACTACAGCTACCATCATCACAATCTCCCGATTCGCATCCGCCAACAGCAGCAAGTTCTTCGGGTGTAGCTTCTCTAACCTCAACAACAGAACCTGTAAAATGAAGATCATCACCGGCAAGAGGATGATTAAAGTCCATCTTAACAGCCTCATCAACAACTTCAAGAACTGTTCCGTTTAAACGGTTACCCTGAGCATCCTGCATTGGAATAGTGTTTCCAACAGTAAGCATCTGCTCATCAACAGTACCGTTTACCTCAAAAATATTTTTTGGTAAATCAACAACAGCATCTTTATTAACCTGACCGTAAGCCTCATCCGCTTTAAGTCCGAATGCAAACTCATCTCCGGTTTTTAATCCGTCAAGATTTTTTTCAAACATCTCAATCATTCTACCTGCACCAAAGACAAACTGCAAAGGATTCTCCTTATTTGTCTCTTCAATTAAATCTCCTTCAGCACTATTAAGTCTAAGTTGATAAGTAAGTGTTACAAACTTGTTTTTTCCAATTTCCATTGTAAATGTAATTTTAATTTAAATTTGCCTCTTATTGCATTTAATGCAACTTTCGTTAAAGCTCTGCATTTAATTGCTTGTAAGATGCTTATAATATTTAACCAACAAAGAAAATCAGAATTTGATACTTATCAAAACATAAACAATAATTTATCTGCGATTTATTGCTGCAACTATCCATAAAAGTATTACAGCCCCCACAACAGAGGAGATTAACTTCCATAAAATATTCCCTCCTTCTATTCCAAAGAGAAAACTAAAAACTACACCTCCTAAAAAACCTCCCAGCAATCCAATTACCAAATTTAAAATTAATCCGTGACCACGACCTTTCATGAGCAGACTGGCAATATAACCTGCCAACAATCCAATTATTAATGTTAAAATAGTTCCCATATCGAATATTTATAAAGGTTGTTTTAAATTATTCTTATAGTTCTTAAAAATAGCACTATTTTTGAAGAACATTTAAGAGCAAAATTAAAATTTATAAGAGTATCATGCAAAATAAGGTTGTAATTATTACCGGAGCTTCGTCAGGGATCGGACTGGCATGTGCTAAGGAATTTGCTGCCCGTGGCGCCCGGTTATCACTTTGTGCACGATCGGCCGATAAGCTAAATAAAATTAAAGAGGAGCTCACAACAAAAGGATATGATGTTATAGTAACACCGGTTGATGTTAGTAATGAGAACGATTGCAAAATGTTAGTAGAGGAGACCGTAAAGAGCTTTGGAAGAATTGACATTTTAATTAATAATGCCGGCATTTCGATGCGAGGACTTTTTAAAGATACCGATATTAATGTTCTTCAAAAAGTGATGGGAGTTAATTTTTGGGGAGCTGTATATTGCACAAAGTATGCTCTGCCATACCTGCTTAAAAGTAAAGGTTCGGTTACCGGGATCTCATCTATTGCCGGATTTATGGGGTTGCCCGGACGCACCGGTTATTCAGCATCAAAATTTGCAATGCATGGATTTTTAGAAACATTAAGGGTTGAAAACTACAAAACCGGTCTGCACGTACTCATTGTTGCCCCCGGTTTTACAGAATCCAATGTGCGAAAATCAGCTCTTAACTGCACAGGAGAAGCTCAGGGAGAGACTCCGCGGGATGAGAGTAAAATGATGCCGGCATCAATAGTGGCAAAACATATTGCCAACGGAATAAAAAAGAGAAGACGCACAATAATATTGACTTTTAAAGAGGGTAAATTTGCAGTATTTCTTCATAAGTGGTTTCCTAAACTTGCTGACAAGCTATCATATAGCCTTTTAGCCAAAGAGCCTGATTCTCCTTTCAATTAAACTTTTTAATGAAGAGGTATTTAACTAACAAACTAAATTGAACTTATAAATGAAGGTGTTTTTTTTATATACCGAAATGGCCGGCTACTTTGCATCATCAATAAAGCATCTGGCCTCTGTCACTGATACCATATATATAATAAGATGGCCGGTAAATAAAGAAGCTCCTTTTATATTTAGCTTTCCCAACAATGTAAAAGTGTTTGAACGTAGCGATTATAATACAAACTCAATAATAGATCTTGTTAATAGTGTAAATCCAGATATCATTATAAGCAGTGGATGGATGGACAAATCGTATTTGAAAGTTTGCAAACAATTTAAAGGAAAGATACCTGTTGTAATGGGGATGGACAACCAGTGGAGAGGTACTTTAAAGCAACATATAATGAGCTTGATTGCACCGTTAACTCTTCATAAATGCTATTCTCACACCTGGGTGCCGGGAGCTCCTCAAAAAAAATATGCATTAAAACTGGGCTTTAATAAAGAGAATGTTTTTGAAGGATATTACAGTGCAGATACTAAACTATTTGAAAAGAGTGCATATGATAGAATCAATAGTGAAAAATATCCACGTAAATTTATCTATATAGGCAGGTATGTAAAAGTAAAAGGACTTGACCTCCTCTTTAAGGCATTTTGTGAATTGTGTAACGAAAATAGTTATGAGTGGGAATTAATTTGTGCAGGTACAGGAGAAATGTTTGATAAAAAACCAATCCATCCAAAAATTAAACATCTGGGATTTGTTCAACCCAACCAACTAAAAGATGTAATAAAAGAGGCAGGAGTATTTATTTTGCCAAGCAAGTTTGAGCCATGGGGAGTTGTTGTTCACGAAATGGCCACTGCCGGATTCCCAATGATTGTAAGTGATGAAACAGGAGCTGTATCATCCTTTCTTAAAAACTCAAAAAACGGCTATACCTTTAAAAATAGTGACTATAAAAGTTTAAAATATGCAATGAAAAAGATGATGCTAAAGAGTGATAAAGAACTTAAGAACATGGCCAAAATAAGTCATCAGCTAGGAACAAATCACTCACCGAAAAAATGGTCTCAACTACTATTTAAAATAGTTGAATCTTTTAAACAAAATTAAATTCCATTAGAACTCATCCACTCTTCAAGTACTACAAGTGGCCAAATTCTGGAATAGGTAACCGAAGGATCCTTTTTTAAAAAACGATTCCACAAACTACGCACCCCCTCTTTATTAAAAGGAGCACGAGATGCTATATTTTCAATGCGTACAGTTGCATAGCCTCTTAACTCATTGCGTAGCCAATACTCCCAGGGAAATTCAAAACCCATCTTTTTTCTATCAGTTATATACGGTGGCAGCAAATCCGGTAAGCTATCAACAAGAAGTTTTTTGGGAGTAACCGGATATTTAAAATTATCGGGCAAACTCAGCACATATTTAATTAAATCATAATCCATAAACGGAACACGAAGCTCTAAAGCATGCGCCATACTCATTTGATCACTATCACGCAGCAAAACAGTTTGCATATAAGTTTGCATCTCAGCTACTGATACTTTACTTAAAGTGTGATTTTTATCGAAACGGATATCACTATAGTTTAAGTTTTCGATCATCAAATGAGGTGGCAACTCCCGCAAATTTAAGAGCCTAAGAATATAATCATCCATAAGCACCTGACGAGAAAATGAAAAAGCGCGATTAAAATCATAATTTTTCATCTTAAGGAGTTCGGCTATTTTTGCCGATGCTATACCAGGACGAGCTTTACATAAAAGAGTACCTGCACTACTACGAATGATATTAGGAAAATGCCATAACCATGAATACTTTTCAAGCAGCATCATCCGTTTAAAAATAGCATATCCGGCAAAAACCTCATCACCTCCTAAGCCACTCAATGCAACATCAATACCTCTCTCTTTTACAGTTTTTGATACCATCCATGTATTAGGTCCATCTCCACTGGGATGATCCATAGCCTTAAGTGCATCGGGTAGATGTTCTAAAAAATGGTTGCCCGACAATTTTATCTCTGTATGATCGGTAGAATGCATATCAGCAACATACCGGGCATAACGCGCTTCACTATACTCCTCCTCTGCAAAAGCAATATTAAAAGTTTTAACTTTGGTCGATGAAAGTTTAGCCATTGCACCTACTATTGCAGCAGAATCTATTCCACCCGACAAAAAAGCACCTAAGGGTACATCAGCAACAAGACGCTTCTCTACAGCTTTAAAAAATCTTTCACGCACACCCTTGCGAGCCTCTTCAATAGTAATAGAACCATACTCATTACCTATATCAGATAATCGAGAATAGTGATCTATTCGAAAAACTCCTAAACCAATATTATATTCCAGGTAAGCCGATGCAGGAAGCATTTTTATATCTTCAATAATAGTACAGGGAGATTGAACAGTTTGATATCGCAAATAGTCTATCAATGAATTTTTACTGATACTCTTTGAAGAGAGCCCCGATAACATAAGAGATCTAATCTCTGAGGAAAAAGCAAAACCAATACTATTATTAATATAGTATAAAGGTTTAACCCCCATTCTATCCCTGGCCAATAGAACAACATTTTTATACTTATCATAAATTGCAAAAGCAAACATCCCTTCTAATTTGCAAAGAGATTCTTTACCATAAATACTCCATGCCGCAAGAACAACCTCACTATCTGTTTGAGATTTAAAAGGGTAGTTAAGTTTTTGTTTAAGTTCACGATAGTTGTACACCTCTCCGTTAAACACCATCACAAAACGTCCGCAAGCCGACTCCATTGGCTGATGACCAGCTTTAGAAAGATCTATAACAGAGAGACGACGATGACCAAATGTAGCATTTTCAAATGAAAGCACCCCTTCATCATCAGGCCCACGATGCAAAAGAGCACCATTCATAAGCGACACCCTGTTAACCCTGTCACCAATTTGAGCTGATACTATTCCATTTATTCCACACATAATATAACTACCTTCTCAAAAACATATTTATATACAACATTTTAAGCTCGCTATCTTCAGAGATAATCAAACCCTCTTTTTTAGCTCCCTGTTTCCACTCCTCATACTCAAAGTGATCCATGTATGCAAACTTTTCAATAACCCGGGCAAAATCATTATAACTATTCAACGGCAAATCAAATCCCGCCTTTTTTACTGAAAGATCTTTCCATGGAGTTTGGTCACTTATCAATACAGGACGTGAAGCTATAAAGCTCTCTACAATTACATGTCCAAAATTCTCACCACGTGAAGGCAAAAATAGTAAATGATAATCCTGAATCGTCTCTTCAATCTTATCGGGCTCAACAAAACCCTTATATGTTACCTTGATATTTTGAGGTAATGCCTCAATTTTATCAACACATAAACTCCAATACTTCTTATCATAAATATGCCCATATAAATGAAACTCGACTAAAACATCAGGTGAAACATAATTTAAGCTCTCGATAGAAAAAAGAGTGTTCTTCTCGGGAGCAATACGAGCAAGTGAACAAACCCTCAAACTCTTCTTATCTTTTATAACAGCTTTAGAACTAACTTTTGCTTTACGTGCAAAATTGGGTGCCACAACTATATTTTTATCATTCAACCCCAAAACATCACTAACATCGTCTGCTTCGCGACAATTTGTAGCATGCCAATTGACGTTACGATATAGCCCAAAAAACTTCATGAAAAAGATAAAGAGCTTTTTCTTAAACCTTTTTATATTAATAGCACTTTTAGCCAACATCCCCCTTGGTGCAACAATTACATTTTTAATGTTTAAAGAGTGTGCTGCAATTAAAGGAAGCATAGAAAAAAGAGGTGAATATATGCCATTAATATAAACTGCCTTCACGGCGCTCTCTTTAATCAACCTTCTCCAAAGAGTCAATGAAGGAGTCCCTTTTGAAGAGTACCAAACTTTAACTCCATTACCAAAATCATTCCAGGTATCGCTAATGATATTAGGATATGGACTATTTTCACCATACTCACAATTACGGGTAACAATATAAAAATCAAAATCATCAAACAGATGATCGATCATATTAGCAACCGAACGTACCGGTCCGCCAGACTTATAACCCGGTAAATACCAATCTACAAATACTATTACTGCTCTTTTACTTTTTTTATTCAAGTAATTGCTGTTTTAAATTTGAACTTACAACCTCTACTTCCCTCTCCAGGGTTATTTCAAACTTATCCTTAATATCCTCCATTATAGCTTTACTCAAAGAATATATCTGGGCACCAGTTGCTCCCCCTTTATTAATCAACACTAAAGGCTGTTCTGAATGAACTGCTACGTTATTTTCACTGTACCCCTTCCATCCTGCTTTTTCAATTAACCAGGCAGCAGGAATCTTAATTTGATCTCCCCTATCAATTACATATCCAGGGATATCATCAAATTTTAACTGAAGCTCCCGGTAGATATCCAAATTAACAACAGGATTTTTGAAAAAACTACCGGCATTTCCAAAAACTTTATAATCAGGAAGTTTAGATTTTCGTATCTCTATAACCGAACTCCTTACATTATTTAAAGTTATTTCACTCCATTTACTTTCAACAAAAACCTTTAAGTTGCCGTAAGATAAATTAAATGAAGGCTTTTTAGATAGTTTTAAACAAACCGATGTAATAACAGCTCTATTCTTTAATTTACTTTTAAATAAAGAGCTGCGATAGCCCATTTTGCACTCATCCCCTCTTAAATAATATTTCTCGGCACTATTAATATCAACATACTCAACTTTATTTAAAACATCTTTTATTTCGCTACCATAGGCTCCAATATTTTGCACCACAGCCGCTCCCATAGTACCCGGAATATATGAAAGATTCTCTATTCCATAATACTCTCTATCTACGCACCACTTAACAACACTATCCCACCAACATCCGGCACCAACACTAATCAAAACATCCTTTTCACTCTCATCAATTACAGAAATACCTTCTATTCCACAATGCAAAAGAGAGCCGGTAAAATCCTCCAAAAAAAGGAGGTTACACCCACCTCCAATCAAAAAAAAATTATCTAAATCAAACTCTTTTTTATTAATTAAATCATAAATATCCTTTCTGGTCTCAAAATAAATATAATCGGCAGCAATAACATCTACTCCAAAGCTATTTAATTGAGATAAAGGATAATCTCTATATCTTTTAATCATAAATATCTATTTAAAATAGCCCGAAGTATAATACCCATATCCACTTTGAGCTTCAGATACATCATTAAGAATTAACCCCATACAGCCAACATCCTCAGCAATCAGACTGGAAACAGTAAGCGAAAAATGATCTTTTATTGTTACTCCGGCTCGTACAACAAAAAGATGACAGTGTGATAACTCCATCAAAATACGTCCGTCAGAAACCAATCCTACAGGAGGTGTGTCAATAATAATAATCTCAAAATCCTTTTTTAATTTATCAATCAACTCTACAGCTTTTTCTCCGCTAATTAATTCTGATGGATTAGGAGGAATAACACCGGCAGGAACAACATAAAGATTTTCTAGTCCGCTATTATAAATAATCTCCTCATAAGAAGCCTGATTTATAAGATAGTTACTTATACCGGCTCTATCAACAATATTAAACATATCAGACAACCGTGGTTTTCGAAGATCAAACCCGACTATAGCAGTCTTTTTTCCCGAAATGGCATAAACCGAAGCTAAATTTACCGAACAAAAAGTTTTACCTTCACCTGTATTAGAAGAGGTTACAGAAATAACCCGTCCCTGATTTTGTGTTAATAAAAAACGCAAGCGAACCCGTAAAGAACGAAAAGACTCTGCTATAACCGAACCGGGATCATTAAAAACAACATTCTCCTCCTGTGCCCTGTTTCGCATAATTTGCCCCACTAAAGGAATATCATTAAAAACAGCTTCAATATCTTCTCGTCCACGAATTCGATTATTCATAAACTCTTTTAAAGCAATTATTATTGAAGGAATAACCAGCCCCAAAATTAAAGCTTTCATATAGTTGCCCCGGGTATCAGGCGAAATAGGGCCACCAACTCTGGCGTTATCCAGAACCTCATTATCAGGCACATTTGATGCCTTAGCAATCTGCATCTCAGAACTTTTTTGCAGTAAAAAAGTGTATATTGCATCATTAAGATCATGTGTGCGCTGCAACGCCAGATAATCCCTTTCCATTTCGGGAAGTCCTTCAATTTGAGAATTTAATATTGCAACATTCTCCCTGTTTTCGGCCAACATCATATCAATATTCTCAATCTGTTTTGATATTGACGAAATAAGAGAATTCTTAGAGAGCTCAATTCGCTTTTTAAGCTCTAACAAGTATGGATTATCACTGCCACCCGATTGTGAAGATATTAGCGAGTATTCATTAAGCAAAGAGAGATGCTCTTTTACATATTCCTGAACAATAGCTGCCGGCTCAGCAGAAAATGCCGGCAACATATAGTCATTTTTATCCAAACTGTTTTCACGAAGTCGGGAGTTTATTGTAGTTAGATATTTTTTTGCTGACTCAAGTTCACGGCGATTTTTTTCAAGCTCGAAAAATTCTGCAGAGAGTTTTTGTGACATTTCTGTTGGAGCAATAAAGCGATTCTCTCTTCTAAAATCCATTAACTGTTGTTGAGTTATTTCCAGTGTATCGGCAACCTGATGCAGCTGTCTCTGAATAAAATCAATTGACCGCGAAGCCATATCATTTTTTCTCTCAAGATTATTCTCAACTATAACCTGTGAAAAAACATTTAAAAACTTTACCAGCTTACGTGGCTGATTTCCTGTTGTTGAAATAAAAATAATAGAGGAGCCCTCTCGATAATTATTGACCGATAAGCTGGAACGAAATTGTGAAGCAATAGAGTTATGTGATCTAAACACTACATAGTAATTTCCCGCATCGGGAAGATCTCTATTATCAGGAGCTCTGTAAGAAAATGATAAAGCATGATGATCTATTTTCTCACCCGGCTTAAGGTTAGCAGAAATATTAACATCACCAGAATATCCATCATTAGAGCTATCGGCATAAATATGCAAAGGTGCATTTTCGGTAGTAACCGATATTTTGGCAGAACCATCTGCTTTAAAATCAAAATATATTGGTGTATTCAATAATTGAGGATGAAGTGAGTCAAACTCTACAACAAAAGGTACAGGATCATAAAGCTCACTATCTCTCATTCTTCCTTTCGAATAATATGAAACAGCAAAATCAAGTCTGTCAACAGCACGACGTGCCATGGCCTGACTTCTAATTATAAAGCTTTGATTCTCGAAACGACGCATTTCAGGAGAGAGACCAAATCCCTCGGTTAATACCGATTGTGAAATAGCCCTATTGGATTCTACTTTAAACATCATTGTTACCGAAGCCCTGTATTGAGGAGTAGTATAACGATGATAAAGCCATGCACCTGCAATACAAAGGGGCACAAATAGTATAAAGAGATACCAATTCTTAACTACTAAACGTACCAACTTTTTTATGTCCGAAAAACTATCCCCGCCGGTAAATCCTGACTGACTTGCTCTTCTGTTATTAACCGGAATGGCCATTGTGAAAATTTTTATTAAATTAAAATGCTACTCATCGTAATATCCATAGCCGTATCCATAACTATATCCATAACCATAGCCGTAACCATAATTATAGTTATAACCTAAAAGACCTTTTTTAATATGAATATCATTAATTAAAATTCCTATATTTTTTATCCCTTCATCATTCAACTGTTTTAAGGTATATGCAAATACATCACGAACAGTAAAGCCAAGCCGGGTTAAAAAGAGAACAGAGTCGGCATAACGAGCCAGCACATATCCATCAGAGACCACCCCCATTGGTGGAGTATCTAAAATAATGACCTCGTAACTCTTTTTAGCCTCTTTAAAAAGCTGCTCCATTTTCCCGTTGCTTATAAGTTCAGAAGGATTGGGAGGGTTATTGCCTGAAGGAATAATATAAAGATTTTCCTGATCATTGGTTTGAGTTATCTCTTTTATATTGACCTTACCAATCAAATATTCCGATAACCCCTTTGTTGCATCAATATCCAAAATCTTTGACAAGCCCGGTTTTCTCATATCACATCCTATCAACAGTGTTTTTTTACCCGAAAGAGCAAACACAGTGGCAATATTGAGAGCACAAAATGTTTTTCCCTCACCGGGCATTGAAGAAGATACAGCAATAACAGGAGAATTTTTACCTGAGGTAAAATATTCCAGTCGAGTTCTTATACGCCTAAAAGTTTCTGATATAACTGATCTTGGATAGTGATAAACAACATTAGTAACATCTTTAGTATTATGAATAACATGACCTGCAACAGGTAATTTAGTGACTCGCTCGACTTCATCGGGACTGGACAGGCGGTTATTCATTAATTGTCTTAAAACTAAAAATAGAAGAGGTAAAACCAACCCAACAAGCAGGGCCTTTTGACGATCGGCTGATATTGTAGGAGATACCTGTCCTGTATAACGTGCCTGCTCAAGTACACTATGATCGGGGGTGTTAGATGCTTTTTGAATTTGAGCTTCACTACGCTTACGAAGTAAAAATGTGTAAACCTCATTGTTTAAAGTAAACTGTCGCTCTATTCCAAAAAGCTGACGTTCCATCTCGGGCAACTCATAAAGCTCGGCTGTAACTTCTTGCCGTTTTTGATTTAAACGCTCTTTATCTTCATTTATAATGTTAATTTGGTTATCAATTGCATTAATAAGAGTGCGACGTGCAACCTCCATTTTTCTTGTCAGCTCTTTAAAATAAGGGTTATTTAATGCATCTAAAGTTTGCCTCTCCATATTTAGCTCAATAATATTATTAATTTGATTGGCTATAATAGAGTTATCAATTGAATAGGAAGCAGGAGCCAGAGTATTTTCGAAAACATCATCAGCTGAAAAATAATCTTTTAAATACTCATAATATTTGAGTTGAAGAGTAAGTTGAGATTGCTGTTTTGAAAACTCTTCAAGACGATTAAAAAGGAGTCCCGACTGAGCAGAAACACTTTGAACCTGATGTGTAGTTCTAAAATCACTTAATTCGGTTCCTTTGTTATCTAACGAATCGGAGATTACCTTTAGTTGAGTCTCTATAAACTCAATGGTATTAGTAGCAATCTCATTTTTTTTCTCCAAATTATTTCTTATAAAAACCTCGGCCAACTTATTTAAAAAATCGATATTTTTTCCTGTATTATTTCCTGTTACCGACAAATTAACAATACTTGTATTATCATTTGATCGTACTGCTCTAAATCTTGACTGATAAACAGATGCCATACGATTTATATTATTAAAAGTAAAATAATATCCCCTCTCCTTGGACCGCGACAAATTTAAATTCTCAATTATAAAATTCATATATGGTGTAGAAACCTCTTCACCAAACTTAAACTCACCTTCAAAAGAGATAGCTCCTCGTGAAGGGCCACTTTTATCATCATCATAAATATATGTTGATGCATAATCGGAATTAACATTTATCCTATACCTCTCATTATCAATCACCGACAAATATATGGGAATATTAGTGAGCTGAGGAGAAGTTCTGTTATAATGAACTGTAAAAGGGATATTACCTGCATATAGCTCCGAATCCTTAACCCTTCCGATTTTATAGTAGGAAACAGCAAAATCAAGCTCTTTAACAGTTTCATAAACAGTTTCGTATGAAGAAAGTATGGCTACCTGATTTTCAAGACTCCTCATTGCACTACTTAAACCAAAACCCTCCATCATATCGCTTTTAGGTTGCTCGGTACCACGCTCCTCCATCAAAAGACGCAAACCGGCACGATATACAGGCTGACTATATCTATGCATAATATAAACAGCAGTCAAAGCAATCACAATAGCAATAACAAAAAGCCACCAAAACCTTAAAAGATCTACCAATAGCTTTTTATAGTCAATTAAAAAAGGAGATGTAGCATCACTGGTTAAAGGATTTTTTTTACTGCTGTTACTTTCAAACTCTCTAGGATTATACATCAAAAAAACAGTTTTAAATTTAAAGCTAAAATCAAAAGCTATACAAAACAGAGATTAACCCTTAAAACAGAGATTTAATCGTTAAATAAACAGCAATAGCTGAGGTTAAAATTCCAAATGAAAAACTCTCTCCTATACCCCACTGCTTTGCTCTCATCGGACGAACATATATAAGATCATTAGGATAAATCCAGTAATGATCTGAATCAATAATTTGGTCGTCAGTAAGATCTACATAATATGAATATGACCCCTCGGGTGTGGGACGCACAATTTTAACCTCCCGCCTTACTCCAAATGTGCGAACATCTCCTGCCATTGCAACTGCCTCATATATAGTAACCTGCTCTTTACCCATATCTATTTTACCCCGCGAACCTGTCTCTCCAATAGCTGTAAAAGTAGGATTTGATAATCGAAGTGTTACCTGTGCATCGCGTGCATAAGGCTCAAGAGCCTCTTTTACTCTATCCTTAGCATCACGTCTGGTACATCCCTTAAGATTAATTTTACCTACAAAAGGAAAGTCAATATTGTAATCATCATCAATAGGATATGTAAATAACGGAGAGGTAGAGGCCTGCGATGAAGTTCCGGTTCCGGGATTAAAATATTCACCAAGTTGTGGGTTAGCAGTACGAATACGTATAAACAGAGCATCATTAGGCTGTAGTCTGTACCTGTTTGTTACAGTCTCGGGTTTCCCATATCTCTCTTCATAATCGGAATCTGATGCCTGATCCTGCATATAAACAGTATGACGTTGCGGAACACACCCCCCTGTGAGCATCAATACAATCAGCAAAAGTGCTAAAACAGTTTTCTTCATTATTGAATAAAGCATCAGTAAAAATAGTTAAATTATCCCGGGATTGGGAGATTATAATTCTATAATAATAAAATTTATACAAACTTTAAAAAATGCAAATTTAATTTTTCTTTTTAAATTGATAAAATGATTTATCATTCATAATTTTTAAACCTTTTAATTATAAGAACGTATTTTTAATATATTTGCCGGTTTAAATTTTTGTTAAAGTAAAAAATGGTTCCTCTTACTATGGTTAATTACGAAATAATTATTCAAATTGTTTTTGCCGCAATTATATCTTTTATTTTGGTATTCATATCTATACCTACCATTTTAACTGTTGCAAAATATAAAAATCTTTTTGATGAGCCGGGGACAAGACATGTTCATAAACACCGGGTACCTACTTTGGGCGGATTGGCAATTTTTTTAGGAATAATATTTACCTATTCACTCTTTAGAGATTGGTTTGAATATACATCCATCCCCTTTTTAATTCCGGCACTTCTAATAATTTTTGCAATAGGATTTAAAGATGATATATTAATTACAGCCCCTATTATTAAACTATTGGGTCAGCTACTTGCAGCATTTATTATAGTAGGTTTTGGAGATATTCGTATTACCAATTTTCACGGTTTTTTTGGTCTTACACCCGATTACTTTACCAGTCTGTTTTTCACAGTTCTCTTTATAGTTTTTATTGTTAACGGTTTTAATCTAATAGACGGAGTTGATGGTTTGGCCGGAATAACAGGAATTATAACGGTAAGCAGTTTTTCTGTATGGTTTTTTATTAATAATATTGCCTTTTTATCGGTTATTGGTGCTATAATTTGCGGTTCACTTATTGCTTTTCTCTACTTTAATCTATTTTCAAAAAAACAGAAAATATTTATGGGAGATACAGGCTCATTAATAATAGGATTTTTAATCTCCATTATGGCAATACACTTTATGGAGTATAATATACCTGAAAAAAGAGCTGAGCTTAATTACACAATGACATCAGCACCTGCCGTAGCTATGGGCATTTTAATTATACCGGTAGTTGATACTGTTAGAGTTTTTTTTCTGCGACTTTCAAAGGGTCGATCTCCCTTTGCAGCTGATAAAATTCATATTCATCACAGGTTGCTTACCCTTGGTTTTTCTCACATACAAATAGCTTCAGTAATTGGAGCTTGCAACTCTTTTTTTGTAATTATCTCCTTTCTACTAAAAGATATGGGAATGATATGGCTAATATTATTAAACTTTTCACTTGGAATTCTACTATTTCAAATTCCGGCACTTTTTATTAAACGTAAAAAAAGAAAATTATTAACAAGAAAAAAAAAGAGAGCGCAATATTAATCTCTCTTAAATATACCCCAACCTATGAAAATTTCTCTTATAACTATATGCTTCAACAATGAAGAGACCATTGAAGAAACATTTAAGTCAGTAAAAAATCAAAATTACCCAAATCTTGAATATATAGTCATAGATGGTGCCTCAACAGATAAAACTGTTGATATTATAAAGAGAGAGCAAGCATTTATATCTAAATGGATAAGTGAGCCTGATAAGGGAATCTATGATGCATTAAACAAAGGAATAGAGATGGCAACAGGAGATATTATCGGCTTTATACATGGCGATGATATTTTTGCTGATAATAATGTTTTAAAAACAGTTGCATCAAGATTTAATGAAAAAGATAAACCCGACCTGATATATGGCAATTTAAGATATGTTAAAGCAAATAATCCCGATATAGTTTTAAGACACTGGAACAGCTCTAAATTTAGTTTGAGAAAATGTAAATGGGGTTGGATGCCTCCTCACCCTACACTATATTGTAAAAATAAGGTGTTTAAAAAAGTTGGATATTTTAATATATCATACAAAATCTCAGCCGACTATGAATGGATTTTGCGTGCTTTTTTAAACCATCAATTAAAAGCAGCCTATATTCCGGTTTTAATGATAAAGATGAAAACAGGAGGGGTAAGTAATAGATCCTTTAAAAACATTATGCTTAAAACAAAAGAGGATTACAGGGCTATAAAAGAGCATCATGCCGGAGGTATTCTCACCCTTTTATGGAAAAATTTTAGTAAATTAAATCAGTTTTGTGTAAAGTCATAACCTTTCAAAACTCTTGTTTATCTGAAAATGCATAACTCAAATCCTCTAAATCATGAAAAACTCCTTTCTAACAAATTATATTATGCATGCTGATACAAAATGGTTACTACTAGTTGTAGTCTTAATATTATTTTCAGCCGACATAAAATCCCAACGATACTCAATACACAACAATAGCAACTTTGACCCTTTTTCAAGAGAGCTTTATAAACCGGGAGCAAATATTCACACATCAATACGACCTCTTAGAATTGATGAGATAGAAGAGTTTGTGAATACAGACTCATTAGAGCGCCGCCAAATAGCAATTGGTAATGAAGATCTTAACATTTTACAAAGGTTTGGAACCAACAACCTTTTTCATTGGCAACAAGAAGAAAATAACCAACGAGTTAGTGTTAGAGTTAATCCTCTGTTTAATTTTTCAGGTGGCATTGAAACTGAAAATGAGACTACTACATGGGTAAATACAAGAGGTGCTATGATTGAGGGCGAACTTGGTGACAACCTTGCCTTTTATGCCGATCTATATGAAAATCAGGCACTATTTCCTAAATATATAAATGAGTTTACCAGAGAGAGAGGAATTGCTCCCGGACAAGGCAGAGTTAAAGAGTTTGGTGATGATGCATGGGATTTTATGCAATCAACAGGATATCTCTCTTATAATGCTGGACAATGGATAAATCTTCAACTGGGATATGGAAAAAACTTTATTGGTGACGGATATAGAAGTCTGTTATTATCCGACAACACCTACAGCTATCCCTACTTTAAAATGACAGCCTCCTTTTTAAAAGCAAAATATATGGTTATGGCTGCTCAAATGAGGCATTTGGGAGATGATCCTGTTATAAGAGGAGGTGACGACCGTTTTGAATATAAATATGGCATATTCCACTACCTTTCCTGGAATATTAGTAACAGAGTTAATATTGGATTGTTTGAAAGTGTAATATGGGCAGCTGAAGATGACACGGGATACAGAGGAATGGATTTTAGCTATATGATACCTGTGGTGATGTACCGCCCAATAGAATATGATATGGGATCTCCCGACAATGTAACTATGGGAGCAAATTTAAAAGTTATTATGTGGCCCGGATCAATTTTTTACGGACAGTTTGTTTTAGGAGAGTTCAAATTTGACGAAGTTTTTAGCGGTGATAAATGGTGGGCCAATAAACATGGTTTTCAAACCGGAATAAAAATATCTGACTTTTTAGGTGTTAACAATCTCGATTTTCAAACTGAATATAATCAGGTTCGTCCTTTTACCTACTCACACTATTTTCCAATTACAAATTACGGCCACTACAATCAGGAACTGGCACATCCTTTGGGAGCAAGTTTTAGAGAGAGCATCTCATTTTTAAGATATAGAACAGGTCGCTGGCACTTCAATCTTGAAGCAATGTATGCAATTGACGGGAAAGATTTTGATGATGATGTAAGTCATGGAGGAGATATCTTTATGCCCAGTGTAAACAGGGATAAAACATATGGACACGAAATTGGCCAGGGACTTAGAACAACAATTACACATGCTGCTGCATCAATTTCATGGTTACTTAATCCACGAACAAATATGAATATATCAGCAGGGATGCGCCTTAGAAGTATTTCAAATGAAATTAATAATTCAAACAGCAATCACTTCTATATATCATTCTCGACCTCGTTGCAAAATATATACTACAACTTCTAAAAAAGAAGAGTTGAACTATATAACCAATTATTACCTGCGCTCAAGAAGAACCACATTTTCAACATGATGAGTATGAGGAAACATATCTACAGGCTGTATTTTCGTAACTCGGTAACGAACATCAAGAATGTTTATATCTCGAGCCTGGGTAGCTGAATTACAACTAACGTACACAATTTTTTGAGGCCCTGCATTCAAAAGAGTGTGAACAACATCAGCATGCATACCCGAACGTGGCGGATCGGTTATAACAACATCGGGAAATCCGTTTTTCTCCAAAAGATCATGAGTTAACAACTCTTTAATATCCCCGGCAAAAAAAGAGGTGTTTGAGATATTATTGATCTTTGAATTATAAACTGCATCCTCTATAGCTTCAGGAACATATTCAATCCCGACAACGTTTTTTGCCTTACCGGCAACAAAATTAGCAATAGTGCCTGTACCTGTATACAAATCATAAACTATCTCATCCCCTTTTAATGCAGCAAAATCTCTTACAATTTTATAAAGATTATAGGCCTGTTTTGAATTTGTTTGAAAAAAAGATTTTGGACCTATTTTAAACTTTAACCCCTCCATCTCTTCAAAAATAGAGCTGCGGCCTCCCCAGTTATATACATCCAGGTCGCCATAACTATCATTAGCCTTTTCATTTATAATATACATCCATGATGTAACATTTGGGAATTTTATGTTTAAATAAGAGAACAATTTCTCTCGGGCCTTTAAATCATCTGCACCAAAAATAACGATCACCATTACCTCTCCTAAAAGAGTAGTACGAATGGTCAAAGTTCTAAGCAATCCTGATTTATTTCTTATATCATAAAAAGAGAAACCATTTTCAACAGCAAACTCTTTAATTGCCAAACGAATTGAATTTGAAGGTTCATCCTGCAAGTAGCATTTTTTTACATCTACAACCTTATCAAACATTGCAGGAATATGAAAACCCAAACCATCATTATCTGAAATCTCCTCACCACTATCAACCTCTGCTTGTGTTAACCACCGTTTATTTGAAAAAGTAAATTCAAGTTTATTACGGTAAAATCTCTCATCGGGAGCAGCAACAATAGGATTGGTATCGGGCAATTCTACTTTGCCAATACGTAGAAGATTATTAAAAACCTCTCGCTGTTTATAAAAAAGTTGCTTTTTATAAGGTAACGCCTGCCATTTACACCCCCCACAAATACCAAAGTGATCACAAAAAGGCTCTGTTCTAATGTTAGAATATGAATGAAACCTTACAGGGTAACCTTCATAAAATTTACGTCTTTTTTTGCGGACCTGTACATCGACAACATCACCCGGCACTGTATTATTTACAAAAACAATGCGATCTTCAACCCGGCCAATTGCTTTCCCCTCAGCTGCTACATCTGTTATTTCAAGAGCTTCCAGCAGAGGCTTTCTCTTTGAGGAACGTCCCACTTAATATCGTTTTAAAATTTGGTGCAAATATATTAAAATAAAAAGATGAGACTGCATACATTTATAATATAGTGCCACTCCCATATTTTTATTAACTTTGCAATTAAACATTAGATGACTATAATGATGGAAAACAAAGTAAAAACCTACAAGGAGATTAATCCTGAACTGTTAAAATCACTTCCTAATCCTTCGGGAGAAGCTTATGAAATTAAAATTAAAATTCCGGAGTTTACTTTTTTAGGAGTAAAAGAGCAACCCGATTTTGCAGATGTTTTTATAACTTTTTACCCAAAAAAGAAGATTATTGAACTTAAATCATTAAAACATTATGTTTATCATCTACGCAACATAACTGTATCTTATGAAAGATTAATAAACGTTTTTTATGAACATATGATGCAAGTATATGAACCGGAAAGAATGAGAGTTGTTATGGCTTTTAATCCAAGAGGAGGAATAAGCTCAAGGTTAACAATTGACTCTGACTGGAAAGTAAGAGGTGGAGATGAAAAATTTAGCGACTGGAAAAACAATATGGATGATAACTGGTCTGTAACACTTTAACAAAATAGAATATTATAACTACTAAAAAATCAGGGGCTGTCCAAAAATTTTTGGACAGCCCCTGATTTTTATATCTATCTCACTAACATTGGCTCATCACTATACCCATGACGACCAAAAATAAAATTTAACCCAAATTTAAAACTAAAATCCTGCTGTTCGGGGAACATTGTAAACTCATCATCATCCATATAAACAGTAGCATGCTTAAGAGGAATATAATCGGCAAGCATATATATCTGTAACGGTCCGGCCAAAAAAGTTAAACCTGTACCCATACCGTTACTACCATTAACTCTTACACTATAATTAAGATTTAATGCAACAAAGCTATATGGCTGTAAATTGGCTGAAAGATTAAAGTCCTGTCTTGTGCTATATTTTTGAAAAACAGTTCTGGATAGAGCACCAAAAGAGATGGAATTGGTTAAATTATACTCAGCACCAAAATAGAGAGAAGGAGTTAAAGAGCTATTAAAACTTTTATGGCCTGTATCATAATGTATAACAGTTTTTATTGAATCTACAATATCATCAACAGCTTCATCAAGATCATCTTTATTTGAACCATCAACATTTAATCCGTCAAACCTATACTCTCCATTAAAAGAGAGTGAATTAAGATCTTCATTCCAGCTGATAAACCCCAAGTTATTTAAAGCAAAAGAGAATGACCATTGATCACTATAATCATAAACTGCTCCTAAATCAAATCCAACACCGGGATTTTTAAACCATGTAAAATAATCTACAATATCATCATCTTCTAACTCTTTATCTCTTATATCTTCGGGAAAATCACCCGGTTCGCCCTCTTCGACAATAATTGGAGCAGAAGAGTAAATAGTTCCGTCAACTATCATATCATAATGAGTGCGATTAGTTTGTAACTCTAACCTGTTAATATCGGTTTTACCGCCAACCATCCCAAAGATAGGTTTAACATTTATTCCAGCAGTTAATTTATCTGTAAACTCTCTGCTGTAACCAAATGATAACTCCTTATATGCTATTTGATTTAAACGCATAGTGGATAAGTTAAAGGTTTCACCATCAGCAAAGCCTTTTTCTGTAATTTTGAAAAGATCCGAAGGAAAACCAATCTCGGTAACATTCTTAAAAGATAATGCAAAAGTAAAGTAGTCGCGTCCCGATCTAAACCCTAATCCAAAAAGATCTACATCCAGGTATTCATTTAAATAGAGGGTTGAGCCGGTTACTCTGTAGAGGTCACTATAATCATAACGTGAACTTAAAGGAGTAACCCAATCATCACCGGTATCCTGAAATATATCTCTAAAAGCTACATCACTTTGAAAAAGCTGATTAACCGAAGGAAGAGCAAAAAAACCGTTTGCCCTGGGCTGCATAGCCGGATTAATCCTGCTAGTTTGTGGTATTGTTTCAAGATAGTAAAGGGCGTTCGGACTTTGAGCTTTAACCTTAAAAATAGATAAAGCCAATAGAGTCAATAATATTATAAGTAATCTAATCTGCATCGGTAAATATTTTACAAAAAAATAAATATTAAACTATAACCCGGGAATTCGTGCATTCATAGTAAAAGAGATAATAGAAAACAGCTGGCTCGAATCAAAAATTCTTACATAACTGTTTTCAGGATCGTATGTACTAATCTCTGTTTGCAATACCATGTTTTTAGCATCCTGCTCTCTGTATTTAACAATTTGTTCATTACTTAAACTAATCTGAAAAGATGTCTCCTCAGCCTCATTAATAAAACCATCGCTATCGGGTGTACCTGATTTAATAACATACTTTTCATCCTCAATAATATAATCTATTATATTATCATACTCATCAAGAACCCATACAGTAAGATTCACATCAAAAGGTAGCTTATTTTCAAAATCAAAATAGAGATCAAAATTTTGAATTTCATCTACATCATCATCATCATCGGTGATATCTCTAAAATCAAATTCAACAGTATCTTTACGAGAATACATATCAGCACTAATCCATGCAGGTACATAGATAGTCATATCGGTTTGCAGGTCAGACTCCTGCCCCATAAAGTTGAGATGATCACTATCATACCCTTCGTTTGACTGTGATATAATATCACACACAAGCTTATCGGGATATTCATTAAAAACATCTACAACATTTGAATTATTTCTATCAAGAAACTTTTGGGCACTTCCCGGAAATATTTCATGACCATCGGTATTAGCACCTTCAACATCAACAAATAAAAAATTCTCTCCATCTATTAGCAAATTCCACTCTCCGGGATCTACTTCTTCACGCTCCCGCAAAAATCTAATATTATCAACTTTAACATTAAAGGGAACACCTATACGATTAATAGCATCATAACCAATAGATAAATCAAAAAATGAGATACGGTTTGTTAAATCTACATCAATCTCATCAAAAAGATCAAAATCTATAGTAGCATCGAGCTTTTCAGCTGTTTGATAACCCATAAACCCATAAATCATTTCATGCTTTAAATTAAACAATGAAAAATCTATCTTAACAGCATCAATTAAAGATAATTCACCATAGTAATCGATATCCACCTCTACACTAAAATAGCTTTGAGACTCTTCAACATCTTGTGACAACTCAACAAACATCCCGGCAATATCTTCATATTGATAAAAACGATTGTTAGCTCCCGATGCATCAAACTGATAAGTAAGAGGTTTCCCTCCATCTAGAACTTCAGGTATAACAACAGTTATGGAAGCATCACTATTGTCGGGTAATTCAATGTCAAATTCTATCTCCCCCTCTTTAACATATAATGAATCATACCTAACATCTTCCCTGTTATTAAGAATTACCTTTTCGGTAAAACTAAAACTGGTACTGCCATTATCAGACTTTAAGGGAGATGATAGTATAGGATAAAACTCCCACTGCTCACTAAAATCATTCAAAACAACCAGATCATCCCACTCTATAAAAACCTCCTCGGTATATTCAAAACATAAAAGACCATCTTCTCTTATCTTAAAATGTTCATTATCGGCATCATCAACCATGTCATAGCCTGTATATAACACTCTGGCCAATGGTGCAGAAAACTCAAGAGTTCTGTTATCCTCCGAATTGTCGGTTGTAATGTGTATATCATCCTCACTACAACTGCTTAATATCAGCAGAGAGAAAACTACAAACAGTGGTATTTTAAAATATTGCATCGGTAAATAATTTTAAATTTAATCTATAATCTCAATTTCAACCCTTCGATTAGCAGCGCGTCCTTCAGCAGTATCATTTGTTTCGATGGGGCGATCAAAACCATAACCGGCATACTCTATTCTCTTATCATCTATCCCCTGATTAACGATATAGTCTTTAACCGACCCTGCTCTTTGACGCGATAATCGACGGTTTAAGGCAGCAGAACCAACATTATCGGTATGACCCGATACCTCAATTCTCACTTCAGGATTATCACTTAATAAACGAACAACACGATTAAGCTCCTCAAATGATTCATTTCTTAACTGAGCTTCACCTGTTGTAAATAAAATATTATCAACAACAAATCTTGATCCCGAAGCCATAGGACGCATATCAATATTCTTAATAATCACATTTGTATCATTATCAAATGTAATCCTCTCATTTACAAAAAAGTAACCATCAGCATTCACCTCAAACACAAAAGGCCCCTCTCCCTCAAGTTCCATAGCATACCTACCGGTAACAGAATCACTGTATGCATACTCTCCTTCTGGATAATTTAATCCATAAACCGAAACAGTTGCAGGTAAAGGCTCTTCACTCTCACTACAAGATATAACACCTCTCAACAGGTAAATATCTTGTGACGGGGTAAGCTCAATATTAAGCTCTGTACCATCCTCCTCAATATTAGTTAAATCAGCAACTATAGTTCTATCATAATAACCACCTGCTAAAACATCAATATAAAAATCCTCTTTATTATCAAATGTAACAGAGTAAAATCCGGAAGAGCTATCAGTATAAATACGTCTTACAACAACAGTATCTTCTTTAGACTCCCTAAATTGCAGCTCAGCCCCAACAGGATAACTACTACGTTCATTAACAACTCTTCCCCACAAATTGAAAGGATTCATAATTTTTTCAAGAGTTATATCATATCTAATCTCTTCATCTTTCATTGAGGGAGCAGGCAAATCACTACTATAACTGTAATAGTTATCAACATCCACCTGTATTTGATAATTTGCAGTATCAGGCAGCATAAGAGTATATTCACCCGACAAAGAGTCGGTCTTGGCAGAGGCCACAACCGTATCATCACTTATATCTATTATTGTAACCCTACCTGATAACACCTTTTTGTCATCAGAATCTCTCAACTCTCCCCATATCAAATGAGGCATAGATAGATCCTTTTTAACACTATAAATATCCAAACCTCCATATCCACCGGGTCTGTCAGATGAAACAAAAGCTGTAACAGAATCTGAAGCTGGAAAATAGAAAACCTCATCAAATGGAGTGTTCACAGGATATCCTAAATTAACAGGACTACCCCACTCTCCGTTCTCATCTTTAACCGCTCTGTAAATATCAAAACCTCCATATCCGGGGTGACCGTCTGATGCAAAATAGAGAGATTCTCCGCAAGCCGTTACATGAACGGCTATCTCATCACCGGGTGTATTAATATGTGGGCCAAGATTCTTAGCCCTTCTAAATCTTCTTTCTGATGTTTGAACAGCTCGCCATATATCCATTCCCCCTTCTCCGCCCTTTCGGTCAGAAACAAAATAGACCTCTCCCGAATCAGTTACAGATATTGAAGTTGTTTTAGAAGATTTAAGATCAACAGCTCCTCTTAAACGACTATCGGCACCCTCGGCAACTCCACGTGTGGTAAAAGGAGTAAGGCGAACATGCCCCTCTCTTCTCTTTCCTTTATAAAAGTATAAAACCTCATCATTTCGGTTAATTCCTGCAACACTAATATTCACATTATCGGCAAGTTCATCCAAAAAAGAGGTCTCTCCAAAAAAACCATCTTCATAATTAGTAAAAAAAATCTTCTCTAAAAATTCATCCCGTTTAACATGCTCCACACTGCCTGATAGTGGGCGACGACTTGTAAAAAAGAGTCGGTTAGTTTCAATGCATTTAACCATAGCATAATCATCAAACCAACTATTTACAGTTGCTCCTGCATTCTCAATAATATATAAATCCTGTTCAGATGAATTATCTATCTCTATCCCAAAAATGCAGTCTCTAATCAACTTATCATATTCATCTTCAAAAAAGAGTTTGCGAATAAAGCTCAAAGAGTTATAATAATTTTGATAACTCTCTTTTGCTTTATCAAACTGCATGTTAAAATGGTAGGCCCTACCCAGATAATAGTAGTAATCATCGGCAATATCACTATTAGAGAGCAAAAGAAAATCAAGTGCCTGATCACCCCTGCCACCATATATTGCACTAACACCTAATTTATAATTAAGAGCATAAGAGTCTGGTAAAAGATCAAAAACCAAAGTATAGTTTTCAAAAGCTTTATCATAAAAGCCCTTCTTATAGTATCTGTTACCATAATTTAAAATCTCATAAACCTCTTCTGCATCACTATTTGATAGAGTCGATTCAGAAAAAATGTGATCCGAATCAATAGTTGGATTGCTTTGCGAGTATGCTAACTGAATAGACAATATAGCAAAGCTAAAAAGAGTAAAAAATTTATACATTCTTATTTTGCTTTTGGTTATGGATGGTACTGTTTTAACGTCAATACAAATATCCTCTCTTCAAGTCAAAAAAACCAATTTTTTATAAAAATTTTTACGTTTATAATTCAATTTAGTTCTATTTTATATCATTTCATTTAAAAAATTTAACATTTCAGCAAATAAAAACATGTTATCACAACTTTAATTACTCAATTTTTTTTTAAAATCGCGCCCTCGTTTTTAACATTTTTAATAATAGTTCGTATATTATCAACAGCAAAAAAAAGGTGACTACCTTATTTATGAAATAACATTAAATGTATGCTTAAATCCAGCTTGAATAACCGAAAAAACACTGCTCTGTATATAGCACTCATCTATTTTTTTGTAGGAATAATATGGATATTAGTCTCTGACCGGATAGCCATCCCCATAACACCTGATAAAGAAACTGTTATCTTATTCCAAACCATAAAAGGCATTGGATACGTAACAGTAACGGCTCTACTTCTTTATCTTCTTATAAACAGATCAATAAAACAACGTAACTCTTTAATCTCTTTATTAAAAAAACGTAACAACCTATTGCAAATAATGCTAAAAACATATCCGGAAATAAACCTGTTTTTAATCAATAATAAAGGAGATATTCTTCAAGGTTACGGTAACACCCCTCTTTTTTATGGTAAAAACAGCGAGGAATTAACCGGACATAATATAAATAATATTCCTATATGGGACAGCAACAAAGAGATAACAAAAAATTTTGTAAAAGAGTTATTTGTAAAAGAGAAGAGTGAATATGAAACAACCATTAACAACGAACACTATTATATAAAGGGATTTGTTGTCGAAAAAAAGGAAAAATTTAAAACTCATGCTCTAATATTATTAGAGAATAATGAGAAGCTACACAAAATGCAAAAGCTAAAAGAGTATGAAGAAGAGAAAAAAGAGAACGCGCTCTACACAATAGAAAAACAGAAAGAGGAGCTATTTGAATGTGGTCAGCTTTTAAATATTTTTGACTATGTAAAAACTCCAGTTATATTACAAAATGTAAATAATAACGGAACTCCCGGGGAGTTATTCAGATATAACAACCAGGCAAAAAGCATACTCAACACACCAAAAGCAAAAGAGAACCCTTCACTGTTATGGGACAATTTTAGTTTTAACAATAAAGATAAAAAGATACTGCTTTCAAATAATTTTTTTTATAACCGCATAATAATAACTAACGGTCACTTAAAGCAAAACAACAGCGAACAGTTTAATCTCTCCTCAAGATTAATTTATGCAGGAAAAACCCCATATGTTTTAACCGTGATTAACGCTATTGATAAAGATCAAAAAACTTCAAGCAGCGTTAATTCACATTATGATGCAGCATCAGTTCTTGACAGCATATCAGAAGGGATTATGCTCATTAACAGAAACATGGAGTGCATATATACTAATCCTGCTATGAGTAATCTTACAGGATACCGTCATCAATGTACTCCCCCTACTCCCGTAAATGATCTTATAGAGATATATGGTGACATAAACTACATACCTCTTATTAAAAGAGCATTAAAAGGAGAAACTGCACAATCAAATGATTTTCAATTTGAGAATAAGCCACATAAATGGTTCAAATCACTATTTTACCCTGTTTTTAATGAAAATGGCGAAACAGTGAGAATTATAAGAATAATAAAAGATGTAACATCCCATCATCAATATGAAGAAAAGCTTCATAACCAATATATTATAACAGATCAAAGTAACCAGTTACGAACAATATTTTTATCTAACTTATCACATGAAATAAGAACTCCCATGAACGGGATTTCAGGATTTGTAGAATTACTTGAACAAGAACCGCTTTCAAAAAACCAACAACACTTTATAAACCTAATAAAAGAGAGTAGCAGCAATCTTTTAAAAATATTGGATGCGTTAGTAGAAGTTTCAGCTCTTGAAAATGGTCAAATAAATATTGAAAACAGCTGGACACCAATACAAGATATTGCCAATGAGATTGAGAACTATACCATAAATAAGCTGCAAGAATCAAACAAATTCAATATTACATCTAAAATAGTAATTGATCACGATAATTTACCTAACCAATTATACTTTGATAAAGATCACATAGTAAAAGCTTTAAAACTTCTTATAGATAATGCAGTAAAATTTACTCTAAAAGGAACTATAGAGATAAAATTTACATCAAGCAGTAGTAAAGAAGATTTTATAATAAGTATTTCTGATACAGGAGTGGGAATAAATAAACAAAACCTGCAATCTATATTTCTGCCATTTACAACATTCAACCATTCCGAAGATGTTCTTTATGGAGGGATCGGACTGGGCCTTACTATTGTTCAAAGCTTAATAAATCTTTCAGGTGGTAGCATAGAGGTAGAGTCAGAAAAAAACAGAGGATCAACATTTTATATCTCATTACCCCTTCGTATGCAAAGCAAAGCAGTATTAAAACAGGGAGAAAAAAATATTCATAATAGACCTAAAAAAATAATGATAGTACAATATGGCCCTGGTTCCGTATATTCAACAATAAAGTATCTTGAAAAACAGAATATAAAAGTTGTTCACACCGATAATGGTGCAGAAGCAGTTGCAACTTTTTTTGAGCAAAAAGATATAGATATGATTTTTTGCGATATTAAACTGGCAGATATGGATGGTTTTGAACTGCTTAAAGCTTTAAGAAAAATAGATGGTAATATTACTGTTGTAGCACAAGCATCATACTTTATACCAGAGGAAAAAAGACGAGCTCTTGCCGAAGGATTTGATGAATATCTTGTAAAACCAATAGACAGCTCACTTTTGATTAAAACAATTAAAATTAATCTTTAGGGCGATTTAATATCACAATAACTAAAAAAAAGAGAGTCATACCCCATACAATAACAATATTATATTTAAAAGTAGAAACAGTAGTGTTAAAAAAGTTTCGCTCAGCGGCATAAAGATGTGAACGGCCCCAATAATTATCCGAAACAAAATGAGCCGGAGCCATTTTCCTTATAAAATGGTTATGAGAGATAATAACATTATTAATATTGGACTCATCAAGTACAACCTGCTCTATTTTTCGATTTTGAGTAGCCCTGAGTTCAGAATATTTTGAATCACCCATTTCTATAATAATTGAATCCTTCTTATTGCTATATCGGTTAACGTTATCTACACACTCCTGACGAGCAATATTAATTACATTTACAAACTCTGTCCCCTCAATAACATCATCTTCAAAAATATTACTTAAATCACTGTCTAAAATATTATCCAGCTCTTTAATACCATTTTTAACAAGTTTATAATTAGCAGAATCGGGTGTCAATATTTTATCCGAACTCCATGAATCACCAAAAAAAGCTGATTGAAGCTCAGGAATAAAAAAGTTTCTGTAGTAAGCAGCCTTATTAAGATTTTTATCAATATCATAAAACTTTTTATTATAGTCGCTCTCTAAAAAAAAATTAACACTTATAGCCTCAAACATCCATTTTGATAACATAAACTCACTAATTAAAGGAGCATAACGATCGGATGCAAAAGATGGATGAACTTTATTAAAATCGATAACTGCACCAGAAAAAAGGATTTGAGGAATAAGCAAAAACGGAATTGAAACATAAACCGACGCCATTGTTTTAAATATAGAGCTAATTACCATTCCAATAACTCCTGAGGCAACAGCAGTGCTCCACATAAGATAAAAATAAAAGGGAACACCTACAGGTATCTCTAAAACCAATTTTGAAATTAAAACAAAAGAGCCCATTTGAATTCCCGAAAGAACAATAAGATAAATAAGCTTAGAAAAGACAAAAGAGCTATAACTTAAATCAAGAAAAGCCTCTCTTTTTAATGTTATTCTATCTTTTATAATTTCTGTTGAGCCGCTCATTATTCCCACAAACATAGCTACTATAACACTCATAAATACATATACAGGCATATTGTCATTATAGAAATATGAGTACTCCTGAGAGCCCGGAACAATATATCTGGAAAACAGACTTAACAATAACCCAAGCAAAGCAGGAAGCAGAAAAGATAGAGAGAGATATGGAGCATCAGCTACTTTAGTAAAAAGATTACGTAAAAAGTAGAGATGAAACTGTTTAAATACAGAAGGTATTTCAAGCTTTTGAGAAATCAAAGAGAGCTTTTTCTCATCCTTATCAAAAAGAGTATCCCTGTTAATATAATTTAAAAACCGTTTATGCCATTTTTCAGGAGTGAACCGTCTTGAACTTATTGGTGTCTCTGAAGAGTCTATATGGGTTCTCTCAACAAGATGAAATATTTCATCAGGATTAACATTACCACATGATTGGCATTGCGACTCATGTGCATCGGCAAGTTGTAAAACATTTTTTAAATATGAAATTACCTGCATAGCGGGTCCAAAATAGACTGGATATCCACCATTATCAATAAACAAAAGTGTATCAAACAATTTAAATACATCTCCTGAGGGTTGGTGAATATTAACAATAACCATTTTCCCTTTATAGGTGGCATTTTTTAACAGCTGCATTATCAGTTCTGAGTCGGCCGAAGATAAACCTGAGGTTGGTTCATCAAGAAAAATAATACCGGGATCTCGTATCAGCTCAATAGCAATATTCAGCCGCTTTCTTTGTCCGCCACTTATAACCTTATCTAACGAATTACCCACCTTTAAATCTCTAATCTTTGACAAGCCAAGCTCTTCAAGAACAGTATCAACCAAATTGATACGCTCATCCTTAGAGAGATGTTTACGTGATAACCCGGCACTAAAATAGAGATTTTCAAAAGCGGTTAAATCCTCATTAAGTGCATCATCCTGCGGAACATAACCAATATACCCACGAACCTTTGATGCATCTTTATATACATCACAATTATTTAAAGAAACAGTTCCATTTTGAGGTTTATAAGCTCCAATTAAGAGGTTCATCAAAGTGGTTTTTCCTGAACCACTCCCACCCATAATAGCAAGCATCTCTCCCGACCGGCAAGCAAATGTTGTTTTATGAACTCCTTTATTACCATTGTTGAATGCATACTCAACATTGTCAACTTTTAATAATAATTTTTCAGAAACTGCACCTTCGGAGAGTGATTTATATATATCGTTATAATAAAAGATAGAATCTCCTGCAGTAATAACTGAGCCATTTTCAAGAATATAAGTACTACGCTGAAAAAGACGCCGGTGATTAGCTTCAAATTCAACATCTCCGTTAACTCTCACCAAAATAGTATTTAATGAGGTCAACTTTAAAAAAATAAGTTGCCCTTTGAGATTATCGACAACATCAATTTTTACTCCTTCAATTTTTATTGCAGGATTATCAGTAATAATATAGAGAGAGTTACGATCACCTATTTGGTGATAGGCTTCACTTCCAAAAGAGAATGCATCATGAAAATCACTCTCGTTAATGTGAAGAGCCATTGCAATATTATATACCAACTCATAGGATTCATCAGCAATATAAAATGAAGTTTTACCCGTCATATAAGGTAAATACTCCATAAGAAAAATTAAAACCCTAAAACGTTGTAAAAGTGATATCTCTCTCGATAAAATATAACAGTGTACCTCTAATTCCTCTAAAAAATGGTGATTCGACATAAACTTATCGTCCGAAACCTGTGAGAGATAATCTTTCACCTTTTTTACAAACAATTCACTATACTCATCGGTAGTCTGCTTAGAAAAATAGGTTGAGAGATATACTTCAAGAATATTTCTTATTAAAGTTAATCCCTTTCCCGGTTTAAACACAACAACCAATGCAAACAGAGAAACTATTGATTTAAGAGCCTTCTCCTTCATTTATCAATCATTTTACAGTTTTATTGGTAAGTTAAGCTCACTCCTCACCAAAATATTTATTCAAAATATTTATAAGATTTATCTGACTAACAGGTTTAGGAAGATAATCATCACACCCCGCTTCAAGAGCTTTCTCCTTATCACCCACAAGAGCATAGGCCGTTTGAGCTATAACTATAATGTGCGGCCGCTCCTTTTTAATATAAGAGGTCGCTTCATAACCATTCATGACAGGCATTTTAATATCCATAAAAATCATGTCTATATCGGGATTACTTTCTACCATATCAACAGCTGTTTTTCCATTTGAAGCATACAAAATAGTAAGCCCTGTATCTGCAAGCATCTCCTCAATCATCATATAATTTATATCAACATCATCAACCACAAGAATAGTTTTATTACGTAAATCGGGTATCTCTTTAACTATATCTTTATCAACAGGTGTATCAACAGGTTTATAAGGAATTTCAAAATAAAATACCGACCCGCTCTTAGGTTGTGACTCCAGGTAAACTCTGCCTTTAAGTGCATCAACATAATATTTTACAATAGAAAGTCCAAGCCCCATGCCTCCTTTTGTATTTGAAATATTCGAAGGGAATGTACCCTCATTAAAAAACTCAAAAATTTGGTGTTGCTGATCAATTGAAATTCCCTCACCTTCATCTGAAACAGAAAAAATAAGATAATCATCCTGCCTGTCACATCCTATTTCCACTACACCCTTGCCTGTATATTTAATTGCATTATATCCCAAATTAAGCAATATCTGTAAAACCTTATTATAATCGCTATATACTAGCCCCTCCCGTTGAGATATCATTGAGTTTATTCTAAGCATAACACTCTCATTATCAACCGAAACAATCAGCTGATTATAAAGATCATTTAAAAGTCTGTTTATATCAGTCTGTCCCTCCAAAATCTGAAGCTCTCCCGACTCAATAACAGAAATATTCATCAAATTATCCATAAGATAGAGTAACTGCTTGCTGCTTTTTATTATGGTACGGGCATACTCTTTACGCTTTTCAGGTAAAAAATAGTCATCGGCAACAATCTCTGTAAACCCCATTATAGCATTTAAAGGAGTTCTCACTTCATGTGATAAATTATTTATAAAAACAGACTTCAACTTATCACTTTGCTCGGCCTTCTCTTTTGCAGCCATAATATTTTCCTGCATCTTTTTTATAGCAGTAATATCTTCACCCACAACTACAAAATTAACTATCTTCTCTTGCTCATTTTTAACAGGCGATATTATCACCGACTCCCAATAATAATCTCCCGTTTTATTTCTGTTTTGATGCTCTCCTCTCCAAACATCACCTCTATTTAATGTATCAAAAAGATTTTGACGCTCCTGTTCACATAAATGACCAGAACGAAACAGACGTAAAACAACCCCAATAAGCTCTTCTTTTGAATAATTGACAGTCTTTATAAATTTTTTATTTACATATTCAATAACCCCATTAACATCAGTAATAATAATAGATGCAGGTCCCTGATCAGTAGCAGCAATAAGCTTTTGCTGCTCTTCTATAATTTTACCTTCAACCTCTCTTATACGGGCAACCCCCTTTTTAACTTTATAACGTAAATAGAAGAGTGTCCATAATAAAAAGAGAATAATCCCCGCCAAAATAAAAAAGTAGTTTCTGTATTTCTCAATAAAGAGCTCATCTTCATAAACCGAAAACCACTTACTATATATCTCATCATATCTGCCAGTCTCTTTTAACTGATAAAGGGCCATATTCAAATACCACAATAACTCTTCATTTCCTTTAGATACAGCCATGGCATATGATTGTGGAGCAATATTAGCTGAATGTGAAACCACATTTTTTAAATTATGCTCTTGTAAAATATATATCCCTTGAAAAAGACCTATAAAAGCAGCATCTGCCAGATTATCATCTATAATTTTAAGTGCCTCAAGCTGATTATCTACAACTACTATATCATCCGTTATACTATTTTCCAAAATAAAATCGTGCATCATATCATCTTCCTGCACAACAATTTTTTTTCCATACAAACTATCAATAGTATATTCAGGTTTTGTACTATGCGCAAAAATAGCATGAGGAACAACACTATGTGGTGTTCCAAATAGAATTTTATTACTCCTTTCGGGCGATACCATAGCCCCCACAAGCACATCTATCTCTCCCTCTTCTAACTGATTACGAACAACACTCCACCTGTCTAAAGAGAGTTCATAATCAAGATTCAGCTCTTTAGCAATTGCCTTAAAAACTTCAACATTAAATCCATCCGGTTCACCAATATCATTAATATATTCATAAGGTGGGTACAGATAGTCGCCTCTCACCACAATCTTTTCTGATATATTATCAAAAGGCATATTTTGGATATTGCCTTTTAATAAAAAAGAAAACAAAACAGCAAAAAAAACTAAACCCTTTATTTTAAATCCTTTAGCCATAATACACATTTATAAAAATTACTACTCCCGACTAATAATCCTGAATTCAGTACGTCGATTCCTCTCTCGCCCTTCGGTATTATCACTACCATCTGCATGTTGATTATCGGCAACAGGTCTTGTCTCTCCATAACCCACCCCGGTAACCCTATCACTATCAATACCACGCGAAACAAGATATTCTACAACTCTATCTGCTCTTATCTGAGACAACTCTTTGTTATACTCAATATCACCAATATTATCGGTATGAGATAATATCTCTACATCAATATAGGGATAATCATTCATTAACTCTACCAATGTTCTATCCAAAACATTTTTCGCCTCATCACTCAACTCAACACTATCAAAATCATAATATATATTCTCAATTTCGATAGAATTTTCTGGAATAATAGCCAAAGAGAGAGCATCCAAATCAGTTACACCTTTATCAATATCATCAGTTGAAACCGTAAAACTTCTCTCAAGCAGCTGCTCCCCATCTACCACAACTTCATAATCGCTGTTTTTATCTACCCAAACCTCAAACCTACCCTTCGAATCGGTTACCACCTCCTGTATAAACATACTCTCGCGGTTATCCGAAATTAAATGAAAGTAGAGACGGCTATTTTCAATAAAATTAAGAGCCTTACCATTATCCTCATTTTCAAATTTATTTTCACCCAGTAGTTGACCCCTTAGCAAAACTCTTGAACTCTCTGTTTCATAAAAGGCAAAAATATCGCTATTAACAGCTCCATTATCACAAGGTCGGTTAGAAACAAAATACCCCTCTTGTCCGTGAGCCTTTTTAATAAAATCAAAATCATCACGCGAAGAGTTTACAGGATAACCTATATTTACAGGTTGTTGCCAGGTAACCAAACTTCCTTTAGCATAGAATATGTCAAAACCACCAAAACCGGGCCACCCATTTGAACTAAAATACAATTTTTTAGAGAGCACATCATAAAATGGAGTTATCTCATCACCAGAACTATTTATAAATACACCTGCATTACGTGCTTTTTGATATTCATCCCGGTTTTTATTATATACCGAAAACCAAATATCCATTCCACCAGCACCACCGGGTCGGTCACTAACAAAATAGAGAACATCAAGATATGGTTCGTATGTTGTTCCCACGGTAGGATTTTTAGATGTATAACGATTACGATTCACTTCACTGCCTAAAATCTTGGGTTCACTCCATACCGAATCATTCAGGTGAGATACATATATATTACACAACTCCTTACCCTGATAATTTACATAACATTTTGAAAAATAAAATCTTGTTCCATCGGGAGAGTAGGCTCCATCCCCCGTATCAAATTCATTGCTGTTATAAAAGGGGGGATCGGGGTCACTCTTTAATTTAACTTTATCTCCATCTTCCCTACTTACTTTGTAAAACTGAGTAACAGGTGTATAACTATCCTGCAAATTGATATAATCAGGAGCGTTGTCACGTACCGCACCAAAAGCAATATTATCATCAGGAGTGATAACCGGACTAAATTGACGTGCAGAGAAGTTAACCGTTGAATCTAAACGTGAAGCCCGCATTGTTACAATGGGATCTCTCTTTTTTAAAGCTTCTTTTGCACCTTCAATTTCATTATCAATAATCCAACGTGATACACCATCTATCCTGCGGTGACGGCGACGTAAAACATCAAAATATTCAAGCGACTCTTTATACCTACCCATTTTCTTTAAAGTGAGAGCGTAATAGTATAAAGCATCCATGTTACGACGAGTATCATCCTGATATGAGTTCCATAACAGATCACCCGCCTTCTCATAATTATGTAACTCATAATATACTATCCCAAGCTCTCTGCCAACATCAGCATCATTAGAATCACGTTTTAATAACTCTTCAAGAAAACAGGCAGCCTGATAATAATCATTTATCCGCAATGCACTTTCAACAAACCCATTTAACTGCCATCTTTTATAACTGGCAAGATCCTCCTTTTGAGAATAAGAATCATAAGGAATAAAAATTAAATAAAGAGAAAAAATTATATATATCAATATCTTTCCCATTGTACAGTTTTTCTTGTTATATCAGTTGAAGGCAATCTAAACCCAACACTTAATTCAAGGGCGGAATAGTTATACCCTGGTTGATTAGATGATGATATATCTGCATCGTACGATAGCATAAAATTCCAATATTGCCAGGATCCTCCAAGAGAAAAAATAATCCCCTTAGAGTCTCTCCAGGGAAGGCTTCTTAAGTGAAGACCTGTGATAACACTATTTTGATACATTCCCAACCACTCTCCTATATAGAGTCCGGCATTCACTCCGGCCATAATTTCATATGCTCTATTCATGGTTATTCCGGTAAATGTCGGAATAAAAAAAAGAGAATTACCGGTATTAAGATCACCTTTTGCATGTAATACGTGTTTTACGGGAAGATTGTTATCAATACCAAAAAAAGATTCTCCGGGACGATTAACCTGTTGCATAGAATATCCTGCTTTAACAATCCCTTGATCAAACATATAAGAGTAAACCAATCCAAATCCCATATCAAGATATGTTGTTGCAACAGACTCCCCATATCCATATGTAGGTAACCCGGGATCAAACATCCCTGTATCGCGATTATACTGATCGGGAAAAGTTATATTGCTCCATGTAACCTGTTTATGAACAACCGCTCCCTGAAGGCCAAAATGAACAACAGAGCCTGGATTAATAACAATACTATTTGCAACTGAAATATTAAGTCGGTCAACTGGTAACGTACCTCCTGCCGAATTATCCCTGCTGTAATAGATCCCTGCATCAACTCTTTGATTATCAAAATAGAAAGGATACTCAAAACTAAAATAGGATGATTGATAGTCATCAGAAAGATTATAACCCTGCTGACGATAAAGAGCAACAGCCTGCCAGTCACCATCAAAACGTCCTGTATTGGCCGGATTTAAAGTAAGATGGGCAGAATAGGCCTGAGAAAAATAGAGAGACTGTGAAAAAAGCTCTTTTTCAATAGAAAAAAGAATAATTAAAGGAACTATATATAGAGCTTTACGTAATATCTTCATAGAGTTTTAAAACCATAAGACCCAATTATAACAAAATAAATGTAACTTGAATTTAGCTACATTATTTCAAATATACAATTGGATTGTTATATTGCATAAATAAAAATCAATTTCTGTTAAAAAAATGAGAAAAAACTTATTAAACAGATATATATTAAAAAAGTCACAAAGCAAAAATAGCTACAAAAGAGAGATATTTATAATATTAATTATTTTGTTTGCTGGTAATATCTCATTTTATGGTCAAAACAGTATAGATTTTAGCGCTGAGATAACCGATGGCTGTTCTCCCATTAATGTACGTTTCACTAATGAATCTGACATTAAAGATGATGTTACATGGAATTGGGATTTTGGTAACGGAAACAGTTCAACAGCAGAAAACCCTCAAACCACATATATTAATCCGGGGAGCTACACCGTAACATTAGTAGCGACCTACAATGGAGAGTCGCAAACAGTAACAAAAACAGATTTTATCACTGTTCACCATTCACCATCAGCTCAATTTTCTGTTTCAGGAGATCAAACAGGTTGTGCTCCATACCAAATAGAGTTCACAAACCAATCATCAGATCCTGCAAACAGCGAACTATCTTTTATATGGAGTTTTGGAGATGGAAACAACAGCAGAGAAGAAAATCCTCAGCACCAATATAAACACCAGGGAAATTTTGACGTCTCCCTTATAGCTGAAAATGAGCATGGGTGTACAAGCTCATTCTCAATAAATAACGCAGTAGAAGTTTCACACCCCCGGGCCTCTTTTGGAGTAAACCAACGTACTTCATGTGCAGGTGAACTAACCGCTCAGTTCACAAACTTATCCCGGGCCAAAGAGGGATATGAATCGGAGTGGGATTTTGGAGACGGTAATAGCTCAGATGAGAACTCACCTACTCACAAATACAATGAGACAGGCAGCTTTAGTGTATCATTAACAGTAACCGATGATATTGGATGTAGTGATCATATCTCAAGAAATAATTTAATAGAGGTAGTAGAAACAGAGGCCAGCTTTACTCTCGCCAAAGATATTGTATGTCCGGACGAAGAGATTCAATTCACCAACAAAAGCAGTCATGCCTCTAACTTTAAATGGACTGTAAAAAGAGATACTACTATCAACGAAGTTTTTTCATATAAAAAAACTCCCGAAAAGAGCTTAAATGAACCCGGAGATTATGAAATATGGCTTTTGGCAGATAACGGAACATGTATTGACAGCACTATGCAAACAATCCATGTAGAAGAGGTTATAGCAAAATTTGAAACAGAGGACTCTTTTATATGTGAATATCCTTCAACAGTAAAATATATAAACAGATCAAAAAACAGTGCCTCTTGGAAATGGAGATTAGGTAACGGCACTGTATCATACGAAGAGTCACCTGAGATCACCTATAGCGAACAACCCGGTATTGACAGAAGAGTTAACTTTACCGACACCCTAACAGTTACAAGTGAGAACGGATGCAGTGATACATATATAAAAAAGAACTCTGTAGAGATTTTTATGCCAAGAGTATTAATCTCTCCGGGAGATGGGGGCAATTCATCAGCTTTGAGTGGATGTGTGCCAATGGGTCTCACCTTTAACGATAAAACAGAATATAATACCGATAAAGATTATATCGTTTCAAAGGAGTGGCAAATAGGAGATAACGATCCGGTAAAAGCAGAATCAATATCAACTGTAATTAGAGAAGGAAAGCAAATACCTGTAACGCTTACTATTACAACCAATAAGGGATGTGTAGCAAGAAATACAGAACAGATAAATGCAGGAATAAGGGTAAATCCCGACTTTGAAAGAACAGGAAGCTATATAAATTGTGCCTCAGAACTTATATCTTACAAAATCACAGCCCCCGATAGAGAACTTATAACAAATGAAATATGGAATTTTGGAGATGATTCTGATCCTGGACTCCCCATGCCTGCACACTACTACGAAGATACCGGAGAGATGGATGTTGGCTTAACAATTTACAACAATGGCTGTCCCAGCACCATAACAAAATCAAACGCAGTGCGCATATTAGGTCCTTATGCTAAAATGAGTATCAGCAACAACTGCAATAGCCCTTATATGTATGATTTTTCAGCCGATATAGTAGATGCAACCTCATATACATGGGATTTTGGAGATGGCACTGCTAAAGTTCAAAATATAGAATCTCCATCACACACCTATTCCGAAACAGGTAATTTTATTGTACGATTAGTAGCTGAAAATAGCACTACAGGTTGTGAATTTGTAGTTGCCAGAGAAGTTTATGTTCGCAATATAAAAAGTGATTTTGAAATTTCAGATGGCAATTTGTGTCGTAACAGTGAAATAACATTTGATGCATCAAACTCTAAGGATCACTCCCCTTTTTCTTATGACAACAATACTATTAGATATTTATGGCATATTGAACAGGAGGACTTAACAATTGGCACAATGGATGCTCAATTTTCACACTCATTTAAAAATAGAGGAGAAAACCGCATATCTTTAATAGTACAAGACGCTAACGGATGCAGGGATACATCTATATATGATCTTTTTATACATGAACCTCAACCCCAGCTTGAAGCAAACCATAAAGTAGGATGCATGCCCGTTACATTTGAATTTAATGATAAAACAGAGTCTCACTCAACTATAACAGACTGGCTCTGGGAGTTTGGGGATGGAGCTGTTTCAACAGAACAAAATCCGGAGCATGACTATAATGAATTTGGAGAATACAATATATCACTAACTGTAACCGATCAAGAGGGTTGTACCAACAAAATAGTAAAAGATCAGGAGATAAGAGCAGTATTTCCCGAAGCAGATTTTTCAGCAAAAGAGATACAATTATGTAAAGGAGATACTTTAGAGCTGTTCGACACCTCACAAAACAGTATTGATCAATATCTGTGGCAGGTTAGTAATGGTAAAGAACAGACTACAGCTCGCCCTAAGTTTGTAATGAATGAGCCGGGATATTATGATGTAACATTAAATGTTATTGATATTCACGGGTGCGAAGCTTCAAAAACAGTAACAGAATTTGTTCATATTCAAAAACCGCCTGTTGCTGATTTTGATGCAGATATTACCGAATCGAACTGTTACCCTTTAGTTGTACAATTTTTTGATATGTCACAAACTAACTACCCGGGTTCATGGGAGTGGAACTTTGGAATAGATGATAATATTTCGCAGGTTCAAGACCCATTCTATATTTTCAATCGTCCGGGAAATCACGATGTAACCTTAATAAGCAAAACATCTCACGGGTGTGCCGACACAATAACCAAAAAAGGATTTATTGATGTAGGCGGCCCCTATGCAACCGTAGCACTTCCCGATACAGCTTGTGTTAATGATGAAATTTTATTTAAGGCTAAAAATCAGGAAAATGTTTATGATATAGAGTGGGATTTTGGAGACGGATATATGAAAAAAGGAGAATCGGCAAAATATTCATATAGCAACAAAGGAGATGTTTACCCGGTTATGTTTCTAAGAAGTGATCCACAAAACACATGTAACATAGCAATTATAGATACTATTAATATTCTTGATATAAATGCGCTATACAGTTTACCACAAGATAGATATTCAGGATGTGTACCCTGGGAATTTAAAATAGAGGATAATTCAACATATACAAATATTTGGAACTGGGATTTTGGAGACGGAAGAACATCTAATTCAAAGAATCCTGTTATAAAATATAAAAAACCGGGAACATATAATATCTCGCTTATAGCAGAGCACCATCTGGGCTGCAAAGATACAGCAGAAATAAAAAGTGTTACAGCTCATCCCCTGCCAGAAATATCAATAAGTAATGATACTATAATATGTGCGGGAGACAACGCAACACTCTGGGCTTCAGGAGGAGTGTCCTATTCATGGTACCCCAATGAAAATGTTATTTCTCCCCAAAAAGCTAAAACTAAAACAGCTCCCCAAAAAAACACCCTATACCATGTTGAAGTAAAAGATGAAAACCATTGTGCCAGTAATGCCGAAACGATGGTTAAAGTTCAACAGATACCAAAACTATATTTAAACGATACAACTTTAATTATTGGAGAAGAACTACACCTTAACCTTACAAACAGAGGAATAGCATGGTATGAATGGGAACCGCACCATACACTTGCCTGCACCGACTGTCCAAGACAAACTATAACAGCAGAGATGCCAAGAGAGTATAAAGTTTCGGTAACAGACACAACAGGCTGCTTTACAATACCATACTATTTTAATCTTAATGTGGATAAAAAATATTCGGTAGATCTTCCGCAAGCCTTTACCCCTACAGGTGACGGAATTAACGATAAGGTGTATGTGAAAGGGTGGGGAATAAAAGAGTTATTAGTTTTTAAAATTTATAATAGGTTTGGGCAATTAGTTTTTGATACAACAGATATTGATAAAGGATGGGATGGTACATTTAAAGGTGAAAATCAACCTGCCGAAACATACACATATATTGTTCAGGTAAAATCATGGGATAATTCAATTTTAGAAAAGAGAGGAACCATTAAATTACTGAGGTAAAAAAAAATTAATAAAAAAGGTGTAAATGGATTATAGCTCTATAAAAAAAATAGATAATATTATGCGTAATGCTATAGATAACTCTCCCTCGGAATTTTATCTTATAGATAAGCAGGGAGTTATACATTATCTCAATAATAAAGCAGCAGAAAACGCAGGCATAGATCAATCAAGCACCCAAAAAGTATCGCTCTTGAAAATCAATCCTGCAGCAACAGAGTCATGGTGGAACAATATTGTTGACAAAGTTGAAAAAGATAAAAGTGTAAAATTAAACAGCTCACATATTGCCTGGGATAACAGAGAGTATCCGGTACTAATCAATATTTACAAGACAAAAGATAATGGCTGTAATTTTTACTGCTACTACTGTATCGAACTAAATGATTTGAACAAGCTGGAAAACAATCTTTTAAGAGAATCAAAAATAAATAAGAGTCTGGCCGAAATTGGTCATGAACTTACAAAGCATAATAAGCTATACTCTGTAGAGCTGTTAATAAGACAATATGCTCTTAAAATCACCCAGAGTACATTTTCTTTTATAATATATAGAGACCCTGTAACACAGCGAAAAAAGATTACAGTTTACAGTGACTCCTCAACTTCATATAAAACAGAAATAGATAGAATTGAAAAATGTATTAAAGAGGGGTGTCCCGGTAATTCAGAACAAGAAGGTAACGATCAATACAGACACACAGATATTGTAATAAATAATCCCGAGAAATACTTTATAGAAAGTAAAGAGCCAATAAGCAAATTAATTCCATTAAAAAGATTTGCATCGGCAGGTATTTTTTTTCATAGCAGCTATGAAGGGTTAATAATGGTTGGCGGAAAAGAGAGTGACTATAATGAAAAAGATATTGATAATCTTAAAAGCCTGTCTAACCTTTTTGCTCTTGCAATAAACCGAATTCAGGAGAATAATAAATTAATGGAATCGATCGATAAACTTCAAATGGCTATCAATGCAGCCAATATGACTATTTTAGATATCGAACCCTTAAATAACAAAGCTCACATAAACGGTCAATGGACTTCAATTATAGGAGTTCCAATTAAAGAGCAAAAAATTGATCTCTCACTACTGGTAGAGAAAATTCATAAAGAAGATATAGAAAATATAAAAAACAAAATTAGAGAACATCGCAACAGTAATTCACCTTTTTTTAAGTTAAAATATCGCATAAAAATTAAAAACAACACATACAGATGGGTTGAAACAACAGGTCAGGTCACAAACTTAAACTCTAAGGGAGAAATAGAAAGAGTAGTAGGTGTCGCTGTTGATATTACAGATAGCATTAAACTAAACAAGGAGCTAATAAAGTCAAAAGAAGAGGCTGTTGCTGCAAACAAGGCTAAAAATATGTTTCTGGCACGTATTAGCCATGAAATAAGAACTCCGTTAAATGCTATTATAGGTTTTGCCGATCTACTGGAAAAAAACAGTCAAGATAAATATCAATTAGACTATTTAAAAGGTATAAAAAAAAGTGGAATATCTCTTTTACAATTGATATCTGACATCTTAAACTATTCAAAAATAGAAGCGGGCAAATTGGCACTAAACAAAAAATCGGTAAACATTAATAATCTTATCAAAGAGATCAAAATGCTCTTTAAGTCGGCCATTAAAGAAAAAGATATTGAGTTTAAGTTTTATCTTGATGAAATGATTCCTAAATATTTAATTATAGATGAGCTGCACTTAAGACAGATATTAACAAACCTGTTAAGCAATGCAATAAAATTTACTGACAAAGGATATATATCACTTTCGATAAAATGTGATAATTTAACTCAAACCAAAACAGATTTAGTTATAAAAGTTGAAGATACAGGAATAGGCATAAAACCAGAATCACAAAAAACTATTTTTGAAGACTTTACGCAACAAGAGAATCAGGATAGCAGAAGATATGGTGGAACAGGTTTAGGACTGGGCATTGTAAAGCAACTCGTAGAGTTAATGAAAGGATCTATATCTCTTCACAGCATAACGGGCAAAGGGAGCATCTTTAAAATAACACTTCCAGATTGCGAAATAAATAAAGAGAGTAAAAATGAGATCAACAATAAAGATCATAACAAAAGCAAATACATAAAACCCATAATTAAGTCAAAAACTGATTCAGTTAATAAAACTGCTTCAAACCAGACTCTTAAAGAATTTAACGATAATTTAAAAGAAGAATGGTTAAAATTCAGAGTCCGCCCATCCTTTAATAATGTTGACAATATTGTAAAATCACTTGAAGAGATTGCAGAAAAAAACAATGACAATCTAATAAAAAAGAAAATTCTATCTATAAAAGATGCAAAAGCATCATTTGATGTAGAGAAATTAAATGAAATTTTAGAGTTTCTCAGCAAATATTTTTCAATTGATTAATAATACTGAGTAATTGATTATTACCGTTAAATGAAACGTTTTATTCAAACACCCGGTATAAATAATATAGGGCTCAACAAAAACCGGTTAAGTATCTGTAAAGACAAAATAGTTACGAATGGAAAAAAGACGAATACTTATCATTGATGATAATGCAAAAAACATTCAGGTTGCAGCATCAATTCTTGAAAATGAAGGTTTTCACTGTGAATTTGCAATGGACGGTGCTTCAGGATTATCATGGCTTGAAAGTGAACCATTTGATACAATTCTTTTAGATATTATGATGCCCGGTGAAGACGGCTTTGAAGTGTGCAGACTAATAAAATCCAATGAAGCAATAAACGATATTCCGGTAATTTTTTTAACTGCTAAAATAGATAAAGAGAGTGTAACCAAAGCCTTTGAAGTGGGTGGAGCCGACTATATTTCGAAACCATTTGATTCAAAAGAGTTAACCATACGTGTAAAAAACCAGGTTGAATTAAAGCTAAGCCGCAAAAAGCTTGAAAATATAAATAGAGATCTGGCAAAAATGGTAAATGAAAAAACCGAAAAACTTTCAAGTATAAACAAAGAGTTAGAAAAAACAAATATAGAGCTAACAACAAAAAATGAAGAGTTACAACGAATTGAAGATTCAAAACAGAATTTTTTAAATATTTTGGGAAATGAAATATCCGGTTCAATAAATGAGGTAACTGGTATGCTGCAGGTAATAAAATACAAAGTAGATTCACGTAAAGTTGCACAACTTGTTGATCGCATAGATCATTCAATGTCAACTATTGAAACATTAGTAAACGCTGCATTACGAATCACCGAACTGCAATCACAGGGAGCAGTTTTAAAACCTGATAAAACAGACTTAAACAAACTTATAGGTTTCGCCATGTTTCAACTTGATAATAAAATACGACGTAAACAACAACGTATAATAAATCTGTCAAATCATCAAGTATGCTATGCTACAGGAGAAACCCAACTATTGATGGCTGCAATGATTATAATACTCGATTTTTTTATAGAACGCAATAACTATGATTCATCCATCACAATTAAAACCAAAAGTGATAATGAAAAAATATCAATCATGTTTTATGATAGCGGACAACATGTTACAGATTCAGAAATATCTGATATATTTGATACTTTTTACACCGAGAGTCAATCGCTCAGTTTTGCAAAGCTTATTGCCGAAGCACATTTGGGCGATATAACTATAAAAAACCGGGAGTTAGAAAAAGGCATAGAACTTGTATTTAATTTAAATAAAACGCAAAACCTGTTATAAGTAAACTATAATAAATCAATACACTGATGGAAAAGAGAATAGAAAAAAATAGTATGGCGAAATTAACCCGTCACTGCTTATATAAAAGTTTGTTTATTTTTCTAATAATAAGCCTTCCGCAAATTACATTTGCAAACCAAAACAACAGTTATGCCGAGGAGGAGGATTTTATTGTAGAATATTATGCTATCCCAGCACCTGACGAGATTTTATATTATATTCATGAGAATGAGATACAATACACCCCATCGCTATTAACCGATATAAATAATCAGGCAAAATACAACACTACAACCGAAAGGCTGCTCTCCTTCGGATTTTATCTAGCCGATATGGCCTACGCTGTAAGTTTTGAACAGTCAGGAACAGCTTTCCGCTATTTCGATCTTATAGACGATATGGGTAAAAATATGAATCTCTTCCCCCCTGAAGTAGAAGATATTACATTAAGATTGATGAATAATATGAATAGAATGGATTCTCTCAATATAATTTATGATGAACTTTATCTTACTGTAATTGGTAATCTTCATGATACAGACAGGTTTAGTGAGTACGCTATAATTTCTGCAGGGGGCTTTGTAGAAGCGATGTATTTAGCACTCCACTCCGATGGTGCAAAACATGATGAAAAAAGCTTTAAAGCAAGAGTATGGGATCAAAAATTAATTATTAATCAACTTAACACAATGTTTGAAAGGTATCTTTCAGGGCCTGAAAAAGAGAGGCTTATAAAAGAGATTGAGCCCTTAACAAAAGCTTTTAATAAAATTGAAAATTCAGAAAAAGAGTTCCGGGGCAAAGAGAGAGAAGATGGTGCTATAGTAATAGGCTCAAACAGTCCCGATAAAGAGAAAAACCTACCCTCTCTGGAAGAAATAAAGAAAGAGATAGATAGCTTAAGAAACCGATGGGTTAAAGATTGAGACAGGTTATAAACAAAGATGTAAAAGATGATGACAACATTAAAATTTACAATATATTTTACAGTAATCGTTCTTTTTTCTATTTTCAATTCGATTAATGTAGAAGCACAAAGATGCAGAGGCTATGACAGTAAATGTGATAACCCTCCAAATTATTTCGAATCCAGCTCACTATCCAGATCTACCTCCATAAGACGGGGTCGCAAAGTAGTTTTTAATCAAACTTTTTACGGTAACCGGGAATATTATGTGTCGGTTTGTGGACATCGCAGATTAGGGGAACTGCACTTTAGGCTAATTGCCGATAATGAAGATGAGACTGTCCTTTATGACAATGCTACAGATGATTTTAGTAATACACGCCTATTTGTTATACAATCAACAATGCAGATAAAAATAGAGGTGTCGGCTCCTCACTATTTTGATGAGCGAAATTCAGAATGTGCAGGAATTAGAATATCATACCATCAAAGCGGAGAGGGTAATAATTAAAAAGAGAATAAAAAAATTAACCAAAAACAGGAAAATATGGCAAACATTGATCTCAAAGCTGAACAACAAAACACTTTTGATACTCCAAGGTACAGTTACAGTGCAGCGGCAAAATTTTTCTTTTTTGCCATGGATTTAACGGCAGGCAAAAAAAACAGTCTGTCCAAAGCCAAACTATTAGAGATACTGGCATCAATTCCATATCGTAGATGGGAAATACGCCACTACATAAAACAGACAAGAAAATTTAGAAAGCTAAATTTAGTAAAAGATTATCAAGAGATAATAGAGTGGTCAAGAGAGGCACAGGATAATGAGTTTATGCATCTATTGGTAATAGATCAAAAAATGCGTGAAGATGGCATAAAAGATAAATGGTACTTAAATCCCTTTATAACATTTTTTATTGTCCTGTCTTATGTAATAATTGCAAAAATAATGGCATGCACCAATCAAAAAAGAGCATATCTGTTTAATGCCGAATTTGAAAACCATGCTGAACTTGTTTATGCAAATATGGTAAAAGAGAACCCTCAATGGGAAGATCAAAAGCTGGATAATGACTTTGTAAAAAACAGCTATGCAGATGTGGATAACTGGGCTGATGTGTTTCGTAGAATAGGATTGGATGAAAGAGATCACATGAATCACAGCTTTATACTGGCAGAAAAACCACAATTTATTCATAAATATAAAGGTATGCCTGCGCAATAATTACAATTAATGTATTTAATAAAAAAGCAGGTCAAGTTAAAAAGTGTAACCACTTGATAAAGACCTGCTTTTTAGTTAAATAAAAATGTTAAAATGTTAATGACAGTACAAAAAAGATATCTTCAGCATCGGGATTAAAAATTAATGAAGCCTCTAAAGGTAAAGATATTAAATCATTAACCTCAACCTCCTTTAAAAAGCTTGCACCAACATTTACAATTGCAGCTCCATCTGAATAAAGTCCTTCGGCAGGTGTACCGCCGGCAAAAAGAGAAACATTATATCCCGAAACATCATAAAAATTATACATTGCTTCAAAATAAGTTGAATAGTAGTTATCACCGTCCTCATCTCTATCATTTCCATAAAAGAAATTTGAACCGGTAAGAACCAAAGGAATGTCCTCAAAAAAGTATTGTACTTCAGCCTCAAAAGCATGATTGGTTGTTTCACTACTATAATTAAAATAGTCATCACCAAGTAAACCAATATCAGTTCCTACATAATAATCATTCAGAGTAAAAGCAAAATTCCCCTTAGTAAAACCCACATAAAAATCTACTTCGGCAAACTCATGAGCAATGCCATAACTACCCCATACACCACCGTAAAAATTTTTATATCCAAAATTAACAGAAGGTTGTAAATTAAAATTGCTACTATAGAGCATTCCCCGCCAAACATATCTGCTCACAAGATCAGCGTTAACTGAAATATCAACTTTAGCATCTTCATTATTTACCCTGGTCTCAGCTTTTAATCGGGCAGTAGAGATTATAGATAATAGTGCAACTAATAATATTAAAATAGAATTTCTTAACTTCATAATATAAATTTTAAGTAGTTAAAATTATAACTTTTATAGATGTATACCAATTTATTCTGACTTAGTAAGTTTGCGTGGAGCAGCATATTTTTGAGTTAAACGACTAACCACAACTATAGTTATTAAGCCTGTAACCATTGCTAAGGTTCTAAAAGGGAATAACACCATACCATCTTCAATCATAGGATAATCAATTAAACGTGGAATTCCCAATGCAGGCTCGCCTCCACCCATTCTTAAAATAAAAGAAATAATAAATCCTGAGAGTGAACCAATCCAGTTCGCCTTCTTATCATATAATGAGGTTAGTAACTGTGGAAATAGAAGAACATAAACAAAATCACTACATAAAAACCACAACTCATAAACACTGGTAATCCTTAAAGCAAGAAGTGTTGCAGTTATACCAACAATCCATACAGATCTTCTAATTACCTTTGTTAAATTTTCTGCATTAAACTTTTTTCTACGCAACGGACGATAAACATTCCAGCTTGCCATTGAAGATGCAGATAAAATAGAAGAGTCAACCGATGACATAACAGCAGCAGCAATAGCTCCCAATCCAACCAATCCAACAACCCCCGGGGTTAAATATCGCATAACATAAGGAAGAACTAATGCAGAATTTTCTGGAGCACCAGGAGCTCCAAGCGCTTCCCATGACGGAACTGTAGCTCCAACAATTCCTATAATAACAGGAGGTATAGCAGCCAATATACATACAATCCCCGCTAAAAAAGAGAGACGCATTGCTGTTTGAGGATTCTTTGAGGATAAAACTCTTTGAAAATAAACCTGCCATGGAATTCCACCGAAAACCAATAAAAGAGCATTATCCCACCAGTTATAATAGTAAATGCCCAAAGCTTCTCTATTAGGCAAAAATGTAGCAGCACTTCCCATAATTTCTTTGTATGATCCCCAGGCTACATCCCAACCTCCTACAGAGTTTAAAGCAAATGGCAACACAAGTAAAAGCCCCAAAAATAGTAAACTAAGTTGAACAATATCAGTAAAAGCAACCGACCATAATCCTCCTAAAGCAGTATAAATTATAGCAATAACAGATGAAACAATTATTGCAGTTTGAATATCAAGTCCTAAAATAGTTGCAAAGGTTGCCCCTAAGGCTGTTAAGATTGCAGCAGTCCAAAAAATCTCTCCAAGAAGGGCTGGTAAAAAAAGCACCCCGGCCATTCGCTTACCATACCTTTGAGCAAGAGGATCCAACATAGTTTTAAACTGATAACTACGCATCTTTCTGGCAAAAAAGAGACCACCTAAAATAAGGCTCAATCCATAACCCCATGGAGCCTGAACCCATATCAAACCAAAATCAGAATCAAAACTATATTCAGCAGCACCATTAATATAACCGCCACCTACCCAGGTAGCACTCATAGTAAATATTCCTATCCACAGCGGAATATTTCGTCCTGCAAGCATAACATCATTAGTTGACTTTATCTGTTTAAGCTTTGCAGCAAAAGTTCCCATGTAAAATATTATGCCATAAAAGAAAATCATTGAGATAAAACCGGGCCAAAAAACATCAGCATCGGTAAATAAATATAAATAGCCTCCCGACAGGGATACCAGTCCCATCAATAGAAATGTAGGCCACAAATTGGTAATAATTGATCTATCTAAACTCATTACTCTGTTTTTTTGAATAAATTATTAAAAACTAAAATTAAAATTCAGTTACAGGTTAAAGCTATTTGCAAAATGAGTTTAGAATTATGTGGGAAGAGTTTTAAAGTAAAAGTGACTAAGGTTATAATTTCGTTTAGCGATAACCTGTTTAAAGCCGGGTAAGCTAAAGCAATAAAAATTATTATTATAAAAATAGGTAGAGAAATAAGATAAATTAACCATGAAATAAATTTTAAATTAAAGCGCACAGATACTATGGTTTTCTTGTATCCGTGCACTTGTACTCAATGAACTTTACTATAATCTATTTAAACATTCTTTTCAGGATCAAGCATTCCCTCTCCTTTTATTATATCAGAAGCCTTTTCAGCTATCATCATAACCGGAGCATAAATATTTCCATTAGTAATATATGGCATAACAGAAGCATCAACCACACGTAATTTTTCTATACCATGAACTTTTAATTGATCATCAACAACTGCCATATCATCAAATCCCATTTTACAGGTACAACTTGGGTGATAAGCACTTTCAGCATCTTTAGCAACCCAATCAAGAATCTCTTGATCACTCTTAACATTTTCACCGGGGGAGATCTCTTTTCCCCTAAACTCACTCATAGCATCAGTTTCTATGAGCTTTCGGGTTTTTCGTATTGCATTAATCCAGTCACGGCGTTCATTAGGTGTTGAAAGGTAATTAAAGAGTATTGAGGGTGCCTTCTCAGGATTAGAGCTCTTAATTTTAACATGTCCGCGAACATCAGTATTCATGGGACCAACATGTAACTGAAATCCATGCCCTTCTGATGGTGCAGTACCATCATAACGTATTGCAAGCGGCAAAAAATGATACTGAAGATCGGGATATTTAACATCCTCTCTACTCTTAATAAATCCGCCTGCTTCAAAAAAGTTTGTTGCACCCGGACCTTTTTTAAAAAAGAGCCAATCAAAACCAATCTTGGGAGCACGCCATGGCGCAAGATATTTGTAGGCCGAAACAGGCTTTTTACAAGCCCATTGAACATATACCTCAAGATGATCCTGCAAATTTTCTCCCACACCGGGTAAATCAACAACAGGCTTAATTCCAAACTCCTCTAATTCTTTAGCATTACCTACACCCGATAATTGAAGTAGTTGTGGTGAATTAATAGCACCGCCCGATAATATGGTCTCTTTATCACCATAAACCTTTTCAATTTTACCTTTTCGCTTATACTCTACGCCTATAGCTTTGTTTCCATCAAAAAGAATTCGATGAACCATAGAGCGAGTTAATACAGTTAAATTAGAACGACGTATAACCGGATGTAGATACGCCTGAGCCGAACTCATTCTTCTTGAATTATATATAGATTGATCAAATCGACCAAAACCTTCCTGCTGAGCTCCATTCACATCTTCAGTTAAATTATAACCTGCTTCCTGTACAGACTCAAAAAAGGCTTTAAATAGTGGATTTTCATTTTTAGGTGTAGTTAATTTTAAAGGTCCTTTATCACCATGATATTTATCAGCGCCTATTAAACGAGTTTCTAACTTTTTAAAATAGGGCAAACAGTGAGCATAACTCCACTTCTCTAACCCTTTTATACCAGCCCACTTTTCATAGTCCATCTTATTACCCCTAATCCATATCATACCATTTATAGAGCTACTGCCTCCTAAAACTTTACCACGCGGTTGCGCAATTCTTCTATTATTCAAATAAGGCTCAGGATCTGATTCATAAGCCCAATTATAAAATTTACCATTTAAAGGGTAGCTTAATGCTGCAGGCATATGTATGCGAAAATCAAGACGATAATCTTTTCTTCCGGCCTCTAACACTAATACCGAAACATTTGAATCTTCACTTAAACGATTAGCCAGTACAGCTCCGGCAGAGCCGCCTCCAACAATAATATAGTCGTATCTCATAATATCTTTATTTTTATTTAATAAGGTGAATCAATTTTGTTCATCTCTACATAAACAGTCTTAATTTGGGTATATGCATCAAGAGCGGCCAATCCATTCTCTTTACCAAATCCAGACTCTTTATATGGACCAAAAGGTATTTCAACCGGATTAACATTGTAATTGTTGATCCAACACATTCCCGCTTCTAACTGGTCAACCATCCAATGAGCTTTCTTTAGATTATTTGTAAAAACTCCAGCAGCCAATCCATATATAGTATTATTAGCTTTTTCAATTACCTCCTCCTCATTATTAAATGGAATTACAGTCATAACAGGTCCAAAAATCTCTTCTTTCACAATTACAGACTCTTCATTACTACTCTCAAAAACAGTAGGCTCAACAAAATACCCTCCCTTTAACTTAGAATTATCAGAAGGTATATATCGATTACCACCATAAATTAGTTTGCACTCCTGTTTTCCAAGTTCTATATATCTCATAACCTTATTATAGTGCTCTTTATGAATCAGAGCTCCTACTTGTGTATCCATATCCATTGGATCACCAATGACCAACCTTTTACTATTCTCAATAAGTTTATTATAAAACTCCTCCTTTATACTTTCGGCTACATATACTCTTGTACCATTTGAACAAATCTCTCCCTGAGTATAAAAATTAGCCATCATAGCACCTTTAACAGCTTCATCAATATCTGCATCTTCACAAATAATTAAAGGAGATTTCCCTCCCAACTCAAGAGTAACATGCTTTAATGTAGAGGCGCAATCGGCCATAACACGTTTCCCGGTATCAACCTCACCGGTAAGAGAAACTTTTCTAATATAAGGGTTTGAAGTGAGCATAGCGCCTATATCACCTTCCCCCTGGATAATGTTAAAAACTCCATCGGGTAATCCTGCTTCTTTAAATACCTGAGCAAGTATAACAGCAGTGCGGGGGGTCTCCTCCGATGGTTTAAAAATCATACTATTACCCGCTGCTAATGCAGGAGCCGATTTCCAACATGCTATCTGAATTGGATAGTTCCAGGCTCCAATACCTGCACAAACTCCAAGAGGCTCCTTTTTGGTGTAAGCAAATGAACCTCCCAAATTATGATACCCCCCTTGAGTAGCAGCAACCACTCCTCCAAAAAACTCAAGAGCATCAGCACCCGAAGTCACATCAACATCAATAGCCTCAGAAAGTGGCTTCCCTGTATCCTCTACCTCTATACGAGCTATTTCATCATTTCGCTCACGTAACAATTCAGCAGCTCTTCTTAAAATACGCCCCCGTTCGGTAGGAGATGTTTTTGACCACACCTTAAATCCAATCTGCGCAGAATTAACTGCCTTATTTACATCATCAACCGAAGAACTTTGTACAGTGCAAATCAATTCTCCTGTTGCAGGGTTATAGTTTGCAAAAGAGCCTTTTGAGCTTCCTTTTTGCAATTTTCCCTCATAAAAATTTACAGTGCAGAAATTATCCATAACAACAATTTTTTAAACAATAACAACGAAAATTCGTAATCAATATCAAACAAACTGACATCAAAAGAACTAATTCGTATTTAGTTATTGAACTAATTTAACAATCTGTTATACAAGCGAATTAAAGTAAAATGCTTATATAAACAATCTAAAAAAGAAATAGAAATAGAAAAAGTAAACGCCTCTAATTTAGAAGCTGGTAAAAGGAGAGTCTATAACATGTGAAAACGAAGTGACAGAAACTTCATTAAAAAGCCATCACAAAAAAGATTTGTAAATATATTCAAAACATTGGTTGACATACAAAATATCTTCTTTTCGTTTTGCACTGCAAATATATATGTTTACCATATAAAAACAAAACAGCCTGTGCCTAAATAAACACAGACTGCTACAAATCAACATCTTACACCAAAAAAAGTTTAAATAGTGATTTCTAATCTATCACCCTCTTTCAAATCAACCGAAAAAAGACCGTTCTCAATATCCAACTCAACATTAGAGCCATTAACAGTAACCAATGCCTCTTTAGCATAACCAGGTATCAAAATAGTATAGGTATGATCCAATCCGGCTTCTAAAGAAGCTTTTTCAAGCTTTTTATCACGCCAACGAGCAGACACCTCGCCTTCGCCTCTTACTCTTAGACCTTCAAAAGAGCCTTTAGAAAACTGGTCAGGAAGCGCGGGAATAAAATTAATAAAACCGGCATGACTCTGTACTAACATTTCAGCTATACCAGCTGTACCACCAAAGTTACCGTCAATTTGAAAGGGAGGATGAGCACAAAACAGATTTGGGTATGTACCCCCCTTATTAAGTAAATTCATCTCCCCATCAAAAACCGGATCAAGAAGGTTCACCAACAATTTATAAGCATGATTACCATCATGAAGTCTGGCCCAAAAATTAACTTTCCACGCCATAGACCAACCCGTTCCACCATCTCCCCGAGCATAAAGAGTTTCCCTTGCAGCATTGGCAAGATCAGGAGTTAAGTGTGGGGTTATCTCATTACCCGGATGGAGACCATATAGATGAGATACATGACGATGTTGCGGCTCAGCTTCTCTATACTCTTGAAGCCACTCCATCAAACGACCATCACTACCAATTCTGTTAGGTGGCAAATCTTCAACAGCCTCTGCAAGTTCTGCTGCAAATGAAGAGTCGATGTTCAAAATTTCTGCAGCCTCAATAGTATTAGTAAATAGTTCACGTATCAACTGATTATCCATAGTAGAACCCATACAAATACTAACAACCTCATCACTATCAGGCATAAAAAAAGAGTTTTCGGGAGAAGTGGTAGGTGCTGTAACTAACCAGCCGGTATTGGGATCACGCACAAGCATATCAAGAAAAAACCGGGCAGCACCTTTAAATACCGGATAAACATCCCGAAGATAATCAACATCCTTACTAAAATCATAATGCTCCCACAAATGAGCTGTTAACCAGGCACAACCAGTATTTGTAGCACCCCATGAAGGATGCTCTCCGGGAGCTGTATAACCCCATACATTAGTCATCATATGAGCAACCCATCCATCAGAATTGTAAAAAACGGATGCTGTCTTCTTACCTGGCTCAACCAAACCTTTAGTTAAATCAATAAGAGGACGATGCATTTCAGTTAAATTTGTTATTTCACAGGGCCAGTGATTCATTTGAACATTAATATTCAAATGGTAATCTCCATTCCATGGTGTATCAATAGTATTAGCCCATAACCCTTGTAAATTTGGAGGAAGAATTTGAGCATGAGCACTACTTATAAGTAAATAACGGCCATATTGAAAATAGAGCTCAACTAATTTGTTATCATTTTTGCTTTCAGCAAATTGAAGCAATCTTTCGTTAACCGGCAATAGATTAGTTTCCTCCATGCCTTTAAGATCAATAGATACTCTGTTAAAATATTTTTGATACTCCTTTACATGATCACCTCTTAAATCAAAATAACTCTTCTCTTCAACTTCTTTTATAACTGAGCTTACATATTCGGAATAATCATTAAAAGCATAATCGGTAGCAGATGCTACCAAAAGCAAAACCTCATCGGCAGAATCAACAACCAAAGAGTTGTCTTCAATAGTTAACTTACCTCCTTTTAAAACCGGAACAATTTTAGCTTTGTATCTCATACCATTGCCATCAACACCATCAGTTAACTGTCCTCTCATTACAATTGCACTATTCTCAATGGTTGTTTCAAATGCTCTGGGACGATCAAGAGATATTTTAAGGCTCACAGACTCACGTCTGTCGGCACTTAATCGAATTACACCAACATCATCAGAAAAACTGGTAAAATACTCTCTCTCATAATGAATACCTCCCCTGTTAAAGGAGGTTTTCGCAACTGCTTCATCTAAATTCAATTCCCGGTAATAATTATCAACTTCACCAGGCATATCATAATCAAAATCAAAAGTAATATTACCTAAAATCTCAAAACTGCCATAGGGAGCTTCATGTCCGGCTCCAAAATTAGATCCTGCACCTTTACAAACAAAATTTTCATAAACAAGCTCCTGAGCTTCATCATTACGTCCTTCAAAAAGTAGTTGTTGAATTCTGGGTAAATATTGTGCTGCTTCAGGATTATTTGGATCCTGCTCACCCCCCGACCATAAAGTGATATTGTTGAAAACTATATTTTCGGTTTCAACATTTCCATCAGGCATAAACCCAATATGACCGTTACCTAAAGGAAGTGTCTCTTCCCACTCCACAGCATAATTATCAAACCAAATACGATATTCAGGAGCAGATTCACGAGTGCATCCGTTAAAAAAAAGCAATAATAAAACAATAATAAAAGTAAATTTTAGTGGAAGGTTTTGCATGGTAAATAATAATTTACAAAATTAATTATGTAGTATTTATTAGTAATTTTGGGTCTAAAATATTAAAATATTGCAAAATATCCTAAATGGTATCAACAATCACAATATAGTAACAGACTATACTTATCACACACTTAAATATTTTCCTTTCACAATAATATAATAAAAGACTATCTACCACAACATTAACCATTTTGTAACGATAATAATCGTATATCAAAACTGAGAACCGAATAGGGTGGAATTTTGTTCCCCGAACCTTTTTTACCCCAGGCTAAATCATAAGGAACCCAAAATTTATATCGGCTCCCTTTGCCCATAAGTGCAACACCCTCCTGCAATCCTTCAATCAATTCATTAACCGGAATATTAGCCGGCTCGTTTTTACGGTAAGTATCCTCTAATATAGTTCCATTAAGCAAAAGAGCTCTTTGATGAATTTCTATAACTGAATTTACATTAGGTTTTTCCCCATCAACCTGTTCAACAACCATGTACTGCAACCCACTATCTGTTTCTACCACTCCACTCCTATTCAAATTCTTTAACAAAAAATCCTCTCCGGTTTTTCTGTTATTACCTGCAGAACCCCTTTTACCGACTTTTTTTTCTCTTCTTCCCATATTATGGTTTTTACCTGTTAAAACTCTATTTTTGTTGCTTAATGCATGCAAAATAGTAAACAAATAAAAAATAATAAAATATGGATTATAAAACACCACTATCGGAACTTCAAAACAGAATGGCTCGATTTAAAGAAAGAATGGATAAAGATTGTCCCAACTGGCAGACCGCAGTGATCTTTAGCAAATTAAATCTGCTCTATTTCACCGGATCAATGCCCGAGGGAATGTTAATAATTGAAAGAGAAAAGGAACCGGTTTTATGGGTAAGACAGAGCTATGAACGAGTCCTAAAGGAGTCCTTTTTTAACGAGATAAAACCTATGAAAAGTTACAGGGATGCTGCTACAGCATATACCAACCTGTCAAACACAGTTCATATTGAGACCAGCTTTGTCCCTCTTGATATGTATAAACGATTCAATAAACACTTCCCTTTCAAAAATTATGAAAGTCTGGACCACCAAATCGCAATGACCAGAGCTGTAAAAAGTTCCTGGGAGCTTAATTTTATGAGAGAGGCAGGCAAACTACATCAAAAAATCACTCTGGAACGCATACCGCAACTTTTAAAAGAGGGTATATCAGAAGCAGAATTTGCTGCAGATTTATATAAAGCAATGATAGAAGAGGGGCATATGGGAACAGCACGATTCAATATGTTTGATACAGAAATGCTGATTGGTCAAATTGGTTTTGGCGATAGCTCTATAATCCCTACAACATTTAACGGTCCGGGAGGTCACAGAGGTATGTACCCCGCAGTACCGGTATTAGGAAGCAGGGAGCGAAAACTTAAAAAAGGAGATATGGTGTTTGTTGATGCAGGTGTAGGTATTAACGGCTATCATACCGATAAAACACAACTTTACATGTACAATGACTCCATTCCCGAAGAGGCCCTGAAAACTCATAATGAGTGTGTTAAAATTCAATATGATATAGCTGAAATGTTAAAACCCGGAGTAACTCCGGCTCATATTTATGAGACTATCATAAACAATTTACCCGAAGGATTTAGTGAAAATTTTATGGGTTATGGTAAAAGGCAGGTGAAGTTTTTGGGTCATGCAATAGGTTTAACAATTGATGAAATTCCAGTTATTGCAAATGGTTTTGATGAACCACTGCAAGAAAACATGGTTTTTGCTCTTGAACCCAAAAAAGGAATTAAAGATTTTGGAATGGTTGGAGCAGAAAATACATTTATAGTAACTCCTGATGGTGGAGAAAATATAACAGGTGACCAACCTTCATTTATAGAAATTTAAAATCTTAAAAAGGGATTGCATATTATATTTTAAGCAATCCCTTTTTAAAATATTTAATATAAAAAATACTAACGAACAAGAATCTTATCTACATGGTCTCCTATTTTAACAATATATATACCAGGCGGTACAGCATACCTATGATCAACAAGAGTCCCTGTTAATGAATAGACCTCAAACTCTTCAGCTCCATCAACTTTAACAACACGATTTTGAACATAAATAGAGTATTGTACATCTTCAACTTCATAAATAGAGGTAAATTCACCACTATCAACCTGCTTTATACTAAACATAACACCATCATCATCCAAGAGGTATCCAGCCAAATTTAAAGTTCCCCCATATAGCGTCATATCATATCCCCAATTTATCACATAATCATTATTGTTAGCAACACTAAACTGCATCTTGTAATCATCCTGTAATATAGCAAAGTGATCAGATGATAATGTAACATGAAATTCCCATGCATCCGATTCAACAGGAGTGTTTGTCAATAAAATTTGCTCATTTACATCAACCATTTTGGGATCAATATAAACATCCTCAGTCAAATTTGAATTAATAGTTGTCGGATTAACAATTGCATAAGAACCATCAGTTAACTCTATAAAAATCCATTTCTGATTTGCAGGCAAGGTTTCATCAAAGTCATCTGTATTGGAGTAATCAACAGATGTCAAACCTTCAGCATCTTCATCTACTGCTAATGCACTGTTATTACGGTTTGGAGTATAAATAACATAATAGTACTCCTTTTCTCCGGGTATAGAAACCTTGAAAGGCTTATTAACAGAATTCAAAAATTCAACTATAGCTTGATCAAGCTCACTATCAGCATAATAAAAATCATTCGGAGTAGAATCCTCACTATCAATCACATCCTGAACACTTTGAAGTACCGATTCAAGATTATTAACAGCATCAGTAGAATATTCACCAACTTCATCACCTTCATCAACAGAGCTAAATTCATCCTGAACAAAATTTAACTTATTACTTAATTCATTTTTTAGATAATTGACAGTATTATCTGAAGCTTCATCTATCTGTTCCTGAGTTGCCTTTATAAATATAACAGGATTGTTCATATCTCCATAAAACCATTCACCTAACTGATTATCAACCCCTGCTCCGCCAAATTGATTCATATAAAAATCATCCTCATTTTCAGCTCTTTTAATCTCAAATGACGATGGATAATCTTCGGAATCAGATTCATGAATAAGTAGTTCAGTTCCATCGTCTTCTGTAGCAATATACCTATCATTATAGAAGCCTATAAAATTACCCATCATAGAGGTAACAATATAAACTTCGGAATCCTCCTCAGTCTCCTCAAATTTCCATAATTGAGTTGCAACTACAGATTTTTCAGCTGTTAAAAGATTATTTCCAATACCCTGATCAGAGATTACATAGCCCCCATTACTAAATTCAATAAAATACCATATCTCATCATCCCCTGAACTCAACTCAGGCATAAGAGAAACAGCTTGTGATGAAAAGCAGAAGGCTAAAACCATGCTTAATAGAAGTAAACGTTTTTTCATAACTTAACAATTTTAAATAATTAAATAAAAAACAACTATTATTAACTATTTTAATAAAAACAATTAATAATTATTAGTAATACGTTTGCTTCTCAAAAATTACTCACTAAAAATTTACTTAAATAACATAGGTACAAACTCACTTAAATAGACTCGCCAGTTACTCCATGTATGACCACCATCACTTTCATTATAGATATAAGACATTCCAATACTATCCATAATTGATCGTAACTCTACACATTGATCATATAAAAAATCTTCTTTTCCCATTGCTATATAATATAATTCGTAACCATTCTCCATCTGTTGCATTAGCGCACCTTCAAAATTATTATATACTTCAGAGTCAACAGATTCATCAGGAAATACTGCAGCTGAAAAAAGTCCTACGTAATCAAAAGTTTTAGGATAAATCCTTGATATATGGAGAGAATGAAAGCCTCCCATTGATAATCCGGCAATTGCTCTTTTAGATGCAGACTGTTTAACTCGATAATTTTCTTCAATAAACTCAATAACATCAATAAATGTTTTTTCTCTCTTGCCATCCATAGTATTTGGCAGACTCATAGATGGCTGTACTAATCCCTCTTGGGATTTGCCCGGTGCAGCTTGTTGTGCAACATTTCCATTAGGCATTACAACAATCATAGGCTCAGCATCACCTCTTGAAATTAAGTTGTCTAAAATTTGAGCTGCCCTGCCTAAAGAGCTCCAGGCCTCTTCATCACCGCCCATACCATGAAGTAAATACAGTACAGGATAGCTCTTGTTGCTCTGCTCATAATTAGGAGGAGTATATACAGTAATTCGCCGATCTTTATCATTTCCTTTAGAAAAATACCACCTATAAGTAACAGTTCCCTGCGGTACATCATTTACACTGTATAAATCACCTAGCTTACCCTCAATAATGAAAATATTACTTAAGGTATTAACATCTCTAACTACAAAAACATTTGAAGGGTCATTAACCCTTACACCATCAACCAAAAAGGAGTAACTATAAAGATCACTATTTAAAGGATCTGACTCATAAATCCATATCCCTTTATCATCTTTAGTCAAATCTACAGTTCCAGGTGACCATCCTTCAGCCTCCATCCAGTTACCAGTAATTTTTACATCTGTAGCATTTGGAGCATACAACCGAAATATTACCGAATTATCGGCATTAATTTCGGGAGATTTTAAATCGGGACTATCCCATATAGCCTCCTGAGACATGATATTAAAACTAAAAAACAGAAAAAAGGCAGATAGTAAAAAGTTTTTCATAAGAATAACAATTTATAATATAATTTTTTATAAAAATAAAGATTTTTTAAATTAAAATTGAAACTAAACATTGTATATATTTGATAACAATAGACGAATTTGATAAAGATATCTCATATTTTAACCCTAATAATATCAATTATTATAAAACTAACCGGTTATGACAGAAAAGGAGAAAATGTTAAATGGAGAGCTATACGATGCAACTGACAAAGTTCTTGAAAATGATAGAAATATAGCACGAAAATTAACCCGGCAGCTCAACTTCAGTGATGAAAAAGAGAAACAACTAAGGGTGCGCACATTGCAACAATTAATGCCTAATAGTAGTAAGAGTAGCTGGATTCAACCTCCATTTCACTGCGATTACGGCTACAATATAATATTAGGAAAAGATGTATTTTTAAATTTTAACTGCATTATATTGGATATTATGTCGGTTAAAATTGGAGATAGAACATTAATAGGGCCAAATGTTCAAATATATGCAGCAACACATCCAATGGATTACAAAACAAGGAAAAAAGGCTTAGAGGCAGGCAAACCTGTAACAATTGGTCAGGATGTATGGATTGGTGGAAGTGCAGTCATTTGTCCGGGCGTCACAATTGGAAACAGATCTGTTATTGGTGCAGGAAGTATAGTTACAAGGGATATACCTGAGGATGTACTCGCAGCAGGCAACCCTTGTAAAATAATAAAAAAGCTTTAATTATAAACTTTTACATAATCAATAATTAAGGAAACAGGAAGCTCATCGCCAGCGACATCTCCAACCCAGTTTCCGCCTAGTTGCTGACTCATAATGATGTAAAACGGCTGATCAAACGGCCACTGTATCATATCAGCATCAAGATAATCAACTCTAGGATATCTAAAAGTCTCTTCACCATTAACTGTCCAAACCAGCTCATTAGGATACCATTCTAACCCATACAAATTCCACTTTGTAACATCAATTTCAATATCATCAGCTGTTCTGGGAGGATTAACTGTGCGTCCCAAAACATTGGTGTATCTGGTATGAACAGTCTGATGTATTACTCTATCATAATTAAGATGTTCCATAATATCAATCTCCCCACTATGTGGCCATCCACCATAAACATCATCTTGGGGCATCATCCATAGAGCCGGCCAGGCACCTGTAGCACACTCTTTCTTGGCACGAATATCTATCTTTCCATACAAAAAAGAGAACTTATCTTTTGTTTTAACACCGCCAGTTAAAAAAGGGCGAGGATCATCAATATCACCGGGATTATTAATCCCATGCAGATATAATTTACCATCATCATTTAAAAACAAACGATTATCATCACTCATATGCTTTTTCCAGTCGGGACTCCTATCATAATTATCAGGATCAACATTAATGATGTTCCATTTTGTGTTATCTATCTTTTCATTTTCAAAATTATCACTCCACACCAACTCCCACTCTTTATCCTGAGGTTGGTACACCATATCATTAGCACTTAAACTACCCAAAATTTCATTAAAACGCTTTTTTCCTTTATTTATCCATTTTGCGGCATTAGGTGAAATAGTATTATCATGAGAAAAGAGACGATTTAACATCTCCTCTAACTCATGAAGCTTCTCCTTTTCTCCCTTTTTCTTCAAGGCAGATTTAACTAATCTGATTTTTTCAAAATCCTGAATACCCTCAATTAACCTTTCAAATCTTATTGAGCTGCGAGGACCCGGATAAACCTGATATGTATCACCTGCCGGCCAGGCTCTAAATCGTGAATCGCTAAGAGGATCTTCAACCCATGAATTATAAGCCCAGCGTAAATAGCCATCATACTTTTTTGCTGCCGCATACCATCCAATTATAGCCTGTTCAGCCGGAGGTGAAAAGGTAAAATTGTTAGGATGTTCAGGAGCAGCACAACATGTATAGTATGTAGTTAAAAAACCTTTCTCACGCCGCTCATCAAAAACTTTGCTGTCTACCTCAGGATCAACAAAAACACATAAATCGCTAATATCATCAGCTATCTCTTCATGATAATTACCTGCAAAAGCAATTTCAAACTCAGGGGTAACCTCATTTAATAAAGAGATCATACTCTCCATCTCCTGCAAACTCCTTTCATCCATTGCTATTTTTGTAATATCAAGCCAACCCTTCATTTTTAAGTGATCCCTGAATTGAATTAAAAAAGGCTCCCACAACTCCTTATACTCTTTTGAACCTGCACGTGCTTCAACAGTAACATAATCTGCAGAGTCCACATCATAATATCTAATTTGATTACCCCATGGAATCATTGAGTAACAACTAATTTGTCTATCTATCCCTGCATCCAAAGCAAGCTGAACCCATGTGTCAAAAACTGAATAATCAAACTCCCACACACCATCACCTAAATGAGTCCATTGAACCATAGATTCAAAATGATCATAAGTTTGACCTCCCCATGCTCTATGAAGAATAGTAGTAGTAATACACTTTTGTCCGGCATCTGCTAACAATTCTAAATATGGCTTTAAAAGGTCTATATGCTCCTGAGACCATAATTCAACATCGTAATAACGAGCTACGGCATAAGGATTTTGCCATAAATCGAGATGAAAACTCCACTCAGAAGCAGAAGGAAGAACAAACTCCTCAACGACAAGTGTTAGAGGCAATTTCCCAACTTTTTCTCCTTCACTGGTAAGTGTAATTTCACCTTTATAATCACCCGCTTTAGTATCAGCAGGCACATCAATAACAATCCAATAAGGACGGGTAGTTTTTCCCTGCAGGTTTATAGTTTGATTATACTCCAGTAGATCGGCAGCAAGATAAGAGTCAATTGTATCCTTATCTCTATAACCACAACCCGATAAGAATTTATCTGTTAAAACATAACGAACAGGATGTACACTAATATTATCACCCGATATAGTAGCACCATTGGATCCTGTTATCTTAGAAGAGTTAACTTTTATATTATTTATATCATCTTTACTCCATAATAAAATCTGCAAGTTTATTTTTTCACCCCTCCACACCGAAGAGCTCCATGAATCAGATAAAAATTCCTCAGGTGGTACCTCCTTATTATATCTCTTATCTATAGTTCCAAAAGAAAAGTTTAATCCATACTCAACCCCCTGCCAATCTTCAGGATTTGTTTGCACCGGATTTAAAGGCTCATCAAATGAACAACCACCATTACTAGCTTTTCCTTCATATAAAAGAAAATTAAAACAAATTACTATCAACAACAATTTAACCATACTAAAAATTTAAAAAATAAAAGAGTTAGAGCTATATAGTAATTTAACATAAAATCATTTGGCAATTGCCTCTAAAGCCTCCTCAACAGCATCAAACAGAGGTTGATTTGAGATTTGTTCGCCCACAGCGCCTTTCATCCAGTGATGAGGGGTTAAATAACCCTGAGAAAACATTCTAACCACCTCGCAGGCGAAATCCTTATCTACAATATAATCCTCTAACTGAAACATAATTAAACGACCATAAGGGTAATTCATTAAATAAAGAGGTGACTGTATCATATGTGAATAGATAGCAAGCACAGGTACATCTTTTTCACCAAATATATCTGCATAATAACTGTTCCAAATAGATTTAGACAATTTTAGTACTGCCTCTTTTAATTCTACAGCTGTTGCATCAGGATTTTCATATAGCCATCTCCAAACCTCCATATCCAATAAAGATACTCCCATCATCTCATAATTATCCCAAAACATATCCAAAACATCGGTATGTTCAACAAGGTCATCACTCTGCTCAACACCCAACAGTTGTAAATCACGTTTTTGAAACATAAAAGCAAGAGCTTCGGTAAAAGCTGTATTGGGAATCCCACTTAAGAAGTAGTTATCTACATAATGATTACTAATAGTTTGCTCAACATTATGCCCAAATTCATGAATTGCAATATTATATCCTTTATAATCCATCCCATCTTCACCAATACGTGTTCTTAAATGGGAAGGCTTGGAACGCATAGAGGCACGCATGGCATGTCCCGAACCCCTTGCAGCATTCACTTCAATTTTAGAAGAAATGAACTTTGCCTGCTCACTTTCAAAACCCAAATCTAAAAGCTGCCGGGTAAGATCCTCCTCAAGTGCAGCAGCATTAGGGTAACGACTTTTAGTAATTTTATCTAACTCAGACTCAGGGATGCCTCCACGACCTGCAAAGCCATTATACCATAAATCAAAAGGTCTTAAAGAACGCCCTAAACGATCACTTATATGCTCTGCTACATCACGTAATAGAGGTGACGATGCATACTCTTTAAAAAGTGAAGAAACCTCCTCGTATGAGATCTCCATTTGGCTTTCAAAACTACGCTCAAAATAGGTGTCTAATTCAGCATAATAGGGATCAACCCGTTGCATTGAATGAAAGTTTTCAAGCAACAACTCATATCGCCTTTTATATTCGGGAGTTCCATCAACTAAAACCTTTTCTTCATCATATAGATTGTTCGAAAAGGGATTCCAAAGGTAGTCACGACTATTTATAAATTCTTTAGGAATATCCTGATTAATTATTCGCAACATAACCTTATAGAGTATCTCCTGTTTCTCTAATCCTCTTTGGTCATCATAATTTGATTTTATCTCATCACGAATATTCCAGTGAGATAGTAGCCTCATATGAGAAGGAAAGAGTCTTTCATCTTCATCATTAAGCAAATATCCTGCATAAATGTTATACTCCGAAATATATAAATTAGCTCTACTGCTTACTTCAGCATTTTGTTGCAAAATATCAGCAGTAATTCGTGCCCCAAAATAGTCTCCCAATCGGGCATACCCCCACTCACGATAACACCATTCCCCACCTAACCTGTTTTTCTCTTCAAGAGAGTATTCAGGAAAATTTAATCCGATAATAAAAGCTATCCTATTTCTAAATAGATCTTCCTGGAGATGGGCTGACGGACTGTAAGATGCGAATATCTGATCAATTTTGTGAACATCTCCCCTATCCTCATGAATTTGCCGATTAAGCTCAACACTTATACGACCAAGATAGCCGTACAAAAACTCAAAATTGTTAGCAATACGATCAAAGAGAAGGTCAAGCTCATTATCATCAGCTATAAAATTTACTTTACAAAACTCTTCAAAATCATTTTCACAACCATCAGAGCTTCTCCAATGAGTAGCTACACTATTAACTCCCCTCTCAATTCTAAAATCATGATCCATTCCATGCTCATTCAAGAGCATAGCTTTTACACTCTCAACAGTTTCTTCCGATATAAATGAGACACTCTCATTTTGAGAAGCTAAATTAAAACAACTTAAAATTGCAATTACACCTACTAAAAGAAAGCTTTTATTCATAATAAAATATTTTAAACAAAGGCAATATTAATAAAATATAACCAAACCATAAACAGTGACAGGGCTGAAAAGAAAAACTTCAATCAACAAAACAAACTCAACATAATTAATGCAATCGTTTGCATTTAAAATAAGTTATTAATAAATTAGTCTTTTATATAATTCACTCAACTTATTATTAATTAAATATTTAATTTATGACTAAAAATCTACTATGTGCAATATTTTGCACAATGCTATTAATTGCAACACCTTCATCTAACGCTCAAAAACTATTTGATGAACCTTTAATATCATTATGGAATCATCGTACAGATTTAGACTTAACAGACTTAGTCTCAAAAAATGGATTCAACTTAATATGGACTCATGATGAAGCATATACTGGTGTAGAAAAATTTGAAGATACACACATGTATAAGTGCCTTCAAATAGAGGGCGTTGATTATGTATTAGCTAAAATTGAACGTGCACAATGGGGATGGACGCAGGAAGAGTCGGTGCGACATGCAAAATGGATAGCGAAATTGTCTTTAAAGCATAAAGGAATTTTTGGCTTATATTTAAATGATTTCTACGACGAAATTGAAGATGGTATTAGAACAGAAGAGCAATGGGAAGAAATTATTGCTGCCGCAAAAGATGTAAATCCCGATATAAGATTAGTAGCTCCTCATTATCCTCACAGAAATCAAGAAAAGCACTCTTTCGATTTTGAAATAGATGGAATAATTTTAAACTTATGGGGAAACACCCCTGAGATTATAGATAATGCAGAAAAACATTTGAAGGTCGGACTGGAGCATCATCCCGATAGATTTGTTATAGCAGGATTATATCTACATTCAGGAGTAGATGGTGGGAATTGGCTAACTAAAGAAGAGTTTAAAAAAGTGCTATCTCATTATGTTGAAATGGTTAACAAAGAAAAACTTGCCGGATTAAGAATATTTAGTGCTGGGCAATTAATAGAAAATCCGGAATATATTAAATGGACTAAAAAAGTTTTCCAAAATTTATACTAAAAATCTTTCAATAGAAAGGGTACTTGCTAGACAACTGGCATCTTTTTTTGAGAAGTCGTACAAAAAATCGTATAACGTTAAAAAAAAAGCCTGTAACTATTTAAGTTACAGGCTTTTAAATCCTTAAATGTGATCCGGATAGGATTCGAACCAACACATGTAAAAATGCTGTAAATCAATGTATTGAAAAACCGATTTTTTGTTTGTTCACCGCTTTGTTCTCATTCATTTTGATGTGAAATGTGCGGTTCTGAACTTCGTTAAGCTTACTACAAATTTATTGATTTTGTTGTTGATTTCCAATAAGTTTTAATGCAATTTGATGCGTTTTATTGCATTTGCATTTTGCTTTTCTGAATGTTTCTTGTTTAAAATGTGCTATTTCTTATTTAACTTTATTAGAATGGTGTTTTTTGGTAAGGACTGATGTTGATATCTTTAATTTTCTCCTTCAATAGTGATGAAAAAATGAATGATTTGACATGAAATCATGGGTATTGTTGTATTTCGTTTTAGATATTAAAAACGCGTTCATATCAGATTGAATCAAAGTGCATCATATTTAACTAAATATGATGTTTGCAGGAGGTAGAAATAAATGCGGAGTACATGATTTTAATTGATTATGATATGATATTGCGGGTTTTATGCTATTTGAATTGCGCTTATTAAAACTTTTCTATATCAAACTATACTATATAATGGCTTTTTATACATTTCGAGAGTGGTTTAAGGCGTTATGATTCAATCCCTAATATATTCTTTTACCTCATCGGGGGTGAAACCGGCGAATTCGGCGAACTCGTTTATGGTTATGAACTGATGAGGTTGTTTGCCTAGTTTCTTGCGAATGGCACCGAGGAGGCGATAACCGGTTTTCTCACTCTTTCCGGTGATGCGCTGGATGTCTTTGGCATAAATGCAAATACGGCGGGTTTTCATGGCACTTAAATTTCTATGTTTTGGTTTGTTTGACCTAGTCGTTTTCTATCGAATTAGATTGGCGAATGTTCAATTTTAATACACTATCTATACTTTATCCCTACCTTATCCTTACTATTGATATACGGAAAGCTATATTGCTTTTTACTACCTTAACAACAAAGTTGTTAAGGTAAATTTAGCAAAAAAAGAGACAAGTTTATACACTCTTCTCATTGGTGGTCATATCTCCCCGACTCTTTTGATTTATTTGTAATAAGGCGGTAGTTTGGTAATGTTTTTATCACTAAACCTAATTTTATTATGGCTAGGCAAGAGAGTTTTATTAAGCTGAAAGGGCGAATCGGAGATTTGACCTTTTACAAAAGTGGCGGGGAGTACCTGGCACGTACCAAAGGTGGTATTGATGGTGATCGGATCCGGACGGATCCGCGTTTCGAGCGTACCCGTGAAAACGGGCGTGAGTTTTTGCGAGCTGTAAAATCCGGTAAGCTTTTACGCGATGCATTCAGTGAGCATATTTTTCTGACTGCTGACAGGGGTATGAACGGAAGATTGACAGCTGTTTTCTCCAAAGTGGTGAAGAGTGACCATGAATCTGCCAGAGGTGAAAGAATGGTGATGTTGGGTAACATTGCTTTGGTGTCCGGATTTGAATTTAATGGAGGGGCTAATTTGGAGAGCATCTTCTTTGGGCGTTATGAGGCGGGGATTGCAGAAGGGATTGCGAGCGTGGCGCTGCAGCCGTTTAATCCTGCATTGAATATCCGCAGACCGGAAGGTGCAACCCATGGACAGCTGATCATGGTTGGAGGGAATTTCAATTTTGATACGTTGACCTCATCTGTGGTAAATGCGGACAGTGATCCCTTTGTGCTGACTGTAATTAGAACCTTTGTATCGTCAATTTTTCGCAACTAAGAATCACCAGTTGTAAAAATAAAAAATAGCCTTCATTTTTAGGTTGTGAAATCTAAAAAAACGAAGGCTATGAATAAAAACAAA
>JARULA010000009.1 GCA_029688995.1 Marinilabiliaceae bacterium ANBcel2
GTTGTACATGGACCTACAACTACTAAGCAGACAATAGATTTAGGTAAGTAGAAATCTATTATAGCAGGTACATAACAAAACTTATTTAACTACCTGCAGCTCTTTTTTTACCTGTTTTGAGTAGATATCGATGTGAAAGCGGGCAGGATTAGAAATAACAGGGTGTCCCAACGAGATATAACCTTTAAGGTAAAATCTTTTTGGGTCACCCTTTTTTTGTGATAAACTTAGCCATTTACCAAAAGCAACACCCAGTTGATCTAATTCATTAAATTTTTTTACTGCATCTAAATTATATTTTGTGCCATCCCGTAGGCTTTTGGGTAATTTTAGATTTAGGCCATACTCATTATTAATATCCTTTAATACTTCTAAACTCTTTTGCGACCAAAAGAGTTGAAAACGGCTATATTCAATAATGCTTTGATTTTTATCTAAATCTTTTTCTGCAATATAGCTTTGTTGTTCGCTTGCGTCATTCATAAGTTCACTTATAATCCAACCCAGCCAGTTCCAGGCTCTTCTTTTGGCCATTGCTTCTCCTTTCTCCATATTCGATATTTTTCGTCCCGTGCCAAAAGAGACGACCTTAGTTTTACCGGGTTTGTATAAATTATCATCTTCAGGATAATAATACAAAGGCCATTTACCTTTAGGATCGGTCTTTCCTTTATCGTTGACCCATCCTTTAATAATTTTTTTTGCACTATACCTTAAAGCTTCTACCGGAGCTGCATAACTTACATTATTAAAACTACCCAGTCCACCATCAATAAAACGTCCAACAGCCCTGAAATATGTTGGTGCTGAGCCCGCACTTGCTGTTATAGCAGAAGCTAAAGAGACATCTTTATAAGTACCTCTTATATCACTTTTTCCATTATGAAATGCAGTAAAATATGTTGTTTCTCCGCGCACAGTATCCTTGCCGGTAATAAAGATGTCTTTATGGCATTCGGCCAATGTAGTATCCTTAAAAAGTAATTTTAAAATCTTTATCATATTTTTATTGTCGTACCTTTCAATAAAAATACCTCCCATACTTATTAAAAATCCAACTACAATACCGGCAGCAATTCCAATTGATAAAGATTTTAATGTGCCTGCTATAAAACCGCAAGCTGCTCCTGTTAAAATACCTGCTGCAACAAGTAAATACCTTTTTTTTGAACGTGTAAAAATTTTTTTATAATTATTTCTATAGAGCTTGATCAAATCATCAACCGGTACTCCGTAAGCCAATGCACCTGCAATAATAGCTCCTGTGCTGGTTCCTGCAAACATGTCAAATATATCGATGCAGCGTCCTTTAAGCTCTTTTTCCAGAGCTTTAAGAGCATGAAGAGTTACAATACCACGAACACCGCCACCATCAATACATAAAATAGTTTTACTGCCCCCTTTAAACTCAATAACTTTTTTAGATAATTTGGAGGCCGGTAAAGGATCTACTCTTTTAGTCTTTTGCAAAGAAAAACTCATAAAAAATATTTATGTAAAGATTGTTATTTTATTAAATAGTGTCAATATTTAATCCTTATATAAAATAAATGAGCAAGCTTATAAATTAATTCTTTTAATTTCGTAGTAAACTAGTGCTGTTGTGCTTTATTATCTTTATTAAGTTATTTTAATTATCAATCTCCATTTTTGATTAATGAATTGAGCTGTCAGGTAAAAAATAGTATTTTTATAAAATATTGTAAAATCATAAAAGGTGCATAATTATCTCATCTTATTCTCATTTTTATTGAGATACTTAGAAGAGAGCAAATTAGGATATTAAATTGTCTTTTTTAATGGTGAATTTACCGGTTGTTACTCTTTTTATAGTTTTTGGTTTATCATGCCTGGTTAGTAAAGCCGAAAACAGATTAACAGGGCGGGTATTTGATGGTGATACAAATGAGGCTTTAGAAGGTGTAGTTATAGGTTATAATAATTATACAGTTGCCATAACCGATGAAGAGGGTCTGTTTACACTGCAAATTCCTGATAATGAAAACGACTCTTTGGTTTTTTCCCATTTGGGTTATCAAACTAAAACTGTGTTGTTTTCTTATATGGCAGCAGTTGGTGATACAGTTCATATTGATTTAGCACCTTTATCAGTTGAAATGGATGAGGTTTTGGTGGTTCACTCTAACCACAAGAGATTTATTGATGATACACGAACAGGAGTAATTGAGCTCTCTTTAGGCGATAGCCAGTATTTACCACAATTTATAGGGCAATCCGATCTTTTTAAAACCCTCGAACTCATGCCCGGATTTCAAACAGGAGGGGAGGGCGATGCTGCAATATATATAAGAGGAGGCTCTTTTGATCAAAACCTTATTTTATTAAATGGAGCTCCCGTTTATAATCCTTCACATCTCTTGGGTTTCTACTCGGTATTTAACCCCGATATTATTGATAATATCGAGTTGATTAAGTCGGGAATTCCAGTTGAGTATGGCAACAGGCTCTCATCGGTAATTAATTGTTCGGTTGATAATCGTGTTATAGGTGACTCTATTGCAGGAAAAGGATCTGCAGGAGTGTTATCAACAGCCTTTTCTTCTACAATTCCTATTGTTAAGGATGAGCTTACTTTATATGCGGGCTTTAGAAGAACACATATAAATATTATTCTTGATTTAATGGATAAGTTTGACTTAATGGATACCCGATCGGTAGATTTTGAGACCGGGTATGATTTTTACGATATAAATGCAGGATTAAATTATCAACCAAATGATAGACACACCTTTTCATTAGATTTTTACAAAGGGCGCGATCTATTTGATATGTTTACTCCAGATATATTACTTGATGCTGATATGAGCTGGGGAAACGAGTTAGTTACATTTAACTGGAATCATAAAATAAACAGAAACTTTTCAGCCTCTCACAATCTTTATTATTCAAGCTATGATTACGAATTAGATCTTCGTAATCCTGCATATAATTTGAATTTAGGCTCTTCGGTCAGTTCTGTAGGCCACAAATCTAAATTGTCATATTTTGCAGATCGCTTTAAAATAGAAGCAGGAGTAGATAATAAATATCAAAAATTTACTCCAAATTCAAGTGATGTAAGTACATCAACTATTAAATTTGATTTTGGATCTGTTGATAGTCATAATTTGGGAGAGTACAGCCTTTTTTTATCAATGGATGGAGAGTTGTCAACACGGTGGATGCTTTCTGCCGGTGTAAGGCTTAACAGAGCTGTGCACTATGGCTCTTACCGTCATTTTCATTATGATGACAATAATGTTATATCTGATACAACCTTTTATAGTAGTGGAGAAGCAATTTACAGCTTTACCAACCCTGATTATATGGCTTCATTGCGTTATAGAACCTCAGGCAACTCTTCTTTGAAATTTTCTTTTAATCGTAATCATCAATATACACATATGGTTAATGCTACAGCAGTATCATTTCCCGTAGATTTTTGGGTCTCTTCGGGAAAAGATATACCTTCCCAATCTGGTTGGCAGGTAGCAACAGGGTGGTATAAACTAAGTAATAATAATGATTTTAGATTTTCGGTAGAAGGCTATTATAAAGAGACAAAAAACCATAGTGAATTTGATAATGCTTTTATGCGATCGGTTGATAACACATCAGTTGTTGAAAGCTTAGTATATGGTAAGGGAAAATCATGGGGAATTGAATTTTTAGCGCATAAAATGCAGGGGAGATGGAAAGGGTGGTTAGGATATACCTTTTCAAAAAGTATAAGTAGTATTGAAGAAATAGAGCAGGGGCGTTGGTTTCCTACCAGTTATGATCGTCCGCATGATATTTCATTGGTAACAATATATGATCATAATGAAAAATGGAAATTTGGCGGAACATTTGTATATTCAACCGGAAGGCCTTTTACTCCCAGTATAGGGCGTTATTTTTTAGAGAATAATGTAGTAAGTATATATGGTGCCCATAACTCTGATCGTTTTCCCGATTTTCACAGATTCGATTTGTCAGCAACACGAGTATTAAAAGATAGTAACAATCGCTACTCTGCATTAACCCTTTCGATATATAATGTTTATAATCGTAGCAACCCTTTTTTTATATTTCCTAAAACAACAGGTGATTTAAATGATTATTATATGGAGGTTGAACCTTATGAAGTCTCTATATTTCCAATACTACCGTCGGTTAGTTGGCAGTTTAGATTTTAAATTAAAAAGCTTAAATTAAAACATGTTATACTTTATAAAAAAACATAAGTTAGATAGTACAGCCCTTTACTTCATAATTATTATGTTTTTTATTGGCTGTGAGGAGTCACCTTTAGATGAGTATAACAGGTTTCAATCAAAGTTGGTTGTTGATGGGAGGATTGAGTCGGGTAGTTTTGCCCGCGTTTTTGTAACACGTAATATCCCATACTATTTTGAATTAGACTCTTCAAATATTATGGACTTTATAATAACTCAAGCCCGGGTTGAAGTTAGTGATGGAGAAAACAGTGAGTTTCTCTCACTTCGTTATGATGAAAACTTTTTCCCTCCCTATTTTTACCAGGGTCGAAATATTAGAGGAGAGCCAGGTAACACCTACTATCTTACTGTTACTGTTGGAGAGCATGAGGTAACCTCTTCAACATCTATCCCCCAACCGCCTGTTGTTGATACTGCATGGGTTGAGCCAGTGGATGAGAATCCCGAAAAAGGAGCTTTATCAGTAAAAGTTATACCAGAATGTGATCAAGAGCTTTTTTACAGGTTTTACACTATGGTTTACTCCGACTCTAAAATTTTTCACCCCTCTCTTTTGCCTAATTTTGATAGTCGCTTTTTTCCTCACAACGAAGTTGTTTTATCCTTAAATAAAGGTCCGTCATCATTTATGAAGATGGAGGATGCTGAGTTTTTGTTTAATTTATCAGATACAATAGCTTTAAAAATTTGCAGAATCGATCATGAGCAGTATCAATTTTGGGAATCATATCAGGAGGAGGTGTTTGGCGGTTCCAACCCCTTTACTGCCGGTAATCGACAAGTAAAATCTAATATTAACGGAGGTTATGGAAATTGGGGCGGTTTTTCTGTGAAGTATTTTACAATATATCCCGATTTAACTCATAATTTAAAATTTGATAGATAAAAAAGATCCCCGTAGATAACTCTCGGGGATCAATATATTCAAAAATAATAAAACTTACTCTTACTAATATCTCTTTAAAGTCTTATTCCAAGCTCGTCTAAAATAGCATTCAACTCTTCCAGAATATCCTGAAAAGACTCTTGAAAATAGGCTTCAAAATCTCCTCTGGAATCATCGGCAAAAATTAATTGTAAATCATAATAGTGATGATCATCAAAATCGCTTTCGACAACATAAAATTCACTCTCTGCAAATTTTGTGTTGCTATCGGCATAGGCAATTATGAATTTAGCATTTTCATTTGCGATTGTTACAAATTCATTAGCAGCCTGTTCAAAGTCAAAATCTTCAGAATGTCTATTTTCATAAATTCTTTGTTCTGCTTCATATATATAATTTACATTGGCTTGTCCTATGAATATAACATCAGCAAGTTGTAACGATATATTTGCATTTTCAACAAACTCTACGGGTCCATCTACACTTTCTTCAAGTGTTTCTATATCAAAATCACCCTTTGAGCTTACTATAAATTCAATAAGTGTTAAAGAGTTTTCTTTAACCGAATAGCTGGCATTTATATCGTCTTTATTATACTCAGCATTAGCAGATATAATATAATCATCATCTATTGATGTATTAAGAGACATCTCATTGGGCAAGCCATCACTATCGTAGGATGCTGTCATTTTATGAGATATAAGCGAAGTATTATGTTGCTCCAGAGTAAACTCTATTAGTTCAGGTAGTTCAATTCCTTCTATTGCTTGTTTGCCTGAGAAATCAAAAGTGGCTATCAAATCGTTTTCTGTTGCAAGATCTGTAACCGATGGAAAGTGAAGTTCAATTTTATCTGAACCTGAATCAAAAACCCAGTCATTAGTTTCGCTATCCCAATGATATACACCAACATTGTCGTCAAAAATTTCACTTATTGATTCATTTTCATAACTGGCACCTTTTAAGTTTGGCAATGCGGTTGAGTTTTCAGTGTTATTTGCATAAATGTCAAGGTTTCGGAATAGCTTTTCAAACTCTTCATCAAAATGCTTTCCGGTTTCAATATAATAGATCATCACTTCCATTGCCTCCATAGCTGATGAGTTTGCCATTTGGTCCATATGGTTCATAAGATCCTTTCCGGAATTTTCAAGAGCTTGTTTCCCTTCGTTAGCAGATTCATCTGCAAAGCTGTACTTCTCTATATCTTCTATGCCATAGTCATCATCGTCATCACTACAGGCCGAGAAAACAAAAAAGAAAAGAATTAATGGATAGATAACACTAAATTTGTTCATAATTAAAGCTGTTTTGGTTTATAATATAATTATATTTTGTGCTCAATATCAAGCCAATAGATAGTTGGCAAACTATTGATTTTACTCTGCTAAATTACAATTTTTTAATGTATGTAGCAAAATTTAATTTTTTTCACCCTTCTATCTTTTTTACTATTTTTTATACGTTTTTTTTGATAAATAGTTTCTTTTGCGTTTTCTCTTTTGCATTATTCGGTTTAGCCATATTATCATACCTGTGACAGGTATAGCTGTAGTATTTCATTTCACATTTTACTCATAATTCTTAGATATAAATTTTTATTATCACTGTTTCTATTAGTAATTTTATAATCTGTTGCCTAGAGGATAAATTAATGCCGATAAAGTAAATTAACTAACATATTTGAAACCAATATTTATGCAAGTATTAGCAATTAATGGAAGTCCGCGCAAAGGCGGAAATACAGAGTTATTGTTAAAAGAGGTTTTAAAACCCCTTGAGACTCAAAATATAGATGTCGAAATTTTTCAATTGGGGGGAAGACAAGTTAATGGCTGCACAGCATGTGGGAAATGTCGTGAAGCAGCTGACGGAAAGTGTCATATTAAAAATGAGGCTATAAATGAGTGTATAGAAAAAATGCTAAAAGCCGATGCTATAGTTTTAGGTTCGCCTGTCTATTTTTCGGATATGACACCAGAGATGAAAGCATTAATTGATGTATCGGGTTATGCCTTAAGGGGATGTGGAAATCCGTTACGAAAAAAGGTGGGCGCATCAGTTGCTGTAGCACGCAGGGCAGGGGGTACCAACACTTTTGTTAACATGAATCAGTTTTTTCTCATTATGGAGATGATTATACCAGGTTCAAACTACTGGAATGTAGGATATGGAAAAGATAAGGGTGATGTGCTAAAAGATCAGGAAGCAGTAAAAACTATGCACACTTTAGGTGAAAATATGGGTTGGTTAATAGAGAAGATTAAGTATTAACTATCTATTTAAAACAGAATGCTCCGGGAATAATACCTACTTTAAAAGTATCTACCGGAGTTGCATCTGGCATAAATCTGTAAACAACGCCCTGTTGAACATAGTCTATTGCATCGGCTACATATATTTCGGAGGTATATGGATCTACATCCAGACCGTAGTAGCCTCCGGAGTAGCTTCCGGTGTATGGACTTTCAATGAATTTTTCCGGAGGCTCTTTTGAGGCTACCGGGTGGCGATAAATATGACGATTAATATAGTAAAGAGTATCTCCTGTTTTATTTATAGAGACCTCAGCAGGCCAGTCTCCCAGTTCAAAACGAAAAACATGTTCTACTTTGCGTGTTTCTGCATCAATTCTAATTAATCCGGGAGCTTCATGGCCGTACGGACTACCATAAAAGCCCCCATCCGTTACTGTCCATATTTTATCATACTTGTCTATTACCAGTGAGGTGGGTTGAATTAATACTTCAATAGAATCTACAAGTTGATCGGTTTCACTGTCTATTACTAATATTTGGTTATCATAACTCCAGCAGTTGGTGAATACATATTGTTTGTATTGTACCATTTGCTCGGTTGGATGTTGGTAAAACATAGTTTCATGATTGTTTACGTCAATTTCTCCTGTTATTTCAAATGTGAGCGGATTTATTATAGCTATCGATTTTGCATATAAATCGGTTACATAAGCTTTTTCTTCATTCACAAAATGAATATAGCGAGGAGATGTTAAGCCTGTTATTTTTCCCACATATTCAACGGTGTTAGTATTAATAACATAAATTTTACCACTATTATTAACTGCAATATACCCTAAAGAATCTCTTATTGCCATTGATTGAGCTACATCACCCAAAGGCAAACCGTTAGTGTTAAAAAAAATATCATTTTTCACCTCTTTCGTTTCTATATCATAATATGAAAGTGATGCATTATTATACATAAAATTACCTTCATTGGTAATAAATACCCCTTTGCTGATATTAGAATTTTCATCATTGTTATCACAATCTTCTTTATCTGTTTTTTCTCTTTCTTTAACTTTTACATCCCAAATTTTATCATCTTGCATGCAGGCAAATAATAGTATAGAGGAGATCACAATTAGAATATAGTTTTTTGTTTGCATTATTGACAATTTTAAAAATTGAAGGATACTAATAAGTGGTAGTTGCGTCCCGGCATTGGACGGTATAATATTGAGTGATATGTTTCATCAAAGAGATTATAAACTTTTAGTCGGGTAGATATATTAATATCATTTTCCGTAAAATTGTATCCAGCTGATAAGTCATTCATATAATATGGGTATAGCCAGTCACGTTTTGATACATTATTACTTGAAGTTGTAAATCTTTCACTATAAGAGTTGTGCTGCCAGCCCAATGAAAATCCATTGTACGATAGTTCACCCATTATATTTCCTGAATGAACCGGGACATAAACTAACTGTTTACCATACGATTCATCACCCCATACTAACGGATCACCATAATTTATTGACCTGGTATAAGCATATGAACTTAACAATGAATATTTGACATTACCCAGATAGCCATCTATTTTTACCGATGACTCAAAACCTTTCGACAGCACATTTTTTATATTCATTGGTTCCCAGTGTCCTTTAAAACTGGGGATCCAAATAATCCAATTATCAATATCGTTGCGATAAAAAGTTATTTCTGATTGAATTATATGATCATTAATATAGGTTAGATACTCCATTCCTGTTTCAATACTAAACCCTTCCTCGGGTTGTAAGTCAGGATTTCCTCCCGGCTGCCAATATAGATCGTTAAGAGAGGGATGATGATGGTTTTTTGCAATATTGCCTTTTATTATCCATTTTTTGTCATTTAATACTTTAAAGTCGAATCCTAAATATGGAATAAATGGCAAACGTTTTCCTTCGACCCACTCCTGACGAAACATTGCATTTAAATTAATTCGATTGGCTATACTTTTTCTAATGCCCATAAAGGAGCTGTATTCCCAGCGATCTATTTTATATCCGGTTTTTTGAACAGAGTCACGTGAAGCAACATCATACATGTTAGCATCAAATTTTGTCTCTATTGATAACGACGGAGTAACGGAGTATCTATATTTTAATTGATTTAAAAAACTCTTTTGCTTGCTTTGAGAATATATTGCTGCTACCAAACCTACCCCCGTAACGCTGTTTTTTAGTTTATAGTCAAGCTCTTTATTAGCATACCCACTTCTAATTAAAACATTTCCCTTATCTCCATAATAGCTCCAGTCTGCCACAACCTTATGATCTCGATCTTGCTGATCATTAAGATTTGAGTTGTCGGGACCTTCATAACTTGTGGCTCTGGGTATAGTACGATCGGCCCACTGACTCCACCATTTTACCGATACAACGCTCTTTTCTGATGCTCTTAAATATAACTCTTGTAGAATACCATATCTTTCGTAGTCAGCCAGATGGTTAGTATCTAACGGATTTGTTATAATGCCGGTTTCAGGATCTATATCTCCAATTCCTCTGTTTAAAAAAGTGTAATCATTTGCCGACTTGTTGTAGTAAAGTCTTGTTTTTGATTGAAATTTTTGATTTCCAAAACCTGCCATTAAAAATTGATCATAACTACTATAGCTGCCAATTCCCTGAGAATATCCTGCTGTAAAAGAGTTGTTCCAGTTTACATTATTCTCTATATTAATAGAACCTCCCAGTCCGCCACTTTGATCACTCATTGATGCAGCTCCATGTTTAAGTGACATGTCATCAATAATATAGACAGGAATTAAAGAGAAATCAACCATTCCTGTCATTGGCGAATTAATGTTAATCCCATTCCATGTTACCTGTGTATGAGATGCTGCAGTTCCTCTAAAAGATGCCGTTGCTAAAGCACCTCTTCCATGACTTTTAATAAACACTGAACTGTTTTCAGATAGAAGCTCTGATAGGGTTAAATGTACCTTATCTATTAAGACTATTGAATCAATCTTAGTTTGTTTCATCCCTGCTTCATCCTTATTAAATACTCGTTCTGCTTCAACATTTACAGGATTTAATTGAAACACTGAATCCCGGATGCCCTGAGCAAGGGTCATCCGGTTTAAACCAGTTATCATAGTAATAATAGCCAGGATAAAAAGTCTGATTATCATATTACTGTTTGATAAGTTTTAAAGTTTTTCTATATGAATCTGTTTCAATTACTACCAAATAAATTCCCCTTGGCAGGTTGCTAATTCCTATAGCTTGTGAGCTGTTATAGTTAACAATATCTATCAATTTAGAGCCGATAGTGTTTATTACCTTAATATTTGCATTTTTCACACCCTCTATTCTAAATTTATCTGTTACCGGGTTTGGATAGATAGTAAAGTTGCTCTCTATTTTCGGCTTATTAGATGAGATTGTTACATCTACATCGGTTGAAACTATTGCTGTTATATCTGGATTTTTATCCAGTGAAGCAGTAAGCTCAAGCTCTCCCGAGTATTCAGGTAAATGCAGAACATTGTTTTCATCTACATAAGCATCAGCAATGTTCGCCGACCAGTTTATTTGCCAATCTTTTTTCACCCTTCCTCTTTTAAAAGCAAAAGCCTCAAGTTGAAGTGTTGGCTCTTCGATTGTGTATGGTAGCTCCTTAATCACAATCATTTCTAAAACACCCGTAATATCCGAATTTGGTTTTGTTACTGCTGCACCTGTAATTTCGGTAGAAACTTCACCAAGCCATCCTGCATTACCTTGCATTGCTCCAACAACTTTTATAAAATCTATTTCATCCAGCTCTACATAGTTCCCCTCACTATCAACAGCCCAACTTATGTCAAATCCGTCACCTCCTGCATTTTCATTTGTATTGTTATAGGGATTATTAGGGATAGTCCATGGTGCTGTACCACGTGGATTGTTATCTACATATCCAAATTCTCTGGCATAGGACATTATATATGTAGGATTGCGCATATCTAAAGCTCCTTCAATTAGGGTGCCGGTGAGAGTATAGCTCTCATTATCTATATTGCTAAAAACATCATTTTGTGGATAGTATGGTTGGTTATGAAAGTCATTTTTTAATACATACCCCGAATTGCCTTGATTGTCGGTCCATGGAACATCTGCTGCATCCGTCTTTTTGGGATTAAAATAGGTTACTTCATATTCTTGTATTGTCGATGAAAACCAATAATCACTTCCAGCAAGTTCATACCAGGTGCCATCAGGGATACCATTTTTGTTTCCATCTTTCATCACCCATACACTACCAGGTTCAGACCATGTATCAAGAGGGTTACCAAATATTGTAAAATCTATGCCATAAGGGTTATCAGGATGATTTTTTACTGGCTCTTCAAACTTAAATACAACATAGCCTCCAAAGGCTCCCAGACTCATAGAACCTTGAACTCCGCCTATTAACGACTCTTTTGATTCAGGAGTTCCCCAGGGCGATTTATTTATGAATTGACCCGGAGCTGGAACAAACTCCAACACTTCAGAGATGAAATTCGATTTTTTTGTTAATTGTGCAATTGGTTTACCATAAATAGAGGTAAAAATAGCATTACCATTTTTATGGCAATTAATGCTACCCATGGTTTTAATCATAGTAATCCAGTCAGTTTCAACCGGAGACTCTGCTAAAACCTCATAATTTAATCCGTCTCCTTTTGTTCCGTCCCACTTCACTAAAAAAGATGCAGAAGAAAAACTGTTTACGTTAAAAAGAAGATTGCCGTCGGCATCTACCTCACAATCATAAACCTGGTGTCCCGTAGGCAGGTCAGATATTTTAACCCCATCATCAATTGTAAGAATCTTATCGTTGTCAATTGCATTTTGTACATCCTCATTTGCCCATTTATAAACAGCATTCTCTTTTTGCAAAAAATAGGTTCCGTAATAGATATTTCCTGCTGCATCCACAGCCAAACCTGCCGAATTACCACCAATTTCTATTATTTTTTGATGATTTTTATTATCACTTTTATCCAACAGAAAAATAGAGTTAGGATTATTCCAGTCGGGGCTATTTAATCCGGAAATGAGAGCTTCACCATTCCTAAATTCCAGATCAAAATTTCCCGGGATATTATCTATTAATTGCCATTCTCCACTCTCTATGTTGATACTGTAGATACGGTCATCGTCATTTCCCATGTTTGTATAACCTGCCCAAAGATCAGTTCCATCGGGTGATACATTAAGAAAACTTGCCCATATCATCTCATCATAATCTTCAGGTGTTTCATAAGTTTCTATTAGTTCACCTTTTAAATTGTAGCGATAAATAGTATTATCATTATTACCATAAAAATAGTTGTCGAATACATCAAAGGCAGCAAATGAGTGATTAGAAAACAACTCATTAAAACGAAACTCCTCAGCGGGAATTAATAAATCATCTGAAGAAGATTTTAGTGATTTTACTTTTACTCCTGTATTGGGGTCAATCCCTCTTGCACTTAAATGGTTTGCATGCCCTTGTGCATAAATAGTTACGTTGCAACATAGAAATATTGCAACAAAAATGTAAATTTGTTTCATGATACAATTGTTTGTTTTAAATAAATTATTGTATTGGATTATTAGGGAGCGGCATAAAGTTTTGGCGAACGCTGCCGTTCCCTTTTTTGAAAAAAAAGTAATAGAGCTTTAAAACAGATAGCAATAAAGCTGTTAGTTTAGAAATGATTTTTGATTTTTCCATCGTTGCTTTTTTTAAGTAAAAAAATCTTTGATTAGATTTTGCAGCTAACGATGGTAAAGAATGGAATATAATGAGACACATCATTTGACCAGCTAACCCGTTCACCGCAGGCTGCAAAATCTATGTTTCACTGGCAGGTCTTCTGACTTATCCATTGCTTCTGAACCCTTCCCATACGTTAATCACGTACAGTGGCTTTTGTTTTCAGAAGTCGATTGGTTGTATAGTAATAATTATTTCAACCACGGACTTACAGCAGCGGGAACTGTTGTCGATTTTCACGACATTCCCTTTTAATCTCATCTTCGACAAAATGTCTAAATGAGAAACCAATGAAAAAACAAATATACAATTTTTATTTTTAATGTATATTATCTTGCATGGCTCTTATAGTTAAATATAAGTTTGGCTTTGGGTGTAAGAATTTTAATTTTAAAATTATCCATTGAAAAATAGATCGTTGCACTAACTACCATTGTTTTTTTGTTTAAATGTTACTGTTTTACTTTATACAATAATTATATTTATCCTAACTTTAGTTTTTATCTTAATAACCTTATTAAACAAAAATTTAATCTAATGAGTTCCGAATCTGTTCCTAAGTATTCTATTCAATTGAGTTTTGAAGATATTCGTTTACCTCCTGTTAAAGATATTTTAGTTCTTGGTAAAAAATGTCCGCAAGGTAGAATTGGTGTTTTTAGATCTTTTCAATTTTTAGTTCCTAATGAATTTGACTCTTTCGAGATTGATAACGAGGAGGCAGTTGAAGCTGTTTTTATTAATAAGCGAGTTTTGAAAAAGATTAGTCCAGAAAAAATAATTGCTATATTGAAGGAGAATGTATTCCCTTATGTTTCGGAGAATGAGGTTTTAAAAGTTGATTTCAAGTTGAGAGTTTATTATGAATCTATAGAAGGTGAATTATAGAAATTTTTTTTGATGGAAATTGATAAATATATAAAAAATAATTTTCCTAAGGTTAATATTTATGATGGGGTTAAAACGGTTGAGGGTAAGCTCTTAGATTATGGTTATCTTGTAGTTTTTGATGAAGACAATAAGTTTTACGGAATATTGTCTCCTGTAGATTTAGTTAGACGCCCTCATCTTATTGTTGCTGATTGTGTTACAGATAAGGAGGTTATCTCTTATGACGATTGTAGTTTTGATATCATGAGAAAGTTTTCTTATTGTAATAGTAGTGCCTTACCGGTTTTTAATAATAAAGAATTTATTGGAATAATTGAGAGAAGTGATGTTTTGTCAGGATTAGAATCTAAAGTTGATGAGCTTCATAAAAAATCGTTGATCTCTGATGAAGCAAAAAATAATTTTTTACGAAACATCTCTCATGAAGTAAGAACTCCACTTAATGGTATTTTAGGATTTCTTGAGATGATTCAAAATTTAAAAGCTACAAAAGAAGAAAAAGATACTAAACGGTTTATTCAAATTATGAGATCTTCGGCTGACCGTTTTTTGTTGGTTATGAATGATTTAATTGAGTTGTCTCTTATTGATGCCGGGGAAAAACCCAACCTTACTATAGATAAGATATTAGTAAAGCAGATATTTGATGAGGTAATTATGATGTTCAATTCAAAGTCTGATATAGCCAATAATAAAGTTGATATAAATTATGATATATCTGATAAGGTACGATATATCTACACCGATGCTAAAAGGTTAAAACATCTTTTGTATCATCTCATCGAGAACGCTGTTAAATTTAGTGCCTCTAAATATATTTCAATATTTTACCAGACAGCAACAGATACCGACAAAGTCTCCTTTATTATAAGAAACAATACAAATGATAATTTTGATTTTGAAATGCTGCATCCTTTTCAAAAACAAGATTTAAATAATGATGAATTTAATCCCGGTTTGGGAATTGGTTTGCCCGTTGTAAAAAAGCTCACAACAATTTTAGAAGGAAACTTAAATATTAAGCACTTAGATATGGAGATGGAGGTGACCGTGACGATTCCTGTTCGTCATTCACAATTTTAGTACTCCATGAACTATTTTTACTTACCTCCTTATTAATTCAGCCTATTTTCCTGATAGTTGAGTATCGTTTTTATGATGTTGAATAAAATATTAAACGATTCCAATTATCAATACTTTTAATTTTACCACTTCAATATTGAATTAAAGTTATGTTTTCTTCAGGTATATACTAATTGTATTTACTGGTAAAATAGAGTTTGATGATAAAACTTTTGAGTTTGCTATTTCTAATTGCCTTACCTTTTTTTGATAGTGAAGCGCAAAAGACGGCTGTACAGGGTTACATATATGACATTGAAACCAACGAACCGGTTCCCTTTATAAATGTGATTTTTAAAAATAGTGTTGTGGGAATGTTAACAGACTCCACCGGTTATTACTCATTAAAAACCGAAAAGTATGTTGATACTCTGTTAGTTTCAGGATTTGGCTACCATCCTGTTGAGCTGCCTGTTGTTAATGGTAAAGAACAGGAGTTCAATATTCCTCTTGTACCCAACTCTTTTGCTTTGGATGAAATTTCTGTTTCACCCGATGATGGTCCTGTTAGAAGATTATTAGAGAAAATGGTTAACAACAAGAGTAGAAATGATCCTGCAAATCTTAAGAGTTATTCGTATCGCAGATATTCCCGAGAAGAGTATCGGGTTAATAATGTAACCGATAGAATGAAAAATTCTCGGTTTTTTAGAAGTGCTGATACTAATATTTTTAGGTATGATGATGATAGTACCCGTTATATGCCAGTCCATTTTTCCGAAAGAGTTTTATTTAATGAACATCAAAAAAATCCTGAAAGAGTAAGATCTACAATTGAAGCAGAAAATATTACCGGACTGGGTATGCTTGAGGATACTGAGATATCCGGATTTGCATCTCAATTAGATGCCGGCATTAACTTTTATAACAATTCAATGGAGGCTTTTGGTCAAAATCTTATCAGTCCGGCCTCCGATAACGGTTGGTTTTATTATAACTACTATTTAATGGATTCTGTTAAAACCGATTCGGGAAAAAATTATAAAGTTAGGTTTACCCCGCGACGAAGTGGAGATAACACCTTTGCCGGTTATATGACTATTGAAGATAGATATTATGCTGTGAAAAGCGTAACGGCTGAAATGACCAATACCGACCATTTGAACTTTATTAAAGATGTTGGTTTCACAATCACTTATGATCTAATTAATGATTCCATTCCTTTTTTTAGAAAAACAGAGATTAATGCAACAGTAGATTACATGCCTGTTGAGATACGTAAAAATCAGGAAAGGGTGGAGCTTAAGTTTTCTATGTTACATAGTTATAATGATATTTCGGTTGATTTAGAAGAGCCTATAGAGTTAAGTCATCGCAGTTTAACCTACGAAACAGTTAGAAAAAGAGACTCCCGTAATCGTGATGAAAAATTATGGCAGCAAGTGCGTCCTTCAAATCTCACAATTAGCGAGCTTGAATTTAGGGCAGCAATAGATTCGGTTAATCAGCTACCACTTATAAAATATATGGACAACCTTGCTAATATGTTTTTAACAGGATATTATGATTTAAATTACATTGGTATTGGTCCGTACGATCAACTCTTAATAATGAATGAGGTGCAGGGAACTCAGATGTTTATAGGAGGTAGAACAAACTCCCGGGTTTCTGAATATTTTAGTCTGTGGGGAGGTGTTGGTTATGGTACACGCAATCAAAAGTGGCTTTGGCGAGCAGGCGGAGGATATCGATTACCAACTCAACGTCGCAATATTTTTCAAGCTGAATATCGCAATGACTTTATAACTATTGGTGAAAATGAAAAAATATTATTACTGTACGAAAACAAGCAACACACATCTGAAAGCAATATTATTTCTCATATTTTTAAAAGAGAAGATTTGTATGAAGTGCATAGAAGAGAGCAGATGGCTTTAAGTGTTGAGTCTGAAGTTCGCACCGGCTTTTCAATTAAATCCTCTGGTAAATGGATGCGTATGCACTCACCTCCTTTTTTTCCATATACTTCTGATGGTAATTTTATAGATAGTTTTGATGCAGCAGAACTTGGTTTAAATTTACGTTGGTCCTGGAGAGAACGCTATATGGATTATGGATATAGGAGAGTTTATATGGGATCTCCCGACCCCATTATTAACCTTACTTTAACAGGCGGCACCTCATCTGTTGATGATAACAGAAAAGAGTACTTCAATATTCATTCCAGTTTAAAACACTACTTTTTTATTGGGCAAACCAGACTTGATTATGCAGTTGAAAGTGGAGCTATATTTGGAACCGCTCCTTATCCATTATTAAATTTGGCACGAGCCAATACCACCTATGGTTCTATGCGTTATAATTTTAATATGATAAATCAGCTGGAGTTTGTTCACGATAGATACTTACAAACATATCTTGAATACCGGCTTAATGGATTTTTGTTTAAGCGTACTCCTTTACTTCGCCAAACCGGTCTGCGTGAAGTTGTAAGTGCAAAAATGATGATAGGAGACATTAGTGACCGGCATAGCTATTTTTTAAACTATCCTTTAGAGTTGAAGAGCTATAACAGTGAACCTTATGTTGAGGTTGGATTTGGAGTGGAAAATGTTTTGAGGTTTTTTCGCTTCGATGGTATATGGCGAGTTACAAGATCAGATGAGGCTCCCAGGTTTGGTTTGAGGGCACGAATGGAGATTAGGATTTGATCTCATAGAGAGACAAAATCGTCTTAACATATAATTTTGACTGCTCAGTATCATATTTTTTTACTTCCGCTAATCAATTCTTTACATAGCTTTTTATCATTTTATTTTTGCATTAAAATTATAGGGTTTAACTAATTAAAGTTATGTAGAGATGAAAGTTGTAATTTTTCTTTCGGCAGTAGTAGGTTTGCTGCTGCTAAATTATGGATGTGGACAAACTGACAAGGAGAGTGTTTCACCACGAAATGTTAAAGTAGTTTCTCCGCATAGTGCCGGAACAACTATTACCAGAGAGTTTAACGGTGTAGTAGAGGAATCTCGCAATGCCAATCTCTCTTTTCGTGTGGGAGGGCCGTTGGTAGGTGTTTTTGCTGAAGAGGGCGATTTTGTGAGAGAAGGAGAATTATTGGCATCAATTGATCCACGTGACTATCAGGTTCAGTTACAAGCAGCCAAAGCACAGTATCACCAGGCAAAGGCCGAGTATGAAAGATTTAAAGAGCTTTATAAACAAGATAAGTTGCCGGTAAATACATTTGAAAAATTGGAAACTGCATTTACAGCTGCTAAAAGTAGTTATGAAAATGCACAAAATGCATTGGCCGATACACGTTTAAAAGCACCATTTTCAGGAACAGTATTTCAAAAAAACATTAGTAACCATGAGACAATTGCTGCAGGTATTGTGGTTTATACAATTATTGATATAGAGGATCTTGAGATTGTATTTGGCGTGCCCGAATCAATAGTTGCAGAAATGGCAAACACAAAAGAGGTTACTGTTGATATTTCAGGAAAAACTATTGCTGCAAAGGTCAAATCAGTATCTAATAAATCAGGAGAGGACAACTTATTTGAAACCCGTATATCTGTGCAAAATCCCGATTATAATGAAATTCGTCCGGGAATGAATGCCAAAGTTACTGTTGAAACTCACCGTGAAGCGCTAAAAGCAACCTCATTACCTGTTGAGGCAATTTTTTATAACAATAAGAAACCCTTTGTTTGGATTTATGATGAAACAACAGGAACCGTTAAATCTCGTTCTGTGCAAATTGGCAGAGTTTTGTCGGGCGGATATATAGAGGTAACAGATGGAGTTAATAAGAGTGATAAAATAGTATCAGCCGGAGTACACTCATTATATGAAGATCAGCGTGTAGAAAAGGTTAATAAATTATAGTTGTGATGTTAGATAAAATACTTACTCAACGAGCATTACTAAATGCTTTTTTGGCTATATTAGTTATTGGAGGAGTTTGGTCATTTGCTAATCTTAGCAAACTTGAGGACCCTGAAATACCTGTTAAGGCTGCAGTTGTTGTCACCTCTTATCCCGGAGCATCAGCCGAAGAGGTTGACAAGGAGGTGACTGACGTTTTAGAAGAAGCTATTCAGGAGCTCCAAGATATTGATAATATTGAATCGGTATCGATGCCGGGCATATCTCAAATTACTATTGATATCGAAGGCTATGTTACCAAAAATGAGCTTCCTCAAAAGTGGGATCACTTGCGAAGAAAAGTAAATGATGCCACCTCTTCTTTACCGCCCGGAGCAAATACACCTGTAGTAAATGACGATTTTGGTGATGTTTACGGCATTTTTATGGCACTTAGTAGTGATGGATACAGTTATAGCGAGTTAGATAATTATGCCGAATTTTTAAAACAGGAACTATTACAGGTAAAAGGGGTAAAAAGAATCAATATAATAGGGCAAAAAACTGAAACAGTTGATATAATTTTTTCTCCTGAGCAGTTTGCTTCATTAGGAATAAACCCTATGGCTATAGTTCAAACTATTAATGATCAGGGTGATGTTGCAGATGCAGGCTCGGTGGTATCGGGTTCCAAGAGAATTAGGTTGGCTCCCGGAAATAAATTTCAAAGTGTAGAAGAGATTGAAAATCTTAATATTCAGGGAGTAGCAGGAAATAATTTCAGACTGGGAGATATAGCTACAATAGAAAGATCATTTTTAACCCCAGCCCATACAGGTTTTAGCTATAACAACAGGGAGAGTTTGGGATTAGCTATATCTATGCAAACAGGTGATAACATTATTAAGCTTGGGGAACGAATTGATAAAGAGCTTGCCGATTTAATCCTGGATATTCCTGTTGGAATTGAAGTTCATACAGTTTTTGATCAGGCTTCTCAAGTGCAATCTGCCATTAGAGAGTTTACTGTTAATCTTGCCACATCGGTATTAATAGTAATTGTTGTATTACTCTTATCGATGGGTTTTAGAGCGGGATTACTTATTTCCAGCAGTCTGGTTTTCACCATCCTGGGGACCTTTATTTTTATGGGCTTTTTTAATATGACTCTTGATAAGGTATCCCTTGCAGCTATTGTAATTGCTATGGGAATGTTAGTTGATAATGCAATAGTTGTTGCAGATGGAATATTAGCCGACTTATCTAAGGGCGTCTCCCGAAAAGAGGCTTTTGTTAAAGCAGCTAAGCAAAACTCTTTTCCTCTAATAGGAGCCACTTTTATTGCAATACTAGCATTTATGCCTTTGGCATTTAACACAACATCTGCAGGAGAGTTTTTAAAACCACTCTTTTATGTGTTAACCATATCGTTAAGTCTCAGCTGGTTATTAGCTATGGTTCAGGTACCTTTTATGGCTTCTCTGTTTTATAAAAACGGATATAAAAACGGCAACAATAAAAAGAGTGATACAACTAAACAATCCAATAATGTAAATAGTGGAGCTCTTTATCGCTACTTTGGAGGAATAATACGTTTTGCACTATTACATAAAACGATGTTTACGCTCTCTACTTTGATTATACTACTTCTTTCTTTTTTGGCTTATGACTGGGTTAATAAAGATTTTTTCCCTCAGGAGGAGTATGACCAGTTTATGTTAGAGTACCGACTTCCACAAGGGGCTGATATTTATCAGGTAGAAAACGATCTATATGAAATGACTAATGAGCTTTTGCAATGGGATGAGATCGATTTTGTTGCAAGTTCCATAGGACGCTCTCCTGTTCGATATACTCTATCTCGGCCAATGAACAGTTACAATCCAAGGTATGGAGAGTTAATTATAGGCTTAAAAGATGCAGGCGATATTTTTGATGTTATAGAACAAGCTGAAACGTATTTTTCTGATAAATATATAGATGCCGATATTCGATGTCGCCAGTATAGCCCTATTGGAGGAGATTATAAAATACAGGCAATGTTTACGGGCCCCGATTCAGATGTTTTAAACAGTTTGGCCTTAGAGGCAAAACAGATAATGCATCAAGAGCCCGGAGCTATATTTGTTAATGACGATTGGGGTAATCGCACCAAGGTTTTAGCACCTGTTTACTCACCTGTAAAAGGGCAGCGTCTTAATATTACACGCAGCGCAATGGCCAACTCTTTAGCTATGTCATCTAATGGAATGCCTGTGGGACTCTATTTTGAAGATAATAATCGCATACCTATTGTTATGAAGATAGATACCAATATTTCTGATAAACCCGATCAAATAGAGTCAATTCCTGTTTGGGGGCGTCAATCACGAAATAGTGTGCCATTGGGACAAATTGTTGATGAAGTTACCATAGAGAGTGAATCCTATGTTATTAACCGTTATGATGGTCAGCGTGCCATTAAAGTACAATGTGATCCCGCTCGTGATTTAACAGCACCTGAAGTGATGGATCGTATTCGTGCTGATATTGAAAACATCTCAATGCCTCGTGGATACAAAATGGAGTGGCATGGAGAGTATAAATCCAGTAACAGAGCTAATCAGGCATTATTGGAGAATCTGCCTTTAGCTTTACTGCTTATGGTTATTATAGTTATCGCTCTCTTTAATAACTTTAAACAACCTGTTATAATTTTTCTGATTTTTCCATTAGCCTTTATAGGTATAATAGCCGGATTTTTACTGACTCGTTTAAATTTTGGTTATTTGGCTATAACAGGAGGATTGGGCTTAATTGGTATGATGATTAAAAATACCGTAGTACTACTCGATCAGGTTAATATTGAAATTAAGTCGGGCAAAGTACCGCTTATAGGACTTATTCGTGCTGCAATATCCAGAGTACGACCAGTTAGTATGGCAGCATTAACAACAATTTTAGGGATGTTTCCATTAGTATTTGATGACATTTTTCAGTCTATGGCTATCGCAATAATGTTTGGATTACTGGTAGGAACATTAATAACACTATTGGTTGTACCGGTTTTATATGCACTATTTTATAAAGTGGATACAAAAAAGCTTAGGCTGATCGGTAAATCTAAAAAATAAAAAAGTTATAAAAATGAAATTTATTAAATATATCATAGTTGCTTTAATATTGCTTACTTCATCTATAGGAACAGTTTCCCAGGTTTCTGTAACAATAGATGAGTGTCGCCGGGATGCATTAGATTATAATAAATCTCTTGATTTATCGCGCATGGATGAAGATTATGCAAAAGCTGCTGTAAAAGCTGCACGTACCGCTTATTTTCCTAAAATAGATGGTTCGGGTTCGGCTCTTTATATGCCCGATTTTGATGGCGTTGCTATGCCGGGATTTACTTTACCAACAACAGAAGAAGCTATGGCAGGTCATTTTGCAGGAACCAGCGGAGTAGATTTTCCTGGTTATGATTTAGGTATGGACGATCTACAGGTGTATATGGCAGGAGTAACAGCCGAGCAGGTTGTATATGCCGGCGGACAGGTTCGCAGGGGTAATGAGATGGCACAACGAGGGGCCGATATAGCAAGAGAAGCACTCAACCTAACCCGCTCCGAAGTTAAACATGCGGTTGATAAAGCTTTTTGGAGTCTTTATCTGGTTCAGCAACAAGTTGAAGTAACCGAAAGTCATGTTGATGCATTAACAACATTAGAAGATCAACTTAAAACACAATATCATCTGGGGATTATTCCGCGAAGTGAAAAACTTAAAGTATCAGTTAAACGTACCGAAGCCGATTTACAATTGGTTGAAATTAAAAATATGCTTAATATTACATCGATGAATTTGGCACGTTTAACCGGTCGTTCATTAAATGAACCATTAAGAGCTTCAGTTTCAAATGATGAGGTAACCGAAAGTTATGAGGAAGTTGATTTTTCTTCAGATTTCTCTTACCGTTCCGAATTAGAAATTTTAAGTCAGAAAAAAGAGATTGCACGTTTAGAGCGGCAGTCTGTATTGGGAGAGTATTTGCCACAGATTGGAGTTAATGTAGGTTATCGTTATATACATGTTCCCGATTTAACATCCGGTGACTGGAATATAACTATTGGAGCAGGGGTGTCAATTCCTATTTTTCACTGGCGAGAGAAAAAGCATAGAACCGATATGGCACGTATATCCGAAAAACAGGCAGCGATAAAATTAAGTGATACCGAAGATCAAATAGCTCTTGAGGTTGAGCAAAGCAGGCAAAGTTTGGATGCCGGATTTGACAGGGTTGAGGTTGCTAAGTTAAATCTTGAGCAAGCAAAAGAGACATATTCCGAAGTTGAGATCAGTTATGATGCAGGCCTGAATAACATAACCGACCTGCTTAATGCACAGGTTGGTCTTCAAAGAGCATCTGCAATGCTGGTTGAAGCCCGTGCAAATTTAGAGATATTAAAATCAGCCTATTTAAAGGCTTTAGGAACTCTCTAAAATATTTAGTTAAGTAATAGACAATAATGATTAAGTGTAGAGCTGTTCTTTTTTTATTTTTTTTATTAAAAAGTAGTTTTAGTTTATATTCACAAACATCAATTAGTGAAGCCTTTTCAGCCAGATCCTCACTGATGCCTAACAGGGCGGAAGTGGGGATTTACAAAATGGCTATATCTGTGCCCGTTACATATAAAACATTGGGCAACGAGAATGGAGCTCTATTGCTTAATAGCGGATACTCTTTAACCAGTTTTCATTATAATAGCGTATCTCAAGATGTTGAAGCAGACAATCAATATCATAATCTTTTCTTCAACTTCACCTATTTTAAGTCAGTTAATGAAGATAGGTACTATACTGCAATGCTTATTCCTACTGTTGAGTCAGATTTTCGGCAAAGCATAAACAGAAAAAACTTAGGATTAACCGCAATTGTTACTTACTCAATTCAAAATAGCAGTAAAAAGAGTGTTACCTCATTGGGTCTGGCTTATAATGTTCATCTTGGATTAAACTATCCGTTTCCCGTAATACTTTATAGCAGAAATCTTAATAATTGGTCTTATACGTTAGGGTTTCAAAATGAACTTAAATACACATTTAATGATACAGGTTCACTGGCATTTTATCTAAAACCCGACGGCTTTCGCGGATATTCAGGAAGAGTTGATATGGAGAGATTCTCCAGTCATGTAAGAATACAACATCAATCACTTTTATCAGGCTTTAACTATCAAAGGGGTATAAATGAGATGTTTACTCTTACCTTTGAGGCTGCATACACACTCTATAACTCTTTAGAAGTACAGGATTACAACAACAATACTATTTTTGACTTTGGTATTGACAAAAATTTATACTTTGGTTTAGGTATTAATTTAAAAAGCCCTTTTTAAAATTGTGTTAACTTTTTTAATTACGCGGTATATCAAGGTAGGTAAAATTCACCTTTATTTGCGTTTATATTATATCCCTATTAATGGTTAGATGATTTCACCTCTTTTATCTTTACAATATCTCTTTATTTAACTGATATATAACCGTTAACACCTTCTTTTTTCCAATAGTTTATTATGCTGTAAAATACCCTATTGTTGGGATTGCCGGAGAATTTATCTGCAGCTAATTTTGTCTTTACAAATTCAGCACATCATAAATGATAATCAATGTTTGTAAAGACAATTAAAATAGAAAGTGTAAATAAAAATCTGTCGGTTTTTATTCTTATGCTTATTATATCAACAACTCTCTTTGCAAACGAAACATTCACTTTAGAAGGCGAAGTGGTTGATGTAGAAACAGGTGAACCCATACCTTATGTTACAATATACCTTAAAGAAGCAGATGTTTGGCAATTTACCAATCAATTTGGATTATATACTTTTAAAAATATCGAAAAAGGTAAATATACTATAGTTACTCACTGCTTAGGTTATAATCAACACTCTTTTAAAATAGATGTTAATAACAACAGCCATAAAACATTAGAACTCTACAAACAAAACCTTGAATTACAAGAAGTTGTAGTTACAGCCACTGAAAAAGCGAGTCAGCCCGGCACATCAGTTATTAACCAGCAGGCAATGCAGCATATTCAGCCTTCTGGTTTTGGAGATCTGTTAGAGTTACTACCAGGGCATCGTTGGCAAGATATAAACATGTCACAAGTTAACAGTATTAGTCTGCGACAAGCTGGCAGTGATGAAAACACAACTTTTGGTACGAGCTTTTATGTTGACGGAATGCCTGTTGGAGTTGATGGCGGATTAGAAGGTGGAATATTACGAAGTGGTGATCTTAAATTGAGTGGCAGGTTAAATGTTGGCAGTGGGGTAGATATGAGAGAAATTCCTACCGATGATATAGAAAGTATTGAGGTTATTCGCGGAGTTCCATCAGTAAGGCATGGAAACCTATCAACAGGGGCGGTTGTTATAAACAGAAAGTGGGGAACAACACCACTTACCGTTAGGGTAAAAAGTGACCTTAAAACCAAATTGGCCTCAATTAACAAAGGTGTTAGGTTGGGTGATAACAGAGGTGTTTTAAATGTTGGCACCGAAGTAGTTTCATTTGTAAATGATCCTCGCAATCCCTTAGAATCTTATCTGCGAAATAAAACATCATTAAAATATTCTAATAGTTATAATTTTGGTAATAGTTCGCTTCGGTTGAACACCGGTATTGATTACTTAATTACCATTGATGAGGATAAAGAAGATCCCGAGTTGAACTACGGATTAAAAGATTATTATCGTTCAAACCTTTCAAAATTAAGTTATAGCTTATCTTCAAGCTATAATAGTGCGGGTAACATCTTAAAATCTTTAACATTTAGTTTTAGAGCCGATTATTCAAAAAACAGCTTAAAGCGCGAGCGATTGGTCGCTTTGACCGGACCGGTACCGCAGCCTACATCTATAGAACCGGGTAAACGCGACGGAGAGTATTTACCCTCAAGATATAAAGCCCGGTTTGAAAGAGATGATCAGCCCTTTTCTCTATTTTCATCTATTCACTTTTCATTATCAGGAAGAGGGGACCATTTTCAACATAGATTTAATGGTGGTGCAGATTGGAGATATATTAAAAATTTTGGGAAAGGTGATATTTATGATATAAGTCGTCCAATTTATGCTCCGTCTCGTGGTCGCCCTTATGATTTCAGTTCGGTTCCCGGTTTACATAACATCTCTTTTTTTGGTGAAGAAGAGTTATCATGGTCAATAGGAAACAGCACTCTTAAAGTAACACCCGGAGTCAGGGTCTCTATGTTATCAGGATTAAGTGCCGATTATGATATAAAAAATAAAATGTTTACCGATTTTCGTGGCCATATAATTTATTCATTTCCTCAATTTAATTTTTTAGGCAATAATATTAAAGTCTCTTTAAATGGTGCCATAGGAGAAATGACACGAATGCCTGCACTATCACACCTTTATCCTCAGGAAAATTACTATGATATTATAGAGCTAAATTATTATGCACAGGATCCTGAATTGCGAAGATTATATGTTAATACTCAAATCAAAGATATTACTAACTATAACCTTCAGCCTGCTAAAAACTTCAAAAAAGAGGTAGGAATTGATATCGAGGTTGGTAAAACCCGATTTCTTGCTACTATATTTAATGAAGAGATGACAAATGGTATAATGTCGGCAAGTCGTTACATCCCATTTACTTATAAAAGTTATGACCCCTCTTCGGTACCTACCCATGGTTTATCTGCTCCTCCTGATTTGGATATGTTTGAATATGAAGAGAGAAGCCGTCTATATTCATACAGTCAATATATTAACGGATCCGATTTGAATAAAAAAGGGGTAGAGTATCAACTGATTTCTCCACGTATAGAAAGACTTCAAACCCGAATTTCAATTTCAGGCGCCTGGTTTAAAACACGTTATCATATTTCGCAACCCGAATATACCTCAAGATCATTTATCTATAAAGGAAAAGAGTATCCATATGTTGGAGTTTTTGAGCGGGGAAGAGATAGCGAGGAGAGAGAATTACATAATACAAACATACAGTTTGATACTCATTTACCTAGTCACAGGCTACTCTTTACTATATCAGTACAAAGCACATGGTACGAAAAAAGCAGACGCCTTGTCGACGATGGAACACCAACAGCTTATCTTGATAATTATGGAAATTACCATAAATACAGCAGTTCCCATCAGGAAGACCCAATGCTCCGATTATTAATGCGATCATACACTTCTTACTATTTTGATACAAACCGGAGGGCAATAGATGTGGGGGTTAATCTAAAACTTAAAAAAGAGATAGGGGATAATATGAGCTTTTCATTTTTTGTGAATCGCATTATGAATTACCTGCCCGACTATACAACACCTTCTGGAACCGTGCAATCACGCCGTGCAACACCCTATTTTGGAATGGAATTTACATTATCAATATAACATAACCCTAAACAATAAATAATAAACAATTAAACCATAAATAAAAAGTAGATATATGAAACAGATTAAGATTATTTTAGCGATGATGCCATTTATTTTTTTTGCATCATGTAGTGACGATGATGATAAAGTCGCAATGACCGAATTCTTGGTAAGTGTAGTAATGCCTGATGTAATGGGTGATAGTGTAACACCCGAAGGATTATCTGTTGAATTAACCAACATGGGTAATGGGCGAGAGACTATCGGAGAGGTTGATGATACAGGTAGTTATACCGTTACAATTGAAGAGGGTGTATATGAAATTGTTGTTTCAGGTGAAAAGAGTTACACCTCACAAATAGGCGAAGATCAATTTGAACAAACCGTAACAGTAACCGGATTAGCTGAAAATATTAGTATATCGGGTAACTGGGATGAAAAAGAGATTGCTCTGTTTATAGCGCCATCAAATCAGGGATGGGTTTTTAAAGAGTTATATGTAACGGGTTCACAAACGCCCGAGGGAAGAATGTATTATAAGGATAAATATTTTGAAATATATAATAATACCAATGAGGTTTTATATGCCGATGGTATTTCTATAGGAGAATCAGATCATACCACATCATCAGATATAAATCCCTGGGCTGATATAATCGATGATTATTTTGTTACTCACGTTGTTTATACAATACCCGGTGATGGTACAGAGGTTCCTGTTAATCCCGGAGAAAGTTTAATAATTGCCGACATTGGTATTGACCATACTCAGGATAATCCCAATGCAATAGACCTTTCTTTTGCCGATTTTGAGTGGTACGATGATCATCCTTTAGATGTTGACGTACCCGATGTGCCAAATATGATAAAATATTTTAGTAGTTCAGCATCAATTTGGACACCTCATAATCGCGGTTTTAAATCGTATGTTATTTTTAGATATGATGAGGGATCAATGGAAGAGTATATGGATAATTATATGGTAGAGAGAGTCGCCCCCAGCGGTTCAACTCTTATCAGGTACAAAGTTCCAAACTCTATCATTCTCGATGCTGTAGAGATGGGCACTCCATCCGATTTTTCAAGTAAAGCATTAAGTCCCGCTTTAGATTTAAGTTATATAAATTGTGGTGATGGTGATGAATCGCGCTTTGGAAAAGTTGTACGCAGGCGTGTTCAGTCTCGAGAAAATGGCAGAGTTATCTATCAGGATACGAATAATTCGGCAGTTGATTTTCATAGTACCGTAGAACCACAGCCCGGAGTTATTGAATAATACTTTTAAGATATGTTATATCGAATTGTTTTGATAGCATTAATATTTAACCTTAGCCATACAAAGATGTCGGGAGGGGAGAGCAACTCTCTTCTTTCCCGATATTATCAATGGTATAGCGATGAAAACATTCTATTTTTTTCTGTAGAGAATAATCCTGCTATCAGACAATATATTCCTTTAAATCACTTTAATATATTGTCGGGAAATTTTTCATCTCGTAATAGTAACACTCTTCATTATACTTTTAAAGGAGATAAAAACAGACAGTATTACGGAAATGCCGAAGGCTTTTTTAAAGATGAACAAACCTCACTTTATGGTTCTGCACAATATATTAACGGGCGAACTCAAAATATTAGATGGAGTTCAGTTGCCGACCCCGAAAGGATTGGGCCATATCATGCAGCTGACAGTACTTATAGGGATAACGATTTTGAAACTTATCTGCTAAATGGCGCTATAACCTGGCAATTATTTTCAGGAGTTTCTGGTATTTCCGGGAGTTATCGTGCCGAAAGTCGTTATAGCACTAAAGATCCTCGAAACCGCACCGTAGTATCAGATTTTGATATTTCTAAAGGATGGGCTGGTAAGATAATGGATGAATATTTGCTCGGATTATCATTTAAGTATGGTACTTATACACAAGATTTATCAATTACCAGTTCGCAATCCGATCGTAAAGATATGTTCTATTTTATGTATGGATATGGTATGTATAATAAATCGGTATCAGGAACCAGCCGAAATTACTCTACAGCTTATTCAGGTAATAGTTATCTTGTTTCAGCTCAGATTTTACCTTTAAAAGAGAGTGGCTTCTTTTTTGATTTAAGTTTTGAGAAAGAGGTTATGGATGCCGACTATCACCGAAGGCGACGTGGTCGTTTTATTACTTTTAATCAAAATCATTTAGCGGGATATCAATGGCAGCAAAATTTAACCAAACATAGAGTTGGATTAAACTATACCCATAATAAAGGCGATGGAACCGAGTATTATTATGAAACAGTTATAGTGGATGAGTCCACCATGACCTCCGAGATAAAACTTCTCTCTAAAGCAACAAAATATTTAAGAGACAAGCATGATTTCTCTTTTCAATATAATACCTGGCGCTCATTCGGAAATTATAAAATTAAACCATCGTTACAAAGTGGTATAAAAAATTACTCATCTCAATATCGAACTACACCTTACAAAGAGGAAGTTAAACAGTGGTACACTACAGCTGCTCTTGGTTTATATCATATTACCGAATCAGCACTTTCGGGTGTGGATGTTTATTTATCGGGATTTTCTTCATATGAGGATGATCTTATAGTTCCTCATGATAACCGGTTTGTTGAAACAGTAATGGTTCCCGATCATGATTATCGCAGTGGAGATAGAATAGTTGCGGGGATTACCGCGCGATATGTTAAAAAAATGAATAATAATAATGCATGGCAGGTTTTATCCAGATTCAACCTTGTTAATTCCAATGGGGAAACATCCGCAGGAGTTGATTTTACCATTGCCTATGTTTTGTGATTATTGATAATATTAATTAAATATGGATACAGTTATTGAATGTCGTAATTTAACTCACTATTACGGTAACAGATGCATTTATGAAAACCTTAATTTTTCTATTCCACAAGGTAGAATAGTTGGTCTTTTGGGCAAAAACGGAACGGGAAAAACCACAACCATTAATATTTTGAATGGTTATTTGCAGCCCCGATCCGGAGAATGTTTAATGTTAGGCTATAGAGCAGGAATGTTACCTCCCACTGTGAAGCAAAAAATAGCTCTGTTAATGGAAGGTCATGTTCAGTATTCATTTATGAATATTGGTCAAATAGAGAAATTTTATTCTGCATTTTACCCTAAGTGGGATAAGGCGCCTTTTTATGAACTAATGAGCAAATTAAAAATAGCTCCTTCTCAAAGAATTTCTAAAATGTCTTGCGGACAGCGATCTCAGGTTGCATTAGGTATTGTGTTGGCACAAAATTCTGATCTGTTAATTTTGGATGATTTTTCTATGGGCCTTGATCCAGGCTATCGACGTTTGTTTGTAGATTATTTAAGCGAGTATGCACGCTCTCAAAACAAAACAGTTTTTGTTACTTCCCATATTATACAGGATATGGAACGTTTAATTGATGACTGTTTAATACTTGATTACGGTAAATTGCTCCTTCAGCAATCTGTTCAACAATTTCTTAGCGAATTTAAAAGATATCGTCTGGTAAGCTCTCAGGAGCCTGATTGGAGAGATATGCCTGTTGTTCATCCCGAAAAAATCAGAGATAAAATAGAGTTCTATTCAACATCCGACAAAAAAACTTTATCTGCTTGCTTATCACGTCAAAATATTAACAACCAACTTGTTGAAGAGTCATTAACACTTGAAGAAGCTTTTATTGGTTTAACAGGGAAATATTAAAATTATGATAAAATCACTATTATATAAAGAATGGATAAAAACCAGATGGTTTCTCCTTGCAATAGCTATAGCCGGGGCAATAATTGAGATATATATGTTTTTGCGTGTTGGCAGGTCTATTCGACTTGTTGGTGCAGAACATATTTGGGATGTAGTAGTTAATCGCGATCAGTTTCTTTTTTATCACATTAAATACTTTCCTTTGGCAGCCGGAATAGTATTAGGGTTATCACAATTTATACCCGAAGTTATAGATAAGCGAATTAAACTAACATTTCATTTACCGCTTCCCGAAAAAACTATTACATCAGTAATGACAGGATATGGTTTTACTGTTTTGCTGGCACTATTTTTAATTCAGTACGTATCTCTTTTAGCCGGTATAAGATCTCTTTTTGCTTTTGAGATTACTGTTACAGCAGCTTTAACACTTTTGCCCTGGTTTGTTGCAGGAATTTGTGCTTACCTGGCATGCGTTTTTGTTTGTGTAGAGCCATCATGGCGAATGAGGATACCCAATTTTTTAATAGGTGTAGCTATAATACGAACACTCTTTATTTCTGGTTTTCCCGGTGCATATATTAAGATGTCGCTATTTATGATAGCCATAACAGTTATGTTTACACTTTTTTTATGGTTATCGGTTTATCGTTTAAAAATTGGTCGACAATAAAGAGTGGGTTACAGTAAAAAATATAAAATAGAAAAATTCGATGAAGACAATTAAAGCCATATTAATAGTTATTACAACCCTTATATTTGCCTGGGTATTGCCATGGATATATGATCTATCTACCGATACTCCTCAAAACTATCCCTTTACCTATTATAGCAGTGTTGCTGAGACCTTTGGCATGAGAAAAAATATAGATGGAGAAACAGTTTTAAAGGATGACAGGGGAAATGAATATTCCGAAGCACAGTTTGATTCCATATTGCCAATGTTATATTACAGGCAGTTAGCACGCGACGGACATCTGCCAGATTCATTACACGGTGTAGATATTTCTCAAAGATTACTCTCTAATGAAAGCTTTGTTTTTAGGTATCGACCAAGAGACAAAAACAGTCCGTCCATCCCTCTCTACACCCTTATAGAATCGATGCCGCGTCGTGTTGATCTGGAGATGCCGGGTGATATGTTTAGGTTAGATGATGAAATTCAGTTCATTAAACCCGAAACCAATACTGTAGATTGGGATAAAAGCTCCTATTTTAACGAGATGCTGAATCGGCGTGGTTTTGTTTGGCCTGCAAATATAGTTGCAGGAAACCCCACAACACGTAAATCTTATGACGAAGGATATTTAATTACCGATAATAACCATAATCTTTATCATTTTAAAATGGTAAATAGTCGTCCCTATCTTCAAAACATTGAGCTTTGCGAAGATGTTATTCCTGTATGGTTAGAGGTTACCGAATATCGCTCACGTAACTATTACGGCTTTGTTATCTCTCAGGATGGTCGTTTGTTTGTAATTCATACAGGAGGATACCGTGTAGAGGAGATACCGGTGCCATCCTTTAATCCGCAAACCGATAATCTTTTAATAATGGGTAACCTCTTTTACTGGAACATTCAGGTTACCACTGCAAATAAAAGAACAATTTATGCTGTATGCTCAAACAGTTATGATCGGGTAAATTCCATCACATTTGATGCACCCGATAGTAGTGATAATGTAAAAAAAGGGTTATTCCCTTTTGAAATATCTTTTACATCTTCTAATGATGCATATGTATATCCGCGAGTTCAATTTTTTGGGTTTTACTATTTAGCTCTCTCCCTGTTATTAGCTTTAGGTTATATAGTTTTTACAAAGCGAGCAAATCGTGCGATTGACTATTTTTCTCTAATTTTAATTGCTCTAACAGGTTTTATTGGTGTTGCATCAGTCTTAACAGTAGGTGATTTAAAACATGTTTAATAAACTATTATTTACTATATCTACAAAAAAAATGAATAAGTTAAATTTAAAATTAAATAAAATGAAGTGTTCAGTTTTAATAATTGTATTTACTGTAATGTTATCAGGTTGTACAAGTTGTGGCAGTTCTGGAAGTCCGGATGATTTTGTTGAGCGAGAACCTGCTGTTGATGTTGAAAGTGCAATAACCATTTCACAGTTAATGGATATGGCCTCAGATAATGTAGGAGAGGAGGTTATTATTGAAGGTGTAATTACCCATGTTTGCCGTCATTCAGGAAAAAGATGTTTTATCAACGATACTTCAACCGATACATCAATTAGAGTTGAAGCCAAAGGTAACATAGGAGGATTTTACTCTGAGCTTAAAGGCAACAAAGTTGTGATAAAAGGGTCAATAAACGAGAATCGTTTGTCCGAAGAGTATATCGATGAGTGGGAGCAAAAAACCCTTGAAGAGCAGCAACAAGCCGAGGTCGATCAAAATCAGTGTAGTGCCGAACTGGCCAATATTGAACAGATGCGAAACTGGATGGCAGCCAATGATAAAAACTTTTATTCTGTTTTTTTTATTGAAGGAGTTGATTACGAAATAGTTGAATAATGAAAAAAAAGAATAAAGTAAGATTGTGGTTACGTCGTCTTCATCGAGATGCAGGTTACTTTGTAGTGGGTATCACCTTAGTTTATGCCTTGTCAGGAATATTTCTGCATCATAAAATGGCAGTTAAAACCACTGTTGGAGAAATAGATTTCACAGATTCATTAACACAAGAAGATCTTGCAGCAAAGTGGGAGGTAAAAACTGATCAACCATCTATTACATACTCCGATGAACGAACAACTGTTATACATTTTTATTTCCCCGGAGGTATGGGGGAGTATAACAAATTGACTGGGTTAGCAACTTATGAAACATTTAGGGATCGCCCTGTAATGAAATTTATGAGTCAGTTGCATGAAAATCAGGTTAAAGGATGGGGTTATGTTGCCGATTCTTATGCAGTAATTTTAATATTTTTAGCCATATCAGGACTATTTATAGTCCCCGGTAAAAACGGATTTTTACAACGGGGTATTTGGTGGTTTAGTGCAGGCGTCCTGGTAGTTCTTTTATTTGCGTTTATATACTAATAGATAAAGTGTTGGCAAAACAAGTAAGGTGGCAGCCGGAGCTGTCATCATACTTGCCACTACTACCTGTGCAAGAGGTTGTTGTGTTTCTGATCCAATTCCTGTAGATATAGCAGCCGGGAATAACCCTATACCGGCTGCCATTGCAATCATCATTACAGCCCTTAAACGCAGCTTAGAACCTTCGGTTACAGCATCTATAAGAGACTTCCCATCTTTTCTTAGTTTATTTATAAAACTTACCAGTATTACCCCATTTAGGACCACTTCGCCTAAAACACAAATAAATCCTACTGTTGCCGAAATACTAAAATCGGTGCCCGTTATAATCAAAATAAGTACTCCTCCTATCATTGCAAAGGGTACCGAAGCAAGTACCAGTAAACAATCTCTTAAATTTCTAAAATGAATATAGAGCAGAAAAACTATTAGAATTATTGAGAGAGGAATAACTACTATTAATCTGTCAATAGCATCTTGCAGTTGTTGAAACTCTCCGGCCCACTCCATTCGGTAGCCCGTTGGTAAATCCACCTGCTCCAGTATGCTTGCTTCTGCTTCGTTTACAGTGCCTTGCAAATCTCTTCCTCTTACGCTAAAGGCAATAGGAATATATCTTGCATTACCTTCTCTGTAAATAAATGATGCTCCCGATTGAGTATATACTTTTGCAACCTCTTTAAGAGGTATATATCCCGCACCTGTGGATACAGGAATATTTTTAATTTCTTCTTTAGTAGTACGAAATTCGGGCAGAGTTCTAACAACAACATCAAAACGGCGATCCCCGTCTAATCTTTGAGTTACAGCTTCTCCTCCTACAGCAGCCTGCACAATTTTATTTACATCCTTTGTAAGAACACCATACCTGGCAGCGCGTTCACGATCTATTTCAACAAGCATATTAGGTTGTCCCAATTTTGTATAGATAGCAAGATCGGCAATTCCTTCAACCCCTTTCATTGTCTCTTCTATTTCGGCCGCTTTTATTTCAAGAGTTTCTAAATCCTCCCCAAATAATTTCACCACATTTTCTCCTCTTACACCTGCCATTGCTTCTTCTACATTGTCCTGGATATTTTGGGAAAAACTAAAAGCAACACCAGATATTTGAGAAAGAGTGGTCTCAATTTCACTTATTAACTCCTCCTTATTTAACCCATCTCTCCACTCATTCATTGGTTTAAGATCAACAAACATATCAACATTAAACCAGCCTATAGCCTCGGTTCCTTCATCATCCTGTCCCAGCTGACTAACTACAGTTGTAACTTCAGGATGATTATCCAGTATTAACTCCCTCATCTCATCTACCAGCTTCTCCGATTTGGTAAAAGAGATGCTATTTGGCATAGTCGCTCTTACCCATAAGTTACCCTCTTCTAACCGGGGCATAAATTCCCCACCTATAAAGGGAATTGTCGACAGGGTGCCTGCCAAAACAATAGAGCTTATTGCTAATGTAGCTTTAGGCCATTTTACACACTTATTAATAATGGGATTATACCCTGCTTTTAGCCATTTTACGATAAAGGTATCTTTACGTGACGATCTTCCTTTAAAGAAAAAGGCTGCACAGGCCGGAGAGTAGGTGAGAGATAGAAATAGAGCTGCAGCCAGTGCAAATCCATAAGTAATTGCAAGAGGCCCAAAAATTCTGCCCTCAACACCCTGCATGGTAAAAAGTGGTAAAAAAGCCACAATTATAATAGCAATCGAAAAAAATATTGGTCCGGCAACCTCCTTTGCTGCAGAGAGTATTGTATCTTTTACGTTTGCATAACCTTTTACCTCTCTTCCTGATAAACGTCGATGGATATTCTCTACCATTATAACAGATGCATCAACAATAATTCCCAAATTTAAAGCACCCATCGAAATAAGATTAGCTGAATCTCCTCTAATAACCATCATTAAAAATGTTACAAGAAGAGATAGGGGTATTGAAATTGTTACTATCAGTGCCGCCTTATAATTCCCTAAAAAAGCCACCATTATAAATCCAACCAGCAATATTGCGGCGAGCAAAATATGTTGAACAGTATTTACTGTTACATTAACCAGCTCAGTGCGATCATAGTAGGGAACAATCTTCATCCCATCAGGGAGAATTCCTCCCTCATTAATCTCTTTTACTTTCTCTTGCACCTTTTCAAGAGTTGGTAGTGTGTTTTGTCCACGGTACATGTTAACAATTCCGGTAACAACATCGGAGTTATAATCTTTACCAACCTTTCCCAGTGGTACTTTTTGACCAATTTTTACTTCCCCAAGCTGATGAACATATATAGCTGTTCCATCTCTCTCATCAACCATAACATTGGCAATATCATTAATAGAGCTAAACAAGCCAACCCCTCTTACATTGTAGCTTTGTTCTCCTATATTCAAATAGTTTCCCCCCACATTCGAATTGCTCAACTCTATTGCGTCCATTACATCCGATATAGAGACATTGTACGCAATTAGCTTATTGGGGTCTATTTCAACATGGTACTCCTTAGTTGGTCCTCCAAATCCTACTACATCAATGATTCCGGGAACCTGTCTAAACTGTCTTTCTACAATCCAATCCTGCGCTTCTTTAAGCTCCATGGTTGTATAACCTTCACCCACTAATTCATAGCGGTAAATTTCTCCCAGGGCTGACCACGGACTAAGTTCGGGAGATACATCATCGGGCAGATCTGCCATTTGCAGTCTGTTAATTACCTCCTGACGCGCTTTTTCATAATCAGTTCCCCATTCAAAATAGACTTTAATATTAGATAATCCAAAAAGAGATATTGACCTTATCACATCAATACCACGTATTCCATTTAATTCAGTTTCAAGCGGCACAGTAATTTGACGCTCCATCTCTTCGGCCGACCATCCCGACTTTTGTACTATTACCTCTACCAATGGAGGAGTAGGATCGGGGTAGGCTTCTATATTTAATTTTGTGTAAGCCCATATTCCTATAATAAAAAGAGTTGCTGAAACCGTTATTGCAAATCCTTTTTTACTAACCGAAGAATCAATTATTTTGTCAATCCACTTCATGGTTTACGGTATTGAAAGTTGTTGTTTGTTGCCCTTATTATTGTTTCGCAATAAGTTGATTGTAAACAAGAATATGGCGATTAAATATCACACTCTCTCCTTTATTAACGCCCGATTTTAGAAAAACGCGGTCATTATTTCTTCTTTTAATTGTAACTGGTCTTATCTGCACATCGCATTTGTCATTAAAGAGCACCACATAATATTTATTTTCATCAAAAATGAGCGCATCTCCCGGTATATGCACAAAGCTCTCATCTTCGTATGCTTTTACCTTAACATTGGTAAACATCCCCGGCTTTAGTATATAATTGGGGTTTGGGAGCTCTATAATTGCCTGCATGGTTCTTTTATTGGGATCGATACTATTTGAGAGTCGTGTAATTTTACCGTTGAACATTTTATCCGGAAAAGCAAGCGTTGTTATTGAAACAGAATCTCCCGACTGAATATTTCCAATATCACTCTCCGGAACATTGGTAACTACCCAAACATCCTGCAGATCTGATATTTTAAATACATAACTATCGTTATTTCGTAATGTAGTACCCGGATTTATATTTCTTTCGATTATGAATCCCGATTCGGGAGCTCTTATAGTATAAAAGGGTTGATCATCTTCAATGCCTAAAACTTTTTGCTCCTCCTTTAATCTTGTTATTTCAGATTTTATTTTCTCCAGTTTGCTTTCAGCTTCGAGGAGATCGCGGCGTGAATATACTCCCGATTCGGTAAGTGATTTAGCCAGACTATAATTTTGTTTTGCTATAGATTTTTCTGCTAAGGCATGTTGCATATCTCTTTTAAATGCAGCGATGTCCGGACTTTGAATTGTAGCTAGTACCTCCCCTTTTTTTACCTGATCACCTTCTCTTACATGTACATCTGAAATAACTCCTCCTGCATTTGGAAATACTCTATATACCCTGTCACTGTTAACTTCAATTTTCCCAGGTAGTTTTAACGATCGTTCAACCCTTCCCATTTTAGCTTCCTCAACCGAAATTCTATCTACCATTTCATCAGGCAGGCAGTTGCTCTCTAACTCATCACTGCTACTTTGCTTCTGCTCACTTGTTAATTCACATGAGTAGAGTAAAACTGTAAACAAGGTAATTGTAACAACTCTATTTATTAAATGTAAACTGTTCATACTGTTTTGTATTAGAAATTAAACTGAAAAATATCCCGACCCACTTCAAAATTCAACTCTTCAGCTGCAATTAAAAGTTCTTGCTGTACACTATATTTTCTTATAACACTTTCACGAAATGATTCATAAAAATCTACAAATTCGATCAATCTGATATCTCCGCGTTTATATTGTATTGTTAATGCCTTAATAATCTCTTCAAACTCTGCTTCATAAAAAAACTCTGTTCTTTTATACAATCTTTTAGCGCGATTTAATTTATTAAGAGCACTTTCAATTTCAAGTTTTAATTTTTGCTCTTTTTGGTTAAGTATAAGCTGAGACTGCTTAATTCTATGTGATGCAATTCTTACATTTTCTCTGTTTCTATTCCATAATGGAAGTTCCATACTTAATGTAATTCCAAAATAGTTATCAATAACACCATCAAGTTTATCATAGGCCATCCCAATAGTTAAGTCGGGCCATTGATTTGCCTCTTCAAGTTTTAGCTCTCTCTCAGCACTATTAACATTAATAACAGATGATCTAATATCTCCACGCGACTCAAGAGCGGTTTGGTAAAAGTTATTTAAATTTAAGTATTGCGGTTTTTCAGTATATTGCCAGGGATCTTCGGGGAGTTTGGGAACCGGTGTTTTATCCTCTAATTGCAGCAACACTTTTAATGATTGTTGCGACTCCATCTTTTTTTTAAGAACAACACTGTACTCTTTTTCCAGCTCCAGGAGAAGAGATCTAAAGCGAACTATTTCTAAACGTCGAATGTTGCCTTCTTTGTACTGACTTTCGAACCCTTCAAGAATCTTCTCCAAAGCATCAATCTGTTTTTGGTATAACCCTTTAATTCGGTTAAGGTAAGCAAGCGTTACATACTCCTCCCTTAAAGTTTTTGTCAAGGTTCGGATAAGTTTATTTAACTGTGCCTCACTTTTTAATCTGTCCAGCTCCCTAAGTTTAATATTATGCCCTCGCTTTCCGGCTGTGCTAAACAGCTGTTCAATTTCAAAAGCAGTATTGTCACTTCCGGTAAACCCTACCGGTCCGCTCTCATCTCTATTAATAATTTGATGCTCCACTTCAAACTCCGGATTATTCCAACGTTTGGCCTCCCTTATTTTCAACTCCTTTATGTCCATTTCGAGCTTTTCTGCCATTAAAACAATGTTTTTTTCGAGAAAACGCTCTTCAGCTTCTTTTAAACTTAGTGAAAGGTTGTTGCCGCCATTAACTGAAATAGAGATCAAAAAAATGATTAATAATAGTGTGCAATAATATTTTAATCCAACTACATTCATTCCTGTATAATTAAGTTACGTTACTGTTTAGGAGCAACTTGCATAAAAAAAATATTTTTAAGCAATTAGAGTCCCAAAAATCGACCGCAAATATGATTTTTAGCACCTTAAAATCACCTTAAAAAGGATTAAATTTATCTTAAAGGGTAAGTTAACTCGAAAATATTAAGATTCTCTTTAGGATTAGAGTAGGTGATAGTAGCATCACACAGAGCCACAATTTTTTTAGTAAGTACCAGTCCGAGCCCAAACCCAGCCCTGTTTTCACTGTTTTTACCTCTAAAAAAGTGGTTAAATAAAAGTTTCTCTTCTTTGCCCGATATTGGTTTGCCCACATTTATAACACTCACTTTGGTAGCTTTATAATTTGCACAGTTAATTTTAATTTGAGCTTTTAACTGATCGCTGTAGGTAGCGCAATTACATAACAGGTTTTGAAATACCTGCCTTATAAGCATTGGGTTTGCATGAATAATTAATCGATTCTCATCAAACGATTCGGGTTCATAATATACTTCAAAACTAAAATCGGGGTAGATAATATTCAATTCATCTATAACATCAAAAATTATCTCATCTATTCTGCAATTCTCCTTTTGCACTATCTGTCCGGTCTCAATTTTTGATATTTCTAACAATATATTAATTATATTACCTAATGATTTTACTTTAACAGTCTGATTTTGAATAGCAGGCTTAATATCCTCAACATTATTATATTGTTCAATTTTCTCCAGTTCCGAAACAATCACTGCAATAGGAGTTTTTAATTGATGAGAAATATGGTGTATTGTATGCTTTTGAAAATCGAAAGCATCATTGGCACGGTTCAGCAGCTCTTTAAACCTTTTGGTTAACTGCTCTATTTCATAAGTTGATGTTTCTATAGCCAGCTCTTTATCCGTTTTAGATCCCAGTTTAAAACTTTTTAGCTTATTGGTGAGAATGGTAAGAGGTTTTGATATTTTTGTTGTAAGAAAATGTGCAACAAATATTACTATAGCAGCAATAAAGAGAAAAATACCAATTAAAACATTTCCCAGGTAAAAAAGTTTTGTAAATCCAAAATCATCATACGCTTTACTTATAGCATAAAAGCTTTTATTATCCTTTATAATATGAGTTCCTATAACATTATATTTACCCTCTTTTCTTTTTATCCACTCATTGTCTTGTGAGAGAAGAGGCAATATCTCATCAATATCGGGATCAGGAATATCCTCTTTACTTCTATAAATTAATTGTTTGTTTTCATCAAAAATTAAAAGCTTTTCATCATAAAAATCATAAACTGTAAGCACATCCATTGTTTCTTGTATATTTTCACCATCCTGAACCACCTCTGTAAGAAGCTTTAAAGTTGTTTGGATACGCTTATTTTGTTGTTGTAAAAACTCTTCGGCTCTATAGTTAGAAAACAAAATATAGATGATTGTAAACGAAATTGCCGTAAGCAAAATCATAGTAGTTGAGAAGTAGATGAGTATTTTGTTTCTAATCTTCATTTTACAGTAAAGAAGTTATTTTGTTATAAGTCAAGATAGTAACCGTATCCTACCTTAGTTTTAATACTGTTTTTGTCAAAAGGTTTATCAATTTTTTTTCTTAAAAAATTAACATAAACCTCAATTGTATTCGTATTGGCTCCAAATGATTTCCCCCAAATCTCTTCTATTAGTTCATCTTTTGAAACAATTTCGCCTCTATTTTTTATTAAGCGCATTAAAATTTGATATTCACGCGGGGTGAGCGATATCTCTTTTCCTTGTCTTAAAACCTTTCTTTGTGAGTCATTCACCGTAATATCCCCGGCTATCAAACTATTGTTACCACTATTTTTATCCCCGCTATGCATAAATCTTTTAATTAAAGAGTTTATGCGTATTATCAGTTCTCTCATATAAAAAGGTTTTGTAAGGTAATCATCGGCACCACAATCAAAACCCTTAACCTTATCTTCTAATTCACTAAAGGCAGTAAGCATTATTATTGGGGTAGCACTATTATACTCTCTAAAACTTTTGCACAAATCAAAACCGTTTTTCCCGGGCATATTAATATCCATAACAATGCAATCGAATCGATCTTTTTTCAAAATTCTTTCGGCCAATAAACCGTCATAAACAACCTCAGCATTCATCTTTTCAGCCTTTAATGCCTCTTTTATGTTTTTACTTAATGTTGGGTCATCTTCTATTATTAAAATTTTCATTTGGATACTATATCTTTTAATTATATAACATCAAAAATAGTAACAAATCAATAATCACACCAATTGTTATAAATATACGAGACAAATATCCAAATTGAATTTCTTGTAATAAGAATTACTTAGTTTATATATTATCATTTTTATTTATCTTTACAATCGTTTACCATTTTAACCAAATTGAACTAACCCTTTATCTAACCCAAAATGAAGCACAAAGTTATTTTTGTATTACTATCTTTATTATTCTCTATCCAATGTTTAACATCGCAAAATAGCATTAAAGCACTCTATTACGATTATGTTCAGATGGGGCTTTTGCCCGCACTCAATGATAAAGAGTGGACACCCGAAAAAAGCGATAAAACCTTTACTGCATTTGTTGAGTTTATTGGCCAGGGGCAAATTAAGAATCAATTACATTACGATTTGTTTATCTGGCTCTATAATAAAGGAGTATCTCATGAGGCTGCAATGATTACTGTTTATCAAGAGCTGCCACATCTTTTCTATATCTTATTAAATGAGGGATTTGAACCCCCTTCAAAATTTTTATTGCCTAATGGAGAAGAGAAGTTATTGATAAATCATTTTGAGAGAGATTTAGGAAGAACTTACTATGTTTTAAATAAGTTACTTAACTTAGGTTATAAGGCCGATACACAAACACTTGATGTGTGGCAGCGACATGATATGGTAATTGGAGAGATCTTAAACCATCCCACAAACAAAGAATTTGTCGAAAACAACATTTACAACATAGCTCAATTTTTAAGTCAAAAGAATCTTCTTTTTACCCTTTGGGACCATCCTTTAATTAATGATTATAATAGAGCTGTTAACTCTCTTATACTTGATATAAAAAGCGGCTGTGATAATAGTATTGAAAAAAATCTGCAAACTGTTTTTGAATTTTTAGATCTGTTTATTGCAAATAACCCTAAATCGAATCCTGCAGAAATAGATTATCCTCAATACATTACTGAAACTATTAAAGAGCTTTCAAAATATGCAATCCATTATGATTGTGCCATGTTTTTTCGCCTTTTTAAAGAGGAGTATTCTCACCTTATTGATTATCAGTGGCTTTTATTGCGAGGCGGCTGTGATATAACAGAGATGATATTAAATGAGAAGCCTTATGTAATTGACAAAGTTCTGCAGCAGGAGGAAATTTTCACAACCAACAACAGATTGGTTTTAGAGCTTTTTAAACGGGATCCTTATTATAACAGTGAAAAACTTATTTTTAATGAAGTCTTTACTTTTAAAGGGTTTAGTAAAGAGATGGTTCAAGAGTATTATAAACTCTCATTAAAGAACCTTAACCAATTAATGGAGGATACGACCACAGAAAGTATTCACAATGAGTATCTATTATTATATAATATTATTGAGGCAATAATTAATGATGATGTAGCATATATAAGTGATAAGCTGGAAACTTTAGAGTCGGAAGTTTTAAAAGATATCTCTATCCAATGGGCATTAAAAGGGGGTAGCTCAAACATGATACATCATTTGTTTGAAAAATTTAATATATCTGATTTAGTTGAAGAGGATTACTTGTTAATTCTTTCACATAATCCCAATGTCATTGATTATTATCAGCTGCTCGATAACACAGATCTCACTTTATATAAGTTGTTGCTCACCGCAATTGCTCTTTCAAATGGTGATAAGGAGTTAATTGACTTTTTGATTAGTAAAGGTTTTGATTTTTCTTCGATAACTAACAAGATGATTACTTTACAAAACCTTCCCAATGAGCAAATAATAAGAAAATCAATAGAGGCCGGGATGTCTCTTTCTCAATTTGTTATCTCCGCAGAGTATGCCATGCCCTATCGGCTATCTCCCTCAGAAAAATTAGAACTGCATCAAAGCAGCTTATATAATCAGACTCCACTTATTTATTATATTATTACACACTATCCAGATAATATTGCTATAGAGCTTTTAGATTTTTGGATTGAAGAAAAAAATAAGCATGACCATCAAATTATTGCCACACATGAAGAGCTTTTAAACCTTGCAATAAAAGCAAACCGCAAAAATATTGTTGAACATCTTATAAATAATAAGACCTTTAATAATAGTTGTGAAGTTGATTATAGCAATCTTCTTGATATTGCTGTAAGGAATAGCTCTGTTGATGTTTTAGAGCCTATATTATCTGTTGTAGATACAGATGATATTCATTCGGTTATAAAGAAAATGTATAATAAAAATAATCTTTATAACCATATAACTTATGCCACTCAATCATTTTTGATGGAAAACATTAAATGTTTAAATAGTTTAATCAACACTCTTTTTACTTACGATTTTTATTCACGACACAATCTTACTACTTATCTGAAAGCTCTTGTGCAGGAGCATGAATCTGATATTAAGTTTTACATGTTAGTAAACGACAATTTCTCTCTTTTACGTGACGCCATTTTAAACAGCAATGAAGAGTTTGCCTCATTTATTGTTCATGAAAAGCCTCAGTTTCGTCTCCTTGATAGTGATTTTTTGTTTAACGATCTTCGCAGAACTATTGATTTGCAATGGTTTTGGCTTGCAGAGATCTTAATTCTCGATTATCCCTCTGTTTTAAATCAAAAGGTTGATGGCTATACACTTCTTGACTATGCGATTGACCTGGGATGTGATGAGTCGATAAACCTACTTATAGAGATGGGTGCCCATCGAAATATTCCGGATGACGATACCCGTTTAACCGATTTAATGACCGAAGCTGTTATGGATGATGATTACCTACAAGTAATAGAGCTGTATAATAAAGGTGCTTCTATTGATGAAGAATTAATATATCGATCGTGGGGCGAAGAATATACCGAGTCGTACATAAATTATGCATCGCGTCAGGGATTAGAGGTTATGGCATTTCATCTTTTAATGAGAGGTGTGAATCCCAACTGCAGACAAAATAGTCAGGGTCTTAACCCACTATCATTAGCACTACTCAATGATAATTTTGAAACTGCACGTATTCTTATTCAGTTTGGAGCAGATATTGGCTTTATTCCCGGTAAAAAAGCTCAGCAATATTTTAGAGGAATTGAACCCGGAATGTCAATTAAAGAGTGGGCTATTGATTTCCAAAGGATGGGGGCTACACTTTTCCCTTGTGATGGAGTTACAGAGAATGAGTTTGAAAAGTTTCAATATGTTTTAGAATATGAGAGCCCCGACTCTCTTATAAATCTACTCAATATAGACCGATCCTACTTAACAGAGTTTTTTAGTAAAGATGGCTCAGATGCTTTAATTCATCTCTTTAATGAAAAGTCTTTTGATTATATAGAAAGGGTTTTTACCGAAACAGATATTAATAATCATCCTTTTATTTTTTTACATAAAGCCGCCTCTATTGGAAGATCTGGACTAGTTGATCTTATTATTTCATTAGAGAACGACACTTCATCCTTATATAAACTTGAGTCACCTCATTATAAACACAATATATTTGAGTACAATATAAAACAGATTATTCATAACTATGCAGATGGTAACTCTCTATTAGAGATAGAAAATTATGATCCATTAAAACAGCATCCACCACTCAGCGATGAGGAGAAAAAAGCATTAATTTATTGCATCCGTATGCACTCCATCGATAGCAATTTAGATACAACAGCAATGAGATGGAACTTTACGCGACCACTTATGTATGATAGTCCGGAGATATTTCTTACTTTATTAGAAAACTATCAGGGAGTTGATGATACACTTCTTTCAGTTTATCGTGCCATATATAACGGTGATTTAGATAGAGTACAAGCAATTATTGAGAATAGTAATGCCAGCCCCAACTTTTTTTGGTATGGTTGTACTGCACTCAACTGGGCTTCGATAAATGGAGAGACAGATATAGCACTGCTTTTGCTTAATTATGATATTGAAGTAAAAACACGAATAGTAGGTCACCGGCACACATTTGTTGAACCTGTTAACAGGGTTTGGAAAGCCCCTGTAACCTGGGCTATTATTAAGCAAAATAAAGAGTTGGCAAGGGCACTGGTTGATAATGGCGAGGATTTATCTGATTTGACCTTTTCACCTTTTGCACACGATCCGGAGTATCAATTTTTATTCTGTTTTGCATTAGAGTCGGGTTTAACTGATGTTTTGGAGTATTTTATTGATAAAGGTTTGGTAATGTATGATTACGGGGATAACTTAACTAACCTGTTGAACAGATCAATTAAATATGACAATTTAAAAATAACCTTAAAGCTTATCGAAGGTTTTGGTGAAGGAGAAATTCACCGGGCATATATTGAAGCTGGTTTTGAAGAATCCTACACAGCAGTTAATAATAAACCATCTGCAATATGGTATGCTATATCTCAAAACTCAAACGATTTAATAGAATATTTTAAAGAAGATTTCTCTCAGTTTGATTCTGTTTATTACAGCACCGAATCTCTTAATATTGCCATAGGTAATGCAAACTGTGATGTGGCAATTGATATACTTAGCAGTGGCATTATTCCGGATAGTAGCTTAGCTCAAAATCAGTATAGAGTTAGAACATTATTAACCGAGGGTAGTAACGAGCTTTATCGGGCTTTAGCATTAAGTGGTTGGGATAAAAGAAGGATTATTAGGGAAGCGCGTAGAGTAGAGGGTTCTTCAGTCATCACTTCTCCGGGATGGATTAAAGCATATTTAGAAGAGAGTGATTGTGCTTATACTGCCGGAGAGTCAATTCTTCAAGCCATGGCTTATACTGATAATTTTGAGCATTTAGATACATTTTTAAAAAATGGTGGGGTATGGCACAGCAATCGGAGTTTTGAAACTAACCGCACCTATCTTTCAGGCATTAACAACTATGCGGTTTGGCAGCATGCAATGGATAGCATAATTGAATATGAGACGAGCCATTATTAAAGTTTTAACATTTAACAGGTAAACAGATAAACAGGCTATAAATTTAATCAGGTTATGAGAAACGCACTACTTTTATTACTGGTTACAACTTGCTTTTTTACTTCTTTTAGCATAAAAGCTTATAGTGAAATAGATTATCGTATAACTCTAAAAGACGGCAGGCAGATTGATCTTACAGACACCCTTACACGACGAGACTTAGAAGCATTTTCTCTTTACGATCTTCGCATAATAAGAAATGCTTATTATGCAAAACATCTCTACATATTCCAGTCCGACGAACTAACCTACGCTTTTCTTCCCTACGAATGGTATCTTCCCTTAAACCCCGATGTTTCTACCTTTCTAGGCAGTATGGACAAACAAAACATTCAAAAAGTACAAAAGGCAGAGGACAGGTTACGTAATGCAATAAAGCGTAATAAAGATAACCCTTTAGCATCACAAATTATAGGTGTATGGCACGAACTTCCATTTATGCCTGCTGGTTTTGCCGATGCATATCAATTTTTTAAAGATGGGGTATTTATAAAAAATTTTAATCAAATGGACTGCTCTAAGAGGGTGTTAGCTTATGTTGGTACCTGGGAGATAAACGAAAACGACTCTATTAAATTAACTATTAATGCTAAACGAGAAATTGTAGGTGGTGAGTATATGCCAGCTGCTGGCTCCTGTGTAGGTGAAAAAGAGTTAGTAGGGGGCGAAATAGTTGAAAACCATATATCTAAACCGAGTAGCATCTGGTACCTCTCTTTTGAGGATTATAATTTACATGATCAATATTCAACATTAAAAATAGAACTGGAAAAAACATATTTTAAATATTCCGGTAATCCCAAAGATTATTACTAAATCTATTTACTTATGGTATGGGAACTATTATATAAAGCTTATTTACCATCTTATAAAGAACTCAGTTCTTCCGGGAATCGAGTTACAACCAATAGTTCCACCATGTGCTCGCATAATTTGGCGTGAATAGCTTAAGCCAATACCCGAGCCCTCTTCTTTGGTGGTGAAAAAGGGAATAAATATTTCGTCTTTGATATCATCAGGGATACCTTTGCCGTTATCTATCACCACAATTTCACAATGATCACCATTTATTAATCGGGTATTTACCTCGACATATCCATTATCAACCTCCCTTAATGCCTCTATTGAATTTTTAATAAGGTTTATAATAAGTTGAATCATCAACTGTTCGTCCATACTAACTTTAAAATTCTCTTTTGGTTGTATAACCTTTATTTCAGCACCGTTCTCTTCTTTCATGGGAGATATTAGAATATTTATTCGATCAAAAAAACCTCTCATCTCAACTTTCGATAGTTTTAGATCGGGCATTCTTGAAAACAAGCGATAACTCTCAACAAAGCGCATCAAAGCTACACCACGCTCCTCTATAGCATCCAGTCCGCCTACTGTTTGCTTAACAACAAGTGGTTTTATCTCATGTGGTGAACTACTTTTCCATAACTCTTTTAAAGATTGCGCAATAGAGGTAACCGGAGTAAGAGAGTTCATTATCTCGTGATTTAAAACACGAATAAGTTTTAACCATGAATCTAACTCTTTTTGCTCCAACTCTCCTTTTATATCTTGCATTGTAACAAGCGTGACAGTCTCGTCGCGCAGTTTTATCACTCTGCTTCTTATAATTAACTGCATTGTCTCTTTATCCTTTTTAATAAGGATAGATCTCTCTTTTAGATTTTTAGAGTTTAGGAGCATCTCTCTTAACGATTTATTTACTTTATTAAGTTGGCGTAAATGTGTTAATCTGTTTAATCCCAATAGTTGAAGAGAAGATTTATTACTGTTAAGCACAAACTCCTTTTCGTTAAAAACCAAAACTGCAGTATCTATATGTTGAAGAATTTCACTAAAATACTGTTCTGCCATACGCACTCTAATACTTTTCTCCTGTATTATCTTATTGAGATTGTTAAGAGAAGTGTGCAACCCATCTAAAAATGAGCTCCCTGTTTTAGTAGAGAAGAGGGTGCTTGTATCATCATTTTTAATTGATTCAATAAAGTAGTGCAATTTTTTATATGGTTACTGTACATATTTTATCAATTTATAAATCATCCAGGTGGCTAATAGTAATAACAATATAACAACATAAAGATTTGCACTACTGCTGCCAATTAAAAGACCAATAGTAATTGATATTAATACAATAGAAGAGATGCGGCAAAAAACGTTGTTTCGAAGTGATTTATAAATCATACTTTTTAATTTTATTGTATAAGGTTTGCCGGGTAATGCCTAATTGCATAGCAACTGAAGTCATATTTCCCTCATGTTTTACTATTGCATCTTCAATTAAGCTTTTCTCCATCTCCTCAATAGTTCCACTAAACTGATTTATACTTTTAGATGACTCAACTTCACGAAGCATAAAATCTGCAGGTTCAATTTTATCGCGGTCACTTAATATTACTGCTTTTTCTATAGAGTGTTGTAATTCACGAATATTACCGGGCCAATTATATGCCAGTAAAAGATCCATAGCTGAATCTGATATTGTTAATCCTGATTTATTATACTTATTGCTATATTTTAACAGAAAGTAGTTAACAAATTGGGGGATATCGGCTTTACGCTCTCGTAAAGGAGGAATTTCAATATGAATTGTATTTATGCGATATAGCAAATCTTCACGAAAGTGGCCATTATTCACCATGTTTAAAAGGTCTCCATTTGTTGCGCAAATCAATCGTATATCTATTTGGCGGACTTCATTTTCTCCCAGTCGGGTTACCGTTCTGTTTTGCAGAACAGTTAAAAGTTTTGCTTGCATAGGTAATGCCATATTTGCTATTTCATCAAGAAATAGCGTTCCTTTATCGGCCTCCTCAATCTTTCCTTTTCTATCTTGTTTGGCATCAGTAAAAGAGCCCTTTTTATGTCCAAACAGCTCACTCTCAAACAGTCCATCCACGATGGCCCCCATATCTACCATCACCATAGAATTATCTTTTCTGTTTGATAATTGATGTATTTTTTTTGCTGCAACCTCTTTACCGGTTCCATTTTCACCAGTGATAAGTACATTGGCATCTGTTGCAGCCACTTTATTTATAATTTGTAACACCTTTTGCCAGCTTTCTGATTTTCCCTCAAAAAAATCCTCCTTTTTTTGGGTTGCTTTATTGTTGTTCACATTTTTATCTTTTGCCTTTTTTCTTCCGGATGAAAGCTTGTAGGCCGACTCAATAATTTGTAACAACTTATCATTTTCCCAGGGTTTGGTAACAAAATCTGCAGCACCCATTCGAACCGCTTTAACAGCAAGTTCAATTCCACCGTAAGCTGTAATCATTATCACACTTAAATTGGGATTTTTATCCAAAACCCTTCTTAACCAATATATCCCTTCATTACCGGTATTTCCAATTAACTCTATCATGTTGGATGTAGAAGAGGGGGGGAAGGTTATCGAAAAGGTAGTAGAAGAGGGAGCCAACTTAAAGAAAGGGGATGTTATTGTCAGGTTGGAGAATAATGATTTAAACCTGCAAATTCTCAACAGCGAGTCGCAGCTTGCTTATCAATCAAATGAGTTGCGTAATACCATGATTAACATGGAACAGCAAAAGATAAGTAATAAACAACAATTACTTGCTATTGATTATGAGATAAGAAGATTGCGTAGAAACTATGAACAAAATCTGGAATTAAAGGAGAAAGGTTTTATCGCACAAGAGGAGTATCTTATCTCTAAAGAGGATTATCATTTGGCTACTGCAGAGAGAGAGCTTCGATATGAGCGAATGGTTCAGGATTCAATTTTTAGGGAAAATCAGCAGATACAGATGAATAACAGTTTAAATAATATGGAGCAAAACCTTAAGATAGTGAGGCAAAGGATGGAAAAGCTCAATATTCAAGCTCCGGCTGATGGTCAATTGGGAAGTTTAACAGTAGATCCGGGACAGTTAATATCCAAAGGTGAGAGAATAGGACAACTGCACCTGTTAGATGACTATAAAATTAGTGCCGATATTGATGAGCACTATATAGACCGGGTTAGGCATGGATTAAAAGCTACATATCAGCGTCAGGATGAACGATATGAAATAGAAGTAAGTAGAGTATATCCTGAGGTACGAAATGGCAGATTTCAGGTTGACTTTACTTTTAGCGGTGAGACACCCTCAAATTTAAGAACCGGACAAACCTATCATTTAAGTCTGGAGTTAGGACAACCCGTAGAGAGTGTAATTATACCGAGAGGAGGATTTTTTCAGAGCACAGGCGGACAATGGATTTTTGTTTATAATGAATCAACTGGTATTGCAACCAGGCGGGATATTCGTATAGGAAGACAAAACCCTACTCATTATGAAGTTCTTGAAGGTCTTGAAGCAGGCGAAAAAGTGCTTACCAATAATTATGACCTGTTTGGAAGGAATGAGCGAATTGAGGTGAGGTAGGGGAGAAGGGAGGACGGAGAGGGGAAAACGGGGAAGGGAGAGGGGAGATGTTTTTATCCAATAACCCGTTTATTATGAAGTCGATTAATGTTTTTATCCAAACAATCCGTTTATTATGAAGTCGCTTAATGTTTTTATCCAATAACCCATTTGTTATGAAATTAAAAATTGAAAAATTTGAAGACCTCACAGTTTGGCAAGAATCAGTTACGCTTGCAGAGACTATTTACAAGTTGTTAGCAGAATGTAAAGATTATGGATTCATAAATCAAATAAGAAGGGCTGCTGTTTCGATCCCGAGTAATATTGCGGAAGGATTTGACAGGCAAACCAATAAAGAATTTATTCAATTTTTACATATATCGAAAGGTTCAACAGCCGAAGTTCGAACATAATTATATCTGGCTCAACGACTGAAATATATTAATGAAGAAAATGGAGCATTGCTTCTTGACCATACAAGGAAAATATCCTCAATGCTATTTAAACTTATACAAACTAGAAAAGAGAGATTCTAACTTAATACTAAACACTGAAGATCATTGAAAATCAGGCTTCGGTTTCCGGTCTATTAAATCCGGTCTCCCGTTTCTGATTTCTGGTCTCCTAAATTCATTTAGAAATGATACAAACAAAAAATCTTACAAAAGTCTTTAGAACCGAAGAGATCGAGACGTTGGCATTAAACAGCGTGAATTTTGAGGTAAAAAAAGGTGAATTTGTTGCAGTTATGGGTCCATCGGGTTGTGGAAAATCAACACTCTTAAATATTATAGGATTGTTGGATAACCCCGATAAAGGGAGCTATTTTTTTGATGATATAGATGTAGCAGGCTTTAAAGAGAGTCAGCGAACCAATCTTCGAAAAGGAAATATCGGATTTGTTTTTCAAAGTTTTAATTTGATTGATGAATTAAATGTTTTTGAAAATGTTGAGCTGCCATTGATGTATCTTAAAATTGCGGCCAAAACCAGAAAAGAGATGGTAAATACTGTTTTAAACAGGATGAATATAAGTCATCGCGCAAAACATTTTCCCCAGCAACTTTCGGGTGGACAGCAACAACGAGTGGCTATTGCTCGTGCTGTTGTAGCAAATCCTAAGCTAATACTTGCCGATGAGCCAACAGGTAATTTAGATTCTAAAAATGGTCTTGAGGTAATGAATCTGCTTACAGAACTAAATCGCGAAGGCACTACAATAGTAATGGTTACTCACTCATTACACGATGCCGGATTTGCCCATAGAACAGTTAACCTGTTTGATGGTCAAATAATAACAGAAGAGGTTAAAGAGGAGTTGGGTGAAGCTTTATTATAATATTTGCTACCATAAAACGAACCATGAGAATCGGCAGATCAACGAAGTCAAAGAGTTATCACACAGGGGAATCGAAGATCGGCGTAGCCAATGATTATCTGGCGAGTTTCATGTGACCATTGAAAATCAAATTATAAACAAATGAAAACAGTAAACTATATTTTTAGAAAACTACAAAAAGATAAAGTTCCAAATTATCTTGGAATTGCTGGTTTGGCAACCGGATTAATTTGTGTGCTTTACATCTTTTTATGGGTAAACAATGAAGTTAATTATGATCGGTTCCATAAAAATATTGATGATATCTTTGTTGTTCATGCAATTTTGGAAAGTGGAGATGAACCAATTACATTTGATGGAGCCCCTCCTGCAGTGGCAGAAGCTATTGAGAGTGAATATCCGCAGGTTACAAAAACTGCCAGAATGGTTCCCGCATTTGCTCAATGGATGCTCTCTTACAAAGATGAAAAGCAGATGCGTTATACAGGATTTGCCGATTACTCTATATTTGATATCTTCTCTTTTGATTTTATTTATGGTAGCGCAGGAGAACCTTCGGTGCCAAACCAAATAGTGCTTACCCGTGCAACTGCTTTAAGTTTATTTGGCGATAAAAATCCGGTTGGAGAAATCGTTAATTTTAACAACATGGAAAACCTGGTAGTCTCGGGAGTTATAGAGGAGATACCGCCAAACTCTTCCATTCAGTTTCAGGCATTAATTCCACTTGAAATATTGACTACAGTATTCAATAACGATAATTTCCTTAACACATGGTATAATAACGCCTTTATGACCTATGGTTTGTTGAACCATTCAAACAGCTTTTCTGTAGTTGATGAGGCGGTAAAAAGTCGAATACAGCGGGAGTATCCCGACTCTAAGAATTTTCTTAGAGCATATAAATTTAAAGATACCTGGTTATACGAAAAAGAGAATATCAGGTATGTAAGAATATTTTCCCTTATAGGGTTTTTAATATTAATAACAGCCATTCTCAATTTTATCAACTTAAATACTGCAAGATCGGCCCGTCAGGTAAAAGAGAATGGTATTAGAAAAAGTCTTGGTGCGGGTAAAGTTAATCTAATAAAAATAGTCTATTCTGAGATTTCTGTTATCTGTTTAATAGCCTTTACTATTGCGTTAGTAATTACTGTAATTGGGTTGCCATCTTTTAATCAGCTTATTAATAAAGATATATCTTTATTATCACTGCTTAATTGGGAACCACTGTTAATACTTGTGCTTATACTAATTACCACCATAGGTTTATCCGGTCTTTATCCTGCGGTTGTTCTACCCGGATACTCTCCGGTACAATCTTTACGAAGCTCTTATCAAAGCATTAAAAAGAGAGGTTTTGTTCGAAATTCATTAATAATAACAATTTTTGCAATGTCAATAACTTTGCTAGCTTCTACCTTTGTTATTAATAAACAGATAAATCATTTACAAAACCTTGATCTTGGCTTTACTAAGGATAATATTGTATATTTGCCTTTAAACGGACAGCTTCAATCACAACCTGCAACGCTTCAAAATGAGTTAACCGGTAATCCAAACATCATTTCTACCACAGTTTTATCACATTTGCCAAATGCTATTGGGGATAATGGCGAAGGTTGGGACTGGGAGAATAGAGATGCTCAATATCGACCTTTGGTTTATAACTGGCATGCAAGTCATGAACTTTTAGAGACTTTAGATATAGAACTTAAAGAAGGTAATTTTTTTAGGGAAAATCAGCAAAATGCGGTTGTTATAAACCGGACTTTTGCACGAATGATTGGATGGGAAACTTTTCAGGGAAGATCCCTAACAAATTGGGATAATAGATATGAAATTGCCGGAGTGGTTGAAGATTTCCACTTTAATAATATAGGTACTGCCACAGAACCAATCGCCATATTCGCATCCGCCCAGGAGTGGAGCGCTAATTTTCTTGCAGTTAAAATCTCTTCACAAAACTTAAGCGAAACACTTAGTTACATAAGAGATGCAGCATTAAATATTGAGCCTTCTTTTCCTATACAACCCACTTTTTTGGATGATGAATATAAAGTGATGCTTGAGGCTGAAGACAATCTTAAAAAACTTATTTCAATATTTACTCTTTTTGCAATAGTTGTTTTAACCCTGGGCTTAACAGGCTTGATAATGTTTATGGCCGAACAAAAAACCAAGGAGATAGGAATTAGAAAATCACTTGGTGAAGAGACAGTATCTATTATTATGCGTCTTTTAAAACCATTTATTATGGCCGGATTAATCTCTGCGGTTATTGCTATACCACTTTCGTGGTACGCCATGAACAGGTGGCTTGAGAATTATGCACAAAGAATTACCCCCGGAATAGATGTTTTTTTAATTGCATCGGCAGCAACTATTTTACTGGCAGTAATAACTGTAAGCATACAAATTTGGAATGCCGCAAGAAAAAATCCTATTAATGCATTGCGTAACGAATAGCGTGTATTATATTATAAAATTGGTAAATTTGGTAGTATTCCTGAACTATAATAGTTAGGTCAAGAAAAATAAGAAGACGTAGATTTTCATTAAAGGAAATTGAGCATAAAGTAATAGATGTGAGATAGGAAAAGTATACAAAATAATTTAAAATATTAATTATTATGATTAGGTGTTTTTTTAAACTTACAACATTATTTACTTCTATAGTTTTGATGTTTAGTTTTGGTGCATGCAACTCTTCTGCTGATAATAGAGAAAAGGATTTTGTTAAAGGTGTTTATGGTGATCCCGGCACTTTATTGGAAGCTGGTTATAATTTTAACGAATTAGGGCTTAATGCCATATTCGTTAGAAGTTACTCTCTCAATGACGAGCTGTATCATACAGCACGTGAACAGGGCTGTAAAATTTTTGTAGAGTTTCCTGTATTGTTAGGAGGCAATTTTCTTGAAGATAATCCCCAGTGCGCACCTATAGAACCTTCTGGCGAAATGTCTCCACCTGCAGATTGGTTTATGGGGGTATGTCCTACATGTCCTGATTTTAAAGAAGATAGACGAGAATATCTTAAAAGTATATTAGATCAGTTTAATGTTGATGGTGTTTTTCTTGATTATCTGCATTGGCATGCTCAATTTGAAACACCTGATCCAATTTTGCCCGAAACTTGTTTCTGTGAGCGTTGTACCAATCTATTTTTTACTAAAAATAATATAGATAGTCCTGAACAAGATATTCCCGAAACCTCCAATTTTATTTTAACATATTATGAAAATGAATGGAGAGAGTGGCGCAGTACCATATTAACAAACTGGATAATTGATTTAAAAGAGATATTAAAAAGTAACCAGCCCAAGTCGTTACTAGGTCTCTTTTATTGCTCCTGGTATCCAGATGAATATGATTCTGCACTTTACCGTATAATGGGTATTGATATAGATGATTTTGTAAAAGAGGCAGATGTTTTAGCTCCAATGTTATTTCATCATATGAAAGATCGTCCTGTAAACTGGATAGGAGAGTATTTAAACTGGCTTGATTCGGTAAGCACTTCAATACGTCCTGGAAGCACACCTGAAATTTGGCCTATTGTACAAGCACATAATAATCCGGGAGAAGTTAGTCCGGAAGAATTTCGAGAAGCTATGACACAAGGTTCTTCAGCGCCTTCAAGCGGAATAATGATGTTTTCTGATAGAGCCTTGCTGGATGATCCGCGCAAAATTGAAGTTATGAAAGAGCTATACCTCACTGAGCCTTAATTGAACTTGAGATATCTATTTCATTAATAAGATGCCCTATAATAGTCCCAAATTTTTGTCCCTATATTCGTTTATCTGATATTTACAATATGAGAATTTTTTGTGCAATTTATTTATCATTTCTTTTGTATGAAATTGTGGAACCACAGTTGTTCTAAGCTGATAATCAATGCCTGATGTTTTAACTATTTCGATAGATTCTTCGATCTTATGGAGCAGTTGGTGATCTTTTATGCCACAAATGTTTTGATATGTTTCTATTTCTAAGATAGTTTTAATATCTATAGCTACATAATCAAGCAAATGCGCTTTTAATAACTCTTTTAAAACCTTTGGGGAAGAGCCATTGGTATCTAATTTTACCTCAAAGCCTAACTCTTTAACATTCACTATAAAATCTTTTAAACCTTTTTGTACTGTAGGTTCGCCACCAGAAATAACAACTCCGTTTAACCAGCTTTTTCTTGTTGAAAGAAAATCAAAGACCTCTTTTTCAGGTATATCTGTTAATTGTTCTATAAGTTTAGGATATACCAATTCGGGATTATGGCAGTATCCGCAACGAAAATTACAACCTTTGGTAAAAATTACTGCTGCTGTTTTACCTTCCCAATCAATAAAACTTTGCTTTGTAAAGCCCCCAATCCTCATTTTTTTAGCTTTCTATACCTATTTTTTGATGCTCTTTATAATTAAGAGATTCAGTTTTATCAATGTCAAACAGTTTCCTGTCCTTAAACTCCTGTTGCTTACCGTTGTTCCATTGTTTAACAGGACGCATATAACCTACTATTCGACTATATACTTCGCAATCTAATTCACACTTGGGACATTTAAAATATTCCCCTGCAATATATCCATGTGAGGGACAGATACTGAATGTTGGTGATATAGTTATATAAGGTAAGTGAAACTGGCTTGTTATCTTTTTAATTAGATTTTTAGCTGCTATACCGGGCATATTTTTTTCTCCGGTAAACAGATGCAGTACAGTTCCTCCTGTGTATTTTGTTTGTATATCATCTTGCAAGGTCAATACTTCAAAAATATCATCCGAATAGTTTACAGGTAAATGAGTTGAATTGGTATAATATGGATCTGCTCCAGCTTTGTATGCTTCCTGATTTGCTGTTATAATATCCGGATGCTGACTGGTATCAATTTTTGCAAAACGGTACGCTGTACTTTCTGCCGGTGTAGCCTCCAAATTGTATATATTACCTGTTTCTACCTGAAAATCTTCTAACACACTACGCATGAAGTCCATTATTTTCATTGCAAAAGAGTTACTCTCTTCATGGGCAATATTTTTACCCAGAAAATTTAAGCAACACTCATTCATGCCGTTTATCCCTATTGTTGAAAAATGATTTTTCCAATAACAATTGTAATTTTGGTAAACATGACGTAAGTAAAACCTTGAATATGGATAGAGCCCCTTTTCTGTGTAGTTTTCAATGGTTTTACGTTTTATTTCTAAACTGTCCTTTGCAAGTACCATCAGGTTTTTAAGTCGTTGGTACAAATTTTCTTCCGATGTGGCTTCATAACCCAGTTTAGCAAGATTAATAGTTACAACACCTATCGAACCGGTAAGAGGATTTGAGGCAAATAATCCGCCACCTCGTTTATTAAGCTCCCTTTTATCTAAACGTAAACGGCAACACATACTGCGAACATCATCGGGCTTCATGTCAGAGTTGACAAAATTTGAAAAATATGGAATGCCATATTTTGCAGTCATTTCCCAAATGCTATCATAATCAGGATTTTCCCAATCAAATTCTGGTGTAATATTGTAAGTTGGTATTGGAAATGAGAACAGACTACCATTGGCATCTCCCATTAGCATTACTTCGGCAAACGCTTTATTTATCATGGTTACTTCGGGTTGATAATTTTCATAAACCTCGTCTAACACTTCGCCTCCCCAAACAACCGCCTCTTTTTTCATAAACTCAGGAACAACCAAATCCATAGAAATATTTGTGAAAGGAGTTTGAAACCCCACTCTGGTAGGTATATTTATATTAAAAAGAAACTCCTGCATACACTGTTTTACCTGCTTGTAAGTTAGATTATCTTTTCTTATAAATGGTGCAAGCAGGGTATCAAAGTTAGAAAAAGCTTGTGCTCCTGCTGCTTCGCCTTGCATGGTGTAGAAAAAATTTACTGTTTGTCCGAGTACTGTTCTAAGATGTCTTGCCGGTTTACTCTCTGTTTTACCCATTACACCCTTAAAACCTGAAAGCAACAAATCTTTTAAATCCCAGCCTACGCAGTAAACACTTAAGAATCCTAAATCATGAATATGGTAATATCCTTTTTTATGGGCTTCTGATATATTGTCGGGGTATAGCTTTTTGAGCCAGTACTGCGATGTTATCAAGGTAAAAATATGTTGGTTTAATCCCTGAAGCGAATAAGCTGAGTTTGCACTCTCTTTTATTCGCCAGTCATGCATTTCAAGATAATCGTCCATTGCATCAATATTACCAAAAAGCTCTTTGGCACTTCTCGATTGCTCCCTCTGCTTTCGATAAAGTAAAAAGGACTTAACCAACTCAAAACTTTCCTGTTCAAACAAAACTTTTTCAACTAAATCTTGAATTTGCTCTACACCAGGAGCATCGGTTTGTTTTTGTGCAATTAATAGTTTTAGCACATCTATGCTTAACTCTTTTGCCCTTGCTCTGTTTGGTTCTCCAACAGCACGCATGGCTTTGAAAATAGCATGCTCAATTTTTTCAATTTGAAAATCAGCAACAACACCATTACGCTTTACAATTTTTTTTAAATGAAGTTGACCATTCATAACACGATGAAATTTAAAGTTAATAAATGGTAACTAGCGGGAATGTAAAAGAATAATTACAGAAGTAATTTATCTTTCGCCTTTCACCCGAAAGCTACGATACATGTATTCGGCAGGTCTTCTGACTTGTTCTGGTTTTATCGCCTTCCCATTCTGTTAAAATAGAATAGTGGCAGTAGTGATAAAACTCCCTTTTGGAACTTACAGCTACGGGGATAGTCCCTGATTTTCACAGGATTCCCTTTTAATCAATAAGAACCGAATACAATTACAAAGTAAATCAGAAAAAATTAAGAATGCTTACAAAACTCGAATTGTTTATGAACAATTTTTTATAAATTTATAAAAGGTGGACGAGGCATGAGAATTGTTTCAACTCCGGACGATATGTAGTTGATGTTTTCCCAGGCTACTTCTGAAGCTCTCAATGCTTTTGGAAATTCATAGGTTTATATCGAGAAATACATTGAAAATCCTAAGCATGTTGAAGTTCAGATTGTTGCCGATAATTATGGCAATGTCATTCATTTAAACAGTAAAGTCATGTAGGCACTAATTTGCATTTTAGAATAGGATGGGATTTTTAATATGGTATAATATTTGTCTTGATAATCAGTGTAATGTGTTGTAATTTGCACTTAAAATGGAGGTTGTTATGCGTTACCTGATAATTTTTAGTTTCGTGATTGGATTTCTTTTGGCGTCATGCGGTGTACAAAAGAATATTGATGCTCCCGACCAGACTGTTAAGCTTGAGAATGAGGTTGCTGCCGACGACACCATTGATTATGAACTCATCATTCTAGACAGCCGATTTGAAACTTTTTTGGCCACGCAACCTTCTGCTGCATATCATACTCAATCTTATTACGAGAGCTGGAACAAGCGTTATGTTACTGAGTGGAACACACGGCATTCCAATCCTCTGCGTTATGGGGATTTTTATCAGACCAAGATTGAATATCGTCCCGATAGCAATGATTATGGTCTGGAATTAAATTACCGGCTATACTATTATTTCCAGTTTATTGAACAGGAGTATGGCATCAGATTGATAAGAAGAAGGGGTAATTAGTTTAAGTGTTTACCCATTAAAAGGGAGCTCCAGATATTAGCATCGATAATGTACTGATTGATAGGTCTTACAGGATTAGCACCTCCTGTAAGGCGCATCTTGAGGTATGATTTTTCGGGGAAGTAAGCAGCCCATTGTAGAGCCCCAAAGAGCACCAAAATTTAAGGTTTATAATACTGCCCATATTAAATACTGTAGTGTTAGCGCTTTCAGACTCTGACTCATAAGAATCTTCTAACTTAACCTTACCGGTAATATAATTGAAACCAAGATGGGGCTGTATTTATATAAAAAAATGGGAGATATTTTTTTTGAATCAATTATTTATGATTTTATAATTCTGTCCCGAACCAGCTCCATTATGCTTTAATACGTAAACTCCTTTGTTCCATCCAGACATATCTATTATGGTTTCAGTTGAAATAATAGAGCTTTTTTTAATTAGGTGTCCATGAATATTGTATATGTATATATCTGAGCCAACACCTTCGTTAGAACTTATAATACGAGCTGTTGAGTTTTTAGGATTTGATGATACCTCAAGTAATTGTTCTGTTTCAAACCTTTGTGTGCTGGTAGCGGCATCCTGATATATTCGCACATACTCTATTTCCATAGCACTTTCAGTAAAAGAGTCTTCAATTCTGGGCTGTATAGCTACGTTTAAAAGTAAGTACTGATCATTATCAAACGGCCAGGTATCAGCATCTCTAACACCTGGTTGATAGGTGTAATGCACAACATCATCCACGCTAAAAACCATCCTGTCGGGATACCAGTCCAATGCATACACATGAAACTGGGTAGATACAGTTGGAATTTCCTGTCCACCATGATTAACTGTTCCTCCGTAGCTAGAAGGAGTATGCATGGCGCTTTGAACGAAGTTCTGGTTATGCCCCCAATGCTCCATAATATCAATTTCTCCGCAGTAGGGCCATGGGGTATCTCCGTATTGATCATACCAGTAACCACCCTTCTCGCTGATATTTTTCCCAAGCATCCAAATGGCCGGCCATGTACCAACACCAGTTGGTAGTTTCGCTTTTACCTCTACTCGTCCGTAGGTAAACGCAAATTTTGAGTTTAATCTGGCTGAAGTAAAGTCTTTAGTTACACCCTGATCAGTGAAGGTTTCTTTTTTCGCAACCAGATGCATCACTCCATTTTCTACATAACTATTCTCAATTCTGTCGGTATAGTGTTGTATTTCATCGTTGAACCAACTGTCCCCGTCTGGCAACAAAGTTTGATGATGCCATTTTGAATCATCTAAAGAGCCATCAACATCAAATTCGTCGGACCAAACCAATACATCATATATTGGATCATTGGGTTCATCTAAAACCTCTGATTCGAAATAGAAATCATCAATATATCCAATGACCTTGTCGTTATTGTCTTCTCCATTTAATTGGATTACCACCCTGTTAAAATCAGACCTTTGGTTTGGAGATGGAGAGTTGGGGTTGAGGTTGATGTATGTGTCGTTAATAAAATCAAATGTCACTTCTTGCCATTCATCAAGCACTATTGGTTTTATTATTTCACTTTGAGTGGACCATGGCTCTGCTAAATTGCCGTTTTGAAGTTTAAGAGAGATTTGATTGGGTTGATTACCTGTTATGCCATCTGATGGAACATAAATCTTTAAACTAAAAATGGCTCCATCTGTAATGTTAATTGCCGATGTGGTATTGAATCCAATATTTGCATACTGCCCTCCGGTATCCTCATATCGTAATACTTTAGCTGAATTATTGTCCTCATCAATAAAGGGATTTGAATACGATGTATCCATTAGACAGTCATCGGCATACCAGGTATCTATAGTGCTGTCACCCTCGAAATCATCTTTTAGGGTTTGTCCAAAAGCAGAAACATATGATAAAATCAATAGAAGTGTAAAAAAAAGTCGAATCATGATATTGATGTTTAAACTAAATTAACATTTAAAAGTAGTTAATATTTTTTGTTCTTCAACAAAATAGAAGCGATGATGAATTATTTATTTTTTATTGTTATCATCAGTACCCTTGACAAAATATTCAAATAGTTTTGTGAGTGGTTTAATTGGCGATTATGCAGAGGTATTGTATTAACTGTTTCCCAAGGTTTAAAGGAGACCCGCACTACGGTGGTGTCGTTAGTTTGTGGTTTAGGGGACTTTGTGGAGAAGAAAGAATAAATACACGAACTTTGGTTAAACCGCTCCATCTGCTGCGTTAACTTTAGGGTTGTGTTAGATAGAATCTAACTCTCATATTAATGACAGCAGCTTTATTGAGTTAGAGCCAGAGAGTATTTAGGGCAGAACCCATTATTACGATGTTAGCCACTCAATGCGGAGCATAAATTAAATGTTTATGAAAGTATATGGAATTGATTTATCGATGGAAAAGTTCGATGTGAACTTTATTGATGAGAATGGAAAGGAAAAGAAGAAACAGATAAATAATAGTCTAAGTCCTGTGTCTTCGTTTTTAGAGGAACTATCTCATTTTTTAAGTACAGTATGTACTAGGCCGAATGGTTACGGATGAAAAGTACCGATTATCACGAAAGGATTTCTTCTTGCTTTACTGTTACCTGCGGTAGGGTATCTGTCTTGTATATTTTAAATAGTTTGTCGTAATCGGCTTGTGTGTTTAATTCTTGTCTTTTATCCGATTCAATGCCAACCTCCGGAATATGGATATAAGCAATACCAACCCCATCACATGTTGTTTTCAATTGTTTTTTACTAAAACCGTATTTCATGCTAAAAGAGTTTTTGCGCACATCACATAAAACTTTAATATCGTTAACAATTAGCTTGTTTATGTATTGTTCCAGCGATATTCCTTCATAACCAATTGTAAACAAAACCTCCGAGCAGAGTGATATTAAAGAAGTGCGCGGATACTTTCACAACATGCTTAGTGACGGGAGACACCGTCCGGGCAGTGTAAAGATGGGTTATTTCGCATTAAAGTTTCTGTTCTGTAACATTCTTTGAACAATGCAACCAATGCGGTCATCTGGAAAAAGCCTATAACTCCTGTCGAAACCGGCATTGTACGAACTGCCAGCAAAAAGACAGGTTGGCATGGATGGATAAACGCATGCAGGAGCTTTTGCCCGTGGGCTATTACCATCTGGTTTTTACCATTCCCCATGAGCTCAACGCGATTTGTTTCAAAAACAAAAAAGTCATGTACAACATCCTCTTCCAGGCGGTTTCACAAACCATTCTGGAGTTATGCAAAGAGCCTAAACATCTGGGTGCTGATACTGGTCTCATATCGGTACTGCACACCTGGGGGCAAAACATGATGGAGCATCCTCATTTGCATATTATTATGCCCAAAGGAGGACTGAGTTTTGATCGTACCCATTGGGTGATGCCTAATAAAAAAGATGATTTTCTGATTTTTTATAAAATACTCTCCCGAAAGTTTAAGGGAAAGTTTCTTTGGTTGCTCGAGAAGGCTACAGTGTTGGTTTTGAGTTATGACGTTAGTTTGCTATTTGTTGTATTGAGTAGGGCTTAAAAACAGGTGTTGGATGTTAATGTATGGGTAAAGTTGATATATTGACAATGCCGATGCTGTGTTTAATAAACATTTATTGCTTGTTAAGGTTGCTTGTTAAGGTTTGCGGGTTGAGGTGTGGATTTGGATTTGGTGTTGGGGATTAAATTATATTTTTTATTGTTGAAATTATTTTGTTTTGATGGGGTAGATCGTGGAATAGTGGTAGTCTTATTAGGCAATTTGAGTATTTGTCACTTTGCGGAAGTTTGCGCCCATCATGTTTTGATTGGTAGTACGGACTTGAGTGCAGACTTAAATAGTGGAACACTGCTTTGATATTATTATCCTGTAGTATTTTAATCATTTTGGTTCTAAACTCAATGTCGGGACAAATTAGATAGTACATATGTCCGTTAACCGTTGCATAATCCGGAACAAAAGGCTGCCCAACACCATTCTCTTTGCACCAGTCTGTAAGCCCCGCGTGATACCTATTCCATATATCAATACGCCTTTTTTGAATTTTGTCAACCTCTTCAAGCTGAGCCCATAAAAATGCTGCAGTCACCTCGCCAGGTAAAAAACTACTGCCCGTATCAACCCAGCCATACTTATTTACCTCACCACGAAAAAACTCAGCCCTGTTAGTACCCTTTTCCCATATTATCTCAGCACGTTTAATAAACCGCTTATCATTTATAGATAGCAATCCGCCTTCACCGCATTGAATATTTTTAGTTTCGTGAAACGAAAAACAGCCCAGATGACCGATAGAACCAAGCGGCTTTCCTTTATAGAAACTGTCAATAGCCTGTGCCGCATCCTCCACAACCGCAATATTGTACTTATCAGATAAAGCCATTATCTTATCCATATCACATGCAACACCAGCATAATGAACAACAACAATAGCCTTGGTTTTATCAGATATAAGCTCCTCAACTTTAACTTCATCTATGCCCGGATGATCCGCAGAACTATCAACAAAACGCAAAACAGCCCCCTCACGTACAAATGCCAAAGCAGTACTCACAAAAGTGTAGGAGGGAAGTATCACTTCATCGCCCGGTTTTATATTCAGCAGCAGGGCCGACATCTCCAGTGCATCGGTGCAACTGGTGGTAAGCAGGGCTTTTTTGAAGCCCCAGCGTTCTTCGAAATACTTTTGACATTTTTTAGTGTAACTGCCGTTGCCGCTGATGTGACCCGTGGCCACCGCACCGTATATGTGGTGCACCTCTTTGCCTGTGATGTGGGGTTTGTTGAATGGGATCATTATTAGATTGGTTTTCTGATTATATCTTAAGGCCGAAAGCCTTCTTTATTCTTGCCTGGGGCATTGTTCTGGTTAGGAATATACCGAACGTATAGCTGTCATTATTTGCTTTTTATAATCAATAGAATCAACGGTTCTCAGTGATAATGGACAATAGTTATGATTCATTAAAATTACATTACTAACAATTCTTGCAGTTCTTTTATTTCCATCCATAAATGGTTGGATGTAAGAAATCAAAACTAAAGCGAGTAACGCTTTTTCAAAAATTAGCTCCTTTTTATTAATCACATCGCAAGTATTCCTAAGAGCTTCCATAATTTGAAACTCATTGTCTAGTGGTTTGTAATTGGTTCCAGAGATACCAATTCGCCTTTTCCTTACATTCCTCTCAACAGCAAGTTCCTTTGTTAAAATGCTATGAATATCCTCAATCTTTGAAATTGTTAACGGTTTTTAAAAAATCAATTATTTGTTGTTTTCTAGTATCACTCAATTTTCATATTTAAGCTCACAAACATACTGCTTTTAAGCTCAATAATCAATGTTCTTTGAGCTGTATGTTTCTTTAAAATGAGCTACAACGGTATTGTATTTGGGGATTCACATTGAGTGAAGCTTTGTGCATGTACTGTTTTCAGCTGCGCAGAATGAATCCTATTAATACTGGATGCGCGCTTGCAGGTTTCCCGCACAGCGGGATTGGTGGGGAAGAGGCTGGCGCTTTATTTTTTAAGTTGATTTTTTTAATTTTACGGCCTACCTACCTTTAAGATACACACCATACCCAATTACTCCTACTGCTACTTTTACGAGATACATTAAAAGGGAGATGAGGATGGCGATGGAGGTGTCGATACCATAAAGCATCATTAGGCCTGAAAATGCACCTTCCCTAATACCTAATCCACCTAATGATATGGGTAGCACTGTAGCAATATAGACAAAAGGCATGATAAATATTAGTGCTGTGAAGTTTAGATTTAACCCAAAATATTGACTAAACAGCCATGCAATTGTGATATCGCCCATTTGTGCCAATAACGATATCGCAGTTATTTGCAGAATAAACCTGTTATTAGTTACCAACCCTCTTTTTTTCAAAATCCACTTTAACAGAGGAGAAAAAGCCAGCACTATGACAGGCGAAAGCATTAAAAGCCAGTCAGGCACAAATTTTTGTATTTGAAACCCCTCCGGAAAATTCATAAACATAAAACTAAATGCCAGTATAATTGCAAGTCCGTAAATCCCGGCAAATCTTTCTGCAATGGTGATGATGGTGGCTTTTTTTACTTTAACGTCATGCCTTGTTGATAACCTTTGTGTGCGCACCACATCGCCTCCAATTGCTCCGGGCAGGAAAATGTTGAAGAAGCTCCCGGTTAGATAGTATTGATAAAGTTGTTTTAATCTAATTTTTATTTTTAAATAATTGTCAGTGAGTATTTTCCATCGATAGGTCATGATGGAAATGGCTATGAGGCTTATAGTGATGCCACCAAAAAAGTATGGGATGAATGAAAACTTGAGCTTATAGAGTTGGGTGAAATCTATTCGGGTTAAGAGGAAAACAATTAAAGCTAGGGAGAAAAATATTTTTAAGTATAATGCTACTTTACGACGCATAGTTGTGATTAATCTTTAAAAATTATTCAGATGCAAAACATGAATACTGGATTTTGCTTTAAACCCAATTCCAGTTAGGATATTAATGTATTTCACATTGTTTAAACTGGTTTCAACCTGAATTTCATTTATTCCTTCGTTTTTACACCATTGTAGCCTATGTTGGTTTAGTGCTTTGCTTACTCCTTGATTTTGATACTGTGGTAATACTGCTAATAGTCCGGTTTTTGCGATTCGCTTGTCATCTACTTTAACTGAAGCATAACCAATAATATTGTTGTTTATTTTTGCTATGAAGACTTCATCGGCCATTGTCTTATTTTCTACAAGTTTACCGGACCAATCAATATAAACTTCATTACACTTATTAGTATCCAACAATGGATTATTATTGTAATGGCCTTTGTACTCTTTGAACGCCATTCGCGTTATTTCTTTAATGATTTTCTGATTTCCTGAAGTTGCATTGGTAATATCTATGTTGCTATTGTTGTTTTCTTTTAAATTAAGCTTTGAAACAGGAAGGTTAAGTGTTATCATTGTATCAGTTATAAACAAACCATTTTCTTGAAGTTGAAATAGGGTTGAATGTAGTTTGGCATTAACCCGTACAATTAATAATTCACCATTTTCAAGTTTGAATTGATTGATTATTTCATTGGTTTTTGATGTTTTTTCAGTAATTGACCATTTGGCTGTTTTATAACCAAATCTATCTTCATCTATTTTAGACCATTGGAACATTTTAGTTTCTTTTTATCATATCTTCTAAAGAGCTTTTTTGTTGCTCTTTGATTATTCTTACAAGATACTCTCCAATCATACCTAGTGCAAATAAGTTTAATCCACCAAAGAAACTAATTAGAGATACGGTTGATGCATACCCGGGAAAATCGATCCCCCAATAGAAGTACCGGAAAATTGTATGCAGAATGAATAGCATTGAAAAAACAAAACCTATAACTCCAATGAAACCAACGGCTTTAAGTGGGAGAGAGGAGTAGTGTAAAATATTATTAAGTGTTAGGCTTATTAATTTACGGAGGGTATAGTTGCTTTTGCCGTATTCCCGTTTTTGATGTATTATTTCAATATTTATAATGTTGTTGGTGGCGTGAATAATCAGGCTTGATACCGATGGAGTTGCATTGTAATTATTAACAACTACCTTTATAAGATCCCCCGTCATTATCCTAAACGGCGATTTTATCAATCCTTCCGGTTTTTTTAAAAACCAAGTATCAATTTTATTAAGTATGTAACTGCCTGTGTTGCGCCAAAGGGAGTGTTTCTTTTGCGAATATTTGGGTACTCCAAAAACTGCCTCAACCATCGGGTTGGTTGTGATGGCTTCAATGAGTTTAGGTATTTCGTTTACCGGGTGCTGCAAATCATCGTCCATGTTAATGATATAGTCACCTTTGGCCTGACTCATGCCTACCAGTAAAGCGGTGTGTTGTCCCTGATTTTTACGCAGAGTAATGGCTTTTACATTTGAATATTCCTTTTGCAGATTTGTAAGGGTTTTACAGGTGTCAAGAAAAAAAGGACTGTCGTTTACAAAGATGATTTCAAATTTGTAGTCGGTTCGTTGTTGTAATTCATTGACCTGTTCTGAAATGATTTCCAGACTTTTAGCGCTTTTATATACGGGTATGACGATGGTGTAAAGGGGCATTTGCATGTTAGTAATGGTTAAAAATAGTTAAAATATAATTTCTGTGAGAAACAGTCATCGGTAGTTTAAAAGAAATAATAACCGATAAATATAAATTAACCCAAATATAATATGAAATGAAAAAATTATTTGATAACTATTTGGTGTTTTTATATTAGTAGAAGTTAATTCTTTAAATGCTTTTTTTGTTGCTACAAGAAATAATAAATATGAGCATATAAAGCGTTGCCAACCAAAATTTCCATGTAATTGTCTGGGGCCAGTTTCAGCAAAAGAAAAGTAAATAAACAATGCACCTATCATGGCAACAGATGTAAAGACAAATTCGGGATCATTAAAAGAAACTCTTTTACGAATGAAAACGTAAATTGGAAATAATAAACTTAAAATAAAAGAAGCTAATATATAGAAAGCCAAGGTTAAGTTAGATAGTTCAGCATGAGTTGCCTGATAGACCAAAAATGGCTTAAATATAATACCATGTTTAACAGTTGTATCGTACAGTTCGGATTTTGCTGTAAAGATAAGTATAAGTGCCAATAATATTGGTGCTATTTGAAGTAATGATGATGAAGAGATTGTTCTTTTAATAATTAAAACCGTTAATGGTAAAGCTCCAACATATACAAATAAGAAACTTGGTTTTATATATGCATTTATGGCTACTAGAAATATAATTGCGTAGAATTTTTGCCAAGAAAAGCTATTTAACTGCTTTATAGTTAAGTGGTAAAGCAATATTGCAAATGGAAAAACAGCTATTGTTGTAGAATTGTGCCAAATATTGGGTGTAAAAGTACCAATATATGTACGTCCAAAAAATAGATATTGAGGTATAAATATAGGGAAAACAAAGATCAGAAAGAATGCTATTACTGCGTATGGTTTGGATATATTAAAGGTGCTTAATTTGGGTTTCAAATAAATAACAGATACAATATATTTTAGTGCTGTACATGAAGCTAAAACAAGTAGTGATGCTTTAAAAAGATTTGCAGGATCCTTTAATGCAACAATTGATGTAATCCAATAATATAAAAACCGCGCTTTGGGCATACCATTTTCCAAATAGTTATTTATATTGCTTAAATGCAATCCAAAATCGCTACGCCAAAAAATTCTGTAGTATACTATCGCAGATATAAGGAAAATAAATGCAGCAAGGGAGAAGAAAGTTAAATTATTTTTAATAAATTGTTTCATGAGTTAATAGTTCGGTTGGATTAGTAATAAGTGTTTAACATTTAAATAAATAAGTCGTTTATTATATTTATTTACGAACTGATATATGGTGGATAATGTAAAAGTGCTATAATATTATTAGAATATTGTCCTTATTGTTTTGCAGCTGTTGTTGAAAAAAGGACTGTCGTTTACGAAGATAATTTCAAATTTGTAGTCGGTTCGTTGTTGTAATTCATTGACCTGCTCTGAAATGATTTCCAGACTTTTAGTGCTTTTATATACGGGTATGACGATGGTATAAAGGGGCATTTGCATGTTTTTTTGTAAATATCGGATTTTTTGGTGGTTTTTTGAAATTGTTGATTGTGTTATTTATTCCCAAGGCGCTTCCATTGGGGGGCATTATTGATTTTGCATTTCTTCCTGATTTTGATTAATCTCCGGATAGAATCTCGGATTGCTCATGAGGCTCAGAATAATGACCAGCATGATGGTGAATGGGTTGAGCGATGCAGCCATCCAGGATTCAACGGATGCTGACAATATCAGGCTGAACATCAATGCCCATAGGAGTGGAGAAATTCTTATGCCTTTAATGAAGTTGACCAGCCATCCAAAACAAAAGGCAACTAATCCCGCAAGTCCCATATCAAGCCAGATGGTTAGAAAACTGTTATGCAAGTTGCCCTGATGCCCCAACTGGGTGAAGTAACCCTGATTTCTACTAAACAGATACTCTGTATATCCAAACCCTTTTCCCCACCAGTATTGTTGTTGAATGTGCTGCCAGCCAAAATCCCTTGCGGCTATTCGTCCTGAACCTGTTTCGAAGGTCTCCAGGCGAAAGTATTCCTCCAGTCCCAGTGATACAATGATGTTAACCACATTGGCCGAAACGGCCTGATAACTAATGATGATTAAAGCAAGCGCTATAAAGCCGATAACAGCATTGTGCTTTAATAAAAACCAGCCGACAACAAACAGCAATGCAGAAAAGATGCCGCCTCTTGATCCTGCAAATATGAGGGAGATGGCTAAGATGGAATAAATAACAATGGTCTCCTTTTTACTGAAGAGGTGGCTGTGATACTGATTGATGATGGTGAAAAGTGCCGTGAACAAAAATCCAAATATGCCAATGGCATTGGGGTTGCCCAATAATCCGGAAAACCGTTCTCCTCCAAATGTGACAAATCCCGGCATGATAATTTGTAACGCCAGACCTGTACCTAATATCACCACACCTGTGAGCAACAGATGATAAAGAAATCGTTCTCGTTCGTAAGTGAGTAACAGGTTGATAATACCGGGAATAATTATTAGCAGCAACAAGTATGAGATGGTGCGTTGAAATGCACTGGCCTGAACGGGGCTGTTAAATATAACTAAGAAAGCCACAATAAAAAAAGGTATAAACGGCCTAACAAACTTAAACTCTTCCCGCTCTTTGGGAAAGGTGATGTAGAGATAGGCCATTATTAGTAACATAATGGGTTTAAGGCTTTGTGCAAAACTGAACATACCCTGCCGGCTGTCGCTGAGGGTAAGGATGAGCCAGAAGCCCAACAGTAACCATAGCCATTCGCCTTTTTTCTTTATGATGATCATGTGCAATGGCACGGCAGCATACACCAATGGCCCGGTAAATACGCCCAGTGCTACCCAAAAGAGGAGGGTGAGGTAGTTGTTTTTTTCGTATAGGAGGTTTTGGATCATTTACAAATGGAATGGAGACTGGGAAAAAAAGGGTGACAAGGTAACAGGGTGACAGGGTAACACGGAATAAAAAAGACCGGAGATCGATGTTTTAGGTGACAGGGTAACAGGATGACATGGTAATAGGCGAATGGGAGTGGTGGTTTTTTTGGTCATTTATTTATGTTTTTTTGATGATAAATTTTGCGTCTTTCAGGATCCGTAGCTTCAGCAAAGGGCTTAATTGCTTCTCTGCATTTAGGCTTTTTTAACGGACTATTTGGTTTATACAAATATAATAATTATGCCGGATGTGCGTGAAGTGTTTTTGAGTATTTATCAATGTGCAAGGCGATGCCATTGGGGGGAATAAAGCTGACCCTTTGGGGCGGGAGGGAATGCTGCTTTGCAGAAGTGATTTCTGTTTGTATTGGATGTGCGTTTATTGGTTCCCATAGGGGGAGATAGAGGGAGTTTTGTATTTAAATTATCCGACCCCGCTGGGGTCGTCCTTCTTTATGTTGTTGTTTTTCTATAGATATGTAACCCCTCTGGGGTTGAAATAAATCAGAATTGATGGATAAAATGAATGGTTAATTTAATGACTTTTCATTATGGTTTGATAATATGTGGTTTAAATAGCAAAGATTCAGCACTTCCACGATATGAGCCCCCGGAGTGGGGCGACAGTATGGTAGAAAATCCCTACACAAAAGACCGGAGCCACGGCAGTGGCGAAACCTTTTCTGATAGTTGCTCAATTTACCATACGGTCACCACTGCCGTGGTTCTGGTGTAGGCTTACTCCTTATCATCTATTATAGCGCCGATGGTGCGACAGATAAAATGCATCGTTCCTACGGAACTTTATGTTTATTTAGCATGCTTTTTAACCGGATTAAAATCCGGCCTTATAAGATTAAACGTTCCTACGGAACTTCAAGGTTCTCTGAATGCGAGTTAAGGTATGGTTGCAGTCGTTCCTTTGAAATTATTGTTTCAACTATCGTATTATAATACATTTGGTTGTACCTTTGTTATGCAGTCCCGGTAATTCCTCTCCCAGTCCTTATGCTGGTGATGAATCCGGGTTCTTTGTTTATACACTTTCTCAAAGATAATAACATTCATGTGTCTATGATTTGTTTTTTAATGGTCACATGGAACTCACGATCCTAGTGGCATGTCACAAGTGCATTGACATTTGCCAACGCTCACCCCTCTAACCCCTAACGGGGAAATCCGCGCACTATAAATACGTCAAAGGATATATGACTTAGCACTGGCGAAAATATCTATAAAATGGTATTGCATTGATTTTACATGATGATTCACTGATGGTTTCTTCTTCATCAAAAGTTATTATTGTTCCATTTTTTACTCCAATATAATTACAAGCATTAATCAGGCCTTTTGTTTCTCTTAACCGGGTTGATGTTTCCCTTAACGAAAGGGAAACCTGAACAGGAATGAGATTGCCCCTTTCTTCCTGAACGATAAAATCACATTCTGTTTGATCTTTATAATAGAAAAGTTTTTTGCCCTGCTTGAGAAACTCCATGGCAACCATATTTTCCAATAGCTTTCCCCTATTTTCAGAAACATGAAAATCGATGGCGTTTAGCAATCCATTGTCGATTATATATACTTTTTTGTCGCTTTTTGCTTGTTTTATTTCTGAGAAATCAAATTTATTGATGCTTTGAGTCAGGAACACGGAATTGCAGTAATGAAGGTATTCATAGAGGTATTTATTACTTACTTTATACCCCATTGATTTTAAATCATTGTAAGCTTTGTTAACAGATAATGGACCGGTTACTGCCGAAAATATTTTTTTGATAAAATATTTAAGAACTTCCGGATTAGATATCGTATAGCGTTCAATAATGTCGCGGTAGATCATAACATTAAAATACTCCTGAAGTATTTTAATTTTAAATGGCCGATCAAATCTTGTTAATTCGGGAAACCCTCCTTCAAACATAAATTGTTCGGCCAGGGTAATTAGTTTAGCCCGGTTGGTTTGTGTGCTATGGTTGTCAGGGCCATTTTTAGCTTTAACAAATTCGTTAAAACTAAAAGGATAAATGGTATAACTTACTGTACGCCCTCTTAATTCGGTGGCTATTTCGGTACTTAACAGCCGTGAGTTGGAGCCGGTAACAAACAGGTTTTTTGATTTTGTATCATATACTCGACGTATAAATTTTTCCCAGCCATTTACATTTTGTATCTCATCAAAGAAAAAACAGGTGTTTTTAATGTCAGTATCGGGAAATAATTCCTGATATGCCTGTAATATCAGATCGAGGTCTGTTGATTTTAGATTCAGGCGTTCATCTTCAAAATTTATAAATACGATGTTTTCAACCGGAAGGCCTTCTTTTTTTAGTTTGGTAATTAAATAATATAATAAAAAGGTCTTTCCACTGCGACGAGCGCCCATAATACTTATAATCATCCCGGTATTCAATGGGATGTGCATATAATCCCGCTTAATGATTGTGCCGGGATTAAATTGTTGATTTTCAAGTATTATATCTTTAAGCTGTTGCTTCATTGTGTTTATGCAAACATTAATATTTATAGAGTAAATTTAGTAAAAATTACTAAATAAATAATGTTTTTTATGGCGATTTTACAGAATTTTGTCAGATTTCACTTTGAGTGAGGTAATGTCTGTTTCGTCATGTTGGTTGCTTTTTTTATGTTTTACCTCTCAATCCCCTAACGGGGAGGTTCGAGCAAGTTTCGTGTTTTAATAGTTGGTTTCGTATTTTCAGTTTTTCCCTTTCGTGAAATTTTACCCCCCAGTCTCACACGACCCTCTTGCTGAAGGGGGAGATTGAGAGAGTTTTGTATTTAAATTATCCGACCCCGCTGGGGTCGTCCTTCTTTATGTTGTTGTTTTTCTATAGATATGTAACCCCTCTGGGGTTGAAATAAATCAGAATTGATGGATAAAATGAATGGTTAATTTAATGACTTTTCATTATGGTTTGATAATATGTGGTTTAAATTGCAAATATTCAGCACTTCCACGATATGAGCCCCCGGAGTGGGGCGACAGTATGGTAGAAAATCCCTACACAAAAGACCGGAGCCACGGCAGTGGCGAAACCTTTTCTGACAGTTGCTCAATTTACCATACGGTCACCACTGCCGTGGTTCTGGTGTAGACTTACCCTTTATCATACATTATAGTGCCGATGGTGCGACAGATAAAATGTATCGTTCCTACGGAACTTTATGTTTATTTAGCATACTTTTTAACCGGATTAAAATCCGGCCTTATAAGATTAAACGTTCCTACGGAACTTTTTTGGTTTTGTATTTCGGAATGGGTCAAATGACCTTTAAATTCAGTGCGCACTTGAATTCGGTGTCTTGCAATCTCCTGATTATCCAAGCAAAAGAAAATCAAGTTTATTTGGTTTCCGTTTTCTTTAAATTTCTGCGCCCAATATAAAGGGTATGAGTCAAAATTTGTTTTGTAGCAAAAATCTGCTTTATTCAACAATGCTTTCGCAATTGATGATTCAAAGCTTTTTGTTGTTTGATTTTTCGCGAATGTTTCTCTAAATTCACTGTCTGGTAAGCTATTGTAATTCTCTATAAACAACCTGCATAATCGTAGGAATTTAAATCTTCAGACAAAAATGAAGATGCAAATGTGGATTTACCTGCACCATTGCAACCTGCAATAATTATTAAATCAGGCATTTGATTTTAGAGCACTTTTAAGTTCTGGGCTTACCTTCCCTTCCTTTTTCCGAATTTGGAATAGTTCTTCTTTAGGTATAACCTGATTATAAAGAATAATTCTGGCTTTACTCATTTGTTGAGTAACTTTTATCCCTGTTATCAATTTTTCCTTGCACATGATACAAAATTATAAATATTCAATTAAATGTAATCAGATTTTGTGAATCAAAGTTCCAGATTCGTTTCATTGACTTTTGTTTCAATGGTTCTTTTTATTTTTTCCAAATTTAGGTTTTTTTCAAGAATCATAAGAGGCCAGTCTTCCGTAGAAACATCATCAAAATAAACCATGCTTTTAACAACATGGAAGGTGTTTCTTGTTTTGTATTTTGTGGAATAAAAATCTATTAATTGTGAAACGGAATATTCATTGAGAATAAAATATAAGTCGATAAAATCTTTGGAACGAGTTCCGTTTCCTGCAATTGCATTTAATTTCATTGCGGCGATATCTTCTATTGAATATAGTTTTATGTTTTCAAGGCTTCGAATATTTTTTACTAAAGGGTATTTATGGCTGATGAAATCAACTTTTATTGAATCAATAAATCCTTTTAAAGTGTTGTTAGCCGTAAAGTCGGAGTGAAAGTTATAATTCGATTCTAAAAATTCAAGTAAAAAGTTTACATCAAAATCATCGGTTGTAAAAAAATCCAGATCAACTGATTGTCGATGACCTATTTGTAATGCCAAAGATGTGCCACCGGCAAGATAAAAGCTTTTCAAAACTTCATCGGATTGTAAAATCTTCAAAAGTTCCAATGTACCTGGTTGGATTGTATTTTTGTGTAACATTTAAAATCGGATTTTTTTAAATTAAAATATAATGCTGCCCAGTTAAGTGTTTTTTTATCCAGATATCCGATATTTAATACTTCGTGTTTTATGGATTTTATACCATAGGTTTGAAACAAGATACTTAAATCATTTAGATTTCCTCTGTTCAGGACTCTTTCTATAATTAATTTTTTATGCTTTTCGTTATCTAATTTATTTCTGTCTATATCCCAAAAAAGATGTTGAGAGAGTTGTGTAATTTTCATGTGTCTATAATTTGTTTTTTAATTACCCCATGGAACTCGCCAATCCAGTCATTGGCTAAGTTGATCTTTAATTCTCCTGTGTGAGAAATACTTGCTCATGGCTCGTTTCATAACATAAAGTTTAGATATTCGCAAGCACTAGCATTACCTTTATTACTACAAATTTAACAATTTAGATACCTTTTTCAATACAATTGAACTAATAAATGGTCGGTTGCTTTACGATTTTATCTTTTTCTAGCTTCACTCCTCGTCTTTTTTACCCCCTAGCCCTTTCAGCATCCGTAGATTTATCGAAGGATATGCCCTAAAGGGAATTAAAGTTGGTTTCGTACTTAGGAATTGGTTGCTTGCTTTTTTGCTTTATCCGCCAGAGGCGGACACGGCCCTGTTGTTGAAGGGGGAGATAGAGAGAGTTTTGTATTTAAATTATCCGACCCCGCCGGGGTCGTCCTTCTTTATGTTGTTGTTTTTCTATAGATATGTAACCCCTCTGGGGTTGAAATAAATCAGAATTGATGGATAAAATGAATGGTTAATTTAATGACTTTTCATTATGGTTTGATAATATGTGATTTAAATAGCAAAGATTCAGCACTTCCACGATATGAGCCCCCGGAGTGGGGCGACAGTATGGTAGAAAATCCCTACATAAAAGACCGGAGCCACGGCAGTGGCGAAACCTTTTCTGATAGTTGCTCAATTTACCATACGGTCACCACTGCCGTGGTTCTGGTGTAGGCTTACTCCTTATCATCCTATATCGCCGATGGTGTGAATGCATCGTTCCTACGGAACTTTATGTTTATTTAGCATACTTTTTAACCGGATTAAAATCCGGCCTTATAAGATTAAACGTTCCTACGGAACTTACCTGGTTTTGATATTTAGGAATGGGGTGTTTGCTTTTTTTGTTTTATCCGCCAGAGGCGGACACGGCTCTGTTGTTGAAGGGAGAGATAGAGAGAGTTTTGTATTTAAAATTATTCGACCCTGCCGGGATCCTTGTTTCAGTCGTAATGGAACCTGCATTTGGCTATTAAAAGATCGTTTCCTTTAACTTGGAATATTAATCTGTGCTCTTGATCTATTCTGCGAGACCAGAAGCCTTGATACTTATATTTTAATGGTTCTGGTTTACCAATTCCTGAAAATGGGGTTTTTGAAATTTCCTTTAAAAGCAAATTAATGCGTTGGAGCATTTTTTTGTCTGTTTTTTGCCAGTACAAATAGTCCTCCCATGACTCTTCTACGAAAATATACCTCATTCTTCTATTAAATCTTTCTCGAATGAGGAGTTATTTTTTAATTTTTCAATAGCTGAATCGAGCCTTTTTTCGTTTGTCTTTGATGATAATTCATGTTGTGTTGCACGTAACGAATTATATTCATCTAATGATATAACAACTACACCAGTATCTTTTCCTCTGTTAATGATCAGAGTTTCAAAGTTTGTAGTAACGGTGTCAAGATATTTTTTTATATTTTTTCTGAAATCGGAAATGGTTGTTGTAAGCATAATCTTGATTTGTTTGTACGTCTTATTGTACAAATATATGTACGAATATTTTATTTTGCAATAGTTATATCTATTATTTTTATAGTGAGGAATTTGCTGTGAGTGATCCTTGAGATGCTCTGTCTTGTTAGTTTTTTTAGCTTTCTCTCCAGCCTCAGCCATAGGCGGGCACGGCCCTGTTGTTGAAGGGAGAGATAGAGGGAGTTTTGTATTTAAATTATCCGACCCCGCCGGGGTCGTCCTTCTTTATGTTGTTGTTTTTCTATAGATATGTAACCCCTCTGGGGTTGAAATAAATCAGAATTGATGGATAAAATGAATGGTTAATTTAATGACTTTTCATTATGGTTTGATAATATGTGTTTTAAATAGCAAAGATTCAGCACTTCCACGATATGAGCCCCCGGAGTGGGGCGACAGTATGGTAGAAAATCCCTACACAAAAGACCGGAGCCACGGCAGTGGCGAAACCTTTTCTGACAGTTGCTCAATTTACCATACGGTCACCACTGCCGTGGTTCTGGTGTAGGCTTACCCTTTATCATCCATTATAGTGCCGATGGTGCGACAGATAAAATGTATCGTTCCTACGGAACTTTATGTTTATTTAGCATACTTTTTAACCGGATTAAAATCCGGCCTTATAAGATTAAACGTTCCTACGGAACTTACCTGGTTTTGAATTTAGGAATGGGGTGTTTGCTTTTTAGTTTTCCCCCGGCCTCCGCCAAAGGCGGACACGGCCCCCTGTAGGGGGAGAATTTTGAGTTGGTTTCGGGTTTTTAGGAGTTGGTTTCCTGTCTTTAGTTTTCCCCCTAGCCCCCTTAAAGGGGAATGCTGCTTCGCAGAAGGAACTCCTGTTTATTTTGGATGCGCGCCGGCGGGTTCTCCCTTTCAGGGCATATCCTCCGATAAATCTACGGATGCTGAAGGGAGTTAGTGGGGAAGCGGGCTGGTGCTTAAAGTTGGTTTCGAGATTAAAAGTTCGTTTTATCTTTTTAGTTTTGCCCCCGGCCTCCGCCAAAGGCGGACACGGCCCTGTGCTGAAGGGGGTGAATTTATAGTTGGTTTTGTATTTTGGAAGTTGGCTTCCTGTCTTTAGTTTTTCCTCCGGCTCTATTACCCTGCAATTAGTTATTTAAATATTCTTGAGTAATTTGAGTAAGAAATAATCGATGTGTTTTTAATACTTTTCAGAATTAACAGATCTTTATCGCCAGTTATTAAGTAGTCTGCCTTAGAATCTATTGCAAGAGACAGAAGGTAATTATCTTTTTTATCCCTGCAATGATTAACTTTAGTTGTAATTTTTTGAAATTGTGCACAATCGTCCAATAGTTCAAAAAAATCGACTACTTGATTTGAGGTGAAATATTTTTGTATTTTCTTTCTATGGAAAACTTCATATAATTCGGCAAGTTGTTCATTGCAGGAGATTATTTTTATATGACCCGAGGCGATGGTTTTATGTAAATCTTTAAGATGTTTGCCAATTAAGAATGATATCCAAACATTACTGTCGATTATTACCTAATTGGATTTGTTTTCCCTGGTCATACCTTGATTGTCTTACTGTTTCAACTTCTTTTGTTATTTCTTCAAAAGATAATTGTTCTGTTTGGGTTGATTTTAAAAGCTTCTCAAAGCGGTTGGGAAACAAAGTTTTTTTTAGTTCTTTATAAATCTCCAGTTTATCGGACTCATCTAATCTCTCAATTGTCTTGAGAAATTGTTTTTTATTTAAGGTTATATTAATTGTGCTCATAGAATTTTATTTTTGAATTGGTGTTTTCAAATTAAGGCCTTCTAAGTCCAAATATACTTTAAATATTAAGATTTAACAAGCGGTATGTATCAGATGAGTGCTTGCGGGTTCTCCCTTCAGGGCATATCCTCCGATAAATCTACGGATGCTGAAAGGAGTTAGTGGGGAAGCGGGCTGGTGCTTAAAGTTGGTTTCGTATTTTTATTGTTGGTTTAATTTATCTATTCCCTCTTTTTCTCCCCAATCACCCTCTTAATCTCCTCAATGGTGCGTTGAGCCACCTGATCCCACAGAAATTTCTCTTTGATGCGTTCGATGGATGCTTTTTTCATTTGCAAAAGCTCTTTGGCAGGGAGGGTGAGCATTTTTTCGATGGCTGATTTTAGTTGTTGACGGTTGCCGGGTTGTATGAGCAGTCCGTTAGATGCATCTACCTGCTCGCTCACCGCGCCCACATCGGTGGCAATGATGGCGCAGCCACTGGCCATGGCTTCCAGAATAACGGTGGGCATGCCTTCACTCCAGGAGGGGCAGACAAGTATGTCTGAATCACGGAGGATTTGTTGAATTTCTTTTTCGTTATGGATGGCTCCGTGATAGGCGATTAGGGGGTTAGGTGGTGAGGTTGGTAGGTTGATGGACTGATTAATTGTTAATTGTTTGGATTTGGGTATGGGGCCGATGAAATGAAATTCAAATGAACTGCCTGTTTGAATCAGTTGTCTTAAAACGGTGTTGAGTTCTTCGATGCCTTTGCGACGCTCGTAACGTCCTATGAAAACGAATTTTGTAACGCCTGATGAGGTTAAACAGGCATCTTCATTTAACCAGTCATGGGTAATGCCGATGGGCATCTCAATCATGTTTCCTGTGGGCGACAGCCGTTTTTGAATAGCAGTTAGTTTTCCTCCCAGGGAAAAAATTGCTCCGGCCTTTCTGAGATTACTCTTAACAAATGGACGAAGCAAAAGGTGTTCCAATTTTACCCTTAACGATGGTGCCTTTTGAAACATCTCAACTCCATGAAAATTGATTCCAACCGGCAATCTTTTATTATGACTCTGTGTCTTTGCGCCTTTGCGTTTAATTAATTGCCAGCCGGAAAACCCCTGCACATAAACAAAGTCAACCTCCTGCCGTTCTGCAAATTGCTTATAAACTCTTTTGGAATAGAGATAACTTTCCCAAATATAATGACCGGGGAAATAGTGATTTCTTGGAAATGGAACAGGAATAAAGGTGAGATATTTTAACTCTTCATCTGAAAAAGCATCTGTGGGGTTTTGTAACGGTTTTCCATGTGGTATGGCATGATATACATCCACAAATACACCCTGCTGCGCCAGGTGTTTGGCAAGGTAGTAACTGTGCTTTTGCATGCCGCCCATTACTATGGGGTAGATGCCGTCGGTGAAGAGGGAGAGGTGCATAATTATTCTAGAGCTTCCTGATATATTGCTATTAGTTGTTCAGCATGTCTAATCGGGTCATGCAGTAATTTAATTCTTTGAAGAGCTTTTTTCCCTTTATCTGAGATCTGATACGGTTTATTGATTATATCGGTTAAAACTTTTTCTAATCCTTGTTCCAGAATATTGCAAAAAAAGGCTCTGTCCCTTTCAGTTTTAAGAATGCCATTACCAAGATCATCTTTTGGAACATCAATTATCCAACCACATTCGTTGTTATTAATTTCTGGCAGGGCTCTAATGTTTGTTGTAATTACTGGACAGCCGCAAGATTGTGCTTCTAAGACAAAATAACCATAGGTG